>OZ242948.1:0-3100158 GCA_965211635.1 Dehalococcoidia bacterium
CGCGCTGATAGTGATGCCCGAGGATCAGCAGCCGCTCGCCCAGCTCGGCCCGGGCCGCTCGGATGCGCTCGCGCAACTCGTCCGCCGAGAGTCGCAGGTAATGGTCGGGAATCTCGGGCTGCCAGTTCGGCAGGTGCGGTTCTGAGGCGAGCGGAACGGTCGCGATGTCTGCTTCGCAGGCCTCGTCCGGTAGATCCGGAGGCAGCGTTTCGGGCACGTACGTGGTCTCAACAACGACGGCTTCGGTCATGACTCTCAACCCATCACTTAGTGTCAGAGTGACACTATCCATCTTGAATATTCTTGCAAATCAGGTAGGTCTTGTCAAGGGTTGGGCGAGCGACCCTCGTCCGCCAACCTCGCTACGATCAACTTATGGTTCAGCAGGTCAAATCGTTCGGTGAGACAGACGCCGCCATCAGGCAGATGGTGGAGATCATCGTGGACGGCTGGGATCCGGTGCAGGTCGTGCTGTTCGGTTCGCGCGCCCGCGGCGACTTCCATGAAGACAGTGATGTGGATCTGCTGGTCGTCCTCGACAACGTGGAGGACTATCCGCGCCAGCGGCGAGAGATCGATCAAGCGCTGGAATGCACAAGGACGCGACGCGACATCAAGCTCGCAACGCCGTCGGAGGTGGTGCGCAAGGCGACGGTGGCAGGCACGATCGAGCGCGCCGCGATAGTTGACGGCAAAACACTGCATGTGAGAGGCGGTGGCGATCCTGTGCATGATGCTGTGACGCAGTGGTTGGAGTACGCACAAGTGGACTTTCGTGCAGCTCACCATTGGGCGGCCGCCGATCCTACCGAGCCGCTCCTGGCTTGCTACCACGCCCAGCAGGCGACGGAGAAGACGCTCAAAGCCGCGTTGGTCGCCGAACGGATTGACCCGCCGCGGACCCACGATCTAAACGAGCTACACGATCTGCTGCCGGAAGAATGGCGCCTTCCCAGTGCAGGTGATGACCTGGAACAACTCACTGATTGGGCCGCGAAGTCAAGGTACCCAAACGGTCGTGAAGACCTCACCGATGAGTTGGCAAGTTGGGGCATCGAGACGGCACAGGCGCTCTACGACGGCGTCGTCGCGGGATTGGCCGAACGCGGGGTGGTGGTCGAGTAGCCGCGCGCTCAGCGCTCGCTTTGCTAAGAACGGCCGACGAATCGGTACAGCCGCGCGGGACGATGCCGGCCTTCGCTGCGCAGCTGCGAGGTCGCGGCGATGAAGTCGGTGGCCAGCAGGCGGCGGCGGAAGTTGCGTTTGTCCAACGGCCGACCAAGGATCGCCTCGTAGACCTGCTGCAACTCGCGCATCGTGAATGTCGACGGCAGCAGCGAGTACGCCGCGTCGGTGTACTGGAGCTTGTTGATCAATCGCTCACGGGCGACATCGAGAACCCGTTCGTTGTCAAACGCGAGTCGGGGGATGTCGTCCAGGCTCCACCAGGCCGGTCGCCAGGCGGTGCGCTGTGCCAGCCGCACGCGTGCCGGATCGACGAGCGCGAACCAGGAGACTCCGACGCTGCCGTCCGTTAGTGAGCCGTCGAGGTCGCCGAAGGTGTAGAGCTGTTCGAGGAACACATCGGTAACTCCGGTCTCCTCGGCCAATTTGCGCACCGCTGCCTGTTCAAGAGACTCCCCATGCTGCAGGGATCCGCCGGGGATCGCCCACTCGCCCTCGGCCGGCGGAGCCGAGCGCTCGATCAGCAGCACCTGGAGCGCCCCGTCCACGACGGTGAAGATGACGACCAGCACCGCGACTTCGGGGCGGCGCGCCGGTTCCTGCGCAGCGTCGGCGGTATCAGCGCTCGGCGTCGTCACGAGTGCGCCCGATCCATCAAGCCGGCTGTCCCTGCAAGCTCCCCAGGGACGGCTGTCCCTGCAAGCTCCAAGCCCCGACGCGAGTGATTGCAACGTTCAGCATGTCACCAGCGCGGTACTTGCCGATTGGTGCGTCGAAGTGGACCAGCTTCATCGTTCGCGTGCGACCGGTGTGGCGCTCCACACCCTCGACATCCGACTGTTTCGTCGACTCCAGCAACACTTCGACATCCGTGAGCAGGTAACGGTTGTTGATCTGAAAGGAGATGTCGCGCTGCAACTCCTCAACTCGATGTAGCCGTTCCATCTTCACTTCGTGCGGGACATCGTCGGGCTGGTTTCGCTGGGCAAAGGTCCCGGTCCGCGGACTGTATGCCGCGACGTGGACCTTGTCGAACCGAAGCTCCTCAAGCAAATCGTACGTCTCCTGGAAGTCCGCCTCCGATTCGCCCGGGAACCCAACGATCACATCGGTGGAAATGCTGACGTCAGGCCAGAGCGAACGGACCTTCTCCACGCGGTTGCGGAACTGGGCCACGCTGTAGCCGCGGCGCATGTTGGTCAGTACATCGTCCGACCCGGCTTGCACCGGTAACGAGAACGCTTCGCAGACCTTCGGCAACTCGGCCATGCCCTCGAGGATGCGGTCGGTCATGTCGGGCGGATAGCTGGTCAGTTGCCGGATCCTGCGCAGGTTTGGCAAGTCGTGGATCGCACGCATGAGGTCCGAGAGATCTGCGTGCTCAGTCTCGGAATCCACCGGCGGTTGATCTTTGCCATAGGCCTCGACCGTCTGTCCCAGCAAGGTGACTTCGCGCACTCCGCGCTGAGTATGCGCTTCAATCTCGCGGGCGATCTCGTCGATCGGTCGCGAGCGTTCGCGGCCGCGGCGGAGCGGGACAATGCAGTATGTGCAGAACTTGTCACAGCCCTCGATCACCGGCACAAAGGCCGTCGGTCGAGTCTCGTCAGGAAAGATTTGCGGCCAGAACTCGCCGCCGTCATCCTCGTGCTCGGAAAGGCCGGGCAGATCGAGCAGTCCAACAACCTGGTCGAAGCGCTGCGGTTGCGCCCACGTGTCGACGAAGGAGAAGCGCTTCGTGATCGGGTCGTCGCCGCGTGCGGTGTGCGGTCCGACCATGCAGCCCATGACGGCGATTCGCAGATCGGGGTTGACAAGTTTGAGATGTTTGAGCGAGCCCAACTTCGCCTGGGCCTTGTCCTCCGCGTGCTGACGCACGGCGCAGGTATTGAGCACGATCAGGTCGGCGTCGCGTGGTTGGTCGGTCGGATCCATGCCCAGGCGCCGCAAGCCGGCCGCGAGCTTGGCCGAGTCGGCCGTGTTGACCTGGCAACCGACGGTCCAAATGTGGTACTGAGGCATCAGTAGCGATCCTATGCGTGCATCAGGGTCTGTCATTCCCAGTCTGCCTGGGAATCTCGTTCCCGTTTGCCGCTCCTTGTCCGGTGGGGATTCCCGCCTGCGCGGGAATGACGGGAAGTTGCGCCGCAATGATGGCAACTTGCGCCGCAATAGCGGGAGTTTGCGCCGCAATGATGGAGACTTGCGGGGCAGTGGCGGAGGGTGAGGGATTCGAACCCTCGACGGAGTTTCCCCCGAACCCGCTTAGCAGGCGGGCGCACTAGGCCACTATGCGAACCCTCCGGATTCAGAGTATCAGCGCGCGAGGCATATCCTGCGCTGAGCATCCCAACGCTCAACGCGACCGGACAATGAAAGCACACTCGAAGCGGCAGGATTGGCGGTTCGAATATGAGACCACGTCTCGGCAAGCTCCCCGGTAGCATCAACGGCCTGTTCTCTGCCCTTGGCTCTGCTAATCCCCGCGTGCTGCTGTTCAGTCGCTGGACGCCCTTCCTCGGAGCCACCGCTGCGATATCCGCAACGCTCGCGCTGGTGCTGTCCTTGGCTATGGCCACGCGCGTCGACTCCGACACCGCCTTCGTGCTCCAGTCCGCCGACGGCGCGAGATTTGTTGCAGAGGTCAACGGTGATGGCGATGACTGGGTCCTGCTCGGTCACATGTATCGGACCAAGAACACCAATCCGACGCATCGCGGCATCTGGGACAAGCTCGCCGATCGACTGGTCGTTGAGGGCTACCGCGTGCTGCGCTGGGACTTTCGTTGCCACGGCGAATCGCCCTGCGTCTATAGCAGTCGTCAGATTGAGGACGTGCCTGAGATCTATCTCGAATGGGAAGCCGCGATTGACTACGCGATGGAGCAGGGTGCCAAGGACCTATACGGAATCGGCGTCAGCATGGGTGGGACGAGTCTGATGCAGGTCGCCGCCTATCGAGACGAGTTCACCGCCGTCAGTGCGATCTCCAGCCCCAACATCTTCCCCAACAAACCGCCCAAAGACTCCGACCGCGCCGACGAAGACGGGTTCGACAAACTCAACGGTCTAGCCAACGTCCGTGAAATCCAGGCGCCCAAGCTGTACATCGCCGGAGCCCGCAACCAATGCTCGTACTGGCAATCGAACCGCTACTTCCAGCGGGCCGGAGAACCCGTTCGTTTCGTGATCTACGAGACCGACCTGCATGGCACCGAGATCCTCGACGACCAGGAGATCGGGCCGGACGCAGTGCAGGAAGTGCTCGACTTCCTCGACGATCCCTACGCCATCCTGGGCAAGGAGAAGCGCAATCTCGCCCCCGACGCCGACCCGGACGAGGAGTGTTGGCCGCCGGACGAAGATGAAGACGAACAGGACGGCGACTAGGAGGGGCTCGTCTCGAGGGCAGCGTCCCGGGCCACTTCGTCATACCCTCGCTTGCCGCGGGTATCTCGCCGGACGCAACGCGGATGTCCGCTGCGCACGACAGACCACATCGGCAATGACGGGAGCAGCATGGAGGTGCGATCCCCGTGAACCAGCACAGCGTCTCAAGAACGAGTGCGCCGCTTCAGCAGCCATTGGGTCAGCGGGACGAGCAAGACTACCGCGACCGCCCCAACGACGATTCCCACGATCACGTCGACCAGGAGCGCGAGGATCACCATCACCAGGACGCCGATCAGTGGAGCGATGAATCCGGCCAGGGTCGCGATCTGACCCTGCTGCTTGGGGCTCAGCGGGTCTCCGCTCATTGCTTCATCCTTGATCGATCCGTCTACTCAGCGGATGCGCCGGGCGGTTGGTACTTGCCGGCCTCCTCGAGCACACGACGCATGGTCGAGCCGATCTCCGCCGGACTGCGCGAGATGACGGCGCCGGCATCCTCAAGCGCCTGGATCTTGGCTTCGGCTGTACCTGCTTCGCCTTCGATAATCGCGCCGGCATGGCCCATGCGCCGTCCAGGCGGCGCCGTCGCGCCGGCGATAAAGGCGACGACCGGTTTGTTCATGCTCCGCTTGATGTACGCCGCGGCCGCCTGTTCGGCCAATCCGCCGATTTCACCGATCAGCACCACGGCGTCGGTGTCCGGGTCGCTGTTAAAGCGGCGCAGGATCGCCTGCTGCTGTTCGCCGATGATTGGATCGCCGCCCACGCCGACGCACGTGGATTGGCCGATGCCGGCCCGCGTGAGTTGATCGACAGCCTCGTAGACCAGTGTGCCAGAGCGTGAGACCACCCCGACATTGCCGGACATGAATACATCGGGCGGGTGGATTCCCACGCGGCATCTGGATGCAGGCTGGATGATTCCAGGACAGTTGGGACCGATCAGCCGGCTCTTTGATCCTTCCAGCGCGGACCGCACCCGAATCATGTCGTGGACGGGCACGCCCTCTGTAATGCAGACGATCAAGGGCACTTCGGCCGCGACATTCTCCAGGATCGCGTCGGCCGCTCCCGGCGCGGGCACGTAGATGATGCTGCAGTTTGCCTGCGTCTTCGAGACCGCTTCCGAGACCGTGGAGAACACGGGAAACTCATGGTTCCCGTGGCTGAACGATTCCCCGCCGCGAAATCCGGGATGCACCCCGGCGACCACTCGAGTTCCGTAGTCGAGCGAGCGGCGGATCTGGTTTTGGCCTTCATTGCCCAGGCCCTGGATCAGCAGCCTGGTGCGGTCATTGAGGAGGATGCTCATGCGCCGGTTCCTTGCCTCGCAGCGATCGGTGTTCCGCTTCTCTGCTTGTCAGTTGTCAGTTGTCGCTTGTCACGTGTCAGTCGTTAGTTGCTTGCCCGCGAGCGTCGACGAGTCGAGCTGGCAGCTTCCACAGCAAGCGCCGCTGCGTCGCCCAGTTCGTCCGCAGTCTGCACCGATATGCCGGAATCGTGCAGCACCCTCCGGCCTTCCTCAACGTTGGAGCCATTCAAGCGAACCACCAGCGGTTGTTTGATGTTGAGTTCGTTGACCGCATCGACTACCCCCTCGGCGACGATGTCCACGCGGGCGAGGCCGCCGAAGATGTTGATGAAGATCGTCTTCACGTCGGGGTCGTTGACGATGATTCGCAGCGCCTCGACCACGCGATCCTTGCGGTTGACCGTGCCAATGTCGAGGAAGTTGGCCGGCTCGCCGCCGTGCAGCATCAGCGTGTCCATCGTCGCCATCGCGAGTCCGGCGCCGTTGACCACGCAGCCGATGTTTCCGTCGAGCTTGATGTACGAGCCGATGTTGGCTTCCTCGGCCTCGATCTCGGTTGGGTTCTCCTGCGATCGGTCCCGCCATTCCTCGTAGCCGCCGTGGCGGAAGGAGGCGTTGTCGTCCAATCCGACCTTGCCGTCGATCGCCAGCACGCCGCCGTCGGTCGTCAGGACGAACGGATTGACTTCAACCAGCGAGGCGTCCATCTCTTTGAAGACGTTGTACAGATTCGCGAACATGTCGCCCGCCGCGCGGATCGCGGAGGACGGCAATCCTAGCCGGCTGGCCAGCGAGCGGCCGCGGAACGCAGGGAATCCTTCTACCGGGTCCACCGGGACGCGAAGGACCGCGCGTGGATTCGTGCGATTGACCTCTTCGATCGACTGGCCGCCCTCAGCCGAGGCGATGATCAGCGGCTGGCCGTTGGCGCCATCCACCTGGATCGAGAAGTAGTACTCATGCGCGATCGACGTTTGTTGTTCGATCAGCACCGCCGAGATCGGGACACCTTCGGCGCCGGTCTGGATGCTGACCAGGCGACTGTCGTTGTCCATCATTGGCCGAAGTTCCTTGAGCGCGTCTTCGACGCCGCTGACCAGCCGCACTCCGCCGCGCCGGCGACCGATAATCTGGCCTTCGTGACGCTCAGGATCGTCAATCAGATCGTTGTACACACGAGCGGCGCGGTCGCGCTTGACGACCCGTCCCTTGCCTCGACCTCCGGCGTGGACCTGGGCCTTGACCACTGCGTCCGGGCCAATCTCCTTGAGCAGATCACGCGCCTCGCGCTCGGTTGTCACCGGTCCACCGGCCGGCACAGGAACCCCGCGCGCTTTGAACAGTTGTTTCGCCTGGTACTCATGGATGTTCATTGTCGCCAGCCAGCCAGTCGTGCCCTGAAGCGGGTTGTCCGATACGGTCGTATCCGAACATAGCTGCGTATCAAACCTTGGGCAATTGCTCATGACACTGAGCCGTCGACTCGAACATCGACTGGGACGAAGAGCCGTGCTTCGGCGGCTCGGAGCAGGCGGAGCCGGGGCCATTGCCCTCGCCCTGGTCGGTTGCGCCGACGATGAACCGAGCCAGCCTCTTTCCCAGTCGCAACCACAGTCTGAATCAGCCGCGCAATCGGATCCGCTGCCCGAGAGCGATCAGCAGCAGTCCGCCTCTCCTGCCCTCCAGCCGGGCGACCAAGATGTGGAACAGCAACGAGTCGAACAGCAGGCTCAGCCACGGGAAAGCCGGCAGCAGGGTCAGCCAGCCGCGGCTGCGGCCCAGACACGTCGGCAGTCCGCCCAGCCACAGCAGGCCCGGCAAGTCCAACAAGCCGAACAATCCCAGACGCAACCGCTTGCCGAACGACGACTGCTCGTTCCCGACGTAGTCCCCGGCGACAACGAGCATCAGGACCCGGCATTCGAACCTGTCGCCGGCGCGCGAGTGGATTTTGGCGAAATCGACGGAGCGGGATACCGAGTCGAGCTGCCGCAGCAGTGGAACGGTGAGCTTGTGCTCTGGGCCCACGGATTCCGCGGCCTCAACGACGAGGGCACGGGCTACAGCGACCGGATGACCTTCGACGAGATTCCCGCTCGCGACGTGATCATCGGCCAGGGCTACGGCTGGGCGACATCGACCTACCGAGTCAACGGCTACGTTCCGGGAGTCGGAGTCGACGACTTGCTCAGGGTCAAGGATCGCGTCTCCGAAATCGCACGTGCGCCGAGCCGTACCTACATCGCCGGCGGATCGATGGGTGGAGCCACTGCGCAGCTCATGGCCCAGGAGTTCCCCCAGGAGATCGCGGCTGCGCTCGCATTCTGCCCGGCGATGGGCAACATCTGGGTCGTCGACTACCTCGTCGCCTGGCACGCACTCGCGCACTACCTGATCGGCGCTCCACCTGAGCAAATGGACGTTTCCGGATTGATCGAGTGGAGCGCTGCTCTGGGCGTCTCGGATTCGACCGGCCTGCATCTCTCCGCGACGGGAGAGCAGTTCGCTGCGTTGATCAAGGATTTCACAGGCGGAGATCGCTGGGGTTTCGAAGAGGGCCTGCGTCAACAATGGAACATCTCGTTTGCACTCGGCGCGGTGCTGTGGCCGGACATTGTTGCATCCGCTCCGCTCAGTCCGGGACAGGTCATCGCCGTCTCAAACACGCAGCCGCCCGCCGATACCAGGCAGCACGTCTACTCTGCCGGCCCCGACGCAGGCATTGACCTTGATCGGCTCAACGCCGAGGTGATTCGCGCAGCATCAAGCGACGAGCGCCGCCGCGATCCAGGCATCGGTCTGCCGAGCGGTGAACTTAAGGTTCCCACGCTCTCGATGATGACCACCGGTGACCTGTTCACGCCGATTCACCTGGTCCGCGACTACCAGCGATTGGTCACAGATGCCGGCTACGCCCAGAATCTCGTCGTGCAGCCTGTCCGACGAGCCGGCCACTGCACTTTCTCCGACAGCGAGTCACTCGGCGCGTTCACCAGCATCGTCGCCTGGCTCGGCTTCGGCCTCGCCCCTCCCGGTGACGATCTTCAGGGCGACCTGAGCGTCATCGGCGCCCGCTTTACGAACCCGTTTGACCAGGACGATCCACTGAGTCCTCGGACCTAGCTAGCTCGTTGGACCAAGAGCTCCCTCCTGGGGGAGCCGCATTCCCGCTTCCCCCTGGGGGGGAAGCTGTCCCGTAGGGACTGAAGGGGGGACCCCGACGCAGCTCGGCGGACCCCCCTCTGCCTACGGCATCTCCCCCCGCAGAGCGGGGGGAGAGAAGAACGGGAGAGTCACGGTACCTACCGCGCAAACCCCGCCGGGATCATCCCGATGACCAGACCCGCGACGCGCCGATCCTCGCTCTCCCGCATCCTGCCGACGATCTGACGCAACACCCTGCCGAGCAAGGTCTGATTGAATAGCCAGTCGTTGAGATCAGCATCGGTTGGATAGTTGGCGCCCGGCTGGGCCGTCGCGGACTCGTGATAGAAGGCTCGCAGATCGTCCGCGGCGAACTTGAGCCGCACCGGCATCGGATGGTTCCAGTCGATCTCGCCGTCCGACGGCTCCGCACCTGTGGCGAAGTCGGCAAGCAGGCTGGCCAAGTCCTCAATCTGCTCCAGCGACGCCCCCGAAATGCCGACCGTTGACCGTCCCCGCCGCTTGATCGACTCGGCGTGCCAGGGGGCGAGCTGCCGAATCTCTTCGACGAGCTGGTCGCGCAGCGCCTCGGTCTCGTTGGCCGGCTCAGGCGGCGCCAACGCCACGGCGCAGGCCCATGGGTCGTCGCCCGAGACAGGCGCATCGTGCGGATAGTCCGCAAGCGCGGTCTCGGTCGCCGTTTCGAGCAACCGCAGCGCCGAAAGCAACACGTCGCGTTGGAAGTCGGGCTGGTCGGGCGAGCCAAGCGGCCGGCCCAGCGGGAACGGCACGAACAGCGAGCGGGGCGGTTTCATCCCTTCGGCGTGCTCGCGGATCAGCGAGACGCCGGTCGTCGCAACGCGGCCCTCGCTGCCGCGTTCGATGTAGTGGCTGAGCGCACACACGGAGCGCGTGCAGAACGGTCAAACCGGTGTCAGGAATGCCGCGTTGACGCCGTCCTCGGCCAGCAACCGGCCGATCTCCTCACCGGTCTGTTCCAAGCGCGTGGGCTCGGGTTGGGCGCCCATGAACGAGTAGTGGTAGCGACTGACTCCCGCGATCACGCCCTGATCCGCCAGCTCGCGTAGCCGCTCCAGCGGGAACACCGTGTTGATGTCCTGCTGGAAGCCCGAGCGGTCGAAGTTGACCGACAGGTGCGACATGCGCAGGTCGGCGAAGTCGATCTCCCCCGGGATCAGCCGATACTCGACCGAGCCGGGATTGAATGGTCGGTCGTCGTGCGCGTGCATCCCGGCCGTCGTCACGATCGCCACAGTCGTCTCGGCCAGCGGTCGCGGCGCAATCCACGGCTGCGGCTCAATCTCCGGCAATGGCAGACTGAGCAGATTCTTCGCCATGTCGGGGTGCATGTCGGATGTGCGGACCATAAGAAATCTCCCTCAAACGTTCCTGCTCGACGATATCGCATCCAGTGAGCGTCCCGAATCTGTAGGGGCGACCCTTGTGGTCGCCCAACCGCCCGCTGCTCACACGCGCGGTTGGGCGACGAGAACACAAGGCGGGCGACCACAAGGGTCGCCCCTACAGGATCTTGGAAGAGAATCGCTACGGGTCGCACCTACAAGACGATGAGAGAGAATCACTGCACTCGCTGATACCCTGATCCCACCCAGCAAACACAGGAGTGGGGCAATGCCCGAAGACACGATTGAAGTCAGCGTGCGCATGGCCGACCGCGGCGAGGTCGGCTATCGAATGGTCTCAGCCTCGATCAGCAACCGCGAAGGTTCTCTGGCGGGTGCGCCGGTGGCCTTTTCGATCGTTGACGGCCCGGGCACGCTGGCCTCCGCCGGCGGACGCGAACGCACCGTCGACTCAGACGAGTGGGGCATCGCCGAGGTCAACTGGTACCCCGAGCAGCACGCCCGCTCCTCACCCGAGGCCGAGATCATCCAAACCGTCACAATCAAAGCCGTCTGCGAGGCCGCCGCCGACGTCTCCCTCAACGTCGCCTCACCCCTCTGGAAGCACTAGCCGCTCTCTCCCCTCAGGGCAGGCGAGATGTCGCACTCGATCCTTCTCTCCCCCCGCGAAGCGGGGCGAGATGTCACGTAGTGACAGAGGGGGGCTCCCAACACCATGCAACGCCAACCCAAGCCGCCCGACCCTGAACTCCCCGCCTGGATGGCCAAGATTCCCCAGGCCGACCCCGTTGTCGTGCTGGGCATCGCCCCGACCGTCCTATACATCCTGATCGACCGAATGATCGACACCCGGCCCGCGATCGCCGTCTGTGTTGTCTCCGCTATCGCCGTCTTCCTCTATCAGCGCCGCAAGCTGCCCCGAACCAGCGTCGTCTTCCTGCTCGGCGTGCTCGGCTCGATCCTGATGATCATCACCGGCGTCTGGGGACTGATCGAAGACAGCGACAAGACCTTCTGGACGTTCGATCCAATAGAAGACTTCATCGTCGGCGGCATCTTCCTGGCCAGCGTGATGCTGCGCCGCCCAATTGTCAGCGCCGTCGTGCGCGAGCTGTTTCCCGCCATGCGTGACCGCGTGCCCGCCGATCACGGTGTATGGACGCTGATCACCGCTGTCTGGGGAGTCAAAATCGTCGCCACCGGATTCTTCCGCCTCTGGTTCCTCGACGTGCTCGAAGGCGGACTCGACGTCTGGATACTCGGCACCTGGGACGTCTCCGACTGGGCCTGGCTGCGCACCGTCACCGGCGGCGGCGTCAACGTCGTGCTCTTTCTCTGGACCCTGCAGCGGCTCAAGGTCGCTTCGGACCGGCTCGCCATCGAGACCGGCCGCTCGGGCCGTACCGCCTCGGACACTGCCTCAGACGATCCCGGCGAAGTGGTCGCGGATGCCGAGGTCGCCGAACGCTGAGCGGAACCACTCGATCACCTCCGGGTGATAGGGAATCCCACGCTCCGATCGCTCGATCTCCTGCTCGTGCTCCTCCAGCCCCGCGTAGATCACCCGCTCCTCGCCCGGCGCCGTCGGCGTCTCTCGCAGCGCCCGCAGGTATTCGTCCATGTGTCCCTTGAACTCGTCCACGTCGGTGAACGAGGCGATGTTGAACACCGTGAAGTGGTGACCCACCCCGTTGAAGCGGAACAGCGCCGAGCCCGCACCGGCCATGATCCCGCTGAGGATGTCGATCATCACCGCCAGCGAATAGCCCTTGTGCGAGCCAATCTCGCGAGTCCCGCCCAGCGGCAGCATCAGGAACTCGTCCGGCGTCGGCCCGCCCTCCATCATCGGCGTCCCGTCCGCCATCGCGACCCAGCCCGGCAGCAGGTCCTCGCCCAGACGCTGCGCCAGGCGAATCTTGTTGCCCGCCACCGACGACATCGAGGCGTCGAAGATGAACGGCGCTTCCTCGTTCGCCGGCGCGGCGATGCTCATCGGATTCAGCCCGACCATCGCCTGCGCCCCGTGCGTCGGCGCGACCAGCAGGCCGCCGACCGTCATCGACAGCCCGATCATGTCGTGTTCGAGCGCCATCTGCGCGTGATACGCCGCCGCCCCGAAGTGCCGCCCGTTGTTGCAGACCACCGTCGCCACGCCTTGGTTGCGCGCCTTCTCGATCGCCAGCTCCATCGCTTGCGGACCGACCGTCAATCCCAGCCCGCCGTCGCAGTCGATCGTCGCCGCCGCCGGCGCATCGCGCTCAATCGTCCACTTCGGCGTCGGGTTGATGTCGCCCGATTTGATCCCGGCCACGTAGGCGCGCAGCATGTTCGAGACCCCGTGCGAGTCGATCCCGCGCAGGTCCGCGTAGAGCAGCGTGTCCGTGCTGCGCCGCGCGTCGTCCTCCGGCATCCCCAGCGTCGTGAAGATCTCGTGCACCGCGCCACGCATCGCCTCCCCCGGCACCCGGACCGCGATTTCTTCAGGGACGGCAAACTGTTTCAGCATGATCGGCTCCTCGACCTTGATTCGTGAGCAGGGTACCGCCGGAGTGAGACCTGCTTGTCAACCGAAGTGTGTCGAGCGAGCGCTTTATCCAGCGATGACAGTCTGCTCGTTCCACGCATCACAAAGCGACATAGCGTCAGAAATGAAGGCGTTGAACGGACGGCGCGCTGCCGTCACCCGCCTTCACTAGGACGCAAGGAGCGTGCCCCATGGTTACTCCAACCGACCCCAACCCCTTCGCGCCGACCTCGACCGCCGAGCGCACAGCCACCGAGACCCACATGCGCGAGATCGCCCGCCGACGCTGGCAGGCCCAGCAGGATCAGCACCGCCGGCGCCAGCGGCGACTCACCCTCGACCGCGTCAAGCAGATCCACCGCCTGCGCCCCGGCCGAGCCGTCGCAAACTCCCTCTCCCCCGTCTACAGCATGTTCACCGAGAACTTCCTCCGCCGGCGCTAAGCCACCGATCGGACGATGGACACGTAGGGTCGACCCTCGTGGTCGCCCTTTCGTGTTCCTTCGCCAATGATCCAACTCCCGCCGGGTTGAGCGAT
The DNA here is from genome assembly GCA_965211635.1 of Dehalococcoidia bacterium. Classification (GTDB taxonomy): domain Bacteria; phylum Chloroflexota; class Dehalococcoidia; order Bin125; family Bin125; genus Bin125. The sequence continues at coordinate 13,482 of OZ242948.1, forward strand.
GGCCGCTGGTACACTGCGGGCTGCGTGAACGAAATCACGTGTTTGCAACAGACTTCCAACCGATGAGAGGGGAGCGCGGTGGCTGAGTACACCAAGCCGATTCCGAGTCCCGACCCGGTCTCGCAACCGTTCTGGGACGGGGCCAAAGAGGGCAAGTTGATGCTGCCCCGTTGTGACGACTGCAACCGGGTCCACTGGTACCCGCGGGTGATCTGCCCGTTCTGCCACTCGATGAACATCGAGTGGGTCGAGGCGACCGGCAAGGGCACGATCCATACCTTCGCCGTCCAGCACAACAGGGGCCTCGTCGCCCGCGGCTGGGGCGACGAGGTGCCCTACGTCACCGCCTACATCGACCTCGCCGAGGGCGACCGCATGCTGACCGTGCTCAAGGGCGTCGACCCCAACGACCCCGAGTCGATCGAGATCGGCGGCGCCGTACAGATCGAGTTCGAGGAAGCCTCCGACGACGTCCACATCCCCTTCTGGCGGCCTGTATAGGTCCAGCCCAGCTACATAACTCAGGAGCACACTATGCCTGGTGAAGCATCAAAGGCCGCCGCGATCATCGGCGCCGCCGAAGCCAACGACATCGGCTACCCCCAGACCCCGAAGTCGTCGCTCACCCTCCACATCGAGGCGATCAACAACGTCTGCGAGATGACCGGCATCCCGATCAAGGCGATCGACGGCATCTTCTCCGCCGGCTGGTCGCCGCAGCTCGCCGAGTACCTCGGCCTGCACCCCAAGTACATCGACACCACCGCCGTCGGCGGCTGCTCGTTCGAGATGCACGTGCATCACGCGCTGGCCGCAATCCACGCCGGCGTGATCGACGTCGCCCTCGTCTCCCACGGCGAGATGGGCTTCAGCCAGCGCTTCACCCAGGGCAAGGGCACCGGACGGCCGGGCGGCGCCGGCGATCCCTGGGACCCGGGCGTCCAGCACACAATGGCCTACGGCCTGGGAGGCGCGCCGACCTCGTATTCGCACGCGCTCAACCGTCACATGGCCCGTTACGGCACCACGCAGGAAGACTTTGCCGAGATCGCCGTCGTCACCCGTGAGTGGGCGACTCTGAACCCGCGCGCGGTCATGTATCGCAAGGCGGGCGAAGGCGACCTGCCCGCGCTGGAGCAGGGCGAGTGGGGCGGCGGCAAGCGCGGCCACACCTTCGGCGGACCAATAACCGTCGACACGGTGATGAACTCACGCCCGATCTCCTGGCCGATCAAGCTGCTCGATGTCTGCCTGGTCACCGACCACGGCGGCGCGGTCCTGATCACCGGACCAGAGATCGCCAAGACCTCGAAGACGCCACCTGTCTGGATCGCGGGCGCCGGCGAGTCGATCTCGCACTGGAACATGCTCGAGATGGGCGAGTTCACCAAGACGTCGGCCAGTCGCTCCGCCGCCGCGGCCTACAAGATGGCCGGAATGGGTCCCGAAGACATGGAAATGGCCATGATCTACGACTCGTTCACCGTCACCGCCGGGATCACCGCCGAGATGCTCGGCCTCGCCCCCGCAGGCGAGGGCTTCCGGCTCTGGAAGGACCGCCACGCGGCGCCCGGCGGACGCCTGCCGATCAACACCAACGGCGGCGGACTCAGCTTCAATCACTCCGGTATGTACGGCATGCAGCTCCTGGTCGAGGCCTACCGTCAGCTCTCCGGCACCGCCGAGGACGGCGGCTTCTCCGGCGACCCGGGCAAGCAGACCTCAGCCCGAAGCTGCATCGTCAACGGCACCGGCGGCTCCCTCTCCACCACCGGAACCCTCGTCCTCGTCTCCGACGACTAGCGAGTTCCCTCTCCCCCCGCATAAGCAGAGGCGCGCAGTCCACACTCCCCTCTCCCCCCGCGTAAGCGGGGGCACGCAGTCCACACTTCCCTCTCCCCCCGCGTAAGCGGGGGCACGCAGTCCACACTTCCCTCTCCCCCCGCGTAAGCGGGGGGAGATGCCGAAGGCAGAGGGGGGCTCCCTATGCCTGTGAACCTAGGCTGCCTCTCCCTGTGTTAACCTGACCAACAACCAAGCCGGGGTGGTCCGACCGTCGAGTTGACGCAGTCCGGGCCTGAGAACACACCCGCCGAACCTGATCCGGGTAATGCCGGCGCAGGGAGCGACGAGCCTCTCAGTCCGACGACAGACCACCCGCAGCATCGAAGGATGCGGCTGTGCGCGTCGTGCTGACCATCGCCGGATCGGACTCTTCCGCCGGCGCCGGCATTCAGGCCGACATCAAGTCGATCACCGCCAACGGCGGCTACGCCGCCACCGTGATCACGGCCGTCACCGCGCAGAACACCCTGGGCGTGCAAGGCGCATGGCCGCTGCCACTCGACGCGGTGCGCGAGCAGATCGCATCGGTCTTTGAAGACCTCGATGTCGCCGGCGTCAAGACAGGCATGCTGGGCGGCTCGCAGACGATCGAGCTGGTCGCGGACGAACTCCTGAGCCGACGGCCCCAATTCGTCGTTGTCGATCCGGTGATGATCTCCAAGACCGGCTTCGCCCTGCTCGCCGAGGATGCTGCGACGACGCTGCGCCGCAAGTTGCTGCCGCTGGCAACGTTGGTCACGCCCAACGTCCACGAGGCAGAGGCGTTGACCGGACTATCGATCAAGACCGTTGTCGACGCGCAACACGCGGGCGAGATGCTCGTCGAGGCAGGCGCGTCGGCAGCGTTGGTCAAAGGCGGTCACCTGGAGGGCGCGCCGGCTACCGACGTGCTGGTCACTGCGAGTTCGACAGAGATATTCGAGGGCGAATGGATCGACCAGCGCCACACCCACGGGACCGGGTGCACCTACGCCTCGGCAATCGCCGCTCGGCTCGCGTTGGGCGAAGAACTCCGAGACGCAATCGACGGCGCCAAGCGGTACGTGACCGAGGCGATTCGCGGCGGTCTCGACATCGGCCACGGGGTCGGCCCGACCGACCACTTCTGGATGGCGCGCGATGACTGAGCAGAAGTCCATCGGCCGACTGCACGTGATCACCGACGAGGTGCTGCAAACGCGCTTCACGCACGTCGAACTCGCCGCAGCCGCGGCGGTCGGCGGCGCCGACACCATCCAGTACCGCGAGAAGCGGCCCACTTCGACCAAGGAGATGATCCGCGTCGTCGCGCTGATGAGCATCGCCTGTCGCGAGCACGGCGCGACCATGCTGATCGACGATCGCGTCGATGTCGCCGCCGCCGTCGGCGCAACCGCCGTCCACCTCGGGCGGGAAGACCTGCCTCCGTACGTCGCACGCGAGCTCCTCGGCCACGATGCGATCATCGGCGGCACGGCCAACTCGGTCGAGGAAGCGGTCAAGGTCGCCAAACAACCAGTGGACTACCTCGGAGTGGGACCGGTCTTCGGCACCACCTCAAAAGGCGACCGTGCCGCGCCGATGCTCGGGCTCGATCGATTCGCCGAGATCTGCAGCTCGGTCGATTTGCCGGTCATCGGCATCGGCAGCATCACCGCCGAGCGGGTCGCCGATGTCCTCGCAGCCGGCGCACACGGCGTCGCCGTCCTCTCGGCCGTCGTCTGTCAGGAAGACCCGCAGTCCGCCTGCCGCGCCTTCGCCGACGAGATTGCGCGAGTACACGCATGACTGACATTGCAATCGTCGGCGGCGGCGTGATCGGCCTCTCCTGCGCCTTCGAACTGGCTCGGAGGGGCAGGTCGGTCACCGTGCTCGAACGAGAGGAGCCAGGTTTCGGCGCATCAACCGTCGCCGCCGGCATGCTCACACCCTCGTTCGAGGTCGAGCTGACGCCGCAATCGCTGGTCGAGCTGCAACTCGACAGCCTGCGTCGATACCCGCAGTTCGTCCGCGACATCGAAGCCGCCGGCGGACAATCATGCGGCTACCGCGACGAGGGCTCACTCTGGGTCTCGCGGCATCGCGACGACGAACTGGAACTCGATCACATACTCAGGATTCAGCAAGAGCGTGGTCTTCCCGCGCGTCGCCTGACCGGCCGCAAGGTTCGAGAACTCGAGCCGCATGTCTCACCGAGAGCGGTTGGCGGACTGCTGGTCGAGTCCGACCACCAGATCGACAGCCGCAAACTCGTCCGAGCCCTGCGCGCCGGCTGCGAAGAAGTTGGTGTCGATGTACGGACCAAGGCCGGCGTGACTGCAGTCGACCGCACGGCCGGAGGGCTGGAACTGACCCTCGAACGGGACGGATCGACCTCCGCACTACGAACCGACCAGGTGCTGCTCGCCGCTGGCGTCTGGTTGGAGGACGGTCTGGTCACACCGCTCCCAAAGATCGGCATGCGCCCGATCAAGGGTCAGATCGTCCATCTCCAAGGACCGCCTATGGTTCGTCACGTGATTCGCAACAGCGATGTCTACATTGTCCCCCGAGAGGGAGGCAGATTGCTGATCGGCGCGACCGAGGAGGAGCAGGGCTTCGACATGAACCCCACGGCCGGCGGCACGCTCGATCTGCTGCGCTTCGGCTTTGAGGTCCTGCCCGGCATCTACGACCTCGATATCGCCGAGATCGATGTGGGCCTGCGCCCCACGTTCCACGACCACATGCCGGTCCTCGGACCGACCACGACCGATAGCATCTTCATGGCCTCGGGCCACTACCGTGGCGGCGTGCTGCTCGCGGCCGCGACGGCGCACTGGATGGCCGAGATCATGACTACCAGCCACGTACCGAGCGAAATCGAACCGTTCAACTTCCAGCGATTCGTCGAGGAGCAGACGCAGCAGGGGGCTGCATCATGAACGACGCTTATGAAACCGCAGACGTCGCCGTCATCGGCGCGGGCATCATCGGCCTGAGCATCGCGCTGGAGCTGTCTCGACGCGGCCGAGAAGTCGTCGTGATCGAACGCGACCGACCGGGTGAACATGCAAGCACCGTCGCCGCCGGATTGCTCGGTACCGCCGCGCTGCCGCTCGGCGAGCAAGACGACATCTACCCGCTCAAACTCGACAGCCTGCGTCGCTACGCCGACTTCATCGCCCACGTGGAATCGGCGAGCGGTATGGATGCGGGTTACCGCGACGAAGGCACGCTCTGGATCGCGCGGGACGCGGAGGAAGACTCCCTGCTCGACCAACTGCATCTCGAACGAGTCGATCGAGGTCTCCCTTCTCGTCGCATCACTTCGGAGGAGCTGTACAGCCTGGAACCGAACCTGGCCTTCGGCATGGTCAGCGGATTGCTGGTTGACGACGACGTCCAGGTCGATCCGCGCCAACTGCTCCCGGCGCTCGCGCAAGCCTCGCTCGCATCGGGCGTGCGGATCGTTGAGCGCCAGGCAGTTGAAGAGGGCGCGCGCGATGAGGAGCAACAGCGCTGGTTGCTTGCTAACGATGGCGAAACAGTGGCCCTGGCAGGCGAAGTCGTAGTCACGGCGGGTCCCTGGTGCGACCAGATTCTGATTCGTGCGGGCCAACAGCATGAACCGCTCGCGCCGAGCGGCGTCGGTCCGGTCAAGGGCCAGCTCCTCCGACTGCGTGGCCCGGAGCTCGTCACACGCTGCATCCGCTCGACCAACATTGACATCGCGCAGAGACGGCACGGCGAGTTGATCGTCGCTTCGACCAAGGAGCCCGAAGCCGGCTGGGATCTGACGCCGACCGATGAGGCCCGCGAGGATTTGCTGCGTCGCGCCACCGGAGTGCTGCCCGCGCTCCGCGACGCCGAGTTGTTCGAGCACAGTGTTGGGCTGCGACCGGCAGTGGAAGACCACATGCCGATCATCGGTTCGGCCGGACGCCCCGGCCTCTGGCTAGCGACCGGTCACTACCGGCATGGCATCCTGCTCGCGCCGGCGACTGCCCACTGGTTGGCTGAGGCGGTGCAACGCGGCCCGACGCCCGAGCTAATCGCGCCCTACGGCGTCGATCGACTGGGACCGCAGCCGCAGAGTTTGGAGGCAGCCTCATGACGCAGACAGATACGTCGGTGGAGGTGACCCTCAATGGAGAGGCGCTCACGCTCTCGAACATCCTGCTGCCGGAGGCGCTCTGCGAGCTGGGCTACGACCCCGAACAGCAGGGCATCGCCGTCGCGATCAATATGTCTGTCATTCCGCGTAGTGAGTGGACCGAGACAAGCATCGCCGACGGCGACCGGATCGATATCGTCGGCGCGAAGCAGGGCGGGTAGGCAAGCCAATGACTACAACCACGAACAAGCCCGCCGCCGGTGTCGAGGCCGACACCTGGACACTCGCGGGACGCGAGATGAACTCGCGGGTCATTCTGGGTACGGCGCGATATCCGTCGCAGGAGACGCTGCTCGCATCGCTCGAGGCTTCGGGCACCGAGTTGGTTACGGTCGCGCTGCGGCGCGTCAACGTGGGCTCGGCCGACGGCTCCGACCCGACCAACCTCTACACCCTGCTGACCGAACGCGGCTACGGTCTCTTGCCCAACACGGCTGGCTGCTTCACCGCCGCCGACGCCGTACTCACGGCCGAGCTGGCCCGAGAGGCGCTCGGCGTCTCGCTGGTCAAGCTGGAGGTGATCGCCGATGAGGACACGCTGCTGCCCGACACCGAGGGCTTGCTCGAAGGAGCACAGGAATTGATTCGCCGAGGCTTTGACGTGTTGCCCTACACCAATGACGACCCGGTTACGGCGCGCAAGCTCGAGGATGTCGGCTGTTCAGCCGTGATGCCGCTGGGCGCGCCAATCGGCTCGGGACTGGGCATTCGCAATCCGCACAACATTCAACTGATCAAGGAACGCGCCGGCGTGCCGGTCATCGTTGACGCCGGTGTCGGCACGGCCTCCGATGTCGCAATCGCCTTCGAGCTCGGCTGCGACGCCGTGCTGATGAACACCGCAGTGGCCAGGGCGCGCAATCCCGTTCGCATGGCCCGCGCGATGAACGCCGCCGCCCGAGCCGGACGCGACGCGTTTCTAGCCGGACGGATGCCGCGTAAGTTCTACGCCGAAGCTTCATCACCCTCCGAGGGAATGATCTCGCCGCTGGAAACCTCATGAACCGCCGCTCAACGGATCCATAGACCCGAACAGGAGTGTGACCGTGACCGAATCTTCATTCGCCCAGCGACTCTGGGATGACAACCGCGATCTCGCGGAGGCTTGCCTGGAGCATCCCTTCATCGTCGGTCTTGCTGACGGCACACTGTCGGAGGCGCGCTATGGATTGTTCGCGCAGCAGGACCACTTCTATCTGGACGCGTACGCCCGCTCCTACGCATGGGGCGCTGTCCGCGCTCACGACTGGTACACCCGTAAGCAGTTTGGTTCCTTGCTCTCCGGAATCCTGACCGAAGGCACGCTGCACGAGAAGACCGCGCCAGAGCTGGGCGTCTCGCTAGAAGACGTGCAACCGCTGCCGGCGGCGCGGGAATACACCGACTTCCTGCTCGCAACTGCAGCTACGGGCACGGTTGGCGAGCACCTGGCCGCCATGGCGCCGTGCGCCAAGCTGTACGGCTGGCTCGGCACCCGCCTGGCCGATCAGCCATTCGAGGAGCGCTACGGATTCTGGATCAATACGTACTCGAGCCCTGACTACCTGGAGAAGGTCGAACTGATCATGGGCATGCTCGAAGAGTACGGCGACGAATCCGCCTCGGAGGAGATCAAGTTCCGCACCGCGATGGAGCTCGAGTACAACTTCTTCGACTCCGCCTGGGTGAACGGCGCCGCCTCATGAGGCTCAGGCTGACGCCTGCGGGCGCCGCGCTCGTCCGTGTATCGCCCATCGACGCACCTTGCGCCGAGTTCACTTCGTGGTCCACGGCCGTTCAGTGATGTCGCTGGTCTCATCAGGCGAGACGCTCAACAAAGGGAGAGGAATCGCTCGTCCGCTTCCTACTCGCCTTGCTCTCGCTCCGTATGGCCCTGGCGTTTGGTGAGATTCCTGTGTTTGGAAGGATGGGTCGTTTGCCCATTCTCACCATTGAGCCGATTGAACCCAGAGCTTCTCCCAGTTGGTTCCAGAGGCGTGAGTCATGATCCTTCACCGTCTGATGCTGATCGCCGACCAGCAGGGTACGCGCGGCCTTCCGCTAGCCGACGTGATCGTTCGCGCCGCCAACGGTGTGGGCGGCCGCCTCGTTGTGCAGTTCCGCGAGCCGCGGATGCGCGACGCCGAGCTGATCGCCTTGATTCGCGCTGTCCAACGTCGGATGCCACCGACCACGACGCTGATCGTCAACGATCGACCCTTGATCGCGACCGCGCTCGACATCGGACTCCACCTGCCGGCCGCCGCCGCGATGACCAAGCATCGCCACCCGCTGCTCGGTAGGTCGATTCACGACCTACAGGAGGCTCAACAGGCCGCAGACGACTACGTCGACTACGCCATCGTCGGAACGATTTTCGAGACCGAATCGCACCCCGGACGGCCGGGCGCCGGTCTGGGCCATCTCACATCCTTGCGAGAAGTGCTGGGCGACATTCCCAGCTACGCCATCGGCGGCATCGACTCGGACAACGCGCCAGCCGCGATCGAGGCCGGCGCCTGGGGCGTCGCCGTGCGCAGCGCCATCCTCGGCGCCGAAGATCCCTCCGACGCGGCCTACCGCCTGCACAGTAGCCTTCCGTCATGAGCGCGAACAGCCCAGTTGCTCCATTGCGTCATGTAATCGAGGGTGCGACGCCTTCGCAACACCACTCCGTGATCCGCGCCCGAGCCATGCTCAACAATGGTCAGAATGCGCTTGACCCGCTGGCCAACGATCTGCGCAGCGCCTTGCAAGAACCCTCGGACGTATTGATCGACCGACCCTCGCGCCTGCTCTACGCAACCGATGCGTCGCTCTACGAGATGGAACCCGTCGCGGTTGTCTTTCCTAGGACATCCGCCGATGTAGAAGCCGCCGTCGGCGTCGCTCGCTCTCACGGCGTTCCTGTGCTTCCTCGCGGCGGCGGCACAAGCCTCGCCGGACAGGGCGTCAATCATGCTGTCGTGCTCGATTTCACACGGCACATGAACGCGGTCCTGGACGTCGACCACGAGCGGCGCCTGGCCCGAGTCCAACCCGGTGTCGTCCTCTCAGAGCTGAACAAGGCTGTCCGACACTACGGTCTGCACTACCCAATCGATCCCTCTACTGCGAATCGCGCGACGATCGGCGGAGGAATCGGCAACAACTCTTGCGGTACCCACAGCGGGCTGTACGGCAAGACAGTTGATGTCGTCGAGTCTCTCGATGTCATCCTGTCCGATGGCGAGAAGCTGCGCTTCGACCATGTCGATCAACGGCGCTTGAGCGCGCTCACCGACTCCGGTCAGCGGGAGGGTCGCCTGTATCGCGAGCTTCGAGAGCTCGCCCAGCGAGAGCGAGAAGATATCGTCGCCCGCTACCCGGACATTCCCCGCCGAGTCTCCGGATACAACCTCGACACGCTGCTCGATCCCGCCGGAGTCAACCTCTCCCAGTTGGTCGTCGGCTCCGAGGGGACGCTCGCTGTTGTCACCGAGGCGACGGTGCAGCTCGCGACCCTGCCGCGGCGCCGAGGCATCCTTGCCGCTCATTTCCGCACGTTGGTCGAAGCGGCCGAGGCCACCGTTGTCGCCAATGCTCACAAGCCGGCCGCCATCGAGCTGGTTGACGACATCATCATTGAACGCTGCCGCTCCAGCGTCGGCTACGCCCAGCTCGCGAGCTTCGTTGTAAGCAACCCGGGAGCGATCCTGCTGATCGAGTGCTTCGCCGACACCGACTCCGATGTCACGGATCAACTGCGGACGATTGAGGCCGATCTTGAGTCTCGGAGCATGGGCTACGCCTACGTCACCGAGACCGATCCCGCCGCCCAGTCGCGAATGTGGCAGATGCGACAGGCCGGCCTCGGTCTGCTGATGTCGATGCACGGCGACCCGAAACCGGCTGCCTTCGTCGAAGACACGGCGGTTCCCCCCGAGCGACTGCCCGAGTTCGTCGCCCGCTTCGACGCGGCCGTCCGCGCCAGGGGCTTACGAGCCGGCTACTACGGGCATGCCGCCGCCGGTTGCCTGCACATCCGACCGGTGGTCAATGTCAAGGACTCCGTGGGTCTCGATCAAACCGAGTTGCTCGCTTCGGAGATCGCAGATCTGGTGGTCGAGTTCGGCGGCTCGCTCTCGGGCGAACATGGCGACGGAATAGTTCGAGGCGCATTCCTGGAGAAGATGTATGGGCCGCGTCTGGTCGACGCATTTCGCGAGACCAAGCAGATCTTCGACCCCGACGGTCTGCTCAATCCCGGGAAGATCATCGACACGCCGCCATTTCGCGACAACCTGCGCCTGAGCCCTGAGACTGTGAACGCCGAGCCGCCTGGCTGGCTCGACTTCAGCTCCGAAGGCGGACTCGCTCGGGCTGCCGAGATGTGCAACGGCCAGGGCGCCTGCCGCAAGTTCGATGGCGCCATGTGCCCCTCGTTCATGGTCACGATGGACGAAGAGCATTCGACCCGCGGCCGAGCCAATCTGCTGCGCCAGATCCTCAACGGGGCGATGCCGCTGGAAGACCTGTCGGGCGATCGCCTGCATGACGCGCTCGACCTCTGCGTCGAGTGCAAGGCCTGCAAGGCGGAATGTCCGTCGGGCGTCGACCTCGCCAAGGTCAAGTACGAAGTCCTCGCCCATCGGCACGCGGCGCATCGAATCCCAATGCGTGATCGTGCATTCGCGAACATCGCAAGCTTGCTCAGGCTCGGCTCGATTGCGTCCGGTGTTGCCAACACGGTCGCCCGCAGATCAGTCGTTCGCAGAACGCTCTCCCGCGCCGGCGTTCACCCTTCCCGTCCGCTGCCACAGCTTGCTGAGCGGACGTTCGATCGATGGTTCAGGGCTCGCTTGGTCCCACGGACCACGCGAGGCGACGTCGTGCTCTTCGACGACACATTCACCAACTTTGTTCATCCCGAGGTAGGCATCGCAGCAACGCTGATCATCGAGGCGCTCGGCTACCGGGTGCTTCGAGTGGAGAACCGTGCCTGCTGCGGACGGCCCGCGATCTCCAAGGGAATGCTCGACCGGGCGCGCGTCTTGGCGCAACGAAACGTCGAAGCACTGCAGGAACATGCGAGCAACGGAACGCCCATCGTCGGCACCGAGCCTTCCTGTCTGTTGACGCTGCGCGACGAATATCCGCTGCTGCTTCGCAGCCAGGCATCGGCTTCAGTTGCAGGCAACGCGCTCCTCTTCGACGAGTGGCTGCAGCGCGAGCTTGAGCGGAACGCCGCAGACAGCATCTTTGCCGGCGACCATGGACGCCTGCTATTGCACTCCCATTGCCATCAGAAGGCGCTCGTCGGCTCGGAGCACAGCCTGTCCGTGCTCAGCCGAGCCGGCTATGAGCCCGAGCTGATCGATAGCGGCTGCTGCGGCATGGCAGGCTCATTCGGCTTCGAGGCGGAGCACTACGACATCTCCAGGCAGATGGGCGAGTTGCGCCTGTTCCCCGCCATCCGCGCTGAGCGCCACGTCCCTGTCGCCGTGACCGGTGTCTCCTGTCGGCAGCAAATCGGACACTTCACCCAGGCGCAGCCTCGACACGTGGTCGAGTACCTGGCAGATGCGTTGAAGTAACAGGCGGGCGGAGAGATGGTGCCGAGGGGCAGAGTCGAACTGCCGACACCACGATTTTCAGTCGTGTGCTCTACCAACTGAGCTACCTCGGCGCGATAGCTGACCCAGCATATACCCTGGACTGCCGTTCGGAGTCGGGCATCCGGCGTGTCCGCGGCTACGGCATACTCTGCACGGTCGGCATGACCACACGGCGGACGTCCTCGAAGACCTGCTCTATCGTTCCGCGGGCGTCGACCACATCCCAGCCATAACGATCCGCCATCTTCGACATCTGTCGGAGCTGTTCGCGCTGATGCTGCATGAAGCCGTCGTAGATGCTTCGGTCGTGCAGGTAGTCGCCGCCCGACTCCCAGAAGTCGAAGCCGCGTTCCAGTACCCGCAAGACGAGATCCTCGGCGTCGATATCGAGATACACCACCTGGTCGGGTATCAGAGCGAAGCCGTAGATCTGCTCCAGCCACTCCTGTGGTGCGCCGCGCACGATGGCGCGGGCCATCAGCGAAAAGATGTAACGGTCGGCCAGTACCACCATGCCCGCCTGCAGCGCCGGCAGCATGATCCGCTCGAATCGGTCCCAGAAGTCGGTCGCATAGAACAGGTTCAGTGTGATCGGGTCGAGCGTGTGCCCCTCTTTGGCCTGATCGATGCCTGGTCCGACCAACGGCGAGCGGCGCAACCCGCTGTCAACCACGCCCCAACCGTTGGCCTCCAGATAGTCCTTGAGGATGGAGATGATTGTCGAGCGCCCGACGCCGTCCGTGCCCTCGATCACGATCAGACGGCCGGGCAGCCAGTCCTGGTCGATGCCCGGCGGCCGCTCGCCGTAGAACTTGACGGCCGTCACGCCCCACCCCCGGCGGCCAGCGCCGCGAATCCGGTCTGCAGGTGAGTCGGCACAGAAGAGATCTCGCGTTGAGGCATGCCCTCGATCAGCGGTTCCACCAGACTGCGGACTAACACCTGCTGATTGACAAGCGAATCCGAAGCGTCGATCCGGGTGATGTCGTACTCCTCGCATAGCGAGTCATACTCGTCCAGGATTCGGCCCTGGAAGAGACGGAACGACTCCGGTAGGTCGTCGGACAGGCCCAGGTCCATCCCGGCTTCGTAGAACTTGATCTCGGCTCGGGCTGCGGCGATGCGACGAATCGATTCGTCCAGGGACACGTGGAAGTACAGCGCAAGGTTTGGCGGCGGAGCGAACGAGTACAGATCCCGCACCCATCTACGGTTCACGCCACGCGCCGCGTCGCGGGCGAACGCCGTATAGACATAACGGTCCGCGAGGACAATCACGCCGGCTTGCAGCGCCGGCAGGATCTGCTCGTAGGTGCGGCTGGCGAAGTCGGCAGCGTGGACCAGACTGAACGACATTGGCGTCAGCAACTGCTTGCGCTTGCCACGCTTGGTCGTGTCCCTGACGATTGGCGAGGAGTTCCACTCGGTGAAGACCGTGACATAACCTTCGCTGCGCAACCACTTGTGCAGCAAGTCGAGCTGCGTGCTCTTCCCCGATCCGTCGATTCCTTCAACCACGATTAAGCGGCCAGGCAATTCCGAAAAGTCAGTAGCTGTGGCCACCGAGGGCCCCTCTCAAGCGCGCGTATCCGGTTTGACAGACGCTTCTCACGTTAGCCGAATCGCTGTCAAACAAGGCTAACAAATCGCAGCTACTCTCAATCCCGCCAGGGTGACTCAAGGTCCAGATTCGCAATCTTCGTCCGGCGGAATGCAGAGACGGACTCATTGCCTAGCCGCCGTAAGGTCTGCTCTTGCCTGCAGAGTCTTGTGCACGAGTGCATTCCCCGCTCCCTCTGCCTGAGGAGACCTGAGCGGACACAATCAAAGTCGGCCCCGCGTAGGCGGGGCCACGCAGCGACAACTCGGCGCCGTCGCCCCCGCCTGCGCGGGGGCGACTTCGCTGCGGGATTGCGCGCAAGTCTCTTGAGGAAGGGAAGAGGTTCGGCGCTGCGACAATGAGCCGTACCATATGGGGACTTCCCGCCGAAGCCGTCAACGCCGCCACTCGGCGATGTTCCACAGTTCGCTGTCCCATGCGTTGAAGCGAATGCCCTTGAGCGACGACGAGTGAGCCGAAACAACGCCCCGACTGACGAGTGGAATCTCAACGTAGCTCTGCACGAGCATGTCGTTCAGTTGCCTGACAAGCTGTTGCCGCTCCGGCCCAAGCGGGAGCGAAGACAGCAACTCCAAAGCGGCGTCGTACTCGACGTTGCATGAGCGAGCAATGTTGCCGGACGCCCAGAAGTTGCCGCGAGTCGGAATCTGCTCGCAGCGTTGTTCGGACAGATAGAGCTGGGGCTCGATGCCGCCGCCGTTCGCAAACATCTGCACATCGGCGAAGAACCGCCGGTAGGTCTGTCCTGCGTCTTCGACCGGATCACCACCGAAGTACACGCTGGCGTCAAAGTGCAGCAACTCCGTCTCGATCCCAATCGCTCGCCACCAGCGTCGCACCAGCTCCTGGGTCGCCTGGCGAATCGCGTTTGTCGAAGTCATGTAGGAGATTCGCAGCGGCATTCCCTGATACTCGCGGATGCCATCGCCGTCGCTGTCGGTCACGCCATGTTGGTCGAGCAGACGTTTCGCGCCCTCGACGTCCTGGTCCAGGCAGGAGTCGTTCGCGTCTGAGCGATAGTGGTCGGGACCAGCGACCAGATCACATTCAGCCCGACCGGCGAAGCCGTACAGCTCAGCCAGGTTGTCGCGATCGATTGCCATCGACATGGCCTGGCGAATCGGTAGGAATGTGAGAAATGGGTGAGGATTTGCGCCGTCGAGATACTCCGAGCGCCGTTCTCCAAGGGCGGCGTCTGGATTGGTCTGATTGACTACGATTCGTTCTACGAGATCTGAGAACGCCGAGACAATCATGCCTCGTCCTTCACGCTCCAGGTCCGTCAGCAACGTCGGCTCAACCTGGAGGTTCCAGGCATAGTCGGCCTCCCCCAGTTCTAGAACCGCTCGGGCGGCTCGCGCTGCATCGCCACCACCGCTAAGCACAACGCGCTCAAAGAACGGCTGCGCGCCTCGATAGTGAGGATTGCGTTCGTAGATGACCTCATGGTCGGCGATAAACGAGACGATTCGATAGGGTCCGGTTCCCAGGGGAGATGTGTTCTGCGCCTCGCAGGACCGTGCGGCCGCTCCAACGCAGTCTTTGAACTGCGCCTGACTGATAATCGGAGAGCCGCTGCTAACGAATGCCTGGTAGGGATAGGGCGTGGGCGACGTGAAAGTGATTCTGACCGTATGACTGTTGACCGCCACGACTGAGTCGACTCCATTGAAGACATCTCTGGCAGTGCAGCCGGTCGCCGGCTCCGTACAGTATCGCCAGGTGAATACGACGTCGTCAGCAGTCATCTCGCTGCCGTCGGACCACTTGAGCCCTTGCTTGAGCGTCCACGTGATTGAGCGAAGGTCGGTTGCGACGCCGCCATTCTCGACTGTCGGAATCTCGACGGACAACGCAGGCGCCAGTGCGCCGTCGGGTCCATAGTGCGCCAGAGGCTCCAGCGTGACCGCGCCCGCGTCGCGGTCCTTGAGGCCGCTCGACTGATAGGGCCCAACGACCGACGGCGCCTGCCAATAGAGGATCCTGAGAACCCGGTCCTCGCCGCCTCCGCAAGCCATCAGTATCCAGGCGGCGATCACCAGCAACACGGTACGCACAACGCGCCTGAACATGACTCATCGGCACCCTTCGAAGCCTGCCCCGGGAACACAGGTCCAGGTCGCACTCTGCAGGCACGAGGCTATCGCCGCCGCCCGAGTCAGCCGCGGCCCAGTCGGTAGCGCAACGCTGCTCCAATCGCGCATGATGCAAAGGGCGAGGCAATGGCAGTTCGCTACGTGATGGTGGAGCCGAGGGGATTCGAACCCCTGACCTCTGCCGTGCAAGGGCAGCGCTCTCCCGGCTGAGCTACGGCCCCGGGATCGTCAGGTTACCGCCTGCTCGGCGTTGTACCGGCTATCCCCGGCCGAGAATGCCGATTCGCATGCCGGTGACGACCGCTTCGAGCTTGGTCCGCGCGTTGAGCTTGCGACGCAGGTTGCGAATGTGATTACGCACCGTGTGCAGGCTGATCTCCAGCTCTTCGGCGATCGATTCGGTGCTGCGACCGGCGGCAACGAGCTGCAGCACCTGCAGCTCGCGCGGACTCAGCGGCTTGAGCTGCTCTTGCTCGCCATCATCCATCGACAGGTCCGAGATCACGGTGTGCCCGCTCTGCGTCAGACCCTGTCGAGCAACGTCGACCATGCGCTGCGATTCGCCGATCGTCGCGCCTTCGTCAATCAGGTGGACCAGTAGGGGGCTGTCGGCATTCTCGGTGGCGACCACCATGGGCGTGAGGTTCATCATTCGGCGCTGACCACTGGCCGTGCGCAGCGGCATCGACATCGCGGTCGGCACCCTGCCCGAACGCAGCGCGCGCATGCTGGGGCAGCCCTGCACGCACTCCGGCGTCAAGCCTTCACCAAACGGTCCCGAGGAAGCCTCAAAGCAGCGCCGACCTATCACCTGGCTCGGACGGTAGCCAAGCATCCGCTCGGCCTCCCGATTCCAGAAGAGAATCGTCTGGTCAATGGACATTACCACCGCACCGACATCGGCCATGGAGAGCATGCGAATGATACTGTCTGGCGTCATCCCGGATCACCCGACCTCTCAGTTGCGCGGTGGGTCAGCTTGCAGCAGCGAGATCACAGTCAACCCGTACGCGAATACAATATTGGTAGCAATACCGCCTTTGCAGCCCTCAGTCCACGACTGCCGTGTGTCAGACTACGCACACTGCTAACGCAGGAGGAGTGTTCCGAATCTATCGGTCCGCGTCCGGCTGCGAGTACAGTAGTCGCAACTCGTAAGGTAGATATGAACTCGTTAGAACAGACCCTGCACATTCACAGCAACTGAAATCGCACACTACTCAGCTTACCGAGGGTCTGACTGGCAAAGCTCGCTCAGGGCGATCCTCGCGCGGCCTCGGTTTGCCAATGATCCACGGGGCGGGACAACAGCGCGAGCTGGGTCACGTGACAGGTCTCGCACCAGAAGGTCCAGTGGAGCTTGAGCGGGTCTCCATAGAACGGCGCCACGTGCTCGGTCGTTATCTGGTGGCCGGCGTGGCCCCAGGTACGCAGCTCTTCGTTCGCGCGGTTCACCAACCAGCGCAGCTCGCTCGCCGGATAGCGGGCCTGGAGCTCTGCCCGGCCCAGGGCTTCCTCCACCTGCTCTGTCGTCAGCATCAGCCTTCCTCCCGCTGCGACAGAATACGTTTGGTCTACCCATTCGGCACCAGATTTCCGCCGATCCACTCGCGCGCTCGCAGTTTCTGTGGATAGTGTTGGCAACTCCGGCTGGCGAGGGCAGCGCTCGGCGCCATACGGCACGTGGCGCCAAGCGGTGGCACACGCGCCCTGCCGCAACTCCGCTGATCGCCAACACTCGCCTGTTCGAAAACCAACTGCGGCGCCGTAGATCGTCGCCCCTTCTCGTCTCAGCGAGATGAAATGAGGCGCGGCTTCCAAGACAAGGGACCCGCGTGTCAAAAGGGTTGCCAGGCGTCGGGCCAACTGCAGTCGTGGACCACTTTTGCGTGCAAACGAGCCGTCTGATGTGCAATAATCTCGAAATCGGACGTTACGTCAAGTAAGGAGAGCTGCGATTGGTGACCATGTTGGGCGGCGCGATGGCACTGGTTGGTCTCTGGCTGTTCAGCCAACTCTGGCTGCCGCTGTCGCCCGAGCTCGGCGAGACAGGGCGACTCCGGCTTGAAACCGCCGCGTCCTCGACGGCGACCAATCGTGAGATTGCAAGTGAACCTGGCCCCCGGTCTCAGGCTGTTGCGCGATCTGGAGACCCAGCAACAGGCCAGTCGCCTGGCAGTCGCCCCAGCGCGAGGGCGCGATCACTTGCATTGCGATTGCTGTGGCCTGCTGGGCCTCCGCGCGTTGTAATCGAAGACGCGCCACTGAGGCACGAAGGACGTGAGTTTACGATCAGACTTCGATTCGACCGACCATTACCTAACGTGCCTCTTACGTTGTGGCCGCATGCGCTTAGAGTCAGCTCCGCAACGATCGGCTCGATTGCGCGGGTCGGCGAGGCGGGATTGGTCTGGCAGGTAGGCATCGTACCGGACGGCAGAAGAAGCGTCGACATCCGCCTGGAGGATCGAATCCCCTGCGCCGAAGTTGCCATGGCCTGCGCCGACGACTCGGAAAACTCTGCCAGCCTGCGACATGCGCACATCTCCGGCCCGGCTGTCACGGTTCGAGCAGTTGCATCTCCTGAACATCATCGCGGTAAGGGTCGAGTCGAGGTGCTGATAGAGCTGAGCGAACCGTTGTTTGCGAATCTGCGAACGATCAGAGACCGTGCCATCCGCGTATCGAACGGACGCATCATCGGCGTAGATCGAGTGTCTGGACGAGGCGATCTGTGGAGTTTGACGTTAGAAGTCAGCTCGCGGCTCGACCTGGATGTCTCGTTCGATCCTCGACTTGGATGCAGCGTGGGAAGCGCAGAGTGTTCCGACGAACTGATGCGCATCGAGAGTCCGTTAGCAGTCAACGTGCCAGCGGCCAGACTGTACCTCACGTTTGATGATGGTCCGAACCCGGTGTTCACACCTCGCATTCTCAACGTGCTATCCCGCTATGACGCCCGCGCGACGTTCTTCGTCACCGGCGAGAGCGCAACCAACTATCCCGAGCTCATCGAGCTGATTGTGAGTGAAGGCCACACCCTCGCCAACCACACCTGGAATCACACTTCACTCGACGGCATCTCCTATGAGGACTTTGTCGAGACCATCACTCGCACCCAACAGGTATTGGGAGAACACGCGACGTCATGCCTGCGTCCGCCGTACTACAGCATCGACGAACATACAGTGGCGCGAGCCGAGCAGCTTGGTATGAGAGTCGTGATGGGCGAAGTTCGACCGCTTGACTGGAGTCAACCCGGAGTGCTGGAGATCGCCGACCGAATCGTGGGCGGCGCCGCTCCCGGTCGTGTCGTAGTTCTGCACGACGGCGGAGGTGATCGCAGCCAGACGGTTGAGGGCCTGGAACTGGCCCTGGCCTATCTCGAGTCGCGCAACTACGTCTACGAGCCGGTCTGCCAGTAATCAACCGGGATTCCGCAAGGCCAATCTTTGGCCTCCGCACCCTGGTCGTTCCAGCCAGCGCTACAGCAGGATCCGTTTGGGCGCCCCCGACGGCTGGCGGCGGAAGCCGTCAATCAGCAGCCGTTGCCGCCCTCCATCAAGTATCCATTCGCCGCGACATCGGCGTTGATCCTGAAGAATCCCCTCTGCTTGGCGATGCAGGCGCTGGTACTCCTGGCGGTCCTCCGATTCGACTCCGAACAGCCCGCTGCCGACCGCGAACCGGCACTGGCGATCCTGGATCGTGATCTGCCAGCCAAACAGCAGTTGCGCCCAGCCGAGATGAAACGCTTCGTCCGCCCAGTTGACGAGGAATCGCTTGTCATGCGAGCCGTCGGCGTTGAGCAAGGCGGAGGCGCCGAAGTGAGATCGCGAGAGTTCCGAGACCGCGCGGTAAGCGTCGGCGGTCTCGGGCGCCATGGCAATCTGCTGTCCGGCCATGTACTGGCCCATTCCGATCTCGGTGGCGTGATGCTCAGCGTTGTTCGACCAGGCGTCCCGCAACCAGTCCTCGAACTCGATCTGCTCGTCGCCGACTACGGCTTGCTCTGCGCCGAGCCACTCCATCGTTGCGCGTAACAGCGCCAGAGCGGACGAGTAAGAAGCGCGCGCTGTCAACGCGCGCGCCTCGATTCCGCCGCTGTAGACGCGCGACCAGAACATCAACGCAGAGGCATAACGTCGGTTGCGGAATGAGGAGCCATAAGACTGCTCAACGATCTTGCGTTGCAAGCCGAGCGCGTCCTGCAGCCAGCGCAGATCGAGTGCGAGGGCGAAGCCGGTCTCGCGGAATGCGTCTCGGCGATGCTGAGGTTCGTCGTCGCGCGGCCTGGCCAGGACCGGAGTCTCGGCGGGGAACGTGATTGGCGAAATGCGCTGGCGCGGGGGGGCGGAACTCATGGCTTCGCGGATCCGGAGTCTCCTGTGGCCAAGAGCAGCTCCAGCCAACTGAGCAGGCGCTCGGATTGGGTCTCGATATAGGGATGGTCGGGATGCCAGGCCCAAAGCTCGCGCACGACCTCGACTGTTGACCACATGCTGCCCTCGCCGCCACATGCAATCTGGATCATGCGCGTGGCGACGTGATCTGCGGTCCAGACCAGGGGTCGCTCGTAATCGAGCATGCGGGTGGTCTGGGTCAGGGCGCGGATCCAACGCTCGACCGTGTCGAAGGCGACCCGTCGGTCCATGAGCTGAGCTCGTAGGGCCAGCACTTCAGGAAGATCAACAATCCGCGCCGGCGGTCGATCCGGCGGTGGAACCGGCTCGGGACCGGCGTCCTTGGGCAGTAGATCGAGCGCCGTACTCCACGTTGCCGACGGGATGCGGCGCAGTTCGTTGTAGACGAGGGCGCCGCCCGAGCCGGTTTCCCACCACGCGCGTAGCCGCTCGTGGCGCGGATGCTGGGGATTGCTCACATCGGATTCTTGGCTGATCGAGGAAGGCACCCAGCAAGGTTATCGCAGCTACTTCTGTTCGGCCTGTAGCGACGAGAATTGTTGCCGCAGCGTTAGCTGGTTCAACAGATAACTCGAGTAACCAATCCTCCACGCGAGGTGGCGGCACTGCTTGCTAGAGCGGATCCAGCGCCGACACCTGTTGTCGGCGCCGCCACTACGGACACGGCGGCCTGGTCGCTGTGTATGAAGGAGACGGCCCGGCAGTATGGAACACGAAATCCAGCAGTTTCTGACCTACATGGCAGCGGAACGGGGGGCATCGGCGAACACGATCTCCGCGTATCGGAACGACCTCGCCCAGTTGCGGGCGTATTTCGTCGATCAGGCACAGGAACTCGATGAAGAATCCTCGACGAGCGTGCCGATCGAAGAGGTCGACACCGAACAACTGCAGGAGTACATCGTCCACCTGCGCGAGCAGCAGTACGCGGCGGCCACCGTGGCGCGCAAGGTCGCTGCGGTCAAGAGCCTGTTCAGTTACCTGCACGGAGAGGGGCTGATTGGCGACAATCCAGCCGAGCAGCTCTCGTCACCGCGTGTCGGCCGCAGTCTGCCGCGGACGCTGACGATCCAGGAAGTCGACGCGCTGCTCGAGCAACCCAGCCGCTGGAACACGCCCGAGGCGGCTCGCGACCAGGCGATGCTGGAGATGCTCTACGCGACCGGCATGCGCGTCTCCGAGTTTGTCTCGCTCGATCTCTCGTCGATCGAGCTGCAGGGCCAGCGAGCCTCGGTGCGCTGCGTCGGCAAGGGTCGCCGCGAGCGGCTGATCCCGATTCACTCGGCCGCCGTCGCCGCACTGCATCACTACTTGCAGGAAGCGCGACCGAAACTGGCTCGCGGCCGGCGCGAGGTTGCGCTGTTCATCAATCGCCGCGGCGAGCGTCTGACCCGCCAGGGCGTCTGGCTGATCATCAAGCACTACGCGCAGGAAGCCGGGATCACCGGAGTCACGCCGCACACGCTGCGGCATAGCTTCGCCACGCACCTGCTGCGCGGCTCGGCCCCGCTGCGCAATGTGCAGGAGCTGATGGGTCACGCCAACATCTCGACGACGCAGCTCTACACCCAGTTGACAGACGAGCACCTGCGCGACGTTTACGATCGGGCACATCCACGCGCCAGTTAGCGAGACGTTGGCCGGCGCACAACGGATGGCCTGCAGGGCCTGATCGGAGGCGAGCGTGGGCTCAACCAGGATCGCATCCGTGCGCGCACGCGAGATTCTGGACTCGCGCGGCAACCCGACTGTGGAAGCAGATGTCGAGCTTGAAGGCGGCGCGTCGGGTCGCGCCGCTGTGCCGTCAGGCGCGAGCACTGGCTCGCACGAGGCGGTCGAACGACGCGACGGCGATGCTCGCCGCTTTCGCGGTCGAGGCGTGCTCGACGCGGTGGCTTCCGTCAATGGCGAGATCGCCGAAGCGCTGCGGAGACAGGACGCGAGCGACCAAGCAGCCATCGATCAGGCGTTGATCGAGATTGACGGCAGCGAGCAGAAGGCTCGGCTGGGAGCGAATGCCCTGCTGGCGGTTTCGATGGCGACAGCCAGGGCATCGGCCCAAGCAACCGGCCAGCCTCTCTATCGATCCATTGGCGGCGATCACGCGGTCCTCCTCCCGGTGCCGCTGGCCAACATTCTCAATGGCGGGGCGCACGCCGACAACGGCGCCGACTTCCAGGAGTTCATGATCGCCCCGATCGGCGCGCCAGGATTCGCCGAAGCCCTGCGCATGGTCGTCGAGGTCTATCACGCGCTCGCATCCCAGCTGCGCAACCAGGGCCTGGCGACCGGGCTGGGCGACGAGGGCGGCTTCGCGCCGTCGCTGCCCAGCAACGAATCGGCGCTGGACTTGATTGTCAGTGCGATTCGGACATCGGGCTACGAACCGGGCCGCGACGTGGCGATTGCCCTCGATCCGGCGGCCAGCGAGCTCTGGTCACAGGGTCGCTACCAACTGCACACCGAGCATCGCTCGCTGAACAGCGATGAGATGGTCTCGCTCTGGCGCGACTGGTGCGAGCGCTATCCCATCATCTCGATTGAGGACGGCATGCACGAGGACGACTGGACCGGCTGGCAGGCGCTGACGAGCGAGATTGACTCCCTGGCGCAGACGGTCGGAGACGACTTGCTCGTGACCAATCCCGAGCGACTCCAGCGGGCGATTGAGATGAATGCGGCGAACAGCATCCTGATCAAGGTGAACCAGATTGGCACGCTGTCGGAGACACTAGAAGCTGTTCGGATGGCGCAGGACGCGGGCTGGACGGCGGTCATCAGTCATCGCTCCGGCGAGACCGAGGACACCACGATTGCCGACCTCGCGGTGGCGACGAATGCAGGTCTGATCAAGACCGGAGCTCCCGCTCGGGGCGAGCGAACAGCCAAGTACAACCGATTGCTGCGGATCGCGGAGGAGTTGGGCGATCGCGCGGAGTATGCCGGGATCGGAGCCATTCCCCAGGCCTCGCGGCTTGTCTAGCGATCGTCCCCAACCCGTCATTGCCGCGCAAAGCGCGGCAATCTCGCTTTGCCGGGCGAGGACGTCTTTGCTGAGCACGGCGAGATACCCGCGGCAAGCGCGGGTATGACGAGAGTCTTGGGCTGTGTGTATGACGAGAGTCTTGGGCTGTGTGTATGACGAGAGTCTTGGGCTGTGTGTGTGACGAGTGTTTGGGCTGTGGGAGTGACGGTCGCTGCGGGTTGGATCGCGACGACACTCATAGCTCCTGCTTGAGCTGCTCTGCTAGTCGTCGCGTCATGCCTGGGGTGGCGGCGAGGTCGTTGACCTCGGCCTCGCGCATGGCCTGGAGTGAGCCGAACTTCTTGAGCAAGGCCTTCTTGCGGCGTGGGCCGATGCCCTTGATCCGATCGAGCGTGCTCTGCGATGTCTGGCGAGCGCGCAGGCGTCGGTGATACGAAATCGCAAAGCGGTGCGCCTCGTCACGAATCCGTTGCACCAGATACAGGCCCTGCGATCGGCGGTCGAGCCGGACGGGATCGGAGGAGTCGACCTGGTATAGCAGCTCTTCGCGCTTGGCCAGTCCCGCGAGCGGGATGTCGTCTACGGCGAGGTTGCGCATCACGTCGTGGGCGGCCGAGACCTGGCCCTTACCGCCGTCAACAATCACCAGGTCGGGCACAGCGCCCCAACCCTCAGATTCGGACTGTTCGTCATCATCAGTTGTCGCAACTTGCGGCTCGACCGGTACGTCGTAGCCCTGCGATCGCTCCGCCCGACGTTCTTCTCCGAGCCGCTTGAACCGACGCTGGATCACCTCGGCCATCGAGGCGAAATCGTTCGGTCCGTCGGAGCTGTCGACGGTCTTGATCCGAAAGCGGCGATACTCGCTCGTCGCCGGGCGGCCGTCGAGGAAGACGACCATCGAGGCGACCACGTTCGAGCCCTGCGTGTTGGAGATGTCGTAACACTCGATGCGCTTCGGCGGCGTCGGCAGGCTGAGCGCCTCTTCGAGCTCGGCCAGCGCCGCGTCCGTGCGTCCGCGGTCGGCCATCCAGCGCACGCGGGACATAGCCAGCGTCTCCGAGGCATTCTCCGAGGCCATCTCCACAAGTCGCCGCTTGTCGCCGCGCTTCGGATTGCGAACCTCGACGCGGGCGCCGCGCTTCTCCGAGAGCCAATCCTGCAGCAGCTCCAGGTCGTCGATCTCGGACGGGATCAGCACCAGTCTTGGCGGCTGCAGACCGCTCTCGTAGTGCTGTCGAAGGAACGACGCGATCACGGATCCGCTCGACTCGTCCTTTACGCCGGCGAGATTGAAGTGGTCGGAGCCGGCCATCTTCTGGCCGCGAATGAAGAGAACCTGCACGACGGCTTCGTCTCCATCGACAGCGAGGCCGAAGACATCAATCTCGGCGGCGGAGGTGTCGGCGGTGAGCTGCGTCTCCGTGACACGCTCGACGGCGACGATCTGGTCGCGAAGTTGCGCTGCGCGTTCGAAGTTGAGCTCCTCGGCCGCGTCGTTCATGGCGGTCTTGAGCTGTTTGACGACCGTCTCGCTCTTGCCATCGAGGAAGAGCATGGTCTGGTCGATCACCTCGCGGTACTCGTCCGGCGTGCAGAACGATGTGCAGGGCGCGATGCAGCGTCGGATGTAGTACTCGAGGCAGGGACGCGGATCGGAGCCGGTGATGACCTTGTCGCAGGAACGCCAGGGGAACAGCTTCTTGACCAGGTCGAGCGTCGTGCGCACCGACTTGGCCGAAGCGTAGGGCCCGAAGTAGCGGCTGCCGTCCTTGGCCACGCGTCGAGTAATGGTGACCCGAGGCCAGGGCGCGTCGACGTCGATTTTCAGATATGGGTAGTGCTTGTCGTCCTTGAGCCTGACATTGAAGAAGGGCTGATGACGCTTGACCAGCGTGGCTTCGAGGTGGAGGGCGTCCTGTTCTGTGTGCGTCGTGACGTACTCGAGATTGGCGATTCGTCGAGCGAGGACGCGGGTCTTGCCCTCGAGCGAGCGCGGGGAGCCAAAGTAGTTGCGCACCCTGGATTTGAGGTTCGCTGCCTTGCCGATGTAGATGACGCGGTCGTTGGCGTCGCGGAAGGTGTACACGCCGGGCCGCCCCGGCAGCGCCGCGACCTGCGCCTGGAGCTGGGCACGGGCATCGTCAGATGAGGATTGGGCCGTTTCGGTCGTCACGGTGTCAGATTAGCGAAGGGCGAGGGTGAGGGGACCCTCTCCCCCCTCGTTGGCAAGGGCAGGCTCTCACCCACTCGCGGGTGAGCCCTGCGCGTAAACCAACCAGAGTCGGCCCCGCGCAGGCGGGGCCCTGCGATCCTCATCTGGTTGCGGCGCCAGGGCCTGCGCGGGGGCGACTGCATCATGGGGTTACGCGCAGATCTCCAGAGGGAGAGAAGATCCAGAGGAAAGGGAGGTAGTGGTGTGGCCAAGGATTGGTGGCGCGCCCGGCAGGACTTGAACCTGCGACCTCTGCCTCCGCAGGGCAGCGCTCTAATCCGCTGAGCTACGGGCGCGTGGAACTGGTTGGTGCGGTGGTTGTCGAGACTGAAGTGTTGGTGCCGACGGAGGGATTCGAACCCCCACGAGCTTAAGCTCACTACGCCCTGAACGTAGCGCGTCTGCCAGTTTCGCCACGTCGGCATCGAGATGCAGCGTTGACCGCTGCTTGCAGCCTCTTGACTCTGCCCAACCTTCCCAAGCCTATCTGTTGATCGTGAACTCGTGGGCCTTCACGTACTGTACTGCGAACTGTCTCGTGGGCCGTCTTCCTATTGACAACGAGATGTCGCGACTTGGGCAAGCTTCGGGCCGGCAAGGGCTGGCCACAATCCCCGCTGGCAACTCGCCTCTCACGTTGCTCAGCGGGAAGAGGCGGACCGAAGACTTTCCGTCGGATCGCTGTGCCCCGGAGAACCTGTTGATCGTTTTGTGTCGCCGGTCAGGGGTGTCGCGGCATGGCAGCGTGTCGGCACTGCGGTTGCTGGCGGCCTCTGGGTCCTCCGGTGCTGAGACTGCAATAGGTGAGCTTGTCGCCCGTTGACATCCCGCCAATGCCGGCCAAGCCCAGCAAGCGCTCTGGCGAGATAGACCGGGTCACTTGCATGGTACTCATGCACCTCATGATGATCACCTGTTGCCACCATCATCGATTGCGCACACCTCCTTTGTCCACTGCGCACGCTACAGCTCTAATGAGCTCATAGATATCTCAAATGGCAGGTTCATTTGACCTCGAAAGCGCCACATGAAGGTGGTAATCTACCTGTTTATGAGTATCGGTTCTACAAGAACACCCGCGCGAAGCGACGCTGGTACAGCGGGCTCCGCAACGGGCCTCCGGGCTGCAGGCCTGCGCCTCTACGCCCTCAGGATCCCGCTGCACGAGCAAGTGGTCCTCGGAGGCTCCACGAATCACGAGTCCTCTCGGCTCCCGCCGAGCAAGTGAGTGCTATGCGGTCGGCGCGCGCAACGCCGGTCCCCGGGAGAGAAGGAAGAGAGATGAAGCACCTGTTGACCGCTATCGCGGCCCTGCTCGTCGCGGGTTCGATGCTCGGGCTAGCAGACTGGGGAACGGTCGAGGCGGATAGCCATAACATCGCGCTGTCCGATTTCGAAGACTTCGTCGCCGAACTGCCCTACATTACCGACGCCGAGAAGACGACGGCGAACGCAGCCATCAACGAGACCTGGACAGGAAACGTGGTTGGCAGCCACATCCACAGCCTGTTCCAGGCACTGGTGCTCGCTCACGGCGGGGAGTGTCACAGCAAGTGGGGATCGCTGGAGCTTCCGCAGGGCGTGCAAGAATCCGGCTCGCTGTACGCATCAACCTGGCAGACCAACGGATGCGGCAGGGTCATTGTGACCGTCACAGGCTTCGCCCCAGTCAACACTGCCTGGGGCAACCTCCTCAACAACAACCCTCGTCAGCCGGGTAGCCAGGAATTCGCGAGCAATGAGCAGAGCGAGGCGTACATGCATGAGGCGTGGCAGCGCTACTTGCTGTACTCCCGGTGGGGCAAGACGGATACTGTGCTATGGAACGCGGCCGAGACGTTCTTCCACGCTATGGACGGAATCACCGAAGCCGAGCTCGAGACGGTCAACGACTACATCGACAAGCCGCGGACCGACGGCAGCACCAATCTCTGGCTCAAGCACGTCCACGAAATCTTCCAGGAACTCGTGCCCGAGCACACAGACTGTTCGGGTTACTACGATCCGAAGTGGGCACACGGAAGCACCGCCATCAAACCCGGAGCGGGGGGGCTGGATGACGTCAACTGCGCCCGAATCATCGTGCAGATTACCGGCATTCAGCCTCCGACCAGCGGGTGGGGCAACCCGAAACCGGACGGTGTGTCGCAGGCCGTCCATGAGCAGACTTGGAAATCGTCAAGTTTCATTCAGGCCCAAAACCTACTGGAGATGTGGGAGCGCTACAGGGAGTACCCGCAGCGCGTGGCTCTTGAGGAACCCGGAACCAACATCGGGCAGGTCTGCGCGTTCCGGCTGAACGGCGGGCAGGAGACACGCGGTGGTGGCGACTCGCGACCCGCCGCGCTCTTGGGGACTGCGACGGCGGCGGAGAAGGCTGCGGCGGTCCGCTCGTGCGGCTTCTTCCTCAATCCGGATCACTTCCACCACCGGACAGTCAACGGCGTCGCGCAGTGGATCTACACGGGACCAGCGCAACCTTACCCACAGCGAGATCGGGTGGATCATAGCGAGCCCGACAGCGACGGCAGCGTCACTGTCAGGGTCTACAAGACGGCTGATGACTCCAACCCGGTCGTGATCGAGGACAATCGCGAGGTCGCAGACCGCACTCAAGTCGTCAACGGCGAGACCGTGACTCACATCCCGTTGATGAGCATGGGCTCGACAACTAACCCGTGCGAGGGCAAGACGCTGGAGGAGTGCAAGCTGTTCATCGAAAACGACCCCGCCCTCGCTGCGGCGAACAACCACGATTCGGACCACGAGGCTGGTTCGTTCATGGAGAACGACCCCGACTATCAGCGGCGGCGCCTGGAGGCGATGCGCATCCTGACGGGCTGCGACCCGAACGACCTCAGCAATCACTGCATCGACTGGCAGTCCGGGCGCACCCCGTTTGGTCAGTAGGAGGAACCCACGAACAGAAAGGTCCAGCGAGAGAGGTTCTCGACGACTGGACCTGGAAGCGCGCCAGGGGGCTTCGCGCTCGCTGTGCTGGTCGACGGCCGGGTCTCGGTCTGGATTCGGCTGGCTCGTCGGGCTTGCCGCCGTCGTTGAGTTCGCCTTTCGGCGCAGGTTCTGGTGCGCCGTGGCGGGAAGTGCCTAGCGGACCATGCCTGCTCCATGGCAAGGGGCCTGGCCACCGTTCAAAGAAGGTTCCATCTACCGCAGACGATGGTGGGCGATGCAGGACTTGAACCTGCGGCCTCTCGGATGTGAACCGAACGCTCTAGCCAGCTGAGCTAATCGCCCCCGCAATCCTGGGGTGGTAGCAGCGGCAGGACTCGAACCTGCGACACGGGGCTTATGAGTCCCCTGCTCTGCCAACTGAGCTACGCTGCCACGTCCGGTTAGCGTATCTCACTCCCCCTCTCAACGTCGCTGCTCGAACCATCCGAAAGACGCCGAAACGATGGCCAATCGCATACTCTGTGGCAAATCGAACTTGGCGAAGTCCCTGGAGCCTGGCGAACGTGGCCCTCGAGTGGCGACCAAACGATCCTGACTTCTCGCTTTCGGGGAGCATCCTGGTCGCCTCGCGGCATCTGGCCGACCCCAACTTCTTTCGAACCGTGGTCCTGATCCTCGAGCACGGCGAGGGCGCGCTCGGCGTCGTGCTCAATCGGCCCACCGCAGTCACGATTGCCGATGTCGTTCCAACCTGGTTGGACCTGGTCGCGGAGCCCGCGGTCGTCTTCCAGGGCGGCCCTGTCGAACGGACCGCTGCAATCGGCCTGGCGCGGCCGGGCGATCGTTTCGGCTCAGAACAGACGTCTTTCAGCTTGTCCATCAAAGACCCTGGTCGCGAGCTTGGAATCGTCAACCTGGGCGCAGATCCAGGCGAGTTGGCGGGTGTGGTTCGAGATGTACGAATCTTCTCGGGATACGCTGGATGGACAGCGGGACAGTTGGAGAGCGAAATCCAGGCGGGAGGCTGGCTCGTGTTGGACCACGAAGGGTTTGATCCATTGACCAACGATCCGGCAACGCTGTGGAATCTGGCTGCCAGCGCAGCCAGCAGCGGCCAGGGGGTAAGGGCCATCAATGGCCCGCTGGTGGAGAACAACTAGTCGACTGTCAGCCGCGAACTCCCCTCTAGCACGGGGAGCGAGGGATCTGGGGAGGGATGTGCGATGGCCGACAGTCTGGGTTCGCGATTGCGCCGACGGCAGCAGTCCTGGGTTCTGTTTACGTTCCTCCGCAGGCCCTACTCGACCCGTGACGCGATCAGCCGCGCGTTGGTGGCGGCCGCGGTTGTCGGAGCGATTGTCGCGCCGATCTTCATCGGTGGTCGCGGCGGCGATGCCGCCGAGGGCGCGGGCGAGGCCTTCGCCGGCCAGCTCGCTGAGCTGGAAGAACTGCGCGAGGAGCGAGACGCGGAAGGAAGCTCGGACGACCTCGACGCCCGCATTCAGCATCTCGAGGACGCCACTCAGCTCGGCTACCTGGAGCGCGACGGCGACGCCTCGGACAAGGGCGCGCTCGCGCCCGACTTCCGCCTGCTTGATCTGGAGGGCGAGCCGCATCGGCTGTCCGAGATCGAGGGGCCGATCGTGCTCAACTTCTGGGCCAGTTGGTGCGAACCATGCATCGAGGAGATGCCGGAGTTTGAGCTTGTCAGCCAGGAGACCGCCGGTCGCGTCACGTTCGTCGGCGTCAATGACGGTGAGAGCCTGGAGACGGCGCGCGAGTTCGCCTACGAGGTCACGGGCGTCAGCTACCTCGTTCTGCTCGACCCGACCAAGTCGATGACGGACGGTCCCTATCCGCTGGTCGGTCGTCCAACGACCTTCTTCATCGGCGCGGACGGAATCATCAAGGAACTGCGCGTGGGAATCGTCAGCCTTGAGACGTTGCGCGAACTCGCAGGAGACCTGATCGGGGAGGACCTGGGCGCAGTACAGGAGGCGATGCCTGCGGACTACGCCGAGGCTGTGCTCAACATCATCGACTCGGCCAGGGCCAACTACGCCACGGCCGCGGCGCAGATCGGGCGCTGGCGCGAGAATCCGGCCGTATTCGGCGATCCGGGCTGGCAGCGGAACATGAGCGCGCAGGTGCGGATCTGGATGGACCTGAACGAGCAGTTCGCCGCACTGACGCCTCCGCCGCAGTGGGAAGCCCTGCACGACAACGTTGGCGATGCCCTGGCGCAGATTGCCAACGCCGCCGGTCCGTTGGTGAGCGGCGCCGTCGAGAACGGCAACGAAGACGGCCTGCAGGTTGCCGTTGGTCTGTTCGAGACCTTCCGCGCCACATTCGACAGCGCCGCCGAGAATCTCGCTGGTGTGATAGAAACTCAGCAGTAGGCTGCGCCTGCTAGCGTCATCGGGCGATTAGCTCAGTCGGCCAGAGCGTCCGGTTTACACCCGGGAGGTCGGAGGTTCGAGCCCTCCATCGCCCACCAGATCGCGCTCCTGATGTCATTCCCAGCTGGCCTGGGAATCTCGCCCGCAGATCACGCTCCGCGGTCGGGCGGGATTCCCGCCTGCGCGGGAATGACGGAAGTGGAGCGCGGGAATGACGGAAGTGGAGCGCGGGAATGACGGAACAGAATCGCTGAAGTGACGAGCACTCGCGGATGCGCTCGACCGGCGGGAACGCACCCTAGAGTCTCACACGGATGCCAGAGCGGAGGCTCGTCGTGGCGGAAGAGGTGCGGCTGCTGTCAGGCGGAAACCCGCAAATCCCCAAGGGCGACGGTGACGCGCCCGTGCAGGCGTACATCGCCGCGATGCCGGGCTGGAAGAGCGAGCTGGGACGCCAGCTTGACCACTTGGTCGTGAATGCGGTCCCGAACGTGGTCAAGGCGATGCGCTGGAACTCGCCCTGGTACGGCGTCAAGGGCCAGGGCTGGTTCCTGAGCTTTCATGTCTTCACCAGGTATGTGAAGGTGACGTTCCTGCGGGGCGCATTGCTGGATCCGCTACCTCCGGGCTCAGGCAAGGATCCCGACTCCCGCTGGCTCGACATCTACGAAGAGGGCTTCGACGCCGAGCAGTTCACCGACTGGGTATGCCAGGCGGCTGCGATCCCTGGCTGGGATGGGTTCTGATTCGTTCTCGATGTGAAGCGAAGGGCAACGTACGATAGGCGCCATCAACGAGGAACTGTTCAACGCCTGCCCAATAACTGGCGGGTACCCTGCCTAAACCGAAACGTCAGAAAGGCTTGATCATGAAACAGCTCGCTCCCGACCTCTGGCAGACCTCAAGACGAATGCTTTTCGACGGTGTGTACTCACACGCCTACTTGCTCACCCGACCGCAAGGCAACCTGTTGATCTACAGCATCGGCGAGGATCAGCAGGAAGACCTGGATGCGATCGAGGAGCTGGGCGGCGTTGAAATGCAGGTCTTGAGCCACCGTGATGAGATCGGTCCTGCGCTCGGCCAGATCCGCGAGCGATTCGACTCGCGCCTCGGCTACCACGAGGCCGACGACCACGCGATCCGCGACACGGCCGCTGCCGATCTCTTCGTCGGCGCGGACTGCGCTGACCCGCAACTCGAGGGAATCGACGTGCTGCACACGCCCGGGCACACGCCTGGCAGCATCTGCCTGCGCTACGAGTCGCCGCACGGCCAGTCCTATCTCTTCACCGGCGACACGATCGTTCCCAACTCCGGCAGTTGGGCAACCGGTGTGTACGCAGAGATCGAGGGCGACGCCGCCGACCTGGTCGAGAGCCTGACGTGCCTCCGCGATCAGGCGGCCGATCTTGTAATCAGCAGCGCCCACGGCGGTGACAGTGGCTACGTCGAGGTCACGGCCGACGTCTGGCGCGAAGCAATCGATGGTCGGATTGAGAGCCTCAAGAGGCGTTTCAACTGCTGACCGAACTGAATGGGTTGATGACCCGAAGACCGGCGTAGTCCTGCCGGTCGCTGAGGTCCTCGGAGTAGACGGCTTCACAGCCCATGGCTTGCGCAGCAGCAAGAATGGCGGCATCCCAGTAGGAAATCTGGAAGCGCTGGCAGATGTCTACTGCCTCAAGGAAGAGCTCAGGGGTGATCGGTTGGACGGGCATTCCTGCGAGCTCGTCCAGAAAGTCCCGCGCCTGTTCGTGATTGAGCAGAATCGACCGAGATGGTCGAGTCGCCTGAAAGTAGAACTCCTGGAGGACCTGTACGGACAGGCACAGGTCGTCTCGCGTGAGGAGATCGAGGGCAGTCTCCGTCTTCCGTTGCTCGGTGGGGTGCAGTGAAGCCGCGTACAGAAGTACGTTCGTGTCAACGAGACGCATGACGGTCGTACAGATCCTCGCGCGGCACGTTATCGGCCACCCGGAACCCCGGACTGGTACGGCGGATATCCTCCCGAACCTTGAGGATTCCGCGCATGCGACGCTGGGAGGCAGTCTCCTGACTCCGCATGTCACGACTCTCTGTGGTGAGCTCCTGCAAGTAATCGCGCACGAGGGCTGAGACGGACGTGTCCATCTCGGCCGCTCGGATCCGTGCCTGCCGGTAAGTCTCGTCATCAACGGAGACTGTGATGTTCCTCATTGCCGTCTTTCCAGACCACAGTCACACAGTAACTGCGATTCACAGTAGCAGGAATGCCGTCAACACGTGGGCGCAGCGCACAGCAGAATCACCGGGAATCCCGCAGCTTGGTTGAATGATCGGCGTTGACCTGCTGACGGGGTCTACGTAGCCTCTGGGTATCTACCTTCGCGGAGGGAGCGTTGCCATGTCCTCGAAACTCCAGGATTGGTTGGAGGGCCCGTACGCCAAGGCGACCGATCGCTTCCCTGAGCGGCGCGAGGCGTTCCGTCGTTCGTCCGGCGACCCGCTCGCGCCCATCTTTGTGAACGGCGACGACGATCCGCTGCCTGGCGAGTATCCCTACACCCGCGGCATCCAGCCGACCATGTACCGCGGCCGGCTCTGGACGATGCGCCAGTACGCCGGTCAGGAAGACGCCGAAGCCTCGAACCGGCGCTACCGATTCCTGCTTGACCAGGGTCAGACCGGACTCTCGGTCGCCTTCGACCTGCCTACGCAGATCGGCTACGACTCGGACGCGGCGATGGCCGAGGGCGAAGTCGGCAAGGTAGGGGTCGCGATCGACTCAATCGAGGACATGCGCACGCTGTTCGATCAGATCCCGCTTGATCGGGTCACGACATCGATGACGATCAACGCGACGGCGAACATCCTGCTTTCGCTGTACGCCGCCGTGGCCGAGGAACAGGGAGTCGGCCGCGACAAGATCGGCGGTACCGTCCAGAACGACATCCTCAAGGAGTACGTCGCGCGCGGTACATACATCTATCCGCCGCAACCGTCGATGCGGCTGATCACGGACAGCTTCGACTACTGCACGCGCGAGGTTCCGCGCTGGAACACGATCTCGATCTCCGGCTACCACATGCGCGAGGCGGGCTGTACGGCGGCGCAGGAAATCGGCTTCACGCTGGCCAATGCGATTGCCTACGTCGAGGCGGCGCTGGAGAAAGGCATGGCCTTCGACAGCTTCGGCCCGCGGCTCTCCTTCTTCTTCGCCTGTCACAGCAACTTCCTCGAAGAGGTGAGCAAGTTCCGCGCCGCGCGGCGGCTCTGGGCAAGCATCGCCCGCGAGCGTTTCGGCTCGGAGAATCAACGAGCGCAAATGCTGCGATTCCATACACAGACGGGCGGCGTCACGTTGACTGCGCAGCAGCCGGACAACAATGTGATACGCACCACGCTGCAGGCGCTCGCCGCCGTGCTGGGCGGCACGCAGTCGCTGCACACCAACTCGCTTGACGAGGCGCTGGGCCTGCCCTCGGAGCACGCCGTCGAGATCGCTCTGCGCACGCAGCAGGTGATCGGCTACGAGTCGGGCGTCGCTGACGTGATCGATCCGCTGGGCGGCTCCTACTACGTCGAGCAGACGACCGACGCGCTGGAAGCAGAGGCGCGCAACTACATCGACCAGATCGACGCGCTCGGCGGCGCCGTCTCGGCGATCGAGCAGGGGTATCAGCAAGCGGAAATCCTTGAGGCGTCCTCACAGTTCCAGCGAGAGGTGGAGACCGAGTCGGAAGCTGCTCGCGAAGGCGACCGCACCGCGGGCAAGCGCGGCCGCGTCATCGTCGGCGTCAACCGCTTCGAGACCGATGAAGACAGCGACGTCGAGATCGTCCGCGTCGACCCAAGCGTGCGCGAGCGGCAGATCGAGAAGCTGGAGCGCCTGCGCGACGCACGCGACGCGAGCGCGGTCTCCGCCTCGCTGGACGCGATCCAGCAGGCGGCGTCAACGGACGAAAACCTGGTGCCGCTCATGCTCGATGCGGTGAAGCAGTCGGCGACCCTGGGCGAGATCTCCAATGCGCTGCGCGAGGTCTGGGGCGAGTACCGCGAGCGGATCGTCGTGTAGCTGTCGATACAGCCGAAAGTTCGGGATGACGTCGTGCCCTTTGGACGCAGAGCATCAAGTCGCGGGAATCCCGGCGCGACCGGCAGTCAGTCGGATCAGGACTGGTCGGACGCGCAGCGTCTGCGCTACTGGTGGCAAGCTGAGCGCAACCTGCTCCTAAAGTCGCTGGAAGCGGTCTCAGAGGACGCCGTCGACACTCCCCTCGACGTTGGCGCCTGGACACCCAGGGGAATGGCCGCGCATCGCTTGTTCTGGGAAGCAGAAGAACGCGCCGCCATCGAAGAGCATCTGGGTGGCGTGTTTCCTTCGTTGCTCGACTTCCCTACCGACCGGATTGATTCGACCAACGCGGCCGCTGTTGAGTCGCTTGGCGAACGTCAGATGCCAGCACTGCTCCGAGCGCTGGCCGACTTGCGAACACGAACGGCCACATTGGTTGAGCGTGTCCAGGACGCCGATCTCAACGAACAGGGCAATCCCGCGCGCATCCTGCTAGGCGTCGCGCTGGAACACGACCGCGAGCATCGGAGAGCATTGGAAGCGCGATTCGGCGCGACGCGCAGCGACGATTGATCTGAGCCGACCAGACGAGAGCGATGGGAGCGACATGGCACTCACGAGGATTCACCACATCGGCATCGCGGTACACGACGTGGACAAGGCAGCCGAGCTGTGGCGCGATACCTTCGGTCTCGAAACCGCGATCGACATGGAGATTGAGTCGCAGGGCGTGCGAGGCGTGATCTTTCCGCTCGACAACTGCGAGATCGAGCTGCTTGAGCCAACCCGCGACGACACCGGTTTTGCGCGGAATCTGGAATCGCACGGCGAAGGGTTCCACCACATCTGCTTGGAGTCGACCGATGTCGCCGGCGACCTGATCGCCGCCAAGGCGAGCGGGATGCAGATGATCGACGAAGAGCCGCGCGAGGGCTTGGCCGGCATGATCGGCTTCATTCACCCGCGATCCAATCACGGCGTGCTGATCGAGTACGCTCAGCCGCCCGACCACACGCCGCACCATTCGGGTCCTACTTCGGGTCCGGGGCCGCACGCGATGCACCACGTGACGGTGGCCGTGAATGAGATCGCCCCCGTGCGGGACAAGTGGACAGAGCGCTACGGCATGGTCGGCCGCGAGCCGTTTCAGGCCGAGGCGCTGGGTCTGGAGGGTCAGTTCCTCGACCTTGGACCAACCGCGATCGAGTTGGTACGCCCGCTGCCGGACAGCGAGGGTCCGTTGCCGCGCAAGCTGGAGCGGGGCGAGGGCATGTTCATGATGGCGCTGACGGTGCGCGACGCGGAGAAGTCCGTGACCTACCTGCGCGACCAGGGCATGACCGTCACCGACGCCAACACAGGAGCCTTCATCTCCCCGCGCAACACGAACCGAGCCCGCCTCCGCCTGTCGGAGGCGTAAGTGCATTGGTTGGTCGCCTAGCCAAACTGCGCTTGCACGAACACGGCCGCCTCTTGCGCGGATAGCTCACGAGTTGAGTGTCCTGTGCGCACGTACAAGCGGCCGTGCTT
The DNA here is from genome assembly GCA_965211635.1 of Dehalococcoidia bacterium. Taxonomy (GTDB): domain Bacteria; phylum Chloroflexota; class Dehalococcoidia; order Bin125; family Bin125; genus Bin125. The sequence goes on from OZ242948.1 coordinate 49,279, forward strand.
ATCGAAGATGGGCTTGTTTGAGGGATCACAGCGCACCGCCAAGACGCGCTTCGCCCCGAAGTCCTCAAAGTTGGCATGGACATTCGCCCAAATCACGGCGCTCAGCCGGTCGTTTAGGAGGTTGGTCAAGTGGAGGTTCATCTTGTCTTCGGACTCAAACTCGTCGTGCTCGATTCCAATCGGGGTGCCATCATCCTGGACCCCGATCACTAGTGAACCCCCCTTCAGGTTGAGGAAGCCAGCAACGGTCTTGACGATCGCGTCTTCCATTCGTGCGTCCTTCGACCCGTTGTGCAGGTTCATTCGCAGCGTGGACTTGAACTCCACATCGTCGCTCTCGCCACCGGCGATCAACGCGGAGATGTCAAGCGCCGCGGGACTAGCAGCGACACTGGGTTGCTGTAAGCCAATCCGCTCGAATCCGAGCCTGATCAGCTCGGCCATACGTTGACGCCGCTCCCTTAGGAAATCCTCGTAGGCCATGGTTTGCCAGCCTGCGGGCAGGGCGTGAAGCTCGTACATTTTCTCAATCGAGGCATCCGAGTGCCCGGACTCTCTCATTGCTCTGTCGAACGCCGGCAAGTACTCCTCGGGGGATCTCGCGCCAATCTTGAGATTGTCTGTCCACTCGACATAGGCGTAGTTGGCTATCTGGTTCGTCGCGGTGCGGGCCGTCACGCCTTGCTTGGCCAGATACGCCTTCGAAAAGATGATGCCGCTCGATCGACTTGGCCGGATTGACGAACGGATCGAACCAGTCTGAGATGTTCGTATCGGAGAAGAGGACTGGCGCCTGCAGCAGCACTTGGGCAGCGTGATAGGCCGTCAGTGACGGGCTTCGTGCCGTGGACGTCGCAAGCTCGTTGGGAAGCGTGACAGACCAGAAGTCACTGGTCAGGGCGATGTCACAGGCGCTCTGAAGTGTGGCCAAGAAGCTCGCGGCAGTGTCGGCGGAGCGGATCATTGCCAAGTCGGACTCCATCGCCGACTCTGGCGAGCCGGTATAGCGCCCCGTTAGCGAGGACATGAAGAACCACTGTGCAATGGCCGTCCGGAGTGGTTTCGCTTGGACCTTCAGCTCCGTGCGACCGATCAGGTACAGCGTGTACGCGAAGAACAGGGCAGTCTCGGAGTTGACCATTCGCCTGTTCCGGTAGCCCGCCCGGGTCAGACATTGAAGGAAGTCATGCCAATGGGTGAGATTGAGAGCCCTCTCTTGCGCAGCCTGCAGTCGTTTGAACTGCTGATTGCGGAGATCGTCCGAGAACTCCCCGGTGTCCGGATCTTTGCCTCGCAGGATCGAATAGACGTACTCCAGGCGAGCGCGGCGGAAGGCGAGACCCACTCCCACTCGCAGAAGGCGATCTGGCGTTGGCTCGATGAAGTGATTGAACGGGGAAGATTCTGTGGCGTCGGGCAGTTTCGAGCGCCGCGCAAACTCTTCGAGCGCGGTTCGTCCTTCGTCCCAGAAGACAGACATCAGAGTAAGGATGAAGTCGGCCTGATTGAGAGGCTTGCCCTTGCTGTTGATTCTGACGAAGACTTCTGCCACATGTTCCTCTTCGACGTGGCTGGCGAGTTGCAGAGCCGTAACTGGGAAGTTCGAGAGGCCTTGCAGCCTTCCTAGCGCCTCCTCTACCGCCTCTCTCTCAGCGTCGGCCACGGAGCGAGCGCTCTCAAGGCGGGCAATGAAGCCACTAAAGGTGGCGATCAGATTCCGTTTGCCGCTCAGTAGTGGAGTGATGTCGGGAACAAACGAGCGGTCGTTATTCGTCGCGGCGCTGGCGACGTCGAAGCGGCCGTTCAAGGGGTTGAATGCGATGCGGATCCGTTCGCGCGAGAAGTCACTGCGAACCACCTCCTCACCGGTGAAGACCGCAAACAGCGAGGTCAAGCGTTGCTGGCCATCGACGATCACCAGCGACGGGGCGACTTGTTTCTGCTCGCCGCCGATAGTGCGGTGGGTCGGTTCGACTCCTGTCTGCCAAAGCAAGAGGTAGCCGACGGGATAGCCTCTATACATCGAGTCCAGCAAATCGCGCACTTTGACGTTATTCCAGACGAAGGGCCGCTGGATGTCCGGAAGGCCGATGTGACCAGTTTTGATCTGCTCGAGTAGTCCGTTGAGAGTAAAGGTCACTTGCTGGAATACCGTTTGGTCCATTGGGCTTGCCTTACCAAGATGCTGATTCGCGATTCGATCCCGGCAGAGTCTATTGCCATAGTCGGGCAATCCTGTCGGTCGGACCCTCTAAGCTGGTGCCAATCCACACTGGGTAAGGTGATGTGATGACTGAGACCGCTGTTGACCAGATCCGCGTGCTGGTGGCGAAGCCGGGGCTGGATGGGCATGACCGGGGGGCGAAGATTGTCGCCCGGGCGCTGCGCGATGCGGGGATGGAAGTGATCTACACCGGCATCCGCCAGACGCCCGACATGATCGCCGAGGCGGCGCTGCAAGAGGATGTGCACGTAGTGGCGCTGTCGGTGCTCTCCGGCGCGCACCTGGAGCTGTTTCCGCGCGTCGTCGATGCCTGCGGGCAGCGCGGGATTACGCCCGACAACACGCTGTTCCTCGGCGGCGGCATCATTCCCGACGAGGACGCCGACGTGCTTAAGCAAGCCGGATTCTCGGCGATCTTCGGTCCCGGCGCGCACACCGGCGACATCGCGGAGTTCGTGCGCGCCCAGGTGCCCGAACTCGACCGCTCGTGACCACTGAAGCGGCAGCAGCTCCGCACACCGTATCAGCCGGAAGACTGGCCGAGCTGGAGGCGCGGCTGCTGTCCGGTGATCGACGCGCCTTGTCCCGCGTCCTGAGCTGGGTCGAGAGCGGCGACGAGCGAGGACGCGCGATGCTCCGCGCGCTCTATCCGCGCAGCGGCCGGGCGCGCACCATTGGCCTGACCGGCTCGCCCGGCGCGGGCAAGAGCACCGTCACCAATGAACTGGCCAAGTCGTTCCGCGCTCGAGGCCAGACCGTCGGCATAGTCGCCATCGACCCGTCGTCTCCTTACACGATGGGCGCGATCCTTGGCGATCGCGTACGCATGACCGAGCTCTACTCGGACGAAGGCGTGTTCATCCGCTCGCTCGCGTCGCGCGGGGCGTTGGGCGGACTCTCGGCGGCGACGCAAGATGTGGTCCACGTGCTCGACGCCTACGGCAAGGACGTGATCCTGATCGAGACCGTCGGCGCGGGACAGGACGAAGTCGACATCGCCGGCGCGGCGCAGACCACGATCCTGGTCAACACGCCCAACATGGGCGACGAGGTGCAGACGCTCAAGGCCGGCATCATGGAGATCGCCGACGTGCTCGCGGTCAACAAGTCCGACCTGCCCGGCGCCGACCGGATGGTCTCGGCGCTCAAGGCGCTGCTCTCGCTCAACCCCGATCGGGGGTGGGATCCTCCGGTCGTGCGAGTTGTCGGCACGAAAGGCGAGGGCATCGACAAGCTGACCGAGGCGTGCGACGCGCACTTCGAGGAGCTGCAGGCGTCGGGAAAGCTGGAGACAGCCGAATTGGAACGGGCGCGACAGCAAATCACCGCACTGGCACGGGCGAACGTGCTGAATTCGCTGCGCACCGAGTCGGGAGAGTTGCGCCTGGCCGAACTCACACAGGCAGTGGCCAACCGAACATCGGACCCGCACGCCGCCGCTGAAGCCTGGCTGGCGGAGTCGTGAGTCAGTCCGAACCGCGACAGCGCCTGCAGATTCGCTTTAGCGCCGACGGACCGCTCAAGTACGTGTCGCACCTGGACCTGATGCGAGTCTGGGAACGGGTCTGCAAGCGAGCGGGGTTGCCGCTGGCTACCTCGCAGGGGTTTTCGCCGCGACCGAAGATCGCACTCGCCGCGCCGCTCGCGGTCGGCGTCACGTCGGAGGCAGAAGTCCTCGACCTGCTGCTGGTCGAGCGAGTCGAGCTCAGTTCCACCATGCGAGCGCTCTCGGCAGAACTGACGCCGGGCCTGAGCATCCAGGAGATACATGAGTCCCCGCTCAAACAGCCCTCGCTGCAATCGATGCTCAAGGCTGCGAGCTACGACGTCGAGGTTGAGGACTCGCGGTCTCTCGACGTGTGGCGAGCAGCCGTTCAGGAGCTTCTGGCGCAGGAGCGCATCCCCTGGAGCCACCAGCGAGGGAAAGAGACCAAGTCGTACGACCTTCGCCGGCTGGTGTTCGGGATCAAGGTGACGGATGTCAGCAATGGCGTCGCCACACTGACGATGCGTTTGCGCAATGACGAGCAAGGCGCCGGACGACCGGAACAGGTCGCCCTTGCTCTCGGCGCCCAGCAAGAACCGAGACGCATTCACCGCATTTCACTTGAACTCGCCCGGGAACGCGTGACGGCATGAATCGAATCCTGATCGTGCGACACGTCGAGTCGGAAGCCAACCGGTCCGGCGTGGGGCTCGGTCACGCAGACTCTCCACCAACCGAACTCGGCATGCGGCAGATTGAAGCGACTGTCGACGCGCTGCGAGACGAGCCGGTGGTTCGCGTACTGACAAGTCCGCTGTCCCGCGCCCGTCTGCTGGCTGAAGGAGTCGCTCAATCTCATGCGATTGAGGCTGAAACCTGTGACGGCTTGATCGAGCTTGACGTGGGGGAGTTGGAGGGCGTCGAATGGCCAATCGTTCGCGAACGCTTCGGCGAGTTTCTGCGCGACTGGCGCGGCGATGACTCCGTTCGTGTGCCGATGCCTGGCGGAGAGTCGCTGATCGATGTGCTTGAGCGCGCGCGACCTTTCTTTGACGAGCTGGCGCACGACCCATCCGCAGGAACGGGCGTGATCGTGACCCATAACTTCGTTGTCAAGATGCTGGTCGCGCACGCGCTTGAGATGCCGCCTCGTGCCTGGCGCCGGATAGATACCGGACTGGGGGGCATCACCGCGTTTCGGATCGCCGACGGCATTCCCGCAGTTGAACGGTTGAACGATCGGCATCACCTGCGCAACACGTAGTCCCTCGTGGGGTGTAGAGTGCCGATGGCGGCGGCGCTGATCGCGCGGCATGGACGACCCTGACAAGACGACTGGCGAGCAACCGGTCGCAGGCGCGCAGACCGCAGAGACGGCTGCAACGCCAGGCCGAACCCAACAGCGGGCCAATGCGGCGCCTTTGCGCAAAGCCGAGCAGGCGCCCGCTCCCTCAGCCCTGTCCTGGATCGTTCGCCGAGTCGCCTTCGTCGGTTCTCTGCTACTGGTTGGCTTCGTCGTCTTCAGCGGCGTCGAGGGACTCGTCCAGGCCAACAGCCTGGACGAGCGGATAGCGGAGACGCGGACCGAGATCATCGAGTTACGACGCGACGCGGACCAGCTCGCCGCGCTGATCGCGTGGCTGGATTCCGACGCCTACATCGAGCGCATCGCGCGCGAGGATCTGGGTATGGTCCGGCCCGGCGAGGAAGCGTTCGCCGTCCACGCACCGGGCCGCGGCCAGCTTGAGGTCAGTCGCTCGCCCTGGTGGGCGAATCTGCTGCCTGAAGGCGTTGAGTAGGCGTCTTTGGCCCAACCGAAGGTCTTCACGCTTGGAGAGATGCTAAGCCAAGACCCGCTCCCCCTCACAGCGCCTGCTCCCGCGCAGGCGGGAAGGGAGCTGTCCCATAGGAGACCTGCACGTAAGTCGTCGACCGCCAGTGTCCGGTAAGTGTTGCTGTTCGCTGACCGGTTAGGCGGATGGATTCCCGCCTGCGCGGGAATGACGGAATGTGGAGTTACGCACAGGTCTCCATCGGGACTGAGGGGGTCCCACAGGCGTCCCGAGCAGATTGGGCTGTACGGGCGGAACCCCCTCCGCCTTCGGCACCTCCCCATGTAAGGGGGAGGGAAAGTGATTGCGCTCAACCCTACACAGAGCAGAAACTGAAAGCGCGACCGCACTGAGACAATCATCGTGACCTTGCCAACTGACCGCCGGATCCGCGAAGTCGGACGGACCGTGTCCCGCGCCCTGGTCGAGCGCGTCGGCCAGGGACTCGGCAAGCCGATGATCGTGGCTGTGTCGGGCGGAGCCGATTCATCGGCGCTGCTGTTGCTTCTGACCGACACGCAGTCCCGGCACGGTTGGCGAGTCCGAGCTGCGCACATCGATCATGGGATTCAGGATGACAGCGTTCGCCGGAGGTTCCGAGGACACACCCAGGCGCTTTCGGCAATGGCCCATGTGCAACTCGACATTCGCGAAGTCGACGCAAGGGCAGAAGCTGCGTCGTCGTCCGAGGGGCTGGAAGCGGCAGCGCGACGCGTACGCTACGAGGCGCTCGTTGACGTGGCGCTGGAACGCGGGGCTGCGGTGGTCGCCGTGGCGCATACGCTGGACGACCAGGCGGAGACGGTCCTGCTGCACATGCTGCGAGGAGCGGGGCTCGATGGACTCAGCGGGATGCCGCAGTTCCGTCCCCTCGACGAGGGAGTCACGCTGGTTCGGCCCATGCTCGATGTGTCGCGCGCAGAGACCGAGGCGGTCTGCCGCGCCTACGACTGGGAACCTGTTCACGATCCCGCCAACGACGACCTGGCCCACACGCGCAATCGAGTCAGGCGGTCGCTGTTGCCGGTCATGGAGGAGATCAATCCGCGCGTGTCGCAGCGGCTAGCGCAGCTCGCCCGTTCGCTGAGCGGGGATCGGGAGTTGCTTGAGTTGATCGGCCGGGAGACGCTTGGACAGATGCTGGGCCCGCAAGACAGTCGGCAAGAGGGTCGGCAGGACGGCCTTTCTCGGCGGACGTTCATGACCCTGCCGGGACCGCTCCAGGTTCGCGTAATCCGCGCGTTCTGCCAGGAGCGGGCAGTGGTGCTTTCAGCCGAGCGAACGGCGGCTGCCCTGCAAGTGATTCACACCGGGCACGGAGTGGTTGAGATGCCTGAGGGCTATCGACTCTCTGTGGCGCGCGGCACAGTCAGGCTGGAGGAGACTTGTCCACCGGCAGAACCGGCAGGTTGACATCGCGTTTGGTGCCGGTCTACCCTAGTGGTCTGCGCAAAAGCAGGGTGCGAGCATCGGCAAAGGCTTCGATGAGCGCGCTGCGGCTGGCAGGCCTTAACAATTGGAGAGCGGAAGTCCAGTGTGCTTGGGGAGCCCCCCCAAGTCCGGACTCGCGCTGTGTTGACGCCTTCGGGCGGAGGGACGGCGGCGAAGTCCGAACAATCTCTACCTTTGCAGCCGGCTGAGACCGGCTGATCCAATGGAGAGTTTGATCCTGGCTCAGGATAAACGCTGGCGGCGTGCCTTACGCATGCAAGTCGAACGAAGCCCTCCGCTTCGGCGGAGGTGACTGAGTGGCAAACGGCTGAGTAACGCGTAGGTGATCTGTCCCGAGGAGGGGAACAACCCGTGGAAACGCGGGCTAATGCCCCATACGCCCATCGGTTCGGACCGATGGGGAAATGTTCCGGCGCCTTGGGAGGAGCCTGCGTCCGATTAGCTGGTTGGTGAGGTAACGGCTCACCAAGGCGACGATCGGTAGCTGGTCTGAGAGGATGATCAGCCAGACTGGGACTGAGACACGGCCCAGACTCCTACGGGAGGCAGCAGCGAGGAATCTTGCGCAATGGGCGAAAGCCTGACGCAGCAACGCCGCGTGGGTGATGAAGGCCTTCGGGTTGTAAATCCCTTTTGCCGGGGAAGAACTTTGACGGTACCCGGCGAATAAGCCACGGCTAACTACGTGCCAGCAGCCGCGGTAAGACGTAGGTGGCAAGCGTTATCCGGATTTACTGGGCGTAAAGCGTACGTAGGCGGCGCCGTAAGTCTGCCGTGAAATCTCTCGGCTCAACCGGGAGCGGCCGGTGGAAACTGCGACGCTCGAGGGGCGTAGAGGCAAGCGGAATTCCCGGAGTAGTGGTGGAATGCGTAGATACCGGGAGGAACACCAGTGGCGCAAGCGGCTTGCCAGACGCATCCTGACGCTGAGGTACGAAAGCGTGGGTAGCGAACCGGATTAGATACCCGGGTAGTCCACGCCGTAAACGATGGATGCTAGTCGTGGGGGGTATCGACCCCCTCTGTGACGCAGCTAACGCAATAAGCATCCCGCCTGGGGAGTACGGCCGCAAGGCTAAAACTCAAAGGAATTGACGGGGGCCCGCACAAGCAGCGGAGCGTGTGGTTCAATTCGATGCAACGCGAAGAACCTTACCTGGGCTTGACATGTTCCGGACCGCGGGTGAAAGCCCGTCTCCCTTCGGGGCCGGATCACAGGTGCTGCACGGCTGTCGTCAGCTCGTGCCGTGAGGTGTTGGGTTAAGTCCCGCAACGAGCGCAACCCTCGTCGTTAGTTGTACTTTTCTAGCGAGACCGCTGCGTACAACGCAGAGGAAGGTGGGGACGATGTCAAGTCAGCGTGGCCCTTACGCCCAGGGCGACACACACGCTACAATGGCCGGTACAACGGGCAGCCACATCGCGAGATGGAGCGAATCCCTCAAAACCGGTCCCAGTTCGGATAGCAGGCTGAAACTCGCCTGCTTGAAGCCGGAGTTGCTAGTAACCGCAGGTCAGCCATACTGCGGTGAATACGTTCTCGGGCCTTGTACACACCGCCCGTCACGTCATGGGAGTGAGTAACACTTGAAGTCGGTGCGCGAACCCTTGGGACGCAGCCGCCGAAAGTGGGACTCGCGACTGGGACGAAGTCGTAACAAGGTAGCCGTAGCGGAAGCTGCGGCTGGATCACCTCCTTTCTAGGGAGAACTCCCCGCATCCCATGCGGGGTACGCCAACCGGCGATCCCATCGCCGATTGAGCTCCCAGGTCGATCCGCCAGTCCTCGTTCACTCGAGGACGCTTCAACGCCAACGCCCCTAACCCGGGTCGCGGCCGCGAGGTCAACGGCGTGTCCGGCTCCTCGATTGCATTGGCTTCCGCTCTCCAACGGTTAAGGCCGCTCGCCGCCCTCAACATCAACGGGGCGGCGATGCCGTTATCTCTCCCGGGCCATTAGCTCAGCAGGTTAGAGCGCAGTCCTGATAAGACTGAGGTCCCTGGTTCGAGTCCAGGATGGCCCACCAGGGACTCTCGGCCCGCCTGGGCTGCGGCGGAGCAGTGCCGGAAAGCTGGGCTGATTGGAGTCCCGTTCAAAAGCGGACGCTTCGCTGATGCCGATCTTTTCCATGACGATGAAGCCTGCGCGGTCCGTGAGACTCCAGCGCCGACCCTCGCGAGCTGCAAACTGTCGCGCTCATATGCGGGACTGCGTAAGCTTCTGCCGAGCCAAGTTCATTCACTCGTTCGCCTAAAGCTCAGCAAGCATCTCGCTGACCATCCGGCGATCTCAAACTCCGGTGCTCGCCGTGTGGCTGAGCACCTCCATGAAGAACATCTGCATCGGCACGACAAGCGGCTGTGCTCGCAGGGTCACGAGCAGAGCATGATGGTTCGTCAACCCGCTCATCAACAAGCGCTATCCAACAGCCCGCGTCAACCGATTGGGCCCGCGCCAAACCCGCTCCTCCTCCTCGCTGGGATGCCCGCTGAGGAAGCGAAGAGTCGCCGGATACTGAACAGCTTGGGGTTGCGTGATAGGATTCTCGGTGAGCTGGTGATTGGAGCGCGGTGGCACCACCCGTTCCCATCCCGAACACGGAAGTGAAACGCCGCAGCGCCGACGATACTGGGGGGGCAACCCCTTGCGGAAAATAGGCCATTGCCAGCTCGCTCCGTTCAAACCGACCGCCCGACGCATCCGCAGGTGCGTCGGGCGGTTCTGCTCTGTAGGCCGTGTCGCTCCGCTGCTCGCTGGAGGGAGCTCGTGCGTAGCAGCTTGCCCCGCGCGTTCTGCGGGAGATGAAGCGGATCGTCGCTGCGTCGGACTCCCTCTGTCACTCCGTGACATCTCCCCTGCTTCGCGGGGGAGAGGAGAGAGGCGCCGGCTGTGGTACGATTCGGCAAACCCCAGAAAGGAGAGGGGGCGGCCACTGACGCAGATAGCGACGCCCAGACCGACCCCCAAACCACCAAACCGTTGACGACTTCCAGCACAGACATCGAACCGACGACCGCCGAGACCGATGCGCCCGCATCGGGAGCGGGGGACTCGCCACCCACTCCTTCCGCTACCAGCGAACCAACCACGATGGACGAGCTCCTGGCCGAACCCGGCCGCGAGCCGCTCAACCCCAGACGCGGTGACGTTGTCGAGGGCATCGTCGTGCACTGGTCCGGCTCGGCCTTGATCGTCGATGTCGGCGCCAAGTCTGAGGGCGTTGTGCACATGGAGGAGATGCGCTCGCTCACCGATACCGAGCGCGATGCCCTGAAGACTGGCGACGCCGTCCACGTGTTCGTAACTGACTCGGAGTCGGAGGGCGGCTCGCTGGAGCTGTCAATCGACCGCGCCCGCGGCGAGCAGGGCTGGCACGAGTTGCAGCGTCGCTTCGACGAGAACGAGGTCTTTGACGCCCGCGTGACCGGCTCGAACAAGGGTGGGTTGCTGGTCAACGTCGAGGGCGTCAACGCGTTTGTGCCACTCTCGCAGATTGTCGAGATCACCGGTGACCGGGACCAGGCGATCGCGCAGTTGACCGAGTACGAAGGTCGCTCGCTGCGATTCAAGGTGATCGAGATTAATCGCCGCCGCAACCGCGTCATCCTCTCCGAGCGCGCCGCCGTCCAGGAATGGCGGGCCGAGCAGAAGGATCGTCTGCTCGAGGAACTGCAGGAGGGCGAGATTCGCACAGGACGGATCACCAGCATCCGCTCGTTCGGCATCTTCGTCGATCTGGGCGGTGCCGACGGCCTGGCGCACCTCTCTGAGTTGAGCTGGGAGCGGGATGTCGACCCGGAGTCGATGTTCAGCATCGGCCAGACGATCGACGTGTACATCACCAAGATCGACAAGGAATCGAAGAAGATCGGCCTCTCCGTGCGGCGGGCGTCGCCCGAGCAATGGGACGAGGTCGTGGCAAAGTTCGAGGTCGGCGACATCGTGCCGTCGGTCGTCACGAAGCTTGTCACGTTCGGCGCATTCGCGCGCCTGGAAGGCCCGGTTGAGGGTCTGGTTCACGTCTCTGAACTGGCCGACCGGCGGATTACGCATCCACGCGAGGTGGTGCTGGAGAACGACATCATCCCGGCAAAGATTGTGCGAATCGAGCGAGACCGGCATCGATTGGGTCTGTCGTTGCGACAGGCTCGGTCCGACGCCGAACGGGCCGGCTGGATGTTCAACCAGGACGGCGGAGTTCTGCGCTTGCCAGACGAAGTGGCTGAGCGATTCAACATCACCCAGGAACCGCTGCCCGAGCGCCCGCCGGAGGCCGAGCCGCAGGAAGAGCCGTCGCGCGGCGCCGACGAGACTGCGCAGCAAGAGCCGGTCCAGGAACCAGTGCGAGCGATCTCCGCCATGCAAGAGGCGCTCGAACGGGCCGGCGTCACAGAGCAGGACTTCGGCGGCAATCGATAGCGCCTGACTCTCATGCCCCTGCTCATCACTGCTCAATCCCCGCGTTGCGCGGGGGCGAGCTTGCCATCGGCCGCTGATCTCGGCCGGTGGCGCCCACGGCCAGGACGCGAACTCTGAACGGCTCTACGCGTTGAGTGGGGACTGGATAACTTCGAGTTCGAACGCCCTCGCCTCTGATAGGCTTGGATTGTCGGCGAGCGGCTGACGCACAACCGCGACGCGCACGGGAGTACTGCCATGGCAGACCGATTTGACAAGTTCACTGAACGCGCTCGCCGCGTATTGACTCTTGCTCAGGAAGAGGCTCAACGCTTCAACCACAACTACATCGGCACCGAGCACCTGCTGCTTGGTCTGGTGCGAGAGGGCGACGGCGTTGCCGCCAAGGTGCTCTCCAATCTGGGCGTCGAGTTGGGCAAAGTGCGCTCGGCGGTCGAGTTCATCATCGGTCGCGGCGACCGCGCCGTGCTCGGTGAGATCGGTCTGACTCCACGAGCCAAGAAGGTCATCGAACTGGCGGTCGACGAGGCGCGCCGGCTCAATCATCACTACATCGGCACCGAGCACTTGCTGCTCGGCCTGGTCCGCGAGGGCGAGGGCATTGCGGCCGGCGTGCTGGAATCGCTCGGCGTGAACCTGGAACGCGTGCGAGCCGAGACCACGCGGATCCTCTCGCAGAGCGGTCCGGCGACCGCCGGCGCTGGAGCGGGCGCGAGCAGCGGCTCGGGCTCTCGCTCGGCGACGCGCACGCCGACTATCGATCAACTTGGCTTCGATCTCACGGCCGCGGCGCGAGCGGGAACGCTTGACCCGGTGATCGGCCGCTCGAAGGAGATCCAGCGCGTAGTGCAGATTCTGTCGCGACGCACGAAGAACAACCCTGTGTTGATCGGGGAGCCGGGTGTGGGCAAGACGGCGGTTGTTGAGGGCCTGGCGCAGCACATCGCCTCGGGCGATGTCCCGGAGACGCTGCAGGGCAAGCGGTTGCTAACGCTGGACATCGGTTCGTTGGTCGCAGGGACAAAGTACCGCGGCGAGTTCGAGGAGCGGCTCAAGAAAGTTGTGGAAGAGATCAAGGGCGCGGGCAACTGCGTGCTGTTCATCGACGAGCTGCACATGCTGGTCGGCGCCGGCGCGGCTGAGGGAGCGGTCGATGCGGCCAACATCCTCAAGCCATCGCTGGCGCGAGGCGAGCTACAAACGATAGGCGCGACCACGCTCGACGACTACCGCAAGCACATCGAGCGAGACGCTGCGCTTGAACGCCGATTCCAGCCGATCGTCGTGGAAGAGCCATCGGTCGAAGAGACCGTCGACATTCTGCGCGGAATCAAGGACCGCTACGAGGAGCATCACAAGCTGGTGATCACGGACGACGCGCTGGTCGCTGCAGCCGAGATGTCGGCGCGCTACATCTCCGACCGTGCGTTGCCGGACAAAGCGATCGACCTGATCGATGAGTCGGCCTCGCGGGTACGGATCCGACGCTCGTACACGCCGCCTTCGCTGAAAGAGGCCACGGTCGGGCTGGAAGGCATTCGCAAGGAGAAGGAACAGGCGATCAACCAGCAGCAATACGAGTACGCGGCCGACCTGCGCGACCGCGAGTTGAAGCTGACGCAGCGGATCGCCGAGCTTGAGCAAGACCTCGATCAACAGCGTGAACGCGACTCGTCGGACGTGCTGGCGGAGGACATTGCCGAGGTCGTATCGATGTGGACGGGGATTCCCCTGGTTCAGATTGCGACCGAGGAGTCCGAACGCTTGCTGCGCATGGAAGAGGACCTGCACGAGCGCATCGTGGGTCAGGAAGAGCCGATTGTCGCGCTGGCCAAGGCCGTGCGCCGGGCTCGAGCCGGGCTCAAGGATCCGCGCCGACCGATCGGCGTGTTCATGTTCCTCGGGCCGACCGGCGTCGGCAAGACGGAACTCGCCCGAGCGCTCGCCGACTTCATGTTCGGTTCGGACGACAACATGGTCCGCCTGGACATGTCGGAGTTCATGGAGCGGCATACGGTTGCGCGACTGGTTGGCGCGCCTCCCGGCTACGTCGGCTATGACGACGGCGGTCAGCTCACCGACACGGTGCGGCGCAAGTCGTACTGCCTGATCCTGCTCGACGAGATCGAGAAGGCGCACCCCGAAGTCTTCAACATGCTGCTGCAGGTCTTCGACGACGGTCACCTGACCGACGCCAAGGGCCGCCAGGTCGACTTCCGCAACACGATCATCATCATGACCTCCAATGTTGGCTCGGATCTGATCCGCCGCGAATCGGCGATCGGCTTCTCGACGGTCAACGATGAGGAGCAGTCGGAGAAGCAGCGCTACGAGAAGATGAAGGACAAGGTCCTCCAGGAGATGAAGCGCGTCTTCCGCCCGGAGTTCCTCAACCGCGTCGACACGACACTCGTCTTCCACCCGTTGAGCCGGGCGCACATCCGCAGCATCGTCGACATGATGCTGAATGAGGTCGACTCGCGGATCAAGGAGAAGCAGGTCGAGCTCGATGTGACCGAGGCGGCGCGAGACTGGCTGGGCGAAAAGGGCTACGATCCGGTCTTTGGCGCGCGGCCGCTGCGTCGCGTGATCCAGGAGCGGCTCGAGGACTCGCTCTCCGAGGCGCTGCTGCGCGGCGACTTCGAGGCCGGCGACACGATTCGCGTCGACCTGGTCAAGGAACTCAACGAAAACGGCGTTGAGGAAGAGATGCTCCACTACCAGCGGATCGAGGGCCTCTCACGCGCCGAAGAGCTCGCCGCCGAAGTCGAAGCGGCCAAGAGCGAGGCGGAGTCCGAGGAAGAAGAGGAAGAGGGCGAAGCGGTCGCTACTTCCTAATCCTCCGGCAATCGCAGGAGACAGCAAGCGCCCCCTCAGCGCTGAGTGCGCCGCTCTGAATGGCTGCGCCTCTCTCCCCGTAGATTCTCTTGGCTTGTGAGCAGTCCACACGTGCGCTCTGCGGGAGAGAACTGCAGCGACAGCAACTGTTCATCTTCTTCGCAACCGTGCTGTCGCAGCAACGGCGATCATGCCAGCGGAGATGAGCAGCCACTCTAGCGCGATTATGCCTGTGTCGCGGTCATCGGAACTCCTGGAGCTGCTCAGACCACCGGTTCCGGTAGTGGGAAATCCTGGATCCCCACCTGCTTCCAGCTTTGCCTCCGACCAGGTTCCTTGCAGGGTGGTGGGTTTCCCACCAACGTGCAGATTCAGAAACTGGTTGTCTCCCCAACAGATGACGTTGCCGGCTGGGCGTAGTCCACAACCGTATCCGCCGCCCATACTGATCTGGGTGAAGTGCCCAGGTGGCGCCTGCTCGCTACCAAGCCCCATTGAACCCCAGCACACGACCACTCTGTCGGTTCGTAGGCCGCAGTTGCCATTCCAACGTGCATCAACTTGAATGAACTGTCCAGATGGAGCCTCATTTTGCCCGTACCTATTACTCCCCCAGCAACGCAGCGTCAGGTCAAGCAAGATTCCGCAGCCGTGAAAGAGACCGATGTCGAATTGAATGAAGCGCTCGTCCGGTTCTGGTGGAATGTACTCTTGTTCGCCCCAGCAGGCGATGTTGCCATCTCGTAGCAATCCGCAGCGAGATCCGATACCTCCTCCCCACATGGCATGTGTGGCGATCTGGGCGAATGGCCCCTCTTGGGTATCGATGACGTTGTCTCGGTTACGGATCCAGCAAACGGCTGAGCCATCCGTACGCAACGCGCAGTTGTTGGAGAAGTGGACGCTCACCTGCCTGAACGATCCCTGGGGAGCGTAAGTCGGAGCATCGGTGCCGCTGCCCCAACACTGAATGCTGTCATCTTCTCGCAACCCGCATCCCTTTTGCCATCCCAAACTCAGCCGGCTGAGGTTCTGCTCAGGTGGCATGGTGCTTCCGTCTTGATCGGTGCCCCAGCAATGAATCTCACCATCAACTGCCAGAGCGCAAGCGTGGGTCGAACCCGCGCTGACCTCGATGAATCGTCCGTTGGGCGGCTCTATGGGTGGGGGATCTCCGGCAACCCAACAACTCACCGTGCCGAGTTCATGCAAGAGGCAACCGCCCCCAACACGCACTTCTACGGCGATGTACTGGTCGGGAGGCAGCGCAGGGAATCTGGCCGACCAACCACCCCAGCATTCCACGCTGCCATTCGGACGCAGTCCGCAGCTCTCTCCCGACGCCGCGCTGATATGCACGAACGATCCGTCAGGCGCAACGCTCTCGCCCCAGCGATTCTCGCCCTTGCAGAATGCAGTGCCATCAAGGCGTAACCCGCAGATGTGACCACTGCCAACACTAATCTGGGCAAACCGGCCACCCGGGGCTTCGAACGTCCAGGTCGGTAGCCGCTCCCAACACTCAACCGCTCCTGAGACTCGCAGGCCGCAACCAAACTCTTCGCTAACGCTCACCTGCCGAAAGCGGCCTGACGGCACGTCAACCTCATCTTCGTCGAGGGCGCCCCAACACGTCAACTCGCCGCTGAGTTGAATTCCGCAAGCGAACGTGTCCGTAATGCTGATCTGGCGAAACTGGGTAGAGTCCGGCCGAGTGCTCCAGAATGATGTATTGCCCCAGCAGACAATCTCGCCATCCGTTCGCAGTCCACAAGTCACATCTTGACCGGCACTGACTCGAGTAAATCGGCCGGCGGGCGCCTCCGTAGCGCCGTCACGGTTGCTTCCCCAGCAGATGGCTGCACCATCGATTCCCACACCGCAGGCATGGGTGTACGAGACGCTCAGTTGCGCCAACTCAATCCCTTCGAGGGTGTGAATCACCCCGCTTCTCAGCAAACGCGGCGTTGGCTCTTCGGCTGCTGCATCACGGCCCTGATGCCATGTGAGAGCGGCCACAATCGCAATCGACACCAATATCGCCAAAACGAAGCGCTGCTTCGTCGAGCGACCGTTATCCGTATGCCCTACCCGAAGCATTATGGGCTCCTGCGGCTCTTGTCTCGTTGGACTGAGGGCATCGCGCCCTTCACCCCAGGAGTGACGCCGACCAATGAGCCATGCACTCCCCTCGACTTAGTACAAGGAGTCGGTGACTGGTACGGAAGCCGACCTTCTGACTCACAGTATCGGCCGTTGGCTACTCGCCGGTCGGTCGTTGCACCAGGACCCAGCCGTTGCCGTCGGGGTCGCGGAAGAGGGCCTGGTGGCCCCACATCTGCTCGGTGGGCGGTTCCGAGAACTCAACGCCCCTGCTCAACCAGTCCTCGTAGGTGGCCTGGATGTCGTCAGTCCAGAGGACGTAACCGCTGCTGGAGCCGGGCTGCGCGCCGTCAGGGTCGAAGGCGCCGAAGTTGGCGAGCACGAACTGGACCTCGTCCTCCGGCAGTTTGACGGTGATCCAGCGCAACTGGGGACCCATTGGGTCGTCCATGATCTTCTCCATGCCGAGCTTGTCGGTGTACCAGCGCAACGCGGCCTGCTGGTCGGAGACCTGGATCGGGACGATGGACAGTCGGACGGACATATGAATCGCTTTCAGACTCGGCAGGCTGGTAGAGCGCCCGCCTATGGCGTTGGATTTCGGCGAGCGTCGTCCTGCCAGGCGAGGACGCTCTGCAGCAAGCCCAGGCCGACAAAGAATATCAACAGCGACGAGTTTCCTGTGCTGATGAAAGGCAAAGGCAGTCCGGTCACAGGAATCAGGCGAATGTTGATCGCAACATTGATGAAGACCTGGATCGCTATCACTGTGATCAATCCGACGGCTAGCAGTTGGCCCAAGGGTTCGCCAGCTTTGGCAATCACGCGCAGCATGCGCAAGAGCAGCAACAGGAAGAGCAGGAAGAGGGCCATAGCGCCAATGAAGCCGAGCTCCTCACTGAGCACGCTGAAAATGAAGTCGGTGGTCTGAATGCGGACAAAGTCGAGCTGGGTCTGCGTTCCCTGGGTCAGCCCTTGGCCCCAGAGTCCACCCGATCCGACGGAGGTTTCAGCCTGGATTACGTTGAATCCTGCGCCCTGGGGGTCGGACTCCGGATCGATGAAGGCTCGGATGCGGTCTCGCTGATAATCCTGTACGCCGGCGGCGAGTCCGACGGGTACGAGGCAGAGGCCGATCGCCGCGAGGATGGCGTAGTGGCGAAGGCGCGCGCCTGCGAAGAGCGTCATCACTAACCAGAGCGCCAGGAAGACGACGGCTGAGCCGGCGTCCGGCTCGATGAACACGAGTGCAGCGGGTAGGACCGCCACGCCGAGTGAGAGCAGGAACACCCGAAACTCCTGGAGGCGGTCGCGATAGTCGGTCAGGAACTTGCCCAGGCCAATGATCGTCATCAGTTTGCCGATCTCGGAAGCCTGGACGACGGTGAAACCGAGGTCAAACCAACGCCTCGATCCGAACTCGTCGGAACCGAAGAACAGGACCGCGATCAGTACGAGGATGCCAAAGCCGTAAGCGAGCCAGCCGAGTGCGTCGATCAGCCGGTAGTCGAGGCGCGTCAACGCGACCATCGCGAGCGCTCCGACGAGCGCGAAGATGATATGCCGCTGGACAGCGCTCGAGAGCACGATGCCTTCGGAACCGCGCGGAAGCGAGGCGGAGTAGATCACCAGCGCGCCGTAACCGGACAGGGCAAGAGCAGCCAGCAGGATCAGTGGGTCAAAGTGACGCCAGGAGTGTCCGGTCATTGGCCGACCCTACCTTGACCTTGCCCGGATGGCTTCATAGAGACGCTGATCTTCCTCCTCGGTCAACGCGATGCGCGCATAGGGAGGAGGAATGGCTGTGGAGAGCGCGCCGCTGGTCTCGGCCCAGGCCCGGAGAATCTCGCCCCCCGCTTCGGCAGCCAGGTAACCGGCGGAGAACTCGAAGAAGACGGCGATCGCTATCTGCGGATCGTCGAACGGTGCGAAGGCGATGAACCAGCCGTGCGTCGGACCCTCCTCGGTTCCCGAGACTGCGGTGCCGGTCTGGTTGAACTCAGCGGTTCCGGTCTTTCCGCCGACCAGCATCTCGGGCATCACGACCAACGCATCGTGGCAGGTACCGGCGAGCGTGCAGAGCGCCATGCCTTCGCGGACGATTCGCAGGATCTCAGGATCAACCTTGAGCTGGTTGCGCACGACCGGTTGCCAGGGTTGGACGACGCGCCCCTCGGTGTCGATTAGCTCCTTGACGACGCGTGGCTCGTAGACGGTGCCGCCATTCGCGATAGCCGCAGTTGCGACCGCCATCTGCAACGGAGTGACGGTGGTGAATCCCTGGCCGATCGCCATGTTGTAGGTGTCGCCATCGCGCCACTCTTCCCCGAAGGCTTGGAGCTTTTGCTCCGCCGAGGTGATCAGGCCCGGCGTTTCGCCAACCAGATCGATTCCAGTGAGCGCATCGAATCCGACCTGGCGCGCCCAGTAGGCCAGCGCTTCATTGCCGGCCCCCTCGAACTTGATGTCGCCGGCGACAATGCCGTCTTCGGCCAGTTCATCGACTCGTTCCTGCTCGACCGGATGGCGCGGAGGATTCTCGGGATTTCGGTACGGATCACCGCCGGCCACGTAGTAGAAGTAGACGTTCGAAGACTCGGCCAGGGCGGTACGGATGTTGTAGACGCCCTGCGTCGTGTCGCCGAAGCGGTAGATGATGCCGGGCGACAGTTCGTTGTGGACCTCGAGCACGCCGGGGGAGTAAATCCTGGTCTGGGGTGTGATTGCCTCCTCGGCCAGTCCGGCAACAGCGGTGACCACCTTGAAGATCGAGCCCGGCGGGAACTGGTCCTGGATTGCATGATTCTTGAGCGGTTGGCCTGGATCTTCCAGCAGCGCCTGGTACTCGAGGGTGGTGATGTCCTCGTACACATTCACGTCGTAGTTGGGTATCGAGACCATCGCGAGCACCTGGCCATTGTGA
The DNA here is from genome assembly GCA_965211635.1 of Dehalococcoidia bacterium. GTDB lineage: Bacteria > Chloroflexota > Dehalococcoidia > Bin125 > Bin125 > Bin125. The sequence goes on from OZ242948.1 coordinate 68,557, forward strand.
ACGTCGAGGACAACGGCGGATGCAAACAGCGACGCGCCTTTGTGCTCGGTCAGGATGTCCTGGACTCGTTGCTGGAGCTCGATGTCGATCGTCAGCACCACGCTGAGACCAGGCGAAGGCGGCTGGTTGTCTAGCGTGCGCAACACATTGCCAATCGCGTCCACCTCCACGATCTCGCGTCCGGCCGTGCCGCGTAACTGCCGTTCGTAGGCGGCCTCAATTCCAGCTCTCCCGATCTGGTCGCTGTAGAGGTAGCGCTGGGAGGAGAGGTCTTCATACTCCTGCTCAGTGATCTTGCCGACATAGCCGAGGATGTGACCGAGCAACTGGCCGTGTTCGTAGCGGCGGATCGAAGTTGTCACGACGCGCGTGCCAGGCAGGGTGGAACGGCGCGAGGTGACGTCGATCACCTGCGCCGGCGTCGGTTCCTCGTAGATCAGCATTGGTAGGAAGGGGTCGTTGGAGTACTTTCGCTCCCAGATCTGCTGTTCGATGGACCAGGCTCGGAGTCCGAACATCTCGGCAAGTTCCTCCGACACGTTGGCAACCTCGTCGTCGGGAATCTCAGCGGCGACCAGTTGGATCTCGTAGGCTGGCGCGTTTTCGACCAGCAGGTTGCGGTCAGCGTCGTAGATCAACCCACGCGCCGGCGCAAGATTGACGGTGCGCACACGATTGCTTGCAGCTCGGGCCACGTACTCGTCGTGCTGCAGAATCTGTAGGCGAACGAGCTGAACCGTGAGGATGCCAAACAACAGCAAGATGAATCCGGCAAGGATCCAGACCTTGGCTCGCACTGGGAAGCCATCGCTGCGGTCGAGATGTTGGGCGTACTCGCGGGAGATGCCCTCGGATCGTCCCGGTCGTGGTCGGCGTTGCACTAGAACCCGGCCATTCGCGAGGACGCGGCGATCGAGCTCGCGCCCGATGTGGGGATGCGCACAAACCAGAAGACGACGGCACCGAGCAACATGTTCCCGAGCAGGCCGCCCAACATGACGGTACGCAACGCCGCGAGCCAGTTGACGCCGGTCGTGGACAGCTCAACGGCTACGGCATGGGCGCCGAAGTGAAGGATGGAAGCGATCACGATCAGCACGATAGTCGCGGCCCATTCCAAAGCGATGGGCGTGAATCGTCGCGACTCGCGCCAGTGACGCCAGGTCAGCGCGGCGACTCCGATAGGCGCGAGCGCAGCGACCGACTCGGCCATGCCCTGGAATGCGAGCAAGCCGAGGCCGATGCCGGCAAGTGGAATCATGACCAACGTTTCAATCGGCGGTCGCACAGTTGCCCAGCAGCAGAGGACGATCAGTACGATCTGAGGCCCGGAGCCGAAGATCGAGAATGAGGGAGCAGCGGAAGTCTGGAAGACGACCAGGACGAAGAGTCCAGCCAGTAGCAACGGCCATCGCAGGAGGTTCATCGACTAACCCCCTTCGGCTTCGATTGCTTCAGGCTCGGTGATGGTGAGATCGGGTGGAGGAATCGAGAGCTGGACCAGGACCTGTTCAAGCTGGTCGAGCGGGGCGATCGGTTCAAGCACGACATGGCGAAAGGCGTCCTGGACCGTTCCTTCCGCTGCCGAGACGCGACCAACCGGCAATCCCTGTGGAAACTCGCCATCGAGCCCCGAGGTCACAAAGATGTGGCCGAGTTCGACTTCTGAAGTCCAGGGAATGCGGACTTCGAGGTTGCCCAGCGTGTCGCCGGTTGCGACCACCTCGCTGCGCGAGGGCTGGTGAAACACGCGGATCGCGCTGTCCGGGTCGGTGATCAAGCGAACGAATGCGGTGTGCGGACGGACATCGATCACTTGACCGATCAATGTCCCGCCGGCGGCGAGAACCGGCAGGCCGACCCGCAAGCCGTCATTGGAGCCACGGTCAATGCCGATGACGGTGCGCAGACCGGTCAGGTCTCGGGTGGTTACGTATGCGGTCACGGTCGCAAACCCGGTTTCGGCCTGGACTTCGAGCAGCGCCTGCCTGGCGCGGACCTGTATCTGCAGTTCGCGCAACCTCGCGTTCTCCGCTTCAAGCTGTTCAATGCGCGAGCGCAGGGCGCGGTTTTCGGTGTTGAGCCGGCCGAAGTCGTCCAGGTCGTTGAGCAGGTTGGAGATCGGTTCGCCGGCCTGACGGAACGCGCGTTGGACGGGGTTGAGCGCGGTCGCAGCAGTGTCCTCAACCGTTGCCGCCCAGCCGATCATCCCGAGCAAGGCGAGCAGGCTGATCAGCAGCGCGCTGGCCAGAATCCAGCGAGTGCGCGCGCCGAGGAGACGAACCAGTGCGCCGATCCAGGGCATGGCAACCCGCCAATCGAATGGACGACCGTCAGCGGCGACCGGCCAGCACCTGACCGTCGCCGGCGGCGAGGGCGCGCGTCTCGTTCAACGCCTCGGCACAGCCGCGGACCACACAGGTCAGGGGCGACTCGGCTTTGAACACGGGGAATCTTGTTTCCTGCGACATACGCCGGTCGAGCCCCGGCAGATGGGCGCCGCCTCCGGCCAGGGCCACCCCCTGTTGCATGATGTCGGGGATCAACTCCGGCGGGGTGATCTCCATCGTGCGGACGACGGCCTCCAGGATCGAGGAGACAGCAGTAGAGATGGCGTCACGCAGCTCGACCGTCGTGACGTTGACGATCTTGGGCATCGAAGTTGACAGGTCCCGACCGCTGATCGTGACATCGCGCTCTTCCTGCAAGGGAAACGCCGAGGCGCCGGCGATCTTGATCTTCTCGGCCGATGCTTCGCCGATCTGGATGTTGTGGACCTGACGGGCATAGGTGATGATCGCCTGATCGATCTCGTCGCCGGCGACGCGGGTTGAGGTGCTAACAACCATGCCGCCCATTGAGCAGACCGCAACCTCGGTCGTCCCTCCGCCGATGTCGACGACAATGCTGCCGGTCGACTCGAAGATTGGCAGGCCGGCGCCGATTGCCGCTGCCATCGGCTCCTCGATCAGGTGGACTTCACGCGCGCCGGCGGAGCGGGTCGCTTCGAAGATGGCGCGTTTCTCGACTTCGGTCGCGCCGCCGGGAATACCGACCATCACCCGCGGTCGACCGATGCCGATGCCGCTCGTCTGCAGCGCCTCGTGGATGAAGTGGTTCAGCATGCGCGCGGTGACATCGAAGTCGGAAATCACGCCGTCGCGCAGCGGTCTGATCGCAACGATATGAGCGGGGGTGCGCCCGACCATCGTTTTCGCCTGTTTGCCAATCGCAAGGACGGAATTGTCAATCTTGTTGATCGCGACGACGGACGGTTCGTTGACGACGATGCCTCGACCTCGCACGTAGACGAGGGTGTTGGCGGTTCCCAGGTCAATGCCAACATCGGGCGAGAAACGTCGGGCCAACCAGCCGAACGGCGACCAACGCATCAGGACTCCTCTAACTCCCGCGGTGCCTGTGCGAACGATAGAGATCGTCCGTCAACGATACGCCCCAGCAGCGCTTCGCAATCGACATAGTCCAGCGTACTCGTTATCGCCGAATCGCCGGTACTAGTTGGACGTCACTCAGACTGCGTCGGTTCCGCGAGATCCCTCGAGCGCTGCAACCATTCGAGCGCGATACGCGGCTGTGTGAGCACCTGTTCGAGTTGCTCCTCGTCCCAGATCGGCAGTCCCAACGACTCCGCCTTGGTCCTTTTGGAGCCGGCCGCCTCGCCGGCGAACAACGCCGAGGTGTTCTTGCTAACCGAGGATCCGACGGCGGCGCCGAGCGCCTTGAGCAGGGCCTCAGCCTCGGGCCGGGTCAAGCTGGCGAATCGTCCGGTGAGCACGAAACGCAGGCCCTCCAGCGGGATCTCTGTGGGCTCCTCGTCGCCGTGCTCAAGCTCGTCCTCCACGCCGGCCCGCTGTAGCCGATGAACAAGCGACCAGTTGTTGCCATCTAGTGCCCACTCGACGATGCTGTCGGCGATGATCGGGCCGACGCCGTCGACTGCGGCCAGGGTTTCGGCTGGCGCGAGCAGAGTGGCATCGAGCGATCCGAACTCGTCCGCGAGCAGCGACGCGTTCTCGCCGCCCACGTGTCGGATGCCAAGGCCGACGAGCAGATAGGCGAGCCCGCGTGATTTCGAGCGCTCGATCGCAGCCGCGAGATTGAGCAGCCGGTCGCCGACCTCGTAGTGGTCTTCGCCCTTGCGCCGCCTGACCTGTCCCAGCCCTGGCACGCGCGCCAGTTGCTCAAGCCGTTCGGGGATGGTGTAGATGTCGGCGGCATCGCCAATCACGCCTTCGCGCAGCATCAGCCGGATCATCTTCTCGCCCAGGCCGCGGATGTCCATCGCGCCGCGTGAGGCGAAGTGTTCGATTGCTCGCTGGACGATGGCTGGACAGCGGCGGTTGTCGCAGTAGAAGTCGGCGTCGTCGTCCTTGCGCGAGACGCCGCCGCCGCACCATGCGCCTTCGCAGATGTCTTTGACGCCTTGGGCGCCGCCGCAGCGCTCATTCGAGCAGAGTGCTTCGCCGCAGGTCGTGCCGGGACAAACAGCGGGCATCTGCCACTCGACCGAATCTTCGGGCCGCCGTTCAAGGACCGGCCTGACGACCTGCGGGATGACTTCGCCGGCTCGGCGGATGACGACGGTGTCGCCCTCGCGGATGTCCTTGCGGCGGATGTCGTCGAGGTTATGCAGCGTGGCGTTGGTGACTTGCACGCCGCCTACGCGAACAGGTCGCAGGCGAGCGTAAGGATTGATGCTGCCGGTGCGTCCAACATTGACCAGGATCCGCTCCAGCACGGTCGAGGCTTCCTGGGGCGGGAACTTCCAGGCAATTGCCCAGCGCGGCTCACGGCCGACGATGCCCAGGTCGGCCTGCAGGCCGAGGTCGTCAACCTTGACCACGACGCCGTCCATCTCGAAGTGCTGAGCATCGCGCCTCTGGGTCCAGCGCTCGCAGGCGTCGAGCGCGTCTTCGATGCCGTCGTGTCGGGCCGCCTCGGGCGTAGTCGGGAAACCAAACTCGCGGAGCCAGAGCAAGGTCTCCCAGTGCGTGTCGGGCGTAGTCGCGTCGTCGGACCAACCGAGCTGGTAGATGCCGATGTTCAGCGGTCGGGTCGCAGTGACCGTGGCGTCCTTCTGTCTGACCGAACCGGCGGCCGCGTTGCGCGGATTGGCGTAGAGAGTGAGCGCCGCCCGGCCTTGGGCGCGTCGCTCCTCGTTGGCCGCGGCGATCTCGGCGTTCATCGCCTCAAAACCGGCCTTGGGCATGAAGACCTCGCCGCGCACCTCGAACAGCGGCGGCGGACTTCCGGAGAGTTCGTTGGGAACGGCGTCAATGGCGCGCAGATTGGCGGTCACGTCCTCTCCCGCGCGGCCGTCGCCGCGCGTCGCCGCCTGGATTAGCCGTCCGCGCTCGTAGACCAGGGCGATCGCGAGCCCGTCGATCTTGGGCTCGGTGACATAGGTCCACTGTTCGCGGTCGAGCAAGTCTGCGGCGCGCTGCTGCCAGGCGAGCAGCTCTTCGGCGTTGAAGGCGTTGCCCAGGGAGAGCATGCGCAGCCGGTGTTCAACCACGGCGAAGGTGCGCCCCGGCTCGGAGCCGACGGTCTGAGTCGGGCTGTCGGCAGAGGCGAGCTCCGGATAGTCGGACTCAAGGCGGCGCAACTGGCGAAAGAGTTCGTCGTACTCGGCGTCCGAGATCTCCGGGGCGTCGAGCGTGTGATAGAGGTGGTTGTGGCGCAGGATCTCGGCCCGCAGTTGCTCGACGCGGTCGCGGGCGGCGATGATCTCAGCGTCGCCGGGAGCTGGTTGTGTTGACATCGGGTTCACTATATGAATCGAGCGGCGCTCAGTCCTGCTGATACGCTCGATCCGTGACAGATCCACGGCTGGCCCATCTTGACGTAATAGTCGTCGACTATGGCGCAGGCAATCTGCGATCAGTCGTGCGGGCGGTTGAGCGCGTCGGCGCGCGCCCGCAAGTGGCCTCGGTTGCAGCCGCAATGGACGCGGCGGACGTGGTTATTTTGCCTGGAGTCGGCGCTGCCGCCGACACGATGCAAAACCTGCGCGAACGCGGTTTGATCGATCCGATCCGCGAGTACATCGCCGCCGACCGGCCGTTTCTGGGCGTCTGCATGGGACTGCAAGCGTTGATGACGGTCTCGGAGGAAGGCGGCGAGCACCCCTGTCTGGACGTACTCGAAGGTCGCGTTGTGCGCTTGCCCGAGGGTCGCAAGATTCCGCACATGGGTTGGAATCGCGTGCAACAGATGCGCTCGACGCCGCTGTTCGAGGGCATCCCCGACGGCGCCCACTTCTATTTCGTCCATTCCTACTACTGTGACATGGCAAACAAGGACGAAGTCGCGGCGACGACCGAGTACGGAACCGACGTGACCTCCGTGGTCGAACGCGGACGGCTTGCGGCGACACAGTTTCACCCCGAGAAGAGCGGCGCGTACGGTCTGCGCATCTATCGCAACTTCCTCGCGGAGCACTCGGTAAACGGAGCGCGTGGATGACCGCCAACATGATCGACGTGTTGCCCGCGATCGACATTCGCGGCGGTCGCTGCGTGCGGCTGGTCCAGGGCGACTACGAGCGCGAGACGGTGTTCGACGACGATCCGCTGTCTCCGGCCCAACGCTGGATCGATGAGGGCGCCGAGATGCTGCACGTGATCGATCTCGACGGCGCGCGCGAGGGCCGAGCCGCCAATGCGCATCTAGTCGAGGCGATTGCCGCGCTGGGCAAGCCGTTGCAGGTCGGCGGCGGCATCCGAACGCTTGAGACGGTCCAGCGCTACCTCGATGCCGGCGTGGCGCGGGTGATCGTTGGCACCGCCGCAGTCACCGACCTCAGCTTTCTGCTCGAGGCGGTTGAGCGCTGTGGCGCGGCTCTCACCGTGTCGGTCGACGCGCGAGGTGGGCGAGTGGCGCTGAACGGCTGGACCGAAGAGTCGGAGTTGCCGGCGGTCGCGCTGATACCGCAGCTTGAGGATTTGGGCGTGAAACGATTCATCTACACGGACATCGCCTCAGACGGCATGCTCGGCGGGCACGACGAGGCGGAGTTCTCGCGCGTCGCGGGTGTGGCTCGATCGCCTGTGATTGCGGCTGGCGGGATTGCCCATCCCATGCAGATTCGCAGGTTGGCCGCCAATGGCGCGGCAGGCGTCGTGCTCGGTCGCGCGCTCTATGACGGCCGCCTGTCGCTGTCCGACGCGTTTCAGGCCGCTGCGGCGGGCATCAGGGAACGAACCTGCTAAGCGCAAGTTGAACAGATGCTGACCAAGCGAATCATCGCCTGCTTCGATGTCGACAACGGCCGCGTGGTCAAGGGGGTGTCGTTCGTCGAGTTGCGCGACGCCGGTGATCCGGTCGAGCTGGCCGCGCTGTACGACCACGAGGGGATCGACGAGTTGGTCTTCCTCGACATCACCGCCTCGCACGAGGACCGCAACACCGTGGTCGAGATGGTCCGGCGCACCGCGGATCGAGTGTTCATTCCCTTCACCGTTGGCGGCGGGCTGCGCTCGGACGTGGACATGATGCTGATGCTGGAATCCGGCGCCGACAAGATCACGATCAACACGGCGGCGGTCGAGCGGCCCGAACTGATCTCGGAGGGCGCCTACCGCTTCGGCTCGCAATGCATCGTCGTCGCCATCGATGCGCGCACCGAGCCGGACGGCTCGATGCAGGTGTACACGCACGGAGGGAGGCGAGCGACCGGGATCGACGCTGTCGAGTGGGCGCGGGAAGTGGTCGAACGCGGCGCCGGCGAAATCATGCTGACCTCGATGAACACCGACGGGCACCAGGGCGGCTACGATATTCCGCTCACACGGGCGGTGTCGGACGCAGTCGGCGTGCCGGTGATTGCCTCGGGCGGGGCCGGCAACGCGCGGCATATGATTGACGCGATCACCGAGGGTCGTGCCGACGCCGTGCTGGCCGCGTCGATCTTTCACTTCGGCACTCACCCGATCATGGATGTCAAGCGGCAGATGCGCGCCGCCGGTATCCCGATTCGAATGGAACACGCGGACTATGACGATGTCCTCTGAACTCACGCTTCCGCAACTGAAGTACGACGCCAACGGGCTGATCCCGGCGATCGTGCAGGACGACGAGACGAACGAGATCCTGATGCTCGGTTACATGAACGAGCGATCGCTTCAAATGACGCTGGAGAAGCGACTGGTCACGTTCTGGAGCCGCAGCCGGCAGGAGTACTGGACCAAGGGCGAGACCAGCGGCAATGTGCTCGAACTGGCCGGTATCCGCAAGGACTGCGACGTCGATGCCCTGCTGGTCCGCGCCGTGCCCCACGGCCCGACCTGCCACACGGGCAATCGCAGCTGCTTCTACCGCGACCTCGCCGAGGACTGATTCACGGTTGATGCGGCCGGCATAACAGATATGTTGACATCAACGAATATGTTGCGTAAGGTTGCAATGTGAACTCCAAGGAGCTCCGCCGCTGGCTCAAGAAACGGGGTTGCACCTTCGACAACCACAAGGGCGGGAGCGGCCATGTCACCGTCCGGCGCGGTCGACGTACGAGTCAGTTGCCCATGCACGGCGCACGCAAGGAGCTGGGCACCCGGGCTCGTCGCGAAGATCAAGAAGGACCTGGAGCTGAAGTGATGCTCGCCTACCCAATCGACCTGACCGACGACGACGGAACCTTGCTCGTGACCTCGCCCGATTTTCCTGAGCTGACCACGTTCGGAGAGGACCGCGAGGAGGCGCTCTCACGCGCCGTGGACGCGCTCGAGGAGGCTATCGCGGCTCGAATGCACAGCCGCCTGGACATTCCCTCGCCATCTCGGGGCGAGACCACCGCGACCTTGCCGACGCTGACTGCGGTCAAGCTGATGCTCTACCAGGGCATGCGCGACCGCAAGATCGGCAAGGCGGAACTGGCGCGGCGGCTGGGCTGGCACCTGCCCCAGGTCGACCGCGTGCTCAACGTGCAGCACTCATCCCGGCTTGAGCAGATGGACGCCGCATTGGGGGCCATCGGCATGCGGCTTGACGTGCGCGCCCGGGAGATGCCGCCGGTAATGGGGACGGCGGTCGCGGAGGACCCACCGGAGTTCACCGCCCCCTAGCCGCCGGGTCTGCGACCGGGCCTGTGCTCCGCCTCAGTCCTCGTCCTCGCTGATGCCGTAGCGGCGGCGGAATCGTTCCACGCGGCCGGCGGTGTCGACGATGCGTTGCTCGCCGGTGAAGAATGGATGGCAGGTCGAGCAGATCTCGATGCGAATGTCTGCCTTGGTCGCTCGCGTTTGCCAGGAGCTGCCGCAGCCGCAGGTGATCGTGGCGTCGACGTACTCAGGGTGAATCTCAGTCTTCATGCGCCCACCTCTTCGCCAATCTCCTCACGTGCGGCCGGAATCACCGAGACCTTCTTGCGCCGATTGCGAGCGTAGGGCGAGAACTTGACCGTGCCGTCGGCCAGCGCAAACAGCGTGTGGTCGCGACCGACGCCGACATTCTCGCCGGCGTGGATGCGGGTGCCCCGCTGGCGCACGATGATCCCGCCGGTGCGCACAACCTGGCCGTCGAACAGTTTCACGCCGAGTCGCTTGGAGTTGCTGTCGCGCCCGTTGCGGGACGAGCCGACGCCCTTCTTGTGAGCCATAGCGCTCTCCTAGTCCTCGGTTTCTTCATTGGCGTCATCGCCGGATTCCTCGACGACGGCCTCGGTCGCGTCGTCGGCGACGGTCGGCTCCTCGGCTGTTTCGTCGGTCGAGATCGTTTCCTCGACCGCTTCCGCTTCCGCCGCAACGAACTCTTGCACAACGGGAGCAGTCCAGGTCTGATCGCCAAGCGAGACCTCGTCAACCAGCACGGCCGTGTGCAGCTGTCGATGCCCGCGCAGGCGGCGGTAGCGGGTCTTGTTCTTGTACTTGAAGACGTGAATCTTGCGACCGCGCCCCTGCTCAACGATCTCGCCGGAGACGCTGGCCGACTCTACTGTCGGCGTGCCGACCGCGACCGCACCGCCGCCGCTGACAAGCAGGACGTCGCTGAATGTGATCCGGTCGCCGGCCGAGCCGTCGAGCCGCTCAATCTTGAGCCGCTGCCCCGGCGAGACACGGTACTGTTTGCCGCCGCTGCGAATCACGGCGTATACATCGGACGGTTCAGTGCTCATAGCGTTCTCGCATCGACCTGAGGAGCGGGTCGGTTGATGGTCCCTGGGTTAATCAGCCTAATCAGCGCGGCAATGCCGTCAAGCGACTGGCGAACAGAGCGCACTCTATCAGTGGCGGCTACGAGTCGAGCGAGGAGCTGTTCTGGTTGCCGCCCCAAGCCAGACCGGGCTTGGGCGGCATCAGCGGCTCGAGCTCCTCATCCGCTTCGCCACTTGGAGGCGCGGTAGGCGGAAGTGTCGGTTCGGGTGCGGGCGGAGGCGGCGTGGGCTGGGGGACGGCGTCGCCGGGCTGCCAGGCCAGAATTGCGCGCAAATCGTCGCCCTCGAGCGTTTCGACCTCCATCAGCCGAGTGGCCAGCAGGTCGAGCTGCTCGCGGTTGCGACGCAGGATCGTACGGGCGCGGTCTCGCGCGCGATCGATAATCTCGCGCAGCTCTTCGTCAATTTGTTCGGCGACCATCTCCGAGTAGTCACGCTGCTCGGAGATGTCGCGGCCCAGGAAGACCATCGATTCCTTCTTGCCGAAGGTGCGCGCGCCCAGCCGCTCCGACATGCCCCACTGTGTGATCATTGCGCGCGCGATCTGGGTGACTTTGCTCAGGTCGTCGTGCGCGCCGGTGGTCATTTCGCCGAAGACCACCTCCTCGGCGGCGTGACCGCCCAGCGCCGAGGCCATGAAGCCCTCGTAATAGCTCTTGCCGGCCAGGCGGTGTTCGGATTCCGGCAGGTAGCGGGTGTAGCCGCCGGCCATGCCGCGCGGCACAATCGTGACCTTGTGCACTGGGTCGTGACCGGGAATGTGCGAGGCGACCAGCGCATGTCCCGCCTCGTGGAAGGCGACGACTTCCTTCTCTCGCCCAACCAGCAGGCGCGATTTTCGCTCCGGTCCGGCCATCACACGGTCGACCGCCTCTTCAACCTCTGCCTGGGTGATGTGCTTCTTCTGTCGGCGCGCGGCGAGGATTGCCGCCTCATTGAGCAGGTTGGCCAACTCGGCGCCGGAGAAGCCGGGCGTCTCCTTGGCGATCGTGTTCAGATCGACCTCTTCGGCCAGCGGTTTGCCGCGTACATGGACATCAAGGATTGCGACGCGGCCCTTGACGTCGGGCGCGTCGAGCACGACTCGGCGGTCGAAGCGGCCCGGTCGCAGCAGCGCCGGATCGAGGATGTCGGGGCGGTTGGTCGCGGCGACGACAATCACGTTGGTGTTGGTGTCGAAGCCGTCCATCTCGACGAGGATCTGGTTCAGGGTCTGCTCGCGCTCGTCGTGCGAACCGCCGACGCCGGCGCCGCGCTGGCGACCGACCGCGTCGATCTCGTCGACGAAGACGATGCAGGGCGCGTTGCGCTTGGCCTGTTCGAACAGGTCGCGGACGCGGCTGGCCCCGACGCCGACAAACATCTCGACGAACTCCGAACCGGAGATCGAGAAGAACGGTACTCCGGCTTCGCCGGCCACGGCGCGGGCGATCAGTGTTTTGCCGGTGCCGGGCGGTCCGACCAGCAGACAACCGCGCGGGATGCGCGCGCCCAGGGAGGCGAAACGCTCGGGGAACTGCAGGAACTCGACGACTTCCTGCAGCTCTTCCTTGGCCTCGTCGCAACCGGCCACGTCGTTGAACGTCACCGAGGGTCGATTGGCGGTGACCATCCGCGCCTTGCTCTTGCCGAATGACATCGCCTGCGAGCCCTGCCCCTGCGCCTGGCGCAGGAAGAAGAAGATCAGCCCGACGATCAGCAGGATCGGAAGCAGATTGAAGAACAGGCCGGCAATCGTCGAACCGAAGCCGCCGCCGCCCGAGACCTGGACGTCGGGAAAGCCCTGCGAACCGATATCGATCCCTTCGCGATTGAGGAAGTCGAAGAAGTCGAAACCGGTCTCCGGCAGGTTGGTCTGGAAGGACTGCGATCCGTCGCGATAGGCCAAGGTCACCTTGGATGAGGAGACCTCGATCGTCTCGATCAGTCCGGCGTCGTTTTCGATCCGATCAAGCAGCGACTCCGTGCCGCCCGCCAGTGGGATCTCGTTCGAGCCGCCGCCTCGCGGGAATACGGAGAAGACGATCACGATCAACACGACGAAGATCAGCAGGTAAATCAGAAAACTGCGCTTGAACCGCGAGCCGCCCATCAACGCCATCCCTCATAGCGGCGGGATAAGCCAGACGGCTCCCCGCCAGAACCTTAAGCGGACAGTTTCGAGCATATCGCAACGCCTCGGCGCCGTTGGACTGTATGACGTGAGATACGTGAAATCTCGGCAATGTGGGCGATGTTGGCACTCTAGGACCAGGATGAGTCGTGCCCAATCAGCCGCGGGGCGCGCAGTCCGGGCGTCGGTTACGATTCTCGCAGCATGAACGGCGCGAGCCTGCGGCGGCCGGCGACCGGCGACGGGAGCGCAGACCATTGAATCGTGGGCCGCCTTCGGCGCCCGTGCAATACGAAGCCGACCAGACGTGCCCTCCGCTGGTCGCGCTTGCGGTGGGATTCCAGGGCGCCGCGCTGGTGCTGGCCCCCACGGTCTTGATCGTCGCCATCTCGATCCGAGCGTCCGGTCTCGACGACACCTATCTCACCTGGGGCGTCTTTGCCGCGCTGCTGATCAATGCCGTTGTGACGGCGCTGCAGGCACTCCAGGCCTGGCGCTTCGGCGGCGCACACATCGTGATCACCGGCCCCACAGCGCAGTTCATCGGGATCACCGTTGCCGCGGTCTCGGCCGCCGGACCGGACACGCTGGCGAGCCTGCTCGTCGTCAGTTTCTTCATCCAGGTCGCGTTGGCCTGGTGGCTGCCGACGCTGCGCCGGATCGTAACCCCGGTCGTCTCCGGGACGGTGATGATCCTGCTCGCAATCACCATCCTGCCGATCGCAGTTGATAACGTCCAGACCCTGCCCGAGGGCGCTTCGGCAGGTGCAGGGCCGGCGATCGCCGCGGTCACTCTGCTGGCCTCGGTCGTCATGACTCTCCGAGCCACGGGGCGCTGGCGCCTGATCGCGCCGTTCATCAGCATTGTTGTCGGCTGCCTGGTCACGGTCGCATTCGGCGAGTTCGATGTCCGACGAGTCGGTGAAGCGAGCTGGTTCGGTGTGCCCGATCTGCCCGACCTGGGCTTCGACCTGACGCCGGGCAAGGAGTTCTGGGCGCTGCTGCCCACCTTCGCCATTCTCACCTTGACCATGGGCATCAAGTCGATCTCGGACAGCATCGTGATCCAACAGGCATCCTGGCGTCGGCCCCGAGCGATCGACTTTCGCCAGGTCCAGGGCATGGTCGCCGCAAACGGCGTCGGGATGCTGCTCGCCGGCATCGCAGGGACGCCGCCGACCATGATCTACTCGTCCTTCAGCATGACGCTGATCCAGCTCACCGGGGTCGCGGCGCGGCGAGTCGGGTTCGGCGTGGCGATCGTCTTCGTGTTCCTTGCCTTCTTCTCCAAGTTCGCGGCGGTGTTGCTGAGCATTCCCGGACCGGTGCTGGCCGCCTACCTGATGCTCGCGATGGGCCTCTTCTTCGTCGGCGGCGTACAGACAATCCTGCGCGACGGTCTCGATCCGCGTCGCGGTCTGATCGTGGCGCTGGCGATCGCGCTCGGCTTGGGGCTGCACGAGCACCCGCTGATGCGCGACGTGCTGGGCGATGAACTGGGCGGATTGCTGGGCAACGGCGTGATGATCGGTGCGCTGGTAGCGATTTCGATGACTGCGCTGATCGAGCGGATTGGCGCCCGCCCGGCTCGCCTGGACGTCACTCTCGACATGGCCTCGCTGCCGGCGATCGACAAGCTGCTCGCGGGCCTGGCGCAGAGTTTGCAATGGGACGAGGCCTCAACCCGTCGGCTGCGTTCCGTCGGTGAGGAGACGCTGGCCAGCCTCCTGCCGGACGAAGCAGATGGCAGTCAGGGCGATCCTCCCCGTCTGGTGATCGCGGCGCGGCCTCAGGCCGGGATGGTGGAGCTGGAGTTTGTCGCGACGACCAGCCAGGAGAATCTCGAGGATCAGATGGCAGTGTTGACACACGAGGCCGCACTGTCGGGAGAAGGCGAACTCTCGCTCAGGCTGTTGCGGCACTTTGCCTCCAACGTGCGCCACCAGAAGTTCCACGGTGTCGACATCGTCACGGTCCAGGTCGAAGGCAGTCCCGAAGCAGCGCGGGCCTGACATAACGGCATCGAGCCTTTAGCCTCCTGTTGTGCCGCCGCAACGTCCCACCCGCCGTCGCGAACTGCAACACTGGCGCAGCGGCGCGAAGTGCGTCGCCGGCGTCGACGAGGTCGGTCGGGGTCCGCTGGCCGGTCCGATTGTCACCGCCGCGGTCGTACTGCCGGTCGCTCGGCGACTGTCCTGGCTGCGGGACCTGCGCGACAGCAAACAACTCACCGCCAAGCAGCGCGAGCGGCTGGCGCCGCTGATTGCCGCCGAGTCCCAGCACTGCGCGATCGCTTGGGTTCAGGCAAGGGAGCTGGACGAACTTGGAATGTCCGAAGCGCTGCGGCTCTGCTTCCGCCGCAGCCTGGAGCAGCTCGATCAAATGCCAGATGTCGTGCTCGCCGATGGTCGCGACGATCTGCGTCTTCCCTGCCCAGCCGAGATGATTGTCAAGGGCGATGCCAGCGTGTCGTCGATCGCGGCCGCGTCGATCGTGGCCAAGGTCGCCCGCGACCGCTGGATGGTCGAGCTCGACATTCGCTACCCGCAATACGGCTTCGCCCGTCACAAGGGCTATGGCACGGCCGAGCATTTGCGGGCACTGCGCCAATGCGGGCCGTGTCCTGAGCATCGGCGCAGTTTCGCCCCGGTCGCCGCCTTGAATCAGCCGCGGATGAGTTTCGATGTCGCAGCCTCCTGACCGACAGAGGCTGGGCGCCGCCGGCGAGAACCTGGCGGCCAGCTACCTCGAGGCGCGCGGTTACGCGATCATCGATCGCAACTACCGTCGACGCTGGGGAGAAGCCGACATCATTGCCCTCGCCCCGGAGGGCACACACGTCATCGTCGAAGTGCGCTCGCGGAGCGATCGGCGTTACGCGGTCGAGGCGGCGCAGTCGGTGGGTCCGCGCAAGCAGCGCCAGTTGCTGCGCCTGGCTCACGGTTTGCTTGCGGAGCAAGAGACAGAGATCGACCTTCGAATCGATGTGATGGTTGTCGCGCCAGACTCACGGGGGCGGCTATCGGTGGTCTCGCACATCGTGGACGCGATCGAAGATGCCGAGGTTGACGACTAAGATGAAGGCAAGCGTCGAGTTGCGTCGGATTATGCCGATCTACGAGTACTACTGTCCCGACTGCGTAGGCACGATCGAGGTGTTTCAGCGTCGTTTGCGCGCAGACACCGATCCGCTTCCCGGGTGTCCTCAGTGTGAGGGCAAGCGGTTGCAGACACGTTTCTCCAGATTTCGATCGCGAACCGAGCTGTCCTTCCCAGGCTTTGGCACGCTCGACGATGTAGACGCCGACGATCCCGAGTCGGTCGCGGCGTGGCGACAGTCGGCCGGCGCGAATCCCGAATTGCCGAGCGATCTAGTCTGAGGTGTAAGCCTTGAGGGAGGCATTCGATGCCGATCTACGAGTACCGCTGTCAACAGTGCGGACACGTGCAGGAACAGTTCCATCGCTCGCTTGATCGAGCAGTCGCGCCTTCCTGCGAGACCTGCCCCTCCACGGACATGGAGCGGGTGATCTCGCGCTTCGCTACGCCCAAGACCGAATCCCAGGTGCTGGAGCAGTACGGCACGCCCGGCCCGGGCGCAGGACCCGACGCCTACCGCGATCCGCGCCAGATCGGCCGCTGGGCCGAGGAACGCTTCGATCAGATGGGGGTCGAGATGCCCGCCGAAGCCAAGCAGATGATCGACGCCGCCCGGGAGGGCGATCTGCCGGATCCGGTGAAGGACCTGTAGGGCAATCAAGACCTCCCCGTCCGGCACAGACTTGCCCTACGCGTAGTCGCCGAGTGATCCGCCGCTTCCCTTCTCCCCCCGCGAGCTGCCGCGAATCCCCCCGTTTCACTTCTCCCCCCGCGAAGGCGGGGGGCAGAGGGGGGTCCGTGCAGCTAGCAGCCGTTGCGGACCCCCTTCAGTCGCTACGCAACAGCTTCCCCCAGAGAGGGAAGCGGGATTCCAGAGCCCTGTAAATCACTGAATTGCCGCGATCTGGCCTGAGCGGTAGCCTGCCGTCTGGCGGGACGGTCGGTTTCGCCGCTACCGGTACCGCACGGGTCTGATCTGTTTGACGACTTCGACCTGATCGTGAGGGGACCTGCATGGAAATCCTGATCTTCGCCATCATCGCCGCCGTCGTGGCGCTGCTCTTCGCAGCGGTGCGTGTGCGCGATGTACTCGCCGAGGACGAAGGCACCGATCTGATGAAGACGATCGCCCGCGCGATCCAGGCCGGCGCCGCCACCTTCCTCAAGCGGGAGTACACCTTCCTCGCCGGATTCGTCGCGATCGTCTTCGTGATCCTGCTGATCTTCATCGATCTCAATGTGCTCGACGTTGAGCATTTCGATGACAAGGCCCAGCGCTGGACATCGATCTCCTACATCATCGGCGCGATTCTCTCCGCCACGGCCGGCTACGCCGGCATGTTGATCGCCGTACGAGCCAATGTCCGCACCGCCGCCAAGGCCCGCGAAGGACTCAACCCCGCACTCCGCGTCGCGTTCGGCAGCGGCACCGTGATGGGCATGACCGTCGTCGGCCTGGGCCTGCTCGGTCTCGTGATCATGTACCTGATCTGGCAGGACGTCGCACCCCTGGCCGGCTTCGCCTTCGGCGCCTCCTCGATCGCGCTCTTCGCCCGAGTCGGCGGCGGGATCTACACCAAGGCTGCCGATGTCGGCGCCGACCTCGTCGGCAAAGTCGAAGCCGGGATTCCCGAGGACGACCCGCGCAATCCCGCCACGATCGCCGACAACGTCGGCGACAACGTCGGCGACGTCGCCGGCATGGGCGCCGACTTGTTCGAGTCCTACGTCGGCTCGATGGTCGCCACGATGGCGCTGGCCGGGACGGCACTGGCACTGTTTGCAGGTGCCGACCTAACCGAACACACTGACAACATCTTCGTAATGCCGATTCTGATCGCCGGTATCGGGATCATCTCCGCCGTTATCGGGTCCTTCCTTGTTCGCACTGGCGAGCAGGCCGATCAAGGGCGTCTGCTCTGGGCACTTCGAGCCGGAGTGTTTGGCGCCTCTGGGTTGGTTTTGCTTGGCAGCGGAATAGCTGTCGCCGTTATGGGAATCGATGCAGACATCTTCTTTGCCATCCTTGTAGGCCTCATTGCTGGTCAGATCATCGGCACGGTCACTGAAGGATTCACCTCTTCAGAGGGATTTGCACTCGGTGGAAGACGGTACTCGCCAACCGTGAATCTCAGCGAGCAGTCGCAGTCTGGGACTGGCCCAATCGTTATCGGCGGGCTGAGCTTGGGAATGATGTCTACGCTGGTTCCGCTGATCACCATCGTTGTGGCGATTGTCATCGCGTTCGAACTCGGCGGCTTCTACGCCGTAGCCCTCGCCGCTGTAGGAATGCTCGCACCGCTTGGCGTGACGTTGGCGACCGACGCATATGGTCCGGTCGCAGACAACGCCGGCGGCATTGCCGAGCAGGCCGGTCTTGATCCTGAAGTCCGCGAACGCACCGACGCGCTCGATCAGCTCGGCAACACCACGGCCGCCACGGGTAAGGGGTTCGCGATTGGTTCAGCAGCCCTTACTTCTCTCGCCTTGCTTGCCACCTACGCCTTCACAGTGTTTGAGACGGAGTTTCTCGCTGCCTTCACCGGCGATGGGGATGGGAGTTTCGCACTGTTCTCCTTGCTCAACTACAAGGTGCTGATCGGCGTGCTGATCGGCGCCCTGATGCCGTTCGTCTTCTCCGCCCTCTCGATGGGCGCTGTGGGACGCGCGGCCGAGTCGATGGTCCAGGAAGTGCGTCGCCAGTTCCGCGAAATGCCCGGCATCATGGACGGCACCCAGGACCCCGACTACGAGCGCGCCATCTCCATCTCCACCGACGGCGCGCTGCGCGAGATGATCATCCCGGGTCTGATCGCAGTGATCGTGCCGATCTTCGTTGGCGCGGTGATCTCGGCCGAAGCGCTGGGCGGTCTGCTGATCGGATCGATCGCAGCCGGCGCGATGCTCGCGCTGATGATGGCCAACGCCGGTGGCGCCTGGGACAACGCCAAGAAGTACATCGAAGAGGGCAACTTCGGCGGCAAGGGCTCCGACGCCCACTCCGCTGCGGTGGTCGGCGACACGGTCGGCGACCCGTTCAAGGACACCTCCGGTCCGTCGCTCAACATCCTGCTCAAGCTGATGTCGATCGTCGCCGTGGTCTTCGGCCCGTTGTTCTTGTAGGCGAGCTCTTCTGCAGACGTAGGGGCGACCCTTGTGGTCACCCTCTTCGGTAATCGACCGCGCCCCCACAACGGGCAACCACAAGGGTTGCCCCTACGAGTCAGCGGGCATCATCGCTGCCTGAGCGACCAGCCCGCTCTCGCTCCGTTTGCTCTCGGATCTGCTCCTGCAGCGCGCGACCGGCATTGCCGGTGGCGAGAATCGTCAGCACCGCGCCAACCATCACTCCCAATAGCAGTCCGATCAGAAAGCGCATTGCAATCCTCGCGTACTTCCTTGCTGATCAGCGTAGACGGTACGATGTCCCTGAAGGCTGGCTCCACAATGACGACGACCGCCCCGGAACTGCTGACCGCCGATGATCTCCTGCGCCTTCACAGCGAAGGCGTATACGGCGAGCTGATCCGAGGAGTGCTGCACGAAACCATGCCACCAGGAACTGACCACGGGAAGATCAATGCGAAGCTCACAGCAAGGCTCGTCACGTTTGTTGAGGGACAGCAGCTCGGAGAGGTCACGACTGGAGATGCTGGAGTTTGGATTGAAGCAGACCCCGATACTGTCAGAGGGCCGGACATTGCGTTTTTCTCACCCGAACGGATGGCTCGGGGCGTGAGCGTTCCTGGTTACTCGCGGACACGCCCAGACTTGGTTGTCGAGATCGTTTCTCCGAATGACAAATCGCACGAGGTCTATGACAAGGCGCGTATGTGGCTGAGCCACGGGGTGCGGCTGGTCTGGGTCGTGCAGCCCCAGAGCCGCACGGTCGAGGTGCACCGAAGCGATGTCGGCGTGGAAGTCATCGCGAGCGAGGGCGAGATCGACGGCGGTGAGGTGTTGCCCGGTTTCACTTGTCTCGTCAGCGACATTTTCCCGCCCGCCGAGTAACCCTGCCCGATCTCAGCAGTGCGTTCCCGTTCGCTTTGCCGACTCCGGTGTCGTCGTACGCTCAAGAGACGCTGCGAAAGCCGCCGATAGCCCCTCCAGAAAGGCGATCTTCATGACGACTGCGACCGACGTTTCGCTCGACATCCTGGTCTCGCTCTGCAAGCAGCGCGGGTTTGTCTTTCCCGCCTCCGAGATCTACGGGGGATTCGGATCGACTTACGACTACGGACCATTGGGTGTCGAGTTGAAGCGCAACGTCAAAGAGCTCTGGTGGCGCTCGGTTGTACGCGAACGCTCCGACGTGGTCGGGCTGGACTCGGCAATCATCCAGTCGCCGCGCGTCTGGGAGGCATCCGGTCATGTGCAGAACTTCCACGACCCGATGGTTGACTGCCTCGAGTGCAAGGGCCGCTTCCGCGAGGACCATCTCGAAGGCCCCGAGTGCCCGACCTGCGGCGTCGTCGGCAAGTTCACGGAGGCGCGCGAGTTCAATCTGATGTTCCGCACCCAGGTCGGACCAGTCGCCGACGACGGCGCGCTCGCTTATCTGCGACCGGAGACGGCCCAGGGCATCTTCATCAACTTCGAGAACGTGCTCACTTCAACCCGACGGCGTCTGCCGTTCGGCATTGCGCAGCAGGGCAAGTCGTTTCGCAACGAGATCACACTGGGCAACTTTATCTTCCGCACGCGTGAGTTCGAGCAGATGGAGATGGAGTTCTTCGTCGCGCCCGAGGAGTCGGACGAGTGGTATCGCCGCTGGATCGACCTGCGCGAACAGTGGTACGTCGACCTCGGCATCGACCCGGCCAACATCCGCCGAGACGTGCACCCGGCGGAGAAGCTGTCGCACTACTCGGCCGGCACGACCGACCTGCAGTACCGCTACCCATGGGGTTGGGACGAACTCGAGGGCATTGCTAACCGGACCAACTTCGACCTGACCCAGCACGGCGAGTCGTCGGGCAAGCGGCTCGAGTACTTCGACCCCCAGACCAACGAGCACATCGTGCCGCACGTGATCGAGCCCGCCGCCGGCGTCGACCGGATCATGCTCGCCTTGCTCTGCGACGCCTTCACAGTCAGCAAAGACGAAAAAGGCGACGACCGCACCGTGCTTGCCTTCAACTCGCGCGTCGCGCCAATCACCGTGGCGGTGCTTCCACTATCGCGCAAGGAGCCGGTCGCCAACCTCGCCCAGCAGATCTGGGACATCCTCCGACCCCACTGGACGACGCAGTATGACGACACCCAGTCGATCGGCCGCCGCTACCGCCGCCAGGACGAGATCGGCACTCCGCTTTGCGTCACGGTCGACTTCGACTCCCTGGAAGACGATGCCGTCACAATCCGCGATCGCGATACGCAAGAGCAAGTGCGCGTGAAGATTGAAGAGCTGGTTGACGCACTGAGAGACCGGCTGGGGTTTTAGGCAACATTCGATGCCCCGCGTCGGAGCGCGGGGCATCGGATTCGTGCCGCACAGACACAACGACGCTGCCGCGTTACGGCGGTTGGCCAACAGATTGGCCCACCCCGACGCGGCAGCGTTCTGATTCAACTCTGACAGAATCGGCCGCGACTAGGGGGCAAGCTCGGCGACTTTGGAGCGGGCCGCGTCGGGGTCGTCGAACCACTCGGCGTTGATCTCGGTGAAGACCTGCCACTCATCCGGCACGTCGTCCTCGGAAAAGATGGCGGTCACCGGGCAGGCCGGCTCGCAGGCGCCGCAGTCGATGCACTCGTCCGGCGAAATGTAAAGCATGCGGTCGTCATCGTCCGCGTGGATACAGTCCACCGGGCAAACCTCGACGCAAGACTGGTCCTTCACGTCGATGCATGGTTCCGCGATCACATAGGTCATCGATTCGTCCTCTCGTCCGCTCGTCCTGCGTCGCGCCGACAGAGGCACAACCGCGACTACAACACTTATAGGACGGCATCCGACTGTTCGCAATAGGCGAACGAGTTTGCTGCACACACTGACGTTTACCCTCAGAGTTGTCTCGAAGTCGGGAGTCGCCAATCAGGAGGCGGCGACTGCCTCGGTCGGCGCGCGCCAGCCGTGGAGAGCCAGCACATCGCGCAGAAATCGGCCGGTGTAGGACGCTTCCACGAGCGCCACTTCCTCCGGAGTGCCCGCCGCAATGACCTGGCCGCCGCGATCCCCACCCAGAGGACCCAGATCGATAATCCAGTCGGCGTTCTTGATCACGTCGAGATGATGCTCGATCACGACGACCGTGTTGCCGCCTTCTACGAGCTGCTGCAACACCTGCAACAACGCTTCGACATCGGAGAATGAGAGGCCGGTCGTCGGCTCGTCCAGCAGGTAGAGCGTGCGACCGGTCGAGCGTTTGGAGAGTTCGGTTGACAGCTTGACCCGTTGGGCCTCTCCGCCGGAGAGCGTGGTCGCTGGTTGTCCCAGCTTGATGTAGCCCAGCCCCACGTCCTGCAGCGTGCGCAGCTTTCGCGAGATCGCAGGGTGGGCATCAAACAGCGTTGACGCTTCGTCGACGGTCATGTTGAGCACGTCGGCGATCGTGCAATCCTTGTATCGAATCTCCAGCGCTTCTCGGTTGTAGCGGTCGCCGTGGCAGACTTCGCAGGGCACCGTGACGTCGGGTAGAAACTGCATCTCGATCGTGTTGTAGCCGTCGCCCTTGCAGGCCTCGCAGCGTCCGCCCTTGACGTTGAACGAGAATCGTCCCGGCTTGTAGCCGCGCATGCGCGATTCCGGCACGGAGGCGAACAGCTCGCGGACCGGAGTGAACAGGCCGGTGTAGGTCGCGGGATTCGAGCGCGGGGTGCGGCCAATCGGCGATTGGTCGATGTCGATCACCTTGTCGATGGAGGCCAATCCCTGGAGTCCACGCATCGCGCCGGGCCGACGCCGCGCGCCATGCAACTGCTGAGCGGCCGAGGCGTGCAGAAGGTCATTGACCAGCGTGCTCTTGCCCGAGCCGGAGACGCCGGTCACGCAGATAAACGTGCCCAGCGGAAAAGTGGCGTCGATATCGCGCAGGTTGTGCTCGGAGGCGCCCAGCACCGTCAAATCGTCGCCATTGCCGGGCCGCCGTTGGGGCGGCATCGGAATCCGCCGCCGACCGCTCAGGTAGTCGCCGGTCATCGATCCATCGTGTTCCATGATCGCCGAGGGCGGACCCGAGGCGACGACTCGACCGCCGGCTTCACCCGCCCCGGGGCCCATATCGACGATGTAGTCGGCGGCCCGCATCGTCGCCTCGTCGTGCTCGACGATCAGCACCGTGTTGCCCAGGTCGCGCAGGCGTTTGAGTGTGCGAATCAGCCGCTCGTCGTCGAGCGGATGCAAGCCGATCGATGGTTCGTCGCAGACATAGAGCACACCCATCAGCGACGAGCCGATCTGCGTCGCCAGGCGAATCCGCTGAGCTTCGCCTCCCGACAGCGTGGCCGCGGCGCGGTCCAGCGTGAGATAGTCGAGACCGACGTCCACCAGGAACGTGAGCCGCTCACGAATCTCCTTGAGGATCTGCGTCGCGATTGCCATTTCCCGCGGCGAGAGCGGCGTGTGCTCACCGCTCAGTCGATGCGCCCACAGCGACGCCTCCGACACCGACATCCGCGTCACGTCAACGATCGAGCGTTCATCCACGCGAACGGCCAGCGACTCAGCCTTCAGCCGCGCGCCGCCGCAGGACGAGCAAGGCACGGCTGTCATGTAGCGCTCAATCTCCGTTCGCGACCAGTCCGAGTCGGTCTCACGGTGGCGGCGGTCGAGGTTGTGAACCACGCCTTCGAATTGCGTCTCGTAGCGGCGATGTCGGCCGCGATGATTGACGAAGTCGACCACGATCGGCTCGGGCAGGCCGTAGAGGACGGCGTCGACCAGATCAGCCGGCAGGTCCTCGAAGGGAACGTCTGTCTCCGCGTCGAACTGCTCGAAGACCGCTTCCAGCATCCGCCGATGCCAGCCGGTGTGGGTGGTTGAGCGAGACCAGGGCGCGATCGCTCCGTTGTCCAGTGACTTCGAATGGTCCGGAATGATGAGCATCGGATCGACCTGCATCGTGATGCCGAGCCCGGTGCAGTCGGTACAAGCGCCATGCGGCGAGTTGAAGGAGAACGAGCGAGGTTCGATTTCGCCAAGCGCGAACATGTCGCGCGGACAAGCGAGTTGCTCGGAGAAGATCAGGTCGTCGTCGGAGTCGAGTGGGCGAATCCTCACGATCCCGTCACCCAGGCCGAGCGCCTGCTCGATCGAGTCGGCCAGGCGGTTGGCGAGGACGTTGCGCTCTTCCGCTTCGACCTCGGCCGCCGGCAGAGCGACCCGATCGATGATGACGTCGATCGTGTGGTTCTTGTTCTTCTCCAGCTCGATCTCATCGTCCAGCGAGAGCACTTCGCCATCGACGCGAACGCGAACGAAGCCGCGTCCGCGGGCATCTTCGAACACGCCCTTGTGCTCGCCCTTGCGGTCGCGGATGACCGGGGCCATGATCATCAGCCGGCGGCTCTCGCCCAGCGACATCACCGCGTCGACCATCTGCTGGACGGTCTGCTGTGTGATCGGGTCGCCGCAGATTGGGCAATGCGGTCGGCCGGCCCGGGCGAAGAGCAGGCGCAGGTAGTCGTAGATTTCGGTCACCGTGCCGACGGTGGAACGCGGATTGCGAGAACCGGTCTTCTGATCGATTGAGATCGCCGGCGAGAGACCCTCGATGTAGTCAACATCGGGTTTCTCCATCCGGCCGAGGAACTGTCGGGCATACGCAGAGAGCGATTCCACGTAGCGCCGCTGTCCCTCGGCATAGATTGTGTCGAATGCGAGCGAGGACTTGCCCGAGCCGGACAGACCGGTGATCACCACCAGCTTGTCGCGCGGCAGCGCAACGTCAATGTCCTTGAGGTTGTGTTCCCGCGCGCCGCGAACCAGTATCCGATCAGCCGGCACCTGTTGCGCTCCAAACTGCCCGACCGGGCAATCTGCCATCGCCACTCAGCGTATCCCAACGATACGGCCGCGTTGGAATCGGGATGATTCCTATACTCGACTGCATGCCAACCCACACGACCGAGCCCGAACAACAGTCCACGATGACGGCGCTCGCCGACACAGATGCGAGCGATCCTGCCCCGAAACGCATCGTGATCTTCGACGCCTACGCGCTGATTTTCCGCGCCTACTTCGCCATGCAGCGTGCCAATCTGCAGACCTCGTCCGGAGAGCCGACCGGCGCCGTGCGCGGCTTCACCGCGACGTTGTTGCATATCCTCAGAACCCTGGAACCAACGCATGCCGCGTTCGCCTTCGACGTTGACGACGCGACGGTCTTCCGCCGTGAGATCGATCCGAACTACAAGGCCCATCGAGATCCGATTCCCGAGGACTTGCCCCAGCAAATCCAGCGCTGCCGCGAGATAGCGGAGGCATTCTCGGTGCCGATCTACTCGGAGCCGGGCTTCGAGGCAGACGATGTCCTGGGCACCCTCGCTGATCAGGCAGTGGCGCAGGGCTTCGACACCTGGATCTGCACGCTGGATAGCGACATTCTGCAACTGGTCAGTGACGACATCTCGGTCTATCTCTACAACCCGTACAAGGGCGAGTACACGCCCTACGACGGACCCGCGGCGGTTCGCGCGAGGTATGAGGTCGAACCAATCCAGATCATCGACTTCAAGGCGTTGGTCGGAGACAAGTCCGACAACATTCCCGGTGTCAAGGGCGTGGGCAAGGTCGGCGCGGTCAAGCTGCTCAACGAGTTTGGCACGGTGGAAGGCATCTATGAGCACATCGACGAGGTCAAGCCGCCGGGCACGCAGAAGAAGCTGATCGCCGACCGCGAGAGCGCATTCATGAGCAAGGAACTGGCCACGATCCGCCACGATGCTCCCGTGGCCCTCGATGTCGCCGCTGCTGACGTGACCGAGTTCGACCGTGACGAGGTGCGGGCCAAGTTTGAGGAGCTCGAGTTCCGCACTCTGATGGAGCAGATCCCGGGAGACGCCGAAGTCGAGCCAATGATCGTCGAGCCCTCGGTCGATGACTACGATCTCGTCACCGACCAAGCCAAGCTTCGGGAGTGGGTCGATCGCGCGGCGAAGGCGCCGCTGCTCGCCGTCGATCTCGAGACATCCTCAACCGACACAATCGATTGCCTGATCGCCGGCTACGCCCTGTCCGACGAAGCGGGACAGGGCTGCTACATCCCGGTTGGACATCACGGAAATGAACCTCAGCTCGATCATGAGCTGGTCAAGTCCGCCCTGCGCCCGGTGCTGGAAGATTCCGGCGTACCGAAGCTGCTGCACAATGCCAAGTTCGACATGAAGGTGCTGCGTCGTCACGGCATCTACTTGCGCGGCCTGCACGACGACACGATGGTCGCAGCGTTCGTACTGAACAAGACGCACATCGGACTCAAATCGCTGGCGCTGAGCGAGCTGAGCATTCAGATGACGCCGATCGAGGATCTGATCGGCAAGGGTCGCAATCAACTCTCGATGCTCGACGTCTCGGCCGAGGAAGCCGGCAAGTATGCCGCCGCCGACGCCGACATCACGCTCCGCCTGGCCGAGCGGCTACTGCCCCAACTTTCCGAAAACTCGGTGTTGGAGCAGCTCTACCGCGAGCTCGAGCTGCCGCTGATCCCAATCCTCGTCGAAATGGAGCTGGCCGGTGTGACGCTGGACACGTCGATCCTTGACGATCTCGACCGGCAACTCAATGGCGAGATCGAGACCATCACCACGCAGATCTACGAGGACGCCGGGCACGAGTTCCGCATTGGCTCGCCCAAGCAGCTCAGCCAGGTGCTGTTCGAGCAGCTTGAGCTGCCCAAGACCCGCAAGACCTCACAGGGGTTCTCGACCGACGCACAGCAGCTTGAACGTATCGTCGACCGCCACCCGATCGTCAATCGTGTCCTGCACTGGCGCGAGCTGACCAAGCTGCGCAGCACCTACGTGGAGTCGTTGCCGGACATGGTCCACCAGTCCACCGGCCGCGTGCACACCGACTACAACCAGACTGTGGCCGCCACCGGCCGACTCTCCTCCGAGTCGCCCAACCTGCAGAACATTCCGGTCCGAACCGAGCAGGGTCGCCAGATCCGCGCTGCGTTCGTCGCGCGTCCGTGGGACGAACTTGCGCGCGGAGCGGACGTCAGCTTCGTCTCCGCCGACTACTCGCAGATCGAGTTGCGCGTGCTGGCTCATCTCTCCGAAGACGAGGGCTTGATCACCGCCTTTGGCAATGGCGAGGACATTCACGCGGCGACCGCATCCGGCGCCTACGGCGTGTCGATTGACGATGTCCAGCCGGAAATGCGGCGGGTCGCCAAGATGATGAACTTCGGCGTCATCTACGGCCTCTCAGCGCACGGGCTTTCGCAGCGCAGCGGCATGGAACGCCGCGACGCGCAGGCCTTCATCGACGCCTACTTCGGCCGCTTCGAGCGCGTCGCCTCGTGGATCGACGAGGTCAAGGAGACAACCAAAGACCGCGGCTACGCCGAGACACTGCTCGGCCGCCGCCGCTATCTGCCCGAGATCAGATCAAACAACTTCCAGCGCCGCAGCGCCGCCGAGCGGATGGCGGTCAACATGCCGGTCCAGGGCACGGCGGCGGACGTGATGAAGCGTGCGATGATCGAGATCGACGACGCCCTGCGCCAACGCGAGCTCAAGTCGCGCATGCTGCTCCAGGTCCACGACGAGTTGATCTTCGAAGTGCCGGACGAAGAAGTTGACCCGTTGGCAGAACTGCTCACCGAAATCATGCCGGCGGCCTTGGGGCTGGTCGTGCCGCTGCAGATCGAAGTCAAGAGCGCGCCCAACTGGCGCGATTTGGAGCCTCTGGAATTGAGTTGAGTGCATACGCATGAAGCGGTCGCTGGGCGCTACTCAAGTAGGTCGTCATACCCGCGCTTGCCGCGGGTATCTCGCTGATTTGGGTACTAAGGTCCGCGTCGCACTCGGCGAGATTGCCGCGGCAAGCGCGGCAATGACGAAGTGGAATTCGGGCTCGCAACCGAGTTCTGGGAATCCAGCGAGAGGACCGACCCATGTTTCGCACAATCGGTAACACCTGGCAGATCACCAAGCTCTCCTGGAAGGTCCTGCAACTCGACCGCGAGCTGATCTTCTTCCCGATCATGGGCACGTTGGGGGCAGTACTCGTCGGCGCGGTCGCGGCCGGCGTTTTCGGAGCGACCGGCACGTTCGATCGCCTGGGCAGCACTGGAGATGCTGAATTCAACATCTTCGACCTGGTCATTGCGCTGGTCGCCTACTTCGGTGGCCTGTTCATGGTCATCTTCTTCAACTCCGCGCTCGTCGCTGCGGCGCGCGAGCGGCTTGAGGGCGGCGACCCCAACGTGATGTCGGGCATCCGCGCGGTGCGCGGCATGTGGCTGGCGATCCTCGGCTGGACAATCATTACAGGCACCGTCGGGCTCATCCTCCAGGCCTTGCAGAGCATGGCCCGCGAGAACTCGCAGGGCGTCATGCGGATCGTGGCGATCATCCTCGTCTCGCTGCTGCAGACCGCCTGGGCCTACATCACGTTTTTCGTCATTCCGGTGCTGGTTGTTGAACGAATCGGACCGATCGCCGCCATCCGCCGCTCGGGCAGCCTGCTCCGCCAGAGCTGGGGCGAGCAGCTCACCGCGAGCTTCTCGTTCTTCCTGATCTATCTGATCGCCATCGTGATCGTGGCGATTCCGGTGGTCGTGCTCGCGTTCATTGCGCCGGTCGCCGCGATCATCGTCGGCATCATTCTCGGCGGCATCGCGCTCGCCTCGGTCGCGGCCATGGAGGGCATCTTCAAGGCGGCGCTCTACGAGTGGGTCGCCGAAGGCAAGGGCAGCGAGTGGTTCGACCGTCAACTCCTCACCGACGCCTACATGCACCAGAGTTAGCTCGCTGCAATGCCCGAGCTGCCTGAGGTCGAGACAGTCCGTCGCCAACTGGAGCCGCTGATTTCCGGACGCCGGATTGAGCGGTTCCAAGTCATGCCCGGTGCGGAGCGCTTGCTGCGGGGACGCTTGGCTTCAGAGATCGACACCCAGCTCTGCGGTAGGAGATTCATCAAGGTCATTCGGCGTGGCAAGTATCTCGGGCTCAACCTCGACAACGAACAGGTCGTAGTCGTACACCTGCGCATGACCGGCTCGCTTCGTCTTCGCGGGCGGGAGCACAAGGAAGAGCCTTTCACCCGGGCCCTCTTCACGCTCGAAGGCGGCGATCAGCTTCGCTTTGTCGATGTTCGCAAGTTCGGCACCATCGACCTGGTCGAGCGGATCGAGGAAGCGCTGCCGGAGTTAGGTCCGGAACCGCTCTCTGAGGATTTCAGCGTCGACGCCCTGTGGTACGCGCTGCGCGGACGCCAGCAGCCGATCAAAGCGGCACTGCTCGATCAGCGCAACATTGCCGGGATCGGCAACATCTATGCCGATGAAGCGCTCTTCCTTGCCCGTCTCAATCCCGAGGCGCCCGCCGGATCGCTGCGTCCAGCCGAGCGCCGCGCCCTGCGCTCCGCGATCCAGCGGACGCTACAGGACGGCGTCGACCACGGCGGCGCGTCCTTCCGCGACTACACCGATGTCGATGGCGCAGAGGGCGAGCAGCAGTACTTCGTCCGCGTCTTCCGCCGAACCGACGAACCCTGTGACGACTGCGGCGCGTTGATCCGCCGCATCGTCGTCGGCGGACGAGCGACCCACTTCTGCCCCAGGTGCCAACCGGTTCGTCAGCGCACCAGGCAGGTCAAGTCCACGCGTCCGCCCCGACCCCGTGGTGCTGGCGGTAGCCTCAAGCGCAAATGAGCACGCGACGACCATCCGAGCCGTATCCGAGACAGCCGTACCAGGCCGACGCCGATCGGCGGCACGATGTCGCCATCGCCAACTGCGACGAGTGCGGCGACGAGTTCGACCTGGCCAACGCCGATCCTCGCGCCCGCGTCTGCGCTCCCTGCTGGGATCGTTCGCTGGAGGCGATCGAGACCGCCTTCCTCGACAACTACGCCAAGTTCGGCGCCAAGTCGCACCGCACGGTGGCCGAGGCGCTGTTCCGCTCGCAGGCCCTGGCCGATCCCGACGACCGCAAGGTGATCGGGATGCGGATTGTTGAGGAGTACCTCAATGCCGCCCAGGACTTGATGGCGCTATACGTTGCGCTGCGTCGCCGCCATGAACAGCCGCTGCTGGCGACCTTCACCAACTTCGAGCTAACCGCGCCTTCGGTCGCTGCGTTCCGCATCCTCACCGCGGGCCGCAACGCCGACGAGCTGCTGCGCGATCTGCAACTCCCCACGCTGGCCGATGTGGACGCCGCGCGCGGCGAGATACCGCGCAAGGACTGGCGGCAATTCGCCGGCGCTGTGCTGGCGATCTCGAACGGCATCGAGCGCGTGCAGAAGGTTGACCAAGGCGTCTTGCTTGAGCTGGCCGACGGACTCAAGCAATCGTCGGCGTTGACGCACAAGCTCGACTGGCTGCCCGATAAGCAGATGAATCCCGACCAGGTCGCATTGGTCGTGCTCAATCAGCGCCGCCGCGTACTGATGACCCATGCGCTCGCCATCCACGAACCGCAGCTCGAGGTCTTCATCGACGCGATCGACAAGATCACTGCCGCTGCTCGCGATCTGATCTGGCTGTATCTTCACGTCCGCGATACCGTCGCGCTTGAGGATCGTCCTTCCAGACATTGATCGAGTCGTTGTACTCCGAGTTTCTGAATCGAGGCAGCCAGCATGAGCCAGTCGCCGTTTTCGCTCGATGGACAGGTCGTGCTCGTGTCCGGCGCCGGTCGCGGCATCGGCCGCGCCGCCGCCGAGCTGATCTCGCAGATGGGCGCCAAGGTCGCAGTGACCGCGCGGACGGTCTCGCAGGTTGAGGAAGTCGCCCAGGGCATCCGCGACGAGGGCGGACAGGCCTGGGCCTTCCGCGCGGATGTGGCGGCAGTCGAGGACCATGAGTCGCTGCTTGACGATGTCGAAGACACGATTGGCCCACTGACGGGATTGGTTAACGTTGCCGGCGTTTCGCCGATCCTCCAGCGCGGGGAGCGGATCACGCCCGAGGACTACGATCAGATCCAGAACATCAACCAGCGAGGGACCTTCTTTCTCACTCGCAACTTCGCTGCCCGGCTGATCGACGCTGAACGCGGCGGCGCAGTCGTGACCATCTCGAGTGTCGGTGCGGAGTTCGGGCTGCCTCGACAGGCGGCCTACTCGATGACCCGCGCCGCGGTCGAAGCGATGACCAAAACGCTCGCCGCCGAGTGGGCCCACTCGATTCCCGCCCCGATCCGAGTCAACTGCGTTGCCCCCGCCTTCATCGACACGCCGCTGACCGAGCCGATGCCCGGCTGGTACCGAGCCCGAGTCGAAGCGCATACCGCGATGCGCCGGCTGGGCGCCGACGACGAGGTCGCGGGGGCGGTCGCATTCCTGCTCTCGGACGCGGCCAGCTACATTACCGGCACCGTCGTCCCCGTGACCGGCGGCTATGGCCTCTGGTCACTCGATCCGCGTTGAAACGAAGCAAAGAAACGGTCACCCATGTCGTACATTGCCGCCGCCGTTCAGCGCGCTCCTGGACTCACCCGTGAACAGGGAATCGAGAAGGCAGTTGCCGCCATTGAGGAAGCCGGCCGCGAGAGCGCGAGCCTGATCGTCTTCCCCGAGACGTGGATTCCCTCCTATCCCTACTACCACAGCCAGGCGGCTCATCGGCAGGCCTTTTCCGAGCTCTACAAGCGCACGTTTGAGCACAGCATCTCGATTCCCGGAGATGACTGGAATCGTATCGCCCAGGCTGCCGCCGACGCTCATGCACACGTGGTGATCGGCGTCAACGAGCGCGAGCCGCAGGCCGGCACGATCTACAACACGCTCGCTTACCTCGGTCCCGACGGCGCGCTGCTGGGTAAGCATCGCAAGCTCGTGCCTACGCTCTCCGAGCGGCTGATCTGGGGCTACGGCGACGGCTCCGACCTCGATGTCTACGACACCGAAGTTGGCCGTCTCGGCGGCCTGATCTGCTACGAACACCAGATGGCGCCGGCTCGCTACGCGCTCTCGACGCTCGGCATCCAGGTCCACGCTTCGGTCTGGCCGGGCTGGGAACAGCTTCACCCGGTGATCGATGCCGCGACGCGCCATCTCGCCTACGAGAACGCCTGCTACGTGATCGTCGCGCGCGAGACAATGTCGCCCGACCTGCTCCCCGGCGGCACTCCGCTGGCCGAGGAACCGTTCTGGCACGCGTCGGGCGGTTCCGCGATCATCGCGCCCGGCGGAAAGTACCTGGTCGAGCCGGTCACCGATCAGGAGACGATCATCTACGCCGAGGTCGATCTTGAGTCGACCATCGAATCGAAGCGCTGGGTCGACTCCGCCGGTCACTACGCCCGTCCTGATGTGTTCCAACTCCAGTGGGACAAACGCCCCAAACCTCCTGTCGTGATCAATGACTGAACCGAACACCAAGCCGGGGCCCTACGACGCGATCACCGATGTGCCTGGCCTTGAGGTCGGCCACTACACCGATCTGCAGAACGCCACCGGCTGCACGGTCGCGTTGGCGCGCGCCGGCGCGACGCCGGGTGTGTTCCAGCCCGGTGGCGCGCCGGGCACGCTGGACACCGACCTCGCCGTCGCCGAAAACGCCATCCAAGAAGTGCACGCCGTGCTCCTGACTGGTGGAAGCACCATCGGCCTCGACGCCGCCGAGGGGGTGCGCCGCTTCCTCAAGGAGTCCGGTGTCGGCTTACCGCTGATGCCAGAGCTTGAGCCGCTGCCCCTGGTCATGGGCGCAGTCGTCTTCGACCTGGCGATCGGCAACGTTGTGCACCCATCGGGCGACAGCGGCTACGCGGCCGCGTCGACTGCGACGAGCGAAGCCCTGGAACAAGGATCGGTCGGCGTGGGCACCGGCTGCACGGTCGCCAAGGCCGGGCGTCCGGACACCCTGCTCAAGGGCGGTGTGGGCAGCGCCTCGCTGGTTCACGAGTCCGGGCTGGTCGTCGGGGCACTGGTCGCGACCAACTCCGTCGGCGACATCGTCGACCCGGCGACCGGCGAGTTGGCTGCCGGATCTCGCGGCGAGCATCGCGGTGAGATGTCACGATCAGCTGAGCTGCTGCTTGACCGCTCGTTGGCCGAGTTCGAGGAGCTTCAACAAACGCGTCCCAACTTCAGCAGCGATACGCCCGGCACGAACACGACGCTCGCCCTGATCGCGACCAATGCCAAGCTGCACAAGGGGACGGCGAAGCGCCTCGCGATCATGGGATCGGCCGGCCTCGCCAGAACAATCAACCCCGTCTTCACACCTGGCGACGGCGACACGATCTTCACGCTCGCCACCGGCGAGATCGATGTGACCAGCATCCCGGCGATGCTCACGCTCACGGGGACGATGGCGGCCGAGGCCGTCGCCGTAGCCACGCTGCGCAGCGTGCTGGAGGCGGAGTCCCTGGCCGATGCGCCCTCGGTCTCGGAGTGGCTC
The DNA here is from genome assembly GCA_965211635.1 of Dehalococcoidia bacterium. Lineage (GTDB taxonomy): Bacteria > Chloroflexota > Dehalococcoidia > Bin125 > Bin125 > Bin125. The sequence goes on from OZ242948.1 coordinate 101,459, forward strand.
GGACGCGGCAATGTCGGCTGATACGATTCGGCAATGACCGAACGACCACTGGTGCTCGCCACCAACGACGACGGCATCGAGGCGCCGGGACTCTGGCGTCTGGCCGAGGCAGTCTCCGAGTTCGCCGATGTTCTCGTCGTCGCTCCCGCTTTCAATCAGTCAGGGATGTCGGCCGCGTTCACCCTGCGCCAGGAACTCGAAGCTGAACGCGCACACTCGCAAATCGACGGCATCGACGCCTTCCAGGTCAACGGCACTCCGACCGACGCAGTTCTGCACGGCATCCGCCACCTCGCGCCGCGTCACATCGACATGATCGTCTCCGGCGTCAATCCCGGACCCAACGTCGGCCGCGATATCCTCCACTCCGGTACCGTCATGGCCGCGATGCAGGGCTACCTGCGCAACTTGCCCAGCGTCGCCGCCTCGCTGTGGTCGTTCGAGGAGGATCACCTGCGCGACGCCGCGCTCGTCGCCGGACGCATCGCCGGTCGACTGCTGGCTAGCGGCCAGGTCCAGTTCCTCAATGTCAATGCCCCCGACCTGCCGCTGGCCGAGTTCAACGGCATCCGCGTCACACCGGTCGCCGACGTATCGCCTTCGCGCGTGATCGACCGGATCGATGAGCACGGCGCAACCCACCGGCAGCTCGTCCTCCGACCGGGCGCCGAGATCGCTCCCGACACCGATGTCGCCGCCATCCTCGAAGGCGCGGTTACAGTGACGCCGTTGCACAACGACCTCACCTTTCACGCCAAGCTGACCGAGGCGGCCGGCATCCTCGGCGACGCGGACACGCTGTTGAGCAGCGCGATAGACTGAGCCTCCCTACCTCGGGATTCCCCCTTCTTACGTACTGACGCACGGGAGTTCGAGCATGGCAGGCCATTCCAAATGGGCTCAGATCAAGCGCAAGAAGGGCGTTACCGACGCCAAGCGCGGGCAGCTCTTCACCAAGCTGGGACGTGAGATCGCCGTTGCCGTCCGCTCGGGCGGTCCCAAGATCGAGGAAAACTCCGCCTTGCGGCTCGCGGTCGAGCGAGCCAAAGCCTCGAACATGCCCAACGCCAACATCGATCGCGCGATCGAGCGCGCCTCCGGCGGCGCCGACGGCTCGCAGCTCGAGCAGATCCGCTACGAGGCCTACGGCCCCGGCGGCGCAGCCCTGCTGATCGATTCGCTGACCGACAACCGCAACCGCACGGTCGCCGAGGTCCGCGCCACCCTGACCCGAGCCGGCACTGGCATGGCCGAGTCGGGCGCCGTCGCCTGGCTCTTCGAGCAAAAGGGCGTGATCGCGATTGACGTAGATGAGAGCGCGGATCCCGACGACATCGCGCTCGCCGCGATCGACGGCGGGGCGGAAGATGTCGCGGTTGATGAGGGCCTGGTCGAAGTCATCACCGCACCCTCGGATCTTGAGTCGGCCCGTAGCGCCGTGGAAGAGTTGGGTGCGCCTGTCGCCTCAGCCGAGGTCGTCATGCGCGCCACCAACACTGTCCCCGTCGACACCGATCAGGCGGCCAAGCTGCTGCGCCTGATCGACTCGCTTGAAGACCTCGACGACGTCCAGCGAGTCTTCACCAACGCCGACTTCCCCGACGCCGCGCTCGTCGAGGCGTAGACTCGATCCATGGCTCGCATCCTCGGCGTCGACCCCGGCCTCAATGCCACTGGTTGGGGATTGCTGGAGATCACAGCGGTCGGCGCCGCTCACCTGCGCTGGGGCACGGTCCGCCCGCCCGAAGCGTCGCTGGCCGAGCGGCTGCACGTCATCAACACTGGGGTCAGCGACTTGCTTGAGCGCCACAAGCCTGACGCCGTCGCGATCGAGCGGCCCTTCAATCACCGCAACGTCAAGACCGCGGTGCTGTTGGGACAAGCGCAGGCCGCCGCCATGATCGCCGCCGCCGCGGTCGACATCCCGGTCTTCGAGTATCCGCCCCGCCAGGTCAAGCAGGCGGTCGCTGGGCTCGGTTCCGCCGACAAGCAGGCAGTCCAGCAGGCGCTCGCCACACGGCTGGGACTGGCCGAGTTGGATGCGCCCGTCGACGCGGCCGACGCCCTCGCGGTCGCTTTCTGCCATCACCTGATGACGCCCATCGGCGCGACCTTGGATGTCCAGTGATCTCCCGCATCCGCGGTCGAGCGGTCGACTGGCACGAGGACAGACAGAGCGTCGAGATCGACACCGGCTCGGAGGCTGGCGGCCTGGTCTACGAGGTCCTCCTGCCAACCGCCGTCTGGCTGGCGCTGGAAGACTCGCGGCCCGATGCCCTCGACCTCTACACCCACTACCACGTGCCCGATCGCGCGCCGGTCCCTGTCCTAATCGGCTTCCTCCGACAGACCGAACGGGACTTCTTCCGCAAGCTGATCGGCGTGCCGCAGATGGGCGTGGCCAAGGCGCAACAGGCGCTGGCCGCCTCCGTCTCGACCATCGCCCAGGCGATCGAGGCCGAGGACCGCCGCACCCTGACGCAACTCCCCGGCATCGGCGCCCGCCAGGCCGACCGCATTATCGCCGATCTCAAGGGCAAAGTGGTCGAGGAGGCGCTGCTAGTCGATGAGGGCTTCGACACGAAGACTCGTCGCCCGGTTAGGCCGACCGACGCCATCGCAGAGGACGCAACCGAAGCCCTCGTCGTCCTCGGCTACACCCGCCGCGACGCCGACCGCTGGATCGCCGCCGTGCTCGGCGCACCGGATCTCGAATCCCCCGAAACCACTGAAGACCTCCTCCGAGCCGTCCTCGAACACATCGGCTCAACATAGCGCCAGGCCACACGTACCCGTTCTGTTCTCCCCCGGCGCAAGGAGACCTTCGCGCAGTCCTCTCACTCCCTCTCCCCCCGCGCAAGCGGGGGGAGATGCCGAAGGCAGAGGGGGGCTCCCGCGCTCGAACTTACCTCCATCCCGCCGACCACCTGATGCCAAGCCAGGCCGGATCCCTCCCCAATCCCCAGGTCGGATGGCCTCGTCGGCCTTCACTACGTCTGCATGATCTGGATCAGGTTGCCGCAGGTGTCGTCGAAGACCGCAATAGTGACATCGCCCATCGCTGTCGGCTCCATCACGAAAGCGACGCCCAGCGACTTCAGCTTCTCGTGCTCTGCGTGGATGTCCGTAACGCCAAAGGAGGTCGCTGGGATGCCCTGATCAAACAACCCTTTCTGGTATGCCTGCGCTACCGGGTTTTCGTTCGGTTCGAGCAGCAGCTCGGTCCCATCTGGGTCATCGGGCGAGACGACGGTCAACCACTTGAACTCCCCCGCAGGGACTTCTTGCTGCTTCACGAATCCCAGGATCTCTGTGTAGAACCTCAGAGCGTCGTCCTGATCGCCTACGAACACGCCGGTGTGGGTAATGCGCATGTCTAGTCTCCTGTATTGCTCAGCCTGTTGTTCCCAGCGTGCTACTTGAGCCATCGATCCATGGCAGCTCTGAGAGGTTCGTCGTTGAAGACGAGCATCCGATACTTGCCGCGCTTCTCCGAGCTCACGAGCCCTGCTTGCTCCAAGACATCGATGTGCTTAGCCATGGCCTGTCGCGAGATAGCGATTTCATGCCTCATGATCATGCGCGCGGTGAGCTCGTATAGCGTCTGCTCGTTGCGCTCGGTGAGTTCGTCCAGCATCAACCTCCGCGTTGGGTCCGCGAGCGCCCTGAAGACCAGGTCGTTGTGCATGCGGAGTAATGTTACGCAACCACATGGTTGCATGTCAAGTGGCAGTCTCCAGGGCAGACAGGTTCCAATACCCTGAACTGCGCGAAACAGCCCTCAATGTTCAATAGAACGCATGTCCATGTATGATCGTCACAACCAGCGCATCCTCAGCGCGAACAGCAACTCCACGATGCCGACAATCTCGCTAAGCTCTCTCTGATGACCACCGCCAGCGCCCCCGTCCGCAACTCGAAACCGTTTGAGCTCAGCGCCGACTATCGGCCGACCGGCGATCAGCCGTACGCCATTGATCGGCTGGTGGAGGGTCTCACTCAAGGCCACCGCGCCCAGACTCTGCTCGGCGTCACCGGGTCGGGCAAAACCTTCACGATGGCCAACGTCGTCGCGCAGCTCAATCGACCGACCTTGGTCCTCGCGCACAACAAGACGCTCGCCGCCCAGCTCTGCACCGAGTTCCGCGATTTTTTCCCCAACAACGCGGTCGAGTACTTCGTTTCCTACTACGACTACTACCAACCCGAGGCCTACATCCCTCGCTCCGACACTTACATCGCCAAGGAGTCGGACATCAACGACGAGATCGACAAGCTGCGCCACGCCGCAACCCGAGCGCTGTTTGAGCGCCGCGACGTGCTGATCGTCGCCTCCGTCTCCTGCATCTACGGTCTGGGCGAGCCCGAGGACTACCAGGGCATGGTGCTGAGCATGGAGGTGGGCAAGCCCTACTCGCGCAACCTGATCCTGCGCCGACTGGTCGATCAGCAGTACGAGCGGGATGAACTCACCCTCTCGCGCGGCAAGTTCCGCATTCGCGGCGATACCTTGACCATCCATCCCTCATACGAAGACCTCGCTGTCCGCGTCCAGTTCTGGGACGACGAGGTCGAACGAATCGTCGAGCTGGATCCGCTGACCGGAGAGATTCTCGCCGACCGAGACCGCGTCGACATCTACCCGGCCAAACACTTCGTCACTACCGACGAGCGTATGGCCGCCGCAGTCGAAGACATCCAGGCCGAACTGGCCCAGCGGCTGGAAGAACTGCGCCGCGACGACCGCATCCTCGAAGCCGCGCGGCTCGAAGAACGCACACGCTACGACCTTGAGACCCTGCGCGAGACCGGCTATTGCCCCGGCATCGAGAACTACTCGCGCCACCTCGCCCGCCGCGCCGCCGGCTCGACTCCCTGGACCCTGCTCGACTACTTCCCCGAAGACTGGCTCCTCTTTATCGACGAGTCCCACATGACCATTCCCCAGGTGCGCGGCATGTACGGCGGCGACACCTCGCGCAAGCAGACGCTGGTCGACTTCGGATTCCGTTTGCCCTCGGCGATCGACAACCGCCCGCTCAACATCGACGAGTTTGAGCGTCACATCAACCAGGTCGTCTTCGTCTCCGCCACGCCGGCCGCCTACGAGCGCAACCACTCCGCCGAGATCGTCGAGCAACTCATTCGCCCCACCGGACTGCTTGATCCCGATGTTGAAGTGCGCGGCACCGACGGACAGATCGATGATCTCGTCAGCGAAATCAAGACTCGCGCCGAGCGCGGCGAGCGCACCCTCGTTACAACACTGACCAAGAAGATGGCCGAAGACCTGGCAGACTACCTGCGCGAGGTCGGCATCCGTACCTACTACCTGCACTCCGAGCAGGACGCCTTCCAGCGGGTCGAGGTGCTGCGCGACCTGCGCCTCGGCGTGTTCGACTGCCTGGTCGGGATCAACCTGCTGCGCGAAGGACTCGACCTGCCGGAGGTTTCGCTCGTCGCCGTGCTCGACGCGGACAAGGAGGGCTTCCTGCGCAACGAAGGCTCCATGGTCCAGACCATCGGACGCGCCGCCCGGCACGTCAATTCCCACGCGATCCTCTACGCCGATCGCGTAACCGACTCGATGCGGCGGGCGATGGACGAGACCCACCGTCGGCGCACCGCGCAGCACGAATACAACCTCAAGCACCAGATCACGCCGGTCGGGATCACCAAGGAGATCCGCGACATTGCCAGCGATGTTGCCAACCAGGTCCGCGAAGAGTTCGAGCTGAGGGCGGTGGCAGAGGACGGCCCCGCGTACAACGGGGAATTGGGCGCAAACGTTCCGGATGATCTGACGCCTGACCAGATCGCGCGGATGATCAGCGAACTTGAATCGCGGATGAAGCAGGCCGCGCGCGATCTCGAGTTTGAGAAAGCGGCAGCGCTGCGCGACCAGATCGTGGAGCTGCGACGCGACCAGGCCGCCCTGGGCGAAGATCTCCAGCAATGGAGTGATCAGGCTTACGGCCGTCGCCGGCGGCCGCTCAGGCGGCGCGAGCCAGTGTCACGCCAGCGTTAACCGTCGAATCTGGTGGATTGCTGCTTTGCCGTCCTGCGCTGCTCTTGATACCGTCAAGCCGACGCTTCCACGTCCGCGCTGTTATCATCTTGCGCGCCTGTCGTGGCAGGCGTGTTGAGGGTGTGCACTCGTGGCAGCAGGTAGCGGACCGGAACGCTGGCAACAGGCGAACGTCGACGCGCCGCCGTCGTGGTTGGGCGGTCGCTCGGAGCAGGAGGAAGCGCGCGCCTGCGCGTTCTGCGGAGAGGTGCCGCCCCCTGCGTCTTCGTTTTGTCCTAACTGCGGACGCGCCGTGACCGCTGCGCTGTTGCCCCAGCAGGGTGAATCGCTGACCGTTCTCTTCACCGACATCGAAGACTCCACCAATCTCACCGAGCGCCTGGGCGATCTGCAATGGGAACAGATCATCGATCTGCACAACGAAATCGTTCGCGAGGAGTTGCACCGCCATGCCGGATTCGAGGTCAAGCTGACCGGCGATGGTTTCCTGATCGCCTTCGCAGACGGTATGAATGCGCTCCGCTGCGCCGCCCGCGTGCAGGATCAGGTCACCCAGTTTTCCGCCTTGCGGGGAGCAAACTGGCCGGTTTCAGTGCGCATGGGCGTGCACCGAGGCGATGTCATCCTCCGCCCTGGCGGCGACATCCTCGGTCGCACCGTCAACATGGCGGCACGGATCATGGCCAAGGGGCGTGGTGGATCGATCGTCGTATCCCAGGCGCTGCGCGACGATGTCGAGCGCTTCATCGGCGATGAACTCTGGGTCAATATGGGAGCCCGTCGGATTCGCGGACTCGAGCGGCGCGAGCGCATGTATCTGTTCCGCTGGCCCGAGTTCCTCGAGTTCGAAGAGGATCAAGGTCGGCCGCGGCCCCAGCGAATTTCCCTGGCCGACGAGTCCTTCGAAGCGGAATCGGATTCGATCTCTGCCCTTGTCAGCGAACCTGAGACCGCCGCAATCGACGCGTAGTTCCGTTTGGAGAGCTGCCCGCAAGTCGCCATGAGTCGGCCCCGCGCCGGCGTGGCCTTCCGGCGCCTATCGAGCCGCGGATCCTTAGCCCACGGAGAACCCCCTGCGTACGCCTCCGCTTCCTCTCTCCCCCGCGAAGCGGGGGGAGATGCCGAAGGCAGAGGGGGTCCGGCTCGGAGGGAACCCGCGGCTTCCCCCCCAGTCCACCCAATCGAGTCGGGGTTTGGCTATACGGCGCAGGTTCCCCCCGAGGGGGAAGCGGGTGTTCGCAACGGTCTCCTTGCGTGGGGACGTCATCGTCACGGGACCACCCGCAGGTCTCCGCTACGAGTTCGCCAACACGCGGCGCGAGCGTCCGCCATCCGAGGACTCGATCACCCCCGTCTGTTCGAGCTGCTCGATCAACCGCTCGGCCCGCGGCCGACCAATCCGCATGCGACGCTGCAGCAACATCGCCGACACGCGTTCGTACTCTCGAGCCAACTCCGTGGCCTCGCCCAGCCGCGAGTCCATAGCCTCCTCGCGTCCCACTTCCATAGGGGAGTCGCCACGCGATATCGTTCCCTCACTCCCCCCTGAAAGGGGGGAGCTGTCGCGAAGCGACTGAGGGGGGTCCGCCTCCACGACGATGTCCGACACCTGCTCGGATCCCTCAGCCTCAAGCGCTGCCTCCAGTGTCGTCGTCAATGTCCGCAGGTCGGCTTGCGCAGCGCGCGCTTCCGACTCCGCCGCTGCCGAGGACTCATCCGAGAGCTCTTCCAGCATCACGTCAAGTGATGTGCGGTCGGTCGCCGACTGTGTCGGGGCTGTCCAGGCCTCGAGGATTCGCTCGATCTCGGCGTCGGAGACGAACGCCCCCTGCACGCGTCGTGGCTTGATCGAGTCCGAGGACATGTACAGCATGTCGCCGCGTCCCATCAGCTTCTCCGCGCCCGCCCGATCCATGATCACCCGCGCATCGGTCTGCGACGTCGTCGCGAACGCGATCCGCGTAGGGAAGTTTGCCTTGATCAGACCGGTGACGACGTCAACCGACGGTCGCTGGGTCGCCACCACGAGGTGAATGCCCACCGCGCGGGCCAGTTGCGCCAGTCGCACCAACTGGCTCTCGACCTCGGCCGCTGCGGCCATCATCATGTCCGCCAGTTCGTCCAGGACCACGACCCAGTAGGGCATTCGCTTCTCGACGTGGTCCAGTTCGTTGAAGGCGACAATGTTTCGAGCCTTGTTGCTCTCGAGCTGTCTGTAGCGTCGCTCCATCTCGGCTACCACGACGCCAAGCACCGAGACTACCTCGTCCGACTCGGTCACCACGTGCGAGAAGGCCAGGTGCGGCGCGCTGCCGTAGTTGGTGAGTTCGACCCGCTTGGGGTCAACGAGGATCAGCCGCACTTCCTCAGGTGACTTCTGCATCAGCAGAGAAGAGATGATCGTGTTGATGCAGACCGACTTGCCCGATCCGGTCGCACCCGCGATCAACACATGTGGCATCCGCGTCAGGTCGGCGATCACCGGGTTGCCGCGTACGTCGCGGCCCAGCGCGATCGGCAATCCCACCTGCTGCGCGGCATGGGCGAACTCCTCCGACTCGATCAAGCCTCGCAGGGCCACGATCCGCGTGTCGGCGTTGGGCACCTCGACGCCGACTATTGGCTGCCCCGGCACCGGGGCTTCGATCCGAATCGAAGGCGCCGACAGGGCCAGCGCCAGGTCGTCCGACAGTCGCGTAATCCGGTTGACCCGTACTCGGGTTCGAGAGACCTCCTCCATTTGCATCATGGGGCGCTTGTGCTGATCCAAGAGCGGCGCGCCGGTCTCATCTCTCACTGCAACCTGCCGCGTCTTGATCTCCCAGCCTGGCTCGACTCCGAACTGCGTGATTGCCGGCCCCTCGTTGATCTGCGTCACGCTCGCGTCAACGCCGAACGAGGCCAAAGTCTCGACAATGATCTGGGCCTGTTTCTCCGCCCCGGTGCGAAGCGTGACTGCCGGATCGTCATCCAACAGGTCGATAGACGGCAACCGCCAGCCGTCGCTCGCCGTGCGGTCGAGCGTGCGCAGTGCGGTCGGAGGCTTCTTTCGCTCTGCGGTTTCGGGCGACGTTGGTTGTCCGGCTCTCGCCTGCGCCTCTGTCAACGGCGGCCAGGTCTCTTCGGCGCTTTGCGTCGGCAAGGCCGCCGACGCCGATCGGCGGTCTGTGGCTGTCGGCTGGAGAGGCGGCGCCTCCTGAGTCGGCGCGCCGAGCATGTCGGGATCGTCGTGGCTTGTGCGGAGCACGCGAAGCGCATCCCAGATCTCGCGGCCGAGCCAGACGACCAGCAGCCCGAGTTGGCGCAGCGACCACAGGATCCCAGCCCAGAACCATCGCCCAATCGAGGCAAGAGCCAACGGGCCTCTCTCGCGAATCTCTCGCCCCAAACGTCTGACCCAATCATCAAGCCTCTGCCGAGCAGCGATCAGCATCCGTCTCGCCAGGCCGGGCGCGACCAGCGCAAACGACAAGGCCAGGCCGAACAAGATGAAGAGCCAGCCGACTGGCGAGTCCAGCCATCCTCCGACCTGTCCACCTGCGCCGTACTGCGCGAGGGGCACGCCACCGAGCGATGCGTCAACCGAGATCGCGCCCGCGACGCCCCAGACCGCGATCAAGCCGAGGCCGATGCCAATGCTTCGAGCGATCAGTCGTCGATCCTTAAACAGGGCCTGTCGCACGCGCTTCCAGCCGACTGCCGCTCCCGCCACCGCGAAAGCGAATGCAAGTAGATACGCGCCGCCGCCCAACCACTGCACGACCGACTCGCGCTGATCCTGCAGCGGCAGCGAAGCTACCGTCACCCACGTCGCCGCCAGGACGGCGAATCCAATCAGCAACGCCCCCAGGACCTTGCGCCGATGCGTCGCCAGCCAGAGAGAAATGCGGTCAGGTAGCGCCTGACGGTTTGCCCTGCGTCTCGCCATACATCCGATGTATCGCCCCGGCGCAGGCAGAATCGCTGCTGCCGCAACGAGTCAGACCTGCACTGCCACCACTATCACCATAGGACGTTGGCGCGTCTCACGTCGAAGGAAGGCCGAGACTTCCTGCTGAATCTGGCGCTTGCGCTTTTCCCAGGTCGTCGACTTGGTCGCATTTGGCTTCGAGCGCAACACATCGCGGGCCACCTGGGCGGCGCCGGCGCGCAGACTCTCGGCCGCGTGAATCTCGGCGAACCCCCGCGAAGCCACCTCGATCTCTCCCGACACCGCGCCGCTCTCCATGTTCACCGGCACGGCGATCAACAGGAACCCGTCTCCCGCCAGCTTCTGCCGATCGCGAATGATCGAGCGATCCACACCGCCCACGTTTTCGCCGTCGACGTAGACATACTCCGCGGATATCTGGTCGACAACCGCCGACGCGTCCTTCGTCAACTCGAGCACATCACCATCCAGCATGATGTGCAGTCCGTCCTCCGGCACGCCCATCGACTGCGCCAGCCGGGCGTGTAGCACCAGGTGACGAAACTCCCCGTGGATCGGTACGAACGCCTGCGGGTCGGTCAGCGATATGACTGTCTTCAACTCCTCCTGCGCGGCATGTCCACGGACATGGACATGCTCGTGACCGGATGCGACGGAGAACACGTCCACGCCTTGCTTGTAGAGGTTGTTCAAGGTGTTGTTGACCGCCGACTCATTGCCCGGAATCGGCGACGACGACAGCACCACCGTATCGCCGGGCTTGAGATTCACATCCCGATGCGAGCCGGTCGCCATCCGCGATAGCGCAGACATCGGCTCGCCCTGCGCCCCGGTGCAAATGATCACCGTGTTTTCGTCGTGCGCGGCTCCGAGATCGGTGATTGGCCGCAGCCGGCGCTCGTCTGCCGCGACGTAGCCGAGATCCAGCGACATCTCGATGTTCTTCTCCATCGACCGCCCTGTGGCAAACACCACTCGACCCGATTCCTCGGCCGCGTCGATGATCTGCTGGATCCTCGCGATTTGCGATGCAAAGGTCGCAATGATGACGCGCCCCGGCGCTGTCAGCAATATCTGTTCGAGCGCCTCACCAACCACAGTCTCCGAGGGCGTCACGCCTGCCTTGTCGGCGTATGTCGAGTCCGAGCAGAGCAGGCGTACGCCTTCTTGCCCGTAGGCCGCGAGCTGCTGCAGGTCTGTCGGCTCGGACATCACCGGCGTGTGATCGATCTTGAAGTCGCCCGTGTGCACAACGAGGCCTGCCGGCGTCCGCAGCGCAATCCCGAACGCATCGGGAATCGAGTGCGCGACGGGAAAGAACTCCGCCTGGATCGTGCCGAAATCGAAGTTCGAGCCCGTCCCCGCCTCGATCATGTGGGCGTCGAGGATTCCCGACTCCTCGAGTCGCCAGCCGATCAGCCCAAGTGCCAGCGGCGATCCGTAAATCGGCGCCTGGAGTTGGGGCAAAAGGAAGCGCAAGGCGCCGATGTGATCCTCGTGTCCGTGCGTAATCAGGTAGCCGCGCAGTTTGTCCCGCCGTTCAAGCAGGTAGGTCGCATCGGGGATGATGTAGTCGACGCCGTGCATGTCGTCCGAGGGAAACAGCAAGCCGGCGTCCACGACGACCATGTCCTCGGCCGTCTCGTAGACCATCATGTTGCGTCCGATTTCACCCAGCCCACCAAGCGGCACGACGCGGAGCACGCCCTCGGTTACATCCTCAAGGCCAGCCACACTCACCTCAATCCCACTTCAATCCATGCAGCGAGAGTTAGAGCAGCGATCGCTGCGAATCGTCGTCGTCGAGCGAGCCGTGCGAGTGACCGATCTGCACCTGGGCGATCTCCGGTCGCTCGGCCTCCGCCAGCAGCGGCGGAATCAGGGCAAAGTCCTGCCGCATCGTCTCCATCAGGTTGGCATTGCGCAGGGCCGCCGCTGGGTGATAGACCGGCAGAATCAGCCACGGTCCAGCCCGAAACGGCTGACCGCGCGATTCGCCCATCTTCGCGTTGGGCAGGAAGTACTGGGTCGCGAACAGCCCAAGCAAGACGATCAGCTTGGGCCGTATCCCCTCAATCTGCTCTCGCAGGTAGACCTCGCAGCAGCCGATCTCATCCGGCATTGGGTCGCGATTGTTCGGCGGTCGGCATTTGAGCACATTGGCGACGAACACCTGGTCTCGCCCCAGGCCGATCCCGGCCAACAGATCGTCCAACAACTGCCCGGCCCGACCAACGAACGGCAGCCCTTGCTCGTCCTCGTTCGCCCCCGGCGCCTCGCCGATGAACATCAACTCGGCTTCGGGATCGCCATTGCCCGGCACGGTCTGCGTCCGAGTTTCATGCAAGCGGCACGCCGTACAGCCGGCAATCATGGCGTTCAACGTGGCCAGCTTCCGAGCATCCATGTCGGCAGTCTACGACCACGCTCAAGTAGCTAACCATCTCAGGGATCCGCCGCAACAGTCCCAGCCGAGTCCCCCTCTCCCCCGCTCTGCGGGGGAGATGTCCCGTAGGGACAGAGGGGGCTCCGGCGCCAATGTAGGCGCGGGCCCCTTCACCCACTACGCGGGAGCTTCCCCCAAGGGGGGAAGCGGCACTGAACCTACGCCGGTTGACCCTCAGCCTCGTCGTCGTCCAGGTCCGACTCGATCACGGGAATCACTGTTCGATTCTCGACCAGCCGCACGAGCGCGACGCCGAGAATGTACAGGCCCAGCGTCGGCACTGCGACGAATGTCTGGGTAACGGGGTCGATCGATGGGGTGATCAACGCCGCCAACAAGAACGATCCGATGATCGCCCAGCGCCACATGCCCAGCAGTCGCTTTGATGTGACAAGCCCAATAGCGCCCAGACCCATCAGGAAGAGCGGCAGCTCGAACACGATTCCGGTCCAGAGCACGAACCGCGTGAGCATGTCGATGTAGTTGTTGATCCGCACCTGCGGATCGGCGATCTCCTGGCCGAAGTTGAGCAGGAAGTTCAGCGCCGGCGGCCAGCCGATGAAAAACGCGAACGCGCCGCCGCAGGCGAAGGCGATCGTCGCCAGTCCCACGATCGGCATGATCCACTTCTGCTCGTTGCGCGTGAGTCCCGGATGGATGAACGCGTAGATCTGGTAGAGGATCACGGGCATCGCGCCGGCGAGACCAAGCATCAGCGAGATCTTGATGTAGGCGCCGATGAAGCCCAACAACTCCGTGTAGATCGGCCGGAACTCGGGCAGCGCCTCGCGTCCCGGCTCCAGCAGGTAGTCGAGAATCGTCGAAGCGAAGACCAGCGTGATCACCGTCGTCAGCACCAGGGTCAGCACGGCGACGGTCAGGCGCTGGCGAATCTCATTGAGATGTTCGCCAAGGGTCAGTTCACTGCCCTCGGGATTGTCGGGCGGGACGTCACCGAACTCGGCCGCGACCACGTCCAGGTCCGCGGGATCCGGAGGATCCGGCAGATCGGATGTCTGGGCGGGTTGCGTGGCCATCAGCAGTCAACCTGGTGGATCGGTGTCGCCGACATGTTGCTAGCGTGCGTCGCGTTCTGAACGCTCCGCGCCTTCAAGCTCGCGCCGCCGCCGATTCAAGGAGATCACGTTCGAGGGCCGAGCCGGTTCTAACGATTCGGCGCCTTCCTCTGCGCCGCTAGCAGCGCCTGCTGCCGCCGATGCGGTCGCCCGCCGCGGCCGAACCACCGGACGCCGTCGAACTCGACGAGTCTGTCGCATCTCGGACTCGGTTACCCCGCCCGAACCACCTTCTGCCGAGCCGCTGGCGACCGAGTCCTCTCCATCGCCGCCGTCGCGCGCCGCCTCGATCGCCTCCTCGGTCATCGTCTCGGCATCCTGTACTGCTCCGCGAACGTCCTCCTGGGCTTGCTGGAGGTCGGCGCGGATATCCGCGTCGATCTGCTGCAACTCGTAACGCTGCTCGATGAACTCCTCTCGAACTTCCTCAAAGTCGGTCAGGTACTCGTCGCGGAAATCCCGCGCGTGCTCGCGTAGCTCGCGGATCGCGCGACCGAACTGACCGGCAATCTCCGGCAGCTTGCCCGGACCGAAGATCAGCGCCGCCAGCAGCAGCACTACCAGGATTTCAGGGATGCCGACGCCAAATATGTTCATCGGCAGTCAGCGTACCCGATTAGATCGTCTCCAACGCCCATCGCGGCTCTACTCGAACCGCTCCCATAACGGTACGCAGGCCGTCACTCCTCCGGCACGCCCTTGCCGACCAGGAAGTCGATCGCGTCCTGCACGGTGCCGATTCCCTCGGCATCCTCGTCGGAAATCTCCAGCTCCGGCACCTCGTCGCGAAACTCGTCCTCGAAGGACATGATCAGCTCGACCAGGTCGAGCGAGTCGGCGCCCAGGTCGTCAACGAACGAAGCCTCCGGTGTCACCTCATCGGGGTCGGCCGAGAGCTGATCAATGATGATGTCCTTGATTCGATCAAACAGTGCCATGCTGCCATCCTCCATTACTCCGCAGTCCCAGCCTGCAGACGGTTCCGTGTGACCGCGCCCAAGACGCCGCTCACGAAGCGGCGACTACCATCGTCGCCGAATCGTTTGGCCAACGACACTGCCTGTCGAACCGCAGTGTTCGGGCGTACCGCGCCATTATCGAAGAGCATCTCATACAGCGCAATTCGCAAGATGGTCAGATCGACCAGCGCCATTTCCTCCAGGGGCAGCCGATCTGCCGTTTCTTCAATCAGCGCGTCCAGTTTCTCGCGGTGCTCGATTACGCCGGCAACCAGGCGAGCTGCGCGCGATGCCTTTTCCGCGGACATTGGGATCAAGGCATGTGAACGCTGCAAGGTCGCTGTTGCGCGCGCGGCGCCGAACTCAGCCTCGAACAGCGCGCAAAATGCCCGTACGCGGGCGTTGTCCTCGGCGTCCGGCCGGATCGGCGCTGGTCTTGCGCTAGCCGCCAAGGCTCTCCCGATCGCTGATGTTGACCAGCTCGGGCATCTCAGGGAGCTTGAGCGGTCGTAACGTGGTGCGCACCAGCCCGGTCAACACCTTGCCCGGACCCATCTCGACGTAACGCGCGACGCCCAACTCCTGCATCCGCAACACCGTGTCGCGCCAGCGCACGGGCCGACGAATCTGCGCGGTCAGGTCGGCGCGGACATCGTCTGCCGTCGAGAGCAACGCCGCCTCGACGTTGCCAACCACCGGCGTGACCGGATCCGATACATCTGCCTCGGCGATGATCGGCGCCATCGCCTCGGCCGCCGGGGACATCAGCGAGGAGTGGAACGCGCCGCCGACATTCAGCATCACCACCCGCCGCGCTCCGCGATCTTCCGCCAGCTTCGCCGCGCGTTCGACGGCGGGAACCGTTCCGCCAACGACGATCTGACCGGTCGCGTTGAGGTTGCAGACTTCCGCGCCGGTCTCTGCGCAGACGGCCTCGACATCCGCCTCGTCCATGCCCAGCACTGCGGCCAGGGTGCCTGGGTTCTGTTCACCGGCAGCCTGCATCAGCTCGCCGCGCCTGGCGACCAGCCGCACCGCTTCGGACACGCTCAGTGATCCTGCGGCCACCAATGCTGAGTATTCCCCCATGCTGTGTCCGGCCGTGCAAACCGGCGACTCGCCCAACGCGGGGTGGCCGGCCACGGTCGCGGCACGCCAGGCTGCCAGGGAGGTGACCAGGATCGCAGGTTGTGTATTGACCGTTTCGCGCAGGACTTCGTCCGGTCCCTCGAAGATCACGTTCGAGAGCGATCGTCCCAACGCCTCGTCGGCTTGCTCGAAGATCTCGCGGGCTTCGGGATATGCGTCGTGGAGGTCGCGGCCCATGCCGACCTCTTGCGCGCCCTGGCCAGGGAACAACCAAGCGGTCGCCGGGCCGCCCTCGGCCACCCTAGTCCTCCAGCTCGATGACGTTGCGGCCACGGTACGAACCACAGGCCCAGCAGACGTGGTGGGCCTGGTGCGTCTCGTTGCAGTCCGGACAGGTGACCAGCTTCGGCCGTTGCACGCGGTGGTGCTGACGGCGCAGGCGCTGTCGAGTCTTCGCATACTTGCGCTTCGGTAGCGGTGGCATCGTGTTTGCTCCCTCGGTCGTCCCACACAGATCGCCGTAGCGGTCGTGTCAGTCCTGTTCAATCTCAAGCTTGAGCGCCGCGAGCGCCGACCAACGGTCGTCAAGCGGAGCTTCGCTGGGCGCTTGGCTATCCAATCCGGGGCAATCCGGCCCGCAACGCGGACTCATCGGTCGCCTCATCTCCACATATTGTCGCATGGCCTCGGACAGGTCGATCTGCCCGTCGATCACCGCGAACCCGGCACGCTCGGGTGGAGGCTCGATCGCGACTCCTTGCATCGGATCCGACGCCGGCCAGAACTCCTCATCGAAGTCCAACTCCAGCGGTACCGTCAACTCTTGCAGACAACCGCCGCACAGATCACTGACCGAGGTCGACAGCGATGCCGTCGCCAGCACCGACTGATCCGTACGCAACAGACGCAGCGAACCCGAGACTTCAGCCTCAAGACCGACGCCTCGAGCCGCCGTCACCTCGTACCGTCGCAGCGCGCCAATCGGCTCCTGCAGCAGCGTGGCAACATTGATCAGCAGCGAAGTAGTCCGCCGAACCGCGTCTCCCGCGATCCTGCCCTCGGCAGTCATGGTCAACCAAGCCTATCAGCGCAATCCCCGTCACAATCCGCCGCAGGTCGCTCATGTTGGCTATCGCAGTGGTCGGGCATACACTCAATCAGGCGGGTCGCACCGGCCTCGCCCATACCCATCGCTCCTTCACCGGAAAACGAGCCGCCGCCATGGACCTTGAGGGGATGCAGCAGCTCCAGGAAGTCGACATCCAGCGCGACCAGGCCAAACGAGAGCTTCAGCAGATCATCGGCCAGATATTCGATGCGCCCTTCATCGCACAACTCGACGCCGAGATTGAGCAGCAGGAAGAAGAGGGGCGCCGTGCCGACCACGCCGTGCGCGAGGCGCACGCCGTCGTTCAGACCGCTCAGCGACGAATCGAAGTGACCGATCGCCGGCTCTATTCGGGGTCGATCACCGAT
Organism: Dehalococcoidia bacterium; assembly: GCA_965211635.1. Classification (GTDB taxonomy): domain Bacteria; phylum Chloroflexota; class Dehalococcoidia; order Bin125; family Bin125; genus Bin125. The sequence goes on from OZ242948.1 coordinate 118,464, forward strand.
CACCGCACACTCGAGGAGCTACAACGCGATCTGTACAGCCAGCGTCAGCAACTGCCACCGCTCGCCGATGCCGAGAGCCGTGCTCAATCAGACGCGGACCAGGCTCACGAAGCCGCGACCTGGCTGCACAAGCTACGCGCAAGCGCGCTCGAGTCATGGAACGCCCGTCAGTCGGAGCTTGTCGTCCAACGCAATGCAGCCCAGGAACAGGTCGACGAGCTCTCTCGCCAGGTCGAGGTTCTGCGCGAACTGCTCCTGCGCGAGGACCTTGACGTGTACGACCAGTACCGCCGCCGCCGGCCTCGCGTCGTTTCGACTGTAGCCGGAGGCGTGTGCGCAGAGTGTCGAATCACGCTGCCTACGATCGTGGTCAGCCGAGCCCGCCGAGGTGTGCGCGCTGTCGAGTGTCCATCTTGTGGATGCTTGCTGCGAGTTGGCTAGTCGTTCATTTCGCAACGACATAACATCCACTTGTGCGAGCCATCGGATACCTCAGTCTGACTTCCCCTCATGCCCATCGCCGTGATCACCACGGCGCCGAGTCTCTCACCGCCAGCTCCGCTCAGCCTTCGTTGATTGAGCAGAACGCACACTTTCTCGACTACTGCCAGGAGCAGGGATTCGAGCCAACCGCGACGTTCCTCGACTCGGATACAGTCGCCAACCGCGAGCGCCCAGGACTGAGACAACTGCTGCGTCACCTGAACGAGGAAGCCCGGGGGTTCACCTTCGTCATCGTTCAGAGCTTCGACAACCTCGGTCACGACGCAACGCAGGCCGTTCGCACGGTGCTCCAACTGAGAGCGCGAGGCGTTCAACTGATCTCCCTCGATGAAGGACCAATCGACGAGTCAGCGCTCATCGAACTCTGGCGCCTACGCAGCGATCCCGACCCCGATGCCGAGCGTCGCCGTCAGCGCCTCCAGGAGAGAGCGCGCCTTGGCCAGGCGATCGGCCGCCCGCCCTACGGCTACCGCGTTGGCGCAGACGGTCGCTACGAGATTGAGGAGCAGGAAGCCGACGTCGTCCGGCGAATCTTCGGCCTCTATCTGGGTGAAGGGCTTGGCATCAGGAGAATCGCGCAACGTCTCAATGCCGACGGATTCCAGACTCGCCGGGGACGCAATTGGAGCATGGTGACGATTCGTGATCTGCTGCGCAATCCTGTCTACATCGGCCGCTACGACAAGCTCGGCGTGAGCGTCCCTGGAAACCACGACGCGATCGTCTCCGAGCCGGACTTCCTCAGTGTCTCGCAGCAGATGGAGGAACGCCGCACTGCGCCGGGCATCAGCCACCCTTCCGACTTCCTGCTCTCCGGCCTTGTTTGGTGTGGCGAGGATCAGACCCGGATGATTGGTGTCACGCGGCGACGACAGTGGCACGGCGCCAGTGGCGAGTCGGGTGAGACGGTCTACCGCTACTACCAATCGGAGGCGCGCACCAACCAGTCTGTAGGCAGCTATCACACCCGCCAGGCCGACGAACTGGAAGCGGAGGTCCTGGCGCACATTCGCGGCGAGCGCGAGGGCGGCGAAATCTCCGTGCTCAACTTCGTCCGCGATGACACGGCGCTGGCCGCCGAAACTGTTGTCGCCCTGGCAAATGCCGAAGCCCGCCTGCGCGGGATTGATCGCCGCCTCGCCGTGCTGCTCGAGGACGTTGCCTCTGGCGATCCACCGCCGGTCGGTCTCCAGGACGCCGGCGCAAATCTGATCAGTGAATGGGAGTCGGCCAGCGCCGACCTCGCCCAGGTACGCACTCGCGCTGCGGCCCAGGAGCGTGAAGCCGACCGCCGTCGCCGCCGAGACCAGCGCATCCAGAGAATCCGCAACGACTGGCACACCCTCACCTTTCCGCAGCAACGAGACCTAATCGAGCACCTCGTCGAACGAGTCGTCGTCTTCGACCACTCCGTCACCACCCAGCTCAAGGCCTAGCGGCCCCAACCATCTCGCTCGTCCACCGAGCCCAATTCCGATTCCCGCGCTCCGACGCGAGGCCCAGTCCTCTGCCTTTGTTCGGAGAAGTTTCGTGTTCCTCCGCACAGTCGATGTTGCCGAGCATGCACATGCGCAGGGTGACTGAGCGAGACTTCGTCTCGCATGTGCCGGTCGACGCACTGGGCCCCGCGTCGGAGCGCAGGGCGTCGGACGTGAGCTAGAGCCGAGTTACCATCTCTCCTATGCACCTGATCGCCTACGCCGACGGCGCCTCGCGCGGCAATCCTGGACCGGCCGCCTACGGCGCCGTCCTCTGTGATGTCGACGGCAACGAGCTTGACGCCTGGGGCAATGCGATTGGCCGTGCCACCAACAATGTTGCCGAGTATCACGGCGCCATTGCCGCCGTCGAGGCCGCGCTCGAACGGGGCGCGACAAAGCTCGAACTGCGGCTCGATTCCGATCTCGTCGTCCAACAGGTGCGGGGCACGTATCGAGTGCGTAAGCAGCAACTCAAACCCCTGTTCGACCAGTTGATGGGCCTGCTCGGCGAGTTGGATCAGTTCGAGATCAACCACGTCTACCGGGAACGCAACATCCGCGCCGACGCTATGGCCAACGAAGCCCTCGACCACTCGTAGCCTCTTGCTTTCCTTTTCCTCTCCCTCCGCGCAGCGGGGGGAGATGCCGAAAGCCTGCCCCCGCGAAGGCGGGGGGCAGAGGGGGGCTCCCACGCACCTGCACGCGATACCATTGATGCCGCCAGGCCGCCGGGCGGTCGCGGTCTCCGAACGGGCTTGACCTGGTCTGAGATCGAGGAAAGTCCGGGCTCCTCGGGACAGGGCGCTGGGTAACTCCCAGGCAGCGTGAGCTGACGGAAAGCGCACAGAAACATACCGCCTAACCGTTCTGGCCTCGGTCGGAACGGCGGTAAGGGTGAGATGGTGCGGTAAGAGCGCACCAGCGGTCGGGTGACCGGCCGGCTGAGCAAGCCCCGCCCGGAGCAAGACCAAATAGGGAGGCGATGGCTCGTCCCGGGCCGCCTCCGGGTAGGTCGCTCGAGGCGGCGGGTAACCGCCGTCCTAGATGGATGATCGCCACCCGATGATCGGCGCAACCCGTGCATCGGGCACAGAACCCGGCTTACAGGCGACCTGGCAATGCGCGCCAACATTAACCCCTCTCCTCCGCGAAGCGGAGCGGCCGTCACTCTCCCTCTCCCCCCGCGAAGCGGGGGGAGATGCCGAAGGCAGAGGGGGGCTCCCTCCGGCGCTAGAAGGCGTTCACATGGCTTCAAAATCCTTGCAGGAGATTCTCGATGCAACGGAGCACTCCGGCCTGATCGGAGTGAACGACGTCCGTGTCTCGTCAGTCGCCCAGGACTCGCGATCCGTCACGCCCGGCGCAGCCTTCGTCGCCCTCCCCGGCTTCACCGTCGACGGCCACCAGTACCTCGACGCGGCAATCGCGAACGGAGCGGCCGCGCTCATCGTCCAATCCGACCGGCAGGCCTACTGGCAACCAATCGCCGACGCAAACCCGGGCACTCCCATCGTCAGCGTTGACGACACTCGCTCGGCGCTGCCGGCTATCGCCGCCGCCTTCCACGACTACCCCGCAAGAAAGCTGACAGTCGCCGGAGTTACCGGCACCGACGGCAAGTCCACCACCACCTACCTGATCCACGCCATGCTCTCCGCCGCCGGACACCCGACCGGCCTGCTCAACGGCGTCGAGTTCCACATCGGCGGGGAGTGGACCCGCAACGAGACCGGCGAGACCACGCCCGAAGCGGACATCATCCAGGCCAAACTTGCCGAGATGGTCGCCGCCGGCGACACCCACGCCGTTCTCGAAGTCAGTTCCCATGCCCTCGAGCTCCACCGCGCCGACGAGATCAACACTCAAACAGCCGTCTTCACCGGACTCTCCGACGATCACCTCGACTTCCACCAAACCAGGGAAAACTACCTCGCCGCCAAACTCAAGCTGTTTCGTAGCCTCGACAACCACCAGATTCCCCTCTCCCCCCGCGAAGCGGCGCGGCCGTCACTTTCCCTCTCCCTCGGCGAAGCGGCGCGGCCGTCATTTTCCCTCTCCCTCGGCAAAGCGGCGCGGCCGTCATTTTCCCTCTCCCCCCGCGAAGCGGGGGGAGATGCCGAAGGCAGAGGGGGGCTCCCCGGCACGCCGGTCGCCGTCGTCCGAGCCGAAGACTCGCTGCGTGACACCATCGCCTCCGCCCACGCTCAACAGACGGTGATCGCTACCGCAACCCCAAACACCGCCGCCGACGTCAGCGTCCTCGCCGCTTCCCAGGATGCCCGAGGCTCCGACGTCCGCGTCGTCACTCCCGCCGGAGCACTCGGCGCGCGACTGCCGATGCCGGGCGATTACAACCTCGGCAACGCCGCCCTCGCGGCCGGCGCTGCATGGTCGCTCGGCGTTGGTCCTGTCGCAATGCAGACAGCTCTGAACAACCTCCGACCGGTCCCCGGCCGGATGGAGTCGATCGACGAAGGCCAGCCGTTCACCGTCATCGTTGACGCTGCCGCCACCGGTCCGGCGCTCGACCTCGCTCTGCAGACGCTGAAACCACACGTCAAAGGACGTCTGATCCTCGTCTTCGGCGTTGCCGGCGAGCGCGATCCGATTCGCAAGTCGAGCATGGCCGCAGCCGCCGCGCAGTTCGCCGACCACGCAGTGATCACCAACGAGAATCCGCGCTCCGAGGACCCGACCGAGATAGTAGAGGAGATTGCCGCCCACTTCGCAGAGGCCGACGGCGCGTCACTCGACAAACAGCCCGAGCGCCGCGAGGCGATCCGCCGTGCAATCTCGCTCGCTCAGCCCGACGACCTCGTCTTGATCGCCGGCAAGGGCGCGGAACCGACGCTGATCTACGCCGACCGCGTCGAACCCTGGGACGATCGTGAGGTTGCGAGGACGCTCGTCGCCGAGTTGCTATCGCGCTAGGCGGTGAGCCAATAGCCTGAGCCCATCGACCCGCCCTATCAGCCGGAGCCACGCTATGGACAACGCCGAGTACCGCGCGCTCGTTGAGGATGACCTCAATCACTGGGTGCATCCGCTCTTCCATCCCGACTTCCACCAGGAGCCGGTCATGTTCGAGCGCGGAGAGGGCGTCTACATCTACGGCGCCGACGGCACGCGCTACATCGACGGTCTGGCCGCGCTCTGGAACGTCGCGGTCGGCCACGGCCGCGAAGAGCTCGGCGAGGCGGCCAAGGAGCAGATGTCCAAGCTCGGCTTCTCCAACTCCTACGAGGGCTACACCAACGAGCCGGCCATTCGCCTGGCGAAGAAGGTGATCGAGCTCGCCTACGACAACATGCAGGCGGTCTACTTCACCAACTCCGGCTCCGAGTCGAACGAGACAAACGTCAAGGCCGCCCGCTTCTACTGGATCCAGAAGGGCCGTCCCGAGAAGCAGAAGATCATTACTCGCGTCGAGGCCTATCACGGCAATACCGTCGCCATGACCGCAGCCACAGGGATGCAGGTCTTCAAGCCCCAATTCGGGCGCCCCGTGCCCGACATCATCAACGCCGCCACGCCAAACGCAACACCCACCGGCGGCGGACGCATCGACAGCGGCAACCTGATGATCGACAACATCGTCGCCACCATCGAGCAGGAAGGCCCCGACTCGGTCGCCGCCGTGATCGCCGAACCGGTCCAGGGCGCGGGCGGTGTCTATCCGCCGCCCGACGACTACTTCCCCCGCCTGCGCGAAGTCTGCGACCGCTACGAGGTCCTGCTCGTGGTCGATGAGGTGATCACGGGGTTCGGCCGCACGGGCAAATGGTTCGCGCTGGAACATTTCGACGTCGAGCCCGACATGATGTCGATCGCCAAAGCGATCACCTCCGGCTACGTGCCGATGGGCGCAGCCGTCTGGTCGAAGGAAGTCCATGAGACGATCACCGACGGCCCCGGCAAATTCATGCACGCCTACACCAACTCGGGCCATGCCACCGGCGCAGCAGTCGGATTGCGGAACCTTCAGATCTTCGAGGATGAGAAGTTGGTCGAGAACGCCGCCGCTCGCGGCGATCAGCTGCTCTCCGGTCTGCAGCGCCTGACCGAGAATCCGCACATCGGCAACGTCCGAGGCCTCGGCTTCATGTGCGGCTTCGACATCCTCAAGGACCCCGAAACCGACGAAGCCTTCCCCGCCTCCGACGCCATGGGGGCCAAGCTGCTCCAGGCCTGCCAGCGGCGAGGCCTGATTAGCCGTGTCCGCAACGACGGCTACTTGCTCGCCCCACCCCTCGTCGCCACTGAGGAACAGGTCGACGAGATCCTCACAATCGTGGAGGATTCGGTCCGCGAGGTCACCTCGGCGCTGTAGCGACGCACTCGACGCTGGAATCATCGGCTCCGCCCGCAGGCCGGGACATTCTCCGTTGATGCTGCCGAACCAGACGAAGGGCCCCACGCCCTCGTGGGAGACATAACGGGTCCCTTGACAGTTCACTGCATGACATTAGTCTTACCAAACATTGTCATACGAACGTGGGCGTGAAGCCATCAAACCATGAAGTCGTACACTTGCAGTGGCGGTAGACTCCCTCTCATAGCGGCTCTGATTGCGTTGGCTGCCTTGGGGGTGCTGGCGATACGTCAGCCAGCGACAGCGGGGTCATGCTCCACATTCAACTTGGGGACCTTGCACGGCGACGTCGACCGATTTGGCCGGCTAGACGATGGTGACTGCATATCGCAGCACAGCGGCCACCGTCGCTGGGCAGATGTGTACACATTTAGTTTGCCCAGCACCCAGAGAATCGAAATCACCATGACATCGAGCGACATCAGTCCGATGTTGGCCGTCGTTACGCCCAGTGGACGTGTTGTGCGCGATGATGACGATGGCGGCGTCACAAGGCTTGCTGGTAGTGCGAGCGCTGGCAGGTACCTAATCGAGGCGACAAAGCGCGATGTCCAACCAGGCTCCTACCGAATGCGGATCACCTTTCTCGCCCCTGAGTTTGCAACGAGAAGCAGTTGCCCGGTTCAGCAACTGGGCACATTGAACGGCACGATTGAGCGATCTGGGCGCTTGGCCAATGGCGACTGCATTGCAGAGCATACGGGCAGGCGCCGTTGGGCGGACCGGTACGAGTTCTCTCTCACGCAATCTCGCCGAGTCACGATCGACCTCCGGTCCAGCGATATCGACCCGATGCTCGCTTTGGTCGACTCACAGGGCAGGAGGATTGATCTCGATGACGATGGTGGCGACGGCAGAAACGCCCGCATCGTCCGTCAACTGAGCCCAGGTCGGTATCGCATCGAGGCGACGAAGTACGACTCGCCTGCGGGCTCATACCGCCTGCAGATTGTCCCAGAAGTCTCGCTGGACGATCCAAACGTACGTCGGCGGATCGCTGAGACGTACATGCCGATCCTCTTCTTGCATGGCGATGAAGAATACGAACCGGTCGGAGTCGAAGCGATGTTGGACCATGCGGCATTCCATTGCAGTCCAGAGACATCAGTGAGAGGTCCCATCAGTTCTGAAACACTTGCCAGGACTCCGTGCCAATGGGGAAGCTGGCTGGATATCGCGCAACGCCACCTCAGGCACGACTCTTGGTGGAGCGACGTAAAGGAAGAATACGACAACGTCGTATACTATCGTGTTGCTGAGACTGGCGACTGGCTTACGGTCCAGTATTGGTTGTTCTTTGTGTTCAATGATGCTCCCGGTGGAAGGGACTTTGACCACGAAGGTGATTGGGAGAGTGTGCAGTTGTGGTTCGGAAAACATGACACTGGTGTCACCTCGTTGATTAGGGGTGCAATTCCTGTTCAAGTCGGCTACGCCTCCCACGAAAGAGGGGCCTATCATGTGTGGAGTGATCTCCAAAAGGAGGGGCGAAGACCACACGTGTATGTTGCTGAAGGAACGCATGCGTCTTACCCTTCAAGTGGAGACTGGAGACTAAACCTGGTAGGAGAAGGATGGGCCGATTGCCGGATCTGGCCTCAAGATCATACGGAAGCTGGCCGAAGGCTGGATGAGTATGAAGTGCGCGACCTGGCAGAAGCCGATTGGCTGCTCTGGCAAGGACGATGGGGTGATGTCGGAGACGAAGTGCTCGCCGACGGGCCGACTGGGCCGCTATACAAGGATCACTGGCACGTTCCCCCAAGTCAGTTGGTGAGTCGTAGCGAGCATTCCTGGGTTACGTCCATTCCTCGGTGTTGGCAGTGAGAAGGAGGGAGAATGGGGCGCAGCGCATCTGACTGATTCCCTGCCTGCGCGGTCCAAGTGCTCCTCCGGCAGAGTGGCCAGCCACTTGATGTCGACGGGCAAGCCATGCTACCCTCCGATGCAGGAAAGGAGGTGATGCAACTTGGGACATAGTCAACGATCGCCCAGGTACCGACGACGCAGCGCAGTGGAGGTGGGCGCCTCCTAGCCGCTGAGACCAAACGTCGCCCGGTTACCTGGGCGAACCAAGACGACCCCGAGCCGCCCAGCTCGGGGTCGTGCCGTTTAACTCGATAGCCTCGCCGCATGGCCGATCCCGATCTCCTGCCGCCCGATCAACGCCTGGACATCGACCGCGTCCGCGCGTTGCTCACGACTTCCGAGGTTGGACGCAGTCTTCACTATCTCGTCCAGACGACCTCGACCATGGACGACGCCCGACGACTCGCCAACGAAGGCGCGCCGCACGGCGCCGTCGTCCTGGCCGACGAACAGACCGCCGGCCGCGGAACCAAGGGACGCATCTGGGTCTCGCCGCCCGGTGAGAGCATCCACGCCACGATCATCGTCCGCCCCGACATCGAGCAGCTCAAGCGGCTCAGCATCATCAGCCCGGTCGCCACGACCGACGCCGTCCTGGCGACAACTTCTCTGCGACCAACGATCAAGTGGCCCAACGACATCCAGATCGAGTCACGCAAGCTGGGGGGCATCCTGATCGAAGCCGAGTGGGGCGATGGTCAGCCCCGCTACGCGCTGGTTGGGATCGGACTCAACATCAACTTCGACCCCGCGCCCTGGGCAACGCAGATCGACCGTCCCGCCACCAGCCTGATGATCGAGCTGGGTCAGCGCCAGCAGCGCGAACCGGTCCTCGCCGCGCTGATCAACGCAATCGAGCGTCGCCTCTTGGAAGCCGCTTCGGCGGAGCTGCATCGAACCTGGAAATCAAGGCTCGACACGCTCGACAAGCCAGTCACGATCAGCTCGCCAGGCGGTGGTGAGTTTCATGGAGTCGCCGTTGACGTTGACGAGGCAGGAGCGCTCATCGTGCGAGCAGACCACGGCGAGCGCCGGACATTCATCGCTGGCGAAGTCACGCTCCGGGAAACGACTCAATCGGAGTCGTGAGCGCCGGCCCTGTTCGTTCGAGAAGCAGGGCAGGCGCAGTCACTCGTCCGTCCCAGGGCAGCAGCGACCATGTTCCGTCGATCAGATCGAGCACGCAGCCACCAACGAGCGGCACCGCTTCCCGGCCCCCGACGAATGCCTGCATCCTTTCGGCCAAAGGAACTCCATCCGGATCGGTCCAATCGAGCAACCACGCCTTTACCCGTTGCGCCTTGGCGTTCCAACAGTCAGTCGGCGTGGAGTCGATGCGCCTCAGCATCTGATCCGCGTTGGTCAACCGCCGAAACGCGATGTGTACGGGTTCCACGTCCAATAGCGACGCATCTACCGTTAAGGTCGTACCGCCGCGTACTACGGTCGTCTCGCCTAGTCCGCCTTCTGCAACGAACCGCATGCCGGCGCTTGCAGCGAACTCCCTGGCCAGCTCGCGCTCGAACTTTGTTTCACCGCCCATCGAACGCATGCGGGCATCGTCAATCTTCGCATCGACAGATCGAGGCCGACCGGTCGCATTGCCGGCCCAGATCTCGAATGCGGCCAGCGGCAAGCCCGAGGTATCCCTCACCGAACCGTTCGCGCCCGGTTCGTAACTGACCCGCACGGCGTCCAATGATGTGATCCGTTCAGACAGCGTCGCGGTCAGTTCGTACTCGGACCACGACATCGTGGCGACCGCAATGGTCCGCAAACCGGCGACCACCTTGAAGTCGCTTGGGAGCGCTTCGGCTCCACTGACCTGCTGATCGAATACTGCTGTGATTGTGAAGGAATCGGCGGTTATCGACTCAACTCTCGGCGGCGTCTCTGTCAGGTTGCTGACCAGGAACACGCTGTCGGGCACTCTCGCTCCCGTCAGGCCGGAGATGCCGCCGCGCGAACCGGCGAGGTAGACGACACCGAACAGGTCCGGCTCGTCCGGCAAGGAGTCCGCCAGGATCAACGTCACCGCGGCTCCGCCAATCGAAACAGACTCCACATCCGTTGATAGCCCTCCCCCGACAATCTGGAATCTTGATGCTGCAATGCTCGTTGCCGACAAGGGCTGGTCGAACCGGAGCACCACAAGTGTGCCGAAGGCATACGCGTTCTCGAGCGTCGGCGCGGCCGTCTCGTCGATCACATCGGTCTCGAACGGGGCCACGGTCAGGCCATCGCCGGTCAGGGACTCACCGAAGTAGCTCAGGCGACGATCCTGGCCCGCGCGCAAGCCGGGCGGTGACATCTGCAGCTCCAACTCAGAGCCCTCGACCCGCTTGACCGACTCCACCACAGCCTCCCCGCTGATCGCAAATTCGGATGCCAGAGGGAGCGACTCGTCAAGCCGTGAGTCGAAGCCGACGCTCAGCCGAACCTGGTCCGCGTGAGCGCTCAGCGCGCATGGAGCCGCCGCAGCGATCAACCGATTCAATGCCAGACGAGCCGCATCCTCCGCGCCGGAGTAGCGCAGCTCGACAAAGTCGCCCGAGCAGATTGCCACGCCGGGCCGCAGCTCGACGGATTCGAGGGCCTCGATCACGGAGAATGGTCGCTGTTCTCCGTTGACAATCAGCTCCCATGAGTGATCTGGCCGGTCGGGCGAGCCAATCTCGTCATCGAACGTCAGAACCACTCCACCCACGTCCGAGCCAATACAGCGCAGCGCCCACTCTCGGTCGATAAAGTTGGTGACGCCAAGAGAAAATGACCCAACCCCGCGATTCCTCGCGTCGTACAGTTGCGTACGACTGGAGTCGTACTCGACGAGCACTTCGACGCATTCGGGCGCAGCATCTTCAAGCCGGATGGTGAGCAAGTCAGCCATCGCCGAAGCCGACTTGACCGATGCGGCTACACCATCGACCGACACGTTCAGATCTGAGTGGTCGACCGACGCCAGCGCCAGCAGCGGGCCGTCAAAGCCAACCACGACCAAGTCGGGGGTCGTACGATCAATCGAGGCCGTCACCGCGCGTGCTGCGGTCAGATTCGAGACGTCCGCTTCGATGAACCCGTCGACCGTGTTGCCTGTCTCGTCCTCGAGGTTGAATCGGCCGTCTTCAATGGACTGGCCGACGTACTCCAAGCGAACGGGCTCATCCGGCTGTAAGCGACGTGCAAGAGTCAGTGTCAACGTGTCGGACTCGAGCGCGATGTCCTCTATGCCAATCTCGCTTGCCGACTGACCAAAGACAGAGAACCAGACCAGGTCTGCGTTGTCGTCACACTCGAAGTCCTCGATCTCGCTCTCCAGGGTTTCGCACTTCGGAGGTGGTAACTGAGCGGGGTTCAGCGGTTGGTCGAAGGTGATCGTGATTAAGTCATCCCTGGCAACGATGTTCTCCACTTGCGGAGCCACATCGACGCTGTTCGTTACTGCTTGGCTGAACGAGACCACCTGATTGCCTGCATCGTCGTCCTGCAGGCCACCTGAGTCCGGCGCGGAGTAGCTCAGTGTGATGTCCCAGCTCTCGCGAATCGGAGTCGTGGAACCGATCGTGAGCACCATCCTGTACTCGCCGTCCGTCTCCAAGGTGCGGACAACCGGATCGATGTCAGTTTCTGGCTCGGTGCTGAACCAGGACGGGTCGATAGACACGGGGGCCAGTACGCGCTGGTCAAACAGGACGGTGATGCTCTGCCCGTCGGCGTCGGTGTGTGCGCTGAGCGGGTACGGCGCATAGTCGGTCAGGTTCTCCACAGCCAAGTCTTCGAATCCAAGCGCTCGCGTGCTGTTCACACCGAGCAGGGCGTCGGACTCAGGCGGCGAGTAGCTCAGCGAAAGCTCGTCGTTGTCTTCGACAACTGACTCATCCAGTGTCAACTGCAGGGTCTGCTGCTCAACTGCTATCGACCTAACGGCGGCGGCTGTACCGACCAGTTCAAATGCTGCCGACTCCGGAAGAGCGGCTGCGTCCAGTTCACCGTCGAAGATGACTTCCAGGACTCGACCATCGACACTGGCCGACTGTGCGCTCGCGGGCGTCACGTTGCGCAGCGGAAACGCGTTGATCTGCGCACGTTGTTGGCCCGGATCGTCGTCCCGGATTCTGATCGTTCCGAACGTAGGGAAGTACGTGATCGAAATCTCGTCAGCGGCCGCGACGCGATCTGTCAGGCTGACCACAATCTTGCCGACTCCATCTGGCCCATCGGCGAACACGTGAACTTGTCTGATCCCGATACCAGTTCCGTCGAGCGTGAAGTGCTCGACTGGAAACGCCAGAGGATTTCCCTCCTCGTCTCGAAAGCGTGGGTCGGCAAAGATCTCCTGGTCAAGGATGACCACGATCTCGTCGCCGTCGATCGTCCCGGATGCCGGAATCGGCGGCGTGTCTGTCTGATTGTCAATGTCTGTGGTGAAGGACTCCGATTGATTACCTGTGAGATCGACCACGCCGCCTTGATCGGGTCGCGAGTACGTCAACGTGACCGACTCGTCCTCGGTCAGCGATTGGGACAGCGTCAACGTCAATGTCTGACCATCGATTGAGTACGCCGTGACTGTCCTTGGGTCATCGTTGCTCAACGCGAACGACGCGAGCGAGACTGCCGCTTCGCCGTCCAGCGACTGGTCAAAGGTGAGGATCACGACCGCACCGTTGCCGACAGCGGTCGTCAGCTCCGCAGCGGTATCGGTGTTGTTGGTCAGCGACTCCGAGAAGGACGCGACCGCTTCATCGTCCAAAGTCCTGAGCGGCGTTTCTGACGGTCGCGTGTACGTCAACGTGTACTCGGCGCCCTCTTTCAGCGGAGTCGCCAGGGTGAGGCTCAAGGACATCGAGTTCACTACCACATCTTTGACCGTCGGTCCGTCCACACCAAGCGAGAACGCCGATGCAGCCGGCGTCGAATTGGTGTTCAACTCCTTCGAGAATGCGATCAGCACCTGCGATCCGTCACCGTCAACCGAACGGATCAGCGGCTCCGGGGTCCGGTTGTCCACCTCGAACCCGCCGAACGCAGCGACCTCGAGCGTTGTGCCTTGTCGCTTCAGTCTCGGTGTGTCCTCGGCCGAGTAGGAAACAGTGACCTGGTCTACAAATGCAAGCGGGGCGGCGAGTGTCAGCCTCACACTCGCCCCGTCGATCGAGACCGCGCTCACCGAGTGTCCTGCCGGCGTGACGCTGAAGTCGGCCATCGCGGGGACAGAGGATTGGTCCAGGGCGCGGTCGAACTCAAGCGTGACTACAGCCCCATTGGCCAACGCGCCGAGCGGACGAGGCACGCCGTCTGCCCTGTTGTCCACCGACTGGCTCGACCAGGCCGGACTCTTCCACGTGGCGTCGGCGCTCTGAAGCGCCGGGTCAGTCTCGGCGCCGGGCGACTTGTAGCCGATGGTCGCTGTCTCATTCAGATCGGCGGCCGGATCGAGGCTCAGCAACACGGTCGAGCCGCTTATCGAGACAGTCGCAACAGCCGCCGATGTCGTGCCGCCCAGCTCAAACGCCGACTTCGCAGGCGTGCCCGCCTCTGTGTCCAGTAGCGGCCCGGTCATGTGGATCGTCAACAGGCGGCCAGTGGCGTCGATTGAAGCCGAGTGGAACACGGGCGTCGGGTCCACGGTCAGGTTGTCGACTGTAAGCGACGCGAAACTGTCCACCTTGATCTCCTGCCCCGCACGCTTGAGCGCCGACTCGGTTGGCTGGGTGTAGGCAAGGACCAGTGTGTCCAGGTGGGTGACCGCAGCACTGAGCGTCAACGTCACTTCTTGTCCCGCTATCGACACGCCGGCGACTTCTGTAGAGCTCAAGCTCAGGCTGAACGCGGAAGCGGCCGGCGAAGACGAACCATCCAGTACCCGATCAAAACCCACGACCAGTACAGAGCCGTCAACGGTAGCCGAGCGAGGACGCGGCTTGCCGTCGGCATTGTTGGTCACGCTCTTCGACATGAACGCCTTGACCGCCTGCAAGTGGGCCAGAGAATGCAGTCGCGCCGCCGAAGAGTCAGTCGGCGGGGAGTAGTCGACCGTGATGGTCTCGCCAACGTCGGCCATTGGATCCAGGGATAGCGACACGCTCGACCCGCTGACGGCGACCGAATCGACCGCTGCGCTACCACCCGCGAGGGAGAACGTCGAAGCATCGGGCGTGTGCTCCTCGGACTCATCGAGAGCAAGCGAGAACGTGATGGTCAGCGTTGCGCCGTCTGCAGAAATCGAAGCGCTCTCAAACTCCGGAGCCGGTGCGACGGTGTTGTTGGTCACCGGTTGATTCGTGAACGAAGCCGCGTCCAGGTTGTTGCGCGCTTCAATCCGAGGAGGGGCGTTCGGCTTCGAGTAGCTGATGGTGATGACCGCTCCGGCCGCCACTGCTTCGGAGAGCGTCAGGGTGACCGACTCATCGCTGAACGAGGACTCGGCGACCGTTACTCCCGACGCCCCGCCGATCGAGAACGCAGTTGCGGGCGCGACATTCTTGAGCGGCAAGTCGAACTCCACCGTCAGCGTGTCGTCGTTCACACGAGCTTCCGTGACTTCGGGCTTCTTCGTTGGCGTCTTGCTCTTGAACTGAAACCCGTAGACGTCTGCCACATTGTGTCCGCCGTCGAGCTGACGCAATGGGGACTCGTTCGGTTCGGTGTAATCGATTGTGTAGTTCGTCTCTCCGCCGGCGAGGATGCCGTTCAAGGTGAGCGAGACGGTGTCGCCGGAAATCTCTACTTTCGTGATCTCGCGTCCCTCAATCGAGAACGCGTCCCGTTCCGGAACGCTGTCTTCATCCAGCGCTTCCGAGAACACCAGGGTGACGATCTCGTACAGCGCCGACGCCGATTGGAGCGTAGGCGGACTATCGACGATGTTGGTCACCGACCGTGCCGACCAGCTCTGCACGTGCTTGCCGCCCTGATCGAGATCCTGGAGCGGATAGTTTTCGTCGCCCAGCGCCTGGTCGTAGGCAAGCGTGACACTCTGGCCTTCGACCACTGACCGGCTCAGTTGGATGTCAAGTCGCTGGGGCGCGTCTGACGGGCGTATCAGGTCGGAGATGTCGGCGTCGTTGTCATCAACTTCGATGTCGAATGCCGAGAAGTCGGACCACTGGAAGCTGATGTCGCGGATCGGCTCGCAGAAGGTGACTTGTATGAAGCGGCCATCAGCGTCAGTCTCGACCGACGTGATCTCCGGCGCCGCGTCCGTGACGTTGTCGACGCTCTGGTCATCGAATGATTCGACTGCTCCCCCGCTCACTCCGACTAACGACGAAGCGCTGGGAATGTAGCTGACGCTGACGCTGCGGTCCGTACAGTCGATGTCCGCAATAGCATCTTCCAGGGTCAGACTTATCACGGCGCCGTCGATTGAGGCTGAGTCGACCGTCTGCGTCTCGTCGCCCAGCTTGACCGTGAAGTCTGCGGCGACGGCTGTGCTCGTTGCGGTCAGGTCTTCAGAAAGCGTAATCGTAAGTGTTGACCCATCGACCTGCGCCGCGCTCACCGCTGGAGGGCTCTGGGAAGCGGCGCGGCTGGCAATCAGTGCTACTGCGATTGCCAATAGCGAGGCGGCGACGAGGGTCGCAAGCGATCCACTTCGACTCGCCCAGGGCATGCCACGACACTCGTGGGTTGACTAGTGGCCGCTCCAGTTGGGCGGGCGTTTCTCGACGAAGGCGCGCGGTCCTTCCTTGGCGTCCTCGGAGTTGAGCACCGTGCGGCTGACCCACTGGCCCACGCGGTAGGACTCGTCGATCTGCAACTGTCGCCACTGCTGGGCCATGAACTTGGTGCCTTCGACCGCAAGTGGGGCATTGGCGGCGATCATCTCGGCGATCTCAATCGCCCGCGGCATTAGCGCCTCGGGTTCGAGGATTTCGCGAATCAGACCCATGCGCAGCGCTTCCTCGGGCGAGACGCGGTCGGCCGTGAGCATGATGTAGAGCGCGTCGCCGATCGGCAGCATCCGCGCCAGGTGGTGGATCGCGTATCCGGGTAGGATGCCGCGCTGCACCTCGAACAGCCCGAAGTAGGCCTCGGTCGAGGCGATGCGGATGTCGCAGTCCAGCGCCCGCTCAAGGCCGCCGGCGATGCAGAGTCCGTTGATCGCGGCGATGAACGGCTTGCGCGCTCGGGAGAAAGGCATCGACTCCTTGAAGTCGTAGCCCATTGTGTTGCGCTCGCCTTCGCGCTCCTGGTTCTGCTCATTCATCTCCTTGAGGTCGGCGCCGGCCGAGAAGGCGCGTCCCGCGCCGGTCAGGATGCCAACGCGCATGTCTGGGTCGGCCTCGAGATCGGCGACCGCTTCGCGC
Source organism: Dehalococcoidia bacterium (assembly GCA_965211635.1). Taxonomy (GTDB): domain Bacteria; phylum Chloroflexota; class Dehalococcoidia; order Bin125; family Bin125; genus Bin125. Next base: position 135,002 of record OZ242948.1, read on the forward strand.
GTCAGCCGGCGCAGATCGCCGCCCAGCGCGTTGAGTCGGTGCGGCCGGTTCATCGTCAGGACGGCGTGGTGCTCGAACTTCTCGTAGATCAGATCCGGTCCATCGCCGGCGGTCTCGGCCATCGTCGGTTCCTTACAGCTCGGCCTACAGGTCGGCGAGGATGTCGCGCATCTCGCGGTCGTCGACGATGTTGCCGGTAAACGTCGACGGCTGGCTGGCGATCCAGACGCTGGCCCGCGCCATCCAGTCGGCCGACTCGAATTCCGTCTGCGGATCGTCCGGCGTGGTCAGCGCATACCAGTGTCCCGGCGTCTTGATCAGGTAGCGCAGAGTCAGCACATTGCAGGCGATCTGGTACTTCTGCAGCTCCATCGCCCAGCCTTGCGTGATCCGCTCGAGGCCGGCCTTGACCATCCCGTAGAACTGTCCGCCCTCGCGCACCTCGTCGTAGGGGCCGGGGCCAGGGAAGTCGGCCGCGCCCGAAGAGATGTTGATGATGTCGCCACCCGACTGTTTCATGTGCTCCACCGCGTACTTGGCCAGTAGTACCGGACCGCGCAGGTCGAGCTGCCAGATCAGGTCGATGTGGCGGTCCTGCACCGTTTCCAACGTGCCCGGCACCAGCACGGCTGCGTTATTGATCAAGATGTCGAGCCCGCCGAGTTCGGAGGCCGTATTGTCGACCGCCCGCACGATTGAATCCGGGTCGCGCACGTCAAGCCGGATCGGGACGGCGTGTCCGCCGGCCTGGCGAATTTCCTCGGCCACGGTGCGAATCGTGCCCGGCAGCCGCGGATCCGGGGAGGCTTCGTCCGAGCGGGCGGCGACCGCCACCGCCGCGCCGTGCGCTGCGAGTCCGCGCGCAATGTCGGCGCCGATCCCGCGGCTCGAGCCAGTGACCAGCGCCTTGCGTCCGTCCAGCACACCCATCTCGGTCCTCCTTCCTGCTGCGAGACGGCGTCCTGCACGCAGCCTGCGCAGGCTAACACGGGCTATGGGTTCCTCAGATCACCATCCACCACGGGGCGGCAATCACGTTCGTCCCGATCTGCTCCACTGCGTCGCCGTCATGCAGCAGGAGCCCGGCCTTGCTGACGTCCCGGTACTCATCGAGGAACGCCCGCAGGTGCCGCACATCGCGCAGTCGCGGCGTTGCGCCCGACTTGACTTCAATCGGCAGCAGCTGGCCCGCTTGCTCGATCACGAGATCGACCTCCTGGTCGCTCGACGTTCGCCAGTAGTAGATCTCGGCCCTGGTCGGCCGACTGTCTCGCCAGGTCAGAAGGTCGTGCAGCACGATGTTCTCCAGATGCGCGGCGCGCGGTTCCGCTTCCTGACTCAGTCGCAAGGCCAGGCCCGTGTCGCTCCAGTACGCCTTGGGCGACTTGATCAGACGCTTGGTGCGGTTGGATGTGTAGGCGGGCAGTCGCACGAACAGATAGGAGGTCTCCAGCAGGTTTAGATACCGGTGAACCGTTGACTGTGAGAGCGAGAGGTCGCGGGCCAGGTCGGACTGGTTGAGGATTTGGCCGACACGCAGGCAGGTGGCCCGCATGACGCGGCGGAAGTCTGGCAGGGCGGTGATGTTGGCCAGGTCGCGTAAGTCACGTTCGAGGTAGGTGCCGACGTACGCGTCGAACCAGATCGCCCGATCCTGGTGATGCGTCAGTTGCAGCGCAGGCACGGGGAATCCGCCCCGTCGCGCAAGCTCCCGCCAATCTTCCCGCTCGCTCGGCAGGGACCGCAGCAGCTCGGCCCACTGTCGGTGATCCGTCTCCAGTAGCCGCTCCCAGAGACCGTGGGGCCTGAGGCCGAGCTGCTCGCGGCGGGTCATCGGCCAGAGCGTGAGGTAGCTGGCGCGTCCGGCCAGGGACTCCGAAACACGTCTCATCAGCAGCAAGTTGGCCGAGCCGGTCAGCAGGAACTGTCCCGCCTGCCGGCGGCTGTCGACCGCGCTCTTGACCGCCTGCATCAAATCGGGCTCGCGCTGGACTTCATCCAGCGTGAGCGGCGTCTCGCCACCGATGAGCAAGCCGGGATCCTCACGGGCCGCTGAGCGAGCGTCGAAATCGTCTAGTGTTACATAACGTCGACTGTCGCCGGCCAGCTGCCGCGCCAGCGTGCTCTTGCCGGTCTGTCGGGCGCCGGTGACGACGACGACGGGCATGACTCTGAGTTGCTGCTCAAGGCTGTCGACGGCGAGCCGCGGGAGGATGCGTTCGTCCATGCGTGAATGATATTCGTTCTCTCCGTGAGTGATAATCAGTCAGTACATGAATGGTATTCGCTCACTAGGTGAATAGATTGCACGACGCCCGGAAAGAACGAGCCGTCGCGACTCAGCGAGCGAGCTTCCACTCCCGCTCCGCGCCGGGCATAGACTGAGCCCATGATCGGAACCGCCAGCATCCGGACCAGCCGCCTGCTCGACCTCCCCGGCGGATCGTTCATCATGGGCGCCGACGACCGCCGCAGCGACGAGCGACCGGCGCACCGGGTCACGGTTGCCGCCTGCCGTGCAGCCGAGCGGCCGGTCAGCAACGACGATTTTGCGTCCTTCGTCGAGCAAACCGACGCTCCGCCGCCGCCGTTTTGGTCCCAGGACGGATTCCGCATCCCCGGCGCCCCCGTCGTCGGCATCTCCTGGCACGATGCGGTCGCCTACTGCCAGTGGCTGTCGGCACAGACGGGCACGCGCTTCCGCTTGCCGACCGAGGCGGAACGCGAGTACGCCGCTCGCGGCGGCCTTGCGGGCGCCGACTGGCCCGAGCCCGGCGCATGCTGGCCCGACGCTGCCTCGCGCGCGTCGATTGCAGCGGCCCGGCATCCGCACGTCCCGCTCAACGCCTGCCGCAACGGATTCGGCCTCTACTGCATGGCCGACAATGTGCACGAATGGTGCTCGGACTGGTACGAACGCAGCTTCTACTCGGTCTCTCCGCAGCACGCGCCAACGGGTCCGGCTGCAGGCATGCGCAAGTCGAGCCGCGGCGGATCCTGGCGTCACCGGATCAAGTTCACCCGCGTCAGCGCCCGCTCCAGCCTCTCGCCCAGCTACCGCTACAACGACTACGGCTTCCGTGTCTATGCGGACGCCGAATGACCAGTTGAGGAGGTCAACATGCCGACCCGCACTACCGTCGTCGGGTCCTGGCCGATCCCCTTCGGTCAACGACTCGAGCTGAAGCGCTACTACGCGGGAGAACTCTCGGACGAACAAGCCGACGGCGTCCTTGGGGCTGCGGCGCGGATCGCCATGGACGAGCAGATCGCCTGTGGACTCGACCAGATCATGGGCGGCGAGGTCTTCGCGCCCGACTTCCTCCATCACATCCCGCCCAGACTCGACGGCCTCGAGACGCTGGCCCCGCGCATCACGTCACAAGGCCAGCAGGGCGTGGGACGCTACCGGGTGATCGGCAAGGTCGCCGCGCCGCGAGGCACCGGACACGCGAAGGCCTGGCGCCGCGAGCGAGGGATCGAGCCGCGCCTGGACAAGGCCTCGGTGCCGTCGCCGCTGACGATCGGCGGAGGATTCGTCATTGACGACGACGCCAGCGAGTCTGGTCACATGAACGACCTGATCGAGGTGGTCCAGGACGAAGTCGCCGACATGGTCGCAAACGGACTCGGCGAAATCCAACTCGACGCGCCCGGCGAAGCGGTCAACCTGGTCTCCGAGCGCGAAACCGCTGAATCGCTGCTCTCGCTGGTCAAAGAGCCACTCGAGCCGGCCGCGGGCATCACCAGGACGATCCATTTCTGCCTCGGTGATATCGCACGCAAGCCCTCGATCGAGATCCAGAATCTGCGCGCGCTGATCCCCTTCATCCAGCAGCTCGACGGGATCGTCGATCGCGTCCACGTTGAGTGCTCATACGCCGGCCAGTGGGAGGAACACGGATTGCTGGCTGAACTGCCCAACAGCATGCAGATCATCGCCGGCATCGCCGACGTGAAATCGAAGCCCGCCCCCGTAACCGAGCTGCGTGAGAAGATCGAGCGGCTGGTTGACGTGATCCCGCCCGGGCGGCTGCTCGTCTCCAGCAGTTGCGGCCTCGGACGAGTCCCCCACGACGAAGCGATCCGGCTGATGCGCAACCTGGTCAAAGCGGCCGAGTTAGTCGGCTAGCAGTAAGGAGCGATTCGTGGAACTCAGATCACTCGGACGAACCGGGGTACAGGTATCGAGCCTCTGCCTGGGCTGCATGATGTTCGGCCGACGCACCGAGCCAGAGGAGTCCTACGCCATGATCGACCGCGCCCTCGAGGCTGGAATCAACTTCCTCGACACGGCCAACGTCTACGCGCTGGGCCGCAGCGAGGAGATCACCGGCGAGGCGCTCAAGCGCAACGGGAAGCGGCAGAGCGTCGTCCTCGCGACCAAAGTCCACGGACAGATGGACGCCGAGGACCCTAACGCGCGGGGCAACAGCCGGCGTCACATCATCGAGCAGTGCGAGGCCAGCTTGCGCCGCCTGCAGACCGACTACATCGACCTCTACCAGCTTCACCGACCGCAAGCCGACATCCCAATCGACGAGACGCTGCGCGCGCTCGACGACCTGGTTCGCGACGGCAAGGTGCGCTACATCGGCACCAGCAACTTCGGCGGCTGGGAGCTGGTCGAATCGCTCTGGGTGGCGAAGGAGCTGGGACTCAACCGCGTCGTCTGCGAGCAGCCCGCCTACAACCTGCTCGACCGTCGGGTCGAGAGCGAACTGCTGCCCGCCGCCCGCACCTTCGGTATCGCCGTGATCCCCTGGGGTCCGCTCGGCGGCGGCCTGCTCAGCGGTCGCTTCCAGCGAGGCGAGCCATTGCCCGCCGATAGTCGCTATGCATTGACGCCGCAGGCGCAGAATCGGCTCACCGACGGCGTCTTCGACGTGATCGAAGCGCTCACGCCGATTGCTCAGGAGAAGGGCTGCAGCCTCTCGCAGCTTGCCCTCGCCTGGTGCGAGCAGCAGCCCGGCGTGACTAGCCCGATTATCGGCCCGAGAACGATGGAGCAACTCGAAGACAACCTCGGCTCAGCCGACGTCGTCATCACCGACGAAGACCGCGAGCGCATCGACGCGGTCAATCCACCCGGCTGGACGGTCACGCCCTACTACGAACTCTTCCGGCGGCCGCACGAGTATCGGATCCTGTAGCCGCGGCTCTAGTAGTGGATCCCCCTGCCGACCCCGCCGCCCGCGGCGATAGTGTCGCCGGTGATCGCAATCGACTTCGGCGAGGCCAGGAACGCCACGATGTTGGCGATGTCGTCCGAGTCGATGATCGTCCGCACCGAGTTGCCCGACGCCATTCGCGCCTCGGCCTCCTCCAGCGAGATCGCGTTCGACTCAGCAATCTGAGCGATCCGATCCGGCGTCGCCTCGGTTCGGGTCAGACCAGGATGCACCACCGTCACGTTGATCCCGTCCGGACCCAGCTCGTCGGCCAGGTTCTTGGTCATCGCCGCCACCGAGACGTTGCGGATTGAGCCGACCGTGTTGCCGCTGCCTCGTGCTGCCAGGCCCGAGACATTGACAATCCGCCCCCAGCCGTGTTCCTGCATGTAGGGCGCAGCAGCGCGAGAGCAGCGCAAGTAGCCGAGCACTTTGACCTGCAGGTCGGCGAGCGCATGATCGGCGGTCAGGTCGGCCAGCTTCATCGGGCCGTGCACGCTGCCCGGCGAGGCGGCGTTGTTGACCAGGATGTCCAGCCCGCCCAGCGCCGCGGCCGCGCCCGTGACCATCGCCTCCACCGAGTCGTCGTCCGCCGCGTCGTAGGCGAACCAGGCAGTAGTCCCCAACTCGTCCGCCGCCTGCGCCAGCCGCTCCGGATCGCGCGCCGAGATTGCCACCTCGCAGCCCTCCTCGATCAGCACCCGCGCAATCGCCTTGCCAATGCCGCGGCTGCCTCCGGTCACAAGGGCGCGTTTGCCCTGGAGTTGCAGGTCCATCTCAGGCTCCGTTCAATCTCGAACCGGGAACGACGCGCTCGTGCGGCGCTTTCAGAAACTCTTCGACTGGAATGTCGTGACCGTCGAGCGACGCCTCGACCACATGCCCGTACTCAATCACAACCTGCTGCGGACGGGTCGGATTGCGATGCCCTTCGCTCGGCCCCAGCGCGACGATCTCCGCCTCCAGCCGGTGCGGCGTCACCGTCAGCACGCCGATCCCGCCCAGCCGCGTCGACAGGTGATGCGGCAGCGACGGGCTGCCCGGATTGATCAGCAGCACGTCGTCGCGGTATTCCAGCCGCTCGACGTGGGTGTCGCCGCCGATCAAGACATCGACCCACTCGTCGTCCAGCGACGAGGCGAGAATTTCGCCGATCGGCCGCGACTCCGGCCGCAGTTCGTGGGCTAGCCCGATGCGGAAGCCCTCGACATCGAGAAACTGGTGCTCGGCCAGGCGCGGGTCGTCGAAGATGTCGTTGTTGCCCCGCACGGCGAGCACCGGCGCGAACTGCTCGCACCAGTCGAGCACCGCCGGCACGGTGATGTCGCCGCCGTGCAGGATCAGGTCCACGCCAGCCAGCGCCTCTCCGGTCTCCGGTCCCAGCTCGTCCATGGAATGCAGCAACTGAGGCAGGTGGGTGTCCGAGATCAGGCCGATGCGCATGCAGGCAGGCTACGCCTGAGGCGAGATCGGCGCTAGCCTGATCGAGCTTGCGTCCATACGATTTCTCGCTTGCGTCTCGATGACGAAGAAAGGCTGTGAGATGGCACAGGAACGACTTGCGGCGATCGCCGGCATTCACGAGTACCCACTGCGGGTCGCGCCCGGCGTCTCCTCGATGCAGATCAAGGCTGAATCGATGAAGCGTGCGCTCGACGACGCCGGTCTCGACTGGGGCGACGTCGACGGGCTTTACGACGCGCTCGACGGCGAAGGCGGCGGCGGACTCGGTCTGGCCGCCTACCTGGGGATCAAGCCGCGGCTGCTCGACACGACCCAGGTCGGCGGTTCCTCATACGAGTTTCACGCCTCGCACGCTTTGCGCGACATCGCGGCCGGGCGCTGCAACGTCGCCGTGACCACCTACGGCTCGACCGCCGCCTCGATGCGCGTGCCGATCGGCACCGGCGGCATGGGTCGCGGCGGCGCCTCCTGGCAGCAGAACATGGAAGCGCCCTACGGCTCAACTCTGATCAGCAACTACGCGATGGTCGCCCACCGGCACATGCACGAATACGGGACTACCACCGAGCAACTCGCCCAGATCTCGGTCGCCACGCGCAAGCACGCGATGCGCAATCCCGACGCCGTCAAGGCGATGACCGACCTGCAGTTCGTCAAGGTCGACGAAATCTCGGTCGAGGATGTGATCGAGTCGCGGATCATTGCCGATCCGCTGCACCTGCTCGAGTGCTGCATGATCTCCGACGGCGGCGGCGCGGCGGTGTTCGTCTCGCCCGAGATCGCGCGCGACATCAAGAAGAAGCCGGTCTGGATCATCGGCGCCGGCGAGGCGACCAAGTACCGCGAGAACGGCGGCGACATCACCACCTCGGCCGGCGCGCAGTCAGCGCCCGCCGCCTTCGGTCAAGCCGGCGTCACACCGGACGAGATCGACATCGCCATGATCTACGACTCGTTCAGCATCACCGTCGCGGTCATGCTCGAAGACCTCGGCTTCTGCGCCAAGGGCGATGTCGGGCAGTTCATCGAAGACGGACATCTCGCCTTCGACCAGCCCGGCCTGACGCTCAACACCGACGGCGGCGGACTCTCCTCCAACCACCCGGGCATGCGTGGACTGTTCCTGCTGCTCGAATCCGTCCGCCAGCTTCGCGGTGAATCGACCAGTCAGGTCGACGGCGCATCACTCGCCGTCGCACATGGCAACGGAGGCCTGCTCGGCGGCACCCACACCGGCGGCACCGTCATCCTCGCCGCCGACTAGAAATCAACCGTCATTGCCGAGCTTGCCTCGGCAATCTCGCCGCATCGGGATCCAGCGGGTGAGTCACCTGAGCCGAACGCGACGAGATACCCCAGGCAAGCTGGGGTATGACGACCAGGACTGAGAAAGGCATCACGAACATGGCCAACCGACCACAACCCAGCTTCCCAGAGCCGGACACCCAGCACTTCTGGGACGGCTGCAAAGAGGGCGAGCTGCGCTACCAGACCGACCCCGACGGCAACGTCGTCTTCTACCCGCGCGGACACTCGACTGTCACCGGCGACCGTGAGCTGAGCTGGAACGTCTCCTCGGGACTCGGCACCGTTTACACCTACTCGGTCGTCCGACAGAACCGCATGCCCGGATTCCAGGAGCTCGGCGCATACGCCGTCGCCTACATCGACCTCGACGAAGGCTTCCGCATGATGAGCACCATCGTCGGCGTCGATGACCCGACCAAAGACATCCACATCGGCCAGCGCGTCCGGGTCGAGTTCGAAGAACAGTCCGGCGAGGACTCCTACCCGATCCCCGTCTTCAGGCCGGTCTGATACCGAAGTGTTATCAAGTACACACGTTCTTGACTTGGCACCGAGAGGCTGTGTCTCCCAGGCAGGCTGAGCCGATAGGCTCACAGGGATGTCTCAACAACAGCCGACGCTCGCCGCACGCTGGAACGCCGATATCGTCGCTGTCGCCCCGCAGCACTCGCGCGATCGCAGACTGGCCATCGAGGCCTACGGACTGGTCAAGCACTTCGGCGAGATCCACGCCGTCAACGGTGTCGATCTTCGAGTCCGTCCTGGACAGGTCTTCGGCTTCCTCGGACAGAACGGCAGCGGCAAGACCACCACCGTCCGCATGTTGACTACACTGCTGCGACCGACCCAGGGATCCGCCCGAGTCGCCGGACACGACGTCCTGACCCAGGACCGCGCGGTCCGCCGAGCGATCGGCGTTGCCTTACAGGAAGCCGGACTCGACATTCTCCAGACCGGGCGCGAGTTGCTGCGCCTGCAGTCGAGGCTCTACAACGTCGCCCGCGGCGAGATCGAGGACCGCGTCGCCCACCTGCTCGACGTCGTCGACCTGAGCGAAGATGCCGACCGGCGCATCGGCGACTACTCGGGCGGCATGCAGCGACGCCTCGACCTTGCCTCCGCGCTCGTGCACTCTCCCTCGATCATCTTCCTCGACGAACCCACCACGGGCCTCGATCCTGTCTCTCGGCAAAATCTCTGGGAGTACATCCAGCGGCTCAACCGCGAGGATGGCGTCACCTTCTTCCTCACCACGCAGTATCTCGAGGAGGCCGATCAACTCTGCGACGAGATCGCCATCCTCGACGCCGGCGAGATCGTCCAGCAGGGCACGCCCGACGGACTCAAGGCGACCGTCTCCGCCGACGTGATCTATGTCCAGGTCGAGGGCGACGAGCACGCCCAGCAGCGAGCCGTCGGCGCGCTGCTGCCGCTGCCCAACGTCGAGGACGCCAACTGGGACTTCAACGAGGGCATCGCCGTCTACACCAGGAGCGGCCACGACACCCTGCCGCTCGTCGTGCGCAAACTCGACGACGAGCAGCTTCCGTTCAGCAATCTGCGACTCGCACGGGCCACGCTGGACGACGTGTTCTTCAAGGCCACCGGTCACCGCATCGAGCCCGGGGAGCAAGCTGCGCAGCCGTCCACGGCCGGCTCGGGAGGCGACTAGTGAGCGCGGCGCAGGTTCAGAGCCCCTACGTGTCGGCCTCGCAGGAGACGGGGCCGATCGCAGTATTGCTCCATGCCCGCTATCTGGCCGCAAGAGCAATTCGCGAGTCCCTGCGTCAGCCCGGCGTCGAGATCACCAACGTCTTCATCCCGCTCTTCTTCCTCGCCGTCTCGACCGGGGCGATCGCCAACTTCTCCGAGCGCGGCTTCGGCGTCAACAACTACCTCGCCTTCCAGCTCCCCGTCGCCGTGTTGCAGGCGGTGGCCGGCTCTTCCGCCGCCTCCGGCATCGCAATCGTGCTCGACATGGAGCGCGGCTACTTCGACAAGCTCTTGCTCACACCAGCCTCGCGCTGGGCGATCATCATCGGCCGAGTCTGGGCCGACGCAGTGCGCGCCATCTTCTTCGCCACGATCATGCTGATCGCGGCGCTCGCAGCCGGTTCCGGCATGGCAACAGGCGTGGGCGGCGCGCTGCTGATCCTGATCATCGCCGGACTCTTCGGCGGCGCCTACAGCGGGATTGGCATCTTCATCGCCATGCGCACTGGTAATGCGCAGGCCGCCCAGGCCGGATTCCTGCTCTTCTTCCCGCTGCTCTTCATGGCGCCCGCCTTCGCCCCGCTGGCCGTCTTCGACGACTGGCTGCGCTGGATCGCGACTGTCAACCCGGTCACTTACATCATGGAAGGCATGCGAGGCCTGGTGATGGAGGGCTACGCCTGGCCCGTTACCGAGGGAGGCCAGATCGTCTTCGGCCCCGATGGGCTGCCGATGACGAAGGACCCGCCCGGTCTGCACTGGGCCTTCGTCTCCCTGGCCGGCTTCAGCGTCTTCACCCTCACCATCGCCGCCCTCGCCCTCCGCTCCCGAACCCGCGCCGACTAGCTTTCCAGTCCCTGCTTCCCGCAGAGTTCTGTTCCCCTCTCCCCCCGCGAAGCGGGGGGAGATGCCGAAGGCAGAGGGGGGCTCCCCGCCCAACTTCACAGCGTCGGTTACCGTTGCCATCGAATCGCATTGAAGAGTTAGTGAAAGCGTCGTCATGCCCAGACCCCGAGTTCTGCAATGGATCCCAATCGCGCTCGTCGCTGTAATCGCCGTCCTGATCGGCACGGTTGTGCTGACCACCGCCGACGACTCAGACGACTCCGCTCAGGACGTCCGCATCCTCGCCCGGCAGACCGGCGACGGTCGTGCCGAGGTCGCGCTCCAGGTCCGCGCCGATGATCACACCTGGGGCGAGCGCGTCCTCCCTGAGCAACGATTCCTCGCGCCGGATTCCGAAGCGGGACTCTGGCGGGCGAGCTCGATCATCACGGTGGAAGCCGAGGATGACTCGGATGGCGTCGATCCAGCCGCCTTCGGCCTGACCGCAACCGCCGAAATGCGCGGACCCGACGGCGAGCCGATGGGAGCCGTCACCATCATCCAGGCTCCACGCGGACTCCTGATCCAGGCGCGCCTGACCGCTGTACCTGAAGGCTGGCATGGGTTCCACATCCACGAAACGGGATCCTGCGAGCCCGACTTCTCGGCCGCCGGCGGACATTACAACCCGACCGGCATCGGTCACGGCATTCTGCACGAGGCTGGACATCACCCAGGCGACACAGTCAACATCTACGCGCACGCCGACGGCACGGCCAACGCCGACCAGTACACGGTTGAAGCCACGCTCGGCGCAGGTGCGGCTACCCTGTTCGATGCCGACGGCTCCGCCATCATCGTGCACGAAGGCCCGGACAGCTACGGCGCCGAGCCCGGCGCCGGCGGTCGCGTCGCCTGCGGCGTCATCACCCTCAACTGACCCGCAAGCGCCCACTTCCCCTCCCTTCGGTTCCCTCTCCCTGAGGAGAGTTGCGCGTAAACCAACCTAAGTCGGCCCCGCGCAGGCGGGGCCCCGCGATGCCTATCTGGTCACGACGCCCCCGCCTGCGCGGGGGCGACTTCATGGAGGGATTGCGCGCAGGTCTCCTGAGGGAGAGGGTTGGGGTGACGGCCCCTCCCCTGTCCTGACCAGTTGCCCGACAATCCCCCACTCGATAGCCTCAGAATGCATCCGACCATTGAAGCATCCCAAGAGGAGCACCGAATGTCCTTGTTCCAGACCGCCTCCGCCCACTGCGACCTGCCTTGCGGCGTCTACGACCCCGCCCAGGCCAAGATCGAAGCGATGTCCGTCCTCAAGTCGATGGAGAAGTACAACGACTCCGACGACCACGACTTCAAGGCCCGCTGCACCATCGTCAAGGAACAGCGCGCCGAGGAGGTCAAGCACCACCTCTGGGTCCTCTGGACCGACTTCTTCAAGCCCCACCACCTCGAGGCCGACGCCTCGATCCACGAGCTCATGTGGAACGCGACCAAGGTCGCCGGCGAAGCCAAGAAGACCAACGACGTCGCCAAAGGCCAGGAACTGATCGACCTGATCGACCAGATCAGCGACAAGTTCTGGGCCACCGCCGAGGGTCCGGGCGCCGGCGTCTACGCGCAGTAGGACTGCGGTTCCCTTCTCCCCCCGCGAAGCGGGGGGAGATGCCGAAGGCAGAGGGGGGCACCCGCCATTCTGACGGAGTAACTCCCGCTAGGAGCCTGCGGCCATGGCGAAGTCGGCGGGCGAGTCGTCATACTCCTCGACCGGTGCACCGGCGGAGAAGGCGGCGTCATCTCGAGATATCTGCTTACCCATCGCTCGCTCTATCAGATTGAGCAACCGTTCCGCTCTGAGGGAGAAGAATTGCCAAAAGTCGTCGTCGCGCAGGGGCTCTTCACCAATGAGATGAGAGCGGAGCACTGCAGAGAGCCGCTCCGGTGCAATCTCCTCTTCCAGCCTGATTAGGTACGCGGAAGGCGCGCGGCCGCCGATCATGCGATTGGTGTGCGCGGAGATCGCGGTCTTGTTGATGATGCTGTTGTACTTCGCAGGAGGAATCGGCGGCTTGCTCTCGTTGCACCACTTCTGTGGGAATACGTGGTGGATATCGACCGACTCCTCGTCGACCACTTGAAAGACGAGCGGCTCGGCAGTTCTAAAGTCGAGCGAACCCTCTCGCATAAGCAGCGCGTGAATGCCCTTGTATGCCGCGCTGTTTCGAGTTCGCAGTGTGAGCAACCGATTGGCCTGAAATCCAGCGTCCCGAATCGTTGAAGGCTCGCCGCCTTGTGAACGAATCCAGTTGACCACCTCCACCAAATCGCGAGCAAAGGTCGATTCGACGGCACTTCCGTACATCTCCCCAAGCACCCCGCACCAGTACCACTTGGCGATGTTCTGTTGGACAGAGTCAGCAGAGGCGTGGTGTCCTAAGTCAGCAAAGATCGCAGCCAGAGGGACGAGCTGTGTCTGATAGGGAACGTCTTGCGACTTGAAGACGTGCTGCCGCCGCAGAAACCGCGCAGCTTCTATGAACCCGTTCTCAATGGCGTCGGCCCATCTCTTGTACTCAGCCAGCGATAGCTGCAGAATCTCGCGTCTCCGACAACCAACCGCAGGTTGCCGTTCCGCGCCTGGGTTTTGGCTGACCGCTCTGCGGCGACGCTCTAGTGTCGCCAACAGCGTCACTGCTTGGAGGAACTGATCACCTTGGACGCTGGCAAGAATGCCGAACTTCTCTCTCATCCGGTCCCGCCGTTGTTCCCAGTTCTCTCGAAGCTGGAAACTGTCAGCCGCGAATGATGCCGTGACGAGCTCGAACACCGTTAGCGTCACGCCACCTGTATTGACCTTCTCAAACACGAGGCAGACCGCTTCCTTGGTCGTGCTCTTTGCCATTTGAATCACTGGGACCTGGTACTTTTTGAAGCGCTCGATCACCTCGGCCTCGAAGCGGTCATAGAGATCGACCAATTCATCTGCATGTTTGTGATACCTGTTGAACTCCCTGCGCCAACTGGCAGCGTCGAATATCTGATCGAGCGGGAACAGAGCTTGCTCGTACTCTTGCTCTGGCGTTGAGAGGTCAAGTTCTATGTCTCGAAGTCGCCGGATCTGTCGATCGGCTGGTACGCCGAAGATCCATTCGTCCCTCTCTCCTTCATCGCTCAGCGCAAGATTCATGTCGATGTAGTAGTGCCTGTGCAGGATTTTTCCCCGAGTGTCGCGCGTCCGGACCGGAGACTTAGTGAAGAGAGCCTGATACAGCGAGGTCAACCGCTGTTGGCCATCGAGCAACAGCGTGTCAGGAACAGGAGGGTCGTCAAGGCTGGCACCTTCAATCACCCGCGGCTTGAAGGCAACGTCGCCGCCATTCTCCAAGGTCATGATCGCATTGATCGGGAATGAGACGGAGATACTAGCGATCAAGCTACGAATTCGCTCGTCGTCCCAGACCCACGGGCGCTGAAAGTCCGGTAGCTGCAATGAACCCTCATTGACAGCCTTGAGCAAATCGGCGAGTCGCACCTCGTTAGTTGTGAAATCGGCTCCAAGCACTGGCTACTCCCTTTCTTGCATGACTCGGCGCCTTGGCGCCACCTGGTCCCCGGAGGGGGCAATCGCACAGCCTACCGACCGAACTCCCCCTCGCCCTCCGGCTCAGCCAACTGCGCCGTCAATCCCGATGTCGGCGCGTAGCCGCGCTCGGTGACCTCCAGGTGGACGCCCTCGTGATCCTGCAGGCAGGCGATCACCTGGAAGAGGTTGCGCGCCTGCGGATTGCCCGCCGGGCCGAACATCCGCATCAGGCTCTTGGGCGATCGGGCCGTGCGCGATCCCAGCTCCTCGAAGCCCAGCGTGGCGTTGATGTAGTCGCGCAGTACGAGCTTGCCCGTGTCCAGATCGCCGCTCAGCAGGCACTCGACGCCTTCGTGCAGCAGCGCCCGACGAAACGCCGAATCGCTCTGCGCGCGGGCCTGCACCGTCTCCTTGAAGTCGCGTGTCAGTGCCATCGTTCATTCCTCTCGCCGCCGCGCGTGCATCGAGGCCGTCGAACCAGCGACCGAACGCGCTTCGTCCGTGCTCGTCGATGTATTCGCTAACCTCAATCACGACCTGATGGTAACACATCGGTTACCAGAGAGGCAGAGGAATCAGGACATGGTGGAATAGTCCCCGGGAGGACTCGAACCTCCGGGTTTTGAAGCTCTGCGGGGGGTGTCCCAGGCGCTAGCGCACTCGCCTCACCCGCGAGCGGCGCGGGGTCGGTTGCTGCAACTCGGGATCGTCGTTCCACGGTTGGCGAATGAACCGGACTCCCAGGCTTCGGTCGATCTCTCGCCACTTGGACTCTTCCTCCGACGTGACGAAGGTGATCGCTTCGCCGTCGCGGCCCATTCTGCCGGTCCGGCCGACGCGGTGCGTGAAGAGCTGCGGAGAGTCAGGCAGGTCGTAGTTGATCACCTGTCCCACGCCGTCGATATCGAGGCCGCGCGCCGCGACGTTGGTCGCGACCAGGATTGGCGTGTCACCCGAGCGGAAGTCGCGCATCACGCGCTCGCGCGCGTTCTGACTCAGGTTGCCCTGCAGCGCGCCCACCGGATAACCCAGCTCGTCCAGCTGGCGGGCCAGCTTCTTCACCCCATGCTTGGTCTTGCCGAAGACGATCACCGCCTCGCCGTTGCGCTCGTCCAGCAGAGAGCGCAGCGCGCCAATCTTGTGATCGCGTCGGATCGAGTAGATCAGATGCGTGACGCTGGGCAGCGCCTGCAGGTCGGCGTCGACCTCCACGGTGGCGGGCTGCCGCAGGTGTTTGGCCGCCGTCTTCGCCACCCAGTCGGGCAGCGTCGCCGAGAACAGCGCGGTCTGACGTTGGGATGGCGTGTAACCGAGGATCGCCTCGACATCGCGAGCAAAGCCACGATCCAGCATCTCATCCGCCTCATCCAGGACCAGGAATCGCACCGAACGAAGATCGAGCGTCCCCTGTCGAAGATGGTCCAGGGTGCGACCCGGGGTGCCGATCACGATCTGCGGTCCGCGCCTGAGGGCCGCATGCTCGGGCCGCGCCGAGCGGCCGCCGTAGAGCAGCGTCGTCTGCAATCCCCGGCCCTTCGCCGCCGCGTCCGTCACCTCGCCCACCTGGATCGCCAGTTCCCGGGTCGGCGTGAGCACCAGCGCCTGTACCTCGCGCACCGCAGGATCGCAGCCTTCAAGCAGCGGAATCGCGAACGCCAGGGTTTTGCCGGAACCGGTCCGCGCCTGACCGATCACGTCGCGACCGGACAGCAGCAGGGGAATCGTCTCTTGCTGAATCGGCGTGGGTTCGGAGATGTCCATCGCCGAGAGCGCAGTCATCGTCGAGCGGCTCAGTTCCATTTCGGAAAAGGTCGCGGCCGGACGATCCGCAGCCCGGCTGTTGGCCGAGTCGTTGGGTTGGCTGGGAGCAACCGGCTTGACTTCGGTGCGCTTGCCCCGCGGCTCTTCCGAAGGAAGGTTCGCGCGGGCGCTGCCGCGTCGACCGGCGTAGCACGGGCTGCAGTACACCG
This sequence comes from Dehalococcoidia bacterium, assembly GCA_965211635.1. Lineage (GTDB taxonomy): Bacteria > Chloroflexota > Dehalococcoidia > Bin125 > Bin125 > Bin125. Next base: position 151,039 of record OZ242948.1, read on the forward strand.
ACCGGTCGGCGCGGGGACGGAACGGAACGCTGGTCGAAGCGCCGCAATCGGCGCAGGTGGCCTGATGGCGAGGCTTGCGTGCGCGCGACCGTGGCCGCGCAGATGCGGATGCTGGAGGCATAAACAGGGAGGACTCCTCAGGGGATGGACTCAGTCGTGTCGATCAGAGCGGGGACAGGAGGCAAGTGAAGCAAGAGTGAAGACTGGATGTGATGTAGGGTCTCAAAGCTGTTTCAGATGTCTGAATCAGCGTAGTCGCTGAATGCTCACTCGAGGTATTGCGCAGTAGCCATTGTGGTAGCCGCTGCGACAGCGAGATCTCGGCACGACCATCCCGGCGGCCGCCAAATGCCGCCCATGGTCCCCCCGGGAGGACTCGAACCTCCAGCCTACGGATTAGAAGTCCGTCGCTCTGTCCGGTTGAGCTACGGGGGGTCAGCTTTGCGGATCGCCGGCCACGTAGAAGGCGGCGCCGCGCTTGTCCAATGATATGGCGATGCGCTCCGTCTGCGTCCTGCCGTCGGAGAAGTGGAACGCCAACGTAATCGCTCCCTGGTGCGAGCCCTCAGGCACGCCGCGGGCCGCCGCGGACAGCTTCAATCGAGAGGGCTGCGGGCCGCTGGCGAAGCCATAACCGATGCCCAGCGCGACTCCGGCCGAGATGTCGACGGCCAGCCAGCTCGGTACGTCCAGCACGCGCCAGGCAAGCAGGCCGCTGCCATCGTTCTCAATGGAGAGTGGCACCGAGCCGGAGTCGAGCTGAGACGAGGTCAGCTCGATCTCGTCGCCTGGGAGTCGCTGCACCGGCTCGCCCAACAGCCGTGCGCGCGTCGCCACCGATCGCGATGAATCCGCCGGCGTTCGCGGTTGCGCGCCGGCCGGCAACGACATCCGCATCGCCGCGAACGGCGAATCGACGATGCCGGCGATCTGGATGCTGATCGTGTCCAGTCCGCTGTAGAACACGTTCAGATCGAGCGGCCCACGGTCCACACCGAGGGTCCCGAGGTCCGGCAACTTGACCGCAACGGGATCCCACAGCCTGCGGCCGCCACGTTCAGGCGGGTTGACGATGCAGCCCAGCACGCGTTCCTGGTATGGATATGCGCCTGCGGGGCCACGACAGTCGTAGACGCCGCGCGACGGGTTGTAGATCGGATTCCTGGGATGGTTCACCCCGGCCCAGCCGTTGTAGGCCCACAGCGCGTAGTACCACGACTCGATGTACCGCGGGTCGTGGTCGCCGACGATTGGATAAATCGGCGAGTTCCATTTCTCAGCCAGGATCCGCGCTCCGGCCGCGATGTTGTAGGCGAAGTGCGTCCCGACCAGCGCCTCGTAGCGCGACGGCAATCCGCCGTCGTTGACAATCGAACTGGTCACCTGCATGACCCCATAGCCGCAGTCGAACGACACGAGCGACGGACCTGTGTGGCCGTACCGCACTTCGCTAGCGGCTTGTGTGAGGTGACTCTCGACCCAGGCGATTGCGTAGAGAATCTCCGCTGGGATCGACGCTTCCGGATCGTCAAGTCGCTTCGGCCCGACTGCCAACGGCGGCAGCAGAAACTCGTCGTCCTCGGGGAAGAGCGCATTTGACCCCGCAAGCCGCAGCGCGTCGAGGTGCAGGGCGCGTGGTTCGTCCCCTTCGAAAGACTGCATCGAGAACGGCGGCCCGCCGCCGCTGTACACGCAACTGGTCGGCGCGGCCGCTGCAACTTCGCTCGAGAGCCATACCGCGACACCGAAACCGCCCACAAGCAGGACAAGGGCAACAGGAATCGACCTGAACCGCCCGGCTCTCACGATGCCCGCCAACCGATGTACCTCCATCCCCCCGAGGCCAGCGTTTGCGTCAACATCTCTTGAGCTCGTTCGTCCCGGATTGGCGTGCGTCCCGAACGAGACTCCGGGAAGAGCCTGGAATAACAGAGTTGGGATGATCGAGCGAGTCTTCTGCAGGAGTCAGCGCAGGCGATGTAGCGAGAACTGTCAACGACATGTGTGCATCGAGAGAGTCGGGGGCAAGGAAGGCCGGGCGGCTCGGGTCGTGCGTCAAGGCAAACTGCGCGCCGCTGCCCAACTCGATGGTCGTGTTGGATTGCGGGTAGAAGAGCCCCAGCAGCAGCCCGATGATGGGCAGCAGCGCGACCAATAGCCAGAGCGCAACTCGGCGCCGCCTCGGCGGCCTGAATCGTGAGGAATCCACTCGCAGCATCAGCCCGTCGGCCCCGCCAGGCCACGCTCTCCGACTCTACCACGGTCTCGAGGGGGCTACGGTCTACCAACCTGCTCGCCAACCTGTGTGAGTCAGCGCTGCGATACTGTGAGCGATATCGATTCAGGACGCCTCGGGCGGCATGCTGCTGCCTGGGGAGTACAGGAGGCCTGCGTGGCTCGGATAGCGATTCTTGGCTTGGGCTACATCGGTGGCTCGATAGGTTTGGGCTTGCGAGCGGCGAAGCTTCGAGATACAGAAGTCATCGGTTTCGACGATTGGCGCGCGGCGAGAAACCAGGCGAACAAGCGCGAAGCGGTCGACGAGGTAGCAAGCAGTCCCAGAGCAGCGGTTGACGGCGCCGGCCTGGTCGTCCTGGCCACGCCTCCGGCAGCGACGGCTGAGCTGATGGAGGAGGTCGCGCCGCACCTGGGGCGCGGCGCTGTTGTCACCGACACCGCGGCCTCGAAGGTGCAGATCGGTCAGTGGGCGCAGCAACACCTACCCAACGGCGTCTCCTTCGTCGGCGGTCACCCGATGGCAGGAGACGCGTCGGCCTTCGGCATCGACAACGCCAGCGCCGATCTGTTCCGAGGCAAGCGCTGGTTTGTCAGCCCATCGGCGACCGCCTCCGAGAGCGCTGTCAAGTCCGTCCTTGGCATGGTCAGGGAACTCGGCGCGACGCCGCACTTCCTCGACGCAGAAGAACACGACTACGTCATGGCCGCAGTCTCGCACCTGCCGCTGATCGTTTCTTCGACACTGTTCACCATGTTGCGCGGCTCAGACGGTTGGCCAGACTTCGGCCGCGCCGCGGGCGACACCTTCCGCTCGATGACGGCGTACAACTCCGGCGACCCCAGCCTGACGACGGAGATCGCGGTGACCAATCGCGAGCAAGTGAAGCACTGGATCGATCGGCTGGTGTTGGAGCTGGATCGCGTCCGCAACCTGCTTGATGAGCCCGAGGAAGAGGTCTTTCGAGAGTTCTCCACCGCCCAGATCAACCACGCCCGATTCCTCGGCGGCGATGACATGGATCCCGACCTCGGATCTTCGCCGGAACTGCCGGACGCGACCTCGCAGATGGCCGCGCTGCTGGTCAGCCCGAGGCTCTATGACCGCGTTCGTCAGATGACCAAGCGCGGCGAAGAACGGGAAAAGGAACACCAGGCCCGCGGCGGTCGCTGGAGGCGCGGCTGAGCCATGACGGAGAGATTCGTGGTCGCTCCGGCCGGCCCGCTGCGAGGCAGCCTTCGAGTTCCCGGCGACAAGTCAATCTCCCATCGCGCCCTGATCTGCAATGCGCTTGCCGAAGGAGAGGCGGAGATCACGGGTCTGCTGGACAGCGATGACTGTCGCTCGACCATGGCCTGCCTCAGGAAGTGGGGTGTCGGGTTCGAGCAGGCGGGTGATCGCATGCTGGTTCGCAGTCCCGGTCAAGGGTCGTTTCGACCTACGTTTGAGGTGCTCGATTGCGGCAACAGCGGGACTACCATTCGGCTCCTCAGCGGGGTCGCCGCCGGCCTCCCGTTCCGCAGCCAGTTCGACGGAGACGAGTCGCTGCGCACACGGCCCATGCGACGTGTCCTGGACCCGCTGGAGCAGATGGGCGCGAGCGTCGACTCCGCGGCCACCGCTCCGCTCTGGGTTGACGGCTCGTCCGGCAGCCTCAATGGCTTCGATGGCGAAATCGCCGTAGCAAGCGCTCAGGTTAAGAGCTGCATTGTCTTCGCCGCCTTGCGCGCGAACCAACCGAGCCGAATCGTCGAGCCCGGCCCATCGCGCGATCACACCGAACGCATGCTGCTGGCCATGGGCGCCGAGATTGAGGTTGAGGGAGGCACGATTCACGTGCGTCCCGGCGCCGAGTTGCGTCCCCAGGATCTTGAAGTCCCCGGCGACATCAGTGCGGCCGCCTATTGGATGGTCGCGGCAGCCATGATCCCGGACTCCGAGGTCACCTTGCCCAACGTGGGCGTCAATCCTCGTCGTACCGGCGTGATCGATGTGCTGCGCGAGATGGGCGCGCTGATCGAGCTGTCCAATCAGCGTGAAGTGTCGGGCGAGCCGGTCGCAGATGTCGTGGTTCGTGGATCAGATCTGCATGGCACCCTGATCGATGGCGAGCAGGTTGTCCGCGCGGTTGACGAGATTCCAACCCTGGCGGTCGCGGCTGCAGCGGCAGATGGAGTCACCGAGATACGCGACGCTGCGGAACTCCGCGTCAAGGAGTCGGATCGAATTGCCACAACCGCGATGCTCTTGCGCGCCATGGGCGTCGAGGTCGAGGAGTGGGCCGACGGTATGCGCGTAGCGGGAGGGCAGTTGCGCGGCGCACGGGTGGACTCGCACGGCGATCATCGGATCGCCATGTCTGCGGCCGTGGCGGCAATCGCATCGCATCCCGAGTCAGGTTTCACCGTGATCGAGCGCGCTTCGGCCGTGGACATCTCCTACCCGTCGTTCTGGCGCGACCTCGAGCGGCTGCGTCATGTCGTCGTCTGAGTCTGCGCCGCTGGTCGTCGTGATCTCCGGTCCTTCCGGCGCTGGCAAGGACACGGTCATCGAGGGCGCGCTGACACTTGATTCATCGCTGAGCAAGGTGGCCACGGCCAAGACCCGGGCTCCTCGACCAGGGGAGATCGAAGGTGTCCATCACGTGTTCCTCTCCGAGAACGAGTTCGACCAGTGGGTTGATCAGGACGCCTTCCTCGAACACGCCGAGATCTATGGGCACCGCAGCGGCGTACCTCGCAGGGCGGTCGACGACCTGTTGGCTCAGGGCCGCACGCCGATCTTGCGCACCGACATCCAGGGCGCGAGGGCGCTCAGGGCAAACCTGGACCAGCCGTTACTGATCTTCGTCACAGTGCAGGACATCGAGGAGCTCGAACGCCGGATGCGCGGACGCGGCGCCGAGACCGACGCAGAGATCGCAGCCCGCCTGGCCGAGGCCGAGGCGGAAATGGCGGAAGCCGGTTGGTTCGATGTGTTGATCGTCAATCACGATGACTCGCACCACGATGCGGCGCGGGAGTTGGTGGATGCGATCGAGGCGGAGCGAGTGCGCCGCGAATCCCTTCGTCATCCCGCTCTCTAAGGGAGACCTGTGCGCAAAGCGAGAACACCAGTCCCCGACTTGTTCGGGGACCCGCTTCCTTGAGGCGCTAGGCGCACCGAACAGACTACGTACGGAAGCTCAAGCAGGCCCCCCAAGAGTGGGGGGGGCTGGCAAGCCTGACCCATTAGCAAGTCTCTACGAGAGTTGCGCAGGACGTTTGACAACCAACTCCGATGGCGTAGGCTTCTGGACAGGAATGGAAACGCTTGAGGGCGACGATGTCGACACGATGCGCGGGCGTTGGTAGCGAGGCGGTGGAGCGGTCGCGTCCGTTGGCGCAGTGTCACACCTCGGGCGGACAGGGGGTCTGGCGAGGCGCGCGCTAAGCAGCCACGCCGCGCGGCAGCCGACGTGAAGTCTCGGCAGCCGTTGATCCCAGGAGTTCCTCCCCATGTCCTCGATCGGTCAACTGAACCCCAGCCTGGACGAATTCAAACAGCTTGCCGCTGATGCCCAGTCATCCGGACAGGGCAACTTTGCCGCGATCTATCGCGAGGTCCTGGCCGACCTGGAGACACCTGTCTCCGCCTTCCTCAAGGTCAAGCGAGGAGCGTACTCGTTCCTGCTCGAATCCGTGGAGGGCGGCGAACGTCCCAGCCGCTACTCCTTTATCGGCACCGAGCCGTACCGCGTGTATCGCGCGCCGTCGGGCGGCGATGTCGATCCGCTGACCGAGGTTGAGTCGGAGCTGAGCCGCTTCGATCTCGTTCCCAACTCCGACCTTCCGCCGTTTCACGGCGGCGCCGTGGGGTATGTCAGCTACGAGGCCATTCGGCACTTCGAGCCTCGGGTCCAGCCAGCCGATCATGATCCGCACGGTTTGCCCGAGGCGCTGTTCCAGTTCGTCGACACGGTGTTGTTGTTCGATCACCTCAAACACGTGATCAAGGTGGTCACTCACGCTCGGCTCGACGGCGATGTCGAGTCCGCCTACCGCGCCGCCGAGTTCCGCATCAACGAGCTGGTCGAGCGGCTGCAGTCGGGACCGCCGATTCCGCCGCTCGACGCCTCCGAGCCGCCCGCCCACTCTGCCGCGATTCGTTCCAACATGGAACGAGAGGCGTACTTCTCCGATGTCAAGCAGATCATCGACTACGTCGTTGCCGGCGACATCATCCAGTGCGTCTATTCGCAACGATTCTCACGCGAGACGTTTGTTCATCCGTTCAATGTCTACCGCACGCTGCGCACTGTGAATCCCTCGCCCTACACCTACTACCTGGAGATGGAGGATCACCAGATTGTCGGAACATCACCCGAGTTGCTGGTGATCGTCGAGGACGGCAAGGTGTCGACCCACCCGATCGCCGGTACCAGGCGCCGTGGTCTCGACGACGAGGAGGACCGAGCGCTCGAAGCGGAACTGCGCGCTGACGAGAAAGAGGTCGCCGAGCACGTGATGCTGCTCGATCTGGGCCGCAACGATATTGGCCGCGTTGCCAGACCAGGAACAGTCAGAGTGACCCAGGAACTCGATGTCGAGCGCTACAGCCACGTCATGCACCTGGTCTCGCATGTCGAGGCCGAGCTCGCCGACGGCGCAACCGCGTACGACGCCGTGCGCGCAACGTTCCCCGCCGGCACCGTGTCCGGAGCTCCGAAAATCCGGGCGATGGAGATTATCTCGGAACTCGAAGAGGATCAGCGAGGGCCGTACGCGGGCGCCTTGGGCTACTTTGGTTTCGGCGGCAACATGGAGACGGCGATCACGATCCGCACGATCGTCATGCAGGACGGTGTCGCCTCAGTCCAGGCCGGTGGCGGGATCGTGTTCGACTCCAGGCCAACAGCCGAGTTCGAGGAGACCGTCAACAAGGCAATGGGCATGTTCACAGCGCTCGATCTCGCCGAAGAGCGCTCTCGCGCGACAGTCGCCAGTCAAGGTTCGCGAGGCTACTGATGCCGGAGTCATTGATCATCGGCTACGGCGTCGTGCTCGACGACGCCGATCGTGTGCTGTTGCTGCGCCGACGATCCCACGAGGAGCTCTGGCCGGGCGTCTGGTGGCTGCCCGGAGACATCACCCCGCTTTCCGAGGAGCCGGACGACACCGTGCCCAGGATCTTCGAGCACCTCCTGAGGCAGCGGGTTCGCGCCGCCTACGCCCATACGGTCTACGGTCCGGAGCCGTCGAGCGGCAGGCACACAATTCACAACGCTTACCTGGTCACGGTTGAGTCTGCGCTTGATGGAGCACCGCGGGACGAAACGAATCCCTTCGATGCGATGGAATGGTGGGACATCGACTCGGCCGTCTCGGAGCTGCCCGAGCAACAGGCTGAACTGCTCCAGACGGTCGTTGGAGGGATCCAGCAGGGGTGGGACTTCGAGGACGACACCAGCCTCGACGATCTGTTCGCCGAACCCTCTCCTACGCCAACGGTTGCCTCGAATGTCACCGCGAAGTCGACTGTGGCGCTGTCGACGCGCGACACTGTGTTGGTGCGGTTGGCGGCGCGCGTCTCGGCGAGTAGCGCGCTTGGGATGGGACTCGACGTTCAAGAGGATCTGCAGGCCGCTCAATCACATGGCTGGACCCTCGCGGAGTTGGAGCAGGTTGGCAAGCTCGCCTCCGAGTTGGGACGCTCGGCAAGCCTAGACTGCGGGCCAACCAGCGACGACGAGAATTGAGGAATACACATGGCAACGCACGCGGAACGACGCCAGGCGGGTACCGAGCTGTTGGCCGAGATGACCGGCGCAGGCGCCGGCTTCGCCACGAATGCCGAGCAACGGACCGGCGCGTTTGGCAGCTACGTCGTCGACTACATCTTCGGCCAGGTCTGGCAGGGAGACGAACTCTCCCGCCGCGACCGCACGATCGTCGCGCTGGCGATGCTCGGAGCGCTTGAACGGCTCCAGGCGGTCCGATTCCATGCCAGTTTCGGACCGGCCAATGGGGTCTCGCGGGAGGAGATGACGGAGATCGCGCTCCAGATCGCCGGATACTCCGGATTTCCTGCCGGCAACGAGATGATCAACGTGCTGATCGGCCTGTGGAGCGAGCAGGACGGCGAGCCGTATCGCATTCCCGCGGCCGAGTACAAAGACGACGATCAACGGCACCGCGACGCCGTGGACGTGATGCGCACGCTCAACGCGCGCGAGGAGGCGCAGGATCCGGCCGAGGCGCTGGCAGCGATGGAGAGGATCGGGCCGGTTGGCAAGCTCGCCTTTGAGTTTGCCTTCGGCGACCTCTGGTCGCGCTCGCAGCTCTCGCGCCGCGACCGGTCCTTGGTGGTGGTCTCGATTCTGGTTGCTCTGACCAAGCCCGATGAGCTGCAATTCCACATACCGGGCGCACTCAACCACGGCGTTACCGAGCGAGAGCTCGAGGGCGTAATGGCGACGGCTGCGCCGTACTGCGGTTTCCCGCGTGCGGTCGAGGGTTTTCGCACCTTGCGTCGCATCCTGAGCGAACGAGAGTCGTAGGCGGAGGGCAACGATGGCGGTTGACACGCTACTGATCGACAACTACGACTCGTTCACTTACAACCTCTACCAATACCTCAGCGAGTTGGGCGCGGATGTCGTTGTCTATCGCAACGATCGGATCACGCTGGACGAGATCGAGGCGTTGGAGCCGCGTCGAATCGTAGTCTCGCCGGGTCCCAAGACACCGAAGGAGGCAGGCGTCAGCGTTCCGCTGCTGCAACGGTTCAGCCCCACGATTCCCACGCTCGGCGTCTGCCTGGGACATCAAGCGATCGGTGATGCGTTCGGCGCGACTGTTGGTCCCGCGGGTGAGATTCGGCACGGCAAGGTCTCGCAGATCGAACACGACGGTGCAGGCGTGTTTACCGGGCTGCCTAACCCGATCGAAGCCACGCGCTACCACTCGTTGATTGTCGAGGCGGACACGCTTCCCGATGAGATCGAACCGACCGCCTGGTGCGAGCGGGTCGACGGGTCGGGCAAGATCCTGATGGGCATGCGCCACATCGAGTACCCGATTGAAGGCGTCCAGTTTCACCCGGAATCAATACGCACCAAAACCGGTCACGCCATCCTGCAGAACTTCCTCGACCAGTCCGAGGCCTACTATCGTGCCTGATGCCGATCTTGGACCTGCGCTGTCCGCGGTAATCGACGAGCGTCGCAGCCTGACCGATGTCGAAGCTGTGGCGGCCATGGATGCGCTGATGTCGGGCGAGGCCGACGAAGTCCAGGCGGCGGCGCTGCTGACTGCACTTCGGACGAAGGGCGAGACCGTCGGTGAGGTCGTCGGCCTGGCCCGCGCGATGCGCGAGCACGCCTTGCGCGTAGATCTTTCGGATCTTCCTCGATTGGCCGACACTGCCGGCACCGGCGGTTCGGGCAAGCACGCCTTCAACTCATCCACCGCAGCGGCGTTCGTCATGGCCGGTTGCGGCGTCGCGGTAGCCAAGCACGGCAATCGGGCAATGTCCTCGAGCGTAGGCAGCGCCGATGTCCTTGAGGCGCTCGGCGGGCGAATCAGCGTGAATCCCGAGCAGGCCGCGCGACTGATCCGCGAAGTCGGCTTCGGCTTCCTCTTCGCCCAGGCGTTTCATCCCGCCATGCGCCACGTCGCGCCGATTCGCCGCCGGATCGGCGTCAGAACCGTGTTCAACATCCTCGGGCCGCTGACCAATCCCGCGCGTGCTACGCACCAACTGATCGGCGTGCCGCGACCGGAACTCGGCCCGCTGATTGCCTCGGCGCTGGGACAACTCGGCGTACATCGTGGGCTTGTCGTTCACGGGCACGAGGGCCTGGACGAGGTCTCGCCCGCAGGCGAAACATCGTGCTGGCAGGTTGAGGTCGGCGAGATCACCGAGTTCCGCATTTCTCCACAGGACTTCGAAATCCGCCCGGTCCCGCTCTCGGCGGTCCGCGGAGGTGTAACCGCCGAGGAGTCGGCATCGATGATGCGCGATGTTCTAGGTGGCAAGACATCTGCGCTGACCGGATTCGTGACGCTCAATGCGGCCGCAGGTCTGCTGGCGGCCGAAGAGGTACCAACGTTCGCAGAGGGCGTCAGCCGCGCCGCCGAGTGCATCGACGATCAACGTGCTCTGCGAAAGCTGGAGCTGTTCGTCGAGCGTTCACAGGCAATCACCGCCCAAACCGAAGCGACAAGGGCGACATAATGGCATCCGTGCTGGAGCGAATCGTCGCCGAAACTCGCGAGTCTGTCGAGCGCCGCAAGACCGCAGTCCCAATCGAGGAGCTGACCGCCCGAGCCGAGGCTCGAACCGATTCGAACGACTTCGTCGCAGCGCTGACGCAGCCCGGCGTTGGGCTGATCGCCGAGGTCAAGCGAGGCTCTCCGTCGAAGGGGCTGTTTGCTCCCGATCTCGTTCCCGCTCGACTCGCTAGAACGTATCGCGAAATCGGCGCGGTAGCGGTGTCGGTGCTCACCTCGCCGGCGTTCTTCGCCACAGACAACGATCTGTGCGAGGCTGCCCACGTCCTGACCGCCAGCGGTATACCGCTACTGCGCAAGGAATTCCACGTCGATCCCTACCAGGTTGTCGAAGCGGCAGCGCTGGGCGCCGACGCATACCTGTTGATTGCCAAGACGCTTGAACGGTCGGAGTTGGAGCAGCTCTCTGCAACGGGCGCGGCACTCGGATTGACCGCGTTTGTCGAGGTCACCGATGAGATTGAAACCGCGATGGCGCTCGAAGCCGGAGCCGCCGCCATCGGGATCAACAACCGAAATCTGCATACCTTTGAGGAAGACCTCGGCACGACCGAGCGGCTGCGCGACCGGATTCCGGACTCGATACCGGTTGTCGCCGCGAGCGGAGTGCGCACACGAGAAGACATGCTGCGAATGGAGGCCTGCGGAGTGAATGCCGTCCTGATCGGCGAGGCGTTGTCGTCGGCCGCTGATCCGCACGCCAAGACTCGAGAGTTGTTGGGACGATGACCTTCGTCAAGATCTGTTCCGTCCGATCCGTTGAACACGCCGATTGGGCACGCGAGGCCGGCGCCGATGCGATCGGCATGATTTTCGCCGACGCGCCCAGGCGCATCGACATCAAGGTCGCTCGAGCGGTTCGGCGTGAGCTAGGGCCTCGAGTCGAGATCCTCGAATCGAGAGTGGAGACGTTTGAACGCGAGAGACAGGCAGCCGGTCAGCCGCTGCTGGTCGGCGTCTTTGCCCGCCAATCGGTGGACGAGATTGAACGGGTGCTCAACCAGGTCGACCTGGACCTTGTTCAACTCAGCGGCGGGGAGCATCCGGCGCTTGTCAACCGGGTGCGCCGAGCCGTGGTTCGCGCCGTCCACATCCAGGAGGGTATGGATAAGAATGCTGTGCTCAGGGAAATCGATCGCGCGCCCAACACCGTGACGCACCTTGAACCGAAGTCACGGCAGGGGGGAGGCATGGGACGAGTATTCGACTGGTCGCTTGCAGCCCAAGTCGCCCGATTGCGTCCGTTTTTTCTCGCCGGCGGGCTCAACCCGGACAACGTCGGCGAAGCCGTGCGAACCGTTCGCCCCTGGGCGGTAGACGTGTCTTCGGGCGTCGAGACGGATGGGACCAAAGATCGAGAGAAAATCCGCAGGTTCATCACAGCGGCGAAAGATGAAGGTGTGTCGTGACGACAGAATCGGGGACGTTCGGGCCGTTCGGAGGACAGTTCGCGCCTGAGACCTTGATGCCAGCGCTTGAGGAACTGGTCCGCGCCTGGGATCAGGCGCAGGACGACCCAGAGTTTCAGCGAGAACTCGCCGAGCTGTTTCGCGACTATGTCGGACGCGAGACGCCGCTGACTCATGCGGCTCGCCTCTCCGAGCAGCTTGGTGGCGCCCAGATCTGGCTCAAGCGCGAGGATCTTGCCCATACCGGCGCTCACAAGATCAACAACGCCATTGGCCAGGTCTTGCTCGCTCAGCGGATGGGCAAGCGACGGATCATCGCCGAGACGGGCGCAGGGCAACACGGCGTCGCCACCGCCACCGCCTGCGCTCGATTCGGACTCGAGTGCATTGTCTACATGGGCTCCGAGGACATCCGCCGCCAGGCGCTGAACGTCTTCCGCATGGAACTGCTGGGGGCCGAAGTGGTGCCGGTGGAGACCGGATCACGGACGCTCAAAGATGCGATCAACGAGGCGATCCGCGACTGGGTCACCAACGTGCGCACGACGCACTACCTGATTGGCAGCGCGATCGGACCGCACCCGTATCCGGTGATCGTGCGCGAGCTGCAGTCCTGCATCGGTCGCGAGGCGAAAGACCAGTTGCAAGAGAAGATCGGCAGACTGCCGGATGTCGCCATCGCTTGCGTCGGTGGCGGCAGCAACGCCATCGGCCTCTTTCACCCTTTGATCGACGATCCGGTCCGGCTGATCGGCGTGGAAGCCGCGGGCGAAGGACTCGACGCCCGTCACGCCGCGACGCTCTCGGCGGGCGCGCCCGGCGTACTGCACGGCACCCGCACCTACGTGCTCCAGGACGAGCGCGGCCAGATCACAGAGGCCCACTCGATCTCTGCAGGTCTCGACTATCCCGGAGTCGGACCCGAGCATGCCTGGCTGATGCTGAGCGAACGCGCGGAGTACGTCTCGGTCACTGATGACGAAGCGCTGGACGGTCTGCAACTGTTATCCGAGACCGAAGGCATCATTCCCGCACTCGAGACCGCGCACGCGATCGCTTACGCAGCTAAGATCGCCTCGTCGATGCGCTCGGAACAGACGATCCTCATCGGCCTCTCCGGTCGAGGAGACAAGGACGTCGAAATCGTCAGGGACGCGCTGGCGGCGCGAGTGGGCTGATGCCTACCGATCCGTTGGAGTTGGCAGCCCGCGGCGCCGAACAACACGAGTCGATGTCACTGATAGCGCTGCCATCCGGGCGGTCTGTGGTCGGACCGACGCACGACAGTCCACACTCGTTCGTTCCGGCCGAGTTCTATGATCTGCCTCGCCCCAGGACTCTCGGTCGAGTCCGGATGCCCGTGCGCGCAGTGTTTCTCGCCGTTCTTGGCGTTTTCCTTGCGATCTCGTTGTTCGTGATCCTGCATCTGTCCGGCCTCGAAGAAGGCGTCGGTTCTACCTGGTACTTCGCGGTCTCGTTGGTTGGCGCCGAGGCGTTGCTTTTGCTGCTCTGGGTCTGGTTGCCACGTCGGATCATGCGGCGCCACTCGTCAGCGCATGTCTTGAAATGGCGGCGACCGTTGCGCGGCGATCTGCTCTGGAGTCTCGCCGGCCTGGCGATCATGGCTGTGATCTGGATCATCTTTGTCGAGCTCGCCGAGTTGGGAGACTGGTGGTGGACGGTACGCGCCGAGCCGCCGGAAGACTGGAACGCGTTTCCCAACTGGTGGGTTGCCGCGGGCGTCGCATTTGCTGCGGTAATCATGGCGCCCTTGGTCGAAGAGACGTTCTTTCGGGGCTTCATCCTCGGTGGACTCAACCGCGTCTGGTGGATGATTCCTTCGATTCTGCTCAGTGCCGCGCTGTTCTCGGCCGTGCATATCAATCTGTACACGGCGATTCCGTTTGCGCTCTTTGGTCTGATTCTCGGAGCGCTCTACCTTCGAACAGGGCACTTGACGGCGCCTGCTCTCGCCCACGGGGGCTGGAATCTTGGAGTCACCGTACTGTTGATTGTGAAGTATGGAGTCGGATGACTCAGCAGCTCGAGCTCGATGACCAGGACGATCAGCGCCCGCCAGAGCGGTCGTTGGATCGTGGGCTTGAGGGCTTCAAGCTTGTCGGCTGGGGTCTGCTCTGCACGGTTGCCTGGTTACTCATCATCATCCTGACCACGGCGATCGTGACGGAGATCGACGGCGGCGAGGCGACCAGTGAAACGGGACTGCTGATCTTTGTGATCGGCCAGGGACTTGCCGGTCTGGTCGGTTGGCTTGCGCTGCCGATGCTGATCATGCGTCGGCGCGGCCCGTCGCGTCCGATTGCCTGGCGGAGACCGAACTCGGCCGATGTCCTCTGGTCGATCGGCGGACTGCTGACCATCTACGCGGTGCTGTTCGTTTACACGAGCATTGTCACGGCAATCGGGGCGGACGCGCTCGAGCCGCAGTCGACGATTGACGATGACCGGCTGTTCGTGCACACATCGGTGATGATTGCACTCGGGGTCCTCGTCATCCTCTGCGCTCCGATCTACGAGGAGGCATTTGCTCGGGGGTTTGTGCTGGGCGGTTTGCGGCCGTACTGGGGGATGATCCCCGCCTTCGTAATCTCCGCGGCCGTGTTCTCCGCTCTGCACGCCGACCTGGGCAGCCTGATTCCCTTCGCCATTGCCGGAGTGATACTGGGAGTCCTCTATGTGCGTTCCGGCTCACTGACGGCCGCCTCGATGGCTCATTTCGGCTTCAACGTAATCGGTTTCTCGGCGACGCTATGGCAACAACTGGCGTGAAGGAGCGGCATGAGCAATAAGGCTGAACTCGGCAGACGCTACCGTGAGGCGTTCGCTGCCTCCGCGAGGAGCGGCGAAGGTCCGCTGCTGTTTCCGTTCCTCACGGCCGGGTTTCCCACTCCGGGAGAAACACCGGCGCTGATCGAGGCGGCCTTGCGCGGCGGCGCAGCAGGCCTCGAGATCGGGGTGCCGTTCTCTGATCCGCTGGCAGATGGCCCTACCCACCAGTCCGCCTACACGACGGCGCTGGCGGCGGGCGCTTCCCTGGAGACCGCGCTCGACGCAGTGCGTACCGCACGCGCCTACGCGCCGGATTCGGCGCTCACGTTGATGGGCTATCTCAACCCCTTCCTCGCCTGGAGCGGCGCGCCGGATTCCCAATCGAGCGATCCGGGAGAAGCAGTCGGTCGGCCAATGGAGGCGCTCGCCCGGAGCGCTGCCGAGGCCGGCGTTGACGGTATGATCCTCGTCGACCTTCCCGTCGACGAGTCGGACGCGACCCGCAAGGTGCTCGCCAGTCACGGCATCTCCCTCATCTACCTGCTCTCGCCCACGTCGACCGAAGCGCGGATCGACGCCGTCGCTCAACGCGCCTCGGGTTTCATCTATCTCGTCTCTTTGACCGGTGTGACCGGTGAGCGCGATCGCGTCGCGGCGGACTTCGAGGCGTTCGTCAAGCGTGTTCGAGCGCGAACTGATACGCCGTTGGCAGTCGGCTTTGGCATAAGCAAGCGCGAGCACGTCGTAGAGGTCGGCAGGCTCGTACCTGCTGTTATCATCGGCTCAGCGCTGACCACGACTATCGCGTCGGCGCCGCCGGACGGTCGTGCGCTGGCCGTCGAGCGATACATCGAGGTGGTCACTGGCCGCCGGAGTGAAGAGACGCGAGCATGAGCGCCTGTGCAACGTTGGTACAGTCAAGCCTCATCCGCTGCGTCTATATCTCCGCGGCCGGCATCTTTGACGCCGGTCGCTAGATCGCGTGGCGGCATTCGCTGTCGTCCCGCTGATCGCACCGCCGCAACACCCTGCAACACCTTCGAGCCCGTTTCTCAGCCGTAGGGAACTACAGAGCGCCTGACGATGTCGAACAGTGATTCCGAGGCTGTCTGGCGGCTGCGCGGCATTCGTGGCGCGACGACCGTCGAGCAGAACACTCGAGCCGACATCCTGGAGGCAACCGAAGAGTTGCTGGCAGAGATGATCGAGCGCAACAACATCGACGCGGACGAGGTCGCCTCCGTCTGGTTCACCACGACGCCGGATCTCAACGCTGAATTCCCTGCCGTCGCAGCGCGCCTCGCGTTCGACTGGCGGAATGCGGCCCTGATGTGTGGACACGAAATGCAAGTGCCCGGTGCGCTGCCCTCCTGCTTGCGCATCTTGTTGCACGTCAACACGACGCTCAGGCAAGAACAGGTGGAACACGTCTATCTGCGCGGCGCGCGAGTGTTGCGGACCGACTTAACAGTTAACACAGAGTCTTCACGTTCTGGCGGGAATCTCCTGTAAAGATTCAAGGAGAGTTCCGCGCAGGACGGCGAACGAGCGAGAAGGTAACAACATGCTGATTGTGATGAGAATGGGCGCGACCGACGAGCAGGTTCGGGGCGTGCTCGCACGACTCAAGGAGTTCAACCTTGAAGGCCACCTCTCTCCCGGCAAGGAACGCGTCGTGATCGGCGCGGTGGGTGTGATTGCCGATCCTGACATTCGCACTCAGATGTCGCGGATGGGCGGCGTGGACGAGGTGATCGCCATCTCCCGACCATTCAAGCTGACCGGTCGCGAGTTTCAGCCCGAAGACACGGTGATCGACGTCGGCGGCGTGAAGATCGGCGACGGTTCAATGGTCGTCATGGCTGGACCGTGCTCGATCGAGAACGAAGAGCACATGGTCAAAACGGCCAGGGCTGTGGCCGCGTCGGGCGCG
This sequence comes from Dehalococcoidia bacterium, assembly GCA_965211635.1. Classification (GTDB taxonomy): domain Bacteria; phylum Chloroflexota; class Dehalococcoidia; order Bin125; family Bin125; genus Bin125. The sequence continues at coordinate 167,680 of OZ242948.1, forward strand.
CAGATCTTGCGCGGCGGCGCCTTCAAGCCGCGCACTTCGCCCTACGCCTTCCGCGGACTCGGCGAAGAGGGCCTGCAACATCTCGCCACCGCACGCGACGAGACGGGACTGCCGGTCATCACCGAGGTCATGGAAACGCGAGATGTCGAACTGGTCGCTCGCTACGCCGACATCCTCCAGATCGGCACGCGCAACATGCAGAACTTCATGTTGCTCGACGAGGTCGGACTGGCGCGCAAGCCGGTCATGCTCAAGCGCGGCCTCTCGGCCACGATCGACGAGTGGCTGCTGGCGGCCGAGTACATTATGGCCAAGGGCAACCGCGACGTCATCCTCTGCGAGCGCGGGATTCGCACGTTCGAGACGTCAACACGCAACACGCTCGATCTCTCGGCGATTCCGGTGGTCAAGCGACTGAGCCACCTGCCGATAGTCAGCGACCCAGCCCATGGCACCGGTCACTGGTACCTGGTCGAACCGATGGCGCGGGCCTCGATGGCTGTCGGCGCCGACGGCTTGATGGTCGAGGTGCACCCGAGCCCCGATCACGCCCTCTCCGATGGACCGCAGTCGTTGACATTCGAGAACTTCGACACGCTGATGCAGTCGCTGGAGCGCGTCGGCGAGGCTGTCGGCCACCCGCTGGCGCCGCAGCCCCAACTCGCAGCAGTCGCCGACTAGCAGACTGCTGACAGGTTTTCGCGACCTTAGGGTTCGCCATTCCCGGGAGACCTGTGCGCAATCCCAGATTCCGTCATTCCCGCGTAGGCGGGAATCCGTCCGGCTATCTGGTCAGCGGCCTGCAACACTTACCGAACACCGGCGACGGACGACTCAAGCAAAGCTCTCCCTAGGCGGGATTACACGCATCAGGCGCGGGGCAGGCTTCGCCCGAGCAGATGGCTCAGCACCGTGCTAGGGCCCGTTCAGATGGTGTGAACAAGCCCCGAAAGGGTTCGTCATTGCCGCGCTTGCCGCGGTAATCTCGCCGTTTTGGGTACCAACGTCAGTGCCGAACGCGCCGAGATACCCGCGGCAAGCGCGGGTATGACGGAGTTTGGGCTGCTTACTCGCTCCATGTGAAGAGGCCCTAGCGCAGCGAGATTGCCGCAGCCTGGCCCACTCTTGATGCGGGGGCAAGCGCGGCAATGTCGGTCTGCTTGGACGAACTCTGACCGCAGCGACAGAGCGCTACCCCAGTGCGCGCCGAGCTGTTTCGTCGCGTTGGTCGACGGCTTGCGACTGTTCGCTTTGTTGCACCTTGTACTCAAGTTGGTCGACGGCGCCTGAGACCGATGCTTGCATCGTCCTGATCTGGTCGAGCAGGCGCCGAAGCATCTCAAGCGAGTAGCGGTCGGCTTCAAGCGCCTGGGAGACGGCCTCTGTGGTCGCTTGCCCGCGCACCGCGGCAGCCTCCTGATTGGCTCGAGAGATCGTCTCGGTCGCGGCCGTGTGCGCCTGGTCGACGATGTTCTGAGCACGAGCCTCAGCGGCCTGTACGAGTTCGTGTACAGAAACCTGCTGCTCGGCGTCCCGCCGCGCCTGGGCCGAGAGGATCGCCGCTTCCTCCTGTGTCTGCTGGATCAGTCGTTCGCGCTCTTCGAGCAGGCGTTGCGCCTGATCCGCTGACGCGGGCGCGGCCATCCGCAACCGGTCGATCAGGTCGAGCAACTGCTCTCGATCTACGGTCCAGCCCGAGCCAAAGCGGCTCCGACGACCGGCCAACACGGCGTCTTCGATTTGGTCAATCAACTCGAGGAGATCGATGATGAGCTCCCGCCTGGAGCCCCGCCTCATTCGACTCTAGCGCAGGATGCTCGCTACGGCGTGCCGATCTGTCGTTCGCAGCCCTAGCGATTCGGCGGTCCGTATCGCTGGATCAGCGCTTCGGCGACGTTGGGCGGCACGAGGTCGTCGACCGGGTGCTTGAGCGAGGCCAACTCGCGGATCCTGCTGGCGGAGATGAACAGATGCTCGTGACCGGCCATAAGGAACACCGACTCGATGTGCGGCGCCATCTTCTTGTTCATCAACGCCATGTCGAACTCGGCTTCAAACCCGGTGACGGCGCGGATGCCGCGCACGAGCACACTTGCCCCAACTTCGTCGGCGAAGTTCACCACAAGACCTGTGAACTTGGCCGCGCGAACGTTGGGGCAGTGCGCTGTCGCCCCCTCAATCATCGCAAGCCGCTCGTCGACATCGAACGTCTCGCTCGAGCGGGGATAGATCGCCATGACGACCTCGTCGAACATTCCCGCCGCGCGCTGAACAATGTCCAGATGTCCATTGGTGATCGGATCGAAGCCGCCGGGGTAGAGCGCGATCGTCATGTTGAACCCTCCGCGCGATACGTGTCGATAGCGCCGTCACCATAGCGCCGTTGATCGATCCGTACTAGCCCGCCAATCCGTTCCGGTGGGGCGGGCACGCCTCCGGACGCCGACGTCAGCCTGCGCCAAATCGCCAGCGCGCCGCTGGGTAGCGTCGTTCGCTCGACCAGGGTCTCGACTATCGGTCGAGCATCAACCCGGTATGGAGGGTCGATAAAGATCAGGTCTGGATCGAGGCGGATCCGTGAGAAGCAGCGTTCGACCGGCAAACGGTGCACGCGCGCGCGGTCGGCGATGCCAAGTTCGTCAAGGTTGCGGCGAATCACCGCGCAAGCCGATCCGTTGCGCTCGACGAAGTCAACCGTTTCCGCTCCCCTGCTGAGCGCTTCGATTCCCAGGTATCCAGCGCCGGCATACAGATCCAACACCTTCGCGCCCTCAACCATCTTGCCGATCACTGGTCGGTCGAAGATTGCGGAGCGAATGATCGCTGTGGCCGGACGTGTTTCGCGTGCTGGGGAGCGCAAGCGCCGACCAGCAAGCTCGCCGCCAACGACCCTCGGCTGCGCGCGAGACACTACTCGTCTCCCTCGGAGCGAATTGGCACGGTGATCACATTGCCAACCCGTACGTCGCCGTCGGAAACGACAAGTTGCGCCCGATAGTCGCCCGCAACCGGCGGGAGGTCCCAGAACTGCCAACCGCTTCCGCTCGCTCCCGACAACTCACCCGCCTCGACGCTGAAGACGGGGTCGAACAAGATTGCGTTGGGCAGGCGCAGATCGGGTCTACCGGATTCGAAGAACGCGGCAACCGCGGGCCAGAGATTCGCGTTGCCGGGATCGGCGGACGCATTGCTGATGTAGACCCCGCCCAGCTCGTTGTCGGACACGACCTGGAGTTGGAAGGCGGCGCTGAAGCGATTGTGAATCCAGACCGTGACAGGAGCGCCCGTCTGGTCGGGATAGGTGAACGTGACGATCCGATTGACGTTGTCCCAGCGCAGACCTCCAGCCAGGTTGTCGAGCAGGATCGAGTTGCCCTGCAGCGTCACCCGCATGCCTGGTCGAAACGGTCCAGGTTCTCGCACGCTGATCAGCGACGCGATCTGCAATGCCTCGCGCTGCGTAATCTCGCGGAAGCCCGCTGTCTCGCGCACCACCGCATTGGAGCGCAACGCGAGGAGAATCTTGGTTGGCTCAATGCGAGCAAGCAGGGTCGGCAACGACGCCGCGATTGCGGCGTCGAACAGCGCCGGGTCGAGCGGCGGCTCGATCACGATGAAGTCCGCCGATGCGCCGAGCTGCGAGAGGTCGTAGCCGCCCTCGCCAACTCCGCCGGAGGCCGTGATTGGTATGTGAACCGCGATGCCGCGATCCTCGCGATGCAGGCGATCGGCCAGTTCGCTAATGAACGACGTGAACTGCGACTGCAGGGCCGGCGAGACATCGAGGTAGTGAATGTCTACGCCGTCGTGCAGTCCGCTTTTGATCGCATGTTGAATGTTGGCGATGTGCTGCCGTCGCAAGTTGTCGGAGGCGAGAATGTCGTTGACGAGTTCGGCTTGCTCGGGAGTGGCGAACACAGTCGGCCAGCGATTCTGGGGAATCGATGCGTTGACTTGATCCACGCCGCCCAGCAGCGAGCCGTCGGCCGCGGGCGACCAGCCGTCGGGATGCACCAATGTCAGAGAACCGGCCAGGATCGACTGCGGCTCTTCGCCCCGCGGAACGCGACCGGCAATGACATCGCGGAACTGCAGACGCCTGAGGATGACCAGATTGTCCGGCGGTTCACTGAGTTCGATTTGCGCTGTCGATCCATCGCTGCTCAGTCGAGCGTCACCGAGCCGCACCCATTCATCTCCGTTCCACGTGTATGCACCAAGATTGCGTGGGTCTTGCGTGGGATTGGTCAGATCCAGGTCAAACACGAAAGGCCCCAGGCGTCCCCGCATCGCTCGGAACTCGTAAATCGGCGAGACGGCGCCCAGGATGTCTGGAATGGCTGGAGGCTGCTCGCTCAATCTCGACTCGATCAACGAGCTTGCCAGCATTGACGGCTCAGCCTGCTGGAACGGCTGCTCGGCATCGGTGTTGAAGTTCGTCTCAATCAATCCCGGCTCGAAGAAGAGCACAATCACGACGCCGACGAGCAACGCAGCGATGATCAGCACCACCAGCAGGCCGACGCCGCGGCCGGACGGTGGAGGTGGAGTACGACCCTGCGCCCGGCGAGAACCCCCAGGCTGAGGTGATGTTCGCGGTATGCTCGGCGGTTCTGCTATCGGAGAAGGCTCCGGCGCCTGCGCCTCAAACGGCGCAGGTTCGAGTGACCTACGTGCTGGTCGCGGGCGGCCTGCGGGTCGCTGCGGCGCTTCGCCGATTCTGCGTACCGGTCGCGGCTCCCAATCGCCGCCGTCGCGGGTCGTCACGGGGCCCGCAAGTCGGGTGCAATGCTGAGCCGATACTCCTCACCGCCGCGGTGTATGTGCACGAGTACAGGAACGTTCGGCTGCAGTCGGGCGAGCGCGTTGAGATAGGGCGTCTCGGCGTTGATCGCAACGCCATTCAGCGTGCGCAGCACATCGCCCGGTCGGATCCCCGCTCGAGCAAATGCGCCGCGTCGTTCCAGTTCAATCAGGAATGCGCCCTCGCTGACATCGATGTCGAGCTGCACCGCCGCGGTCGGCGTCAGTAGTCGTTCCTGGACGACGCCGAAGCTCGGGCGCGGGAAGAAGCCATCGCTTGCGATCGCTCGGGCGACTTCCAGCACAGCGTCAATCTGCACGGCGAACCCGACGCCATCGACAAAGCCCCCGTCCAGCGTCTCGCGAGCGATCACTGCCGTCATTCCTATGATGCTGCCGTCAAGGTCGACAAGGATGCCTCCGGAGTTGCCATGATTCAGCGCGGCATCAGTCTGGATCAGATTCTCTTGTTCGTATCGGCCTCGAAAAAACGTGGTATCCGGATTGCTGACGATCCCGACCGTGAGGGCGATTTCCTGTCCCAAGAGCGTATTGCCAATCGCCAGCACGGTCTCGCCTGCCTGGACGGAGATGTTGCTGCCAAATGCAGGGACGGTCAGGGTAGGTTTATCTCCGCCCGGTTCAATGCGCAGCACCGCGACATCCGTGAAGGGACGGTCATCACCGACCCGAACCGCCGGCAATCGCTGCTCATTGTGCAGGATCACTGTATAGCTGGTCATGCCCTCCAATACATGGGCGGCCGTGACAATGTGGCCTTCTTCGTCGAGGACGAATCCGGTGGCCAATGCCGCCGGAACGACAGTGACGCCCTCGTCGTTGACTCGCTCGGGGCCCTCGGCGTCGATTACAACCACAGAGCGCGAAACCCGCGCGAAGACCTCGCCGACTCGGCGCTCCTGGGCAGAAATGGAGTCGTTTAATCGGGTGGCGAGTTGCTCAGACGAGCGCTCTAATGCCAGCTCGACTGCTTGCTCGACGGCGCTTTCGACAGAGGCGTCAACTGCGGCTACCAGTTCTTCCTCCGACGGTCCGTTATCGCCGACGACTCCCGCGACAACGGCTCCAATCGCAGCGCCGATCAGGGCCGTGAAAATCGAGATTGTGAAAGTGTGACGCACGTTACACGACTGCCCGGATCCCTCGGGATCGCTCTCCCGCCTTGCCTGCTATCGTAGCCTGCCATAAAGTCCTTCGGTTCCACGTAGGGTTCACGGTCAGGCAACGCCAGTGGTACTTCGACGCTCAGTGCCAATCACTGCAGACGGTCTGCAAAAGCTCCGTGACGAGCTACTCATCCTCAAGGAACGGCGCCGTGAGGCGGCCGAATTGATCCAGCAGGTGCGCGAGGATTCTCCAGGCGCCCGCGACGAAGGCGAAGGCGGCGAAACGATCAACGAGCAGGCCTTTATTGAGGGTCGAATTCGTGAGATCGAGGCTGTCATCGCTGCCGCCGAGGTGATTGACGAGGACGAGGTGCAGGGCTCGGAAGTCGTGCGTCTCGGGTCCACTGTCACGGTGCGCCCCTTGCCCAAGCGCACCGACGTCAGCTACCGAATCGTCGGACCCGCCGAGGTCGATCCGAAGAACGGCTACCTCTCCGACGAATCGCCGGTCGGCAAAGCGCTGCTCGGAGCGCGCGTTGGCGACACTGTGGAAGTGGCGACCCCAACCGGGGTTCGCAAGTTCCGGGTCAAGGCAATCACCTAGGGTTCTGCGGTCTCCCCGCTCTCTGCAAGACGGCGGCCTGGAGGCCGCCGCCAATCAAGGCTAGAGGTCGGCATGCGCATAATCTGGCCCCCAAGAGTGGAGCGCGAGGCATGAGCAGCGAGACCGAATCCACTTCGACAGCGGACGCGGCGCCCGAGGCTACGGGGAGCCAGAGCCGCCGATTGCGCGAGATCGTGGCCGAGCGTCAAGCCAAGGCGGATGCGCTGCTCGCCAGGGACATCAATCCATATCCGCAGCGTACGAATCGCACACATGAGATCGGCGAGGCCCGCTCGCTGTTTGCAGATCACGAAGCCGAGTCTCCCGACGACGACGGACCTGTGGTAACCATCGCCGGTCGGATCACCGCGATTCGCAACATGGGACGTATCGCGTTTGTCGATGTCGAGGACGACTCCGGTCAGATCCAGGTCCTGGCGAGCAAGCGAGCGCTGGGTGATGCCTGGTCACTGCTTGAGACGTTCGACCTGGGAGATTTCCTCGAAGCCAGCGGCGCCCTGGTCCGTTCCAGAAGAGGTGAGATCTCGGTGCAGGCCGATTCGCTGGCCATGCTCGCCAAAACACTACGCCCACCTCCGGAGAAGTTTCACGGCTTGCAGGACATTGAAACTCGATATCGACAGCGCTACCTCGACCTGATCGCCAATGATGAGGCCAAGGAGATTCTTCGGGCCCGGTCGAGGATCGTCTCGGCGATGCGTCGCTTCATGGACAATCGCGGATTCCTTGAAGTCGAGACGCCGGTCCTACAGACCGAAGCCGGCGGCGCCGCGGCTCGGCCGTTCCTGACCCACTTCAATGCGCTCGACGAGCCGCGCCAACTGAGGATCGCTCTGGAGTTGCACCTCAAGCGGCTGATCGTCGGTGGCTTCGACAAGGTCTATGAGATCGGCAGGCTGTTCCGCAACGAAGGATTCGGCAACCGCTGGAATCCCGAGTTCACAATGCTCGAGAGCTACGAGGCGTACACCGACTACCACGGCGTAGCCGAGATGGTCGAAGCGGCTCTGTCGGACATCTCTACGGAAATCAATGGTTCGACTCGCGTGTCCTGGCAAGACGGCGAAATCGATTTCACTCCGCCCTTCGCGAGGGTGACGATGGTCGACGCAGTCAAGGAGCACGTCGGCGTCGACTTCCGCGACTACCCGACGGTTGAGGCCATGCAAGATCTGCTGCGCGACAATAGCGTCGGCATTCCGCCCAACGCCGGTTGGGGCAAACTATTCGACGAACTGGTCTCGGAACGGGTCGAGCCGCATCTGCAGCAGCCGACCTTCTTGCTCGACTATCCGCTCGCCATCTCGCCGCTGGCCAAGCGGACCGAGTACGACGACACGCTCGTGGAACGCTTCGAGCTGTTCGTCGGCGGCTGGGAACTGGCCAACGCCTACACGGAGCTCAACGATCCGGTCGATCAAAGACAACGGTTCGAAGAACAACTGAGACTCCAGGCTGAAGGCGACGACGAGGCCGAGCAGATGGACGAAGACTTCCTCGTCGCCCTGGAACACGGCATGCCGCCGACCGGCGGACTGGGTATGGGCATGGATCGTCTGGCCATGCTGCTCACCAACTCGCAGTCGATCCGCGACGTGATCCTCTTCCCGCAGATGCGCAAGCTGCCGGAGTGACCGCGGTTCCTGTTGTCTCTCGTAGGGGCGACCCTTGTGGTCGCCCTGCCTGCGCAAGTGATCTGCCGGAGGCTTAGTGTCTGTGTCGGTCACGGGCGACCACAAGGGTCGCCCCTACAGGCAACGGGCGCACTCGGCAGTACGTGTTGAGTCCCGCCGGATGAGATCAATCCATCGAGTCCCGCGTCGCGCCCGAGTCGACGAACTCGTCTACCTGGGACTGATCGAATCCCAGCTCGGTCAGAATCTCCCGCGTTTCGCTGGCGAACGGGCGGGTGGCCGATGGTTGGCGGAAGCCTGACTTGTCCAGCGCGACCGGCGGCGCGAGCAGCCGGACCTTGCCGACTTCAGGATGATCGAGGTCGTAGAGCATCTCGTTGGCCGCGGCCTGAGGATCGTCGATGATTTCAACTGGCAGCACTACTCGCGAAGCGGGCACACCTGCCTCTGCCAGCTTCGCCTCCCACTCCGAGGTTGTGCGCTCGGCCAACCGTCGTTCTGCGGCCTCCTGCAACTTGGGGTAGTAGTCCGGATCTTCCACCTCGTCGCCGGCGTGCGCGTCCTCCAGACCGATCGCTTCAATGAACAGGCGACGCAACTTTCGGCTGCCGCAGGCGATCGCGAGCCAGCCGTCGGCGGTCGAGTAGGTGCGAAAGTAGATGTCGGCCATCGTCCGCGCTCGAGCCGAGACTTGCGCCTCGCGTTGCTCGTCGTAGCTGGCGCCGCGCGCTCGCATCTTTGAGAGTTCCTGCAACGACCGCTCATGAACTGGGCCGTCGATCGACTCGACCCGCATCATCTGGTTGTTGTTGAGCGTCATCGCGGCCTGCATCAGCGAGGCATGCACCTCGCCACCCATACCGGTGACGGTTCTCCGAAGCAGCGCCGATGCGATGCCGAACGCCAGCGACATTGCGGCCATGTAGTCCGCGCTAACCGGGTCGCCGCTCAATGGACGGCCCTCGCCGGATCGACCGTTGGCGACCATCAGCCCGCTGCGCGCCTGGACGACGATGTCCATGCCGGCCAATCCGGCATCCGGCCCATAGCGACCGAACGGGGTCACGTTCGCGATCACGAGTCGCGGGTACTTCTCACGCAGCGTGTCTGCGTCGAGTCCGAGCTGCGCCGCCAGGCCGGGCCTGAAGTTCATCAGCGCCACATCCGCTCGGCCGAGTAGCGCTTCGATGATCTCGCGAGCATCGGGATGCCTCAGGTTCAATGGCAGCGAGTGCTTGCCGCGGTTTCGTGAGAGGAAAGTCCGCGACTCCATCGGCGCGATCTGGGCCAGGCGCCGCGTCGGATCGCCCTCCAACGACTCAATCTTGATCACTTCGGCCCCACCCTCGGCGAGCAACTGAGCGGCGAACGGCACAGCGACAAACTGTCCGAACTCGACGACCCGGAGCCCGTCAAAGGGCCGCTGATCGGCAAGCTGCTCGTACTGGTCGCTGGGCATCAGGCACTTCCAATCATCGAACATCCAATACGACGCCTCGAATCGACGCTAGCACCTGGCTTCGGGAAGCCAAGCTGTCACAGTGACCGGTCGGTAATCTGACTCCACACCGAAGTGCAAACATGAGTGATCGATACGCCGAAGTCGCCGTCCTGACCGGCAGTCCTCAGCGAGGCGCGTTTACCTACGCCGTGCCAACGAACTTGACTCTTCGCCGCGGAATGTCGGCCGTCGTGCCCTGGCGCACGCAGTGGGCGGTCGGCATCGTGCTTGCGATCACGGATGAATCGGAAGTAGAGGAACCTCGCGCGATCGAGCGTGTGCTCGATCAGGAGCCGCTGCTGACATCCGACCAGCTCGACCTCGCACACTGGATTGCCGAGCGCTACCTGGCCCCAATCTCTGCCTGCGTCCACCTCTTCCTGCCCCCGGCGACTCCATCGCGACCGCGCAAGTCGCCTGACACCTTTCGCCCGGTCGTGCCGACCCGACCGTCGATACCGAAGCGGCTCGTACTTTCCATAACGGACGACGAGCTTCGCGAAGTGATCGCCGCGTGGCCGCAGGGCAAGCGCTCTCGCCCTGCCGACCTGCTTGAAGCGCTCGCCGGCAGGGCAGCAGGAATCCCTGCGGAAGAAGGAGCAAGGTTGTTGGGCGGTATGCGAACCTTGGAAGACTGGCTGGCGACTACGTCGCTGGCCAATCTCGACGGAGACGTAATCGAGCTCGCCGTAAGTCGAGACGACGCTACCACGGTCGCTGCCTCCCTGCGTCGTTCTGCCGCGGACCGTCGGCAACTGGAGTTGCTCCGACTCCTGGCTGAAGGCAGCCTTCCCGAGCGCGAAGCGAAGCGTCAGATTGGCGCGAGCCGCTCCGACATCGACATCCTCGAAGGGGCCGGATACATCATCGGGAGCGCCGATCAGGCCGCGTCGGACTCGCCAGATCCTGCGCCCGCACCGGAGTTGACGGACGAGCAGGGGCAGGCCGCTAGCGGGATCATCGGCTCGCTCGATTCCGACGCAGGTGGTGCCTTCCTGCTCCACGGTGTGACTGGCAGCGGCAAAACCGAGGTCTACCTCTCGGCGACTGAGCGAGCTCTCGCGTTAGGCGGCGGCGTCATCGTGCTCGTCCCGGAGATCGCCCTGGCGCCGCAGACGATTGCGCGCTTCGAAGCGCGATTCCCGGGTCAGGTAGCCGTTCGTCACTCAGAGCTCTTGCAGTCCGAGTCCCGTGAACAGTGGCGGCAGGTCCACGCAGGAGAGAAACGCATCCTGATCGGCGCCCGCTCAGCGCTCTTCGGACCGATGAGCAATCTGGCGCTCGTCATCCTCGACGAGGAGCACGAGTGGACGTACAAGCAGGCCGACCCGCAACCTCGCTACCACGCAGGGATGGTCGCAAGAGAGATGGCCAGGTCCTGGAGCATAGTCACCGTGCTCGGCTCTGCGACCCCCGATCTCGTCTCAATGGCCGACGCGCGCGCGGGCAACAGCCGTCTGTTGACGCTCGCGCAGCGCGTCCAGTCGGGCGGGCATGGCGCCAGGATCATTCCTCAGCCGATCGTCGATGTGGTCGACATGCGAGAGGAACTCGCAGCAGGCGTCCGTTCCATTTTCGGTCGCCAACTCGATTCGGCAGTCTCAGGCGCGCTGGCGCGGGACGAACAGGTGTTGCTCTTCCTCAACCGGCGCGGCATGTCGGCGCTTGTTTGCCGCGCTTGCGGCGAGGCAGTTGAATGTGATCGCTGCTCAGTTGCGATGACGCTTCATCGACCCGGGCCCTATCTGCAGTGCCACGAATGTGGAGAGCGGCAAGCGACGCCGCTGCGCTGTCAGTCCTGCTTCGACGAACGCATTGGAGCGATGAGTTTCGGCACCGAGCAACTCGAAGCCGAAGTTCGGCGTCGCTGGGGCAAGGTGCCGATCACGCGTTGGGATCGTGACTCTTCGTCCGCTGCCGGCTCGCACGAGACCCTCCTCGCCGAGTTTGCCGACGGGCGCTCGCGCGTCCTGATCGGGACCCAAATGATCGCCAAGGGACTCGACTTGCCGCGAGTAACGGTCGCAGGTGTTGTCAACGCTGATCTGTCGTTGCGCGAGTCCGACTACACGGCGGCCGAGCGCACGTACCAGCTCTTGTCGCAGGTCGCCGGACGAGCGGGCCGGGGAGCGCTTGGCGGGCGGGTGATCATCCAGACATATTCGCCCGACCACTATGCCGTAGTCGCGGCTGCGGCGCACGACTACGAAGTCTTCTATCAGACCGAGATGGACTCCCGCCGCGTCCTTGACTATCCACCGTTCGGCCAGTTGGTCAGGCTCACGGTCAGCCGAAGCTCGATGAACGAAGCCGACGCTGAAGCCTACCGCCTGGTCCGCGAGCTATCCGCTCGCAGGAGCCGGACCTTCGGGGCGACGGCCCAGGTCATCGGTCCCGCTCCCGCGTATCCCGCGCGTCGTCGCAACCAGTGGCGACGACAGATTCTGCTCAAGGGCGATGATCCGCGTGCGCTGCTGAAGCATCTGGAGTTTGGTCGCGGTTGGTCCGTCGATGTGGATCCGGTCGGCTAGAACGCCTCGAACGCCACTCTCACGGAAACAACCAGCATGCCCAAGGCAAGCAGCCGCGAGAGCAACGACTCACGGATTCTGGCGGCGACGCGCAAACCGATCGGGTTGGCGATGATCGCGCCGATCAGCAGCGGCGGAACGTCGTTGAGCGGATCGCCGAAGTGCTGTGTTGCCGTGTGGAAGATGACTACGGCGATTGCGATGCTGGTCACAATGCTGTGTGACGCCGGCACCCCCAGCCAGGCTGGCATGCGCATGATGCGAATCGTGATCGTGGCGAAGAACAGCCCGCCGCCGATTCCCGCCAGCGACGTCAGCACCGAGGTCACGGCAACCGCGCCCAACGACCGACGTACGGGAATCCAGTACAGATACATCTCTCCGCGTCCGTCGCGGATCAGGCGACGCCAGCCGCGTTGACCGACCTGGCCGGCATTGCCGGTCGGTCGCCAGATCAGATACGCGCCGAGCGAAGCGAGCAGTACGGCGAAACCAGCGGCGAACACGTCGCGAGGAAGCTGGGCTGTCCCCGTCGCGCCGATTACTCCGGCCGGCACGGCGATCGCGGCCGCCATGCCGGCCACCCGGTAGTCAATCCGCCTTTCACGCGCCAGCCGCGCCGCCGCCAGTCCGGACGTCACGAGCACGAGGCACATCGAGGCCATCGCAACCTCGGCCGGGCTCGACTCCGCATGACGGGTGAGCAGCACCGGCGCGAACAGGAATCCGCCGCCGGCGCCGACGGCGGTCGCATAGACGCCAACGGCGATGCCCACGCCAATCAGGGCGACGAACTCAAGCCAATCCATCCGCGCAGGCTACGACGCGATCTCTCGGCAACCCATGCCGATCAACCCTGCTTGGGGAGCTTCGGCAGTAGCCAGCTCAGGAACGCATCCTGGCTCCGCGTCTGCATGTAGAAGCGGCCCGGACCCTCCAGCTTGCAAACCAGGCCCTCGCCGGAAAGCAGCGTCGTCTTCCAACCGCCCGAGCGCCCCACGCTGTACTTGACCGAGTCGTCGAACGCGACCATGTGGCCGGTGTCGACCGTGTACTGCTCGCCGACATTGAGCTCTTTGAGGTGGATTGCGCCATAGCTCGACAGGAACAGCAGTCCGTGTCCGCTGCAACGCAGCAAGATGAGGCCTTCGCCGGAAAAGAAACTCTTCGCGCCGCCCCAGGAGGTGTCCACTTCGATGTCGTTCGTGGCAGCGAGAAAGGAGCCCGACTGCACCAACACCGAGCCGCCGCTCATCTCGATCACCTGGATGTCGCCGGGCAGACCGGGCGCGATCGTGACTTCGCCCGATTGCTCGGCGGTAAAGGTGTTGATGAAGAAGCTCTCTCCGCCCAGCACGGAACGCTTCAGTCCGCCCAGCAGCCCGCCGCGCATACCGGTCTCGATCGAAATGCTGGCCGACATCGAGACCATCGCTCCTGCCTCGGCCTGTAACTGCTCGCCCGATGCCAGTTCAATCCGTCCGAGGGCGTAAGACGGTCGATGGAGAATCTCGTACTGCATGGCGCCTGGTCCTTTGTATCAACTGCATCAATCGGCGATTGTCTCACTCTACGCGCACCCGGTTCTGGTAGGGGCGACCCTTGTGGTCGCCCGCCGAGTAGGGTTTCCAACGGAGGTGCGGGGCGGGCGACCACAAGGGTCGCCCCTACAACCAGAACGCGGCGCTGGCCCATACCGATGGCGAGATCGTGAAGTGCCCGACCTCTTGCGACATCAGAGCCTGCTCCTTAACTGCAATCGCGGAGGAACTGGCGGATCGCGTCGAGGGTTGCCGGTAGTTTCTCCGGCGACCGGGCGTCTACATCGAGGCAACGGGCGTTGGGCGCTTCGTTGCAGATGCGATGCCCGATCCCGGTCGGATGGAACGGGTCTGCCCCGGGGATCACCAGCATCGGCGAGTAGGTTCGTTGCACGGCAACCTCGTTAACCGCGAAGTACGGCTCGACCGACGGCCACATCCCGTCCCGGAACTCCACCACCAAGGCGATGTAACCCTCGCGGCGAATGCTGCGCACCGCGTCGGCGAACAGCGGCTCGTCGTGAATGCGCTGGGCAAATGGCCCGGCCTCGTTGTTCTGCATGAACACCGGATCGCGTTGCGCCGACTCGATCACCGCCTCCAGTCCCTCGGCGCGGCACAGCCGAATCGTCGGATTGAACATGTCATAGAAGGTCTCAGGCGAGTTGGTCTCGTCCAGACCGACCGGATCCTGCATGACGACGCCGGCGACTCGCGCCGGAGCCTGGTCGGCAAGCCGCAGCGCGTATGCGCAGCCAATACAGCCGCCCATTACGTGCGCTCGCGCGACGCCAAGGTCGTTGAGCACCGCGATCTGGTCCTTCATTGCCTCTTCGTAGCTGAACGCCTTGAGCCCGGTTTTCGATTGTCCACAGTGACGTTGATCCATGCCGACCACGGTGAACTCATCGGAGAACGCCTCGATCGGATTGATGATCGAACGCTTCCAGAAGTCGATCTGCGAGTTGACTCCACCCGGTGCGAACAGCAGAAGCGGAATCTCGCTGTTGCCTGCTCCGTAGACCTCGTAGTGAATGATCGTGCCGTCCGGTCGCATCACTTCAGCCATCGGTCCCCTCCTTCATCTGTTGGGCATCCCGCAACTTCGGGCAAAGTCTAAGGCGGCGGCATTAGTCTGTCTCTGAAGAGACGAGACGCCATCCATCCGCGATGGAATGCTGGAGGAGACCCATGGTTATCGCCGAAGCGCCCGCACTGACCGTCGACTCTATCGACATCACCGATTCCGACCGCTATCGCGACATCGGTTATCCCTGGGCCGAATGGGACCTGCTGCGCCAGGAGGCGCCGGTCTACTGGTACCAGCGACCGGGCTACGAGCCGTTCTGGGCGATCACCAAGCACGCCGACATTCGCTTCATATCGTCTCACCCGGAGCTGTTTTCCAACTCGCAGATGCTGCGACTGAACACGGCCTCAAAGCTGGGTACGGCTGCGCGAGGACGCGAGCGGTCGACAAATCGCACCGGCGGACACCCGGACGATCCGCCCGACTTCATCTACCTCGACCCGCCCGAGCATCGCCAACACCGCAGCCTGGTCGCTCGACACTTCACTCCGCGCATGATGAAGATGCTCGAAGACCACTTCGCCGAGATGGCGGAGAACTATGTCTCCGACTTCGCCGACAAGGTGGTCGCCGACTTCGCCGAAAAGGGCTCGCACTCTGCCGTTGATCTCGTCCACGAGCTATCGGCCAAGCTGCCGGTTGCCGCGATCTGCGCCATGGGCGGGGTGCCGGAGGAAGACTGGGACCAGATCTTCAAGTGGACCGAGGTGATCGTCGGCGCCGACGACCCCGAGTTCCGCCTGCCGGGCGAATCTCCGAGCCAGGCGACGGAGCGCGTCGGCGTCGAGTGGTTCCGCTACAACAACGAGCTGATCGAGCAGCGCAGGCGCGAAGGACTGGGCGACGACCTGCTCAGCGACCTGCTGCGCGCGGAGATCGATGGTCGGCCGCTATCGCCCGGCGAGATTCACGGTTACTTCGTGCTCTTGCTCGCAGCGGGCAACGAGACAACCCGAAACTCGATCAGCGGCGGCGTCAAGGCGCTGCTCGATCACCCGGATCAGATGCAGATGCTGATCGACGACGAGTCGCTGGTGCCGTCGGCGGTCGAGGAGATCCTGCGTTGGACCTCGATCGTGATCCAGTTCCAGCGGACCGCGGTGCAGGATGTCGAACTGCGCGGC
Organism: Dehalococcoidia bacterium; assembly: GCA_965211635.1. Taxonomy (GTDB): domain Bacteria; phylum Chloroflexota; class Dehalococcoidia; order Bin125; family Bin125; genus Bin125. Next base: position 183,656 of record OZ242948.1, read on the forward strand.
AAGACGATCCGCAAGGGCGAGTCGGTCGTGCTCTGGTATCCGTCGGCGAACCGCGACGAGGATGTATTCGAAGACCCGTACCGCTTCGACATCAAGCGCGATCCCAACGATCACTTCGCCTTCGGCGGCTACGGCGAGCACTTCTGCCTGGGCGCCAACCTCGCCCGCTGGGAGATGCGAGCCATCTTCCACGCCCTACGACCGATCCTCCCGAACCTGGAGCTGGTCTCCCCGCCCGAGAACGTGATCGCCTTCCTCCACGTCGGCGGCATCAAGCGCCAGATGGTCCGCCACCGCCCGGCCTGAGTCGGGATACCGTTGACCGTGACTCGCTGCGAAAGGAGGTAGACGTGAAGCGCGAACCCAGACTGCGCCAGTTCGACTTCGACGCGGAGAAGTTCAAGGAGCTGATCGTCTACATCGCAGAGCGTTGTCAGGACGATCCAACGTTCGGTGCTGTGAAGCTCAATAAGATCCTCTATTACTCCGACTTCGATGCTTACCGGCTCCTCGGGTTGCCCATTAGTGGCGCGACGTATCGAAAACTCTCTGAAGGTCCGGCCCCGAAAGAACTTCTCGCTGCAAAGGATGAACTCGTCACTCAAGGGCGAGTCATCTTGAAGGAGAAGTCCTACTTCAACCGGACGCAGAAACGCTTGACCCTCGGTAGGGGGGAACTGGCGAATCCAGAGGCGTTCTCTCCGGATGAGCGGAGTGTTATTGACGAAGTCATCCAGTTTTTCTGGGGGAAGTCGGCACGAGAGGTTTCAGACTACTCTCATCGCGAGCCAGGCTGGCTGGCCGCTCAAGAGCGTGAGCCAATCCCATACGAGACCGCTTGGCTGAGTTCCGAACCGATCGACCAGGAGACTGAGGAGTATGCCGTAGAGATCGCCAAGCAGTATCTCGCCAAGAAGGAAGAACGCCAGTAGCCGTGGCATACGGGCGAGGATGGGAGGTGCATGTTTCGGAGGAGTTTCAGTCACAGCTTGATGAACTGACAAGAGCCCATGACCGACTTGACGAGCGGGTTGAGGGCCTAATCTTCACGGCGCACGCGGGGCCAGAGGCAATCTGGCCGCAAGAACACATGATTGCAAATGTGTGGTGTACCCGGATACTGTCACCGGTACCGTTTCTGATCTTCTATGAACTGAGCGAGAACGCCCAACGCATCGAGTTCGTCATCATCACCGAGGCACCGTAGCTGGAGTTGGGTCGCCGTAGAACCGGTTTGGCTGGCCATGCGCGTTTCGCTCGCACTCCGCCACAGACCCTTGCTCCGTTTAGGACCTCAGCGCACCAGTGTTTGAAGGAAGATCCAGTGGACTTTCCTTCGACGCGCCGAAACAAGTATCTTCAAGATGACCCGACTGCCCGGGACGATCATGGAGGCTTGGAATGGTTACCGCTGAACGACCTACGCTCACGCTCGACACGCTGAACATCACCGACACGTCTTTGTACGTGGACTTCGGCTACCCGTGGGAGGCGTGGGACCTGCTGCGCCGCGAGGCGCCGGTCTACTGGTACCAGCGGCCCAACTTCGAGCCGTTCTGGGCGATCACCAAGCACGCCGACATCCGCTACATCTCCTCGCACCCCAACCTCTTCTCGAACACGCAGATCCTGCGCATGAACGACACCGAGTCGATTGGCATTGGCGAACGAGGACGCGAAATCAACGCCGACCGCTACGGCGGTCACCCGTCCGACCCGCCCGACTTCATTTTCATGGACCCGCCGGAGCATCGGCAGCATCGCAGCCTGGTCGCGCATCACTTCACGCCGCGGATGATGAAGAAGCTGGAGGACCACTTCGCCGACATGGCGGAGAACTACGTGTCCGACTTCGCCGACTCAATGGTTGCGGACTTCGCCGAGCGAGGTTCACGATCGGCGATCGACGTGGTGCACGAACTGACCGCCAAGCTCCCCGTCGCCGCAATCTGCGATATGGGCGGCGTGCCCGAAGAGGACTGGGACCAGATCTTCCACTGGACCGAAACCGCAGCCGGTGCGGCCGATCCCGAGTTCCGCCTGCCAGGCGAGGACCGCGAACAAACGATCCGCCGCGTCAACCTTGAGTTCAATCTCTACAACGAGGGCATGGTCCGCGACCGGCAGGCCAATGGCCTCGGCGACGACCTGCTCAGCGACCTGTTGCGAGCCGATATTGACGGCTACAAGCTCTCCCCACGCGAGATCTCTTCGTATTTCCGTCTGCTGATCGGCGCCGGCAACGAGACCACGCGCAACTCGATCACCGGCGGCGTCAAGGCGCTGCTGGATCACCGTGATCAGCTGGAGGACCTGGTCGCCAATCCCGAGTTGGTGCCATCGGCCGTCGAGGAGATCCTGCGCTGGACTTCGATCGTGATCCAGTTCCAGCGAACGGTGACAGAAGACCTGGAGTTGCGTGGCAAGACGCTGCGCAAGGGCGACTCGATTGTCATGTGGTATCCGTCGGCCAACCGCGACGAAGAGGTCTTTGAGGACCCCTACAAGTTCGACATCCGCCGCGACCCGAATGACCACTTCGCCTTCGGCGGCTACGGCGAGCACTTCTGCCTGGGCGCTAACCTGGCTCGCTGGGAGATGCGAGCCATCTTCCACGCCCTGCTGCCGATCCTGCCTAACCTGGAGCTAGCCGGGGAGCCGCAGATGGTGCCGAACTCGTTGCACGTCGGTGGCATCAAGCGTCAACTCGTTCGCTATCGAGCACAGTAGGCAGCGATTGGAACTGACCCACAGCCCGTACCATTGGTGGCGATGCGAATCTCCGCCAGGTACGGGCTATCGCTATGCGCGCTCGCGATAGCTCTCATTCTCGCGCTCATCGGATATCTTCTGACCGGTCCCGCGTCGGCGCAGGATCCTCCCGCCGCGCAAGCCCGTTACGAGCTGAGCGGGCAGATCCTCAGTCGCGTCAATGACGACGGCGCAGTCGAGTTCTGCCTGCGATCAGATGATGGCCAGACGATCTGCCCCAACGCGAGATTCGTGAACCTCGACAGGGTTCGAAGAGATCGCTGGTTGTCCAGCAGTGAAATCGCCTGGTCCGCGCCGGCCCAAGAGTCGCGAATACGGTACGTCTCCGACACGCCCAGCCGCCAGGCAGAAGGCGCTTCCTGCGATCCGAACTTCGCCCGCATGTTGGCCGCGACATGGAAAGTAGAGTCCTCGTCGAGCCTCGGCACGGCGTTCCATATCGGGAACGGACGATTCGTCACTGCGCACCACGTGATCGAGAATCGCCCTCCGTTTGTTTCCTTGATCCACGGCGAACGGACGATCGGCGCCGCCGTGTTGGGCTACGACGAGGACCTGGATCTGGCGTTGCTCGAGGTGGACACGCCGGGCCTGCTACAGGATGTACCCGCAATGCGCCTGCGCGCGCCGACCCAGGACGATGTCGCGCAGCCGGTCTATCTGATCGGTTATCCAGGAGGCGAGGCGTTGACCATCTCGGGCGGCGGCGTCGTGGTCCAGGTCTGGGATGACAATCTTCAGACCTCGGCCGCAGTTCGAAGCGGCAACAGCGGCGGGCCGATGTTCGACGCCTGCGGCGACGTGCTTGGTGTCATCTGGGCGGGCAGCGCGTCATGGTCCTACACCTACTCTGGCGCCTCGTTGTTGCGGTCGCTGCGCAAGATCGACGAGTCATGGCCGCGCTGGCCGTTGATGCCGGAGTCCGTGCCTCCGTCGCTCCGAGCCGGCGGACGCATGATCTGGCACTACGGTCCTGAACCGCCGCAGATGGTCGACTGTTCCGAGCTGGATGCCGAGTGGTGGATCGCTGTCTCGGGTATCCCTGACGAAGCGGAAGTACGGGCCGATCTTGAACGCTCGGGCTGGCGGCAGATTGGCGTATGCGGCGCGCTGGGGCCGGATGACCTCGAAAACGGCCGCACATATGTCGCCGCGCTGGAAGCAATCTCGGTCGAACGGCCAGAAAGCGAGGACTGCGCTGCCGAGCGAACTCCCGCGGTCGTTCACCAATCGACCCAACCATTTGGTGAGCTGCTCCTCTACCTGGCCGAGGCGATTCCCGACTGCCCACAACGCGATCAGTACTCGCTGCAACTTGATTTGGCGTCGCCCCAACCGCCGGGCAGCGACCTTGGCGCGACGCTGGTTGGAGTTGACGGGTCGCTGCTTGGCGGGCCCTGGCTGGGCAGGTCCTTCCTCGGTATTGGCGAGTCCCCAGAATCGCCGGTTGCCACGTTCTGGCAGGACTGGTCGGCAGATCCTGCGTTCACGCCTGCCGCGCTACGGATTGCCGTCGGATTCGATCGCTGGTTTGTGCCGCTCGGAGCTGAGGTCGCTAGGGAGGCGGACGCTGAGTCGTTCAGCATCGATGTGTCTGTACGGATTGTTGCGAGGATTGACAGCGAGACCGGCACGCTGAGCGCCTGCCTGCGCAGTGACAATCAGGTGTCCTGCGGAGCCGACCAGGGTCTGACCGCCTACACCGGCGTCGCGGGCCGCTGGCGAGAGTCGGCGCCGATCTCCTGGTCGGTAAGTTTGCCGGCGGAATCGACCCCGCTGGCAACACACGCGCCTGTTCCCACATTGTCGTGCGAGTACGAAGATCCGCACGACCTCTACGCATGGCAGTTCAACTCGCTTGCAGGGACGGGCACAGCGGTGCATGTCGGCGACAGGCAGTTCCTGGTCAATGGCGCGCGCGTGCCCGACGGAGCGCCCTGGGGCGTCGTCTCGCGAGGAGCAACGTCGCTTCCGGTGATCCGCATCGCTCACGATCCGCGCAACGATCTGGCCCTGGTCGAGCTGTTCGACACCGAGCAGGAGGTGTCGCTCGGCCAATCTGCCCTGTTCGGGTCCACAGGCGAAGAGGTGATTGGCAGCAACGTCCACCTGCTGACTTATCCAGGCGGCGACGCGAGTCGATTCCTGCTCGCCGTACTCAATGTGAGCGAGATGACCGAGCGAGTGCTGCGCGTCGAACCGAGCGGTATCAGCCGACACGGCTCGCCGCTGATTGATCTCTGTAGCAATCGATTGCTGGGCATCTCAATCGGTGGCGACGACCTGCTCCGCGCCGAGACCGTTTCCGCCTCGCTGTCCGAGATGCGCCTCCGGGCCGAACGACCGGTGTATCGGAATGACGGTCCTCCCGCGCACGGCTCGGCTTCGGCGCATTCGCTGCCGCTCTACGACGGACCGACCCAACCACAGTTCTCCGGCAGGATCTGCGATGTCCATCCCTCCGAGCGCTACCACGGTCGCTATGCGGTGTATGTCTCGAACGTCGACAATCCCGATGTTTGGCGCGTCTACGAACGCGACGGCGCCCGGCCGGACACCTGTGACTTCGGCGACAAGATCTTCATCGTCGAGTACCGCGATGACCAGGTTCCGGAGGCGATCTGCATCGAACCGAGACGCCCGCTCTCGCCGGTCTCAACCGTTGAGTGGGAGCTTGATGCGCCCGATGGTGTCGAGTTGTTGTTGGTTCGAGATTTCGTCCGCGATGACTGCCCGGGCCTCTCGACATTGGAGCAGACGCGCTGGTTCTCGACCCACTACTTCAAGCTCAGAAACACCGGCCCGCACGACTTCAGCGACTTCACGGTCCGGGTGATCACCGACGAGGACAAGCGCCTCGTGCCCCGCCGAGACGTCTACACCTTCGCCGATTCTGACGTCTGGGCCTGGCGAGTGCGTGTCACCGAGGGCACGGCGGTCAAGGTGGTGGTGACAGTGCGGTAGCTGTCAGGATCGGTCGTGGCGTCGGACGGACGTCTCGCCGTCGTCGGTGAAGACGACGAGGGACTTCTTGCCTCCGTGGATCTGCGGTTCGCGGGCGAGCTTGCGACGGATGAGGTCAATGGGGCCGCCGGGTTCGACCAGGGACTCGGGCAGGCGGAGGACGTCGACGAGGATGGCACGCTCGAGTTTGGCCAAGAGGCTGTCGGCCGAACCATCCAATCAGTTTAGGATTTCATCGAGTGTGGCCTGAAGACTGGCCTCTGGATGGCTACCGTAAAGGGTCGCGTTGTATTGAGCGCCAGCTTCAACGAGTTCGTCCCACCACCATATCCCGAAGCCGATCTGCTGGAAGTTCTCACAATGGACTTTGAGATGCGGATCTCGCGACATCCTCCTGTGCTGGTAGACGTGAATTCCAAGTCGCCCAGTTATCAGCCTGTACACAGCATCGAACAACTTCAGATTCGATTGTTTGGGCCGGAGCCACACCATCATCTGTCCAAACTCTCCCGTATGTGGATTCTTCGGCATGCTGGTGTGATCAGTTACGAGGGCACAAGAGACTGCAAACCCCCGCAGGAACTCGATCACAACTTCATCAGGTGCCGTATCGAGCGCCTTGGGAAGAAGGAAGGAATCGGCTGATGTGCGGTGAGAGAAGGCATCCATGATGATACGCATCACATCCTCGCAGCCTGAAACGTCGATCCTGATATCTCGAGCAGACATGCTGACGGAAGCGTCAGGCAGAGTTCTGTTGACCCTTGAGATGATTGCTCTTGGTATCTCCGGGATCACCTCGGCAGCGCTAAAGGAGACATCGCGCACTGTGATTTGGCCGTCCTTGTAGCTGCTAGGCGAGAAACCGAGCTTGATCTCGATGAGGTCCTTTTCTGGATAGAGCTGTCCACGAGCAGCTATTGCTCCCATGAGATAGGCAGCCTCTACAGATGGCCACGAAAAGGGTTGGGTGTGCGCAGCACGAAGGTGCTCGACGAGCGCACTCCAAGACGACTGGTCTCGCCTTTGCAAACGAGACTCTGCGCGCCTCAATCGTCCGCAATATGCCTCGTAGAGCAGAGCAGCCTCCTCATCCAACGGCGTTGCGTTGGAGTCTGTCCAGAAGCTCTCGAATGTCGCAAGGGCATCTTGCAGCTCTGGATCGCTGGCGGCGCCCTCCAGAAGCAAGCAATGCTCGAGGTTTCTGTGGAAGGCTGCGCCTGTCAGATTCGCCGAGCCAGTCAGGAAGTCAATGTCCTCTTCATCGTGTGTGATGAAGAGCTTGGAGTGGAGGATTCCGCGATCGTCGGACGGGACGATCGTCTTGATCTCGAGGGTGTTGTACAAATCGGAGAGACCGACTAAGTCCCACACCGCGCTCGGGTCTGTATTGCCACTTTGCAGATCAAGCAAGATGCGTACCCGCCTGCCGAGTCTCAGAAGGACAGTCAACTCGTCCTTGATCGCCGATAGGCCCTGACGGGAGATGTATGCTACGGCAATGCTCAGATCACGCCCGGCACCGACGAGATCAGGAATGTCTCGCCCAGGCTGTCCTCTGCGAGTGGTGCTCATCGCGGCTTCTGGAAGATGTTGATGTACTCGTGAACTTTGTTCACGCGGAAGACGGAAGGATGGCCAAGGGGCCTGAGATTGTTGTACTCGTGACCGCGCATCCAAATGATGATGTCGTCTAGGATAAAGCCTCTCTCGGTGAGCCTACGCGCTAGATCGGAGTGAAACGGATAGAAGTGTGCCTTCTTCCGAATGTCCATTACCACGACACAGCAATAGGCTCCTGGCTTCATCGCTTCAAACACAAGCGAGAATACGTCCGAAATCTGATCCAGGAATGTCTCGTAACTGGTGATTCGTCCCAAGTCGAGATCTGAGTCGCCATAGTGTCTTGTGTCCTTGTAGTCCGCCGTCCGGTCTCGGAGCAATATGTCCCAGTACGGGGGAGAGGTAACGACTAGGTCCACAGATTCTGGCTCAACGTAGTCAGGCAGGTCAAGTGCACTTGCCACATGCAAGCGACGTTCACCATATCTGACGCCGTCGGTGATGAGAGGTCGAGGCCTCTGTTTGGCTATGCGGATGAACTCCTTCGAAATGTCCAGCCCGACTCCAACTTTACCAAGAGACTCGGCTGCAATCGCCGTAGAGCCTACGCCTACAAAGGGGTCAAGGACAATCCGCTGTTCCTGAGTGGTAAAGCTCTCGATGAGGCGCGTTACGAGTTGGTTGGGGAACATTGCAGGATGATCAAGTTGTTTCTCTTCAGCGGTTCGTCGGATGTCGTCCCAAACGCTTATCGAGTTCTTGAGCCAGGCCTTGCCATCCAGGTCGTTGGCGCGCCTCTTCGTCCTGGCTCTACGAGGCTCCGTGACCACAGGTGGTTCTTCCATCAGTCTGATTTGGCTGGGTCTGCTGTCGGTTCTCATCGAACAGATTGATCCGTTCCGCGGCAAGCACCGCATTGCTCTAGCAGCATAGCCCAAATATCGCTCACTAGAGCGAGGTTGTCCACAAGGGGCAACAACGAGCCTAGTCCTCCACCGAGATTGCGGCGCGAGGACAGGTCCGCACGGCTCGGATGACGTTGGCTTCTTCCGCGGCGGGGACGACGTCGACGAGGACGTGGGAGAGGTCGTCGTCGCGGACCTCGAAGACCACTTCGGTGGCTTCCATGCACTTGGCGTGGCCCTCGCAGAGGCTGGTGTCGATCTTGACCTTCATCTCGCCCTCCCGTCGATCCGTTGCTCCGAATAGCTGCCGTCAGTTTACCGAACCAGGCTCGGAGCCCCCCTCTGCCTTCGGCATCTCCCCCCAGAGGGGGGAGAGTTGGTGTCGGCATCGGTATCTCCCCCCAGAGGGGGGAGAGTTGGTGTCGGCATCGGCATCTCCTCCCGCTGGGGCGGGGGGAGTGGAGATTCAGCGAAACCTTGGCATGACCTCCCGCGCGAAGAGCTCGATGCTACGACGAGCGAGCTCGCGGGATGCGCCGGGCGGGACCGGCGACGTGATGATGTGGTCGGCGGGAATCCAGTCGAGCGTTCGCTCGATTGCAGAGGCGACCTCGTCGGGCGTCCCAGCGACGAAGCGGGCGCGCAGGTCCTCATCGGTGGCGTGGAGGAATCGGCCCAGCGGGTCCTGTTCACCCAGGTCGGAGGCGTCGTTGTACCACTGCCCGTAGGTGTCCCGCAGGTAACGCTGGTGCGGCTTGAGTTCTTCCCAGAGCGCTTCAGGGTCGTCGGAGACGTAGCCGCCGGCGGAGAGCAGCACCTCGAAGTCGGAAGGATCGTCGCCCTGTTCGCGCAGCGCGCCCGCCCAGGCGTCGTAGACAGGGCGGTCGGCGACGATCATCAGGTTGGCCCTGAACCGAGCGGCGCGCCGAGCAGCCGCCTCCGAGCGAGCCCCGACCCAGAGCGGGAACGGCTGCTGGATCGGCGGAGGCGTGACTTGAACGTCTTTGACCTGGTAGTGCCGACCGTCCAGCGTGACCGTCTCGCCGGCCAGCGTGCGCGTGATGATCTCAAGCGACTCGTCCATGATCGAGGCGCGGTGCCGTCGACTGACGCCGAAGCCCTCGAACTCCTCGACCTTGTATCCGAGTCCCACACCGAGGTCGAGCCGGCCGTTGGAGAGGATGTCGACGGTGGCGGCATCCTCGGCGACGCGGATCGCGTTATGCAGCGGCAGCAGCAGGACCCAGGTGCCGATTCTGACGCGGGTGGTTAGCCGGGCGATGGCGGCGGCGATGGGCAGGACCGAGGGCGTGTAGCCGTCGTCAATGAAGTGGTGCTCGGTGATCCAGATGTGGTCGTAGCCGAGCTCCTCGGCGTAGACGATTTCATCGAGGATTTCGTCATAGAACTCGGCCCAGGGCTTGCGCCACTGGGGCGGATTGCGAAAGTCGTAGATTAGGCCGAACTTCGGCGCGCCTGAGGGCATCAGTAGAGGCCGATCCGTCCGCCGAGCGGGATGTCGAGCAGCTCGGAGCGCGGGGCGACGTGATTGAGTTCATTCTTGACCGGAGCGAGCGCGTCGGGACCGGTCATGTCGTGCGTCATCGGCGGCATCCAGTCGTCATGGTGACCGAGCACGATCCGCGGCGCGCGCAACATGTCCGACATCCGCCCGACGAACTGGGCGAGCGAACCCTGGATCGGTTCGCCGTCGATGTTGGGACGCCCGGCCATCGCGACGATGGCCACATCGGGGCGCATGTTCTGGACGACGCCGGTCCAGCAGCCTGAGGTGTCGTGATAGAAGATCGAGCCGTATGGCGTGTCGATCAGGTAGGCGAGCGCGCCGCCGGTGTCGTTGGAGCCGAGGCAGCTCGCGACGTGATCCACCATCTGCGTCTGCGCTTCGGGTCCCATCTCCTGCGTGCGCGCTTCCATGGAGCCGCCGACGTCGATCGTGCGTCGCCCGCCCCATCGTTCCTCCTCGGTCAGGCCGTACTGGCCGAGCAGAATCTCGCCGGGATTCCAGGAGGCCTGAGTCCAGATGCACGAGTGCAGGCTGGGAAACACCTCGATCGTTACGTCCTTCGAGATACGGTGGCGCTCGCCGCCTTGCGAACGCAGCAGTTGGTCCTCGGCGATGCCGGCCTCGAGTAGGACGCGGGCGGACTCGTTGGATCCGATCACTGGCGCACCCGTATTGGCGGCGATCACCTCTGCACCGGCGATGTGGTCGAAGTGGGAGTGGCCGACCAATACAGCGTCGGCGCGGGAGATGTCGTCGGCGGTCAGGCCAACGTCGGGCGCAAGCGGCACGCGGTCGATGTATGCGTCGAGCATGATCACGGTGTCGTCGACCTGCAGTCGAAACGTCGCGCAGCCAAGCCAGTCAAGTGTGACAGTCATGTCGGCCTCCGATGGTTGTGGTCGGAGGGTAGTGTGTGGCACTCAGTACATGATCATGGCGGCAGGAACCAGCTGCTTCGCGCCCGGATCGACGGCGAGCGCCAGCCCCTCAAGTGTGTAGGCGCCCAGCAAGGCGCGGCCGTCATCCCGGCCGAAAAACACGATCGTCACCTCGCGCTCACCGTCGATCGTCGCCCAGGCGCGGCCATAGTCCATGTCGACTCGGCTGCCATCGGCGAGGAGCAACCGTCGAGTGCCAATCGTTTCAACGCCGAGCTCTCGGAGGAATCGACCGGGAAGCACGGTGTAGGAAGCGCCAGTGTCGACGAGGGCCTCGATCTGACCCGAGGAGCGCTCGTCGAGGTCCGTGATTTCTACCGGGTAAGTGAATGTGCCCATATCGGCAGTCTATCGAGCGCAAGCAAGATCCTAAGCAAGTTTTGGCTCGGGAGTGAATCCGGGAGGACGTCAGGAGGCGCAGCCAAGCCAATCGAGGGTGACGGTCATGAGTGCCTCCGATGGTTGTGGTCGGAGGGTAGTGGGTGGGACTCACTACACAGGGAGCGGTTCCAGAGAGACGAAGCCACGCCCATTGGGATCAGGTGCCAGTGCGAGGCCGTTGAGCGTGTACTTGCCCAGTAGCAACGTCTCTTTGTCGTCACCGAACGCGACGATGGTGATGTGTCTCTCTTCTTCGATCGTCACCCAGCAATAGCCGATTTCCATGTCCTGTTGAGTGCCGTCCGGCAATCGGATGCGTGTTGCTTCGGTCGGTTCGATGGCGAGTTCTCGCAGGAGTGATGTCGGAGCAATGGTGAAGAAGACGCCTGTGTTGACGGTCGCCTCGATACGCCTTGAATCTCTCAAGTTGAGGTCGGCGATTACGATTGGGTGATTGAAGGTTCCCATGATTGCGACGTGGCGGTTGTTCAGGGGAGCGGGCGGGTCCCGGCTCGGCGGCCGGGACTGAGAAACACTAGGACGGGACTATCCGGTACCACTTCCGGCGACCGACGCGGAGCACAGCTCCCTGAGAGAGCCTTGCGGTCTGCTCCTTGACGACTTCATCGTCGATTCGGACGGCGCCCTGGGATACGAGGCGCTTAGCCTCGGCGCGGCTGGCGGCGGCCCCGATGTCGTGGAGCAGGACAGGGAGCGGCACTTCGACGGCGTCCGCGCCGCCAAAGTCGATTGCCGCGTCGGGAACGTCGTCGGGGACGCTGCGCTGAGAGAACGTGCGTGTCCATTGCCCTTCGGCTTCATGCGCAGCGTCTTCGCCGTGCCACTCGGCGACGATCGACCGGGCGAGTTGGCGCTTGGCGTCCATAGGCTTCAGCGCGCCCGACTTGAGCTCGTCCTCGATTCGATCGACCTCGTCGTCAGAGACATTGGTGCCATAGTCGAAGAAGCGGACGATCACGTCGTCGGGGATCGACATTGCCTTCCCGTACTGGTCGTTGGCCGGTTCGTCAATGCCGATGTAGTTGCCGGTGCTCTTGGACATGCGCAGGTTGCCGTCGGTGCCAACCAGGATTGGCGTGAGCACGGCGATCTGCGCCGGCTGCTCTTCGCGTTCCTGCAAGGTGCGGCCGCACATGATGTTGAATGTCTGGTCGGTCCCGCCGAGCTGCACGTCGGCCTCAAGCGCGACAGCGTCGTAGCCCTGCATCAGGCCGTACATGAACTCGTGCAGGTAGACCGGTTGACTCGCGTCGATGCGGTTCTTGAATGTGTCGCGCTCGGCGAACTGCTGGACCGTGAAGTTCGAGGCGAGGTGGATCACATCGCCGAACGACATCTCACCGAGCCACTCGCTGTTGCGCCGCACCTCGGTGCGGTCCGGATCGAGCAGTTTGAAGGCTTGGTCCTGATAGGTCTCCGCATTGCGATTGAGGATCTCGGCCGCCTGCATCGGCCGCAGGGAGTCCTTGTCCGACGGGTCGCCAACGAGGCCGGTGAAATCGCCGATCAACAAGATCGACTGGTGTCCGAGTTGCTGGAACAGGGCCAGCTTGCGCAGCGTGACGCAGTGTCCGATGTGCAGGTCGGGCGAGGTGGGGTCGACGCCCAGGTAAACGCGCAGCGGGCGATCTTCGATCAGCGATTCCGTCAGCCGCGCGCGCAATTCGCGGTCCATGACGCGGCGCGTGCCGTCGTCGCCGTAGGCGGTGCCTCGCATGATCAGCGCGTGCTGTCGTTCGACCTCTGCAGCGATCTCAGGTGGAATGTGCTGACTCATGCTGACCTATGCCTGCGTTCCAAGCGACATGCCGGCCAGCAACTCGCGGGCCGCATCGCGATCCCTTCCGATCTGCTCAACGAGCGCGTCAATGCCATCGAACTTGCGCTCGCCGCGCAGCCGTTGAACGAACTCGACCCGCAGATCGGTTCCGTAAATGTCTTCATCGAAGTCGATGATGTGGCACTCGATCGACAGGCCGCCGCCGTCGTCGAACGTTGGACGCACACCGATGTTGGTCACCGAGGCTGCGGGTCCAGACTCCAGGTGCGCGATCGTCGCATACACGCCGGGCGCAGGAATCGCGCGGTCGTTACCGATCGCCACGTTCGCGGTGGCGAAGCCGATTGAGCGGCCGCGCTCGAAGCCGTAGACGACTGGTCCGTGCAGGGAGTAGCGGCGGCCGAGCAAACCGCCGACCCGCTCGACTGCGCCCTCGTTGAGCGCATCGCGGATCTCGGTGGAAGACACCTTGTCAGTCGAGTTATCGGTCAACAGCTCGATCACCTCGACTTCGTAGCCGAGTTCTTTGCCGAGTTCTTTGAGTGTCTCGGGGTCGCCGCCGCGCTGCCGACCGAGGGCAAAGTCCTCGCCAATGATCAGCCGGGCCAGTTGCAGTTCTTCGACCAGCATGCGAACGAAGTCGCCGGCGTCGGTGAGTGAGAACTCGGACGTGAACGAGACGGTGGCCACGCTGTCGAGGCCGGTTTGCATAATCAGGGAGAGGCGGTCTTCCAGGGACGTCACGTACTCGGTGGTGAGATCCGGACGCAGCACCTGCCGAGGATGGGGATGAAAGGTGATGGCCGCCGAGGCCAGGCCGTTCCGTTGGGCGCTCTCGACGACATGCTTGAGCACAGCCTGGTGGCCGCGATGGACGCCGTCAAAGACGCCGATTGTGAGCGCAGTCGGTCGGCCCAGCGCCGCTCGGCGCAGCTCCCAGCGAGCCAACTCAGTGACCACGAGATTCGGCCCTTCAACGCGACGAGAAGGTCCCGCGAGCGGGAACCAGGCGGGAACTCAGCGTATCAGCAGGATGCGGCTACTCGGGACCGTTCTCGCCAGGCGAACTAGCCTCGGCGGCGGCCCAGGCCGACTCCGGCGCGTCCGGCAGCCCTGTGATCAAGATGTCTTCGAAATCGCTCTCCTGAGTGAGTTCGATCGCCAACGACTTGTTCAGCTCCAGCACTGCCATGAATGAGACGATCAGCTCCAGCCGAGATCGAGATTCGGAAATCCACTGGCGGAACGAGACCGCATGACCGCTCAACAAGCGAGCGCGCAGGTCGGCGGCTCGTTCGCGAACGGTGATTCGCTCACGTTCGATCGCTGCGTCGTGCGCAATCTCTTCCTGGATCTGTCGCTCCGACGCGCGGTTCAGCGCCTCTTGCGCGATACGAGCGAGCATCTGAATGGTGATGTCCGAGGACATCCCGACCGGTAGCGGCTGTTCGATTGGCGGTCCGGCAACCGGGGTGTAGGAGCGCAGTTGCTCACGATCACGCTCGCTGAGTTGGGCGATTCCGTCGCGATAGTGCTTGTACGCCTGTGCCATGGCGACCAGTTCGCTGGCCTCGTTCAAGTCTTCGTCGTGCTCAGCGGTCGCCGGCGGCGGAAGAAGTTGACGTGCTTTGATCAGCACCAGCCGTCCTCCGATGCTGATGAACACTGCAAGCGCATCGGCCTGTTCCGGGCTGAGCGCGCCATCAGGCGGTGTCATCGCCGAGACGTGGGCCAGGTATTGGTCGGCGACTTGCGCCAGCGAGAGCTCGGAGATGTCCAACTGATGCGACTCGATTAGTTCGAGCAGCAAGTCCAGTGGTCCTTCATAGGCAGGCAGTTGAAGTTGGACCATTGTGCAGCCTGCTACATCTCTCTGAGGGGATACGCCTATCGAACCCTCAGGGTGAGCGTCCTTCGGACGCCTTCTCCCTGAGGGAGACACGAGCGTGTTTCCCTATCGAAGTCGCCCCCGCGCAGGCGGGGGCGCCACCTGCAGATAAGCGCTGCGCAGCCCCGCCTGCGCGGGGCCGACTGTGATTCGTTCACTCGCAACCCTCCACAAGAGTGGGAGCTACGCTCAGTTCGCGACGAAGTTGAGCAGCTTGTCCGGTACCCAGATCACTCGACGCAGGGCCTTGCCGTCGAGTTGATCGGCGACCCTCGATGAGGCTCTGGCCGCGGACTCGGCGACCTCCTGCGAGGCGCCGGGCGTCAGTTCGAGCTTGTCCCGCAGCTTGCCGTTGACCTGGACCACGACCGTGACGCTCTCAGCCCGGGCCAGCGACTCGTCGTACTCGGGCCAACGCTGATTGTGAATCGAACCGCTGCCGCCGACTCGGTGCCAGAGTTCCTCGGTGATATGCGGGGCGGAGGGCGCCAGGCAGAGCAGCAGCGACCCGGCGGCGTCCCGCCAAGCGCCCGCGTCGACCGGACCCTGGTCGCGGATGCTCTGCAGTTCGTTGGTGAACTCCATCATCGCGGCGATCATGGTGTTGAAGCGGAATCGCTGGATGTCCTCGGTGACCTTGCCGATCATCGTGTGCGTCGCGCGGCGGATCGCGTCGGCCTGGCCGACTCCTGCGTCGAGATCGCCCAGGACGAGATTCCAGACTCGGTTGAGCCAGCGCCATTGTCCGGATATGCCGCTGTCGTCCCAGTCGCCGCCGGCTTCCCACGGTCCCAGGAACATCAGATAGAGGCGGACCGTGTCGGCGCCGTAGCGCTCGACCCACTCGTCGGGATTGACCACGTTGCCCCGCGACTTGGACATCTTCTGTCCGCCCTTGATGATCGTGCCCTGGTTGAACAGCCGCGCGAAGGGCTCGTCGATTTCGAGGATGCCCATGTCGCGGGCCGCCTTGGCGAAGAAGCGCGCATAGAACAGGTGCATCACGGCGTGCTCGGCCCCGCCGGTGTAGGTATCGATCGGCAGCCATCGGCGGGCAAGCTCGGGGTCGATCGGGGCGTAGTGGTTGTGCGGGTCGACGTATCGGTACATGTACCAATTGGAGCACATGAACGTGTCCATCGTGTCGGTCTCGCGCCGTGCCGCCTCTCCGCAGCGCGGACAGTCGACGTTGACGAATCCTTCGTGCCGCTCCAGCGGCGACGCCCCCGTCGGCAGGAACTCGGCATCATCGGGCAGCAGCACCGGCAAGTCCGACTCGGGTACCGGGACGACTCCGCAGGATTCGCAGTAGATCATCGGGATCGGAGCGCCCCAGTAGCGCTGCCGCGAGATCAGCCAGTCGCGCAGCCGGTACGACACGGTGCGTCCGCCCAGGCCCATCTCGTCCAGGGCATCGGCGACCGCCAGCTTCCCGGCTTCCCAGTCGGCGCCGTCGAAGCGTCCCGAGTTCACCATCGTTCCCGGACCCGTGTAGGCCTCGTCGAGGTCGTTGCCGTCCCAGTCGGGCGGGGCAATCACCACGGGGATCGGGATGCCGCGCTCGGAGGCGAAAGCAAAGTCCCGCTCGTCGTGCGCGGGCACGCCCATCACCGCGCCCGTGCCGTAGCTAAGCAGAACGTAGTCGGCGATCCAGATCTGGATGTCATCGCCGGTGAAGGGATGCTTCGTGTACGCGCCGGTAAACACCCCGGTCTTCTCGCGGGTCGTGGACTGGCGCTCGATCTCGTTCTGCCGCCGCGCCTGCTCGATGTAGGCCTCGACCTCGGCGCGTTGTTCGTCGGTCGTGAGCTCCGCGACCAGTGGATGCTCCGGCGCCAGGACCATGAAGGTGCAGCCGAATAACGTGTCGGGCCGTGTCGTGAACACGGTGATCCGGTCCTCGCCGCTGACCTCGCGATTCAGGGGAAACGAGATCTCCGCCCCCTCCGAACGGCCGATCCAGTTGCGCTGCATCAGCTTGATCGGTTCCGGCCAGTCGAGGCCGTCGAACTCGAGCAGCTCATCCGCGTAGTCAGTGATCCGGAACATCCACTGTTCCATCTGCTTGGCCTCGACGACCGACTCGCAGCGCTCGCAAATGCCGATGCCCTCGTCGTTGCGGTTGACTTGCTCGTTAGCCAGGATCGTGGCGCAGCCGGGACAGTAGTTGCAATCGGCCAGGCTGCGATAGGCGAGACCGTGCTCGTACAGCTTCAAGAACCACCATTGGGTCCAGCGGTAGTACTCGGGATCGGACGTGGCAAACTCACGACTCCAGTCGAACGACGCGCCCATCGTCTTGAGTTGCGCCGTCATGTTCTCGACGTTGGCGTAGGTCCACTTCTTTGGATGCGTGTTGTTGCTGATCGCGGCGTTCTCGGCAGGCAAACCGAAAGCGTCGAAGCCCAGCGGGAACAGGACGTTCTTGCCCTGCATCCGATGCCATCGGGCGGCAACATCCGATGGCGCCATCGCGTACCAGTGACCGATGTGCAGGTCTCCGCTGGTATAGGGCAGCATCGTCAGGAAGTAGTAGGGCGGACGCGGGTCGTCGTTGTCAACGCGGTAGAGACCGTCGATCTCCCAGCGCTCGCGCCAGCGCGGTTCGATCTCGGATGGGTCGTAAGCGGGAATCTGCACGGCAGAGGGCGTCGTGGTCGTCATGTCTCCAGATTACACGGGGGTATCTTGTGATCTGCGTGCGGCTCGATCCCTGCAGTTCCGTCATTGCCGCGCTTGTCGCGGCAATCTCGCCGCCGCCGCACCGACCTTAGTGCTCGACTCGGCGAGATACCCGCGGCAAGCGCGGGTATGACTGAGATCACAGAGAACAGGAGTGGTTGCCCTATGACAGACGGACCGCTGGTTGGTGTGATGATGGGTTCGCACTCGGACTGGGAGACGATCAAGAACACGGCCTCGACGCTGGAGTCGCTGGGCATTTCCTGGGAGGCACGGGTGCTCTCGGCGCACCGCACCCCCGACGAGACCGCCGACTACGCCGCCCAGGCGCAGGGCCGCGGGATCAAGGTGATCATCGCCGCCGCCGGCGGCGCGGCGGCGTTGCCAGGCGCCGTCGCGGCCAAGACTCCGGTCCCGGTGATCGGCGTGCCGGTCAAGGGCTGGGCCACCGACGGTCTCGACTCGCTGCTCTCGATGGCGCAGATGCCGCGCGGCGTGCCGGTAGCCACCGTTGCGATCGGTCGCACCGGAGCCGTCAACGCCGCCTTGCTCGCCGGACGCATTCTTGCGCTGTCCGATCCGGAGATCGCCGCAGCCGTTGAAGCCGATGGCCGGCGTCGAGCCGAAGAGCAGCTCAGTCAGCCGCATCCGACGCTGGACTGAATCAAACAAAGCTGACCAAGATGGCCGTCCACGCGATCACAACGCTGCCTCGCGACGCCGCTGTGCTCAGGGCTCCAGCCAGGCGGGTGCGCAGTTTCGACGCGTCGTTGCGTTCGCTGGTTGCAGACATGATTGATTCGATGAACGCGGCCCAAGGTGTCGGCATTGCCGCTCCGCAGATTGGAGTCGGATTGCGCGTTGTCGTGATCGGCATGCCGGGCGAGCGTCCGTTCGTAATGGTCAACCCCGAAGTCGTCAAGCGCAGCGGCGAGCGGGAGCTGATCGAGGGCTGCCTCAGCGTTCCCGGCTACCGTGGACGGGTGGTGCGCTCAAATCGAGTGCTGGCCAAAGCGCAGGATTTGTCAGGGCGGGAAATCCGCGTGCGTGCCGAAGATGACCTGCTCGCCCAGTGCCTGGAGCACGAAATCGACCACATCAACGGCCGGGTCTACATCGATCATGTGGCCTCCGTCGACCAGCTTTGGACGCTGGACGAAATGATCGAAGATGACGACGGAGACGAAGAAGAACATGACGTCGACGATGGCGAGGAGTGAGTTCTACGCAGCGCTCTCGGGGCTTGAGTCGGACGGCGTCTGGGTGGTTGGCGGTGCGATCCGAGATGCGCTTAGCGGCAACGGCAACGAGCGATTCGACATTGACATCGCGGTAGCGGGTGCAGACGCATGGTCTCGAGCCGCGGGCGAGTCGTTGGGCGCTCGCGCCGTCAGGATCAGCTCACGCTTTGATGTCTGGCGAATACCGCTTGACGAGGGCCAGATCGATGTCTGGGATTTGCCTGACGACGACATCGAGCGTGATCTGGCCCGACGCGACTTCACCGTCAACGCAATGGCAATCCCGTTGGTTCATTACCTTCACGGCGACTTCACAGACGCTCTCGTTGATCCCCATGGTGGGGGTGACTGCATCGCCGAGCGCAGACTGCGCCTGGTGTCCAGGTCTGCACTCAGTGAAGATCCTGTGCGGATGCTGCGGGCGGTGCGGCTGGAGGCCGAAGGAGGCTGGCGCCCTGACGCGGGCGTGCAGTCGGCGATCCGGCGCGACGCTGCACTGATTGAGGAGTCGGCCGCAGAGCGTCGATGGGAAGAGCTGCGGCGCATCCTTTTGAGTGATCGCTGCTCCTGGGCGGTTCGACGAATGGAACAGAGCGGGCTGCTTGACGTCATCGTTCCCGAGCTGGCGCACTGCCGCGACGTGCAACAGCGACCCGTTCACCGCCGCGATGTGTTCTGGCACCAGGTCGACTCCCTGCGATGGCTGACGAGGATCAGCGGCGACCAACAGCCACGAGGTCTACGAGCGGCCGCCCTCTGGCACGCGCTCGCTCCGTTGTTGGCCAATGAGAGCATCCGTCTCTCCCTGGAGCGGTGGCGACTGCCTATCCGGCTTGCGACGCTGCTGCACGACATCGGCAAGCCGGATACGCGGACCGTCGACGCGGATGGATCGACCCACTTCTTCGGTCATTCCGAACTGGGCGCGGAACTGGCCGCCGATCGGCTTCGCCGGCTGCGCGTCCCGGGACGACTCATCAGTCAGATATCGCTGCTCATTGAGCAGCACTTGCGGCCGGGGCAGGTGAATGCGCCAAGCCAGCCTCCCACGAATCGCGCCCTGCATCGATTCAATGCAGCGCTCGGCGACGCTGCTGTTCCAGTGTGCTGGTTGTTCCTCGCCGATTCGCTCGCGACCGCCGGCGTTCAGGCGCTGTTGCCGCGCTGGCCTGCCTACGCGGCGCACGTTGCTCGGATCGTGACCTGGCAGCCGCATCAGCCGACGCCGACGGGGGTGTTGCTCGACGGTCACGCGATTATGGAGGCGACGGGGTTGTCTCCGGGGCCGATGATTGGCCGAATCCGTGCAAAGATTGACGAAGCCGCCGCGGTTGGCGAGGTCACAGAACCCGAAGAAGCTCGCCGACTGGCCAGGCGATTGGCCAAGGAGATGCGCGACGTTGACGTCGCAGAGGCGCATAGGAGTGTGCCGCGATGACCGAAGTCATATTGATCACGCTGCTCGTCGTGGCGCTGTTCTACGTGTTCTTCATCCGGCCGACTCGCTCGGAAGAGCGACAGAGGCAACGCGATCTCAACGAGTTGCAAATCGGCGACACCGTGCTAACTCGCGGTGGCCTAATCGCAGAGGTTGAAGGTGTCGAAACTCCTGAGGACGGCCCAATGGTCGTTCTTCTGCGGCTGTCGGACGATGTCGTCGTGAGGGCCCGCACACTAGCGGTGGCGGAGCGAATCAGCAGCGCCGATATCGAAGACGACGACCAGGACGACCGGGAGGACTGAGGTCGGAGATTCGTGGCGTCGCGGTTGGCTGTTCACAAGCACACGGCTACCTATGCTGATCGGACATAAGAGAATCATCGTTCGGGAAGCGTCTTAGCCGCGCTCCGCATCCGGCACGGGACACGACAGCCGCTGACAGGCAACGCGAAGGCCAATGGACTTCATCAGACGCTTTCGGTTCCGCGATGCCTACATCTTCGCCTTGATCCTGATCTTGACGGCCTTCGCGATCGCAGCTTCGTGGCCTGGCAATCCCGAGCGATACCTGCCCAGCTTCATTCCCTGGCCGCAGGGCGGGGGCGTCTCAGTCGGCGATTGGACGCGCGACGAGTTCAGACTTGGTCTCGATCTGGCCGGTGGGGTCTCGATCACGCTGGAAGTTGCGGGTGAAGCTGCGCCGGTTCGTCGAGGCGAGTCGCTAAATCAGTTTCTCGCCCGAGAAGGAGTTGAGCTGGCCAACATCGCCGGCCTCAATCCGGATCTTGAGGAAATCGATCCACTCGACTACGACCTGCCGCTGCCAGACTTCATCTCCGAGATTATTCTGCCGCTCGATGTAGACGATGCTTCGCTCGAGGAAGCGGTGGAAGAGTCGCGGCGCGTGATCGAAGAGCGTGTCAACGGATTTGGCATCTCCGAGGCCGAGGTCACGGTCGTGGGAGCCGACCGGATCAACGCACAGATTCCCGGCGTTGACGCCGACGAAGCGTCCGACTTGGTCGGTTCCACGGCATTGCTTGAATTCCGCTCGATTGATCCGGCCCAGCCGCAGCCTCCGCGCCAGTTAGACCGGCTTCAGATCAACGCCGCAATCGACGACATCTGGGATGCCACGCTGCCCCGCGATGACGAACGCTTCGTCCGACGCGCCGACCCGTACTTCATTCCGCCAGAGGACGAGGATGTCATCGTCGGTGAAGGACTGCGCTGGCTGCCTGCAACCGGTATCAACACAGAGGGCGAGACCGTTCAACTCACCGGTCGACATCTGGTCGCCGACTCGATCTCCCGCACGATCGACCAGGGTGGCGCGCCGGCGCTGACCTTTGAGTTCGATGGCGAAGGCGCGCGGCTGATGGAGCAAATCACGCGGCGCCTGTTCGAGTCGCGCGGTCTGCTCGGCATCTTCGTCGATCGACGCCTGATCTCCAGTCCCTCGGTGAACGCCGTCATCTCCGATAGCGGAATCATCAACGGGTTGTCCGATGAGGATGCGATCACGCTGCGTCGACAGCTCCGCGCTGGCGCGCTGCCAATCAACCTTCGAGTTCTACAGAGCACCGAGGTCGCGGCGACGCTGGGAGAAGACTCCGTGATCGACACAGTGCAGGCCGGAGTCGTTGCATTCCTTGCGATCGTCGTGTTCATGATGATCTACTACCGGGTCCCGGGCGTGGTCGCCGCTCTTGCGCTAATCGTCTACGCAGCGGGAGTGATGGCAACGTTCAAGCTGGTGCCGATCACGCTCACGCTCGCCGGTGTCGCGGGACTGGTGCTCTCGATCGGTTTCGCGGTGGACGGCAATGTCCTGATCTTCGAGCGACTCAAGGAGGAACTCCGTCTCGGTCGCAGCCTCGCCGGCGCCGTCGAAACGGCCTGGGCTCGCGCCTGGCCGGCGATCCGCGACGGCAACCTCTCGACGCTGATCACCGTGATCATCCTCTGGCTCTTTGCCGACGCTCTGAACCAGAACCTGATCAAGTCGTTCGCCCTGGCGCTGCTCGTGGGAACCGGCTTCAGCTTCGTCACCGTGATCTTCGTCACCCGCAGCTTCATGAACATGGCGGTCAGTACGGGTTGGATACGGGGACTAAGGCCGTTTGGCGTGCGAGAGATGACGATCCGCGCCCGCGCAGAGAGCGAGGGGGGTGGCGGAAGATGATCGACTTCGTCGGCCGACGCCGTATCTACGCCATCGTTTCGCTGCTGATGATCGTGCCTTCGCTGATTGGGCTGGCGCTCTGGCAGTTTGAAGCTGGTCTCGACTTCGCCGGCGGCCTCGAGACCGAGGTCCGCTTCCTTGGCGAGACCGGCGTCGAGGACGTCTCCGAGGCGGTCGCCGGAGTCAGCGACCTGGAGGAGGTGCCGGAGGGCGCGGAGATCAACGTCGTCGAGTCCGAGGATGGCGCCATAGCGGTACTGGGGACGTTGAGTGCTCCATCGTTGGACGATGCGTTCGTGATCGCCGATCGAATCGGCGAGGCCATCGGCGCGTCGTTGCCGAACAGCATCAGCCTTGAGCTTGATGTGCAGGAGTCGGAGCTTCGCGCCGAGTTTTGGTTCCCGGGCGACGTATCGCAGGACGATGTGCGGTCGGCGTTGGAGACCATCGGACTCGGTGGCGCCAGAATCCAGGCAACAGCCGACTCCGCCTTCCGTATGAGAGTCGAGCAACCTGAGGACGGCGATCTGGAGCGCCTGCGCCAACGCATCAACGAGGCGCTGCGCTCCGAAGTCGGGCCGATTGTCGTGCTGCAGAGTTCGGCCGTGTCGGGAACTCTCTCGGTCGAGATCGCGCGCGATGCCGGCGTGGCGCTGGCTGTCGCGGCGGTCGCGATCCTGATCTACATCTCGCTCGCATTCAGGCGGCTGCCCAACCCTGTCCTCTATGGCTCGGCGGCGATTGTGGCGCTGTTGCACGATGTGACGATTGTGGCTGGAGCGTTCGCCATCGGCGGACAGCTCGCCGGACTCGAGGTCAACGCGATGTTCGTTACGGCGTTGCTTGCGATCATCGGCTACAGCGTCAACGACACGATCGTCGTCTTCGACCGCATTCGAGAGAATCTGCTGCTCGATCCGCGCGAGGATTTTCGGCGGGTTGTCAATGCGGCGATCACGCAGTCGCTGGGCAGATCACTAAACACTTCGATCACAGTCGTGCTCGCTCTGCTCGCTCTGCTGTTGATTGGCGGAGTCACGATTCGACCGTTTGTCGTCGTGCTGTTCATCGGTACAGTCGCCGGTACCTACTCGTCAATCGCAGTTGCGAGCCAGATTGTCTATCTCTGGCAGGACGGCACGCTGCCGCGACTGCTGAGAATGGGCGGGGAGCGTCGCGTTGTGCGCCGCGTAGAGCGCCGCGCCTAAGACTGTTCAGCCCTGGCGCAGCACTCTGGCGTCTCCGACACGGCGAGTCACGCGAATCGTGTCGAGGTGCTCGAGCAACGCCTGCGCGACCTTTCTGCTGGTGCCGAGCCGATCGCGCACATCGGCCAGCGTCGCTCGTTCCTGCGCCTCCAGGAGCCGTCGGGTCTCCGCGACCATGCCTTCGTAGACCGCGCGATCAAGATTGACTCCGCCCTTGAGTCTGACAACCAGATGCTGCGCCTCCAGATACTCGAGCAGCTCAGAGTTGATCGATGCATCCGCCTCAGGTCGAACTCCCTGTTCTCGAAGCCGCGCGAGTAGCCCTTCGATCTGGGTCTGCTGCTCGGGGCTGAGCGAGACGCTGCGTCCGGGAATGTCGAATGCCCCGTCGTTGATGGTCAGCGTTTGCGCGTTGAGAGTGAGTTGCTGGAGATAGGCGAAGGCTCGCTGCGAGAGGCCGAGTCTGCTGCGCAGATCCTCGCGCGGCAGCCCCGCCCGAAGCGGAAACTGCTCGACATAAGCAGTGACGATCTGCTCGGCTCTCGACAGCAGAGCGCCAAGCCCAGAATCGGTCACTAATGTTGCCGAGTCGGCCAGGCCGGCGTCATCGAGCACGAGGACCGTGCCGTCGGCGATTTGCCGTTGTGCGGCCGCAAGCGCTTCGTCGGGTGCGAGTTCACTGCGGGCCAGCAGTTCGTCCCATCGGACGGGCTCGAGCCGCTGCAAGACGGTGAGCAGCGTGTCGTCAGGCGAACCGTCGAGCAGTCGCTGCAGCGCCTGGAGTGTTGAGGCGTCGTTGCGGTGATGGCGCCGAGGCCGCGTATCGACAATCCGTCCGCCGGCGACGGTTGCTTCGGCCGAGCGCAGCACAAAGTGATCGCCCCGCGCGGCGGCGATCGGTCGTTCCAGCCGAAGCTGCGCCCAGGTCGACTGGCCGGGCGCGAGCGCATCGCCCTCAAGCAAGCGCAAGCGGGCCTGCACCTCGTCGGCCCCGACGTGCAGCATTCGTGTGGCGTTGTGCGGCAGACTTCGAGCGGCTCGCTCGACTGCGCGCAGCCGGACATCGACCGCCGCCGTCGGCTCGAGCCAGCCAGGAGTTGACAGCACCATGCCGCGTTCAATCGCCGATGCCGACACGCCGCTCAAGTTGACCGCGGTGCGCGCGCCAGGCGGCGCCGTCTCCATCGCTTGTTCATGCGATTGCAGGCCTCGGACGCGGCACTGGATGCGTCCGGGCTCGACTACAACCGGGTCGCCAACTGACAGGTCGCCGTCAAGCAAGGTGCCCGTCACCACGGTGCCGAATCCGGAAATCGAGAAAGACCGATCGATGGGCATGCGCGGTCGTCCCTGGTTGGGAATCGAGGGAAGACTGTCGAGCTCCGTGTCCAGCAACGCTCGCAGTTCCTCGATTCCATCACCACTGAGCGCCGAGACGGGAACGATCCTCGACCCGGCGAGCGTCGTCTCGGCGAGCAGTTCGACGATTTCCTCCTCGACCAACGCAAGCCATTCCTCGTCTACAAGATCGGTCTTTGTCAGCGCCACCAGGCCGCGGTCGATCTCAAGCAAGTCGAGGATGTCGAGGTGCTCCCGAGTCTGGGGCATCACGCTCTCATCGGCGGCGATCACCAGCAGCGCGAGGTTGATCCCGCCGACGCCGGCCAGCATGTTCTTGATGAATCGCTCGTGGCCGGGCACGTCCACGATGCTGACTGCGCGTCCCGAAGGCAGGTCGCACCAGGCGAAGCCCAGGTCTATCGTCAGTCCTCGCGCCTTCTCCTCGGCCCAGCGGTCCGGATCGATCCCCGAGAGCGCCCGCACAAGCGCGCTCTTGCCATGGTCAACGTGTCCTGCGGTGCCGATCACATACACGCGACTACCCTGAACCTCAGTCTCACGCTTTTCACTGAGGATATGAGCGATGCGCGCAATCGTCGTTGACCCGCCAGGCAAGACCGCAGATTCACTGCGACTGGAAGAAGTCCCGGACCCGCAGCCGAGCGACGAGGAGGTGCTGATTCGCGTTCACGCCACCGCCCTCAACCGCGCCGACATCCTGCAACGAATGGGCAACTATCCGGCCCAGCATGGCGCCTCGGACATCCTCGGCCTCGAACTGGCCGGCGAAGTGATCGAGGCGGGATCGCAGGTGCGAGGCCTCTCCGTTGGAGATCGCGTCTACGGATTGTCGGGCGGCGGCGGATACGCCGAGCTGGCCACGCTGCATCGGTCGCTGGCGATGCCGATCCCCGATGATCTGACCTATCACGAGGCCGCCTCGATCCCCGAGGTCTTCTTCACCGCCAACACCGCTGTCCGCACGCTGGGCCAGACCCTACCCGGCGAGCGCCTGCTTGTGCACGCGGGTGGCAGCGGCGTCGGCATCGCCGCGATCCAGATCGGCCGGTTGATCGGAGCCGAAGTCTGGATCACGGCCGGGTCCGACGAGAAGTGCGAACGCGCCCGCGAGCTGGGCGCAGACCTGACGATCAACTACCGCGAACAGGACTTTTCCGAAGTCGCACAGGAGCAGACCGGCGGCCGAGGGCTCGACGTGGTCCTGGACGTGATCGGCCGCGACTACTGGGAGGCAAATCTGCGCTCACTAGGACAGGCCGGTCGATTGGTGCTGGTCGGTCTGATGGGCGGCGCGGTTGCAGAGACGAATCTGGGCGTGATCATGTCCAAGCGGCTTCAAATCTTCGGCACCGTAATGCGGGCCAGGCCGCTGATCGACCGCGCGTCGATCACGCGGGACTACCAGACGCATCTAGAGCCGGCCATCGTGAGTGGTGAGATGCGCCCGATCATCGACTCGGTGTTTCCCCTGAGCCAGGCGGCCGCAGCGCATCAATACATGGCCGACAATCGCAACTTCGGCAAGATCGTGCTCGACTGCATCGAGGTTGATGAACTGTCGGAGGAGTAGCGCGGGAAGGACGAACGTAGCTGGTGTGAGTGCGTCCTCGTGGACAGCCGCTACGTCAACGCGGGATCGAGCAACCGAACGAAGATTTCGTTGGCGACCGCGTGTCCCCGTTTCGTCAGGCTGACTCGACCGTCGCGCCTGCCGGCTAGCCCGTGCTCAACGGCCCAATCGAGGACGGGCTGAACTCGCGAGTAGGCGTCGGGAAGGGAATCTTCGCTGACTCCCTCCATCAATCGGAGTCCGGATGTCAGGGTGTCGATGAGGTGGTCGTGTTGGCTGACAACCTCAGTCTCCGTAATCGCAGGTGACGGTAGCGCTTCGGCAGCCGTTTGGGTACCGACTCGGGGGCCGGCGCTCAGGATGCGGTCGATGTAGTGCCGTGGACTCCTGGCGACTTGGTAGCGGACCCTGTCGACGAAGCCGTGAGCTCCCGGGCCGATGGCGAGATACTCCTGGTTACGCCAGTAGATCAGGTTGTGCCGACACTGCAGCCCATTGCGGGCATAGTTGCTGGTCTCGTACTGTTCGAAGCCCGCGAGCGCCAATCGCTCCGCTGTCCAGTCCGCGATTTCGGCGACATAGTCGGGGTCAGCCTCAAGGACCTGGCCAGAGGCGACGCGCGACGCGAGCGGCGTCCCTTCCTCGACTGTGAGCGCGTAGCAAGACAGGTGATCCGGACCGCCGTCCCAGCTCAGGACTTGTTCGACAGTCGACTTCCAGGTCTCCAGCGATTGGCCGGGCAGACCATAGATCAGGTCGAGGTTGATGTTTTCGAAACCGGCTGCTCTAACTTCCACGAACGCCAGCCTGGCCCGCTCGGCGCTGTGAATGCGGTCGAGGAAGACGAGCTCGTTCGTGTCCAGCGACTGCACGCCCATTGAGATTCGGTTGACTCCGGACTCGCGGTACATCCCAAGCCGTTCGGGACGCACACTTTCAGGGTTGGCTTCGAGGGTGATCTCCGCGTTGGCCGAGAGGTTCAGATGATTGCGGATCGCTTCCAGCAGCTGCTGGATCGACTCGCCGGGCAGCAGGCTCGGAGTGCCGCCGCCGATGAACACGGTCGAGAACTCCCGCTCAGCGAACCTCGGCGCCCAGAGTGCAAGTTCGGTCAGGGCCGCTTCCAGCCAGGCGCCCTGCAAATCGTCGATCCCGGCGTAGGAGTTGAAGTCGCAGTAGGAGCATTTGACCGTACAGAACGGTACGTGAACGTAGAGTCCAATCGGCGCGCTTGTCACGATGCGAGTGTATGCCTCTGCGCGGACAAGCGAGTGTCCGGGCTGATTGCCTGCGTCGGCGGTTGATGACAGACTCGTAATCGTTCAATGGTGGGAGGGCTCGGTGCTCAAGACACATGGTTGCGGGACGCTGCGCGCCGAACATGCCGGCGAGTCGGTGACGTTGGCCGGCTGGGTGCATCGGCGACGCGATCACGGACAACTCATCTTCATCGACCTGCGAGACCGCGATGGTCTTGTCCAGGTTGTTGTCCGCCCTGACGAGCATCCCGACGCGTATGCGGTTGCCAACGAGGTGCGCGGCGAGTACGTCCTACGGGTCGAGGGTCAGGTCGTCGAACGCAGCGATGCGACAAAGAACCCCAACCTGGCCAGCGGCGATGTCGAAGTGATTGCCTCATGTGTTGAAGTCCTCAATGCGGCGAAGACGCCGCCGTTCTCCGTGAACGAGGACGACGAAGTCAACGAGCTAGTACGGATGCAGTACCGCTACGTCGACCTGCGTCGGCCGTCGATGCTGCAGGCGCTGGAACTGCGACATCGGCTCAACCAGTTCATCCGCGACTACATGACGAACAAAGGATTCCTTGAGGTCGAGACGCCGATCCTCGTCGCGGCCACGCCTGAAGGCGCGCGCGACTACGTCGTCCCCAGCCGTCTATCTCCTGGCGCGTTCTACGCGCTGCCCCAGGCGCCACAGCAGTTCAAGCAGTTGCTGATGGTCGCGGGCGTCGAGCGCTACTTCCAGATCGCCCGCTGCTTCCGCGACGAAGACCTGAGAGCCGACCGGCAGCCGGAGTTCGTCCAGCTCGACCTGGAGTGGTCGTTCTGCGAAGAAGAAGACATCCTCGGGCTGCTGGAAGAACTGTTCGCGGGCGCTGCGGCGGCGCTGCGACCCGACTTGACGGTTCCCAGGCCGTTCCCGCGTCTCTCCTGGCACGAGGCGATGGAGCGTTTCGGCTCGGACAAGCCGGACTTGCGCTACGGACTCGAGCTCTCTGACTGCTCGGACATCGCTGAAACGTCGAGTTTTGGGGTGTTCTCGTCAGCGGTCGCGGGCGGCGGTCGAGTGCGAGCCATCGTGATGCCCGGCGGCGCTTCGCTCTCGCGGCGCGAGGTCGACGCCTTCACGAATCTGGCCAGGACGATGGGCGCGCCAGGATTGGTCTCGCTCCAGTTCAGCGCGAGTCCTTCGGAGGCGAACGAAGACGATGTTCGCTCTCCGGTCTTGCGTCATCTTGGCATCGAAGCTGCTCGGGCGATCGGTGAGCGCTGCGGCGCTTCGGCCGGCGACCTGGTGCTTCTTGCAGCCGGTGAGTCGGGAATGGTCTCAACCGTGCTCGACGGCATCCGCCGAGCGCTCGCCCGCCGACTAGATCTGATCGACGACTCGATCCTTCAGTTTGGGTTCATCACCGACTTTCCCCTGGTGGAGTGGGACGAGGAGAGTCAGCGCTGGGACGCATTGCACCATCCGTTTACGGCGCCGCAGGAAGAAGACAACGGACTGTTGGACAGCGATCCTGCCAGCGTGCGAGCTCGCGCATACGACACGATCTGCAATGGGTTCGAACTCGGTTCCGGCTCCATCCGGATTCATGAACGCGAACTGCAGATGAGGGTCTTCGAGCTGCTCGGTGTCGGCGCGGAGGAAGCGCAACAGCGCTTCGGTCACATGCTGGACGCCTTCGAGTACGGCGCCCCGCCGCACGGTGGATTCGCCTTTGGTATCGACCGGGTCGCCATGTTGCTCGCCGGCACGGAGAACATCCGCGAGGTGATCGCGTTCCCCAAGACGATGTCGGCCTCCGATCCGATGACGGGTGCGCCGATGTCGATCACAGATGAGCAACTGGAGGAACTGCACCTGCAAATCACCCAGCTCGATGTCGCCGCCGAGGACTGATTGCGATGGTAATCTGCAAGAGACATAAGGCAGCGGGCGTCCTGGGCGATATAGGAAACCGGAGGGTCTCCGCGTGCGCGTGATTCAAATGATGAATGTCAGGAGGGGCATCACTCGGGCGCTGACGTTGACTCTCATTGCCCTTGCGCTGGCGATCGCTGTTTCCGCCTGCGGCGGGGATGAGGGGCAACAGCAAGTTGAGCAATCGCAAGGCGCGGCTCGCACGGAGCGCGACCAGGCCCAGCAAGAATCACAACAGGGCGATCGCGAGGAGCGGCAGGCGACCGTCCAACAACAGCAGTCGGACGCCGGAGACCAACAGGCCGAAGCTCGACCGTTTGTCCCACGAGAGACGGGCGAGTTCCGCATTGCCCGAGCCGAGCCGATCAACCTTGACCCGGCCCAGATCACGGATGTCAGTTCCGCCGTGATCGCGGTCGAGGTGTTCGGTGGGCTGCTGATGCTCGACCGCAGCCTGCGCATCGCAGCCGACCTCGCCGAATCGGTGCCCAGCGCGCAGGAGAACAGCGACGGCACGGTGACGTACCGATTCACAATCCGCGACAACGCCACGTTCCACGATGGCAAGCGGATCACGGCCGAGGACTTCAAGTGGAGCTTCGAGCGCAACTTGCACCCGGACACGCTCTCGCCCACGGCGCCCGACTTCCTGGGCGACATCGTGGGCGCCTCCGAGTACCTCCGCAATCGCGCCGACGAGGTGGTTGGGGTCCAGGTCATTGACGACGTGACGCTGGACATCACGATCAAGCGGCAAACGCCCGTGTTTCTGTACAAGCTGACCTATCCCACCGCATTCGTGCTTGATCGCGACCAGGTTGAGGCCGACCCTGAACGCTGGGCATTGGCTCCCAATGGCAGCGGTCCCTTCCGCCTGACGGAGTGGCAGCTTGGCGAGGGCCTGACGCTAGAGCGATTCGATGGCTACCACCTCGAACCGGCCAAAGTGCGCAAGGTTTCGGTGCGCTTCGCCGGCGGCTCGGTCGAGCAGTTCGAGAACGACGAGCTGGACCAGGCCTTTATCGGTCTCAATGACATCGAGCGCGTCCGCGATCCGGCTTCGGAACTGAACCCGCTCTACGTCTCCCGCTCCGAGCTATCGGTCTTCTATCTCGCCTTCAACGTCACCCAACCGCCATTCGACGATCCCAACGTGAGGTATGCGCTGGCCCACGCGATCGACAAGACCACGATCGTCGAGGATGTGCTCGACGATCTTGTCGTGGCAGCACGGCAGATCGTGCCGCCCGGTCTTGTCGCGCACGATCCCGACTATCTCGGCATCGTCTTCGATCCGGAGCTCGCCCAGGAGCTGCTCGCCGAGTCACGCTATGCCGGTACGTCCTTCATCGAAGAGATTCGCCTGACAGTACCCGGCGCTGGAGCGACTCCTGGATCCGTGTACGAAGCGATCCAGGACATGTGGCGGCAGCATCTGGATCTGGAAATCGAGATCCAGCAGGTCGAGTTCGCCACGTTCATCTCGGAGGTGGACCGCGGCCTGTACGGATTCTTCTCGCTCGGCTGGAGCCTGGACTACCCCGATCCGCACAATGTGCTGGACTACAAGTTCCACAGCGCCTCGCTGGGCAACGACACGCAGCTCAACAGCGACGAGATCGATGACCTGCTAGAGGAAGCGAGATACTCGCTGGATCAGGAGTTGCGTACCAACATCTACCGGCAGATTGACCGCATGCTGGTTGAGGACGCGATCTGGATTCCACTATATTTCTCGGTCGCCCACGAGGTCGTGAAACCGTACGTCCAGGGCTATGAGCCGACACGCACGGTGGTCCCCAACCTGCGCTACGTCAGCATTGACGAGTAGTCTCCAGGAGACAGCGGACAACGCGCCACTGGAAGAAGAAGAGGCACGGACGAGGGGGGCGTCGCATGGGACATGGGGCGATCCCGATTCTGACGCGCCGCCTGCTGCTCGTACCGATCATGGTCTTCGTCGTCGCGGCGGCCACCTACGCGCTGACGCACATCGCCCCCGGCGACCCTGTCCGCATCATCGGAGGCGCCCGCCAGGTTGAACCGGAACAGGCCGAGTTGATTCGCGAGGAGTTCGGCCTCAAGGGCAGCTACGTCGAACGATTCGGTCGCTATGTTTGGGGCGTCGTCAGCGAAGGCGATCTTGGCCCCTCGTACTACTACCGCTCGCCCAAGCGCAGCGTGCAGGAGCTGCTGGGAGAACGTATCTGGGTCTCGGCCCATATCAACTTGATCGTCCTGTTCCTGATCTTCGGTATCGGCATCCCAATCGGCGTCTATGTGGCTGTCAATCGAGGGACATGGAAGGATCCGGCCACGATCGGATTCCTAAAGATCTTCGACTCGATCCCATCGCCGATAATGATCGTGCTGGTTGTCTGGCTGATGGTGGAGTTCCTGGGTCCGTTCTTCGGGTTCTTCGGCTTCAACGTGCCCGCCGTCTGGACGCCCGGTGATCCGGCCTCTTACATCGTTCCCCTGATTGCGCTCTCGATTGGCGCCTACGGAGGCATGGGCCGGTTCGTTCGCATCAGCATGCTTGCGACCATGGACGAGGACTACGTCCGTACGGCGCGCGCCAAGGGGCTGACCGAGCGTTACATCCTCTATCGGCACGTACTGCGTAACGGTCTGTTGCCGCTCTCAACCAACTTCGGACTGGCCGTGGTCGGCGTGATCGCAGGCTCCATCGTGATTGAGACTCGGTACGGCATTCCCGGTGTGGGAGCGTTCATTTTCGAGTCGATCACGCAGCGAGACTGGAATGTCATCCTGGGCTTCACGTTGCTGGTCGCGACGCTGATCATTGTCGCAAACGCTCTGATTGACGTGCTGTACATCTTCATCGACCCACGCATCCGCTTCACGGAGCGCATCGCATGAGCGCGCGCGCAGAACGCAGCGACACCTGGGCCATGCCCGAGCGCTCCGAGTCGCCGTTCAGGCGGTCGATGCGGGCGCTGTTCCGCAAGCGAGTCGCCGTCATCTGCATGCTCACCATCTTCGTGCTCTATGGAGCCGGGATCTACACCTTCCTCGATGCCTTCGGCGTCGACACCGGTCTCCAGGACCCGACGCAGACGAATCTCAGCGAACGGCGTTCGATACGCGTAGTCGATGGCGAACCCGAGACGCTCGGCGCATTCGCGGAGCGCCTGGACGTCCAACTGGTAACCATCTCCCTGCTCAATCCCGAGATCGTTGCGGAGTACGGCCCGCTATCGCGCGAAACCGTTCTGCCTGGCCGAACCGAGATCGTCCTCGGAGAAGACGAGGCGCTGCAGCCGCCGTCGACTCGACACTGGTTCGGTACCGACCGATCCGGCCGCGATCTGTTCTCGCGAGCCCTGTTCTCCTTGCGCACCACCGTGATTATCACGGTGATATCGGTCGTGATGGGCAACCTCTTTCTCGGTCTGGGGCTGGGATTGCTCGCCGGCTATCGCGGAGGCAGGCTGGACGCGGCGATCATGCGCCTCGCCGACCTTGTCCTGGCGATGCCTGGGCTGGTCTACCTGATCGTGATCGTTGCCGTCTTCCGCGATCGGATCACTGATTGGTTTCGCGACTTGGAGGATGCGATCGGCGCCGAATGGCTGATCGCGCAGGGTATCGATGACTATGTGCTGATCGTTTTCGCGATGTCACTGTTGGGCTGGGCTGGCGCGGCTCGCTTCTATCGCGGGCAAGTACTGTCGCTGCGCGAACGCGACTACATCCTGGCCGCGGAGACGATTGGAGCGGGGACGCCGCGGGTGCTTGTGAGACACCTGTTTCCCGGCATACTTCCCTGGTTCGTAGTCGGCTTTAGCGCCTCGATGGGCGAGATGGCCGGCGCTGAGGTGGTGCTGACCTGGCTCGGCATCGGGATCACCGCCCCTACGCCGTCGTTTGGGACTATGGTCGCCGCCGCCGGCGGGTTCACTTCATTGACCCAGTATCCCTGGATGCTGCTGGTTCCAATGCTGTTTGTCTTGCCGATCCTGCTTGCCTTCAACTTGCTCGGTGACGCGATCAACGATGTGCTCAATCCTCGCCTCAGATGACGACGAACTTGCCGCTCTCCTGGGTGCACTTGTCAACGCCACTCGCAGACCGTTGTCCTGATCTCCTTCCAGCGCCAGTTGCCGGTCGTGTTGTAGACCTCTTTGACCATTTCGATGTGGGTGCGACAGACCTTCACTTGCGTTGGGGCCGTTTCCGGCACGAGCGTCGCCTGGTGCAGCGCGTTGGTTCGTTCGGTTTCCGCTTGTTCTCGCTCTCGCGCTTCTCGTTCTCTGTCGATCCCTTCGATCACCCGTTGGAGAACTGTCCCATCACTTGGCACACCACCTCCTTCTGAGCCGCATTCACCTGGCGTCGGCCCTGGATTGTTGTACAGGCATGCATTGGTGGTATCGCCAGCCTCTGCTCGATCTCCAACGAGGATCAACGCCGCCGCAATGGCCGCCAGGATCAGGGCCGCTGCGACGAACACTGCCTTTGGTGTGAGTGAGCGGGTCATGGTGCGTCCTCTCTGCGCCGGTCCGGGTTTCGTGGTTAATCGAGACTAGGCAGATCAAAATCGAGATGACAAGACTTTGCCCCATAAGTTCAATGGCAGACAGGAGACCAATGGGATCGGTCGATACACGGCGTCTCACCCGAGTTGCATGACGGCGGGACGACGCGGGTATGTGCGGAGTCTGCATACCAGTGCGCGGCAAGCAGACAAGTACGGAGGAGCGCATAGCAAATCCGCTGATATTCTCGTTCCCAACTGTGCCAAGAGAGTGGTCCAATGAAAGTCACTGCTGAACGCATCCCTGAAGCGCAGATGCGGCTCGAAATCGAGCTCGACGATGCGCGAGTCAATAAGTCGCTTGAACAGGCGGCGCGACGCCTGTCGCAGCGCTACCGCATCCCCGGTTTCCGCCAGGGCAAGGCTCCGCGACGCGTGGTTGAGAGCGCGCTGGGCGCCGACATGGTCTTCGAAGAAGCCGCTGAACGGCTGATCCCGCAGGCTCTGACCGAAGCCATGGAGCAGGAAGGTCTTGAGCCGGTCGCGACGCCGAGTGTTGAGATCACCGATCGCGAGCCGGTTACGTTCACCGCCACGGTTCCGCTCACCCCAGTCGTTGAACTCGGCGACTATCGGGGCATCTCCGTTGCCGAACCGGAGAGCCTGTACTCGGAAGAGATGTTGGAGGAGCGGCTGCTTGAGCTGCGCCGCCAACACGCCGTGCTTGAGCCGGTTGAGCGCGCACCCGAACTCGACGACCGCGTGACCGCCGATGTCAAGGCCGAAGTCGAAGACGAGACCATCCTCGATCAGCCTGGCGCGGAGTTCCACCTGCGCGAGGGTGCGGTGATCGGCGTTCCCGGCCTGAGCGAGAGGCTGGTCGGCGTCGCCGTTGGCGAAGAGCACGTGATCCCGATCGACGTGGACGAGGACTGGGACGACGATGAAGTGGCCGGCAAGACGGTCACCTTCACCGTGACCATTCACGATGTCAAGGCGGAAGAACTGCCCGAGGCGGACGACGACTTTGCCATGGAAGTCTCGGAGGAGTTTGAGACTTACGCCGCGCTACGCGAACGGGTCGAGTCGGGCCTGCGCGAACAGACCGACCAACAGGCGGACCAAGAGTTCAGCCAGGCGGTGCTGCAGGCGGTGGTAGATCGGGCGACGCTCGAGTATCCGCCGGCCCTGGTCGAGCACGAAGTCGAGCACATGCGCCAGGACTTCGCTCGGCAGATGGGCCAGGATCCGAATACGTTTCTGCGCGAAGACAGTGAGTCGGGCGAACAGCTCATGGCCAGCTTCCGTTCGCAAGCCAATGAACGCGTGATCAATACGCTCGTACTGCAGCACATCGGCGAGGCGGAGGAGATCGAGGTTCTCGACGGGGAAGTCACCGCCGAAATCCAGAAGCTTTTCGAGGGTGTGCCGAACCTGGCGCCCGAACAAGCCGAAGAGACACTCAACGACGAGAGTTTTCGCGCGAATGTCGAGGCGCGCCTGGTTCGCGAGCGCACGGTTGAGCGATTGCAGCAAATTGCGTTGACCAATCACGCAGCCGGAGTGTCGGAGGATGAAGAGCCGGAGGTTGAGTCCGACGACGAACTCGAGGCGGACGCAGTTGTCGAAGAGAGCGTTGAGACCGATGATGAGGCTGTCGAGGAGTCCGAGGAATAACCGTTTGGATATGCCAGCGGATTCTGTCCGCTGGTGTCGGCTGCGTAATCGCGCGACTGCCAAACGGGCCTACACTTGATCCGCGAAGGAGGGTTCTTGATGACCCTGAGCAACTACCTAAGCAACAGTCCGAACACCACTCCGAGCAACAGTCCGGTCAGTGGCTACAGCGCCGGCCTCAGCCGGCCCAGCGACATCATCCCCATGGTCGTCGAGACGACCAACCGCGGCGAGCGCGCCTACGACATCTATTCGCTCCTGCTGCGCGAGCGGATCATCTTCCTGGGCACGCCGATCGACGACCAGATCGCCAACGTGATCGTGGCGCAGCTGCTCTACCTCGACCGCGAGGATCCTGACCGTGACATTCAGCTCTACGTGAACTCGCCGGGCGGCGTGATCACTGCCGGTCTGGCGATCTACGACACGATGCAGTTGATCAAGGCCGACGTCTCGACGATTTGCGTGGGCATGTCCGCTTCGATGGGCACGGTGCTGCTGTCCGCGGGCGCGGCGAGCAAGCGCTTTGCGTTGCCGCACGCGACGATTCACATGCACCAAGCGCTTGGTGGCGCTCGTGGCCAGGCTTCCGACATCGAAATCGCGGCGCGCGAGATTTTGCGCAACAACGAGACGATCCGGGAAATCCTGGCCAGACACACCGGTCAACCCCTGGATCGGATCGCCGCTGACACCGACCGTGACTTCTATCTTGATGCGGAGCAGGCGCAGGAGTACGGCCTGGTTGACTCGGTGCTCTCCAGCGAAGTGGCCGGGGATGCAGCCGCAGCCGCAGGCGCGTAGTATCTGTTCAATCCTGCCGCGGCAGATGGAGGGTTAGTCGACAACACCCCATAACGAACAACGCACAGTACGCCATGCACGGGGCACAATGCACAATGCACAATGCAGATAGCACGGGGCGTTGAATCGCAGCAGAGAGGCGATGGCTGATGAGCAGCGCGCACGGTGGGGGACGCAGTCAGTATCACTGTTCCTTCTGCATGAAGGACCAGGCGCAGGTTCGTCGGCTGGTCGCTGGACCAGGTGGCGTCTACATCTGCAACGAATGCGTTGAAGCCTGCCGCGCCGTGATCCAGGATGATGCCCAGCAGTCTGCAGCGCCTCAGGAACAGAGCGCCTCCAGCCCTCCCCAGACGCTGCCGCCGCTGGCGATCTACGACCGACTTTGCGAGCACGTCGTCGGTCAGGATGAGGCCAAGCGCGTCCTTGCCGTCGCCGTCTACAACCACTACAAGCGAATCAACACCGTCATCGACCCAGACGACGACGTCGAGTTGGAGAAGAGCAACATCCTGCTCGTTGGTCCGACCGGTTCGGGCAAGACCTTGCTCGCCTCCACGCTCGCTCGAATCCTTGACGTTCCATTCTCGATCGCGGATGCGACTGCACTGACCGAGGCCGGCTATGTCGGCGAGGACGTTGAGAACATCCTGCTGCACCTGATCCAGGCCGCCGACTTCGACATTGCCCGCGCGGAACGGGGGATCATCTACATCGACGAAATCGACAAGATCGCGCGCAAAGCCGACAATCCTTCGATCACGCGCGACGTGTCGGGAGAGGGCGTGCAGCAGGCGCTGCTCAAGATCATCGAGGGCACGGTCGCCTCGGTCCCGCCGCAAGGTGGTCGCAAGCATCCGCATCAGGAGTTTTTGCAGATTGATACGAGCAAGATCCTCTTCATCTGTGGCGGCGCCTTCGAGGGTCTCGATCAGGTGATCGACCGCCGGGTGACGACCGGCATCCGCAACATCGGATTTGGCTCCAAGAGTCGCTCTGCGCAGGAACGCGACCATCTGCTGCACCACCTCAGCCACGACGATCTGCAGAAATACGGGCTGATCCCAGAGTTTGTCGGTCGTTTGCCGGTGGTCGTGACGTTGGACGAACTTGACCAGGCGTCTCTGGTGCGGATCCTGACAGAGCCGAAGAACGCCCTGATCCGCCAGTACGAACGCTTCTTCGACATGGACGGCGTCGAACTCAGTTTCACAGTCGAGGCGCTCGATGCGATCGCCGAGCAGGCAATCCAGGAAGCAACGGGCGCCCGCGGATTGCGAACGGTCGTCGAGGATCTGTTGCTAGACGTGATGTTCGAGGTCCCGGGACGGCCTGAAGTCAAGAAGTGCGTCGTCAACGCCGACACGGTCAAGCGGCAAGAGCATCCTCTGCTGCTCAACGACCAGGGCCTCGCCGTTGAGTACGAAGCGATCCGTCGTCGCGGAGACGGTGGATTGGCGCAGCGCCAGGAAAGCGCCTGATGCCGCCAACGGCCGCGATCCGCACAACCCGTCGGGTGCGACTCGACGACTTATTGGTACAACGAGGCGAAGCTCCGAACTTGAGCACAGCTCGAGCCCTGATCATGGCCGGGCGTGTCCATGGCGACAATCAGCGCTACGCGCAAGCCGGCCAGCAAGTCGCGGCTGACACCCCGCTGTTCGTGCGGCAGTCCCGACAGTACGTTTCGCGCGGCGGCGACAAACTCGTCGCTGCGCTCGATGCCTGGCCGATTCCAGTGCGAGACGCGGTATGCCTCGATGTCGGCGCGTCGACCGGCGGGTTCACGGACGCGCTCCTTCGTCGCGGAGCCAATCACGTCTACGCCGTCGATGTCGGCTACGGGCAGCTCGCGGAACGGCTGCGCCGCGATCCCTGCGTGACTTCGGTGGAGCGCACCCATATCTGCAATCTCGCCGAGTTGCCGCAGGCGCCGACATTGGCCACAGTCGACGTGTCTTTCATCGGACTGCGCCAAGTTCTTCCATGCGTATCCAGGCTGGCAGGGCCGCTGTCCGATGTGATCGCCCTGGTCAAGCCCCAGTTCGAATCTCCTACCGCGGATGTTGACGAGCGAGGCGTCGTCAACGACCGAATGGCCCAGGGACGCGCCGTGAGCAGCGTGCTGAAATGGGCCTTCGAGCGCGAGTGGCGAGTCGGAGGCGTGCTCAGATCACCGCTTACGGGACCCGCAGGCAACCGCGAGTGGTTCGTTTGGTTGCGCACACCGTGAGTGACATGACTCAGAACAAGCAGATCGACTGCATCGGCATCTACTACCATCCTCGCCTTGATGAAGCACGCGTCGCGGCCGACGAACTCGCAGACAAGCTGCGCAATCTGGGACGGGAGGCCTGGACCTCGATGCCCTGGGATCCGCAGCGCTCGATCGAGCGCTTGCCGGACACTGACCTGCTGATCTGCCTGGGAGGCGACGGAACGATTCTGCGAGCCGCCCGAGCCAGCGCCGGACTTGGTTGTATCATCCTGGGCGTCGACCTTGGCCGCCAGGCCTTTCTCACGGAACTGACCCCCGAACAGATCGACGAGCACATTCCCGATCTGCTCAATGGCAACTTCACGCTCGAGGATCGCGCCATGCTTGAAGCGCGGCCTGTGGGCGTCGATGGTGACTCGCCCGGAGTGCTACCTGCTCTGAACGACGTGATGATTGGTCGAGGGAGCCTGGGCCAGCCTGCCTACATCGCGGTCTGGGTCAACGACGATCTGGTTGGCGTGGTCCGCGCCGACGCCGTTGTTGTCGCCTCTGCGACCGGCAGCACCGGTTATTCGCTTTCGGCCGGCGGTCCAATCCTGCACCCGAGCGCGCGCAGCGTCGTGTTGACTCCGGTTGCGCCGCACCTTGCTCAGGCTGCGCCGATGGTCCTTCCCGGCGACGCCGAGATCGAACTGCGGCTCGGGCGAGAGCACCCGGGTTCGCTCTCGGTCGACGGTCAGCGGCCCTATGCGCTGCAGCCGGGAGGAGGCGCGGTGATTCGGCTTAGCGAGTCGCTGGCCCGTCTGGTGCGCTTCGGTGAGCGTCCCTTTTTCGCCCAGCTCGGTCGACGGCTTGCCTGGCTCGACGAGCGTCGTGTGGAGGCGGTCTCGCGCACGGGCATCGAAGCCTTTGACGCAAGCCATGCTGAGCCATCATAGTTCCGGATCGGGAACGCTGTGTCTTCGGCCGCCACTCAGCTAATATGAACATACGCTCGAACTGAAGATCGCTTGATCGTTACCTGGGATCGAAACAGAGGAGTCCCAAGGTGCTGACAGGACTTCACCTACGCGACTTTGCACTGGCAGAGCGGGTTGACCTTGTCCTTGGCGGTGGCTTCACCGTGATCACGGGCGAGACCGGAGCCGGCAAGAGCGTTCTCATTCAAGCCCTGGCATTCGTGCTGGGCGCGCCCTCCAATGCAGAGATGATCCGACCTGGCGCCGAGCGCGCCGAAGTTGAAGCGATCTTCGATCTCTCTGCGAGTGGCGCTCGACATGCAGTCAACCGAGTGCTCGCCGACGCCGACATTCCCTTTGACGGTGAACTGATCATCCGCCGCAGCGTCAGTCGGCCGCAAGGTGATCTGGTCAGGCTCGGAGGGCGGATACGCATGAACGACCGCGCAGCGACCGCTGGGGCCCTGCGCGAGATTGCGCCTTTTGTCGCTGACATTCACGGACAGCGGGAGCATCTCTCGCTGTTGAGGCCCGAAGAACAACTAATGTTGCTCGATCGCTTTGCCCGGGTCGAGCATCAGCGCGACGCCGTCTCGGCGATGGTCAGCAGGCTCAACAGTCTCGATCGACGCCTGGCCGGCCTGCACCAGGATCAACGCGAGCGAACCCGGCGGATCGCCCTGCTGCGACACGAAGCCTCGGAAATCGCGGCGGCCAACCTCCAGCCCGACGAAGACACGGAGTTGCAGACGCTTCACCGGCGCCTGGTCAACGCGCAGGCGCTCGCGACGGATGCCGAGGCCGCCCGCGAAGCGCTCGAATCGGACACCATCGGCGACTCGCTCTCCGCCGCACGCAGATTGGTCTCAATCGATGACTCCGCGCAAGAGATTGCCGAAGGGCTTGAGAGCGCAGCGGAACAGATCGCTGAGGCAGTCCGATCGCTGAGAGCCTACGCCGATGCAATCGAGCTTGATCCTGCCCGGCTCGAAGAGGTAGAGTCGCGAATCGCGCTGATCGGCGGGATGAAGCGTCGCTGGGGCGACACGATTGACGA
This sequence comes from Dehalococcoidia bacterium, assembly GCA_965211635.1. GTDB lineage: Bacteria > Chloroflexota > Dehalococcoidia > Bin125 > Bin125 > Bin125. The sequence goes on from OZ242948.1 coordinate 224,465, forward strand.
GATCCTTGCATATGGAGAGCGGGCCGAGTTCGAGGCCAGGCGGCTCGAGGAGGAGACCGCGGACGGCGACTCGCTGGCTGCTGAGGCTGAGCGGCTCGCTGCCGAGCTGGCCGACTCGGCTCTGGAACTCAGTCGGCAGCGCAAGCGCGGAGCTGAGCGCCTGTCAAGTTCGGTATCGCTGGAGTGTGAGCACCTTCGCCTGCCGCAGGCGAGCATCGTGTTCGAGTTCTCGGAAATCCCCGCCGCCAGGGGCGGACGCTCGCTCAGGCTTGGCGATTCTGCCGTAGGATTCGATCAGACGGGTGTCGACCGCGTGGAGCTTGCGGTCGCATTCAATCCCGACACTCCGCCTCGTCCCCTGCGCCGTGTCGCCTCAGGGGGAGAAACTGCGCGGCTGACACTGGCAATCAAAGCAGTATTGGGCGAAAGTGATGAAGTGCCGCTGTTGGTCTTTGACGAGGTCGATACCGGTCTCGGCGGACGCAGCGGCGGAATGATCGGCGAGCGCCTCGCCGGTCTCGGAGAACAACGACAGGTGATCTGCATTACGCATCTGCCCCAGGTGGCCGCTCATGCCGAGCGACACATCACGGTCGCCAAATCGACCGACGCAGGGCGCACGACGGTGGTTGTGAGAGAGCTGTCCGACGACGAACGAGTCATCGAACTCGCCGACATGCTGGGCGGGATCAGCGAGGCCAACCGCGCCAGCGCGTCGGATCTGCTGAAGGCAACGGTCACAACATGACATCGGAGACGATCGGACCAAGCCCGGCTGCAACAGTGCAGCAGCGAGCTTCGGAATTGCACGCGATGCAGGAACTGCAGTCCGATGGGGGCGTTGTCGCGGCAGAGCCGCTGATCGCGGAGAAGGCGCTGATCGGCGACGCGCCAGAGATCCACCGCCTGATCCAGTACTGGTTTGAGACCACCAACGATGTCCTGCCCCGCACCGAGGGTGAGATTTACGAGACGATCCGCGACTTCGTTGTCGTCCGCGATCCGAACGGTCGCCGCCTGCTCGCCGCCGGCGCGCTGCACGTGGAGTGGCGCGATCTTGCGGAGATCAAATCCCTGGTCGTAGATCCGGGAACCCAGGGCAAGGGACTAGGGCGTATCGTTGTCCACGCCTGCCTCGAAGAGGCCGTCGAGATGGGGCTCAAGACCGTCTTCGCGCTCACCACGACGCCCGCGTTCTTTGAGCGCCTCGGCTTTCGCATTTCCGGCGTCTCGGCCTTCCCGCGCAAGGTCTGGAACGAGTGCTTCCGCTGTCCCAAGTACAACGCCTGCGACGAGATCGCGGTGACGATTGATCTCCGCGACAGGCTTGACGCTTAGGTATGTCCCTTCTCCCTCACGAGACCTGCATGCAAGCCAACCTAGGTCGGCCCCGCGAAGGCGGGGCCTCGCTGCACCTGTCTGTTGGCGGCGCCCCCGCCTTCGCGGGGGCGACTTCGTAAGAGGTTCGCGCGCAGCTCTTTTCTGGGAGAAGCCAGCCCCGCACTTGATGCGGGGGGTTAGGGTGAGGGCCATGGCTGACCTGCATGACTCCCTCACCGAGACCGTGCTCTCAACCGAGCAAGTCTTTAGTGGCCGACGAATCAACGTCCGCGTCGATGAGGTGTCGATGGCGAACGGACGCCGGGCGCGACGCGAGGTCGTCGAGCATCCTGACGCAGTCGTCATTCTCGCCATCCGCGACAACGGCGACATCGCCTTCGTCCGCCAGTGGCGTCACCCGACGGGTCGGCCGCTCTTGGAGCTGCCCGCCGGACGCATCGATCCGGGCGAGACGCCAGAGGAGACCGCGAGGCGTGAGCTGCGCGAAGAGGTCGGTCTCGATCCTGCCAGACTCGACTACGCGCGAGGCTTCTTCGTAGCGCCCGGCTTCGCCGATGAGTTCCTGCACGGGTTCATCGCCCGGAACTGTGTCGAGGCCCCTCTCGAAGCAGACGAGGACGAAGAGTTGATTGTCGAATGGAAGCCACTCGGCGAGGCTATCGATCTGGTCGAAGCAGGCGAGATTATCGATGCCAAGTCGGTGATTCTGATCCAGTATCTGGCCCTGGAAGCCGTCGGACCACTGGGGCGCAAGATCGTGCGGCACTACCGGGGTCAGGAATAGGCTGACCAACGAGAGGGACGGGCGACCACAAGGGTCGCCCCTACAGGATCGTGTAGGGGCAGGCCTTGTGCCCGCCCGCCGCCGTACGCTGACTGCTGCACGCTGCAAGGTTTCGGACTACCGCGCAATGGCGTTTGGTGCGACACTGGGCAGGCAATCCGGAGCGGGAGACAGCACGATGTTGCAGCACGATGTACTGATTGTCGGCTCGGGACTGGCGGGCATGCGCGCCGCCCTGGAGGTCTCCAGCGACCCCTCGCTGGACGTGGCGATTCTCTCCAAGGTTCACCCGCTGCGTTCGCACTCTGGGGCCGCGCAGGGCGGCATCGCCGCCTCGCTCGGCAACTCTGCTGAGGACTCTTGGGACCTGCACATGTTCGACACCGTCAAGGGCGGCGACTATCTCGTCGACCAGGACGCAGCCGAGGTGCTGACTCGCGAGGGCCCAGAGAACATCTTCGAACTTGAGCACATGGGCTGCGCCTTCTCCCGCGACGACGAAGGCCGTGTCGCCCAGCGGCGCTTCGGCGGTCACACGGCGCCGCGCGCCTGCTACGCCGCCGACCGCACCGGACACGCGGTGCTCACCGTCCTCTTCGAGCAGCTCCTCAGACGCGGCGTCAAGGTCTACTCCGAGTGGTACGCGCTCGACCTCGTGGTCAAGGACAACGTCTGCCAGGGCCTCGTCGCCTACGACATCCTCTCCGGTCAGATCGAGGCCATCTCTGCCAAGGCCGTGATGTTCGGTACCGGCGGCTACGGTCGCGCATTCCGGGTTACGACCAACGCATTCGCTTCCACTGGCGACGGCGTGGTCATGGCCTACCGCGCCGGCATTCCACTGGAGGACATGGAGTTCGTCCAGTTCCACCCGACCGGCCTGCAGGGCTCCGGCATCTTGCTCTCCGAGGCCGCGCGCGGCGAGGGCGCCCACATCGTCAACTCCGACGGCTTCCGCTTCATGGAGAATTATGCGCCCGGCCGCATGGAGCTTGCGCCCCGCGACATCGTCGCGCGCGCCGAGCAGTCCGAGATCGAAGCCGGACGCGGCGTCACCGACCTGCGTGACTCGGTGTTCATGGACCTGCGGCCGATCGGCGAGGAACGCATCCGCTATGCGCTGCCCTCGGTCCTGCATCTCGCCCGAGACTTCGCCGGCATCGACCCGCTCGAAGCGCCCGTGCCAATCCAGCCCACTGCGCACTACTCGATGGGCGGCATCCCCTGCGACATCAACGGCCAGGTGCGGATCAAAGACCTTGATGGCGCACCGGAAGTCACCGGCTTCTTCGCTGCCGGCGAGGCCTCATGCGTCTCCGTCCATGGCGCCAATCGGCTCGGTACCAACTCGCTGCTCGAGGCGGTCGTCATGGGACGACGCGCCGGTCGCGGCATCCTCGATGTCGTGCACGACCTCGACCCGACCAGCATTGACGAGGGCGACATGGCCAACGCGATCGGCGAGGTCGACCGCTTCCTCAGCGCATCGGGCTCCGAGAAGGTCGGCCAGATTCGAGCGGAGCTGCGCGACACGATGATGGACAAATGCGGCGTCTTCCGAGATGACGCCGAGTTGCGCGAGTGTCTCTCCGAAGTCAAGGGGTACCAGGAGCGATTCAAGCACGTGGCGATCGACGACCACGGCTCGACCTTCAACACCGATCTGCTCGACGCCATCGAGCTCGGCCACATGCTTGAGTACTCGGAAGTGATCACCGTCGGCGCCATTGCGCGCGAGGAATCGCGCGGCGGCCACGCGCGCAGGGACTTCCCTGACCGAGACGACGAGAACTGGCACCGCCACACGTTGGCCTACCGTCCGCAAGACGGCGAAGACGGTCCTCGGCTCGAGTACTGCGAAGTCAACATGGAACCGAAGTACCGGGAGCCGTTCCCGCTCCAGGAGCGAACCTACTGAAGATTCCTTACCGCGCGCATCCAGAGCAACGAACAGGCGCAGACTCATGGCTCAGCAGGAATTCATCATCGAGCGCTACAACCCAGACACGGACGAGTCCTACGAGGAGTCGTTCAACGTCGATGTTCAGGCTGGTCAGACCGTGCTCGACAGCCTCAACGCGATCAAATGGGAGCAGGACGGGACGCTCTCCTTCCGAATGTCCTGCCGACACGCGATCTGCGGCTCCTGCGCGATGAAGGTCAACGGGCAATCGATGCTGTCTTGCCAGACGCAGGTCGATGCCGCCGCCGAACGCGGCAACCCGATTCGCGTCGGTCCGCAGGGCAACCAGCACGTGATCAAGGATCTCGTCGTCGATGTCGAGAAGTTCCTGCACCAGTTCGAACGCGCCGAGACCTGGCTGGAACCGTACGAGGATCAGGAACCGCCCGAGCGTGAATACCGTCAGAAGGTGGAGGAGTTCGACCACTGGTCGCACGCCTCGACCTGCATCCACTGCGGCGCCTGCTACTCCGACTGCACTGTCGCCGCCGTCGACGAGAACTTCCTCGGCCCGGCCGCGCTGGCCAAGGCCTACCGCTTCGTCATGGACAGCCGCGACGCCAAGCGAGAAGAGCGGCTCAAGTTCCTCTCCGAGGAGCAGGGCGGCATCTGGGACTGCACGCGCTGCTACATGTGCGTCCAGGCCTGCCCCAAGGACGTGCTGCCGATGGACGCAATCATGGAGCTGCGCACGATGGCGATCGAGGCCGGCCACACCAACAATCACGGTGTGCGGCACCACAAGGGCTTCACCTCCGGCGTGCGCAAGCGCGGCCGGCTCGATGAGATGATGCTGCCCATCCAGTCGGTCGGTATTGGACGTCTGCTGACGGGCAACCTCGATGCGCACAAGGAGATGATGGACTACACGCCGGGCGCGATTCGTCTGCTGAAGTCGCGAAAGCTGTTGACCATCGCTCAGCGACACGGGGCGAGCGCCGAGGGTCGCGAACAGATCGAACGGATCTTTGAAGAGGTCGAGGCTGAGAAGCATCACCACGACGTTGACGCCGAAGCGTTCGGCGCGGAGTTCGAGACGGCCATCGGGGGACACTAAACGATTCGGCAGCATCAGCGAGCCATCTACCTGAGCGGGGTCAGGGCTCACGAGCGGGAGAAACGAACACGATGAGCAAGTACGCATTCTGGCCCGGTTGTGTCGCGCAGGGCGCGGCGCCGGAGCTGTACACCTCCACGCTCGCCGTCGCCGAGCATCTGGGCATGGACTTGGTCGAGCTTGAAGCCGCCGCTTGTACCGGCGCCGGGATCATCTCGGACGGTGAACCATACCTCCAGGATGTGCTCAACGCTCGCACGATGGCCATGGCCGAGCAAATGGACTTGCCGCTGATGGACATCTGCTCGACCTGCGTAGGAGTGCACCGGCTTGCCGCGGAGAAGCTCCGCGATGTCGACTACCGCATACGCATCAACCACCACCTGGCTCCCGAGGGCATCGAGTACCGCGGCTCAGTCGATCCGCGCCATCTGCTCTGGATCCTGCTGGAAGATGTCGGCATCGACAGGATCAACTCGCTAATCCAGCGGCCGCTGGAAGAGCTCAATCTGGGACCGTTCTACGGTTGTTACCTCGTCCGACCCGAGCGCACGCTCGAGTTCGATGCGCATCCCACGCGGCGCGACAGCCTGGAGCAGTTGATCGAGATCCTCGGCGCGACCACCGTCACCTACGACGGCATGACCAAGTGCTGCGGTTTCCCGATCCTGACGATGAACAAGAAGAATTCGCTGACGATGGCCGGCACGCACCTGGACGAGGCGCAGTCGAAGGGGGCCGACGCGCTGGTCACCCCCTGTCCGCTGTGCCACCTCAACCTGGACGCGCAGCAGCCCGACGCGGCCAAGGTGATCGACCGCAACCTCAACCTGCCGATCCTGCATGTGCCGCAGCTTCTTGGGCTCGCGATGGGCATTGCGCCAGAGAAGCTCGGTCTCACCCGCCACGTCGTGGACACCAACCGCCTGCTCAACAAGATCGGCGCGTAGCCCCGCCTTCCCTCAGGAAGCCCGGTGTGTCAACTCGCTTCCCCCTGGGGGGAAGCTGTCCCGTAGGGACTGAAGGGGGGACGCCGTGGGCCGTCTGATCGGACCCCCCTCTGCCTTCGGCATCTCCCCCCGCGGAGCGGGGGGAGAGAGGACCATGGGACCCTTAAGTCACGAACGAAGAAGCGCCCCCGACCGGCGGACCGGTCGGGGGCGACGCAGGCAGCTGGAGGGGCGGCCAGTCGGAGAGGTTACCGATGTCTCCTGTGTGGACATCGGTGGGCGGGCGGGGTGACAGTTCTACCGTCTGACCGGTTCCCCGACCTGATCGGGGACCAACCCTCCGACATACAAGACGACGGCCAGGTCGAAAAAGTTCCCAAGGGGTGGAATCGTCAGGCGCCGGCGCCTGTGCCCCGCAGCCGCGGGTCGAGAACGTCGCGAAGGGCGTCGCCGAGCAGGTTGAATGCCAGCACGATTAGCGTGATCGCAGCTCCAGGGGTGAGCGCGAGCCAGGGCCAACGATCGAGGTTGCCACGTTGAGTGGCTTCAAACAGGATGAAGCCCCAGGTCGGATTTTCAGCAGAGTTGGCGCCCAGCCCAAGGAAAGACAACGCGGCTTCGGCCAGGATCGTGCCGCCGATCGTGACTGATGCAATCACGAGGATCGGCGCCATGATATTGGGCAAAATGTGGCGGGTAATGATCCGTCCAGGTCCGGCGCCGATTGTTCGGGCCGCTTCGATGTAGGTGTTCTCCAGCGTGGAGAACACAGTACCCCTTACGACACGCTGAGTCCCGGGTATGAGGAAGATGACAATCACCAGGATCACCGTCGTCATGCTCGGAGTCAGCACGGTGACCAGTGTCATCATCAGCAGCAAGGGCGGCAGCGCCTGGAACGCGTCGGAGATGCGTTGCAGTAGCAGATCGGTGACGCCGCCTGCGTAGGCGGAGATCATGCCGATGATCATGCCGCCCAGAATCCCCAGGCCGGTGGCGACGATGCCGATCACTATCGCTGGGCGAGCGCCATAGATGATGCGGCTGAACATGTCCCGACCGAGCGAGTCGGTACCTGCGATGTGCTCGGGGAAGGTTGGTGCTCCCAGCTTGTTGATGATGTTGGTTTCGCTGGCCGGATAAGGCGAAAAGCCGGGAATGATTGTGCTGCCGCCGACGTTGATGTCCTGACCGAAGATCGCTGCGACAACAAGAACGAAAATGAAGGCAGCGCCAATAGCGCCGAGCGGTTTGTTCCTGGCATGTCGACGCCAGGTCGTCCACCAGGACGGTGACTCGCCGCGTAGGTCAACGACGGCCGGTTCTGCAGCTTCGGTGATTGTGGACATCTCAGTTCTGCTCCACTGGCCTAGGAGTACCGGATCCTGGGGTCAAGCCAGGCGTAGCTCAGGTCGACCAGGATGTTGATGAACACGACGCCGAAGCCGACGACGAGTGAAATGCCGAGGACCAGAGTGAAGTCCACCTGCCGAATCGCGCGGACTGCCAGCGCGCCGATGCCGTCGATGCGGAAGATGAACTCGACGATGACCGCGCCGGAGATCAGGAAGGCAAACTGGTTGGCGAAGATCGTGATCACTGGAATCAGCGAGTTGCGAATCACGTGCCGCATGATGATCGCTCGCTCGGCGAGACCCTTGGCCCGCGCCGTGCGCACATAGTCCTCGTTGACGACCTCGAGCACCGTCGAGCGCTGCATCCGCATCACGGTCGCCATCAGCGACGCCGACAGCACCAGTGAAGGCGCGATGAGTCCTTCCAGATTGTGCACGACTCCGTCCCAGATGTAGGGCGGATCGATCGTGGAGAGCGAGACGTTGAGCCACGCGGCGGCAAACGTTACAACCAGGACGGCAAGGAAGAAGTTGGGTACGGCAAGACCAAGGATCGCAAAGATCCTCGAGATGTAGTCGCCCGCTCCGCCCTGCCGGATGGCAGAGAACACTCCAATCGGTATCGCTAACAGTGACGAAATGAGCGTCGCCATGATCACGAGCTGGATGCTGCGCGGCAGCCGGTCCTGGATCTCGCCCCAGACCGGCAAACTGGTGGCGAAGGACTTGCCCAGATCGCCGTTGAACGCGTCCCACAGCCAGTTGCCGTAACGCTCAAGCACGGGCTTGTCGAGACCGAGATCGATCTCGTACTGCTCGATCTGCGCCGGCGTCAGGTTGGCGCCCTGCGGGCTCTGGTTGAGCAATCGCGTGAGCGTGTTTCCCGGAACCGCATTCACCAGCATGAACACGATGAACGACAGCATCAGGAGCACAAACATCGCTCCGATAATCCGGCGGATGATATAGCCGGTCATCGCATCCTCCGCGACTAACCCAGTCCATAGACCGCCCGCTCAGGCCACCCTGGCGGGTGAGCGTGAGCGGGCGGAGTGGCGAATCTAGAGGTTCTTCCAGATGCGCTCGGTGTTGGTCGCGCCCCAGCCGGGGTTCCACGCGTTGTACGTGTCCATCTGACCGAACAGGTACTCGCGGCGCGCGGCCATGCGGTACGGGTTGACGCAGAAGATGCGCCACATGTTCTCGAGTTCGCGCACGCGAATCTTCTCGAGGATTTCGGAGCGCTTCTCGACATCGAGTTCCTGCCGCTGCTCGACGGCCCACTGGTCGACATCCGGGTCGTTGATCCCGTAGATGTTGCCGGGGCTCTCGGAGTGCATGCGGCCATAGGCGAGACCATCGGCGTCCATCTCACTGCCAACCAGCCAGGTGAACAGCGTGCCGCTGTACTCCTTGGTGAATAGGAGGGCAAGCCAGGACTCCCACTCGATCTGCTCGTGGGTCACGTTGGCGCCGAGGTTGCGGTTCCACTGGTCAACCACCAGGAGGAAGTGGTCGAGGTAGAAGCCGGGCACCGTGTGGAAGGCTGCATCGAAGGTCAGGGGATTGTCCTCGTTGTAGCCGGCAGCGTCGAGTAGTCTCTTGCCTTCGGCAGCGTTGAAGACGTGGAAGTCGCCCAGCTCCTCGAAGGTCCAGGGCCACTCGCGGAAGCCCCAGGGAGAGCTCTCGTCCTTGAAGAAGGTCCAGTTCTGACCGTAGCCGCCGGCGGCGAGACCGTAGTAGACGCCTGCGGCCTGCTCGTCGCGGTCCATGCCGAGCGACAGCGCCTGGCGGACGCGCGGGTCGTTGAATGGCTCCGCTGTCAAGTCCTTGAAGGTCATGTGCGGCTGCCAGCCGGGAGGTGGCGCCGTGACCTGAACGACCATATCCGGGTGCTGTTCGATGGCCCGGTCATACTCGGTGATGTCCTGCAGACGGATCCAGTCGGTCTCGCCCGTCTCCCAGGCGGCCCACTCGGATTCACGCTGACCGACGAAGTCAAGTCCGTGGATGTTGTCGATGTAGGGCAACTGCAGACCGGTTCGCGGGTCGAGCTTGTGGTACTCAGGGTGCCGGCTGCCGCGCCACTCCGAACCTGTGGTTGCGCTATCGAGTTGGAAGGGGCCCGTGCCGACCGTGTTCTCGGCCAGGTCGAGCAAACTGGGCTCAGCGACGAACTCCGGCGCCACGACGGTGTGGAACGGGTTCATCATGTTGTTGAGCAAGTAGGCCGCAGGCTCGGACAGATTGAAGCGGACGTTGTTGCTTGAGTTGTCGTAGTCGATGCTGCTGACAGCGGTGTAGGACGATGCCTGCACACGGCCTTCCTCGCGCAGCGCGTCGTAGGCGATCTTTACGTCCTCGGCGGTCATCGCGCGGCCGTTAACCGGTGGCTTGTCCTGCCAGGTGATGCCGTCCATCAGCTGGAAGACCACGGTCGTCGGCTCGGGCACTTCCCAACCGGCCGCCAGGTCGCCCTCATTGATGTAATAGTGGGCGTTGGCGAAGTCGTCCATTGGGAAGACGACGAGCTGGCTATAGAACATCGGGGCGAAGGCCGCCATCAGGCTGGCGTTCGGTCCCAGGACGTTCCAGTTGGCGGGCGCGGCGTGCGCCAGACGCCAGGTGCCGCCGTGTTTCGGGCCGTCGGCCTGGCCGGGGAGGTTCTGCAGCTTGGACCAGTGGTAGCGCAGCCGCCACTCTTCCTCAGCCGTCAGCGACATTGCCTCTTCTTCGGCGGTGAGCTGACCGGGAAGCAGCGCGACAGCCTGCTCGTCGGCGGCTTCTTCCTGGGTTGCCGCCTGCTGGGTCGCCGCCTGTTGCGCGTCCTGCTGGGCCTGCATCTGCTCTTGATCGGGCTGAGGTTGGGCCTGCGCCTGCGCTGCCGCCTGCTGATCGTCGTCATCGTCACCACAGCCGACCAGGGCCAGTCCTGCGGCGCCGACGCCAGCGCGGGCCGACGCGGAGATCAGCGACCGCCGACTCAGGCGCTTGCGCTGCATCCGCTTCCAGTAGTTGCGTTCTGACATTGTCTTGCTCCTCGCGTGTTCGTTACTCGCCCGGATACGGGCACGCCCCCGTTCCGTCTCTGGATCGGGTTCGCGTAATATAACGCCTTGGCGACGTGTTTGCATAGGAGCGCGTAAGTGGATTCGGCAGAACAGATCGAATTGCGCGTCCGTCGATTTCTGGCCGAGCTTGGAATCTCGTTCGAGACCATCGCATGCAGGCCCGACCAGGCGGACACCGCAGTCTTCTGCGAAGTCTTCGGGATTGCGCCCGAGGCCTCGGTCAACACGATTCTCGTGGCCTCGAAGAAGGAACCGAAGCAGTACGCCGCCTGCCTCGTGCTGGCCAACAACCGACTCGACGTCAACCGAACCGTGCGCAAGGAGATGGGCGTGCGTAAGTGCTCCTTTGCCTCGTTCGAGGAGACGGAAGCTGTCACGGGCATGATGTCGGGCGGCGTGACGCCATTCGATCTGCCCGAGGAGGTTCCGATTCTGATCGACGCCCGTATCCAGGGGCAAGAGGTGATGTGGCTGGGCGGAGGCAGCCGCTCGCTTAAGATCGGCGTTGAGGCGGACGACTTGGCGCGGCTGCCCAACGCCCGCATCGTAGAGGGGCTGGCCGGCTAATCGGCGGTCGTCTAGGAGCGGGCTAACTGAGACTCGAGCCCCAGGATCTCTTCAAGCGGCACGGCTCCGTCGCGCAGGCCGGCCCGCAATGCTCGTTTGGCCATCAGTTGCAGGGCCCGATTTGCCGGGGTCGGTACCGCGTGTTCCAGGCCGAGCAAGGAGATTTCGCCATTCAGCCAGTCGGTCTCGATGCCCGGTCGGCCGCGGCGGAATGACTGCCAGGTCGAGCTGCCGCCGCGTTCCACCCCCGGAATCTGGCCGGCGGTAAAGGTCGCTGAGCGTCGCTCGCCGATCTCTCGTCGCGAGGCGTAGTCGATTCCGGCCGCTTCGTAGCAGGCGACGGCCTCGTCTCGCATGCGGCGCATGAAGGCGCGCACTTCGTCGCCGCCCGCACGCAAGGCTTGCTCGCCGCACAGCGCTCCGACTGCGTTGCCCAGGTTGTCGAGCAGTTTGCCGTACTTGAGGCGCATCACATGCGCGTCCGGCTGCGCATTGAATCCGGCAGCCGAGAGGTCGCTGCAGAGCTGCGTGACCGTCTCATCGACTCCGCTGGGAAAGCGACCGCTGTCGAGCAGACCAGGCTTCGGGTCGCCGAACAGGGCAATCTCTCCGGGGACCAGGAAGGTGGCGGGCATGACGACGAGCATGCCGTAGACATTGAGGAATCTGCGCGCCGCGGTTCGCTCGTTGGCGACGCCGTTCTGCCCGCAGACGATAGGGATTTCCGGGCCGGCGCAGCGTTCAAGGTCGTCCAGGGCATTGGGCGTGTCCTGCCCCTTCATCGTCAGTAGGACCAGATCGTCCTCGCGGAAGTCAATCTCACTTGGATGCGAGGCGGTCTGAACGCGGATTGTCTCGCTGCGGCTGGGCTGACGCACCAACAGGCCATGTTGCTGCATTGCTGCAAGGTGATCGCCGCGAGCAATCAGGACCACATCACAGCCGCTCCGAGCCAACAGCGCCCCGATGCCGGCGCCGATGCCTCCGGCCCCGTAGATGATGTAACGCATGGCGGCACGCTCCCAGGGTCGCGGTTTTGAGGATGGCACGCTTCAGTCTCCGACGCGCAGCGCGGCTGATCAAGCCGATCAGCCGCGCTGTGTCGTCGTCGCTCCGGAGAGAAGTCGCTTACTGGTCGGAGTCTGATTCGTCTGTCTCGTTGGGCCGGAGCCGATCGGCGAAGCGGTACATGGATTGAAGCTCAGCCGCACGCTCTCGGTCGGCGAGGGTTGGCTCGATCAGGATCTTTGCGCCATTGAGGAACACCTCAGCGTTGAGCTGGCTGAACTCGATGGTGTCGGCGAGCGCCATCGCTGCGACCGCGAGGTAGCCCTGCGCCACTGGGTGGTCCCAGACGAGGAAGAGCATGTCGCCCTGGCGGACGGCATTGGCGAGGCCGTCGCTAAAGCCAAAGCTGGCAACCGCGATGTCGGACTCACTCTCTTCGAGCGCCGCCAGCGTGATCATGCCTGTGTCATGGTTCAGCGTCAGGATGCCGCCGACGCCGCCGGCTGCAACTCGCTCGGCAATATGCGCTTGGACCTCGGCAAGTTCGGTCGGGCCTTGCAGGTCGACGAACAGCTCTTCGACATCGCCGCCGTCGTAGCCCTGGTCGAGTCCCAGGCAACGGTCGCGCAGGCCGACGTTGTCCGTCTCGTGGATCACACAGAGCACCGTGCCCGTAATCCCTGCGTTGTCGAACTCGTCGCCGGCGCGCACTCCGCCCGTGAAGTCATCGAGGCCGATATGCAGAAGCGAGCCGACATCGTCGGCGTCATCTGCGCCTGAGTTGAATGTGACCACCGGGATGTCGGCGGCACGCGCCTCGGCCAGAACTTCGGCGAGATCGTCGGCGTAGGGCAGTGAAGTCGCTATGGCGATCGGGTTTCTTGCCAAACAATCGGCGATGTGCGCGGCGTGCTCCTCGCTCTCGCGCGCTGCATACAGACGCATTTCAACGCCGTACTGGAACCCGGCGATTCGTGAGCCGGCGAGCGTCCATTGCCAGAATCGGTCCTCGCTGGGGTAGGCATGGCCAAACACGCACATGATCGGGCGCTGGCGGACGATCACGACTCGGCGTTCTTGCTGCACAGCCGTTACGGACACTGGACTGCTAAAGCGCCACTCGTCGATCTCGGCATGGGGTGGCAGGAAGCGGCTTGGGGGGGACTCCAGATCCACCCAGGAGTCATCGCCGCCCTTCTGTTGCAGGCCAATCTCGATGCGGCCGTCGTCCAAACGGCGGGCGCCGACTCGCACTTCGGTCGTGGCGCTGCTCTGCGCTTGAACGATGCCGAGGGCAATGGCGCCGAGGATCATGCCCACGGCCAGGATCAACACATGCGATTTGCTCAAGTGCTTCACAACGTTTCCTTCCGGGAACGGTGATGGTTCGGGTTCGAGGGGATCATAACTTTCTTTCAGCTACACAACATAATCTGCGACACGAAACTACCGCGATGGCCTGGGGACTCTGTAGCCAAGTCTCTGACGGAACCACGCTCGCTCTACCATGCCAGGCGACGAGCAAACTCGCGCACAGACGGCACTTGGGAGCGATGGACATGTCAGACCAGGTTGTTCTGCATCAGATTGATGGTGAACTCACAGTTGACGGACCGGAAGCGCCGGTCCGCATCGTCTGGGACCGCTGGGGCGTGCCGCACGCTCAGGCGGAGACAAACCGCGACGCGTTCTTCGCGCAGGGGTACTGCATGGGACAGGAACGTGGTTGGCAGATCGAGCTGTACCGTCAGATGGCTCATGGCCGCGCGTCCGCATTGCTAAACAAGGGGCTGTTGCGCATCGACAGAATGAACCGCACGCTCGGTTTCGGCCGCGACGCCGCTCGTGAGTGGGAGGTCCAGTCCGACGATGCGCGCCTGATCCTGCAGGCCTACGCCGACGGGATCAATGCGGCAATCGCCGCCGGTCCGGCGCCGGTCGAGTTTGGGCTTTTGGAACACGAGATGCAGCCCTGGTCGCCGGTTGATTCGCTGGCGATCCTCAAAATGGTCTCGGCCAACGTTCATTGGTCGACCAAGATCGGCAATGCCGAGGTTGCGGCGCGGCTTGGGGTTGATGCCCTGCGAGCGCTGATCCCGGATGTTCCGGCCGACGGCGCGTTGATTACGCCCGCAGGTTCGAGGTGGGCGAACGGAACACACGCTTTCGCCGATGCTCTCGCCGACCTGGAGGAGATGCCGGGAACTCGCAGGGGCGCACTGGACGGTTCCAACTGCTGGGTGATTGACGGCGATCACACGGTCAGCGGCAAGCCCATGGTGGTCGGCGATCCGCACCTGGCCTTCAGCGTGCCTCCGCAGTGGTACCTGATGCACATGCAGTGCCCCGAGTTCGTGGTTGCCGGACCCTGCAACCCCGGCTATCCGGGACCGGTCTACTACGGACACAACACGCAGGTCGCCTGGACCATGACCCACGCGCAGGGCGACCGCTGGGATGTCTACCGCGAGCGGATCGTGCGCAACGGCTCCGGTCCCGAGGCGCGCTGGCTGAACGACGAAGAACCGCTACAGCGCCGAGAGGAAGTGATCGAGATTCGCGGGGAAGAGCCGGTCACGCAGACTATCTGGTCGACGCGGCACGGACCGGTTGTGCAGGGTGATCCCGAGGTTGACGACGAAGTGCTGACCGCTCGCTTCGGTCTCTCCGATCCGTGTCACGACTTCAACGGGATGTTGCCGATCTTCAGGTCGGACAACATCCGCGACGCGCGCAGGGGATTTCAACGCTACGACTCGATCTCGGGTAACTACTGTTTCGCCGATCAGCAGGGCGACATTGGCTACCAGTACACCGGTCGCGTGCCGAAGCGCGAGGCGAAGCTGACGCCGGTCCGCGGCTGGGACGGCGACCATGAGTGGGACGGCGACGTGCCTGCGGACGAGTTGCCTCAGGATCTGAATCCTGACAGCGGAGTGATCATCACCGCCAACAATCGCACGACGACCCCGGACTATCCCTACTACCTGACCTTCAGCCAGACGCCGTATCGGGCCGACCGGCTGCGGGAGTTGCTGCAGGGTCGCGATGACTGGTCGCCGGAGGACATGCCCGAGATCCAGTCGGACCAGACCAGCATTCACGCGCGCTACATCGCGGAGCGTGTTGCGACAGCCAATGTCAATGGCGCGTTGGCCGAGCTCAAGTCGATGCTGGCCGATTGGGACGGGCACCTGGCGATCGATTCTGCGCAAGGACTGGTCTACCAGGAGCTTTGTCAGCAGATGATCAGCCGCACTATTCGTCCGTACTTCAACGCGCCGGCGCGGCTGATCGCGGGTTCGGCCGATGAGCTGAGAATCCTGCACGAGCAACTGCGAGCGGACAGCTCGCTGACGTTGGCGGAAGGCAGATCGTGGGACGATGTGATTGCTGAATCGCTGGTTGCCGCAGCCGAGGTGCTGCTCGAGCGGCATGGCGCGGATCGTTCCCAGTGGCGATATGGCGACTCTCATCAGGTCACGTGGCGACACAACCTCGGGCGCGACCCCGAGCGCGCCGCGCGCTTCAACGTCGGCGACTTTCCCAAGGGCGGGGACGGCAACACGCCGAACAACGCCACCGGGCTGGTGAACCAGCCTGCCGACCACGGTGTCAGCTACCGACAGATCTTCGACCTCTCGAGTCTGAACGGCGCGCGGATCGTCCTACCTCCCGGCAACTCCGGTCGGCCTGATTCGCCCCACTACAGCGACCACATGGAGAAGTGGCTGAACATGGAGTACTTCCCGCTCTACATCGAGTGGGAAGACATCGAGGCGAACAGCAAAGGGTCGCTGATTCTGAAGCCTGCCTGACTTCTACGGTGCCAATGCGGCGACTGAGTCGCGCAGGATCGCAAGGCCGCGGTGTAGATCTACCTCGTCGATGGTCAGCGGCGGCATCAGCTTGATCACGTCCGAAGCGGCGCCGCCGGATGTCTCGATCAAGAGGCCTCGCTCAAACGCGGCACTGGCGACTGCAGTCGCGACTCCCTCGACCGGCGAATGCAGGCCGATCAGCAAGCCTCTACCGCGAACCGTGCCGCGAATCGACTCGTGCTCCGAGGCGATCGATTCAAGCTCCTTGCGCACGATGTCTGACTTGAGCTGGACAAGGGTTGCGAGGTCGTCGTCGCGCCAGAAGTTGAGCGCTTCGGCGGCGGTGACGAAGGCCGCGTTGTTGCCCCGAAACGTCCCATTGTGTTCGCCGGGATCCCAGATGTCGAGTTCGGGACGAATCAGGGTGAGCGCCATCGGCAGGCCGCTGCCCGAGATGGACTTGGACAAGCAGACGATGTCGGGCTCGATGTCGGCGGGCTCGAAAGAGAAAAAACTACCCGAGCGTCCACAGCCGGCCTGGATATCGTCCACGATCAGCGGGACCCCATGACGCTCGCAGCACTCGGCGAGACGCTGAAGCCACTCGAAGCTGGCGGTGTGCAGCCCGCCCTCGCCCTGGATAGTTTCGACGATGACCCCGGCCGCAGACACGTCATCGCTGGCCAGCATCGCGTCGAGCACGGCGATTGAATCAGTCCCAGGGCCAAGTTCGCCGTCATATGGCGCGGTGGCATGATGCCCCAGGGGAATGCCGGCAGACTCGCGCTTGACGACATTGCCGCTCAGCGCCAAGGAGCCCAGCGTCATCCCGTGGAAGGCATGGGTAAACGAGATGATGGTCTGCTTGCCGGTCACTTTGCGGGCCAGCTTGAGCGCCGCCTCGACAGCGTTGGTGCCGGTCGGACCTGGGAACTGGACCTTGTAGGCCATGCCGCGCGGGCGCAAGATGACCTCGTCGAAGCGCTGCAGAAAGTCGCGCTTGGCCGTGGTCGCCATGTCCAGCGAGTGCAGCACGCCTTGCGTTTGCAGGTAGCGGACCAGGGCGCCAATCATGGCGTCGTCGTTGTGTCCGTAGTTGAGTCCTCCGGCGCCGGAGAAGAAGTCGAGGTACTCGCGGCCGTCTTCGTCCCAGAGCGTCGATCCGTGGGCGCGCTCGAAGACCGTCGGCCAGCCGCGGACGTATGAGCGAACGTCCGACTCCAGCTCCTCGAAGATCTCAAGACCGCTCACGACTGGAGTACCTGTGACCATTGCCGACCCTCGCAATCAGTCGACCCGCCCAACGCCGTTACCCCCACTATGCCTGACTTCGAGTACGAAGTCTCGTTTGAAGTGGTCATTGGTTCCTAGCTAAGACTGTTGTGCGAATGATGCGCGTGATGGTCATTTCCGTGGTTGATGTCGTGCTCACAGTGATCGGGAGGCGGAACGTCGAGACCCGGATTGCGGTCGAAAAATCCCCAGGGCTTCATGCTGAAGCCGGCCCGTTGCACCGGCATGACCGGCCAGTCTTCCGGACGCACGAGGTGATTCATGCCGACCGTGTACCAGAGCACGACATCCGTTCGTTGCAAGGATCGATTGGCATTTATCCAGTCAGGAATTCCCAGTCCGGGCTCGCTCTGTGCCGGATAGTCACCTGCCGGATAGCGTTGAGCGGGATCGTAGGCCGTCACCCAGAGTTGCTTGCGCGCGAACGCGGCCCGCTGCGCGATCATCGATTGTGCGTCAGCCATCATCGAAACCGTCGCACCGGGCGTGAGCACATAGGCGGGCGATTCGCCAAGCGGGTTTCGGGCGGAGTCATTCGCAATCCGCCAGTGACGAGCCGCGGACGAGTGGACTTCTCGTCCGCTTTGTGACTCATCAGCGATTGGCGTGACCTCTGCAGTGAAGGTGTTGTGGTAGGGATTCTCTGGTCCGAGGGGGAGCGGGATCGTGTCGACCTCATAGACGGTGTTTTCAGGGCCGTCGACCTCCATATCCAGCCGGAAGCTGAGGAAGTGTTGATGGTGCACTCCGGCCAGCCTGCGACCGATCTTGAGGCGGGTGATCTGCGGATCGTCTTCCTCGACGGCCATCGTTTGCACGATGCCAGTCGCTCTGACTTCGTGCTCCCAGCTTCCGTCCTGGTAGAAGTACCAATAGAAGCCATAATCGTAGTTGTCGACGGTGGCGATCGTCGATATCACAAGTCGGCGGGAACGCCGCAGCCAGGATTGCGTACCGCGCTCGTCAGGATGACGATACGTGTGTTTCCAGAGCAATCCGGCGTCTTCTTCGTGAATGCAGATCGCATTCTTGATTGTGCGCGCGCCGCCGCGCTCATCGGTGACGAACCCATCGAGATAGAGTATCTCGCCGAGGCAATCACAGCCCAAATCCAATGAGTTGACGAGTCGCCCGATTCCGCACTCTCCGGAGTCGAACGCGTTCTTGAAAAAGTGCCCGACCGACGCATCGCCGTATGGCACAACCATTTCCGCCAGAGATGCGCGGTAGCAGATCGGACGCAGAGTGCCGTTGTCCTCGTAGCCGATCTTGTGCAACACCAGTCCTTCGCGTGGATGCAAAGAAACCCGCATCTGCCATCTCTGCCAGAGCAGCAGATTGCCCTCGAGGCGGAAAGATGGTCCATCCGCTTGGACGATGTCGAGCGGTTTCAGGTCCTCGCGGTGCGGCCCTCCGTGATCGTGGTCGAAGCGAAGGGCCGAAGTCGGCGGCGGTGGTGAGGGCTCGTCGATAACTTCCAGGACTCGACCTTCCGAGAGGTCAACGATTGCGATCAGTCCCTCGACCGGTCGCCCGTAAGCGTTGTCGTCCGGTTCGTCCCGCAGGTAGACGATGCCCTTGAGGATGCGGTGCTTCGTCTCCCACCTGCTGCCGAAGTTGCCTGTCGGCCAGAGGTGGATGAAGGACAGGTCGATCTGCTCGTCGTTGAGACTGCGCCCGTGCATCGCCGAGCGCCAAGCCTTGTCGGCGCGAATAGCGGACTCCGCGCGTTCGTACTCCTCGAACAGCGCGGGAGGCTGGACTTCAGGACGCTCAACGAGGGACGTGACCTTACCGGCATCGAGGTCGACGATGATCTCGGTTGTCAGGCCGACGTTGATGTCGATGCAGATCGCCTCCGCGCGGCGCGGGACCGCCTTGGCGCCCTTGGGCGGTTCCAGGGCCGCGACCATAAGGAAGCGCAGGGCTTCCGGCGAGCCCAGTTGCTCACTGACGATTGAGGAGGCGCGGACAATCTCATCCGCCGAGAGCGGATCAAGCGGATGGATATGCGGCGCGGCCTCGGTGACCACTGACAGACCTAGCTGTGGCCGTTGTGGCCGACGTGGTTCGAGTGGTCGTGGCCCTGGTGGTCCGTGTCGTGCGCGCAGTGGTCGGGTGCGGGCAGGTCGAGCGCGGGGTTGTGGCTGAAGAAGCCGGCGGGTCGCAGCTTGAAGCCGCTCCGATGCACCGGCGCGACCGGCCAGTCCTCGGGCACGACGATGTGGTTCATGCCGACCGTGTACCAGAGCACGACATCCTCATCGGCGATCTCGCGGTCGGCACTGACCCATGATGGGATGCCCTGCCCCGGCTCGCTCTGATTGGGGTAGTCGCCGGCGGGGTACATCTGCGATTCGTCGTACGGAGTCACCCAGAGTTGCTTCTGCGTGAAGCCCGCACGACCGTAGACGGCCGAGTCGCGGCCGGCCATCATCGCAACGGTCTCGCCCGGGACCAGGATGTAGGCGGGCGAGTGACCGACGTGGTTGACCGTGTTGGTGTTGGCGATCCGCCAGTGCCGAGCCGAGGCTGAGTTGACCACCCGCTCGCCGTCCGCCTCGCTGATCAGCGGCTTCGCCACCGCCGTGAAGGCGTTGTTGTGCGGATTTTCGGGACCGGCAGGCAACGGCACGGTGTCGACTTCGTAGACGGTGTTGCTGCCGCCATCGACCTCCATGTCGAGGCGGAAGCAGAAGAAGTGCTGGTGAATCGGAGCGGCCAGGCCGGGAGCGATCATGTGACGCGTGGTTTGCGGGTCGTCCGGATCCGCGGCCATGGTCTGGACGATGCCCGTCGCCTTGATTTCCTGCTCCCAGGTGCCGTCCGGGTAGAAGTACCAGTAGAAGCCGTAGTCGTAGTTGCCGACGGTCGCGATGGCCGAGACCACTAGTCGGCGCGATCGGCGGACGTCAGGCACCGGCAGGTCGTCCATCATTCGGGTGTGTTTCCACTGGATGCCGAAGTCCTCCTCATGGATGCAGACCGCGTTGTTGATCGTCCGCGCGCCGCCGTACTCGTTGGTCACGACGCCGTCCATGTAGACGATCTCGCCGAGGCAATCGCAGCCGAGTTCGAGGGAGTTGGTCAGACGGCCCAGGCCGCCGACTTCGCCGGAGTCGAAGGCGTTCTTGAAGTACTGCGTCGGCGACGGGTCGCCGTAGGGGACAACCATCTCGGACATCGAGGCGCGGTAGCAGATCGGCCGCAGTTCGCCGTCGTCGTTGTAGGCGATCTGGTGCAGGACCAATCCCTCGCGCGGGTGCAGCGAGACGCGCATCTGCCACTTCTGCCAGGAGAGCAGGTGGCCGTCGAGCGTGAACGAGACGCCCTCGGGCTGAACGATGTCGAGCGGCTTGAGGTCCTCGCGCGGCGGGATTTCGTTGTACTGATAGTCCAGCGACGTATCGGGCGCTGGCGGGCCGGGCTCGTCGATCAGGTCGAGCACGCGGTTTTCGATCAGATCGACAACCGCGACGACGTGCTCAATCGGTCGGCCGTATCCGTTCGACTCCTCGGAATCGCGCAGGTAGGAGATCGCTTTTAGCGTGCGATGCTCACGCTCCCACTTGCTGCCGAAGTTGCCGCCCGGCCAGGGGTCGACCTGGATCAACTCGATTTGCTCTTCGGAGAATCCGCGCTTTTTCATCGCCGCCAGCCAGCGGGAGTCGGACTTGACCGACTCGATCGCGCGGCCAAACTCTTCCATCAGGGGAAACGGTTGGTGACCGACCAGCGGAGTCCAGCGCTCGACCGACTCGGAGTCGAGATCTACCACGCACTCCACCGAGTCGCCGTTGGACACATCGATCAGCATTAGCAGCGCGCGACGAGCAATCGGGTCGCCGTCGGAGAATCCCCGGACCACATCCTTGTCCGGCTCGTCAAGCGCGACCAGCGGGAATCGCCAGCCGTCGCGCGGGTCATGGCCCGCTGCAATCCGCGAAGCCGCCGAGATTTCCTCGGCGGTCAGTGGGTCAAGCGGGTGGCTGACGCCAACCGGCGTCGCGGGTCGTGTCTCGGTGACCATGATGGGTGTCTCCTTGTTCGTCAAGTTCGTTGTCCAGTCTAGATTCATCTTGTGGAATCTGCGATGCAGATCTGGCTTCAACGGAGTGTCGCGGTGTGGTCTCGGAGTGACAAAGAGGGCGGACCCGCGGGTCCGCCCTCTTGATGCTTTGCGCACAGGCCGGGTGGCTAGCCCTCCGGCTCGAAGCACTGAGCGGCAGTCGCAGCGTCAGTGCCGGCGTTGGAGACGCAACTGATGATGCTCTCCCAGCCGGGGACGAGGCCCTCTAGGAAGCTCTCGTCGATGACTGCGGGCTGGAGCAGCAGGATCGACGCGGTGTTGACGTTGAGGGGGTTCGCGGTGGCGGTCAGGGTCAACAGGCCTCGGGTGAAGGGGCTCTGGTCAATCATCACGAATCCTTGCACGACCTGGGCTGCCTGGATTACGTCGCCGTCGTCGATCTGGAAGAGCAGTTCGCCCCGTGCAATCAACTCGGTTCCTTCCTGGATCAGGCGTCCAACGGCTCCGACGAGGGTGTCGCCCTCACCTACGGCGGCGATTGCTGGGTGGATCAGGCCGGCGTTGAGGACCAGCACACTGCCTGCCTCGTGCTCGGCAATGGCGTCTGCGATCTCGCCCTGCGCTTCCTCAGCGTTGGCCAGCACGCCGGCGCTTAGATCGACTCGGATCACTTCACCGTCGAACTGCTCGTCCAGACCTTCGCAGCGCGAGTCGAGCCCGGAGTTGCCCGATTCGTGTACGACGCACAGGACCGGGCTGGCGCCTTGGGCTGCGTTGAAGCGCTCGCCTGCTCGCTCTCCTGCCGATCGGTCGTCCAGGCCGAAGTGAACGGTCGAACCAATCTCCGAGGCGAACTCTGCGCCCGAGTTGAAGGTGACGACATATGCGCCGCTCTCGCGCGCTTCGGTCAATGGTCCCTGAAGTTTTTCGATGCTGGGAAGAGTCGAGGCGATGCCCTGCGCGTCGCGCGCGACGCAGTCGTCAATCGCTGCGGCCTGGTTGTCAACATTGGGCTCGGCGTGCACTTCCAGGTTTGTCAGCCCGACATCGTTTGCCGTCGCCCGCAGATACTGATCGAAGCTAGCCCAGAAGATGTCGCCCTCCTGGCCATGGTGGATGACGCAGTAGAGCGGCGCATCGGTCGGTTCGGGCATGGCGACCGGCGTCGCCTCGGATGTGGCCTCGGGTTCGCCGGTGGCATCCACGCTCATCGCCACTTCGTCGCTTGGCTGGTCGGCGACGATGCTGATCGGGGATGAGCTCAGCCACTCGCCGATCGAATTGGGTCGAAGGAAGCGGAACTCGGGCAGCATGCGATCGCCCCACTCGCCTTCGGCGATTCGCTGTTGTAAACCGACTTCGACGCGGCCGTCGTCGTGTCGAATGGCGTTGATGCGGACTTCAGTGTCGCCGTGGCCTGCGGCAAAGACCGCTCCTGCCAGGACGCCAATCACGGCCAGCAGTCCAAGGCTGACCAATCGCCATCTGTTTCTGAACATGCTCGTACTCCTTTGCAACAGTCTTCACATATCAGTGAACCCTATAGCCCCATAGAGCGTAAACGCAGTTGGGGATGCGGAGCATGCTCCGCATCCCCAGCCGACGTGTCGCGTGACGTTTGCGTTCCCTGGAAACGCTCAAGCGCGTCGAGCGATGGAGTCCGTCAACGTGGGGTTCTTACTCGCCGCATAGCGCTGCGGCCTGCATGGGCGCGATCTGTTCGATCAGGGCGCAGGACTGTGCTTTCCAGTCAGCGGGCAGGTTGCTGATGTAGTCCTGGTTGAGCACCAGCGGTCGCATCAGCAGGTTGGTCGTTCCCGCTGACTGGCTCGCAGACAGGGCCAGCAGAGTCCGGGCGGCAGGGTTGGCGTCGACGTTCTTGATGGCCAGCACGACGTGGGTCGCCTGGACCTGGCTGCCATCATCGATCGCAAACAGCAGTTGACCGTTGTCGACGAGGAACGGAGCGGCAGGCGAACCGCCGATGACGCCGACCATAGCCTCGCTCTCGAGTTGTGCCACAGTTTGCGTGGCTACCTGGGTCAAGGCACCGTTGAGTACGAGCACGCCTGCGGCTTCATTGCTGCCGATGGCCGCGGCGATTTCAGTTCCCGCTGCAACAGGATTGGACAGGGCACCTGCTTCCAGCGTGACTCGCACGACATCGCCATCGTAGGTCTCGTCAAGACCCGTGCAGCGGTCGCTAAGGCCGATATTGACCGGTTCATGGCTAATGCAGAGCACATTGCCGGTGACTCCGGCGTTGTTGAACTCCACACCGGCCAGTCGGCCGGCGGCCTGGTCGTCGAGTCCGTAATGAACAGTCGAGCCGACCCGACCGGCGACTTCGGCGCCGGAGTTGAAGGTGATCAGCACCGCTCCGCTCGCCCGTGCGGCGACGAGGGCGTCGCTCAGGCCCTCCAGGTCAGGAATCGTTGACGCGATGGCGACGGCTTCACGATCAATACAGTCCATGATCGCAGCGGCCTGATCCGTAACCATTGGCTCGCCCATGACATCGACGTTGGTCAGCCCCAACCCGGCGGCGCCCGATCGGGCAAAACCGTTGAATGCGATCCAGAACGGATCGCTCTCAGAGCCGTGGTGGATGATGCAGTAGAGCTCCTGCGAATCTGCTTCTGGCATTGCGACGGGATCGCCCATAGCATCTTCATCGTGCGCTGCGCCGGCGACGATGCTGATCGGCGAAGAAGTCAACCAAATGCCACTCGAGGTAGGACGCAGGAAGCGGTACTCGGGGAGTATGCGCTCGCCCCACTGACCTTCGGCGCCGCGCTGTTGAAGACCAACTTCAACGCGTCCGTCGTCGTGTCGAATCGCGCTGATGCGGACCTCGGTGTCGCCGTGGCCGGCTGCAAAGACCGCGCCGGCGATGACGCCGATCATTCCAATCAGTGCCAGAATCACCAATGCCCATCGATGTCGGTACATGTTGTCTCCTTCAGACGATAGTCATCAAATGTTGATGTGCTTGGTTCGGAACAGGCTAATCCGCTCTGTTCAAAGATGCAAAAGGAACACAGGGGTATGGGGCGAACCCCATACCCCTGATGGGTGCGTCGAGGCGATCGGTTGGGTCTTGGGGACCCTAGACCGCCTCGATGATCGTGCTGATGCCCATGCCCGCGCCGATGCACTGTGTGGCGAGGCCGTACTGGCTGCCGGAGCGCTTGAGCTCGCGCGCGACGGTGGTGACCAGGCGGGTGCCGGTGGCGCCCAGCGGGTGACCGATCGCCAGCGAGCCGCCGTTGACGTTCACCTTGTCCATGCCGATGCCCAGTTCCTTCACCGAGGGAATGACTTGGGCGGCGAAGGCTTCGTTGAACTCGACACGGTCGATCTCGGAGGCGTCGATGCCGGCGTGGTCCAGCGCCTTGCGGGTCGCCGGGATCGGGCCGAGGCCCATGACCTGCGGCTTGACGCCGCCGACGCCGAAGCCGGCGATCCGAGCAAGCGGCTCGAGACCGAGCTCGTCCGCCTTGCGTTCGCTCATCAGCAGCGCGGCGGTGAAGCCGTCGTTGGTCGGGCAGCTGTTGCCGGCGGTGATGCGGATCTCGCTCTGCGTGTGCGAGACAGTGCCGCGCACGGTGCGCAGGCCGCTGAGGCCCTCGAAGTTTGTGCCCGGGCGGTAGCCCTCGTCGACCGAGACGACTGCTCGTTCGCCGCGCTCGTCGAGCAGCAGGTTGCCTTCCTCGTCGAAGACCGGTCGCTCGACCTCGATCGGGACGATTTCGCCCTCGTAGAAGCCTGAGGCCAGCGCTTCGCCGTACTTGCGGTGCGACTCGACCGCGAACTCGTCCAGCGTCTCGCGCGAGATGTCGTACATCTCGGCGACGTTCTGGGCGGTCTGCAGCATGGAGCAGACCGGCGAGGAGTCGAGGATCTCGTCGGGGATCGGGACGGAGAAGTCGAGGCCGTGGTCGGGCGCGAGGTTGCGCTGCGACTCGTTCATCTGGTGGCGGTCCTGGTTGAACTCGGTGATCCGGTTCGGTTCCGCGCCGCCGCCGCCGCCAAGCTGGCGGCCCATGCGCTCGACGCCAAGCGCGATGCCGACGTCGATTGCGCCGACCATGATCTCCTGGGCCACGCGATGCATGGTCTCCATCGAGGAGCCGCACTGGCGGTTGGAGTCGAAGGTGCAGACGGACTCGGGCAAGCCGGCCAGTCGCACGATGTGGTTGGCGCCGATGCCGGCGAGTTCGGCCACGCCGCCGACGCAGCCCATGCCGACATCCTCGATGTCGTGCGGGGAGAGCTGCGGGTAACGGCTCAGGAGCTCCTGCAACACCTGGACGCCGACGGCGTCCATTCGGGTCGCCGTGAACGCGCCGCGTCCGCCGCGAGTGAAGGCGGAACGAGCGCCGTCAACGATGACGACATTCTGCATTTCCATCGTTCAGTTTCCTCTCTGTGAGGCGCCCACGCCAATGGGTCGCGCTGTCGATTAGGTCACAGCGCAGTGTAGCGCGTGAGCCGGGCACGGCGAGGGCGGCGTCAACACGGACGTTGGGTGGATAGAGCGCATCGGCCAGGCGGGCGAGCTGGCGCATGACGGCACGGCATTTGAGGTTGACTGGCACGGTCGAGGTCCTCCCTCGGCCATGGTGTCAGGACGGATGTAGTGACCGATGCTCAGCCTATGTGGTTGTTGATGACATCTCGCACCCCTGACAGGGTCTCGGCCACGATGAGATTGAGGTCAGGCAAGTTGCGTTCGAGTTGTTCGTAGGTGAGTCGTGAGCGCAGCGACTCGACTTCGGAATCGCCGATCGAAACTGTCCTAGTTGCGCCGTCGCTCCCAAGGATCCAGCTCAGCACTACTCGCAACCTGAACTCGTCCGAGCCCGAACCGATGTAACTGTGAAACTGAAACTCGTGCTCGAGAACCACCGGGCGATCATCTGACGGCTCGAATCGTCCGCGCAAGATGTAGTCGGTCTTCGTTCTATTCCACTGCCGGACGCTGAGTATGGATCCGCCACGAACGGTTCCCCCTCCTGCAGACACAGAAGAACTCGTGGAGTAGGAGGTGAACAGTCTTTCACCGATCTCCCTACAGCGCGGCTCTAGGGCATCGATCGTCGGTCGGATGTGCAGCCGAAACAACGACTCCAAGGCCTCCACGTCAGCCGTCGCCGGCGGCGCTGGCGCCCGCTCGTCGATCAGTGTTTCCAGGTCGTGGTCGATGTCTAGGCGCTTGAGTAAGCCGGGAAAGTGGGTCAACGGCACGACATCTGCGTCGGAGCGCGTCTGGGTGGTTGCGCCGCCGTACACCACCGCCTTCGCGCTGACGCGAGGAACTTGCTCGGCGATACGGTTGAGCGCGGTGAAGTAGTCAGGGGTGATAGTGGCGCCTGCCTTGATCTCAATCGCGGCGATGTCGTTGCCGGATTCGTAGAACAGGTCGCACTCAAGTCCCTTAGCGTCCCGGAAGAACGTGAGGTTGGCGCCACGGCCCTGATTGAAGCGATGCTTGATCGCCTCGGCCACGACCAGGTTCTCGAACAACTGGCCCCGCAGAGGATGCGTCGCCAACTGTTCGGCGTGTTCTATGCCGATCAACTGGCTGGCCAGGCCCACGTCGTAGAAGTACAGTTTGGGCGACTTGATGAGTCGCTTGCCGAGATTGGCGAAGTACGGCGGCAACTGGAAGACGATGTAACTGCGTTCAAGGATGGTCAACCACTGCTTGGCGGTGACATGCGAAACGCCGGCGTCGTTGCCCAATGAACTGAGATTGACGAGCTGGCCGACGCGGCCGGCCACTAACCGCACAAAGCGAGCAAACGCGGAGAGATCGCTGACGCCGCCGAGTCGCCGCACATCGCGCTCCACGTAGGTCTCAAAGTAGTCCGCGTGCGCCTGCCGGGGTTCGAGCTGCCGGTCGAGGATACGTGGATAGAAGCCGGTGAATAGGACATCATCGATGTCGAGGGAACCGCCGATGCGCTGATACTCCACCAACGAAAACGGCAAGAGATGGAGGATGGCCGTACGTCCGGGCAGCGACTGACTGATCGCTTCGGAGAGTGAAAACTGCTCGCTGCCAGTCAGTACATAGAGGCTGTGCTCGCCGCGTTCGTCGACGATCACCTGCAAGTAAGAGAGCAACTGGGGGACGCGCTGGATTTCATCGATGATCCCGCCCGCGCCAAGTTGAGCGAGGAATCCGCGTGGATCTGACTCCGCGAACTCCCTGGTATCCGGAGCCTCGAGGTTTACGTAGGGGAGATTGGGAAACGACTCGCGAGCCAGCGTGGTCTTGCCTGACTGTCGGGGTCCGGTGACGGTGACAATCGGGTACTGCTCGAAGAGCCGCCTCAGTCGCGGAGCGATCTCACGATCAATCATGCCGCCATGATACTGGGTTGCCGTGCAGATTGAAAGTACCGCTTTCAATCTGCACGGCTAGCGGAGTCAGGGAGCGCAGATGGCGGCGATGAGGGCGGCGGCGAGGAGCTCTCCGGACAGGACGGCAAGAGTCAGAGGCAAGCAGCCTGAACGCGATGAGCGACTGCCTGCGAGCTCCAGCAATCCGCCTCCTGACTTAGGGCAGCCGTTGGGAGACTCGACAGCGTCGAGATCGAGCCTGCCTCCGCACTGGGGAAAGCGCCCGTAGCGGTTCGGCGGCGCAATCTCTGCCGATTCTGCCATGGAGTCAAACGTCCCGCGCCGGACCCGTGAGGGCCCGGCGCGGGATGGGTTACGGATGCCGTGGGGGTCTAGACCTGGAAGTCGTAGACCTTGGCGGCGTTGCGCTGGAGGACGTTGAGCAGGTCTTCCTCGGGCAGCACGCTGAGGACTTCCTCGACGTGCTGCTTGGGGTTGCGGGCGATGCTGTTCGGTCCCGGCGACATCGAGGTCGGGTGCGGGAAGTCGGTCTCGAACATGAAGTTCTCGGAGCCGAACTGCTCGATCGCCTTGATCACCGAGTCTTCCTCGAACCAGAAGCAGCCGTAGCACTGGCGGCGGAAGTACTCGGAGGGGAGCAGGTCCATCTCCGGGTGCTCCTCGCGGCAACCGGAGTTGAGCCACTGCCAGTCCATCGCCTCGAGCAGGTAGGGGATCCAGCCGACGCCGGACTCGACCGAGACGAACTTGAGGTCGGGGAAGCGGTGGCACATGCCGCCGAGAATGATGTCGAGGATCGCGTTGGAGTTGTCGAGGAAGAGCTTGACGGTAATCTTGGCGTAAGCGGCCTGGCGTCCATTGTCGACGTCGGCGTTGCGCACCTGGGTGAGGTCGCCGGAGCCGATGTGGAAGTTGACCGACAAGCCCATGTCCTGCGCCTGGTGCCAGAGCGGGTCCCAGTGGCGGTCGGTGATCCGCGGCAGGCCGAAGGTGTCGGGCTGATTGGTCATCAGCACGCCCTTGTGGCCGCGGTCGTAGGCGCGCTGCATCTCGTCGACGCAGGCCTGCACGTCCCAGAAGGGCATGGCCATGATCGGGATGAAGCGGGAGGGCTCGACCGAGGTCCACTCGACAAGGAAGTCGTTGTAGGCGCGAACGCAGTCGAGGCGCAGTTCGTCGTCGGTGAGCTGGAGGAAGTTGCCGGAGCCGAAGCCGCCCACGTTGGGGTAGACGACCTGGGCGTACATGCCGTACTCGTCCATGCGCTGCAGGCGCTCGTGGATCTCCCAGCTCCCGTGGTCGGCCTCCTTCAGGCTGGGCGGGTGGTTGGGCGGAGGCGACTTCCAGCCGGCCATGGCGGCGCCGGCGGTGGGCATGAACTTCTTGCCGCCCATGACCCAGCGGTCCTCGTTGATCTCAGGGTCGAAGATCACGTGGGGGACGAGGTCGCCCCACCTTCTGGTCGAGATGCGGTCCGTCCACAGCGTCTCCGGTTCGGAAACGTGGGTGTCGGAGTCGATCACCTTGATTCGGTCGCAGATCATCTCAGCCATCGCAACAAGTCCCTTTCGCTGGCGAGATTGGAAGTGTCATCAGGTTAGCACTGGCGGACGGCCGAGTGTGGGATTGAATGAGGCCTGGCGCCTGCGTAGGCTGCAGTTAGTTCGCGCACTCGAAACAACGTCTGCATGGCATTGCGGCAATCTACGGCGGATGCTCCCACCGCTGACGAGCAGCGGCCGCTGGGCATTGACCTTCCGGTTCGAACCAAGCGACTGATCATCATCGGCGCGATGATGGGTATGTTCATGGCTGCGCTCGAACAGAGCGTGGTCAGTCCGGCGATGCCGCAGATTGTTTCGGAGCTGGGCGGGCTGGAGCTGTATCCGTGGCTCGTGCAGGCCTTCATTATGGCGCAGGTCGTGACGATCCCCATCGCGGGAACGTTGAGCGACACATTCGGGCGCAAGCCGATCCTGCTGACCGGTATGACGGTGTTCCTGATCGGTTCCGCCCTCTGCGGATTCGCGCCTGGCATCTATGAGCTGATCGCGTTCCGCGCGGTTCAGGGCGTCGGCGGCGCGATCTTGATGACGGCGACGTTCTCGGTGGTCGGCGACCTCTACGCACCGGCCGAACGCGGACGCTTTATCGGACTGTTCGGCGGGGTGTTTGCGCTGAGCAGTTTAATCGGCGCGCCCCTCGGCGGCGTGCTGACCGAGGCGCTGAACTGGCGCTGGGTCTTCTGGATCATGCTGTTCCTCGGACCGATCGTTATGACTGTGGTCGCGTTCAAGATGCCCTGGCTGCGTCCGCCGAAGCGCAAGTTCAAGATCGACGCGCTGGGAGTGGCGACGCTGTCGGTCACCTTGATTCCAGCGATGATTGCGCTCAGCCTCGCCGCGCAATGGGGCTGGTTTGCCCCGCAGACCCTGGCGCTGTTCGTGATCTCGGCGATCGGTCTGGTCGTCTTCATTCGCGTCGAGCAACGAGCCGAGCAGCCAATCGTGCCGCTGCAACTGTTCAAGATTCAGACCATCGCCACGGCAGCCGTAGTCAACTTCTTCATCGGCGTCGGGATGATGGGAGTGTTTGTCTACCTGCAGTTTTACTTGCAGGTTGGCATCGGCGTCGACGCAGCGACTGCCGGGCTGGTGATGGGACCGATGATCCTGGTCTCTGTGACCGGATCGATTGTCTCCGGACAGATCATGTCGCGAACCGGTCGCTACAAGTACCTGGCCGTGGCCGGCTCGCTGATGATGTTCACCTCGATGCTGTTGCTCTCGACGATGACGCGCGAGACAACGATTCCCGGCGTGTTGGGCCGCATGTTCATGTTCGGCATCGGCATGGGTCTAATGATGCCGGTGATGTCGATCGCCTCTCAGAATGCGGCGCCGCAGAAGTTCCTGGGCATCGTCTCGGCGTTCAGTCAGTTCTTCCAGCAGGTAGGGGGCGTGATTGGGATCGGCGTGGTCGGCGCGCTGTTCAATACGCGTCTGGCGAACGGGTTGATGGAGCGGCTAGCACCCGATCTGGTCGACGTGATTGAGCCGGAGAAACTTGTCGATCCAATTTTCCGCGAATCGCTGGTGCAGGACCTCGGCCCCGAGATCTGGGCGGTCGCCGAGCCGCAGGTGCAGACGGCCGTTGCCTCCGCGATCACCGATAACTTCCTGCTCGCCGCTGCGATTGTCTTCATCTCAGTGCTGGCAGTTCTGCGGATGCGCGAGATCCCCTTGCGCAGCGCCACGCTTCCGTCTGCGCCGGCGGTCAACGTAGAGCGTCCGGATGCGCCTGCGGATCCCGAGACCGAGCTGGTTCAAGTTGGCGTATCGCCGCCTGCGTTTGAGATCCCGATTCTCGAATCCAAACCTGGGGGTAACGGTCAATGGGCGGCGGCCGAGTTGCGGGAACTGCATGGCTTGCTGCTGAGAGAACAGGCATCGCTCACGCCTGGGCTACAGCCTGAGCCGCGGCGTGACGGGAGTGGTCGGCCCAGTCTTCGCAAGGTGATGGTCGCGAGTGCGATGATCGGCGCCGGCGTCGGGTTGGCGATTTCGTTGGTTTCGGACAGGAATGGGTCTCGCTAGTCGCCGAACTCTGAGGCGATGGTGGCGAAGGCTTCGTCTGAGGCTTCGAGGGTGTGGGCGATGTCGCTCTCTGTGATGGAGGTAGAGAGGAAGCCGTTGTGGATTGGATGCAGGTAGACGCCTCGGTCGGCGAGCTCGGCCGAGAACCGGTAGGCGCGAGGTACGTCCCTGCTTGACATGTCGTCGCCGTCGAAGAGCATCAGAGGAATGGCGACCGGACCGGTCTGGCGGATGCCGACGCCGTGTGAGTCGGCAGCCTGCTGCCAGCCCGAGCGGAGGGCGTTGCCGATCCGCTCAAGGTGAGCAATGCCGTCGGTCTCGAGCATGGTTTCGATCGTCGCCTGGGCGGCCGCCATGGGCGCGCCGGTGAACCAGTAGGAGCCGGTCGCCATGGTCCCGGCAACCGCCTCGCTGAGGCTGTCGTTGCCCATCAGCGCTGAGATTGGATGGCCGTTGCCGATCGCCTTGCAGTAGGCGCTCAGGTCGGGGTCGACGCCCAGCGGAGCCCAGCTTCCGGCCATGTCGATGCGGAAGCCGCCGCGCACATCGTCGAGGATCAGCACCATGCCGTGCGCGTCGCAGAGTTCGCGTACGCCTCGGGCAAACTCGACCGTGGGCAGTTCCTGGTCGAATCCCACGTCGTGACGGAAGGCGGAGACGATGATCGCCGCGGCGTCCCCATCTGCTGCGTCGATCGCAGTCTTGACCGACTCGAGGTCGTTGTACTCGTATTCGATGGTTCCGTCGGCCTGCAGGGCCATGTCGCCGCCGTTGATCCAGGTGGGCGATGCGCCGTGATAGGCGTTGTGAGCGCGGAGGATGGTCTGCCTGCCAGTGGCGGTCCTCGATATCGACGCGGCGTATACGGTGGCGTCGGTGCCGTTCTTGGCCATCCAGGCCCAGTCGGCCCAGGGCGTGATCTCGACGAGCAGCTCGGCCAGTTCGACCATCTTCGCCGAGGGGCCGTTGAAGCAGTCGCCGGCATCCTGGGCGGCCGCCGCGGCTTGATCAACGGCCGGGTGCTGGTAGCCCAGCAGGATCGGTCCGTAGGCGCAGAGGTAGTCGATGTACTCGTTGCCGTCGACATCCCAGAGGTGCGAGCCCTCGCCGCGGGCGAAGAACTGAGGGAAGTTCTCGGGCAGATACGAAGCGTTCTGGTGACCGTACATACCGTTGGGAATCACAGCCCGCGCGCGTTCGCGCAGGGCGGAGTCGGCGGTTCGTTGGCGTTCGGTGGACATGGCGTTCCTCTTCTTCGTCGCTCGATTGCGGTCTCGCCTTGCGGCGCAGTCTAGGCGTGTCCCCTTAGCCTGAAGACAATGCCTGGAACAACCCGACCGTTCGCAAAGTATGAAGACCATCCGCTGGTGCAGGCTGCAAGACAGCTTGAGCCGGCGATCCGGGATTGCGCGGACGAGATCGAAGAGCAGGCCAGTGTTCCCTCTGGATTGATCCAGTCACTGACCGAGCGTGGCTTGTTTCGACTCAACATTCCCGCCCGCAGCCACGGCGAACAAGCCCATCCGCTGATTGTCTTTCACGTGATTGAAGCGTTGGCGCATGCCGACGCGTCGCTGGCCTGGGTGGTGATGATCGCAAGCGAGGTGTCATTGCTTGCCTCTTACCTGCCCAACGCTGTCTTGAGCCAGATGATCGGCGGGGAAGAACCCGGAGGACCGAGTTGCCGCATTGTCGGGTCGTCGCGCGTGATGACGACGGCCAGGCCGGACCGGTCGGGGTATCGGCTGAGCGGTCGGCTGAACTTCGTCAGCGGCGTCGAACACGCGACGCACGTGGTAGCGACGTTTCTCGACTTCGATGAACAGGTTCGCTTCGCGCTGCTGCCTCAGCGCGCGGGTCGGGTAATCGAGACGTGGGATGCGATGGGTTTGCGCGGCACGGGAAGTCACGACTGGGAGCTTGAGGACGTGTTCGTCCAGAACGCGCACACTTGGGCGGCGCTTGAGCCGGCCTGTGCTGATGGTCCGCAGTGGCGTGTTCCCGACAGGTCGCTGGTCGCCTGGATTGCCAACGCCGGACACGCCGTGGGCACGGCCCAGGGCGCGCTCGACGATCTGGCCGACTGGGCGACCCAGGCGACGACCGGAGACACGTCGGCGCTGCGCGAGCGCGAGCCGTTTCGGCTTGAGTTCGCCAGGGCGCAGGCCGAGGTCTGGGCGGCGCGAGCGTCGGTACAGGAAGCCTGGACGCGGGCCTGGCCGGGAATCGAACAGGGCGACGTCGACACGACCCTGCTCGGTCGCTGCCGGCTGGCCAATGTGCATGCGGTTCACGCCTGCGTCGGCGCGGTTGAGCGTTTGTTCCGCGCCGGTGGAACGAATGCGGCTCGGCGGAGCTGGACGCTGGAGCGGCGCTGGCGCGATCTGCAGACGGCGCGCCAGCACGGCGCGGCGCTGGAGTGGAACTTCGACGCGGGGGTCAGACCGCTGCTAAAAATGGAGCCGCGTCGGGCTCGGTGATGAGTCGTGAGTGAGGGCAGGTATGAGCGAGGTCTGCGCCAAGCCTGTCCAATAGTCGCGTGAGCGCAGTCGACTTCCTCTCCCTAAGAAGACCTGGTCCTATGCCGATCAGAATCGGCCTCGCGCGGCCTGCCCCGTGCTTGATACGGGGCGGGGCCATGTGGCGCCTATCTACTTGCGCGGCCCCGACTGCGGAGAGCTTGGCGTAACCGGACATCTCCAGTCTCCGACGTGTTCGGGGACCCGTTCCCGTGCGACGTACGCCGCGGCTAGCAGATATCAAGCCGCAGCCCGAGCAGGCCCCCGAACAAGTCGGGGGAGCCCGAGCAGGCCCCCGAACAAGTCGGGGGCTGGAGGGTACGACGTTCGTACAGGTCTCCTTGAAGAAGAGGGGCCAGAAGGGGACTATGCGCGAGTCTTGGCAGGGTGCTGAGAGAGTTCCGTCGCGCCTTGATTCGTCATTCCCGCGAAGCCTGCCCCGCACCTGATGCGGGAGCAGAGGGAACGAGATTCCAGGCAGAGCCTGGAATGACGGAAACGGATTAGCTCAGCACCATATTGAGGATGAGCCGGGCGGCAAGGCCAGGCATCTTGCTTGAGGATATCGTGGATCTTGCGCTGGTGACGTAGCATGACCGCAACCAGCGCCAGGGTGGACGCGTGGTTGCTCCCGTCTCTGGGGACGTATATGGCCGGACCGTTGGAAGGACTCGTCGTACTGGACCTGACCAGTGGGGTCGCCGGTCCCTATGCGACGAAGCTGCTGGCAGACTATGGCGCGCGGGTAATCAAGGCGGAGCCGAGAGGCGGCGACCCTTCTCGACGCTCCGGTCCCTTTCCCGACAAAGTCGAGAACTTAGAGGCTTCGGGCCTGTTCATGCATCTGAACACGAACAAGCAGTCGATTGTCCTCGACCCGCACACAGACGACGGCGCCGCGACGGTGCGTCGCCTCGCGCGGCTCGTGGATGTGATTGTCGAAAACCTGCCACCAGGCGAGGCGGAGACGGCCGGTTGGGGCTGGGAGACGCTGCACGCGATCAATCCGAAGCTGGTGATGTGCTCGATTACGCCATTCGGACAGACGGGTCCGTACCGCCTTTACCGTGGATCCGAGATCACGATGCAGGCAATCGGCGGACCGCTGCATGCGACCGGAGCGGCTGATCGCGAACCGATCAAGGTCGCGGGTCACTACGCGAGCTATCACGCAGGTGCGACCGCGGCATTTGCCATCTTGCTGGCGCTCAAGCGCGTCGAGGCCGACGAGGACGCAGGCGACTGGATTGATATCTCGGTCTACCGCTGCCAGGTCGGCTGTCGCGATCGCAGGACGATTCATCTCGTTGCGGCCGAGTACAGCGGCGTCGCGCCGGGCCGCGCGCAGCCAACCAGGCGATTGGTTGGCTTTGGCATGTATCCCTGCGCCGACGGTTTCGTCAACATCGTCGGAGCGGGTACTCGAATGCCGAGGCTGATGCGCTGGATTGGACGCGAGGACCTGCTCGAGGACCAGGATTATCTCAAGGGCCCACGGCCCGGGTCCGGATTTGGCGCTCGGGTCGACGAAGCGATCGAGTCGCACCTGTCTGAGATGAACAAGGTGGATGCAGTGGCCTCGGCGCAGGCTGCGGGGCTGCTGGCCGGCGCCGTGATGACGATCGCGGATGTGCTTGACGACCCTCAGCTCGCCTCGCGTGGCTGGTGGCACGAAATCACGCACTGGCATGGCAAGCCGCTTCCTTATCCTGGATTCCCGTTCCGGATGAGCGAGTCGCATCCGCCGCGACCGAAACGCTCGCCGAGGCTGGGCGAGCACTCCCGAGTTGTCCTCGACATCACCCCGCCAGATCCGCTCGAGGATCTCAGACACTCCCTGCCCGAGGGGCCGTCCAGTTCGCTGCATCTTCCCCTGGAGGGCATTCGCGTCGCCGCGGTCACGGTGGTCTGGGCGGGCCCGCACGTAACGCAGCTATTGGCCGAGTGGGGCGCGGATGTGATCAACGTGGAGCCGGTCAATCGCGTGCAGCCCTATACGCGCGGAGCGGACAACGTTCAGACCCGCGAGGCGATGCGGCGCGGCGCGGCGATCGGGGTGCAGCCGCAGTATCCCGATGCCGAGCCGGGAGAGGATCCCTGGAACCGTTTCGCATCCTTCAACTCGCACGCGCGCAACAAGCGATCGATGACCTGCGACATCATGTCGCCCGAGGGTCGCGAAGCGTTTCTCAAGCTGATCGAGCAGTGCGATGTGCTTGTCGAGAACAATGTGCCGACCACGATTGACAAGGCCGGCATTGGCTGGGACACGCTGAAGGAGATCAACCCGCGTCTGATCATGTTGCGGATGCCGGCCTTCGGTCTGGAAGGACCGTATGCGTCGTATCGAGCGTTCGGGCTGCATGTCGAGGCGATGGTGGGTCACACGCACCTGCGCGGCTACGCGGATCGCGGTCCTGAAGGCATCGGCGAGACCCTGGCCAGCGATGGTCTGTCGGGTGTCCAGGGTGCGGTAGCGGTCTTGATGGCGCTGCGGCACCGCGAGCAAACGGGCGAAGGCCAGATGATCGAGATGCCACTGAACGAGGGCTTCATCCCGACTCTGGCGGAGTACCTCTTTCAGCACTCGATGAACGCAGAGGATCCGCCGCCCCAGGCCAACAGCCATGCGCTGCGCTCGCCGTATGGTGTGTATCCATGTCGCGGCGACGACCAGTGGATTGCGATCGATGTGGGCTCGGACGCCGAGTTCGTCACGCTCTGCGATGCGCTGGCCGCCGGACCAGGTGATGCTTCGGTTCAGTCCGAGCTGGCGCATGCGCCAATGGACACGCGCTTCACCCACGCCACCGCTCGCAAGGCGAACTCGATTGCGTTGGACGCATTGATCGCGCGCGAGACGCTGGTCTGGCACAAGGAGGATCTGTTCCACAAGCTGCAACAGGCCGGCATCTGCGCTGCGCCGCTCAACGATCCATTCGATGCGCTATCGGATCGGCACTTGCGTGAGGTCGGGTTCTTCGAGCCGATGACGATCGAAGGCGTGGGCACGCACCGCTATCCGGGACTGACCTTCACAATGAGCCGCACTCCGAACTGGCTGCGCACGCCGCCGCCAAAGCTGGGCGAACACAACCACGAAATCTACTGCGATCTGCTCGGCTACTCCGAATCGCAACTGACTGAGTTGGAGGCGAGGGGATTGGCGGGAACGGTCTATCCGGACGAACTCCTGCCGCCGCACGCGAGACGGTCTGAACGCACTGCTCGATCAACGGAGTAAACAACCCGGAAGCTGGAGGAATGATCATGCCGAGATTGGCGCCGCAGACCTTTGACACGCTCGACGACGAGCAGCGAGTTCTGTGGGAGAACATCACCACTGGACCTCGGGGCAATCCCGACAGGGAACACGGCGGCCTGGCCGGCGCCGATGGCGCGCTGATCGGTCCGTTCAATGCGCTGTTTCAGTCGCCCGCGCTCGGCGATGCGATCCAGAAGCTGGGCGCCTCGGTGCGCTACAGCACGTCGTTGCCGAACGACTTGCTCGAGGTGGCGATCTGCACGATGGGCGGTCACTGGCGGGCCAACTTCGAGTTCTGGGCACACGCTCGGCTGGCAAAGCAGGCGGGCGTCTCCGAGGGCGCGATCGACGCGATCCGCGACGGCGAGCAACCGACCTTCGGGGACGAACGGCAACAGGCCGTCTACCAGTTTGGGCGCGAGTTGATCGAGACCCAGCGTGTCTCGGATCAGACGTATGAAGCGCTCAAGGGGATGATCGGGGAACGGGGCGTGTTCGAGGTCGCCTCCGTGATGGGCTACTACGCGCTGGTCTCGATCGGGCTGAACACCTTCAACGTGGCGATGCCGCCCGGTGTCGACGCCCCGTTCGACGACTAAGGCGTCGACACATGAACCGAGGTACTCTGCCCACTTCCGTCATACCCGCGCCCTGCGCGGGTATCTCGCCGCACCTGGTACGCGCCTCGGTTCACGTCGCGGCGAGATTGCCGCGGCAAGCGCGGCAATGACAGATTCTCTGGGCTGGATTTGCCGAAGAAGGCCTGCTTCAACCAAGGAGACTCCAGTGCTCACCTACGCTGACCGCGAGTTCTTCGACCAAAACGGCTACCTGGTCGTTCGCCAACTGATCCCGCGCGAGCAGGTGGATGCGGTGACAGACGCCATCTGGGACTTCCTCGAGTTCGATCGGGATGAGCCCTCGGACTGGTATCGCGATCCGCATCGGCCTAACGGGATGGTGGAGATGTATCACCACCAGGCGCTCTGGGACGTGCGGCAGAATCCGCGGATCTACGAGCTGTTTCAGGAACTGTTCGGGCGCGACGATCTGTGGGTCTTCATCGATCGCGCCAACCTCAAGCCGCCGCCGAATGAGTCGTATCCCGAGTACGACCATCACGGGATGGTGCACTGGGATCTGGACGTGCGGCAGACGCCGATTCCATTCCAGGTGCAGGGGGTGCTCTACCTGGTCGACACACGGCAGGGCGAGGGCGGATTCCAGTGCGTCCCTGGCGCGCATCGCCGAGCCGGGCAGATCGCGGCAGGCATCTCCGACGAGGATCTGCGGCACCAACAGTTGCACCAGCGGTTCCCCGAGCAGATCGGTCCGCCGATCGAGGTAGAGGCGAACGCCGGCGACTTCATCATCTGGCACTCGGCCTTGCCACACGGCAATAGCCGCAATCTGTCCGACAAGCCCCGGATGGCGCAGTATGTGAGGCTATTCCCGGCCGAGCCGTCGAACGAGGAGTTGCGCGAACAACGGATCGCGTCGTGGCGCGACTCGAGTCATCCGGCCTTCCAGAATCCTCGGGCGTTTCCCGGCGATCCGCGGGGCAAGGAGGCGATGTCGCCTCCAGCCGAGTTGACGCCGCTGGGTCGCAAGCTCTTGGGCCTGGACGATTGGGCCTAGCTGACCGGGACCGGCTGGCGACGGAGCTGGACGATGGCGCTACCGCCGACAAGCAGCGCGACGCCGACCAGCACTTCGTATCCGAGTGACTCGCCAAGCAGGAGCCAGCTAAAGATCACGCCGCAGATCGGCGCGAAGAGCATCGTCGCCGCCACCTGCGATGGCAGATAGCGCTGGATCAGCCAGAGATTGCCGATAAAGCCGAGTCCTCCGATCACGATGCCCTGGTGGACCAAGGCAAGGACGAAGTCAGTCGTCCAGACGGGGCCACTGGACTCGAGCGTGAGTCCGAGAACACCGAAGACGAAGACAGCCGCGACCGACTGGGTAAGTAACAGTCGCGCCGGGTGGATACTGTGCGAGAAATGGGCGAGATAGATTTGCCGCGAGGCAAGCAACATCGCGGAGCTGGCGGTCATCAGGTCGCCATGGATCGTCGCGCCGGGGGAGTTGAGGCCTCCGACGAACACGACAACGACCCCGCCGTAGGCAATCAGCAGGCCGAACGTGCGGCGAATCGACATGCGATCGCCGGGGATGAAGATGTGACCGAGCACGGCGGTCCAGAGCGGGAAGGAAAAGATCAGGACCGAGGCGTGGCCTGAACTGGTGTTGTCTCCGCCGGCGTACATCAGGTAGGTCTGGACGACGAAGAGGACGCCCAGGCCGAGCAGCGGCCGGAGTTCCTGGCGGGTTGGCCGTATCCGGGTGCGCGTCACGATGGCGTAAACCAGCACGACCGCGCCGCCAAGCGCCATGCGGATCGCGCTGAGACGCAGCGGTCCGACGCCTTCGTCGAGACCGGCCTTGATCGCAACCGGCTGCCCGCCCCAGAAGAGAACCAGCAGGAAGGCGAAGAGTCCGGCACGAAGCGTGAGCGGTCGGCGGAGTTCGGGCAGTACCCGTGCAGTGGCATCGCCCGCGCGCTGCGTTACCGGAGGCTGAGTGGTCACTCCCTGAAGATACGACCGAGCGCAGAGCGCCCCCCTCTGCCTTCGGCATCTCCCTCCGCAGGGCGGGGGGAGAAGGGAGGAAGGATCTGCGCAAGTCTGGCGGGGGAGAGGGGAGATCGAGTCGGCGTTAGTCCAGCGGGAAGGCGCGGACGGCGGTGATCGGCGCGAGATGCTCTCGCATCAGCGACCAATGCTCGCCGCCGTCGATGGAGCCGTACAGTTCGCCGCCGCTTGAGCCGAAGTAGAGACCCAACGGGTCTCCGCCATCCTGACCCAGCGCGTGTCGGTAGACGGTGTGGTAGAAGCCTTCCTGCGGTAGACCTTCGGAGAGTCGGTCCCAGGACTCGCCGGCGTCGCGGGTCCGATAGACGGCGAGCGAGCCGTTGTACGGCATCCGCGCCTGGTCGGAGTCGTGCGGGACGAAGTAGCAGACATCCGGGTCGCGAGGATCGATGGCCGTTGGAAAGCCAAAGACGCCGGGCAGATCCTCGCCGACGACATGCCATGACTGTCCGTCGTCGTCCGAACGGTATTGGCCGAAGTGATTTTGCTGCCAGAGCCGTCCGCGCTTGAGCGGATGGGCGAGCAGTGAGTGCACGCAGGGAGCGCCCTGCTGGAACTCGGCGGGGAAGTGCTCGTTGAAGATGCCCTGGTTGCGGACTTCCCAGGTGGCGCCAGCGTCGTAGCTGACCATGATGCCGGTGGCTGAGCCGCCGGTGACGATCCGAGCGGGGTCGTCAGGATCGACAGAGATGTGATGGATCACGAGTCCGGCCGCGCCCGGTTCCCAATGCTCTGCCGCCGGATGCTGGGAAAGTGATTGGACTTCGCCCCAGGACTCGCCGTCGTCGTCGGAGACGAACATGGCGCCCGGCATGACCCCGGCGTAGAGCTTGCCGGGAGCGACGCCCGGCTCGATTGTCCAGATCGCCTCGACCGATCGCTCGCCGTCGGTGAAGGCGGGCGTGCCAGCCTCGGTCCAGGTTTCGCCCCAGTCGGTGGTGTAGTGCAGCCTGGGTCCCCATTGCCAGTGACTGGCCGAGCACCAGACCTTGCGGCTGCGCGGGTCGAACATTGCGTAGTCGACGATCCAGCCGCCGCGCTGCAGGTCTGACCAATCCCACTGCGTCCGATCCTCGCTGCTGCGACCGAGCAGCAATCCCTTGCGTGTGCTGACCAGTAGACCGGTTTCGCTCATTGGTTGCTCCAGTTCGTGGGAGAGTTGGCTGCTAAGTGCAGCAGCGCGCCTCCGGAGACGGCGGGAAGAATGTAGAGCCTGTCGCCGCTGCAGAGAGCATCTGATAGCTGTTCTCTATCGAAAATCAATGCGTCGTTGATGTAGATGTTGACGTGCTGTCGCAAGCGACGCGCGTCGTCGAGAACGAATCGCTGCAATTCGGGATAGGCCATGATGAGCGCATCGACCGCCTCACGGGCGTTGCCTCCATCCACCTTGACGGTGGCGGGAACATCGACATGGACTCGAAGTCCCTGCGCCATCCGAATCTCTACGCTCATGGGGACGACCTCGCATCGACAGGACAGAGACATGGTACGTATCACAGCGTTGGATCATATCGTCTTACGGGTCTCGGATGTCGAACGATCGCTGCGCTGGTACACAGAGCGTCTCGGTCTCGCTCCCGTGCGCGTCGAGGAGTGGCAAGCGGGTGAGAGCCCGTTTCCCTCGGTGCGCGTCTCGACGGAGACGATCATTGACCTGATCGAAGGGCAAGTCGACCACGACCGGCGCAATCTGGATCACTTCTGCATGGTCGTCTCGGCGGAAGACTTGGCAGAAGTTCGCAAGTCAGGTGAGTTCAACATCGTCCGAGATCCTGAGTTTGAGCTGTACGGGGCTCGAGGGTATGCGGACGGGCTGTACATCGCGGATCCGGACGGTAACGAGATCGAGTTGCGCGCCTATCCGGGCGACGACTCCGGGCTGCGATAGCCTGACTCCCGACAACCTCTGATCGAAGGAGCGTGTAATGTCTGCACATAACGCCGACGCGAAGGCGTTGGAGATGGGGCTGGACCTGTCGACGAATCCACCGCTGGCCAACTATGTCCCGGCGGTGCGGACAGGGAACCTGGTCTTTCTCTCTGGTCATGGACCCTTCCAGGACGGCGAGCTGATTCGCGGCAAGCTCGGAGCCGACCTCGATGTCGACGCCGGCTACCAGGCGGCGCGCGCAGTGATGGTGCAACTGCTTGGTTCCCTGCGGGCCGAGATTGGCTCGCTCGACCGCGTCTCGCGGATCGTGAAACTGCTTTGTATGGTCAACTGCACGCCCGACTTTGGTGATCAACCTGGCGTCGCCAATGGCGCATCCGACCTGCTGGTCGAGCTGTTCGGCGAGTCCGGACGTCACGCCCGGTCGGCGGTCGGCATGCAATCGCTCCCGGTGGGCATGGCAGTCGAGATCGAGATGATCGTTGAGATTGAGTAATCCGTGATTCCTCTCCCCCCGCACAGCGGGGGGAGATGCCGAAGGCAGAGGGGGGCGCCGAGCAGGCGCCGCTCACCCGAACCGAGAGGAACGACCATGCGACTGGGCATCCTGGCGGGATTCAGCGCCGACTGGCGAGACACGTTGGAGAAGGTGAAAGTCGCAGAAGACCTCGGCTATGAGATGGTCTCGACCGGCGAGGCATGGGGTCAGTCGGTGCTGCCCTGGCTGACCGTCATTGCCGCCAACACGGAGAAGATCCAGATCGGCACGGGGATACTCAACACCTTCTCGCGCACACCTGCCGCGATTGCGCAGGAGTTCGCCTCACTGGAGACGATCTCGGGCGGGCGGATGGTCTGTGGATTGGGATCATCGGGCAATCTCGTGATCGAAGGGTTCCACGGCGTCGATTTCGATCGGCCGCTGCGCCGCATCCGCGAGTACACCGAGATCATCAAGATGCTGCTCAGCGGACAACGGCTGCAGTACGAGGGCGAGATATACACGCTGCAGCGCGGCTTCCGCCTGCTCGGATACGAGCCGGTGCGCGAGGACATGCCCGTCTGGATCGCCGCGATCACGCCGCGCTCGATCCAGCAAACCGGCGAAATCGGGGACGGCGTCTATCCGATCCACTGGCCGAAGCGCGGATTCGAGCCGCTCAAGCGGCAGCTCGCCGGCGCTTCGCGCGACGCCGGGCGATCAGAGGACTCGGTCACGATTGCGCCGTTTACCAATGTCTTTGTGACCGGCGAGGGCGACGACGAGCAGGTCTGGCGCAACGCGCGGCAGCCGCTCTTCCACTACACCAACCGGATGGGCTCGTTCTACTGGCAGATGCTCTCGCGATCGGGCTTCGAGTCGGAGATCAAGGAATCGCGCGCGGCCTGGGCCGACCGCGACTCGGAAGGCGCATTGATGGC
Source organism: Dehalococcoidia bacterium (assembly GCA_965211635.1). Classification (GTDB taxonomy): domain Bacteria; phylum Chloroflexota; class Dehalococcoidia; order Bin125; family Bin125; genus Bin125. The sequence continues at coordinate 267,427 of OZ242948.1, forward strand.
GTTCTCCGAGAGCATGGTCCGCGAGATCCAGGTAATCGGCCCGATCGAGTCGGTGCCGGAGCAACTCCAGGCGCGCTCGGACGCCGGCGCTGAGTTGCAGATGATCCCGCTGCCCTCAGGCGACGCCGTAGACGTCGGCCGTCGGCTCGAACAGTACCTGGGCGGCTAGGCGCGATGTCCGAGAAGCAAATCGCCATCGAAGTCGTCTACTGCGCCGACTGCGGTTACTGGCCGCGCACGTCCTGGATGCTCGGCGAGCTAATGACCGACATCCAGCACCTGGTCTCGGATGTGAAGCTGGTCCCCGACACCAGGGGCCTGTTCGAGTGGAAGGTCAACGGTGACCTGGTCTTCAGCAAGGCCGCCATGGGCCGCTTCCCCGACATGGATGAGCTGCGCGAGTTGATCTACGCTCACATCGACTGAGTGCGACGAACGCAGCCCCGGTAGGAGCAGACCAATGGCAGAGACAATCGAAGTGCTGAGCCCACTGGCGCACGTCGCCGTGCGCGAAGCGACGCCGGCGCTGCGGCCGATATCACTCGATGGACTGCGGCCGGGGATCCTCGAGAACCGCAAGGCGAATGCTCGGCTGCTGATGACGACGATGGTTGAACGCCTTGGAGAGCGGGCTGAGTTGGGCGATTTGGTCGTCGGCAGTAAGCCGGTGTCCGGGCCGCCGTCCGACTCGACGATCGACGCGCTGAGAAACGGCGCCGATTTCATCTTGATCGGAAGCTGTGATTGAGGAAGCTGCACGACGTGGAGTGTCCACGCCGCAGTCCTGTTTGAAGAGCTTGGCATCCCGACCGTCACCGTGGGCACCTCGGCGTTTACCGACCTGCTCCAACTCGAGGCGGAACAGCGGGGCTTGCCGGAGCTGGACCGGCTGATTGTGCAGCATCCGCTGGGCGGCCTGCAACCGGATCGAGTGCGGGCGCGGGTGGACGAAAGCGTGGTGGATCGGCTGGAGTCTGCGCTGCTGGGCCAGGGGAATGGCTCATGACGTCGGCATCCGGCTCACGCGGCCGGGAGGCGGAACGATTCTCACTGCCGGCGGATTCATTCGATTTCTCGCAGGAGTGCATTCGCCGCGGCTGGTCGGACGGACTGCCGCTGATTCCGCCGACGGCAGAGCGGGTCGAGGCGATGATCGCCTCAGTGGGGCGCGACCCGCTGGAGTTGCTCGGCGTGCTGGCCCCTCGGCAGGGCGAGGCGACGGTTCAGTCGATTGCGATTAACGCGGTGATGGCGGGGTGCCGGCCGCAGCAGTTTCCGGTTGTCCTGGCTGCCGTCGAGGCGATCTCGCAGGCGCCGTTCAACCTGGACGGGATCAACGCGACAACGCATCCGTGCGCTGTGTTTGTTCTGACTTCGGGTCCGGCTGCGCGGGCAGCCGGGATTCACGGTGGCTCGGGCTGCTTTGGGCCGACATTTCCCTCGAACGCGACGATTGGTCGGGCGGTGCGATTGGTGCAGCTCAATGTCGCCGGCGCGACGCCGGGACGCGGCGATCGCGCCACGCAGGGCACACCGGCAAAGTTCGCATTCTGCGCCACCGAGCGCGAGGATGCGTCCCCCTGGCCTCCCTTCCAGACCACTCGCGGACTCAACGCCGAGGACAGTTGCGTGACAACCTGGGCCTGCGAGGGTCCGCACAACATCCAGGATCACGGCAGCAACACCGCCCTGGGCATCCTGCAGACGGTCGCCGGAGCGATGGGCCAGGCTGGATCCAACAACATCCTGGCCAAGGGCGAGCCGATTCTGGCGTTTGGGCCCGAACATGCGGAAACAGTCGCCTCGGAAGGCTGGACCCGCGAGTCGGTGCAGGAGTATCTGTGGGAGAACGCTCGCTTTCCCGCCAGTCGATTGAGCGAGGAGTTCCTGGGCGCCGTCAACAATCGGATGGAAGGCGGCGTGACACGGACGCATGAGCACGACGAACTGTTGCCAATCACTGACGCGCCGGAGGAGATTCACATCATCGTGGCCGGCGGCCCGGGCAAGCACTCGTGCTGGATGCCGACGTTCGGCGCAATGACGCGGCCGGTGACCGTGCGGCTGTAGCGGCGTTGGCGATCAAGATGCGAACCCCGCTGTGCGCGCGCCGGCGTGGAATTCGGCGAGCTTGGTGAAGAGGTCGTTGAAGATCGGATCGCGGCGCACGTAGTGCGCCTCGGCGAACGGCGCCAGCGGTGCGTCGTCAGGCGGAAGCGTCCACTTCATCTGCTGACTCAACGTAGGACGGGGCAGACTGAGCCTTGGTACCCAGGGCTCGGCGATCAGATATGCCGTGGCGGCAAGATCCCAGATTTCCTTCGAGCGCCCGGGATACTGCTCATTGTGGTCGCGGAAGATATCGCACAGGTACTCGCCGATCGCTCCCTGCGGGCGCACGTAGGCGTCCAGCTCTGCGGTGCTGGTCAGGAGGTGCGAGGCTGCGCCGTAGCAGGGAATGTGGACCAGTGGCGCCCCGCTTTCGAAGACAGCGCGAGCGGCGATCGGATCCTGGTAGAGGTTGAACTCGCGCGCCTCGTGGCGATGCTGCGGCTGACCGCCCAACCAGACCACCGCGATCCGGTGGGCAATGTGCGGCGCTTCGTTCAATGCCGATGCAATGTTGGTCAAGGCGCCAATCGCGGCGACCCAGAGACGTCCATCGCGCGGTTGCATGGCCCGGCGGATCAGATCGTCCGAGGCATCGTTGCGCACGGCTGGCCTGTCGTCAGCGAGGAATTGGTCCGCGCCGCGCAGCACTCGACCGTCCGGTTCGACTCTCAGTCGTTCAAGCAGGCGGTGGATTTCAGCTTCCGACTGCGCAACGCCCTCCGCAGGCGAGTTCCCCTGGCGCAGGAACAGAGTTGCGTAGATGGCCTCGAGTTGCAGGCGATCCCCGGAGAGCAGCGCATGAACGACGGCGAACTGATCGTCGATCTCGTTGGCGGTGTCGGTGTCCAGCACCATGGGAACGCGGTTTGGCGGAGCTGGGGGCGTGAGGATGTCGTGTTGCATGGTTTGAGGCTACGGGACGCCCCCCTTTGCCTTCGGCATCTCCGCCCGCGGAGCGGGGGGAGAGGGGAAAGGTCGTAACCTGTGGGCGGTTGAGCGAGCACATTCGAAGGGAACTCTCGATGAAGTACGGCGTGATGATCTTTGCGACCGATGTGGCGATGGATCCGGGGGCGTTGGCGGCGGCGGCGGAGACACGCGGGTTTGAGTCGTTCTGGGTGCCGGAGCACGTGCACATACCCGCCGACCGGGAGACGCCGTTCCCGCGCTCGGAGGACGGCTCGCTTCCCGAGCAGTACTACCGCCTACACGATCCGTTCGTGGCGCTGGGCGCGGCGGCGGGCGCGACGTCCGAGATTCGGCTCGGCACCAGCATCTGCCTGGTCACGGAGCACGAACCGATCGCGTTGGCCAAGCAGGTCGCGTCGCTCGACTTCATATCGGGCGGTCGCTTCGAGTTCGGCATCGGCGCAGGCTGGCTGGCCGAGGAAATGGAGCCGCTCGGCGTCAACTTCAAGGATCGTTGGAAGGTGACCGAGCAGCGGATCGAGGCGATGAAGGCGATGTGGACCGAGGAGATCGCCGAGTATCACTCAGAGTTCGTCGATATCCCGCGCACACACGTGATTCCGAAGCCGGTACAAGACCCGCATCCACCGATCCTCATGGGCGCCGGCAGCAAGTGGGCGCGTCAGCGCGTGGTCGACTGGTGCGACGGCTGGCTGCCGAACATTCCCGCGCCCGGATTCGTCGAGCGGGCGATGCAGGACATCAAGTCACGGGCCGAGCTGGCCGGACGCGACTTCGACGAAATCTCGATCAACGTCTTTCCCGCCATCGAAGACGCGCTGCCCGAGTACGAGCGGCTTGGCGTCGACCGCGTGATCTTCGGTCTGCCCCACGCCGGCGCAGACGAGGTCGTGCCGGAGCTGGATCGATTGGCGAAGCTGATTTCGTAACGGTCCGATGTAGGGGCGGCCCTTGTGGCCGCCCGCTCGCGGCTGCTATCGCTCTGCAGCGGAGGGCGACCACAAGGGTCGCCCCTACAGGCGCTCCGATCGTGAGCCGCTACTTGTAGCGGCGGCCGCGTTCGTCTCGAGAGCGGTCTCCCTTGTACTCGTAGAGGGGGACTCCGTAGCCGCATGAGGTCTGGGTGCGGTGGACGCTGATTTCGATGACCTGGCGCTCGGGTGTGGGCATCTCGACGGCGCGCAGGGCTTCGGCCTGGTCGGCGAGGACGGACTCCTCCAGGGGCAGGGACTTCGCGGTGCCGTAGAGGCGGACGATGGCGGCGTCCTCGTCGAACGAGGTGACCATGACCGTAATCGGTCCGCCGGCGGCGGTGTGGCGGGCCGTCTCGTTGCCGCTGCCCGAGTAGTCGAAGTAAGCGATGGTGTGTTGATCGACCACCTGGAGGTCCGCCGCGCCCTTGGGCGATAGGTTGACCGGTCCCTCGCCGTTCGGTCCGTCGCCCATTGCCGGGTCGGCGGAGGCGACGAAGAAGACCTTCGCGCTGCGAATCAGGTCGGCCTGTTCGTCGGTGATGTGGTCGATCATCGGCATTGCAGCTATCGCTTTCGTTTGCGCTGTTGCTTACGTGTCTCGGAAGTCTTGCGGTACGTGCGACCGAGCAACCGGGCCGCTCCTCGCAGCGTAGTTTCGGCTTCCCTTGAAGCCTGTTGCATCAGTTGCCGGGCGTCTGGCTGAGTGGGCGACAGCTCGGCGATCAGCTCGTCGAAGTGTTGCTGGTCGGAGTCTGCGAGCTGTGCGAACCACTGATTCATGCCGCTCGGACCGGCGCTTTGCAACTCCAGGAAGACGCCGGTGAGGGCGTTGATGTGAGCGTCTTTGCCATGCAGTCGAGGCCAGAGCCGCTCGTAGGCCTCGGGCTGCGACTGCTTGAACGGTCCGGCCAGCCAGATCAGGAATCGGCGGCGATCCTCGTCGCGCGTTGACGGTGTGGTCAGTCGCCGGGCGATCTGCGAGGCCACCTGAGGCGCTGCGGAGCCGGCAATGACCTTAGCCGCCTGGCGGAGGAGGAAGTGGGACATGGCATGAGGGTACCGTCTCGATTCTGCGCTGCCCGTGGGACCCCCTCTGCCTGCGGCATCTCCCCCTGCAAGGGGGAGAGTTCATGTGCGCGCGTTCCACGAGGTCCAGGTGGCTTGAGTGAGCTTGCGGACGTTCCCGTACTCCAGCGAGGCGGTGACGATGTCCCAGTTGCCGCCATCGTGGAGCTGATAGGCGACGGTGTCGATCTCCAGCGGATGCGGCGCCGGCGCGCCCGCCGGAGATGGGTGATAGGAGATGTCGGTCATCGAATCGTCTTGATGGATGATCATCAGTTGGGCGTTGCGGATGAAGACAATGTCGCCGTCGAATTGGATGCAGGGCGATTCGTCGGCGGGGTTCTGCGTTCGCTGCCTGAGCTTGCCGCTTGCAACATCCAACTCCCAAATCCCACGTCTCACAAAGACGATGGTCTCGCCGTCAGCCGACCAATGCGGCTGGTCGGCGTCTCGCAGGACCAGGCGCTCCGCGCCATCTAGCTCCCGGACGTAGAGGTCACGACTACGCACGAAGGCCAGCTTGCCGGTGGGCGACCAGGTTGGATGGCCGGCATCCAGCACCAAGACTCGACGCTCGCTCCCGTCCGGCGAAACCGTCTCGACCTGATGGTTCCGTTCAACCGCGATCCAGCGGCGGTCGGGCGACCAGGCCGGATCGTCCGCCGTCTCGCCGCTGGTCAACCGCGTCGCTTCGCCGCCGGTCGCGGGCATGGTGTAGAGGTCCCAGCCTTCGGCTCGGTTGCTGAGGAAGGCAATCTGCTGGCCGTCGGGCGACCAGGTCGGCGACATGCCGTTCTCGGCGGAGATCAGTTCCATGTGCGATACGGTACGTGCCGTGGACGGTGTACGACACTTCACGGTGACGACGTTTGTGTCGATGGACGGCGCGACCCTGTTGCACTGGCACCGTAAAGTTGGTCTGTGGTTACCGGCCGGCGGACACGTCGAGCCGAATGAGGACCCGGTGCAGGCCGCATGTCGCGAGGCGCTGGAGGAAACGGGCATTGTGGTGCAGATCGTGCCGACCAACGAAGCGTTCGGCTACGCCGATCCGCCGCAGGTGTCGGTTCCGGCGACGATCATGGTGGAGCCGATTCGCGCGTTCGGCGGCGAAGACGCGCACCACCACATCGACATGATTTACTTTTCACGACCGATTCAGCAGACCCGGCCAGAGCCGCTGTCTGAGGCCTGGCGCTGGGTGACGAGACAGGAACTTGAGGATGACTCGCCGATGACGCTTGCGGGCGTCTCGGCGCGGATCTCGGAGGACGTGCGAGTGCTGGGCATGGCGGCGATTGATCACATTGCGAAGTACGAGGAGCGACACGCGTGATATCAGCGCAGATGATTCGGGAGCAGGCGGAAACGATTCGTCGCTCATTGGAGCGTCGGAAGGCGGAGGCTCCGCTTGACGCGGCGATCGAGGCCGACGAGCAACGGCGTGGCGTGCTGGTCGAACTGGAGGAGCTTCGGGCTGCGCGAAACAACGCCGGCCGGGCCATTGGTAAGGCCAGGGACAACGAAGAGCGCCAGCGACTGATTGCCGCCCAACGGGAGTCGGCAGCGAGGATCGACGAACTCGAGGATCAACTGCGCGACGTGGAGTCGGCAATGAACGCTTTGCTGGCTGAGGTTCCCAACGTCGTCGGCGAGGAAACTCCTGACGGCGACGACGAAGAATCAAATGTGGTGGTGCGCGAGTGGGGCAAACGGCGAGCGTTCAGCTTCGAGCCGAAGCCGCACTGGGAGCTTGGCGAGTCGTTGGGGATCATCGACATCGAGCGCGCGGCCGCGATGTCGGGCTCACGCATGTACGCCCTGCGCGGCGCAGGAGCTAGGTTGCAGCGCGCGCTGATCGGCTGGTTCCTCGATTGTCACCAGGCAACGGGTTACGAAGAGTGCTACGTCCCGGCGATGGTCCGCGAAGAGGCGATGCGGGCGTCGGGACAGTTGCCTAAGTTCCGCGACAACCTGTATCGCGACGAAGAAGAGGACTACTACTTCGTCCCCACAGCCGAAGTGCCGCTGACCAATATGCACGCCGACGACATCCTCTCGGAGGGTCAACTGCCGATTCGCTACGCGGCGCACACGCCCTGCTTCCGCCGAGAGAAGACCAGCGCCGGCCGCGACGTGCGCGGGATCAAGCGGGTGCACCAGTTCGAGAAAGTCGAGATGTACCAGTTCACCACGCCGGAGCAGTCGGCGGAGGCGCTGGACGAGATGCTTGCGTCCGCCGAGGCGCTGTTGCAGGGATTGGAGCTAGAGTATCGGGTGCTGCAGATTTGCAGCGGCGATCTCGGATTCAACGCGTCGGTCTCATACGACCTCGAGATCTGGGCACCTGGCGCGCAGGAGTGGCTCGAGGTGTCGAGCGTCTCCAACTGCACCGACTTCCAGGCTCGGCGGGCCAACATCCGCTACCGGCCCGAAGAAGGCAAGGGCACACGTTTCGTACACACGCTGAACGGGTCGGGACTGGCGCTGCCTCGGACGATCGCGGCGTTACTGGAACACGGACAGCAGGAGGACGGGTCGGTCATCCTGCCCGAGGTGTTGGCATCGCGGATGGGTTCGCGTGTCATCGCTTGACCTGCCAGATCGGTATCGAGAGGCGAACCGCGCCCGCTGGGACGAGTCGGTCGCTGTCCATGCGGCGTCGGAGTTCTACGGCGTCCAGCGGTTTCTCGCGGGCGAGTCGATGTTGCTGCCGCTAGACCTGGACGAGGTCGGGAATGTGGCGGGCAAATCGCTGCTGCATCTGCAGTGTCACTTCGGACTGGACACGCTGTCGTGGGCCCGGCTGGGCGCGGAGGTGGTCGGGGTCGACTTTGCGCCGAGCGCGATCAACGTCGCCCGTGAGCTCGCCTCCGAGGCGGGACTGGATGCGGAGTTCGTCGAGTCGGAGTTGTACGCCGCACCCGACGCGCTTGCGGACCGACTGGGGACGTTCGATATTGTCTACGTGAATCTGGGCGCGCTGTGCTGGCTGCCCGACATTGCCGGCTGGGCGCGGGTCTGCGCTGGATTCCTGCGGGATGGAGGCTTGCTCTATGTGCGGGACGTGCATCCCACGACGTTCACAATGGACGACGAGGCGCCGGCTGGGGAACTGCGGTTGCGCTTTCCCTACTTCGAGACCGAGCAGCCGTTGCACTGGCAAGGCGACGGCGACTACGCCGACTCGTCGGTGAGTTTCGAAAACCAGGATTCATACGAGTGGAATCACGGGATCGGCGAGGTAGTTATGGCGGTGATTGACTCCGGATGCCGGATCGACCTCCTGCACGAGCAGGACTGGACGGTGTATCCGGCATTGCCCTGGCTGGTGGAGACGGAACCGGGCGTCTGGAGGCTGCCGGAGCGTGACGGCGAGACGGATCGCCGCCTGCCGTTGATGTTCTCGCTGAGGGCGACTCGGGAGCCGAGTGGGTCACCGAGCCAGTCGGGGACTGTTACTCCACCTCGCCCATCGGCTCTTCCTTCCAGGTGAAGAAGGGTCCGCCAATCTTGACGTGGACGGGCTCGGTAAACGTCGCGTGGGTGGCGAGCGTAAGCTGATGGCGTTCCCTTCCTCCCTGTGCGAGCTTGTCGCGGACGTCGTGGGGTCCTCGCCATGTGTCTTCGCGGGCGCGGGTGGCGTGCCAGTGATCGCGGTCGGTGTATTGGGTCAGCAGGATCACCATGTCGCAGGTCTCAGTGACCTGATCATTGGGGTGCGGCTCCTCAGCGCGGAACATACCCAGGATGCGGGCGCCGGCGGCCTCGATTGGCGGCCAGATTTCCTCCCGGCTAAGTCGCTCGAACTCGTCGAATGAGTCCTGCTGGATCCAGAATCTACGCATGACCACGAGCATGAATCGTTCTCCTGTCGAGATAACCTTGCCGTCAGAGTGATCGGCAGGGTACGTGAGCATTCTCAGACGGCTGTTCCGTCGCGGTCCAGACACCGAGGCGACTGACGCATTGATCGACATGCTGGCCAAACGGCGCGTGAGCGGCCGAGCCGCGCCGAATTCCGATGAGGTCGCGCGAGACCTGCATCTGCCCCGCGGAACCCGCGCGCTGGCGGTCATTGAGCTGGAGTCGGACGCCGCTCCGTTGCGACACGTTGTGGCATCACGCATTGGCGGCGATGCGGCAGGTCACATGGGCAAGGTCACAGTGACCGGCATCCACGTGACGCTGGAGCGGTCCGCGCTGCCGTCCGAATGGCCGTCAAGCTGGGCGACACCGATCCTGGCGCAGCCCCAGGAACGCGGGACGTTCGCCTGGCGTCCGTTCGATGCGACCGGCGCAGGGGCTTTGGAGGCGGTCGTGCTGCTGTCGGCGAGCGACCGCGTCGCGCGATGGGTGAGCGTTGTGCTGAATGAGCCGCAGACCCTGCAGGTTGAGGTGGCGCCATCTGCATCGCGAGTCCGTGTGGCGGCGCATCACACCGGAAGCGGTTTGCCGCAGCCGACCACGGTTGAGGCGGTGTTGACGGTGGCTCGGGCGATCGCCGGTATCGAGGTCTAAATCAAAGTCAATGCTGGCGGAGGGGGAGGGATTCGAACCCCCGAGACGCTTGCACGCCTAACGGTTTTCAAGACCGCCGCCTTCGTCCGCTCGGCCACCCCTCCGCTGGGTTCAGCGTACAAGCCCAAGCGGTGGTCGAGTCCGAACACCGACGCACGCTGCCACGTAGGGGCAACCCTCGTGGTTGCCCGTTCCGATTTGGCGCTTGAGCAGGTTGGACCCAGCCAATAGCAAAGGAGCGGGCGGCCACAAGGGCCGCCCCTACAAACGGAACGCGGGATGGAGCCAGCCTCAATGCGCCAGCAGGGGCGGCCATGAGGGCCGCCCCTGCGATGGTTCGGCGAGTGCCGGGCTAGAAGCTGGTCAGCACCGTTCGGGCGACTTCGCCGGCCTTCATCGCACGGAACGCTTCGTTGATGTCCTCGAGCGGCGCGGTCTGGGTGACCATTTCGTCGAGCATCAGCCGGCCCTGGCGGTAGTACTCGACCAGGTTGGGCATGTCGGTGCGGAAGCGGTTGCTGCCCATGCTCGAGCCCTGCAAGACCTTTTCCGAGAGCAGTTCGTGCGCAGGAATCTCCAGGGTCTGTCCGAGCGGGACCATGCCGATAATCGTGGCGACGCCGCCGCGCTTGATCGCAGCGAAGCACTGCTCGGCGACGCTCTTGAGGCCGATCGCCTCGAAGGTGAAGTCAACGCCTTCGCCTTCCGTCATGTCGCGGATGGCGGCGACGGGGTCGCTACTGGAGGCATCGACCGAGTGGGTGGCGCCAAGTTCGCGCGCCAGCGCCAGCTTGTGCTCGTGCAGGTCGACGGCGATGATCTGCTTCGCTCCCGCGATGCGCGCGCCCTGGATGGCGGAAAGTCCGACGCCGCCGGCGCCAAAGACGGCGACCGTGCTGCCGTGGTGCACCTTGGCGGTGTTCATCGCCGCGCCGGCGCCGGTCATCACGCCGCAGCCGATCAGTGCGGCCTTGTCCAGCGGCATCTCGTCGTCGACGTAGACGAGCGCATTCTCGTGCACGAGCGTGTACTCGGCGTAGGTCGAGAGGTTGGCGAACTGGGCGACCGGGTTGCCGTTCCAGGAGAGGCGCGGGTCCTCGTCCGGTCGGCGCTGGGTCTCGGGGCTGCGGCAGAGGTTGGGTCGGCCGCTGAGGCAGTAGGAACAGTTGCCGCAGAAGACCGAGAGGCACATGATCACGTGGTCACCGGCCTTGAACTGCTGAACCAACTCGCCGACTTCCTCGACGACGCCGGCGGCCTCGTGTCCGAGGATGCCAGGCGCCTGGAACGGGTAGAGGCCTTCGACGAAGTGCAAGTCGGAGTGGCAGACACCCGAGGCGGCGGTCTTGACCAGTACTTCACGCGGGCCGGGTTTGGAGATGTCGACGTCTTCAATCGTCAGATCCTGGTTGGGGCCGTGGAAGACAGCGGCTTTCATTCGGGCGTCCTTTCTGGGCGCGGCGCACGGTTACGCCGCTGCGCTGCGCAGTCTAGTGCTTCACGGGGAGCGGTGGGAGTGGTGCCGGGAGAGGGGCTCGAACCCACACGGCCGTGAGGCCAGCGGATTTTAAGTCCGCCGCGTCTGCCATTTTCGCCATCCCGGCAGGAGCTAGGCCTCTTCTGACAGTATCGAACATTCAATGCTCCGTCTCGAAACTGATCGACCTGCCATCGGTGAGGATGCTGATGTCTCCTCGCTCCGCTGTTTGGAGCGAGGCGATCCCCAGCCTGTTGAGCGCGGCCAGGACCGAGTCGTGCGGATGGCCGTGCGGGTTATCGGCGCCGGCGCTGATGATCGCCACCGTTGGTCGGACCGACTCCAGGAACAGCGTTGCGGAGGAGTAGCGGCTTCCCTGGTGGGCGACCTTGAGCACGTCAGCGCGAAGATCGCAGGGATGAGTAGAGCCAGGACAGGGGAGACGCGCGAGATCCAGCTCCTGCGCGGCGTTGATGTCCCCGGCAAAGAGGATTGCGGCATCTCCGTAGCGAGCGCGGATCACGAGCGAGGTTGAGTTTGGGTCTGCGAGAACGTGGTCCGACAGGCCACTTCTTGGAGGCCACAACAAGTCGAGGTACAGCGGCGTCTGGCCTGGCAATGCGATCTGATCGGCCGGGCCAACAATAGACACGGGAATGGCTTCCCGTTTCAGCAAATCGCTGACCCGGCGGCCGAACGTTGTCAAACGAAAGTGCTCGCTCACATAGGCCCGCCTGAAATCGTAGAAGTCGGTGATCGCCCAGAGCGCCTCTGCGTGGTCGGTCTGAGGGTGACTGATCACCAGCGCGTCGATCGTGCGCGTGCCTTCGGGCAAGTGAGTGCGTAGTGCAGCGAGGATGGCGTCCGGCCGTTCGCCGGTGTCAATCAAGACGGTGTGCCGACTCGGAGTGATGATCAGCGCCGCGTCGCCCTGGCCGACATCGATGAAGTGGACCTGCAACTGGGTTGCTCTTGCGGAACACGCGGAGAGCAAGAGCGCGGCTGCGGCTGCAGAGGCGATCCCTGCGAGAATCGCCGGAGTGACGCTGGATCGAACCTGGGGCACTATCTCCAATCCAATCGCGTTGAGCGAGATCATTGGCGTCAACGCGCGCGCGTCTGTCGATCGATACCAGCGACGGACTCGCTCTCGGTGCGGTCGGAGGGCAGTTATGAGGATCGCGGCGTAGATCAACAACACATGGGCGCTGCCGAAATCCCTGGCCGGCACGCCTGCACCTGGAAGCTGGACCGACTGCTCGGCGACGATCACCAACCAACGCAGCGGCAGCCACGAGAGCGGCCAGGCAATCGCCGTTGCGACCGCCTCGGAAACGAGCCCAACGACCGCAGTCGTCGCCGAGCCGAGCAACATCCAGGCAAAGATCGGAGCGGCAAGCAGGTTTGCCGGCACAGCCGCCAGGGAGGCGCGCTCGAAGTGGAGCGCGATCAGCGGCATGGTTGCGAGGCTGGCAACCAGTGTGACGAGAGCCGCGTCGCGGAGCGTTCCGGCGATGCCCCGTTGTCCGCTGAGGAACTCACGCGATAGCGACGGCATCAGGACGACGATGCCGAGCGTTCCGGCCAGTGTGAGCTGGAAGGAGATATCGAGCAGGATGTGCGGCTCCAGACCAATCATCAGACCAGCGGTCGCAGCAACGGCGTAGAGCGCGGAGGTCCCCCGTCCAAGTACGTGGGCGGTGGCAAAGACCACAGCCATCCACATGGCGCGCTGGACAGGAGGATCGGGACCGACAAGGGTTCCATAAGCAAGCGCAGCCAGGATCGCCAGCCCTGCGGCGGGCCGGCGTCCCAGTAGCCCGGCGAACACGGACATCACAATCGCCGTAAGCAGCGTGAGGTTGCTGCCCGAAATGACGATCAGGTGCGAGAGCGAAGTGTCGTTCAGCGTCGAGCGGAGCTCGGTGTCGATTGAGTCACGGCGGCCCGTGATCATTCCCTGGGCGAGGCCGGAGTAGGGCGGTGGCAGGGCATCGCGCAAGCTCTCGTTCAGTGCCGAGCGAGCTCGGGCCGCGAACTGCCGCCACCAAGCGAGTTGATCGCGCTCGACTAAGCCGACGCTTCCAGGTACGGACAGACCAGCGGCCGCGATTCGCTGATTGGCCAGCCACTGCACGTAGTCATTGGAGGCGTTGGCGGTGGGTGTGAGGACGGCCTCTGCCGAGATCTCGTCACCAGCATTCAGGCCGACAGGATCGGACGTCTGGAGTTGAATACGCTCATCGAGTGGACGGCGCTCGTCAGCGAGCCACAGCTCGTTCACGTCAACAAGGACTCGAGTGCCTCCGGCGTTGAATTGCGGGTCCTGCGCAACGACTCCTGCGATGCGGACGCTTTGTTCGGCGAAGTCGGCCAGCGCCAGGCTGTCGGTCTCGAATTTTGCGGACTCTGCTCGCCAAAAGCCAACGGCGAGCAGAAGGGGAGCAACCAGGATCAGGACAAGGTTCAGTCTCCGACGCTGCACATCGACACGCGCCCCAATCAGTGCGCCAGCCGACAACAGGGTCGCCGCCAGGACAGCGGGCAACATCAACCAGAGCGACGCCGCAGCCAGGGAGAGCGCAGCGCCGACGACAAAGCTGAGCGTCCACAGCAGCAGCGGCGGCAAGTAGATCGGACGCAGCGCGCCGCCGACGGCGATTAGGTGGCTCCTGCTACCTGGAAGAGACATAAACCGTGGCCAGGTTTCCGATTGCCATCACTTCCGCCGGCCGCAGCAGTCCGCGTTCGACCAGGTCGGCGAGCGAAGTGAACGGACGCTGACCTCGCAGTTCAACGATTGCCATGGCGCGGCGGTCGCCGACTCCGGGCAACGTTGCCAGTTCAGCGGCGCTCGCCGTGTTGATGTCAATCAGCGGAGCCCGACTGTTGCTAGGTGGCGCTACAGTCCCTCGCGAAACGTAGACAATCGGCGCTTCGGTTCGCTGATCGGCCAGTATCGCGAGGCCGATGGAAACGGCCGTCAGTGCGGAGATCAGGGGAAGAGCAAGGAGCAGCCAACGGAGCAGCTTGTTGGCTCGCACTCTGAATGGCGTAGATCGCCACTCGGGGTGAGCGGGAGGACGTATCTCCGACCAGATCGACATCTTTGACCTGTCTTGAAGGCTGCAAACGCGGGGACCGGACTGACATTAAACGAAGAACGCACAAAAGGGGAATTTGCGCGGCGATACAGTTGGAAATGAGAGGTTTTGAGAGGCGCAAGTTATGACCCGCTCGGTGCTGACCGTTAGCGATTTGTCTGCATTGGAGATTGGCCAGATTCTGGACCTGGCCCTGGAATCGAAGCGCCGTAACCGTCCGCGAGGTTCGGAACTGGAGGGCAAGACGGCATTGCTGATCTTTCAGAAGCCTTCGCTGCGGACCCGCGTCTCCTTCGAGTTGGCGGTCGACAATCTTGGCGGCCGACCGCTGTATCTCTCCCCGCCCGAAGTTGGTCTGGGCGAGCGTGAGTCGGCGGAAGATGTTGGCGGTGTTGCAGGTCGATACTGCGATCTAATCGTCTGCCGTACGTTCGATCAGGACATCCTCAAACGGCTCGCCGCGTCCTCGGGCGTTCCGGTGATCAATGCCTTGAGCGACTGGGAGCACCCCTGTCAGGCGTTGGCCGACGTGCTCACGTTGCGCGAACACGTCGGCACGTGCGGACGCACGGTAGCCTACGTCGGCGACGGCAACAACGTGGCCCGCTCACTCGCCATTGCCGCCGCCGGCGAAGGGATGCACGTACGCCTCGCTTCGCCCAGCGGGTATGAGTTGGATTCCAAGAGCGTTGACGCAGCGTCGATACGAGCCCGCGAGTCCGGGGGGTCAGTCTCGCTGATGTCGGACCCGACGGAAGCCGTCTATGGCGCCGATGCCGTGTACACCGACACCTGGACATCGATGGGACAGGAACTCGAAGCCAAAGAGCGATTGGAAGCGTTTGTCGGATTTCAAGTAGATGTCGATCTTGTCGGCAAGGCTTCTCCTGATGCTTGCGTGATGCACTGTTTGCCGGCGCACCGCGGCGAAGAGATATCGGACGATGTCCTGGATGGTCCACAGTCGATTGTGCTCGACCAGGCGGAGAATCGACTGCACGCGCAACAGGCCCTTATTGCCTGGCTGTTTGGCTAACTCCAACCCGGGTTTGCGTTCGCCTAGCATGGCTGGCGTCATATCTGGTTGTGGATCGAAGTGGGAACCGAGGCGAATGTCGTGGGCGAGCTGATCAACGACATTCAGGTCACGTTTGGCGCCTTTGGCTGGACGAATGCGCTCGAGGTCACCGTGATTGCGGCGTTCTTCTATGCGGGCCTGCGGCTGCTACGCGGCACAACGGCGATGTCGGTGATTCGCGGCATGGTGCTGGTCGTTGTGGGCATCCTCGTGATCGGGCGGTTGACGGATTCGATCGTGCTGGACTGGATTGTCGAGAACGCGCTGGCGGTGCTGTTGATCGTGGTCTTGCTCGTCTTCCAACCGGAGTTTCGTCGCGCGTTCGAGCACGTTGGCCGCGCGGGCGGTCTGAAGCACTGGGGCAGCCGCAGGCAGCCCTATCGGTTGCTGATTCCGCTTGCTGCAGCGGTTTCGCACCGAATGTCGCAGGAGCGAGTCGGTGGTCTGTTCGTGTTCGAACGCGACACCGGCCTGGAGGAGCTGGCGGACTCGGGTGTTCGTATGGGCGCAGAACCGACCGTGGAACTGATGGAGAGCATCTTCCTGCCTGGCTCTCCGCTGCACGACGGCGCCGTGCTATTGCGACCGTCCGAAGTCGTGGCCGCCGCAGTGATTATTCCCATGCCGGCCGGCGAATACAGCGTGCGCGGGCAGACCAACGGTCACGGCGGGGCGCACCTGGGCACCAGGCATCGCGCGGCGCTGACCGTCTCCGAGGAGACGGACGCAGTCGCTGTGGTGATCTCCGAGGAGACCGGAGCGATTTCCCTGGCGTTGGGAGGGATGTTGTCGACGCCGATGACGGCCACCGAACTTGAGGTTGCATTGTCGAGGCACCTGCACTCGCGGCGTTGGGGCGATCGGCTGGGTGCTGGACTGCTGGATCGCATCTTGGGTCGGCACGAAGGCGCGCCTTCGACCGCCGGCGGAGACGCAGCGAGGCCCTAGGTGCGACGCGCAGCGCAGGAAGCGACGCTGCTGGCCACGGTTGTCGTCTTGGCGTTGATCGTCTGGTTTGTCATCGCCGACACCGAGAATCGCGAAGTCGAAATCCGCCTTGGCTTCAGCCTGCAGGTCGAGATTCGAGATCTCGGCTCGGATCTGGTCGTGGCAAGCGAACCGTTGCCGGTTACGGTGACGGTGGTCGGACGTGAGGCGGAAGTCGAGGCTGCCCGTCCGGAGAATTTCCTGGCGACAGTGTCGATGCGCAACCGAGCAGCAGGACAACACAGTTTGCCGGTCCGAGTTGACGCCCTGGAGGGTGACGTTCGTGTTCGAGCCGTGCAGCCTGAGACGGTGGTCGTGGTGCTGCAGCAGAGCGTGGAGCGTGAAGTGCCGGTGATCGTCGAGCCGTCGAATCTACCACCGCTGGGATTCCGAGTCGGGACGCCCGAAGTGCTTCCGGAGACTGCAGTCGTCTCGGGCATCGCCGCAGAGGTGGAGGCTGTTGAAACAGTGGTGGCGCGACTGGATCTGGGTGGCGCAGAGGCATCGTTGGAGCGCGAAGTCACACTGGAGGCGAGATCGGCGTCCGGCCGATCTGTGACTCAAGTCCTGGTCAATCCGAGGTTTGCCCTGGTTCGCGTTCCGATCGCGCAAGAGGTCTTTCGCAAGACCGCTTCAATCCTGCCGAATGTGATCGGCACACCGGCGGAGGGCTATCGCGTGAGAACCGTTCACGCGAGCCCGTCGACCATCGACGTGCTCGTCTCGGTCGATGTACTTGATGATGAGATTGAGGTCAGCACCGCGCCACTCGACATCACTGGTCGCGACGATGACCTGATCGCCAGCGCCGAGTTGGTGTTCGCCGACGGCGCTGCCCCGGCCGGCGAGACCGATGCCTCGGTGCAGGTGGTTGTCACCATTGAGCCGGTGTTCACGACCGTCGAACTGCCAATCACTTTGCAGCTCGTCGGTATTCGCGATGGGTTCGAAGCGACGTTCCTGAGCTCCGACCGCGCCTGGGTCACGCTGCGCGGACCGGTCTCGTTGATCGCTCAACTCGAAGGACCATTGGGACCGCTGGAAGTGAACATGGCGGCGTATGGCGTCGGACGACATAGAGTCGATCTGGAGTGGCTTGCTCCGCAAGGGATCGAACTGATAGAACTCGATCCTTCGCGGATCATCGTCAGCCTGACTCAGGCTCCTCCGCTGGAGCCCGAGCTCCAGTCTGATCAGGACGCGCGATCTCAAGACTCGACGACGGGGGAGACGCAGGATGAGTGACGAAACGGCAGGGGCGCTGCCCCAGATCGACGTGCGCTCGCTGCCCGCAAACGCGCTTCCCACCGTGGCGATTGTTGGTCGACCAAACGTTGGCAAGTCAACGTTGTTCAATCGGCTCGTGCGGCGCAGACAGGCAATCGTCCGCGGCGAACCCGGCACGACTCGTGATCGCAACTACGCGACGACCGAGTGGCGCGGACAGCACTTCTCGGTGATTGACACCGGCGGACTCCTGGGCGAACAGCTCAGCGGACCGTTTGCGGACTCGGTCTCCGATCAGGTGGCGCAGGCGATGTCGGAAGCGGATGTGATCGTGCTGGTTGTCGATGTCCAGGCCGGTCCGCTACCGGCGGACGAGGACGTCGCCAGACTGCTGCGCGAGGCGACGCAGCCGGTCGCCGTCTGCGCCAACAAAGCCGACAACGACGCCCTGGCGGCAGAGGCCTCGCAGTTCTTCCGGCTTGGACTTGGCGAACCGGTCGCGATCTCGGCCCACCACGGCAGGTGGATCGATGATCTGCTGGACCGCGTGACCGCCGACCTCGCCATCGCAGAGCCGCTCGAAGAAGCCGACCAGGCTTGTCGGCTGGCGATCATCGGGCGCCCGAATGTAGGCAAGTCGTCACTGGTCAATGCGCTGCTACGGGACGAGCGAATGATTGTGTCCGAGGTGCCGGGCACAACCCGAGACGCCGTGGATACGCTGCTCAGTTTTGGCGGTCAGCGCGTCTCCCTGATCGACACTGCGGGAATCCGCAGGCGTGGCCGAGTCGCGCCCGGCGTTGAGCGAGCGTCGGTCCGTCGGGCAGGCGCCGCGGTTCGAAGAGCGGACGTGTCGGCGGTGGTGATCGACGCGTACGAGGGTGTGACCTCGCAGGATCTGCACGTGCTTGGGATGGCGATCGATGACGGCTCGGGCATCGTGATCGTGATGAACAAGTCCGATCTGGTCGACGCGGAGGACGGGTTGCGGAACAGCAGGGAGCGACAACTTGCCGGACGGGCGAGGTTCGCGAGCTGGGCGCCCATCGTCTGGGTCTCGGCATTGACCGGTGACGCGGTCGACAGCGTCGTCGCGGCGGCGTTGCACGTGGCTGAAGCTCGTCGACAACAGGTTCCGACACCGAGGCTGAATGCAATGCTGCGGCAGGCGCAGATGGATCGGACGCCGTCCACTCATCGGGGCCGCCGAATCCGCTTCTACTACGCGGTCCAAACCGGATCGACCCCGCCGACGTTTACGTTCTTCGTTAACTACCCCGAGGGCGTGCACTTCTCTTACGAGCGCTATCTGCTAGGGCGGATCCGTAGGTCGTTTGGCTTCGAGGGCACCCCACTACGCTGCGTTCTACGAGGGCGAGACTCGGAACAGGCAGACGAGGGAGGCAGAGCGCGTGGTTGAGGCCTGGATCGTAGGCGGCGCGATTGGCTATCTGCTCGGCTCGGTTCCGACCGGGTTGTGGATCGGCATGTGGCGCGGCGGCGAAGACATCCGCGCATCGGGCAGCGGTCGGACCGGCGCGACGAACACCTTTCGGGCGCTTGGGCTGCGCTGGTCCGTGACCGTTCTCGTGCTCGACGCGGTCAAGGGCGCCGCGCCGATCCTGATCATCATGGCTGTCTGGGACAGCCCAACTGCCGAGGTGGTCGCCGGTCTTGCGGCGGTGGTCGGCCATCAGTTCCCGCTCTATGCGGGATTCCGCGGGGGGCGCGGCGCCGCGACCGCGTTGGGCGGGATGCTGGTGCTGATGCCGATGGGAGCACTGTTCGCCCTGGCCACAGGTCTACCGATTCTCTGGCGCATTCGCGTGATGTCGCTCGCGACGTTGACTGGAGCGACATCGGCGGCCGTGGGTGTATCAGTGTTGGCTGTCTACGGCGGAGCGCCTGACGCTTACGCGGGCTTCGCAGCGGGAACCTGGCTGCTCATCGTTGCTGGACACAAGGACAACATCGGGCGTCTGTTGGCAGGGACGGAGCGCGTGCTCTCAATGGGCAGGTCGAACTCGTGAGGGTGATGGTCGTTGGCGCGACCTCGTGGGGCTGCACGCTTGCGATGTGCGCCCTGAGAGCCGGCAACGATGTCGAGGTCATCTGCCGCTCCGATGCCGAGGCGGCGGAACTCGCCGCGGCTCGTGAGCATCGGCGTTTGCTGCCGGGCATCGCTCTGCCGGAAGGACTCGCCTTCAGCGCCGACGCACAGGGTCCGCCACCAGAGATTGTGATCTGGGCGACACCCTCGCAACGGCTCCGGGACAACCTGCGCATCGTGCTTCCGATGCTGACGCCGGGAGATACGGTGCACGCATCGGCGTCCAAGGGACTGGAGAGAGGCTCTCACCTGCGAATGACGGAGGTGCTGACGCAGGAACTGAACCTGGAGGGGCGCCAGGGTAGGGTTGGCGTCGTGTCGGGACCCAATATCGCCCGCGAGGTCGCCCGCGGGCTACCGGCGACTACGGTGGTTGCCTCGGCATCGGAGGCGGACAGGGAGCGCATGCAACTGGCATTGAACTCGTCCTCGTTCCGCGTGTACACCAACGACGACGTGATCGGCGTAGAGCTTGGCGGCGCGTTGAAGAACGTGATTGCGATTGCCGTTGGCACGGCAGTTGGCCTTGACATTGGCGACAATGGCTGCGCCGCACTGATGACGCGCGGCCTTTCCGAGATGGCCCGATTGGGCGTCGCGCTCGGCGCACAGCCTTCGACGTTTGCCGGTCTCGCCGGGCTTGGCGACCTCCTGGCGACCGCGAACAGCCCACGATCACGGAATCGGACCCTGGGTGAGAAAATTGGCGGCGGAATGACCCTGGCGGAGGCAATGGCGGGCAATCCGCACGTTGTTGAAGGAGTGGAGACGACCAGCGTGGTGCTTGAGGTGGCAGAGGCGCTCGACGTACAGATGCCGATCGCAGAGGTGGTTTCGCGAGTGCTGTTCGAGGCCCTGGAGCCGCGTGAAGCGATCCGAGTACTGATGGAGCGAGCGCCCACGGTGGAGGGATGATGTCGAGTTTCGAAGGACACCAGGACGCGGCCGAACCTGTCGACGGGCTACGTCGGGTGGTGGCCTCAATCGCTTCGGGACAGATTGAACTGGAACCCGAGGACCTGCATGCCGTGTCGCGATTGCCGGTTGGCTCGGAGTCGACTGTTCGCGAACGACTGGCGGAAATGGATGCGGAAGGCCGATTCGCCCTGATCGAACGGCTTCGCCAACTGGCGGCGGACTTTGCCGGCTACGACTTCACCGAGGTGTTCGGGGCCATGACCAGCGACGACGACTCGACAGTGCGTACGGTCGCCGTTAGCGGCCTGGCGCTGTGTGAGACCGCGGGGGCGACACAGGTATTGCTGCGGGTCGCCAAATCGGTCGAGGAAGAGGGTGGAGTTAAGCAGGAGGCGGTGACGGCGCTGGGGGGAATCGCGATGAGGGTTGAACTTGGCTGGGCAGCGAGCGAAGACGCCGGTGAGGTCGTCGGCGCGCTAAGGCAAATCGCAGAAGACGAGATGGAGGACGAGGAGATCCGTGCATCGGCATTGTCGGGCGTGGGTGTGGTCTCGGAAGCATGGGTTGCGTCCCTGATCGAGGAGGCCTTCGATAGCGACTCCGCGGCGCGGCACCTGGGTGCGGTCGAGGCGATGGGCCGCAGCGCAGACGAGTCCTGGCTGACCGTGCTGGAAGGCTCGCTGGTGG
This sequence comes from Dehalococcoidia bacterium, assembly GCA_965211635.1. GTDB lineage: Bacteria > Chloroflexota > Dehalococcoidia > Bin125 > Bin125 > Bin125. Next base: position 288,617 of record OZ242948.1, read on the forward strand.
CCGAGGACGAGGACGAGCGCTTGGCAGCGGTGCAGGCGATCGGCGAGATCGGTTCTGAAGAAGGGGCTCCCATGCTGCTGGAGGTGTTCGAAGATCCTACCGCGACCGAGGAGCTGATTCGCGGTGCGATCGCGGCACTGGGCGAGATCGGCGGCGAGGAAGCGCTGGAGGAGCTGGAAGAGTTGCGTACACATCCCGATCCAACAGTGCGCGAGACGGCGCAGGCGGCGCTCGACTCTGCGTCTTTGCTCGATGACTTCGACGACCTTGGTCCCAGCACTCGGATGGCCGGCTGGGGTGACCGGTAAGTACCGGTAAGTCGGGTTGCCGACCGCTTCTAGGCGCCTGAGCATCTCCGATCCCTCTGATAGATTGAGAATTGTCACGTGAATTGACGAGGAGTTGAGGCGTGCGAAGCCGCAATGATCGCCGTCGAAAACAGGGAAACAGAAGTCACAACGGTTCCAACAAATCGATCAAGAAGGGGATCGCGGTCAGCGCCGGGGGAGTGGTCTGGCGCGAGGCGGGTGCTGAGGGCGAAGTAGAAATCGTGCTCGTGCAAACGCCCGCCAGGCGTTGGTCGCTGCCCAAGGGCACCCCCGAGAACGGCGAGAAACTGGTCGACGCCGCGTTACGCGAGGTGGCGGAGGAGACCGGCCTCAAGGTGACCCTGGACGAGAAGATCGGCGTGATGCGCTACTCCTTTCCAGGAGAGGAAGCGCGCATCGACAAGGCCGTGCACTTCTGGCTGATGCGACCGTCTGGTGGGTCGTTCGAGGACCACGACGACGAGCACATCGACGTGCGCTGGGTCGGTCTGGGCGATGCGATGCGGATGGTCAGCTATCGCAACACGGCGTCGCTGCTCGAGGATGCGGCAGCGATGCTTGATCGACGGGTTGGTCCTGCGCAGGCCTAACGAGGGTTCTAGCCTACGGCTGGTGTAAACGCCGGGTGTACATCGCACGCCCGGTTCCGTGGAAGTAGGACGCATCGCGATGGTGACCAGTCCGGCCGACATCGTGGCCTCGGGGAGCTTGGTGCTGCTTCGTCGCAAGCGTCTTGAGGACGCCGAGCTGGACTGGATCTGGCGCACCGATCCGGAACTGGCTGAGCTCGATGCCGCCCCTGTGAGTCCGCTGACATTCGAGCAATATCGCAACCAGTACGCCTGGCAGTTGCGCTCAACACCGGTCTACCGCTCGACGTTCGCCGTCGAGACGATCGACGAGTCGCGGCACATTGGCAATGTGATGTACTACAACACCGACTTCCAGCGTCGCGAGACGGAACTAGGAATCTTACTCGGCGACCGGACGACGTGGAACGGCGGATTCGGCCGCGAGGCGGTTGGTCTGCTGCTGGACTATGTGTTTACCAATACGTCACTGACGCGGGTCTACCTGCACACGTTGGACTGGAACGTGCGGGCTCAACGGGCGTTTGCGGCTGCGGGATTCCAGGATTGCGGCCGCGTGCGTCGCGGTCGGCACCGGTTCCATCAAATGCACGTGTTGCGCGAGTGGTTCTGGGACCGCGAGTATCAGCGTCGAGGCATGCGCTGAGGGAGGGACTCAGGAGGCACTTGCTCCTGTGCGGGCCCTCACCCCAACCCTCTCCCAGAGGGAGAGGGGGTCGGAGGCGCAGGTTCGGACTAGCCGCGGCTGGGCAGGACGACTACGCCGGTGCCCGGCGTGCTGACCGAGCCGTCGGCGCGCACGCCCTCGATGTTGAGCTCAACGAAGTTGCGCTCGCCCTCCGTGTACTTGCGGGTCACGGTGCCGCGTAGGACGAACCTTTTGTCCTGCGCCGACTCGCGGCCCTGGGCGGCCGGGTCCATGCCGCGGTACGAGCACTGCACGCGCTTGACCTGACCCTCGGGGCCGGCGAAGCGCCAGAGCAGCTCGCCGAGGAAGGCGTGCTTGAGTGCGCCGTGGACGATGATGTCGTCAAGGCCGGTGTCCTGCGCGTAGCTTGTGTCGTAGTGAATCTGGTAGAAATCCCCGGAGCCGGCCGCCCATTGGACGAGCTGCTGGCTGGTCGGACTCTTCTCCAGTTCGGGGATGTTGTCGCCGACTTCGATGTCTTCGAAGTAGATCTGGTCCGGCACTGCTTCTGACATGTTCCGTCTCCTTGGGTCTGGTCGGTAGTCTAGCTGTTCGTCGGTCGCGCGGGAGCCCCCCTCTGCCTTCGGCATCTCCCCCCGCCGAGCGGGGGGAGGAGGGGACGTGGCTAGCTTCCTGGCGCGGGATAGGAGATCCCCGTGCCACGCGAGATGGCGACGACCTTGCCGTCCTGGTTGGTGTAGGTCGTTTCCGACACCTGGATCAGCATCGGTACGCCCAGTGCGCCGCTCCAGCGCTCTTGCAGCGACGCCAACGCCGTCGCCGAGGTGAGCGTGTCCCCGGCGCAAATCTGCTCGCCGGTGTACTCGATGTCGGTACCGCCGTTGAGGACGAGTGGGTAGGGCGAGCGGAATCCACCGCCGCCGCGGCGACCGCCGAAGGTAGGGTCGGAATCGGCCGGATTGTAGATCGGCGTGCCCAGATAGCCCGGAGGCGCCGGCAGGCTGCGGAAACCGCGCTCGCGGGCCACAGCTTCGTCGTAGAAGGCCGGGTCAACGTAGCCGACCGAACGGGCGAACATGCGCACGCTGGTCGTAGTCAGCTCGCTGACCGTCTCTGGTCCCTTGACGCCGATCAAGGCGCGCATTTCGTCGGTCAAGACCGACTCAAACTCCTGGTCTGCCATAAGGCTCCTCCCGTGCTGGTTGGGTTGGTCTCGTGTCTAACGACTGACGGATACGAGTCTAGCTACCGCCCGCGCTAGCGCCTACGATGCGGAACTTGGGCGCGCGCGATGGCACAGCGAATTCTTCACCGGTCTCCATGTCGACGGCGCAGAAGTTACCGGTCTTGAGTTCTCGAACAAGGTCTTGCCAGGTTTCAATCGAGTCGGTCTCGAACCAGGTCGCAACCTTGCCGATGTCGTGGACGGCGTGCGAGTCGGTTCCCGCCGTGCCGTTCATCTCCGATGCTGCGGCGAGGTCGGCCGAGAAGCGATTCTCGCGCTCCTTTCCACGTCCGTTGAGGATCTCCAGGGCAATCACGTGCTCCATGGCGCTATTGTTGAGTGCTCGCTCGACGGCGATCTGCCAGTCCTCGGGATTGTCCTTCCAGGCGATCTGGCGCCGGTACGGATGGGCGAGAACGAGCGCTCCACCGCGCTCGTTGACGTGCTCGGCAAGCCGTTCGACTCGGTGCATGCCGAATACGTACTTCTCCATTCCCCAGGCGAGGATATGGCCGGGATCGGTCGACACTTCGCAACCGGGAATGATCACAATGCCGACTTCTTCGGCAATCTTCTGCACTTCGTCTTCCGGCCAGAGCGCGTCATGCTCGGTGAAGGAGATGCCGTCGAGTCCGGCATCCTTGGCGCGAACCGCGAGGTCCCTGGGATCGAGCACAGAGTCATGCGAGCGCGGCCACGTATGGTTGTGCAGGTCTATCAGCATGCAGTTGTCCAACTGGTGATCGGGCGTGTCAGCGGATTCCGAGCAACATGCTATCACCCGAGCGTCTTCAGCCATTCGCGACCGGCCTGGAGGCCAGTGATTGAGCGAGTCGAAGCTGGTGCATATACTCCCTCAGAGCCACCCGCCACAGTCGGCGGGAGCGTGATGCGGAGTGGGGCTGATCCAGATGGAGAATGTCCTGGAGCAATACGCCCACCTCGGCATTTTGCTGATCTTCGCCGCGATCTTCCCGTCGCTCCCATTGATCGCGTCATGGGCGTTCTTCAAGTTTGGTCTGCGTCCTCGGCTGCCCAACGCGGTTAAGTCGGATACCTACGAGTGCGGCGTCGAGACCGAGGGTCCGACCTGGGTCCAGTTCAACTTCCGCTACTACCTGGTCGCGCTGATCTTCGTGCTCTTCGATGTCGAAGTGATTTTCCTGTTCCCCCTGGCGGTCGCGCTGGACTCGGTGGTTGTGACCGGAATGGTCGCGGCGCTGATTTTCATTGCGGTGCTGTTCCTCGGTCTCATCTACGAGTGGCGGCGGCAAGCTTTGGAGTGGCGCTGAGGTGACGACCAACTACGACGCAACTGCGGCGATGGAGATCGTCAACGCAAGCGCACCCGGTGCCGCGTGCATCGACGCTGGCATCCTGTTCCTTGAGCCGGACACGCTGGCCGAGTCGATCCGGACGCTGCGCGACTCGGACCAGAGCGACCTGGTCTTTCTCTCCAACTTGACTGCGGTTGACCGCGAACGGCACTTCGACGTCGTCTATCACCTGCAGTCGCTCGACCTCAATCACATCCTCCAGGCCAAGGTCCGAATATTCGACCGAGAAGATCCCGCGCTTCCCTCGCTGACCGGCGTCTATCACGGCGCGCACCTCCAGGAGCGCGAGGTCTACGATCTGTTCGGCATCCGCTTTGAGGGTCATCCCGACCTGCGGCGGATGTTCCTCTGGGACGGATTCCCGGGTTATCCGCTGCGCAAGGACTTCCTGCAGATGCCTGGCCAGGTGCGCGCCGGACTGCCGGGATTCCCGCACGAGGGCCAGGAGAATGCCTGGCCGGTGCCGGGCAGCGTTCCCCAGCGGCCAATGCACCCGAACGACCCGGAGGGTCCAAGCGACGTAGCCGTCGCTGAAGAAGGCGAGGAATCGTCGTGACCACGGCCGATGACACCCGCCTCGAGATACAAGAGGACTTGCATCTCGCGATGCAGGAGGAATCGCATCTCGCGATGCAGGGAACGATCGAAGCGCTGACTACGGGCGACGGCTCCGAACCGGTTGTGGTCAACCTCGGACCGCAGCATCCCTCGACGCACGGCGTGTTCCGGCTCAAGGTGACCCTGGATGGCGAGATCGTCAAAGACGCCGAGATGCGGATTGGCTATCTGCATCGCTCCATGGAGAAGCTCGCCGAGGAGCGGACCTACACGCAGAACATTCCCTTCACAGACCGGATCGACTACCTGGCGGCGATGTCTAACAACCTCGCCTATTGCCTGGCGGCGGAAGAGCTGTTGGGCGTTGAGGTTCCGCCGCGGGCGCAGGCGATTCGCGTCATGTTCGCCGAGTTGCAGCGCGTCGCCTCGCACGCGATGGCGAACGGAACTTTCATCAACGATTGCGGCGCCTGGCACACTCCCTTGTTCCACATGTTCCGCGACCGCGAGCGCGTGCTCGACATGTTCGAGATGACCTGCGGAGCTCGGCTGACGACGAACTACATGCGGATCGGCGGCGTCGCGTTCGATCTGCCGGACGAACTCCTGCCAACGCTGGAGCAGTTCCTGGCCGACATGCCGGAGAACATCGCCAACTACGAAGCCTTGCTGCTGGAGAACGAGATTCTTCACGCTCGAGCTCGAGGCATTGGCGTGATTTCCCCGGAGATGGCGATCAACTCCTCGCTCTCCGGTCCAGTGCTGCGCGCGACCGGCGTGCCCTGGGATCTACGCAAGGCGAATCCCTACTGCGGGTACGAGAGCTATGAGTTCGACGTGCCGGTGGGGGAGCAGGGCGATTGCTTCGACCGCTTCCTCGTGCGCATGGCGGAGGTCAAGGAAAGCCTGAAGATTCTGAGACAAGTCATCGACACGCTGCCCGAGGGCCCGTATCTCGCCGATGTGCCGCTGCATGCGCGTCCCGAGCCGGGCGAGTCCTACGCCCGAGTCGAATCACCGCGCGGCGAACTTGGTTTCTACCTGGTCTCCGACGGCGGGCCGGCGCCTTATCGCTTCCACTGTCGACCGCCCTCGTTGATCAATCTGTCCGCGCTCAAGGAAATGTCGGTTGGCGGGACGCTCGCCGACGCGATCGTGACGCTGGGTTCGATTGACATCGTGGTGGGGGAGATTGACCGATGATCGATCTTGCCGGTCTCGGTGGCGCGCTGGGCTCCACGTTGGGGGCTTGGTACGACTTCCGCGATTTGAACAATCTTCAGCGATTGATCACAGAGTGGATCGCCGAATGGGGTCCCGATTGGTTGGCCTCGATCGTTACCGGCGTGCTCGGCGCGCTGGCCATCCTCGCCGTGATTGGGCCGACGCTGCTGATCCTGATCTGGGTCGAACGCAAGGTGATCGCCCGCTTCCAACAGCGATACGGACCCAATCGAGTCGGACCCAAAGGCCTGCTCCAGCCGGTCGCCGACGCGGTCAAGCTGATCCTCAAGGAACAACTCGCGCCACGCGCCGCAGACAAGCTGATTTTCTTCTTGCCTCCGGTGCTGATCTTCGTGCCCGGCGTCCTGATCTGGGGTGTGCTCCCGTTTGGTCCACGAATGTCGGTGGCGGACCTCAACGTCGGCGTGCTCTTCCTGCTGGCCGTGTCTGGGACAACGGTGCTGGTGATCTTCATGGCTGGCTGGTCGTCAAACAACAAGTACGCGCTGTTCGGCGCGATGCGCGCCGTGGCGATGTCGATCTCGTACGAGGTGCCGATGGTGCTCGCCCTGCTGACGCTGGTGGTCTTCTCGGGCACGATGTCGATCAATGGAATCGTTCAGTGGCAGCAGCAGGAAGACGTGATCTTCATCCTGCTCTTCCCGCTCTCGGCGATCGCGTTTTTCTTTGCCGCGTCGGCCGAGTTAAACCGCACACCGGCCGATATCTCGGAGGCGGAATCGGAGATTGTCGCGGGCTATCACACCGAGTACTCGGGCATGCGCTTCGGGTTGTTCTACGCGGTCGAGCTGGGCAACACGCTGGTCGTCTCGGGATTCATCGCGACCTTCTTCCTCGGCGGTTGGTGGCTATGGGGCCTCGACCAATGGGTGCCTAGCTGGATCATCCTTCTGGTCAAGACGGGCGCGGTCTACTTCCTGCTGATCTGGACTCGAGGCACGCTGCCTCGGTTGCGTGTTGATCAACTGATGGGCTTCTGCTGGAAGGCGCTCGTCCCTGCGACGCTGTTGTTCGTCGTGGTCGCCTTTGTTGAACGAACGTTGATCCTGTCCGAAGGCTGGGACACGACCATTGCGCTGCCGATAATGGCGGTCTTCAACATCGCGCTGACGCTGGGCGCGATCATGCTCTTCGCCCGTGTCGCGCGGCCGGCGCCGCTGCGGCGTCCGGCGCGGATACGCATGGCCGGCTCGGACATCGGCGGCTTGCGCGCGGCGCGTGAGGTCGCGTCGCGACGCGAAGAACCGCAGCTTCAGGTGGGCGGCGACTAACCATGAGCGACTTCGGCTTCCACCTCGCATTCTGGTCGCTCGCGCTGCTGACGCTCGGCGGCGCATCGATGATCATCATCAGCCGCAACCTGATTCACGCGGTGATCTGGCTCGTGATGTCAATGCTAGGGATCGCCGGGCTCTATCTGACGCTTTCAGCGGAGTTCATCGCGGTCGTTCAAGTGCTGATTTACGTTGGCGCCATCTCGGTGCTGATGCTGTTCGCGATCATGCTGACTCCGCGCGCAGAGCGCGACAACTCGCAGAACATCAAGACGGCCGGACCGGCCGGGCTGGTCGTGATCATGGTGATGATCGCGACGCTCTGGGTTGCCGTCGACACGGATTGGGGAGCGGTGCGCGATGCGGCGTTGACCGAGCAGGCGCGGCTGATCGGCGAGAGTTTGATCAAGCACTACATCCTGCCGTTCGAGATCGGCGCCGTGCTGCTCACGGCCGCTCTGGTCGGGGCAATCGCGTTAGCACGACAGGATGACGAAGACGCGGCGATCCACGCTGCGTCGTTGCAGGCCGAGTTGGAGGGCGAGGGAACGGTTGACCCGGTCGACGTGGTAGACCCACCCCTGCCGTCCGACAGTGAGGCCGGCTCATGATCATTGGACTTGAGCACTACCTGGCGCTGGGCGCGCTGCTGTTCTGCATCGGCTTCTTCATTGCCTTGTCGAAGAAGAACGCCATTGGAGTGCTGATCGGCGTTGAGTTGATGCTCAACGCGGTCAACCTGACCCTGGTGGCGTTCTCGCGCTTCGGTTCGGCCGAAGTCGCGCTCTCGACGCAAGTGTTCGTGGTCTTCATCATCGCCGTGGCGGCGGCGGAGGTTGCGGTCGGACTGGCCCTGGCGCTGGTCGTCTATCGCAACCGGCAGACAATCTCGGTCGATCGCACGACCTTGCTGAAGGGCTGACATTGGCATGTGGGCCCCGCTGATGACCGTGCCGAATCGCTACGTGGCGGAAACGCTGCGCGAGCTGCTCTTCGCCGAGGGGGTGTCGGTGCGATTCGTGGTTGAGCCCGATCGCAAGGACGAAGGCGACTTCGCGCCGGTCATTCTGATGGTGCCGGACTCGAAGACGCACGTGGCGCGGGAAATCCTGGGGAAGGTGTAGCGGCGTGTCCGAGACGATCTTTTGGGTCATCCTCTTCCTGCCGCTCACAGCGTTCGTGTTGGCCGGGATTTCCGCGCTCAACCAGAACCTGCAGCGCCAGATTCCCGAGTGGGATCCGAACTACCCGCGTTCGTGGAAACCGATCGCCGACCAGTTCTGCGGCCCGCGGCTGGCCTCGACGCCGCTGATCATCGCGCTGGCGGTGGCATTCCTGCTCGCAGTAATCAACCTGATCGACTCGATCGGCCTGCGTGGATTGCCGCTGAACATCGGCACGCACGAGCTGTTCACGGCCGGCGAACTGGTTGTCAACGTCGGCGTACGCATCGATGGCCTGACCTCGGTGATGCTGGTCGTGGTGACCGGCGTGTCGCTGCTGGTCCAGGTCTACTCGACCGGCTACATGGACGGCGACCACGGGTATCGACGTTACTTCGCCTTCATGGCGCTGTTCACGACGTCGATGCTGGGCCTGGTCCTGGCCGACAACCTGCTGATGCTGTTCGCGTTCTGGGAGTTGGTCGGCCTGACCTCGTACCTGTTGATTGGTTTCTGGTTCCACCGCCCGGCCGCGGCCGCAGCGGCGAAAAAGGCGTTCCTCGTCACGCGGCTCGGCGACCTCGGAATGCTCGCGGCAATGATCCTGATTTACACCAAGACGGGCACGCTCGACATTGCCGCGATCAACGCGCTCGCCGACACCGGCGCCGAAGCTGGGATGTTCGCCTTCAACGGCCTGTTGATCGGCCAGACGACGATGACGCTGTTTGGTCTCGGCCTGATTGCCGGCGCGGTGGGCAAGTCGGCGCAGTTCCCGCTGCACATCTGGCTGCCCGACGCGATGGAAGGTCCGACCCCGGTTTCGGCGCTGGTCCACTCGGCCACGATGGTCGCCGCCGGCGTCTACCTGCTGGCCCGCTTCTTCCCGGTGATTCACGCCTCGTCGACGGCGTCGGACATGATCGCCTGGATTGGCGCGGGTACGGCGCTCGGCGCCGCGATCCTGGCGCTGGTGCAGGTCGATATCAAGCGGGTGCTCGCCTATTCGACGATCTCGCAACTCGCCTACATGATGTTCGCGATCGGCATCGGCGGATATGCGGCGGCGGTCTTCCACCTGATGACGCACGCCTTCTTCAAGGCGATGCTGTTCCTCGGCTCCGGCTCGGTGAACCACTCGACCAACACGTTCGACATGCGCCGCATGGGCGGTCTGCGGACATTGATGCCGATCACGTTCGGCACATTCATCATCGGCACGCTCTCGCTGGCCGGGATCATTCCGCTCTCGGGATTCTGGTCGAAAGACGAGATCCTGATTGAAGCCTGGGACAACAACAAGGGTGTCTTTGTGCTCGGCCTGCTGGCCGCCGGTCTAACCGCTGCCTACATGGTCCGCGCCGTCTACATGACGTTCTTCGGCGAGTACAAGGGCGGCGAGGAGGTTGCGCCCGGTGAGCACGGCAACGAGCACCCGTCGCACCCGCACGAGTCCCCGCGCAGCATGACGACGCCGTTGATCATTCTCGCCGTGATCTCCGTGGTCGCCGGATTCCTGACCTTCGGCGGCGAATTCCAGACCTGGGTCTACGGCGCGCTGCCGGAGCCTCACGATGGCAAGTTCCACTGGAGCTGGGGCATCTTCCTGGGCTCGACGGCGCTGGCGCTGGTCTCGGGATTCGCGGCCTTTGCCTTCATCCATCACCGAGATCACATTCGCTCCTGGGGCGTCGGCGGGATCTGGCCGATTCCCGAGGCGCAGAAGTTCGCTACCGAACTGTTCTACCTCGATGCACTGAGCGAGAAACTCCTTGCACGACGGATCTTCTACCAGGGAATCGCCCGCGCTTCGGCGTGGTTTGACGAGACCATCGTCGACGGCGCGGTCAACCGCGCCTGGCGCGAAGGGCTCACGGTCGCCGGCGCGGCCCGGTTCGTCCAGAACGGCTGGGTGCAGGCGGGCACATTGTCAATCGGACTCGGCGGCATGATCATCTGGATCGCCGTCGTGTTGTTCTAGGAGCGGGTGATGGATCCGGGATTCCCAGTCCTGTCGCTGCTGATCTTCCTGCCCCTCCTGGGCGTGTTGCTGATCGCGCTCTTGCCCGGCAAGCACACGCCGACCCAGTGGTTGGTGCAGAACACGCCGGGCAATCCGGCCGACTATCCCAAGTGGATCGCGCTGGGTATCTCGCTCGGGGCGCTGATCATCGCGCTGGTGATGTTCATCATCTTCGACCGCTCGGTCTCCGGCTTCCAGTTCATTGACGAGTTCGACTGGATCTCAGCCGAGGCGGTTGGCTTCAACGTCAAGTACGCCTTCGGCGTCGACGGACTGTCGATGCCGCTCGTGTTGTTGACCGCGTTCCTTTCGGTCGTGGCGGTGCTGGTCTCCTGGCGCATCGATCTGCGGACCAAGGAGTACTTCGCCTGGTTGCTGGTGCTCGAAACATCGGTGCTGGGCGTGTTCACCTCGCTCGACCTGATCTTCTTCTTCCTCTTCTGGGAACTCGAACTGATTCCGATGTTCCTGCTGATCTCGATCTGGGGCAGCGGCAATCGCAACTACTCGGCACTCAAGTTCGTGCTCTACACGGTCTTCGGTTCGGCCTTCATGCTGGTCGGATTCCTGGCCCTGGGCGTGGCCGCCGACACGTTCGACTTCCGCGAGATCCGCTCCGACGCGATCGCCGCCGCCTTCCTGCCGGCGCCTGTGATCTTCTCCTTCATTCTGATCGCCTTCGCGATCAAGCTGCCGGTCGTGCCGCTGCATACCTGGCTGCCCGATGCGCATACCGATGCGCCGACTGCGGTCTCGGTGATCCTCGCCGGCGTGCTGCTCAAGATGGGTGGCTACGGCATCCTGCGCCTGCTGTTCACGCTGATGCCCGATGTTGGCGCTGACGCCGACATCGCGCTCGCGATCATCGGCACGGTGTCAATCGTCTACGGCGCAATCGTCACAATCAGACAGACCGACTTGAAGCGTCTGATCGCGTATTCCTCCGTTTCCCATATGGGTTTCGTGTTGCTCGGCGTGTCCGCGCTTGGTGTAACCGGGATGAGCGGCGCGGCGATGCAGCTCGTCACGCACGGATTGATCACCGGCATGCTGTTCGTCATGGTCGGACTGGTCTACGACCGCACACACACACGAGAAATCGCCGACATGCGCGGACTGGCGCACTACATTCCGCTGCTCGGAGTCGGGATGGTGTTCGCCGGATTGGCTGGACTCGGCCTGCCCGCGTTAGCTGGCTTTGTGGCAGAGATCACGATCTTCCTCGGCGCATTCGGATCGCAGACCGCTGCGGTATCGGTGGCGCTGCTCGGTGTGCTGCTGGCCGCCGGCTACATTCTCTGGGCGCTGCAGAGGACGTTCTTCGGTCCCAGGGACGAGAAATGGTCGCATCTGCCCGACGCAAATCACTGGAGCGAGTACACGATTATCGGCGCGCTGATGGCGCTGATCGTTCTGCTCGGCGTGTATCCGTCCGTGGTAATGGACTTGTTCGAAATGGGTGTCGCACCAATCGTCAGTGAGATCGAGGCGGTTGTCTCCGCCGGGGCGGGAGGCGGCTGATGCTGAGCGACGTCAACCTTCTTGGTCCCGAGCTTGTCCTGCTGGTCATTGGCGGCTTCCTGCTGATTGCCGACCTCTTCATCAAGGATCGCCGCCTGTTGATGGGCGCGACCCTGGCAGCGCTGCTCGGCTCGATCATCTATTCGGCGATCCTGCTCACCGAAGGCCACGTCGGATCGCAAGGATTCGGTGGCGCGTTGGTCGTTGACAAGTTCGCGGTCTTCTTCCAGATACTGCTCGCAGGCGCGGCAATGGCTGCCGTGCTGGTCTCGACCGAGACGCTGCAGCGGACGCCGTCGCGACGAGGCGAGTACCTGGCGCTGATTCTGTTCTCGACCGCAGGGTTGCAGCTCCTGGCCGGATCCCGCGACCTGATCATGGTGTTCATCGCGCTTGAGCTCACATCTATCTCCCAGTACATCCTGGTTGGATTCCATAAGGATCGCTGGGGATCGGAGGGTGGACTCAAGTACCTGCTGACCGGCGCCGTGGCCTCTGCCGTTCTGCTCTACGGGATGGCGATTCTGCTTGGACTGACGGGATCGACCAACCTGTCCGAGATCGCCTCCTACATCGCCTGGCAGGGCGAGGGCAAGGAAGAGGCGCTGATGCTGGCGGCAGTCTTCCTGATCGCCGGCTTCGGATTCAAAGCCGCGGTCGCCCCGTTCCAAATGTGGGCGCCCGACGCCTACACGGGCGCGCCGACGCCAATCGCCGCGTATCTCTCGGTGGCGTCAAAGGCGGCCGCGTTCGCGATCCTGATTCGCATCTTCTTCGAGGCGCTTGGCGACGACCTGCTGGCCGAGCACTGGAAGACAATCTTCGCCGTGCTGGCCACGCTCTCGATGTTCGTGGGCAACTTCTTCGCGATTCGACAGAACAACATCAAGCGAATGCTGGCTTACTCCTCGGTGGCCCAGGCCGGCACATTGATGATTGGCCTGGCAGCGATTTCTGCGGACCGTTCCGAGTTGCTCGGCGCGAGCGGTATCCTCTTCTACCTGGCCGGCTACACGGTCACCAACCTGGCCGCATTCACAGTGATCATCCTGATCGCCAACCATCGCGGCGGCAGCTACGATATTCGCTCCTACGCGGGCCTTGGCAAGAAGTCGCCCTGGCTGTCGATTGTGCTGGCGTTTTCCCTGATCTCGCTGATTGGCCTGCCGCCAACGGCCGTGTTCTTCGGCAAGATCTACCTGTTCGAGACCGCCGTGCAGAGCGGCCTGACCTGGTTGGCTGTGGTCGGAACAGTGAACACGCTGATTTCCGCCGCTTACTACCTGCGACCGGTCAAGGCGATGTTCATCGACTCGGCCGAGGACGAGGAAGCGGAGCCCGAAGTCGCGCGTCCGGCAAACAGCGTGCTCGCCACAATGGGACTCGTGACCGCTGGCGTTCTGGTCATCGGACTACATCCTGGACTGCTGATCAACGCCGCCGAAGCTGCCGTCGCCGCCATACTCTCGTGACGTGAGCGCCGACCGACATCTCGTAGATATCCTCGTCGATCCACCGTTTCTCCACCGAGTCGATGTGGAAGCTCTTGAACGCTGCGTGCGAGAGACGTTGGTCTCTCGGAGACTGCGCATCGGGCGCGTCGTCTCGGTGCGAGTCACCGATTCACGCACAGTGCGACAGCTCAACCGACGGTTCCGTGGGCAGGACTCGGCGACCGATGTGCTCTCGTTCAACACGGATTTCGACGGCCTGCGGCGGCCAGACGGCTTGGCCGACCTGGGCGAGATCGTGATCGCGCTGCCCGTCGCTGCGCGCGGCGCGCGCGAACGAGGAGTCGCGCTGGCCGACGAACTCGCCTTGCTCACGGTGCACGGCACTCTGCATCTGCTTGGATTCGACCACGAGGAAGCCGAGGAAGATCGCCGAATGAAGGAGTTGGAGCGGATCGCGCTGGAGAGAGCCGGGTACCCCGGCGCCGCACGCGATTGACTTGATTAGATATTATGTTCTATCCTGCGACCGAGGATTCAGCGGGGAACGGAGGCGCGACGTGAGCGGTACGGTTCTTTACCGCAAGTGGCGTCCCACCGATTTCGACGAGATCGTCGGCCAGGAGCCGGTCGTGCGGACGCTCAAGAATGCCGTCGCACAGGACAAGATCTCGCACGCCTACCTCTTCTGCGGCCCGCGCGGCACCGGCAAGACTACGACCGCAAGGATCCTCGCCCGTGCGATCAACGGGCTTACAGGCTCAACGGGCGGGATGGCGCTGGGCGAGTCAGATGACCTGGGTTTCGACCTGGTCGAAATCGACGCTGCATCAAACCGAGGCATCGACGACATCCGCGAGCTGCGCGAGCGGGCCAACTATCGCCCCGGCACTGCGCGCTTCAAGGTCTACTTGATCGACGAAGTCCACCAGCTCACCGGCGCCGCCGCTGACGCGCTGCTCAAGACGCTCGAAGAACCTCCGCCTCACGTCGTGTTCATCCTCGCGACAACCGATCCCGAGGCGCTTAAGCCGACGATTCTCAGTCGTTGCCAGCGCTTCGACTTCCGCCGCGTCAGTGTTGAGGACATGGTCGGCCGACTGCGAGCAATCGCAGCCTCGGAAGGCATCGAGATCCCGGATGACGCCCTGCGCTTGATTGCGCGCGAAGCGACCGGATCACTGCGCGATGGCGTCAACCTGCTCGACCAGGTCTGGGTGATGTGCGGCTCGTCTGTCACGCTGGAGGCGGCGCAAGAAGCGCTTGGGTTGAGTCCCGATGCTCGGGCGATGGAGCTGGCCTCAGCCGCGCTGCGGGGTGAACTGTCGAAAGGTCTTGGCGTGTTGTCGGCCGTCCAGGCGGATGCGACTGACTTCGGTCGCTTCAAGAAGCAAGTGGTCACGCATTTGCGCCACGTCTTGCTTTCGCTGACCGGATCGGCGGGTTCGCTATCGCTCTCGGCGCCCGAGATCGAGCGGCTGGAGGAGGTCAGCAAGGGCCTCAAGGCATCGGCAGCGGTGGCCGCGCTGCGCGCCTTTTCCGAAGCTGATGTGCGTCGCGATCCGTATCAGCCGTTGCCGCTGGAGTTGGCGCTCGCCTCAATCGTCTACGGACCGCAGGTCGCTGACGCTCCCGCGCCGCAGCCCCAGCAGGGAAGCTCCCAGCGTCAACAGAGGCAGCAACGCCCCGATGGCCAACGGCGAGCGGGACAACGTAGGGAACAACAGGCGACCCGCAACGTACCTCGTGTCCAGGGTCAGCGGCCGGGGGCGGGACAGCCCGCGCCTGCGCAACCGAGTTCAGCCGATTCCCCTAACCAGGGACACGCTCAAGCGCAGACTCCGCAGCCGGCCGCCTCGCCGGGTGGCTCGGCAGGAAGCCCTGCAGGAGGCCCGGCAGGTAACTCGGGCAACGAGGCAGAGCTGCTCGAACAGATTCGAAGCGCGCTGCGTCGCCGAAATCAAGGCTTGATTGCCACGATGTTGAACCAGTCCTGTCGGATTGTCGGACAGTCCGAAGACACGCTGACCCTGGGCTTCCTCCAGAACTATCAGCAGGTCCACATGCAAAAGGTGACTGAGGCCGGCGCTGATGTCTCGGCTGCGGCATCGGAAGTGTTGCATCGGCGCGTCACGGTTCGCTGCGTTCCCTTCGAGGACTCGCACGCTTCGACCGGCAATGCCACCAACGCAGGCGCCGGCGATGGAGGTGCTGGCGCCCAACCTGCGCCTCCAATCCAGGACGCTACTCCTCCCCGAGAAAGCGTGATCGGACGCGAAGCGAGGTCTCGGTTCGGCGCCAGGCCATATCAGTCCAACTGAGTACGACCCAGCGCGTAGACTGGAGTCAAGTGGGCAGGTCCACTGGGGCGAAAGGGCTGACGATGGCGAAGCGGAAGGGCGGCATGTTCCGTCCCGCGCGCTCGAACAAGGCGCGCGGCCAGGGCGTCGCCGGAGCCGGCGGGTTTTCCCCCGAGATGGTGCGGCGCGCCCAGGAACTGCAAAACCAACTCGCCGAGGCGCAGGACGAGCTCAAGGACGCAACGGTGGAGGCTTCCGTTGGAGGTGGCGTCGTCTCGGTCACGATGGGCGGCGACCACAAGTTGCGTGAGGTCGTGATCGACCCGGACGTTGTCGATCCGGACGACACCGAGATGCTGCAGGACCTGGTGCTTGCAGCAGTCAACGAGGCGCAGGATCGGCTGGAGCAGATGCAGCAGGAGCGGATGTCGGGCCTAACGGACGGGTTGTCGCTGCCGGGCCTGCAATAGGAGCGATGCCATGCAGCGCTCGCCCGCGACCGCGCCGACGATTGCCCGCCTGATTGAGGCGTTTCACCGGCTACCGGGAATCGGGCCGAAGAGCGCGCAGCGTCTGGCCTACCACGTGCTGCGCGCGCCGAGGGCGGAAGCCGAGGCGCTCGCCGAGGCGCTGCTGGATGTCAAGGATTCGACTCGGCTCTGCGGCGTCTGCCAGAACATCACCGACGCCGACCCCTGTGCGATCTGTCTCGATCCGCAGCGCGCGGAGACTACGATCTGCGTGGTCGAGGAGCCCTTGGATGTCGCCGCGATCGAGCGAGCCGGCGTGCACACCGGTCGATACCACGTGCTGCATGGAGCAATCTCGCCGATGGATGGCGTCGGACCTGAGGATCTCAAGGTCAGGGAACTGTTGGCCAGGCTAGGCGAGGCTACAGTCGAAGAGGTCATTCTCGCCATGAATCCCAACCTTGAGGGCGAGGCGACGG
Organism: Dehalococcoidia bacterium; assembly: GCA_965211635.1. Classification (GTDB taxonomy): domain Bacteria; phylum Chloroflexota; class Dehalococcoidia; order Bin125; family Bin125; genus Bin125. The sequence goes on from OZ242948.1 coordinate 305,231, forward strand.
CCGGCTATCTCTCGCGGGTGATCGCCGCGATGGGTGTGCGGATCACGCGGATCGCGCATGGTCTGCCCGTTGGCGCCGATGTCGAGTATGCCGACGAACGCACCTTAAGGGCGGCGATGACGCATCGAGTCGACGTCGAGCGGACTGAACAGTCGAAGGATGCGAACTGATGCCTCGAATCCGGCCGATTCGCACTGAGGCGATCGTTCTCCGACAGCGTCCACTCGGCGATGCCGACCGCATCTGCGTGCTCTTCTCTCCGATCCGCGGACGAGTCGAGGCCGTGGCCAAAGGGGTCCGCCGGCCGCTGAGCAAGATGTCAGGGCACGTCGAACCGCTAAGTCGCGGCCAGTTCGGGCTTGCGCAGGGGCGATCGTTGTACGTGATCACCGACGCGCTGACACTGGATGCGTGGCCGTCCTTGCATGAGGATGTCGATCGCATGACCGAGGCTCTGGCGATGGCCGAGCTGGTTGACCGATCCACCGACGTAGACATGGCCTCCGGTCCCCTGTACCAGCTCTTGAGACATTCACTGGACCAACTCGCGACGACCGCGACGCCGACCGCGGTGCGCAGGTGGTTCACGTTGCGTTTCCTCGACCAGCAGGGCTACCGGCCTGAGCTAGACGAGTGCGTGCGCTGTCGGGCCGAGCTAGGTCCAGACGGCAACGGATATGCGGCCGCCGATGGCGGTGTGGTCTGTCCGAGCTGCCACGGCGCGGGCGTTGGCTTGCGACTGTCCTCAGCGGTGTTCCGATTGTTACGCTATATGAGACGTTCGTCGTGCGAAGCGACGACGCAGGTGCGGGTCGACGCAGATGCGGCGACAGAGTTGGAACGGCATCTGCGCATGTCGCTGGAGCAGGCGCTGGACGGCCGGTTGCGTTCGAGCAGTTTCACCGAGGCCCTCGAACGAGCGGAGTCCTACGGTCGCAGCGCGGCGTCGGTCGCGAAGGATCGCGAGCGAGAGGAGCAGGAACGTGCCGCTGTATGAGTATCTGTGCGAAGACTGCGCGGGGATTTTCGAGGTCGTGCGGCCGATTCGCGAGGCGCCCGAGCCCCAGCCCTGTCCCGAGTGCGATGAGGACTGCGAGCGCGTAATGCCGTCCTCGTTCTCGGCGTACATCATGCGCCAGGGTTACCCGCGCCGCATCCCCGACAAAGGCACCTACTGGCACCTGGGCCAGGAGGTCACCTACCTGCCCAAGCAGGCCCGGCCCTACGAGCACCCACAGGTGACCAAGCACCGCGAAAAAGAGCCGCTCTCCACCCAGGACTACACCGACCTGGTCGACAGGAAGATCGCCGAGCGTCGCCTCGCGAGAGAAGACCGGCGCAAGGAGCGCGAACTCAAGCGGGACCGTATCGCGCGCAAGGGCCGCGAGTTCAAGCCCCAACCGCAGCCGCAGAAGCGGGACTGAGTTTCCCCGGAATCCCTCTCCCCCCGCTTGAGGAGACATTTGCGTCATCCCACATTCCGTCATTCCCGCGCAGGCGGGAATCCATCGGGCTGCCTGGTCAGCGAACAGCAACACTTACCGGACCCTGGCGGCCGACGACTCGAGCAAGGTTCACCGTAGGCCGGGGCAACGTAACCAGGGAGGCATCGCGGGGCCCCGCCTGCGCGGGTCCGACTTTGGTTGGTTTGCGCGCAACTCTCCTCAGGGAGAGGATCAGGATTGACCCCGCCCCATGTCCTAGAAGTCCCGCTGGGTGACGAACTCGGCGATGGCGGTGAGTTGCTCACGGGGGCCCGTCGTCGGAGCGGCGTGGAGGGCGGCCAGGCCTCGGTCACGCCATTCGACGACGGTCTCCATGCAGCGCTCGACGATTGAGTCCTGGCGGGCTGCTTCCAGCGCGCGATCGAGGAACACGGCGCGGCCGTCCTCGTCCTTCGACTCGAGGAAGCGGTTGATCGGGTTGTCGTCGGGGTTGTCCTCCATCAGGACGATGGCCGGCAGCGTCAGGGTGCCGGCCGAGAGGTCGCCGCCGACTGGTTTGCCGAGCTGCTCCTCGGTGCCGCAGAAATCGAGGATGTCGTCGACGATCTGGAAAGCCATGCCGATCGAGCGGCCGTACTCGCGCAAAGACTCGATCGTGTCGGAGTCGCAGGCCGACATCATCGCGCCCCCCGCGCCGGCGGTGGCGAACAACGACGCTGTCTTGCCGTGGATGCGTCGGTAGTAGTCGCGCATCGTGCCCGAGTCGGCGTCGAAGGCCGAAACGTCCTGAGCCAGCTCGCCCTTGGCCATGACCATCAGCGTGTCGGCGAACAGCCGGATCACGCCGATGTGCCCGGTCCGCGCCACCAACTCGGCGGCGTGAGCGAACATGTAGTCGCCCAGCATCACCGACGCCGGATTGCCAAACGTCGCATTGGCCGTCACGTGTCCGCGCCGCGTGTCGGCGGAGTCGATCACGTCGTCGTGGACCAGCGTCGCCGTGTGCAGCAGCTCAATCGACGCGGCCAACGGGATCTGCGTGTCGGCGTCGTAGTCGCCGAATCCTCCGCAGAGCAGCGAGATCGCCGGTCGCAGCCGCTTGCCGCCTCGGGAGAGCACCTGGTTCAGCATCGCCTCAAGCGGTAAGAAGTCCGATTGGGCGACCAGCGAAAGCGTGTCCTCGACGATGGCCAGGTCATCGGCGATGGGCTCGTAGAGTCGGTCGAGGGAGGTCATTGGGCCTAGGTTACTCCGGGTTACTCTCCAACCAATCGTCCTGAGCTCCGACAATGGCCACACTCTGCAGTCAGCCGCTTGCAAGCTGTAATCGATCCCGCTCAAAGTCCCCCCCGCGCAGCCGGGGGCCGTGCGCGATACCACCGAGCCGCCAACTCTCCCAGATAGTCGCCCCCGCCTGCGCGGGGGCCGTGCGCGCTACCTCCAGTGCGCAATCCGTCTCCATGAAGTCGCCTCCGCGCAGGCGGGGGCGGCGTCCCAGCACAGCGGCCAGTAGTCGGCAGGTCGCCTGAGGTTGACCTCGGAACTTCACGGAGCAACATTCAGCAGTAACAATATGCTCATCCCGTGGCTCGCGAGTTCACTCCGGTCGTCTACATCATCACCGACAAGCCAGGCGGGCGACTGTACGTCGGCTCGACCACCAACCTGGTTCAGAGAATCTGGCAACACAAGACAGGAGCTGTCGCTGGCTACAGCAAGCGATACGGTCTCAAGCGGCTGGTCTGGTACGAAGTTCATGGATCGATGGAGGAAGCGGGGTTACGCGAGCGCCGCATGAAGAAGTGGAACCGGGCGTGGAAGGTCAGGCGAATCGAAGAGTTGAATCCGAGTTGGCGCGATTTGTACGAGGATCTCGCGTAGCACACGTACGATTGGTCTTCGTTGTGTTGCAACGGTAGCTAGCGAGCCCCCGCCTACGCGGGGGCGACTGTAGTGGTGTGCGGCTAGCTGAACCGCAGCAGACGACATGCGTTGAGCATTGTGATCAGATCGACGACCTTGCGGGACTCGCCCCTCACATCCGCGATCTGGTCGGCGGTGTATCGGATGTTGGCAGGTTCATTTCGCTTGCCGCGGCGGGGTTGCGGGCTCAGGTAAGGACAGTCCGTCTCCACAACGATGGCCTCCAACGGCAGTGATGCGGCGGCTTTCCTGAGCGCGTCGTTCTTTGGGTACGTGATGGGGCCGGCGAAAGAGATGAGGAAGCCGAGGTCGTGGTAGCGGTGGGCGAGGTTGGCGTCTCCGGAGAAGCAGTGGATGACGCCGACGGGGAGGCCCCCTCTGTCACTCCGTGACATCTCCCCCAGAGGGGGAGAGTCGGAAGGGGGTCGTGACATCTCCCCTAGAGGGGGAGAGTCGGAAGGGGGTCGTGACATCTCCCCCAGAGGGGGAGATTTGGATCGCACCCACTGAGCAAGAACCGAGTAGGTCTCTTCGTGGGCGTCTCGGGAATGGATGACGACGGGCAGTTCCAATGCGTCGGCGAGGGCGAGCTGTGCTTCGAAGGCTCGGTACTGGTCCGCGTGGGGGGAGAGGTTGCGGTAGAAGTCGAGGCCGATTTCTCCGATCGCGACGACGTTCGGGTTGTCGGCAATGCGGGTGAATTCGTTCTCGGTCTCGTCGTCCCAGTCCTTGGCGTCGTGCGGGTGGACGCCGAGCGTGGCCCAGACGTTGTCGTACTGCTCGGCGACGGAGAGGGCGTTGCGGCTGTCTTCGAGCGAGCAGCCGATGGTGACGATTCGCTCGACGCCGGCCTCGCTCGCGCGGGCCATGACGTGGGGCAGGTCGTCGCCGATCCAGGGGTCGTGGAGATGGGCGTGGGTGTCGAAGAGCGCCATCAGGTGCCGAGCCGGGCTTCTTCTTCTTCGACGATTGAGGGGTCGAGTTTCTTGAACAGGGGGGTCGGCTTTTGAAGCTGTTCGCCGGGGCGCAAGGCGTGCATCTGCCAGCCGAGGTCGTCGATGCTGCCGGGAGTGTTCAGCATCTCGTGCAGCCGCCGGCAACTGAAAGGGAGGTACGGCGCCAACGCGGTGCGCAGGGCGGCGATCACGTTGAGCGCGGTGTAGAGGCTGCGTGCGGCGGCCTGCTTGTCGGTCTTGACGGCTTGCCAGGGAGCGGTCTGGTCGAGGTAGCGGTTGGCCTCCTGGGCGAGGGCGAAGGCTTGCTGAATGCCCTGTCGCAGGTGGACGGCCTCGATTGACTGTCCGACCTGTTCGAGTCCCGATTGGGCGCGGTCGAGCATCCGCGTCGCGTCGCGGTCGAGCGGGCCGGGGTCGGGAACCTTCGCGTCGAAGTGGCGGTTGATCAGCGAGAGCACGCGGTTGACCAGGTTGCCCCAGGTGGCGACCAGCTCGTCGTTGTTGCGGCGCAGGAACTCGGACCAGGAGAAATCGGAGTCGGCGGTCTCGGGCATTTGCGCGGCCAGCGCGTAGCGCAGCGGGTCGGGGTCGTAGCGGGTCAGGTAGTCGTTGACCCACACGGCCCAGCGCTGCGATGTGCTGGCCTTGGAACCGCTCATCGTGATGTACTGGTTGGCGGGAACGTCATAGGGCAAGCTGTATCCGCCAGCGCCGAGCAGGATGGCGGGCCAGATGATCGTGTGGAAGGGGACGTTGTCCTTGCCGATGAAGTTGTAGATGCGGGCGTCGTCGGACTGCCAGAAGTCGCGCCAGGCCTCCGCATCGCCATTGGTGTCTGCCCACTCGACGGTCGCCGAGAGATAGCCGATCACCGCCTCGAACCAGACGTAGATGCGCTTGTCGTCCCAGCCTTCCAGCGGCACGGACACGCCCCAGTCGATGTCGCGGGTGATGGCCCGGTCCTGCAGGCCTTCGCGCAGCATGCCCCTGGAGAAGTTGAGCACGTGCGCACGCCAGAAGTCCTTGTCGTCGTCGAGCCATTCCTGCAAGGGGTCCTCGAAGGCTGTCAGACGGAGGAAGTAGTGCTCCGAGCTGCGCAGCTCGGGCGTCGCGCCGGTGTTGCGGGAACGGGGATTGATCAGATCGACCGCGTCGAGCTGGCGGCCGCATGTGTCGCACTGGTCGCCGCGGGCGCGCGGCTCGTCGCAGTGCGGACACTGGCCCTCGATGTAGCGGTCGGGCAGGAAGCGTTTTGCCTCGGGGTCGTAGAACAGCTCCTGTGTCTGCCGGTAGAGGTAGTCGTGCTCCAGCAGGGCGTTGAACAATCCGTGCACCACGTCGCGGTGGTTGTCGGTCATGGTCGTGGTGAAGGTGTCGAAGGAGATGCCCATCCCGTCCCAGGTGTCGAGGATCGACTTGTGATACTCGGCGACGACTTCTTCGGGCGTACGGCCCTCGTCGTCGGCGCGGACGGTGATCGGGGTGCCGTGCGTGTCGGAACCGGAGACCATCGCGACACGGTTGCCGCGAATGCGGTGGTAGCGGGCGAAGATGTCGGCGGGCAGGTATGCGCCGCCGAGTTGTCCGTGGTGAATCGGGCCGTTGGCGTAGGGCCAGGCCACGCAGACGAGGATGTTGTCGCTCATGGGTTGTAGGGTACGCCGTTATCCGGTTTGGAAATGTCGCGGCTGTTCGGGGAAGGGCCAGAGCGCGTAAATCTCGCGTCGCGGCCGGCCGGATCGCTGGGCGACATGGCGCGCGGCCTGGGAACGCGACGCGCCCTGCGCGGCGGCCTCGGCGAGCGCCTCCGAGATCTGCGCGTCGGACCAGGACTCGGTGTCGGGCGGCGGGGGGATCAACAGGATGGTGAACTCGCCGCGCGGATCGCCGAACTCGTCCAGCGCCTCCGCCGGTCGGCCGGTCCAGATCTGCTCATGCAGTTTCGTCAGTTCGCGTCCAATGGTCAGTTGGGCATCCGGGATGATCTGGGCGATCGCGGCGAGCGTCGATTTTAGCCGTCTCGGCGCTTCGTAGACGATCACGGGTCGTCCCTGCTCGGCCAACTCGACCAACGCTTGGCGTACGGACGACGGCTTGCGAGGAAGGAATCCGTAGTTGCGAAAGTCGGCGCCGGCGATGCCGGCCGCGCTCCACAGGGCCGCGCTCGAGGTGGGTCCGGGAATCGGCACGACGCGCAGCCCGGCCCGGCGGGACGCGGCAACCAGCGCATGGCCTGGATCGCTCATCCCCGGCGTGCCCGCGTCAGAGGTCAGCGCAACCGACTCGCCTTGCAGCATTCTGCTGGCGATCTGTTCGGCCTCGGGACCATGATCGTGGTAGGCGACCACGCTGGTCTCGATCTCGAAATGGCGCAGCAGTGCTCGGGCGACGGGCACGTGCTCGGCGGCGACCAGATCGACCTCACGCAGGATGCGCAGGGCGCGAAGCGTGATGTCCTCCAGATTGCCAATCGGCGTGGCGACGACGTAGAGGGCGCCTGGGTCTGTGGGCATATGGTCACTGTAGGGGTCGGTGCGGAGCCCCCCTCTGCCCCCCGCCTACGCGGGGGCAGGCTTTCGGCATCTCCCCCCGCGGAGCGGGGGGAGATGAGAATGCAAGCAGGTCTCTGCTTAAAGCAGGGACTGGGAGTTGCTGTTTGATGGTTTACGCAGGGCCGGGAGATCGTCGGTTATCTTATGCCTACCGGTGAGACAGGACAGGCGGCTGTCATCGTGCTTGTTCGCACGGGACACTGGCGTACATCCGAAAGAGCGCGGCCATGTGCCGCGCTCATGCGTTTAACGCCGGATCGCCGTTCTGCAGGAACAACTGCAACGACGCAAGGGGGAGCCAGATGACCACGCTGACGCATCACGAACCACTGACCCCCGGGCAGGAGATGGTGCAGGGCGCCTACGAATCCGGTCTGCCGCCCATGCGACGACCGGGCCGCAAATCTCTGCAGGAGGCGTACGGCTTCGATGACGTGGCAATCGTTCCCGGAGCACTCACAATCAATCCTGAACTGACCGACGTGTCCACGGAGCTGGCCGGTCGGCGGCTGGAGATTCCCATCCTCGCAGCGGCGATGGATGCCGTGGTCGATCCGCACTTCGCAATCGAAGTCGGACGCCGAGGCGGGCTCGCCGTACTTAACCTCGAGGGACTGCAGTGCCGATTTGACGATCCGGTGTCAGTGCTGGAAGAGGTTGCCGCAAGCGACACGGAGACGGCCACCGAAATCCTCCAGCGCGCTTACACGACGCCGATTCGCGAGGAACTGGTCGGGCGAAGGGTTCAGGAGATCAAGGACGGCGGCGCGGCGGCGGCGGTTTCAGTCACCCCGCCAAACGCGAAGCGCCTGGCGCCCGTCGTCAAGGAGGCAGAGGCCGATGTCTTCGTCGTCCAGTCGACGGTTACGACCGCGCGGCACTACTCCCGCTCGCAGCGCGGCCTGATTCTCCGCGAACTGATCGAAGAGGTTCAGATTCCCACGCTGGTCGGAAACACTGTTGGCTTCGAAGCCTCGCTGGAGTTGATGGAAGAGGGCATCGCCGGACTGTTGGTTGGCGTCGGACCCGGCGCAGCCTGCACCTCGCGGGAGGTGCTCGGAATCGGTGTGCCTCAGGTGTCGGCCACGATCGAGTGCGCTTACGCGCGCGACGTGTACTACGAGCGAACCGGCCGCTACGTGCCGATCATCACCGACGGCGGGATCCGCACCGGCGGCGACTTCTGCAAGTCGTTGGTCGCCGGCGCCGACGCGGTCATGATTGGTTCGCCGTTTGCCGGAGCGCTGGAAGCTCCTGGTCGTGGATTCCACTGGGGCATGGCGACGCCGCACGCCGAGCTTCCGCGCGGAGTTCGGGTGCATGTCGGGCAGCACACGACGCTGGATCGACTGCTCTTCGGGCCCACATCTCGCACCGACGGCACTGAGAACCTGATCGGCGCCCTGCGAACTTGCATGGGCAGCGTTGGCGCGGCAACGATCCGCGAGTTGCAGCAGACCGAGATGGTCATCGCTCCCGCGATCAAGACCGAGGGCAAGCGCTACCAGATGATGCGGGACTAGGTGGTTGCAAGCACACCCGCTCCCCCTCGCAGGGGAAGCTGTCCCGTAGGGACTGTAGGGGTCCCTCGGACGTTGCTCTCAGATAAACAGTGGTCGAGCAGGAACCCCTCCGCCTTCGGCACCTCCCCCTGCGTGGGGGAGGGGAAGCAGGCCACGAGCAAGTCTTGCAGACGGCAGCGGGTCTACAGCGCCTCGTAGAACAGATCCAGGAGCTTGCGCGTGTGGCGGTGTTGCCAGCCACCTCGGCCCTGGTTCATGACATAACCCCAACCAACTCGCGCGTCCGGATCGGCGAAGGCGAGCGAGCCCCCGCCTCCAAAGTGGCCGAAGGTGCGTGGATTGGGTCCCAGCGGTCGTTCGTTCATCGTCATCTGGAAGCCGGAGGCGAAACGCGTGGGTCGGCCGAGGATGTAATCGACGCCGTAGACCTGTTCTTGTGACATCAGCTCAATCGTCCGCGGCTCGAGCACCTGGAATCCGTCGAGCTGCCCTTCCCGCGACAGCGCGCCGAAGAGTCTTGCCAGCCCCCGCGCGGCGCCGTGACCGGTGGTCGAGGGGAACTCGGCTGCGCGGTACTCGCGCGTGTTCTGAGATCCCGGGCCGTTCTGAATGTGGGGCGGGTTGCGATTGCCCAAGGTTTGCAGCGGATTCGGCGGCGCTCGGCGAACGTCGGGCGGCTGTTGCATCGGCAGCATGTCGGCAGTGCGAGCGTCGTGCTCCGGCTTGGTCCCGAAGTAGAAATCGAGTCCAGTTGGCTCGCTCAGATCGTAATGCAGATGCTGCCCGATTGAGCGCCCCGCAATTCGGCGAATCACTTCACCGATCAGGAACCCCTGCGTGTTGGAGTGATAGCCGTGGGCTGTACCGGGTTCCCACCAGGGTTTCTCCTCGGCGAGCGCGGCAGTCATCACCTCCCAATCGAGCATCGATCCTCGTGGCAGCGGCTTGCGAATCGCGACCAGTCCAGCTTGATGGGTCAGCAGCCAGCGGAAAGGGATCTGGTCTTTCCCGCTCTGCGCGAATTCAGGCCAGTAGTCGGCGACGCGGCGGTCAATCTCCAGTTCGCCTCGCTCGGCCAGTCGCCACGAGAGAACTCCGCAGATCGCCTTGCCCACCGAGTAGCAACAGACGATCGTGTCTTCCGCCCAGGGCCTGGTGTGCTGCGCATCGGTCCAGCCGCCGTAGAGGTCGATCACGAGTTCGCCATCGAGCATCACGGCAAGCGCCGCGCCGGTCTCGGAACGATCGAAAAAGTTCTGCTGGAACTGTTCGCGGACGGCTCGGAATCTGGGATCGCAGTATCCCTGGGCTGGCGCGTCGGCGGGCGACGGAAGCTGGTCGGCTGGCGTCGTCATCCGGCGATGATCCGGATCGCGCGCGGGCGCTGGCTGACGTCGTCGAGGACGGCGATGTCGGCATTGGGCAGCATCTGCTGTGCCGCGTCGGCGATGGCGGACTCCTGGCCCGGATCAACCTCGAGCACTGCGATTCCGTTGGGATGCAGCCGTGACGGAAGCTGTGTGATAAGCCGAAGGATGAGCTCGGTTCCCTTCGTCCCGGGAGTGAGCGCGATCCGAGGCTCATGCTCGGCGACCTCCGGTTCGAGTTCATCGAGTCGCTCTTCTGGGATGTACGGCAGGTTGGCGACGACACAGTGAAACGGCCCCGGCAGCGGTGTAAGCAGGTCGCCTTGTACGAAGGAGGCATTGGGTCGGCGTAGCAGGCGCACCGCATTGTCACGGGCGACCATGAGCGCATCACGCGAGACGTCGCTGCAGATCAACTGCACCCCGCGGCGGTGCCTGGCGAGCGCGATCCCGACCGCGCCGGATCCCGCTCCCACATCGGCAACCTGGGCCGCGCGTAGCCGAGCCTGCCGCATGTGATCGAGCGCGGCATCGACCAGCAACTCGGACTCTGGACGCGGAATCAACACGTCGGGCGTGACCCGAAACTCCAGGCGGTAAAACTCTCGGGTACCGGTGATGTAGGCGAGCGGTTTGCGCGTGGTTCGTTCCGCCAGGGCGACCTGGAATCGCTCTGCAGCGCCGGGATCGACCTCGTCGGTGAGCGAAGCGTAGAGTTGCGCCCTATTCAACCCTGTTGCATGACGGAGGAGGACTTCCGCCTCGAATCGGGCGTCATCGATGCCCGCAGACTCCAGCTCTGCGGCGGCCGCCAGCCAGACGTCGCGGAGGATCGACGGCGTGCTCATCAGGACGCTTCCGCCAGCAAACGCGCCTCCTCGGCGGTGGCGGCGGCGTCGATCAGTGGATCGAGGTTGCCGTCCAGCATGCCGTCGAGATCGTGTCGGGTGAGTCCGATGCGATGGTCGGTGACGCGGTTCTCGGGAAAGTTGTAGGTGCGGATCTTCTCGGAGCGGTCACCGGAGCCGACCTGGGAGCGTCGGGCGTCGGCGCGTTCCTGGTCGGCCGCACGGCGCTGCTGCTCGTACAAGCGAGCGCGCAGCACCGACATCGCCTTGATCTTGTTCTTGAGTTGCGAGCGTTCATCGGTGCAGGTCACGACAATGCCGCTCGGCTCGTGGGTCAGTCGCACGCCGGTCTGGACCTTGTTCACGTTTTGACCACCGGCCCCTCCTGAGTGGAAGAGGTCGAGGCGGATATCGCTCTCGTCGATGTCCACATCGACTTCTTCGGCCTCGGGCATCACGGCCACCGTCGCGGTCGAGGTGTGTATGCGTCCTTGCGCTTCCGTCTCGGGGACGCGCTGGACCCGGTGCACGCCGGACTCGTACTTGAGCCGAGAGAACGCGCCATCGCCCTCGATCTGGCAGATGACTTCCTTGAAGCCGCCCTTGGCATTCTCCGAGACGCTCAGCAGTCCGGTCTGCCAGCGTCGACTCTCGGCGTAGCGGACGTAGGCTCGATACAGGTCGGCAGCCCAGAGACCCGCCTCGTCGCCGCCTGCTCCGGCGCGAATCTCGACGATCACGTTGCGTTCATCGTTGGGGTCGCGCGGCAATAGAGCGCGCTTGGCCTGCGACTCCAGCACTTCGATCTGCTCGCGCAGCTCCATGACTTCCATTTGCGCCAGGTCGCGCATTTCATCGTCGTCCGCCTCGTCCAGCACATCACGGGCCTGCTGCAACCGGTCGGCAGCGGAGCGGTACTCGCCGAGGAGATTGATCTTCTCCTGCAGCGAGGCGTGTTCCTTGGCCAGAACCTGAAGACGTGCCGGATTGTTCGATGTGACCGGGTCGGCCATCTCTCGCTCGATCTCGTCAAAGCGCGATGCGACATCCTCAAGCCGGGACCACATGGCAGTGCTGTCGGAAGTTGCGCTGGCCGGCATGCTCTCCCTCAGTCCTGCGGGTGAGTATATGCAAGGTCTGTCAATGCGCCGACCACGTCGCCAATCTCAACCTGGCGCTGCTCGGAGGAGCGCAAGTTGCGGATCGTGACGCGATTTTCGGCCAGGTCTCGCGCCCCGGCGATAACTGCGTATCGCGCGCCGATCCGGTTCGCCTGCCGAAGCTGCGCCTTGAGCGAGCGTCCCCCGAACGCCAGCGTGGACGCGACTCCACGCCTGCGCAGCTCCCCGGCAATGCTTGTGGCGGCAACATCGGCGCCCTCGCCCAGCGCAGCGACTAGCACGTCGACCGACGACTCCCTATCGGAAACCAGCCCTTGCTCGCGCAAGTGGTGCGCCATTCGCTCGACTCCCATACCAAATCCGATGCCTGGCGTCGGCGGACCGCCAATCTGTTCGATCAGTCCGTCATAGCGTCCGCCGGCCAACACAGTGACCTGGGAGCCTTCCGCGTGCGCGGGAACGATTTCAAACACAGTGTGCGTGTAATAGTCGAGACCGCGGACGAGCGTCGGCCGTTCCTCGAATGGGATGTCCAACGCAACAAGGTGCGACTTGACGGCGTCGTAGTATGTCGCCGACTCGGGGCGCAGGTGATCGGTAATGATCGGCGCGCCCTCCTGGTAGGGCCTGGTGCGCTCGTCCTTGCTGTCAAGCAGACGCATCGGCGCCCGATCCCAGCGTGCGCGGTCGTCTGGCGCGATGGATTCCAGGTGCGGCTCGAAGTGCGCCTTGAGCAAGGGGACATAGCTTCGCCGATCCTCGGTGTCGCCGATGCTGTTCAGGAGAATCTTCAGGTCCTGAAGCCCAAGCGACTGCGCGACGCGCCAGCCCAAGTCGATCACCTCGGCGTCCAGCCCCGGATCGCGAACGCCGATCGCCTCGACTCCAAACTGCGTGTGCTGCCGGAATCGACCGGCCTGGGGACGCTCGTAGCGGAAAATGGGCAGGTGATAGGAGAGTTTGACGGGCTGGGTCAGATTCGCCATGCCATGTTGCAGATACGCGCGACACACTGACGCCGTGCCTTCAGGGCGTAGCGCGAGCCGATCGCCACCGCGATCCTCGAAGATGTACATCTCTTTCTCGACGATGTCGGTACCCTCGCCCACGCCTCGGGCAAACAGCTCGGCGTGCTCGAATGTAGGCGGTTCGATGAATCCGTATCCGGCAAGCCGCGCCTGCTCGCGTGCGTGGCTGAGGACATGAGCATGAACCGCGTAGTCCTGCGGTAGAAGGTCTCGCGTGCCACGCGGGGTCTGGAATTGTCGTAAACCGCTGCTGGTCATAGTCATTCCTCAGAACTCATCGTACAGACGAGGCCGATTTACAAGCCCGCGAGCTGAGAGGCTGTGCAGGTAAACATGTTGGCTTTGTATGATCGACTTATGGCAACGCAGACGGTTGCGGCCGAAGTTGTTGACCTGACCAAGCATCCAACGCTCGACGTGCTCGTTGACGTGCTGGAGCAGTACCTGCCGCCCGATGATCGAGAGCAGGTGCTGGCGGCCTACGAGTTCGCGCGCGAGAAGCACGAAGGGCATCTGCGCCGCTCGGGTCATCCGTACATCGAGCACCCGCTCGCTGCGGCAGTCACCTGCGCGGAACTGCAACTGGACGTGCCAGCGCTCCAGGCCGCATTGCTCCATGACGTGATGGAGGACTGCGGAGTCACCCGCGTCCAATTGGTCAGCGAGTTCGGCGTTGACGTGGCCAAGCTCGTCGACGGCGCCAGCAAGCTCTCGGCCCTGCAGTTGCCGCGTATCACCGGCGCGATCGACCGTGATGTACAGGCCGAGAACCTGCGCAAGATGTTCGTCGCCATGGCCGACGACGTTCGCGTCGTGATCGTCAAGCTGGCCGACCGTTTGCACAACATGCGCACCCTCGACGCAATGCGGCCGGAGCAACAGGTCCGCATATCTCGCGAGACGATGGAGATCTACGCTCCTCTAGCGGCGCGCCTGGGAATCTGGCAGATTCGCGCTCAACTGGAGGACCTTGCGTTCAAGTACCTCGAGCCCGATGAGTATCGGCGCGTGTCCGAACTGGTGGCCTCACGTCGCCAAACGAGGGAACGCTACCTGGGACAGATCCGAGTTCAACTCGAGAACGCCTTGACTGCGGAAGGGCTGAGCGCTCAAGTGCGCGGCCGAGTCAAGCATCTCTACTCGATCCACGAGAAGATCAACAAGTACTCAGCCCAGGGCAAGTCGTTCGATGACATCTACGATCTGCTCGCGCTGCGCGTGCTGACCGAGTCGACCAGCGACTGCTATGCGGTGCTCGGCGTGGTGCACGGACTCTGGCGCCCATTGCCCGGCGAGTTCGACGACTACATTGCCAGCCCTCGGCCGAGCGGATACCAGTCCCTGCATACGACGGCGTTCTGGTCACCGTCGCACGCTGTGGAGGTGCAGATTCGTACGCATGAGATGGACCGCGAGGCCGAGTACGGCGTCGCGGTGCATTGGGCCTACAAGGAACATCGCAACAACGCGATGAACGATCGCGAGCGCATGTCCTGGCTGCGCCAGCTTGTCGAGTGGCAAGGAGAACTGGCCGGCGCCGACGATTTCCTTGAGACCTTGCGCTCCGATGTCTTCCAGGACCAGGTCTTCGTGCACACTCCCAAGGGCGAGATCATGGCCCTGCGAACCGGCGCAACGCCGCTCGACTTTGCCTTCCGGATTCACACGGATGTTGGCTACCAGTGCGTCGGCGCAAAGGTCAACGGTCGACTGGCTCGGCTATCGACACCGCTGGAGAACGGCGACGTGGTGGAGATCGTGACCAGCCGCACGGCTCGAGGGCCGAGCCGCGACTGGCTCAATCCCGCGCTTGGCTATGTCACCACACAGCACGCGCGGACCAAGATTCGCCAATGGTTCAATCGACAGGCGCGCACGGAGAACATCGCCCGCGGCCGAGACGAATTGGACCGCGAACTGCGCCGCCTGAGTTTGCGCTTGCCTGCGGTCGAGAGCGAAGTAATGGAAGCGACGCGGACAAAGTCGATGGACGACGCGCTTGCGCTGATTGGCGCCGGAGATATCACTGCTCACGCCGTGGCGCTCAAGGTCGCGTCGGGGGACGACGAAGCCGACGAGGTCGAACCGAGCGTCGAGGTCGTTCCGCAACCGGCATCACCGAGCGTCGAGGCGGTCACTGTTCTGGGCGGATCGAACATGCTCACGCGGCTCGCGCCCTGCTGCTCTCCCCAGGTCGGTGAAGAGATCACCGGTTTCATTACTCGCAGTCGGGGGGTCACGATCCACCGCAGCGATTGCCCGAACATTCTCTCCGTGGTGGATGACGAACGCATCGTCCCGGTGCGCTGGAACACGTACCGGGGGATTACCGAGGCAAGATTGCGAGTGACCGGTTGGGATCGCGTGGGACTGGCGCGCGACGTTGCCGGCGTCTGCGCCGACGAGAACGTCAACATGGTCTCGTTTGTCACGGCCGAGCCGGATCGCGGCGCGGTAACGATGACGTTCAGCGTCGAGGCGAGTGGACTCAGGCAACTCCAGAGGGTGATGTCGAAGCTCGACGGCGTCCACGGAGTGATGAGCGTTGAGCGCGACTACTGACTCGAGTTCAGACTAGGGGCGCAGCGCCTCCACCAATCGATCAATGTCGGATTCCGGCGTGTAGAAGTGTGGAGAGGCTCGCAGGCGACCGAAGCGCACGGCAGTGATGATGCCCATGTCCTGCAAGCGCTCCCAGGTCTCGTCCACGGTCTCCCGCGCCGCCAGCTCCTCCGGTGGATCAAAGATCACGATGCCGCTGCGCTCCGACTCTCCGCGCGGTGAGTAGACCCTGCAGCCGGCGTCGGTCAGCGCGTCACAGAGATAAGCGGTCACCGACTCGAGCTGAGCCCAGACGTTGTCGATGCCAATGTTCAACAAGTGACGTATCGCAGCTCGCATGCCCAGCATGGTCGCCGTTGGCGTGGCTCCGGGCTCGAACCGCGATGCTGTCGGCGAGAGGATGAGTTCCTCATTGCCAGCCCCAAGGCCGCCGTCCATACTGTTCGCGCCGAGCACCGGCGGAATCAGATCACCGATCAACTCCTCGCGGACATAGAGCATCCCCGATCCGGTCGGTCCCAGCATCCACTTGTGACCACCGGCGGCGAGGATGTCGACATCGTCCTCGTTCACATCGACGGGCAGTGCGCCGGCCGACTGGATCGCGTCGACTGAGAGCAGGCCGCCCACGGCATGTACGGCGTCGGCGATCGGCCGCAGGTTGGAACGAAATCCGCTGCCCCACTGCACATGCGAGATACCGACCAGTTTCGTGCGCTCGGAGACGGCGGAAAGGACGTCTTCGGTCGGGATGCGGCCATCGTCCTGCTGTCTGACGACGTCGAGCTCGACACCCCGCTGTTGCAGCGCGTTGTAGAAGTGTCGGTTGGATGGATACTCCGCGTCGGTGACCAGGATGCGATCGCCGTTCTGCAAGTTGAGTGCGCCGGCCGAGACGGACACGCCGGTCGCCGTGTTAGGAACGAACGCGATCTCGTCCGGGCTGCGCGCGCCGATCAACTCGGCCGAGACCTGGCGGAAGTCGGCCATGTCGTCCATCCAGGTCGAGCCAAAGTAGCCCGAGCGGCCGGCCTGGTCGGCGTAGTCGTGGACGGCCTGCGCGACCTCGGCGGGCAACGGCGACACACCGGCGTGATTGAAGAAGGCGAGCCCGCTCTCGAGGACGGGGTAGGGGTTGTTGCTCATTGTTCGCTCTCCGTTCGTGAGAGTCTAGGCAGCTTTGCCAATCTGGGGCAGCCCTACCCCTTGCGCGCTAGAGAATGTGTGTTCTATGATGCGAAGCAGTCAAGAACACACGTTTCGGTTACGTGTTCTAACAGAGTTGCGAGGAGTCTCAGGATGCACACGCGAGTCAATGGTGGAGCAGTCATTGGCCTGGATGGCGCGCCCATCTGTGTTGAAGTCGATATCTCTGCGGGAATGCCCAGGACGACCATCGTCGGTCTGCCCGATGCGGCGGTAGACGAAGCGCGCGAACGCGTTCGTTCGGCGATTCGCAACGCGGGCGCCGGGTTTCCCACCAAGCGGGTGACGGTCAACCTCGCGCCGGCCCATATTCGCAAGGAAGGAGCGGGCTACGACTTGCCCATAGCCGTCGGCATGCTGGTGGCAACCGGCCAGATCTGCGAGTCGGCTGTCCAGGACACGCTGTTCCTGGGCGAGCTTGCCCTGGACGGTGAGCTTCGGCATGTACGCGGTGTGCTCTCCGTCGCCGCGGCCGCGCGCGACGCCTCGGTCCGCCGCATCGTTGTGCCCAAGGTCGATGCCGAGGAAGCGTCGCTGATCGATGGCATCGAAGTCGTCGCCGTCGACTCGCTGCGCGATTGGATTGAGATTGCGACCGAGGAGCGGCCGCTGGCAGATGCGATCTGGCCAACCCTGCGTCCCGTCGAGGAGGATCCGGGTCCTGCGTACGAGGGACACGACTTCTCGGATGTGCGAGGCCAGGAGCACGTCAAGCGAGCGCTCGAGGTTGCGGCAGCGGGCGGGCACAACCTGCTGATGTGCGGGCCGCCTGGCGCAGGCAAGACGCTGTTGGCTTCGTGTTTGCCCGGCATCCTGCCTCCGCTGACCAACCAGGAGGCATTGGAAGTCACCAAGATCGCCTCAGTCGCCGGGATGACCGGCGGCAACACGCTCATCCGTCAGCGCCCATTCCGCGCTCCGCACCACACGATCTCCAACGCCGGACTGGTCGGCGGCGGACAGAAGCTGCGGCCCGGCGAAGTCACGATGGCGCATCGCGGCGTGCTCTTCCTCGATGAGCTGCCCGAATTCTCGGTTCGCGCGCTGGAAACCATGCGCCAGCCGCTTGAGGATCGACACATCACCATTTCCCGCGCCCACGGCACGGTGACCTATCCGGCCGACATCTGCCTGGTCGCCGCGATGAACCCGTGTCCCTGCGGCAACTTCGGCACCGAGCAGCATTGCACCTGCACCGACGGCGCTGTGTACCGTTATCAGCGCCGTATATCCGGCCCCGTGCTGGACCGCATTGACTTGTTCGTCGATGTGCCCCGCGTGGAAGTGCAGAAGCTGATGGAATCCTCCTCCTCGGCGCCGCCGCCGAGCGCCGAACCGTCAGCGGAAGTGCGCAAGCGCGTTGTCCAGGCCAGGAACGTCCAGCGTCAGCGCTACGGCGACTGCGGCCCGAACGCCAACGCCTCGTTGTCAGCACGCGAGGTCAATAGGTACTGCTATGACATGCTCGACGATCGAGCGCGCACGCTAATCCAGGAGGCGGTGGATCGTCTGAGCCTCTCAGCCAGAGGATTCCACCGTGTGCTGAAAGTGGCGCGGACGATCTCGGACCTGGCTGAAGAAGACGTCATCAGCGCACAACACGTTGCCGAGGCGGTGCAGTATCGACGTCGGACGAAGCTTGTCTGAACCCGGCTGGAACGCGGGCGCTTCATCCTCACTTTTCCGGCATGTCCGTTGCGGGAAGCGATACGCTTGCGTCGGAACAGTCTGGATGAAGCAACGTCAGGGCCCTTGTCCCTGCTCCGCCAGATTGTTGCAGCGGATGAGTCATGGGACTCCGACTTGGTCGGCTCGCGTTTGCCCTGACTGCATTGCTTCTGGCAGCGGCGCTGATGGGATGGGGGCTGATCTCCGGCATGTCCAGTGGGCCGGACCAGGGTGAAGAGCCTGCTGGAGTTTCGAGCAGAATCTTCTGGGGTAGATTCTCGCTTGAGGCAGATGATGACGACGACGACGATGATGAGGCGGGCTTCAGCCCGTACACGGACTACGACGGCTTCTCGACGCCCGCCACCGACGGGGATGGGATCGACACGCCCGATTCCACCGACAACGATGGTGTTGACACGCCTGCAACCGACCGAGACGGCGTGGACACTCCATACACCGATAACGATGGTGTCGATACCTCAGGCACCGATAACGACGGCTTCCTGACGCCATACACGGACTATGACGGTGTTGATACCCCTGAGACTGACAACGACGGAGTCGCTACGCCCTACACCGGCTATGACGGTGTCGATACGCCTGAAACGGCTACCGCAACAGTCACGCCGTACACCGACTACGACGGAGTGACGACTCCGGCCACTGACGATGACGGCGTGGACACTCCTTCACCGACCGACAACGACGGAGTCGACACGACGGCAACGGACTTCGACGGGATCGACACGCACACGCCGACGGACAACGACGGCACCGACTCGGACGGGGTCGACACGACGGGTCTGCTGACTTCGAACGACGGCACCGACTCGGACGGGGTCGACACGACAGGTCTGCTGACTTCGAACGACGGCACGGACTCGGACGGGCTCGACACGACGGGTCTGCTGACTTCGAACGACGGCACGGAATCGGACGGCATCGACACAACGGGTCTGCTGACTTCGAACGACGGCACCGACTCGGACGGGGTCGACACGACGGGTCTGCTGACTTCGAACGACGGCACCGACTCGGACGGGGTCGACACGACGGGTCTGCTGACTTCGAACGACGGCACCGACTCGGACGGGGTCGACACGACAGGTCTGCTGACTTCGAACGACGGCACCGACTCGGACGGGGTCGACACGACGGGTCTGCTGACCTCGAACGACGGCACCGACTCGGACGGCATCGACACACCAACGGCAACACAATCCGTGAGCGGCGACAGTGATGACAGTGATGACAGCGACAGCGACTGAGAGGCAGGAAGCGGCCTCATCGCCAGCGACGCCGGTCTTGAATCCGGAGGTTTTGTTTTCGCACGACCGCGAACTTCCCTTGTTGTCCAAGATCTTTGATCCCGACCGGGTCTGGAATCTGTTTCGGACCAGGCATGAGGTCTGGCAATCCCCACCCGAGCGGCTGCAAGTGAGAGAGTTCAGCCATTCGCCGGGACGAGCGGCCCAGGTGAGCTATGAAGTTCACTGGCCGAAGCAGGACTACTTGCCCTCACAGATATTCAGCGTTGCCGTGCGGCCGAGAGACGTCGTTGAGACCACCTGGTATCCGGAGGACGGTAAGCTGCCGGGACTGAGCGCCGCCGCCGATCCCGAAGGCGCGATCAGACTTGTCAATCGGCATGTGCTGGCCTTGCCGGCGCGGCGGGCTCGAGTCGAGCTGATTCGCTATCGCGCCGGCAACCGAGCAGTGCTCGGACACCGCATCGGGAAATCCCGGTTCTATGCCCGCGTGATGAGGCCCGACGACTTGCACGCGCATCTCCAGGCGCGCGAGTTCGTGCTAGGCTCGCGATTCGTGGTGCCCAGGCTGGCGGGACTGTGGGAGGAAGGCGCGGTCATATGGATGGCAGAGATGCCGGGCCGAAACCTTCGCAGCCAGATCAGACGACGCCGGGCGCCCAATCCGCTTCAACTGCTGGATGGACTGTCGTCGATCTGGCAGTTGCCCTCGCAAGCCGCAAGTCAGAGTCGATTCAGCCTTTCTCGAGCATATCGACGCGCGAGGCGCAGCCTGGTCGACAAGAGTCGTGACCACGTCGCCTCCAAGCAGGAGCTCGAGCGGGCCACCAAAAGACTTGATTCGTTCATCGAGGCGTGGCAGCCGAGCGGTGTTGCGCACAACGACTTCTACGACGACCAGCTCTTGCACCTGCCCGATGGCAGGCTCGCGCTAGTCGACTTCGAGGAAGCAGGACCAGGCGATCCGCTGGCCGATGTCGGGAACTTCTTGGCCCACTTACGCTGGACCGCCCGCGTCAGCCGCGGCCGCAACGCTGATGCCTGCGCCGCGTACCACGAAGCGTTGCGAGACGCCGCGCTCGACGAGTTCGGCTGGCAAGCGCGCGACCTCGACGATCGTGAAGCGGTGTGCCTGTTCAGAGTCTGCACCAACGCGATCCGCCATCCGCGCGCCGATTGGCAGTCGCAACTGCAGCTTGGGTTGGCGCAGGTCAACGAAGTGCTTGGGTAGCGCCACGGGAGTCATGGCTAGTGCGATGCCGACGCGCCCAGAGTCGGTGATATCGTGACCACTCCAGCCCCCGTAGCTCAGGGGATAGAGCACCGGCCTCCGGAGCCGGGAGCGTAGGTTCGAATCCTACCGGGGGTACCAGTTTGCCTCGGCCTCACTCCGTCGGCCAGGTGATCAGCATCGCCTTTGCCGGTGTGCGCCAGATTGGCCTGTAGACCTCGCCTCGCTTGAACAGCTCATCCAGGCGAACGCGGATGTTGTCTGCGGCGACTGGGTGTTCGTGCGCTGCAAGCTCATCAACCGCGAAGCGAACCGCTTGCTTTTCGTCCCGGGGCAGGCGCTCCGGCCAGGTGAACGACTCCTCAACGACCTGTACGTCGGGCACGATCCCAAGGTCCCAGATCACCGGCAGCAGTTCCTTGAAGCCTGGTGACGGCGACTCGTTCTCTTCGAACGCAATCCTGAACAGGGTCGAACTCACATTGGGCGGAGGTACGGTCCAGGTCAGAATCATCACTCTCCGCCGTGCCGACTCATGCATTGCGAGAATGAATGGCTCGATGTCATCGATGAAGTAGGTGACGTCAACGGTGAACACGACATCGCCCGCGACCTCCGCTGCAGTTGGCCAGCGGGAGGCGAGCACGCGAGCGTTGGTCACGCCGTACTGGTCGATCGCGATGCCGAACTGCGCCCGCATCGCGGCCGACGGCTCCACATTCATGAGCGATTCTGCCCGCAACGCGAGCGGCAGGCCAATCCTGCCGGCGCCGCCTCCAACTTCAATCAGCTCGTCGCCTTGCTCGACATAACGGAGGGCCGCTTGGAGAAGCGGTTCCGGCTCGCGGTGCGGATCGAATCGATATGTATGCGCATAGCGATCCCAGTACGACTCGTCGAACGGTTTCGTCAGCCGACGCTGCTGCGCATGCCGAGCGCGGACCATGGCGTTGTAGCGTTCCGCTGCTTCCATGTCAGTTCCGATTCCTGCTGCCATCGTCATAACGTGGAGCGGTGATAGCGTAAGGCCTTGAGCGCGCCGGCGTGGAGACGCCGCGGGAGGATGCCGAGTGTCGCAACGTGGTCGCAGCGCGAGGACTCGTCCACAGCGTCTGGCGCGGCGTCGCGCATCGATCCAGGGATTCGATCGCGGCGGCGGTCGCCGCTCATGGCTTCGATCCCGCTGGGTTCTGGGAACGTTCGGCATCGTCGCCGCCGCCGCCCTGATCGCCGGCCTCGTCGCAACCGGCTTTGACAGTGGGGGTCCCGCGCCCACCGCGGACCCGCCACCTGTTCGTCGCACGGGGTCCGAGGTCTTGACCGGGGCGGTCGAGGGCAAGCCGACCTGGGATGCGCCCCCTGCATTCGCGCTCCAAGAGAGCGTTGACTATGGCGCAGAGATTGAACTCGAGAGCGGTGAAATCATCACGCTCGATCTGTTCGAGGAGACCTCGCCGCAGCATGTCAATAACTTCGTCTTTCTCGCTCGCGAGGGCTTCTACGACGAGTTGACCTTCCACGAAATCTTGACCGGTATCAGAATCCGCGCCGGGGATCCCACAGCCGGGGACGCCTCGCTCGACTGGGCGACCGACGCCGGCTACTCCCTGCCCGACGAACCCGTAGACGCGGCAAACGAGGCCGCGTTGACCACCGATGGTGTGGGCATCGTCACCATGTGGCGCGACGATGCCGGTGCATCATCTTCGCAGTTCGTCATTTCGCTGTCCGAGGGCGCTGCATTCGACCAGGGCGTGACAGTGTTCGCTCAGGTTACTGGGGGGATGGATCACCTGTACGCCTTCGGCTCCCGCGACCCGGCCGCAATCCCGATACCCGTCTCCGGACCCAAGATCGTGGCCGTTCGGATTACGGAGAACGGAGCGGTTGCGGAGGTCGAATCGGTCGAGGAGGATGTTACGCCCGTTCCCGATCTGTCGCTTTCCTGGGACGAACCGCCTGTGTTCGCACTTGAGGATGATGTCGACTACCGAGCAACGATCGAGATGGTCGGCGGTGGGACGATTGAGATTGATCTGTACGAAGATGTCGCGCCGCAACACGTCAACAACTTCGTGTTCCTCGCTCGCGAGGGCTTCTATGACGCGGTCACGTTCCACCGCATCATCCATGGCTTCATGGCTCAAGGTGGCGATCCAACCGGGTTCGGCAGCGGCGGCCCCGGCTATACGATCGACGCCGAGTTCAGCGACACACCACACGTCCGCGGTGTGCTCTCGATGGCGCGCACAGCCGATCCCAATTCTGCCGGCAGCCAGTTCTTCATCGTCTACGATGCCGCTCCGCACCTGGACGGTCAGTACACGGCGTTTGGCGAGGTGATCTCGGGAATGGATGTCGTGGACCGGTTCCCCGAGCGCGACCCACTTGATGCCAGCGCGCCGCCGGGGCCGCAGATCGCTCGTATCTCGATCAGCGAAATCGCCCAGGACGAGTAGTCCACGGGCTCGAGCATTGCCGCACGGCGGCGGAGGATTCAATGGCCACCTACAGCAAGCGCCCGGAGATGGCGCTCAAGGAAGGCGCAGGTTACAGCGCCACGATCGAGATGGAAGACGGCGGCAAGATTGTCCTGGAGCTCTGGCCTGACAAGGCGCCCGAGCACGTCAACTCGTTCGTCTTCCTCGCTCGTGAAGGGTTCTACGACGGCGTCACCTTCCATCGCATCATCAGCGGATTCATGGCCCAGGGAGGCGATCCGACCGGCACCGGTACGGGCGGTCCGGGCTACAACGTGCCGGCCGAGTTTAACGACACCAAGCACGTAGCGGGCGTGCTCTCGATGGCGCGGGCCCAGGATCCCAACTCGGCCGGCAGCCAGTTCTTCATCTGCAACGCCGACGCGACCTTCCTCGATGGCGACTACACCGCGTTCGGCAAGGTCACCTCAGGCCTGGACGTGGTGCTCGCCTTCCCCGACCGCGACCCGCAGCGCGCCCGTGAACCGGGTCCGAAGATGAAGTCTGTCACGGTCGCTGAGTCGTGATTCAGCAGTTCCCCGGGTAGGCCGGGGACTGGAGTGCCATGTCCTCCCAGCCGCCTCAGATTCCGCCGATTCCGCCGCTCGCGGTGGTTCTGCGTGTGGTTTCAATACTCGGCATGGGCCTCACGTTCTCCGGCTGCGTGCTCGCACTGGTCGCCGCCGAGTGGTGGTGGGCGCTGGGGACGGGACTCGCTTTCGTCCCCTTCATGCTGATCATGGGCATCGTCGACCGGCTGATCCCGGACGTATCAGAGTGGGCGGCGGACAACACGCCGCCCCGGGATCGGGACTAGGCCCGCGACTGGGCATGAATGCACTCGCGAAATGCTCGTAGGGGCGATCCTTGTGGTCGCTCTCGCCCGGGTACTGCGCTACAACCGGAGTGTGCTCGCGGACAGGGCGACCACAAGGGTTGCCTCTACGTCGCCCCGCTCTACTGCGCGCGGATGCTGGCGCGGGAGGCGGCGAGATACCCGCGGCAAGCGCGGATATGACGAAAGCTGACAAGGTGCTAGTCGTCAACCCTTGCAGTCGCGGAGCCCTTGACGACCTCGGCGCCGTCCTGGTTGACGGTTGAGACCGACAGGTCGACCAGGCTGACGCCGTCCTCCTCGCGGATGTCTTCGACCGTGGCCGTCGCGGTCAGCGAGTCGCCGGGCCAGACCTGCGCGACGAAGCGCACGCCGTACTTGGTCAGGCGGCCGTCGCCGACGTAGTTGGTCAGCATCTTGCCGGTCAAGCCCATGGTCAACATGCCGTGCGCGAAGACGGTCGGGTAGCCGGCGATCTTGGTCGTGAAGATCTCGTCGGTGTGCAGCGGGTTGTAGTCGCCTGAGGCGCCGGCGTACTGGATGATCTGGGTGCGGGTCAGGTTGTCGACGATCTGCTCGCTGTGCTGGTCGCCGACGTTGAGGTTGGACTTGCTCAGAGCCATGAGAGGATGCTTCTTCCTGTTCAGATTGGGATCGCTACTCGACCACTCGCGACGTTTGCACACCGACGGAGCGGGCGGTCACGACGAGCTCGCCGTCCTGGTTGTAGTACTCGGTGATTGATTCGTTGAACTTGAGCGTGCCGCCGCGGCGTCCTTCGCGTTCCCAGGAGTTGCCCGGCTTGTCAACCGCCTTGAGGACGTCGCCAGGCTTGATCGGTGCGTGGTACTCGTAGTGCTGCTCGGCGTGGAACCCGGTACCGCCACCACCGCCGGAGGACTCGCGCTGGACGCCGGTCGGCTCCTTACCCGAGCCGAACCATGGTTCGCCGATCACCGGACGTAGGTTGTAGCCCTCGGTGAACTGCGCCGACGACTGAACGAATGTCGGCGGCGGGATGATGTGGCCGGGTTCCGTGTCCTCGGCAGCGTCGGCGTCGTAGTAGATCGGGTTCGCGTCGCCGACTGAGCGGGCGAAGAGCATGATGTGCCCGGCTTCAATCGGGAAGTGGTCAGTGGCCATCTCTGGTCCTTCCTGCGTAGCGTTAGTCGTTCGGGCGATAGCTTAACGGACACTGCCTGCTGGTTCGAGTCGAAAGACGGGAACAATGACCAGACCGTTTGCCGACCTTCGGGTCGTGGAGCTGGCTGGCTCGCACGCAGGCGCGTTCGCAGCCAAGATCTTTGCCGACTACGGCGCGCAGGTCGTCAAGGTTGTGCTAACTGACGGTGATCCACTGCGGCATCACGGTGAAGTGCTGCCGTCTCACGCCCTCGGTGACCGGGAGATTGGATCGGTCTGGGCATTCTGCAACACGTCGAAGTCCGTCGTTGCCGCTGAGCCGGAATCGGAGCGAATTCGCCATCTGATCGCCGGCGCGGACGTCGCTATCGAGAGCTCCGCGCCCGATCCGCTCAGGCCTGCGACTCTGGAGATCGACGCGCCGCAACTGGTTCGGGTTTTGATCTCTCCGTTGGGGCTGAGTGGGCCGTGGGCGAATCGACGGTCCAACGTCTTCACCGACGACGCGGCCTCCGGTCACATGTATCTGAACGGCGAGCCGGATCGCTATCCATTCCGCCGCCACGGCCGGCACACCGAGTACTCGGGTGGAATGTACGGTTTCATCGGCGCGATGGCGGCGCTGATCGCGCGCGAGTCGACCGGTCGCGGCCAGACGGTTGAGGTTGCGCATCTCGAGGCGATGGTCGCAATGCACCAGCACACGACGACGATGTGGACGCACGCCGGACACATCCTCAAACGCGAGGGCAACGCGCAGCCCGGCATGTGGCATCCCGCAGGCGTCTATGGGTGCGCCGACGGGTATGTGTTTCTCTGCCACGCGACCGGAGCGAAGCTGGAGCCCTTCCTGCACGCTGCCGGAATGGGTCACTTGCTCGACGATCCCCGCTTCGCCACCAACGAATCGCGCGGTCGACACAAGCGGGAGTTTGATGAAGCACTGAGGCCCTGGCTGATGTCCCATACCTGCGAGGAGATCTGCGAACTCGGCGAAGCCACGTTTTCGCCGTTGGGTCCCGTCTGGGACACGCACCAGTTCCTCGCCGATCCGCATATGGCCGCACGGGAGTTCTTCGTCCCGCTGGACGCGGCACGCAGCGAGGAGTTGATGCCGCGAGGGCCATTCCGGTTGGGACCCGACTTCGAAGGCGCCGATCCGCGCCCCCCGATTGCGCTCGAGCGAGACGAGTTGCCGCACTGGCAGCCGCAGACGCCTCCTTCGCCCGCCGAGCGGTCGCTTGAGGATGGACCGCTCACCGGCCTGCGGGTCCTCGACCTGACTCGCGTCTGGGCGGGACCGATTGCCGGACGGCTGCTCGGCGACCTCGGAGCGGACGTGATTCACATCGAATCGCCCTGGAATCGGGGCCCGTTTGAGGTTCCTGAGGAATTCGCCGAAGTCACCCACACGTTTCCCGATAACGAACTCGGTGAGCGTCACTGGAATCGCAACGGTGGATTCAACAAGCTGGCGCGCAACAAGCGCGGTCTCGCGGTTGATCTCTCGACCGAGCGAGGCCAAGCGGTCTTTCGCGGGTTGATCGCCGCATCCGATGTGATCCTCGAAAACTACTCTCCCCGTGTCTTCCCGCAGTGGGGACTCGACTGGAACTCGCTGCAGCGGATCAATCCGTCGATCATCCACATCTCGATGCCTGGCTATGGCGCCACAGGTCCAGGCGCGAACAGAGTCGCGTTAGGACCAGTGATCGAAGCCGCGACCGGGATGACGATGATGGCCGGCTATTCCGCCGGAATGCCGTACCGCTCCGGCGTCGCATGGCCCGACCCGGTATCGGGCATGAGCGCCGTGGCCGGCACGCTCGTCGCGCTTTGGAAGCGGATGTCCAGCGGCGGCGAAGCGCAGCGGGTCGAGACGGCGATGATCGAGTCGATGGGCACCTTCGCCGGCGACGAGCTGCTTTCAGCGCAAGTCGTTGGACAACCGCCGCCGCGCCGCGGCAATCGTGAGCAAGGCGTCGCCCCGCAAGGCGTCTACCGATGCCTCGGCGACGATCGCTGGCTGGCAATCTCGGTCGCGTCGGATGATGAGTGGCAGGCATTGTGCCGAGTTGCCGAGCTTCCGGAAGAGTGGGCGAGCTGGGCGTTGTGGGAACGTGAGTCGCGGCACGACGAGATTGACACCGCCCTGAACATCTGGAGCCGCGCAATCTCGCCCTCGGATGCCGCGTCTCGTTTGCAACGCGCCGGCGTGCTCGCCGCCGGGCTGGCCGATGCTCGTGACCTGTTGGAGTCCGATCACCTTGCCGCCAGGGAGTTCTGGGCCGAAGTTTCGAGTACAGATGTCGGCCCGCTTCGCTATCCGGGCTGTCCCATCCGACTGAGCGACACGCAGGCGACCTATCGTCGGGGCGCGCCGGGGTTGGGCGAGCACAATCGCGAGGTGCTCTCGGAACTGCTCGGGTTGGAGGAACAGGAGATCGAGACGCTCGTCGAAGAGCGGGTCATCGTTGACCGTCCTCCGAGCATGGAAGAGTTGCTGGAAGCGCGGGTGTGACGGAGGCTCTTGGGTTCTTTGCGCCTCGTGAACGAACCCTGGATGGATCTGGTCGGGGTGGGCGGATTTGAACCGCCGGCCTCACGGCCCCAAACCGTGCGCTCTGCCAAGCTGAGCTACACCCCGGACAAGATCACTCTATGGCGTCGGTCCTGCCAGCGACTCAGTCGACCTGTACCGCGCCGACCAGCTCGTTGATATCCGTCACGCCGTTTGCGCGACAGTAGTCGAGCAGCTCTTCCAGGACCTGGATCGCCGCGAACGGGTCGCGAAACGACGCCGTTCCGACCTGCACGGCAGTCGCCCCAGCGAGAATGAACTCTACGGCGTCGCGCCCGTCAACGATGCCGCCGCAGCCGATCACGGGGATATCGACCGCGTTCGCGGTCTCCCAGACCAGGCGCAGCGCCAACGGCTTGATTGCCGGCCCGGTCAGTCCAGCCACAGGTCGATTCGTCCGCGGCCGCCGCGAGTCGACATCGATGCTCATGCCAACAAAGGAGTTGGCGACACACAGCGCATCTGCGCCCGCGTCCTGGCATGCTCTGGCGACGACGGCAATGTCGGTCACGTCCGGGGTCAGCTTGGCGATCACCGGCAACGTGGTCGAACTGACGACGGCCTCGACGACTCGCGCTGCCGCCGCCGGATCGCGCCCAAACGCGACCCCGCCCACATCCAGGTTGGGGCAGGAAATGTTGACCTCAAGTCCGGCCACGCCGGGCGCACCGTCGAGCGCCTGCGACAATCGCGCAAACTCGTCGACTGTGTCGCCAAGCATGTTCACGACGACCGGCACATCCCACGTCTCCCAGACAGTCGCAACGTCGCTCAATAGCTTTCGCACGCCGACATTCTGAAAGCCGATGCTGTTCAGCATTCCTGCAGGCGTCTCGACGATTCGAGGCGTCGGATTGCCTCTCCGCGGCCGCAATGTGACGCCCTTGGACAACACGCCGCCCAGTCGGTTGATGTCGAAGAGCCGAGCGAACTCCAGCCCATTGCTTGACGTGCCGGAAGCAGTCATCACGGGATTACGCAAGATCAGCTCACGCTTGGCGCCGGGCGCGAGATCAACGCTGAGATTCGGGATCGCCTGCTGGCTCGCTGCTGAGCGAGCAGCTATCGATTCGGAAACGGTCGAGGGCATAAGGCCTCCTGCCGCGCATGTTAGGACGCGGCGGAATGCCGAGGTCCGAGCGTTGAGAGGAGCTGAGTAGGTGGACTAGTTGTCGTTCTCGGCTGTGCGACGACGCTTGGAGATGCCCATGTCGTTCCAGCGCGAGCGACCCTCCTGGCGGTCCCAGATCGAGTCCTCGGACGAGTTGCGGAACTCCTTGGTCTCACCGCAACTGCACACACCCATCGACATCGGCCCGTTCGGCGCGTCGATCACCCAGTGGTGGATGTGAGTAGACGCTTCAGTCTTCAGACGAGTCTTCGCTGCCATTCCAGTACCTTCCTGGTCCTGCGTAGTCACACCGTGGACACGACGCGCACTCTTGCAGTTCCACGTGAGCAGGACGCTACGTATCGATGTCTCGTTGGGCAATACAGCGGACCACACATCCGATGACCGCCTGTAAAGTGCGATACGCGCCCGTAACTACTTGACGATTTGTCTGTTGATTCTGTTCCCATGGGACGACACGGGACCCGTGGACACCGGTTGCGCCAGCCGATCAGCGTTCCTTCTGGCGGCCGCTTCACATTTCGCCAAATCCCCGAAGTACTGTTGCGGTACGATAAAGTCAGCGTCGAGCGGCCTGGCGTTGCACACATCTGCGAGGCTGAATCCTGGCGCGCTGACGGACCTTGATTCGCTATCACGACGACTCCAAGAATCACGAGACCGCAAGACGAGTGTTCCTCGCCGGGTACCGGCGCACGCCCGCAGAATCGATCCTCTCTCCTCACGGTACCCCGAAGATGCGGGATCGGAACTGAGTGCGCGATGGTCTGGCGGCGTTTTTCGGGTCGAGACGGGAAAGAGGACGGAATGGCGCTGACCGACGAGGCGATACGAGATGCGCTGCGGACCGTTCGCGATCCGCAGCTCGGCCGCGACTTGATCGCGCTACGCATGTTCGGCGGCGCGGTTCCTAGTGGTGACTCCGTCATTGTGCACATCAACCTGCCGATGCACGGTTACCCGTCGCAGGATCAACTTGAGCAGCGTGTGCGCGATGCGCTTGCCGAGGCCGGCGCGGCGCAGGTGTCCTTCGAGTACCGCACCGACGTTCCCGCCTGGCAGGGCAGCGGCGAGCAGGCTGCGATCGGTGGAGTGAAGAACATCATCGCTGTGGCCTCCAACAAGGGCGGGGTTGGCAAGTCCACAGTCGCCACCAACTTGGCAGTCGCTCTTGGCCAGTGCGGAGCGGCGGTCGGCCTGATCGACGCGGACGCGACCGGACCCAACCTCCCAACCATGTTCGGGTTGCCAAGCGGCTATCAGATGGAGAGCGAACGCGGGCTGCATCCGGTCGAACGCTACGGCGTGAGGATGGTCTCGCTGGGCTTCATGATCCCGCCCGGAGCGCCCGTTGTCTGGCGTGGCCCCATGATCGGTTCTGCGGTCAGGCAACTCCTTCACGACGTCGACTGGGGTGAGATCGACTACCTGCTGATCGATCTGCCGCCGGGCACCAGCGACGCATCGATGTCGATGGCCCAGGAAGCGCCGATCGCGGGTGCGGTCGTCGTCTCGACACCGCAGCAGGTCGCGCTGGAAGACGCGAGCAAGGCGGTCACGATGTTCGAGAAGCTCGACGTGCCGGTGTTCGGCATCGTCGAGAACATGTCCTACTTCGTCACCCCTGATACCGGGCAGCGCGTGGAGATCTTTGGACACGGCGGTGCGCGGGACGCCGCAGACGACCTCGAGATCGATTTCCTTGGCGAAGTTCCATTGGCGACCGAGGTTCGCGCGGGCGGCGACGAGGGTCAGCCGATCGTTGCATTCGATCCCGACCACCCGGCTGCCGAGGCGTTCTCCGCGATCGCCACGCGCGTCGCTGTTAAGGCTGCTGCATCAGCGTTGATGCAGGCGCCAAGAATCCCTGTCCTGTGAACAGAAAGCTAGGTAATGGCACGATTCCTGAGGCGGACTGCTACGACTGACTCGTCCGCCGACGAACAGAAGAACGAGAGCGCGGCTCCGCTCGTAGCGTCGCAGCCGCCGGCACGAACACGAACTGCGACTCACCCGCCCGCTGAACCAGTAGCGAAGCCTCCAACACGAAGAGGATCTCGTCGCAGAGGCGCTGCCAACGGCACTCCGGCAACAACGTCGCAGCAGACGGCCGCGCCAAAGCAAAACCCGAAACCGACACCACGCAGAGCGACTCGACGCTCTGCACAAGAGAAGCCGCAAGATGCCAACGAGACGATGCTCGCGTTGCTTGAACGTCAGACCGTGCTGCTCGAGCAACAGGGAAAGACAATCGAGCGATTGGCTGAGTCGCAGGCGCTGCTAACCGAAACACTGCTCGGTCGTCGGGGCGAGGATGAAGCTCCGGCACGGATCGAGGTGCTGCCTCGCCTCGCAATTTTCGTCGATGTGCCCAACATCCTCTACGGGGCGGAGTCGTCGGGGGTTCGATTGAACTGGGGCAAGGTCGCTGACTTTCTGTCGCACGGCCGAACTCTCGTGCGGGCGATCGCCTACTCGCCGATCTCTGACGATCCCGCCCAGCGGACCGAGAACGAGCGCTTCGTCGTGCCGTTTCTCGATCACGGCTATCGCATCGCGACAAAGCCGCTGAAGCGATTCACCGGTGGCTCGGTCAAGGCAAACTTCGATGTCGAGTTGGCGATCGACGTGCTGACCATGTCCGACCGCGTCGATGTGATAGTGCTCGTCTCGGGAGACGGTGACTTCCGTCGCCTGGTCGAGATTGTCGGAGCGCGGGGCGTTCGCGTCGAGGTGATGGCCTTCGGCAAAAGCACATCATCCGACCTGCGCCAGGTCGCCGATCGTTACATTGACATCGCCCAGTACGCCGATCAGCTCCGCGACTGAGAACTACTCCGCCGCGAAGTAGCGGACTCCGTTTCGGCGAGCGGCTCGGCCCAGGCCGGGGAAGTTGAAGTGACCTGAGGCGATCAGCGCGTTCTCGGCCTCGATCTGGTCGAACAGCTTGTGCCGGCTGGCAGTCGAGTCGGTCGTGTTGACATCGGCTCCAGGGCACCAGCCGGTCTCCGAGAGCTGAACCAGGTGATGCGCGGCGTCGCCGATCACGTAGGCCTTCTCGCCTCCGCTGGAGACAGCAAATGACACGTGCCCGGGTGTGTGACCCGGCGTCGGGACAGTAACGACTTCCTCGGTCAATGCGTGTTCGCCATCAACGAAATCGACCAGCCCGGCGTCGACGACTGGACCGAGCACGTTGTCGTACTGGGCGCCTTGCTTGAGCTCGTCGCTGCTGGTCCAGTAGTCCCACTCGGCTTGCTGAATGATGTGTCTGGCATTCGGGAACTGCGGAACCGCAGTGCCGTCGTTGTCCCAGGTGTTCCAGCCGGTGTGATCGAAGTGCAGGTGAGAGAAGGCGACGATATCGATGTCGTTCGGCGACACGCCGGCTTCCTGCATCACGGTCGGCAGCGCCGGCGGCTCCTTGAGCGGCATCATCGTCGGACGACCGCCGATACCCGAGTCAACCAATATCGTCGTTCCACCCGAGATCACAACCCAGGCGCCGAGGTTCAGGGTGATGTTGCCGTCGTCGTCAAGCAGTTCGCGATAGTTGTCCCAATCCGAGTCTTCGGTAGCGCTGAAGAACGCGGTAGGCGGCATCGCTGCCCACGAATCCTGCACCGCGATCAACGTCGCGCCGCCAACTTCAACTTTGTGAAACTGTCCCATGGATGCCGCCTCTCTAGGATCTGTCGCGCACAGCCAGTTGTACGCGCTAGCGAGGCTAACCGATCATCCCGGCTCCATTTCGTCACCCAACCGATATGACTCGTCCAGCAGCTCGATCGCGTGGGTCGAGCGCGGCATCATTCGCCCCTCGCCATCGAAGCGCGCGATTCCCGAGTCGAGCTGCAGCATGCAACCTGGATTTGCTGTACACACCTGATCGGCCCCCGTCGAGAGGACATCTTCCATTTTCTCTTCCAGCACGCGCTGAGAGATGTCGCTCTGCACGACTGAGTAAATGCCTGCGGACCCACAGCATTTGTCGGGGGTGCGCATCTCGTTCAGTGTCAGTCCGGGTATGCAGCGCAACACCTCGCGCGGCGGCTTGCGCACGTTCTGCGCGTGGGAGAGATGGCAAGAGTCCTGGTAAGTCACCGTGCGCTCAATCCTGCCTTTCGGCGGAGTGAAGCCGATTGCGACCAGGTACTCGTGCACGTCGCGCACGCGAGCGGAGAACGCCCTCGCGCGCTCCAAGTAAGTGTCATCGTTTCGCAGCAAGTGGCCGTACTCCTTCAGGTGCGAGCCGCACCCGGCAGCGTTAATCAGGATCGCATCTGGCAAGTCCTGCGACTCTGGAGTGAAGGCGTCGATATTGCGCCGGGCTAGCTCGCGCGCCGCTTCTACATCGCCGCCATGGGCGTGCAATGCTCCGCAGCAGACCTGGGACTTGGGCGCACGCACGGCAACGCCGTTTCGAGCAAGGACGCGGACCGTCGCCCGGTGGGTTTCCGGATACGCCAGCGGCATCATGCATCCTGTTACCAGGCTTGCCCTCGCCCGCACCGGCTCCCTCGCTGCGATTCCCGCCGCCTCGCGGTTGGCATAGAACGGTTTGTCGGCGATTGGAGACAGAGCATCAATCTCGGCCAGCTTCGGCGCGAGTCGCTTTAGCAGTCCACTCTTACGCACCAGCGGCTGTAATCCGGTCATCTGGTACAGCTTGAGTCCGTAACCCGCCAGCCGCATCAGTCGGGGCGATGGGAAGATGCCACGCATGACGATCCGCCAGATGATCCGCTGACGGCGAGGCCACTTGTTCTGCGCAAACGCTTCAGCCCGAGTCGATTCCATGAGGCGGCCGTATGGCACCTTGGAAGGACACGCCGTCTCGCAGGCACGGCATTGTAGACATTGATCGAAGTGCTGTTGGACTCGCGGCGACCACTCGATTCGTCCCGTGTCGAGGCCGCGCATTAGGGCAATCCGTCCGCGAGGTGAGTCGGTCTCCACGCCGAGGTCGTGATAGGTGGGGCAGACGTTGAGGCAGAACCCGCAATGGACGCAGAGTCCGAGTTCGCCGGCGTCGGGTCGGTCCTCGGTCAGCCAGAGTGGCTCGGCGGGCGATGTCAGCGGAGCGATACTCATGAATGCAGCTTAGATTCCGTCCACAAAGCGGCCGGGATTGAGAATCGCCTGGGGGTCAAACTGCTCCTTGATTCTGTGCATCAACCGCGCACCCGGTCCGCCCGGACCCCAGACATCGCACGCCTGCTTCAACTCCAGCGGGGCCTGTTCGATAGTCAGGCGTCCCTGTAGCGGTCCGAGGGCTTGACGGATCTCATTGACCGTCGTTGGCTCAACCGATGGACACTCCACAAGCAATAGTCCCGAATCGACGGCGGCGACCCAGCATGCTGGGTCGCTCAGCTTTTGAACAAGCAGAGCGTTGGCTCGCTCAAGATTCCCCGGTGGTAGTCCCAGGCGCAAGCGCACGTGGTTGTTCGGCGTGCTCAACTCCAGGTCTGTGATCGCCTGCCAGGTCTCGACAATTGCTTCGGTCCGAGATTCCTGAGCATCGAGCCCAGCACGTCGAGCCGCGTCAATCGCCGCCGCCAGCACTTCATTCGCCGCAGACTCCAATCCGCTCGCACGCAACACCAGCGCCGGACCGTCGCCGGGCAACTCGGCGCCCAGCGACCTGGCTTGGGCCGAGGCGTCCGCCGATAGCGCCACACAGCCATTCAGGAAGGGAGCGGCCTTTGCGGCCGCTCGCGCTGCCGAGAGCGCTCGCTCAAACGTCTCCGCCCCGAGAGCAACAACCTGGTCACTCGCCGCCTGCGGTCGCAGCTTGAATGTCACCTCGGCGATGACCCCCAGCGTGCCCAGGGATCCCGCAAAGAGCTTCGGCAAGTCATAACCGCTGACGTTCTTCACGACCTTGCCGCCACCTTTGATCGCGGTCCCATTAGCTTTGACCATCCGCATGCCTATCAGCCAGTCGCGAGGTCCGCCAAGCGCATTGCGCCGCAGACCTCCGCGTCCAACGGCGCAGATGCCACCGACAGTCGCGCGCTCAAACTGAGGGTGATCGAGCGGCAGGAACTGGCCATTCGCTGCCAGCGTCTGCTGTAGCTCCGCCAGCGTCATTCCCGCCTGCACGGTGATGGTGAAGTCCTCAGGCTCATAGTCCACAACCGCACTCATGCCCGACATGTCCAACGCCAGGTCGTATTGTCGGGGAGGCATCCCCAGGCCGAGCATCGTGCGTCCGCCGATCGGAATGACGGAGAGGTCCCGGCTTGTCGCAACTGACTGCGCGCGCTCGATGTCGCCGATTGTGTTGACCCTGATCGCAGCCCGCGGTTGTTGACCGTCGATCTCGTAGTGCTGCAGAAGAGAGCTCTCGGTGTCTACGTGATCGAAGAGGCCTTGAAACTCGGTGACGTCGGCAGGCTCAGCGTCTGCCATCGCAGCTTCCCGGCATGCAGCAATGGCTCATACGAACGCCTTGGGGCCAAACTTGGCGATCTGATGCTGGGCGTGCTGGTGACCTGCCTCACCGCAGCCGTGACCTTTGGGGAAGATCTTGCAAGGGTTGAAGTTCTCCGTTGGACCGAAGGCGGCGCGCAACGACTTCATCGCGTCCATGTCGGCTTCGGTGAAGATCCAGGGCAGATAGTCGCGTTTCTCCAAGCCGACGCCATGTTCTCCCGTGATCGCCCCGCCCGCGTCGACGCACAAGCGCATAATCTCGCCGCCGGCGTCCAGCACCCGCTCCGTCGCACCCGGCTCGCGCTCGTCGAACAACAGACAGGGATGCAGGTTTCCGTCGCCTGCATGGAACATGTTGGCGACCGGCAATCGGTAACGCTCGGCGATCTCATAGACGCCGTCCAACACATCGGGCAGCGCCGTCCGAGGTACCACGCCGTCGAGCAGGTAGTAGTTCGGCATGATTTGGCCGAGCGCGCCGATTGCCCCTTTGCGGCCTGCCCATAGCGTTTCTCGCTCTTCCGGATCGGTCGCCGAGCGCACCTCGCGCGGCTCGAACCGATTGAGGATGGCCTCGACCCGCGCGCCCTCGGCCTCGACCTGCGATTCCGGACCGTCCACCTCGACCAGTAGCACGGCCTCCGCGTCCAGGGGGAATCCGGTGTTCAAGACCGGTTCGACCGCGGCAATCGTCATCTTGTCGATCATCTCAAGCGCGGCCGGGACGATACCCGAAGCCACAACCGCCGACACCGCATTCGAGGCCTGCCGCACGCTGTCGTAGACAGCCAGCAGCGTCCGCACCGCCGTTGGCATCGGTACGAGGCGGACGAGCACCTGTGTCACGATTCCCACGGTTCCCTCGGAACCCACTACGCAGCCGACCAGGTCATAGCCCGGTTCGTCGCGCGTTTCGTGACCGATCCATTGGACTTCGCCGTCGGGCGTGACCAGCTCCAGCGCGAGCACGTGATTGGTCGTTGTCCCCCAGGCGAGCGTGTGCGGACCGCCGGCGTTCTCGGCGACGTTTCCGCCAATCGTGCAGGCTCGCTGTGAACTCGGATCGGGTGCATAGGCAAGGCCGTGACGCCCGGCTTCTGCGCCAAGATCCAGGTTGACGACGCCGGGCTGGACCAGCGCCGTCTTGTTCTCGACATCCAGGTCGAGAATCCGCCGCATCCGGTTCATCCCGATGATCACACCGCCTTTGACCGCGAGAGCGCCTCCGCTCAGCCCGGTGCCGGCGCCACGAGGCGTTACCGGAGCGTCGTACTTGTTGGCGATCTCGATCAGATTGACGACATCGCTGGTCGTCGCAGGTAGCGCGATTACGTCGGGATTGCCGCGATCAATCGTGCCGTCGTACTCGTAGACCAGGAGATCTTCGTCGTGCCAAACGACCGCCTGCTCGCCGATTGCGTCGATCAGATCAAGCACCAAAGGCGTGGGAGTCTTCATGATTCGATGATAGAGCGGCGAACGTCAGGCGCTGCCCATCAGTGCGGCCACCGTCGTTCGAGGAAGTCGAGCACGGCATCGTTGAACCGTTCCGCCTGTTCCATGTACACCGAGTGACCTGCGTCCTTGACAACAACCAACTCCGACCCGTTCATCGCGCGGTGCGACGCCTGCATCGCCTGCCAGGGGATGATCCTGTCGTGTTCGCCGATGATGTAAAGCATCGGCATACCGAATTGCCGCAGCAAGGGCATCGACGAGCCCCTCCAGGTCGCAAGCCCTGGCGTTGGCGCGAGGAAGGTCGACGGACGACGCGGATTCCAGCCGTTCATCCGGCGGTATAGCCAGGCGAGCTGCGGATCGTTTTGCTCTGTGAGAGGCGCCAACGCTCGCTGACGCAATGTCATTCCTTCGACCGTCTTGTAGTGCGCCGACTGAATCTCGCGCACCTCGTCATTGACCGCGCCGGCCAACGTTCCTGAGAGAATCAGCGCCTCAATCCGTGCGGGGAAGAGCATCGCAAACGGCGTCGCCGTGCGGCCGCCCATCGAGTGGGCGACCATTGCGAAGCGATCGATCTCGAGATGCTCCAGCAAGGCATGCAGATCGTGCGGGAACGCGCGACGTCCCGGACCGCCGGGCACATCGCGGCTCAATCCGAAGGCGCGATGGTCGAAGGTGATGGTGTAGTAGCGCTCGCTGAAGACCGGGACGTTGCGCCACCAGACGAGGTGATTGCCGCCTGCGCCATGCGCGAGCACGAGCGGCGGCGCGTTCGGATCTCCGTGCGCCTCGTAGAAGAGGTCGATCTCGTTGCAGCGGAGGAAGGGCACGATCGAGAGGCTAGGCGCTCGCCGCCTGGAGCACGAGTTCGATGCAGCGAACCGCGGTCAGTCGCTTGTTGCCCTCGCGATCGGAGTCCCAGACTTGCCGTTCGGCGTGGACGTGATCGCCGGGGCCGACGCATGCAAGCCAGACGGTGCCGACCGGCCGCGACTCCGAGCCGCCGGTTGGTCCGGTGATTCCAGTCTCGGAGACGCCGATGTCGGCATTGAGCGTCTCGCGGACGCCTTGCGCCATGGCGATGGCCGCTTCTTCAGAAACTGAGCCGTGCTCGCGCAGCAGGTCCCGCGACACGCCGATCAGGTCAATCTTCGGGTAGTTGTGATACGGCGCTGCGCCGCCAATCCAGACCTTCGAGCAGCCTGGAATGTCCGTGATCCAATGGCCAATCAGGCCGCCGGTATCGGTCTCCGCCGTGGCCAGCGTCAGGCCGCGCTCGGCAAGTTCGTCAACGAGTCGCTGGGCAATGGCCTCGGCCATCTGCTCGGCCTCCGCCTAGTCCTCGTTGTTGGTGAATCTGTCCCAGTTGAACATCAGGATCAGAATGAACGTCACCAGTACCAGGAATGGGGCGAGCAAGATCGAGAACTCGTACCACTCCTCGCGATCAAAGTTGTTGACGCCGGTACCGCCTTCGTCCGGCTCGGCCTGTTGCGGCAATGCGATCTGGGTCTCGACGGCCTCGGAGTCGGCGGCGAGCACGTCGCCGCTGTCCGTAAAGGCCGGTTGAATCGCCGAGATCGCCACCAGGGCCAACGCTCCCGCCAGCGACAGCCGAGCCATCGGCTTGATGATCCCACTCAAGGCGCGCCAGAGCTGCTGCATGGACTTCCCCTCCGCTGACTCGCAATCGAAGTCGCCGTGTAGCTGCGACTCACAGACTATTCCAGCGCGCCCTCTTGTGCGAGCGCGTCGATCTTGTCTTGGCTGTAGCCCAGCATTCGGCTGAGCACATACTCGGTGTCCTCGCCCAGCCTCGGGGCCGGCGAGACGATTTCGGCGGGTGTCTCCGACAGGCTCCATGGCGGCGGCAGCACCTCGCGCAGATGCGTCTCGGGCGGGCGAACGCTGACCGCTCCTCCGCGAGCCTGGAAGTTCTCCGAGTGGTGGATGTCGCTGCCCCAGACCGAGGCGGCCGCCGGAACTCCAGCGGCGCGAAGCGTCTCGGCCGTCTCGACCGCCGACTGTTCGGAAGTCCACGCCTCGATCATTGGCTTGAGTTTGTCTCGGTGCTTCCAGCGCTTCAGACCCGTGCGGAAGCGGGGATCGTCGCGCAGATGATCGAGGCCGCTGCACTTGCACAGCGCCTGCCACTCTGCATCGGAGCGACAGGCAATCGCAAGCCAGCCGGTCTTCGCCCCCTTGTGCTCATCGGTGTAGCGATCCGGCGCGCGCATCGAAGCGCAACGAAAGACGTCATGCGGCGCGTAGGCCCGATGGCCGTTGCCCAATCGCTCGCCGTCGCCGCCAAGCAAGTCGACGTGGAGGAACTCCTCAGGGATGTGCATCCCGATTGCCTCAGAGGACGATGCGTCAATGAACTGCCCGCGACTCGTGCGCTCGCGGTAGTGAAAGCCGGCGACCATCGCCAACGCTGCGGCCGTGCCTGCGCGTAGATCGATCGAGCCGCCCATCATCACCGGCGGCTCCTCGGGTTCGCCCGAGAGATAGGACAGCCCGCTCAGCGCCGCAAAGGTAGGTGCGTAGCCGGTGTAGTTTCGCTCTGGTCCGGTTGCGCCCAGGGCCGACGCGGAGACCATCACGATCTCTGGATTGATCTTGCGCAGTTCGTCGTAGCCCAGTCCCAGCTTGTCCAGGGTGCCGGGACGGAAGTTGTCGATCGCGCCGTCGGCGGTGCGCGCGAGGTCGCGGATCACCTGCTTCGCGCCCTTCAGCTTGAGGTTGAGCTGAATTGAGTGCTTGTTCAGATTGACTTCGTTGAACATCGGCGCCTGGTTGACGCCGCCCTTGAACGATCCCATCGCCAGCGAACGTTGACGCGAGTGGTCGATCCGCGTCGCCGACTCGACCTTGATCATCTCCGCGCCCAGCAGCGCGACCTGCATCGCGCCGTAGGGTCCGGCCCATGCCCAGGTGAAGTCGATCACCCGTTTGCCCGACAATGGTCCGCGACGTTTCGCCGGTCGCAGCAAGCTGTGGTGGCCAACATGGTGCGGTAGATGGCCGTCCTCTGGGGACCGTCCGTTGCTTGCGGCGCGGTTCGCGATGGTGGTCATCCGATGACTCCGGCTCGTCGCGCCTGAACAGGGGTCCAGGGGCGGATGTGTGTCTTTGTCAGCTCGGCGGTCGAGGAGCCGAGCAGCGGGGCGGCGCTCCGAGCGGAGCGACTTGCTCGATTCCAACGCGCCGCGAACTGTGGGTAGCGGCTGGTCGCTGCAACTGGGTGCTCAAGCTCGTCGAAGAAGTCGCGTACTTGCATCTGCTCGGAGTTCATCACCTCGGAAGGTCGCAAGACCGGACCAGCCGGCGCGCTGTTCGACTGTAGGGCGCGGAACACCTCGTCGCGAGTTCGCTCCGCCGCCCACTGCTCGATCGCCTTGCCGGCATCGTCGCCCAGGTTTTGCCGATCGATCAGCTCGCCATCAGAGTCGAACGCCCAGTCGGGATCGCCCATCGCCTTGATCAAGCCGGCCCACTGGTGTGACTGCGGTGTGACAGCGATCAGGTGGCCATCCGAGCATTCCAGTCGTCCGCCAAAGGCGCTGCCGCCGCGCCGAGGTGGCATGGGCGGCGGACCGCCGTCGTTGTGCGCAATCGAGATGTCGACTCGGTCCATGTTCATCATCGCTTCGACCGAGGAGACATCCACGATCTGTCCGTGGCCGTCGCGGTCGCGCACCAGCAACGCCGCCCATGTGGCCAGGGCGAGCGCCGTGCCTCCATCGGCCTCATGCACGTTCGCTCCGGCCATCAGTGGAGCAGCCGCGCTCGCCCCCAGATTTCGCCGAACCCCCGCAGCGGAGCCTGAGGCGTGCGCGCGCGTCAGCGCAGTCGAAGGCCACTCGCTCGCACCGCCCACCAGTCCGAAGGCAGTCACGGACGCGATGATCAGTTGCGGCAAGCGATCGCGCAGGTCGTGTGGATTCAGGTCGAGATCGTCCAACTGGGCCGGCGTGCGATCAGTGATGAACACGTCTGCATTCGAGATCAGCTCGTGGAGCACGCGGACGCCGGCTGCCGTCTCAAGATCGAGCACCACGCTGCGCTTGGACGTGTTGTAGGCGAGCCAGATGGTCGATGTCTCGCGATGCGGCGACGGTGGCGCGAATGGCGCCATGCGCCTCGCCGCGTCTCCCCGCGGCGACTCGATCTTGGTCGTCTCGGCGCCCGCGTCGGCCAACAACTTGGCTGCGAATGGAGCGGCGATTTCCTCAGCCAGCTCGACGACTCGGACGCCGTCGAGCAGCGGCGGCCCGAGCTCGTCCGGGTGTGGCGCGTCGACTGTGGATTGGGAGGTCATTCGTGGACAGTCTAGAACGCAATCGGGAGTGCTCATAGACTGCCAGCGATGAGCGAGCAGGATCACAGCCAGTCCGAGCAGCCCGTGGCGTCACGACCGTTCGACGGGGTCCGCGTGCTTGAACTCGCGGAAGGCATTTCCGGACCCTATGCGGGACGTTGGCTTGCTGCGCTCGGCGCGGATGTCGTCAAAGTCGAGCGGACCACGGGCGATCCATCCCGAGCCTTCGGTCCCTGGCCCGACGACTTGCCGGACGACGAAACCAGTGGACTGTTTCTCTACCTCAACGGCGACAAGCGCTCGATCACGCTCAACCTCGACACCTCGGATGGCCGCGAGGTTCTAAAGGAACTCGCGCAGTCCGCTGAGATCGTCATCGATTCCTCTGAGCCTGGATACCTTGCCAATCGCGGACTCAGCTACG
Source organism: Dehalococcoidia bacterium (assembly GCA_965211635.1). Taxonomy (GTDB): domain Bacteria; phylum Chloroflexota; class Dehalococcoidia; order Bin125; family Bin125; genus Bin125. Next base: position 346,750 of record OZ242948.1, read on the forward strand.
AAGAGCTGTCGCAGGCCAACCCGGCGCTCGTGATGATCTCAATCACTCCGTTCGGCCAGTCCGGACCCAACGCCAACTTGCCCGCAACCGAGCTCACGCTGTACGCCGCCTCGGGCCAGATGTGGCTGACCGGACATCCCGAGCGCCATCCGCTCAAGAATGGCGGCTCTCAGCCGTCATACCAGGCCGGACTCAACGCGTTTGCCGCAATCTCCGGCGCGTACTACGGCGCAGTGACGCACGGGCAGGGGTCGTTCATCGACCTCTCGGTCCAGGAAACCTATGCGGGGATGGCCGAGGCCTTCCATACCCGAGCCAACCAGCTCGGCATCGAGTCACTGCGCTCGGGCAACAACCTCAACGCGCTTTGGGGCGTGTACGAAGTCGCAGACGGCTATGGAGGCATTTGCGCCCTACCTCGCAACTATCCAGCCTTTGCCCGAGCCGTGGGCCTGGAAGAACTGCAGGACGAGCGATTCTCCGACCCCAGCCAACGCTTACTCAACAACGACGAACTGATGGCAATCATGTACGGCTGGTTCGCCGGTCAGACTCGTCAAGGATTGCTCGAACTCGGCATCGAGCATCGCGTTCCCTTTGGCTTTGTCGCGACGTTCGAAGATCTGACCAACTCCGAGCACCTCCAGGACCGCGAGTTCTTCGCCAACATCGACGACGAACAGGCCGGCTCGCTCACCTATCCCGGACGACTCTGGCTGAGCAGCGGCTATGACTGGAAGATGGGCCGCGCGCCGAAGCTCGGCGAGCACAACGTCGACGTGATCCACGGCGAACTCGGCTACGAGCGGGAAGATCTCGTGCGCCTGCGTGAACTGGATGCGATCTGATGTTTGATCCCGGCCGACCGCTCACCGGCGTCCGCGTCGCCGACCTGACCATGATCTGGGCCGGACCATACGGCGCAAAGATCCTCGCCGATCAGGGCGCCGAGGTGATCAAGATCGAGTCGCCAAGGGCCTGGGACAACATCCGCACGTTGCTGCCGCCGCCAGTCGCTCCCGGCGAACAGTGGTGGAACACGAACTTTTACTTCCACGAGTACAGCCGCAACAAGAAATCGCTCACGCTCGACCTGGCCGCCGACGAGGGCAAGGCCGTCTTCGCCAGGCTGCTCGCGCATTGCGATGTCGTGATCGAGAACTATCGCACGGACGTGATGGACAATCTCGGTCTCACATACGAATGGCTTCGTGAGCAGAAGGACGACATCATCGTCGTCGGCATGGCCGGTTTCGGCAAGACCGGCCCGGAGAAAGACGCGGTGGGCTACGGGCCGATCATCGAGATGATGAGCGGCATGACCTCCACCTCCGGCTACGGAGACGACGGCGTCCCCTACAAGAGCGGCATCTCGTATGGCGACCCGATCGCCGGAATCTGTGCTGCCGCCGCTGTCGCTACGGCTCTGATTCAGCGCAAGCGCACTGGCAACGGACAGTACATCGACCTCGCCCAGCGCGAAGTCATGTCCACGCTGCTGGGCGAGTTCTACATGGACTGGTCCATGAACCGCAGACTGCCCGAGCACATGGGCACCGGCCACGACTGGATGGCGCCCCACAACGTGTATCCCTGCGCGGGGGTCGACGAATGGATCGCGATCTGCGTGCGTACCGACTCCGAGTGGGAGGCGCTCAAGCGAGCGATGGGTTCGCCCGAGTGGGCGGAGCGGGCCGAGTTCTCCGACCAGATCCTGCGCTGGGAGCATCGCGACCAGCTCGATGAACTCGTCTCCGCCTGGACGGCCGAGCGGTCCAAGACAAGTCTGTTCTCACTACTGCACGCCGAGCGCGTCCCCTCGTCGCCTGTCTGGAAGATGCTTGAAGTCGTGCGCGACCCTCATCTCAAGGCTCGCAAGTACTACGAGCCGATTCGCCACCCGGAAGTTGGAATCTGGAACCTGCACGGTTGGCTGTGGCGGACCGAGGAGGCGGGTCCGTGCGTCGTCGCGCCCGCTCCGGATTTTGGTCAGCACAACGCCGAGATACTGGGTGGACTGCTCGGCATGACCAGCGACGAGCGAGCCGCGCTCGAGGCAGCCGGAATCACGGCAACTGCGCCTGAAGACGTGCTGCCTGCTTCGCAAATGCCTGCTATGCCTTCGCTGATCTGACAATCTCCGCACGCGCGAGCCACTCCCCGAATCGCGCGACATGCTCCTCCACGCTCTCGCCAACCGCCTGGGTCCACGCCTCTGAGGTTTGAAACCGCCGGCCGATCTCGACGATGTCGTCGTGCCAATGCCACGACTTGCCAATCGGCGCCGGCAGCGCGATCCGTAGAGGGTGGTCATGCTCGGGCAGCCAGAAGTATGCGTACCAGCCGTGTCTTCGTACAATCCCGGCCTGCATCAGTACGACGTAGGTCGGCCGCTCATCCGGGCTGGGATACTCATCATCGGGAGCGCAGCGGATCAGGAAGTTGAAGATCGAGAACTGTCCGGAGCGTGTCCCGGTTCGCAGTTGCCCGATCGCGCAGATCCCGTCGGCAATCGCGAACAGCCGCGCCGCCTGTGCAAGCGGCAGCCTCGCGTCCTCAAGAGTCGTAGGTTCCTCACGAGGCGAGGTCACTGGTTGTGGAAGTCGTCTAGCGTGGCGCGCAACCCGCGTTCCCTGATCGACCGATTCATCTCCAGCACCGGCGTGGTGAAATGGGCGATTGCGTCGATCTCGACCCCACCCATTAGCGCCTCACGGAAGCCCTGGACCTCCTGTGTGCGGTTGATCGCCTTCTTCTGCAAGACCAGGATCTCCTTCGGAGTCTTCGCCACTGACTCGACATAATCATCCACATATTGGTCGAGTTGTTCTGCGGGAACGGCGCGGTTGAACAGTCCGATGTCGGCCGCCTCGCGGCCCGAGATCACGCTGCCCACCGGGAAGAAGAACTCCTTGGCTCGCTTCGCCCCGACCTGCCAGGCCCAGAACGAGGCCACGAATCCGGCTCCTAGCGGCAGTTGCGGGGCTCCCACACGAGCGTCTTCCGCAACGAACGTGACATCGCAGATGGAAGCCAACTGCGAGCCGCCCGCCAGGCAATAGCCGTGCACTTTGGCGATCACCGGCATTCGCAAGTCCCAGATTCGCAGCCAGTTGCGCAGCAACTCCTCCAGCCCGTCTCGATCGCGTGAGATCGCCGAGGCCTGCTCCGCAGCCGCTCCGGAACCGCCGACCAGGTCGTAGCCGGCGCTGAACGCGCGTCCCGCGCCAGAGATCAGCGCGACGTGGACCGAGTCGTTGCGCTCCAGCTCAAGCAGCACGTCGATTAGCTCGCGCTGAAGCTGGCGCGTGATCGCGTTCAGTTTCTCTGGCCGATTCAACGTCACCCTCGCCACGCGGCCAACTTGCTCAAGCGCAACAGTCTCCGGCATGTCCGACTCCAGACTCGGGTACCTGCACCACGATTGCCTGGAAGGTAGCGCAGCGATGTTCCGGCCCGTTCGAGACTTCTCTTGCAGGGTCGGCCGGCGGCGGGTGCAGAAGCCCGTATCCTTGCGCTCGGGAGTACGAATGTTCTAGTGTGTTGAGAGAACGTCAGTGCTATGAAAGTTGGTTCACGATGCTTGCCCTTGGCCTATTGGTCTTCGCGATGGTTGCCTGGTTGATCTGGGAATGGAAGACCGGTGCCCTGGCGCCCGATCGCAGTGTTGTCGGCCGGCGCTCGCACTCACGCACGATGCGTAGCCCGGCTTCGCTGCCCACGTCCGCTCGCCTGCGAGTGGATGCCGACGTAACTTCAAGGTTCAGTTCTTGGAGCTGATCACTTGATCGTCACGATCAATCACTGAGAATGGTCACTCATGCCGTAGCACTTAGAATGCACACCGGAGATTGAGATGACAACCAGAAGATCGTCCGCCGCCGACCGAGCGAGCGAAGCGCTGGACCTGTTGATGAATGTGGTCCTGTTTCGCAACATGCCGCGCTCAATGCTGTTGGAGCTGGCCCAGAAGCTGCGGCCGATTCGCTATCGCGCCCACACCGACATCTTTCATGAGGGCGACGAGGGCGCGACCTTGTACATCATTCTCAAGGGAGCGGTGAAGATCTTCATTCCCTCGCTCGATGGCCGGGAAGTTGTGCTCGCCGTGCATCGCAAGTATGACCTGCTCGGCGAGATGTCGTTGCTCGACGATTTTCCGCGCTCGGCCTCGGCGACGACAATCGAGGACACCGAGGCGGTCAGCCTCAATCGTCATGACTTCCTCTCCGTGCTCGACCGCCATCCCGAGGCGCAGCGGGCGATTATTGATGTGCTGGTCGCCCGACTGCGCGCGACCAACCAATCGATCCAGGACGCTTACCTGCTCGACGTCCCGGGCCGACTGGCGCGGCGTCTCCTGACGATCGCCGACGAGCACGGGGAAGAGAGCGATGAAGGCATCGACATTGGACTGCGAGTCTCACAGCAGGAGCTGGCCAACATGATTGGCGCTTCCCGCGTTGCCGTGAACAAACAGCTTCAACAGTGGCGCAAACAGAAGATTGTCGACGTCAACCGTCAGCGAGTGACAATAGTCAACCGCTCGGCTTTGGAACGCGAATACTCCTTGTCGCCATAGCCAGCCGTGTTCTCCTGGTCGCTCCGACTGGCGGGCTTCCAGGACCCCAGTGAAGGGTGCGCAATGACCGAGACTCCTACTCAGCCGCTCAGTGAAGAGCAGCTTGCCGAACTTCGCGGCTGGCCCTCGCCGGCCGTAGCCAACGCGATCGAGACGTTCAATATCCGCAGCCGCGCCACGGGCTTCATGACTCCCGACATTGTCTGCCGCTTTCCCGAGATGGACCCAATCGTCGGCTATGCCGCGACGTGCAAGATTCGCGCCTCGATTCCACCGGGCGACGACCCGCAGACCAAGGCCGCGCCGGACTGGTGGGCGCACATTGAGTCAATTCCGGAACCGCGAATCATCGTCATCCAGGACCTCGACCAGCCGCCGATCGGCTCGTTCTGGGGAGAGGTCAACGGCAACATTCACAAGGCGCTGGGGGCGATCGGCCTAGTCACCGACGGTGGCGTCAGGGATCTGGACGAAGTCGAGGAGATCGGCTTCCAGTTCCTCTCCAAGGAAATCCTCGTCTCGCACGCATACGTACACATCGTAGAGATAGGACAGCCGGTCACGGTGGGCGGTGTGACGGTCCATCCGGGCGACCTCCTGCACGCGGACAAGCATGGCGTCTGTGAGATTCCCCACGACATTGCGCCACAGGTCGCTGCGGCGGCCCAGGCAGTCGAGGATCGCGAGCGGGTGATCATCAACTTTGCCAAGTCCGAGGACTTCTCCAGGCAAGGCCTGCTGAACGTGATGCAGGGCCGAGCGCCGTACGCCGACGAGGAGTAGGCCTCGATTTCGGAGCGATCGACCAGCCCTGCACTTTCAAGCGGACGACATGCCGCGCTCCGCCGGCGCGAAGCGGGCATGTTCGCTCCCTTCGACTCGCGCGACTATCGCGTGCTGTGGACGGCAATCTTTCTGCGATCGGCCGCGCTCTGGTTGGACCAGGTTGCGCGTCCCGTACTGGTCTACGAGCTCACCGGCTCGGCCGTGCTGTTAGGCACGGTGCTCGCGGCGCGCATGGCGCCCAACCTCGTGCTCGGCATCTTCGCCGGCGCGATCGTCGACCGCTACCCGAGGCGCACCATCCTCGTGCTCTCTCAAGCAGGCAACGTCGTCGCGGCGGGAGCGCTCTTCCTGCTGTTGCTGGCCGACATCGCCGAGGCCTGGCATGTGATCCTGCTCGCGGCCGCGGCCGGAGTCAACATTGCCTTCTTCCAGCCGGCGCGGCAGGCCATCCTTCCGGCGATGGTGCCCGCCTCGGCGCTGCGTCCCGCTGTCGCGTTGTCACAGACAGCGAACACGGTGATGCGGATCGGTGGCGCGTTGCTTGCCGGCCTGTTGCTTGCGATTGCCGACTTCACCTGGATCTACGGGGCGATGACAGGCATCTACGTCGGCGCCGTGATCTGCAGCGCGCTGATCAGGACGCGAGGCGAGGCCGCTGCCGCCGCGACGCGGGCCGGTGGTTCGCTAATCCGACAGATGGTCGGCGGCGTCCGCTGGGCGTTCGAGACTCGCTGGCCGCTGGCGGTGCTGGCAATCTCGGTGGTCATGTTTATCTTCCTCGTGCCGTACCAGAGCGTGTTCGTTCCACTCATGGTGATCGACGTCCTGGACGAGCAGCGGTCGTGGGTCGGTTACCTGATCGCGATTGGCGGCGCAGGGGCGGCGGCGGGTTCATTGTTGCTGGCTGGTTGGCGCACGATTCCCACACCTGGCCGACTGATGGCTGGGCTGCTGATCGTCGCGGGAATCGCCCTGGCGGTGATGTCTGGCGCGCCGCATCTCTCCGTGCTGGCAATCTGCGTCTTCCTCGCGGCCGCCTGCTCGACGAACGTGATGTCGCTGGCCAACCTGACATTGCTCGCCCAGGCGAGCGAGGGCATGGCCGGTCGAGCGTTGAGCTTGATGAACATCGCCCGCGGGATGATCCTGGTCGGCGCGCTGGTCACAGGGGCGTTTGCGGATCTGCTCGGTCCCAGGACCGGTTTGTTGACCATGGGCGTCGCCCTGGCGGTTATCGCGACACTGATGTTGGCAACGCCGCTGGCTCGACGTGTCACTGACTAGTACCGCTCTGCCCGTTGCACCAAGGATGGTGTTCTTGCAGCACGCTCGAGAGTAGCGCAGAGCGACTACTCCGCCTCCTATCCTGTCGCAAGTTCGAGATCGACTGCCATCAGCTTCGAGTGGTGCGACGTGAGCGCAGAAGGGCCCCTGGCCGAAGACCAGGATCGTGGCAGTCCAGTTTCGAGACTGGCTCGCTCGCGGGCATTGGCCCCGTTTCGCTTTCGGGACTTTCGCGTGCTCTGGTTCATGGTCTTCATTCGGTCCGCCGCGCTGTGGCTCGAGACGGTTGCTCGCCCGGTACTGATCGTGGAGCTGACAGGATCGCCGTTTCTGCTGGGCGCCGTACTCGCTGCGTACATGGGACCGAATCTCGTGCTGGCCCCTCTGACAGGCATGATCATCGATCGCTATCCGCATCGCTTTGTGTTGTTGGGCTCTTTTTCGGCCAACGTTGTTGCTTCAGGGACGCTGTTCCTGCTGCTCTTGTTCGACCAGGCGCAGGGCTGGCATGTGATCGGCCTGGCGTTGGTCTCCGGCATCAGCAGCGGCGTCTTCAACCCAAGTCGGAGAGCGATCTTGCCGTCGATCGTGGATCAGGAGCACTATCGATCGGCGATGGCGCTCTCCCAGACCGGGCAAACGTCCATGCGCATCGGAGGGGCGCTGTTGGCCGGCGTGCTACTGAGCGTGGCCGACTTCACGCTGATGTTCGGCCTGATGACGGTGTTCAGCGTCAGCGCTGCGGTGCTCGTGCTCATGATCCGCGCTCAGGAGGAGCCGGCCGAGCACGAAGGTGAGAGCTCAGCCTCCTTCTGGTCGCAGATCACAAACGGAATGCGTTGGGCGTACGAGACTCGCTGGCCGCTCGCGGTGATCGGCATCTCGGCGCTGCTGTTCATCTTCCTCACTCCGTACGAGGGAGTGATGATTCCGTTGATCGTCATTGAAGAGCTGGGCGAGGAACGGTATTGGGTCGGCTATCTCGTGGCGATAGGCGGGGTGGGCGCAACACTTGGCTCTGTAGCAATGGCCAGCCTGAAGGAGATTCGCTCGCCGAACGCGCTGATGATTGGCCTGATCGTCGTTGGCGGCGCCATGTTGATGGTCCTGTCCCAGGCGCCGCACCTGGCTGTCGTAGGCGTGTGCTCTTTCTTCGGCAGTGCCTGCACGAACAACCTGGTTGCGGTGTCGAATCTCGCGCTGCTTGCGCACGCGCCGCAACATCTACGCGGACAGGCGTTGACGCTGATGAATGTCGTCATCGGGACGATTCTGATTGGCGCGTTGCTGGCGGGTTCGCTCGCCGATTCGATCGGTCCGCGACACGGCCTGTTGGTTATGGGCGCCTGCCTCCTTGCTTGCGCGCTGCTGGCGCTCTTGTTTCCGCGGGTGCGCTGGTGGCTCTGGCAGCGTTCGAGGTACGCCGGAGTCTCGAGAGAGGAGTGGCTGCGGACAGATCCCAATGACTGACGGCCGGAGTCATCCGCAGCCGCCTTGCGGAATCGTCGTCGGCCACGCTCCGGCGGTCGCTTCAATCGACAACTCGCGCAGACCGCGCCGAACCTGAATGCTGAACTCATCGCCTGGCGCGAGCGCGGCCAGGGTATCCGTCAGTTCACCGAAGGTCTCCGCCGGCTGGCCGTCAATCTGCAGAATCACGTCGCCTTCGAGCAGTCCAGCCTCGTCGGCGGCCGAGTCGCAAACCACATCGACAATCGTGAGCTCTCCAGAGTCGGAGGAGATCGAAACGCCCAGGTAGCCGCGTTCCACGTTTTTTCCCTTGAGCATTGTTGGCAGCGCCTTCAGCAAGGCGTCGGCGCTGACTGCGAAGCCGATGCCGCTGGAGACTCGGTCTGGACTCTCAATCTGGGTCGGAATCCCAATCACTCGTCCGCGGGCATCGACCAACATGCCGCCGGAGTTGCCTGGATTCAGAGCGGCGTCGGTCTGGATCATGTTGCGCAGAGGCTCGAACGTGGCGTTGCCGCTGGGCCGCAGCCGCTCCAGCCCGGAGATGACTCCAACGGTGAGCGTGTTCGGCAATCCGAACGGAGCGCCGAGCGCGCCAACCGGGTCGCCAATCCGAAGTTGGTCCATCGACGCGAAGGTCGGAAGCAAGATGTCGAGCCCGTCGGGATCGACCTTGAGCAGCGCGAGATCGTTGCCCGCATCACTCGCGATCAGTTCAGCATCGAGGCGCGTCCCCTCATTGGTCAGGACGACAATGGACTCGCTGTCGGCGACGACATGCAGGTTGGTGATCACGTGGCCGTCTTTACTGACGAAGAAGCCGGACCCAGCCCCGTTGTCGACGCCGATGGAGACCAACGAGGGAACGGTGGCGGCGTAGATCTCGGCCCAGTCGGAGCTGCCTACTTCCTCCTCAGCGATTGGTTCCTCCGGTTCCGGAGCTGTCGGCGTCCGAACGTCCGGGATGACGGCTGTGTCAGTGGCCAGGATGCCCCCGTCTGGCTGCGGAGCAAGGAGTGGGTCCCCGGCGCGGGTGATCAAGAACGCTCCAGCGGTGACGGCAGCGGCGATTGCGGCCGAGGCGAGCGCTGAAACGATGGCTGTTCTTCGGCTCATTGGTGTTCTCCCTGGCGACAACCTAACCAGAGACTGATGCTGATGGCGTCGGCTATTCGGGCCCAGCGAGCACTTCGATCAAGACGCTTACACGCCCTTCAGGAAGAATTGCCAATCGCTGGAATGCAGCCTCGGACAGGTCGACGTGGTTGTGTCCGAGCAGGCCGGTGTCTTGCACAACCACATCGACGAAGCGTTCATCGCGCCAGATGCGCAGTCGCGTGCCGCAAGGCCAGGTCACGGCCGCGCCCACGGTCACATCTTGCGGATCGTATGCCTTGCCTGTGCAGTACATCGGCCCACCTGCCAGGGACGGATGATAGTAGGTGATTTCGCCCGGTACGACTCGGGAGGCAAGATCGGCCTGGACAATGCCGGATGCCGGATTCCAGCGGGCCGAACCCACCCTCGTGCGCACCCAGACGGCGTTGCCAGGATGCAGTACCGCGAAGAGCTGCTGCGCCGACTCGCCGGGCACGTACGAGATCCACTGCTGGTACTCGGTATTCCATCGCCAGACCTCGGCGACAGGTCCATACGGATCGACTCCGAAGGCGGTCCAGACGGTCTCTCGCAACCCTGACCAGCCGATGTACGACCAGCCAACCGGCAGCTCGGTGGGCTCGGGCAGCGGACCTCGGTAGCTCGGCTGGCGCCATGTCGCATCGGACTGCAGCTCCATCCAGAGCGGCTGACCGTGCCTCAGTGTCCCAATGCTGTTGATCGGCGTGTTCGGGGCGTATCCGGTCCAGCGCCCGCCGGCGACGTTCCAACCCAGTGCTCTGCGCAACGGCAGCGACCTGACGGCATCCGCGATCGGCGTGTCCGGACCGCACCAGGTGGCGCTGTTCCAACCGGCGACCAGGGCGATTCCGTCGGTCTCGCGGGCGAGCGCTGGCAGTTGCGGACCGAGAGCCGCCGTGACAGCGCACACTGCTCCTGCCCGCAGGAGCGCGCGACGGCTGAATCGGCGCGCGCTTGTCATTGTCGCCGCGCTTGCCAGCCGCGGAAGGCGAACATCGCAACCGATGTGGCCACAGCCACATTGAGACTGTCGATGTTGCCGTAGATCGGCAACTCGAGCTGGAGCGCGGCGGCGTCCAGGAACTGCTGCGGCAGCCCGTCGCCCTCGTTGCCGGCGACAATCAGCGGTCGACGAGGCCACTCCGCCTCCCAGACAGGTACCGCGTCAGGCCCCTGCTGCAAGGCGACGATTTCAAAGCCCTCCTGCGTCGCCCGCTGCAGGCACTCCGCCTGCGACTCTAGCGTCTCGACCGGCATCCACCAGTCGGCGCCCTTGGTCGAGGGTCGGTAGTAGAAATCGCGACCGATGATCCAGACTGCCTCGGCGCCGGCTGCTTCGGCGCTGCGGACGAGGGTGCCCAGGTTGACGCCATAGGAAAAATTGAATGCAACTACGGCAAACGACTTCGGCCTGCTGGGCGGCTCGTCGCGGTAGGGAAGTCCAAAGGGACGGACGTAGGAGAGGTTGCGATTGCCGTTGTCAGGCGGTCGTGAAGCGATGGCGTCGAGCGCGCGCTGCGCCCGATTGCGAATGGCGCCGTCGGGATCGTTGGTCAGGCGCTCCAGCAAAACGGTTGCCGGCGCTCCAATCGCAGCCAGGGCGACGCAGGCTGCCCGGCGCGACTTTCGCTCGCCTGATTCCAGCACGGTATCGAGCTGACGGCAGACCTCGTCCGGATCGAGGCGCGGCAAGAGGGTCATGGAGCGCCGCCGCATGCGCTTGTTAGCGGACAGCAGCGCCGGCAGCAAAGCCGCTACGACTTCCTCCGGCGGTCCTAGCTGCAGCGCAATGCGCGCTTCGCCGCGAGGAAAGCCATGGTTCGTGTTGAGCGCAACCTCAACGGTCCGTTCAATCCAGCCGGGAGCACGAGACTCCGCGTCGGCGCGGACGGCGAGCCCGGCCTCGTATGCCTCCTGCTCGGCGGCGCCGAGTTCGGGGATCGGGGCTCCGCTAGTGACTCGGGGATTAGGCTGCGTCACAGTACATCAGCGTATTGCGATCCGCACCGGCTGGGACATCCACTCGGCGCATCGAGACCTTTCAGCGGGAGTAGCTGAATGACGATTCGTGACATCGAGATCGAGGCGGAGCCGATTGATGCATTTGAGGCGTCGCTGGAGGTGTTGGAGCGGGCGATCACGGAAGGGGCGTTTAAGGAGCTGGTGAGCGAGTCGCCTCGACACTATGCAATTGGCTGGTCGACGGCGCTGACTGGCGCTCGCTACGACTTTCGCTTCGAGCGCGCGGGAGGTGGATTCACCAGGGCCAAGGCGGAGCTTGAGTTCTCGGGGCTCCTGGGACCGATGTTGAGACTGGTCAGGGGCGCGGGCAACGGTCCCCACCTGGAGCAGATCCTGGGCGACATCAAGGGCCTGGCCGAGTCGGAAGAGTTTTACGAGGACGAAGGCGAGCTTGACGAAGTTGAAGAGGAAGATGACGCATAGGGCTGCTGCTAGCCTCGCCACACCGCAGTTGTCATTCCCAGCTTCGCCGGGAATCTCGCTTGACCCGATAGCCCCAGAAGCCGAACGAGATTCCCAGCGAAGCTGGGAATGACAGTGTCTGGACAAACACGCAAAGGAACAGGAGCAGTCATGCAGTTGAGCGGACTCGAAGATAGGGTGGCAGTGGTCACTGGCGCGGGACGGCTGCGCAGTATCGGTCGGCCGATCGCGGTCGAACTGGCGCGGCAGGGCTGCGATGTCGTCCTGACGGGCACAGGCCGCGCGCCGGATGACTACCCGGACGACGAGAAGGCGGTTGGCTGGCGCGACATCGATTCGGTCGCCGACGAGGTCCGAGCCGAGGGTCGGCGAGCGCTGCCGCTGGTTTCCAACGTGGCCGACTACGGCGCTGTCGAGAATCTACTGGACAAGACCCTGTCCGAGTTCGGCCGGGTCGACTTCATCATCAACAACGCGGGCGCCGCTCGCGGCTCGGATCGCGTTCCTGTGATCGATCTTGACCCCGACCTCTGGCGACTCGTGCTCGACGTGAACCTCAACGGCGTCTTCTACATGAGCCAGGTTTTCGGGCGCAAGCTGATCGAGCAGGGCGAGGGTGGCGCGATTATCAACATCTCCTCGATTGCAGGCAAGTTGCTGGGCCCGAACACGGCGGCGTATGCCTCGTCGAAAGCGGGGCTCCAGGCACTGACGGCCTGTATGGCCCAGGAGATTGGGCAGCACGGCGTGCGCGTGAACGCGATCTGCCCGGGGATCATTGACACCGCGCGGATGGACGACATGGGCCGCGGCGAGTTTTGGCAGCGCGCAATCGATACACGAGTTCCCATGGGTCGCCCCGGTGAGGGCGAGGACATTGCCTACATCACTGCATTCCTCTGCGCCCGTGAAGGCGAGTGGATCACGGGCCAGTCCTACAATGTGGACGGCGGAACTTGCGTCCAGCACTAGGCGCACGCCGCCTTGAGATCTGTCCGAACACCGACACCAGACAGGGGTGAATCATGGCTGACTACGAGTTCATCAAGTACGAGCAAGATGAGAGCATCGTCACGATCACGATCAACCGGCCGGAGCGGATGAACTCGATTCATCCGCCGACCACCGAGGAGCTGTCGGACGCCTGGAACACGTTCGCGAACGACGACTCGGCCTGGGTCGCGATCCTGACCGGTGCCGGCGAGCGTGCGTTCTCGGCCGGGAACGACCTCAAGTACACGGCCGAAATGTCGCGAGTTCCGGCCAACGAGCGCCCGTCGTTTGCTCCGGTACGAGGCGGTTTCGGCGGCATCACTGCCGACTGGGAGTGCCCGAAGCCGATGATCGCCGCCGTCAATGGCTTCGCCCTGGGCGGCGGCTGCGAGATGGCGATGGCCTGCGACATCATCATCGCCGCCGAGCACGCTCGGCTTGGCTTGCCCGAGCCGCGGGTCGGCCTGATGGCCGGCGCCGGAGGCGTGCACAGGCTGCCGCGGCATATCCCACTCAAAATCGCGATGGGCTTCATGTTGACTGGCAACCACATCCCGGCACCCGAGGCGCATCGCTGGGGGTTGGTCAACGAGGTTGTGCCGGCCGACGAGCTAATGGACACAGCTCGTCGCTGGGCCAGCGAGATTCTGCTCTGCGCTCCGATCTCTGTTCGGGCCTCGAAGGAATCGGCCTACAAGGGGCTCGATCTGCCGCTGCCGGCAGCGCTCACGCACACCTTCCACCAGCAGCGGATCATGAGCCAGTCGGAAGACCTGATCGAAGGTCCGCGAGCCTTCGCCGAGAAGCGGACTCCGAACTGGAAGGGTCGCTAGAACGACGCACAGCGCCGGCTGTAGGGGCGACCCTTGTGGTCGCCCGTTCCGGCTTAGGCACCCTATCCGGTCGCTGTGTCTGGGCGCGTTGCCGGTTTGGGGCGCGGGCGACCACAAGGGTCGCCCCTAGGGATCGGGACTGAGTTGCCACGGCGATTTGGCCGACAGCTCAGACATCCGCCGGCCCGAGTCGGGCACGTCGTGGCTCAGCTTGCGACCGTACTCTTCAGCCCAGTCGGGCGGCAGAATCTGCTGTACCTCGTGCCAGCGCAGCGGTTGGGCTCGGGTGTTGCGGGCGGCGTCGGTGACGTCAGCGAGCCAGATGGCCATGTCGCCGCCGTCCATGTAGTTGACGACGCTACAGGCCATCCAACCGAGCACGCCCTCCAGGATGGGCAGGCCGGATTCGTGCTCGAACCAGTCGATGTTCTCGAACTTGTTCACCTCTGTCTGGGAACGAAAGCCCCAGTGTCGAACCCATTGCCACTGCTCTCGGGAGATCACGTGAACAGCGAGTTGGCCGGAGGCTTCGATCAGCGAGTTGGTGTGGTTGCGTTTCTGAATCTGGACGAGGACTCGCGGTTGCGCCGGGACAATCGACGCAGCAAACGCTCCAACAGCGATCTGACCGCCAAGGCCTGCGTCGTGTCGAGCCGTCACCAAAGTCAGCGGCGACCACATCAGGGTGAGCAACGAAGGGGCGTCGGACAACGGCATGGTTGGAGGCTAACGTTCACTCGCAATCGAGGTTGGCGAGCCGCTCGAACGGCTCTTTCGGCGCTGGCGCCACCAGACCCAGACGACGGGTAGTGCGAAGAAACCAACGATGGCGAGCGCCGCGCCAATCAGCAGTTCGCGGTTTCGCTCCAGCACGGCGTCACCCAGCACTGCGGCGAGGATCAGGATTGGCGATGATGCGAGGACCGAGATGACGATATATGTAAGGAATCGCATCTGGGTGAGACCGGCGGCATAGGAGACGTAGTCGACACCGGCAATCGGAAACAGCCGCAGGACGATGAGCAGGCGGATGCCGAGCCGCTCGCCCAGCTCATCGATCTTGTTGAGCGCCGCCTGCGAAGTGAGCCTGCGCAGCGCCGGCCGACCGAGCCGTCTCGCAACCCAGAAGCAGATTGTCGAGCCGATCGCCGTGGCGGAGATGGTGTAGAGAAATCCCAGACCGGGTCCGAAGACCGCGGCGGCGACGATCGGCATCGGCGCTGTTGGCAGTGGGGCGAAGAGCATGGAGGCAGCGAAGATTGCGATGTAGACGACAGGTCCCCAGACTCCGAAGCCGTCGATCCACTCCTCAATCTCGGACTGTTCCCAGGGGAACCATCGTTCGTAGGCGAGATAGGCGGCGACGATCAAGGCGATGACGGCGACGCCTAACAGGAAGAGCATTGCGGCGCGCCGGCGAGTGATCTGCCAGTTCTGCATGTCGTCACTGTAGTTTGACCTTGCGAAGGTCCCGGTGTCGCTGTGTGCGCTAGTGTCGGGTGCAGAAATGCGGAGGAGGAGCGACATGAGTGGCTCGACGGCGATCGATCGAGAGTTCTTCGCGAAGCACGCAGAGTCGGCGCGCCGGGCCGAGGAAGCGCGCTCGATCTTTCCCGGCGGAGTCACGCACGACGCGCGGCACTTCGAGCCGTTTGGGATCACCGTCGACCGCGCAGTAGGGCCTCGGAAGTGGGACATCGATGGAAACGAGTACATCGATTACGTGATGGGCCATGGCGCGTTGATCTTTGGTCACAGTCATCCGTACCTGGTCGAAGCGATCAGCGAGCAGGTCGCTCGCGGAACGCACATGGGCGGATCGAGCGAGCTGGAACGTCGATGGGCTCTGGCGATCAAGCGACTTCTGCCGAGCGTGGAGAAGGTTCGATTCACTTCGTCGGGCACCGAGGCGACGATGATGGCGGTGCGTCTGGCTCGTGCCGCCACGGGACGAGATCGTCTGCTGCGACTGCGTCATCACTTCCACGGTTGGAACGACAGCGTGTTCGCCGCGGGTCGGACATCGGCCGGGCCAATCGCGGCGAACGGACAACCGTCGGCGATGCAGGAGTTGATTTCGGTCTTTGATCAGACGGACATCGCCGGAATCGCAGAGGCCTTGGACTCGCGAGAGTACGCCGCCGTGATTCTCGAGCCAACCGGATACTCCTGGGGCACATGTCCGCTCGATCCTTCAGTACCGCGCGAACTGCGGGATCTGACGGAACGAAGCGGGACCGTCTTGATCTTCGATGAGGTGGTCACCGGCTTTCGCGCAAGCTTTGGCGGTGTGCAGGAACGGATCGGCGTGCGACCGGACTTGACGACCCTGGCGAAGATCGCGGCTGGCGGACTGCCGGGAGGCGCCGTGGCCGGTCGCGCGGACCTGCTCGACCAGATTAGTTTTGATGCGGGAAACGGTCGCGTGGCCCACCCTGGCACGTTTAACGCGAATCCGCTTTCTGCGGTCGCGGGCGAGCGCGCGTTGCGCGCGATCGCCGAGGAGGATCCGCTTCGCATCGCCGATGAGCGAGCCGCGCAGCTCTCGCGCGGCCTCAACCAGGTGCTGCTGGAGGCGGAAGTGCCCGGTTGCGCCTGGGCCGACGCATCGATGGTGCACATCGTACTCGGACAGGATCTCTCGCGACCCGAAGATGGGGTGACCTGGGACTGGGAGCAGCACGGCGGACCGCAACCCACGTTGGCCGGAACGCCGTCGCAGATCGCCTGGCCTTTCCGTCGCGCACTGATCAACCACGGCGTCGATCTGATGGGAATGGGCGCATTGGTGTCATGTGTACACACAGCGTCGGACATCGATTCAACGGTTGAGAGGTTCGGCGCAGCGCTCGCTGATCTGCGCAGAGCAGAAGTCCTGTAGTCGAGCGCTGGACGCAGGCATTGGCCGGGAGTTGTAATCAAGTGGCTAGCGTGCTGGGGCCATTTGTGCGAATATTCACGTAGTTTCCGCGTGCGACGCTGACAGTTCCATTGACGATAACACTCGATGGAGAGAGAGCGATAGACGCTGTCGATATGACAACGACTCACCAGACACATCAGGCGAACCAGCGCGCACGCGCCGGTCTGTACGACCCGGCCAGCGTTCGCGACGCCTGCGGGACTGGGTTCATCGCTCGGCTGGATGGCTTGCCGACGCATCGCCTGGTCGAGCAGGCTGTCGAGGGCGTGGTCAGCCTGACCCATCGCGGCGCTGTCAATGCCGACCCGGACACAGGCGACGGCGCCGGCGTCACTATCAGCATTCCCTACGCGATCTTGCAGGATGATCTGAGCCGCCTGGGTCGGGCCGGTCTGCCGGACAGCGATCTCGCCATGGCGATGATCTTCCTGCCCGACGAACCGGACGCGGCGCAGCGCGCGAGGTCGATCATCGAGGCTGCCGTGGAGAGCACTGCGCTCGATGCGGTCGGCTGGAGGCCGGTGCCGACCGATCCGAGCGTGCTGGGGAGCTGGGCGCTGCGCGATCTACCCGTAATCGAACAATTGTTGATCGCCAGGGCTCAGGCGGTCTCGGACTCTGAGTTCACCCGCAGAATGTACTTGGCCAGGCGGCGTGCCGACGCGGAAATCCGTGCGTTGCACGACACGGATCCTGATGACCATGTCGGCGAGACATACATCGTCTCGATGTCTACGTCGACTGTGGTCTACAAGGGTCTGATGGTCGCGCCCCAGTTAAGCAAGTTCTATCCCGACTTGACGAATCCAGAGACGGTCTCGTCTGTCGCACTGTTCCACCAGCGCTATGCGACGAACACGCTGCCCGACTGGAAGATCGCGCAGCCATTCCGCTACATCGCGCACAACGGAGAAATCAACACCCTGCTCGGCAATCGGCTGTGGATGCAGGCGCGCGGACCGGCGATGGAATCGGACCTCTGGGGCGACGCGGTTGCGGAGCTGCATCCGGTGCTGGGGCAGGTCGGTTCGGACTCGCAGACGTTCGATGAGGTCTTTGAGCTGCTGGTCGCCTCGGGCCGCGGGCCGCTGCACGCCATGATGATGCTGATTCCCGAAGCCTGGGAGCAGTATGACGATATGGACCCGGAGCTGCGAGGGTTCTACGAGTACCACGCCTGCTTGTTGGAACCGTGGGATGGTCCCGCTGCGATGGCGTTCACGGATGGCAGAATCGCGGCTGCGGCGATGGACCGCAACGGCCTACGCCCAGCTCGCTACCAGGTGACGCGCAGCGGCTTGGTCGTCATGGGCTCCGAGGTTGGGCTGATCGAGCTCGACCAGTCCGAGATCATTGAGTCTGGCCGACTTGGCCCCGGTCAAATGGTTGCGGTAGACGTTGAGCGACACGAATTGCTGCGCAACGACGACATCAAGCGTCGAGTTTCCAGCCGGGAACCGTACGCGCGCTGGGTGCGCAAGAACATGGGCCGCATCGATCGCGCCGCCAGCATTGATGCATCTACGATCCCGCAACCTGACGAGGGCGAGCTGCTTTCGCGGCAGATCCTGCACGGCTACAGCCGCGAAGAGATCGAATATGTCCTCAAGCCAATGGCGCGCCAGGCAAAGGAACCGGTCGGCTCGATGGGCGACGACACGCCATTATCGGTACTGCACGATCCAGCCCGTCCGCTGTATACGTACTTCAAGCAGAAATTCGCGCAAGTGACGAATCCGCCGATCGATTCGATTCGCGAACGGAACGTGATGTCGCTCGACACATGGTTGGGCCGACGACACTCGCTGCTAGAAGAGACGCCTGAAGCGGCTCGACTTGTCCACCTGAGATCGCCACTCCTGCTGAGCGACGAACTCGACACGGTGATCAACTATCGGTTGCCCGGATTCTCCGCTACCGAGCTGGAAACGTCGTTTCCTGTTGAGGACGGTCCGGCAGGCCTGGAGGCGGCGCTCGACGCGCTCTGCGACCATGTCGACAACGCGATTGAAGATGGACACTCGCTGATCGTGCTCAGCGACGAACACGTTGGCCCGGATCGCGCGCCGATCCCGATGCTGCTGGCCGTCTCAACCGTGCATCATCATCTGATCGCCAGTGGGCTGCGAATGTCGGCGTCGATCGTGGCCAGTTGCGGGGACGCTCGCGATGTGCATCAGATTTCGTGCTTGATCGGCTTCGGCGCCGACGCGGTGCATCCGTACCTTGCGCTGCAAACACTCAATTCGCTCCATGCAGAGGGCGAGTTCGAGGAGATGGATGCCGGCGAGGTGATCGATCGCTACGTTCAGGCTGTCGACTCGGGCATTCTCAAGATCATGTCCAAGATGGGTATTGCTGCGAGGTCCTCGTATCACGGCGCGCAGATCTTCGAGGCGTTGGGGATCGGTCAGGAAGTCGTTGATCGATCGTTCCCCGGCACCCTCTCACGGATTGGTGGGATCGGTTTCCACGAGATTGCGGCCGACGCGCTGTCGCGGCATGAGACGGCGTTTCCGGCCGACGACCTTGAGGCGGGCGGATGGTACCGATACCGGCGCGACGCCGACTATCACGCCAATGAACCTCCGGTCTGGCGCGCGTTGCATCAGGCGGTGCAAGGCGGAGGCTCGGAGGAGTACCAGGTCTACGCAGAGCGGGCCAACAACCGCAAGCCGACGGCCCTGCGTGACATGCTTGGCTTGACGTCGGATCGCGCGCCGATTCCCCTGGACGAAGTGGAGCCGCATGAGGCGATCACCCCGCGCTTCAGCACCGGCGCAATGTCGCTGGGCGCGCTCAGCCCGGAGACTCACGAGGACATCGCGCGCGCGATGAACGCGCTGGGCGCAGCCTCAAACACCGGCGAAGGCGGCGAGGACCCACGGCGATTTCTGGTATCCGGCGACAAGTCGGACGCCAACTCGAACATTAAGCAGATCGCGTCAGGACGGTTCGGCGTGACGCCCGCATATCTGGGCAGCGCGAGCGAGATCGAGATCAAGATCGCCCAGGGTTCGAAACCGGGCGAGGGCGGGCAACTTCCAGGGCACAAGGTCACGGCATACATCGCCATGCTGCGTCACTCCACGCCCGGGGTCGAGCTCATCTCCCCGCCGCCGCACCACGACATCTACTCGATCGAGGATCTCTCACAGCTCATCTATGACCTGAAGATCGCCAATCCGCGAGCCCGGGTTTGCGTCAAGCTGGTCGCCTGCGAGGGTGTCGGCACGATTGCGACGGGCGTGGCCAAGGCCTATGCGGACGTGGTCCACATCTCGGGCGCCGACGGTGGCACGGGCGCTTCGCCGCTATCGTCGGTCAAGTACGCCGGCGCACCCTGGGAGCTAGGAGTCAAGGAAGCGCACGAAGCGCTGGTGGTCAACGGTCTGCGCGGCAGAATCAAACTGCGCACCGACGGAGGCTTCCACACGGGGCGCGATGTCGTGGTCGCGGCGATGCTGGGCGCCGAAGCCTACGGCTTTGGGACCACCGCGTTGGTTGCCCTGGGCTGCAAGATGGCCAGGCAGTGCCACCTCAATACGTGCCCAGTCGGGGTCGCGACCCAGCGCGAGGACTTGCGCGCCAAGTACTTCGGCAAACCGCAGATGCTGATCGACTTCCTCCTCCATGTCGCCGAGGAGGTACGTGTGATCCTCTCCGAGCTCGGCTATCGATCGATCGAGGAGATCATTGGCCGGACCGACCTCTTGGAGCAGGTCCCACCCCGCTCGGGCGAGCGAGCCAAGACTGTCGATCTCTCGAGCTTGCTCGCGCCGATCGACGCCGATCCCTCGTTCCCCAGGATGCGAGTCCAGGAACGGAACGATCGTCTGGAAGACATTCGTCTCGACGACGAGTTGCTTGAGATGCTTGAGCCGCACATTCAGCGCTCGGAACACATCTCGGCGAAGTTTGAGATCACCAACAGGCACCGCACCGTGGGCGCTCGGGTTTCCGGCCGCATTGCCCAACAGTACGGCGATCTGGGGATGCAACGAGGCACGATCGAGCTTCACTTCTCCGGCTCCGCCGGCCAGTCGTTCGGCGCGTTCCTGGTTCGCGGGATGCGCCTCTACCTGGAGGGCGAAGCGAACGACTACGTTGGCAAGGGCATGGCCGGCGGGATGATCGCGGTCTCTCCTGGTCAGGATGCCGGCTTCCGCGGACGCGATGGCGTGCTGGTTGGCAACACGGTGCTGTACGGGGCGACAGGCGGCACGCTCTGGGTCGCTGGACGTGCCGGCGAGCGTTTCGCGGTGCGGAACTCAGGCGCTCGGGCAGTAGTCGAGGGGGTTGGCGACCATGGATGCGAGTACATGACGGGCGGCACGGTGGTCGTGCTTGGTCCAACCGGTCGCAACTTCGCGGCAGGCATGAGCGGCGGGATTGCCTACGTGTGGGATGCCGACGGCGATCTGGAGAGCCGTGTCAATCACGCCATGGTCGACCTGGAACCACTGGCCGGGGCGAACGACATCGCGATGTTGGCCGAGATGATTGAAACTCACGCCGAGCGGACAGGCAGTCCGTTGGCGCTCGAGGTCCTGGACAACTGGGACGTTGTTGTCAGCCAGATGGTCAAGCTCATTCCCCGCGACTACAAGCGAGTCCTGCGCGAACAAGCTGAAGAGCGCGCTCACGCCCTGGCGACACAGGAGTAGCGGGTTGCGACCGATCTGCTAGCGCAGATTCTGAATCCACATGGACAGCGGGTGAAGTGCCGGAATCCAATCGGGCAGCGGGCGACGCGTTGGCGGCGATGCCGGAGTCAGGCTCGGGTCGACGGCGAGCGCAATCCTGCGACGCAGGGCGTCCACGCCTTCAAGCGGCGTCGGCTGGGGGATTGCTGAAGCGGACGTCTGCAGGACTTTGCCCAGATTGACTGCCAGCAGCACTGCAAGGGTCATCGCCGCAGCCGAAGCCAGGATCCTGATCAACTGACCGTCAACAGGAACCGTCGGGAAGGGCGCTGACCACACCTCTTCCAGCCTGCTCGAGAGTTGTTCGAGGGGCGATCGAGGCGGTCGCGAAGGAGCAATTGGTTGTTCGACAGTTGTCTGATCGGCGGTCTCGGTCGGTGTTTCGGCCTGCATGCCGTTCGTGCCGTTGCCGCCCGGTTCGGGCATGACGGGGCCCCAGCCGTCGAGCGCGAGCACGGTGCTGGTTGCCTGGTGGCTTGTGCCATTGGGGTCGAGGTCGTCGTGTCCGTTCGGCGTGGTCATTCGATCTCCGCTTAGCTCCTGCTGTCGACGGGTCTTCTGCGCTGGTTGGCCCATGAGGCGATCATCGGCGCGGACTCATGCATGCCGTTCCGCTCCCTGCCGCCGTTCGAGGTTGCTGATGGCACAGGCGCTGTGTTCGTCGATACTGCCACTCTAGGACCTGGAACAGCGCTTGTGGGCATTGGTTGCGGGGGCGGTCCGGGCTGAGGAAGGGTCGCGGGCTCACTCTGCGCCATGCCGGCGGGTCCGCCGTCCTCTGCGCCAGGGGGTCGACCAGCCGCCGCTAAGGCGCGCGCTTCGGCCATCATTTCTTCTTGCGACTGGAACCTTAGCCTGGGCAAGATCATCGCGATAGCGAACACGATTGCCATGATGATGGCGCCGTAGAGGAACACGTCCGTGACCGGCACGGCCAGCGCTTCGCGCGCGGCCTGGATCACCGTCTCGGACGATCCCGGGGCTTGTTGCTCGAGCTGTTGGCGGAATCCCTCCAGCGCATCCGGATTCAGCAGAATCTCGGGCTGTTCCTTGAGCGGCTCGAAGCCGGCGGGAAACGCCTTGGTCAACTGCGAGGAGAATCCCGACACGATCATGGCGCCGAACAGCGAGATGCCCATCGCTGCGCCCATCTGACGGAAGAACTGATTGGTCGCCGTGCCGGCGCCCAGCAATCTGAACGGCAGCGAGTTCTGCATCAGCAGTGAGTACAAGGGCATCAACGTGCCCATCGACGCGCCCATCACAAACATGTAGAGCCGAGCTGTGTTCAAGTCGGAGTCCACGTTCAGTTGAGAGAGCATGAACAACGAGAATGTCGCGCCGGCCCCGCCCATGATCGCAAGCGGTTTGTAGCGTCCCGTGCGGGCGAGGATCTGGCCGGTGATCACCGACGCGGGGACGACGCCGAGGCTCATCGGCAAGGTGACGAGTCCGGAGTTGGTTGCCGAGATGCCTTGCGCTCCCTGCAGGAAGAAGGGCAGGTTGAACATGGCGCCCATCATCGCGATGCCAATCAGGAACATCACGACGGTGCAGAACATGTAGATCCTGTTCTGGAACATGGGCAGCGGCATGATGCCGTGTTCACCCTTGCGTCGCGCCGTTCTCCACCAGGCGAACGCGGCAACGACGGCGATGATCAGGCAGGCGACGATGGGCGAGTCGAGCCAGCCGAACTGGTTGCCGCCCATTGAGAAGGCCAACAGCAGAGGCGTCGCCGCGATGATCAGCAATCCCGCGCCGGTCCAGTCAGTCGCCTGACGGTTGGGGTGCTGCGGCTTCTGCCGGGGCATCAGCATCGTGATAGCGAGGAGTCCCAGGCCGCCGACGGGGATGTTGATATAGAAGACCCAGCGCCAGGAGAGTTCGTCGGTCAGCACTCCGCCGGCGAGTGGCCCAATGATGCTGGCCAGGGCGAAGGTGCCGCCGATAATGCCGGCCCAGCGTCCGCGTTCGGCCGGAGCGAAGTAGTCGCCCATCGTCGTGAAGGCGTTGGCCATGATGAATGCAGCGCCAAAGCCCTGTAACAGACGGAAGCCAATCAGCTCCCACATGTTGCCCGAGGCGCCGCAGAGCGCCGATGAGATGAGGAAAACGACGATGCCGGCGAGCAGATAGGGTTTGCGTCCGTGCGAGTCGGAGAGCTTGCCGATGATCGGCACGATGACCGTAGAGCCGAGCAAATAGGAAGTGGCCGGCCAGGCGAAGAGGTCGAGACCGCCCAGATCACCGACTGCCTTGGGAGCGGCAACGCTCCAGATCGTCTGGTCGAGCGCTGCCAGGAAGAGCGCCAGCATGACGCAGACCATGATCAGTACTTTGCGTCGCTGTGGCAGCAGCCAGCCGGGCGGAACCTCGCCCATGCCGATCCCGGGCGGACCACCAGCCGGCATCGTTGGCGGGCCGCCGGGACTCCCCGCAGATTGTCCGTTTCCACCGCGGGGTGGCCCCATCGTCACTACATCACCTCGGGATCCGGCGGCCAGGGCGAGAGCACGCTCTGACGTTCTGCTTCGGAGGTTACCAGTGAGAACGCGCGATTGATCTCGGTCAGTTCCTGATCGGTGAAGTTGCGGAAGATCTTCCAGATCACCGCGCGATTACGAGCCCGGATTTCGTTGATCACCTTCATGCCGCGCTCGGTCAACCAGATCCGCACTCGTCGCCGATCCATGTCATCTCGCTCCCGCGTAACCAACCCGTCACGAACAAGTCGATCGACGATTCCAGTCGCTGTGGAGGGTCGTACTTTGAGATATGCGGCAACCGCGCCGGCCGGCGTGCCGGGTCCGGCTTGCAACATGTAGAGCACGCGAAGCTGAGACATGGTCAGTCCAAGCTCCTCCCACACTTCCAGGCGATTGGGGTCGAACACTCCGGCCAGGCGACCATAGCTCAGCAGGATGTCCTCGATCAGTTCATCGGTCTGGGTGTCTGCAGTGCTCATGGCGCACCGCCTCCCGTAACTGGGGCCGGGAATGCGACGCCGCGTTGCTCTCCCAGCGCAATCAGTTGTTCGATCGTTTCTTCGTCCAGCGGCACTCCGTTGATGCTTCGATCGGCTCGGGCCATTTCCTCCGGGTCGCCGGGAATCACGACTCGCTCGACTACGTCCACGGGCGGTACCTCGCGAATCGCGTCCGCCATCTGCTTCATGTTCGATTTGAACTCACCCGGGTCGCAGAACAGGTCAATCCGCCAGGCGGCAAACCACTGTCCTTGGACGAGGCCACCGCCTCGTGGGATGAACATCCCCGAGCCATCGCCCGAGAGCACACCGGTCAGGATGTCGACCATCAGGCCGAGCCCGTATCCCTTGTGAGAGCTAGTCGCAATCGTCGAACCAAGCGGCAACAGGCCGCCGTTCTTGCGCAGAATGAACGGGTCTTCGGTGTGATTGCCGTCCTCGTCAAGCGCCCAGCCGACCGGGAGTGGCTTGCCCTGTCGCCCGGCGATCTCCAGCTTGCCACCGGCAACGGCTGTCGTCGCGATGTCGAGCCGAAACGGTGTGCCGTCGGCGATGGGCGCGGCCATCGCGATCGGGTTCGTCCCGTAGACTCGCCGCTTTCCACCCGAAGCAAGACCGATTGGCGGGGCGTTGCACATCGCCATGCCGATAAGGTCGTGTTGCACCGCCATGTGCGCGTAGTAGCCGGCCGCGCCGAAGTGCCGTCCGTTGCGCACGGTTACCATGCCCATGCCGCTGGTCAGCGCCTTGTCAACGCATGTCGACATTGCCCTGTGCGACACGAGCGTGCCGAAGCCGCCGTCGGCGTCCCAGGCGGCCGAGACCGGCGTTTCGCGTAGGACCTTGACGTCCGGTGTTGGATTGACCACGCCCGACTCAAGGCCCGGCGCGTAGCCAATGTGCCAGGGAAGATGGGCAATGCCGTGTGAGTCAATGCCGACCAGGTCGGCGTCGATCAGGACTTCCGCGCCGATTGCCGCGTCCTCGTCGGGGACCCCGTACGACTGGAGAATGGCGGCGGTGAAATCGCGCAACTGCGCGGCGTCGAAGCGTCGCCGGGTCTCGGGCGTTTCCCGCCCGGTCCAGGCCACGGCTAATCCTGTCCGTAGCTGCGAACGGTGCGTAGTCCCTGGGCCGAGGCCTGGGCCATGAACTGCCCGTCGCTGCCGGAGGGGATATAGAGCCAGCCCTCTTCGGCGCGGCGCTTGGCTTCGACTGGACCGGAGGTGAAGATGCCAGGTGCGACGCGATTGTCGATCCGCTGCGAAGCGGCCAGCACCTCGGCGCAGGCGGCGATGTGGTCCGGGTGGGGATTGTCGGGGCGGACCGGGATGCCCATCGATTTGGCCAGGTCAGCCGGACCGATGCAGGTCGCGTCGATGCCTGGAACCGAGAGGATTTCGTCGATCCGCTCGACTGCCTCGATCGTCTCGATCTGAATGATGCAGGCAATCTCGTTGTTCGCCTCATCGCCGTAGTCGGGGCCGCCGTAGAGGAAGCCTCGATATGCACCGAATCCGCGCAGACCGTCGGGCGGGTAGCGGCAGGCGGAGACGGCCTGCTCCGCCTCGGCGCGGTTGCTAACCCAGGGAATCACGACGCCGTATGCGCCGCCGTCAAGGATGCGCTTGATGATCACCGGGTCGTTCCACTGCGCTCGCGCCATGGGAATCGTATCGGTGGTCGAGATGGCCTGAAACATCTGAATCATGGTCTGAAGATCGACGGGCGAGTGCTCGCCGTCCACGACCAGCCAGTCCCAACCCTGATGGGCCATCGATTCGGCGGCAAGCGGCGAGCAGGTGCCGAGCCAGGCGCCAAACGCAGGTTTGCCTTCGGCCCAGAGTCGTTTCACCGTGTTGGGTCGCATGCATCTCCTCCGCTAGCGGCAAGCCAGACTGTCATCTACGTTTCAAAAGAGCGTACACGATGGAGCGAAATTTTCGCCGATGACTAAGGTTCCTGTCCTCGTCTCGTGGTCGTCCGGAAAGGACTCCGCCTGGGCATTGCATGCGCTGCGTCAGCAGAGGGAGAGGTACGAAATCCGAGGGATTTTCACCACGGTTACGCCGCACTTCGATCGCGTATCGATCCAGGCCACACCGCGCCGCGTGCTTCACCTGCAAGCAGAGCGCCTGGGACTGCCGCTGTACGAGATTCCGATTCCGTATCCCTGTCCGAATGAAGCCTATGAAGCAGCCATGCTGAAGTTTCTGCAGATGGTTCGCGAACTGCCTGGTGATTTGAGCGCCGACACCTTCGCGTTCGGCGATCTCTTCCTCGAGGACATTCGCGAATACCGATTGTCGAATCTCAGGGACACCGGGTTCGACGCCGTCTTTCCAATCTGGGGTCTTCCAACAGGCGACCTGGCCGCGACCATGCTGGATGCTGGACTCAGGGCGATCGTGACGGCGATCAGCCCGACATCCAGGCTCGATCATTCGTTCGCTGGTCGTTGGTTCGACCGGTCCTTCCTGGACGACTTGCCGGTAGGAACCGACCCACTTGGCGAGAACGGCGAGTTTCACACCTGCGTGATCGATGGACCCATGTTCAGCCAACCGATCCGGGCGCGACCGGGGCAGGTTGTCGGGCGACCGGTCAGTCGCAACCACGACGGCAGCGGCGGCGAGGTTACGGCCTGGTACGCCGATGTCGAGCTGATCGAGGAAGAGAGCTGACTGCGAGGGCTCAACGGGATCGCGAGTGGCCACGTCAAGCGCTGGTAAGGCTGGGCGAGCGCGGGAATCGGTTGAGAGCCGATCCCGCGCCAGTCGGACAAGCGTTGTCTCCCTGATCTGCGCTAATCCGGCTGCCCATGGATGTTAGGGCCAGCAGAACCTCGCCGAGCTTCCACCTCGAATGTACAGGTGAACCAATAGCCCTGCCCGGCGTTGAGCGGATGTGCGTTTAGCGATCCGGATGCGGCGCCAGCGTGACCCTGTCGAGCACTGACTTGTTGACCACCGAGCGCGGCATGTAGCCCTGGAGCACGTCAGCGGCTGCCTCACCGACACGCTGTAGCAGCAATGGCATCGAGTTGTCGGAGTAGAAGGCCGAGTGCGGGGTCGCGATCACGTTGTCGAACTCGAGCAGTGGGTGGTCCTTGTGGACCGGCTCGGGATCCCAGACGTCAACCCCGGCACCCGCCAGTTGTCCGCGCTTCAGCGCGTCGTAGAGTGCTTGCTCGTCGACGACCCCGCCTCGGCAGGTCGTGATCAGGTACGCCGTCGGTTTCATCAGCGCCAGCTGATCTGCGCCTACCAAGCCCCGCGTCTCGGGGCTAAGGGGCGGGTGGACTGAAACGTAGTCGGCCTGCATCGCCTCTTCCAGGGAGGTGAGGCGCACGCCAGCCGCCTCGGCGACGGCCGGATCCTGATACGGATCGTAGGCAATCACGTCGAGCCCGAACGCCTGCGCTCGGATCGCGGCCTGTTGCGCAATGTGTCCGAAGGCGACGAGTCCCAGCGTCTCGCCGTAGAGCGGTCCCGAGGGGCCGAGCGGGACGCGTTCGCCAGCGCGGGCTGCGTTGTTGTGGGCGATTAGCTTCCGGTTCAACGCAAGCAGCATCGAGATGGCGTGAGTGGCGACCTCGTTGATGCAGTAGTCGGTGATGTTGCAGACGACGATGCCGTAGTCAACAGCGGTCTGCCAGTCGATGTTGTCGAATCCGATGCCGTAGCGGACTACGACCTTGAGATTGGGCGCGGCGTTGAAGATGTCCTTGCCAACCTGCCGATAGCCGCAAATGATCCCGTCGGCGTCGGCGACGTACGCTGGGATGTCTTCTTGTTGCTCGGGCGTGAGCGGAATCAACTCAGCGTCGGCCTTGGCGATCTGTTCTGCTTCGGCCTTGTGCGGTAGACGTTCCGGCCTGGAGTCAATGTGGTAGACCTTGTACTTCGCCATCGGCAAGCCCTCCGGGAGTCGTGTTGTCACAACCAGGTTTGGATTCGCGATCGCGGCACGGCGGGGATCACCGCCTTCAGCCTCCGACCGTCAGCAGTGAGCGTAAACGACATCTGCTTGCCAGGCTCCAACTCAGGATGCAGGATGCGATTGATCAGGCGAAACGACTCAAAGCGAATCAACGAGAGCCGAACTTGTTGCTGATTCGCGGTCGGTCTGGAGACGAGTACCGCGTCGACTAACTCGTCGAACGATGCCTGTTCAACGAGCAACAGGTGCTGGACGATGAGCTGTTCGACGACATCGAGTTCGATCTCGATTGGATCGGGACGGAGCCGCTGTTTGGCGGAAGATCGTATGCGCGACAGTCGTTCTCTGATTGTCACGTCAGGCGCTCAGGTAGGCGGCGATGTCGGGGCCGCCCTCAGTCAGGACGATGCCCGAATCCGCGAGGCGTTCGGTCTCTTCAGGGAGGACGCCGAGCCACTCCTCCAGCACATCGACGGTGTCTTGACCGAACTGCGGGCCGTAGCCGTAGACGCGTCCCGGCGTGCGCGACAACTTGAGCGGAGAGGCGGCCATCGTCACGTCACCGGCCACCGGATGACGGACGGTCGTGATCATCTCGCGCGCAGCAATCTGCTCCTGCTGCACGGCCTGTCCAATGGTGTTCAGCGGGCCGATAGGGATGCCGTACTGGGCGAGGGTCGAGACCCAGTGCTCGGTGCTTCGTTTGCGCGTGGCCTCGAATAGCAGCGGCTCAAGCTCGGCGTGATTCTCTGTGCGCTTGAAGGACGTCTCAAAGCGCTCGTCGCCGACCAACTGCGGCAGTCCCAGTTCGGCGCAGAAGATCTCCCACTGCGTCGCGATGCCCCAGGACAACGCCACGACAATCCAGCCGTCAGCCGTCGGGAAGGCCTGGAACGGCGTTGCCGACGGGTGCCGCGTACCCAGCGGTCCGGGCTCCTCGCCGGTCGCGAAGTACCGGGCGACGGCGTTCTCGAGGATCGCGATCTGGCAGTCGAGCATCGAGATATCAACCGATTGCCCCTGTCCGCTCTGTTCGCGTTCGCGCAACGCCGCGAGAATGCCGACGGCGGTGTACAGACCGCCGCAGATGTCGCCGATCGAGGTGCCCGGCCGGGCCGGGGGCTCGTCCGGATAGCCCGTGATGCTCATCACGCCACCCATGCCCTGGACGATGATGTCGAGCGCCGGCTTGTCGCGCCAGGGTCCGGTCTGTCCGAAGCCGGAGGTGGAAGCGAAGATCAGGCGCGGGTTGCGTTCAAGCAGCGCCTCGGGACCAATGCCCAGCTTGTCCATCACGCCTGGGGTGAAATTCTCCATCACCACATCGGCCTCATCGACAAGGCGCAGGAAGAGGTCACGGCCTTCCTCAGAACGTAGATCAATGGAGATGCTGCGTTTGCCTCGGTTGACCGACTGGAAGTACATCGATTGGTTGTTGACAAAGGGACCGGTCGTTCGGGCGACATCACCGTGCGGCGGACGCTCGACCTTGACCACCTCGGCTCCCAGGTCGCAGAGAATCATGGCGGCGTACGGCCCAGCCAGCACCCAGGTGAGATCGAGAACTCGAATCCCGGCCAATGGACCAGGCGGAAAGGTGTGGTTGGTCATGTGCGCTCCTAGACATCTCCCATGCTGGGGTCGGTGAGTTCAATGTCAGTGACGACCCACTCCAGCGACTCTCCGGCGACCAGATGGCCAAGGTTGGTGAAGAAGAACTCGGCCGTGCGCAGGTACGAGGCATCGACGTGGCAGGAATCGTGGGGAGTGATCTGGCAGTTCGGCATGTCCCAGAGCGGGGAGTCAGGCCCAAGCGGCTCCAACGGAGCAACGTCCAGCACTGCGCCGGCGATCTGACCCATGCGGAGCGCCTCGCCCAACGCATCGTGGTCGACGACGCGACCGCGGGCAACGTTGATCAGAAGCGCGTGCGACTGCATCGCCGCGAGGGCGTGGGTGTCAATCAGGTTCAGCGTCTCGTCGGTCAGCGGGCAGCAGAGCACGACATAATCGCTCACGGCGAGGAGATCGTGCAAGCGATCGGGTGAGAGGTGGACATCCAGGAATGTGCCATCTGGAGGTCTTCGCTTGGTGGCGATGGATCTCATCCCAAACGCCTGACCGAGCTTCGCGCACGCTTCGCCGATGCCTCCGTAGCCGACAATGCCCAGTGTCTGACCGGCCAACTCGACAGTATCGAGCGGTGCCCACTTCCGCTCTGCATGGTTGCTTGCGTGCTGCGGAAGGCGCTTGGCGTGGCTGAGTATGTAGGCGAAGACATACTCCGCGATCGGGCCGCCATGGACCCCGGGTGAGTTGGTGACGATCGAGCCGGAGTCAATCAAGTGCTTGAAGATCGCATGGTCGACGCCGGTGCTGGCGGTCTGCATCCACTTGGGGCGTGCCGTGCCGAGCAGGTTGATGAATGCGCCCGCGGCCTCCGGCAGGTAGTAGAGGTCCTCGGAGAAGAAAAAGCCGTCCAGGTGATCGGGATCGCCGATCCACGACCCGTCGGGATTGAGCAGGACAATCTCGGCCTGCGGAGCAATCTCAGTCAAACGATCCCCCGCTCGAGCACTCAACTCGGACGTCACCCCGATGCGCGGCCAAGGCTGTGACATGGCTGGATTGCCTCTCGAATCGTTGGTCCTCTAGCGGTAGGGTAGTGGCGTCCATGAACCCTCAAGGCGATTCGCAGAACATCGTCCTGATCCGGCGCTCGCAGCGTCTGCCGAACGTCATGTACTCCCGGCCGTTTCGGCGAGTGTTCGCGGGTTGGTGGATCGCCGCCGCGGCTTCGATGTCATCGTTTGCGGCGGTCTCGTTCTTCAATCCAGTATTGGGCGCACTGACGCCCGAGTTGCAGGCGGAGTACGGCTGGAGCACGGCATCGATCGCCCTAACGATGGTGATAGGCGGCATCGGAGGCGGGATTCTTGCGACGTTTGTCGGTCCGATCGCCGACCGGCACGGCCCGCGCATGCTGCTGTTCGTGTCGGTAGGCCTGGTTGCCGGGGTCATGGCGGCGCTCGGATTCATCGACAGCCTCTGGCAGTTCCTGTTGCTCTGGGGAGTCGGACGTGGAATCACGGTCGCTGTCATAGACATCGCCGTCGTGGTGGTCATCGCCAACTGGTTCATCCAGCGCCGAGGATCGGCGATGGGCCTGACGATGATCGGCACCCGCAGCGGGATGATGATCTTTCCGCTCGTGATCACGGCGGGATTCTGGCTAGGCGGGTTGCGAGAAGCGTTCCTGCTGATGGCGTTGCTGATCGTCGTGGTGGGTCTCCTGCCGCCGCTGATCATGCGACGCCGACCGGAGGACGTCGGGCTGCGGCCCGACGGGCTGCGACGCAGCGGGCGTCGATTGGACACCCACTCAACTCAACCGGCGCCCGACGACCCTGATTGGACGGTGCGCGAGGCGATCCGTACACGGGCGTTCTGGCTGCTGCTGTTTGGCACAACCATGTTGATGGTGGTCGGCGGCTCTGTGAATTTCACGTTCGTCTCGCACATGACCCAGAACGGGATTGACGCCGACACCGCCCGCTCGGCCCTCGCGCTGTGGGCGGGGATGGGGATCATCGGCGGCGTGTTCGGCGGCGAGTTGCGTCAGCGGATGGCCGTGCGCTTCGCCCTGCCACTGGTGATCTGCGTCACGGCCAGCGCGGTGATCTGGTTCATCCTCACCGACACGGTCTGGATGGCGTTCGTCTTCGCCGTATGGCACGGACTTTCGTTCGGCGCGCAGTTGCCGCTCAACCGGATCTCGTTCCCCGACTACTTCGGCCGCTACTCGGTTGGACGCATCCGATCGGTCACGGCTCCGCCACAGTTGATCCTCAACGCCTTCGGGCCGTTCGTGTCGGGCCTGGTGATCGACAATCGAGGTTCGTACGACCTGATCTACATCGTCTTCGTCGGCCTGCTGCTTTGCGCAGCGCTCAGCGTCCTGCTGGCGCGTCGTCCTGAGCCGCCGGCCCGAAAATCTCCTCTAGCGAGCAGTTGAAGCCGGGCAGCACGTCGAGCCCGCTGAGCTGATTCGGCTCGGTGACCGATACAATATCGACTCCGGCCCGATACACATCAACCGACCGTGAATCTGGGAGGACGAGCCAGACAGTCTCGACTCCGTAGCTGATCCACATCATCGCTTTGTCGTGAACTTCGCTCAGCGAGACAGAGGGTGATTTGACTTCGACCACGAGATTAGGGGGAACCTCGGGATATCCCGTCGTTCTGCCGCTAGGCGAGAACCGCTCCTTGGAGAAGTACGCCAAGTCCGGGCCGCGAACCGTGTCAGGGCCACGTTCCAAGACGACGCCTGCGTCGTTGCTCGTTGCGATTCCCAGCTGATGTTCCTCAACGTGCAGCAGAATCTTCGCGCCCAGACGGAGACAGATGACGCCGTGTTCGTTTCCGGGCGGGGGCATTTCGCAGAGTCTCCCTCGAATCAGCTCGCCACGGAAGTCGTCCTTGGACATCCGCAGGAGCTCCTCAGCGGTGACAAGCTTCGGAGGAGCTGATCGAGGGGGCTGTGCTGTGACCATGCCGCCATACTACGCATTCGCGAGGATCAGGGTGCCGGCCGAGGCGAACATGCCGCCGGGGCCGTGAGCCATGCTGACGTTGACGTCGGGCACCTGGCGCTCGCCACACTCGCCGCGCAGCTGGCGGACCGACTCGATGATCGCGAACATGCCGTACATGCCGGTGTGGCAGTAGGAGAGGCCGCCGCCGTTGGTGTTCATCGGGAAGTCGCCGCCCGGACCGGACTTGTAGATAACCTCACCGTCAGGGCCGGTCTTGGTCTCGGCGAAGAACGGGCCGCCCTCGCCCTTCGGCACGAAGCCCAGGTCCTCGGCCGCCATCAGCGGAGTGAAGGTGAAGGCGTCGTAGAACATGCAGTGGTCGATGTCCTGCGGTCCGAGGCCGGCGCTCTTGTAGGCGGCCTCGCCGGCGATCCGGTAGCCGTCGGCGGTGGTGTGGTCACGCATCTGCGAGACCATCCAGTGGGCCGCCGCCTCGCCTGCGCCCAGCACGTAGACCGGGTCCTTGGCGAAGTCCTTGGCGCGCTCCTCCGAGACGAGCACGAGCGCTCCACCGCCGTCGGCGACAACACAGCAATCAAGCAGGTTGAAGGGGTAGCAGATCATCCGCGAGTTGAGCACATCCTGCGGCGTGATCGGTCCGCCGCCGCGCTCGGGCGCTCGGCGGTGGCTGCCCATCATGGCCATTGGATTGAGGTTGGCCCAGGCGCGCGTCGCCGCGGCAATATGCGCCAGGTGTTCCTTGGTCGTCCCGTACTCGTGGAAGTGCCGCAGCACGGGGATGGAGAACGTGGTCGGCGCGCCGCCGATTGCGAACGGAGCCTCATACTGGCCGCCGGGCGAGGAAGCCGAGCCGCCACGCGGCGCGTCGACGCCGGAGCGTCCGCTTTCGCCGTGGGTCACGAGGGCGACATCGCAGTAGCCGGCCATGATCGCGGCGACCGCATGTCGGACGTGAATCATGAAGGAGCAGCCGCCGACGGAGGTGCCGTCGATGTAGCGGGGCTGGATGCCGAGGTACTCGGCAACCTCGTTGGGGATGGCGCCGGCGCAGAGCAGGCCGTCGACATCGGCCAGCGACATGCCGGCGTCGTCGAGCGCATTCTTGGCCGCCTGCGCGTGCAGGGCGAGACGCGACATGTGGGGCATTTGGCCCAGATCATCGGTCTCGGCAGCGCCGACAATGGCGACCTTGTGTCGAATCTGATCCATGAGTGATCTCCGTTTCGAGTGAGCCTTGGTTGTCGGCGACTAGACAGGCTTGAACTTGGGCAGGGTGACCTCGTCGGTCACGTCGTCGAATACGATTTCGACGTCCATGTCGACCGTGGTCGAGTACGGGTCGTCGATGATCAGGTTGGACATCATCCGCGGACCCTCTTCGAGTTCAATCACCGCGATCACGTAAGGCGGTGCGTTGTCCTCGCTGTGGTAGGGCGGAATCGGCTGATGAGAAATGACGAATGTGTAGACCTTGCCCTTGCCCGAGGCCTGCGTCCACTTGATGTCCCAGTTGAAACACTCGGGCATGGGGCAGAAGGGTCGGGGGTAGAAGTGGGGACCGCAGTCGTCGCAGGTGGGCAGCATCAACTTGTGCTCTTTGAGACCGTCCCAGTAGGGCTGTGACTCAGGCGTCGCGACGGGCAGTCTGCCGGCGTAGTCAGCCATCCTGTGCTCCTTCTCGTGTGTTCGAGGTTGTCCAACGCGATGCTACACGACACCTGGAGAGTCAGTGCCGGGACGACTCGCGCTCGATCCAGCCTTGCAGTTGAGCCGCCTTGCGTTCAGACCAGGCAGGCTTGAGCTCTCTGCGCTGTCGCGCGATCTCAGCAAGCACCACTGCCGCCGCCACAGAGACGTTGAGCGACTGTACGAAGCCGACCATTGGGACGATCACCGCGCCGTCCGCCAGTGCGACCATCTCCGCCGAGCATCCGGCGTGCTCGTTTCCGAGGACGATGGCGGACGGCCCGCCGAAGTCGATGCTGAGATAGTCATGGGCGTCGTCCGTGAGTTCGGTGGCGTAAACCTCGATTCCTTCGTTGTGCAGCGCGGTGACGCAGTCCTCGGCCGACGTAAAGCGGTCAATCTGCAGCCACTTCTGGACCTTGGCCGCAACGCCGCCGGAGATTTCCGGAAAGACCTGGTTGGTGTAGACCAGCGCGACCCTTCCCACTCCGAAGGCATCGCAACTGCGCAGAATGGCGGAGGCATTGTGCGCGTCGTGGACGTTCTCGATCACCACGACCAGGTCATCGTGGCGGCGTTCGAGTACTTCCCGCATCCGCGCGAGCCGGCGTTCGGTGATCACCGCATTGTCCGTCAGCCTCGGTTGGTGCCGGGCCCCCTCAGTCACTTCGTGACAGCTCCCCCGGAGGGGGAGCTCTTGGGAGCTAGACCGCGCACTCGCCTTCGCCGCGCTGGAGGATGTAGATGTCCTGGCGATCCCAGTCGATGAACATCGGCAGGGTGTCCGCTGAGAACTCCGGCGGCAGGGTGAGATCGTTGAGCGTTTCCTGGATTGGGTTCAGGCCCGTCCGGTCGATCCAGGTGCTGAAGAGTTCCTGGTCGCTCTCGCGGTCGGCGTGGTAGAGGTCGATCACCCGTTCGACGGCGTCGGGGACGCGCTTGGCCGGAATGCGGACCTTGGGCACGAGCGTGCCGAGGCGCATCTCCTCGGTGCGGTAGGTGCCGCCGATGAACATGTGGTAGGCGGGAATCTGGCGGTTGCCGACCTTGATCGCAGCGCCATGGAAGCCGATGTCGGCGATGTGGTGCTGGCCGCAGCTGTTCGGGCAGCCGCTCATGTGGATGCGCATCTTGCGGGTTACCGGGTCGTCGATCGCCATTTCGCGGACACGCTCCTGGACGGCCCGATTGAGGCCCATCGAGGAGGTGATGCCGAGCTTGCAGCTATCGGTGCCGGGGCAGGAGACGACGTCTTCGATTTCCTGGGCGTCGGGCTCGCCCATACCAAGCTCGTCGAGCTGTCGCCAGACGGCGTAGACGGCCTCGTTGGGAATCCAGCGCAGAACGACGTTCTGCTGCGGTGTCGTGCGGGCGCGCTCACGTCCGTACTTGCGCAGGATCTCGGCCAGGCCGCGGAACTGTTCCGGCGTCAAGTCGCCCTGGTCGATCGATGCCTCGACCGCCGAGTAACCGTCCTGCACCTGAGCGCGGACGTTGGTCGCGAGGAACCGCTCGAAACGCGCAGCATCGCCGTTGGGCGAGGGCAACTCGACCGCGATGTCTCGCTCGTCCGACTCCTCGTCGTCGAGGTAGAGCAGTTCTTCGAGCGGCGGCGATTCCTTGCTCCAGCCCTTCTGCAGCTCTTCCTCGACCATTTCGCGGAAGGCTGCTTCGCCGACCCGGTGGACGAGGAACTTGAGCCGTGCTTTGAGGATGTTCTTGCGCAGCTCGTCGGCCGCGTTGAAGATGCGGATCACGGCCTCGGAGAGAGTGAGAAACTCCGTCATCGGCACGAACTCGGTCAGCGTGACCGCTTCCTTGGGCATCGTCGAGAGTCCGCCGCCAACCATGACGCGGAAACCGCGCACCTCCTGGCCGTCGATCACGCGGACCTGGGAGAAGAAGGCGAGGTCGTGGATCGCGGCGATGGCGGAGTCGGCCTCGCGGCCGGTGAAGTAGACCTTGAACTTGCGCGGCAGGAGCTGGGTGATCGAGTTGCGCACCCAGTAACGAACGAACGCTCCGGCGTACGGCGTGGGATCGAAGACTTCGTCCTCGGAGATGCCGGCCCAGGGGTCGGCGGTGACATTGCGCACGGTGTTGCCGCAGGCCTCACGGGAAGAGAGTCCGACCTTGCCCAGGACGCGAAGCATGTCGGGCATCTGGTCGAGCGGGACGAAGTGGACCTGGATGTTCTGGCGCGTGGTGATGTGGCCCTTGCCCAACGGGGCGAAGGTCTCACAGACCTCGGCGAGGCCATCGAGTTGATCGGATGTCACGCCACCCATCGGCAGCTTGATCCGGTTCATATGCACGTCAGGCTGGCGCTGTCCATAGACGCCCTGGCGCAGCCGGTAGAGCATGAACTCGACCTCTTCGCGTTGCTGCTCGCGGAACGCGGTCGCTTCGGTTTCGAAATCGTCGAGTTCGTCGTCCCAGATAGGGATGACGACGCCCGGCGTGTCGGTTCTGGAATCGCTCATACCGAAGTACTCCAACTACAAATGTCTGGATTTCATCTTAGCAGCGAGGGATCGATCGTCACCCGTCGGGGACTGCGCCCGACCGCTGCGCGGGCGCGAATCTGGGACAGCGTGTCGTTGCCTGCCGCGGTACGCTCCCCGGCGGCCATGACCTGTCGCAAGAGCGGATCGGCATTCCCCGAAGGAGGCTCTTCGAACCGTGCGATCAGATCGCGGTCGGGCAGCCGCCATACCTGCTTTCGATGCCCGATGCTGGGCTTACCAGGCGATCGCTTGGCGACCGCTCTGCCCTCGTACTCGACCATCTTGTAGGCAGAGTCCAGCGTCGCCGAGTCGGGTGGCGCCACGATGTTCGTGCCGCAGGCGAACACGTCGATCGGCGCGTTGGAACTGACCAATTCTGCAATCTGGTACTCGTCCAGACCGCCGCTCACGACGATCCTGACATCGTTCAGACCGCTGCTATCGAGCCTGATGCGCGCCTGCCATGCCTCGTCGTGGAAGTTCCCAGAGTCGATGCGGATCGCCCCGACGGACCCGATGCCGAACCGCCTGGCAGTCTTAATCGAGTTCGTTACGCCGGTGGCCGTGTCGTACGTGTCGACCAGCAGCGTCGTCGCGGGATAGCGAGCGACGAAAGCGTCGAACGCCTCCACCTCACTACCACTGGCGAGCACGAAGCTATGCGCCATCGTTCCGGTGACCGGAATGCCGTAGGCGCGACCGGCCTCGACGGAGGACGTTGCCTCGAAGCCGGCGATGTAGGTCGCGCGCGACGCTTCGATCGCCGCCTCCGCGCCGTGAGCGCGTCTGCCGCCGAACTCGATCACCGGACGTCCCGCCGCCGCATCGACCGCGCGGGCCGCCTTGCTGGCGACCAGCGTCGGGTAGGCAATCTGGTTGATCATCGCCGTTTCGACGATCTGCGCTTCGGGCAGCGGCGCGATGACCTGGATTAGGGGCTCGTCCGGATAGACGATCGCGCCCTCGGGCGGGGCCCAGACATCGCCAGTGAACCGAAGGTCTCGGAGTCGATCGACGAATGTCCGGTTGAACT
This sequence comes from Dehalococcoidia bacterium, assembly GCA_965211635.1. GTDB lineage: Bacteria > Chloroflexota > Dehalococcoidia > Bin125 > Bin125 > Bin125. The sequence goes on from OZ242948.1 coordinate 384,628, forward strand.
GGGGGAGCGTGTCGAGGTAGGCCAGATCGGCGTCGCTGAAGCGCAGCGATTCGAGGAATCCGAGCGCGCGATCGAGACCAGCCGCGATCAGGTAGTCCCAGCTGTCCGGCAGTCCGCGAACGGTCAGCTCGAACACGGCCTCCCCGGTTGTGTCGCGCTCGTAGTAGAGCTGCGCCATGGTCAGCTCGTAGAGATCGACAAACAGCGCGGACGGCGTGTTCACGGATCGAACGTTATTCGATCAGTGCGCCGGCAACGGCCATCGCGGAGAGCGCGGTCTCGCCGTCGGTCGGTTGCAGATTGACGGCAGCCACGCCGCTGCGCGGCACGAGGACTTCGAAGCCGAGGCGGCACGCGTCGAGGACGGTCTCCTTGATGCAGTAGTCGGTCGCCAGGCCGACGACGATGCAGCGCTCGACGCCCGCTTCGAGCAGGATCTCTTCCAGTTCGGTCTGACGCCGCTCTCCACTTTGTGGATCTCGCGTGCTGAATCCCGAGTAGCCGTCGTGGCCGTCAACGCCCTTGCGCACGAGCGGACCGGCATCGGCCGTCAGGTCGCCGTGGAGCTCCGCGCCCCAGGTGTCGCCGACACAGTGGACCGGCCAAATGCCGCCGTCCTGCTCGAAGTGGGGCGTGTGCTCGGGATGCCAGTCCTGGGTGTAGATGACTGGCGCGCCCGACTGCGAGGCGTCGGAGATTGCTCTGTTCGCGTAGTCAACCACGTCGGCCGCGCCGCTCACGTAGAGCGAGCCGTCGGGGTGCGCGAAGTCGTTCTGGATGTCAACGACGATCAGCGCGGTTTGCGGGTCGTAGGCAGGCACGGAATGGTGTCAGAGGGGAGAGGTTGGAGGCGACGACCGGATTCGAACCGGTGATAAGGGTTTTGCAGACCCCTGCCTTACCACTTGGCCACGTCGCCTGGGGAGCAGTTGCTGGAGTTGTCTGGAGCGGAAGAAGGGATTCGAACCCTCGACCTTCTCCTTGGCAAGGAGACGCGCTACCGCTGCGCCACTTCCGCTTGTCGGAACGACTTGATGTCGCTCTGTGAGGGACATTGTAACCACCGAGCGGTAGTCGGCGGTAGTCCGAGTGTTGGTGCCGAGGAGAGGACTCGAACCTCCACGCCCGCAATGGGCACAGCGCCCTCAACGCTGCGTGTCTACCAGTTCCACCACCTCGGCATGGCTGGTGGGTTGCTCTGGCAGGGGTGGCAGGACTCGAACCCGCGACCTACGGTTTTGGAGACCGTTGCTCTGCCAAACTGAGCTACACCCCTCCGCAATGTCCGAGCATAGCAGGTAATCGGGCGGCTATCGGTCGCCGATCTCGCCTACCGCTGCCTGGATGCGCTCCGGGTAATCGCCGACGATTCCGGTTGCGCCCAGCTTGACACAACGCTCGATGTCGGCCGGTTCATTGACTGTCCAGACGAATGCGGCCATGTCGTGGGCCCGGCAGGCTGCCACGGTCTCTTCGCTCAGGCCGGAGCCATGCATAGAGATTCCGTCAAGCTGCTGCTCCGCCGCGATCCGCCAGATCTCCGGCGTCGGCGCGAGGCAGAGGTGGGCGATCCGTCGGCCGTGCGGCGCGCGGCGGGCGAGTTCAATCACGGTCTCGGAATCAAAGCTCCAGAGCCAGATCCAGGGGATCGCGTCAGCCTCACGAATGTCCTCCAGGACTGCTTCGCAGAGCGCCTCGACGTCGTCGCCTGGTGTCACCTTCAGTTCCACGACAAGCAACATCTTGCCGTCGATCAGCGCCATGGCCTCGCGCAGGGTTGGTACTCGTTCACCCTGTCCAGCGTCGATCTCAGCGAGCGCGGCGAGCGTTGTATCGGCAACGCGACCACTGGAATCGGTGGTTCTGCCGACGTCGTCGTCGTGGACCAAGACCGGCAGACCGTCCCCGCACAGGCGAACGTCAATCTCGACGCCGTCGCAGCCCATCGCAAGCGCTGTGCGGATACCCAGCAGGGTGTTCTCCGGGGCATGTCCCATTGTTGTGCGGTGGGCGATGACGAGCGGGGTATCGTGAGACATCGGCGAACTCGCTTGCGGTTGATGCAATGGAGACTGTGCATGCGCAACGAGGATATCGCCGAGACGTTCAACCGCAGCGGAGCCGACTACGAGGCCTCGGCGCCCGAACTGATTCACTTCGCCGCGACTGAGCTGATCGAGCGGCTCGACCTGCAACCCGACAGCGATCTAGTCGACCTCGGATGTGGCCCCGGAACGGTGGTCGCGCATGCGGCGCCGATCCTGACGAACGGCAGTGCAGTCGGCGTCGATCTGTCGCGAGAGCAACTCGAGCTCGCCCGCGAGCGATTTCGCCGTTCCGTTCTGGCGCCTCGATTCCTTCAGGAAGACGCTGCTGCAACGAGCTTGCGCCATCGATCCGCGAGCGCGGTCTCGCTGGGTCTGGTGTTGCCCTACGCGGAACGTCCGCTGCATCTGCTCAAGGAGGCGACACGCCTGACGCGGCTTGGTGGACGTGTCGCAGCAACGGTGATCGGTTCCCCGTTTTTCGGCTCGCCGGGAACGCGCCTGCTCAGTCAACTGGAGCGCAGGGGCGTCGTCTGGCCTGAGGTGGAGTTGCAGTTCGATCCCAGGGAAGCAGTCCGGTTGGCGCTGCTGAGCGAGAACGACGATCGACGCCTCGATGACGTGACAATCGAGGAGATTGAGCGAGAGTTCTGGTGGAACGACTTCGAGGCCTGGTGGGCGATGCTGAAGGCCTTCGCCTTCCTCCCGACGGGTCGTGAACGGATGCTCGACGTCATCGCGCGGGATCTGCGGGAGGATGATCGGGTCGTCGATCCTGACGATCAGGTTCGCTGTCCCGTCAAGATCTGGCTGCTCTCGGCGACAGTCGGCAAAGGAGACCCCTGGCTATGACAACGTCAAGTGGCAACAAGCGACGCGTTTCGATCAACTTGCCCTGGAATCCCGACTTCGTCGACACGTTTCTCAATCGAGCGCGACTTGCGGATGAGATCGGCGTCGACACGATCTGCGTGGTCGAAGGCTACGGTCACGACGCGTTCACGGGCATGGCGCTGCTGGCGCACGAGACGTCCAACGTGCGGATCGCATCGGCGATCGTCAACGTGTTTTCGCGTACGCCGGCGACGCTGGCGCAGAGCTTCGGCACGGTCGATCAACTGTCGGGCGGGCGCGTGGTCGTCGGTCTGGGCGCGAGCGCGCCTGGCGCAATAGAACGGTTTCACGGCGTCAGATTCGAGCGTCCCTTCGCCCGCATCCGTGAGGCCGTCGAGTTGATCCGGCTGTATTGGTCACGAGAGCGCTTCAGCTATGACGGACCGACGATCCACGTCGAGCGCGCCTTGGTCAGCGGCATGATCCCCGCCCAGCCTTCGCCGCCGATTCATCTGGCGACACTGAATCCGACCTCGGTCAAGATGACCGCCGAGATCGCAGACGGCTGGATGCCGACCTGGATTCCCAACGATCGCGTCGGAGAGGCGGTCAGTCAAGTCCGGGAATGGTCGATAGACGCCGGCAGGAGCGCCGAGGCGGTGGAAATCAGATCGCCGGGCTCGGCGACCGTGGTGCTCGATCTGGAGCGGCAAACAGAGATTGATCGAGGGTTCGCGCAGGGACTCTCGTTCTTTGCCGTGCGCAACGGTCCGGGCTACTTTCGCCAGTTCGAGCGGCAGGGCTTCGGCGACGAGGTCGCAGCGATGCGCGACGCCTGGCAGGACGGCGGTCCGGGCGCGGCGGCGGAGATCGCGATAGAGATTGCGCCGCGTTTCTCCTGCCGCGGGTCCCTCGGCGAGTGCGAGCGGCATATCGACGAGCAGTCCGAGGCCGGAGTCGACCTGCACCAGGTGTCGGTCGACACCGAAAGCGACGACCAATGGGCGGACGTGCTCGCGAAGATCGTCGGCTAACGTGCATCAAAGACCCACAAGGACACGGCCTACCGAACTGGAGGATTGATGATGGCAGACAACGATCTCGCGGCCGCGCTGGCCAAGTTCACCGACCGCGTACTGCGCTGGACGGCGCAGTCGATGGAGGACCTGGCGCAGGACGAGGTCCACTTCCGCACCTTCGAGGGCCAGAACTGCATCGGCTTCGAGGCCTGGCATATCGCCCGCACGGCCGACAACCTGATCCACTTCGCCTTTGAGCGCGAGCAGCCGATCTGGATGGCCAAGAACATGCACGAGGCGTGGGGACTGCCCAAGGTCGACCAGGGCACCGGGACGAGCTACGAGGAAGTCTCAAGCTGGGTGTTCCCCGACGGCGCGACCATTGCCGGCTACCTGAACGATGTCGCAGACGTAATCACGCCGCGTATCGCCGAGATGACGCCCGAGTACCTCAACTCGATCACCCGCATCGTCCCCCAGGGCGAGCTGCCCAAGTGGGAGATCATCGGGCAAGTGATCATCAACCATTCCAATAACCACCTGGGACAGATCAACGTGGGCCGCTCGATGCAGGGCAAGGAAGGCCTCGGCTTCTAGGAGTCCCTGATGTCCAATCTCTCGGCACGGGTGCTCTCGGAGTTCACCAATCGTGCGCTTCGCGTGACGGCCCGAGCCATGCAGGGACTGAGTGAGGAAGAGGTCCAGTTCCGCATTGCGCCGCGCGAAAACTGCATTGGCTTTGAGGCCTGGCACATCCTGCGCACCTGCGACAACCTGGTCCACTTCGCCTTCGAGCGCGAGCAGCCGATCTGGACACAGCAGAATCTCCACGAGGAGTGGGGATTGCCTCGTGTTGACCAGGGCACCAACACGCCGTTCGAGGAGGTCACGACCTGGGTTTTTCCAGAGGGGGACAAACTCGCCGCATACGCGAGCGAGATTGCTGATGTCATCGTTCCCCGAATCGCCGCTATGAACGAAGACTATCTGCGGTCGATCACACGAATCGTGCCGCATGGCGAGCTGCCCAAGTGGGAGATCATCGGCCACTTGCTGGTTAGTCACTCCAATCGCCATCTCGGCCACATCAGCGCGGCGCGTACCCTGATGGGCAAAGAAGGCCTGGGCTTCTAACCACCCCTGTTGCCCCGTCCACCGTCGTCATTCCCGCGCAGCCTGCTCCGTACTTGATGCGGCGGCGGGAATCCATCCGACCGAGCGCACAGCTCGTCGGCAGAGCAGAAGAATCGAGTGGCAGACTCACGCAGCATCCAGCTCGTCCAATCTCTCTCCCTGAACAAGCAGGTCGCCGTCACGCGGTCGGGCGACCTCTCGCTACAGGACCTGATTGCGCAGACTCTCGACCGGCTGGACGCGGTCAATCCGCTGGTCCGCGCCATGCTCCCTGACCCGCGGCAACGGGAACGACTCTCGTCGGAGGCGGCGACGCTGATGGAACGTTGGCCGTCCCCGGAAAACCGGCCGCCGCTGTACGGTGCGATGGTTGCGGTCAAAGACATCTTCAACGTCAATCGGATGCCAACGCGTGCCGGGTCGGCAGTGCCGCCCGAATCGTTCAGCGGGCCCGAGGCAGATGTCGTGACCCGACTTCGGGACGCCGGAGCCCTGGTCCTGGGCAAGGCAGTGACGACCGAGTTTGCCTACTTCGCCTCGGGCGCCACGGCGAATCCGCACAACCGCGAGCACACGCCCGGCGGCTCGAGCAGTGGGTCAGCGGCAGCCGTCGCGGCCGGCATCGTTCCGCTCGCGCTGGGCTCGCAGACGGTCGGGTCGGTGATTCGTCCGGCCTCGTTCTGCGGGGTGGTCGGATTCAAGCCGTCCTACGACCGCATTCCTACGAGTGGGACGCTATACTACTCGCCCTCGGTCGACACAATTGGCTACCTCGTCGACTCCGTGGCCGATGCCGCACTGGTCGCGTCTTCGCTCCTCCTGGGCTGGCGCAAGGGAGAGGACGCCGAGGCTTCGCCGCCGAGCATTGGGATCCCCGCAGGTGCGTTCCTCGACCAGGCCGAGCGGGAGATGCGGGACGCCTTGACCTCCGCCGCCGAGCGATTAACGAATGTTGGCGTCAACGTTGAGGAGGCAATGACACTGCACGACATCGCAGACATCAGCGCTCGGCATCGCAACCTGACCACGTTCGAATTCGCCGAGACGCATCGCGAGCGATATGCGAAGTATGGAGCGATGTTCCGGCCCCAGAGCGCTCAACTCTACGAGCAAGGGCTGGCGATCTCGTCAGCAGACGCCGAAGCGGGACGAGCCAGCCGTATTGCCTTGCGCCAGAGGCTGCATGAACGCATGGATCGGGCTGGTGTAGACATCTGGCTGGCGCCATCGGCGGTCGGTCCGGCCCCGCATGGGCTCGGCTCGACCGGAGATCCACGCATGAATCTGCCCTGGACCCACGCCGGCATGCCGGTAGTCAACCTGCCGTTCGGCGACGTCAACGGCCTGCCGCTGGGTTTGTCGCTCGTCGGCCGATTCGGCCACGACGAAACGCTGCTCGGTCAGGCGGCGATAGTGGAATCGGCCTTGACAGGTGCCGATGGCTGATCCCTGTCCGAGTTCGAGTGCACAATGGAAGTCGAATCGTCGAGAGGGTCGCGCCAGGCCAGAGTGAGGTTGCGACTACGAGCGGACTTCCAGGCTTCCCAACAGGCAAAGTCCAGTGAGGGTGAGTGGTGTCGAAGAGGACTCGGGTGGAATGCGCTTGGACACGACACTGCCCAGGAAAGCACGCGTCTGGACGTTTGTCGCCCAGTCCTCCGGAACGGTAATCCTGACGCTGCCAAACAGTGCGAACACCCTGATCGAGGCGCCATCGGCAGTGGCGGTGGCTCTTCGCAAGTCGAGGTCGCTGCTACCCAGGATCGAGATCACATGACCGCCCTGCACCGCTTCCCCGCCTATCTGGCTCTGGCTGCCACCAAGCAAGCTGGTGACCTGGACTTCCCTTGGGGTAGCACTATCCACACCCATTGCAGGAGCACCTCCGCTGTTGGCTGGACGCTCAACCTAGCACAATCGCCAGGGAGCCAACTGGCGCAGCAAGAGAGCTTCGGTGAGTGAGTCAGCCTGGCACGGACGGTCCCTTCAAAGACCAGGTGACTCAGAGCAATTCGAGATCTGACTGGTCCATGATGCTGGACTGAAGTCGAGAACGATCAACTTGACGTTTCTGCTGGACCTGTAAGACGGCGCCAGAGGCGCGTCCCACACCTCTGTGGTCAGTACATCTAGGGATCAGCATCCGCTGAAATGGCTCGTTAGTGACCGAATCAATACGGACACCTCCCTACGAGTACACCGAACCTCCTGCAACCGCCAACGGTCCAATCAAGGGCCTGAAGTGAGGATGAGGATGATCCTTTGGTTGAGCGGCTGCCGACTGTTAGGCGAGTCGATGCAGGGCAATCTTGTCCTGGCGCCAACCGGTGTGTCGGAGACTGTCGCGCTTGTCGGCTATACCGACAACCACGAATTGCCCGGACGCCGGGCCTGGTCCCCCCGGGAGGATTCGAACCTCCGCGCGCGGTTTAGGAAACCGGTGCTCTATCCCCTGAGCTACGGGGGGCTGTTGCTGAGTGTATTCGCGAGCAGGTCGATTGATCGTCGTGGCCTGTTTCGTATCCTGCGGGCAGACCTTGAACAAGAAGGCGGAGCGCCAGCCATGCCGATGTACGAGTACTACTGCCGACCCTGCAACGAGAAGTTCACCAAGCTGCGACCGATGAGCGCGGCCTCGGAACCGTTTGAGCACGGCTGCGGCAACGTGGCGCAGAAAGTGCTGACGGCGGCGATGGTCTCGATCGCCGGTCAGTACTCGGATGCGGAAGCGACCGAGGCGATACCGACGGGCGGCGGTTGCGCTTGCGGTCGCGGCTCGTGCGGCTGCGGTGGCGGCATGAGCGCCCTGAACTGAAGCCCTTCCACGCCCACCGGATCTACCAGCGTCTGGATTGACCATGTCACGTCGGATACGTGCCCTGACTGCCGGGGTGTTGCTCGTTGCGGGAGTCCTCGCGTTCGTGGTGTCCAGTGGCCTAGTTCCGTTCGACTTCGCCGTCTCCGACAACCACAGCGACGTGGAAATCGAGGTGCGCGTACAGGCGCGCGAAACGGACAATGGTAGAGTCGAAGTGCGCGCGCAGTCCAGAAATGGGGGCAGCGATTGGGCGACACACATACCTGACGCTCGATTCCTCCCGGTCTCCGCAGAGCCCGGTACGTGGTACTCCAGCAACCCGCTCGCCGTGAGCGTCCCAGCGACCGTTCCTGACATCTCCGATCCTGCCGCCTACACGCAATGGTTCGTACAGCAAGCGATCGCTCGGTACGAGCGCGACGGCCTGGCGCAGACGGTCAGCTACTACAACTCGCCGGAGAGCGTGGACGATCAGTGGTACGTGTTCATCATCGATCGGGAAGACGTGACGCTCACCAACCCAAACCCGGACCTGGTTGGGATGCACGCCGACGACATCACTGGTCCCGACGCCTATCCGGCCGGACGAATGGTCGTGTCTGCTGCGAACAGCGGCGGCGCATGGGTCGACTACCAGTTCAACAATCCGGCTAGCGGTCAAGCCGAGGTCAAGCACTCCTGGGTCGTGCGCCACGACGGTCTGATCTTCGGCTCCGGCTGGTACGAAGCCGCGCCTTCGAGGACGCACGCGCCGGGCGCGTTCACGCAGTCCTACGTCGAGCGGGCGCTTGAGATGTACCGTGTGCTGGGCCGCGAGGCAACGTTCGAGTACTACAACTCCCAACAGAGCATTGACGGTCAGTGGTACCTGTTCATCCACCACGTGGACGGCACCCGCCTGGTCAACGGCGCTCGCGCCGACCGACCGGGCTGGCTGGGCAGCAACCTGCACGGTACCGGCGTCGACGTCACGGGCTACGACTACACCGCCGACACGCTGTCGATCGAGACCAGCGGCTGGGTCTCCTACGTCTTCCCCAATCCGGACGCCGAACTGCAGTACCAGCGCAAGCACAGTTGGATCGTGCGCCAGGGAGACCTGCTCTTCGGCTCGGGTTGGTACGACCGCAACTATGATCTCGCCGAACAGGATCCGGCCAGCTACGCCCGAGCCCTGGTGCAGGACGCGATTGACCGCTACGACGCCAACGGCCGCGAGGCGGTGATTGCGTATCACAACTCTCCCGAGAGCGTGGATGGCGAGTGGTACGTGAGCATCTACGAGCTCGACGGCACCAGGCTGGCGCATCCCTACTTGCCGCCTGGAGAGAACCTGCTCGATGGCGGCCCCGATGCAACCGGGCGCCACTTCCGCGAGGAGTTCATCGCGATTGAAGATCGCGGTTGGGTGAGCTACGTGTTTCTCAATCCCGAGAGCGGCGAGCAGGAGCAAAAGCACACCTGGGTCGTGCGGCACGGGGGCTTGATGTTCGCCTGCGGATGGTACGAAGCAGGCGCTTACGAGGCCCCCGACTCCTGACCTGGCGCGAGCCAGCTACCTCGTCTGCGACGCCACAGGTAGATCGCTGAACCTACGCCGGCAGCAACGACGAACGCCAGAGTCACGCCGCCGATCAGCATCGTGGTGTCGAAGAAGAACCGCTGCGGGAAGAGCTGGATCAGGCCGTCGCGTGAACTCAGTTGCCACAGATCGTTGGTGAAGAAGAGCAGATGGAACTGTCGGAACGCAGAGTCGAATCCGGCGATACCGATGACGCCCAAAACCACGACCAGTAATGCGACGACCCCGCAGGCAGAGAGCGTTGACCTGGCCAACGCGGAGGGCGCTTCGCGTCGGCGCCACCAGATTGTCAGCGCGATGAACGCCACGAGGAATCCAAGCGCGGCCCAGCCGGCGTCAAATGTGCGGGCCATGATGCGCTTGACGTCGATCATGTGCAGGATTTCGCGCTCGCTGTAGAACGGCGCGCCGTTGACCTCAACCGTTAGGCGTTCGTCGTCGTTGGTCAGATAGTCCCGCGTTTCTTCCGCAATCCTGAGCACCTCGTGTTGCGGCAGACCGGTTCGACCGGTGGCGTTGTAGCGCTCAAAGCCTCGCTCCCACCAGGAGGCCGAGGTCGTGGCATAGCGAACCGAGGAGGCGACCGGAATCGTGAATAGCGCAAGCGCAAGCGCCACGAGCGACAGCGCGGCGAGCAGGCGGATCGGCGAGATGCGGGCGATAGGCTTCATATGTCAAGCCTGAGCGTATCGTCAGCCGGAGTTCGCCAATGTCCATGAGCCTGTCTCAGATCATCGAAGCGGCCGGCCTGGAGTCCGAACCAACGCTGACCATCACGCGGGCGACGGCAGACGAGCCGCCAATCACGACCGGGCGGCTGGTGGTGTTGATCGACGATCGGTCGCGGCTCCGGAGCGCGCTGCGTCACTATCCAAGCGAACATCCGCTGAGCGTTATCGATACGACGTTCCGGATCCGTGAGGCCACGCTGGCAGCAATACCCGATGAACTAGGACCGGACGCTGTTGCGCTCGTGCTGGAGCCGGTTCCGCTGTTCGATGTCCGCCAGGCGCCCGACGGCGTGCGCGGCGTGATGGATCGTCTGCGCGATCCGATAGATGGATGCCCCTGGGACAACGCGCAGACTCACGAGAGTCTGCGCCCGCATTTGCTGGAGGAGACCTACGAGGTGCTGGAGGCGATCGCGGCGGGCGATCCGGCTGAACTGTGCGAAGAGCTGGGGGATCTGATGATGCAGGTCGTGCTGCACGCGAAGCTGGCCGAGCAGGACGACGCATTCACGCTCGACGACGTCGCCGAGGGTATCCGCGCAAAGTTGGTCCGTCGACACCCGCACGTTTTTGGCGACGGCACGGCCGACACGCCGAAGCTGGTTGAGGGCGCGTGGGAGCGGCTCAAAGCACGTGAGCGTCCAAATCGAGAGTCGGTTCTGGACGGCGTCCCCAAGACCCTGCCGGCCTTGGCGCGATCTCAGTCAATCCTCGGTAGGGCGCAGCGCAACGGCTTCGAGCGGCGGCCGGGCGTGAGTAACGATCTTGGAGACCGCCTGTTGGATCTGGTCCAGGAGGCGCGAGAGCTCGATGTGTCGGCGGAGGACGCCCTGCGCGATGCGCTCGGGAAGTTTGAGCGAAGTGTCAGGGGGCGCGAGCAGGCGCATGGCGCTACCCACGCGTGAGATTGGCCATTGAGGCCAGCAGTCGCTTGACGCCGGTATCGGCGAAGCGCACCGTAACTTCCGCATCGGTCCCGATGGTGCGCAGTGCAATCACGACGCCGTCGCCGAAGATCTCGTGGGAGACTTCGTCACCTTCTTTGAGTCCAATACTCGGCGTTGCTTCCGGTTCTGGCTCAAAAGAGTCGAAGTCGTCCCAGCGCACCGTGCGGTTGCGGGCGGGTCGCACGTCATCGCCGACGCTTGCCTGCTGGCGCTGGTGTCCTTGGAGTAGCTCTTCGGGGATGTCCGCGAGGAATCGAGAAGGCGGGTTGTGTCCGGTGCGACCCTGGAAGGCGCGACGAAAGGCGTACAAGAGGTGAAGCTCGCGCATGGCTCGGGTCATGCCGACATAACACAGACGTCGCTCTTCCTGGAGCTGGTTGGGATCGTCCATCGAGAGCTGGTGCGGAAGCAGGTACTCCTCCATACCGACCATGAAGACGACGGGAAACTCCAGGCCCTTGGCCTGGTGCAGCGTGATCAGCGTTACGGCGTCAGGAGGGCCGTCGGGCAGGTCGTCGACATCCGCGACCAGTGCGACATCCTCGAGAAACGCGTCCAATGCTGCTCCCGGAGCGATCTCCGAGTAGCTTTCAGTCACGGTGATCAGTTCCTGAACGTTTTCCCAGCGGCTCTCGGCCTCGGTCTCTGTGTCCGACTGCCGTACGAGCCACTCGCGATAGCGAGTTTTGACGAGGATGGCGCGCAGCACGTCGGAGAGCGGCTCGCGCGCGGCTTGTGTGCTCGCTTCTTCAATCAGGGTGACGAAATCACGCAGCGAGGCTGCCGCCCGTCTAGCGATCTCCGGTGCAGCCAGGTAACCGCCGAGGGCATCTGTGTCTAGCCCCGCGGCGGCCGCAGCAGCTTGAAACGGCGACCTGGAGTTGAGCGACGACCATTCGGTGAGCATCTCCAGGGTTTTCGCGCCAATGCCGCGGGTCGGCACGTTGGCGACGCGGGTAAAGGCCACAGCATCCGACGGATTGCGAACCAGTCGCAGGTAGGCCAGCAGATCGCGGACTTCCCGCCGGTCGTAGAAGCGGGTTGCGCCGACCAGCCGATAGGGAATGCCATGCTGAACCAGGGACTCTTCAATCGCTCGGGACTGCGCATTGGTCCTGTACAGCACGGCTGCTTCGCCGGGGCGCAGGGAACCATCGCGCAGGCCACGTTCCACATAGCTCGAGACGTACTCGGCTTCGTCGCTCTCGCTATACGCCTCGTGCAGGTTGGGCAGCGGTCCGTCACGGTTATCGGTGACCAAGTTGCGCTTGATCCGGTTGGATGCCCGATCGATGACGGCGTTGGCCGCGTCCAGGATCTGCTGAGTTGAGCGATAGTTGCTGTTGAGTTGAACCTCGGTGGCATCGCGATGGTCGCGGACAAAGTAGTTGAGGTTGCGGATGTCGGCCGAACGCCAGGAGTAAATCGACTGGTCCGGGTCGCCGACGATGGTGAGATTGCCGCTTCCGGCTGACCAGGCGCGAGCGAGTTGGTACTGGATGGTAGAAGTGTCCTGGAACTCGTCGACCAAAACGTGATCGAACCGCTCCTCGTAGTTGCGCCGCACTTCGTCATGCTCGAAGAGGTCGAGCGTCTTGAGCAGCAGGTCGTCGAAGTCGAGTGCGGCCGCCTCCTTGAGCTGCGATGTGTAGCGTTCCCAGACGCGACCTGCAATCTCGTCAAAGTAGGAACTCGTCGAAGCGCGGAAGTCGAGTTCCGAAGCACCCTCGGACTTGGCACGCGAAATGCGGCTGAGCACCGCCCGTGGCGGATACTGTTTCGGGTCGAGCTGCAGCTCTTTGAGCGCCGTTCGGATTACCTGCGCCTGGTCGTCGCTATCGAAGATCACGAAGCTACGGGGTACTCCGACTTCCTGACCATGGGTACGCAGCATTCGCACGCAAATGCGATGAAACGTGCCCAACCAGACCTTGTCGCTGTCGTCGGCGCCGATCAGCGCCTCCAGACGCGATCGCATCTCGCGAGCGGCTCTGTTCGTGAAGGTCACGGCGAGGATGCGCCAGGGCGGCGTGCCCTGGTCGATCAGCCAGGCGATGCGGTGAGTGATCACCCGTGTCTTGCCGGATCCTGGACCGGCGATCACAAGGAGCGGCCCACGTGGATGCGTGACCGCGGCCCGCTGTGCTTCATTGAGATGGTCGAGATCGAGCACGGCAGCGTCCGTCGCAGGGAATTCGGTCATGGCAGCGAGCATAACGGCGAGTTCGGCCTATAGTGGCGTCAGCGGGGGATGACTGCAGAGGCGACTCATGCTCGACGGCGTCGGCATCTCCTGGCCCGGCGGATCACCAGAAAACACCGGATTGATCCTTGCGCTGATCGTCGGCGCGTACTTCGTCGTGCTCTGGTTCTCGGCTGTCGTCTGGACGGCGCGAGATATTCACCAGCGCACGACCGAGCCGATGGCGCAGGTCGTCTTCACGCTGATAGTTCTGGTTTTCAACTTCCCCGGCCTTGTGGTCTATCGAGTCCTGCGGCCGCCGCTGACATTGCAGGAAGCCGAAGAGCATCGGCTCGAGTCAACCGCGCTATCGCGCGAGCTTGAGCAGACGCCGCCCTGCCCTCGCTGCGGGTGCGAAATCCTCGCCGATTATCTCGCTTGCCCTCGTTGCACGCTCCCGCTCCGCTCCTCATGCACGACATGCGAGCGCGTTCTGGATCCTAGCTGGCAGATCTGTCCCTGGTGCGTCACTCCGATCGCGGCCAACTCACCGGCGGCCGTCAATGGCGGTAGTCGCGCGCCAGATGCCCACGCGTCGGCCGCGCAACAGCAGGAGACAAGGTCGATCGATGGCTGACTTTAGGGAGTCTCGACTGACCATCAACGGAGTCGCCGGAGTAGTCACGGAACTCGGCGACGCCGATGCCGAGGAAGCAGTCGTCTGCCTGCACTCGGTTCCGGGGTCGGGCCGCGACTTCCAGTTTGTAATGCCTGCGATCGCAAAGGTGATGCGGGTGATTGCGATCGATCTGCCCGGATTCGGCCGAGCCGACAAGCCACGCGACTTTCCCTATTCGATTGAGGGTTATCAGACCTGGCTGGCGCCGGCGCTCGATGAGCTCGGGCTGAAGCGGGTGCACCTGCTGATGCACAGCTTCCATACGCAGACTGGCTTGATGTGGGCGGCGATGAATCCCGGCAAGTGCGCCTCGATTGTGCTGCTCGACGGTGGCGTGCTGGAGGACTATCCGGGCAACCTTGTCGCCAACATCTGGCGCAAGAAGTACGCCGGCGAGGTACTGCAGTTCATCACGACAAGACCAGCGTTCAAGCTGTTCATGCGCTGGGGCAACCCGAGAGGTCTGCATCCGCTGTGGTTGGATGAACTGATCACCGAGGATGATCGGGCGACGCGGTGGGTCACCTTGCAGCTATACCGAAACACCGACTTCGACGAAGGGCACATCCTGCGGCAGGCGCTGTCGCCGCGCAATCTACCGGCGCTTGTGATCTACGGGCGCAACGATCCATTCATCAGTTGGCGCTACGCCGAGCGTCAGAAGGAGACCTTCGCCGACGCCGAGGTCCACGTTTGGGACGATTGCGGTCACTTCCCGCACGTACAGCATCCCCAGCGAACCGCTGAGCTGGTCACGGAGTTTCTTCGCTCGCAGGGCGGAGCCGGCGACTGAGGCCTGCTGACTAACATCGAGTGCCAACACTTGCGGCCGACATTGCCGCGCTTGCCCCGCATCACGTGAGGGGACAGCCGCGGCAGTATCGCCGAGCCGGGTGCCGACGTCCGTGCGGGACGCGACGGGATGCCCGCGGCAAGCGCGGGTATGACGGAGTCTTGTTCGCTCGTTGACTCCCCGTGAACAGGGTTCAGTCCCGCGCCCCTAGTTCGACGGCTAGGTTGGCTGTCTTCTTCATTTCCTCGAAGCGGGCGGCTTGCTCGCGAGCTCGCTCCTCGGCGCCTTCGTGGTGGTACTCCTCGCTCAGACGGTTGTCCGCACTGGCGACGACATCGAAGCCGTAGGGGCCGTAGACCGGAATCTCTTCGTCCGAGAGTTCGGCCAGCATCTCGTTGCGCTCGGCTTTGCGCTTGAACGCTTCCTCGATGTAGGGCGCGAGTTCCTCTTCCTTCTTGGCGACGCGCTCGGCCTCGAACTCCTTGAACTCGGGCATCACGTCGCGGGCGAAGATCTCGAGCGAATCGCAGATGTGCTCGTGGCGGTTGTTGCCGGCCTGCTGGATAAAGACCGACTGGTCAACGCCGCAGTTGGCGAAGATGCGCAGGTGTTCGCGCAGCTGGTCGGGCGTGCCGATGCCGCCTTCTCCCTGTCGCGGCCAAGTCTCGCGGAGCTGTTCCCAGGCCTTCCAGATGTTGGTGCGGCCCGGCTTGTGCATTCCTGCGGCGTAGTGGTGTCCGAGCGCGAACTGGAAGAAGCGGAAGCCGTCGCCGCCGCGCGCCTCGGCCTCGTCGGCGTCGGGATGCACCGAGAACGAGGAGACCATGGCGATGTTCGCGTTGACCGAGTGGCCAATCGGCACGCACTCGGTCTTGATCGTCTCGTAGTAGTCGTTGACCCAGTGCTGCGCCTCTTCGGGGTCGATGAAGGCGAAGGTCAGGGCGCCGATGCCGAGCTTGGCCGCGAGGTGGATGGTGTCGCGGTTGGAGCAGGCGACCCAGAGCGGCGGGTGGGGCTTCTGAACCGGCTTGGGCACAACGTTTCGCGTTGGCATCGAGAAATACTTGCCCTCATAGCCGGGGTACGGATTCATCGCCAGCATGTTGGCGACCTGCTCGACGGTTTCGAGCCACATCGAGCGGCGCTCTTCCGGGTTGACCCGGTAGCCCTCGAGTTCCGCCCGCGAGGCCGATTCGCCGGTGCCGAACTCTACGCGACCGTTGGAGACGAGGTCGAGCGTCGCGATCCGCTCGGCAACGCGAGCCGGATGGTTGTAGCCCGGAGGCATCAGCACGATGCCGTGCCCCAGGCGGATGTTCTGAGTCCGCTGCGAGGCGGCGGCGAGGAATACCTCCGGAGCCGACGAGTGCGAATACTCCTCAAGGAAGTGATGCTCAACCTCCCAGGCGTGATCAATGCCCAGCTTGTCGGCCAGCTCGACTTGATCGAGAGCGTCCTGGAAGAGCTGTTGTTCCTGTCCCTCGCTCCAGGGCTTGGGCAACTGGTGTTCGTAGAAGATTCCGAATCGCATCTCGGGCTCCGTTCGTAGCGTTGTTTGGCAGTCTAGGAGACGACCGTGATCTCGCGTCCTTGAAGGAGGACGGTCGCACCGGCGTCGATGAGTGCAGGGAATGGATCGCCGGGTTCGTCGGAGGGCGGCAGGCCTTGAGCGGCGGCGTCAGCATCGGTGTACCAGAGCGAAGCGATGCCGTCCCACTGACCGTCCGGTCCTCCTTGATCGGCATGTGACGTCGTGTAGCCGATGCATGCGCCCTGCGAGCGGGCGATCGTGTTGGCAACTCGCGGCGAGTGTCCGTCGCGCCAGGCAGCGAACAGCTCGTCACGGGTGACGCCATCGCCACGCCTGACGAAGCCGACCCACTTCAGCGCATCCTCATTCGTGGGAGCGTCGACGTGGGTGTGCTCGGTAGTGAACATCGCCTCCGAGGTGGGCTCGATCAAGTCCTGAAACCCGTCAATCGTGCGCAGATTGCCGCGATGCTCGCCGAAAGCGTCGTTGAAGTGGTCGAAGTCCCGAAACCATAGTTCGGCGAGACCGTCGTAACGCAAGTCCTCTGCTGGCGGTGATCCACCAAGCGACGCGGGACTGTCGAAGAAGGTGACGCAGTACTTGACGGGCCGAGCCAGGTTGGCGACGTGCGGCGCGTGGATGCAGCGCCAGAACTCCCGAAACGACTCGAGATCGACGCCTTCGCGTCGAGCGACAGGGATGATCCACTTCAGCATGAGATGATCCACTTCAGCATGATCTGTTGGCTTTCACTGGGATGTCGATTCAGCTTGCAGCCGAGTCTAGACGTTCGGCCAGGTCGCGGGCGCGTTGAGCTTGGGCGCGCGCGATTTCGCCGCAGGCGCCGGTATAGCCGGCGGGATCGAGCAGGCCATCCAGTTCCTGCTCCGTGAGATGTCGGCGTACTTCCTGGTCGCCGACCAGCAAATCGCGGAACGGGACATTCTGCACGGCGGCGTCCTGGGCGTGCTCGTAGACAATGTCGTGAGCGCGCTGACGCCCGACCCGCTCGCCGAGCGCCAGCATGATTCGCTCGCTCATGATCAATCCGCCCGACAGGTCGAGGTTGTGTCGCATGCGTTCTGGTTTCACATCAATGCCTTCGAACAGCACGGTCATCCGGGCGAGGATGTCGCCAACCAGTTCAATCGACCCGTGTACGACTCGTTCGATCATCACGCTGGTCGATCCGTCGGCCTCGTGTTCGGTGCGCATGGCGTCGAGCGCCAGCGGAAAAAGCGTCGTGACCTGAGCGGCGGCAGCTCGAATGTCCTGCGAGAGCTTGGGATTGCGTTTCTGCGGCATCGTGCTGCTGCCCACGGTGCCGGGCGGGACCGGTTCCTCGATCTCACCGAACTCCGGCTTCATCAGCGTGTAAGTCTCGTCGGCGATCTTTCGGCAGGTGGCGGCGATCATCGCCAGGATGGCGGCGTACTCGGCGTGATGATCGTGGCTGGTGCGTCCGGGGACAGGCATGGGCAGCAGGTCCAGGTGTTGGGCCACGCCTTGCTGGACCGTAAGGCCGGGAGCACCGAAAGACGCCAGCGTCCCGGCCGCTCCGCCGAGCATGGCCACGAAGATGCGCGGTTCCGCGTCGCGCAGCCGCTCGACGTGGCGGCAAATCTCATCGATCCAGGCGCCTATTTTGTAGCCGAATGTCGCAGGCACCGCGTGCTGTCCGTGCGTGCGTCCGGCGCAGGGATCGTCGGCGTGACGCTCAGCCAATGGAGCCAGCAGCAAGAGCACCTGTCCGATCTGGCCCAGGATGATCTGGTGCGCCTTGCGCAACTGCAGGATGTCGCCGGTTTGGGTGATGTTCTGGGTCGTCGCTCCCCAGTGCACGTAGCCACCGATTTCCTCGCCGAGGATGCGGTCTAGCTCCCAGATCAAGGGGACCAGCGGGTGAGCCGTGACGGCGAGGATCGCCTCGATCCTGTCCATGTCCAGCAGCTCAAGTCGACAGTGTTCAGCGATCTGAACCGCCGCATCGGCCGGGATCATGTCGAGTTCGGCCTCTGCTCGGGCCAGTGCAGCCTCGACATCGAGCCAGGATTGCCAGCGCGCCTCGCGGGTGAACAGATCGCGAATGCCCGGTTCGGAAACTCGCGAGGCGGTCGGTCGGTTCTGCATGGTCGGCTCCTTTGGCTACGCGGCAAGCAGGACAAGTAGGATCGGACTGCAAGCTAACGAAGGGTCTGGCTATGGTTGCGCCGCTAGAGGGTATTCGGGTTGTCGAAGTGGCAAACTGGCTGGCTGCGCCCTCGGCAGCGGCGCTGATGGCCGACCTCGGCGCGGATGTGGTGAAGATTGAGAATCCACTGGGGGACGCCTGGCGCGCAACACTAATGCGCGGCCAGAAGGCCGACTTCGATCCCGAGACCGACGTTGATGCGCCGTTCGAGCTGGACAATCGCGGCAAACGCGGCGTAGCGCTGTCGTTAGACCGTCCCGGCGCAAGCGAGACCGTCAAGCGGATGGTCGCGGAAGCCGACGTCTTCATTACCAACCTCACCGCGCCGCGCATCGCTCGCTACGACCTCTCGAGAGAGTCGCTGCAGCAGGTCAACCCGGGTCTCATCTACGTCGTGCTGACCGGCTACGGCACGCGCGGGCCCGATAATGCCAAGACCGCCTTCGACTATTCGGCCTTCTGGTCACGGTCGGGGATCATGAGCCTGATTGGCGAACCGGACGGCCCGCCAATGCCCTGCCGTCCAGGACAGGGCGACCACGCGACGGCGTTGAATCTGCTCTCCGGAACGCTGGCTGCGCTGCGTCTGCGCGACCTTACTGACGAGGGGCAGTACGTCGAAGTTACGTTGCAGCGCACGGGTGCATGGACGATCGGCTCCGACGTTGCCGCAGCTCTGATCACAGAGCGTCAGCCGCAACGTATCGACCGAATGCAGCCGGGCAATCCGCTGTTCAACTCCTACGAGACTGCCGACGGGCGCTGGCTGATGCTGGTGATGCCGACCGGAGATCGCTACTGGGAACCGACCTGCCGGGCGTTGGGTCGCGAAGACCTGTCCGCCGATGATCGCTACGCAACTTTGCTGAGCCGGGCGGAACACACCGCGCTGCTTACCAATGAGATTGCGGCCACCTTCCGTTCCAGGACGCTGGCTGAGTGGAGCCCCCGGCTCGACGCCGAGTCGCTGACCTGGGCGCCGGTCGCAGAGCTTCCGGAGCTGATTTACGACCCGCAGATGGAGGAGATGAACGCCTGGAGCGTGATCGATGGCGCGGAAGGGTCCTTCCGTACGCTCAACACGCCGTTTGAGATAGCAGGAGCAGACATCGGTCCGCGCGGGCCGGCGCCAAAGACCGGGCAACATACGCACGACGTGCTGCGGGAGATCGGGCTCTCGGACGACGAGATCGCCGGGCTCGCGGAGAGCGGCGCGCTCGGCTGATTGACAGCGCCAATGGTTGGTCGGATGGTGAATCGTGAGTGAAGAACTCGAACTCATCGTGCAGGCTGTTCGTCGGTTCGTGCGCAGGGAAATCTGGTTGCAGGAACGCCGCGTCGACGCGAATGCGCCCCGCTTGCCCGACGATGTGCACCTCGCACTACTCAACCGAGCCGACGAGTTTGACATTGACCACTTGATGGCGCCTGGCAACCAGCCGGTTGGGCCGGGAAGCGAACTGGCAGACGTTGACAGGCTGCGCATCGCCGAAGAGCTCTCGCAACATCGCGCCGGCGTGCTCAATCCGGCCTACGCCCTGTTCGATCCAGACCCGCCGCCCCAGCTCTACGCCGCAACGGAGGATCAACGAGAGCGATTTCTGCGACCGCTCCTGAACCGGCAGGCGACCTGCTTCCGCGGTCTGGAAGATCCCGACCTGGCGTCTCTGCCGACCGACGGCGTCCGGATCCGCGCGCAACGGCATCGGCTGGGTTGGATGCTGGACGGTACCAAACTGTACGTCTCGGACGCTTCCGATGCTGATTTCGGCATCGTTTACTGCAATACGGAGATTGTTTCGGGCGAACGCTCGGGTGTCTCGGCGATCGTAGTGGAAAGCGATCGGGTCGGCTTCCAGCGATGGCGGCCCTGGCCGACGATTGCAAGCGGTCGCGACACGATGGAGCTAAACCTGTCGGCGCTCAAGGTGCCGGAGGAGAACCTGCTTGGCGAACCGGGACACGGATCGGAGTTCGCCAACGAGCTGGTCTTGCGGCGGCGTCTGTTCAGCGCCGCGCACTTGACCGGCGTCGCTTCGGCAGCGCAGGATATGTGCCGCGGCGTGGTCTGGTCTCGCCAGGAACATGGCGCGCCGCTGGCTCACGGCGAGCGAGCCCGATTGGCGCTGGCCGACAACGAGATTGCCGTCTACGCTTCGCGATCGCTCTACGGCGCGGCGTCCGAACGGATCGAGACGCTCGCGCTCGCGGCGTTTGCATTTGGAATCGATGCGGCGACATCAGTGGTGGCGCGAGCGATGTCGCTACATGGACCGGCCGCTGGATCGTCCGACTTGCCGCTGGAGCGATGGGCTCGAGAACTGGGTTGGTTGCGGTTGAGTACAGGCGGAGTGGATCAGCAGCGCTTGGCCATTGCCCAGCAGCTAATCACAACCTTCAAGAAGTAGTCAGCCCCCAACCTCAGGCAGTGGATCCAGGGCGGCAGCGGCGATCACCTCCAGGCCGCGCGGCGTAATCGGCGGATTGTGCAGGGGTCCTCGCACATCGCGGTAGTAGCGCTCCAGCGGCTGGGAGCGATGCAGCGAGACGCCGCCCACGAGCCTCATGCAGCGATCGACGATGTCCACTGCCAGATCTCCGGCTTGCAGTTTCGCCGCCGCAACACGAGGCCCCAGCCGGAAGCGCGACTCAGCCTCGAGCTGATCCCAGGCCGACGCAGTCTCGTGCAGCAGGGCCCTGGCGGACATGATCCGCAGGTCAATCTCACCCACCTGGGCGCGGACCGTAGGGATACTGCCGATCACACCCGGCGCGCCAGTGGGGCGTCGATTGCGGGCGAAGTCGACTGTGTAGTCGCGGGCGGCCTCGGCCACGCCGAGCGATGCGGCAGCGACGAGCAAGGCAAACCAGGCGAAGTCGCCGTGGCGTTGCCCGGATTGCGACGGATCCTGGCGGACGAGAAACTCCTCATCGGTGATCGCAACGTTCTCGTACCAGACATCGTGGGAGCCGGTAGCACGCAGCCCGACCACATCCCAGGTTTCCTCGATTCGCAAACCCGGCGAGTCCTTGTGAACAGCGACCCGCGCGAGCATGCCCGAGCCGTCCTCCAGCGCGCAATAGGTCAGAAACCAGGTCAGCGCCGGGGCGAGCGTTGTGAACGACTTGCGCCCGTTGATCCGCCAGTGGCCTGGACCATCGGGCGTCAGCGCAGTCTGCGGGCGTCCGCCGCCCTGCGGCGAACCGAGGTCGGGTTCGGTCGCGACCTGGTTGCAGAGCGCGCCGTCGTCGACGACCGAGCGGAAGATGCGCTCGCGCAACTGATCGGGCCAGTTGCGATTTGAGCGCTCGGAGCCGACAGACATCAGGTGCATGCCGCAGGCAAAGGCCAGTGCCATATCGATCTTGGCCAGCGCCGTCTGGGCCGCTACCAGGTCGCAGAGTGGAGTTTCGGCGCCACCGTACTCGCAGGGAACTGGCGCGGAGAGCCAACCGATCTCCCGGAGCAACTCAAATGAGGCGAAGGGAAAGCTCGCCTCGCGATCGTGAAGCTCGGCAAGTTGGGCGAGCCGCTGAGAATGAGGCGCGAGCCGCTCGATCAGCTCCCGTCCGGCGTCGTTTGTTGGCGGAACGGGAGACATGGCTGACTCGAGTGGTTGCGCCTAGAGCACGTCGCGAAGGCGCTTGAGGGCTCGCACGCGAACCTTGCCGCGCTCCAGTGCCGGTCGCGCAGCGATCGTGATCGCTGCGCCTGTGGCAGGGTTGCGTCCCTGTCGCTCGGGGCGCGCAGTCTGGGCAACGATGTCGACCTTGATCAGACCCGCGACGGTGACCGATCCCGGACCGCTGTCCGAGAGGTCTTCCAGGACTACATCGGCAAGCGCGTCGAGGACTTCGGATACGTCCCGGCTGGCGATGCCGATTCTCTCTTCAATCGCCTTGGCCATCTGTGCTTTTGTCTTTGGCTTCACGTCGTTCATGTTCTTCCCCTCTGTGTTCGGTCTGCCAATCCCAATCTCAGTCCGCTGTCTGCACAGTGTTATCGGGAACCGGGAATCGAGCAAGACCGGCAGAGACGTTTCATCACTCGGTTAACGTTGGCTGCATGACTTCTATTCGATCCGTCCACGTGACACAGGAACTCGCCGAGTACATCGAAGACGCCTCGACCCGGGAAGACGAGACATGGCGGCGTCTGCGCGCGGAGACTGCGGCGCTGCCGGCCGGCGGAATGCAGATAGGCGCAGATCAGGCCAGATTGCTCAGTTGGCTGGTCACCTTGCTGGGGGCGCAGCGCACCCTGGAGATTGGCACATTCACCGGGGCCTCGGCGTTGGCGGTGGCTCAGGCCCTGCCCGAGGATGGCCGCGTTGTTGCCTGCGACGTGAGTGAGGAGTGGACCTCGATAGCCCGTCGCTACTGGGCCGAGGCGAGCGTGGCGCACAAGATTGATCTGCGTATCGGTCCGGCACTGGACACGCTCGAGCAACTTCGCCGCGAGGGGGACAGCCTGTTCGATTTCGCCTTCATAGACGCCGACAAAGAACCATGCTGGTCCTACTTCGAAGGCGCGCTCGCACTTTTGCGCGTCGGCGGCGTGATCGCTGTCGACAACACGCTGTGGGGCGGCCAGGTGGCCGATCCCGGGAGCGATGACCCCGACAAAAGGGCGATCGACGCGTTCAACCGGCGGATCACCGACGATCCGCGTGTTGATTCGGTGCAGTTGACTGTCGGCGACGGGGTGACGCTACTGCGGAAACTCTAGACCAACGTGTCGACCGGAACAGCGCCGGAGACCAGGGAGATTGCTGTCGCCAGCTTGCGACCTCCTACAAAGGCCGTTCGTCCGTAAAGCGGGCCGATCGCTTCGACGGCCTCAAGGGTCGACATCGGCGTGGTGATCAGCGCGAAGGACTCGCGTTCCGCCCTCTGCGCGACATAAGGCAGCGTCGGTTCGCCGCCGGCCAGGATCAGGCAGAGGGGCTCGTAGTCAAGCGCGCCGAGCGCGATGTCGATCCGGTCGTGACGAGTGACCAGCGTTTTGTCCGGGTACTTGCGAAAGTAGTCCATGCCTTCGTGAGCGCTGACGGGACCAATCACAAGATCGCGAGAGGCTTCATCGAACAGCGATTCGTCTCCTGACAGGCTGCCGTCAATGATTGGCGCGATGTCGCGGACGGTTGGAGCGGCGAGATGGCGGTCCTGTGGGAGCGCGCAAACGACGCCGGCTCCCAATCCCTCGACGCGGGAAACTGCTGCCGCGCCGCCGTGCTCGGGGACCCCGTTGACAATCACTACATCGGGCTGAGTTGATTCAAGGGCACGCGAGACGGTGTCGTCGTCGGCCTCGCCATGTCGGACGACGAGTACGGTGCGTGCAGCCTGAATGCCCTCAGCGGAGCCGGCTTCGATCACGACGTGATCGGTGTCCGCTGACACGTCGGCGGCAGCAACTGCCTTAGCAGAACTGCGGACGCCGTTGGCGCGGGAAAATTGCTGCGCGTCGGAGTCGGCGGAATCTGAGTCGTCAATGCGGGCGAGCCGGACCGTCGCCCCTGTCGCGCGCAGCGCGGAGGCAATACCGCTGGCGACAACCGACTTGCCGTCGCTTGCCAGCGTGGAGGTGACGAGGATTCGGGTCACGTAGCGCTCCGCTTCCACCGCTATCGCTCGCGCACCGAGTCAGCGCTCGCGAGGTACAGCAGTGAGGGTAGAGGGAAGCGGAGATATGCGCAGGCGGAGTCCTGCGCAAGAGTCACCGATTCCACGCATGCCCGGTGTGCGGCATGGCAGTCAGCTTGGCTAGACTGACCTCGATTCCGAAGCAACCACTGCACAGGTCGCCCATATGACAGAACGCCGGAGCTCCAGTTCCCAGTCGTGGCCGCCGCCGGCGCCCGACTCGCCGCGTGCCAGAAGGCGCAAGCCTCCCGAGCGGCACGCTCGCTGGATTGATCACCGGAACCGCGCTGATGAGCCGCGAGAGGACGCCCCGCGACTGCTCTGGTGGGTGCTCGGCGCGCTGTTGTTGTTCGGCGTGTTCTCGGTCCTGATTCGCATGTTCCTGGTTCTCTAGTCGCGCACGTTCAGTATCTTGATTGACAGTGTTCGCGGATCACCACGATCGCGGACCCATTTGACGTATGCGACTCAACAAGCGGATCGGAGCGGCAGGATGACGAGCGAAACGTCGGACACGTTGCTGGCGGGGGTGCGAGTGCTCGATCTGGCAACTCGGCGGGCTGAGATGGCCGGGCGGGTGCTCGCTGACATGGGCGCAGAGGTAATCAAGGTGGAGCCGCCTGAGGGCGCCGAGTCTCGCCGGCTTCCACCGTTCAGCGACGCCGAACCTGGGCGCTCGCTCTACTGGGCGCAGATGGGATTCGGGAAGCGCAGTGTCGTCATCAATCTCGACTCAGAGTCGGGCCGTGCCGACTTTCGCGCACTGTTGTCGACCGCCGACGTGTTGATTGAGTCCTTCGATCCCGGAGTAATGTCGGGTTGGGGACTCGGCTACGACGACGTCAAAGCCGAGCATCCAGAGCTGATCTACGTATCCGTCACGCCGTATGGGCAGGATGGACCCCATGCGAATCGCCCTGCGACTGACCTGACGCTCGAATCGGCAGGTGGACTGGTCGGACTGCAAGGAGACGGCGATCGTCCGCCGGTACCTGTCGGACTGCCGCAGGCGTCGATACACGCGGGAGTACAGGCGGCAGCAGATACGTCGATCGCCCTGCGCGAGCGCGAGCTCTCAGGGCTGGGCCAACATCTGGATGTCTCGATGCAGGCAGCGGTCGTTTGGACCTTGATGCACGCGACGGGCTTTCCACCCAACACGGGCGATGATCCCCCGGGAACCTGCGCCCAACGAAACATCGGCGGCGACAACCTCGGCGGCGCGGTGATGGGCATTCACCCGACCCTGGATGGCTACATCGTCTTCAGCATCGTGCCGGGCGGCCTGGGACTGCGCCACTCGACGCTGGTGCTGAAGTGGATTGAGGAAGAGGGAGAGCTGATCGGCGAACTGGAAGGCGCCGACATCGACGAGTGGGCGGCCAACGTCGCGCGGCTGGTGACGGAGGATCCCGCTGAGGTCGGCCGACAAGTGCTGATTGCGTCCGAAAACATGCACGAGTTCGTGGCCAAACGGACGATGGCCGAGTGCTTTTCTCGGGCGGTCCGCGACGGCTTCATGATGGCCCCGCTGTACACGATGGAAGACATCGCCAACGACAAACACCTGGCAGCGCGAGACTTCTGGGTGGACATTGACGGCCACCGCTACCCCGGTCCGTTCGTCAAGCTCTCCGAGACGCCGCTGCGTCTGGAACGCGCCGCTCCAACGCTGGGCCAGGATCAGGAGCTGCTCGCAGAGGGTGAACGCGCGCCCCGGCGCGCGCCGCGCGCCCCGGTTTCTTCGAACGGAGTTCGCGGTGAGGATGGCGGAGCGCTGCACGGTGTGAAGATCGCCGACTTTGCCTGGGTCGGTGTCGGCCCGCTGATTTCCAAGTCGATGGCCGACCACGGCGCGACTGTGGTGCACATCGAGTCTGCCACTCGGCCCGACGTGCTGCGCCTGGCGCCACCATTCAAGGACAACGTGCCCGGCATGGACCGGGCACAGTTCATGTCCAACTTCAACTCGTCCAAGATCGGCGTCGCCCTGCGGCTCGATACGGAACAGGGACGCGACTACGCACGCCAGCTCATCGACTGGGCCGACGTTGTGGTCGAGTCGTTTACGCCGGGCACGATGAAGCAGTTCGGCTTCGACTACGCCACGTTGAGCAAGGAGCGTCCCGAACTGATCATGCTGAGCACCTGCTTGCGAGGACAGACGGGTCCCGAGTCAAGCTACCCAGGCTTCGGTCTCCAGGGCGCCTGCTTGTCCGGCTTGCACCGGATCACCGGTTGGCCCGACCGTCAACCCTCGGGCACCTGGGGCGCCTACACGGACTTCATCAATCCGCGATTCGGCTCGGGTGTGTTGGCAGCCGCAATCCGCTACCGCGACCTGACCGGCAAGGGTCAGTACATCGATCTGGCGCAGTCCGAGGCGGGAATCCACTTCGCTGCCCCACTGCTGCTTGATTACCTGGAGAACGGCCGAATCGCGACGGCCCCAGGCCACGATTCCATGTACGCCGCACCGAACGCTGTGTTCCGCGTCGGCGAAGGCGAACGCTACGTCGCGATCGCGACTGAGACGGCAGAACAGTGGCGCGCGCTGCGCGATGCAACCGGCCTGGAGAACTGGTCGAGCGCCGAGTACGACGATCTGTCGGCACGGATCGCAGCCAAGGCGGAGATCGAGTCGGTGATCGCCGAGTGGTGCGCGCCCCAGACCGCGGATGCGGTGGTCGATTGCCTGACCGCGGCCGGAGTACCCGCGTCGCTAGTGGAATGGCCCTCGGACCTGTATGGGGACATCCAGCTCACGCATCGGAGCTTCTTTGTCACGCTCAATCACGCGGTCATGGGTCCGACGCCGTACGACGGCCTCGTGACCAAGTTCTCGGGCGCTACGGCAAAGCTCCGTCGGGCGGCTCCCGTGATCGGAGAGCACACGCACTATGTGCTGTCCGAGATCCTCAATGCGTCCGACGATGAGATCGCCGACGCAATGGTGGCCGGCGTGTTGCAGTAGCCGCCAACGTCCGGACATCCCCTAAACTGGCAGCATTGGATTGCACGGAAGGACATGACCGATGGGACAGCGCACCATGCGCGGCGATGCGGCGATTATCGGCGTGGGCGAAACCACGTACTACAAACGCGGACGCTCGCCCGACGCGGAGTTCAAGCTCGTGGTTGAAGCGATTCTCAAGGCCAGCGCGGATGCGGGCATTGATCCGCGCGAGATCGATGGATTCGCCTCATACTCAAACGACCGCAACGATCCCTCGCGGATTGCGGCGGCGCTTGACATCAAGGACTTGCGCTTCTCCAACATGGAGTGGGGCGGCGGCGGCGGTGGCGGCTCGGCGGCTTGCGCGCACGCAGCGGCTGCGATTTCCACAGGCCTGGCCGAAACCGTGGTCGTCTTTCGCGGACTGGCGCAAGGGCAGTTCGGACGCTTCGGGCAGGGCGCCCGGACGCCACATGTGCGCGGCGATCAGGCATACACCGCACCATACGGATTGATGTCGCCCGCGCAGTCTTTCGCGATGCGCGTGCACAAGCTGTTCAATGACCACGGGATCACGCAGGACACGCTGAAGGCGTGCTCGTTGGCTTCGTACCACCACGCCCAGAACAACCCTCGCGCGGTGATGTACGGCCGGCCGCTGACCCCCGAGGACTACGACGCATCGCGTTGGATCGTCGAACCCTTCCACCTGTTCGATTGCTGCCAGGAGAACGATGGCGCGGCGGCGATGATCTTCGTCTCGGCCGAGCGAGCCAAAGACTACGCCAAGAAGCCGGTCTACTTCCTCGGCGGCGCGGTCGGATCCGGCAACCGTGCCGGGTCGGGATCGCACAACGCGACCGACTACGCCACATCCAACTTCAAGACGGTTGCCCCGCGCATGTACGACATGGCGCAGGTCAAGCCGGAAGAGGTCGATGTCGCCCAGGTCTACGAGAACTTCACGGGCGGCGTCGTGATGAGCATCATCGAGCACGGCCTGACCAGCTACGAAGAGGCCAACGACTTCATCACCTTCGAAAACCTGACCGCGCCGAGCGGCAAGATGCCGATCAACACCAGCGGCGGCAACCTGGCCGAGTGCTACATGCACGGGTTGGAGTTGAACATCGAAGCCGTGCGCCAGGTGCGCGGCGAGTCCTGCAACCAGGTGGACGACGTAAACGTGTCGCTGGTCGCATCCGGACCGATGGTGACCCCGGTCTCCGACATGCTCGTCGGTTCTGAGGCGGTGCTCTAATGGCCAATCCAGCCAGGTACTACCTGGGCGAGGGCCTGCCCGCGCCCGCCCCGGCCATCGATGGACTCGACACCGAGTACTGGGACGGTCTCAAGCGGCACAAGTTGTTCGTCCAACACTGCCACACCTGCGATCGCCCTCAGTTCGGCCCAGAGTGGGTCTGCCACATCTGCCATAGCTTTGATCTCGGCTGGCGAGAGGTCGAGGGCAACGGGCGCATCTTCTCCTGGGAGCGAGTCTGGCACCCGGTCCATCCCGCGCTGCAAGACTCCTGTCCCTATCTGGTCGTCCTGGTCGAGCTGCCGAACCACGAGAACGTCCGCATGGTCGGCAACCTCATTGGCGACCCGATGCAGACGGTCGAGATCGGAGCGGAGGTTCGCCCCGTCTTCGAAGACCACGAGGGCAACGACGAAGTCGAGCCGTTCACCCTGGTCCACTGGGAAGTGGTCGAGTAGCTCCTTTCATTCGTCATACCCGCGCACTGCGCGGATATCTCGCTGCTCGCCGCCGAGTCCTTGAGCGAATCCAATTCTGCGCATGCGTGCGGACGCATCCTGATCGGAGCATTGCCAGGGAATCCGGCGAGATTCCCGCGTCAAGCGCGGGAATGACGATGCTGGGGCTACCCCGTGTTGCGCAGACCCGCCGCGACTCCGTTGATGCTTCGCAGGATCGCTTCCAGCGTGTCGGAGTACTCCGGATCGTCTTCAGGCAGCTCACGGACACGACCCAGCAGATCGACCTGTAGGAAGCTCAGCGCGTCAACATACGGATTGCGAAGTGCGATCGAACGCTGGAGGACCGGCGTGTCGTCGAGCAATCGTTCCTGCTCCGAGAGTCGATTGACCATCGCGACGGTGCGGTCGTACTCGTCGCGCAGACGGCCAAAGGTCCGCAGGTCCTGGCCACCGTCGCCCAGCGTGCGGGCGTAGTGCTCGGCGACGTCGAAGTCGGCCTTGGCCAGCACCATTTCGACGTTGGAGAGCAGGGTCGCGAAGAACGGCCAGCGGATTCGCATGTCCTTCAGCAGCGCTTCGCCAGCAATGCCGTGCCGTTCGATGTACTGTTCGATGGCCGCCCCGACGCCCAGCCAACCGGTGATCACGTGGCGCGTCTGCATCCAGGCAAAGACCCACGGGATTGCGCGGAGTGATGTGAGGGACGCATCGGAGCCGGGGCGGAATGTCGGTCGCGAACCGATGGCGAGATTGCCCAACATGCCGATCGGCGTGACTCGCTGGAAGTACGCGTGAAGCTCAGGGTTGTTGACGACTCCATCACGGTAGGCTCGCTCGGCCGTCTCAGACAGTTCATCCATGACGGCGTGGTAGCGTTCACGCTCTGCATCGGGCGTGTCGTCGTGATCGCGATCGAAGCGCTTAAGCAGTGAGGCGGCCAGCGTCTGCTCGAGATTCCATCTGGCCAGTCCGGG
Organism: Dehalococcoidia bacterium; assembly: GCA_965211635.1. Lineage (GTDB taxonomy): Bacteria > Chloroflexota > Dehalococcoidia > Bin125 > Bin125 > Bin125. The sequence goes on from OZ242948.1 coordinate 414,412, forward strand.
CATGCCGTAGGTGAACTGGATCATCTCGCCCTGCTCGGTCAGCTTGATCCCGCCCTCGGTCGTGTGCGGCGGCAGGGCAAGAATGGCGTCGTGCGAGGGTCCGCCGCCGCGACTGACGGTGCCGCCTCGCCCGTGGAAGAACATCAGGTTGACGCCGGCCGCACGGGCAACCTCGTGCATCAAGTCCTGCGCTCGATACAGGCCCCAAAGCGACGGCAGAACGCCGGCGTCCTTTGCCGAGTCCGAATAGCCGACCATCACCTCTTGCAAGTCGTTGTGCGCCTTGAGGTGCCGTCGGTAGGCGCCGTGCGAAAACAGCGAGCGCAGCACTGACGGCGCGCGGTCGAGATCGGCAACCCGTTCGAACAGCGGCGCAATGCGAATCTGTCCGCCCGGGGCGCGCAGGTTGATGTCGTTGAGGCCGGCCTGCCGCGCGACCAGAACCGGAGCCAGCACGTCGGCGGCCGTTTCACTCATCGAGACGATGCAGGTCTGCATTGCCTCCTCGCCGCAGATGCGCTGGATACGGCGCGCTGTGCGGAAGCGTCTCAGCGTCTCGTCATCCTCCGTCGACATTGCGTGTCCGACCGGGAAGTAGTCGCGATCGAGTTCCCCGGCGAGGAACGCCTCGCGCTGGTCTTTGTTCAGATCGAGGTAGCTGCCGCCGGGCGGCTGGATGTCTAGACCGCGCAACACAGCATCAGCCGCCGTGTGAAAGCGATCGGCGTGATCGCGAATGTCGAGCGTGGCCAGGTGGAAGCCGAAGGCGCGGGCCCGATCAATCAACGGCTGGACCACGGTTTCGGCGCCGGCGTTGGCGCCGTGCAGCCTGAGACTATCGGCTATCGCTTCCAGGTCGTGGATGTACTCGACCGCCGAGTCGTAGGCCGCGCCGTCCGGCTCTTCGGCGCTGATCCGAGCGTCGTGAATGCTCGCAGCGCGAGTGTCGAGCAGCGCGTAGTCGGCTTCCAGGGTGGCTTCGAGTCTCGCCGCCATGTAGCGAATTTTGTGGCGGTAGCGCTCGGCCTGGTTACGCCGTTCGAGCCGCTCCTCCACGCGAGGCATCCGGCGGGCGTCGCGCCGCAGCGATTCTTCGAGTTTTGCCGAAGCGGACACCCGCCGAACCGAGTGAGGCAACATGGTATCCATCGCCCGAACGGCCTGCAGGTGCATGCGCAAGACGCGCGCGCGCATGGTCAGGGCTGTCTGCCAGGTCAGGTCGGGCGTGACGTTCGGGTTGCCGTCGGCGTCGCCGCCCATCCACGACCCAAGCGCTACTGGAGATGGCGCTTGCTCGGGGTCGATGCCGGTCGCCCGGCGGAAGCGTCGCACCACGTCCGGCACCGCGTCCCAGAGCGTGGTCTCGAAGGTGCGCAACAAGAGGCGAGATTCTTCAAGCACGGTCGGTCGCCGGTGACGCAAGTGGTCGGCCTGCCACAGTCCCTCAATGTGCATGCGCAACGCAGCGTCGATCTCGTCCAGGTCGGACGGAATCGCAAGCTCCCGTTCGAGCAACAGTCGATGCACATCCTGCAACGTGCCGAGCATGGTCAGGCGTTGAGACTCGGTCGGGTGCGCCGTGAACACCGGTTGTAGGTGGATACCGGCCGCCTGCGACTGAATCGTCGCTCCGTCCAATCCGCGCGAGAGCAACTGCTCCACAACCGCCGGGATCGATCGAGGCGCAGTATGGGAGTTGGCCGAGCGCAATCGCCGTCGACGTATGCGGTGGGTCTCTTCGGCCGTGTTGGTGAGCAGAAAGTAGGTAAGGAACGCATTGCCGACCTCTGCAGCCAGCCAGAGCGGCCAGCCGCGCACAAGCTCGACGATTTCTGCAGTGAGTTGTGGCTCGGGGTCTTGCCGGACACCGCGGCGCCGTTGCGCCAGACTCCTCAGTTGTTCGACTGCGTTGAATACCTCGTCTCCGTCAACCCGACGAATGGTGTTGCCCAGCAAACTGCTGAGCAGACGGACATCGGCTGCCAGGGGGGCGTCAACCAGTCGGCGATCGCTCTCCGGCGTTGCTGCAGTTGTGCTGGCCATATGGCTGCTACTCCCTGGTTTCTGAACCATCGCTGCCCTCCCACTCTCGGAGTCGAGTCAGTTTCGGCTGTCTCGTACGATGATGACACGTTCCGAACTGGCAAGGGGTAACGATGAGTGAACAATCGAACGAACCGCGTTCGCCTCGGATCGCGCCATACGGTTCCTGGGAGTCGCCGGTTGCGACCGACATGCTGACGCAGGGCGCGCTGCGCTTTGACGAACTTGATGTCGATGGCGAGGACCTCTATTGGGTGGAATCGCGGCCCGACGAGCGCGGTCGTTACGCCGCGATGCGGTACTCATCGTCGGGCGAGCTGAGTGAGGTCACGACATCCGACTTCAGCGCTCGCACGCTGGTGCACGAGTACGGCGGCGGCTCGCTTGCGGTCTCCAATGGCGTCGCTTACTTCACCAACTTCAGCGATCAACGGCTCTATCGCCGCAGCGTAGACGGGTCGGAGGACCCGACTCCGCTCACTCCCGGAATCCCCGTTCGTTACGCCGATGCAACCCTGGACGATCAGCGCGGGCGGCTGATCTGCGTCGCAGAAGACCATCGACGAGAAGGACTTCAGGCGGAGAACTACCTGGCATCGATCCCCACCGACGGCAGTGCGGCAGAGGTTGAGGACATAACCCGAATCCACGAGGGGTTTGACTTCTGCTCGTCGCCTCGACTTAGTCCGGACGGCCGCCGCCTCGCATGGATCTGCTGGAATCATCCCAACATGCCCTGGGACGCGACCGAACTCTGGCTGGCGGAAGTCGCGACCAACGGAGCGTTGCTCTCGCCTCGACGGATTGCGGGCGAGGCCAGAGGCGAAGTCTCGATCATCGAGCCGCAATGGGGTCCGGATGGCACGCTCTACTGCGTCTCCGACGCGTCCGGCTGGTGGAACATTCATCGCTACGACGGCGCAGGACTGGTTCCCGTTGTCTCGACCGAGGCCGAGTTTGGCCAACCCCAGTGGGAGTTCTCGATGTCGACCTACGCGGTCATGGACGAGTGCTGCCTGGTAGCTCAGTACGGCAATGCAGATGGCCGGCACGTTGGCGTGATCGATGTCGAGAACGGAGAAATCAGGGAGCTGGAGACACCGTTCAATACGTTTGGATTCTTCACTGCTGCCTGCGGTCCACGACTCATCTGCGCCGCGGCGGGCCCCGACGTTGGAGCGGCAATCGTCGCGATTGATGTGGACAGCGGCGAGATTGAGACGCTGCGCGCCTCGTCAGGACCGGAACTCGACGCGGCGTACTACTCACGCGCAGAAGCGATCACGTATCCGACCGCGGGCGGGCTCATCTCCCATGCCTACTACTACCCGCCGACCAATCCCGACTTCGCCGGACCCGACGGGGAGTTGCCGCCCCTGGTGACCTTTATCCACGGCGGCCCGACCAGCGCGACCAATCCCGGCTTCAGCCTGGCGATCCAGTACTGGACAACGCGCGGATTCGCGGTAGTCGACGTCAACTATCGCGGCTCGACCGGATACGGCACCGATTATCGGCGACAGCTAAACGGGAACTGGGGAATCGCTGATCGCGAGGACTGCGAGGCTGCGGCGCGCTACCTGGTTGAGCGGGGCGATGTTGATCCGGCGCGACTCGCGATCCGCGGTGGCTCTGCCGGCGGTTACACGACGCTCTGTGCGCTCACGTTCGGCGAGGTGTTCACCGCCGGCGCTTCCTACTACGGCGTCTCCGACGCCGCAGCGCTGGCCGAGGACACGCACAAGTTTGAATCGCGTTACCTCGACTCGCTGATCGGTCCGTATCCCGAGCGCGCCGAGCTGTACGAGCAGCGCTCACCGGTACACGCGGTGGAGCGACTCTCCTGTCCAATCATCTTCCTGCAAGGTCTGGAGGACAAGATTGTCCCACCGAACCAGGCCGAGCGCATGGTTGACGCGCTGCGCAAGAAGGGTCTGCCGGTCGCCTATATCGCCTTCGAGGGCGAGCAGCACGGATTCCGCCAGGCGGCCAACATTCAGCGCGCGACCGAGGCCGAGCTGGACTTCTACGGCCGCATCTTCGGATTCAGCCCAGCCGGCGACATCGAGCCGGTTGAGATTGAGAACCTGTAGATGCCGTATCTCTACGAGCTTTCCGCGATTGAGTTGCGTGAGGCGTACGCCTCGCGCCAACTCTCGCCGGTCGAGGTTGTAGGGGCGCTCTTCGAGCGCATTGACTCCTTGGAACCGTTGCTGCACGCGTTCACCACCCAAACTCGCGAGGCTGCGCTTGCGCAGGCCCGTGTCGCCGCTCGCGAGTGGAGACTTCGTGAGTCGGAAGATCCGCCTCCATTGCTGGGCATTCCAATCACGATCAAGGATCTCGTTGATGTCCAGGGAGCGCCGACGACGATGGGTTCGCTCGTTACCTCGCGCCAGCCGGTTGCATCAGACGAACTGTTCGTGGAGCGTTTGCGCGCTGCCGGCGCGGTGTTCCTGGGCAAGACCAACACCTCGGAGTTCGGCCTGGCCGCGCAGACGATGAATCGGCTAGGTCCGCCGACCGCCAATCCCTGGAATCTGGATCGGACTGCCGGAGGATCGAGTGGCGGCGCGGCCGCCGCGTGCGCCGCCGGCTACGGGCCGCTGCATCACGGGACGGACGGCGGCGGCTCGGTCCGCGTGCCGGCGGCATACTGCGGCGTGGTCGGGATCAAGCCGACCGGCAGGCGGATTCCGCGCCGCACTCGCGGCGCCGGCATGTCGCAGATCTCCACGGACGGTGTCCTGGCCCGCAGCCTGGCAGACGCCGCGCTGATGCTCGGCGTCATGGCAGGCGAGGACTTGAGAGATCCGGGCGGCCATCGATCCGGACCGCTCTACTTCACGGAGGCCGCGGTGGCGAGCTCGTTGGATGGAGTGCGGATCGGCTGGACAACTGAACTGGGTTGGCCGACGCCTTGCGAACCGGAGATCGCGGAGCGCATCAGTCAGGCGGGTGAGGTGTTGCAGGCGGCGGGAGCAGTGGTCGAGCCCACGAAACTGCAGATCGGCGATCCCAACGAGATCTTCCCCACTCTCTCCGCCGTCGGTGCGGCGGCCAATTATGGACCAATGTGCATTGGCCGCGAAGGAGAACTGAGCGACTACACGCAGGGCAGTCTCAGGCGGGGTCGTGCGTTGACCGGTGTTCAGGTTGCTGAGGCGTATGCCGGCCTCGACCAGTTGCAACGTCAGATGCGGGCGTGGTTCGGGCGGTACGACATCCTGCTAACGCCAACTAGCGCCATCTCCGCGCTGCGCCATGGCGAGAGCATCGACTTTATCGCAGGGAAACATGTCAGCCCCTGGACCACGTCGATCCTGTACACGCCGATCGCCAATCTGATTCAGGCTCCGGCAATCGCCATGCCCGCCGGATTCGATCCCGACGGCCTACCAATCTCTGTTCAACTTGTCGCCCGCGAGGGCGACGACGCGACAGCCATCCGCTGCGCGGCTGCGCTGGAAGACGCCGGGTTCGGCGCTACCCGTCTAGCACCAGTGTGACCGGCGCGTGATCCGACGGCTTGTCGCCATCGCCTTCCATCCGTCGCTCTTCGACATCGATCTCGACGGCAACGGCGCGTTCGACGAGTGACTTGCTGATCAGATGATGATCGATGCGGAGTCCTCTGTCCTGTAAGACGCCACCCGTTCGATAGTCCCACCACGTGTACACACCGGCCGATTGGTCGAACAGGCGCAGAGCATCAGTCAGTCCCCAATCGATCAGGGCGCTCAAGCGCTCACGCTCCGGCGTGGAGCAGAGAATTCGCTCGTGCCAGAACTCCGGGTCGTTCACGTCGCGGTCGTCGAAGGTGATGTTGTAGTCGCCGGTCAAGACCACATCATCGTCCTGACTCTGTCCGTCGAGCCATGCCCGGAGGTGATCGAACCACTGCAACTTGTAGTTGTACATCTCGTGTCCGACGTCACGTCCATTCGGACAATAGAGACTGACGATATGGACGCCGTTGATCTCGGCAGCGATTCCCCTGGACTGGTCGTCGTCGGGCCAAGGCACGCGGAGCTCCACGTTGTCGGGATAGTCGAGCGAGAGAATGGCGACCCCGTTGTAGGACTTTTGACCGTGCAGCACGACGTTGTAGCCCAGGTCGTCGAAGCCGTCGAACGGGAACTGCTCCTCAGTGCACTTCAACTCTTGCAGGCAGAGCACATCGGGCTGGTGCTGATCGAGCCAATTCAACACCCGGTCCTCGCGCGCGCGGATCGAGTTGACGTTCCAGGTTGTGATTCTCATCAGTGGTTCCTCTCGCGAACCGCTTTCCATCCATGATGCAGGATGATGCCGGCGGCGACATTGACGTTGAGGGAGTCCACTCCCGTCGAGATCGGCACCGAGACACGGTGATCGATCATCGGTTCAAGCGCGGCATTGACTCCCGAGCCTTCGCTGCCGAAGAGCCAAACGACGCGCGTCGGTACTTCGATGTCGTCGAGTGGTTGTCCATCCGCTTCGGCAGCCAGGACGCTTGCTCCCGCGTCGCGCAGTGCCTGCAGATCGGAGAACAGGTTCTCCGAACGGGCGATGGCAAGGCGGAACCATGCACCGGTCGCGGCCCTGGTTACTCGCGGATGGGTTGGATCGGCGCTGCCCGGCCCGACGATCACGCCCGCCATCCCGAACGCGGCGCTGGAGCGAATGATCCCGCCAACGTTGCCGGCATCCTGGATCGCATCCAGCGCGACCATCTGCCATGCGTCATCGGGTGGAGCCTCAAGCCTCCCAATGCGATCCTCGACCACGGCGAAGTGACCCTGCGGCGTTCGCGTGTCGGAGAGGCGCTCGGAGTCCGCCTGGCTGATCTTCGTCAGCGGCAGCTTCGAATCCGCCCACTCTTCAGGCGAGACGCTGAGCAACTCGGTGATTGCTGCGCCTGCGTCGATCGCGTCGCGCACAAGCTTACGTCCATCAATCAGGAAGGCGCGTTGCTCGCGTCGCCCTTTGGCGCTGCGCAGTTGTTGAAGCAGTCGCAGGCGGGCGCGCGTGAGTCGCTGGGTCGGGGTCTCCTCGCTCATCGGAGCCCCCCTCTGTCCCTACGGGACATCTCCCCCCGCTGGAAGCGGGGGGAGAACACAGAGAGGGGAGAAGGGAAGGAACATCCTGCGGTTAGTTGCCGTTGAACTCGGCCTTAACCTCCGAGTAGCGATCAAGCAACGGAATCACGGTGCCCGCCTCGGCCGGAGGCAGGCCGAAGATGATCCGCTGGAAGCCCATGTCGATCAGGTCCTGTACGAGCTTCGGGTCGGGGCCGACGCCGAACACGCTGCGCTGGATCGTCTCGAAGTCGCGCTCGCCTCGGTCGGCGGCGGCGCGGAGCTGCTCCATGTCGGCACGTAGGTCGCCGCGACCATTGATCGGCAGCCAGCCGTCGCAATAGTCAACCACGCGGTCGAAGGACCATTTCGACTGCGCCCCGAGCAGCACCGGGACATCGCCGTCGACCGGCTTGGGGTAGCTCCAGACGGGATCGAAGTCGATGAACTCGCCGTGGAACTCCGGCTCGTCCTGGGTCCAAAGTTCGCGCCAGGCGAGCACGATCTCGCGGGTGACCTTCCAGCGATCTTTGAAGTTCCAACCGTGATTCTCGAGCTCCTCGGCGTTCCAGCCTGCGCCAATCCCTAGAATCAGCCGGCCGCCGGAGATCATGTCGAGGGATGCTGCCGACTTGGCCGAGACCAGCACGTCGTGCTCCGGGACGAGCAGGATGCCGGTGCCGACCTTGATCGTCTCCGTCGCTGCGGCCGCGGCCATGAGGGAGACGAACGGATCGTGCGTGTGCCAGTACTCCTGCGGCAGGTCGCCGCCGCCCGGCCAGGGCGAGATCCGGGACGTTGGGATGTGGGTGTGCTCCGGGAACCAGAGCGACTCGAAGCCGCGCGCCTCCACTTCGCGCCCGAGCTCGGGTGGTTGAATCGCGTAGTCGGTCGGGAACATCGATACGCCGAAGTCGGTCATCTGTTGTCCTGTCTGTGTGCGTCCGGTGGTTCGCGAATGAGGATATCGCCTGGTCATCCGGGCGCTATCTTCGCTGGGATCAACGACGATCCTGGAAGGGAAGTCAACATGTCCGTGCGTGAAGTCAGCCATCAGACCCGCTATCCGAGCCCGAGCCGCGACGCGATCCTGCGCAACTACAAGGAACGACGCAACTGGGGACGGTGGGGCGATGACGACGCTGTTGGCGCGGTCAATCTGATCACTGTCGAGAAGAGGCTGGCCGCGCTTGGATCGGTGCGCAACGGACGCACCGTGTCGCTGTCGCGTTCGTACCCCAAGGATCCGTCCCCGACCAACCCGACTCCGGCGCAGCACTTCATGCGCACCTTCGACCGCGGTGACATGGGTGATGGCGCAGTCGTCGACTACTACGGCTTCATCTATCACGGGCACACGTTTACGCACATTGACGCGCTCTGCCACATCTGGGATTCGGACGGGACTTGGCAGGGTCGCGAACCCGGTGACGTGGTCGACTCAGCAAGTGGCGCGACATTCGCCGACGTCACTGCCTGGAATCAGGGCATCTTCACGCGCGGCGTACTGCTTGATGTGCCAAGTTTTCGCGGCGAACCATACGTCACCTTCGACAAGCCGGTGATGGGCGATGAATTGCAAGACATCGCGGACGCGCAGGGCGTCGCGGTCGAGCCTGGGGACGCGCTGCTGGTCTACTCGGGTCGTGAGGCGTATCAGGCCGATCACCCCGACGACTTCTTTGGTCGGCCTCCCTCGCCAGGTCTGCATGCCTCAACCAGCATCTTCATCCGAGACAACGATGTCTCGCTGCTGGGCTGGGACATGATGGATCACCGGCCGTGCGAGTACGGCCTGTCCTGGTCGGTGCACGGCGTGCTGATTAGCTTTGGAGTCGCGTTGCTGGACAACGCCCTGCTGCAGCCGCTGGCAGAGGCCTGCGCTGAAGAGGGCCGCTACGAGATGCTGCTCTGCGTGCTGCCGCTCAACGTCCAGGGCGGGACTGGGTCGCCGGTGAATCCGATCGCGATCTTCTAGTGGCTAGATTGTCAGTCCACCGAGCCCGAGCAGGCCTCGCGCGTGCTCGACTTCGCCTATGTGTCGGTAGCCGTGGAACAGCAGCATGCCGGTCAGCGCCTGCCAGGTCGACATTGGCGGGGTTGGTCTGATCACGATTTCGGTGTCCAGGTCGTCAGCGTTCAGGACGGAGACCCACTCGCGCGTCGCAATCCAGACTTGTTGCTGGTAAGTCAGCCAGGCGTCTACATCAGTGAGCAGGACAGCGTCCGCTTCTTCCTTGGTCATCCCGGTGCCCTGGGAGGTCCGGTGCAGACCAAAGTGCTGGTCCCAGTCGCCATTGATCCAGACTGTTGCTCGTCGATGGACGACCCAGTTGACGATGTTGTCCTCGGTGCGTACGTAGTGCCAGAGCGAGAAGAACGCGCTGACGCCGTCGCCGGCGGGGCGGGCGTTCCACTGGTCGGCGGTCATGTCGGGGACGGCGCGGTCGAGCATGGCGTGCATGCCGTCGAGGCCTTGCTGGATCACTTCAAGCTGGGTCAGATTCATCGATCGGCTCCTGACACTGTGTGAACGGGCTGATCATATCCTGCGCTCAGAGCGAGGAGTCGACCATGGCTGAGCGAGTCGGGGCGGACGAGTACCAGGAGTTGCTGCGGCACGGGACGATGTCGGTGGGGTTGTACACGCCGAAGGAAATCGACAAGCAATCGCCGCACGACCAGGACGAGGTGTACATCGTCGCATCCGGCACCGGCGTCTTTGCGCTGGGCAGCGAACGCATGGACATCGGGCCCGGCGACACCTTCTTCGTCGGCGCCGGCGCGAGACATCGATTCGAGGAGTTCAGCGACGACCTGGCGGTCTGGGTCGTGTTCTACGGCCCCGAAGGTGGCGAGCACAGCTCCGGGGTCGGCTGAACATCCGGCCTAGTAAACCCCGCCGAGCTTGTTGTGATCCCAGCTGTAGACGCGGGTGGGGTTGATTCGCACGACCGCTCGCTTCGAGGCCTGACGGATGCGTTGTTCGTCGTCCATCGGAGTCGTGGAGCGGCCCTGAGCGTTGGGGTTTCGCTTCTCGCCGGTCGCATCCTGGACGGCCATGACGAGCTGCGGGTCGTTCTCGATCACGTCGGCCTCGCCCTCAATCACGAGGCCTTTGATCTTCGAGTACTCGACGCCCGACTCGAGCATGACCGTGATCCGCGGGTCGCGCTTGAGGTTGAGCACCTTCTGCGCCTTGGCGTAGGTGGTGAAGTGGATTTTGTCATCGATCACCCCATACCACATGGCAACCATGTGGGGGAATCCGTTGTTGCCATTGGAGGCGACCTGTAGGGTCCAGCCGGTCTCAATGAATTCCTTGGCTTCCTCGTCGGTCATGGCGATCATGTTGCGTCGGCTGGGCATGATTTCTCCGATCTGGTTCCTGCGCTACGAGAAGTGTAGAGGCGCGACGAGGGAGCCCCCTGCCCCCGCCTTCGCAAGGGCAGGCTCTCGGCATCTCCCCCCCAGCAGGGCGGGGGGAGAGGAGATATCTACGGGCGGGTCATTTCTTCGGGCTTGACCCACTCGGCGAATTGCTCTTCGGTGAGCAGGCCGAGTTCGAGGCCGGCGGAAAGGAGGGTGCCGTTGTCAGCGTGGGCCTTCTTGGCGATCGCGGCGGCGTTGTCGTAGCCGATGTGCGGGTTGAGCGCCGTGACGAGCATCAGCGAGGAGCGCATCAGCTCGTCGATCCGGCCGTAGTTGGGCTCGATCCCGACGACGCAGTTGTCGGTGAAGGAGACGGCGGCATCGCCGAGCAGCTTGATGCTCTGCAGGTTGTTGAAGGCCATCACGGGCTTGAACACGTTGAGCTCGAAGTGTCCGTTGGAGCCGCCGACCGAGACCGAGACCGCGTTGCCCATCACCTGGGCGCAGACCATGGTCAAGGCCTCGGACTGGGTCGGGTTGACCTTGCCCGGCATGATCGAGGAACCGGGCTCGTTGGCCGGCAGATTCAGTTCGCCCAGACCGGCACGCGGGCCGGAGCCCAACATGCGCACGTCGTTGGCGATCTTCATCAGCGAGACGGCGATCGTGTTGAGCACGCCGGCCAGCTCGACCTGCGCGTCGTGCGCCGCCAGCGCTTCGAACTTGTTCGGCGCGGTGGCGAACGGCAGACCGGTCAGCTCGGCGATCTCCTCCGCGACCTTGACCGCGTAATCGGGGTGGGAGTTGATCCCGGTGCCGACGGCGGTGCCGCCCAGCGCCAGCTCGTACAGGCGCGGCAGCGTCTGCTCGGCGCGGGCGATGCCGTAGGCGACCTGCTGGACGTAGCCGCTGAACTCCTGGCCTAGCGTGAGCGGCACGGCGTCCATGAAGTGGGTGCGGCCGATCTTGACGATCTCGGACCATTCGTCGGCCTTGGCCTGGAGCGCGTCGTGCAGGTAGCGCAGGCTGGGTATCAAGTGCTGAACGGTCTGCTCGGCAGTGGCGATCGCCATCGCGCCAGGAAAGACGTCGTTGGACGACTGCGACATGTTGACGTGGTCGTTGGGGTGAACCGGCGACTTGGAGCCGATCTCGCCGCCCAGAATCTCGATGGCACGGTTCGAGATCACCTCATTGGCGTTCATATTCGACTGCGTGCCTGAGCCGGTCTGCCAGACCACGAGCGGGAAATGATCGTCGAGTTCGCCGTCGATTACCTGCTGCCCGGCCGAGCGGATGGCGTCGGCCAACTCGGCGTCAAGACGGCCGAGCCTCTGGTTGGCGGTCGCCGAGGCGTGTTTGACGATGCCCATCGCGCGAAGGATCGAGCGCGGCATGCGCTCGCCGCCGATCTTGAAGTTCTCCAGCGAGCGCTGGGTCTGTGCGCCCCAATAGCGGTCGGCGGGAACCTCGATCGTTCCCATGGTGTCGGATTCGACTCGGATGTCGGTCATGGTCGGGCCCTCAGCGAAGTGCAGTGATTCCGGGTAGTGATTTCGTCATTCCCGCGCAGGCGGGAATCTCGCCGGCACGGTGGAAGGGTTCCCGCCTGCGCGGGAACGACGGGCCTAGCTGGATAACCTCGCCATGTCGTCGACGAGGCCCTGGACGGCGTCGGCGGAGTGCTGAAGTTGCGCCTGCTCCTCGTCGGTCAGGTTGATCTCGAGGATCTGCTCGATCCCGTTCCGGCCCAACACGACCGGGACGCCGATGAACAGGCCGTTAACGCCGTACTGCCCTTCGAGCAGCGCGGCGCAGGGGAGGATGCGGCGCTTGTCGAGCGCGATCGCGTCGACCATCTGCGCGACCGCGGCCGAGGGCGCGTAGAAGGCGGAACCAGTCTTGAGCAGGTTGACGATCTCGGCGCCGCCGTCGCGGGTGCGCTGGATGATCTGGTCGAGCTGGTCCTGCGGCAGCAGCTTCGTGATCGGGATGCCCGCGGCGGTGGTGTAGGAGGCGAGCGGGACCATGGTGTCGCCGTGGCCGCCGAGGACGAAGGCGTTGATGTCCTCGACCGAGATGTTGATCGCCTCGGCCAGGAAGGACCGGTAGCGAGCGGTATCGAGGATCCCAGCCATGCCGACGACACGCGAGCTGGGAACTCCTGCGGCCTCATAGGCGACGTGACACATCGCGTCGAGCGGGTTGGAGACGACGACGATCGTCGCATCGGGCGACTCGGCGATTGCGGCGCGGGTGACGGAGTCGACGATGCCCATGTTGATCTGCAGCAGGTCATCGCGGGACATGCCGGGCTTGCGGGCCACGCCCGAGGTGATCACAATGATGTCGGAGCCTGCGGTGGGGCCGTAGTCGGTCACGCCGGTGATGCAGGAGTCAACGCCAATCACCGGCGAGGCCTCGTACATGTCGAGCGCCTTGCCCTGGGGCAGACCGTCGACGATGTCGACCAGGACGACGTCGGCGTAACCGCGCTCGGCGAGTCGCTGAGCGGTGGTCGCGCCGACGTTGCCGGCTCCAATGACGGTCACCTTCTTTCGCATGATCCAGGACCTTTCCGAGCACGGGCAGCCATGCCCGCGGAGAGTTGAATGAGCTTGTCCAATTGTTATCCGATGGACAGGTTTGAGTCTGCTATGTGCGTGGCGGAAACGCTGACCTCACTGCGACGTGGCGATTTTGTTGAGGGCGCTGCCGGCCTGGAACCAGGTGATCTGTTCCTGGGTGAACGTGTGGTTGACGGGGACTTCGTCGCTGGAGCCGTCCTCGTGGTCGATGCGCAGCGTGAGCGGTTGACCAGGGGCGAAGTCGGCGAGGCCGAGGACGCTGATCCGGTCGCGCTCGCCAACCAGGTCGTAGTGAGCGGGATCGCTGAAGGTGAGGGCGAGGATGCCCTGCTTCTTGAGGTTGGTCTCGGCGATTCGAGCGAAGGAACGCGCGACCACGACGAAGCCGCCGCTCCAGCGAATCTCCATCGAGGCGTGCTCGCGGCTGGAGCCTTCGCCGTAGTTCTCGTCGCCGACGGCGACCCAGCGGATGCCGGCGTCCTTGTAGGCGCGGGCGACCTCGTTGATCGGCTGGTCGGCCTGTCCGGAGATCTGGTTGAGCGTGGCGCCGGTGTCGCCGGTGAAGGCGTTGACGCCGCCGCTAAACAGGTTGCCCGAGATGTTCTCGAGGTGGCCGCGGAAGCGCAGCCAGGATCCTGCCGGCGAGATGTGGTCGGTAGTCGTCTTGCCCTGGGTCTTGATCAGGACGGAGAGATAGCTGTAGTCGTCGCCATCCCAGGCCGGGAAGGGCGTCAGGCGCTGGAGCCGGTTGCTCTCCGGACTGACAATTACGTCGACGCCGCTGCCGTCCTCGGGCGGAGCGATGTAGCCCTCGTCGCCGGCGTCGAAGCCGCCGTCAGGCAGCTCGTCGCCGCTTGGCGGGCTGAAGCGGAACTCGCCGTCGGCGGTGGCAATGGCGTCGGAGCGCGGGTCGAAGCCCATCTCGCCGGCGAAGGCGGTCGCGACCACGAGCTCGGGCGAGCCGATGAAGGCGAGGGTGTTGCGGTTGGCGTCGTTGCGGCCGGGGAAGTTGCGGTTGAAGGAGGTGACGATGGTGTTCTGCTCGTCGCCCTCAAGGTCGTCGCGCTTCCACTGACCGATGCAGGGTCCGCAGGCGTTGGCGAGCACCGTCGCGCCGGCCGACTCGAAGGCCTCGATCTGACCGTCGCGCTGGATCGTGGCGCGGATCTGCTCGGAGCCGGGGGTGACCAGCAGGGGCGCGCGGAGTTCGAGTCCCGCTTCAGCGGCCTGGCGGGCGATGTGGGCGGCGCGGCTCATGTCCTCGTAGGAAGAGTTGGTGCAGGAGCCGATCAGCGCGTTGGTCACGTGGAGCGGGTAGTCCTCGGACTCCATGAATCCGCGCACGTCGGCGACGGTGTTGCGCAGGTCGGGAGTGTGTGGTCCGACCCAGGCCGGCTCGAGTTCGCTGAGGTTGATCTCGATCACGCGGTCGAAGATGTTGCGGCGGGCATCGGCGACGCCGTCGTCGGCGCGCAGGTGCTCGGCGTTGGCTTCGGCGATGTCGGCGATGTCGGCGCGTCCGGTGCTGCGCAGGTAGTCCGCAGTACGGGAGTCGAAGGGGAACAGCGACGTGGTGGCGCCGATTTCCGCGCCCATGTTGGTCACGGTGCCTCGGCCGGTGGCGCTCATCGAGGCGAGTCCGGGGCCGAAGTACTCGACGATCGCTCCGGTGCCGCCCTTGACGGTGAGTTCGTCGGCCACGCGCAGGATGACGTCCTTGGGCGAGGTCCAACCGTCGAGCGCGCCGGTCAGGTGGACGCCGATCAGCTTCGGCATCGTCACGCCCCAGCCAAGGCCGGCCATCACGTCGACCGCATCAGCGCCACCGACGCCGATCGCGATCATGCCCATGCCTCCGGCGTTGGGCGTGTGCGAATCGGTGCCGATCATCATGCCGCCGGGGAAGGCGTAGTTTTCAAACACGACCTGGTGGATGATGCCCGAGCCGGGCTTCCAGAAGCCTGCGCCGTAACGGGCGGCGGCAGTGCGCAGGAACTCGTAGACCTCTTCGTTCTCGGTGACGGCGACCTGCAGGTCGGTCTCCGCGCCGACGCGGGCCTGGATCAGGTGGTCGCAGTGGACCGTGGTCGGGACGACGACGCGCTGGAGACCGGCGAGTTCAAACTGGAGCAGGGCCATCTGCGCGGTGGCGTCCTGCAGCGCGACACGGTCGGGCTGCAGCGAGGCGTGGTCGGAGCCGCGTCCAAGCGGTTGGTTGTGTGGATCAACGAAGTGACCGAAGAGAATCTTCTCGGTCAGGGTGAGCGGGCGGTCGATGCGCTGACGCGCGACATCGATGCCGTCGCGCAACTTCGCGTACGCGGCCTCGATCCGCTGGAGGGCGTCGGATTCGTATGCCATGGTCGGATCCAGTTCGCTGCTGATCCGCTCTGGCTCGGTCGGCGCCGGGCGATGTGCGCTAGAGCGGAATGTTGCCGTGTTTCTTGGGCGGTGAGGTGTCTACCTTGTCCGCGAGCATATCGAGCGCGCGGAAGATCGAGGTACGGGTCTCACGCGGGTGAATCACATCATCGACGAATCCCAGCTCGGCGGCCTGGTAGGGGCGGTAGAACTCGGCCTCGTACTCGGCGATCAGCTTGGCGCGCTCGTCGACCGGGTCTTCGGCTGCGGCGATCCGGCGGCGGTGGATGATGTTGACCGCGCCATCCGAACCGGTGACCGCAATCTGCGCGGTGGGCCAGGCCAGGTTGACGTCTGAACGCAGGTGTTTGCTGCTCATCACGACGTAGGCGCCGCCGATCGACTTGCGTAATGTCACCGCCACCTTGGGCACGGTCGCCTCGGCATAGGCGTAAAGCAGCTTGGCGCCGTGCGCGATGATCCCGCCGTACTCCTGCTGCGTGCCGGGCAGGAAGCCGGGCACGTCGACCAGGGTGACAATGGGAATGTTGAAGCAGTCGCAGAAGCGGACGAAGCGCGCCGCTTTGCGGGAGGCATCAATGTCGAGCACGCCGGCCATAGTGTCCGGGTCGTTGGCGACGATGCCCACGCCATAGCCACCGATGTGCGCAAACCCTACGGAGACATTGCGCGCCCACTGCGACTGAATCTCCATGTACTGGCCGTTGTCAACGAGTTCGCGAATCACGCGACGAATGTCGTACGGACGAGTCGAGTCGGCCGGCACGATGTCAACGAGATTGTCCAGTTTCCGCTCTGGTGAATCGCCGGTGTCGGTCCAACGCGGATCCTCCATGTTGTTCTGAGGCAGGAACGTAAGCAGTTGGCGAACGCTGTTGAGCGTCGCCTCTTCGCCCGGAATGCAGAAATGGGCGACACCCGTCTTGGTCGCGTGGGTCATCGCCCCACCCAGTTCCTCGTGGGTGACCTCTTCGCCCGAGACGGCGCGGATCACGTCGGGACCGGTGATGTACATCTGCCCGGTGCCCTGGACCATGAAGATGAAATCCATAATCGCGGGCGAGTACACGCCGCCCCCTGCGGCGGGACCGGCGCAGACGGCGATCTGCGGCACGACACCTGAGGAGAGGGTATTGCGCAGGAAGATCTCGCCGTAGCCGCGCAGCGACGTGACGCCCTCCTGAATGCGCGCGCCGCCGCCGTCGTTTATCGCCACGATTGGCGCGCCGACCTTCATGGAAAGGTCCTGGATCTTGGCGATTTTCTCGGCCGCGGCCTCGGAGACCGAACCGCCGAAGAGGGTAAAGTCCTGGGCGTAGGCGAACACGGTGCGGCCATCTACAGTGCCGTGACCGACGACAACGGCGTCGCCCTCGGGGCGATTGTTCTCGAGCCCGAATCCGGTGCCGCGATGCTTGACGAATGGGTCGATCTCGGTAAAGGAACCGGCGTCGAAGAGGATGTCCAATCGCTCGCGGGCGCTCAGTTTGCCGCGATCGTGTTGTCGTTCGAGTGCGGCCGCGCGAGTCGACTCAGCGTTGCCATTCAGTCGCCGTTGAGCGACTTCTTCGAGCAGGAAATCGATGCCCCGCTGCGAAGGTTGCTGAGTCGGTTCAGAGACCATGAGACACCCCGATACCCCTTCGGCGGCACCCACAGATTCGCCGCTCCGCAGTGAGTGAGGCTACTACAGCGGGATTGGGGGAACAATCAACGGGTGACTGTAGGGACCCGCCTAGCCGGGTGGTTCGGCCGGCCCCGATTGCTCCGCGTCACCCTCGGACTCATCCGGCTGCGGCGGGATGATTAGCGCTTGTCCGATCTGCAGATTTCCAGCCTGAGCCTCCGTGAGACCGTTGTAGTTCATCAGATCGACCCAGGTGAAGCCGTAGGTAAACGCGATGTCGGCGAGCGTGTCGCCGGGCTGAACAATGTAGATCTCTCCTGGGGGCCGCACTGGGGCCTCGTCCGAGGACTGTTCCACCTCGGCGCTTTGCGGCGCCGCGGCGCCGCAAGCGCCCTCGCGGATCGGGATACGGAGTTCGTCGCCAATATCGAGCGTGTTGATGTCGACAATCGTGTTGAGCCGTTGAATCTCTTCCACCGTGATGCAGAATCGCGCGGCGATGGCTGCCAGGCTGTCCCCTGGTTGGACAACGTAGGTAGTCTCCGTAACCGGAGCCTGTTCGACTGTGACCTCGTCCTGGAAGAGGTAGGGAGCAGGCAGCGGATCGGGCAGCGCCTCGACCGGAATGTCCTCAGCTGCGCCGTTGGGTTGCGGTGCCGTCGCGCTCTGCGGGTTTGACGTTGGCGCGGGATCGTTTCCGCAAGCGAGGATCAGACAGGTCGCAGGCAGCCCCAGCAACAAAACCAGCCGTCGAAGGATGTGCAGCCGATTCACAGGTCTAGTGTCTCACGTTGATTCGCCAGTGATGTCGCCCGCTACTCAACGACGCATGCCGCCGTAGGAATGACAGGACTTCCAGCTCTGAGCAGCAGGCAGGAGAGTATGCCGTGATTGAGGCTGGCAATGTCGCTGAAGACTTCGCGGTTGAAGTTCTCCAGGTTGTCGGCCGGAGTATGCAGGATCGCGCCCGGCGGAAACAGGAAGACGACCGGAACGCCCGCCGAAGCGAAGCTTGCATGATCGGAGCCGAACATCATCGGCAGCGATCCACTTCCCGCCAAAACCTGTAGATCGTCTGCGACGGCTTCACCGATCGATTTCAATTCGCTCGAAGAGATGATTCGGTAGGGCGTGCGTCCATCGCCGATCGCGTCGAGGTTGAGCATCGCTGTGAGTTGATCGAGTTCGGCGCTGGCGCGGAACTGTCGGACGAAGAACATCGAACCGTGGAGGCCGAGTTCCTCCGCGCCGAAGCCGACGAAGCAGATGTCGGCGGCTGCTGGATGGTCCGCCCAGGCTTGCGCAAACGCAAGCGTGAGCGCAGTGCCGGACGCATTGTCATTGGCGCCGCTGACCTCGGGCACGGTGTCATAGTGTCCCCCGACTACAACCCGACAGATCCCATCCGGCTTGCGGGCGATCACGTTCTGCGACTGGCCTGTCGTGGGCAGGGCATCGGGAATCGTGGCCCGCTCGGCGAGCCGCGACCGCAACCCCTCACCGGCCTCGCTCGTGATCTGCAGCACAGGGATCTGGCTGGTGTACGTGCCGAACGTGCCACCCAGCGAGTCGCTGTCAAGACGATTGACGATGACCATGGCAATCGCGCCGGCGGACTCGGCATTCGCTGCCTTGTCGCGAAATTCGATCAGCCCACGGTCGACGATTGCGATTCTTCCATTCACCTCGGCGGCAGCGAAGTCGCTCGACTCCCCGAATCCGGGTACATCGACCAGTTCCCCGCTCACGCCCTGATCGGCTGACTCAGCAAATCGGAATGCGATCGTAGAGAACCCGTCATCCAGATCGATGCGGCTCACACCGCCCCGGGCGGTGTAGGAGAACTCCTGGATCTCGACCTCGTAGCCAAACTGCTCAAACGTCAGAGCAAGGTAGCGTGCGGCGGCAACTTCTTCCTCGGTGCCGCTAGTCCGCGGGCCAAGCTCGCCTGCCAGGTGATTGACGTATGCGATCGCCGCCTCCAGGTCGAATTTCGGCGCCGGAACCGCATCGGGCGGTGGCTGGGGGAGCGCAGAGGGCTGTTCCTGTTGAGCAGGCTGGGGCTCTGCTTGATTGGTCGGGGACTTCTGCGCAGCAGGTTGGTCAGCCTGCTGCGACGGGCTTGACGGGGCGATCTGCTCGACCTGTTCTGCCTGCTCGAGAGCCGGGTTCTGCTGCTCAGCGGCTTGCGCAGCCTCCTGAACCGCCTCTGGCTGCGGCGTCGCGATTTGCCGACTCTCGTTGGACGAACAGGAGACGATCAAGGCCGCCGCGAGGGCAAGGAGGAAGAATCGAAGGAGCACGATCGGTTCAGCGCTCGCGGCGGAAGAGTCGGCGAAGCGGATTGTTGGACTGCCGCTCGTAACTGATGTAACGGTCGCGCCAGTAACCGCCTTTGGGCTGGCCGCTCCGCGAGTTGCCGCCGCGAGATGTCCAGAAGAGACCGATCACAAAGACTACGATCCCGGCGATTGCCAGCCACATGCCGCCGCCGCGCAAGATGATCCCGATGACCAGCAGCAGCGCTCCGAGGATGAGAAGATGATTCGCCTTGAGCGAGGTCGCGCGATTGACTAGTGCTGAGGCGAAGCGTTGCACGGCTATGCGGATTGGTCCTGGACGGCGCGAGTGCCTCCGTCGCCAGTCGAAGTCCTCAATGTTGGCGAGCACTTCCTCAACGTCTCGTTCGAGTCGGTCTGAACTGTCCGACATGGCGTCCTCGTTGTCGCTCCTCCGCTGCCCGTTGGAGTCAGTTTAGCGCGGGCTATCGGCGCAGGGACGGTCGACCCCAGCCGCCGCCGCCAGGCGTCTCCAGACGGACGATGTCGCCGGCGGCTACATCAAAGGTGACTTTGCCCGGCAGTTTGCGCCGGGATCGCAGGCGGCCTTCTGAGGTGCGCTCCAGGCTGTTCTGCCCTGTTTTCCCGGAGCGCCCGCCATTCACGCCCCAGGGTTGGCCAGTTCTGCGTTCGGTGATCAACGTGACCTGCGCGGGACCGAGGAATTGAGTGCGGCGAATCAGTCCGTGTCCGCCGCGATGCAGCCCGGCGCCGGATGAACGTGGCCGGATTGAGTTCTCGACGACGCGCAGCGGGTAAGCCAACTCGAGCGCTTCCGCCGGCGTGTTGAGGGTGTTGGTCATGTGCGAGTGAGCAGCGTCGAGACCGTTGCTGTCGGGTCCGCCCCCGAGTCCGCCTCCCGAGGTCTCGTAGTAGGCCCAGGGCTGCCCGCTGCGGGGATCGATCCCTCCGGCGGCGAGGTTGTTCATCGTGCCGGATGACGCGGCCGGCATCCGCTCGGGTAGGAACTGAGCGAATGCGCCCCAGACGGTGTCGACGATGCGTTGCGACGTTTCAACGTTGCCGGCGGCAACTGCAACAGGCGACTGTGCCGCGACCACCGAGCGCTCCGGCAGTGTGAATGTGATTGGTCGAAAGAGCCCGGAGTTCATCGGCGTATCCGGCGGCAAGAGGCAGCGGATCACGTAGTAGCAGGCCGAACGCGTGACAGGGGCGACCGCATTGATCGAAGCAGCACGTTGGGGCGCGCTGCCGCTGAAGTCGAAGTGCGCCCGATCTTCGTCCAGTGACAGGGTCAGGCGAATTGGAACGGGATCCGGTTCGTGCCCATCGTCGTCCAGTGCATCCTCGAACGTCCAGCTTCCCTGGGGAAGCTGGCGAAGGTAGGCCCGCGTCAGGCGTTCGCCGTAGTCGAGTAGTGCGGCGGTCGTATCGCGGTAGGCGGCTTCGCCATAGTCCGCGTAGAGGTCGGCAATTCGGCGTTCGCCAAGTCGTTGAGCGGCAATCTGGGCGTTGAAGTCTCCACGTCGCTCATCGGGCGTGCGAACGTTGCGGAGGATGAGCTGCAATGCCTCATCTACGAGTTGGCCCGCTCGATAGAGGCGGATCGGAGGAATGACCAGTCCCTCCTGGATCAGCTCTCGCGCGACCGGGATCGATCCCGGCGCCATACCCCCGATGTCAGCCTGGTGGGCGCGACTTGCGACATAGCCAATCGGCGCGTCTCCATCCCTCGCGTCGTGGGCGAAGACTGGCGAGACCATGGTTACGTCGGGCAGGTGCGTGCCGCCCAGGAAGGGGTCGTTGAGAATCGCCAGATCGCCAGGCTGCCAGGGGGTCAGTCGCTCCACCGCGCGCACCGACTCTGGCATCGCGCCGAGATGAACGGGAATGTGGGCCGCCTGGGCAAGCAGCTCGCCTTCGTCGTCGAATGCGGCGCAGGAGAAGTCGGCTCGTTCCTTGATGTTCGGAGAGAGCGCCGTGTGACGCAGCGCGGCGCCCATCTCCTCTGCGATCGATCCGACCAGCGAGTCGAAGATGGCCAGTCGCGCGGGATCGATATTGGTGTTCGCCATGGCCACGCTTCCTACGCCTCGCGCCCCAGGAGCAGGCTGCCGCCGGACAGCGGTTCGCCAATCCACCCCGGAGGGATAGTCACAGTCGTGTCGATCTGGGTGATGATCGCCGGTCCACTGACGCGATCATCGGCCGAGGAACGTGGGAGCACTAACGTCGAGCGGGGTCGATCCCAGGTGACATCTGCCCATCGAGCGTCGCCGCTTTGAGAGTCCTGCGACAATCCCACTGCGCCCTCGTAGCCGGCGTGTCGAGCCTTGGCTCGCGCGATTACGACTTCGACCGGCACGTCGACTGAGGAGAACCCGAACCGCTCGTCGTGCGCGACATGAAACGCTTGGCGAATGGACTTGACGTCGCCGACGGTTGGAAGCTGGACCGTGAGCTCGTGGGATTGACCGCGAGAGCGCAGGTCCGCTGCGTACTCGACGACTACGCCATCGCGGTAGCCGTCTTCGGCCAAGGCAGCGGTCGCTTGCTGCGCAACCGCGTCAAACGCCTGGTTCAGCCTGGGATCATTGCCTTCGTCATCTGGATTGATCGTCAGGTGCAGCCCCCGTTCGGCGTCTCGCGCGATGTCAGCGATCAGCATCCCCGTTGCCGAGAGCACGCCGGGCGCCGGCGGGACTAAAACGTGCGGGATTCCCAATGCATCGGCGAGATCGCAAGCATGGAGCGGACCTGCGCCGCCGAATGCAACGAGACTGAACCGCTCCGGGTCGTAGCCGCGCTCGACCGAAATGACTCTCAATGCTCGCGCCATGTTGGCGTTGACTACATCGATCACGGCCTGCGCGGCCTGCTCGATCGAAGCGAACGGTTCGGCAATGGTCGCAATCGCGCTGCGCGCGCGCTCGATGTCTAGCGTGACGGTGCCGCCGAGCTGCTGCTCGGGACGCAGTCGCCCGAGCACGGCATGGGCGTCGGTCACGGTCGGCAGTTTCCCTCGCCCGTACGCGGCGGGACCAGGTTCGGCGCCTGCCGATTGAGGGCCCACGCGGAGCGCTCCGCCTGCGTCGAACCAGGCGATCGAGCCGCCACCGGCGCCAACCGTGTGCAGATCGACTGCCGGTGTGCGGATCGGCATGCCGTCGACAACGAGGTCGGTGCGCTCGAGCAGGCGTCCGGGGCAAAGCGCGACATCGGCCGAGGTGCCGCCCATGTCGAACGTGATTGCGTTGGGGAACCCATCCGCCTCGGCGGCGGCGAACGCGCCGGCTACGCCTCCAGCAGGTCCCGAGAGCACGGTCCGCACTGCGTTCCGACCGGCCGAGTGGGCCGACAGCGATCCGCCGTTGGACTGCATAATCCGCAGTCTCACGTTGCCTTCGCCCTTCTCGGCGAGCTGCGCCTCGAGTTCGTCCAGGTATGCAGTCATCACCGGCGCAAGGTACGCGTTTGCTGTCGTTGTGCTCATTCGCTCGAACTCGCGATGCTGAGGCAGCACTTCGTGCGACGCCGAGACGTTGAATCCGAGCGCTCGTGCCCGCTCGGCCGCAACTTGCTCGTGCTCGGGATTGATGAAGCTAAACAGAAAGCAGATCGCGATGCTTCGCACACGGGTGCGCTGGATCCTCTCCAGGACCGCGTCGAGTTCGTCCACGGAGAGAGGCGTCACGACCTCGCCGTCTGCCGCGATGCGCTCGTTGACTTCATGGCGCAATCGCCTGGGAACGAGGGGCTCGGGGCGCTTCGGATGTAGCGCATAGAGGTCGGGGCGAGCCTGGCGACCGATCACCAGGGTGTCGCGGAAGCCCTTGGTCGTGATGAGCGCAACTGCAGCGCCGCTCCGAGTGAGCAACGTGTTGGTGGCGACGGTCGAGCCGTGAACCACTTCGCTGGGCGACCAGCCCATCTCGGAGAGTCCATCGATGATGGCGCGGCCTGGATTGTCCGGAGTCGACGGTCGCTTGGCGATGCTGACCTCGCCGTTGCTGAGGTAGACGAAGTCCGTGAACGTCCC
This sequence comes from Dehalococcoidia bacterium, assembly GCA_965211635.1. Classification (GTDB taxonomy): domain Bacteria; phylum Chloroflexota; class Dehalococcoidia; order Bin125; family Bin125; genus Bin125. The sequence continues at coordinate 437,823 of OZ242948.1, forward strand.
GCCAACATCAACACCGAGCAGCGCTTCGTGATGCTGAGGGTCAGGATCAAGATTGGGATTTGCCATGCTGGCGACAGTCTACGAGGAGTGTCCGGGTGACTTGACCGCTCTGATGTGCGCTCATAGCGTCGATTGATAGGCTCTTGGCCAGACACCACACAAGGGGAGCAACACGCCCACAACGGATGAGACGGATGGTTGGAGATGTCCGACACGGGTGAGATGGTATTGCAGACGGAAACGCGAAGCGTACTCGGCAAGAAGGTGAAGCAACTGCGCCGCCTGGGGCTGGTCCCAGGCAATGTCTACGGACGTGGCCGCGAATCCAGGGCGATCCAAACGCCGATGATCGAAGTCCAGCGGGTCTTCTCGGCGGTGGACCGCAACGCGGTCGTCCCGCTCTCAATCGACGGCGCGGAGGAGACGATTCCCGCCGTGCTGCGCGAAGTGCAGCGCCATCCGGTCAGCCGCAGCATTCTGCACCTGGACTTCTACGAAGTGGACCTGACGCGCCGAATTCACTCCGACGCTCGCCTGGTCCTGATTGGCAGCTCCGATGCGGAGTCTCGCGGCGGGACAGTTGTGCAGTCGTTAGAGCACGTCACACTCGAGGCGCTGCCCACTGAGATGCCCTCGGTGATCGAGGTCGACATCACGGGTCTGGATGATTTTGGCCAGTCTGTCCTGGTCCGTGACCTGACCCTTCCGGATGGCGTTGATGCGATCACTGACGGAGCTGTCGCTGTCGCGACGGTCCTCGCGCCGCGGGTCAGTGAAGAGGACGAGGAAGTGGAAGAAGAAGAACTGGTCGAGGGCGAAGAAGAGGAAGTCGAGGAGCCGGAGGAAGAGTAACTGCTTCCTCCGGCCTACTTCGGCTGGCCCACTCGATCGCCGCGAAGTTGCCCGCAGGCGGCTGCGATATCTCGACCTTGCTCGACTCGCACAGTGGTCGGGACGCCTCGCTCCTGCAGCGCCCGCTGGAAGCCTAGCGTGGCGCGTCGCGACGGGCGTTCGCCGACGACGCCGGGCGACGGGTTGAGCGGAATCAGATTGACGTGCGCGCGCAAGCCCTTGATTCGTTCGGCCAGTCGTAGAGCGTGGGCTCGGCTGTCGTTGACGCCCTTGAGCAGTACGTATTCGAACGTTACGCGGCCACTCGTGCGCCGGTTGTGGTCGCGGACGGCGCTCATGATCTCATCGATCGTGGCGCCAGGGACCGGCACCAGTTCGCGACGGAGCTTCGGCTCGGCTGCGTGCAGGGAAACCGCAAGATTGACGTGGGGATGATCGTCGGCCAGCCGGTGGATGTTGAGCGGTATGCCGACTGTCGAGACGGTGATGCGCCGGGGAGAGAGTGCAACGCTGTCGGGGTCGGTGAGACGGCGGATCGCCTCACTGACGTTGGTGTAGTTGGCCAGCGGCTCGCCCATGCCCATGAACACAACGTGGCTCAGCTCACTGCCCTCTTCACGCGACCATGAGCGGGCAAGGAGTGCCTGGCGCACGATCTCTCCGGCCGTGAGCTGGCGCCGAAGTCCTTGCAAGCCGGTGGCGCAGAAGACGCAGCCCATTGCGCAGCCCGCCTGCGATGAGATGCAGACGGTGTTGCGCGGTGTTGACCGAATCAGCACGGTCTCGATCAGCTCTCCGTCGGCAAGCGGCAAAAGCGCTTTGCTAGTCGATCCATCGCCGGACGTCTGCACTTCCAGTGGCTCTCGTGGTTGCGCCGTCAGCTCCGACAGCCGTCGACGGAAGTCGGCTGGCAGGTCAGTCATCGCTGCGGGGACGAGTACTCCACGCTGATAGACCTGGCGCCAGATCTGGCGTGCCCGGTATGGCGGCTCGCCCAGCGACTGAACGAGTTCGATCAATCCAGGCTCGTCCAGGTCAAGCAGCTCAGGCAGGTCAGGCAGGTCAGGCAGGTCAGGCATCGTCCGGTCCGAATCGTTGACCGACGAGATTCCCTGCGCCCCGGGCAAACTCCTGTGCGCTCATTTCGCGCTTCCCTGCCCGTTGGAGTCGAGTGATCCTCAGTGATCCCGACCCGGTGGCCACCTCGATGCCGTCATTCAGAGCGACGATCGAGCCTGGCGGCGAAGTGGCCCTTTCAGCTTCAGCTTCGGCCTCGGTGATGCGAATCACGGTCGCGCCAAGTGTGGTTGTGGCAGCCGGCCAGGGCGTGTAGGCGCGGACGTGTCTGGCGATCTGTTGGGCCGGCTGAGACCAGTCGACTCGGCCCTGCTGCTTACGGATGCGCCGAGCTCGTGTCGCCAGCTCAGAGTCCTGTGCCTGCGGCTCGATCGCGCCGCCAAGCCAATCGGGAAGGGTCTCCAGCAGCAGTTCGGCGCCCATCTCCGCGAGCCGCTGGCCGAGCTGTCCGGCGTTCTCCCGGTCGCCTATGGCAGTGGAGCGTTGGCGGAGGATGCTGCCGGTGTCTTCGGTCTCGTCTATCAGCATGATCGTGACGCCGGTCTCTGCGTCGCCCTTGAGGATGGCCGCGGGTATCGGCGCGGCGCCGCGCCAGCGCGGAAGTAGTGACGCATGAACATTGAGACTTCCATGGCGGGGCAGATCGAGGAGTTCCTTGGGAATGATCTGTCCATACGCTGCGACGACCTGCAAGTCGGGTCGCAGGCTGGCGATCTGGGCGATTGCCGCTCGGTTGCGCAGTTTGGCCGGTTGAATGGCGGGAATGCCATGCTGGGCCGCGAGCGACTTGATGGGCGGAGGACGGAGCGCGCGGCCGCGACCGGCCCTGGCGTCGGGCTGTGTGACGACCGCAACGGGGCGATAGTCGCTGTCGATCAGCGCCTCCAGCGTGGGCACGGCGAACTCCGGCGATCCGTAGAACAGGACTCGCGGCTGATCGGACATGGCGTTGACGGTACTGAGAGAAATCTAGAGGCGGACCGCGGCGATACTCATGCCGACGAAGACAAGCATCAGAACGATGGTCCCGCGAAACAGCGTGCGCTCGATCCCGCGACGCGTACGGTAGGACTCACCGCCAACGCCGCCGAAAATGTTACCCAGACCTGCGCCTTTGGCCTGCAGGATCACTGCTGCAATCACAACGATCGCGATCAGGATCTGGAAGACATTTAGGACTTCGGAAGTGCTCACTTGGTAGTCGTGTCTCCGTTGTCGCTTGGGTCCCGCAAGCGATCAGGTGGCTACTGCGGCGAGACGCCGACGCGTTGGACTCGTCGAGGCCGAACGCCGGCTTCGCGTCCCTCATGGTATGCGGTCATGATCGCATCGGCGAGCTTCGCGCTGTCGTGTCGGTAACGGTTGCCGGTGTCCACGATGTCGGCTTCGATGATGCGCAGCAGGTCTTGCAGCTTGGGATCGTGGTCTTCGCGGTCGATCCGCACGGGTTCCGACTTCCAGCCTCGGGGCAGGCGAGCGCGGCTGTTGCTGTTCGCGACAACCGCATCGAAGGGCAGTCCGCCGATGTGGTCGACAATCACGCGGACGTGATCCTGAGCGCTAAAGTGATCCGTCTCGCCGTGTTGCGTCGCCACGTTGGAGATGTACAGCTTCATCGCCGCCGACTCCTGGAACGCCAGCCTGAGATCGGGGACGAGCAGGTTTGGCAGCACCGATGTGAACAGCGAACCTGGTCCGACCACGATCAGATCGGCGTTGCGAATCGCGTTCAACGTTTCCGGATAGGCCGCAGGATGCTGGGGCTCAAGATTGAGGTGGGCGATGCGCTGTCCGGCTTCTGTGATCGACGATTCGCCGCGGATCCGTTCGCCATCGGCGGTCGTCGCAGCCAGGCGAATGTTCTCCAGCGTGGACGGCAGAATCTTGCCGCGCACGGCGAGGACTCGGCCGGTTTCATGGATCGCTTCCTCCATCGAGCCTGCGACGTCAGACATCGCGACAATGAACAAGTTGCCGAACGAGTGGCCCTCCAGTCCGTTGCCCGATCCCTCGGGGAAGCGGTATTGGAACAGCCTGGTCATCAACGGTTCGGCGTCGGCGAGTGCTGCGATGCAGTTGCGCAGGTCGCCGGGCGGAATGATGCCCAGATCGCGTCTCAACCGTCCGGACGAGCCACCGTCGTCGGCGACGCTGACGACCGCCGACAGGTTGTCGGTGTACGCCTTGAGTCCGCGTAGCAACACAGAAAGTCCGGTACCGCCGCCGATGCAGACGATGCGAATTCCGCGACCGGCGAATCGCTGACGATGCAATAGCTCGACCAGCGGCTCCTCCACGCCGCCTCGGCTGTCGGATGTCCGCGCGGCGACCACGAGGCCAGAGGTGAACTTGCCGATCCCGAATCCCACGCAGAGCACGGCCAAACCGATGAGGATCGCGCCGCGAATGGCGTAGGGCAGGAACTGCAACGTGATGTAATAGAACGCGCCGGGCAGGGTCACCGTCAGATACAGTTCGCGGGCCAGAAACGACACGCCCAGACCGAGGAGTCCCATGCCGAACAGCAACAGGACGAACCAGCGCTTGATCCCGATCCCGGGGGCCAGCCACTTGCGCCACTGCCGGTTCGATTGAGTGCTGTCGCCGTTGGGGATGGTTGTGGGAGAACCCGAACCTCGGCTGCGGCGGAACATAACGCCACTATAGTGCCGTTCGACGGCAAGGCGGTAGCTTAGTCAGCGGAACGATCCGAATCGGCTTACGCCGACTAGACAGGAACCCAGAAGATGGAACAGCGACGATTCGGCAACAGCGACCTGGTCGCCTCGGCGGTTGGTTTCGGCACATGGGAGATGAGCGGCAACATGTACGGCCACATTGACCGTACCGAGGCCGCGCGAGCCGTAAACATGGCTATCGATCGCGGCATCACCCTGTTCGATACGGCCGAGGTCTATGGTCCCAACCACTCCGAGGAGCTGCTGGCCGAGGGACTTGGCAATCGCCGCAACGAGGTCGTGCTCGTCACCAAGGTCGGCTTCGACTACAACGACGTGCCCCAGGTGATTGGTCTCAACTCGAAGAAGGACCACATCATCGAGCACACCGAGGGCTGCCTTCGGCGGCTCCAGACGGACTACGTCGACCTGATGCTGATCCACTGGCCCGACCACGACACGCCCTTCGACGAGACGATGCAGGGCCTGGAAGAGCTGAAGCAGGCCGGCAAGATCCGCCACTACGGCGTCTCCAACTTCAACATCGACATGATGGAGGAGTGCCAGCGTCACGGGACCATCATCGCCAACCAGGTCGGGTACCACATGTTCGATCGGCGGATGGAGTCGCGCGTGCTGCCCTGGTGCATGGCCAACGGCGTGGGCTTCATGTCCTACGGCTCGCTGGCCTTCGGCCTGTTGACCGCAGCATTCCAGCCCGATCACCAGTTCGACGAGAGCGACTGGCGGCGCAACGGCACCGCCTTCAATCTGCCGTTGTTCGAGAGCGACCGCTTCAAGCAGGAGGTCGAGATCGCCAACCGCCTGGCCGAACTCGCCGACGGCTACGGCAAGACCTGCGCCCAGCTCGGCATCGCCTGGGTGCTCGATCACCCCGGCGTCTCCTGTGCGCTGGTCGGCATGAGAAACGAGCGTGAGCTCGAAGAGAACGTCGCCGCCACCGACTGGAAACTGACCGAGGAGATCCGATCAGGAATCAACCAGATCTTCGACGACGTCGGCGTGCCGACCTACCAGAACCTCGATCAGGTGGTGCATGTAGCGAGGGCAACGGGTCGGCGGTAAGGTCTATTGATTGGCGGCGCGCTCTTGGTTGAGCTTGAGTAGTTCCGCCAGGATCTCGTCGTCAGACATATCCGGGCTCCAGCCGTATGCGGCGAAGACGACCCTGTCCAGAGCTTCGTGCGCATTATCCAACCAATCCGGCCGACGGTTGTACAGACCGGTCATCGTCCGGTCCTGCAGAATCGCAGGATTGACCCCAGTGGGATTGAGCCAGGCTTCGCGCCGCTGATCCAGGTCTTGCGCGGCGGCGGCGATGGCGGCCAGCTGCTCACTCTGCGTCTCCGTCAGATCGGACTCGGCTGCGTCCAAAGGCCAGGGGAACGGAAACGTGTTGAAGCACTGCGTGTGGGTGTATCGAGGATCGTTCCCCACGCCAAGCCGCGGCGCTTGCGCAAGCGCCCAAACTTCGTGGATGCGTGAGTGCAGCAGACCAAAGGCGTAGTCGTCATCGCGAGCGATGGCAACCGTGGTCGCATCGGGTAAGACATTCGATTCCAGCCAGACGTAGAAGCGGTACTTTGAAGTAAGCGGCGTGGCGATGAATCGAGCGAGTGGTTTGATAACTGCCCGCATTGCCGGACGCCATCTTTGGTGTATCCACCAATGGGAAGCAAGCCGCTCTCCCTCGAGAGATTCACGGTACGGACGCACATATTCCTTTGCATATTCCCAAGGCGCTTCGTAAAGTGCGGCGTCGCGCCGATCAGGGTCGCGTCCGAAGTCGATGATGTAGTTGCCGCGCGGCCGTTGAGCCAAGTCATTGGCATTGACGACCGGAAAGATCACGTCGGAGTTTGGTTGCCCATTGACGTTGAGTGGTTCGCCGAGCATTTGAAGCGCAACATCGCGAGATAGTTCAAACGGGCCATTGTGTTGCACTCCCGTGAATGCGATCTCGGAATTCTCCTCCAATTCAGCCGCTGATGGGATGTATGCGTTTCCGGTCGTCAGGTCGGGATTGATCTGCGAGGTCGGCTCTCCATTGAGCATTCGTTCGCTGTCGCTCCCGTCGTCCTGACCCACGATGGAGATGCGAACAGCCGCCCCATCGTTGATCCACGCCTCGTCCGAGTAAGCGAAGAAGATGGAGCCGGACTCGGCCATTCGCTCCAGCACCGGACGGCTGAACGAGCCGCGAATGTTCTGCGTCGCCAACAAGCCGGCGCGGCTTGTTGCCCCCTCCGCAATCTGGCGCCGTGCCAGTTCGTGCCAATACACGCACAGGTCGACTCGGCCATCCAGCTCGTCCGCGAATGTAGTGCGCAAGCGATTGACATAGCGCTCACCGAGGCTGGCGCGCATTCGTTTCATGCCCAGAAAAGGCGGATTGCCAACGATGAATTCCGCCTCCGGCCATGCAGCTGCAACTGGATTGCCATCCTCGTCCAGATCGAGGATCGCGTCGCGGCACTCGATCTGGTCTGCGCGACCAAGAATCGGTTCAGAGAGTCGCTGTCGGCCTTGCTGGAGCACCCATTGCAGGTGTCCGATCCAGAGCGACAACCGGCTCAGTTCAACCGCAAGCTCGTCGCTGTCGATGCCGAGCATGTTCTGGGGTCCGATCCGGCGCCGCAGGCCGGTGAGGTGCAGAGCCCCCGATGCCCAGTCCAGCAGTTCTTGCTCGATGCGAGCCAACTCGCGCATGGTCACATAGAGAAAGTTGCCGGAACCGCAGGCTGGATCAAGGACGCGTGTATTCGCCAGACGATCGTGGAAGGCCCGCACGCGCGCGAGCGGAGAGTCGGGAGGCGGATCATCTTCAAGCGCCAGGATACCGTTTGCTCCGTACGTGGGCGAGGATTCCGCTACGCCGCCGCTTGGCGTCAGCGATTCTCGCAGCGTGTCGAATTCGCGCCGCAAGGGACGCAGCACGACAGGTTCGACCACACGCATGATCGTGTCGGGATCGGTGTAGTGCATCCCACGTTGGGTGCGCCGTCTTGGGTCCAATCCGCGCTCGAACAGCGTGCCTAGAATCGCCGGATCGATCCGAGACCAATCGAGTTGGGAGACCTCGTCGAGTATCTCCACCATGTTTTCGGTCAATGAGAACGTCTCCACCTGCGCGGAGTCGTCAAAGAGGCCGCCATTCACCCAGGGCGCGGGCAACGGTCCCCAATCGGTGATCTCCTCGCTGGATAACGCCCGAAAGAATTCGGAGAGTTGCCTCTTCGAGCGTTCCTGGCTTTTCAGCAGGAAGTCCAGCATCATCGTCAGCGGTCGATAGGGTTGACCTCGGTCGCCGCGAAACAGGCCGATGCTCTCAGCGAAGAAACAGAACACGATGCGGTTGAGGAAACGGGCGACGAGGGATGCACTCCCGGCTTCGTCGGTCTGCAGCGCGTCGGCCAGATCGCCGAATCTGGCGGCCGCCGTCTCGGTGATATAGCGCTGGTCTCGGTCGGGATGCAGCGGATGATCGCGTCCGCTGCCCGATGGTTCGAAGAGATCGCGCAGGATGTTGCGGTAGTGGGTCGGGTTTTCGCTCAAGTCCCTCAGCGTGAACCGAATCGTCCGCGCCGGCGCATAGTCGAACGTGGTGTGAATCTCGAATGCGCGCATGTCGCTGACAACAAGGACCGGTGGATTGCCCAGACCCTCTTGATAGCCGCGTAACTGGACGTACGCATCCCGCAGGCTCTTACCGGGACTCTTGTATTCCCAACCGAAGCAATCCCTCTTCCACACGTCGGCTGCGCCGACATACGCGCCGTCGGCATCATGGACAGTTCTCTCGAAGGTGTAGGTCTCAGGATCCGATGGTGTTTCGAGGCCGAGCATCGCGCACAGATCGTTGAAGTGCGATTGAGCGCCCTGCGACTCGCTCAAGCTGGAGTCGCGCCACTTGGCGACGAATTCGTCGACGGTCATGGTCGCTTCGGAAGGCATCCGGCATCACTCCGACAGCGCCGACACCAACAACTCCGATGCCTGGGCCGGGTTGGCCTGGCCTCTTGAGTGGCGCATGACCTGACCGACCAGGTACTTGAGGGCGGCTTCTTTGCCGGAGCGGTAGTCGTTGACGGCGTCGGGGTTGTCGGCGATGACCTGGGTGATGATCGGCGTGAGCGCGTCCTCGCCGCTGATCTGGGTGAGGCCCTTGGCCTTGACGATGGCTGCAGGTGAGTCGCCGGTTTCGTACATCGACTCGAAGACGGTCCGAGCCTGGCTGCGGGAGATGTCGCCGCCGGTGATCAGGCCGACAAGCTCGGCGATGTGGCCAGGGCGAATTGGCTGATCCTCGAGGTCGGGATGGGCCGGGTCCTTGTTGATCTGGGCGAAGAGGTCGCCGGTGATCCAGTTGGCGGCCTCGCGCGCGTTGGATGCGTCCTTGAGCGCCGCGACGGTCTGGTCGAAGTAATCGGCGCGCGACGGTTCTTCGGTCAGCAGGTTGGCCTCGAAATCGCCCAGACCGTAATCGCTCTGAAAGCGGGCGCGACGATTCTCCGGCAGCTCCGGAAGCTCGCTGCGCAGCGTCTCTACTTCGTCGTTCGTGATTCTGAGCGGCGGCAGATCGGGCTCGGGGAAGTAGCGATAGTCGTGCGCTTCTTCCTTCGAGCGCTGTGAGAGCGTGATCTGGCGCTCCTCGTCCCAGCCGCGCGTTTCCTGGTCAATCGTGCCGCCCGAGCGCAGCACCTCGGCCTGGCGCTCAACCTCGTACTCCAACGCGCTGTGAACGCCGCGGAACGAGTTCATGTTCTTGATCTCGACCTTGGCGCCCAGCTCGGTCGAACCGACGGGACGTAGCGAGACGTTGGCGTCGCAGCGGAACGAGCCCTTCTCCATGTCGGCTGTCGAGACGCCGAGGTAACGCAGAATCTGGCGAAGCTGGACCAGGTAGGTCCGCGCCTCGTCGGGCGAGCGCATGTCGGGCTCGGACACGATTTCCATCAGCGGCACACCGGAGCGGTTGACGTCGACCAGCGAGAATCGCTCGCCCGCCTCGCTCTCGCGGTGCAGCAGTCGCGCCGTGTCCTCTTCCAGGTGGACGCGGGTGATGCCGATCCGCCGCTTGCCCAGGTCCTCGGTCTCGACATCCATCCAGCCGCCCTCGGAGAGCGGCATGTCGTACTGCGATATCTGGTAGCCCTTCATCAAGTCGGGATAGGGATAGTTCTTACGATCGAACTTGGACAGCTCGGGGATGGTCATGTTCAGCGCCAGCGCGGTACGAATTGTCCACTCGACAGCGGTCCTGTTAATCACCGGCAGCGTGCCGGGCATGCCCAGGCAGAGCGGGCAGACGTATGTGTTGGGTTCGGCCGAGGCGTAATCGGCGGGGCAGCGGCAGAACATCTTGCTCTGCGTGCGCAACTGGCAGTGGACTTCGAGCCCGATCACGGTCTCGAACTCGGTCGCGGTCTGAGTCATCATGAAACTCAGTGTAGAGCCGACCTGCTGCTAGTCTGCGAACAAGATTGCGCCGTGCGGAAGCGGCGTCGGGGATGTGTGCGCTGCATGAGTACTGATGTTTATCCACCGCGAGCGGGACTATCGGCTGCCGGCTCGGAGGTCCGCCCGCTGCGGATGCTGCACACGTCCGACGTGCACCTGGGTGCGTACACGTCGCAGCCGTATCGCGAGGAAGCAGACGGTTCCGAGTCGCTGGAACCGGCGCTGAATGCGTTCAAGCACGTGCTCGAGCTAGGGATCGAGGCGGATGTCGATGTCGTTGCCATCGCGGGCGACTTCTTCGACCACGTCCGGGTCAAGCGGCCCTATGTCGAGGTGACCGGCGAGCTGATGGAGGCGGTCGGGCGACCCGTAGTGGTGCTGCCCGGCAACCACGACCCGCATATGCCCGAGGGCATCTACCAGAAGTTTGCCGACGCCTTTCCCTCCAACGTGCACATCATCGCTTCGGCCGAGGGCGAGCTGGTCCTGCTCGAAGAGCATGGCGTGCAGTTTTGGGGGCAGGCGCACGAGAGCTACAACGACTTCTCTCCTGCGTCGGCGAGGCCGGCCTGGGCGAATGACCCCGAGCGCTACATCTGGCGCGTCGCGATGGCCCACGGCTACTACGTCGGCACGGGCGAGTCGCGCTACTCGTACCAGATACATGCGTCGGAGGTCCATTCGCTTGGGGCGGACTACGTCGCACTGGGGCACATCGATGTCCACGAGGGCGTCGGCGACGGGACCGTTCCGGCCTACTATCCCGGCGCGCCCCGACACTCAGGTGGCGCGACAATCGTGGATTTCAGCGCCGAAGGTGTAGTTGTCCGCCACGAGTTGCACGATGGCGCAGAGTCCGATCCGCAGACGGCAAGTCCGATGCTTGCTGCCCGCTTGCACTAGCTGAGTTCGGAGCTCCCCCCTCAGCCTTCGGCAGCTCCTCCCCCAGCGGGGGGAGCGGAGTCACATCGAGAGGAACCGCTGTGGCGTACAGAGCGTTCGTGGTGAACAAGGACGAGGACGACTTCACGGCTTCGGTGCAGACGCTGGACGAATCGGCGCTGCCGGAAGGCGATGTCACGGTCGCAGTCGAGTGGTCCGACCTGAACTACAAGGACGGTCTGGCCTGCACGCCGAACGGCCGGGTTGTGACGTCCTACCCGATGACGCTGGGCATCGATTTCGCCGGCACAGTGATTGAATCCTCTGATTCACGCTACGCGCCGGGCGACGCTGTCGTGGCAACCGGTTACGACCTGGGCACGGGACATCCGGGCGGGTATGCCGAGCGCGTCAGAGTTCCCGCAGATTGGCTGTCACCGCGCCCCGAGGGAATGTCCTCAGAAGAGGCGATGACACTGGGAACCGCCGGAATCACGGCGGCGATGTCGATCGACGCGATCGAGAAGGCAGGGATCGGACCGGACGCCGGGCCTGTGATCGTGTCCGGCGCGACCGGCGGCGTGGGTTCAACAGCGGTGGCGATGCTGGCTGCTCGCGGCTACATCGTGCATGCCAGCACAGGCAAGGCGTCGGAACACAATTTCCTGCGCGAGCTCGGCGCGTCCGAAATCCTGGATCGCGAGGAACTATCGGCGGAGTCGCGGCGACCGCTCGAATCCGAGCGCTGGGCGGCCGGCATCGATCCCGTTGGCGGCCCGACCACGGCGACCATGCTGCGACAGACGAAGTACGGCGGAATCATCGCGGTATCGGGACTGGCCGGCGGCGTTGCCGTGGGCACGACCGTGATGCCGTTCATCCTGCGTGGGGTCTCGCTGGTCGGGATCGAATCGGTCTACTGGCCCGGTGAGGATCGTCCGCGACTGTGGGCGCGGATGGCTGAGGACTTCAGCGGTGGCAAGCTGCTTGATCTCGTCGAAGCCCGGATTGGGCTCGAAGATGTGCCGGACGCGGGCGCGAAAATCCTGGCAGGCGGAGTTCGCGGCAGAATCCTGGTACAGCCGAAATGAACGAATAGAACCGGAGCAACGACATGCAGATTGGCATCTTCATCGGCGGCGCCGGACCGGCCCCGAGCGTATCGGACATCGTCGAACAGGCGCAGCGGGCCGAAGCTGCGGGCTTCTCGACATTCGGGATGGCCAACATCTTCTCGCACGACGCCATGGGCGCGCTGACGCTGGTCGCCGCGCAGACCGAGTCGATTGAGTTGATGACGGCGGTCGTGCCGACCTATCCGCGGCATCCCCACGCCATGGCGCAACAGGCGTTGACCGTGCAGGCGGCCTCGGGCGGCTCTCGATTCGTGATGGGCATTGGCCTCTCTCACAAGATCGTGATCGAAGGTATGTTCGGTTACTCCTTCGACCGTCCGGCGCGGCACATGAAGGAATACCTCGATGTCCTGCTGCCGTTGCTCAATGGAGAGCCGGTGAAGACCGACGGCGAGCACTACCGCGGCCAGGTGATGCTGGACGTGCCCGACGCCGACAAGCCGGTCTCCTGCATGCTCGCGGCGATGGGTCCGGCGATGCTGCGACTGGCCGGCGCCAGAACGGACGGCACGATCCTCTGGATGACCGCCGCCGGCGTGGTCGAGTCGTACATTGCTCCGACAATCAACGCCGCAGCCGACGAAGCCGGCCGTCCTCACCCGCGCATCGTGGTTGGGCTGCCGGTCATGCTGAGCAGCGACGTCGATGCCGCACGCGCGACGGCGGCCGAGCAGTTCTCCAACTACGGAAATCTGCCGTCCTACCGCTCGATGCTGGACAAGCAGGGCGCGGCCAATCCCGAGGATGTCGCGTTGCTCGGCACTGAGGAGCAGATCGAGACGCAACTCCGCCAGTTGCAGGATGCGGGGACGACGGATTTCGTTGGCGTCACCTTCGGCTCGGACGAGGAACGGTCGCGGACGGAGGAGTTCCTCGGTTCGCTCGCGCCGACGTTGTAGCTCAGGCGCTCGGGTTCAGGCGGATGACCTCGATCGCGCGCGGCTGCGCTCGTTCGGCATATTCGATGTAGGGCGGCCAGACTTCCGTGGCCGCGGCCCAGAGACGCTCGCGCTCCTCGCCCTCCAGGAACTCAGCCTCGACCGGGCGCCTACTGCGATTGACGAACACCCAGGCGTGCGGGTTGGCTCGCAGATTGTGGACCCAGGATGGGTGCTTTGGGCCGCCGCCAACCGATCCGATGATCACCCAACTCTCACCGTCTGGGACGTAGAAGAGGACGGCGTCGCGCAGGTCGCCGGACTTGGCTCCAACGGAGCGAAGCATCAAGGATGCGACATAGGGGACGCCTGCATTCCAGGTGATCATGCGCCCCATGATCGAATAGCCAGTGAGCCGAACAGCCAACTCTTCCATCGGCCTAAGGATGCCGAGGCGTCGGAGAATGCTGACGATGTCTTGCCACATGGTGGAAACTCGACAGTCTGTTACTCAAGGTAGTCGCGGAGTCGAGTGGAGCGGGTGGGATGCTTGAGTTGGCGCAGCGCCTTTGCTTCGATCTGTCGGATTCGCTCGCGGGTGACGTCGAAGTCGCGGCCCACTTCCTCAAGCGTGCGCGCGCGACCGTCGCCTAGACCGAAGCGCAGTTCCAGTACCTGACGTTCGCGCGGAGAGAGCGTCCCAAGCACTGCGCTGACAGTCTCCTTGAGCAACTGCTGACCAGCAGCGGAGTCCGGTGCAACCATCTTCTCGTCCTCGACGAAGTCACCGAGATGGCTGTCGTCTTCCTCGCCGATTGGCGTCTCGAGGGAGACAGGTTCCTGGGAGACCTTGATGATCTCACGCACGCGCTGGGCGTCGACGCCCATGCCCTGGCCGATCTCCTCGTAGGTCGGCTCGCGGCCGAGCTCCTGGACAAGGCGGCGGGAGACGCGGACTTGCTTGTTGATCGTCTCCACCATGTGGACCGGGATGCGAATCGTGCGAGCCTGGTCCGCGATGGCGCGGGTGATTGCCTGTCGAATCCACCAGGTCGCATAGGTGGAGAACTTGTAGCCCTTGCGATAGTCGAACTTCTCAACAGCGCGGACGAGGCCGATGTTGCCCTCCTGGATCAGGTCGAGCATCGACATGCCGCGCCCGATGTACTTCTTTGCAACGGAGACGACGAGGCGCAGATTGGCCTCGGTCAGGCGCTTCTCGGAGAGATAAGCGTCCTCCTTGAGTACGCCGATGTGCCGCTCGCAACGTAACGCGATCGGCTCCAGTTTGCTGTCGAGGTCGGATGGGCAGGGGATCAGCAGTTCGAGACCACCGGCGGCGCGCAACAAGTGGCGGACGTGCCGATGATCGAAGATGTGGGTCACGACCGAGACCTGGACCAGACGCTCCTCGGCCCGTGCTTCGTCATATTCCTCGTCCTGTGGTTGGTAACGATCGATCAGGGCCTCGCGAAGCTCGGGGTCCATCTCCTGGTCAACCCGCTCGCGGAACGTCGGATCTTTGGTCAGGTCGAAGAGGGAGAGATTGGATTTCTCGATTTCTTCGGCGATCACTGCTATCTCGGGCAGCAGCGACTCCAACTGCAGCAGGAGGTAGATCGTGACTTCGATGGCGTTGGGTGATCGGCCGTTCAGATTTCGCCAGTCCTCCTCGAAGTCGCGGATCCAGTTGCCTTCCTCCATCTGACGAGAGAGGTATCGCTCGTCCTCGGCTGTAAGCAGGTTGACGCGCCCGATTTCGCGCAGGTACATGCGGACGGGATCATCAATGCCTTCGGCATCCTCGTGCACGCTCTGGCGGCCCTCCTTGCGCATTTCGATGATGCGTCGCGAGCCGACTTCCTTGGTCCTGCCGTAGAGGTCGACGACGGGGGATGCCTGCTCGGCGGCTTCAGCCTTGCCCTTGCCCTTGCCGCGGCCGCGAGTCTTGGCTCTGCCTTTAGCTCGTCGCGTGTTTGCTTTCGGCGCCGGCGGGCGCTTTGCCTCCAGCGGACGTTCGAGCGAACCGAGGATCTCGCCGAGCTTGCTCACGTCTTCGACCGTTTCCTCACCGGCCAGCTTGAAACTAGCCACGGAGGCGTGCGAGATTTGCCGCTCTTCATGCATCTTCGCCTGGTTGCGGCGTTCGGCGGCCTTCTTGGGCGTTGGCGCGGCCTTGGTCGACTTCTTCGTCGTTCGCTTGGGTTGTTCGGCCAGGTTGATTGTGCGACGGCCGGCCGGCATCGAGAACTCGTCAACCGGCGCGGTCAACGCGCGAACTCGCGCTTCTTCCTCGGACTGAGCCACGGCCCGAGGCTTGCGTTGGCCGGGCGCCTCGGCGGTCATACGACGGTCGCCGAGTTGCTCGCGCACCAGATTGCGTAGCACGCCGACGAAATGGTTGTCGAGTTCGGCGTCGCGAGCGCGGTCGGCCAGCGACGCCGCGGTCACGTCCGTGCGAGAGCGTCGGCGCGCCCGTGACGCCGCGCCGTTGCCGTTCGACCCTGCGTCGGTCGCCGCCGTTTCGGCCGTTTCGGCCGTTGCTGACTGTGCTGACTGTGCTGCCGTCGCAGCAGTGGGTTCGCTGCCGGCAGCGCCGTTCTTGGCGCCTGACTCGGATTCAGGAGGATCTGCGAGCGTCGTGGCGACGGGCTCCGTCGCGGCCTCGGCGGTCGTTTCTCGAGCGATCACCATGGTCGTGTTCCCTTCTCTCAGCGTGGTCCCCCGGCAAGCGGTGCGGTCACGGTCATCAATCAGGCCGACCCGGACAGGGTCGGTTGGTGGAGTCGTCTGGCGGAGTCGCGGGCGTCCACGACTGTACTGGCTGCCTCGGCCAGATCGGAGTCGCAGGCTTCTTCACTAGCGAGCTGTGCGGCGGCGCGGGCGAGCTGGTCAGCGCCGTGTCGGCGTTCTTGCTCACCGATTTCAAGGTTTCTCAGGCGGAGGCCCTCTTTGCTGCGATTTTTGCGAATACGCGCGACGGCGTCAACGACGGCCTCAACGGCCTCCACGTCACTGTAAGGCGGAAGCCGCTCAGCGTCACGGGTCAACTGCTCGATCCGGGAAGCGGAGTCCGGCAGGTCGGCGGCCCACAACTCGTCTGCAGAGTCGATTCTCGCCTTCAAAACTGCTCGGTCTTCGGCGTCTTCAATGAGGTCGATCGCCTCATACTCGAACTGGTTGCGCACTGACTCGAAGCGCAGGGCGAGCTGGATGATGAAGGACTGCTGTTTGTCGTATGAGCTTCGAGGGCTCGGTTGTCTGTTCCCGTCGCCCCTGGTTGGTCGACGAGCCGTCGAGGGCGGGGCATATCGGGCGAGAAGAGATTCTGGATCTACCCTGCCCCACGCGGCGACTCTGCGCAGATACTCTTCGCGCACGACCGCATGGCCGATCGTCCGAACCGTCGGCAACAGCTCGTCGATGAACTGCGAGCGACCGCGCGGGGTGTCGAGATCGTGTTGGGAGCGGACGTGATCCAGGAGCCAATCGAGGAACGTGGGAGCAGTCTCGACCAGTTGGTTCCAGAGTTCCGGCTCGGAGCGGATCAGATCATCGGGATCGTGCCCATCCGGCAGCGGGATGATCCGGATGTCGCCGCTGAGCTGACTCTGGAGTGCGCCAACCTGGCGGTACTCCGTGGAGACCTGGCGCTCGGATCCCATGGCCTGCCTGGCGGTGTCGATGCCGCGCCGCGCCGCTGCCTGTCCGGCGGCGTCGGGATCGAGCGCGAGGCGCACATCGCTGGCCAACGGCTTAATCAGACCGATCTGGGTCTCTGTCAAGGCGGTGCCCATTGAGGCCACTGTGTTGGCGCTGCCATACTCGTGGGCGCTGATCACGTCGGTGTAGCCCTCGACGATGATCACGGAACCTGCTTCGCGAATCGCTGTGCGGGCGAGGTCGAAGCCGTACAGCAGGTCCCGCTTGTGGAAGAGGTCCGACTCCGGCGTGTTGATGTACTTGGCTGGTTCGTCGATCAGGGTGCGCCCGCCAAAGCCCACGGTCTCACCGCGCGCGTTGCGGATCGGAAACATCAGACGGTCACGGAAGCGATCACGGGCGCCGTGCTCATTCTCGACGACCAGACCGGCTGCCACTGCGTCGGCTGATTGATGGCCGCGAGCGGACAGGTGGTGGACGAGCGCGTCAGGCTCGGAGGCGGCAAGTCCAAGATTGAAGCGCTGAGCGGCCTCAACAGAGATGCCTCGCTGGCGAAGATACTCCTGCGCATCGCGCCCGGTCACCGGGTCTTCCAACTGGCTGCGCCAGAAGTGGAGGGCGGCTTCGTTGGCTCGAATCAGGCGTTGACGCTGCTCGTCTCTGCGGGTCTGCTCTTCGCTACGAGGACGCAACTGAACTCCGGCGCGCTCCGCCAGCCGCTGCAGCGCCTCGCGAAAGTCGATGTTGTGCCGCTTCATCTCCCAACTGAAGACATCGCCGCCTTCCGAGCAGGCGCCGAAGCAGTGCCACGTCTGGCGGTCCGGATTGACGATGAACGATGGCGTCTTCTCCGCATGAAAGGGGCAGGGAGCCTTGTAGGAGGAACCGCTCCGCTTGAGCTGGACCTCGGCGGCGATCAGATCGACGATGTCGATCTTCGCCTTGACTTCCTCTGCTACCGACATGCGCAGAGATCCGGCGGGTTCTTCGAGTGGAGCGGGAGGGGCATACGGCAAATTTACGTTGATGTCGAAGTTTTATCAAGCCGGAAACAGTGCCGAGAGACTCGAATCAAGGCAACTCAAACGTCCTTGTGTTGTTTCCGAGGTTGCGTTCGCCGTCGCTCGGGTCGGCGACTACCGTAATCACGATCGTCCCCGAGTGAGGCTGCAGGCTGGTCAGAATCTCCGCCGATTCAGGGGATAGGGGACGAGAGTCCGCATCACGACGCGAGATTGTCTCAAGGTTGGCGCCGGCGGCGTCGGATATGACGATCGTGAACGTCGTTGCCGCACCCTCTCCCTGGTTGACAACGGTAAGCAACACGTAGCCGTCGGACGTGGCCTGGATGTCGAGCAAGGAGAGGTCGGGGATCTGGCTCGGCTGATTCGGCTGCTCCTCCTCTTCGACTGCCTGATCGTCCTGCTGCGCTGCATCGTCGTCCACCGCTGCGCTTTGCTCAGGCTCTTGCTGAGACTGTGTCGATTCCGGAACAGCGCTCAGCGTGACCTCAAGGATGTTGTTGCTCGCGTTGGTGTCTGCGCTCGCTTCGAGCAGGACCAGCGCGTCGACTTCGACACCAGAGTCAATGTCCAGGTCGAGCGGGATTGTGCGCAGGTCCTCCGACTCTATGCCCATGGTGACATCGGCTATGGCGAGCTCGGATCCGTCATTGGCGTTGACGATCGTGAGAGTCACGTCGATTCGCTCAATATCGATGCTGCTCAAGTTGGCGATCGAGACGTTGAGTCGGCGTGGATCATCGGCTGCCTGCCGTGCGGTAACGATGGCCAGATCAATCGCGTCGCTGGTCGCTGTCTCTTCTTCGGCATCTCGATCCGAGTCGCCCGCCGCGGCGCTGGCGACGACGTGGATGGTGATGCGGTGGTCGTAGCGATCGTTCTCGGGAGTGAAGACGACGAGTTGGAGCTCGTATGTGCCCGAACTGGTGATCCATCGATGGACATCTTCGATGCGCTCGCTGTAGTCACCAGTCTCACTTCCTTCGGAGGAGTGAATCAAGACGGAGTTGCCAAGTGTGTTGTTCGGTGCA
Organism: Dehalococcoidia bacterium; assembly: GCA_965211635.1. Lineage (GTDB taxonomy): Bacteria > Chloroflexota > Dehalococcoidia > Bin125 > Bin125 > Bin125. The sequence continues at coordinate 456,523 of OZ242948.1, forward strand.
ACAGGCGTGATGTAGAGCAACGCACTGGCGACGGGGCCGATGTCTCGCGTTGCGATCTCAACATCGAAAGAGAAATCGTCGGCGAGTGTGAATTGCCGACCATCTTCCGGAGACTCGATCCGAGCTTGTCCCACGCCGGAATCATCGATCGGGTCCGACTCTTGCGACGGCGATGTCTCTGCGTCTTGCCGCGCCTGGTCTTGATCGCCGCTGGCGGGCACTACGCCGCCCTGCGCAATGATGATGACGGGAACGGTCTGTGATTCTTCCCTTCCGGCAACATCGATCGCGGCGATTGTGACCTGAACCTCTCCGGTTTGTAGCGGGGTCCACTCGATCGCGGCGATGTACTGCCCCGACTCATCGAGCACCGGAGAAACCGAAACGATGTGTTCGTCGTCAACCAGCATGTCGAATCGCTCAATCGCCTGGCTGCCCGTAGCGGAGATCGCGAGACGGATGCTGGCGCCGGCCGGGAACTGCTGCAGCGGCGCGATTCCCAGTACCTGGACGCGAAGCGCTGCGGCGACTCTTGCCGCGTCGTCTGTGACTTCCACTTGAATCGGACGAACGGACTCGACGCCTTGTTCATCGAGGGTGACAATCCGCACGTTTGCGAATCCGAGACGCTCGGGTGTCCAGACGAACGAGCCGATCCACGCTCCTCGATCCTGGGAGTACGGCGGAATCACATCCGCGACCTTCACATCATCAACGAAGAGCTCAAGCGTCGCGATCGGGCTGCCCGAGGTAATGGTGACGGTGATGTTCTGCGGCTCATTGAGCAGGACGAGCTCGCCGTCGTCAAGCGAGACGACGATCACCGGAGCATCAGGTTCGCCGGTGTCAAGCAGGTCGAGGCGGCTGATGATGACGACGACCGCCGCGACGATCGCGGCGATGACCAGGAGGATGGCAATAGAGCCGATGCGACTGCCCATGCGTCTCCAACGACCCGTGTGCGGCGCGAACGCCGAACCTCATTGCGGGGGGATTCGATGTCACTCTAGATCGCATAGCCGCCGCAACCGTTAGCGCGTGCGCTGCGCCTCGGCATTGGCGACCAGGTGACGGGTTTGCTCGATCACGTCGGGTGTGACCGAGATCGAAGTGATCCCCCAGTCAACTAGACGCTGCGCCAGGTCGGGATGTTCCGAAGGCCCCTGACCGCAGACCGAAACAGTGACGCCGCGACGCTTCGCGGTCGTGATTACTTGCTCGATTGCCTTGAGTACGGCTGGGTTGCGCTCGTCGAACGTATCGGCGAAACGCTCCGAATCACGATCAATGCCGAGCGTCAGTTGAGTCAGGTCGTTCGATCCGATTGAGACCCCATCAATGCCGCAGTCGATGAACTCGTCCAGCAGCAACACGTTCGAAGGCACTTCGACCATCATCCAGAGTTGGAAGCCGCCGGGCTGAGCGGCGTTGCGTTCGAGTCCATAGTCGTCGACTTGTTTGACGACCTGGGCCATCTCGTCGGGAGTGCGCACAAACGGAATCATGAGATGCAGGTTGGGATGGTCTTCGCGGACGAGTTCCAGCGCGCGCAACTCAAGCTCAAACAAGTCCGGCTCGCGGATGTAGCGCGCGGCGCCGCGATAGCCGATCATCGGGTTTTCCTCGTCCGGCTCGTAGATGTCGCCGCCGGTGAGATTGGCGTACTCGTTGGTCTTGAAGTCTGTCGCCCGGTACACAACCGGCCGCGGATCAAACGCAGCGGCGATTTTTCGCATGCCTTCGGAGAGGCGGTGGACGTACTCGTCCTGCCGACCGGTATTGATGAAGTTGCGTGGGTGTTCGCCAAGGCGGGCGATGATGAACTCGGCTCTGAGCAGACCAACGCCATCGACATCGCGCTCGGCGACGCGGTCCGCGATCTCCGGCTCGGCGAGATTGACGTACAGCCTGGTCTCGGTTGCGACGGGGGCGTACAGCTCGTCCTCGCGGTCGTGCCACCAACGCAGCAGTTCGCTCTGGACGCCGTCGTAGACCAGTCCCGATGCGCCATCAACGGTGACTTCGCGGCCGTTGGCCAGCAGCGCGGCGCCGGCCGCTCCGACGACGCAAGGAACACCCAACTCGCGCGAGATGATTGCGGCGTGACAGGTGCGCCCACCGCGCTCGGTAATGATCGCGGCGGCGCGCTTCATTGCCGGGACGAAGTCCGGAGTTGTCATCTCGGCGACGAGTACATCGCCTTCGCCGATGGCCGAGGTCTCGCGGGCGTCGAGAATCACGCGGACTCGACCGGTCGCGACGCCGGGAGAGGCGGGCGAGCCGCCAAGAATCGGCTCTTCCGCCGGTGTTGGCGCCGGGTTGTCGCCATTGGTCCTGGCGGATGGGGTTACCGTCGTGATTGGCCGCGTCTGCAGCAGGTAAAATTCGCCGCCAACCAGACCCCACTCGATGTCCTGCGGCGAGCCGTAGTGGCTCTCGATCCGCTTACCGATTTCGCTGAGCCTGATGACCTGCGTGTCGGTGAGCTTTGCGGTCGAGCCCTCGGCATCCGAAAGGACTCGCCAGGTGTTGTGGCCATGCTCAGGGTCGATTCGGCCGTCTGTGGAGCGGACGAGCATTCGATCCTGTGTGAAGATCTGGCGCTCGATGATCTCGCTGCCGGACTTGTCCACCTCGAAGTGATCGGGAGAAACCAGGCCGCCGACAACCGCCTCGCCCAGGCCGAATGCGGCTTCTATGACCACGCGATTGCGATCGTTGGTGATCGGATCGACCGTGAACATCACCCCGGATGACTCCGATTGGATCATCTGCTGCACGGGTACGGCGAGATCGACGTCGAGGTGTCCCCAGCCAGCCTGCTCGCGATAGAAGATGGCGCGAGGCTCGAACAGCGACGCCCAGCAACGCTGAACCGCTTCGACAACATTCAGCCCGCCCTCGATGTTGAGGAACGTTGCCTGCTGTCCGGCGAAGGACGCCTCGGCCAGATCTTCAGCCGTCGCTGAACTGCGAACCGCGACCGGACCTTCTCCCAGTTGGCCATAGGCAGCGGTGATTTCCTGCTGCATCGTCGCCGGCATCTCCGCCTGCTCGATAGCGTGCTGGATCGCGCGGGCCTTCTGGTTGAGCTGACTATCGTCGTTGACGTTCAGACCGATAAGAATCCGACGCAGAATGATGTCGAGACCGCTGTGGTCGATGAACTCGCGATACGCACGAGTTGTCACGACGAACCCGGGAGGCACGGGAATGCTTGCCTGAGTCAGTTCGCCTAGATTGGCGCCCTTGCCGCCAACCAGGGAAACCGAATCTCGCCCGACTTCGGTGAACCAGACGATGTGCTCGGTGTCAGAGGTCATGGAGGATGTCTGTGAGTTCAGGCTGGGACGTTCTGGGGTCGCGGAGGCAGGATATCACCGCGTTTACGATTCCCGACTATTGACTGGCTCACTCAGCGTGATGCCAGGCCCCTTGACCCTCACTCGACCGTTACGGTCTTGGCCAGATTGCGCGGCTGATCGATGTCGAGGCCCCTAGCCAGGGCGATGTGGTAGGCGAGCAACTGGACTACGGGAGCCAGGGTGAACGGCGTGAGTAGGTCGGGGGCGGGCGGCACGCCGATGAAGTGATCAACCACGCTCGACAGTTCGTCATCGCCATCGTCGCCGATTGCGATCAGAGGGGCGCGACGAGCGCCGACCTGCTGGATTGCCGACATCATCTTGTCGAACAGCGGTCCGCGCGTCGCCAACGCAATCACGGGAAAGTCCTGATCAAGCAGGGCAATAGGGCCGTGTTTCATCTCGCCCGCCGCGTAGCCCTCTGCGTGCACGTACGAGATCTCCTTGCACTTGAGCGCGGCTTCCATTGCGAGCGGATACTCGATGCCTCTGCCAAGCACCAGAAAGTTGGCCGAGTGCGTGTAGAGCTGGGCAATCGAGGCGCAGCGCTCCGACAGTTGAAGCCCTCGTTCAACCAGGGTTGGCGCAGTGAGAAGTCGCTCGAGCGACTGCGTCAACTGGGACTCCCCCAGAGTTCCCCGTGCTCTGCCGATTCGGCAGGCGAGCAGGTACAGGCCGGCAAGCGAACCGAGGAAGGTCTTCGTCGAAGCGACGCCTACTTCAGGCCCGCAGCGCAGCAGGATGCAGGAGTCGGCCATGCGTGTCGCTTCGGAGCCGTCGACGTTGGTGACCACGATTTGTGGCGCGCCCCATCGCTCGCGGACATGCCTCATCGCACCCAGGGTGTCGATCGTTTCACCCGATTGAGTTACCGAGACAACCAGGGTCGCCGGGCCGATGAGCGGAGCGCGGAAGCGGAACTCCGAGGCGTTGTCGAAATCCGCAGGAATGCCGGCGATCTGTTCAATCCACCAGCGGCCGATCATCGCCGCGTGCAATGAGGTTCCCATGCCAATGACGAGGACTCGCTCGATCGAGCGCAGGGTGTCGTCGGAGATTTCCAGGTCATCGATCAGCGCACTCGGTGGATCGAGCCTGGCCCGACCTCGGATTGTGTCGGAGAGCGCTCGCGGCTGCTCGTGGATCTCTTTGAGCATGAAGTGACGGTATGGGCCCCGCGCGACGGCGACGGGATCGAGATCAACCTGCCTTGGCGTCGGACGCAGGATGGGCTGATCGTCGCGCCGGATTGTGGCGCCGTCAGCGTCAATGGCGGCGATCTCTCCATCTTCGAGGTGATAGACGGTCGTAGTGTGCGGAAGCAGGGCGGGAAGATCGCTAGCCAGGAACATCTCGCCGTCGCCGTAGCCAATGACGATGCCTCCGGCAGAGCCTTTACGGGCCGCATAGATCCTCGTTGGGTCTGCGCGATGCACTGCGGCGATCGCGTTCGCCCCTCGCAATCTGTCGATCGCTATCCGCAGCGCGTCCTCAAACGATCTTCCCTGTGCAAGTTCTTGCGCAATCAGTTCGGGGATGACCTCGGTGTCGGTGTCGGATCGCCACAAGCCAGCGTCCACTTGCGAGGACAGTTCGAGTTCGCGCTTCAGTTCGCGATAGTTCTCGACGATGCCGTTCTGCACGACAATCACTTCGCCGCTACTCGACGCGTGCGGATGCGCATTGCGGTCGGCAGGTTCGCCGTGGGTCGCCCAGCGGGTGTGCCCGATACCGGCCCTGCCGGCAGGCATGACGCCGATTGCAGCCTCAAGGTCGCGAAGTTTGCCCTGCTTCTTGAGCACGGCCAACGCGCCGTCACGATCGAGGACCGCGATACCTGATGAGTCGTAGCCGCGATACTCCAGTCGCTGCAGACCTTCGAGCAGGATCGGTCCAGCCGACTGCTGGCCGATGTAACCGACGATGCCACACATGAAACGCCCTACGTCTACCCCGCCACAGGCGTCGTCCAACTGCGACCGTTGGAGCGAGGATTCAGTCGAGGCTGCCTGTGCTCTCGATCGTCCTGCGCAACGCCTTCAGTGATCGACTCTAGTAGCTCCGACATCGTGTAGACAAAGGAGACGGGACGATTGAGTTCAGATTCGAGTTGAACGGGCAGGACGTCGTCGAGGAACTTGTTGCCGAAGTAGTCGAGCGAGGCTCGAGGCAGGAACAGACGCTCCGGCAAGTCGTGTTCAAGGAGCGCTGAAATGAAGTCGCGGCCGGGAATCAGACCGCTCACGTTGACGCGCGATCCGAATAGCGAGTTGTCGACGGCGACCACTTCCAGTTGGCATGAGGTCAGCGAAGCGACCTCTTCGCAGATCCTGGTCAGTGTTGGCGCGATAAGCGTTCCGCAGGCGATCAAGGCGGAGGTTGCAGGCACATTGAGCCGCCCCTCGCGGATCTTTCGGCGCGTCCGCGTCCAGTCGTCGAGCAGCGTGCGAGTCATGCCGATCCCGTTTTCCCACTGCGGGAATCCGTCGTAACGGCCCGACGACGGAATCTGCGCGCCGGCCGTGAGATAGAACTCGTCGCTGGGAAAGACAATCGACTCCCCGCCGTCGGCCCTGGCAAGTCGTTGCCAGCGACGGAGCTGGCGGACCACCCGATCTGCCTCCGCTGGGCTGTGCGCCCTCATTCCGGCGTCATTGATTCTCGCTTCACCTTCAAGCGATGAGCCGACCGGGACCACTCCGATCGACTTCACGCTCTGCAGGCCAAGCAGGTCCCCGACAGTCTGGTCGAGGGCCGCTCCGTCGTTTACGCCGGGACACAACACGACCTGGGTATGAGCATCGATGCGCATTTCAGCCAGCCGACGCAGTTGCTCCAGGATGTCGGGCGCGTTGCGATTGCCCAGCAATCTGCGGCGCAGGTCCAGATCGGTCGCGTGGACGCTGACGTGCAGCGGGCTCAGCCGCTGTTCCTCAAGCCGGGTCCAATCGTCGTCGGAGAGATTGGTAAGCGTCACGAAGTTCCCGTGGAGGAACGACAGCCGGTAGTCGTCGTCCTTGATGTAGAGAGGCCGACGAAGACCCTTGGGCAGCCCCTTGAGAAAGCAGAAAAAACACTTGTTGTTGCAGATTCGCGTGCCGTCGAACGCTTCGTCATCGAACTCGATCCCGAGCGATTCATCGATCGGCTTCTCGAACTCGACGATGCCGGGCTCACCGGCGTGGACCACTTCCAGCTCGACGAAGTCGTCGGTGGTCTGGAAGCGATAGTCGACGGGATCGCGGATCGGCTGGCCGTTGACGGAGATCACCCGGTCGCCGGGGCGTAGTCCCGCCTCGTCCGCCAGGGAGTTGGGCTCAACAGCACTGATTGCACCGGCGGACTGGGGTGAGCGGCGCGTTCTGGACATGCGCAATCCGTCGGAGTTGGAACCTGGTTCTAGTTACGCGGTGGCCGAGGCGAGTTGGTCGATCTCTTCGATCCGAGCGACGACGGCATCGATCGAGAAGTCGGGCGTGGATGCCCCGGCCGTGACGCCCACGTCCTCGTGTCCTTCGAACCATTGCGGTTCAAGTTCGTTGGCCGTTTCGACGTGATACGTCTCAATCCCGTTCGCGCGGGATAGCTCGGCGAGGTGCCGTGTGTTGGCCGAGTTGTGGCCGCCAACCACGACCATCAAATCAACATCCTCGGTCAGGTCCCGGGTCGCCGCCTGCTGAGAGGTTGTGGCGTTGCAGAGCACGTTGACCACGCGAATCTCGGTGATCTGGTCGATTCTGGCTCGCATCAGATTTGCGACGAACATTGCGAACCGATCGGGCGTGTGGGTGGTCTGCGAGATTACGCCGATCTTGGCCGGGAGATAGTCCGGCAGGTCTTCGAGCGATTCGTCTTTGATCACGATGCCCCGACCGCGGCACCAGCCAAGCACACCCTTGACCTCGGGATGCGTCGGGTCACCGAAAATGATCACGGTGAAGCCGCGTTCGGCAAGATTGCGAGCGGCCCTCTGTGAGCGCGAAACGAACTGGCAGGTTGTGTCGATCACCTTGAGCCCGCGAGCCTCGATGTCGCGGACAACTGTCTCTCCTACACCGTGTGCGGTAATCGCGACGGTGTCGGTGCGCACTCCTTCGGCGGAGCGGTCTTCCTTGACCGTGATCCCGGTCGTTTCCAACTGCTCGACGACTTGCGGGTTGTGTACGACCTGGCCCAGCGTTGTGACTCGTGTGCCGTTGGCTGCCGCTTCCTTCATCATGTCGACGGCACGACGAACGCCAAAGCAGAAGCCCATGTCACTTGCGCGGTGAATTTTCATGCTGCTGCTCCTGGCTGTTTGGACCTGGGCGACTCCGACATCGTCTGGTCTTGTGATTCCGACTGGTCGGCACTGTCGTCGACCAAGTCCGCATATACGCCACGATACGCGGGGGGTAGCTGTTCGGCAATGGCGCGCATGATGATCGTGTGGGCGCGGTCAATGTCGTCGCGGGTGATCCGCTCGCCATCGGGCTTGAGCATAAACGGATGCGATGCGGTCATCCGCACCTGGGTGCGTGCGAACAGGGCTCGCCAGCCGGCTCGCATCCGCTCCGATCCCGTGATCCCAACCGCAACCACCGGCGCCTGCGAACGGAGCGCGAGCAGGGCCGTCCCCGGGTGCGCTCGCATCATTGCGCCGGTGTCCGAGCGATGCCCCTCGGGAAACATGCCAATCGCCGCGCCTTCGCTCAGCAGCCGCTCCGCCTCGCGAATCGCGAGTCGGTCTCCGGCGCCGCGCCGAACCGGAAATGCGCCCGAGAGCGCAAACAGGTAGCCGATAATCGGTTCCTTCTGAAACAACTCCACCTTGGCCATGTAACGCGGCGACCTTGGATAGATCGCCGAGGCCATCATTGCCGGATCGGCGGAGGAGACATGGTTCGAGGCGATAATGACCGCTCCCCTCGGGATGCGATCGAAGCCGACCCACTCGCAATGCACGATGCGCAGGAAAGCAAAGCGAGCGAAGAAGCCTGCGACCAGGAACCAGACCTGCGACGCGTTCGGCATGCCGCTCATTCCGATGTCGGCGAGGGCCTTGTACTCCCCGAAGATCAGCCGTGTGAGTAGCCTGGTGGTCCAACGGTAAGCTCGGCGTCGCATCGTTCAACCTCGCGCCTGAAACACGGACTCGCCCGCTGCGGCCAGTCCGGGAACACGCTCGCGAACGATGCGCTCCGCTTCATCGATTGACTCTTCCAGGGTCATGTCTGACGTGTCCAGCACTATGGCGTCTTTGGCCGCGACGAGCGGCGACGTCGCACGGGTGCGATCTCGAGCGTCGCGGCGCCGCGTCTCGGCAAGTACCGAATGTGCATTTTCTTCGTTGCCACGTTCCGAGGCGCGCCGCCGGGCGCGCACGTCCTCGCTCGCGTCGAGAAAGATCTTGACCGGCGCTTGCGGAAGAACGACGGTGCCGATGTCGCGACCGACAACGATCATGCATCCTCTCGCCGCCTGGGTCTGTTGAATCTCGACCATCAGCGACCGTACTTCGGCTATCGCGGCTACTGTCGGCACGCCCGATTCGACAGCGGACTCGCGAAGGTGTGGTGTCGCATTTTCGCCGTTGACAAACACATCGAGTTCACTGGAACCCGATTCCCGGCAGGGCAGTAGCTCGAACGAGGACTTGCGAATCAGTTCGGCGACCGACTCGCCGTCATCAAGGTAGGTGCCATTGCGCTCGGCCAGCCAGGTCGCCGCGCGGTACATGATGCCGGTGTCAAACAGTCGCCAACCAAGACGGTTGGCCAACGCTCGGCCCACTGCAGTCTTGCCCGAGGCGACAGGCCCGTCGATCGCAACCACCATCTGTTCGCAATCGGACCCGAAAAGCTTGGTCATGTAGTCATGGTAGTGGCGCTGGACCTAAGGCTCGGAGTCTTGAGTATCGCCGCCGAAGCCCGCGGCGCGGCGAAGCAAGCGAATCTCCCGGCGACTCAGAGGTCGCACCGCGCTCAACGGCAAGTCACGCAACATGAGTGGTCCAAAGCGCACTCGGCGCAACGTGACGACCGGGTGGCCGATTGCCTGGCATAGCCGGCGCAGCTCTCGTTTGCGGCCAGTGTGCAACGTCAGCGTGAGCCACGATGTCTGTCGTCGATTGTCCAGTAGCCGGCCATGACGGCGCGACCTCGCGGGCTTGGCTTGCAGATGATCTCCGTCTTCGACGATGCCTTCGTTGATGCGTTCCAGTTCCGCATCCGTCGGAAGACCGACGACCTCGGCCAGGTAGACGCGACTGACTTTGCGTGACGGGTGCAGAAGAGCAGTGATCAGGGGACCGTCGTTGGTGAGCAACATCAGCCCCTCGCTGTCGAGATCAAGTCGACCGACCGGCACGCATCGTGGCGCACCCTCCGGCAACAGATCGACAACGGTGGGTCTACCCCGATCGTCCCGCGCGGTCGAGAGGACGCCGCGCGGCTTGTGCAGTGCGTAGTAGCGCAGCGGCTCTGAATCAGGGAGCGGCTTCCCGTCGACTGTGACGGCCTGCTCTCGCGGATCGACCCGTCGTGAGAGGTCGGTGACGATCTCCCCGTCCACCGCAACGCGACGCGCCTCTACGAGTGACTCAGCACCGCGCCTCGAGGCGACGCCACTGCGGGCGATGGCGACAGAGATTCGGACGCGATCTGAGTCAGTCACTCCGCCTGCTTCCCGCATCATCGTGGGTTTCGAGTTCCGTAGATGGTGGTTCCGTTGGTCCGCTGTACTGCGCCGGTTCGGGCGCCGGCTTGTCAGACTGCTGAGGCGGCTGCCATCGCCTCAGCGACAATGTGAGGATCACTCCGATCAGAGCAAAGCTCACGATCATCCAGGCATTGATGCCTTCCTGGGGCTGAGCCTGAACGACGGGCAGGCGGCCTTCTTCGGAGATGGGTGCCCTGATGGCGGCCGAGCGAAATGCGTCCTCCAGCAGCGGGATCACGACGTCGCTCCCGGGTGAGGGTTGAGCGGTGACGACCCAGCGGGCCGGATCGAGAGCGATGGAGAGGCCCCCGCCCGGCGCCGTCAACTCGTCGGTTCCGTACGAGACCTGGTGGACGACGCGTCCGTCGGCATCGTAGATCGCGATCGTGTCGGCATCGTTGTTAAGACCATTGCCGATTCGATCGACCACAAGTGCAGGCATATCGACGTCCAGAGGCATGGAAGTGACCACCAGCCGGCCGCCGGGCGGGATGGCTCCGGAAAGCTCTGTGCGGCGGGCAAGGTCGCCGATCGCCCAGCCAGCCAGATCAATAGGATCATCAGACGGATTGAACAGTTCGATCCATTCAGGTTGGCCGGACAGTGGAGCGGGCAAGATCTCGGTGATCATCACGCCGGTCGCGGCGACCGAAGCGGCGGAGGGTTCTGGAGCTTGCGCGGCTTCAGTCGGAGCGTGGGCCGCGGCCTGTGCGGCAGCATCTTCCAATCCTGGGGAGCGCAGGGGCTCTTCCACGGCAACGACAGGTGAACGAACTTCTCCTGGGCTCGGTGGTCCAATGCTGGGTCGGCCGCTGGGCGATGAGCGGTGGACCGACTGGGTCTCGTCAGGAGCGCCAATCTCATCGTAGGTGCGGTCACTTCCCCAGCTGATCGCGCTGACGACCACTCCCTCGACGTTGACCAGATGCAGCCGATCGCCTGCGTTGGCAAGTCCATTGCCAATCCGCCCATCGGCAATCGCAGCAACCAATCCTTGCTGCGCTTCGGAAGTCACTCCGACAATGACCGAAGTCGTAGGCGGAACGACCAGTCCATCAAGCGAGTCGGACGAGGTGTTGTCGGCAATCGTCCAGCCAGTCAGGTCAATCGGTCGGTCACTCAAGTTTGTCAGCTCGAACCATTCGAATGCAGCGTCGTTTCGTCCTTGACCAGCGTTCGGGTGGACCTCGCTGATCCAGACCTCGTCCTCCTGTGAGCTTTGAGTCCAACTCGTCAGCTTCGGCTCCCGCTCCATCCTGAAGGTGATCGGTTGTCCGCCATTGAGGCGACCCTCATCGACCTTGTCGGCCACGTGCAGGCGTTGGGATTCTCGCAGCGAGTTGTGCCAGGGAGCCCTGGGATGCACCCGGGTCAGGGGATTGAAACGCAATTCCTCGCCAGGTTGCGGTGCCGGCTGACGGTGAAACGTCTCGTCCTCGCCCCAACTCGCTGTGGCCAGCCAGTTGCCGCGTTGATCCCTGAGCACGAGATGCCCGCCAGATTGGGCGAGGCCCGGTCCGATCCGACCGTCAGGATCGGAGATCGTGTACACATCGCCCGCCCGGATTCGAACTGAACGAAGCTTGACCAACGACTGTCCCACCGTCAGCGTCCAGTTGATCGTCAAGAGCGGTTCCGGAGAGATGTTGCGGATCGTGATTGACTCCGGGCGACCATCGATTGGATCGATCATGGCTGAAGTGATCCGCATCTGAGTATCCGGGCGGGGGTGTCGATGTCGCTGCGGTTCGGCGCTGATCCACTCCGAGACGGTCCAGGGCGTCAGTTCTTCAGTCACTCGCTGGTTGCCGGACGCCGAGCGGATGATGGATTCGCGTGGACCCGGTGGTTCCATGTACCGAGGGGAGCGCACATCGCCCCAACTCACGGCGTCGTAGCGAACGCCATACGGAGTGACCAGCGCGACACGATCGCCCTGGTTGCGCAACCCGCTACCGATTGTGGGTCGATCGAGAACGATCAGCGTTCTCCCTGGAGGTACATGCATTCGGGCGGCGCTGCCGACGATGAGCACAGTTTCTTGAGGCCTCAGGAGGTAGTCGGGTAGCGGTGCAAGAGCTTGCGCGTCCTCAATCATCCAGCCGTGCAGACTGATGGGTATCGATTCGAGACTCTTGATCTCGACCCACTCGTGCGCCTCCATCGATGAGCCGTTCGGCAAGCTGTTGGGGTGCACTTCGCTGATGATCAAACGGGGCAGTCTCGAGATTTGCGTCGTCGATCCGGAACGAACGCCGTGTTGGATCGAGAACAGTAAGAGGGCGATTGTGAGGGAGAGCAGGAGTTTAGGACAGCACGGTGACTCGACGGCGAACCGTCGTCTGCTCTTCAACGAGAATCGTCTGCTTGTGCTGCGGCGCCGGGGCGATGATCTGCCGCGCGGAATCGATCAACGCCGGTGCAGCATAGCGGGCTGTGAATTCGGCCACAGCCGCCGCCGCAAGAATGCCCGCGACGCTGCGAATAGCGGGAATGAACGGCGCCAGGTCTTCGCGGATCGCCGGCAGCAGCGCCGTCGGGCGCGGCTCGATGATCGCCGGCGTCAGGACAGGGACATCATCATCGTCCATGGCGCGATCATATAGTTATTGGCCTATGCGCGTATACAGTTCTTGCACACTGTCCACATTTGACATAACGTTCGTCGCTTAAGCAGAGTGGCGGCCCACCTCCGCTTCGACAAGCTGCGTAATCTCCGAACCGAGGGACACGCTCTCAGGACCGGGAATCGGAGCAAGACCCTCAGCAATCGCGTGCAGCGACTGCAGCACGAAGGTCGGCTCGCGGCGCGCGCCCGCTTCGCGGATGGCGTCAAAGAGTGCGGTCTCGTCGACCGCATTGCCGCCTTCCAGTTCCCACAGGGAATCGAAGTGCATCCCGCGAATCGGGTACTGAGCCCAGGTCACGGTTGGGCCGCGATCCAGCTCGGTCGTGACACGCTGGAGGACCATTCCCGACCTGTCGGCGTTCTCGGCGATCAACTGGTGAATCACCTGCTGCCAGGTGCCAATCGGTCCATCAGGCAGGGCGGGATGCAGATTGAGGCAGGCGAGGTTGTCGCAAAGCACGTCAGTCACAACCAGCATGTAGCCCGCCAGCATCGCGATGTCGGGTTGATGCCCGGCAATGCGTTCGTACAGAAATGCGTCGTAGTCGCGGCGCCAGGGCGCCAGGCCTGCGCCCGGATCCGAGAGCTCCCCGCCCACCGACTTTCGCCACTGACCGGAGCTACGGGCGATCAGCGGGATGCCGGCGCGTTGGACATCATCGAGAAACGCATCGGTGTTCGCCGATTGCCCGCGTTCACGGTTGCAGACCACACACGCAATCTCGGCATCAAGGCGCTGATCGGCAATTGCGTCCAGGGCGGCATTGAGCAATCCGCGAGAGCTCGTGCCTCGCGCGGTGGCGAACCAGGCGATTCTCAACGTCATGACTCGGTGCGCAGCGTCTCGATGCGTAGTTCTGCCTCCTGGAGCAGCGCCTGCGCCCGCTCGCTGAGACGAACGCCGCGCTCGTAGGCGTCGACCGCCTTGTCCAGAGGCAAACCGCCGTCTTCGAGTTCGGTCAGCACTGCCTCCAGGTCATCGACAATCTCTTCGTAAGTCTGCTCAGGGATGTCGGTGTCCGGCATGGGTTCAATCCTCGTTCTGGGTGGAACTCGCGGCGGTCGTTGCTCGGACGACGCCGTCGGCAAACTGGATGCTGATGTCTTCGTCCAGCCCCAGCGACTGCGCTGCAGTCGCAACTTCGCCTTCGGCATTCGAGACGATGGCGTAGCCACGCTTGAGCGTCTCATGGGGATTCAGCGCAGCGAGCCGCGTTGTGGCCGCCTGCCGGGTCGCCTTGATCAGGGCGACTCGCCGATCGATGGCCTGGTCCAAATCCTGTTGACGGCGATTGATCTCGATGCGCAGTGTCGGTGGGTGGGGAGCAGCGCGTTCCAGTCGTTCGCGATTTGCGGCGACGCGCTGGGCTTGCTGAGCGACGCGCCCGTCCATAGACATGTCGGCCGACTGGCGCAACCCGGCGACGCGAGCGGCCTCTTCAGCTCGGTCCCGCACGGCAATCTCTGCCGCCGCCGAGGGAGTCGGCGCGCGTCGGTCTGCGACGTGGTCTGTGATCGTGACATCGGTCTCATGTCCGACGGCCGAGATTATCGGGATGTCGCTGGCGAAGATGGCTCGCGCGACCGGCTCTTCGTTGTAGGCCCAGAGGTCCTCCGGCGACCCGCCGCCGCGTGCGACGATGATCACATCGGGTTCGTCGGCTGTCAGCAGGTTGAGCTGTCGAATTGCATCCGAGATCGACTCTGCCGCGCCCGCGCCCTGGGTCAGGCAAGGGGATAGCAGCAGCGATGTGAGCGGCCAACGCCGGCTGACGACCTGTTGGATGTCATGCCAGACCGCGCCGCTCGGCGAAGTGACGACGCCGATGCGTTGCGGATAGCTGGGAATCGGACGCTTGCGGTCCGGACTAAACAGTCCCTCGGCCTCAAGGTTGCGATACAGCCGCTCGAACTCGGCCTGCAAGACGCCTTCGCCGATCGGACGTAGAGCATCAACGATGACTTGTAAGGCGCCGCGCGGCAGATAGACGTCGGCGCTGCCGTGGACGAGGACTTGATCTCCCTGTTCGACCTTGATGCCGCGGTTCTGGTTGCGGAAGAAGGCGCACGAGAGTGCAGTGTCGGTCTGGGCGTCCGCGAGGTCGAAGTAGTAATGGCCGGCGCCTGAGCGATTGAAGCTGCGGACCTCGCCCTCGATCCAGATATCAGTGAGTTGCGGATCGGACTTGAGCTGGGCGCGGATGTGCCGCGCTACTTCGCCAACCGGTCGCGATTGCGGCGTTTGCGTTGGCGAGGACTGCTCTGTCTGGTCGCGTTCGTCCCAGGAGATGCGCCTTTGCTGCGCTTGGCGGACATTGAAGCCGGACGGAGGACGTTTTGGCATGTTGCTGGCGTTGGGGGAGCCCCCGCGCCCCTTCGAGGTTCCTCCCCCAGAGGGGGAGATCTCTGTTTGATCAGGCACGCTCCAGGTACTGACCGCTGCGCGTGTCGACTTTGATCGTGTCGCCGGGGCCAATGAAGAGCGGGACGTTGACCGTGAGTCCGGTTTCCAGCGTGGCCGGCTTGGTGGCGCCGGTCGCTGTGTCGCCCTTGACCCCAGGATCGGACTCCGCGACGACAAGCGGAACCGCAGCGGGCAGCTCCACGGCCACCGGATTTTCGCCGACGATCAGCACTTCCACTTCCGCATTCTCAGCGAGGTAGTTGACCGAGTCGCCGACCACATCGAGCGAGAGCGGTTCCTGGTCAAACGTCTCCGTGTTCATGAAGTAGAGCAGGTCGTCCTCGCGGTAGAGGTACTGCATGGTCCGATGTTCGGTGCGAATGCGGCGGAACTTGGTGCCGGCCTGGAACGTGCGCTCGATCGTGTGACCGCCGCGGATGTCGCGCAGCTTTAGCCTCGCCTGAGCGGAACCTCGCCCAACCTTGATGTGTTCCCAGTCGACAATCTGATACTCGTTGCCGTCGAGTTCGATCACGAAACCGCGCTTCAGGTCGCCGGTGGAGATCATGTTCTGCCTGTCCGTTGCGGTCGCTGCCGGAGCGTTCTGGTTCGAACGGTTACGAACACAAGCGTAGTTTGGGAGTGCCGCAAAACGAATGGAAGCCGTCCTCGTCGAGCAGGCCCATGTCTTCGATTCGCACCCCGCCCCAATCGGGCAGATAGATGCCGGGCTCGATCGTGATGACCATGCCGGCTTCCAGGGTGTCCTTGGAGGTCTTGCCCAGGTAGGGCGTCTCGTGAATCTGCAGTCCAACGCCGTGGCCGAGGCCGTGGCCGAACTGCTCGCCGTAGCCGGCGTCGCTGATCACCTGACGTGCGAGCTGGTCGGCGTCAACCCCGGACATGCCGGGTTCGACCATCTGCGCGGCGGTCTCGTGAGCCGCAAGCACGATGTCGTAGATGCGCGGGAACTGCTCGTCGTATTCGCCGAGGACGATGGTGCGAGTCATGTCGGCGCAATAGCCGCGGTATCTCACGCCCATGTCGATGACGATCGGCTCGCTCTCATCGATGGCTTCGTCTCGGGGACGTGCATGGGGTCGAGCGCCCCAGGGTCCGGCGGCGACAATTGAATCGAACGCCATGCCCTCGGCGCCGTTGGATCGGGCGTACTGTTCGATAGCCCAGGCAACCTGGGTCTCGGTCCAGCCCGGCTGGATGCTCGACGCGGCATGAGCAAAGGCTTCATCGGTCATTGCGGCAGCCCGCCGAAGCAACTCCAACTCCGCTTCGTCTTTGACCGCTCGAACCAGCTCAACGATCTTGTCAGTCTGCACAAGCGCCGGGCGCTGACTAGCGGGCAGCTTTGCATTGATCTCGCGCAGCTGCTTGTGCGCGGCCACGCTGAGATCGGCCGACTCGAAACCTAGCCGGGTTCGGCCAAGCGGTCTCGCCAGTTCGCCCCACCACTTCTCAATGCCGTCCTTCATGTTCACGATCTCGAACTCGGGAGACTCCTGCGCGGCCTGTTCGAGATAGCGAAAGTCAGTGGCGAGGACGGGCGCCCGCGAGTCGTCAGCATGGATCACGAGCCAGCCGTTGGAGCCGGTAAAGCCGGAGGCGTAACGCCGATTGTGCGGATCGGTGACGAGCAGGGCATCGACGTTCGCGCCTTCCAGGCGCTCTCGGATGCGGTCGACTCGGCTGGGCGGTGCAGTCATGCGTTTGATCAGCTACTTGGTTGGGAACCAGCCCCTTGCGTGGAGCCTTCGCGGCTCAGCCGCTCCTGGAGCATGGGGACCAGCGCGTCCAGAGCAGCGAGATAGCCACGCCAGCCGAGGCCGGCAACGACACCGTCCATGATTGGCGCAGTGACGAGATTGTGGCGGAACTCTTCCCGTGCGTGGACGTTCGAAAGATGCACTTCCATTTTGCCGCCGGGGAACGCCTCGAGGGCGTCGCGAAGGGCGTAGCCGTAGTGCGAGAGCGCGCCCGGGTTGATGATCAGACCTTCGGCCGATCGCTCTTCCTGGATGAAGTCGATGATCGCACCCTCGTGGTTGGACTGGTAAGGACGAATGGTGACGCCCCACTCCTTGGCCCGTTTGGCGACCAGGTCTTCGATGTCGGCGAGCGTCTGGGTGCCGTAGATCTCCGGCTGACGCTGGCCGAGGATGTTGAGGTTGGGACCGGAAATGAGGAGGACTTTCATAGCAGAGTGTTGCTCGTCCCGTTCGAGCCGCTGTCGCGGCTGCGTCGCTCTCGCAGGAGGTCGGCGATGCCATCAAGCGCGTGCTCGATGGTCTCGCGTCGGGCGGCGTCGCTGACATGGGTGTAGATCTGCGTGGTCGACACGGAGGCGTGCCCCAACAGCTCCTGGACCACTCGAACATCGGCGCCTCCATCGAGCATATGAGTGGCGAATGAGTGTCGCAACAGATGCGGATGCACTGCCATGCTGAGGCCGGCCCGCTCTCCATATCGGCGCAACGATATCTGGACAGCGCGGCTCGAGAGCGGCCCGCCGAACCGGTTGAACCAGAGCCAGGATTGCGATTGGTCGGACGCGAGCGTGGGGCGGCCGTGGCGAACGTATCGCTGCAGCCACTCCTTCGCCGAAACCCCCAACAGGGCAACGCGCTGCTTGTTTCCCTTGCCCCGCACAACAAACGCGTTGTGATCGGCGTCATAATCGCTGATGCGGATTCCTGTCAGTTCGGAAACCCGCAGGCCCGCGCCGTACAGCGACTCGAGTATTGCTCGATCACGTATACCGCTGGGAGTAGACGTGTCTGGGGCGGCCATCAGGGCGGCGACTTGCTCTCTGTTGAGCACTGTCGGCAGGTGCGATGTGGGCACTGGGGTAGCAGCCAGGACGAGAGGATCGCGTTCAAGCTCGCCGACCCGATTCAGGTGCCGAGTGAACGATCGGATGGTCGATCCACGTCTTCGGATCGACGATTCGGCGACGGTATCCGCCTGTAGCGAGGCGAGGTATTCACGGTAGTCCGCGCGACTGAGCTGGCTCAGTTCCCGTCCGTTCCGCTCTAGCCAGCCCAGAAAGTGGGAGATATCGGAGCGATAGTTGCGGATCGTGTGGACAGAGAGACCGCGGCCATTCTCTAGCAGTTTGAGATAGCGCTCCAGCGCATCCTCGGGCGTCGCAACGTAAGATTGGGCGGTCACTATCTCACTCTAGGGCGATTGGTTGACAGCCAGCTGGAGGCGCTAGGAGCTTCGGCGCCTGCCTCCGCGTCGGCCGCCTCCACGACCACGACGCTGGGTCTTCGGTTCGGCGAGCAACGTGAGCGCCCGGTCAAGTTCGATCGTCTCGAGGTCGTCCTCGTCCTTGAGGTTCCGACGCTCATCGCCCGCCTGCACGTACGGCCCCCAGCGGCCGGGACGCACGGTGACTTCTTCACCGCTGTCGGGGTGGAGGCCGAGCGTCTTTGGCCAGCGTAGCCACTCGATCGCATGCTCAAGGTTGATGTCGCCAAGTTCCATGTCTTTGGGCACGGAGGCGCGTCGCGGCTTTGGTTGTCCTCGCTTCGGCCGGCCGATCGCCTCGCCGACCTGAACGAAGGGGCCGAACCGCCCGTTGAGCAGCCAGACATCGTCGTCGTACTCAGGGTGGCGTCCCAGCCGTCGCGGAAGCTGCAGCGTCGTCTCCAGCAGTTCGTCAGCCTTGGCCAAGGTCAAGTCGGCGGGCGCCATGTCGGGCGGCAGCGGGGCAGTCCGCATGTGATCGCCGACTCCACGCCGGAGAAATGACTGGCCGCCGCGCACACGAACCTGGATGTCCTCGGGACCAACTTCTGCGTCGTCGCTGCTCGACGCGAGCGTCAAGCCTTCGTTGTTCAGATTGAGAGCCCAGAAGGGAATCGTGTCGATCTTCTCGGCAACCCGACCCTTGAGACCGTTCTGGGCTCCGTCGTCGCCAAAGTAGAAGGCCTGCAAATGCTCTTCAGAGCGGGTCTCTCCACGCGCAATCTGGTCGAGCTGATCCTCCATGTCGGCGGTGAACTCGGCGTTGACCAGATCGGAAAAGTGCTGCGTCAGCAGATCCGTGACGGCGAAGCCGAGGAACGTCGGAATCAGGGTGCGGCCGCTGCGACTGACGTAGTTGCGATCGGTGAGCGTTTTGATGATCGCTGCGTAGGTGCTAGGGCGTCCGAGGCCGTCGTCCTCGAGCTTCTTGACCAGCGACGCTTCGGTGAAGCGGGCAGGAGGCTGCGACTCGCTCCTGCGCGGCTCCAAACTGGTCAATCGCGCGGCGTTTCCCTCTGAAACGTCAGGTAACAGTTGCTGGCCGTCGCCACTGGGCGGTAGCACCGCGTACCAGCCCGGGAAGAGCACGACCTGTCCGTTGGCGACCATGACTGCTGGATCATCGTCTGGTCGCCCCGGCAGTGTTGCCTCAAGTTCGATTCGTGTGCGCTCGACTTGCGCATCGGCCATCTGGCAAGCGACAGCGCGCCGCCAGATGAGGTCGTAGAGCGCAAAGTCATCGCCGTCGAGCACGCCGCGCAGCGACTGCGGCGTGCGACCGACGTCGGTGGGCCGGATAGCCTCATGCGCTTCCTGCGCGTTACGCGAACGGGTTCTGTAGGTGCGGAACTGGTGGTAGTCGTCACCAAAGGTCGCCTTGATGTAGTCGGACGTCTGGGCAAGGGCCTGGTCGGAGAGCGTGACCGAATCGGTTCGCATGTAGGTGATCAGCCCAACCCGTTCCGCCCCGATGTCAATGCCCTGGTAGAGGCGCTGGGCAGCAGCCATCGCCCTGGCGGCGCCCATGCCGAGTCGGTTCGAGGCCGCCTGTTGCATGGTTGAAGTCGTGAACGGAGGCGCAGGGCGCATCCTGGCTTGCGTCTTCGTCACCGTGGCCACCGACCACTCTGCCGCGGTCAACGCCGGACGAATTGCCTCAAGCGACGCTTCGGTCTCCCAGCGTTTGTCCGAGGCAGCGAGTTGACCGGTCGCGGGGTCGAAATCCGATGTCTGACTGGCAAGTTCACTACCACCAAGAGAGAACAGCCGGGCTGTGAGTTGCGCATCGCCGATTGTGAAGTCTGCGTTCGCGCCCCAGTACTCGGCGGTGACGAAGGCCATTCGCTCCCGCTCGCGGTCAACGAGGAACTTCAAAGCCACGCTCTGTACTCGTCCGGCCGAAGTTCCCTGACCAACTTTGCGCCAGAGCACCGGGCTCAGCGAGTAGCCATAGAGCCTGTCAAGAATTCGCCGAGACTCCTGAGCTTCGACGAGGTGTTCGTCAATCTCGCGGGGCGCCTCAAGCGCGCGTGCGATCGCGTCGGGAGTGATTTCGTGGAACACGATCCGTTCGTAGGGCACTCTCG
This sequence comes from Dehalococcoidia bacterium, assembly GCA_965211635.1. Lineage (GTDB taxonomy): Bacteria > Chloroflexota > Dehalococcoidia > Bin125 > Bin125 > Bin125. Next base: position 476,974 of record OZ242948.1, read on the forward strand.
GCTTAAGCACCTCGACGAGATGCCAGCCGATCGACTCACCCTCGCGATCCTCGTCGGTAGCGAGCAGGACTCGCTCGGCCTGTTTCAGTTCCCTGCGCAGCCGCGTGACGTGCTTCTTCGATTCGCTGGGAACGATGTAGTGAGGCTGGAATCCGTGATCGACGTCGACGGCAAGGTCTGCCCAGGGCTGCCCCTTGATCTTCGCCGGGCGCTCCGCAGCGCGACGCGGCAGATCGCGAATATGGCCGAAGCAAGCGGTGACGAGATAGTCATCGTCCAGAAACCGTGAGATGGTCTCGGCTTTGGCGCCAGACTCGACGATCACCAGCGTCTTGCCGCCGTTGCTTGGGTCAGCGTCGGGCATAGGTCATTGGTCCTACCTGATGGATGAGCCCCTTGAGTTCCAGCGTGGCCATCGCGGCGGCCGTTTCGTGCACCGGTTGTCCGATAAGTCGCGAGAGTTCGTCCACGTGAATCGGTTCGCTCCCGATGCTCTGAAGCAGTGTTGCCTCGACGGGGTCTTCTGGCAGTCGCTCGGCCAACTCTGCCTGCCGTTCGATCGGTCCGACGTTGAGTTCGTCGAGCACATCCTGCGCACAAGTGACGAGCTTACCCAAGCCGCGCTTGATTACATTGTTGGCGCCAGTGGATTGCTCCGACGTTATCGGTCCAGGAACGGCAAAGACCTCGCGCCCCTGGTCTAGCGCCGACGTCACCGTATGCCAGGTTCCGGATTTCTCGCCCGCCTCGGTCACCAGCGTTCCCAGCGTGATTCCCGCGATGATCCGGTTGCGGCGTGGGAAGAACCGAGCATCCGGGCGCGTTCCCAGCGGATACTCGCTGAGCAGCGCGCCGCCCGACTCGAGAATCTGGGCGGCCAGCCGTTTGTGTTCCGGGGGATACACACGGTCGAGACCCGAGGCGACCACGGCAATCGTTCGCCCGCCTCGCTCAAGCGCAGTCTCGTGGGCGATGCCATCGACGCCCCGGGCCAGTCCCGAGGCGATCGTCAATCCAACGTCAGCGAGTTCGGCCACCAGGGTCTTGGTGACCTGCCTGCCATAGGCAGTCGGACGGCGCGTGCCAACGACCGCCAAGGACCATTCGTCGCGGTCCGACAGCTCGCCGCGTACATAGAGCAACGGCGGCGGATCAGGGATCTCGCCGAGTCGTCGTGGGTATGCGTCATCGCGCGGAGTCAGGGCGAGGATGCCGGCGTCTTGCATGTTCGAGTATGCCTCGAACGGATCGAACGTAGACCTGGTCGCCTCCAACTCGTCGATCGCGCGGCTGTCGAGTCCCGCCTCGCGCAGGAGCGATCGATCAGCCTTCCATGCCTCGGCGAGACTCTCGAACACCCGCTCGAGCGCCGACATGCGGGCCGGTCCGATGCCGGTTACGTGCGAGAACGCGACGCGATATGGCGTGTCTTGGTCTGTGGGTTGGTTGATTTCTGGCACGAGCGCTCACGTTAGCGTGAGTTGGCTTAGCTGTCACCAGCAGAAGCTGCGAGGGGTACGGCACGCATTTGTACCACACGTCGCCCGTTCATGCGCTCCACAACAACAGAGAGTGTGCCCAGGCTCACTTCGTCCCCGACCTCCGGGATGCGCCCAAGCCGATCAAAGACCAGCCCCGCGACGGTGTCATAGTCGGCGGCTTCGATGTGTCCGCCAATCTGTTCCAGTGCGCCGAGCGGCGCCCGACCGTCCAGTATCAGCTCGCCATTGACCATTCGCGAGCCGTCGTCGTCGGCCCCGGCGGGATCGTACTCGTCGGCGATCTCGCCCACGATCTCCTCCAGGATGTCCTCAAGCGTGATTAAGCCGGCGGTTCCACCGTACTCGTCCAGCACAATCGCCATGTGCACCCGGGAGCCGCGCAACTCGTGCAACAAGTCGTCGATCAGCTTCGACTCCGGTACCAGGATCGGTTCCCGGCCAATCTCCGCAATCGGACGGTCACCCTCCTTGAGGATCTCCGCCATCAAATCCTTCGCGTAGATGATCCCGGTGATGTTGTCGATTGATTCTTCGAATATCGGCACTCGAGAGAAGCCGCGTTCGAGCAAGAAGTTGGCCGCGTCCGTCAGATCGGTGTCGCTGGGGAGCGCGGCGATGTCCGGTCTGGGCGTCATCGCCTCACGCACGATCCGGTCGCCAATCATCATGATGCCGCGAATCATCTCGCGCTCATCCTCCGCGATGGTCTCATGTTCCTGCTCGATCAGGACTTCGATATCGGTGGGCTGCGGGGCAACCTCGGTGTGCGTGCGTCCGAGCCCGGTCGCGAGGCGAGCCGGAGCCTCGAGGATTGCGGCCGGAATCAGGAAGACCGCATCCAGCAAGTCGATGATTGGGACGAAGTTGAGCGCAAATCCCTCGGGCCAGGTCGCCGCCAGTCGCCTCGGCACGGAATGAATCAGCGCAGCGACGACTGCGGAGATCACTCCGGTAGCGACCAGTGTCTCCCATTGGAATCCCGTCTCCTCAATCATGATGTAGAAGATTGAGGTGAAGCCGCTCGCGATCGCGACCGATCGACCGACGGCGAAGGAGCCTAGCGCTCGCTCCCGATCTGCAGTGATCTCAGTCAGTCGAATCGCGCGCCGACTCTCGGGCTGTCGGCTGGCAAGCAACCGTGCGCGAGAACGCGAGAGCGAGATCACGCCGGCTTCGGCGATTGCCTCCAGCACCAGCAGCGTGACTGCAAGGATGAGGACGACCAGCGCGACGATCGAGCCTTCACTCATGACTCAGGCTCCGGTGCTTGACGCGAACGGTTGGGTGGAGTGAGGCGGGCTGGGCTGCCCACCGCGTTGCCGTCATCGGGGATGTCCCTGGTCACGACCGAGCCGGCGCCCGTCCTTGCCCGGTTGCCGATCACAACGGGAGCGACCAGCATCGTGTCGCTGCCGATGAACGCGTCCTCGCCAATGATCGTGCGATGTTTCGTCCGGCCGTCGTAGTTGCAGGTGATCGCGCCGGCGCCGATGTTGGTGCGCGCGCCCACTTCCGCATCGCCCACGTAGCTGAAGTGCCCGATTTGGACATGCTCGCCGATCCGAGCCTGCTTCAGCTCTGCGTGCGTGCCAATGTGAGCATGAGACTCGATCAGGCAACCGGGTCGAAGTGTCGAGTAGGGGCCGACTTCAACGTGGTCGCGCAGCTCCGAGGCGCGAATAGTGCAAGACTCCAGGATGCACTCGCGGCCGATTGTCGAGTCTTCGATGATTGCGTTCGGACCAATCCTTGAGCCCGCCGCAATGGTCGTCTTGCCCTTGATGTGGCTGCCAGGCTCAATCACAGCGCCCGCCTCAACCAGAACCTGAGCGTCGATCCAGACGGCGTTGCGATCGCGGATGAGGACATCGGCCCGTAAGTGATCGGAGATGATGCGAGGACGAAGGACAGCTTCAGCGTCGGCAGCATCGCTCGGCGTCTCGACGTTCAGTCGCCCGTCCGGCAATGCAATCTTGATGGCGCACGTCGGCTTGCGGCCAACCTCCCTGTGCAGCAAGTCGGTGGCATAGGCCTCGCCTGAATCACCAGCTTCCACCAGCAGACGTTCCAGTTCCGGCCAGAGAAGCTCGGCGTCGATCAGGTAGAACCCGAGATTGACCTCGCGGATTCGGCGCTCATCCACCGTGGCGTCTTTCCACTCGATGATCTTCCGGTAGTGACCACCGGGATCGCGGCAGATCCTGCCCATTTTCGCCGGGTCGTCGACCTCTGCCGTAGCGAGAGCAGTGTTGCCGTCGCTCTGGGTAAGCAACTGTTCGACCTGTCCGGCAGTGATCAACGCAAGGTCGCCGTTGACGACGAACACATGCGAAGTAGCCACTTGTTCTCGCGCGGCGAGTACAGCGTCTGCAGTGCCGCGAGGCTCATCCTGCACCGCGAATCTGAGGTCGACATTCCCAGAGTCGCTCGCCAGGGCCTCTCGCACGATTGCGCCGCGCTCTCCGGGAGGAATCACTGCAACTGCCTGGCGAATACCGGCGCCGCTCAGGGCGTGGAGGACATGCGCAGCCATCGCGCGACCGCAGATCGGGAAGGCGGGCTTCGGGATATCCGAACGCAGGCGCGTGCCATGACCAGCCGCGAGCACGACTGCCGTGATGTCTGGGTAGGCAACGGATTCTGGCGGATCGTCGTCGGAACTCAATCGGGGCTCCGATTCAAGCGGGCCGGTGGCCTCAACGCTATGCAGGCAGTTTATTGGCTGTCAACCGCGCAAGCGAGGCGGTCTGTCGCGCGGTCTGTCACAGCAAAGGCGTGCGTATACTCGATTCTGGTGGTGCCCAACGCTGGCGCCGCCGCTGCTCACGTGCGCGGCGGGTAGCGATTCTTCAAGGCGACCGGCGAACCATGGACGCTCAGACCATCCGAGAGACCTTCACAAACTTCTTTGTCGATCGCGACCATCTCGCGGTCGCGTCGGCGCCGTTGACCGCCCCGGGCGACCCGACCCTGTTGTTCACGAGCGCCGGGATGGTGCCCTTCAAGCCGTACTTTCTTGGCGAAGCGCAGCCGCCGCGCAACCGCCTGACCTCGATCCAGAAGTGCTTCCGCACGACGGATATTGACGAGGTCGGCGATGCCTCGCATCTGACCATGTTCGAGATGCTGGGCAACTTCTCCCTGGGCGACTATTTCAAGGCCGAAGCGCAAGCCTGGGCCTGGGAACTGGTCACCAACGTGATCGGCATTGCGCCCGAGCGGTTGGTCGCCACCGTGTTCACCGATGACGACTTCGCCTACGACCAGTGGAAGAAGATCGGCCTGCCGGATTCGAAGATCTATCGCTACGGCGAAGACCAGGGCAACTTCTGGGCGGCCGGCCCGACCGGTCCGTGCGGGCCGTGCTCGGAGCTGCACTATGACATGCGACCGGGCTATCGCGACGATGCCGGCCCCGCCGAGGCGGACGAGAAGTGGCTGGAAATCTGGAACCTCGTGTTCATGCAGTGGACGCGATTCGAGGACGGGTCGCGCGCCGACCTGCCCGCTCAGAGCATCGACACCGGCGCCGGACTCGAGCGCTGGGCGATGATGTTGCAGGACAAGGACAACCTCTACGACACCGACTTGTTCGCTCCGCTGCTCGACTACATCGGCGGGCGCAGCGGTCTCGAATACCAATCCGCCGAAGAGTCGCAGCGACGCGCGATGCGCGTGGTCGCCGAGCACGGGCGAGCGATGACCTTCCTCGTCGCCGACGGCGCCATCCCCGGCAACGAGGGCCGCGGCTACGTCCTCCGCCGCCTGATCCGTCGGGCCCTGTACATGGCCGACTCAATCGGCATCCAGGACGACTTGCTCGCCGACCTCGCGATCAAGGTCCGCGAAGTGATGGCCGCCTGGTATCCCGAACTGGACGAGCACGCCGCGCTCGTGGCCAACGTACTGAACCAGGAAGAGCATCGGTTCCGGCGGACGCTGTCGACCGGTCGCTCGCTGCTCGAAGGGCGTATCGCAGCGCTCAAGTCGGACACGATCAGCGGTCGCGATGCGTTCGAGTTGTACGACACCTACGGACTCCCCTTTGAGGTAACCGCAGAAGTGGCGAGAGAGCACAACGCGCTCGGCGATCAGGCAGAAGTACGCGCGGAGTTCGAGACCGCACTGGAGCAGCAGCGAGAGCGGTCCCGCCAACAGGCCACCTTCGCCTACGACGAGGACGCTGCGCACTACGCGGAACTCGACACCGCCACCCAGTTCAGCGGCTACGAGTCAATCGAAGCCGAGGCCGAGGTGATTGCCATCGTTGCCAACGGCGAGCGTGTCGCGTTCGCCTCGACTGGCGAAGATGTCAGCATTGTTCTGGATCGAACTTCCTTCTATCCCGAGGGCGGCGGACAGGTTGGCGATGCGGGATGGCTTCGCAGTGACGGCACGAGTGACGGCACTCAGGTGGATGTTGAAGACACGCGGGCGTTCGGCGATGTAATCGCGCATATCGGCAAGGTCACTTCGGGCGAGATATCAGTCGGCGAACGGATCTCCGTCACCGTTAGTCGCGCGCATCGGGCCGATGCCGCGCGCAATCACACCGCGACCCACCTGCTGCACGCAGCGCTGCGACAAGTGTTGGGAGACCACGTGCGGCAGGCCGGCTCGCTGGTCGCGCCCGATCACCTGCGCTTCGACTACACCCAGCCCGAGGCTCCGGCTGCGTCGGAACTCCGCCAGGTGCAACAGCTCGTGCAGCAACGCATCCGAGACAACATTCCCGTTTCCACGACCGAGATGTCCTACGACGACGCGCTCAAGACCGGCGCGATGGCAATCTTCGGCGAGAAGTATGAGACCGATGTGCGCGTGGTGGAAATCTGCGATCCGGATCCGCACGTGCATGACTGCTTCTCGAAGGAACTCTGCGGAGGTACGCACGCGCCCGCGACGGGGTTTGTCGGCGCGTTCCAGATCATCTCGGAGGGCAGCGTCGGGGCTGGCGTTCGACGGATCGAGGCGCTGACCGGCAACGCCGCCTCGGACTGGACCGACTCGCGACTGGATGCCCTGTCGGAAATCGCCACAATGGTGCGGGCAACGCCGGAATCGGCCGGCGAGCGGATTGTTCAGCTACAGACTGAAGCCGCCGAACTGCGACGTCGGCTGCAGGCAGTTGAGGCGAAGACCGGCGCAACGGTCGCCGAGGAGCTCGCGGCAGCCGCTGTGGACATCGGCCCGGTCGCGGTCGCCTCAGGTCGAGTGGCCGTGGAGTCGGCCGATGCGCTGCGCCGAGCAGGGGACGAGGTTCGCCGGAGAATCGCTGGGACTGGCCGTGACGGTGTGATCGTGCTCGGCGCAGTCACCAACGAACGTCCGATCTTCGTCGCGATGGCGACGGACGGTGCGGTCGCGAGCGGAGTCGACGCCGGCAAGCTGATCGGCGACATCGCGCGGATCGCCGGCGGTGGAGGCGGCGGAGCGCCGAACATGGCGCAGGCCGGTGGTCGCAATGCCGACAAGTTGGACGATGCGTTGTCGGCGGTTCCCAATGCCGTGCGGGAGCAAGTTGGATAGGACGCAGGCGATGACTCGCGGTTGCGCGATCGGGATTGATCCCGGAGAGCGCTGGATCGGCGTCGCGCGTGCCCCACGCGGTTCTTCACTCGCACTTCCGCTTGGCACCTTGGACCGTACCGCTGGTGAAAGTGCAGTCATCGACTCGCTCAAAACTCTGCTCGGTGACGACGTCGTTGAGCACATGATCGTCGGCGTACCCTTGCGACCTGACGGTGGGGAGGATGAACAGGCGGTTCGCTTCCGAGACTTCGGGGAAACCCTGGCTGCAGCTCTTGGCGCAACCTGCATCGCACAGAACGAGCGATTCTCCAGCAAGGAACCGGCTGCTGAAAGCAGGAATGCCTCGGAGAAACCGGATCGAAGCTCGGGCCGAAAAGTCAGGGCTGCCGGTCGCAAGAGCGTGCAACGGCAGCGCCGCGAGCGCCAACGTTCGCACGCCGAGGCCGCCGCGAGAATCCTCCAGCGCTGGCTCGACGCTCAAGCCGGGGCAGCGGCCGGAGCGGCCCGCGAGCGACCAGATCGAGAAGACTGACGATGTCCTCGCCCTGGAGGCTTGGAGTGACGATCGCGCTGCTCGCTGTCGTCTTCGCCGCGGTCGCGGCCGCGGTCGTTGCGCTGTCGCGGACCCCTGGATCGCAGCAGGTTGGGGTTGAGCATCGGCCGACGACCTTACGGATTACGGAACCGTCAGCCGTGACGATCGTTTCAGGTGACAGCGCAGCCTCGATCGGCCGACGCCTCGTTGCCAGTGGAGTCATCGCCTCCCAATATCGCTTTGAACTGCTGGCTGTGCTTCTTAGTTGGGAGTCGCGCCTGGAACCGGGGTCCTACACGTTTGAAGCCGGGCTGACGACCTATGAGATTTTGCGACGCATACACTTTGGAGAGACCTCGCCGTGGCGCGTGGTGATTCCCGAGGGGCTGAGGCTCGAACAGGTGATTGAACGTCTGGCAGAGTCGAACGTCGTGGAAGCGACCGCGCTGCGCGCCGTACTGGAAGCGCCGCCCCAGGACGTGGTGAGCGGAACACTAGCTACCCGACGCCCTCTCGGGTCGACGCTTGAGGGCTATCTCTTCCCCAGCGCGTACACCTTTCCGCTGGACGGCACTGCCGAGCAGGCCGTTCGAGCGATGTTGCAGCGGCTCGATGAGTCGATAACCCCGCAACTCTGGGACACGATCAACAGTTCTGGTCGCACTCTCCATGAGATTCTCACCATCGCGTCGATCATTGAGCGCGAAGTAATCGAAGACAACGAACGGCCGCTGGTGTCCGCCGTGATTTGGAATCGCCTGGAAGCGGGGATGCCTCTGCAGATGGACTCAACGGTTCAGTATGCCGTGGGGGAATCGGGCGAGTGGTGGAAAGATGATCTTGGCGCGGTTGACCTCGACACAGCTTCGCCGTACAACACCTACGTCGCCGCGGCGCTTCCTCCCGGCCCGATTGCCTCGCCTGGACTTGCCTCAATCATGGCGGCGGCCAACCCGGCCAACGTGCCCTATCTCTACTTCGTCGCGCGCGGCGACCGAACGCACGCGTTCGCCGTGACCTACGAGGAGCATCTCGACAACGTCGAGCGTTTCCTGGGCGGCGAGCAATGACCTATCGCGTCGGCGTCATTGGTCATCCGGTCGCGCACAGCATCTCGCCGCGATTCCAACAGGCAGGGTTCGATGCCGCCGCGATCGACGCCCGCTACGAAGCCTGGGACCTGCAACCGACCGAGCTCGAGTCGTTCGTCAACGAGCTACGCAGCGAAGGCGCACTGGGCGCGAACATAACGATTCCCTACAAGGAAGCCGCGCTGAGGCACATGGATGGTCTGCACGAGACCGCCCGATTCGTCGGCGCGATCAACACGATTGTCAACAGTGGTGGTCACCTGCAGGGCTACAACACCGACGTGACCGGATTCCAGCGTTCCCTGTCCGAAGCGGGATTCGATCCGGCCGGAGGGCGCGCACTGCTCTGGGGAGCCGGCGGGGCCGCCCGGGCTGTGGCCTGGGCGTTGATCTGGCGCGGTGTTGATTCCTTGACAATCGTCAATCGGACGGCTGTTCGCGCTGGACGCCTGCGCCACGACCTCGCCTCCGCCTCTGCAGGAGTCGCCCTTAGTTCAATGGGCGCGGACGAAGACGCCGTTGCCGACGCGCTGGCTAGCGCCGACCTCGTGGTCCAATGCACCTCGATCGGCCTCAAAGGCAGCGAATCGGACGGACAGGTTCCCTTCGATCCTTCCTCGCTCTCGCCCGACGCGTTCGTCGTCGATCTGATCGCCAATCCGGTCGAGACCCCGCTGGTCAAAACGGTTCGCGATTCCGGTCGACGCTCAATCGGCGGACTGCCGATGTTGGTCTACCAGGGCGCAGCCTCGTTCGAGCTCTGGACTGAGCGGGAAGCGCCCGTTGACGTGATGCTCGAAGCCGCTCGGTTCGCGATGACGGAGGCGTCGTCGTGAGTGAAGGCGTGACAATTGGATTCGCCATCATCGCCGCGCTGTTTGGCGGCATTGGGCTTCTGCTGTTCAAGGAAGCGCGCACCCACCGCTTCTGGCGACAGCTCGTAGCCCAGAACGACATGGAGGCGATTCGCGGGATTCTCGACCAGGAGATCGAACACTGGCGCACTCAGCGCCCGCCGAAGGACGTGAGCGCCGTGGTCTGGGCCGGTGTGCAAGGTCTGGACCTGGTCGGAGCATCCGCCCAACACGTAAGAGTGAGCACATCCGCCGACCCAGAGTTCGGCACGGTCGACGGCAAGCGAGAGCAGATCGCCACGTCACTGGACACGGCGTACTCGACCGCGATGCGACTCGTCGAGATGATCTTCTACGACCTGCCCAACTTCCGCCCTGACCACGTGCGCGTTGATGTCTACACCACGTTCCGCGATTCGGAAGGCAGGGCAGAAGCGCTGCCAATCCTCTCTGTCCAGGCGGACCGGCGGTCGGCCATGTCGCTGGACTGGAATCAGCCGCCCAACTTGCTTGCGCAAGAGTTCGAGACCACCGCCAATCGAGCGCCCAGCGGTGAACCGCGACCCATCGACCTGCCTGATGATCCATTCGCCGATATGGTGGATAACGCGACGGCGAGCGCCGCCGACTGAGCCGAAAGGCTGGGATTGGTTCGATGGGCAGTTTGCGCTGGTTCACCGCGGGTGAGTCGCACGGTCCCGGCCTGACCGTAATCGTTGACGGCGTTCCCGCCGGTCTGCCGATCTCGGAAGAGCAAATTCGCCTGCAGCTCGCCCGACGGCAGAAGGGCTACGGGCGCGGCGGTCGGATGAAGATCGAGACCGACTACGCGCACATTCGCGGTGGCGTGCGTCAGGGCAGGACGATCGGTAGCCCTGTCGCGCTCTGGATCGAGAATCGCGACTTCGACAAAGGCACCGGACCGGACAAGCGTCCCTGGCGCGAAACGATGTCCCTGGAGGTCGTCGAACCGCCGCCGACTCAGGTGACCCGCGTTCGGCCCGGCCACGCAGATCTCACCGCATCCCTCAAGTACGGATACGACGATGTTCGTGACTCACTCGAGCGAGCCTCAGCCCGTGAGAGCGCCGCCCGAGTGGGGGCGGGGGCTGTGGCTCGGCGGCTGTGCGAAGAGCTCGGCTGCGAGTTCAACAGCCATGTCGTGCAGATCGGATCAGTGGCTATTGATCCAGCGACGGAGGCCGACTGGGCAGTAGTTGAAGCCTCCCCAGTCCGTTGCTCCGACGCGGATGTCGCGCAGGCGATGATCGACGAAATCAACGCCGCCAAGCAGGATGGTGACACGCTCGGTGGAACGCTGGAGGCTCGAGTTGGCGGCGTCCCCTTTGGGCTCGGTTCGCACGTCCAGTGGGACCGCAAGCTCAGCGGCCGGATCGGACAGGCGATCCTCTCGATGAATGCGTTCAAGGGCGTCGAGATTGGAGATGGATTCAGCGGCTCGGCGCTGACCGGTCGCGGATATCACGATGTCGTGCTGCCGCAAGACGCATGGGCCGACCGACCCTGGCGGCGTCAGACCAACCACGCGGGCGGAATCGAGGGCGGCATCTCCAACGGTGAGGATCTAATCGTCCGAGTGGCGGTCAAGCCGATCGCCACGCTGGCCCATCCGCTGCCTTCCGCCGACCTGGCGACCGGCGAGCGGGTCGAGGCGCACTACGAACGCTCCGATGTGTGCGTGGTGCCGGCCGCCGGGGTGATTGTCGAGGCGATGCTTGCACTGGTGCTGGCGGACGCGATCCTTGAGAAGTACGGCGGCGATTCGCTGGCCGAAACCCGACGCAACATGAACCAGTTTCTCGCAACAGCAGTGCCTCGGAGAGAATGGCAATGAGCTTGCCCGGCCATCTCAAGCGGATCGTGCTCATCGGATTCAGCGCAACTGGCAAGTCGGTATTGGCTCCGTTCATTGCGCACCAGCTTGGTTGGTCGACGATCGATCTCGACGTTGAGATTGAGCGCGCTGCGGGCAGGGAGATTCCCCAGATCTTCTCTGAAGAAGGCGAAAGCGGGTTCCGCGCGCGCGAGCAGCAGGCCGTGCGCGACGCCGCTCAGCGGGACGGAGCGGTGATTGCGACCGGCGGCGGCGTCTGGCTGAACTCGGAGAACCGCTCGCTGCTCGCCGACGGCGGATTCGTCGTCACCCTGGAAGCGCGCGCGGCCACGATCCTGGCGCGCTACGCAGAGACCGAGCAGGGCACAACCGAGGTCCGTCCCATGCTGGCAGGTACAGACCCTCGTCGTCGAGTGGAGACGCTCAAGGCGGCTCGTCAGCCGTATTACGCGATGTCCGATCTAACCGTTCACACGGACGACATCGAGATCAGTGAGGCCGTGGACGAGATCGTGCAGGCCGTCAAGCGGCGCTCAAGCAGCGTGCTCGCCTCCGACGCGCGCCTGCGCGAGATGCGCAACGGACCTGGCGTCGAGGCGCCGCCGGTATCGGACTTTGGTCCCGATGTCGGTTGCATCGTGGATGCTGGTTCCCAGCGCTATCCCGTCTACTGCGCCTGGGGAATGCTCGAACGCGCCGTTGACGTGCTGGATCGGCTGGGGCTCGCAGGACGCGTCTTCCTGATCGCCGACCAGGCAGTGATGGCCTCACACGGAGCCACCGCGCGTCATGCGCTCACGGCGCAAGGGCGCTCCGTCGAGGCGTTCGCGGTGCCGTCGGGCGAGGCAAGCAAGTCGCTGTCGTCCCTCGAAACGCTGTACGGATGGCTCTCGTCGCATCGCGCCGAGCGCCGGGACATCATCTTTGCGCTGGGCGGCGGCGTCACTACAGACCTGGCGGGAACGGTCGCGGCAACCTACTTGCGGGGCATGCCGCTGGTGCATGCCCCAACCACTGTGCTGGGCATGGTCGACGCCGCTATCGGCGGCAAGGTCGCAGTCGACCTGCCGTCGGGCAAGAACCTGGTCGGAGCGTTCTACCAGCCTCGAGCCGTGCTCGCCGACGTTGCGACCCTGGCGACGCTGCCAGCGCGTGAACTGCGGTCAGGCTTTGCCGAAGTAATCAAACACGGATTCATCCGCGACGAGGCAATGCTCGATCTGCTGGATGACGCTGCCGATTCGCTGCTGGATCCGGCTGCCGGAACGCTCGACGAATCGCGTCGGCAACTGCTGGTTGACGTGATTACCCGCAATCAGGCGATAAAGGCGGCCGTGGTCTCGGCGGATGAGCGCGAATCCGACGTTCGCGCGATTCTCAACTACGGCCACACCCTGGGCCACGCGATCGAGGCAGTGACCGGGTACAGCGCCGTCCTGCACGGTGAGGCGGTCGCGATGGGCATGATCGCGGTGGCGGAGATGGGTTGCGCGCTGGGCATGATCGACGAGGCGCTCGTAGCCAAACATCGCAGGCTGATCGAGCGGTTTGGGTTGCCTACGCGTAGCCCCTCGGGACTTCGCAAGAGCGAAATCGTCGAGGCGATGTCGAGGGACAAAAAAGTTGTCGGCGGCAGACAGCGCTGGGTCCTGCTGGAGAGCGTGGGTAATCCCGTCGTCCGCGACGACGTGCCTGCGGACATCGTCTCCGACGCGATCGACGCCGTGGTCGGTCCTTCCTGATGGTGCGCATGACGGTTCGTGTGCGCGGGCGAGTGCAAATGGTCGGCTACCGGATGTTCGCCGAGAGCGAGGCCGCCCGAGGCGCCGGCATCACGGGAACCGTGCGGAACTTACCCGACGGTTCGACCGTAGAAGTTATCGCTGAGGGACTGCGACGGGCGTTGGAAGAGTTTCTTGAGGAGCTCAAAATCGGTCCGCCGCACGCGCTCGTTCGAGGTGTGGAGGCGGACTGGTCCGTCGCAACCGGTGAGTACAACGACTTCCGGACGATCTATTGACCACGCCGGTGCACGGCGATGTCGAAGTGGCTCAGCCCGCGCAGCGCGAAGACCGGTCGATACACCGGTTTCCTGTCGCCAAACCCGATCCGATCGAATCGCTCAAGCAGGCATTCGAACGCAATACGTCCTTCCAGACGCGCCAATGGCGCGCCGAGACAGAAGTGCATTCCACGACCGAACGAGATGCTGCCCACGTCCTCGCGAGTGATGTCGAGCGTGTCAGGATCGTTGAACTGTTCGGGATCGCGGTTGGCGCCGCCAATCAACAGCAAGATGGCTCGCTCCGCCGCAATCATCCTGTTCCCGAGCCTGACCGGTTCCGTGGTCGTCCGAGGATCGATCTGGACGGGGGAATCGTAGCGAAGCAGTTCTTCAACTGCGTTCTCCACCAGCTCCGGACGTTGGCGAAGCAGTTCCATCTGTTCTGGATGTTCGATCAGCGCCTTGAGACCATTACCGATCAGGTTCGTCGTTGTCTCGTTGCCGGCGATAAGAAGCAGGCTGAGCGTGGATACCATCTCGTGCTCGGTGAGCTGATCCTCGTCGTCCCTGGCCGCGACGAGGCGCGAGATCAGGTCGTCGGTCGGCTCGCGTCGGCGCTGCTCCACCTGCTCCGTGAAGTATCGGTAGAGCGTGATCGCGGCTTGGTCAGATCGCTGCTGGATCTCCGGCGTGATCGCGCCTTCATCGACGCCAACGAAGTCGTCCGACCATTGCTTGAACTGGTCGCGATCCTCAGTCGGCACGCCGATCTGCTCCGCGATCACGACGGTGGGCAGCAATGAAGCGAGGTTGGACATCAGATTGAACTGGTCTTGGTCGGCCACTTCGTCCAGCAGGGCGTGCGCCGCTTCGCGGATGTGCTCTTCCATGAGTGCAATGCGGCGTGGAGTGAAAGCCTTGCTCACCAGTCCGCGCAGCCTTGTGTGGTCCGGCGGATCACGGACCAGCATCGACAGATCTCGCTCAGGCTCCCTCGGCTTCTCGTTGACTCGCCGATTGGAGAAGCGCCTCCAGTCGCGAAGCACTTCGTCCACATCCTCATAGCGCGACACCAGGAATTGGTCTGTTGCCTCGTCGTACTGGTAAGGATCCGACTCGCGTAACGCCCGATAGACGGGATACGGATCTGCAAGCGTCGCCGGATCCAACGGATTCCAGACAACTCGCTGCGTAGTCATGTCAACCTCAATCCACGGCTGCTTCGACTTCCGCGCCAGCGAATGAGCGACTGTTCCTTCGTTCGACGCGTATGTCAAGGTGCTTCAGTCCTCGCAGGACGATGTTCTGCTTGTATACCGGCGTCCGCGCGCCGAACTGAATGTCATCGAAGCGCTCGAGCAGCGCCTCGAACGCGATCTTGCCCTCCAGCCTGGCCAATGGCGCGCCGAGACAGTGATGGATGCCGCGGCCAAACGAGATGTTGCCGGCGTCTTCCCGCGTGATGTCCAGCGTCTCCGGATCGCCAAACTCCTCCGGATCGCGGTTGGCGCCGCCGATCAGCAGGGACACCGGTCGTCCAGGCTTCAGAGTGTGTCGATCCATCTCAAACTCGTCGAGCGTGGTGCGGCCATCGAGCTGGACGGGCGAGTCGAAGCGCAGCAGTTCCTCGATCGCGTTGTCCATCAGTTCGGGGCGCTGACGCAGCAGTTCAAGCTGCTCCGGATGTTCGAGCAGCGCTTTGAGACCGTTGCCGATTAGGTTCGTCGTTGTCTCGTTGCCGGCAACCAGGAGCAGACGAAGCGTGACGATCATCTCTTCTTGCGTCAGGCGATCGCCTTCCTCCTCCGCTTCAATCAGCCGCGAGACCAGATCGTCCCGAGGGTTCTCGCGGTGTTCGGCCACGATGCCCTTGAAGTACCCATCGAAGAGCCGCGCCGTCTCGGCGACGACGCCGAACTCCTCCTCGCTCAAGTTGGGTTCAAGAACCCTCGCAAACTTGTCGGACCAGTCTTTGAACTGCTGCCGATCTTCCGTCGGCACACCGATCATCTCGGCGATCACCACGGTCGGCAACAGCGCCGCAAGATTGGACATCAGGTCGAACTCGTTCTGCCCGTCAACTTCGTCAAGCAACGCGTGAGCGGTGTCGCGAATGTGGTCTTCCATCTTGGCAACTTGGCGCGGAGTAAAGGCGCGGCTGACCAAGCCGCGCAAGCGGGTGTGATCGGGTGGATCGAGCGACAGCATCGAGGGCGTCAGCTCGTTCTCGATCTGTTCGCCGATGTTGCGTCGGTTGCGAGTGCCTACCGGTCCGCGCTCGTTGGAGAACACCTTGTAGTTGCGCAAGACGGCGTCAACATCCTCGTAGCGCGAAACGACCATCGCTCCGGTTAGCGGGCTTGGATGAAAGGGATCGCGCTCCCGCAGCTCCTTGTACGTGGGATACGGGTTGGCGATGAAGTTGGGGTCGAGCGGGTACCAGACCACGCCCGACTGGATGCGTTCCTGGGCCAGTCTCGCCTTGATGTAGAGCGGGGCGACGACAGATCGAAAGGCGGTGCGGACGGACATGATGCGCTCGATTCGTTGTTGGTGACGATTCCTGTTCGGTCCATTCGGCTCAGTCGAGCGGGTGGTCCCAGTCGACCATGATCACATCGCATAGCTCTCCCGCGTGGACGCGCTCGCGGTCCTCGGGACAGATCGCATAGCCATTGGCCAGCGCCATCGAGGTCAGCACGCCACTGCCCTGCGGTCCGGTCAAGCGCGCGTGCCAGTTGCCATCGTCGCCCCGTTTCAGGATCGCGCGAGCATAGACGCGGCGCCAGTCGGTGTTGACGATGTCCTCGTCGGCGACGGCGCGAACGATCGGCCTGGGTTGCGGCGCCCGACCCATCATCTGGTAGATCGCGAGTCGGCCAAACAGCTCAAACGCGAGCAAAGACGAGACCGGATTACCGGGCAGTCCAATATGCGGCACCCGACGTCCGTCTGGTGCTTCAAACTCGCCGAATGCGAGCGGCTTGCCCGGTTTCATACGAACCGTCCAGAAGTCGATCGCGCCTTCACGCGCCAGGACTTCCTTGACTACATCGAAGTCGCCGCGTGACACCCCCGCCGAAGTGACGACGAGGTCGCACGATTCCAGTGCTTCGTTGATCTTGGCGGTCAGCGCAGGAATTGTGTCCTGAGCGATGCCGAATCGCTTCGGAACGCCGCCGTACTGGGTAACGAGCGCGCTCAAGCCGTACGAATTGGAGTCATAGATTTTGCCTGCTGCAGGTGGTTCGCCGGGAGTCAGCAACTCGTCCCCCGTAGACAGGATGGCGACGCGCGGCCGCCGGATCACATCAACGTGGGAGACGCCGAGCGAGGCGAGCACCGCGACTTCGGGACCACGCAGAACCGTGCCGGCCTGTAACACTTGCTGTCCCTGGCGGACATCTTCGCCTCGGCGGCGGATGTTGTTGCCTACGGCCGCCGCCTTGAGGATGCCCACGTCCTCGATGGTCTCGTGCTCCTGGCCCGGGGCGCGCAGGCCGAACTCGTCAGTCTCCTCGAACGGGACAATCGTGTCGGCGCCAGGCGGCATCGGCGCGCCGGTCATGATCCGGACCGCCTCGCCGGGGCCAACCTCCCTGTCGAACAGGTAGCCCGCCGCAAGCTCGCCGATTACATGCAAACGCACCACGTCCGACTCAGTTGCGCCGCGCGTACTCGCCGACTGCACGGCGTATCCGTCCATTGCCGTGTTGTCGTGCGGCGGAATGTCGAACGGCGCCGTGATGTCAACCGCAAGCACCTGACCCACCGCGTTCTCGATTGCCATGCGTTCGGATGGAAGCTGAGGACAGAACGACAGAATCCGCTCAACGGCGTCCTCTACAGGGAGCATGTCGACTGGCGGCTCGGTGGACCGATCGACAGGCGATTTGGCGGTTGTCATCTGAGCAATCGATTCCACTCAGACCTGGATGGTCAGGCAGGTCGTCGTACGTTTGACGCCTGCGACTGTCTGAATCGAGTCGGTGATGCAACTGCCCAGCTTCTCGAGGTTCTCGGCTTCCACGAGGCAGATCACGTCGAACGGACCGGTGACCAACTCGACTGACTGAATCTCGCCCTCGCTGTGCGTGATCGCGCCTAGCGCGAGCGCAACCTGCTTGGCCGTACCGACATCGGTCTCGATCAGGATGTAGCTCTTCACTGCCATGGCCGCAACTCCAGGATCGTGCCGCAGCGCTCAGACTGCGTGGTCAAATCTTCAGTCCGAGTTTACTATCCAGGCGAAGACGCTGAACCTGGCCGATTCAACCGCGCGCGACCGACGGGTACGATGTCTGGCATATGCCGGAATCCTTAGTTGCGGACTTGGGCAGTGGTTGACCTTGAGGCGTTGGAAGCAGATGCGCGGGCGTCGCTCGTCGAGGCGAGCGACGAAGCGTCGCTGCAGGCCTGGCGAGTGGCATGGCTTGGACGTCGCGGCAGGCTGACCAGCGTCCTGCGCGGCGTCCGCGAACTGCCCGCCGAGGAGCGGCCGCGAGTCGGCGCAGAGGCAAATCGGCTCAAAGGCCTGCTCGAGCAGGCGGTTGACAGCCGCAGCGAGCAACTCGCTGCTGCGGCCGCCGAAGTCGGCGCCATCGACGTGACGCTGCCTGGCCGAAGGCCCCCGCTGGGCTCGCTGCATCCCGTCACGCTGACCAGGCGGACGCTCGAGCGAACCTTCCGCGACATGGGCTTTGATGTCGTCGAAGGGCCCGACGTCGAGCTCGAGGAATACAACTTCGATCGCTTGCGGATTCCCGCCGGTCACCCAGCCCGTGACATGTGGGACACCATGTGGGTGGCGGACGACGGCAGCGCGGGACCGCGTCAACTCTTGCGCACTCACACCTCGCCGATGCAGATTCGCTACCTGGAACGGCGCGACCCGCCGATCAGAGTCATCGTGCCTGGGACTTGCTACCGCTACGAGGCGACCGACGCCACGCACGAGTGGATGCTGACCCAGATCGAAGGCCTCGTGATCGACAAGAACCTCTCGTTTGCTCACCTCAAAGGCACGCTTGAGGCCTTCGTACGGCGCATGTTCGGCGCAGAGATCGAAACTCGATTCCGCTGCGACTACTTCCCCTTCGTCGAACCCGGCGCCGAACTGGGCGTTCGCTGGCAGGGCGATTGGTTGGAGATCCTGGGTTGCGGAATGGTGCATCCCGAGATCATCGAGGACGCCGGACTCGACCCCGAGATGTACACCGGCTTCGCATTCGGTATGGGCGTGGAGCGAGTCGCCATGCTGCGCTATGGAGTGCGCGACATCCGTCACTTCTACCGCAACGACGTGCGCTTCCTGCGCCAGTTTGAAGGGCGCAGTTGATGGATGTCCCGCTGCGCTGGTTGGCCCAGTACGTCGACTGGGATCTGTCTGTTGAAGAACTCGCCCACCGGCTGAGCATGGCCGGGGCCGAAGTCGAAGCAATCAAGCGCAGCGGCGCTGACTGGGAACACGTGGTCGTTGGCCGTGTTGCCGCGGTCGATGCCCATCCAAACGCCGATCGCCTGCGGCTCGCGACGGTCGATTTCGGCTCCGTGGAGCCGCTGCAGGTTGTCTGCGGCGCTCCGAACCTGGCTCAAGGCCAGACGATCGCCTTCGCCCAGGTGGGCGCGCAGCTCATCGACCCCAACACGCGAGAGCTACGCAAGCTGCGACGAGGCAAGATCCGCGGGGTCACTTCAATGGGCATGGTCTGCTCCGAGCGCGAGTTGGGTCTGTCCGATGAGCACGAAGGCATCCTCGTGCTGGATACCGACGCCGCGCTGGGCACGCCGCTCGCCGACGTGCTCGGCGATGTGGTGCTCGACATCAAACCGACTCCGAATCGCCCCGACCATTACTCGATCCTGGGCGTCGCGCGCGAGGTTGCCGCGCTGACCGCTGGAGCGGTGAGGGAACCACCCGCCGAGTATCCAGAGTCCGATGTTCCCGTGAGCGAGCGCACGAGCGTCACCATTGAAGACGCGACTGGCTGTCCGCGCTACACCGCGATCGTGATTGAAGGTGTGCAAGTCGGGCCCTCGCCGCAGTGGTTGCAGGACGCTCTGTCGTCTGCCGGAATGCGGCCGATCAACAACATCGTCGATGTCACCAACTACGTCATGCTCGAGTGGGGTCAGCCGCTGCACGCCTTCGACTACGAAGTCTTGCGAGAACACCGGATCGTCGTTCGACGTGCTCGAGCGGGTGAACAGATCGAGTTGCTCGACGGCTCGCAATTGAATCTGGAGACCTCGGATCTCGTCATCGCCGACGCTGAGCGGGCAGTTGCGCTGGCCGGAATCATGGGCGGCGCCGATTCGGAGATCTCCGCTTCGACAACCACGGTGCTGCTGGAGACGGCCAACTTCCAGGAAGCGACAATCCGGCGCAGCCGCGCGCTGCACACAGAGTCCGGCACAGAAGCGAGTCGGCGCTTCGAGAAATCCCTCAACCCCGAGCTTGCCGAACTTGCGGCGCGGCGAGCGACGGCATTGATCGTCGAGACGACTGGCGGCGAGGCGTTGGCCGGCATCGTCGACGAGTTTCCGGGTGCAGTGCACGCTCCGCAGGTCGTGGTCAACCAGCGGAGGATCGAGCAAATCCTCTCCGTTCAGCCCAGCGTCGAACAGGTGCGAGGCATCCTCACCTCGCTGGGCATCTCCAATCGCTGGCTGCCCCCGGACCGTTTCGCCGTGAGCTGCCCGCCGTGGCGTTCCGACATCAAGATCGCCGATGACGTTGTTGAGGAGATCGGAAGGATCATCGGCTATGACAATCTGCCCTCAGAGCCGCTTCCCGGCGCCGTGCCAGATCCCGACTTTGATTCGCAGCGCGACCTGGGAGAGCGTATCCGCGACGTTCTGTGCGGAATCGGATATCGCGAGATTCTCACTTACGTCGCCGTCGGTGAACAAGAGTCGAACATCACCGGATCCAGCAGTGAATCAGATGACTCAGCGGTCCGGTTGCTCAATCCGATGAACGCCGAACGCGACCGGATGCGCAAGAGCCTGCGGCCCTGGGGACTGCGCACGTATGCGCTCAACCAGCGTGAGGCTCGCGGAACGCTGGCTCTGTTCGAGGTCGGGAAGACGTTCAAGCCGAACCCCGGGCGCCAACCCACCGAGGAACGCATGCTGTTCGCGCTCCTTGGCGGCGAGTCCGAAGGATCGGTCCATGGTCAGACCGCGCGAAGCGTCGACTTCTACGACGCCAAAGGAGCGCTGGAGCAACTCGGGGCTGGACTCGACCTGGAGTTCGCGCTGACCGCTGGCGCGGCCGACGACCTGTTCGTCAACAGTCAGTCTGCCGCTGCAAGAGTTCAAGGACGTCGGGTCGGAGTGATCGGACAGGTCGTGCCTGCGATTGCCTCCTCATTCGACATTGATGGAGATGTGTTTGCGCTGGAAGTCTCGATTGCCGACCTGGCTCCCCTGCTGGCCGACTCCCAAGCAGTCCCGTCGGTCTCGATCTATCCCGCCGCCGTCGAGGACCTGGCCCTAATCGTGGATGCCAGCCGGCCCGCCGGCGATCTGGCCACGGCGATCTCGGCCTCCGGGTTGGTCGAGGCAGTCGAACTGTTCGACGTGTACACCGGCGATCAGATCCCGGTTGGCAAGAAATCGCTCGCCTTCCGCGTCTACTACCGCTCGCCTGATCGAACACTGACCGATCGCGATGTCGAGAAGGCACGGCGAGGCATCGTTCGCCGCCTGGAGTCGCAGTTCGGCGCCGCGCTGCGCGACTCTTGACCTCGTGAGTGATACCCAGACTCACGCGCTCTGTGTACTGCTTTGCAGTGCAATCCCCGGACCGGGAACGAGAGTTGGCACTCTCGGCAGGAGAGTGCCAGAATTGCTTCCACAAGCAGAGTTCGCGACAAGGAACCGATCATGACCTACGTGCATCCGAACCTGTCCGAGAACTACGGCAGCGCCTTTGACCTTGGCGATCTGCCCCACCGGCTCAACGACGCCGCCGACCATGTGGAGTTGGCCGCAGCTCTGTACGACGCGACCGCCCTGCCGCCAATCGAGCTGCGCCGTCTGATGCGCGCGATGGCTCGTCGCGAGGGCGCGACGCCAATCGACCAGGCGCATGAGTTGGCCACGAAGCGACTTCGCGGTTTGCTGCGCCTCGACATCGAGGATGCCCGCATCGCGGCGCGAGCCTTCGCCGACGCGCACATTGACCTACCGGCAGAATGGCGCGAGCGAAACCGCGAGCTTGAGTTCAGCGTGATCAAGAACGCGCTGCACATGCGGGAGTTCATCGCGCTCACGCACGTACTGCCCTGGCTCAACGACGCTGACTCCGCTGAATGGCTGCTGGAACATCTTCCCGAAGGCGATGCTGGTGAACTCGCTACCGAGGCCAGTGGGATGCCCGCTCTAGCTTCGCAGTCCTGATTCCCTGCGCAACCGGCCGCAGAAACGCCCGTCACGGCTCGTTCTGGCTGCGACGGGCGTTGACGTCTCTTACCTCCAGGCGTTGAATCCGATGCCCTCAGGCGGCCTGCGATTGCTCCACGACCGCCGTAAAACCGGACGGATCGTGAACGGCCATCTCCGCCAGCACCTTGCGGTCAATCTCAATCCCCGCCTGCTTCAGATCGTGGATCAGCCGACTGTACGTCGTCCCATTGAGCCGCGCCGCTGCATTGATCCGCTGTATCCAGATGCGGCGCATGTCGCCTTTGCGCTCGCGTCGATGCGCGTAGGCGTAAGAGAGCGCGTGCAGGCGCGACTCGGAGGCGCGCCGAAAGAGTCGATTGCGTACGCCGTGGTGACCCTTGGTCTGCTTGAGGACTTTCTTGTGTCGGCGTCGCTCGCGCGGTCCGCCCTTGACTCGTGGCATATCGAAGTGTCCCGTTCCTTGGTATTCGTCTGGGCTAGGGAGAGCCGTAGGGCAGCAACCGCTTGACCCGCTTCTGGTCTCCGAGGCGTTTGACCTCGTGCATGCGGCTCTGCGCGCGCAGGGTGCGCTTGTTCTTCTTCTGCTTGTTGTGGCCGCGGTAGCCCTTCATCCGCAACACCTTGCCGGTTCGCGTGATCCGGAAGCGCTTGGCCGCGCCCTTGTGGGTCTTCATCTTCGGCATCGATATCTATCTCCAGCGCAACCGCATCCGCGCAACACGAGAACGGTGTTTCCTCCGGCCGTATGGATCAGCTTAGGACCTTGCTGGACACAGTCCAATCAGACCCGACACAGTGCCCGTATGCCATATCGGCTCGGTGCGTAGGAACTTCGAACGGTCGCGGCCAGCGTCGTTCGGCCCTGTCAGTCGGCGACTTCGGCGACTTCGGCGACTTCAGCCTTCGAGTCGGCGATCGCCTTGGCCTTGGCTTTGTCCTCGGCCACGATCACCGACATGAAGCGACCCTCGGTGGCAATCGGCTTCTCGATCACCGTCGGCACGTCGTTGGCCTCCAGCGTCTCAAGCATCTCCTGGATGCGCTCCTGGCCGATCTCGCGATGGGTGATCTCGCGACCGCGGAACATCACCGAGATCTTCACCTTGTCGCCATTGCGCAGCAAGCGGGCGGCGGTTCGGCCTTTGGCTTCCATGTCGTGCTTGCCGATGTTGGGCCGCATCTTGATCTGATGCAGAGACGCGGTCTTCTGCCGGCGCCGACCCTCTCGCTCACGCTTTGACTGCTCGTACTTGTAGCGACCGTAGTCAAGCATCTTGGCGACAGGCGGTCGCGCGTTGGGCGCAACCTCCACCAAGTCCAGTCCCTGGGCACGGGCCAAATCGAGGGCCTGGATGGTCGGCATGATGCCGAGCTGTTCGCCCTCCGAACCAATCACGCGCACTTCACGGATGCGAATCGCTTCGTTGACGCGTTGTTCTCGTTGTTCTCGCTGATCTTTGACGGCCAGGGGATGTCTCCTTCACTATGACGCTCTCGGTCGCGAAACGTCATTCTCTCTGTGTCGCCGATGGTAGGTCCGCTGGTCCACGGTTTCAATCTGAAATCGCTGGAAACTCTGAAAAATCAGCCGGATCCGGCGTCAATCACCAACATCAAGTCGCCCTGGTCGACTGCGTCGCCCGGCTTCACCTTGACCTGCGTAATCTCGCCGCTTGCCGGGGAGCGAATCTCGTTGTTCATCTTCATCGCCACCATCACCAGCAGCGCGTCATCTTCTTCGACGAGATCACCTTCCGCGACCAGCACTTCGCTCACTTGGCCCGTCATTGGAGCGGCGAGACGGACTTCACCAGCGATTGCCGGACCCGACTGGCTCAACAGCCCGGCGCTGCGTTCGATCTCTGCCCTGAACCGGTCGGGGCCGATGAACAACTCCAGCGCCATCCCCTCGCGACGGATGGCGATTGGAGTCATTGCCCCGTCGATCCGCAAGCGAAAGAGGCTGCTGTCCTCCAGCGCCTCGAGTTCCAGCGAATAGCTCTGACCGTCGAAGTCCGCTCGATAGCGGCCATCGGACATCTCGTCGATCGCCACCTCACGCAGACCGTCCTGGATGATCAGCCGGTAGTTCTTCGCCATCCTTGCTCCACGGGAAATCGTCGACCGCGCGCGCTCTGCGCCCATGTCCTGCGACGTGTGTACGAACCGGCCCGATCGCCATCGGCCCGCTCGCCCTGGGTATGGAAGTACAACGCCGCCGCCAGTGCGGCATGAACATCGCCCGACGGTCGACCGGACGGGTCAAGGACCTCGTTCTCCTCGACGTATAGCGTGTGTATGTCACCTTCGCGGAAGCGCTCATCGTCGAGCAGGGCCAAGTGGAAGGGAATCGACGTGCTGACGCCCAGGACCAGGTACTCGCCGAGCGCGCGCTTCATCCGTCGAATGCACTGATCCCGCGTCTCGCCCCAGGTGATCAACTTGCTGATCAAGGAGTCGTAGTAGGGGCTGACTCCGACGCCTCGAGCCAGCATCGAATCCAGACGAACACCCGGTCCGCCCGGTTCGCGGAACCACGCAATAGGCCCAACCGAAGGCGTGAAGTCTCGGTACGGATCCTCAGCCGTGATGCGGCATTCCATCGCCCAGCCCCGTATCGGCCGCTCGGCGGCGGTGTAACCGAGTGGCTGGCCGCCTGCGATCTTGAGCTGATCCTGGACCAGGTCGACGCCGCGAACGAGCTCGGTCACGGGGTGCTCAACCTGCAGCCTCGTGTTCATCTCGAGAAAAGCGAAGGTCTTACCCTCCGGCGCCTGGGGATCATCCCAGACGAGGAACTCGACGGTACCGGTCGAGGTGTAGTCGCAGGCTCGAGCGGCGTTCGTCGCCGCCTCCTCCATCCGCGCCCGAAGCTGGGGCGTCATGCCTGGGGCCGGCGACTCTTCGACCAGCTTCTGCCGTCGCCGCTGGGCCGAGCAGTCGCGTTCACCAAGACACACGATGTTGCCGTGCGTGTCGGCAACAACCTGGATCTCGATGTGCCGAGCCGGTCGCAGCAGCTTCTCTACGAACACCGCGCCATCGCCGAACGCGGTAATCGCCTCTTCTTGCGCCTGTTGCACCGCGCGCTCAATCTCGCCCGCGCTCTCGACCACTCGAATCCCCCGTCCACCGCCGCCTGCTGCCGCCTTGATCACCACGGGGTAGCCGATCTCGTCGGCCGTCCGACGGGACTCTTGCAGATCCGTTATCGGGTCGATGGCGCCGGGAATGATTGGCACGCCGTGCTGTTGCATCGTGCGCCGCGACTCGATCTTGTCGCCCATCAGCTCAATGGCTTCCGGCGAAGGTCCGACGAAAATGATGCCGTTGTCCCGACACGCCCGAGAGAAGGACGTGTTTTCGGAGAGGAATCCGTAGCCGGGATGGACCGCGTCGGAGCCGGTCTCCTTTGCCGCCCGTAACACTGCTTCGACGGAGAGGTAGCTCTCGGAAGGCGCAGAACCGCCGATTCGCACTGACTGATCGGCCATCCGCACATGCCGCGCGTTGCGGTCCGCATCGGAGTACACCGCCACCGTACGGATTCCCAGATCGCGGGCGCCCCGGATCACGCGCACCGCGATCTCGCCGCGATTCGCGATCAGCAGAGTGTCAAACGGTCGTTGCATGTCGGCCATCGGCTGCTCTCGCGGTCTGGGATGCCCAGACCCTGCTAACTCCGATCCCGGGACCGCAACTCGGCGCGGCCTCAGGAATCATAGCCGCCGGATCGAGAGGAGAGTATCGAATCGGTGACGCTGCGTCAGCGACCTGTCCCAGTTCAGGCGGGCTCGATCGCTCGAGTCCGCCGTTGCTCGACGAGCATCTCGCGAATCTGCGCCAGCGGCATCGCCCCCAGATCGTCGCCGCTGCGAACGCGAACGGCGGCGGAACGTGAGTCCACCTCTCGATCGCCGATCACGAGCAGGTAGGGAATCTTGCGGCGCTGACCGTTGCGGATCTTCGCCTGCATGCGCTCATTGCCGTCGTCGACATCCACACGCAACCCAGCAGATCGAAGATCGGCTGCGACCTCCTCGGCCCAGTCCTGGTGTCGGTCCGCGATTGGAACGCAGCGCGCTTGGATTGGCGCCAGCCAGAGCGGGAAGGCGCCAGCGAAGTGCTCAATCAGGATGCCCAGGAACCGTTCGAACGAGCCGTGTATTGCGCGGTGAATCACTACCGGCGTCCGCCGTTCACCATCATCTGCGACATAAACGCAGCCAAGACGGGCCGGCTGGATCAGATCGAGCTGGATCGTCGATAGCTGCCACTCGCGCCCCATCGCATCGGAAACGAACAGGTCCGCCTTGGGGCCGTAGAAGGCGGCTTCGCCCTCCTGCTCCACGTATTCGATCCCGGCTTCATCCAGCGCGCCGCGTAGCGCCGATACCGCAGTCGACCATGCGTCCGGGTCGTCCACGTACTTGCCGCCCTCGCCCGGCAGCGAAAGTTCGTAGCGGAAGTTCGGCATCCCGTATGTCGCGAACAACGTCTGCACGAGTTCCAGTACTCGGGCGACCTCATCCGAGATCTGCTCTGGTGTGATGAAGATGTGGCAATCGTCCTGGGTCAGCGAACGAACGCGGGTCAATCCCGACAGTTGGCCCGACTTCTCGTAGCGGTACAGCGTCGTGTACTCGGCGTAACGCAGCGGCAGCTCGCGATAGGAGTGCAGCGCATGGTTGTATAGCGTCATGTGCACGGGACAGTTCATCGGTTTGAGGAAGTAGGCGTCCCCGTCGTCGTCGCTCTCCCCGTGCTCTCGCATCGCCGGATACATCACGTCCGCATAGTTTTCGAGGTGGCCCGAGCGCTTGAACAGTTCCCCGCGGGCCAGGTGGCCGGTCCACACCTCGCGATAGCCGCGCTCGTCCTGTAGTTCGCGGATCAATCGCTCCATCTCCTGGCGAATGATCGCTCCGTCGGGCAACAGCAGCGGCACGCCGGCGCCGACAAGTTCGTCGAACGCAAACAGGTCCAGCTCCCTGCCAATGCGGCGATGATCGCGGCGCTGGGCCTCCTCGATCCGCGCGAAGTGCGCGTCCAACTCCTCCCGGCTGGGGAATAGCGCGCCGTACACGCGTTGAAGCTGCGGGCGATTCTCGTCGCCGCGCCAGTACGCGCCGGCGACATTGGTCAAGCGAAACGGACCAATCTGCCGAGTCGACTCGACGTGTCCGCCGCGACACAGGTCGGTGAATTCCGCGTGCGTGCAGAGGCCCAGAGTGTCTGAGTCGGCAGAAAACTGATCGATCAGCTCCTGCTTGAACGGTTGATCTGCAAATCGCGCTCGCGCGTCTGCGACCGAGACTTCTTCCCAGACGAATCGGTGGTTGCGCCCGATCTCCTTGCGCATCCGCTTTTGAATCTCGGAGAGATCCTCCGGAGTCAGAGGACGGGGGAGATCGAAGTCGTAGTAGAAGCCGGTGTCAATCGGTGGACCGATGGCGATCTTGCCATCGGGGAACATCTGCAGGACGACCTGGGCGAGCACGTGGGCAGCGGAATGGCGCATCCTCCGCAGCCATTCGGCGTCGTCCACCTCTTCGCGCGAAGCGATTCCAGCGCCAGCCTCGGATTGCAGTTCCTCGTCGAACGGGTCGTTGGCCATCCGTCTGCAGTCAACGTTCGACCCAGGGCCTGCGTCAGTGAACAGCCTGGGCATATCTGGTGGTTGTGCGGCGTCTGGTGGGCGATACTGGACTTGAACCAGTGACCTCTGCGATGTCAACGCAGCGCTCTAGCCAACTGAGCTAACCGCCCGCACCGGTACGGTGTCGATTCATCGTATTCCGCGCCTGCGCGCATGGTCAACGACAATCAAGCCTCATGCGTGGCAAGGGCGCGTTCCTAAAGCGAGTAGAATCGCTGTCAACTCGTTGACGTTCTGCGTCGTCTTGGCTAGCTTGCAGGCCAAGCCAATGCAGGCTCAGCGTCCCCGATGCAGATGCATCGAGGTGATAGGAGCAGAAATTGAGCCAGGTGGCCGCCGGGCGCGGAAGTGGTGTAGGGCGTGTAAGATTGTCTGACGCCCCGGCGCAGCCGGTGTCGCGGGCGATCCACGCACACGGGCCGCTAGCTCAATTGGCAGAGCAGCTGACTCTTAATCAGCAGGTTCGGGGTTCGAGTCCCTGGCGGCTCACCACACATTTCAGCAGCATGGGCAGTCTGCCCACGCTTCTGCGCCGTTTGTCCGCGGTCAACACTCCAGCGTTGATTGCGGTCGATTCGGGGGAAGTGTCGGAATTGGCAGACGAGCATGATTTAGGATCATGTGCCGCAAGGCGTAGGAGTTCGAGTCTCCTCTTCCCCACCAGCACCCCCATTGAAGCTCGCTGCCACGAATCGAAATTCGTGGCGCTGCCCGTACCGAAGCCAGAGGCGTCGCTAAAGGAGTTCTCTTATGGCTGATGAACCGCTCTTGAGTGTCCAGAGTCTCTCAACGAGTTTCTTCACCTCCGAAGGAGTCGTCCAAGCCGTAAACGACGTCTCATACGACCTGATGCCTGGTCAGACCCTGGGTCTGGTCGGCGAGTCGGGATCCGGCAAGAGCGTCTCCGCGCTCTCGCTGCTTCGTCTGATTCCCAATCCGCCGGGCAAAATCGTCAATGGCGAGGTCTGGTTCGATGGCGAAGAATTGATGGCCGTTGACGACTCGCGCATGCGCGAGATCCGCGGCAACGACATCGCCATGGTCTTCCAGGAGCCGATGACATCGCTCAATCCTGTGCTCACCATCGGTCGCCAGCTCACCGAGGCGATCGAACTGCACATGGGTCTCAATCGTTCGCAGGCCAATGAGCGCGCAATCGAGCTGCTCAACATGGTCGGCATCCCGGCCGCCGAACAGCGCCTGTTCGACTTCCCGCACCAGTTCTCAGGCGGCATGCGCCAGCGCGTAATGATCGCGATGGCGTTGTCCTGCGACCCCAAGCTGTTGCTCGCCGACGAGCCGACGACTGCGCTGGATGTGACGATCCAGGCGCAGGTGCTTGAGGTTATGGCGCGCCTCAGCCGCGAGCTTGGCACCGCAGTGATCGTGATCACGCACAACCTCGGCGTGGTCGCGCGCTACGCCGACCGTGTCAACGTGATGTACGGCGGACGAATCGTCGAAAGCGGCGATGCAACAGAGATCTACGCGAGACCCAAGCACGCCTACACGCTTGGCTTGCTCGAGTCGGTACCGCGCCTTGACGCCCGAACCGGACGCCTGATCCCAATTGAAGGAACGCCCCCGGACTTGACCAACTTGCCGGATGGTTGCTCGTTTGCCCCGCGCTGCCGCTTCGCAACCGACCAGTGCACGAGCGAACGACCGGAACTAATCGAGTTCGCTCCCGGCCACCTGGTCGCCTGTTGGCAATCGGATGAAGTGGCCGATGAAGCCGACCGCATCCTGGCCAGCGCCCACACCGTGGAGATCCTGGAAGAGGAGACCGCCAATGTCTGAGAACGAAGAGACCACAGAACAGGTCAACGAGCCCGAGGACATTCAGTCTCAGGAAGAAGCCGCCGTCGGCACGATGACGCCCGAGCAGATGCGGGCGGCCGCAGCGGCTTCCGTCAGCCAGGCCGCCGCCGCAATGGTCGAGCACGAGGGCAGCGGCCGCACCGAGCCGCACGAAAACACCTTGCTCGAGGTCCAGGACCTGAGGATGTACTTCCCAGTCACCGCCGGGCTGCTGCTCAAGCGCAAGGTGGCCGACATCAAGGCTGTCGACGGCATCTCTTTCGCCGTCCGCGAAGGGGAAACGCTTGGCCTCGTGGGCGAGTCCGGCTGTGGCAAGTCGACAACGGGTCGCGCCATCCTGCAGCTCTACCGCCCGACCGGCGGGCAGGTCTTCATGTCGCCGCCGCGCTATACCTCGCACATCGGTGTAGAGGAGAACGGCGCCGGCGGCGAGGATGAAGAGCTCACACCCGAGGTCGCGGCCGGCGGACCGGTTGACTTGACCGGGCTGTCCGGTCGCAACCTGCGCGCCTACCGCCGCCAGATGCAGATGATCTTCCAGGACCCATACGCGTCGCTCAATCCGCGCATGAGCGTTGGCAGCATCGTCTCCGAGCCCATGGTGATCCACGGTCTGCAGAAGGGACGGCGCAAGGAGCGCGTTCGCGAGCTGCTCGAAACTGTAGGCCTCAACCCCTACTTCGCCAGCCGCTACCCACACGAGTTTTCCGGTGGACAGCGGCAGCGCATCGGTATCGCTCGCGCGCTCGCCGTTGAGCCTGCATTCATCGTCTGCGACGAGCCAGTCTCCGCGCTCGACGTGTCGATCCAGGCGCAGATCATCAACCTGCTCGAAGACCTGCAGTCCGACTTCGGTCTGACCTACCTCTTTATCGCGCACGACCTCTCCGTGGTGCGGCACATCTCGCACCGCATCGCGGTCATGTACCTCGGCAAGATCGTCGAGTTGGCGCAGTCGGACCGGCTCTACGAGAATCCGCTGCATCCGTACACGCAGGCGCTGATCTCCGCTGTGCCGATTCCCGACCCGGCGTTGGAGCGACGGCGTGAGCGTTTGATCCTGACCGGCGACGTGCCCAACCCGATTGCGCCGCCACCGGGCTGCAACTTCCACACCCGCTGTCCGATCGCGATTGACATCTGTCGCGAGGAAGACCCAGACTGGCGCGAGGTCGTCGAGGACCACTTCGTCCGCTGTCACCGCGTCTAGTGCGGTTCACGCCATCCCAATGCCAAGACGGGGCCGCAAGGCCCCGTCTTGCGTGTCCATCGCGCAGTCAACACTTCGGAGAACAGGGCTGACTGGTACGATCTGCCCACATGGACCCATCGCGCATCCGCAACTTCTGCATCGTTGCCCACATCGACCATGGCAAATCGACGCTGTCCGATCGTTTGATCGAGGCGACCGCGACCGTCGACCGGCGCGACATGTCCGATCAGTTGCTCGACTCCATGGACCTTGAGCGCGAGAAGGGCATCACGATCAAGGCCCGCGCGGTGCGCATGGAGTACCACTCGCCGCTGAGCGGCTCGCACCGACTGCACTTGATTGATACCCCCGGACACGTCGACTTCTCGTATGAGGTCTCACGCAGCCTTGCCGCTGCCGAGGGAGCGTTGCTCGTCGTTGACGCCGTCGAAGGCATCCAGGCCCAGACGCTGGCCAATGTCTATCTCGCCATGGAGCAGGACCTCACGTTGATCCCGGTGATCAACAAGATCGACCTCGAAGTTGCGCGCCCGGAAGCGATCGCCGCTGAACTCGCCGACGTGATCGGCTTCGATCTGGACGAGATGCTGTACGTCTCGGCCAAGACCGGTCAGGGCATCGACGAGCTGTTGGAAGCCATCGTCAACCGAATCCCAGCGCCCGTTGGCAGCTCCGAGGATGCGCTACGCGCGTTGATCTTCGACTCGGAGTATGACTCCTACAAGGGCGTGATCGCGCACGTTCGAGTCGTGGACGGCGAGGCGCGAGGCCAGGCTCCTCTCCGGCTGAGCGCCACCAACCGACGCTTCGAGGCAATGGAGGTGGGGAGTTTCTCGCCCGCGCTGCAGCGGCTCGACTCACTCTCCGCCGGCGATGTCGGTTACGTCGCGACCGGTCTGAAGGACGTCGGCGATGTTCGCGTCGGCGATACTCTGACCGTAGGCGCCCGCACCTATCCCGACCCCTTGCCCGGTTATCGCGAACCGAAGGCGATGGTCTTCGCCGGGCTGTATCCATCAAACTCTGCCGACTACCAGGAACTCTCCGACGCGCTCGACAAGCTCCGCCTGTCGGACAGCTCGCTCCTTTACCAACCCGAGTCCTCGGCCGCTCTCGGATTCGGCTACCGCATGGGATTCCTTGGCCTCCTGCACATGGAGATCGTGCAGGAACGGCTCGAGCGCGAGTATGGACTCGACCTGGTGTTTACCGCGCCTTCGGTCGAGTATCAGGTTGAAGGAGTCGATGGTCAGACGCTCCTGATTGAGAATCCATCCGACCTTCCCGCTCCAAATCACATCAGCGAGATACGCGAGCCGTGGGTACGGATATCAGTCATCGCACCGCATGAGCATGTCGGAGCGGTGATGGAGACCGTGACCGGCCGGCGAGGCATGTACAAACAGATGGAGTACCTGCAGCGCACGAGTCGTCCGAATGGCGCCGATGGCCCAGGCCCGAACACGAGCGAGATTCGCGTTCTGCTCGAATACGAGCTCCCGCTTTCCGAGATCCTGACCGACTTCTATGACGAACTGAAGTCGCGAACTCGAGGCTTCGCCAGCCTCGACTATACCCTGATCGGCTATCGGCCGGCCAAGCTGGTCAAGCTGGACTTGCTAATCAACGGCGAGGCGGTCGACGCGCTGTCAGCCATTGTTCACGCTAACGCTGCGTCAACACAGGGCCGCGAGCTTGCCGATCGGCTGCGTCGTCTGATTCCGCGACAGCTCTTTGATGTGCCGATCCAGGCTGCCGTCGGAGGCCGCATCGTGGCTCGCGAGACGGTTCGCGCCATGCGCAAGAACGTCACCGCCAAGTGCTACGGCGGCGACATCACCCGTAAACGCAAGCTGCTCGCCCGACAGGCCGAGGGCAAGAGACGACTCAAACGCGTCGGCAACGTGGAAATCCCCCAGGAAGCCTTCCTCGCCGTGCTGCAACTCGGCAAGAACTAGGGCCTTTTCACATGGGCCGAAGCGAGAAGAGAATCTCCGTCAAACCCGCGCTTGTCGCGGGCATCTCGCCGCGACCAGTAGGGACGACAGTACACATCATGGCGAGATTGCCGCAGCCTGCCCCGCACTTGATGCGGGGGCAAGCGCGGCAATGTCCGGACTTCAGGAAATCACCTGGCTGATCTGAGCCTGCCTCAGTCTGCGTTGGCAGTTTCAGCGGCGCTCACGACCGTACCGTTCTCTGCCGCCACGCCGCCCGCCTCCGACTCCTCCTCATCAGCATCCTCCTCAAGCGCGATCTCAAGGACCCCGGCGGTCTCTGCGATCGAACGCCGAATCTCTTCCAGCACGTCCGGTTCGTCGACCGCTTCGCCCGCAAAGGTGACCAACTCGAACAGCGCCTCCGATGGGATCAGCGCGTAACCGTACGTCTCGCAGGCATCCACCAGCGTCTTTGGGAACGGCTCGCGGCGAATACGAGGGTCCGTCTGTCGGAATCCGTTGGCCACAATGATGCCCTTGGGCCGTGACTTGCGACGCAGAAAGTGCTCCTCGATCCGCTGCTGCAAGCTGAGATACAGCCGATCGTTCACTGCGTTGTCGGAAGACGCTATCTCAACCAGGACCAGATCCGAGCCGTCGCGAATTTCCATCGCCGAGTCCGTCTGCGAGACCGAGTAGCCAAGCATGCGGAACGCGTCCTCGATTACTTCGCGATAGCCGACGTTCTGGCTCTGCCACAGCATCGTCTGGAAGCGAGTGGTGTCGGCCAGCAGCGACTCTGCCTCCTGCACCCGACGCTGAGACTGTTTCAACTCGTCCTGCGCTGCGGTGAGCTCGTCGCGGGCTTCCGCTGCTTCCGGGGTGTCATAGCGTCGGACCCAAACCGGCGCCTCTGCGCCCTCAGGCTGCTGCACCATTCGTTCGATGCACTCCAAGAGGGACGCGGTAAACACCTTCCGTTGGCTCGCTGCCAGTGTGTCTGGAGGCGGAAGCACCAGGATGCGGCCCGGGCCAACGCCAAACTCCGCCGCGACCGCCGCGCCGCGCAGCGATCGTCCCACAACAGTGCCTTGATGCGACGGCTGCAAATCAAGAATCGCCCGGTACCGCAGCCGACCTGACATGTCGTCGAGGTACCCGCTAGCCGGATGCTGCGGAATAGTCGGACGCGCATCCTTGCCGTCTGCTGGCCTGAGCGTCGGCCAGCGGAACGGATCGCCCTCGAGGCGAGGAACCAGGGAGTAGCGATCCAGACCCGGGACCGACGCGACACTCGCGTGCCGCACATTGGCGTAAGCGAACATGACCAGGACGCCGCCGTTGTCCAGCAACTGTCGCAGCTCTAATCGTCGTTGCTCCAGCAACTCCCCCAGGCCGAAGTGAAACGCGCCCGACTCGCCCGCCGAGATCGCGCGGCCGTCGGGCGACTTGGCCTCAAGCGTGGCTGCGGCGATACCTTCGATCTGGTCGGAAACGGACTGGGGATCAATCACGCAGGCGTCGTAATCGAAGATCGACGGCGCATTCGCGATTGAGTGATTATCGACCTGGGGACTGGGCACGGGGCAGCCTATCGAGACGATTCGCACAGGCTGCTCCTTTGCTCGACCAGGCAGACCGCCGCGCCGGCCTTCTTCCACGAGTTTACCTGTGCGTCGCCATGAAGCGGATGCTGCGGCAGGTGATAACGTTATTGGCGGTCGTGCTAGATGGGGAGCTAGCGGTGCCCTGTACCCGCAATCCGCTCTAGCGGGGTTGAACTCCTGAGTTGAGGGCGGCTACGTGAGAACTACCGACGCCAAGCAGTGATGAAGCCTGGGTCCCGCGCGGCGACCCGCCGTGAACCCCGTCAGGTCCGAGAGGAAGCAGCGGTAAGCGGTTGTTCGGTCGGGTGACGCGGGAGTGCCTGGGCAGAGCCGGCTAGCGGAGGCAAGCTCGTGGCGTCGTTCGAGGCCAGGTGCACGACCACAACCCACCTCCCGGTACTCATGTCCTCCATCCATTCAGTCTGTCGAGTCGCACCATGAGCGGGCGCCGGCGTCGAGCCCGACTCGGTCAACATCTGCTCCGCGATCAGCGAGTCCTTGAACGCATCATCGAGGCGGTGCCCCCAACCCCGGAACCAATCCTCGAAGTCGGCGCCGGAGACGGCGCATTGACCGAACTGCTCGCCGCGCTTGGACGCCCGCTCGTATCTGTAGAGCTCGACGAGGCGATGGCCTTCCGCGCGCGCCGACGGATATCCCGCGCCAGGCTCGACGGTTCAGCGACCGTGCTGGAGCAGGACGTGCTCAACCTCGATCCGCAGGAAGCGCTCGCCGCAATCGCCGAACAGCCTCCGTACGGCCTGGTCGGCAACCTGCCCTATGCGATCACCGCACCAATCTTCCGCAAATTCCTCGAGCAGGAGCCATGCAGGCCCGACTGGATGGTCGTCATGATTCAACACGAGGTCGCACAGCGGATCACCGCTCGACCCAGCAAACTCTCGCTTTTGGGGGTCTCGGTGCAGTTCTTCGCGGAGCCTGAGTATCTCTTCTCAGTCGAACGCGAAGCGTTCGATCCCCCGCCCGAGGTGCGCTCCGCCGTTGTCCGGCTCACACTGCTGGACGCGCCCGCCGTGGACGTGCCCAGCATCGAGCGGTTCTTCGAGGTCGTCCGAGGCGGCTTTCGCAGCCCGCGCAAGCAGTTACATAACGCTCTGGCTCAGGGTGTCTGGTTGCCACCTGGCGGCGCCGGCGAGTGGCTGGCCGCCTGCGACATCGATCCGGCGCGTCGGCCAGGCACATTGACGCTTGAGGAGTGGGCGCGTCTCGCCTGGTGGCGCGAACAACATCTGGGGCAGTACAACGGACACGGCGAATGACTACCTGGGCGACCCCTGCCGCAGCCAAGCTCAACCTCACCCTTGAAGTGTTGGGCAAGCGAGACGATGGATTTCACGATCTCGCTTCCGTCGTCACATCACTGGACCTTACGGACGAGGTCCAGCTCACTGTCGGCGGCGCTGGGTTTCGCATTGCGTACCGCGACGAGACCGGCCGCCCCATGTCAATCGAGACGACCGACGACATCATCGCGCGCGCCTGGGAGGTGCTCGATGGCCACTGCGCTCTGGGGTCGGGCGCCTCGATTGAAGTGACGAAACGGATTCCCATCACCAGCGGACTCGGCGGAGGATCCACCGACGCCGCAGCCTTCCTACGGCTCGCTCGGGCCGCCTGGCAACTTGATCTCGGCGACGATGAACTCTGCGCCATCGGCGCGGAAGTCGGGTCCGACGTCCCGGTCTGCATCATCGGCGGGCCGATGCTGATGCAAGGGCGCGGCGAACGCCTCACGGCGTTAGACACGTCTCGGCAGAGCCTCCAGGAGTTGCGAGTGCTCCTGTACCGACCGGAGTTCCCGGTTCCCGAATCCAAGACAGCGACAATGTATCGCTCGCTGCGCTCCACCGACTTACGCTCCGGCGACGCGACCAACGGGCTAGTCAAGCGGCTCAAAGCCGGCCGCAAGCCGACCCAGGCGGACTGCGTTAACTCGTTCGACGCTCCAGCTCGAGAGGTGATGCAGGGCCTGGCAAGGTCCTGGAGAATCATGGGAGAAGCAATCGCCCGAGCCTCGTTGGCGGTTGACGAGGAGCCGGTCGTCCCGCTTCTAGCGGGCGCGGGACCGACACTCTTTGCAGTTCTCTCCGATCGAGTCGCAGTCAGAGCCGCTGAGAGATTGCGGCGCTGGGGAGGATTCACCCGGGTCGCGAGCCCCTTGAGCCGGATGGCGGCAACCGAAGTTCGGCGACACTGAGCATGGATACCGTGGCCGCCCTGTTTTCCGGATTTGTCGCCGGCGCAGCCGTTGGCGTGTTCGGGCTCGGCGTCTTCGGACCGCTGCTCGTCAGCGTGCCGACCACGAACTGGTTGCGACGCCAGTTTCCCGACCCGTCGAACTGGGTCATGGTCAGCCTCGGCGCCGCGCTCGTCGCGCAGGCTGGATGCGCCGTGCTGGGCCTGCTCCTCGGCGTAGTCTTCCTCAGCGTGGACGACGGAGGCTCGAACGGACTCGGCAGCCCCTCATGGCAGTACACCACAGGAGTGCTGCTCATGCTCGGCCTTGCGACCATCGCAGCCGTCGCCTGGCAACGGTGGTTGTGGCGACGCTTCGGCGTGATGTCGCTACTGGCCGCCGGCTGCTATGGCTGGATGCTGCCTCATTTCGCCGTCGCATAGAGCGGCAGTGACCGGTGCGTATACTCAGTTGAGCAACCCAACCAAGCCCCTGGAGCAGGAGCCCCGGTGGATCCTCAGTCTTTGCCTGGAACCATCCTCGACGCCCACATTCACACCGTCCGAGGCGCTGCCGACTCGGCGCTTCAACCCGATGACTTGCTAGAGGAGGCCACCCGAATCGGCCTTACGGGCGTCAACCTGACCGAGCACGACCGCGTCTGGGAACGCTACGACTGGAATCAGTTCTCGGATTCCATGACCGAGGCCGGCATCTATCTCAACCAGGGAATGGAGGTCTCGACCGACCTCGGACATATCGTTGTCTTCGGTATCGACCAGTACTACGCCGGCATCCGCTCGGCCGAGCGGCTGCGCGAGGTCTGCGACGAGATCGGCGCCTTCATGTCGGTCGCTCATCCATTCCGCCACTTCTTCGATCCTGTCACGTTCCGTCGCCGAGGCGAGGAACCGTTCTCAATGACCCCCGAGGAAGCGGCCGAGAAGATGCATGTCTTCCAGGTCGTTCACGGCATCGAAGTCGGTAACGGAGGCAACACCAGGCGGGAGAACCTCTTCGCCCTCGAGGTCGCCCGGATCCTTGACAAGCCCGTCACCGGCGGCTCCGACGCTCACTCCACCTCTGGCATTGGCAGCTACACGACCGTCTTCCCCGAGAAACTGACTTGTCGCGAGCAGACGGTCCAGCTCCTCCACGATGGCGCGACCGTTTGCTACGACGGACTCAACATCGGCGAGTTCCGCCCGTTCGGTCCCTGCGCCGACGACGAAGAGCCATAAGCATCACTTTCATTGACACCTGGTTCAGGGCGTGACTGACCGTACTGACCGCATCTATGCCGCCATCGACCTGGAGATGACCGGTCTCAAGCCTGGCTTCGATGAGATCATCGAAGTCGGCATCGTTCGCTGCACGCCCGGCGCTGTCCTCGACCGCTGGAGCACGCTGGTCCGTCCGCTGGAGATGCCTCCGTTGCGTGTTCAGCGAATGACCGGCATCTCCCCGACGATGCTCGCCGAAGCGCCGACGTGGGATGAAGTCAGTGGCCGGGTGGAGGAACTGCTCGCAGACGCCACCTTGCTCGGACACAACGTCGGCTTCGACGAGAGCTTTCTTGCGGAGGTGGGCATTGAGTCCTCCTCCCCCTCGGTCGACACGCTGCCACTGGCGCAGATCCTGGATCCTGGCGCACCCTCTCACAAGCTTTCCGAGCTGTGTCTTCGCTATGGCATTGATTTGGACGACGCCCACCGCGCGCTCGCTGACGCCGACGCGGCGAGACGAGTGTTCCTCCATCTGGCCTTGCGATACGCTCAACTGCCGCTCGACGCCCGCGACGCGCTCGACGAACTGGCCGGCACCGGCAACATGTTCTGGGCGCCGGGTCGCGTCCTTCATCAGTGGGCGCGAGAGCAACCTCGAACGGCAACTCCCTCAGCAGACTCTGTGGGTTCAACAAGCCCAGCAGCGCGAGCACTCGCCCGCGCGCCGGAGCGGGTGGAACTGCCCCGTGGCTCGCTCGCCGGCCTGACCCAGACCGCGTTCGCCTCCCTCAACGACACCGAGTTTGAGCATCGCAGCGAACAGCTCCAGATGGCTCGTGATGTCGCAGAGACGCTGCAGAATGGCGGCACCCTGGTCGTTGAAGCCGGTACGGGAACCGGTAAGTCACTCGCCTACCTCGTCCCCGCAGCGCTCTGGGCCTTGAAAACGGGCAGCACCGTCATCGTCAGCACGCACACCATCAATCTCCAACAACAGCTTGAGCACAAGGATGTCGAGTTCGCCCGGCGGCTGATCGCCGCGATATCGCCCGAGGCCGCCGCATCGCTCAAGGCGACGGTGGTCAAAGGACGCGACAACTACCTCTGCCAGCAAAAGCTCGACCGTGAACTCGGGCGCTGCGCAGACTGGGAGGATCCGTTGTTGCTCGCCCGGTCTGCAGTCTGGCGTTCATTGACCGAACGCGCGGACCGGGCTGAACTCCGACTGCCCGCGCCGATGCTCGATCAGTGGCCCAAGCTGTCGGCGAACAATACCGCCTGCCTGTCCGATCGCACTTGCGAGTACGCATTGAACGGCACTTGCTTCCTACTCCAGGTCCAGCGGCATGCGGCTGCCTCGCACATCGTGATCGCCAATCATGCGCTGCTCGTCCGAGCGCTGACTAGCGGCGCCATCACCATGCCCGACGCGCCGGTCGTGATCATCGACGAATCGCACGCCCTCGAAGATGTCGCAACCGATCAACTCTCGCTGGTCATGAATGAGTCCTGGATCAAAGAGCCGTTCGAACAGAGCGCCGAAGGGCCCGATGCCTTGACTCGCCGAGCGACCGACGTTGGACTGATCGCCGAATCGCAGAACCTGAAGCAGACCGTTGCGCAGGTTGATCCTGCGCTCGATGCCTTCTTTGAGAGCCTCGCGGCCTACGTATCGGAGTACGCCGACGACAAATCGGCCAACGAAGACCGCGTCACGTTGACCCAGGGCGCCCGCAACAGCAACGCCTGGTCGGAGTTGGAACTCGCCTGGGACGAGATCAGGCCAGCCTTGAGTGATGCAGCCGACGCCGTGGAAGACCTCGGCGAAGCTCTCGCCGAGCGCGCTCGCCAGGCCTCCGGAGACGAGTCGCAGCTTGTCGAGAGCCTCGCGCTCGATGCACGAAATCTGCAGGACGAACTGACTGCTCGAATCTCGCGCCTCGAGCGCGCCATGAACGAACACTCGCTCGAAGACGTGACCTGGGCTTCACGCGAGACACGCAAGTCCGGAGCCGCCAGCGTCAACGCCGCCCCGCTCAGCGTCGCCGCGCACTTACAGCCCCTCTGGCAGGAGCGTCACGCCGCCGTACTCACCGGCGCGACTCTGGCCACCAGCGCCTCCGGCGATTCGGCATTCGGTTACCTACGCGAACGGCTCGGCATCGACGATGCAAGCGAGTCGCAGTACGGCTCGCCCTTCGATTACCAACGCCGTTGCCGCATCTACGTGCCGACCGACATTGTCGACGCCGACAGCCACGAGCACCACGACGCTGTCGCCGACGCAGTGCGCACGCTGACCGTGGCCGCCAATGGACGCGCACTGGTGCTCTTCCGCTCCTATGGCGCGCTGAACCAGGTCACCCGGCGCGTTGGTCGCGATCTCGAAGACGCAGGCCTCGTGCTCATCCGACAAGGAAGGGACGGATCCGCCGCCGCTGTCGTGAATGCGTTGCACAACGAACCCCGCTCCGTTGTCTTCGGCGTCAACGCGCTTTGGACAGGCGTCGACATCCCGGGCGACGCACTTTCGTTGTTGATCCTCACAAGGCTCCCATTTGTGCCCCCATTTGATCCGGTGTTGAGAGCTCGCGGAGAGCAGTACGACAACGAGTTCATGGACTTCTCATTGCCTGCCGCCATCCTCCAGTTTCGCCAGGGGATCGGTCGGCTGATCCGCACGCAGGCCGACATCGGCGCGGCGGTCATCCTCGACGGTCGAGTCTCCAGCCGACGCTACGGCGAGTTGTTTCTCAATGCCCTTCCACCGGCGCCGGTCAAGCGAATCCCGTTACGATCGGTAGCCGATGAACTTCAGCATTTCCTGCCACCACCGAGGCAGGTCGGATGACTTCCATCGCCGCATGGCCTTCGCTTGTCGTTGGACCAAGAGCGAGCATCGCTGCTTTTGCCGACTCGCCGTCAGAGCAAGAAGCCGACTGGTTGGAGGAGGCAGCCCAGGCGATTGCAGGTCGCGCCCAACCCTGCCGACTCCAGGATCGGCTCCGCGACGGTGATCACGCCTGGTGGATCCTTGGTGACGGCAACAGGGTCGGCGCACTGTCCGGGCGAATCGCCAGGTTGGATCAGGAATCGCAGCCGTTGGCGCTGGTCTGGACCTGGCTGGCGGTCGAGGCGCGCTGGCGAGCCTACGGCTACGGCGGCGCGGCCGTTCCCCTGCTTGAAGACGCGGCCCGCGCAGCCGGTGCGACCGTCGCCCTGGCGCCGCTTCCGCCCGACAATGGAGTGGCGTTGTACTTCTGGCTACGCTTGGGCTACACGCCGCTTCGCTCCATCACGCTCAGTGCAGGTGACTGGCCAAGTGGAGTCTCCGTCGACGCGTTGTGGATGCAACGCTCACTGCCAACCCAGACCAGAACAACAGCCTGAGGAGTCATCCATGCCGATAGTGCTGCCCGACGAAGTCAAGGATCGAGTCAACGGGGCGCTCGATGAGGGCTTCCCGCTCGCGCTGATGGCCGTGAGCGAAGACGCGAAACCTGTCGTCAGCTTCCGTGGTAGCGCCCAGACCTACGGCGACGACGCGCTCGCCATCTGGGTTCGCGGCGAGCCTTCGTCGACGCTCACGGCAATCGCCCAGAATCCAAACGTTGCGATGACCTACACGAATATGCCCTCGCGCAAGTTCTTCATCTTCCGCGGACAGGCCGCAGTGACCACGGATCAGACCGAGCGAGACGCAATCTGGGAGGGTCAACACGACCTTGAGAAGTCGCGCGACATGGAACGCAGCGGCACCGCCGTGATCATCAAGCTCGATTCGGTCCAGGGCAGCGGCGTCAACCTGACCCGCGGCTAGCGACGCCGATTGCGCTCTTGCTGGCGACGCTGTAGCGATCTTCGAAACAGCCGGCCTCCGCCCAGCCCGGCCATTAGCACGCCAATCCAGAGCACGATCTGCTCTACGAATCCGCCAGCGCCGCTGA
Source organism: Dehalococcoidia bacterium (assembly GCA_965211635.1). GTDB lineage: Bacteria > Chloroflexota > Dehalococcoidia > Bin125 > Bin125 > Bin125. The sequence goes on from OZ242948.1 coordinate 518,370, forward strand.
ACGCCCATCCCAGCCAGATGCCGAAGCCAAGCGCAGTGACGATGCCGGCCGTTGGAACCCATCTCCGTCTTCGCGACAGCTCGATCTGCTCGCCGCGGTCCTGGTTCACCACGGATGGCGTGGGAGACTCCGTGGCAGCGCTGCGTCGGCGGCGTCGGCGGGGGCGTTGACGGGGCATCTCAGCGCCGCCTACGTGCGAGATCGCGAGCCGAAGTCCCGCCGCTCGCACGACGCGACCGCGGCCGCTCTGGTACGACCGCCGACTCAGGCGCGGGAGCGCCGCCTCCCGCCGGCATCGTCGTTTCTCGCTGCTCAGCCAGACAGTTGTGGCAGGCGAACTGCAGCGCCATCACTTCATCGTCTATCCAGACGTCGCCGCAGTCTGGGCCCGTAGCCGTGGTCGTCAGGCGCAGATGAAAGTACTCGCCACAGCGATAGCAATCGGAGCGGGACTCAGGGCCGGTCAGGTCACCGCACACGACGCAGGGCCAGACGCCCTCTTCCCCGGTAGCTTCAGGACTCATCGCGACAAGCGTATCCGCTCCTCGATCAGCGCGACAGACACCGGCGCCCCTGGATCCAGCTCACAATCCCAAACCATCGCTTCGATCCGCCGCAGCCATTCTCCGAGCGCCGGTCCGCGCTCGACTCCCAACTCGACGAGTCGCTCAGCCGAGACCGGCGAGCGCACGGTTCCGCGCCGGTCGAGAAAGCCGCGCACCGCCTCCGACGACGCGCCGGACCACAACCTGGCGGCTGTTTCGACTGTCTCGATGGGAGTGTTCTCCACCAGTGCGGCAACTCTCGATGCTCTCCGAGTGCGACCAATGCTCCGCCTCAGGCCACGCATTCGTACACCGGCCGCGAGCGCTTCTTTTTCGGGTCGACGCATTGCCACTGATGGAGGCAGCCATTCCTCTATGCCTGGATCCGAACTTGTCAAGCCAACCGCGGACCAGAAGTGCCTGGCAGTCTTCACGCTCTTCACGCTCTTCACGCTCGCGACAGCTCGACTCGTGACTGACCAACGAGGTTCTCGGGACTGCGGAATCTTGAGTTGGCGAGCGATCTGCAACGCGCCATGCGCTGCCGAGTCCTCCAGCAGCAGTCGCCAGGCGTCGCCAAAGCGGCCGGCACTGAGCACGGACAACCAGTTCCTGTCTCGCCGGGCGTCCGCCAGCGTGCTTCGCTCGATAGCGCCACCGATCCGCGCTGCGTACCTGGCCGCGCGAATCAGGCGAGTCGGATCGTCGCGAAACGAGTCGCTGTGCAGGGCGCGAATGCGGCGCGATCGAACGTCGGCCTGCGCTCCCAGGGGATCTAACAGGCGCCCGGCATCTGGCCCGCTCAGCGCGATCGCCGCAGCGTTGATGCTGAAGTCGCGCCGCTGCAGGTCTATCTCGATTGGCGAAGGTTGCACCTCCGGTAACGAACCGGCGGAGGAGTAGCGCTCGGACCGCGTCCTGGCCAGGTCCACGCGGGTTCCGTCGCCAAGCTCAGCGCTTGCGGTATCGAAACGATCATGCCGAACGATGGCGTTGCCTGCCGCAGCCTCAATCACCGCGCAATACGGACCCGTCTCAGCATCGATCGCGAGGTCGATGTCGAGCGAACGCGGAAACGCGACGGCCCTATCGAGCAAGATGTCGCGCACCAACCCGCCGACCAGGAACAGCCGCTCGTCACGCTGAGCGGATATTTGACATAATGAACTCAACAGCGCCGCGCCATCAGGGGAGCGAGGCCGGATGAGATCGAGCGCCCTGGGAACGAGAGTGGTCGGCATCGTATCCCTCACAGTAGGACTTCAAACGCTCCGGATCGCCGTCCACTGCCGACAATTGATCACCTGAGTACACTGGGTGCGTTATGTGCCATCCATCCAATGACCAGCTCGAGGCGCTCCAGGCCAAACTTCAGTACCGCTTCATGGATCGCCAGATTCTTGTCCAGGCCCTCATTCACCGTTCTTATCTCAACGAAACCGGCGGCGTTGGGCTGCGGTCGAACGAACGGCTGGAGTTCCTGGGCGACGCAATACTTGGCGCCGTCGTTGCCCGGCGATTGTACGAATCGTTTCCTGATGCCGACGAAGGCTGGATGACCATGGCGCGGTCTCGGCTTGTGCGCATGGAGACACTAGCCCGGATCGGGCGGGCGCTCGATCTCGGACCGCTGTTGCTGATGGGCGCAGGCATCGACAACGACGACGGAAGAAGCCGTGACAGCGTGCTCAGCCGCGCATTCGAGGCGGTCTGTGGCGCAGTCTGGCTCGACGGCGGCAATCGAGCGGCTGAGCGGGTCATCCTCCAGCTTCAGGCCCGAGAGTTCTCAATGATCTCGGATCTTGGCGTGGCCCAGGATGCAAAGTCGCGGCTGCAACACGTTACCCAGGCGCAACGCGCCGCCAAACCGACGTACGAGATCATCAGCGAGCGGGGCCCGCAACACGAGCCGTCGTTCCGCGCCGTTGTTCGCGTTGAGGGCCGGCCGCTGGGCGAAGGCGAGGGACCAAGCAAGCAGGCCGCCGAAATGGACGCCGCTACTCAGGCGTTGCTCAAGCTGCAAGGAGATTCCGCCTGATGCGTCTCCGAGCAATCGAACTGCACGGCTACAAGTCCTTCGCCGCCAGGACGTCTCTTCAGTTCGACTCATCCATGACCGCAATCGTCGGTCCCAACGGCTCCGGCAAGTCCAACGTGATGGACGGCCTGCGCTGGGCGATCGGCGCAGGAACAGGTCGCGCGCTTCGTACTCGGCGCGCCGAAGACGTCGTCTTCTCTGGCGGCCGCGACCGTGCGCCGAGCGGCTTCGCCGAGGTCCGTATCCAACTCGACAATAGCCAGCATTGGCTCGAACTCGACGCTGCCGAAGTGGAACTCGTGCGGCGAGTCCACCGAGACGGACAATCGGAGACCCGCATCAACGGCCGCGCTGCGCGACTCCGCGATGTGCAAGATCTGTTCCGCAACAGTGGGCTCGGCGCCGGCGGCTTCGCACTGATGAGCCAGGGCCTGGTCGACGAGATGCTCAGGCTGCGTCCACTGGAACGACGACAGGCAATCGAGGAAGTCGGGGGAGTTCGTCAGCATCGCCATCAGATGGAGGAATCTCGTCGCCGTCGCGAACGCGCCCAGGAACACCTGGAACGCGCCCGTCTGCTGCGCGACGAACTTGCGCCCAGGCTCAAGAGTCTGGAACGAGCCTCGCGCCGCGCGCAACAGCTTGACAGGGTCAAACTCCAACTCGAAGAGGCCCAGCGCAGCTACTTCCGCTCCGCCGAGTCCGAGATGCAGCAGGATCTGCATGTGCGTCGAGAGGCGGCTCTATCGGCCGAGGCCGCCCGCGATCTCGCCGAGCAGGATCGAGCGGACGCGACCTCCGCACTGGCATCGATCGAACGCGAGACCGCAGTCGCTCGACAGACCGCCGAATCGGCCGCGGAACGCATCCGCACGGCCCGCGCAGAGTTGCGAACGCTGGAACATCAGCAGGAACTCGACCAACAGCAACGCTCCTGGCTCGCGCGTGAGGTTGCCGACCGCTCATCGCGCCTTGCGTCCCAGCGCGCCGAACTCTCGGCCATCGACGTCGCTGCTGCAAGCGATGAACTGGTCAGGGCAAATGCGAAACTCTCTGAAGCTCGGGCCGAGCGAGATCGAACTGAGCGAACCCGCGCCGAGACGTCAACCCGTCACCGACGTGCGCACGCCGAGGTTGATGAGATTGCTGCGAGCGCTGTACGTCTGTCCCGTCGATGGCGCGCCAGCGCCGCCCAACTCCAGCTACTCGCGTCAGGGCTATCTGCGGCCGAGAACGATGCCAACAACTCCGAATGCGCCGCCCGAGATGCCGAGCAGAGTCTTCAGTCTGCTGAACAGGGTCTCTCGTCGGAGCTCGAGGCTGAGCGTCGCGACCGACAGCAACGAACAATCCTCGCCGAGCGGCTGCGGGAGCTCGATACCCAGATGGCCGCGATCGAAAACAGGGTGGCTCAGGCCGACACGCTCCGCGCGCGCGTCTACCAACTGACCGACGACTACGCCCGCGCCGATGCCATTTTCGGCGAACTCATGGACGCCACGCTGCACGACTCGACCGAGGATGCGGTCGAGGCCGTACGTCGAGTCGTCGAAGCAGACGCGGGACGAGCGACCGCACTGGACCTCGAGCGCTCCGATCACTTGATCAGGTCATTGATCGACGCAGTTCGCTTCGTCGACGACGAGGCTGCGGCGATCCGGAGCGCCGCCGAGGGTCGGACCGCAGTCACGCCCGATGGGATCGTCGTCCGAGCGGACGGCGTTGTGCTGGGCGGAGGATCGCTCCCCGGCGCCTCCCGACTCAGGCGCCAACTGGCGGAACTCCGCTCGGAGCGCGAGCAAGTCTCTCAGGAGATTGCATCGCTTCCGGCACTGGAGGAGATTGCTTCGCGAGTTGCCGAAGCGAATCGCCTGTGCGAGCAAGCCAGAACGGCCCATGAAGCGTCTCGGCGGTTCGCATCCGAAGCTAGGCTCGCCCTCGAGACAGTGCGCCGCCGCCGAGCCGCCGCTCTCAACGAGCTCAGTCTGGCACGCAAGGAATCAACCACCCTGCGAGTCCGTCTGTCCGACGCCAGGGCACTGGAAGCCCGCGCGGCCAGCGACCTTCAGGCACAGACAACGAGCGCTCAGGTCGACATCTCCTCGCTCGAGCAGCGCCGGGACGAGTGTGCGGCTGTCCTGGCCGAGGCTCGAGCCCAGGCAGCATCCGTCGATCGCGCTCGGGCAGATCGGGCACGGCTCGCGTCCCTTCGCCGTGAACTCGAGCAAGTCGATTCGGCAATCCGTGAACGTGAACCTCTCCTGGCACAGGCCTCGACCATCGCTTCCGACACCGCAGCTCAGGATGTCGCGCAGGAGCACCTCGACGTTCTGGACCAGCGGCGAGACCAGGCCGGCCAGGCGCTTGAACGGACCCAGCAAGCTCGGCTCTCCCGCGAACGCCAACTGGTCGAGACCGAGGCGGCGCTTCGGGAAGTCGAGGCCGCGCGCGCCCGCCTTGCCGCGGAGGCCGCCGCTGAGGGGATAGAACTGGCTGTGATTCTCTCCGTTCCCCCTGCACGCGCCGCAGTGCAGCAGAACCTGGACCTCAGCACCGCCGAGCATTCCGCCAATGGCTCCGCAAACGGCACTGGCTTGCCGCTGCTCTCGTCCACTCCCGCATCCGCTGTTGCCGTGGCCGAGAGAGAGTCCGTAAGCGTCGCAGAGCTGCGCGAACAGGTCCTGAGTCTCCGCGCGCGGATGCAGCGCATCGGCCCCGTCGATCCTGGCGCCGCCAGCGAGTACGAATCGGAGCAGGCGCGATGGAAGAGCATTGAAACGCAGATCGCTGACCTTGAGCAAACCGAGACATCGCTGCGCGAGGCGGAGCGTGAGCTTGAGCAGCAGATCGATCGACAGTTTCGTGATGCATGCCGAAGGGTCGATGAGGCGTTCCAGCGCTACTTCCAGCTCATGTTCCGGGGCGGGAGCGCTGAGCTCGTGCTCACTGAAGAGGCAGCTTCTCTCGCAGAAGACGAGGAGATGCAATCGCTTCGCCCTCAACAGGGCGTTGACATTCGCGCCCAGCCTCCAGGCAAGCGAGTCTCTTCGCTCGGGCTGCTTTCGGGCGGTGAGCGCGCCCTCACAGCGATCGCGCTGCTGTTCGCGTTGCTCGAGGTGCGGCCTGCGCCATTCTGCATCCTCGACGAGGTCGATGCGGCCCTCGATGAGGCCAATGTCGAGCGATTCGTCAATGCGCTCAAGGAACGCGCCAGGCACACGCAGTTTGTGATCATCACCCACAACCGCCGAACCATCGAGCAGGCCGACAGCATCTATGGCGTCACGATGGGCGCCGCCGGCGTCAGCCGATTGCTCTCCGTTCGCGTCGATCAACTGCCCCAGGCCCAGACCTGACACCGTGCTGACACCGTGCTAACACCGCGGATGCCGCACGGAGTCTCGGCTGTCGTAACCTGAGCATCATGGATTTCGTTCACGCAGTCTGGACTCCTGCGGGCGCCGGCCCGCATCCGACCTTGATCGCGCTCCACGGACACGGAGCGCACTGCCAGGACCTCGCGCCGCTCGCTCCATTGCTTGCCGACGGCCAACTCCAGGTGATCTGTCCGCAAGCCGAGTTTCGCCTCGAAGGCGCTCCGTACTCTTACGCGCCGATGTACACGTGGATGCGACGCGGCGCAAACGATCGGCCGCTCGATGGCGAACTGGCTCGCGTCGCCGAGGCCCTGTCAACGTTTGTCGACCAGGCTTGCGAGCGGTACAACGTTGATACCGACCGGCTCGCCCTGATGGGCTTCTCCCAGGGCGGGTCGCTGGCGTATCGACTCGCCCTGAGCGAGCCGCATCGCTGGCGTGGAGCCGCGATGCTCTCCACCTGGCTCTCCGACGAGGCCGCCGACGATGTCCACATCGACGCGCCGGATCTCCCCTTGCTCGTCCAGCACGGCGCCAATGATCCGCTGGTCGAGATTGACCGCGGCCGCAACTCGCGCGATCGTTTGCAAGCCATGCGCATGAACCTCGACTACCGCGAGTACCCAGTGCAGCACGAGATCGGTCGGCAAAGCATGCACGACCTCTCAGCCTGGCTCAGCGAGCGACTCCTCGGTGAGGGAGCCGGCGGCTAATGGTCAAGCTCTTCAGCCGCTTCCAACGAGGCCGCGACGAACCAGCCGCCGAGACGTCCGAGCAACAGGCTCAGGAGATCGCCGAAGTCCAGGAGACGTACCAGCGCAGTGTCGCCAACACCCGACGAGGTCAACTGGGCGGACTGCGCCGCATCTTCTCCCGTTCGCGAGTCGATCAAGACTTCTGGGACGATCTGGAGGAGACGCTCATCCTCGGCGACGTAGGCGGAACCACGTCTGCTCGCTGGGTGGAGGAGCTGCAAGAAGAGGCCGGCGGCAAACAATCCTCCGACCTTCGTGATTTGCTTCGCGAGCGCATGATTCGAGGGCTCGAACATCCACAGGGCCGCGGAACGCTGTGGAACTCCGCAAACGGCGCGGACCCGGGCAAGACACCGCATGTTGTCCTCGTCGTCGGTGTCAACGGGGCCGGAAAGACGACCTCGATCGCCAAGCTTGCGCATGCCTATCGGCAAGAGGGCATGTCTGTCATGCTCGCCGCCGCCGATACGTTTCGCGCCGCCGCGATAGAGCAACTGCAAGCCTGGGGCAATCGGATCGATGCGCCAGTGATCGCGCACCAACAGGGCTCAGATCCCGGAGCGGTTGCCTTCGACGCCGTAGAGGCTGCCATCTCCCGCAGCGCGGACGTCGTGCTGATCGACACTGCCGGCCGGCTCCAGACTCAGCGCAATCTCATGGCCGAGCTTGGCAAAGTCCGGCGCGTCGTCGAGACCCGGCATCCGGGAGCGCCCCACGAAGTGCTGCTCGTGATCGACGCCACCAGCGGGCAGAACGCGCTCAGCCAGGCGCGCCAGTTCTCACAGGCCACCGGTGTTACCGCTGTCTGCCTGGCCAAGCTTGACGGCACCAGCAAGGGCGGCATGGCATTTGCAATCTCCGAAGAGCTGGGCATCCCGGTGCGGTTCGCCGGCACCGGCGAGCGGCTCGGCGACATCGCGCCCTTCGACGCCGCAGCATTTGTCGACGCGCTGCTCAGCGACAATTGACTCGACATAACGCCTGGAGGTCGCCGTGTTGGGAACCGTTCTTGGACTCAGCCCTCGCCGCTTGTTCGCGATCGGCCTGGTCATCGCTGCCGGCCTGCTCGCAATCCTTCTGATCGTCCTCTGGCAGGTTGGTGTGTTCGACAGCGCTCCACCGCCTGCCGCGCTGGAGTCAGCGATCGAATCGCTGGAGGAGGAAGAAGATCAGGGCGCCACTCGCAGCTCGGAACCTGCGGACCAGGCACGGCAACAGCAAGAGAGCGCACAGCAATCCGCCGATCAGGGGGGTTCCCCTGGTGCACAGACGGAAGATCAGGCGCAGGTCGCTGAGCAAGAACAGCCACAACAGGAGTCCTCCCCGCAGCAAGAGCAATCCGTAGCGGTGACGGACGATGACTATGGCGCGTCCTATCAGCAGACACAGGCACAGCTTGAACCGGAGCCGCAGGACTCCCAGGATGCGCAGCCACAGCCGGCCCAACAACAGTCCGAAGTCGCCGAGGTAGCCGAGGTCGCGCCGCCGACTTTGCAATCGCTGTCCGGAACTTGGACCATCTCCACACGCGGATCCTCATTCGTTGGCTATCGCATCGGCGAGGAGCTCGCCAATATCGGCACGGCAACCGCCGTCGGGCGAACCAGCGACATAGAAGCCACGCTTGTCTTCGACGGCTCGGCAATCTCCTCCGTTGTGATCACGGCGGACCTGCGAACGTTGGAGAGCGATCAATCGTTCCGCGATAGCGCCCTCCGCACCCGAGGCATCGAGACCGATACCTATCCCTTCGCCACATTCACGCTGTCCGAGCCAATCCCCATCGACGCGCTGCCATCTGCCGAGTCACCGCTCAGCGTCACGGTCACAGGCACACTCGAACTTCACGGCGTGACCAACGCCGTCAGCATTGGCCTTCAGGGACAGTACGTCGACGGCCTCGTCGTCGTCGCTGGTTCAACCGAGATCGCTCTTGCCGAGTACGACATCGAGAAACCGACCGGCTTCCGCGTTCTCTCAATCGAGGACATCGGCATCATGGAGTTCGAACTCGTCTTCGAGCGTCAAGAGTGATACGCGTCTGCAACGCCATGAAGAAGTCACCGCCGCGGAGGGAGACCTGTGCGTAATCCCACACTCCGTCATTCCCGCGCAGCCTGCCCCGCACTTGATGCGGGGGCGGGAGTCCATCCGGCTATCTGGTCAGCGGACAGCAACACTTACCGAACACCGGCGGCCGACGACTTACGCAAAGATCTCCGCAGGCGGGGGCCGCGCCACCAGATCTGCGCTTTCGGACACCCCCTGCGCGGGGCCGACTTCGGCTAGTTGGCCGGCAGGCCTCTTCTGGTGGACTGTCCCGTGGCAGGCTGCTGAAAAAGCCCGCGAGCCTATGATTCGTGATTCCCGCGAAGGCGGGAATCTCGCCTGAGCAGACAAGACAACAGAGGGAACGAGATTCCAGGCACAGCCTGGAATGACGGAAACGGCTTAGTTCAGCACCCTGTTAGGAACCGATGGGTGCTCCAGGATCGCCTTCGTCCCCAGACGCAGCCGGAACAGGGCGTGTTCCGTCAGTTATGTCGAGAACCGGCCACCAGGAGCTACATAACCTCCATAGTGCGATCATGATCCGCGTACATCCCTAGGCGCCATGGGTCCCAGGTCGAACTTCAGATTCCCGAACGAATCCTGCTCCACGTTGGTGATCTCACCCTCGGCATCGAGGTGACCGAGGATCTGGAACAAGTCCAATGTCCGCAGATCTTCGTCCGCATACTCCATCAGCATCGTGACCGAGATGCGCTCGCGACGACCAAGCCGCGCCGACTCCGCTACCAGCGCCCGCCGCACCGTCGCCACATCGGCCATCGTCGCCGCCTCAGCCTGCGACGCTTCGCGGACCTCGTTCAACTCCGACAGGCGGCGCCGCAGCCCGTCAAACAGTCCCATCACCCGCCTCCACATCCAGGAGGAAACCTCGCTCCAACTCGCTTCTCACGATAGCCACTCCATCGGCGTGTCCACCGGCCAGCGCAGTGGTGCGGGCCTCCGTGACGCCCGCCAGTCGCCAGAGCGTCGTCAACAGCGTCGCCGCCGAGTCCCAGTCCGCCTCCGAGGCGGGCAGTTCATCAAGCGGTGCAAAGCCCTGGGCCAGAATCACCGCGCGCCGCCCGTCCGATGCATCTTGCTCCGCTCCAAACTCCTCGATCACAGCGTCGAACTCATGCTCTGCATGTTGCAACTCGTTGCGAGCCAGGCGTACCGTGCCATGCACAATTCGAGAGTCAACGTCATAGGGTCGAGAGCCCGCCGCCCGATAGGATGCCTCCAGCGCCGCCTCGAGGTCGCCGCGAAACAACGCGATCCATGCTCGCTCGACGTCGTTCCGGCCGACGATGTCAGCGACGGATCGTTTGATCTCGGCGACTGCGCCGCCCGAGCGCATCAAGTGCTCGGCCGTTTCCAGGCTGGCGCGATGTCGCTCGGACTCGGCACCAGCTCCAAGCCGTGATTGAATGCGACTGAGCAGGTTCACGTGTCGTCCTCCGCCCCCAGCCGATTCGATTGCTAGCGTAGTGGCGTGACCAACGGGCCTGTTCAGCGACATATTGTGCACGCAGATATGGACGCGTTTTTCGCCTCCGTCGAACAACGCGACAGGCCCGAACTCAGGGGCAAGCCGGTGCTGGTGGGCGGTTCTCCGCAGGGACGCGGCGTTGTCGCCGCTGCCTCGTACGAGTCCCGAATCTTCGGCTGTCGTTCAGCGATGCCAATGCGCACCGCGGTCCGCTTGTGCCCCCAGGCAGAGGTAGTGCGGCCGCGATTCTCCCGCTACCGCGAAGTCTCAGCTCAGATTATGTCAATCTTCCGCGATGTCTCACCACTGGTCGAACCGCTCTCGGTCGACGAAGCCTTCATCGATATCTCACACCGAGTCGACGAAGGCGCGACTCCGGCCGAGCTTGCCCAGTGGATTCGCGAGCGCGTGCGCCGCGACACCGAGCTGACCGTCTCTTGCGGCGTCGCGACGAGCAAGTCGGTCGCCAAGATTGCATCCGATCAGAACAAGCCGGATGGACTCACCGTTGTCGCTCCCGGCGAGGAGGCGGCATTTCTCGCTCCGCTGCCGATCTCCGACCTCTGGGGCGTCGGACCCAAGACCGCCGATCGTCTACGCGGCGCAGGCATCCAGACAATCGGCGACCTCGCTCAACGTCCCTTGCCCTGGCTCATCGATCGATTCGGCTCGCGAGGTGAAGTGTTCTGGCAACTTGCGCGCGGCATTGACGAACGCGAAATCAGCCGCGAACGCGAGACCAAGTCAATCTCGTCCGAGACCACGTTTGCCGAAGACGTCGGCGATGTCTCCAGGCTGCGCAACGTGGTCAAGGAGCAATCCTCTGGCGTTGCCAGGCGCATGCTCGAACACGGCTACCGCGCTCGCACCGTCCAGATCAAGCTTCGACTCTCCGACTTCACCACCTTCACTCGCCAACGCACCTTGTCGACCCCCACCAACGACGCAGCCACGATCGAGCGCACGGCCCTGGTCTTGCTGGACGAGCAGACCTCGCCGCTGCGGCGCTTCCGCCTCGTCGGCGTGGGTGTGAGTGGACTTGAGCAGCAGCAGCTCGCGGCCCAGCTCTCGATGTTCGACCAGGCTGGACAACCTGCTGCTGAGCCGCCTCAGTCAACGGCGCGACGCCAACGCCAACGCGTTGTCGACGAAGCTGTCAAGGAGCTGAACCACAAGTTCGGCGGCGATATCGTGCACTTCGGACCCACTTCCAGCAGTTCGGAGCCTCGATGATCCATCCCCGCGACGCAGCCGTGATCACGTTCGATTGCTACGGCACGTTGATCGACTGGCAGTCGGGCGCGCGCGCCGCAGTCCGCGCCATTCCCGAGTTAGGGGGAGTAGACATCGAGCATCTGGTCGCTCGCCGGCTCGAAGTCGAACTGGAAGTGGAGCACGAGTTCTACCGGCCCTACGACCAGGTGCTGGCAATCTCCATACAGCGGACCGCCGCAGAATTCGGCATCGAGCTCATCGACGCCTCGGCTCAGTCATTCGCCGATTCCATTGCCAGTTGGCCGCCGTTTCAGGACTCAGGCGGCTTCCTCAAGCGCCTGGCGACTGTCGGCACTCCGTTGGCAATCCTCTCAAACGTCAATCGGGCCAGCCTCGACGTCAGCGTACGCAAGTTGGGCGCATCCTTCGATCAGCTGATCACGGCCGAAGATGTCCGCAGCTACAAGCCCGACCACGACCACTGGCGCGAGCTGTTCGCTGCCCGCAGCATCGAGCCCGCTCAGCAACTCCACATCGCCGGATCGATCGCGCACGACATCCGTCCGGCGACGGAAGTCGGCGCCCAGACCGTCTGGGTGCGGCGTGCTCACGAACCGATCCCCGACGACGTCAAGCCCGATCTAATCGTCCAGTCCTTGGCCGAACTCGGTGACTACTGGCGGCTCCACTACTCGCGATAGCATCTGCGCAGGAGGTGTGAGATGAAACTCACGAGGATGTACCTGGGCGAGGACGGCACATCTCAGTTCGAAGACATCGAGATTGGGCTGAGGGAACTCGACATCGGCGCGTTCTCTCGGAATCTGCGCCCTGACCACATGTCCTTTAGAATCTCTCCGCCTGATCTCGTCTACGACTGGCACAACGCCACCCAGAAGACGATGATCGTCGTAATCCAGGGCGCGGTGCAGACCCAGGTCTCGAACGGCGAGGTCCGCCGTTTCGGCCCTGGTGAGATCTGCTACGCCGAGGACGTGGATGGACCCGGACATCTGACCACCGATTTGGAGGGTCCAAGACTGAGCCTGATGATCTTCCTGCCAGACGATTTCGACGTCCATCACTGGGCTCGTTCCTTCGACGACTGACTGAGCAGAAGGAAGAAGACTATGCAAATCACCCGCGTGTACACCGGCGACGACGGAGAATCTCACTTCGAGACTATCGATGTCGCCCAGACGGAGAGTCGCTACGGCTCGCTCTCGCAGATGTTCGACGCCGAGGGCATCGTGTTCCGCACGACCCCAGTCGGCGGCGAACTCGACTTCCACAACGCGCCGCGACGCCAATTCGTCGTCACGCTGAGCGGGACCGTCGAGATCGAGGTCGGTGATGGTTCGACGCTGCGACTTCACGGGGGCGACATCCTGCTCGCCGACGATGTCACTGGACGAGGACACATCACACGAGACATCGAAGGCCCGCGTCGCAGCCTCTTCATTCCCCTTCCCGACGACTTCGATGTCGACTTGCTGCGCGGCTAAACGCCGGCGAACAACTCCTGGTACTCGGTCTAAGCGGGAACCCGAACGTTCACTTCCGGCTACCGACCCCCAACCTCTCCGCTCCAGCGCCAGTAGTGGTCGAACGCCGCAATCGTCAACGCATGCGTGATCAACTTGTCGTTGAGCAGCCCGGGAATCTCGTCCAGCGGCACCCTCGTTACCTCTATCGCCTCGCTCGAAGTTCCAACGACGTGGTCATCATCCACGACCGACTCAACGTCCTGCGCCAGGAACGACCAGCAGCGATTCTCCTGCAGCGCCGGATTCGGATGCACCCAGCCCAGTTCAATCGCGTCATTGGCGTGGTAGCCCGACTCCTCGAACATCTCCCTCATCGCCGCCTGCTTGGGCGACTCGCCGGGGTCGACAATCCCCCCGGGAATCTCCAGCGTCAGTTCGCGTGTGCCATGCCGAAACTGGTTGACGAAGACCACCTCGCGCTCGGGCGTGAGCGGCATGATGTTGACCCAATCGGGAAACTCGAAGATGAAGAACCGATGCTCGCGACCGGAAGTCGGATGCCTGGAGACATCCTTGCGCAGCCGAAAGAACTTGAAGTCCTCAAGGATCTCCGAACTCAGCCGGCGCCAGTCGTCGATCGTTCCACCGTCTGCCGCGATGTCAGGTTTGCTCATGTGACGGAGTTGATCACTTTCGCGTACGTCTGGATCTTGAGGAGCGAGTCCAGGCCGGCGTCCTGGAACTGGGCCTCCAGGTTCTCCAGCAGGACCTGCTTGTAAGCCTCGACGTCGATGCCCAGCGCCGCGACATCGCCCTTGATTCGACGCAGACCCAGCGCGACCGCGCCCGCTAGCAGAATCTGGCTTTGCCAGATGTACATACGGCCAGCAGACGGCAGCCGATCAATCAGCCTGGGCAGGATCGTGTGCAGAAAGTTAACATGCCGCACTTCGTCGCGCAGGATGAGCCGGAATATCTGCTTGGCCAGCGGGTCGACGTCATCCAACTCCAGCGCCTGTTGTAGAAACAGGGCTGCAAAGTTCTCGCTGAACAGGGTCGAGGTGAGCCAGTTCTCGACCCGGTAGAAGCCCCACGACGCCATCCCGCCGAAGCGTTCGATCAGAAACGCCTCCGGCTTCGAGATGTAGCCATGCCCGTTGACCTCGGTTAGGTAGCGGTCCAACACGTACACGTGGCGCGCCTCGTCCTGGCATTGCGCCGCCAGGTAGAGATTCAACGCTGGATCGCGTACCTGGTGCGTGGCTTGACTCATCATCACCTGGATTGTGTCCAGTCCCATCACCTCGAGTCCGAGGAACACGTTCATCATCCGCAGCCAGGGCGCGCGTCTCGACTCGGGTATCTCCGAGCCCAATTCCCAGTCCACGTCCCGGTCCGCATTCCAGAGGCGATCGCTCTGCTGCCGAAACAGCGTGCGAAACGCCTCCGCCTGCTCGGCGGAGCGATGGGGACGTACCGCGTTCGGCGACCGTCTCATCCGCACATCCTCTGACTGATCATACCTACCCGCCCATGTTCCACGTTCTCGTCTCGACCAGCGGTCGGATCGTATACTTGCCGTATGCCTGACGAGGGATTCGATCTGGAAGAGACGTTGCGTGCCTTGCGAGAGGCCGACGTGGTCGTAATCGGCTTCGGCTGGCTCCAGGAACGCTTGCTGATCGACGGTCGTCGCAGCGACTCGGAGGGTCCCTACATCCGCGTCGTCGATCCCGTCCGGTCGCCCCAGGACCGCATCCGCGAGCTACGCAAACTTCGGCCTGGGTTCGACGATCCCGAGTCGTTCGTGTTCTTCCCCTGGGCTGGCCGCGTCGACTCGTTCGTCCAGGCCGACCTGTTTGATCGCATCCTCGAACGCTGCGCGGGCGATCCGACCGCAGAGGATGACGCCAGGGCAGCCCTTAGCCGCCTGTATGAACTCGACCGCGAGGACATCCGACAGGCAATCGCGGGCGGCGAGAAGTACCACACGCTCTACGAGCGAACCGCCTCGCCCTGACGTTCACAATTAGTCTCCCCGACACCTCTCCCCGTCCGATTTGTAAGTGTTAGCTGGTTGTCATACGCTGTGCACCACTGTGTCTGAACAGCGAATCGACAAGGCGGAACACGTGGTCGAGCGTACAACGAAGCCTCGGCAACAGGCCGAACAGACTGATCCGGAGGCTGGCGACGCGCCTACCGAGACTGTCCAATGCTCCCACTCATGGGAGATCGATCGTCCCAATCAACAAGTTTCTCACGGTCGCTGCTCCAAGTGCGGCGCCGAAAAAGACTTCCTCAACTATGGCGAAGAGCTGAGAATGCCCTTTGGACGACGCCGGCGGTCCTGAATCGTTGGTTGCCTGGATTCACACCTGCTGCCCTACTGGGGCGGCGCCGCCGTCACCTCGACTCGGACGGCGATAATCCGTTCGACTCCGTAGAACGCTATCTGGTCGAATGCCGCCGGACTCAACTGCAGATCGGTGTTCGAGGACTCCGTCGCCCGTACGACCACCAGCGTCTGCGACCCGATCACTTGCTGCTGCTGCTCGTCAGTCAGCAGCGTCGCCCCGGGCAGCCTGGTCAGGCGCAGGGTCGTGCCGACCGGCCAGCGAGACGTAAACGCCGTTGCCGGTTCCGTCGGATCGTATTCCCCACCGTCCGCCAGGGACCGCGGTATGCCCGACGGTATCGCTTCCGCCGTCACCCGCTCGGCCACGCTCTCCGCGCCACCGATCTGCGCTGACGTGACTGGCTGATCGGCCACTGCCGGCGCCAAAGCCGAGAGCGAAACGGCTGCGGGCTCGGGCGCGTTCTCCTGCGCCACTTGCTGGGCAGCAGCGGAATCTGCTTGCGCGCCGGTTTCGCTCGGGGCTCCGCTCTGTGCAGCAACGGCAGCGGAGTCCTGACTCTGCGCAGTCTCGGCCGATGCCGTTTCCTGCGCCTCTGGGGTCGACTGCTGCGCTGGCGAACCCGTCTCCGCCGCAGGCTCTGCTACCTGGCCGGCCTCTGCCTGCTGCCCGGCATCCGAGGTCGTGGCCGGGACCGTCTCGTCCTCGTCCAGTAGCTCCGTTACGCCAAAGTAGACGCCGACTCCGATTCCACCGACCACGGCCAGCGTGACCAGCGCGCCGAGCATCCGCCGAAACAGTGGGCCCAGAGGCGGGCGTTCATTCGGCAGCCGCAAACGCTGGTTCGTGTAGTGACGAAAGTCGCCTGCGCCCCGGATCCGAATCTGGGGGCTGGAGAAGTCACGTGCCCCTCGTGGGTCTCGCGAGAACTGGCTCATGGTCGCAGGGTATGTCATCAATCCAAGAATGCGACATCGTCCCGCCTGCCCGCCATGTCCTGATCGATAGGATGGACACATGGCCTCTGCGATCGCTACGAGACACATTCGCTGTCCCAACTGCTCCACTCAGTTGGATGTCGGCGTTCCGCCAGAGACGGGACGAACGAGGCGGGTCGTGACGTTATGTCGAACCTGCAACTACGATCTGGTGGTCTCCAGAGCCCAGAAGGACGGCGAACCGCTGCGGATTCGGGCCTGCATGCGTTGGGATGTCACCTGTCCCTACTGCAACGAGCCCACAGTTGCGCGAGTCCCTCCCAAGGGCCTGTTACGGCGCAAGGAGACGTCCCCTTGCCGGAACTGTCGCAAGCCGCTCATCGTCGAGCGCCGAGAAGAGGGCCAACTCGTCCTGCGCGCCCATCGAGGCATCCTTGAGGGCTCCTTGCTCTAGTCAAAGTCACCAGCGCCCGCGATGCGCCGCCGGGCCACCACAGCGCCCATGGCGCGAGATTCCTCGCAATGCAGCCTGTCTGTTGGCGATTCCACACTCAAGCAGGCGCACTTCTGACTCCAGATGTGTTGTGTGGATGTAATCGCAGCAACGTACGCGAAGATCGCCACGCTCAAGACGTTGAATGTTAGTGACCGATTTCACTTGCCCGATTACAGTGCAGGAATACCAATCGACGGCCCCACGGATCGGCTCGGGGCCACTGAAAGAGCGGGAAAATGAGCGACTACGACCAGCGCGCCATCGAAATGCATCGTGAGTGGGGCGGCAAGGTCGACTACGCCTCCAAAGTCACGGTCGAGAACCACGACGATCTCTCCGTCGTCTACACCCCTGGTGTCGCTGCGCCTTGTCTGGAAATCGCCCGAGACCCCTCGCTGGCCCGCGTCATGACCGGCGTCGGCAACCTCGTCGCCGTGATCACCGACGGCTCCGCGGTGCTCGGCCTGGGCGACATCGGACCGCAGGCAGCGCTGCCGGTGATGGAGGGCAAGTGCGTGTTGTTCCGCAACTTCGCCGGCGTCGACGCGATTCCGATCGCGCTCTCCGTTCGCGAGGTGGATGACATCGTCGCGGCGATTGAGGCGATTGCTCCATCGCTCGGCGGGATCAATCTCGAGGACATCTCGGCGCCCCGCTGTTTCGAGATCGAGCAACGCCTGCACGACTCCCTCGACATTCCCGTCATGCACGACGATCAGCACGGCACCGCTGTCGTCGCGCTCGCCGGAGTGATCAACGCGCTGCGCCTGACCAACCGCGACTTCAAAGACATCCGCACGGTCATCCTCGGCGCCGGCGCCAGCGGCATCGCCTGCGGCGCGATCCTGCGCGAGATGGGTTGCGAAGATGTCGCCCTGATCGACTCCAAGGGCTTGCTCACCATCGACCGCGAAGACCTCAATCCCTGGAAGCGTTCGGCGGCCGAGTGGTGCGACTTCCGCAACAACCCCGACGGCAGCATTCCCCAGACGTCCCAGGTCATGCGCGGCACCGATCTCTTCCTCGGCCTCGCCGGTCCGGGCCTCGTCACCGTCTCCGATGTCGCCTCCATGAACGACAACGCGATGGTCTTCGCAATGGCCAACCCAACGCCCGAGATCATGCCCGACGAGGCCGCCGAGGCAGGCGCCGCAATCGTCGCCACTGGACGCTCCGACTTCCCCAACCAGATCAACAACGCGCTCGGCTTCCCCGGCATGTTCCGCGGATTGCTTGATGGCGGCATCCCCAAAATCGAGGACGCACACAAGATCGCGGCCGCCCAGGCCATTGCCGATTTCGTCAGCGAGCCAACGCCGGACCGCATCGTGCCCAGCATCTTCGAGGAAGGTCTGGCCTACAGGGTGGCCGACGCAGTCAAGGCGACCGGTTAGGGCCTGTTCACATTGAGTGAACAAGCAGCCCAGACTCCGTCATACCCGCGCTGGCGCGGGTATCTCGCCGCGTTCGGCACTGACATTGGTACTCAATACGGCGAGACTGCCGCGGCAAGCGCGGCAATGACGACGCTTTCGGGGCTTGTTCGGCCAGTGTGAACAGGCCCTAGTCCTCGGGCGCCGTTGACGGCGCCCGCTCGTACACGTCAAGCGCCTGGGCCAGCGCCCCGCGCAGACTCAACAGTGGCGCATACTCGAGCGACACTCGGGCTCGTGAGTCGTCGATTAGGTGCGGGCGCCCTGTCATCTCTACATACGCGTCTACTCCTACCGGTTCCGGCAGCACCCAGGCCGAGAGGTGCAGCGCGCCCAGTCCTCGCGCAAACAGGTAGGGCGCGCTCCAGAACTGACCCTCCACGCCGCGCAACTGACACGCCTCCATCGCCAGCTCACCCCACGTTGTGTGCGCCGAGGCGACATGAAACACGTGACCGACAGCCTCTTCGCCGTGCGTCAGCAGCGCCCAGACCGCCCGCCCCAGATCTGCCCCCGCCAGGATCGACAGCGGCGCCTGTCCGCCGGCGACCAGGGCGCTTCTCGGCCGCGAGATGAAGTGTCGGACTACGGTCATCAGCGCCCCGCTGCCGCTGACAATCAAAGGAGCAGCCCGCAGGATGGACAGCGGCACGCGCCGTCGATATGTGCGCGCGACCCGCTCTGCTGCTACGCGGCTCTGCTGCGCAGCGCCGAGCGGTCGCGGTATCCAGCTCTCCGTGACCGGCCAGGGCGGCAGCCTGCGCCCGTAGGACTCCGTGGTCGATATGAGTACGACCTGCTTCAGGTCAGCGCGTCGGCATGCGTCGAGCAGCGTCGTGGTCGCGTGGACATTCGCGGCGGTGTACTCGGACGAGGCAAGCCCCGGTTCCGTCAGGGCCGCTGCGTGAACGACGTGAGTGGTGTTCTCAGGCAGCGTGATTGCGTCTGCGTCGGGTCCAATCTCGATCGCATCGAGTTCCAGATCGTGTCGTTCAAGCTCAATCCGAACCGCCGCTCCAACCTCCGCGTCCGCACCCGTGAGAGCAACCCGCATCCTCGACATCGGCCGTTCCCTTGCCTCGCCGAACCGCTGTTAGCCTCAACTCTGTAAGAGAAGCCTATGCCCTGAGCGCCGCGCACTCGGTTTTGGAGGAAGCCTTGCCTACCCTGAAGCGTCCGAACTGCGACATCTTCTACGAGGAAACCGGCAATGGACCGGCGATCATTTTTGCTCACGGCGCCGGCGGCAATCACCTCTCCTGGTGGCAGCAGATCCCGGTGTTTGCAAAGTCCTATCGCTGCGTAGCCTTCGATCATCGCGGCTGGGGCCGCAGTGTACCGACAGGAGGTCCGGGTCCGGCCGCCTTCGTCGACGATCTGATCGCGTTGTTGGATGAACTGCGCATTGGCCGCGCCGCGCTTGTCGCGCAATCCATGGGCGGATGGACCTGCCTGGGAGCCGCGCTCCAGGCGCCGGATCGAGTCGCCGCGCTCGTCATGGCCGACACGATGGGCGGGCTGATGACCGAGCAAATCAGGGGGCCATGGGAGCAGACGCGAAAACTGGTCGAAGGCCAGGGGCTTGGATCGCTCGCCTACGACCAGAGCCTGCGCGAACGTGATCCAGCGCTCGCCTTCCTCTACGACGAGATCATGGCCATGAATCCACCTCGTGACCCTGCCCTGATCGGCGTGCTCAACGAACTCGCGCCCGATCCCGATGCCGTCGCCAGTCTGCCCGTGCCAATCCTCTGGGTCGTTGGCGGAAACGACCCATTGGTCTCGCCGGTCGTGATGCGCGCCGCCCAGGCGCACGTCCCCGGGTCGCAGTACTACGAGATTCCCGCGACTGGACACAGCGTCTACTTCGAACGCGCCACCGAGTTCAATGGTCAGCTCAACCGCTTCCTCGTCGATGTTGGTTGGGGCAACGGGATCTAGCCGCTAGCCAAATGTCGACCAGGAGATACTCAAGGCCAGCTCCAGGGCGTGCTGTTCGTAGCTCATGGACGGATCCCAGAGCATGAAGCCAACCCCACCGGCCTCTGCGGTTGCGGCGATCTGAGCGTGTACTTGCTCCGCGTTGTACGGCAGTCTGCGCGGTTGATAGTCGTGGAAGTCCTGTAGCCAGGGCCGGACCAGTGCCGTCTCGTCGTCGCCGACGCGCTCTACCGTCGCCTCGACGTTGATGTGCACTACCGCGCCTGGATGTTCGGGCGGGTACTCGAAGCCCAGCGATCCCGGATGCCAGCCACTGGGATAGACCATCGGGGAGATGTAGTCGAGGTAAGGCGCCACGCCCTCTACCGACTGACCGATGCCCTGGTCGTCCCCTGCGGTTGATATCACGCCAAACGTATCGAATGAGATGGCCAGCCCGGCCATGTGCACCAGCTCGCTGGCCTCCCTGGCAAAGCTATTGATTGCGGCCACGCGCTGAGCCGCCGTGTGCTCGAACCGCTCCCGCAGGTTGTTTTCGTACGGCAGCCGCACGTAGTCATACTGCACTTCTTCGACATATCCGGCCGCCGCCGCGCCGATCTCCGCGTTGTATCGACGAGCCCCCGACGCGTAGGCAGAGGCCCATTTGCTGCCCAAGTCGTCAACAAACGGGCTGCCGTCCACATCGTGCAGCGCGTTGTCGGGAAACCAGCTTGCATACCAGTTGTCGAGGAACGTCACGACTCGACCGATTCGGTACACACCCTTGTTCTCCAGCTCCCTGAGGAAGCTCACAACCGATTCGCTGTGCAGCGTTGCGCCAATCTGATCCGTGGTCGCGGTTGCGGCGACCGAGAACACCTGCCCAGCCTCGCTCTTCAAGTCGACTACGACAGCATTGATCATGTCCGCATCGACAAGCCGATGTACGTAAGCCTGAACGTCAGGTCGCATGACGATGTCAAAGGGAACGTAGATCGCCCGTACGACCAGATTGCGAAGCACGATCACGGTCTGGTCGTAGTAGATCGGCCGTCTGACGATGTCGTATCCGGGTTGGATCACCGTTAGGGAGCCGGTCCGCTCGCCTGCCTCAAACAGAAACCTGCCGCCGCTGTCGGTGCGGACCATCGCGCTGCCGGTCGAAACACGCGCTTGCCATGCCGGCCTGAGTCGTCCCTGGTCCCATACGTACACGCGGCCGCTGAGCTCGCGCGACAGTGCAGCAGCCGTTGTTCCGGTTTGATCTTCGTTCTGGATGGTCTCTTGAACTGGTTCTTCTGCACTGGTGATGCGCAGTGCGGCGCCCGCGGCAAACGCCGTAAGCACTACGGTTGTCACCAGGAGAAATCTGACGATACGGTACGAGCGCAATCCACTCTGAGAGAACACCTCGCGTGCCTTCCCTCACTTGGGAATCGACCCTGCCGCCATCCACATTGTACACATAACAACTTGACGAAGTGATCCACATCGTCAACAGTGTCCACCGATTCCGGTGGACTAACTCTCGATTCCAGACGCCGCGTGACCGTAATCCTCTATTATGTTTCGCCGGATTTGGACTCTGCCGCTTCTTTCAGATTGGCCAGTCCCTGCTCCGACGCAGCCTCCAATGGCCGCATTCCCCGTCCAAACAAGAAGATGTTGCTCAGTCTCCAACGCCAGCCAAGCGGACGGAGGCGGTCAGTTATGCGACAGCCTGCACCAACACGCTCTATCTGGTACGCGTGCTGGACGCTGAACCCAATCCCCATCCTGACTTCAAGCAACAACTCTCGTCCCCGATGCTCCGCAAGTACGACAGCCTGACCGTCTTCCTCGCCCAGGCGCGCTTCGTCACGCAGCATCTCCCACACCAGTTCCGCCGGCGCTTCGACATCCAGGGGCTCAAGCATGGCTCGACATCTCTTCAATCAACGCGCGGACCTCGATCATGTCGGCGCAACGTGTCACGGCTTGGGGATATGACAGCCCGCGGTTTTTGGGCCAGGACACCAGTGCAGTCGGGATGTCGTTCCTGGCAAGCAGGGCCACCGTCGCGGCGTCGTCATCTATGTGCATCGACACTGAACGCCCTCGCAGGTAGGCCTCCTTGTACCTGGCGGAGCGAAGATTGGATCCGTTCATGATCAGTTCCTCAATCAATGCACCGAACCCATGTTGCTCAAGCCATGACTCGGTTTGTCCGCGACCCCGCACATGGCGACCGGTCAGCACGACGACTCGCCCTCGCTCCGCCGCCGCCGAAACCGCCTCCAGTGCGCCGTGACGGGGCGGACGCAGCACATAGCGCCATCGGTACCAGCTCCGTCGCAACGCCATGTCCACAAGGCCGTTCGCTGGTTGTGTGGCGGGCAGGACGGCACTGCGATCAGGTTCCATGCTGACATCGCGATTGATAGCAGGATTCCAACCAAACGGCGGCTCGGCCAACACTCCGTCGAGATCGAACGACCACAGTGCTGACATGGGCTCCGCTCCTCAGACCCAGCCGCGTTCGCGATACCAGCGCATCGTCTCGCGCAGACCTTCGTCCAACTCCGTGCGATTCCTCCATCCTGTGTCGCGCGTCAGCGAGGACGAATCACACAACCAGGCAGCTTGACGCATCTCCAGGACCCTGGTCCGGTCGAGCATCGGCTCCGAGCGGCTGAGCCTCGCCCACCACTCCGAGCAGCGCGCGATGCCGTGAAACACGCCGGGCGACAGCGAAGGAATCACAAGCCGACGCGCAGCGGCACGCTCCAGCGCGGCCAGCATGTCGTTCCACGTGTACGGACCATTCGAGTCGTTGACGTGGTAGCGGACTGGTCCTTCCCGTTCGCCCTGAAGGATCTCGACCACGGCTTCCGCCAGATCTCTTCCAAAGATCACGTCAACCGTACGTCTGCCGTCACCCAGCCGAACCGCGAATCCTCGTCGTGCCATCCAGAAGAAGGGGAGCAAGCCGGTGTCCCCAGGACCGTACACGAGCGGAGGTCTGAGGAATGCGAGATCGATCTCGCCGGCGAATTGCTGCAACTCTCTCTCGCCAGCCAGTTTCGACCGGCCGTAGGCGGAGACCGGGTGAGGTGCAGCCTCCGGCGCTTCTGGCGCTCCGTTGGGCGACGGCCCCTGAGCGGCGAGCGAGGAGATGTACACCAGGCGCTGGACTCCCGAAGCTGCTGCCGCCGCGCCGAGCTCGCGAGTGCCCTCCCGGTTGGCTCGCTGGAAATCTTCCGGATTCGCGGCTCGCAGCACCGCCGCCGAGTGGACGACTACGTCCATCCCACGGCACGCGGTGCGGAGCGTGTCCGCTTGACGAAGATCGCCAACAGACCGCTCGAACAAGAGGTCATCGACAAACGACGTGTCGCTGGTCGGCCGAACCAGCAGACGGAGGTCGTGTCCCGCTCCGCTCAGCGCGCGCGCGATGTGCCCACCGACGAACCCGCTGCCACCGGTCAGCAGGACACGCACCGCCGCCTACTTGATCACGCCGTGGCGTCGTCCTGCATCCGCGAAGATCTGCAACGCCCGCTCGAGCTGTTCGTCTGTGTGCGTCGCGATGTATGACGTGCGCAAGATCGCCTGTCCACGCGGTACTGCCGGTGCGATGACAGCGTTCGTGTATACGCCGTGGTTCAGCAGATCGCGCCAGAACGCCGCCGTTCGCACCTCGTCGCCGACGCGGATTGGAATAATCGGCGTGGCCGAGTTGGCGATGTCGAATCCCAGCCCCGACAGGCCGTCGCGCATCCGCTGTCCAATCTCCTGAACCCGGGTCACCCGCCAGTTCTCCTCGTCGATCAGTCGCAGCGCCGCCAGCGCCGCCGCCGCCGAAGCAGGCGGCAGCGCGGCAGTGAACAGCATCGGCCGCGAGAAGTGTCGGATGTACTCGATCACCATTCGAGGTCCCGCACAGAATCCTCCGACCGACGCCAGTGTCTTGCTGAACGTGCCGATCGTCAGATCGTCCGGCTGTTCAAGCCCAAAGTGCGAGCGAGTCCCGCGTCCGGTTGGTCCCACCGTGCCAATCGCGTGAGCGTCGTCCACCAACATGCGAGTGTTGTGCTTGCGACAGACCTCGCGCAGCTCCGGCAACGGCGCCAGGTCGCCGCCCATCGAATAGGCCCCATCGATCAGCACCAGCCTCGGTTGCTCGGCTGGGAGATTGCCCAGCACACGGTCGAGATGCGCCGGGTCGTTGTGTTGGAATCGCGTGTACTTGCCCAGGGCGAGTCCCGCCGCATCGTAGATCGATGCGTGCACATCGCGGTCCAGGACCGAGACACCGTGTCGGTCCACTAGTGCCGAGACCGCGCCCAGATTCGCGAGATAGCCGGTCGAGAAGACAATCGCCGTCTCCATGCCGAGGAACTCGGCGAGCGCTTCCTCGAGCTCGAGATGGACCGGACTGGTTCCGTTGAGTAGGCGTGAGCCGGTCATCGAAGGCCCAAAGCGCTCCAGCGCTTCTTGCGCTGCCGAGAGCACCTTGGGATGTCGTGTGAGGCCCAGGTAGTTGTTCGAACCCAACATGATCACGCGTTTGCCGTCGACGATCGCTTCCGGTCCGTCATTGACTTCGATCGGTTGAAAGAACGGATACAGTCCGGCCGCCCGAGCCTGGTCGGCCAGTTGGAAATGGACGACCCGCTCGAAGATGTCCGGTGAGCCAACTTCCCGTTGGTGACCGTCCATCTCCTCCATCCTCAGTCCAGCGGCCTGGGCTAACTCACTCAAAGACAATGTGTCCGACTGCGGCTGCGTCATCGGCAATCACGCTCCCTCGCACCAGTCTTCCGCAACAGCGCCAAGCGCGTCGTCCCACGTGTTTCCCGCGAGTGTACGCGACCTGATCCGAGAACTACATCCGACGATTGCCTGTTCGTCGGCCACATCCGCCTGCGCCACCGCAGTACTCACCTTCGGCTAGAGTGAAGTTGATGGTGCTTCGGCGGCGAGGCGACCAGCAGTATGCGCTTGAATCCAAAGCCGGCAGCAGCATCGGCCGCCATTGCCTTCTTCTTGCTCCTCATGCTCGACTTGACCTGGCCGGGTCATGGCGCCTGGTTGCTTGCGCTTGGTATTCCCCTGGCTCTGGTTGCCGCCGCGCTCTGGTGGCGTGAGCGGGTCTCGGCGCACCAGCAGGCGGCAATCGCTGGACAGACTTCGCCCTTTGCCAACGTCGGCGCCTATGGTCTCAGCGCGGCCAATCTCAATCGCTCGTCCAACTCCTCTCACGGCGTCCATCTCTCGTTGCTGCTTGCTCCGGTGGCAGCGCTCGCCATTCTGCTATTCGTCGGTGGCGCGGTCGGATCGGCCGAGCCGTCAGACTCCGATGTCGAAACCACCCTGCGCCAGGACGTCACCGCTATCGACCGCAGCCGTGATGGTGAACCGGAGGCTCCCCTGGTCAGTCCACAGCGACCACTGCACTCCAACGAGCCATCAACGGTTGTGACGACCTCTACCGTCAATCCACCGGCCAACTCACAGCAACCCGCAGCCACCGATTCCGCCCAGACCAACACGATCGTCAAGCCGATCGTGGTCTCCGCACCGGAGCCAGCCTCATCGGCCCTGAACGACGCGCAGCAAGAGGCAATCGCTCTGCCTCAATCCGCCAATACCTTCGAGTACGTCGTTGCCGAAGGCGACACGCTTTACGACATCGCCGAGCGTTACGGCTCAACGGTCGACGAGTTGATGGAGATCAACCAGCTCGACGCCTTTAGCTTCATACATCCGGGCGACGTGCTGCTCATACCCCACGAGCAGGGAGGCGGGGAGGATTCGTAGTGCAGAGGTGGAGCTGGGAGCTACGCGTGCAGCTCAACGTTGACCAGCCGGGCCGCGCGCGCCTGCTCGTCTGCGTGATACGAACTACGCACCATCGGTCCCGACTCAACGTGCAGGAAGCCTAACGCCAGCGCCTCTTCGCGGATCGAGTCGAACTCCTCGGGCGGAACGTAGCGAGCCACCGGCAAGTGCTTGCTCGAGGGTCGCAAGTACTGGCCAACCGTGAGTAGCTCCACCTTTGCCTCACGTAGGTCGTGCAAGAGCGCCGACACTTCGTCTCGCCGCTCGCCCAGACCGAGCATGAAGCCTGTCTTCGTCGGAATCTGAGGGGTCCACGACGCCGCGCGACGCAGCAGTTCCAGCGAGCGCTCGTAACGAGCCTGGAAGCGCACTCGCGGATACAGCCGCTCTACCGTCTCGACGTTGTGGTTCAACACCGTCGGGTTCGTGGCGAGAACCGTCTCCAGCGCGTCCCAGTTGCCGACAAAGTCGGGAATCAGCACCTCCACAGCCGTTTCGGGACGCTGCCGGCGGATCAGCTCGATGCACGAGGCGAAAATCTGTGCACCGCCATCGGGCGCATCGTCGCGATTGACCGATGTAATCACCACGTAGGCAAGGTTGAGACGGGCAACGGCATCCGCCAGACGCTGTGGCTCGGTCCAGTCGAGCGGCCCAGGTCTACCGGATGTCACAGCGCAAAATCCGCATGCGCGAGTGCAGGTGTCGCCAAGGATCATGAATGTCGCTGTGCCGCGATTGAAGCACTCGCCGATGTTCGGGCAACGCGCTTCTTCACAGACGGTGTGCAACGTCTCGTCTCGGAGCAATCGCTTGATCTCGCCGTACCGCTGACCGCCCGGGAACTGCGCCCGAATCCAGCCTGGCTTGCGCTCTCGGAGGCGAGTCACGAGGCGCCTCCCGCCAACTGGACGGGAGAGAGCCGAAGGTCGAATACCTCGGCAAATGCAGCGCGCGCGACCGGTTCGCACTCCTCGATTCCGATCCGGCGGCCGGACTCGATCGTCAGCGAAGTTGCCTCTGCACCTTCGACTCCGCAGGCGCGAATGTACTCGAACCAGGACAGATCGACATCGCAATTCAGCGACATCCCGTGACGACTCACTCCGGACTGCACCCGCAGACCGACGCTAGCCAGCTTGCGATTCTCGATCCAGACTCCTGGCCGGCCGCGGATGCGCTCGGTGCCGATACCGAACTGGCGTGCGCTCGAGATCGCGACCTCCTCAAGCGCGCGTACGTAGTCCGAGATCCCGACGCCTCGTTCCCGCAGCCGCAGGATCGGCCAGACGACCAGCTGTCCAGGACCGTGGAATGTGATGTCGCCGCCGCGATCGGTGTCAACGACGCTTGTCGGAAGCGTTCGCAAGACATGCTCTCGACCGCCTCGACGTCCCTGCGTGTACACCGCCGGATGCTCGACGAACACGACGATTTCCGCCTGCGCGCCTCGCGCGACTTCCGCCGCCCGCGTCGCCTGCCAAATCAGCGCGTCCTCATGGCTCATTGCGGGCAATCGCCCGCATTGCACAATTCGCGCGCGCTCAATGCCTCGGCCAATATCGCCGCGTGTCGCTGCAGGCGCACCACTTGGCATCGCGTCCCCACGCCTGTTGCCCTTTGTTTAAGTCTATCTATCGTGCCGTTTCGTCAAGAGATTAGGTCTCCGGTTTGAGTAAACTGAGATGGTGATGACCACCCCTGAATCACCCTGGCGGACGGCGCTTGGCCGTGAACTCGACTCCTCGGGGTCGGAAGATTGGCTGGAAACCAACGACTGGATCGATTCGCTCCGCGATGTCGCCAGGCGGCGCGGCCCGGAACGAGTCTCTCGCCTGCTGCAAACCTTGCAGATCGAGGCGCAGCGTTCCGGCATCCGCCTGCCGGTCACATCGCAGACGCCGTACGTCAACTCCATCCCGATAGAGAAACAACCGGCCTACCCCGGTGACGTCAATATCGAGCGCCGGATCAAGTCAATCATTCGCTGGAATGCGATGGCGATGGTCGTCGAGGCCAATCAGATCAATCACGGCATCGGCGGGCACATCTCCACCTATGCGTCTGCCGCGACGCTCTACGAGGTTGGATTCAATCACTTCTTTCGCGGCCAGGATCACCCGTCCGGCGGCGACCTGGTCTACTTCCAGGGACACTCCGCGCCCGGCATCTATGCGCGTGGTTATGTAGAGGGCCGCCTGGCTCCCGAGCAGTTGCACAAGTTCCGCAGAGAGCTTTCCGGTGGCCTGCCCTCATACCCCCACCCCTGGCTGATGGACGACTACTGGCAGTTCCCCACCGTCTCGATGGGACTGGGACCGATCCAGGCCATCTACCAGGCCCGCTTCATTCGCTACCTCGAAAATCGCAACCTGCTCGAACCAAGCGACCGCAAGGTCTGGTGCTTTCTCGGCGACGGCGAGACCGATGAACCGGAGACGCTCGGTTCGATCGCCCTCGCCTCACGCGAGGAGCTCGACAACCTGATCTTCGTGGTCAACTGCAATCTGCAGCGGCTCGATGGACCGGTTCGAGGTAACGGACAGATCATCCAGGAACTCGAAGCGGTCTTCCGCGGCGTCGGCTGGAATGTGATCAAGGTGATCTGGGGGTCGGAGTGGGACCAACTCCTGGCTCGCGATGAACATGGCCTGCTTGTCCAGCGCATGGGCGAGGTGGTCGACGGCGAGTACCAGAAGTACACCGTCGCCGGCGGCAGCTACATCCGACGCCACTTCTGGGGCGTTGACCCGCGCCTCCTGGGGATGGTCGATGACATCTCCGACGACGAACTCTGGCGCATGCGACTGGGCGGACACGATCCGCTCAAAGTCCATGCTGCCTACGACGCAGCGGTCAACCATCGCGGCGCGCCGACGGTCATCCTTGCCCGGACGATCAAGGGCTACGGACTCGGAGAAGCCGGCGAAGGCCGAAACATCACCCACCAGCAGAAAGAACTGAACGAACGCGAGCTGATGCAGTTCCGCGACCGCTTCGCCATTCCATTGTCCGACGACGAAGTGGTCGGCGCGCCCCTCTATCGCCCATCACGGGACAGTCGCGAGGCCGCCTACGTCGCCGCCCGCAAGCAGGAGCTTGGCGGGCACGTCCCTGAGCGACGCTCGCCGAAGTCGCACCTCAGCATGCCTCCCGACGAGACGTTCTCCGAGTTCCACGAGGGTACTGGCGACAGGGAAGCCTCAACCACGATGGGCTTCGTGCGCATGCTCAGCCGACTCATGCGCGACCGTGAGCTTGGCCATCACATCGTCCCGATCGTGCCCGACGAGTCGCGAACCTTCGGCATGGAGGGCATGTTCCGCGAGTTTGGCATCTACGCCTCGGCCGGCCAGCTCTACGAGCCCGTAGATTCGGATCGGCTGCTGTTCTACAAGGAAACGCGCGACGGACAAATCCTTGAGGAGGGCATCACCGAGGCCGGCGCAATGTCCTCCTTCATCGCAGGCGGAACTGCCTATTCCTCGCTCAACGTGCCGATGGTCCCGTTCTTCATCTTCTATTCGATGTTCGGCCTGCAGCGCTTCGGCGACCTCGCTTTCGCCGCTGGCGACGCGCGCACCCGGGGATTCCTGATCGGCGCAACCGCTGGACGCACGACGCTCAACGGCGAAGGCCTGCAGCATCAGGACGGTCACAGCCACTTGCTCGCCTCCACGATCCCCAACCTGATCGCCTACGACCCCGCTTACGCCTACGAGATCGCCGTCATCGTCCAGGAAGGCATCCGCCGCATGCACGACGAGGACGAGAGCATCTTCTACTACATCACGGTCGAGAACGAAACCTACGTTCAGCCTCCCATGCCAGAATCCGAGATCGTACGCGAGGGCATCCTGCGCGGCATCTATCCGCTGATTCCCAACGACGCTCCCCAGGTGCGGCTGCTGGGCAGCGGTCCAATCCTCAACGAGGTGCGGCGAGCTCAACAGATTCTCAGAGATGACTACGACATCCGAGCAGATGTCTGGTCGGTCACCTCC
Source organism: Dehalococcoidia bacterium (assembly GCA_965211635.1). Taxonomy (GTDB): domain Bacteria; phylum Chloroflexota; class Dehalococcoidia; order Bin125; family Bin125; genus Bin125. The sequence continues at coordinate 548,302 of OZ242948.1, forward strand.
TACACCGAGTTGCGCCGCGAGGCGCTGCAGGCCGACCGCTGGAATCGGATGCACCCGTTCGAAGAGCCAAAGCAGTCGTGGCTCGAATCCTCGCTCGGCGCCAGTGAAGCGCCAATCGTCGCCGCCAGCGACTACACAGCGTCGCTGCCCGACCTCGTCGCGCGCTGGTTGCCCGGTTTGCTGACCGCGCTCGGAACCGACGGCTTCGGTCGCTCGGACACCCGCGAGGCGTTGCGCGACTTCTTCGAGGTAGATGCCAATCACATCGTCTGGTCGGCCCTCAGCGCACTTGGCCGGCGGCACGAAGTCGACGGCGACCTGCTGCTGCGCGCGCGCGATCAACTCTGCATTGATCCCGACCGCCCAGATCCGATGCTGCGTTAGGAAATCGAGATGACGACCACCGCATCCGATCCCGGTCTGGTGCTGTTGCCCGACCTGGGCGAAGACATCGAAGAGGCGGATGTGCTTCAGGTCTATGTCAGCGTGGGCGACATCGTCGCGCTGGAACAACCGATCGCCGAGATTGAAACCGAAAAGGCAACACTCGACCTGCCGTCCTCGGTTGCCGGGACCGTCACGGAGATCCATGTCCAGGTCGGCGACACCATCAAACCGGGAGACCCGGTCCTGAGCGTTGATCCGGCGGCAGTCTCGTCGCCGCCAGAGACGTCGCCCCCGCCTGCGCAGCAGGATGAGACTCAGCAACCGCCTCCCACCCCAGTAGAAGAACAAGCGGAAAACGGAACTGACAACGCAGTAGAGAGTTCGCCCGCGCCGGCGCCGCCGACTCCGAGCGCCGCGCCGCCGCCGTTGGTCGAAGGCGATCCTGATCAACGTCCGGTCTTCGCATCACCTTCGGTTCGGCGATTCGCCCGCGAGATCGGCGTCAACATCCGCAACGTACAGGGCGTAGGCCCGGGCGGACGCATTGAACTGGAAGACATCAAGCGCCACGCGAGAGAGACGCCGCAGCCGGCTCAGCCGACAGGACATTACTCCCTGTCGCCAGGTCCATTGCCCGATTTTTCGGAGTTTGGCTCGGTTGAGCGCGTGCCGCTGAGCCGCCTGAGGCGCACGATCAAGCGCAACATGGCCGTCTCCTGGCATGAGGTGCCGCACGTCACGCTGTTTCACACCGCCGACGTGACCGAACTGGAACAGGTCCGGAGCGACTACCGCGACCGCGCTGAAGAGGCGGGCGGACGACTGACCATCACCGCAATCTTGCTCAAGATCACCGCTGCCGCCCTGCTTGCGCATCCTCATGTCAACAGCTCGATCGACGCCGAACAGGACGAACTGGTGCTCAAGAAGTACGTGCACCTCGGAGTCGCCGTCGACACTCCCCGCGGACTCGTGGTGCCAGTCATCCGCGACGTAGACGAGAAGAACATCATCGAGATCTCCGTCGAACTCACCGATATCTCCGAGCGAGCCCGATCCGGCGACCTCGGCTTACAGGACTTCCGCGGCAGCAGCTTCACTGTCACCAATCTGGGAGGCATGGGCACAGGTCATTTCACGCCGATCATTCATCATCCAAACACCGCCATCCTGGGCATCGGGCGAGCCGAGCGGCGTCCGGTCTGGTCGGACTTGCTCAACGATTGGGAGCCACGCAGCATCCTGCCGCTTTCGTTCACCTTCGACCATCGAATCATGGACGGCGCCGACGGCGCTCGATTCATGACCTGGATCGCCGATGTCATCCGTCAGCCGCTCGTGCTGGCGCTCGGGAGTTAGCGTGGTCAGCAGCGAGGCGTCCAGCAACGGCAATTTCCGACTCGTCGTTCTCGGCGCCGGACCTGGCGGCTATCCGGCCGCGTTCCACGCGGCCGAGCAGGGCATGGATGTCACCCTGGTCGATACGCGAGCGCAGCCCGGCGGCGTTTGCCTGTACGAGGGCTGTATTCCTTCCAAAGCGCTGCTGCACGTGGCCAGATTGCTGCGCGAAGCGCGTCACGCGTCGGACTGGGGCATCAGCTTCGGCGAGCCCGAGATCGACATTGACCAACTGCGAGACTGGAAAGACGGCGTCGTCCGCAAGATGACCAACGGACTCGGCCTGCTGCGGCGTCAACACAACGTGCAGTATCAACAAGGGTTCGGGCGCATTCGCCACGCCAACCAACTCAACATCGAATCCAACGGCGAAGTACTGCCAATGGACTTCGACGCGCTGATCGTGGCGACTGGTTCAACGGCAGTCATCCCAAGGACACTGCAACTCGAATCCGATCGCGTCATGGATGCCGCCGAGGCGCTCGATCTGCCGGACGTGCCATCCTCGCTGCTTGTCGTCGGCGGCGGATACATCGGACTCGAGCTGGGCACCGTCTACGCCGAGCTGGGTTCTGAAGTCACTGTCGTTGAAGCGCTCCCCCAGATTCTCACGGGAGTCGAACGCGACCTCGTTCGAGTGCTCGAGCGAAGCCTGCGTTCGCGCCTCAAGGCAACTCATGTCAACACGACGGTCGTATCGATGTCGGAAGTCGAGGAAGGGATCGAAGCGGTTCTCGCCGACAGCGACGGCGTCGAGCGAACCGAGACCTTCGATCGTGTGCTGATCGCCACAGGACGTCGACCAAACAGCGGCGGGCTCGGACTCCACCGGACCAAAGCCCATGTTGACGACCACGGCTTCATCGTCACCGACGTCCGGCGACGCACAAGTGAACCCTCGATCTTCGCTATCGGCGACGTGGCAGGCGAGCCGATGCTGGCGCACAAGGCGACGGCAGAGGCATTGGTCGCCGTTGAAGCCATTCTGGGCAATCCTGCCGCGTTCCGGCCGCTGGCCGTGCCCGCGGTGATTTTCACCGACCCCGAGATCGCATGGTGCGGCTTGAGCCAGGCGGAGGCCGCGGCCCTCGACATCGAAGCCACCACAGTCAGTTTTCCCTGGGCGGCGCTGGGACGCGCCACCGCGTCCGGTCGCAACGACGGTCTCACCCGCCTCGTTGTCGAACAGGGTTCTGAGCGCGTCCTCGGGATGCAGGTCGTCGGACCCGGCGCCGGCGAACTGATCGGCGAAGGCGTGCTGGCGGTTGAGATGGGCGCTCGCGCATCCGACCTCGCCGACTCCATTCACGCGCATCCAACGCTCAACGAGTCGATCATGGAGGCGGCGCAGGTCTTCTTCGGCAGAAGCCCGCACTACGTCGCGCGTCGCCGCTAAGTGCTCGCACATGCTCATCGAACTTGGCGGACAGACGCTCGATGCAACTCACCGCTGCCTCGTGATGGGCATCCTCAACGTCGACACCGACTCGCCCGTCGCCGCTTCGGTCGTCGATGTCGCTGACGCCCCACGTCGGGCGGAGCAGTTGCGCCAGGCCGGCGCCAGCATCATCGACGTTGGAGCACAGTCCACCCGAACCGGAGCAGAGGAGATATCCCCGCAAGAAGAAATCGCCAGGGTCGCCCCGGTTATCGAGGCGCTGGTCTCCGAGGGACATCTGGTCTCCGTAGATACATGGACATCAGTCGTTGCTCGCGCGGCGGTCGAGGCCGGAGCCCACCTGATCAACGACATCACCGGCGCCGACCCGGATACAGTCAGGGTCGCCGTCGAAACCCGGACGCCGATCGCGATCATGCATATGCGGGGCCGACCCCAGCGGCATCGCCAGGTCGACCATGGCTATGACGATGTCGCCCTGGAGATCCGCAGCTATCTGAACAGACGCGCCGCTGAGATCACAGCCGCAGGCGCGCCCGCCGTCTGGATTGATCCGGGATTTCAGTTCGGACACGGCCTCGAAGACAACCTGCGCCTGCTACTCGGTCTGGCTGATCTCTCAGAACTTGGCTATCCCGTCCTGATCTCAGCCTCACGCAAGGGCTTCCTGGCCGAGTTGCTGGGACATGGAGAGTTGCGATCGCGCGACGCGCAGGGTCGTCCCGGCATGTTGCACGCCACGGTTGCGTTCAACGTGCTCGCCGCTTGGCTTGGTGCGCATGTCGTGCGGGTGCACGATGTCCAGGAAGTCTCATGGGCGCTCAGCGTGTCGAGCGCAGCCCGATCGCTCGCCCACTCCCTTGATTCGACCCAGGCGCGATAAACTCGAATCGATCGGTCAGCGTTTCAGGAGAACACCTCGTGCCCGTATACACCTATCGCTGCGAAGCGTGCAGCGCGAACTTTGAGAAGATCCGCCCAATGTCGCAGGCGTCCGAACCGCAGGAATGTCCGACCTGCGAGGCCAAGTCCGAGCGCGTGATGGCCGGTATCTTCGAGAACAACTCGACCAAGAACCGCTCCGCCAACTTCCCCAAGCGCAAGCGGTACACCAACTGGTAGTCGCCGCCCGGCGACCTGGTTTGTCCGACATCAGCGGAGATTCCCCATGACGCAGCGGCCGCCCGATCCGATTCCGTTCCCCAACGATCGCGTCCAGCGCGGCGCTCCACCGCCTGCACAGCAGCAACAGCCGTCAGGGCCGATCATCTACTCGGCCTCTGGCCAGCCAATGCGCCGCGTGCAGCAGGAGCCGGCTGCTCCTCCTCCCGATCCCGTTCCCCTCAATCGCACTCCGCCTCCGGCTCAGCCGGCGGAGTCGACACAGGACAACGAGCCGCTCGGGCTGCATGGACACGTCGCCGCTGTGATTGACTCAACTGACGCCACGTTCAATCAGGACGTTATCCAACGCTCGCATGAACTTCCCGTGATCGTCGATTGCTGGGCGCCCTGGTGCGGACCCTGCCGCGTACTTGGACCGATCCTGGAGAAACTTGCCTACGAGCGCGACGGTCAGGTTCAACTCGTCAAGGTCAACACCGACGAGAATCCACAGGTGGCCCAGGCGCTCCAGGTCGAGGGCATCCCTGCCGTCTTCGCCTTCGTCGGCGGACAGCTCGTCAATCGTTTCGTTGGAGCATTGCCCGAGGAACAGGTTCGGGCATTCTTCGACTCACTGATTCCCTCCGAGGCGGACATCAAGGCCGCCGAGGGCTACCGCATGATGCAGGAGAACCAGATCCCCATCGCCCGTCTCCACTTCGAGGCGGCGCTGGCCGAGGATCCGAACCACGAGCCTGCGGGAGTTGGCCTGGCCGCAGTGCTCTCGAGCGTCGGCGAGACCGAACGAGCTGCCGAACTGGCTCGTCGCTGGCCCAACCATCCAATGAGCAAGAGCGTGCTTACTGCGATGGAACTCACATCGGCGCTCGATGGCCTCGATCCCGACGAAGTGCGCCGCGCGGCTGCGGCCAGCCCTGATGACGCCCTGGCCCGATATCGACACGGATGCCTGCTCGCCGTCGAGGGTCAGTGGGTGCAGGCGCTCGATGAACTCCTGGAATCGGTCCGCATCGACAAGACCGCCGCCGACGAAGCCGCCCGCAAGACCCTGCTCGGCATCTTCGGCATGCTCGGCGATGATCAGCCTGTCGTTGCCGAGTACCGCAAGCGCCTCGGCCGGTTGCTGTTCTGACACCGCATCGGTCACTTCGTAGGGGCGACCCTTGTGGTCGCCCGTTCGGGCGGTCAATGAACGGGAAGCTCGAAGCGCCAGAGTGAGCGACCACAAGGGTCGCCCCTGCAAGAGCCGTCCGGTCTGCCAAGACGTTGTGCCGGAATCCTCGAAATCCTACAGCCCGTCTTCTTCCGACCCGCGCGTGTACCACTCGCGAGTTCTCCACCAGGGCATTGGCTCCTCGTCACCCTGCGACCTGGCGCGGTTGCGAATCGCCCAGACAAACACCAGGACCGTCGCTCCGACAAAGCAGAAGGGAATGAACAGCGACGTCGCCAGCGTCTCATCCGACACGTGGATGCTGTCTTCTTCGTCTCCACCGGCCTCAGCGACTTGCAGAGGCTCGTCGAGTCCGTACTCACCTGCAGCCGCTGCGCCCAGCGTGAGCGCGCTCAATCCTCCGACCACAACCATTGCGAGCAAGAATCGCCGAAGCTGGGACATTGGATCACACCCCTCAACTATTCTCTGCATAGTGTTGCGCCAACTCGTGACACGGTCAATCGCCCGGCATCGGCGCTAGAATACGGTCATGCATCCGCCAACCCAGTTTTCGCTGCTCAACGCCGATGGCGAAGAGATGCAGTTCCCTCCCACGGGACCGGTGCTGCTCGCCCTGGTCAAAGAGGACTGCGACACCTGCAATCTCACGTTGCCGCTGCTTGAAGCGGTTCATCGGGACACGGAGGACGGCCTGGACGTGTGGGTCGCCGTGCAAAAGCGCGACGACATCGCCGTGCTCAAGGACCGCCATTCCCTGACGATGCCCCTGCTTGACGACGACGCCCTCGACCTGTCCTACGAGACGGACATCGACACCGTTCCAACGCTCTTTCTCTATGACCAGGAGCGGAACTGCACGCTGCAGACCTTCGGCTTCGACAAGCATGAGTGGCGTGAGATCGCGAGCGAGTCGATGACGCTAGCCGGTCGGCCGGGCGTCGAAAGCTCGATCGACTGGGAAACGCTACCCGAACAGCGGCCAGGTTGCGGCGCGCGCAACTACGAGCCGGGCGTCTACGAGCGGCTGCACGCGCTCAAGAGCGGCGACTTGCTCTCTCGGCTTGTCGATATCGCCACCAACGACGACATCCACGAGTTCATGTACGAGCAGGGATACACCGACGGCTTCCCGGTCGTGCCGCCGACGCGCGAGCGAGTCTGGAAGATGCTCCAGGGGACGCAGCGAGATCCGCAGGAGGAAGTGGCAGTGATGCCGCCCAACCTGGCGCCGATCACGGTGGAAAAGATCGCCATCAACGCTGTCATGGCAGGCGCGAAGCCCGAGTACATGCCCTCGATCATTTCGCTCGTCGAAATTGCCTGCACCGAGAGCTTCAACATCCACGGCGTGCTCGCCACCACAATGGGCGCGACGCCGGTCGGCGTCTTCAACGGACCGATCCGCGACCGGATCGGGATGAACTACCTCCACGGCGCGCTGGGCTCCGGAAACCGCGCCAACGCGGCCATCGGGCGAGCGCTCAGGCTCTGCGCCCGCAACGTCGGCGGAAGCATTCCCGGCGGCACCGACCGCGCCACCCAGGGCGGACCGCACCGCCTGACCACCAACTTCGCCGAGAACGAGGACGCCAGCCCCTGGGAGTCGCTCGCTGTCGAACGCGGCTTCGAACCGACCGACGATGTCGCCACGCTGCTCGCAATGTCCGGCGGACCTGCCACCGTCGCGGACGAACGCTCGCGCGACGGTCGCGGACTGGCCGGCACGCTGGCGCTGTCGATGAGTTGTATGCAGGATCCAAAATCGCCAATGGTCGACACCCTCGTCGTGCTCGGTCCCGACCACGCCGGCATCTTCGGACGCTCCGGCTGGTCCAAGGACGACGTGCGCGAGTGCATCATGGAGGAGACGTCGATCCCGCTGAAGAATCGCTTGCGTTCCGAGGACGCAGGCTGCGGATTGCCGATCGAGATCATCGAGCGCTTCGGCGGCGAGGCCGCGCTCGACATGCCGGTCGCCAAGTTCCGCGACAAGTCCAACATCATCCTTGTCGTCGCCGGCTCGCCGGCGGCGAAGTTCTCTACCATCCTCGGCGGCTGGGCCGGCGGCGCCTATTCCACGGCAACCAGTGCCAGGATCGGCGTCTGAGACGCCGAGAACGAACACAGCGAACTGCGCGCCGCGACCCTGCAGACGGCGCGTTGATGGAGAGGTCCCATGGTCACGCAAATCCTTGACCCGACCGACGAACGAGTGCCGATCAAGCGATCGCTCACGCCGCGCCCCGAGGCGTTGCATGGCACGGTCGCTCTGCTCGATATCTCCAAGCCGCGCGGCGACGTATTCCTCGACCGACTCGAGGCGCTGCTGCACGAGCGCGCGCCCGGTGTTGAGACGCGACGCTACATGAAGCCGACCGTCGCCAAGCCGGCCCCGCAACCGATCAAAGATGCGATCCTGGAGGAGTGCGACTTCGTCATCGAAGCGCTCGCTGATTGAGGATCCTGCACGACGTGCAGTGTGCACGACACCGTGTTCTTCGAACTGCAGGGCAAGCCCAGCGTCTTCGTCGCGACTTCCGAGTTCATCAAGGCCGCCAGCCACCAGGCTGAGCGACTCGGGCTCGAAGAGGTGCGTCGCGTCTTTATCCCGCATCCGATGCAGGACCGCACGGACGCCGAGATGCACGAACACGCCGAGCGCTTCGTCGACGAAATCCTCGACACCTTGATGGCGCCCGTCGAGTAGTCGGGGCCATCCTCACCGTCGTCCCCCGCTTCCCCTTCCGGGGGAAGCTGTCCCGAACGGACTGAAGGGGGTCTTTCCAGTCCGCGCTATGCAAGGCCTCGCCGTGCCCGCCGAGATCGACACCTTCGCCAGACTCATCGACATCGCCGACCACGACGATGTCCACGAGTTCATGTTCGACCAGGGCATCACTGACGGCCTCCCGGTCGTCCCGCCGACCCGCGAGCGCGTTGACCGCATGCTGGAGCGAGCGCCTGAGCACTGGAGCGATCCTCGCAAGATTGTCGCCACGCTGCCGCCAAACCTGGCCCCGCTGAGCGTCGAGAAGGCGGCGATCAACGCGGTCATGGCGGGCTGCAAACCCGAGTTCTTCCCCACCGTTCTCGCCTCGATTGAAGCGGCCGCCGACGGTCGGTTCCCACTGCATGGATCGATTGCGACCACCGCCGGGCTCGCGCCGATGATGCTGGTCAATGGACCCGTGCGCAGAGAGATCGGCATGAACTGGGGCCTGAACGCGCTCGGGCAGGGCAACAGAGCCAACTCGACTCTCGGTCGCGCCTTGCGCCTCATGCTGCGCAACATTGGCGGGGCGGTCCCCGGCGAGATCGAGCAGGCAATCCAGGGCGGTGGACACAAGTGGACCCTCAGCTACGCCGAGGACGAAGACTACTCGCCCTGGGAGCCGTTTCATGTCGAGCACGGATTTGAGCCGAACGACAGCGTCGTCAGCTTGCTACCGGTGACCGGAGGCCCACGGGTCTGCATCGACCAGACCAGCCGCGACGCTCGCGCGTTGACCGGCTCGATCGCCATGGCCTTCCAACAGTTGCTCAAGCCGCGCGGACAACTCACCCCCACGATGTTTGTGGTTGCCCCCGAACACGCGGATGTCTATCGCGCCGACGACTGGTCCAAAGACAACATCCGCGAAGCGATCATGGAGTTCACCGCCCTGCCTCTGCGGGATCGCCTCGCCACGCCGACGATGGGCGGCGGGATCAGCGAGTACCTGCCCGGCAAGTACAACCTCTCGGAGCAGGACCTGGACGCGCCGCTATCGAAGGTCGCCGATCCGTCCTTCATCCAGATCACTGTCGCCGGCAGTCACGCCGGCAAGTGGACCAGCATCTACCAGGGCATCTTCGGCGACGGCAATCCCACCCTGAGTCTCGGCACATTCACCCCTTCTTCCGCGCTCGTCCGTTCATGAGTCCGCTGCAAGCTCGGGTCATCGATATCGCCGATCACGACGATGTCTATGAGTTTCTGTTCGACGAACGAGTCACCGACGGTCTGCCTGTCGTCCCACCGACGCGCGAGCGGGTCGAGCGAATGCTCACACGAACAAGTCTTGGACCTGCAACGGTTGTCGGTCGGGTCGCGCCGAACTATGCCCCGGCGACCGTCGAGAAGATTGCGATCAACGCTGTGCTGGCCGGGGCGAAACCGGAGTATCTGCCATTGATCCTCGCCGCGGTCCGGGCCGCCTGCGGCGGTCGCTTTCCGCTGCACGGCGTGATCGCCAGCACCGACGGTCTGGCCCCAATGATGATCGTCAACGGTCCAATCCGAGAGCGGATCGGGATGAACTGGGGGCTGAACGCGCTGGGGCAGGGCCATCGCGCCAACATGACCCTCGGCCGGGCCCTGCGGCTCGTCCTGCGCAACATTGGCGGCGGGCGCGAAGGAGAAGTCGACCAAACGATTCTGGGAGGGGCGCATAAGTTCACGCTCAGCTTCGCCGAGCACGAAGATGCGTCGCCTTGGCCCCCGCTGCACGTCGAGTACGGCTACGAACCGAACGACTGCGTCGTCACGTTGCTGCCCACGATCGGCGGTCCCCGGCTCTGCATTGACGAGTACAGCCGCAGCGCCCGAGCGCTGGCCGGCTCGTATGCGATGTCGTTTCAGCGCATCTTTAGCCCCAATGGGCAGATCGGACCCTCGATGCTGGTCGTCAGCCCCGAACACGCCCACGTCTTTCGCCAGGACCATTGGAGCAAGGACGACATCCGTGAAGCGATCGTGGAGCAGACCGCGATTCCGATCCGCGACCGACTCGTATCGACTGAAATCGGGGGAGGCCTCACCCAAACCGCGCTGAGACGGGCCGGATTCAGCATGGAAGACCTTGACCAGCCGATGTCCAAGGTTGCCCATCCCTCTCACATCCTGATCGCGGTTGCCGGCGCAACGGCGGGTAAACGAACCGGCATTTATCCCGGCATCGTTGGGAGAATGGATCCGGAGAGCACAGGCGCATTCGTTCCGGTCTCCGAAAAGGTCGAGTTCTCGTGACCACGTCGTCAATCGACCCCGAACGGCTTGCCTGCCTGCGTCTGCGTCTCGCCGAGCAGCCCGCGATTCGGATTGACGCCGGCCCGCGCGAAATCGTCCTGAGAAGTCGCCACGGGCTGTTCTCGGCTCGCTCCCTCGACGACGGCAGCGCACTCTTGCTTCGCGAGCTCGACCGGTTGCCCGCGCCGAGCCGGGTCCTAGACATGGGCTGCGGATACGGCGCAATCGGGCTTGCGCTCGCCGCGCGCTGGACGAGTTGCCAGGTCGATATGGTCGACACCGACATTCGCGCTATCGAGGCCACGACCGAGAACATCGCGCGCAATCACCTGAACAACGCAAGCGTGACCCTGAGCGACGGCGTCCGCGAACTTGAGCGACCCACGGCGAGCTACGACCTCGTCGTGTCCAACCTCCCCGCTCAGGCCGGCAACGACGCGCTCGATCAACTGCTGCTCGATGCCTACGACGCGCTGACAGGCGATGGGACGCTGGCGATCGTCGCGGTCAACGGCCTACGCAAGTATCTGCAACGGCGGCTCGCCGAGATCTTCGGACCCGGGCAAGTCGCGAAGATTCGTCAGAGCTCGCGACACTCAGTGCTGGAAGCAGCGAAACTAACCACATGAGCGCCCAGTCGACACCCGCGCGTCCCGGCATGACGGAGCCGCTCAGGCTGCGCGAGTTCCGCCTGTTGCTGACCGGCTTCATCGTTGGTCAGTCAATGATGCCGCTTCAGTTTGTCGCCTCGATCGCCTGGATCCAGCTCGTCGCGCCCGAGGACATCGAGATCATCATGGTCGGCGCGATCGGCACGATTCGCGGGATCGGCATGATCGGTTTCGGTCTCTTCGGAGGCGCGCTTGCCGACCGTTTCGATCGACGCCGGCTGCTGATGGTCACCCAGTCGATCGCCTTCATCTCCAACCTGCTGATCGCGCTGATGATGATCACCGGCTCCGGCGGCACCGTAGACATCATCATCTTCTTCGCCCTGACCATCGTCGCCTCATCGGCCCACGCCATCGACGGCCCGACCCGTAACGCCATCACGCCTGAAATCCTTGGACCGCGGCTTACGCCTTCCGGGATCGCGCTTAACTCCGCCGCGATGCAGTTCGCCATGCCGATTTCGATCTTCGCCTCCGGCCTGTTGATTGACACTCTGGGCGAGGGAGCCGTGTTCGCGATTTCCGCCTTCGGACACCTGGGCGAGGTGCTGATCCTGGCGATGATGTCGTACCGGACCGTCTTCTCGGCGGCTCACATGGCCGCGAGGCAGGGCCAGGGAGCGGGGCAGGCGCTGCGCGACATCGCCGCCGGACTACGGTACGCGCGCTCCAAAGGGGTCATTCTCTGGACCGTGATCATCGTCGTCCTGATGATGTCGCTGATCATGCCCCCGACCGGGACGCTCGGCCCGCAGTGGGTGACCAACGTCGTCGGCGCCACCTGGTCCGAATTCAGCTACATCGCCGTCTTCTGGGGCGGCGGCGCAATGGTCGCATCACTGGTCATGGTGCGCTTCTCCTGGATCGAGCGCAAGGGGATGCTCACCGCCCTCGGCGTGATCATCATGGCGGTTGGTTTCGTGGTCTTCACCAATCCACCGACCCAGATCAACGCGATGCTCGGCAACGCGCTGCTCGGCATCGGGATGTCCACCGCCATGGTCTCCGCCAATGCGACGCTCGCGCACGAAACGCCCAATGAGATGCGCGGGCGGATCATGGGCCTGGTCTTCCTCGGCATGGGCATCGCCCAGGCCGCCGGACTGCCGCTCGGCGCGGTCGCGCAGGCGCTCACGATGGAGACCCTCTTCCCACCCATGTCGTTCGCGGTCCTGGCCATCCTCGCCGGTCTGATCATCCTTCGCCCCGTCATCCTCCGCGCTCGCGTCCCACAGCATCCAATCGAGGACGCGCCCGCACAGGGAGCGCGTCCTGCGCCGGCGAGGCGAATGTTGAACGGCGCCGCCAGCTTCATCGTGCGGGCCGCTCCCAACAAGGCGCTGTCCAGCCTGCGGTAGCATTTGACCGAATCAGACTGTGTTGTTCACGCGATGCGCGTTTCTACGGGAGAGTTCCATGGAGTACCGATTCAGCGACAAGGCTCTCGCCTTTGAGGCCGAGGTAAACGAGTTCCTCGACCAGGAATGGACGCCCGAACTCAGAGCCACCATCGGCGATCCTACGACCGACACCATGGTCGAGGAGCGCGGATTTCGCAAGCTGCTCGCCGAGCGCGGCTGGTTGACAATGTCCTGGCCGGCCGAATACGGAGGACAGGAACGCTCACTCGAGGAGCAGTACCTCTTCTGGGAGGCGATGAATTACGCCGGAGCGCCGCAGGCCACCGTTGCCACGCAGCAGGTCGGCCCGACGCTGATGCGCTTCGGTACCGACGAGCAACAGGAGCGCTTTCTCCCGCCGATCGCGCGAGGCGAGGTCGAGTTTGCCCTCGGCTACACCGAACCGGACGCGGGCTCCGACCTGGCCTCGCTCCAGCTTCGCGCGGTCAAAGACGGTGACGACTACGTCCTCAACGGGATCAAGCGCTTCACCTCGGGCGCGCACCGCAGCGAGTACGTCTGGCTGGCGACGCGCACCGATCCGGACGCGCCCAAGCACCGCGGCGTCTCAATGATGCTGGTCGACATGAAGTCCGCTGGCATCACGGTCAGGCCACTCTGGACCATGGCCGGCTATCGCACTAACGAGGTCTACTTCGAAGACGTCCGCGTGCCCACCAACGTGCTCGTCGGCGAAGAAAATCGAGGCTGGTACTACGCCGCCCACGCCCTCGACCGCGAGCGAATCTCCATCTTCACCGTCTCCTCTGTGCGCGCCGTCTATGACCGCCTGATCGAGTGGGCCAGGTCGGAGACGCCGATGGGCAGGCCGATCGACGACCCCGGCATCAGTCGCAGCTTCGCCGAGTTCAAGATTCAACTGGAAGTGCTTCAGCATCTCAGCTATCGCATCCTTGACATGCTCAAGCGCGAAGAGTCTCCCAACTATGAGGCCAGCCAGGTCAAGATCTTCTCGACCGAGATGATGCAGCGGCTGCAGAACTTCGCCCTGCACGCCATGGGCCTCTACGGCCAGCTCACCAGCGGCGACGAGCGCGCGCCAATAGATGGATCGTTTGAGAACGGCTACCTGGCAGCCGTGATGCCCACCTTCGGCGCCGGTGGCAATGAGCTGCAGCGCAACATCATCGCTCAACGAGGCTTCGGCTTGCCCCGCGCCTAACCCTGCTCGCATGCGGCCAAGCGTCGAAGGAAGTCTCGTCATACCCGCGTTTGCCGCGGGTATCTCGCCGCGATCAGCACGGACGTCGGTGCCCAGCACAGCGAGTTTGCCCCTCGATCATGTCGAGGCAGGCTGCGGTAAGCGCGGCAATGACGGCAATCTGAGGCTGATTTCGGGATTCCTGAGCAAGCCCTAGCTCAACGCCTCCATGTGCGCGGCGTGCGCCGCCAGCCAGCGCCTTGAGTTCGGCGCGATCTCATTGGGCAACTGAGGCAGCGTCTCTCGCAACCAGCGCAGATCCCCCGGCGTATCGAGATCAAAGGCCCAGACGTCAATATGGGCCTCGCGGAATGGCACGCCGGCCTCACCGGCGGCGGCTGCCGATTGCGCGTGGGCGCGGGCGGACGATGGTCCGAACTGCGGCGCGATCACGCCAGGGGGACGCAGGAAGAGTCCATTGGTGCCGCTGTCGTGCGCCGGCGCGACAACGACGGCCGGACCTTCCGGCGCGGTCGCCACGACCATATCGACCGAGTCCGGAGTGATCAGCGGCACATCGGCTGGTACGACCAGCAGCGCATCAGCATCCGCAAACTCCTCCTGAGCCATCGCCACGGCCCTGTTGTATCCAAGTCTCAGTTCAGTCTGGTCCAGGAAGCCCACTCCCAGCCGCGACGCCTCGTCTCGCGCCGCGGCGTCGCGGGACGCGATCACCACGCGCCCGACACTCTGCGCAGATACCAGGGCGTCAACCACGTCGTCCAACATCGCCCGAACCAGCGAGTTGCGCTCCTCAAGGTCGAGCAGCGCGGCCAGACGGCGTTTGCCTGCCGGAAGCCCACGTACGGGGACGACCGCAACGATTTCACGGTGCTCAGAGGCCACCGAGCGCAGCTTTCAGCGAGGCTGACGCGAGGTTTCTTTTCGCTTCGACATCGGTCATCAGCGTCGGCAACACTACAACCCTCAGCCCGGTTGTCGTCTCGATTCTCGCTGCCAATGCAGCGTCATCCTGATCGAGGATGAAGATATCGGCAAGCTCAGCGTAAAGCTGGGCGACGCCAAGCGCCGTGCTGTCGTGCCACAACGACTGCAGGATGTCTGCCGCCGGTCCTTTGACCGCCTGTCCACCGATGATCGGGCTAATCGCGACCACTGGAGCTCTGCTGGCGGACATTGCCTCCTCGACACCGGGAATACTCAGCAGCGGGTCAATGCTCAGGAAGGGATTGGATGGCGCAATCACGATCACATCGGCATCGATGAGCGCGCCCTCCACTCCGGCCGCCGGAGTAGCATTCTCGGAGCCTTCGAAGCGCAGCGAGTGCACAGGATCCGAGGCGCGTCGTCGAACGAAATAGTCCTGGAAGCTCAGTTCACCCTCCTGCGTGCCGACAATCGTCCGAACCCTGTTGTTCGTGACCGGCGTTATCAGGCACTCCAGGCCAAGCTTCCTGCTCAGGTCCCGCGTGATGTCCGACAACTTGTCGCCCTGCGTCAACCGTTCTGTCCGATACAGGTGCGTGGCCAGGTCCAGGTCGCCGATCATGAACCAGTCCGGCCCGCCCAACCCCGAGAGTCGGTCCAGTGTGCGGCGAGATTCGTCCCGCAACCCCCAACCCGTCTCAGGATTAATCAGGCCAGCCAGCGTGTAGGTCACGGTGTCGAGATCGGGCGAGATGTGCAATCCGCACCACTCCATGTCGTCGCCGACATTGACAATCGCCGTCACGTCGCGAGGCGACACGACTTGCACAAGTCCTTCAAGAAATCGGGCAGCGCCCACGCCACCCGACAGCACGGCAACACGAGTCATATGAGGTCTCCATCGATAAGCAGCAACAAGTCCAGATCACCGTCCTGGCGCGGATTCGCCTTCAGTTCGATTTGTTCCCCAACAAGATGGAAGTCGAGGTCATCCCAGTTGACCTCGCTGCGTTCGGGTTTGAATGTGAATGACTGCATGTCTCCCTTGAGTTCCAGTGCGAGATCGGCTTCCTCCAGAGCGCCGTCATGATCCACGACCAGGTGAAGCGCCGCCTCGGCGCCCTGGATTTCAGCAACAATCTCAACATGCCGACTCCCATCGAGCTGGCGTTCATCCTGCAACACGCTTCCGATACATGTGATTTGCCTCACGTGGCGATGTTACATCCGAGTTTGACTCCCGGGCGGTTGACCGAGCCATCTGCTGCCGTGAACCTTCGTCAAGATGCTGATCGATATGCACACCCACACGTCGGTGTACTCCACAGACAGCAACCTTCTGCCACACGAAGCGCTCGTTCGCGCCGCCGAGCGAGGCCTCGACGGTGTGATTCTGACTGAGCACGATGTCCTTTGGCCGCTTGATCGGGCGGCCATCCTGTCCGAACAGATTGGAATCGTCGTGTTGCCTGGAGTCGAAGTGACCACCGAGCTTGGTCACGTCTTGGTCTACGGACTGACCGAGCACTTCCCGCGCATCACCGATGCCAGACGGCTGCGCGCGTACTGCGATGAGCGCCATGCCTTGATGTTCCTGGCGCATCCTGCGCGAGACCCCGGTCTCCGCGTACCGCGCGACGCGATGCAACTGTTCGACGGCGTGGAGGGGCTGAACGGCTGCGACGGACCGCTGCAGAATCAAAGCGCGTCCTCAAGAGGTCGCGCCCGGCCCCTGCCGCCCATTGGCGGCAGCGACTCCCACGCGTTGCACGAGGTCGCAAGCGCGGCAACGGACTTTGACGCCGAGATCAAGTCCCTGGACGACCTAATGGCCGCGCTACGAAGTCGCGAGTACCGACCAGCTTCATTGCCCTACTAAGCTCGAAACAAGGAGTGCCGCGTCGTGGGTCGATTCGATCCCCTGCCGACCGATCCGTACAGAGGCCAGCCGCAAGAGCACGGTGAACTCTGCGCCGCCTGCCGAGACACTACTGAGTTGCAGACGAAGTTCTGCACGAACTGCGGCGCGTTCCGAGACGATGCCGAGCGCGGTCACACGATTCGCTACGCGACTTCCCGCTGGATGCGCTTTGCCGCGCGAATTGTCGACAGTGTGATCGTGGTCGGGCTCTCGCTTGTCGTCTTCTTCGTGCTTGAAGGGGCGGGATTCGTCGAGTTCGACGCTTCCAACACAGAATCGCTCCGCGCTGCGGATCTCAACCTCAGCGTGCTGATTGGCACGGGTATCTGGTTCCTCTGGTTCGCGTTTGTCGCCTCACGCGGTCAGACCCCCGGTAAGCAGATTGTCCGCACGAGGGTGATCAGGGCCGACGGCCGTAACGTTGCCACTCAGCGCAACTGGTTGCGAGAAGGTTTGTTCCAGGGATTCCCGCTGCTCTCGTCGATCTTCGCCGAGCCAATCGTGACCCCTCCGGAAGCAATCACCCAGCTGCTCGCGATCGCCACGGTGTTCGTGCTCATCGACGCCGCCGCAATCTTCTTCAGCGCAGACCGCCAGACCATTCACGACCGAGTCTTCGGCACGCTGGTAGTAAACGTGCGGCCTGTTCGCCAGCCCAGCGCCGAGTTGCGTGCGCTCTAGCTGAGGCGGGCCATGCGCTAGCGAGGCTCGCGAGCACGCGGATCGGTCTCGCCCTCAGCGCTAGCCTCAGTTGAAAGCACGAAACGTGCGAGTCGGTCATGTCCAGCCGCAAACCTGGCGCCCTGCGCGCGGAACACTGTCCCATCTGCGACGAGTATCCGGGCGTCGGCGTGTTCTGCGCGCGTTGCGGGGTATTGATGTCGCACCCGACGTCCGGCGACTATGCCGCTTCCTATCTGCGGCGCCTGGGCTGCGAGATTCTCGACCTCCTGATCTTCCTGCTTCTGCCAATCTGGCTGTACATGATGTGGTTCACAGCCCGCGACGGGCAGTCGCCGGCAAAGTCTCTGCTCGACCTCTACGTGATCAATGAGGCGGGTCAGGAGGTCACTGCGCAACGCATGTGGATGCGCGAGCTGGTGATCAAGCGCTTGCTGCTCGGCTTCATCGGCTACGCCTTCGGCCTATTGGGGCCGATCATTGACGCTGGCTGGATCTTGCTCAATCCGGATCGCCAGTGCATCCACGATCGCCTCGTCGGCACCCTGGTGGTTGTTCGGCGAGAAGCTCCGACGCCGATCACAAAGCAGCCAGCCTTCGCCGCCGAGGAGGCGCAGTTGCCGCCGCCTGCGCCGAGCGGCCCGCGCATGGCGCCGCCGCTACCCGAAGCAGTACAGGCCTCAGCGCCAGCTAACCTCGCGGACGAGCCCGTGAAGGACGTGGTCGTGCCATCCTCGCCGGCACTCGAGGCGCTCGAGCGCGAGCGTCCGGCACTCTCACAGAGCCAGTACGAACGCCGTCGACGCGCCCTGCTGAAACAGCTTGAAGACGCTGGCTGAGGACAAACCTGCCTACGAGCAGCCCGACGTCGCCCCGCAGTTCATGCAGCGGAAGCAGGAGCCTGAGCGCACCATGATCGAACCGCACTCCGCGCACGGCGGCGCGTCAAGCTGATTCTGGAATGCGCCCGGCGAGTCCGACTCGGCCAGCGGAACGGACGCAACGGCGGGCGTCACCGGCGACGGTCCTGCTGCCTCGTCGGCCAGCTTCACCTCCTCGGGCGCCATCACCATCCGAGCCTGCTTGGCGACTGTGTCGGTGGACTCCTGGTTGAGGTACTTCAGTCCCATCCACCGGAACACGTAGTCGAGGATTGAGTCGGCGTGTTGAATCTGCGGCGTGCGTGTCCAACCGCTGGGCTCGAATCGCATGTGCGCGAACTTCTTGACCAGCGTCGACAACGGCACGCCCGACTGCAGCGCAACGGACGTCAGCGTGCCCACGGCGTCCATCAGTCCCGATACCGCCGAGCCCTCCTTGGAGATGTGGATAAACACCTCGCCGGGGCTGCCATCGGCAAACTCACCGATCGTCATGTAACCCTCATGCTCGCCAATCGTGAACTTGTGCGTCAGCGCCTTGCGCTCGTCCGGAAGTCGGTGCCGTCGATACGCCGGCGGCGAGACCGCGTTCTCGAGCACGACGGGCGCATCGCTCGGCATGGATGGTCCGGGCTCGTAGACCGAGGTATCTTCGGCGACTGCCGCCGTGCCGCGCTCGCCGGTCTCCAGCGGCTGGATCCGCTTCGAGTTGTCGCGGTAGATCGCAACCGCCTTGACCCCCAGCTTCCAGGCGTCGACATAGGTCTGCATGATCTCTTCGACGGCCGTGTGCTCGGGCACGTTGACCGTCTTGGACACCGCCCCCGAGAGGAACGGCTGCACGGCGCCCAGCATGCGGATGTGGCCCAGCGGCGCAATGCTGCGCTGTCCTGCCTGCGCCTTGAATGCGCAATCGAAGATCGCCAGGTGTTCCGGGTTCAGATCTGCGGCGCCTTCAATCGTCCCAACGTCGTCGATCTGCGCGCCAATCCGCTCAATCGCGTCCTCGGCGTAGCCCAACCGGCGCAAGGCTGCCGGAACGGTGCGATTGACGATCTTGAAGTATCCGCCGCCGGAGAGGTTCTTGTACTTGACTAGCGAGATATCCGGCTCAACACCGGTCGTATCGCAGTCCATCATGAACGCAATCGTTCCGGTCGGAGCAAGAACGGTTGCCTGCGCGTTGCGATAGCCGTGCTGCTCGCCCAACGCGATTGCCTGGCGCCAGGCATCCGCGGCCGCTTCGCGAAGCGGCTCGGGGACGCGGTCCAGGCCGTCAATCCGACCGACCGCGGCCTGGTGCTTGCGCATCACCCGTAGAAACGGATCGCGGTTCGCGGCGAAGCCGGAGAATGGACCGATCCGCTCCGCGATGCGGGCCGACTGCAGGTATGCCTCGCCGGTCATGAGCGCCGTCACCGAAGCGGCCAGGGCGCGACCTGCAACCGAGTCGTACGGAAGCCCGCGCGCCATCAGCAGCGCTCCCAGGTTGGTGTAACCCAGCCCGAGCGGCCGGTACTTCTCCGAGTTCTCACCAATCAGCGTGGATGGATACGAGGCGTTCGAGACCAGGATCTCTTGCGCCGTGATCATCACCCGACTGGCGTGCCGGTAGGAAGCAACATCAAACTCGTGGCTGTCAAGATCGTAGAACTTGAGCAGATTCAGCGAAGCCAAGTTGCAGGCGGTGTCGTCCAGGAACATGTACTCCGAGCATGGGTTCGACGCGTAGATTCGGTCAGTGTTCGAGCAGGTGTGCCAGTCGTTGATCACCGTGTCGAACTGCATGCCCGGGTCCCCGCATTGATGCGTCGCAGCCGAAATCTCACGCAGGAGCTCGCGGGCCGGGATCTGTGCAACGACCTCACCGGTAACCACCTCGCGGGTCGCCCACGCGCCGTCAGCCTCAACGGCCTGCATGAACTCATCCGACACGCGGACCGAGTGATTGGCATTTTGGAACGAAACCGACGAATAGGCGTCGCCGTTGAGCGAGCCGTCGTAGCCTGCGTCGATCAACGCCCAGGCCTTGCGCTCCTCATCCGCCTTGCAACCGATGAATTCCATCACGTCCGGATGATCGGCGTCGAGGATGATCATCTTGGCTGCGCGCCGCGTCTTGCCGCCCGACTTGATCACATTGGCGAACGCGTCGTAGCCGCGCATGAACGAGACCGGACCCGAGGCCTTGCCGCCGCCGGTCAGCGATTCCTTGCTCGAACGCAGCGTCGACAGGTTCGATCCAGTGCCGCTGCCCCACTTGAACAGCAGCGCCTCGCGCTTGGCGAGGTCCATGATCGACTCCATCGAGTCCTCGACCGAGTTGATGAAGCAAGCCGAACACTGGGGAGTCTCTTCGATCCCAACATTGAACCAGACCGGCGAGTTGAACGCCGCGTACTGGTTGATCAGCAGGTAGCGAAGCTCTTGCGAAAACGCCGAGGCCGCTGCTCCGTCGCCGAAGTAGCCGCCCTCCCGACCCCAGCGCGTGATTGTCTCCACCACACGGTCGACAAGCGTCTTCATCGACGTCTCGCGCTGCGGCGTACCGGCCTGCCCCCAGAAGTACTTGGACGCAACGATGTTCGTCGCGGTCTGCGACCAGAACGCAGGAGTTTCAATCCCCTCCTGCTCGAAAATCGTCTCGCCCGAGTCGGATGTGATGGCCGCCGTACGGTAGGTCCACTCGATGTCGCCGTACACGTCCCCGCCAGGTTGCGTGAAGTGTCGTCCAATCAGAGGCTCGCGAACCGCTCGAGCGGCAGTCGCGTCTTGCTCATCGACAGTGGCGTCTCCGGGTAGGGCGGCAGTAGCCTCATCCGCAACGTCTGAGTGGTCGTCGGCGCGAGTCATGTCCTGTACCCTTCACTCTCAGATTAGCACCCTTGTTCCGACAAGTGAGCCGGCAGAGTCGCAAGAACCGAGATCGGTTATGTCCGGCCCGCCGAATGACGACGGAACGTGAGAGTACTCTTTTCGGCACAACTGATCAAGCCCCTCTACCGTTTCGCTGATCCGACGCTCCATGTAAGGGCGACCCTTGTGATCGCCCCTACCGAATCGTCCGACGTGCCAACGCCGGCTCTGCAAATGGAGTGTGCCGGGGTCAATGCGCGAGGCTCGCCTACAGGTAAGCTAGTGCTCTCATACCGACGCGGCTCAGCCGCTGCCCACACCGCCAACAGGAGACGTTGAACAAGTGGACGCTCCCATTCACCTGCCCCTGCTGCCCTGTGGCATTGGCTCGATGCGGCACACCGACCCCGCCGAAGCAGTCACAGAGATTCTTGAAGACTACTGGCGACTCCCCTTCTGGCCGCAACTACCCAACCGCTCGACTGACGAGCTGATGATCCCTCAAACCGCGCTCTCCCTGCCCGGCGCTTCCTGGGATGGTGAGTTCATCACTTGGCGCGGCGAACTCAGCGACGATGTTCTCGCCAACGCGGACATGCCTCCTCGCTCGCGCGCTGCCGGCCTCTACGAATTGCTCGACCGACTGCCCGCCGTCTCGGAAGAGCGCAAGTCAAACGTGGTCAAAGGCCAGCTCGTCGGCCCGATCACACTCGCCCGCTGGTCTCGTGACCTATCGGGAACCTCCCCGCTCGCCGATCTGCAGACGCTCCAGCGTCTTGCAGCATGGCTCGGCAACGCAGCCGCCGAACAGGCCCGCGCCTTCCAAAGAATGGGCTACCAGGCAATCATCATGTTCGATGAGCCCGAACTCGCTTCAGTCGCCGAACCGTCGATCCCGCTGCCCTGGCGAGAGGTCGTGCCCGTGCTTCGAGCGGCAATCGAACCGGTTCAACGCCTCGGCGCGCTGGCTGGCATCCACTGCTGCTCCGCTCCCAACTGGACGCGAGTGCTCGACGCCCGACCCAATCTGATCCACTTCGATGCGCGAGAAGGCCATGTCGATGACGTGATCGAGCATCACCGCGCGGTGCGAGAGCACGTCGCCCGCGGCGGCTATCTCGGCTGGGGACTCTGGCCCACGGACGGTCGCGGACCGCTGCCCTTCGACTCCAGGGACATGCAGTACTTCCTCGCCAACAAGGCGCGCGATCTCTCCTTCGTCGACGCCTCCGTCGGTCTGATCTTCAAGCGCTCCATGCTTACCGGAGTCTGCGGCGCCGCCGCCCTCGATGCGACGACCGAACGACAAGTGGCACGGGACTTGGAAGACCTTTCGATGGGCATCCGCCATCGCTACTGGATCGCCGCCACCACCGATGTCGATCCTGACGCCCCTCTGACCTAAGCGCTTGGCACTCCTTCTTCTTGATAGCGCTCCAGGAACTCCACCATCAGTCGATTGACATCTGCTGCGCCCTCTTGCTGGACCCAGTGACCGCAGTCCGGCAGATAGGTGATTTCAAACGGTCCGCCGAACAGGTCATCCATGTCATTCGTCAGCTCTTTGCCCAGCGCGCTGTCGCGTTCGCCCCAGAGCAGCAACGTCGGAGCCGTAATCTTTGGATACCCGATTGGTTCGCTCGACGAAACGCCAAAGATCGAGTCAAATGCGCTCGACAGCCCGTTCAGTCGCCCGCTTAGTCGAGCGCGAGAGTCCTGCGCCCCGGCTCGAATCGCTGCGCGATAAAAGTGGATTGGGCCGGTCAGTCCATTGCGAGCGGCCGCTCGCCGATACACCTGCAACACCTCCGGCGGGAACGCCTCCGGATGCGCCGCCGTGTCGCGGAAGATCAGGCCGATCCGCTCGTAGTCGTTGATCGCCAGCCATCGCTCCGGCAGCCAGGGAATCTGGAAGACGAACATGTACCAGGAGCGACCGATCTGACGGATGTTGGGCCGCGCGCCAAACGCCTCCGCCATCCGTTCCGGATGCGGGGAGTTCATCACAACCAGTCGCTCCGTCCACGACGGATAGTCCATCGCAAAGCGCCAGGCGACCGCGCCGCCCCAATCATGACCGACAATCACCGCGCGCTCACGACCCGCGTGCGCGATCAGGCGCTGCACATCCTCAGTCAGCAGATCGAGTTGGTAGTCGTCGACTTCAGTTGGCGCCTCCGAGAGGTTGTAGCCGCGTAGGTCGGGCGCAATCACCCAGTAGCCGGCCGCTGCCAGGGCAGGCATCTGTGATCGCCACGACCACCAGAACTCCGGAAAGCCGTGCAGGAGGATGGCGAGCGGCGCCGACTCGATGTCGCCTGCAGGGCGCACCTCGGCGTAGTGCAGTCGCACGCCCCGGGCGCCGGGCGCAAATCCGTGCGTCCAGATTCCCTTGGGCTCCGACTCGGTCGATGGATCACTCATCAGCCGCTGTCTCCACCCTGGGTCGGCGCCAGGAAGTCGAGCATTGCTCGAGTGACCTGCTCTGGTTGCTCCTGCTGCACCCAATGCCCTGCGTTGTCGATCAGCACCGTTTGCAGGTCATCGACACGCTCTGCTGCCTCCTCCATGAACGGCAGCCGCACCGCCTGGTCGTCAACGCCCCAGATGAACTGCGTCGGGCAGGTGATTCGCTCGTTGCGGTCAGGCCAGGTCAGGAACCAGTCCGGCCAGTAGATCGAGCGGTAGTACTTCATCGCCGATGACAACGCCTTCGGTTGCTTCAGCGCCTCGGCGAAGATTGCGATGTCCTCGTCGCTGAACGCGTCCTCGCGAGCGCCCACGCCGTTGAACACAGCATTCGTCGTCGCGTCAACATCGGACCAGTTGCGACGTTCCGCCAGCCCCGGCACTTGCATCAGCAGCGCATAGAGATTGTTCGGATAGTTGCGCCGGCCCCAATACCACGACCGAATCAGCGGCGCGTTCATCACGATCAATCGCTCGCAGGCCTTCGGATAGTCGATTGGGAACTGGAGTGATATCACTCCACCCCAGTCGTGGCCCACGATCGTCGCCGAGGACTCGCCCATCTCGCGGATCAGACCACGCACGTCCTTGGTCAGATTCTTGATGTCGTAGCCACCGCGCGGTTTGTCCGAGAGGTTGTAACCGCGCATATCCGGCGCCACAACACGGAAGCCGGCCTCAGCCAACGGACCGATCTGGTAGCGCCAGGAGTACCAGTGCTCGGGAAACCCATGCAGAAGCACAACGAGCGGACCCTCGCCCTGCGTCACATAGTGCAACCGAACACCGTTCGTGGTTGCGTAGCCGTGAGTCAGGTGCGATCCGTCGAATGCCGGTTGTTCAGCGCTCATGCCAGCCTCCATGCCGAGCGGCCTCGCGGCGCGCAGGGCTCTTCATGCGTCACTAAGACCTTGACTCGGTCTCCGCTCGACTCGAGGTCTGTTCTCGTGGGCGGAATCCCGCCTCGAGTCTGTCACTGCCGCGCTTGTCCCCGCATCAGGTGCGGGGCAGGCTGCGGCAATCTCGCCGTGATGGCTACCGACGCCGGTCCCGAACGCGGCGAGATATCCACAGCAGGCGCGGCTGTGACCGGTCTTGGATTGTCTCTTCGCACCATCTGAACTGACCCTAGTTCAGCCAGGCCAGCGGATTCACTGCCTGACCATCAATGATGATCTCGAAGTGTAGGTGCGCTCCGGACGAGTTCCCGGTGTTGCCCACCGTTCCAATGTAAGCGTTGGACTGAACCCATTCACCTTCTCGTACCCAGATTTCATCAAGATGCGCATAACGCGAGCGGTATCCTCCGCCATGGTTGATCTCGACCCAGTTCCCGTATGACGGATCCCACGTCGCCACGGTCACCTGCCCCCCTGCCGATGAGCCGACAATCGTTCCGATCGGCGCCACGAAATCCACGCCCGTGTGATAGCCGAACGCGTTGGCTCGCGGCGTCCCGAACGGGTCGCTGATTCCATCGGGACCCAGTGGCCAAATGAATGTCGGTACGGCCCAAACCGTGCCGGTCTGACCGCCTCCGCCGGAGGATCCGCCGCTGGTTGCAGCGCTCGATGCAACCGAGGCCGAGCCTTGGACCAGCAACAGCTTCTGCCCAACCTGGATCTGATCGGGACTGCTGATGCCGTTCGCGGGGTATGCGACGGTTGCCGCGAAATCGGCCTGGAAGTTCAGTTCCAGCCTGTCCAACGTGTCCCCCGGCTGCACTGTGTAGACCAATCCGTCGATCGGCGGGAGCTGCAGGATCTGACCGACGGTCAGGTGATTGGCGTCGTAGATATCGAAGTTGTTGAACAACACCGTCGCCTCCGCCAACCCGAACCGCCTGGCAATGCTGGAAGCCGTGTCGTCCGGCTCCACCTCGTAGCTGAACGAGACCGGAAGCTGGGCGCCGGCGTGCAAGCCCAGGTAGGCACGGATCCGCGACGCCGGATCTCCCGACGAAACGACCGCTTGGGCCGTCGCCGACCCGACCTCTGATGCCCTGTCGCTCTCTATCGCGGTCGCAGCGGCTTGTTCGGTCTCGACGCCGCGTGCAGACGGACTCCCGCTTGCCGTCTCATTGCGAGGCGACACCAGTGGTTCCCTTGCAGCAGAACTCGCTTCTGCGCCCTGTGTTGCCAGGCCGGAGGAGCCGGCGCTTGCACTTGGTGGCCGCAAAGTCGGCTCCGCCGACTCTATTCGAGACTGGGATACCTCTGGCGCTCGGAACACTGGTGCAATGCTGTCCGCGCCCCGCTCTCCCTGCAACGCCGACACCGCCGGACCCGAGGAGAGACGCAGATCAAACACGACCGCAGCTATCGCGACAATCGCCGCTGCGGCCAGGATCATCAGCGACCAGTGTTGGCCTCCTTCGGCCGCGCGTCTCGGCGGGCTCTCAATCAATGCCCAGCCGCCAAAGCGGCTGCTCAGCAGCGGCTCGGCAAGCCTCAGCATGGGCAGCCCTCTCTCGCCATCCCTCGGTCATGCAAGCCTGATGTTACGTTCGGATTGTATCCGAAATCGCCGAGGTTGGGTTTCGGCTGACTCGCTCGACGGGCAGGTGACAAATGCTCGATCATCCGTTACCATGACGACGGTTGGGAACTGGAAGGAGGATTCGATGCGCAAGCTGAACATTCACCTCCTTTACGGAGTACTACAAGTCGACAGGTCTGGCTCCCGTTAGGGAGCCTGATGCACACAGGATGAAGCGCCCCCGAAAGGGGGCGTTGTCATATCTGAGGACGCTCCCCATGACTCAACCGCTCGACCTTCCCGACGACCGCGACGAGTTTGACCAGCAAGACCAGCACT
Source organism: Dehalococcoidia bacterium (assembly GCA_965211635.1). Lineage (GTDB taxonomy): Bacteria > Chloroflexota > Dehalococcoidia > Bin125 > Bin125 > Bin125. Next base: position 574,602 of record OZ242948.1, read on the forward strand.
GGGACTCGATCCAGCGTGCCGCTGAGCTGCTCGCTCAATCCCACTACTGCATCGCCCTCACGGGCGCGGGTATCTCGGCTGAGTCAGGCATCCCCACCTTCCGCGGCAAGGACGGCCTCTGGACCAAGCACGGCGAGCCGCCTCTGAATCAATATGAGCAGTTCTCCGCCGACCCAGCCACCTGGTGGAGCAATGTCGCCGAGCGCCGACGCAATCCGGACGAACTCACCGCCACCATCTCGGGCGCCCAGCCGAACGACGCCCACTACGCCATGGCTGAACTCGAGCGCATCGGCGTGCTCAAACACATCATCACTCAGAACGTCGACGGTCTCCATCGAGCAGCCGGCGTCCAGAGCCTCACCGAGATTCACGGCTGCACGACATTGCTGCGCTGCATCTCCTGCAACACCCGTTCACCCTTCGACGAGATTCCAGAAGTGTTTCCCCCACGTTGCGACCAGTGCGGCGGCATCGTCAAGACCGACACCGTCATGTTCGGCGAGCCCATACCGCCCGACTATCTACAACGCTGCTACGTCGAGTCTTCCAAGGCCGACTGTGTGATCCTGGTCGGCACGACTGCCGTCGTCTCACCTGCCGCCGACTTCGCCTTCGCCGTCGGCCAGCGCGGTCACCCGATGATCGAAGTCAACCTCGACCCGACGATCATCACCAACTACTGCGCAGTCGCGATCCACTACAAGGCCGGCGAACTGATGTCGCGGATCACTGCCGAAGTCAAGCGCATCCTTGCCGAGGATCGATCCTGAGTAGGCCCAGCCGGTACCTATACTCCGACCATGACTACTACACCCGAACTCGGAATCAACTGGGACGACGTGACCGCCGAGATCACATCGTTGCTCCGCGACTACCTGCGGGTAAACACCTCCAATCCGCCCGGCAACGAACAGGCAGCAGCGGAGTTTCTCGCGCCCATACTGGAAGCAGAGGGATACGAGTGCGAATACATCCAGGCCGGCCCGGGCCGGGTCTCGATGCGTACTCGGCTCACGGGCACGGGCGACCAACGTCCGCTGATGCTGCTCAACCACACGGATGTCGTCCCCGTGCAGGAGGAGTTTTGGGACGTAGATCCCTTCGCCGCCGTCGAGAAGGACGGCATGCTCTGGGGCCGCGGCGCGCTCGACATGAAGGGTATGGGCATCCTCGAACTGCTCGTCATGCTGCTCTTCAAACGCCTCAACCTCACCCCGAGTCGCGACATCATCTTTCTCGCCGTCGCCGACGAAGAAGCCGGCTCGATGTTCGGCATGGAATGGCTCGACCAGCACCAACAAGACTGGATCACCGAGCCCGAATACGCGCTCAATGAAGGCGGCATGGGCGCTCTCAACATGCTCGGCTCCAACCGACCGGTCTTTGCTTGCGCTCCTTCCGAAAAGTCCCCCCTCTGGCTCAAGCTACGAGCCGAAGGACAGCCTGGGCATGGTTCCACACCGCACGGAGACAACGCCGTCGAACGCCTGATTCGCGCGCTTTTCGCGATCCAGAACTGGGACCGCGCCGTCACTGTGCAGCCGCACACCGCCGAGGCGCTCCAGCGAATGCGCGACGCCAACGCCTGGAGCGGAGCCGCTCCAAGCGTCAGCAAGCTCTGTCAGACCTATCCCGCTTTTGCCGCGGTCACCCGCGACACCATCTCCAATACCGGCGCCACGTCGGGAATCAAGCACAACGTGATCCCCGCCGACGCCGAGGCCACGCTCGACTGTCGCCTGCTTCCCGGTGAGACTTACGACGACTTCATCAAGAACATGCGAGACCTGATCGACGACGAGAAAGTCGAGATCGAAGTCGTCTTCGGCAGCATGGGCCCCGCCAGCAGCTTTGAGACTGAGATCGTCAGCGTGATTGAAGACGTCGTCCGCGAGCAGGTCGAGGGTGCGCTGGTCGTACCGTCAACCTGCGTCGGCTTTACCGACTCGCGAGTCCTCAGGCGCCACGGCGTCCACTCCTACGGCTTCGTGCCAACGCTGATGGACGCCTCGCTGGCCGCCGGCGTTCACGGACACAATGAACGCACACCGATCGAAGGCCTCAACACGGGCATTCAGATTCTCTTCGAGGTCGTACGACGCTTCACCAATGCTCAACAGCTATAGGCCGGCATTCAGCCGGTTCAACCGAACAAGATGGTAGGGAGGCGGATCGTGCGACATCCACAACTCGACGGTCAGTGGGCATTGATTCTCGGTGCATCGTCTGGCTTCGGAGGTACCACAGCGGTTGCGCTCGCTGAGGCGGGCATGAACATCGTCGGCGTTCACCTTGATCGCCGCTCGACGATGTCCAATGTCGAGCGAATCGTCGGCGAAATCGAAGCGCACAGCCGCCAGGCCGTGTTCTACAACATGAACGCCGCCGACGCCGCGAAGCGCGGCGAGATGCTTGACGGCCTGCGCGAGCAGCTCGACTCAGACGCCGGCCCAGGCGCCGTTCGCGTTCTGTTGCACTCACTCGCCTTCGGCACGCTTGGCCCATACGTGGGAGCGAAGGAAGACCGACCGATCACACAGCGGCAGATGGAGATGACGCTCGATGTGATGGCCAACTCCGTCGTCTACTGGACCCAGGACATGGTCAGCCGAGGCCTACTCGGCGCGGGCAGCAAAATCTACGGGATGACCTCCGGCGGCGATGTGCGAGTTATTCCCCAGTACGGCGCAGTCTCCGCGGCCAAGGCCGCATTGGCCGCCCACCTGCGGCAACTCGCCGTCGAACTCGCGCCTCAGGGCATCGCCGCCAACGCGATCAAGGCCGGCATTACTCATACGCCAGCACTTGAGAAAATCCCGGCCGGCATGCAACTCCTCGACTTTGCCCAGAATCACAACCCGTCCGGTCGTGTCACCGAACCCGCCGACATCGCCCGAGCGATCATCGCTCTCAGCCTCGACGACTCCAACTGGGTCACCGGCAACACCATCAACGTCGACGGCGGCGAGGACATCACGGTGCTGTGATCTGTACGCTGAGGCCATGACACTGGACGGAGGCACAGGAGCCATGCCAGGTCCGAAAGACTCGTCTAAACCAGACAAGCCATCTCTGCCCAAGAACCCTCAGGTGCCTCCGACCGGACCCAAACTGCCGCTGGACAGGGGCCTGTAAGGCAGACATTGTCCACCGTCAAAACGGCCAGGTTGAAATCACCAGGGTAAGAGCAGCCAAGCCCAGGTTGGTCATTGTTGCGGTCGTCGACAGCCGCACCCATGTGACTTTTCGCGACAGGTGGATCTCATTTTCCAGGAATGCTTCACGCATTCCTCGAGCAAGCCAGATCAGCAGCATCGTGTCGTTGTACTTCGAAGCGAGCTCTTCGTAGTTGTCCAATGGTGGGAAATCCAGCCACGTTCGAATCTGGAAGGCCAAGGCTGCGAATAGCAGGTTCGCCATGAAGGCCAGGACTACGGCAATCAACAACGACCAGACTGCGATGGAAGGTTCGCCCTGGCGGAAGGAGAAGCCTGCAGCCAGCAGGGCGATGAGCGCTCCGCTCAACACGAACGTCGAGGCCAACTTGCGGTCGAGGGAGTCAATCCTCGCCGCCTGTTCATCCAGTTGCCGCCTCGCCAAATCGAAGTAGAGCCTTGCACCTGGCGAGGAACTCGTAGACACCTCTGCTGCTTCGTCGGCCGCATCCGGCATCAGGATGTCCACTCTCTCGATTGCGATGTGACAGTCACGGCAGCCCCTCGGCGTCGCACGGTGCAGAGTACAGCCCGCTGCTAAACTGACTCCGCACTCGCGAGGAGATTCACATGAGCGATCCGATCAGGGCGCAGACCGCCATTTGCGGGCTTGGCATCACCGAAATGGGCAAGGTCTACGGACACGACGCCTCCTGGTTCGCCGGTGAATCGATCCGACTCGCGATCGAGGACGCGGGACTCGAGAAGGATGACATCGACGGCCTGCTCGTCAACCCCGGCATCACCGGAATGATGGGCACCGGGATCAGCATTCCCTTGCAGGGCTACCTCGGACTGCGCAATCTCCGACTGCTCAACCACATGAACTCGTTCGGCGCGACAGCCTCGGCCATGATCCACTACGCGGCGATGGCCGTGCATCACGGAATGGCCAACTACGTCGCCTGCATCTTCGCCGATGCTCCACTCCAGCAGGGTGGTTCAGCCGGCGCGGCTTACGGCGGTGCCGGTCGACGCGGACCAACCGGCATGGCCTCGCTGATGCCCGCCTTCGGCTTCTACGGCGCTAACACCTCCTACGCGCTCGCGGCTCGACGCTACATGGAGCGCTACGACATCACAAACAACGATCTTGGCCGCGTCTCCGTCGCCCAACGACGCTACGCCGTCGAGAATCCACACGCCACGATGCGTCAGCCGCTGACGCTCGAGGACTACCACAACTCCCGCTGGATCGTCGAACCCTTCCACCTGCTCGACTGCTGCCTTGTTTCCAACGGCGCTGTCTGCACGATCGTGACCACCGCGGAGCGTGCAAAGGACCTCAAGTCTTCGCCCACCTACATCTGGGGTATGGGCCAGGGCCATCCGGGCAACTTCCCCCACGCCGAGATCGAAGTTGGCACGACATCCGGCGCGACAATCTCTGGGGAGACCGCCTTCAAGATGGCCGGTGTCGGGCCGGAAGACGTAGATGTCTGCGAGTTCTACGACTGCTACACATACACGGTCCTGCGCACCATCGAGGACTACGGCCTCGCCAAGCCGGGTGAAGCCATTGGTTTGTATCCCGAAGATCCAGCCGATCCCGAAGCCGATCTACCCAAGATCAACACCGGCGGCGGGCAGCTCTCCTCCTACTACATGTGGGGAATGACGCCGATCTCCGAGGGCGTAATCCAGGCGCGCGGCTCCGGTGGCGACCGCCAGGTCGACAAGCACGACATCGTGCTTTGCTCCGGCAACGGCGGCACGCTCGACACCCACGGCACGCTCATCCTCTCGCCCAACGCCAACTAGGACATCTGGCACATGGCCTACGAAAAACCGCTCCCCAATCCCGACGACAACACACAACCGTTCTTTGACGGTCTCAAGCAGCACAAGCTCCTGCTGCAGTACTTCCCTTCCGCCGACCACTACCAGTACCCCTACAGCGACCGCTGCTACAAGGACTGGTCGACCGACTGGGAATGGCGAGAGTCGACCGGCAACGGTGAGGTCTACACCTGGGTGCGGATGCACCAGCTCTACCACCCTTCGTGGAAGGAAGAGATTCCCTACACGCTCGCCGTTGTCCAGCTTGATGAGGGCCCGCGGATGAACACCAACCTGGTCAACGTGAATGTTGACGACATCAAGGTCGGGATGCGTGTCCGGGTCGTCTTCGAAGATGTCACCGACGAGTACACCCTGCCAAAGTTCGAGCCCGTCTAACCCTCCCCCATTCGATGACCGAATCTGGCCTGAACACACGACCACCGCTCAATGGCGTTCGAGTGATCGACTTCACCTGGATCGTCGCCGGCCCGACCTGCACGCGTCTGCTCGGCGACCTCGGCGCAGAGGTGATCCGCGTCGAGAACGAGCAAACCCTCGATTCGATTCGCTTTGGTCGTCCGCACCCCGGCGGGTTCAGGCCGCCAAACTCGAGCGGCATGTTCAACTGGCTCGACCGCAACAAGCGTTCGATCACCGTTAACGCAAGGCATCCGGAAGGCCTCGACCTGATCAAGCGCCTGATCCGTGTCTCCGATGTCCTGGTTGAGAACTACTCGTCGCGCATCCTTGAGAACTGGGGACTCGGCTACGAGGAGCAGAAGGCCGAGAACCCCCAGATCATCTATGTCTCGCTCTCCGGCTTCGGACATTCCGGTCCCCAGCGCGACTACTCGACCTGGGGACCCACCGCGCAGGCCTTGAGCGGTCTCACCTCGATGTCGGGACTGCCCGAGGCGCCGGAGCCCGCCGGCTGGGGCTACTCATACCTCGACCACATGGCAGGCTTCACTGCCGCAGCCGCGATCACTGCCGCGCTGCGTCATCGACGCGAAACGGGCCAGGGGCAGTGGATCGACCTCTCCCAGGTCGAAACCGGCATGACCCTGACCGGCTCAGCCACGCTCGACTTCACGGTCAACGGCAGGCGCTATCGCGACACCGGCAATCCGCCCGGCAATCGGTCCGTATGGCCGCTCGCCGCGCCGCACAACACCTATCCAACCGCAGGCGACGACAACTGGATCATGATCACCTGCACCTCGGACCCCGAGTGGGAAGCATTCTGCAACGTGAGCGACCACCCGCACTGGCGCACCGACTCGCGCTTTGCCACCCTTCCCGCTCGCCTGCGCCACCAGGACGAACTCGATGAACTGATCGGATCCTGGACCGCAGGCCAGGATGGCCGTGCCCTCATGCAACGACTGCAGAGCGCCGATGTCCCCGCCGGCATTGTCCAGAACGGCGTTGACCTGGTCGTCAGCGATCCGCAGATGAAAGCGCGCCAGTGGACCGTTACCCGCGACCATCCGGTCATCGGACCTCACCTCACAGACGGGCTTCAGATTCGCCTGGCTCGAACGCCCGCGCACCGCGATCGACCGGGACCCGTGCTTGGTGAAGCAAACGACTATGTCCTCGGCGAACTGCTTGGCCTCAGCGACGAGCGAATCGCCGGACTCAACGAAAACGGTGCAATGGGCTAAGCATGGGACCTCTGAACCGTGTTCGCGTCCTTGATCTCTCCCAACGCAGGGGGCACTACGCCGGCAAGCTGCTCGCCGGCCTCGGCGCCGACGTAGTCAAGATCGAGCCGACCGACGGCGATCTTGGCCGCAGCTATGGACCGTTCCTCGATGATCAACCCGGTCCAGAGCGCAGTCTCTACTGGTGGAACTACGCAGCAGGCAAACGGTCGCTCGGCCTCGACCTTCAAAGCTCCGACGGAATCGAGCTCTTCCTGCAGCTCGCCGAGACAGCGGATGTCGTTCTCGAAACCTGGCAACCAGGACGCGATCGACCATTCGATCCGCTCGCACTGGCCGAGCACTTCCCCAGCTTGGTCGTCCTCAGCCTTACGCCCTTCGGTCAGACCGGTCCCTGGCGCGACCACGCCTGGTCCGACGCGGTCGGACTCGCCCTCGGCGGCCCCATGGGAAGCTGCGGCTATGACAACATCCCGGGCGCCCCGCCGATTCGGCCCACCGAGCATCACGCCAGTCACATTGCCGGCTACTTTGCCGCTACCGGAATCTGCGCTGCTCTGTTCGAACGACAGGAAAGCGGTCTCGGACAGCACATCGACGTCTCGATGCATGAGTGCATGGGCTTCACGATTGAGTCGTCCGCGCCCTGGGCGCTCTACGAGCAGCATCCACTGATCCGACAGGCAGGACGGCACGCCGGTCCCCAGCCGACCGAGCCATGGCAGTATCCCACCGCCGATGGACGCCTGATCAACATCTTCGGCATGCCGCGTTCCGAGGGGAGCTGGCTCGCGCTCGTCGCCTTCATCCAGCAGCACGGGATGGGCGAACACCTGTCCGATCTCGACCTGCTCGACGGCCGCAAACGACAGCTCGGCCTGCAGCAACCCACTGTGGCCACGATGCTCGCCGACATTGCCGAGTTCATTCGCACCCACGACGCAGAAGAGATATACGCTGGCGCACAGGCGGCCGGCGCGGCCTGGAGCATTATCCGCACGCCGGACGAATGTCTCGCCGACGAACACTGGCACGCTCGCGGCTTCTTTGTCGATGTCGAGCATGAGGAGCGAAACCGAACCGTGATCTTCCCCGGAGCGCCCTACATTCTGAGCGAAACGCCCTGGAGCCACGGGCGCCGCGCGCCGTTGTTGGGCGAACACAGCGCCGAGATCCTCTGCGGAGAACTCGGACTGAGTGAGAACGAACTCGGCGCGCTCGTCGCTGCGGGAGTTGTCCGATGAGCCAGCAGCCCGCGCGTCGTCGCCGCCGCCGTCGGCCCGCCCAGACAGACGCCCAGCGGGGAGAGTCGCCGGTTAGTCGGCGCTCCGAACCCGAATCCCCTTCCGAGTCCGGCGATCGTGGACCGGGCGGCGGACGTCGCTCCGCAGGCAGCGCCGATCAGCGGCCGCGGCCCCGCACATTCCTGGGCATGCCGAGGATGACCGTCGCTCTGCTGGGCGGTCTCTTGGTCGCCATGATCGCCGTCTTCGCGATGCAGCTCATCTTCCCGCCCGAGGAAGTCCTCGAAGTCGAGGGCGTCCAGGTCTTCCCTGATCAGGGCCGCCGCCACCTCGTCGAAGGTGAGACCTTCGACGCTTACAACTCCTGGCCGCCGACATCCGGGCCGCAGCCCGTCGAGGCGCCAGATGCCGAGGTCTACCTGCCCGACGACGAATCGATCCCCCAACCGACACAGATGCTGCCTCTGCTCGAACGAGGTGGAGTCGTGGTCTACTACGACCCAGACAGCTACACCTCGGCCGACGATCCCAGCGGGCTGCTCGGCGCGATGCGTAGCTTGAGCGAGTTTCGTGAGCGTCTCGCGGTTGTACCCCTTGAGGGGCTTGCCGAACGAAAGAATGGATCGACCATCGTCGTCGCAGCCTGGCGCACGCTCTTGGCCATCCCAAAGTGGGACGCTGAAGGTAACGATCAGCTCATCGCGTTCCTGCAGAACGCTCCCGACGGCTACTACGACCGATATCGCCTCGAACGTGGCGACTCCGCCATTTCATCTGGGACGGCCAACTAATGACGGGCGCCTTACGGTGTTGCCTGGCTCTGATTACCGTCGCGGTGCTGGTCTCCGCTTGCGGCTCCTCGGGAGACATCTACGACAACCCCGCCCTTGAGGTCTACGACAACGAACACACCACCGCGACGCAACGTCATCTGTTTGCCGGCGAAGCCGCCGACTACACCGTGATTCCACCTTACGGCGAAGAGCACTCCCCCGTTGCGCTCACTTGCGGCATCTACAGCGCCTCGCCGACCTTCGAAATGGTCGTCCACAGCCTCGAGCATGGCGCCATCGCATTCTGGTACTCGCCCAACGATCTGACTGCCGACGACATCGCCGCACTCACCGAGATCGCCTCAAAACACCTGAATGACAGCGATTATGTCATCCAGGCGCCGTACGGCGGGCTGAGCGATCCACTCATGCTCGTCGCCTGGGGCGCGCGCCTGCCACTGGACAACGTTGACGAGGAAGTGATCGAGCAGTTCTTCGACGAGTTCCACGACAACGCGCCCGAACCCTTGGCTGCCGGCGGCTGCCCCACAGCTCGCTGATGCCCCCCATATGCGTTGATGTCTCGGTCCCCTCTTCCCCTGGAAACCTGCGCGTACACCAAACAAAGTCGGCCCCGCCCAGGCGGGGCCGAGTGGCGACCTCATGGTCCCGGAGCCCCCTCCAACGGAGACCTCTGCAACGCACCCCGTTCCGTCATTCCAGGCTTCGCCTGGAATCTCGTTCGGGATCCGAGTTCATCTGGCGGGTGCGAGATTCCCGCCAAAGGCGGGAATGACGGGATCAACAATCGGGACCTGCGCAACGGTCTCCTCAGGAGGGTGGGCAGGAGTGGGGGCTTACAGATTGGTCCCTGCAACGCTGTCGTAGGCAAGCGTCGCGTCGCCCGGCAGCTTGCGAAACTGCCCACGCAGGACTCGCACGGTCCACGGGCTATGTCCTCGTACAATCACTAACGTGATCACACCAGGCTCAGACACGTCGACGCACTCACTCGATTCAATCTTCTTCCCTCGCGGCGTTGCCGTCGTCGGCGCATCGCGGGAGAGCGGCAACACGCGAGGTCCTGGCGGCTGGCTTCAGTCACTCAAGGACGCGGGTCAACCGAACATCTATCCGGTCAACCCGAATGCCGACGAAATCGACGGTCTGCGCGCCTATGGCCGACTGACCGACATCCCGGGACCCGTCGACCACGTCATCAGCGCCATCCCTGCCGCGTATGTTCTGGACATGCTCGAAGACGCCTCGATCAAGGGCGTCCGCTCGATCCACCTCTTCACGGCCGGCTTCGCCGAGACCGGGATTGCGGATCGGCTCGAGCTGCAACACCACCTCAAGGCTCGCGCGGGCGAGCTCGGCATTCGCCTCATCGGTCCCAACTGCATGGGACTCTACGTGCCCGACGGCAAGGTCTCCTTCTCCCAACAACTGCCGACCGACTCCGGGCCGGTCGCGTTCTTTTCTCAATCGGGCACAAACGCCAGCGACGCCACCTACAACGGCGCGCTGCGCGGACTGCGATTCTCCAAGGTCGTTTCGTTCGGCAATGCCATCGATGTCTCCGCCGCCGAACTCATCGACTATGCAGCCGCAGATCCGAACACAGAGATCATCGGCGCCTACATCGAGGGCATGCAGGACGCACGGGACTTCTTTCGCGCATTCCGCAGCGCCGCCGCTATCAAGCCGGTCGCCCTGCTCAAGGGAGGCCTGTTGCCATCGGGCGGACGCGCCACGAGGTCGCATACCGCGTCGCTCGCCGGAGCCGGGGACCTCTGGGCCGCCGCCGCGCGACAGGCCAACGCCGTACTCGTGCACAACATGCAGGAAATGGTCGACCTGCTCGTCGGCTGGCGATTCGATGCCCTTCCCTCTGGACCGCGAATCGGCCTCGTTGTCGGAGGCGGCGGCATCTCCGTCCAGGGTGCTGACGATGTCGAGCGCGAAGGACTCCAACTGCCGCCACTCGATGACCACACGCTCAAGCGACTCGCCGAGGTCACGCCGGTCGCTGGTACGGGCATCCGCAACCCCGTCGATACGATGTCCTTGTGGGACGGTGAGCGGATCCGCCCAACCATCGACGCTGTCGCAGAGGACACGCAGATCGACGCGATCATCGTCCAGGTCGGGATGAACTGGGGCGTCGGGTTCTTTGGCAACGAACAGCTTGAAGCGAGAAGAACGATGATCGCCGAGATCGTCGAGGCTCGACGTCGGCATGGGATCGCAGTCGCTATGGTTGTGCCACTCAGCATTGACCACCGACACGGAGAATCCAACGCCGAGTTGGCCCGCATGATCTCCGACGCCGGACTTCCGCTCTACTACAACATCCGCGACGCCGCCCGAGCCATGCGACGCCTCCTCACCTGGGAAACCCGCCGAGCCGAAAGAGCAGCATCATGAGCAACCAGATCACCGACGTCTACGAAGTCATGCAGACCCAGCGAGCGATCCGTCGCTGGACCGACGAGCCGGTCGACCGCGAAGTCATCGAGCGCATCATCCAGGCTGGGTGCTGGGCCCCGAGCGGCAGCAACCTGCAGCCCTGGGGCTTTCTTGTCGTTACCGACGACGGGATCCGCGCTCGCTTGGCGGCAGCGATTCGCGAGATGTTCAGCTCACGATTCGCCGATGGCCGTCCCAACCCCGAAGAGATAGAAGACCCAACGAGGCGGCGAATGTTGCGCGGCGCCTACAACCTGTTCGACAACTTCGACGCCGCTCCGGTCTGGATCATCCCCTGCCTCGTGCGTCCCGAATCGCCCGCGCCCACCGGCCTGCTCGCCGGCAGCAGCATCTATCCCAGCATCCAGAACATCATGCTCGCCGCCCGCGCCGAGGGACTGGGCACCGTCCTCACCACTCCGCAGGACGGCATCATGGATCAGCTCCGCGAGGAACTCAGCATTCCCGACAACGCGCTCCCCGTCGCCATGATCCCCATGGGCCACCCGAATGGGAACTTCGGACCCGTCACGCGCAAACCGCTAGACGAGTTCCTCCACTGGAACGGCTGGAACGACTAGGACCACTTCACATGGCGCGAGAAGTCAGAAGAGCCCCGTCATACCCGCGCTTGCCGCGGGTATCTAGCTGCGTTCAGTATCGGTGTTGGTACCCGACACAGCGAGATTGCCGCGCCAAGCGCGGGTATGACGATCCCTTGAGTCTGTGTCCGTCCGAAGTAAACATTGCGTAGACCAAGCCATGCCACTCACCCGCCGCAAGTTCTCGATCCGCAAGGCCACCGCGCATCTGCGGGAAGCCGACCCGGTGCTGGCTCGCCTGATCGATGAGCACGGCGTCTACCAGCCCCGACCGTCCATCGACCCCTGGTCGGCGCTCGTGCGGGCGATTCTCTTCCAGCAACTCGCCGGCGCAGCCGCCTCGGCGATTCAGCGCAAGTGGTACGGCTTCTACGGTGATGAGGAGGCCACTCCGACCCCTGAACAAGTGCTGGCCACGTCGGACGAAGAATTCCGAGCCTGCGGTATCTCGCGCCAGAAGATGTCCTACTTTCGCGACCTCGCCCTGCACACATCGGACGGCCGGCTCAAGCTCTCGCGACTCAGTCGCATGTCCGATGAGGACGTGACAAAGGCCCTCACCGCCGTCAAGGGAGTCGGCGAGTGGACCGCGCACATGCACCTGATGTTCCATCTTGGCCGCCCTGATGTGCTTCCCGTCGGCGACCTCGGCGTGCGCAAGGGAATGCAGCTCGCATATGGCCTCGCCGAGATGCCAACCCCCAAAGAAGCAATCGGGATTGGTGCGAAGTGGGCGCCCTACCGCTCCGTCGGCGCCTGGTACATGTGGCGCGCGGCCGACACCTTCACCCCCGAACAGTCAATGTGAGGAACCCGAGCATGCCCGCATCATCCCGCGACCAACGAGTCGGTTTCATCGGTACCGGCAACATCGGCAATCCGATGGCACGCAATCTGATCCAGGCCGGCCACCAGCTCGTGACCTTCGATCTCCGCTCAGAGGTCATGGAAAACCTGCTGGAACTCGGCGCAGAATCGGCCGAGAGCTGCGCCGAGGTCGCCTCGCGTTGTTCGGTCGTCTTCAGCTCGCTGCCTGGACCGCCCGAAATCGAAGCCGCAATCACCGCCGCGGACGGTATCCTGGCCGGCGCATCGCCGGGCGATATCCACGTCGACCTGAGCAGCAACTCGATCACGACCGTTCGGCGGCTGGCGCAGCTCGAAGCGGAAGCCGGCGTCGCCTACATCGACGCTCCAGTCACCGGCGGCGTGCCAGGCGCGGAGGCCGGCACGCTTACGGTCCTCGGCAGCGGCGAACCCGACGCGTTCGAGCAAGTCAGGCCGCTGCTTGAGCAGATCGGCGAGAACATCTTCCATCTCGGCGAGGCCGGTGCCGGCTGCCTGTTCAAACTGCTCAACAACGTGATCATCCTCTGCGGCAGCCAGATCGTGCAGGAAGCCCTGGTCCTGGGGACGAAGGCGGGCCTCGATCCAGAAGATCTAGTGGAGAAGCTGCGTTTGGGCACGGCTCGGCCCTACATGGGACTCGCCCCGTATCTGCTCGGCAAGCGCTTCGACAACCCCTCCTTCACCCTGCGCCTGGCCGAGAAAGATGTCTCGCTCGCCCTTGAGGCGGCCCGCGTCAACCAGGTCCCTATGCCCGTTGCCAATGCCGCGCACCAGACGTTCCTTCGAGCGCTGAGCGCCGGCCTGGGCGAGCAATCCTTCCTCGCCACGCTGCAGGCCCTCGAAGCCGCCGCCGGAACTGAAGTCCCAACGGTCCAACTCGAGGGCGGACGCGCATCGCTGTAACCCTCCCCAGTCCCCGCTTCACGCGGGGACCTGCTCGCCGAGCTTCTGCAAAGGACTCGAACGATGGCGACCAGAGACCAACTCATCGGCTTCATCGGTACCGGCAACATCGGCAATCCAATGGCCCGCCAACTAATCCTCGGCGGCCTCCAACTGGTCGTCTTTGATCTGCGCTCCGAGGCGACCGAGAACCTGCTCGAACTCGGCGCTGAACCGGCCTCAAGCGCAGCCGAGGTCGCTGCCCGCTGTTCAATCGTCTTCACATCCTTGCCAGGCCCGCCCCAGGTCGACGTCGCCACGACGGGACCGGAAGGCATCCTCGCCGGCGCGCAACCGGGCGACGTCCACGTCGATCTCAGCACCAGTGCGCCTACCGAGGTTCGCCGAATCCTCGAGATTGAATCGGACGCCGGAGTACATCACATCGACGCGCCCGTCACCGGCGGCGTCGTCCGCGCGGGTGAAGGCACGCTCACGGTGCTCGGCAGCGGCGATCCCGAGGTCTATGAGCGCATTCGGCCACTGCTCGATCACATCGGGGAACACGTCCTCTACCTCGGCGAGGCGGGCATGGGCGGTCTCTACAAGCTGATCAACAACGCGATCGTGTTGTCGGGACACATGATTGTCCAGGAGGCGCTTGTGCTGGGCGCCAAGGCTGGGCTCGACCGAGCCGACCTGGTCGAGAAACTCAGGCAAGGCACTGCCCGGCCGTACATGGGACTGGCCGATGTCTTTCTCGCCAAACGGTGGGACAACCCATCGTCAACGACATACATCGCGGAGAAGGACATGGCCCTCGTCCTGCAACTCGCGCGCGAACAACAGGTCGCGATGCCAGTCGCGAACGCAGCGCACCAGACCTATCTCGCGACCCTGGCCGCCGGCATGGGCGACCTGCATCACTACTCAACCCTCGACCTGCTGGAACAGACTGCAGGAGTCGAGGTGGCTCCAACTGAAGCACAGGACAAGTAGCGGACTACCAGGCGTCGACCGGGTGTTTCTTTACCGGCGACAACGGCGCCCGCGGCGTCATCCGCAACATCGCGATCAGCCGATCCCGGGTCTCCTCCGGCGCAATCACGTCGTCGAAGTCGTAGCGCCTACCGGCGTTGATCGCGGAGTTGCGTTCCCGCATCTCCCCAGCCCACTCATCCCGCAAGCGTTTCGCCTCCGCTGGATCCTCCTGCTCGACTTCGCGGATTCGCTCCCGGTTGACCAGCAGCGACGCCCCTTCCAATCCCATCCCGCCCGATTCAGCAGTCGGCCAGGCCAGTTTCAGATCCCTGTTCGCGTATGAGTTGCCCATCGCCGCCGGACCCAGTCCGTAGGCCTTGCGCAACTGGATCGTGTAGAGCGGCACCGTCCGATTCTGATGGGCGATGATCGGCCGTGCGTGGTGCCTCGCAATGCCCGCCTCCTCGGCGGGACGGCCGACCATGTACCCGGGGTTGTCAATCAGTGAGACCATCGCGATCTCATACGCGTCGCAAAGTTGAATGAAGCGCGCGATCTTGTCCGAGGCGTCTGAGTCGATTGCGCCGGCAATCACTGAAAGCGGTTGATTGGCGATGATGCCCACCGAGCGTCCACCCAGCCGAGCCAGCGCCGTAACCAGTTGCGGGGCCCACTTCGGTCGCAGTTCAAACACCGTGTCGCGGTCCATAATCGCGCGAATCACGCGTCGCACGTCATAGGCGCGGCGTCGATTCGAGGGCACGATCGATCGGATGCGCTCGGACCAGGGATCCGTCTCGCCGTCAGCCAGGTCGTAAAGGAAGAAGCGGAGGTACGTGCCGGCCGCCTCGATCGCCTCTCGCTCCGTCTCGACCATCAGATCGATTCCACCGACCCGCTCGTGCATCTCCGCAGGACCGATCTCGTCCGGCGTCAGCTTGAGTCCCATCGCTCCCTCGACCAGCGGTGGTCCGCCCATGCCGATCGCCGAGTCTCGCGTGGCCACGATGAAATCTGATAGCCCGGCAATCGACGCGTTCCCTGCAAATGAACGCCCCGAGACAACCGACACGGTCGGCACCCAGCCGGAGAGTTGGGCCATCCCGTCAAACGTCCCCCAGCGCCCGGTCAGGCCCCTCCGCGTTCCCGCGAGATCATGAGCCCGTGCACCTCCGCCGTCGGCGAACGTGATCATCGGCCAGCGGCGTTCATGCGCCAGTTCGATCAGCCGGTCGAACTTGCCGTGATTGAGCGCCGTCTGCGTCCCGCCCTGAACGGTGTAGTCGTACGAAGCGATCGCAACAGGATGGCCATCAACAGTGCCGAATCCTTGCACCAATCCGTCCGCTGGACCGTTCATCGACTTGTTCGCCGGAACAGCCAGCACGCCGTACTCGACGAAGCTGCCTTCGTCCAACACCATCGCGATGCGTTCCCGAGCAGTGAACTTGTCCCTGGCATGCACCTTCGACACGGCCCCAGGTCGCGCGTCGTCCATCGCCAGGGAGCGAGACTCCAGTACCTCATTGATGATGTCTTCGTCCATGAGCCGTCGCCTGTTCCGAGACTGTCCGCTGATACCCTCCAGACACGGTATCCGCACCTCGATTTCTCTCCCATCCTGTAGTGAGTCTGGAGTTCTGTCATGGCGTCAAACACTGATCTGGTCGGCCCCATTGTTCGTGACATCCAGCGCAGAGCTCTGGACGAGCCCGATGCGTTCTGGTCCGAAGCAGCGGCCCGGATCCCCTGGTTCCGCGAGTGGGACGACGTGTTCGAATGGACGCCGGAGCAGATCCCCGCCTTCCGCTGGTTCATTGGCGGTGAAACCAACCTCACCTACGCCTGTCTCGATGCGCAGGTCGCCAACGGCAATGGCGGCCGCGCCGCACTGATAGCGCTCGACGAGAACGGCGTACAGCGAGTCTTCACCTACGCCCAGCTCCTGCGCAATGTCGAGCGCATGGCGGCCTCGCTGCGCGCCATCGGCATCGAACGCGGCGACCGTGTCGCGATCTACATGCCGACCAACTACGAGGCCATCGCGCTGATGCTCGCCTGCGCCAGGATCGGCGCAGTCCACCTCGTCATCTTCGCCGGCTTCGGCGCAGGCGCAATCGCTGAGCGGATCAAGCTGGCCGAGGCCAAGGCGATCTTCTGCACCGACTCCACCTACCGCCGCGGGCGCAACGTCCCGCTTGACCACTTCGTCCGCGGCGCGCTGGAGAACGAAGGCGCCGGCGAGATCATTGAGACCGTCGTCGTCGAACGCCGGCTCTCCGACAGCCCGGACATTGGCGGCGACAAGGAGATGAGCTGGGAGGACTTCCTCGCCTCCGGCCTTGACGGGGATGGATCCGTCGCGGCCATGGAAGCGAACGACCCCGCCTACATCCTCGCCACTTCCGGCACCACGGCGCGACCCAAGCTCTGCGTCCACACGCACGGCGGCTACCCCGTCTGGATCGCCAGCCAGGCAGACTGGGTCTTCGACCTCCGGCCCGAGGATGTCTGGTGGGCGACCTCCGACATCGGCTGGGTCGTGGGCCACTCCTACATCGTCTACGGACCCCTGCTCGCCGGCGCGACCACGATTGCCTTCGAAGGCGCGCTTGACTATCCCGATGTAGGCACCTTCTACAAGATCATCGAGGACCACGGGGTGACCGGCATGTTCACCTCGCCGACCGCCATACGCCTGCTGATGCGCTCCGGCACCGAGCCCGCCGAAGCCGTCGACATGTCCTCGCTCACGCGCGTCTTCTCGGCCGGCGAAGTGCTCAATCCGCCCGCCTGGGAATGGTTCCAACACGAGGTTTTCGGCGACCAGATTCCCGTCCTCGATCACATGTGGCAGACCGAGACCGGCGGGCCGATTATCGGCAATCCCTACGGAATCCAGATGCTGCCGATCAAACCCGGCTCAGCCGGCATCCCGCTGCCAGGGATTGAAGGGACCGTCCTGGACACCGATGGCGCGGATCTCGCGGCCGGCGACAAGGGCATCTTCGCCATCACCCGTCCGTTCCCCGGCCTGACCGCGCGGCTCTGGGGTGAGCCCGAGCGTTACCAGACCGACTACTGGGGCAAGGTGCCGGGCAAGCAGGTCTACTTCACCGGCGACGCCACTTCGGTCGACGAGGACGGCTACGTCTGGTTCTCCGGCCGCGCCGACGAGATCATCAAGATCGCGGCGCACCGAATCGGCACGATCGAGGTCGAGTCCGCCATCCTCCGGCATCCCGGCGCCGCAGAAGCAGGCGTCACCGGTCGACCCGACGAACTGCGCGGCGAGGTGATCTCCGCCTTTGTCGTGCTTAAGGCCGGCTTCGAGCCGAGCGACGAACTCAAGACCGAGATTCTCCAGACGATCCGGGCGGAGCTCGGACCCGTCGCTGTGATCGGCGAGCTCAACTTTGTCGACGCTCTGCCCAAGACCCGTTCCGGAAAGATCATGCGCCGAGTGCTCAAGGCCGTCACCCTCGATACCGATCCCGGTGACATCTCGACGATCGAGGACGAAGGCTCAGTCGAAGACGCCCGCTCCGCCTGGGAGACGATGAAGTCGAGCCTGAGATAGCTGTAGATGAGCACCGCCACTAAATCGATGGAGATGACGATCGGCGCGTCAAGCTCGTGGCGACGTGGGCGCTCGTCTGCGCATTTGGCGAGCTGGGAGCTGCGCACGCGTTGGCTCTTGCTTGTGCTGGCGATCGCAACGATTCCGCTGCTAGTGCTCGAGAGTGTGATCGACCGGGCGACATCGCCCTCCGCACACTCAGCAGTGTTCTGGGCCGATGTCGCAATCTGGGCGACGTTTGCGGTTGACCTGGTCGTGCGCGTCTGGTTGGCCGAACGGCGATTCCAGTTTCTGCGCGAGAACTGGTTCGATGTCGTCATCGTGCTCGTGCCTTATCTGCGCGCGCTCAGGTTGGTGATGTTTGCTCTACGTGCACGCAAGATGTTCCTGCAGCGAGGCGCTTCAAGCTCGGTGCTCTTGGTGCTAACGATTCTGTTCGGCGGAACCGAAGCAATCATGCGCGTGCAGCAGTCGGCTCAGGGCGCCGGCGGCGTAGACGAGTTTGACAGTTGGTATGACGGCTTCTGGTGGACGCTGAACACGATGGTGACGGGCGACGGGGTACAGGACGAGCACTCGGCGTTGGTCAACATCGTCGGAGCAATTGTCACACTGTTGGGTCTGGCGTTGCTCGGCATGGTCACCGCCACCATCGCCGCCTGGTTCGTCGAGCAAGGCCAGGATGTAGAGCAAGAACAGATCCTGGCGGAACTCAAGACGTTGCAGGCCGAGGTCAAGCTGCTGCGGGAGGAGCTTCAGAGCGGCAGAGAGTCGGGAGATTGATACCATGTGTTCAGGAGATGCTTGATGGTAGACGCGAAGCAGAAGCCTGACAAGGGTGAACCACTCGATCTGCCGCCCCCGGGCCCGGTGAACTTGATCTCGGACACCGGATTTGGGCCAGTCGGTACGTTCGATGAAGAGCCGCCGATTCGTGGAGGAAGCCCGGTCTCGTGGCTCTTGGACATGCTGTTTCGAAGACGCCATCCCGAACAAGCAGAGAACCTGAAGGTCAACCCATAGATGACCGAAACAGACTCGCCCAATGACGATCCGGCGAGTGTGCCGGGTGACGAAGCCCCCTCAACGGAGCCAGAGCCGCTACCAGAACTGCCGCCACCGGGACCCGAGAACGTCGTGGTCGAGGGGAACGAACCGGGGGGCAGTTGGCAATATGGGGGCGAAGCCGCTGACAGTTCATTCGCGGGGCTCGGCGAAACGTAGTGCCAGCGCAATGACAAGTGCGACCAGCAGCACGGCAGCTGCTGAAGTTCGCAAGGCAATGGTGATCCACCTCCCCTTGTCGGCAAGTCGCGGTTCATTGGCTTCCATGGCAAGCATGACCTCAACGGCAACCCAGTGAGTCATCGTCGCCGAGCTGTACTCGCTGCTCGCCAGTTCATGCAGTCTGCGAAGGTCGGGCCGCCTCACTCCCCTTCCCAAGCGGAAGGCCCACAGCAGGATTGCCACATTACCTACTAAAACGAAAATGGCGGCGTAAACGCAGTATTCCAAGAACGACGGCAAAATCAGTTCCCCGTAGCGGAGTGAAGCACCCAAGACCGCCAGAACGGCGAAGTTGAGCGCAAACAGCGTGGTTAGTCGCCGGTTCAAGCCCTCTTGGCGCTCAGCTTGGTCGTTTCTGCGCCAACGAGCCTCCTCAAGGTGAAGGATCGCCTTCTGGCGTTCCTGTTCACTGTCGCCGTTGGCCATCAGAACGGTCGGCCGATTTCCTCGCCGATCTTGCGCAAGCGCTCGACTCGCTGCTCCGTCGGCGGGTGGGTTGAGAAGAACCTGCCCGCTCCGCCGGCGAGCGGATTGACGATGAACATGTGGTTCGCCGCCTCTGCAGTCTTCATTTCCTCCGCCGCGTAGCGCGATTCGGGCGTCCGCACCCCTTGCTCCAGCTTTGTCAGCGCGTAGGCCAACGCCTCAGGGTCGCCGCAGCGACGCGCGCCGGTGTCGTCCGCCTTCAGCTCTCGCTGCCGGCTGACCGCCATCTGGATCATTCCAGCGATGATCGGCGCGATAATCGCCACGATCAGCGCCCCCGCCAGGTGTCCGGCTCCTCCGCTACCGCCGTCTCGGCCGCCCATGCCGCCAAACATGAACCCCATGAACAGCATGAACTGCGCGATCATCGCAATCGCCGAAATCACCATCGCCATCGAGGCCACGATCGTCGACCACAGCGTGTCGCGGTTGGTTACGTGCGCCAACTCGTGCGCCATCACACCGGACAGCTCACGTCGCGTGAGCAGGCTCATGATCCCTGTCGTCGCAGCGACCGCCGAGTGATTTGGATGTCTCCCGGTCGCAAATGCGTTGGGAATTGGGGTGTCGATGACGTAGACCGACGGGATGTGACGCGGACAGTCCCCAGAACGGCAGTGACCCGTACAGCGCGCCTCGAGGTGTTCCAGCGTGAACTGCGACAGCAGTTCCTTCTTGAACGGCATCTTCGCCTGGCACGCGGCCTGCTCGACGATGCGGTACAACTCCGGCGCCTCTTGCGCCGTAACGAGCTGACCACCCATCATCTTGGGCACCATCGAGTGCGAGTTGTAGTAGCTGTAGAGGTTGATGCCCAGCGCGATCACGGCCATGATGATCAGCCCTGTCAGACCGGCCACCGCGAGGCCGACGACCATCAGCAGCCCGGCCATCAGGACTACCAGGAACATCGTGCGCAATCCGTACACGGTTCGACTCCTCCTAACCGCAGTCAATCTCGCCGATGCAGGTGCGGCAGTTACGTCAAGATCGTACCATCGTGAGAGACGGATCGATCCGCTACCAGAGCCGCCCGGAGCATGCCATGCCCATCTACGAATACGCCTGCCGAGCCTGCGGCAACGAGTGGGAGCATTTCACGCGCAAGATCGACGCACCCGCGCCGCCTTGCGAGGAGTGCGATACGCAGGGACAGGTTGAACGCCTGATCGCGCGCTCCGCGTTCATCAAGGACGAAAACACCAAGATGCGCGAGATGCACCCCAAGTACGCCAAGATGGTCGACGCCGCCTGGGACAAGGCCTCACGCAACGATCCCCTGAGCAAAACTCGCTTCGCCCCGCTGGTCGACTCGGGCAAGCGTGTCCAGGACATGACCTGACTCATCACAGCCGCGAAGAAGTCGCCCCCGCGAAGGCGGGGGCGCTGCTTTCACGCTGGTAGCGCAAGACCCCGCCTGCGGGAAACTCCCCGGTTCCCTCTCCCCCCGCGCAAGCGGGGGGAGATGCCGAAAGCCTGCCCCCGCGAAGGCGGGGGGCAGAGGGGGGCTCGGCCTACTCCGACAGCCCAGGCTCGAACACCGCCCCGACTTCGACGCCATTCGCCGACGCCCAGTCCTGCGCAGGTTGACGATCTCGGCCAACCGCGAGCGTGCTCACTCGGACCGACTCGCCATCGCCGCACACGATCGTCATGCCATCTGCGTCGATCGCCGCTATCACGCCGGCCGAGCCTCCTGAGTGGTTCGACCTCGTCGAGCCCAACAGCGTCACTCGCTCGCCGTTGATCTCGCTCCAGGCGCCCGGTGCGCGGTCGGACCCGCGAACGAAGTTGTGCACCGTTTGCGCCGGCTGCGACCAGTCGATTCGCGCAACATCGCCTTCCCACGGCCCTTCGTAGGTCATGTCATCTTCGTTCTGTACATGACGCGGGGCCTGGCCAGCCTCGACCAGCTTGACCGCCTCGGACATGGCTTCGACCCCGAGCGGGAACAGGTACTCGCGGTACACCTCGTTGAGCGTGGCGTCAGGCCCGATCGGACACGAACGCTGCAACAGGATCGGCCCCGTATCGATGCCCTCGTCGACCCAGAAAATCGTAACCCCGGTCATCGTGTCGCCCTGGAGTATCGAGTGGTTGATCGCCGACCGCCCGCGGTGCTTCGGCAAGATCGAAGGGTGATACTGGATCGTCTTCTGCGGCGGGAATTCCAGAACGCGGCTCGGGATGATCTGGGTGACGAACGCCATCACGTTAAGATCCGGCTGCGTTGCTTCGTACTGAGCGAGGACCTCTTCATCGACAACGCCCCGACGTTGCCAGCGACGCGGCTGGACCAGGGTGATTCCAGCGTCGCGGGCGGCCTGAGCGAGCGGATCGGGGCGTCCACCTTCACGCTCCGGCGGCGTGAACACGCCGACAATCTCGTGACCATCCTCAACCAGACGCTCGAACACCGCGGCGCCAAAGGGAGCCTGTCCGATCAGTGCGATTCGCATCCTGCAATCCTCTCCCGTTCGCTGATGACCAAGACTGACCGCGTCAATCGGTTGCGCGCCAGACTCGTGGCTGCTTGTTCGCGATGATGTCGTTGAAGGTCGTGATCGAGACGCGCTCGAGCCCGATTCTGAGCAGGGCGGGCGCCCGCAGTTCGGGACCGAAGAAGTCGTCGACCGTGTATGGAAAGTGCGGAGCGACTTCCGAGATCAGCGCTGCGTCTTCAATCACCTCGGCTCGACCGGCCAGATTCAGGTGCCGGAAGTCCTGGGTCCAGTGCAACAGCTCGACCAACGCGTTGTCGGAGATCTGCCGGGTCTTTGGCGTGCCGGCGGCGGTCAATACGTATGCGACCAGTCCAACGTAGGCCGGCACGACCGGTCGCACGTGCGGCTGGCGGCCTTCCGCCGTCGCAAGCAGTGCGATCGGAGCGCCGTGAATGACTTCCAGCGCCTCCGGCCAGAATGCCGGAGCCGCGTCTGGCGAATCAACGGCCTGGAAACTGTCAGACGCCACGGCAACTCCGGCTCGCTTCAACTCACAAGTCGCAGGCTAAGGCTAGTCCAGGGCCCCAGCGTCAGCAGCATCAACTTCGCGCATGTCGCCGTCCCGCATCAGGAACAACCGACCGGCCCGGCGGGCAATCTCGAGGTTGTGCGTGACCATCACGATCGTCTGTCCTGCCCGATTCAGATCCTCCAGCAAGCGCACGATCTCCAGTCCGGTTTGAGAGTCCAGGTTGCCTGTCGGCTCGTCGGCCAGGATGATGTCCGGTTCATTAGCCAATGCGCGCGCAATCGCGACTCGCTGCCGCTCGCCGCCAGAGAGTTGCAGGGGACGATGCGCCAATCGATTGCCTAGTCCAACCGATACAAGCAGCTCTTCGGCGCGCTTGCGACGCTTGCGTCGAGGGCACCCGCTCAGCGCGAGGGCGATCTCAACGTTCTGCCGAGCTGTCAGCATCTGCAGCAGGTTGAACGCCTGGAACACGAACCCAAGCGTTCGCAACCGCAGCGCGGCGCGTTGTTCGCCGCCCAGATCCTGAGCCACACGATTCTTGATTCGCACCTCGCCGGCGGTCGGCGAATCAACCAGACCCAGAAGCTGGAGCAGTGTGGACTTGCCCGATCCTGATGGCCCGGCGATTGCGATGAAGTCCCCTCTGTGAATGTCGAGGTCGAGCGGTTTCAGCGCCTGGATTGTCTGCTCGCCGAGCCGATAGATGCGCTCGAGGTTGCGAACGGAAAGCAGCGGAACTGACTCTCGTCCTGATTCGGCAGACTTCTCGCCCAACTCATGTTTCACGCTGGGCGCCTCACTCGTACCGCAGCGCGATGATCGGGTCCACCTGTACTGCGCGCCAGGCCGGCATCAGCGCTGCCAACATCGAACAGACGCTCAGTACGCCGGCGGCGCCCAGCTCGATTTCGCGCGAGCGGAGTCCAGCCGCGTCCGGTCCGAGCGCTTCGCGAATCACCACCCTCGACAGCGGCACGCCTACTGCCGAGCCGGCCATGGCGAAGCCGGCCGACTCGGACAAAATCAGCGAAAGCAATGAATGGCGCGGCGCGCCGATCGCCCGCAGCGTGCCAAGCTCGCGCGTGCGCTCCAGCACAGAGACGAACATCACGATTGCGATCAACAGCGCCGCAACCGACACGGACGTCCAACGGACAACGTTGAAGAGCTGGTTGACGCGATCCAGCAATTTGCGCGCGTTGTCGGCAAGCTGCTTGTCGGAGATGACCATCAACTCCCCGTGTTCGGCTTCGATTCCCGCTTGGAGCGGTTCAATGTCAGATGCGCGCCTGGGCGAAACCAACATGGCCGACACGGACGACGGCGTCTGCATCACGCTCTGGGCGCACTCCAGCGGGACAAGCACCGCGGATCTCAACAGTTGATTGGTCTCAGGCTCGACAATGCCGCGGACTTCAAACTGATGTCCGCGAACTGAGATGGTGCTGCCCAGCGCGGCCAATGCGATCGGACCGACAGGCGACGGCACCTCGGTAGTCGCGGAAGCTGCCGATGCGAAGTGCCGCGCGGCCAACACGCCGAGGATGGCCGGCGGCGCCTGAGCAGCGCCGTTCGCCCGGGGGAAGTCGACTCGCCCTGCCGCCGCGGTAGCACCGGCAAGGAAGACGTCCTCCTTGCCGGGTTCAATCCCGACCAGCAGCGCCTCCGGTGGCGCGGTTGGGTAGGGCGGCGGCGCCAGGGCTGCGAACGCGACCCGCGTCGAGCGAGACTGATCCACCGCCATCTGGGCGAGCACTTCCGACGCCTCTGACTCTGAAATCGTCGAGGAAATCGGCGGCCATTCGATGCCGGACATGCCCGCCAATCCACGCGACTGGACAAACAGCACGCCGGTGAATCGCTGCACCTGGAGATCGAGATCATCCGTGATGAAGCGCATCACGGTCGTAACCACGATGTAGAGATTGACGCAGACGCCGAAGCCCAGAACCGTCAGCGCACTGCGCAACTTCTTCGTCATCAACTGTTGAGCGGCGAGTGTGAGCATCGCGGACAGCGTATCGTGCGGCAGATCGCCCGACGCCACAACTCGGGGATAGAACAGCCTAGTTGCCTACAAAGATGCCGCCGTCGGGATGCAGTATCTGCCCCGTGATGTAGCTTGCCTGGTCGCTGAGCAGGAACAGCGCGGCCTCCGCGATGTCTGACGGCTCGCCAAGACGATGCAACGGAATGCCCTCAATCCTCCGCTGCCGGCGCTCCTCGTCGGTCGTGACAGCCAGCGTCATCGGCGTGTCGATCAGCCCAGGGGCGACGGTGTTGACGCGTATCTGGTTGGCCGCCAACTCCAGCGCGAGGACGCGTGTCAGCATCCAGACGCCGGTCTTCGAGACGCAGTAGTCGGCCATCCCGCGGATCGGCGCCTTGGCCGCACCTGACGAAATGTTGACGATCGCCCCGCCCTCGCCCTGCGCCATCATGCGCCGCGCCACAGCGCGATTGGTCAACATCACCCCGGTGAGATTGACGGCCAGCACCTTCTCCCAGTACTCGACCGGCTTGTGAATCACGTGTCGCTGCGATCCTCCCAGTAGCGGCTCGCCCTCGGTCACCTCGCCGGATACGTAACCTGCGTGGGAGACGCCGGCTGCCGCGATGCAGAGATCAAGGCGGCCAAAGTGCGCAAGTGCCGCTTCGGCCATCGCGTCGCAATCGGCCTCACGGGTGACATCAACGCCGACGTACACCGCTTCGCCGCCGGCCTCCTCGACCAATGCGATCGTCTCCGCTCCTCGCTCGTCGTCCGGCAAGCCGGCAACGACTACCGACGCGCCTTCGCGTCCCAGCCGAATCGAGGACTCCCGACCCATGCCGCTTGCGCCCCCGGTGACAACTGCGACCTTGCCCTGGAAGCGACTGAGAGACTCTTGCGGCGGCAGCGTCATGATTCGACTCCTCGCGTGCTCGTCGGCGCTTACCAGACTGCGACCCCGCCGACAAGATACCGTCCCGTATCTACTCGTTGCGCAGCGCCGCGATCGGATCGACGACCGTCGCGCGCCAGGCCGGGTAGATCCCGCTGAGCAATCCGACGCCCGCCGCTACGCCGAACGCAGCCGCAATCGACCAGGCCTGGATCACGGTCGTCATCTCCTGGCCGCCAAGCGTTCGGCCATCAACCAGCAAAGACGCCACGATACCGACCACGATGCCGATTACGCCGCCCAACACGCTCAGCGCCAGCGCTTCGGTCACGAACTGGTTAACGATGTCGGTCGCCGTCGCGCCGACTGCCCTGCGAATACCTATCTCCCGTGTTCGTTCGGTCACCGAGACCAGCATGATGTTCATCACGCCGATTCCACCAACAAGCAAGGAGATTCCGCCCACGATCCCGAGCAATATGGACAGGGTCGTCGCCACCTCCGATGCGGCGTCCAGTAGCTCGTCCTGGCTCTCAATCGTGAAGTCTGGATCCGAGCGGTTGTGTCGGAAGAGCAGCAGGTCTGTCAACTGCTGCTTCAGCAACTCGGTGTCCGAGTCCGGTCTCGCCTGCACATCAATCTGGGTGACACGAACATCTCCCGACGGTGTGTACAGAAACCGGAATCGATTGGCCAGGCCGATCAAGGGAACAAACACCTGGTCATCCGCCTCCGCCGCGCCGCCCACTGCTTCCAGGACACCGATCACCGTGAATCCGAACACGACTCGACCACCCAGGAACGAAAGCCTGACTTCCTGTCCAACCGGATCGACGCCTGCATACAACGTCTCGGCGACCCGCGCGCCGAGCACCGCCACGAGACTGCCCGCCCGCTCGTGCGCAGGCGTCATGAATGAGCCAAGCGATATCTCGAGGTCGCGAACTTCTGCATAGTTCGAGAAGGTGAAGACGGACTGTGCGCCGACATTGTTCGATCCGGCAATCGCTTGCGTATCTCCGGTGATATGCGATGTCACGGCAGAGATTGCAGGATTGCCGTTCGCCGCAATCGCCTGGGCGTCCGCATGAGTCAGCGTGGTCGTCTGTAAGGCCGCACCGCCCTGCTGGGTCGTGGCCTCAGCCGACGGCTCGATGAAGATCAGGTCCGTTCCCAATCCTCGAATCTCATCGGTCACGCCCTGCTGCGTTCCCTGGCCGACCGCGATCAGCGCGATGACCGAGCTCACGCCAATCACTAATCCCAGCAGAGTCAACAGACTGCGCAGCCGATTGGCGACAATCGCGCGTACCGCGATCTGAAGCGCGTCCCACACACTCATCGGCGCCGCACAATCTCCACCGAGTCGCTACCGCCGCTACCGATCGCACCGCTGTCCTCGATGATCTTGCCATCTCGCATGCGAACGGTGCGATGCGCAAATGCCGCAACCTCCGCCTCGTGGGTCACCAGGATGAGCGTCAAGCCCTGCCGATCGACGAGGTCGCTGAGCAGGGTCATCACATCGTGGCCCGTTGCCGTATCCAGCGCTCCCGTTGGCTCGTCGGCCAGCACGACCAGCGGATCGACCACCAGCGATCTTGCGATCGCAACCCGCTGCTGCTCGCCACCCGAGAGTTGCGTGGGCCTGTGTCCGATCCGGTCGGCCAATCCAACTCGCACCAGCGCCTCAGCCGCCAGGCGGCGGCGACTTCGGACGCCCTGGTAAATCAGCGGAAGCTCGACCTGCTCCAGCGCCTTCATCCGCGGCAGCAGCGAATACGATTGAAACACGAAGCCGAACGCAGAGCCTCGCAGTCGAGCTCTAGCATGCTCATCCAGCAGAGAGACATCTCGGCCCGAGAGTAAGTAATCTCCCTGATCGGGACGATCTAGCAGGCCGATGATGTTCATCATCGTGCTCTTGCCGGAGCCGGACTGACCCATGATTGCGACAAACTCGCCACGTTCAATCTCAAGGTCGACTCCATCCAGCGCATGAACTGTCGACTCGCCCGCGCGGAATGTCTTATGTACGCCCTCTAGTCGGATCACGATCCACCGCCTCCGCCCCGGGGCGGGCCTGCGCCTCCGGAGCCGAATCCGCCTGCCGCTCCTCCCACTGGAAGCTGCGTCGCGCTATAGGCGATGCCTTCCGAGTCCACCCCCACCAAGACGACGTCGCCCGCAGCGAGGCCAGAGAGGATCTCGACATTCGTTCCGTCCGAATCGCCGATCTGCACCTCGATCCGTTCCCAACCGCCGGTCTGCGTAGGAACAGCGACGAAGAACGCGCCATCGATCTGGCGGACCGCCGACGCCGACAGCAGCACCGCCTCGTCCCGTACCGCAGTGAGCAGGACAATGGTCGCGCTCATGCCTTCGATCGGCAGTTGTCTGTCGTCCCCAACCGCGGCCGTACCCGTCGCGCCTTCGCCGCCGCCGGTGAATCGCGCCAGCACAGCCCGCAGTTGAGCGCGCTGTTCGTCGGTGATTGCGAAGCCCTCGGGCAGCTCAACTCCGTCCGGCAGCGGCTCGTCGTTGGCGATCGCCTGGACGACGTTCAGCACCGTGACCCCCTCGGGCAGATCAAGCGACTGCAACCAGGCCTGGAAGCGCCCAGCTTCTTGAGGATTCGCTACCGCGCCGCCGCCTCTCGCTCCGGCCTGCCCTGCCTGGTCTCGCTCGGCTGCCTGCTCCGGCACCGCCACTCCGAGCGCCTGCAGCTCAATGCGAACCGATTGAATCTCCGACGGCGACAGCAATCTCGCTTCCACCTCATAGGTCACCACGCCCTGCTCGATGTTGGGCACACGGCTGATAGTGGAGATTCGCAACGGATATTGCGCACCTTCAATCGCGTCGAACGCTGCCACACCGACTTGCTGCTCCTCCAGCTCGAAGATTTCCGCTTCCGTGACGGTCAACGCAACGATGATCTGGTCCGCAGTGCTGAGCACGAGGGCCGTTGCCCCGGCTCCAATCCGGTCTCCAGGCTCTACGTTGATCAGCTCGACTACCCCGTCAAACGGAGCGGTGATGATCAAATCGTCCAGATTTGCCAGCGCTTGCTCAACTGAGATTCCGGCTAGAAGAACGTTCTCGTGCATTTGACCAAGCTCGTTCGCGTTCGGCCCGGCAAGCAGCTCGTCGTGTCGCGCCTGCGCCTCCTCCAGCGACGACTCCGCGCTCGCGACCGTCAATCTAGCCTCGAGTATGTCGTCTTCGCTCGCCGGGGCGAGGAGTTCGGCGAGCCTTGACTCGGCAGCTACGCGATTTGCCTGCGCGCCGATCAGCGACTGCTGCGCCTGGTACACGTCGTCCGGATCCGCATCGCCGAGCAACGCGCTCAGCTCCTCCTGGGCGGCGATCAGGCCCGCCTCGGCAGCCTCCACCGCCTGCTCCGCGCGAAAGACCTCCGCCTCGTCCGCCGGCTTCAGCAACTGCGAGAGATTGGCCTCGGCGGCGGCCAGCCCAGCCGTTGCCGCTGCCAGCGTCTGCTCTGCCTGAAAGATCTCAGCCTCTGTCGCCGGAGTGTTGAGATCATCCAGGCGGGCTTTCGCAGCCGCGTGCGACGCCTGGACAGCGGCGAGCGCCTCGGAAGCCTGTTGGACGACAACG
Source organism: Dehalococcoidia bacterium (assembly GCA_965211635.1). GTDB lineage: Bacteria > Chloroflexota > Dehalococcoidia > Bin125 > Bin125 > Bin125. The sequence goes on from OZ242948.1 coordinate 603,907, forward strand.
GGATCTGGATTGATCAGCTCGTTCAAGCGCGCCTCGGCTGCCATCAGCGTTGACAACGCCGCCTCGTGCGTATTGACCGCGCGTTCCCAGGCAGCCTGCGCGTCGATCAAAGCCCGCGCCCGCCGCTCGAGCGTGGCTCCGCTGTTCTCGGTTTTCGTTTCAAGCAGCTCAATTTCCGACTCGGGCAGCGGCGCGGCGTCGTCGCAGATCTCAGGCAGCACGACGATGTCGTCACAGAAGTCCTCGTGCGCTCGCTCCAGCCGCTCAACCGCCGATTCAAGGGCCGCCTCCGCAGTGCTCACTGGGTTTCGGGCCTGGACTGCGTTCGAGCGGGCGGTCTCCAGCTCGGCGACGCTCGGCTCCTCGCTCAGCGACGCCAGGGCCTGCTCCGCGCTCAGCAGTTGCGACGCCGTCGACGCGACCGCCTGTTCAGCAGAACTGATCTCAGCAGCGCTTGGCTCGCTGGTTAGTGCGCTGAGCGCGTCCTCCGCCCGAGACACTCCTGCGCGTGCGTTCGCCACCGCCTGTTCCGCGTTGGCAATCGCCGAACTCGAAGGTTCATCGGTCAAATCTCCGAGTGACTGCTCGGCAGTCGATAGCTGCAACGCCGCATTGGCAACCGCCTGCGTCGCTCTTGCGACAACCGACGCGGACGCCTCGTCCGTCAACTCGACCAGCGCCTGAGCCGCGTTTGAGACTTGCGTCTGCGCGTTGGCGACGGCCTGCTCTGCGCTTGCAACGGCGCCTTCGTCGGGAGGGTCGCCAATCTCGTCGAGCGCTGTACGGGCGCTTAGCAGACTCGCCTCGGCAGTCGCCAGCGCCCGCTCCGAGGCGGCGATACTTGAGGCCGCTGGCTTCTCTAGCAAGTCCTCCAACCGGAGCTGCGCCAGGCGCAGTTGAATCTGTGTGGATTCCAGTTGTCTCCTGGCGGCGCTCGCATCCAGCCGAGCCAGCAGCTCGCCGGCCGCGACCTGGTCACCAACCCGGACTTCGATCGCTCCGACTTCCCCTCCGGCGGCAAAACTGAGTTGTGATGTCCTGGCCGCTTGCGCCGAGCCGGACAGTTCGATCGTTGTGGTTAGCTGTCCCGTTGTCGCCGTCACCCGCTGCGGCTCAAAGACGGCGACCTCCTCCTCTCCGCGGGTGAAGTACCAGGCCAGAACCATCGCCGCCGCAATGGCGATCAGCAGCGACAGGAGGAGTCGCCGCCTGGGATTGCGGCGACCTCTGAGCAGTGCATCTATATCGACATCTTGAGAACTCAATGTTCTGTCACCTACCCGTTGTTGCCGTGTGCTCTGACGAGGCGCCCGAGACGAGGTTTCCACCAGGGCGCACGCTAGCCGGCGAACGTAATGTCCCGGTCAAAACTGCGTGACGCCATCTCCAAGTTCGAGAGACCGCCGCTCAGCCCGTGAACAGGCCGCCGTCCGGATGCAGGATCTGGCCCGTGATGTAGCTGGCGTGGTCGCTGAGCAGGAACAGTGTCGCCTCGGCGATGTCCTCGGCCTCTCCGAGACGGCCGAGCGGGACGAAGCGCTCGAACGCGGCACGACGCTCTTCGTCCTGCGACAGCCCCAGCGCCATCGGCGTGTCGATCACGCCGGGTGCGACGGTGTTGACGCGAATGTTGTGCGTGGCCAGCTCCAGAGCGAGCACACGCGTGAGCATCCAGACGCCGGTCTTGGAGACCGAGTACTCGGCCGAGCCCGGCATCGGAATCTTCGCCGCGCCCGACGAGATATTGACAATCGCGCCGCCGTCGCCCTGGTCGATCATCCGCCGAGCGACGGCTCGGTTGGTCAGCATCACGCCGGTCAGATTGACGGAGAGCACTTTCTCCCAGAACTCGACCGGCTTGTTGATCAGGTATCCAGCCCTGCGGTCAGTCGAGCCGGCGTCTTCCGGGACCTCGCCCGAGATGTACTGCGCGTTGAGGATTCCCGCCGCGGCCATGCAGAGGTCGATTCGGCCAAAGGCGTCAACCGTCGCTTGCGCCGCCGCGTCGCATTCGGCCTCTCGCGAGACATCCGCGCCGACGTAAATCGCCTGACCGCCGGCGTCGCTGATTTGCGTGACGACTTCCTCGCCGCGCGGATCGTCGGGCAGACCTACGACTGCGACGGCTGCGCCCTCACGTGCGAGGCGGACTGACGTCTCTGCGCCCATACCCGAAGCGCCGCCGGTGACGAGGGCGACCTTGCCCTGGAATCGTTGTACGACTGGATCCGCCATACTCGCGGTCCTTTCGTAAATCAATCTCGTCACTCCAGGCTCTGCCTGGAATCTCGTCCCCGTGATGCGGGCGTACCAGCCGGGCGAGATACCCGCGGCAAGCGCGGGTATGACGGTTCACTTATTGGCTAGACGCCGTTGACCTCTTGCGGATATCGCCACGGGGATTCAGGCTGCTCAGCCTCTTCGTCGAGTGTCCAATGCGGGAGCGAGAGACCTTCGGCGACGTCGGCGAAGACCATCCGCATGCGCGAGCCGATGCCGACCTGTTTGACCAGGTCTGGACCGGCAAAGTTGCCGTCGGCGTCCACCAGGTTGCCGGCCACGCGCAACGCTTCGTGCTCGGTCGGCACGCCTGACTGCGTGTCGAGCTCAACCAGCAGGATCATGTACGGCGCGCGCTCGCGGAAGGCTGGCTGGATCGCGTGATGGACCTCTCCGTAGGAATGCACTGTGCCGCGCGCATCAACCGGTACCCAGTTGAACTCGCGTTGCGAGCACCATGGGCAGGCAGTGCCCGGTGGGTAGCGGATCAGTCCGCAGTCCGGATCAGCGCACTGCTGCAGGTGGAAGTCGTGGTCGGCGCAGTGCTCGAAGTAGGCCAGGTTCTCGTTGTCCAGGTCGAGAACGGTGAGGGTCATTCCCAGGTATTCGCCCTGCGGCATGTTTGGCTCCTGTTCAGTCAGTGTTGTGACGTCTGGCGTTTTCCGGTCTAGCCTTTGCGCATGATCAGCGAGGAGCCGGTGGCGGGCATCGCCCAGCCCAGGTTTTGCGTGATCTCCAGGTTGGGAACCTGGCGGCAGCCGCCGCCGTTGGCGGGTTCGTCGTAGTTGTAGCTATGGATCCGCTTGCCGTTGTCGTCCAGCGGACAGTAACAATCGACCTCGCCGCGAAGCTGGCGCACGTTTTCGATGATCATGTTCATCCCGTGCGTGTAGCCCTCGCAGAGGTGACCGCCCGACGTATTGTTCGGCCGCTCCCCGCCCAGGCGCATGATTCCCGACGACACGTAGTCGCCGCCCTCGCCCTTCTTGCAGAATCCGTAGTCCTCGAGCTGCAGCATCGAGGTGAACGTGAACGCGTCGTAGGCGCCGGTGCACTGGATGTCCTCGGGACCAACGCCCGCATTGCGGTAGATGATGTCCTTGATGTAGTGCCCGGCGACGGTCGAGATCGGCCCGTGCTGGAAGTGCATGTCAATGCGCGGTTTGCAGACTCGGCCTGCGACGCCCAGGATGCGAGCCGGGAGCTGCTTGTAGTCGTAGGCGCGCTCGACCGACGTGACGATCAGCGCCGTTGCGTTGTCGGTCTCGACACAGCAGTCGAGCAGGTGCAGCGGCTTGCAAATCATTCGCGAGTTAACCACGTCCTCTACCGTCACGCGCTGCTTGTAGTAGGCCTTCGGGTTGTTCGAGGCGTGCTCGGAATGGATCACCTTGACCATCGCCACCTGCTCGGGCGTGGTCCCGTAGTCGTACATGTGACGCATGAAGGTCGGCGAGAAGTTCTGTCCGGCCGAGAACCAGCCATAGGCAGCCGCGTGCAAGGCATCACCTCCGACCGGGACCGAAGCGCGAGCGCCGGTGCCGCCGATCCGGACCTGGGAGAAGCCGTTCATCGAGCGGAAGACGACAACCGTCTCGCACATCCCTGCTTCGATCGCACCGATCGCGAGACCGATCAGCGCCTCTGAAGAGGAGCCGCCGCCCTGGACGTCCATGTAGAAGTTGAGCCGGATGCCGAGGTCTCCGGCGAGCATCGGCGACGCCGTTGAGTCGTTGCCCGAATAGGACATCATGCCGTCGATTTCCGAGGCCGGAATCCCGGCGTCGTCCATCGCGTTCTTGATCGCCCACGTGCCTAGAGCGCGGGTTGTCATGCCCGAGCCTCGGGTGTAAGTAGTTTCACCGACGCCAATGATGGCGTACTTATCGCGCAGGTACTTGCCTGCCGTCGCGTCAATGTCGGTCGTCACCGCCTGCTCCTCTCGAGGACGTCGGATAGCGCCCGCCGGTGTCGTCACCACCGCGCGGAACGTGCGCAGTCTAGGACAGGAGCAAGCTGTGTCTACGAGCCGGCGGCCGACTGCGCCGAGGCTCGAGGTTCGCGGTCGAAGACCTTGGAGTGGAGCGCCTGCGCCTCCGGGCCGACCAGCTGCGCCATCTCGCGATACGCGTCGCGCCGATAGTCCCAGCCGAACTCGGAGCGTTCGACCTGTTCCAACCAGTCGAAGAGATGGACCGTTGCCAGGTCTCGAAGCTGATCGCGCGTTAGCGGAGTGGGAGGATTGCCTTCGCGGTCGCCGATCGTCAACTCGGTCTCGCCGACCAACGCAGCCGAGACCGCCGCGTCGAACGTTGATCGATCCATGATGCAGTTCAGCCAGGCGATCCGCTCGGCTCGCTCGCCGATCAGGTCGCGCACCTCGTCGCGCCGGTCGAGCGACAGACAGAAGTCCTGGAACTTCTCCGTGCCGTAAATCGAGTGGAAGAGGCCGGCTACGGCGAGCTCGCCGCCGCAGCCGTGCTCGTCAAGCAGGTCGTGGACGGCCCTGAGGTGGGTGAGAAAGTCGTGGCCGGTGTGGTCGATCTCGGCTGTGCCCAGCGAGTAGAGGAAGTCAAGGAGTTCGGGCAGGGATCTGGGCGTGTCTGTCATCTCGCGCTCAGGCTAGCGTCCTATTCTGCAAGAAATCAGATGAAATGAACCAGGAGCCCACCATGCCCGACGCCCTCAGCGACGCCCAAGTGCTTGAAGCCGCCGACTTCCTTGATGCCGCGACTGCCGACGGATTGCCGCTGCCGCTGCTTCCAGAGTCTTGCCGTCCGACGCTGCCGGCTGACGGCGGACGCATCTATTGGGAGCGTTGGTCTCGCAACTCGCGGTCTGCGGTCGCCTGGAAGGCTGCGGTCGTTGGAGACGACATGGTGCTCGCGCCGTTCTTCGACGGTATGGTGCTCGATTCGCCTGCCGAGATGGCGGCGAACAGCTTCAATAGCTGCATCCTGGAGGCGGAAGTCGCGTTTCGGATGAACCGTGACTTCGCGCCGTTGGAGGGCGGGCACAGCGAAGCGGATGTGCTGGCCGGCGTCTCGGAGGCGTACATCGTGATCGAGGCGCCCAACAGCCGCTATGCGGAGCAGCCCGCGATGGCCGACATGGCTGCCGACGGCGTGGGCAACCACGCGTTGATCGTGGGCCCTGAGATTGCGGACTGGCGGTCGCGCGATCTGGTCGGTTTGGACTGCCAAATCCTGCTCGACGGCGAAGTGGTGGCGGAGGGCCGCGACGAGCGGCCGAATCCGACCGTGGTACTGGTCGCGACGGTCAATGAGATCAACAATCGCGGGATGACGGTCTCAGCGGGAGAGCTGGTGACCACAGGGGCGGCCGCGATGCGCCCGATCGGACCGCCGAGCGCGGATGGGCACGAGGTGGTCATCCGCTTCCCCGGCATTGGCGACGTCAATCTCAGTCTGACGTAGAGGGCGCTCTCAATTCATCAGGCTCGTCGCTCCCGCCTGCGCGGGTCCGACGATTCGTGGGTTTGCGTGCCCGACTCCACGAGCGGTACGCGGATTCAAGAACGAGAGGGCCCACCAGATGCGTTACAAGATCCTTGGTCGGAGCGGGCTTCGAGTGTCCGAGATTGCTCTCGGGACGATGATGATGGGACCCGAGGAACCGGGCCGGGCGGGACCGCTGGAGAGCCGCCGGATCATGGAGGCGTACGCCGAGCAGGGCGACAATCTCTTCGACTCGGCGCCGGTCTACAACAACGGCGCCAGCGAGCAGGTGCTGGGCGAGTTCGTCAACACCGACCGCGAACGTTACGTCGTGACGACCAAGTACACCAACGTCATGCACAGCGGGCTCGACCCGAGCATTCCCGACGACCCGAACCGCGGCGGCAACCACAAGAAGAGCATGGTGCAATCGGTCGAGGGCAGTCTGCGGCGGATGAACCTCGACTACATCGACCTGCTCTGGATTCACCTGTGGGACTACTCGGTCGACATCGAGGACGTCATGCGCTCGGTCAACGACCTGGTCCAGCAAGGCAAGGTGCTGCACTTTGGTCTGTGCAACACGCCGGCCTGGGTCGTGTCGCGGGGTCAGACCGCGGCGACGATTCGCGGCTGGGAACCGATCACGGCCCTGCAATACAACTACAACCTGATCGACCGAGCACTGGAACTCGAACTCATCCCCTGCGCCAACGCGCTTGGCATCGCCGTGACGGCGTTCTCTCCCCTGAGCGGCGGATTCCTCACGGGCAAGTACACGCGAGACGTCGAGCGCGAGAGCAGCCGCTACGACGGCAACTGGTTCAGCACGTTGGAGCAGTACAGCGAGCACGACTTCACGGTCGCCCGAACCGTGGACGCTATCGCCGACAAGCTCGGATGCAGTTCAGCGGCGGTCGCGATCGCCTGGGTGCAGCAGCGCGGCGTGCTGCCGCTGGTCGGCGCGCGAACCACGGAGCAGATTGTCGACAATCTCACCAGCCTGTCGGTCGAACTCGGCGATGAAGACATGGACGAACTCAACCGAATCAGCGCCGCCGATTGGCCCTGGATCTACAGCCTGATCCATGGCGAGGGAAGCGCCGTCATCCGCCAAATGGCCGCCGGAGGCATGCTGGAACAGATCGATAACCCAGGATTCCCGGGCTGAACCTGATTCACGATTGCGACGGATCAGTCCATTGGGTACGTCATTGCCGCGCTTGCCGCGGGTACCTCGCCGCGTTCAGCACGGACGACTGTGCCCAGCTCAGCGAGATTGCCGCGCTTGGCGCGGCAAAGACGGGAGACGTGCTCTACTCAACTCGGCCGATCGCGTCGACCTTCCACAGCCCCTCAACTTCGACCCACTGCGTGAAGATTGTGCCGTCGCCGCCGGCGCTCTCCGGACCGCGAAAGGTGATGTGCAGCAGGTTTTCGCCCTGATCCTCAATCTCAAAGCTCTCCGAGCCTTCCGCCGAGCCGGGCTGCGCTTGCAGGGCCATGGCCTGGCCGATGCCGACCGGCGTGAAGACAGGCATCAGGCCGGCGACATTGTTCGCGATCAGGTCCTGGGCAAACTGGTCGGCGGTCTCCAACAGGCTGGTCGAGTCGGTCATCGGGCTGTCCCTTCGGCGGCACGGGTTGGAAATTGTCGGGTGGTCAAGTAGCGAGGGCAGCTATTGCAGCGGCTCATTGCCGAAGATTTCCCTGGAGTTTCTTCTCAGCGAATACACAGCTTACAGGTGCTCGGGATAGGCTGAGTCGGAGTCGCGTTGGCGCTTACGCTGCCAACTCTGTGTCGTGTGCCCTCGCCGTTCCGGGCGGCGGAGTCAGGAGAGATGGATGACCAGTCGATCGCTCGAGATGGACATTGAAGCGGCGCCGCAGAAAGCGTCAACTGCACCAGCAGCAGATGAACCAATCATCGTCGCCCGCGGGGTTCACAAGACCTACGCAGGAGCCGGAGAGCCGGTCCACGCGCTGCGCGGCGTCTCACTCTCGGTCGCGCGCGGCGAAATGGTCACAATCATGGGGCCGTCGGGCTGCGGCAAGACGACCCTGCTCAACTGCCTCTCTGGACTCGAAACTATTGACGAGGGCGAGATCTTTGTCGAGAGCCGCAGCATCCACGACATGCCTGATACCGAGCGCACCGACCACCGCGCTCGACGAATGGGCTTCGTCTTTCAGTTCTACAACTTGCTGCCGGTGCTCTCCTCGGTCGAGAACGTGGAACTGCCATTGCTCCTCGGAGGCGTCGGCCAGCGCGAAGCGCGCGAGCAAGCGCTGAACGCCCTTGAGCAGGTCGACCTGCGCGATTGGGCCGGTCACCGACCGGCGCAGCTTTCCGGCGGACAACGTCAGCGAGTCACCATCGCTCGAGCGCTGGTCAACCAACCGGCGATCGTCTGGGGCGACGAACCGACCGGCGACCTCGACTCGACCAATGCGAACCAGATCATGGAACTTCTCGAGGAACTCAATCGAACCAACCAGCAAACGTTCGTAATCGTTACGCACGACGAGAACATCGGGCGCCGGGCGAACCGCACGATTCATATGCGCGACGGCGAAATCGAAGGCGAGACGGTTCATCGACAGCTCGGCAGTTGACGGCTGCATACTGCGACCGCTCAACCGCGACGGGCTGAGAGAAGGGCGACATGGACGAACTGTTTGGCCTGCCGACGATCCAGTTGATGTGGATCGTGGTCGCAATCGCGGGCGTCGCAGCCGCGGTGATTGCGTTCATCTTCCTCAAACGACCGATTCTCGTGCGCATGGGCTTACGCAACCTGCCTCGTCGGCGGGCTCAGACCGTGCTCGTGACGATGGGTCTGACGCTGGCCACGATCATCGTCACCATCGCGTTCTCGACAGGCGACTCGCTGGCCGTCAGCATCCGCAACCTGGCCCTCGACAGCCTCGAACGTATCGACCACTTTATCACCCCCGAGGAAACCGGCGATTTCGGCCTGGACGGCGAAACAGCCATTCCTGATCAGGTGCTGACGGACCTTCAGTCACACTTCGCCGGCGACGATCGGATCGAAGCGATCTTCGGCTCGCGCTTCGATCTCGTGCCGATCGAGCATCCCGATGCCGGCCAGATCGAGCCTCAGTTCTTTCTCGTCGGCATGGATCCTTCCCTGTCCGATCGACTGCAGGCCGTCCGCGACGAGGGTGGTGACCTCATCTTGCTGAGCGACCTCCGTGAAGGCGAGATCGTGATCAACGAGCGCGCAGCCCGCGAACTGGACGCAGGACCAGGTGATGCGGTGCGGCTCTATGTCTTAGGCGCTCCTCGACAGTTCACGGTCGCCGCAATCGGGCGGGACGCGGTGCTGACCGGCAACCTCGAAGCCGGCGGCTCGGGCGGTCTGCTGCCGATGGACGTGTATCAAAGCGTGCTCGGACCGCAACTCTCGCCGCCCGACCAGTGGGACACCATCCTGGTCAGCGCCGCTGGCGGCGTCGAAGCGCCGCTTGAGTTCTCGGAGGCGCTCGATGACGACATTGCCGCCGCTCTCGCTCAACTCGAACGCGAGAAGCCTGACCTGTACTTGAGCAATGGACTGCCGCGCTTCTCCTCAGAACCGATCAAGGCGAACAGCCTTGAAGACGCTGAGTTGATCGCAAGTGTGTTCACCAGTCTGTTCCTGTTCATGGGATCATTCTCGGTCGCTGCGGGTGTGCTGTTGATCTTCCTGATCTTCGCCATGCTGGCCGAGGAGCGGAAGCCGGAAATGGGCATCGCCCGCGCCGTCGGGATGCAGCGCAACGACCTGATCCAGATGTTTATCTCCGAGGGCATGGTCTACAACTTGGGCGCGGCCGTGGTCGGCGTTGTCCTGGGATTGCTCTTCGCGATTGGGATGATCGCCGCGCTCAATGCGGGTTTCGAGAACCTCGGCTTCCAGTTCGCCTGGACCGTGACGATCAAGAGCCTCGTGATCTCGGCTTGCATCGGTGTCGTCATCACGTTCGTCACCGTAGTCTTCTCCAGCTTCCGAGCCTCGCGGCTGAACATCGTCGCCGCGATCCGAGACATCCCGGAATCGCAATACGAAGAGACCTATCCGCTGACACCTTGGCGGGTACTGCGCAACGTCATCGGCGTGTTTACCACCGCGATTGGTCTGGCATTGGTGCTGACGACGCCGGTCACGCTGATTCTTGGTGCGCCAATCGCGTTTGTCCTGAACATGATGGGCAATCGACGGGCGCAGCGCCTGATTCCCTGGGTGATGCTGTTCGGCTGGCGCGTACTGCGCTGGAACTCGCAGTGGTGGATCCTGTTCCTGATAGGCGGTTTGTACCTGCTCGACCTTGGGCTGGGCGAAGAGAGCTTCTTCCTCTACATGACCGGGGTCTCGCTTGTGCCGCTGGGCATCGTGATGGGACTGAACAAGCTGCGCCTCAGCGGACGCCGGATCAACCAACGTCTGCTCTACACGCTCGGGGCGGCTATCGTCCTGTTCCTCTGGTTCATTCCCAACGACTGGCATGAGAACTTCTTCGACAACAATCTCGACGGTGGACCCGAGCTCTTTGTGCTCGCCGGCACCATGCTCACTGCCGCGGGCACGTTGCTGCTGGTCTTCAACCTCGATCTAATCGTTGGCGGCATCCGCGCTGCCGTCGGCGGCATTGGCCGGATGGCGCCCGTGATCCGCACCGCCGCCGCCTATCCGGCAGCCGCGCGATACCGCACCGGAATGACGATCGCGATGATCGCATTGATCACGTTCGCGCTGGTCAACTTCAGCACGATCAACGCTTCATTCAGCCAGGCGTTCACCGGCGGCGACACGGCCGGCGGGTTTGAGGTCCTGGCCTACAACACCGATGTCAACGCGATCTCCGACATCCGCAGCGGGCTCGCCCTGGCGGGCGCCAATGACGTCCTGGCCGGCATTGAGAACGCAGGCCGGATTGAGGCCGGCCCAGAACGCGGCACGCGAGCCGTGACCGTGTTGACCGAGCGCTGGGATCCGATTGCCGAACAGCACATCCTCGACAGCAACGGCAACGTTCGCCTGGTCGAGACAGATCTGTCGAAAGTTCGCCTCGAGGACCGAGACGCCGTCGTGATCGGTGGGATCGACGGCGAGTTCATCAGCGGGCAAGAAGTGAAGCTTGAAGCCATTTCCTACCGCTACGAGGATGAACAGGCCGTCTGGTCGGCGCTGCGCAATGGTGAGATGGTCGCAGTCGCCACGATCGACGCAATCGACGGAGCCTTCGGCTTCAACGACAGCACGCTCGATCCCTGGTCGACTCCCGACTCAGTCACCGACGAATCGACGGTGCTGCCGCGCATCGTGGTGGAGGTCGGTCTTGGACAGCAAGCGAGACAGGTGGAGGTGATCGCGATCCTCGAACGGATCAGCGGCGCCTTTGTCGACCTCGATGGCGAGGAAGGCGGATTGCCGACACTCTTACTGCCCGAGTCGATCGCCACCCAGGTCATCGGCCCCTCCGAGACCACGCGCCATTTCATCTCCATCACCGACGACGCCGACTCGCTTGAGATCGCCCAGGGGATCGAGCGCGAGCTGCGCGTCTTCGCCGTCGACATCCAGGGCGAACTCCGGCGTCAGCAACAGACGCAGTCATCGATCCTGGCGCTGTTCCAGGGATTCATCGGAATCGGGCTCGTTGCAGGGCTGGCAGCGCTGGGCGTGATCGCGCTGCGCGCCGTGGTCGAGCGCCGACAGCAGATCGGCGTGCTCCGAGCAATCGGCTTCCAGTCTCGGCTGGTCGGCTTCGAGCTGCTGCTGGAAATGGGATTCATCGCCCTACTGGGCCTGGGTCTCGGCACCGCTCTGGCCCTGGGGCTTGCCTGGCGACTGTTCGCCGAGGGCACCTTTGGCGAAATCTCCATGTACATTCCGCTTGGCACCGTGCTGCCGATGCTGATCGGGGCGTTCATCGCCTCGTTGGTGCTGACATACTTCCCGGCAAGACAGGCAGCGCGTACGACAATCGCCGAGGCATTGCGCTATGAGTGACCACCTCGACCATCTCGACCAACTGGACCTGCTTCGAGCGCTCGCGTTCGGCTACGACCGTGATCTGCCGTTCGATGCAACAACCTCAGCAGCCGGCGAGGGCGGCGGGATCAGCGTCGAGCGATTCGAAATCACATCTCGCTACGACGAGCGCATCAGCGGATTCCTGATCCAGTCGGTCGAGGCGGACGGGCCGCGCCCACTGGTTCTGGTTGGGCATCCGGGCACGCTGGACAAGTCGAGCGACTACGTCCTCTGGCCCGCCGAGCAATGGGTCCAGCGCGGCGCAATCTGCGCCACGATCGACCAGGCCGGCCACGGGGAGCGGGCCAGGCGCCCAGTATCGATGGAGGACTTCCAGCGCTGGCCGATGCGGCGTCTCGATCAGTCGCTGCAAACCGTCGTCGACTGGATGCGCGCGCTCGATTACCTGTCCAGCCGACCCGAGGTGGACGAGTCGCGCGTCGGCTTTGTCGGCTTCTCGATGGGCGGCATGCGCGGCGCTCCGTTCGTGGGTCTGGACGAGCGAGTCACAGCCGCGTCATTCTGCATCTCCGGCGCCAGCACCCTCTCTGGTCGCGCGGGCGCGGCGGGCGAACTCGCCGACAGGCTCACCGATCCAGGCGTCTACGCGCCGCTGATGGCCGGCCGCGCAATCCAGGTTGTGGCCGGCGAGCGCGACGACTTGATCACGCCGGAGGCGACGCAGCGCTTCTACGACCTGCTCTCCGAGCCTCGTGAACTCGTCTGGCTCCCCTGCGGCCACTGGGATTTCATGCCACAGGGCATCCAGCCGGTTGGTCCGTTCCTTGAGCGAGAGCTTGGTTTCGGCGGCTAGCTCAGCACGCCCGACGCCGTCAGATCCGCCACTTCCTCCGCCGTATAACCCAGCACGCTGGTCGCGACTTCGAATGTGTCCTCACCGAACAGCGGCGCGGGCGAGGCGAGGTAGCCGGGCGTGCCGTGCAGTCTGACGATGGGACCGTCGTACAGCGAGATACCGGTCTCCGGATGATCGAGGTAGGCGTAGAAGCCGCGCTCGGCGAGATGATCGTCGTGTTCGCACATGTCCTCGGCGTCCTGGACGAGCGCTGCCGGGACTCCGACTGATTGCAGATGGATCGCGAGCGAGGCGGCGTCGCACGACGCCGTCCAGTCGGAGATCGCCAGATTCAACTCATCCTCGTGCCGCCGCCGACCGAGCAGCGTGGCAAAGCGATCGTCGGAAGCGAAGGACGCTCCTTCGGCGACCGCGCAGAGCGACTCCCACTCGGCGTCGTCCCGAACGGCGATGGCGATCCAGCGTTCGCGCCCGGTCGGATCGTCGGCGCAACGGTAGATGCCGTGCGGGCACATCCAGGTCGAATCGTTGCCCTTGCGATTCTGGTTGTTCCCGTTGACCGTGTAGTCCATCAGCGCCGGTCCCATCGTCGCCGCGACCGACTCGATCTGGGCCAGCTCGATCCGCTGACCGCGGCCGGTTCGCCGTCGATGCCGCAGCGCGGCAAGTATGGCTATCACAGTATGTCCCGGATTGATCGCATAGTCGGGATAGTTGGTGCCCACGCCGACAGGCCGCCGCTCGGGGTCGCCGGAGAGGTGCGAAATGCCGGTCGTCGGCGTCAGCACCGCGCCGAAGCCGAGGAAGTCTCGGTGCGGTCCCCACAGCCCCTGCATCGGCTGGTAGGCGGCGATGATGTCGGGCTTAACCTCGCAGAGTTCCTCGTAGGTCAGGCCCCAGCGCTCGAAGATTCGCGGTGTCAGGTTGGAGAGGAAGATGTCCGAGCGTTCGATCAAGCGCAGCGCGACATCGCGCGAGCCCTCGGCCGACATGTTGAGCAGGAGGGAGCGCTTGTCGGCGTTGAAGTTGTTGAAGTAGGCGCAGACGTTGTAGCCCGACTTCCCAGGCTTCTGCGGCTGACCCAACCGCAGACCGTCGACGCGAGCCTCGGATTCGATCCGGATCACCTCTGCGCCGAAGTCGGCCAGCGTGCGACCAGCGATCGGCCCTGCTCCGAACCAGGAGAAGTCGGCGACGCGGACCCCGTCCAGCGGCCTTCCCCGCCTGCGCGGGGATGACGAGGAAACGGAACCTACTGTCATATCGCGCCCTCTCCGGCGAATGCGATCAGGTCGTCCGCGGGAATTCCGACTTCGTCCACCCAGACCTCCTGATTGTGTTCGCCAATCTGCGGCGCCGGGCGGCGGATGCTGGTCGGCGTGTCGGAGAGTCGGTACGGCGGTCCGGGCAGGCGAACTCGGGTCTCGTTGGCGCCGAGTTTCGTCGGTTGGTCGATCTCCAGCCACCACTCGCGCGTGTTGAGATGCTCGTCCTCGCCGATGTCGGCCGGCGACGCGACCATGCCGATCAGCAGGCGGCGATCCTGGCCTTGTTCGTAGGCATTGAGCGATGTCTTCGAGGCGTAGAACGCCGTTAACACCTCCTGCGCGCGCGACATGGCGGGTCCGAGATCGTCGAACGTGGTTCCCAGTGGCATATCGCGCAGATTGAACGACTCCAACGTCTCCGCGTACTCCGGCTGTGTCAGATCTTCCGCCTGGCCCTCGTCGTCCATCCAACGAATCAACTCGCTCCAGGGCGCGCCGAAACCGGGTATGCCGACGGCCGAGTAGATGTAGCCATCGAGTGTCTGGTAGGTGCCGATCCCGGGCATCCGGTGCCGCTCGCCGACTCGTTCTCGTGATGTCCTCTGGAAGTCCCACTGCAGGTGCGCGGTCTCCTGGCAGATCGAGAGCGCCTCCTGCATCGACGTCTCCACGCGCTGACCTTGGCCGGTCGTCTCGGCCTGAAGCAACGCCAGCAACGCGCCCTGCGCCGCCGAGATGCCGGCCACGATGTACGCCTGGTTGCCGGCGATGCGCGTCGGCGAGCCATCGGGGTAGCCGGCCAGCGTGGCAATGCCCGAGGCAGCCTGGGCGATCAGGTCTGTCACTTGCCAGCCGGCGCGCGGACCATCGAGTCCGAATCCAGTGATCGAGGCCCAGACGAGCGCGGGTTGCGCTTCCATGTAGGACTCGGGGTCAATCCCGTGATTGGCCAGTTCGGCGCGCTCGGCGGCGGTCCAGGACTCGACCACGATGTCGGCCGTCTTGACCAGTTCGCCGAACAGCCAGCGTCCGTCGTACTGGCCCAGGTCGACGGTGACCGAGCGCTTGTTGAAGTTGAAGTACCAGAACCTCAGCGACGTCTCACGCCCCGGCATGCCGTTCCAGAACGGCGCCCGACCCCGCGAAGGGTCGCCGCCGACCGGCTCGACCTTGATCACGTCCGCCCCAAGATCCGCCAGCAGCTTGCCGCAGTACCAGCCCATCTCGGAGGTCAGGTCGAGAATCCGAACGCCGTCAAGTGCTCCTGGTGCCATGCGAGATAGCCTATCGTGACCTTGAGGAGAGCCCCGATGGTGCTTGAAGACGTGAACCGCGACGCCGCTCACGAAGTGACCCCGATGTCGGAAATCCGGCGTTGCAAGGGAATGCCGCTCGAGGAGTACGCCGAGCTCTATCCGGTCTGGGCGGACTGGATGCGCAATCAGTCTCAGTTGATGTACGACGCAAACGGTGGGGCGTGGGTCCCGCGGTGGAATCCTGAGTTGGAGTGGGGATCGGCTGGCAGGACGACGAGGAGTTCACTCTGGACATGGTTGAAGGGCTGATCGCAGAGTCGAAGCGGGCGCTGGAGGAGGTCAAGGCCGGAGGGGGCGTGGACTTTCGTGAGCTAGACGAGGACGAGTCGTTTTGGGCTGACGACTAGCAGTGCGCTTCAAGGTCACGCTCAGAGATGAGGCGAAGGCGCAGCTGCGCAGCCTGGCTCCCGACCCCAGGCGGCTCGTCCGCAGAGTCCTGCGCGAAATGGAAGACAATCCGTTCGCGCTCGATTATCGGCAGTTGGATCGACCAGAGGTCGTGTACCGCATCCGCGAGGGTGACTATCGGATCGTGTTCGAACCGGGTCCTGGGCATCGGGAAGGTCACCGTGGTGCGGTTACGACACCGCAGCTGGGTGTATGAGGGCTTGGAGGCCGGCAGCAATCCTGCCTGAATCTGGCGCGCGCTCGGCAGCGAACCCGCACAAACCGCGGCTCGGCGACGAAGGGGGGAAAGAAGTAACCGTTCGAAGGCGGGCACGGCAGTTACGCCCCAACCTCCACCTTGACGTTCGCAGGCAGCCTTGACGTGAACACCTCGACCGCCTCCCGCACCATCTCCTCCAGGACCTCGGCGGCGGGGCGCAGTTCATTCAACAAGCCCGAGATCTGACCCGCCGCGTTCATGAGCAGGTCGTCTCGATTGCCCTGCTTGGCGGCTTCGGCGATGTCGGCGATCAGGAGGCCCTGCAGACCCATCGGCAGGGCCTGCGTGCCGGTGTCCTCCCAGGCTTCGATCAACTCGTTGGTGATGTTGCGCATGGTCTTGCCCGAGTAGAGGCGAGTGACACGGGTGTCCTCGTCCCCTGCGGCGAGAATGCGGCGCTTGCGGAACTCGTCCAGGTTGGCTTCCTGTGTCGGGATGAAGACGGTGCCGCACCAGACGCCGACGCAGCCCATGGCCAGCGCAGCGGCGAGGCCTCGGCCGTCGCCGATGCCGCCGGCGGCGATCACCGGCTTGGGCGCCACGGCGTCGAGCACCTGCGGGAGCAACGCCATCGTGCCGATGCGTCCGGTGTGTCCGCCCGCCTCGTGACCCTGGGCGACGACGATGTCGGCGTTGCCCTCGCTGACGCGGCGGGCGTTCTTGACATTGCCGACCAGCGAGATCACCTTGCCGCCCGACTCGTGCACCTGGTCAACGAACGGCGCGGGATTGCCCAACCCAGTAGCCAGGACGGGCACCTGCATACCAGTAATCGTGTCGACCTGGTCCTGTGGCGTGAATCGCGGAGTGCGAACGTCGGCGCGCGGCGCCTGGACGTCGGGCAGGTCGAGGTTCGCGCGGATGCCGCCGATCACGTCCTTGTGGTCCTCGGGCAGCAGGTCGCGCGGGTCCGCAGGCCGCTGACGGCCGCTGGGACGCGCCGCGACGTTGGAGGGAACCAGGATGTCGACGCCGAAGGGACGGTCGGTGAGATCCTGGATGCGGCGAATCTGCGCCTCCAGTCGGTCCGGCGGGAAACCTGCCGCGCCGAGCACGCCCAGCCCACCAGCGTTGGAGATCGCGGCAACCAACTCGGGTCCGGCAACGCCGCCCTGTCCGCCGCCAACCGTTGGCCCCATGCCGGCCAGCGCGATCGGGTACTCGATGTCGAGCATGTCGCACATCACGGTGTGTAGGACTGGTCGTGTCATGGGTTACTTGCCGTTTCTTTCGTCTTCTGACACACATCGGGATGGTGAACTGCTAGACAGCCGTCATCACCGATCTCTATTCATTCCGCATTCTTTCCCTGCCTGATCGAGGGGTCAATCATGGCCGACACATAGGCGGGGGTACCATGATTGCATGTCGAGCAACACCTTCGTTCGAAGTCTGAACGACGCCCTGAGCGCCGGCTTGGACAGTCTCGCCCGCCGGGGCGCAGGAATCGGACGGCGGTTGCGCAGAGCCCTGCTCATCCTGATCGCCAGCATCGTCTTTGTCATGCTATTGATTGTCGTGCTGCAATCGGGACTCGGGGTCGACAGCGATGAGACGATCACCGACAGCCATCGACCGGAGATAGTCGGCGACTGACAGGAGCAGGACTTCAGATGCCACGACCGAGCGAAGCCCTGATGAACGAAGCTGGAGAGTGGATCGCGGAGCAGCTCTCCGAAGAAGGCTTGATGGTCACCAGCGGATTTGTCGACCTGGTCCTGGACATGGAATGGAGCGCGATCGAAGGGGGTGTCGATCCCGACGATCGAGGCCAGGTGGTCGATGCCGTGATGCGCAAGATGATCGAAGAGAACATCCAGGTCGGTCCGCCGCCGGAGACGCTCTCGACGGACGGGATCGATACCTCTCAGATTCGTCCCGTACCCAGGGGATTCGTCGAACAGGTGCTGAGTTGGGAAGACGAGTTCCTCGGTTTCGCCGGGCTGCGGCGGATCGATGTGGCTACGGATGGGGCAGCCGGGGGAACAGGTTGAGCAGATGCAAGACGCGCGCCACACGGTCACGGTCGAGCCATCCGGGCTGACGGTCCAGGTTGCCGATGGTGAGCGTCTCATGCAGGCGGCGCGGGATGCAGGGATGTGGTGGCCCAATCAGTGCGACATGCAGTGTCAGTGCAGCGGGTGCTTTGTCGTCGTGCTGTCCGGCGCTGAGCATCTGTCGGAAATGGGACGAGCGGAGCGCGAGGCACTGCTCAATCAGCGAGGGAGGAAGGCGCTGGAGGATCCGGTGCGCCTGGCTTGCCAGCTAGGCGTGTACGGCGACGCAACGGTTCGCAAAACCGGAGTCAGGTCGGGTTAGCAGGGATTGCAGGGAGAGCGAGGAAGAACGATGCAGGGAATTCATGGAATCGATTTGGCGCGGCTGGAAGCGTTTGTGGAGGTGGCCTCGGCACGCTCCTTTTCCCGAGCCGCGGAGCGGCTCAACCTCACGCAGCCGACAGTGTCGGCGCGTATTGCCCAGATGGAAGCGCAACTGGGCGTTTCCTTGTTCGAGCGACTTGGGCGTCGGGTTCGACTGACCGATGCCGGACGCGCGCTCCTGCCCCACGCCCAGCGCACACTGCAGGCGGCCCGAGACGCGGCCGAAGCGGTACACGCGCTGCGTGCCGGCGGCGGCGGCAGCCTTGTGATCGGCACCGCGCCGACGGTCGGGACGTACGTCCTGCCCGGTCTGCTCCAGCGCTACGCCGCTGCCCAGCCCAACGTTGAAATCTCGATTCGCACCGGACGCAGCCACGAGGTCTCGCAGATGGTGCTCGACGACGAAGTGCAGATCGGCTTCGAGCGCGAACTCGGTCACGCGGAGATCGAGTCCGTTCCTCTCTACGAAGACGACATCGTCCTCTTTGCCGGCCGCAATCACGAACTGGCTGGTCAAGGTCCAATCTCACCGGCTGCGATCGCCAACGAGGCAGTCATCTTCTTCGACACCGGCAGCAGCTATCACGCCATCAGCCAGGCAGTGTTTCACAACTCGGGTGCCGCGCCGAGGCACTCGATTGACGTGGACAGCCTGGAAATGGCCAAGCGGCTCGTGTTGCGAGGATTGGGTCTCGCGTTCCTGCCCAGGGTGGCGGTTGAGGAAGAGCTGCAGCGCGGCGAACTCGCGCCGATCGAGATTGAGTCGGCCCTGCCGATTCGTCGCAGCATTGCAGTCATTCGACGTCGACGACGCACGCTCAGCGACGCAGCGCTCTCGTTCCTCAGCCTGGTCGGCCATGTATACGGCGTCGAGGTGATGCCCGACGTGCGGCAACCGGGCCGCGGCTCGCGGCGAATCCACGCAAGCCCTTAGGTAAGGGCTCGCCTGCGGAGGAACCCGCTCGCAATCGAACCGATGTCGGCCCCGCGCAGGCGAGGCCTTGCGTTGCTTGACTGGTCAAGGCGCCCCTGCCTTGCAGGGGCGCGGTGAGCAGATAGCACGCATACGGCGCCACCCGCGCGGAGCCGACTTTGGTACGTGCGCAACTCTCCTCTAGGACAGGAAACCGGAACGAAACCTACTCGCAGGCGCCGCAAGGGAGAGAAGATGCAAGCGGGATTGCGCTAGCTGGACAATCGGGCCTCTGGCCTTGTTTCATCAGCTATTCGGGACCGGTAGCGCAGGGAGCTCGGATTCGTCGCGAAGCGCCTTGAGGATGGACACGTCTTTCTCACCAGGCCCGTCGCCTTCGATGCCTGGGACTTCGAGCAACCAGGATGCCCTGCGTAGGACGCGGTTGCGGACCATGCGGCGAAACGCTCTCACGCCGATTGTGCCCTGACCGATGTTCTCATGCCGATCCTTGCCCGAGCCGAGTTCAGTCTTGGAGTCGTTGGCGTGGATCGCGCTGAGCATCTCTGCGCCGATTTCCTGCTGAAACTCATCCATCGTTTGCTTGAGCCCCGCAATCGTCGCGACGTTGTAGCCGGCCGCATGCGCGTGACAGGTGTCCAGGCAAATGCGAACCCGACGGTGATTGACCGCATTGATGATCGCCGCCAGCTCGGCGAAGCTTGAGCCGACCGAACGTCCCGCGCCGGCGTTGTTCTCAAGCAGCAGCAGCGCATCGTCCGGCGACCGATCCAGCGCCTCCGACATTCCCGCCGCGATTCTCGGCAGCGCGTGCTCGAACCCCGAGCCCATGTGGGAGCCCACGTGAAAGATGACGCCGTCGGCGCTAATCCGTGAGGCAAGGTCCAGTTCGGCCGTCAGCGTGTCGATTGACTTCCGCAAAAGCTCGTCGTCGGGCGACGCCAGGTTGATCAGGTAGACGGCGTGTATGAACGATGACCGGAGTTTGGCCTTGCGGAACTTCTCGCGATACGACGCCGTGTCTTCATCCGGGTGGTGCTTTCGCCGCCACATCTGAGGCGCGGCTCCGAAGATCTGGAACGACTCCGCGCCAATCGCCACAGCGCGATCAACGGCCTTGTCGATGCCTCCCGCAGAAGAGACGTGAGCGCCGAGGCTCGGCGTGCGAGCCATAGCTACAGGCCTAGCGCATCGGCCACGCGCTCGGCTGCGCGACGAGCGGGAAGCGCATATGCTGCGCGGACCACGGCGGCGCGCAGTTCCTCCTCGCTTACCTCATTCTTGAGGTGGACTGTGGCTGTCGCGGTTTCAAGGTCGCAGCTTGCCGACTCAACCGCGTCGAGCTGACTGAGCGAGTTGGTCACGCGATTCGCGCAAACTTTGCAGAACAATCCCTCGATCTCAAGCGTGGCTTGCCGCCCCTCGAGGCCGGCGAGCCGCGCGTCGGGCGCTTTGAGCATTCTTCGCGGTTTGATCCAGGCCACGATCGGTCCTATCGATGCTGCCAGTCGAGATAGCGGCGCACGGCGCGCGCGCTTGACTCAATGCTATGGAAACAGGCGATGCCCCGCTCGTTGAGCCGCCTCTGCAAGTCGAGGCCGCGACCGAAGCCGTCGCCGGTTCGCGCTTGACGGATCACGACTGCAAGAGGCTTGGACAGCTTGGGCGCAACCTCGGCGAAGGCGTCGGCCATCCGCTCGGCATAGTCGCCGTCGCGTCCGCGCGGGCCGCCCTCGGCGCCCGTGTGAACCATGAGCCAGTCGATGTTGGAATCGTCCGACACCGCCCTGAGCGCGGTCTCCATGTTCTTGCCCTCGAACATGAAGCCGGCGTCCAGCGGATTGCGAATCGACGTGCCAGCGACCGGCGTGAACTCGCGCAGGACGCTCTGGGTCTGCTCAGAGAACCAGGGAACCGGTATCTGGTTGCGGTCGCAGATGTCCGCGGCCAGCACCGATACGCCTCCACCACCGCCCAGCACGGCGCATCGCGGCCCGTCAACACCGGGCATGCGCTCGATTGTGACTGCGATGTCGAGCAACTCTTCAACGCTGTTCGCCGGAATGAAGCCAGCCTGCTTTTGAACCGCATCCCAGATCTGGGCCGACCCCGCAAGTGATCCCGTGTGCGATGAGGCGGCGCGCGATCCGGCCTCGGTCAGACCGCCCTTGAGCACGACAAGCGGCTTGCGCTTGCGCGACATTTCACGGGCAACCTGGAGGAAGCGGCGTCCGTCGCGGATGCCTTCGAGATAGCCAAGCACGATATGAGTGTCCGGATCGTGAGCGAGAAACTCAAGGAAGTCGGCCTCGTTCAGGTCGGAGGCATTGCCAAACGAAGCAACGTTTGAGAACTCAATCCCGCGCCGCGCGCCCTCGCCGACGACCTCGGATGCATTCATGCCCGATTGCGAGAGCATGCCGACGTGCCCCGGTGTCGAAGACCCGTCATCCATCCAGGAGACCCCGCCGCGGGTCGAGTGGATGCCCATGCAGTTGGGTCCAATCAGGCGGATGCCGGCGTCACCGAGCTTGCCCAGGACTTCCTTCTCCAGCTCCGCTCGCTCGGCGCTGCCCGTCTCGCCGAAGCCGGCGGTGAACAGGTGAACCACTTTGACGTCCTTGGCGACCGCGTCGTCGATCAGTTCGTGGATCGCGGACGCCGGCACTGCCGAAATCAGTGATTCGACGGGCCCGGGAATCTCGGCGAGCGACCTGTACAGCGGAGTCCCATCAGCCAGTTCGCCACCACGAGGGTTGAGGCAGTAGACATTGGGCACGCGATTGAGGCCGCGGATGCCGCGCAGGAACATCTGCCCGCCGCCCCAGCCGGTCGTGCGCGGCGACACGCCGGCAATGGCGACCGATTGAGGAGCGAATGCGGTCTGCAGAGCGGCCTGGGCGTCGGCCGTGCGTCCGGAGTCGGTGGGAACAAAGGTCATGTACGAGCCTTCCCGCTGAGCGCCCAGTTAGCGTATCAAGCGAGGTTGCGATGCCAGATGTGACCATCCCCTCCGAGCTGGGACCAATCGCTGCCAAGTGGGAACAGCCGCTGGGTGAGCGGGCAAGAGGCGCCGCACTCTGCGTAGGCGGCTTCGATGGGGGATTCGACGGGCCCGCCGAAGGCATCTATGGACAGCTCGCCGATTCCCTGCCACGCCATGGAGTTGGAGTGCTGAGACTCGATTTCCGCATCAAGACGTCTCCCGGTCCAATTGAGGACGGCACAGCCGACGTATTGGCGGGCATCAATTGGCTTACTCAACAGGGAATCGACCGCGTTGCGCTGATCGGTCATTCCTACGGCGGCGCGATCGTGGTCCGCTCGGCAGCGCGGTCGCCGATCGTATTCGGCGCATGCGCCCTTTCGACTCAAACAATGGGCATCGAGCCACGGGAAGTTCAGTCAGTGGCGCCGCGCCCGCTGCTGCTGATCCATGGCGCGGCGGACTGGCGCTTGCCGCCTCGTCTGTCCGAGTATGTCTACTCCATGGCTGGAGAAGGCCGCGAGTTGCACATCCTGGAGGGCGCAACGCACTCCCTGCGACAGCGTCGCGATGACTTGTGGGCGCTGATGACGGATTGGATCGAACGGGTGTTGCCCCTGGAGCCGCATACCTCGTGATAGGACAACACCGTCGCGATTCCCTCACTCCCGCGCCGCCAGCACACCGTTGTTCCCGCGCCACCACAACTCCGTCATTCCCGCGAAGGCGGGAACCCCCGCATCACGTGCGGGGCAGGCTTCGCCCGGCCGAATAGGGATCAGCGTTGGATCGAGATTCTCAGCAAGATTGGGAATGACGTTGAAGGGCCGTACCGGTCAGATCGGCGGCCGTTGCCAGCCGCCGAGGTCGGATTCCAGCGCCGCAGCGAGGGCAAGAGTGATGTCCTCCCGCCAGGGATGGGCCAGTATCTGCACGCCGATTGGCAGCCCGTCGCTGGACTCTCCGCAACGCAGCGCAGTGCCCGGCCAACCCGCAATGTTGTACGGGTGCGTGTAGAACATCGTCCGCAGTTCCTCGCTGTAGGTCTCTCCATGAGCCGGTGCAGGTCGCGCTGCAACTGGCGCGACGATCGCGTCATATGGTTCGATGTACTTCAGCATGGCGCTGCGGAACCGATCCTGGCGCTCCAGCGACTCCGTGAAGACATCGGTCGCCGTCGGCTCGATCCGGTCGAACCCCTTCTTCAGGAACTCGGATTCCTCGGTAGTGCCCCACTTGTCCAGCATTCGCGTCACCCAGGCGCGGCCGTCGCCGCCGCCGACGCGCGGCCAGAGATCGACATAGTCGGCCAGCGGCGGCGTGTCCTGTTGCACCGAGGCAACACGTTCGCCGAGAGCGGTGAGCGCTGCATCGAGCACGGCGCGGGTGTCGTCGTCGGGCTCCAGCGATCCCTCCACGTCCGCATACCAGGCGATGTTCAGGCTGCTCAACTCGACATCCGCAGGGTCACGCAAGGGAACCGGGTGAATGAACGGATCGACGCCGTCCGGCCCGGAGATGATCGGCAGGGTCAGCGCCAGGTCCTCGATGGTCCGGCACATCGGGCCGATGGTCGTCCAGGCCTCGAGCGCGCCCATGTCCCAGGGCACGATGTGTCCGGTGCGTGGTACTCGACCCGCGCTTGGCTTGATTCCGCAGATACCGCTGAAGTGCGAAGGCAGGCGAATGCTGCCTCCTGTGTCGCTGCCCAGGTCGAGCGGTGATCCGCCGGCCGCGACGATCGCCGCTGCGCCTCCGCTGGATCCGCCCGGCGTGCGCTCGGGATCGAACGGGTTGCGCGTTTGCCCGTAGACAAGGTTGTCGGTCTCGCCCGACAGCGTCAGTTCAGGAGTGTTGGTTTTGCCCATCAGGATGGCGCCTGCCCCACGAAGCCGTGCGGCGACCGTTGAATCGGCCTCCGGCACGTAATCTCTGCGACCCAGGGTGCCGCCGGTCGTGATCACGCCCTCGGTGTCGTGCGAGTCTTTCAGCGTGATCGGCGCGCCATGCAGTGGACCCAGGTCATCCCCTCGGGCGATCGCCGCGTCCGCCTCCGCTGCTTCCGCCCGAGCCCGCTCCACGCAGAGCTGGACTACGGCATTCAGCGTCGGATTGACTTCCTCGATTCGCGCGAGGTGCGCTTCCAGCATCTCCGACGCGGAGACCTCGCGATCACGGATTGCGCGGGCAATCTCGGTCAGGGAAGAAAACGTGTCAACCATCTGGAGTCTCCCGGCATCCGCCGCGAGACACTCGCCTCAGCGGCCCTTGAACTCGGCCGGACGCTTTTCGGCGAAGGCGGTTGTGCCTTCGCGCGCGTCCTCGGTGACCATGATCTCAGAGTAGAGCTGCGATTCCAAGTTCATGCCCTCGGAGAAGCCCGACTGCAGCACGACGCCCTCATAGGCCGCTCGCTTCGATGCTCGGACGGCGAGCGGCGCGTTAGAGGCGATCTCATCGGCCCATTCGCGGGCGGTCGGCATCAGTTCCTCCGCTGTCGTGACCGCGTTGGCCAAACCGATGCGGTGCGCCTCATGAGCGTCGAGGTGATTGGCTCGCAGCAGGAGTTCGAGCGCCTTGCCGAAGGGAACATAGCGCGCCAGCCGCTGAACCTGGCCGCCGCCGGGCACTAGACCCCGCTTTGGCGCCATCGAGCCGATCCGGGCCGTGTCGCTCATGATTCGCAGGTCGCAGGACAGGGCGAGGGCGAAACCGCCGGCCAGGCACCAGCCGTTGATCGCGGCGATCACTGGCTTCCAGGTCTTGTCGGGGCCCCACGATGAGAGGCCGGTCGCGTTCGACGGGTTGTCGGCGGTGTCGGAGAGCTTGGACGCGCGTTCCGCGGAACGTGCCGCGCGCTCGATCTCATCACTGTGCGCGTCGGCGCGGACCAGGTCTCGACCGGCGCAGAACGCGCGACCGGCTCCGGTGATGATCGCAACGTGCAGGTTGTCATCTCGGTCGAACTCCGACCAGAACTGGTCCAGTTGCCGAGACATCTCGGGGTCGATCGCGTTCATCCGCTCTGGGCGGTCCAGCGTGATCGTGGCGATCTTGCCATCGGTTTCGACTCGAATGGCCATGTCGACTATCCGCCCGCGACGGCCGGGACGATCGAGACTTCGTCGCCCTGGCTGAGCGCCGTGTGCAGACCGTCGAGAAAGCGCACATCCTCGCCGTTGACGAAGAGATTGACGAAGCGGCGAATCTCGCCGTCCTCATCAACGAGCCGCTCGCCGATACCGGGAAACTGTCGCTCCAGGTCCAGCACGAGGTGCTGCAGAGTCTGGCCCGCCGCCTCGACCACATCCTGGTCCGAGGTCAGTTGGCGCAACGGTGTGGGGATGCGCACGGAAACGCTCATCGATCGAGCTCGATTCGTTCAGAAACAGGTCGTTGATCCAGAGACTAGCGCGGAACCATGCGCGCTTCTGCGCAGGCGATTGCAGTGCGGACGAACTAGAGCCTGTTCACACGGAGCTTGAACTCAGGAGAACCACCGTCATACCCGCGCTTGCCCCCGCATCAAATGCGGGGCAGGCTGCGGGTATGACGCCGCCTCCAGTATGGACGTTGGCGGCCAACACAGCGAGATTGCCCCCGATCAAGTCGGGGCAGGCTGCGGCAAGCGCGGCAACGACGAGCTTCAGGGTCGAGGCCAAGCTGATGTGAACAGCCCCTAGCCGAAGCAGTCCAGGAGGACGCTACGGCAGCATCAGGCCGAGTCGGTGGCGCGGACCGTCCTACTCGTCGGGCTGGTCAGCCTCCCAGAGGACCTGACAGGATGTGCAGACCAGGGCCGAGATCACTTCGCGTCCGCCGTCACCGTCAAGCTCCAGGGTTTCGTACTCGATCTCGGCCTCCGACCCGCAGTCCGGGCAGAGCGGACGCAACACATAGTCAAAATCGCCCGAGGTGACCGAGCTGCGATGCACCAGGGTGTCGATGTCGACCCATTCGTCGAAGGGCACGGCGCGGACGGCAAAGCTGGCCAGATCTGCCCCCAGATCGGCGGCCATGCCGACATCCGACGGATCCCCGGGCGAACGCCCGCCGCTGCGCCTGCTCATTCGCTCAGTCTACGTTCTGCGCTGGCATTGCTGGCATTGTCGGCGCTACTTGCGTGTGAACATGGTGCGCAGCGCGCTGTCGGCGTCAGCATCGCTCCACGTCTCGCGGGCGCCGCTGCGGCGGTTCGTGAACAGATCGGAGTTGTTGATCCGCTTGTCTTCCGGGATCGAATTGTAGAACTCACGCCGCGAGTGACAACGTCCGCAATAGCCAACCGACTCGGCGCCGTTGGGTGAGTCAATCAGCCAGACATGCCTGCAATCGCGAGGGGCGGCAACGCCCTGGGCTACGGCAGTAACCATTGCATATCTCCGGGGAGACCGGCCCGCCGCCAGCGTGCCTGCGCGGATTGTACTTGACGTAGCAAGCCGTCGCTGCTGTTATATTCGCGAGTTTCTTAAACGATGTCAACGCTGTGCAAATGTTCTCGTTATGTCGTGAAACCGTACAATTGTTTCGCATTTCCATATCGAAGTTAAACTGCGTACTCACTTTACTGTTAAGCACCCGCGCTACCCCGCGCAATCGACCGAAATCGAACAAAGCTCGATGAACCGCGCCCTTGCCTTCGGCGATGCCAACCAGGGAGCGGATCTCATGCCATCGACTTGACGAACTCCAGCGCGCCCTCGGGATGCGCGTTGAAGTCCCGCTGCGCGTCGACGATGTGACGAACCACACCTGCTTCGTCTATCACGTATGTCATCCGCGCGGTGAAGCCGCGTTCCTCGTTGAGGATGCCCCAGGCCTTGCCCGTCCTGCCCCAGGGGAAATCGCCCAGCAGCGGAAACTCCAGACCCAGCTCAATCGCGTAGGCCCCGTTGGCGAACGGCGAGTCGACCGAGATGCCCAGCACCTGGGCGCCCGCTTCCGCGAACTCGGAATGGAGTTCCTGGAAGCGGCTGAGCTCGTTCGTTCAACCACCGGTGAAAGCCAGCACGTACCAGGCCACGACGACGGTCTGGCCGCGATACTCGGAGAGCGTGTGTTCCTTGCGGTCGCCGTCCATCAATGTGAAGTCGGGGGCGACCTGTCCAATCTCTATGGCCATGGCGACAATCCTGACGCTGCTCACAATGACGATCTTGCAGCCTTGCTGTTCGCCTCATGCTACCTGCTGGGTATACTTCGGCCATGGCGAACGGCGCTGAGCACGATCTTGGTGTGGCGGAGGTGCTGGAGGCGGAAGCGATCGGCCCGCCCGGTCAGCGCCGCTTCCGCCTGCGCGTCATCGCCGGCGACCAGACGGCCTCGATCTGGTGCGAAAAGACCCAGGTCAGCGCGCTATCGGAGGCGATCCAGCAGGTGCTTGCTCGCAACCGGGGCGCAGGCCAGGCGCGCAGGCCGAGTGCCAGGCCGCTGGAGCCCTTTCCCGACCGCGCGTCGCACGATTTCCTCGCCGGCCGGATCGCTCTCGGCTACGACGAAGACGCGGATCTGATCACCCTGTTCGCGACTGATGTCGAACAGGAAGGCGCAGGCGGCATGAGTCCGCAACCCACCCTGCGGGTCGACATCAGCCGCCAGGTGGCCAGGCAGTTTGCCGTCCAGGCCGAGGAGACGGTGGCCGGCGGGCGACCGATCTGCCCGCTCTGCCAACAACCGCTCGAGGGATCGGAGCACCTCTGCCCGCGCACAAACGGGCACGCCGAAGACGCGCTTGCTGAAATCGGGCCGCCCGAGCTCTAGGCCGGGAGGCGCTACTTGTCGGTGTACGAAGGCGCGGCCGATCGAGACAGTCGAGACTGGCTGACCGCTCGCCCGGCGCCGCAACACTCGGCGTTGCTCCAGACCGTCGCGCGGGTCGCCTCCGGCATCCCGCCGCGGCGGCCCCGGCTATGGACCCTCCAGTTCCTGTTCTCGCTGTTTGGCACCGCCTCCTTCTTCGCCTGTTTCTTCTATCTGACCACCACGCTGCCTCGAGAGATGACCGATCTCGGCTTCGACCTCGTCGAGGTCGGACTCGTCGTTGGCGGCTACGCGATCATTCCCATCCTGATCCGACCCTTCGTCGGCCGCTGGAGTGACGGCGGACACCGGATTCGGCAGATGCGATTCGCGCTGGTCGCATTCATCGCCTCATTCATCCTGATGATCTTCACGGAGAGTCTCTGGGCCTTGTTTGCGCTGCGCTGCGTGCAGGGCGTGGGCATGGCTGCCTATCCCACTTCCGCGGGATCGCTGGTTGCGGAGATTGTGCCGACCGTTCGGCGGGGAGAGGGACTGGGGTTCTTTGGACTGTCCACCAGCTTCTCGCAGACGCTCGCGCCGCTTGCCGGCGCCGCCGTCGCCGGCTTTGCCAGTTTCGAGGGTGTCATGATCCTGGGCGCGGCCACGGCACTGGTGTCACTGGCGATCACCTTCCTCCAACGCGAGCCGCCGGCTCACCCATCCGGCCGTCCGCCGGTGTCGCTGAAAAGCCTGATTCCGGCTCGCGCCGTCTTCCCCATGCTGGTCTTCCTCAGCATCACGCTTGGATTCTCCGTAGCGGCCGCATTCCTCGAGCCGCTGGCCGATCAGGAACACCGCAATCTCGGCACGGTCGCGCTGTTTTTCATGTTCTCCGGCGTCGGCGCAATGATCTCGAGGCCGCTGGCCGGCCGTACCTCGGACCGCGTCGGACGAGTCCCCGTAATCGTCCCCGGGCTGATCGCGACCTGCGCGGGGATGGCGTTGGTCGCCATGGCGGAGACGGCGCCGATGCTCTGGTTGGCGGGCATCTTGACCGGCATCGGGATGGGCGGCGCCCACACGGGCTTGCTCGCCCTGGCCGTCGATCGAGTCTCGGCGACCCAGCGTGGCGGCGCGACCGCTACCTTCCAGTTGGCCTGGGACGTCGGCGGGTTTGCTTCGTTCCTGATCGCCATCGTCGGGGCCTTCTTCGACGTTGAGATGATCTTCTGGGTCGCCGCCCTGGGCGCCGTGGTCGCGCTGGCTGGCCTGCTCCTGGGACGGGTCATGGGCTGGACCAGATCCGGAGCGCCCACGCTGGAGCCAATCTCAGCGGGGGCGCCGGCAGGAGGCGGGTGATGCCCCGTGGCGCACTGGTCTCGTCCTTCTGATCTGAATGAGCTTCGGGAACTCGAACGCGAGACCTCGCCGCGGGTCACGCACGATCTGCGCTGGTTTGCCGGTGCATTCACTGCCGGGATCGCGCTGGTCCTGGCGCTCGGCTTCGGCACGAACATCTTCGACAGCGGCCCCACGGAACTCGACGTCGGCAGCGCGTATCGCGAGGGATTCGAACAGGGAACCTCAGAGGCCGAGGCTTACTGGGAGGAAGCGCTCGCCGACGCCTATTGGGAAGGCTTCAGCGTGGGAAATGCCGAAGGTTCACGGGAGGCGCCAGATCTGTACGAGGGAATGCGCCGGAGGTTTAGCTGGGATGGCGGTTATGAAGCCGGCCTGAGGTCCGCAGAGGTCAACCTTGACGACCAGTACTGGGAGGGCTGGTTGGAAGGCTTCGCCAGTGGCTGGTCTTCGGTGACGGCAATCCCGGTACCTCATCCCGCGGCGCTTGACTCGTACCAGGGAAACGTTCGAGACGAAGGAGGCGGCCGTTGAGAACTCGCTTCGCGCTCATCCTGGTCTTATGCTTCGCCGCCGGCGGACTGTTGACCGCCGGCCTCGGCGGAGTGTCCGGCATCTTCGACCGCGGACCCAGCGAACTCGATGTCTCAGACGCGGAAGTACAGGGTCGCGAGGAAGCGGGCACGGAAGTGGAGCGCGGCAAAGAAACTGAACTCGCCCGCCAGCGCCAGCTTGGCTACGACCGCGGCCGCGAGGGCGCCGAATGGGTGTTCATCGATCGGATGCCGAATCCCGACAGTTGGTTCGCCGGTGTCATCGCCGGAAGGACTCGGCTGCAGGAGATGGCCGATCAGGCGTACCAGTCCGGCTTCTCGGACGGCGAGCGCGCAGGCCGTGACGAAGCGCTCGCGGCGCGAGGCGCCAACTGAATCGCTCCCTCATCCGACGCGTCCGCGCGTCGTTAGCCGTTGGGCGTGCGCTGACCCCAGTTGTTCCAGTGCACGACCTCTTCCAAGGGGACTCGCGGGGCGGGCCGGAATGTCTCCCCGGTGAAGTAGGCCATCGGAAAAAGCACCGCCTGGGTGACGTCATCGGGAATTCCCAGCAGGTCGCGAGACAGCGACTCGTCGCGCAGGTGCAGCGTCGTCCAGGCCATGCCGATGCCTCGCGAACGCGCGGCGAGCATGAACGACCAGGCTCCCGGAATGATCGACCCATAGGTGCCGGCCTGGGCCATCGGCCCGGCATCCTCCACCCTGCCGTTGATGCAAGCGATCAGCAGCGCGGGGCAACGGTGCATCTCGTTGGCCAGGTACGTTGCCGAGCGCGTCACGCCTTCTTCCGCTGCCGCGCGGGAATCGCCCTCGGGCCAGCGCGGACCCTCGTTCGCGCGAGCTTGAGCCAGCTCCATGAAGCTGTCCCTGTAAATCTTCGCGATACCCGCGATCTTCTCCGGGTCTGTGATCACCAGCCACTGCCACTGCTGCGAGTTGGACCCGGTTGGCGCCTGGAGCGCGATCTCCAGGCACTCGGTGATCACTTCCGGCTCGATCGGCCGCTCGAAGTCGAGCCGCAGGCGAACAGAGCGAGTCGTCGTCAGGATGTAGTCGGAGTCGTATTGCGTCACAGTGTCGGCCTTCCTGTTGTTCAAGCTGTTCAAGCTGTTCAAGCTGTTCAAGGCGCAAGCTGGCCGCTGCGCCTGATTTGAATCCGGTCGGGAACGGTCTTTCCGTAGCGTCGCACAAGACCGGCCATCACGTTGCCCGGGCCGAGTGTGATGAAGCGGCGCGCCCCCGCGCCGTACAGGGTCTTCAACGCCTTCAGCCATTCCACCGGTCGAATGTACTGAGCGCGCAGCTCATCACGCAGCTCCTCCGCTGTTGAGACGATCTGACCGACATGATTGCCGATAATCGGCGTGAAGCCGGCGACGATCGGCAGAGCGTCGATCAATGCGCGGTTCGCAGCGTCGGAGGATTCGAACGAGGGAGTGTGAAAGGCGCCGGCAACTCGCAACGACACCGCCTGGCAGTCGAATGACGGAGCCAGTAGCGAGGCCGACTCGATCGACTCGAACGAGCCGCCGATCACCGTCTGGTCGGGCGCGTTGTGATTGGCCAGCGAGGCGCGCGAGCGGGCGGCGATCGCCTCGGCCGCCTCGCGCCCGGCGCCCACCAACGCAAGCAGCCCGCCGGGCGAGTCTGCGCAGTCGCGATCCATATTGCGACCGCACTCCCAGGCAAAGCGCAACGTCGAGTCGAGGTCAACCGCTCCGGACAATGCCAGCGCCGAGTTCATCCCGCTGGAGTGTCCGGTGACGAAGCTGGGGCGTCCAATCGCATTGGCCACCCGCGCGTGTTCGGCCACCGCCCAGGCGACCAGATAAGGCTGCAGCAGCGAGGGCTGGCGCAAGGCCAGTTCATCATCGGGATCGCCGCTGGAACCGAGCTGCCAGAGATCGCAGCCAACGATCGATGAGGCAAGCCGGAATGCGGCCTGCCCGCCTGCGGGAAGCTCCAGGAAGTGGTCGGCAAGATCGGAGACCCCGCCCGCGCGCTGCGCTCCCTGGCCTGGACAGATCAGAACGGTGTCCGCTGCTGATGTCACGAGTTAAGCGTAGGCGCAGTCACGCCCGTCGCCAGGCACGACTTGGACGGATGCGCGGTCTTCTGTATCGGTGTTCTGAGACTGACTCGATAGCTAGCTTCCCTATGGAGCGCAGGCCCGTCGGAGACTCGCCCGCAAATCGACCAAGGTCGGCCCCGCGCAGGCGGGGCCTGGTAGCGCCTTTCCGCTCGCTGCGCCCCCGCCTTCGCGAGGGCGACTTCGTCGCCACGAGACCCGCAAGTCTCGGCGGGGACAGACAGGGGATGACGGGAAGCCGAGCGAACGGTGATGATCGTTACTTGTGATGATCAGGACCCATGTCGGTCAGCTCGATGATGTTGCCGTCCGGGTCCTTGCAGAAGGCGGCCCAGATGCCGTCATTGTCGCGCTGCGTCGGTTCCTGCATGATCGCGACGCCCTCCGAGCGCAGCCGCTCGACCTCGCTGTGGAAGTCGTCGGTCGGGATGTAGAGCGCGAAGTGCGGGCCGATGCCTTCGACATCGGACGCCATTTCGCGTTGCATCAGGTGGAGTTGCAGCGAGCCAACCTCGTACCAGGCTCCGGGAAAACCGAAGTCGGGACGGTCGATCTCGCCCAGCCCCAGTTGGCTGCTGTAGAAGTGCCTCGCTGAGTCGATGTTCGAGACGCAGATGGCGACGTGGCTGTATCCGGCAACGGCTGGCATGTTGGCCTCCTTCTGTCTTCTCGCGACTGATTCGGAGCAGTTCGCGAGGACCGCTGTTCGCTGTAATGTGGGTGCGATGATACAGACTACGAGCGACGCTGACAGCGGGGTAATCTGCGGGAGAGAGTCCGGTACGTCGGGGGGAGCGGGCGAAGCCTGATGTCAGAACTGCGATGGGAGCCGCCCCCAAGCGGCGATAGCGCTCGACGCGCGGTGGTGCCGCAACCGGACTCCGCTGGATCCGGCCCCGGCCGCTGGTCGGTTGTGCTGCTGATTGTTGTGATGATCGGAGCCGCATTTGCGCTCGGCATCGGCGTGATGCGTGTGATCGACGCCAGCGACGACTACGGCCGGCTCCTGCGCAGTTCGCGCGACGGAGCCGGCCCTACGGGAGTTCCACTAGCCGTGCAGCCGAGCGACGACGACGATGACGGAGTCGCGGCAGAGGTGGCGCCCGGACGAGAATCGCGCTTCACGATTCTCGACGAGATCGTTGACGTGTTGGACCGTGAGTTTGTCGAACCGGCCAGATTCGAGGCGCTCGATACGCGCCAAGCCGCAATCCAGGGCATCCTCGACGCATTGGAGGATGAACACACCGTCTTCATTGACGCCGAACGCTACCGCCTGGCCAGCGAGGACATCGGAGGTTCGTTCGAAGGCATCGGCGCGACCGTCAACATGGTCGACGGCGCGATCATCATCGTGCGGCCCTTCAACGGATCGCCGGCGCAACAGTCCGGACTGCGACCGGGCGACGTCATCCTCGAGGTCGACGGTGAGTCGACCGAGGGCTGGAGCCTCGAACAGGCGGTTGCGATCATTCGCGGCCCGCGCGGCACGGACGTAGCGCTGCTGGTCCGTCACGCCGACGGCGAGGAAGAGCTGATCGTCGTGACCCGAGACCGGATCGTGGTTCCCAGCGTGGAATCGCTGCCGATCACCGACCGCTCCGGCCAGCCCGTCGCCGACATCGGCTACATCCTGATATCGCAGTTCACCGAGCGCACGCGCAACGAGCTGATCGATTTGCTCGATGCGGCCCGCAACGCGGGACTGGACAAGCTGATCGTCGACCTGCGCGGCAACCCGGGCGGACTCCTGCGAGCCACTGTCGAGACCACGGGAGAATTCATGGACGAGGGCATCGTCCTGCGCCAGATCGATCGCCTAGGAGAAGAAGAGATCTTCCGCGACAGCGCCGGCGGAGCGGGGCTTGAACTGCAACTCGTGATCCTGATCAACGAAGGCAGCGCCTCCGGCGCCGAGGTCATGGCGGCCGCGCTGCGTGACGAGGGTCGCGCCGTGCTGATCGGAACGAACACAACCGGCAAGGGCACCGTCAACATCCCCCGTCAGCTCTCCGACGGCAGCGTGCTCTACGTCAGCATCGCCCGTTACCTCACTCCCGGCAGCGATCCGGTCGAAGGCGTCGGGATAGCACCCGACATCGAGATTGTGATTCCCGACACCGGTTTCGAGGCTGGGCAGGACATCCAGTTGTTCGTCGCGATCGAGTACTTGCGCGGCGAGTACGATCCCTCGGCGGGCTCGAGCGAGGACACCCGTTCCGAGCCCCAGGAAGTCGCCGACAGTCAGCAGGAACAAGAACAATCCGGCGACCTGTCGGAGTAGCCTGCGTAACGCTGGAACGCCGCTCGGCCGGAGTTAGCCGCATAACAGGCGACGGATGAGTAGGAGAGAGGTCGATGACAACAAACTCTGACGAATGGGCGCGACCCGAACTGATCTGCGAGACCGACTGGCTGGCGGAACACATCGACGACGACGATCTGGTCGTGCTCGACTGCGACCTGCTTGACGCCTACCTGCGATTGCACATTCCGGGCGCGGTCTGGTCGCTCTCGCGCTATTGGAAGACGGATCCGCGCGATGACTCGCAGATTTACGGCATGTCCGATCCGCAGCAGTTTGCCCAACTTGTTGGCCGCCTCGGCATCACACCGGACACGACCGTCGTTGGCTACGACGGCTCCGGCTCGCTCTACGCGGCTCGCACCTGGTGGACATTTGATCGCTTTGGCCACACCAACTTCAAAATCCTGCACGGCGGACTGGACAAGTGGTACGCCGAGGGTCGCCCGCTGTCGCGAGAGAACTTACGCCCGCAGTCGGTCGAGTACCCGACGCCGGCCGCGCCGCATGATGACTCGATCTGCCGGCTCGACGACATTCCTGGCGCGATCGATGACGAGAATCACGTGTTCTGGGACGTTCGCTCGGACGGCGAGTGGACGGGCGCCAACAGGCGCGGTACCCAGCGCGGCGGTCGAATCCCCGGCGCCGTGCACCTCGAATGGCTGGACACGCTTCAGACTCCGGTGCGGACGCTCAAACCCGCCTCGGAACTCAGAGCGATGTTCGCCGAGCTGGGCATCACCCCGGACAAGACAGTAACCACCTATTGACAGGGCGGCATCCGTGCGGCGCACGGATACTGGCTCCTGCAACTGCTCGGCTATAACCAGAGCCGCAACTACGACGCCTCCTGGCACGAGTACGGCAACGCCCTCGACCACCCGATTGAGACGCCTGCGCATTGATCGGCAACAATGCGACCGTTTCTCAACGCCTCCGCAACTTGTCCAGAGTCGCAAATCTGGGTAGCGCGGCGATACCCCCGCTCGTCCCATCTCTCAGAAGAGACCTGCGCGAACTATCAAAATCGGCCCCGCGCAGGAGGGGCCATGCAGCGCCTAACTCGAGGCGTCGCCCCCGCCTCCGGAGACCTTTGCGTGATCCCAAACCCCATCATTCCCGCGTAGGCGGGAATCCATCCGGCTATCTGGTCAGCGGACGGCAACACTTGCTGAACACAGGCCGCCGACGACTTACGCAAAGATCTCCCTTCGCGGGGGCAGGCTTCGTTGAGGGATTGCGCAGAAGTCTCCTGCAGAAGAGGGGGCAAGAGTCAGCCTAGCCCTCCAGGACCTCGGCCAGTGCTGCTTCGACCTCGGCCAGGGGCGCGAATGCCTCGAAGCGCGCGACTACGATGCCCTCGGCGTTGACGACGAACGTCCATTCGTCTGTGTGCAGTCCCCATTCCTCCAGGATCGGAGTCTCGATTGGCTCTTCGCCCAGGCGGACCTGCTCGGGATTCTCGTACAGGTCGATGTGGATGTAGTTGGCGGCGTCGCCGAACAGTTCGCGCACCTTCGAGAGCACCTCCGCCTGCGGCCCGCAAAAGGCATTGGTGCAGAACCCGGGCGAGGCGAACACGACCACGAACGGCTTGCCCGCGCTGACCGCCTCGGCGACCGATACGAGGTACAGCCCCGGATCGGGCGTTTCGCCGGTTGACAGATCGGCGATGTTCGGCACATCCAGCAGCGTGCGGCTGGCCGAAACCGGCGCGGCGTCCCCGACCGAGGGCGCCAGCGTGTCCTCGGGCACATCGAGTGCGAGACCGATGTCGTCGAATCCATCCTCCGAGGGGATGTGCAGGATCAGATTCCATCGACCCGCCTCGGTAAAGTCAATCGCCGTCACGTGAAAGCCGCGTACTCCGTCCGGGAATCGGGAGAAACGGGCAATCACTTCCTGCAACTCGCCCGGAGCGGTTGCCGGCAGCGCGGTTACCGCGATCGCCGGGAACTCGACCAGTCCAATGGGCCCCTCGATCACAACGGAGATCCGATGCCTCCCCGGAGCCAGATCGGGCGTGCCCAGAGCGATGATGTACTCATCAGCTAGGTAGACCGGGTAGCCGGAGTCGCGCAGCAACTGCAGGCGCGGACTCAGGTCGTCGTAGCTCGCTTGCTCGACGACGGCGACGGACATGCCGCCGTCCATCCCGCCCATGCCGTCGTCCTGCTGCTGCTCAACCTGCGCGCTCTGTTGTTGCTGCGTCTCAGTCTGCTGCGCGGACTGCGTTTCGTCATTCTCTTGCTGCTCCACGCTGGCCGGACTGACCGTCCCGATCCTGCCACTGCGAGTCTCTGTCGCCGGCGCGCTGGAGGCGGCGGCTTGGGTTGACTGCTGCGAGGACTGAGTCGCTCCGACCTGCAGTTGTTGCTGTTCCGCTGCCTCCTGTTGGTCTTCCGTCGTGCTCGCGCAGGCCGAGAGCGCCAGCAAGGCCGCCGTCAGCATCGCCCCGAATGTCAGTGGTCGGCGCGCGACCAACCATCGTCGTCTGAAACTCATCGTGAACCTCGCTCGTTCAGGCGCTGCTGCCTGATGCGCGCTATTCGCCGCCGACGTAAGAGCCGAAGGTGAACGCGAAGATGCGGAATTGATCGGAGTTCGAGCTGAGTTTCAGCTCGCCCTCCGTGAAGTCTTCGAAGAAAAGCAGCCGGTACAGATCGTTCTCGTTGACGCGAATGAATGATCGGCCCTCGGCGTCCCACTGGATGTGTTCGCCGGCAAACTCCGGCTGCACCCAGTCGTCGTTGTACTGGATGAAGACGTCGTAGGGTCGTCCGTTCTCGGCCACGGTGAGGACCACGTTGACCGTGCGCGAGCGAACAATCAGCGCCATGTAGTCCTCAAGATTGTCCGTGCTGCGAGCGTGCGCGATCGCTTCCGACTCTGCGCGCCAGAGACCTTCCAGGTACCAGCGGTTGTGCACGCGATCGTCGCTATCGACATCGCGATAGAGATGTTCAGTTCCGAGCCCGGCAAGGAAATACGCCTCCTGCCCCGCGTATGGTCCACCGCCGCCGGCGTTGCGTCGCCAGCCGCCGTAGAGCTCGCGCGTCTGGATGCCGCGGCCCACATCAGAGCGATTGGGCACCGCGACGTCCACACCGAAGGGGACATCGGACAGATCTCTGCCCACGGCTTCCAGCGCCAGGCGGATCTCTTCCTCGGTTTCCTCGTAGTGCCCTTCGCCGAAGTGGAAGTAGCGCACGCCCATCGGCGAGTCGTCGGTCGGGCCGATCAGGTACTTGGCCGGCCAGTAGCGATTCCTGAACGCGCGCCAGGTACGGTAGTCATTGTCCATCGGCACGTCATACTCAATCCCGTGCTCGGCAATCGCGGCGCGAATGTTGTCGGGGACTTTCTCGAACTCAAACTCGGGCGTATGCACACCGAGGATGACCAGGCCGTGATCGCGATACTTCTCGTCCCATGCCGTAAGGAACGGCAGCGTACGCACGCAGTTGATGCAGGTGTAGGTCCAGAAATCGATCAATACGACGTTTCCCCTGGCCAGCTCCAGCGCGATCGTTGTTTCCTCGCCATTCAGCCAGCCATTGAGGCCGACCAGGTCGGTGACGGTGGCTCGCGCGGCAATGTCCGCCGCGCGCAGCCGCAAGGATTCGCTCTCGGATGGCCCCGATGACTCAGCCGGCTGATCAGCCTCGCTGTCTCGCTCTTGCTGGTCCGCTGCTTGCGCTACCGACTCCCGCTGTTCCTGCTCCTGCTCGCTCGCCGCAGGCGCATCCCCGGATTCTGACTGCTCTACATCCGTCTGTTGCCGGTCGTCGGCGGACTGATCGCTCTGATCTTCGTCGGACGTGTCAACGGCGACACGCGATCCTTCAGCGTCCTGTTCGGTTTGTTGTTCGTGCTGCTGCTCTTGCCGATCCGTCGCTTGCTCGGGAGGCTCGGGGTCTACGCGCTGAGCGCTTGGCGACGTCTGCGGCTGGGATTGCTGTTCGCGGGCGGTCGACTGCGCAGTCTGGCGTTGCGGTTCCGCTTGTTCTTGCTGGCGTTGCCCGACCTCT
Organism: Dehalococcoidia bacterium; assembly: GCA_965211635.1. Lineage (GTDB taxonomy): Bacteria > Chloroflexota > Dehalococcoidia > Bin125 > Bin125 > Bin125. The sequence continues at coordinate 642,138 of OZ242948.1, forward strand.
GGCTGCGGCTCGATCTGCGGTTGCTCTTCTTCCCTGGAGCAGGCCGCAAACAGGGCGGCTGCCAGCAGCATGACGGCGATGCCCAGCAGGGCGAAGCGTGAGTGATTCATGAAGTCGAGCGTACAGCGCAACGCCGCCTATGCAGGTCCAAGTTCGGCAGAGAGTCTCACACGCGACCGTCGGCCCAGGCGGAGATCAACGTGTGCGCGATCGCCATCGGACCAGGGAGCGAGAGCGCTCCTTCGGGCAACCCGGGCTCGCCGAGCTGCGCCGCCGGTTGCTGCAAGGAGTGCCTGATCTCTTGCCGCGTAAACCAGCGCACATCGTCCATCTCCCACTCGTCGTAGTTGATCTCGGACGTGCCCGCGTCAGCGTGGCAGCCGATCATCAACGATGACGGAAACGGCCAGGGCTGCGACGAGTGATAGCGCACGTTGATTGCCTCGATGCCGGCCTCCTCGGCAACCTCGCGGCGCACCGCGTCCTCGATCGATTCGCCGTGATCGATGAATCCGGCCAGCGCCGAGAACATACCCGGCGGCCACGATGCCTGGCGACCCAACAGGCAGTGATCTCGCTGGGCGTCGATCACGACCGTGATCACAACCGGGTCGGTGCGGGGAAAGTGCTCGGCCGGGCAGACCGTGCACTTGCGGAAAATGCCGCCCTCTACGTGCCGCGTCGGTTCGCCGCAGACTGCGCAGAACTGGTGCCGTTGATGCCAGTCGAGAAACGAGCGCGCCTGGGCGGCGATCCCGGCATCGTCGGCGTCGAGCAGCGACGCCGCAGCGCGCAAGTCCATGAAGGTCGCATCGTCCGGCAGCGCAAACCGGTCCGGCGCCGCTGCCGCGTCGATCGCAAAGCGAGCGACGCCTTCACTGGTGCCGAGCAGCAGCGGTGGATGCCGCTCAACATCGGCCCCGGCCGGCAGCGACGACCAGGCGAGTCGCATGCCCTCACCTTCGCGGCGCATCGGAAACGTGAGATTGGAGAGCGGCAGGAACTCCGCCGCGCTGTCGTCGAGCTGTTCCGCGACCCAGGATTCATCGCGACGCCGAGCCGCCTCGCGGTCGAGCGGATTGCCGGAGAAGGTGTTGCGAAACTCGGGCATAGCCTTCTGTCAGGTTCTATCCGGTGTGCGATTCGGCCGTGTGATCGAACTGCGTCGCCGCCGGCGCGCTGGGCAGTCCGGGCATAGTCATGATCTCGCCCGAAATGATCACCACGAAGCCCGCTCCCGCTGACGGCCGCACGTCGCGGACCATGAACTCGTGACCTGCCGGTCGGCCCAGCCTGTTCGGGTCGACCGAGAGCGAGTACTGCGTCTTGGCAATGCAAACCGGCCAGTCGTCCTGTCCCAGCCGTCTCGCGCGACGCAAAGTCAGCTCGGCCAGCCGCATGTAGGAGACCGAGCCCGCGCCGTAGACCTCGCGCGCGACCGTTTCGATCTTCTCCCGCAGCGGCTGATCCAGCGCATAGAGCCGCCTGAACTGCGGACGCTCGCCTGCCAGCGCCTCGCGCACCTGCTGGGCAAGCTCCAGGCATGCGTCGCCACCCCCGCCGTAGGGATTCGCAATCGCCGCCCGAACGCTGCGCTTGCGGCAGTGAGCGAGCACCTTATCGAGCTCGGCCTCGCTGTCCGAGGGGAAGCGGTTGACCGCCACAATCGGAACGACTCCGTGCTTGACCACGTTGTCGATGTGGGCGTCGAGATTGGCCAGCCCGGCTTCCAGCGCCGCCAGGTCTTCAACCTCCAGGTCGCGGGCGGGACGACCTCCGTGGCGCTTGATCGCCCGTGCGGTGGCGACGATTACCGCCACCTGCGGCTCGAATCCGCCGATTCGGGAGACGACGTTGAAGAACTTCTCCGCGCCCAGGTCCGATCCGAAGCCTGCTTCAGTCACCGTAATCTCCGCGCTCGCTAGCGCGGCTCGGGTCGCCGCGATCGAGTTGCAGCCCAGCGCAATGTTGGCGAACGGACCTCCGTGTACGAAGGCCGGTCCGCCTTCGCCGGTCTGGGCGAGATTGGGTCGGATCGCATCTTTGAGCAGCACGGTCATCGCGCCGTCAACCCCAAGCTCGCGGCAGGTCACGGGTTGAATCGGCGTCGAGCTGGTGTAGCCGACGATGATGTCACCCAGTCGCCGGTGCAGGTCGTCGAGGTCGCTCGCGACGGAGAGGATCGCCATCACCTCGGAGGCCGGCGTGATGTCGAACGACTCCTCGCGCACGACCCCGTCGGCCGTGCCGCCCATGCCGATCACCGTGCCGCGCAGCGCCCGGTCATTCATGTCCAGACAGCGGCGCCAGGTGACGCGACGCGAGTCCAGTCCTCGCGGGTTGCCGTGAAACAGCGAGTTGTCGATCGCCGCCGCGAGCAGGTTGTTGGCCGCCGTCACGGCGTGCAGATCGCCGGTGAAATGCAGGTTGATGTCATCGGCCGGCAAGACCTGGGAACGGCCGCCGCCGGTCCCGCCGCCCTTGATCCCGAAGACCGGGCCCATCGAAGGCTCGCGCAACGCGACCGCCGCGTTGGCGCCCGTCTGACGCAGCGCCTGGGTCAGGCCGATCGCTGTTGTCGTCTTGCCCTCGCCCGCCGTCGTCGGCGACATGCCCGTGACCAGGACCAGATCGCCTTGCTCACGTTGGCCCAGCTTCGACACCGCCTCTGCCGTCAGTTTCGCCTTGTAGCGGCCGTACAGATCGAGGTCGGCCTCGGTTAGACCCAGCTCCGCAGCGACATCGACGATGGGCCGCATCACGCACCTCTCGACTGCCTGCACCCAAAGCAGATTCCGCAAGGCAGGTTAGCGCAGCGCAGCCGATAGACCCGACGTGACCGAGGCGCCGACCGCTGCGCCATCAGTTCTCCACCGTCACCTTGACATCCGTGACTTTGCGCGAATTCACGATCAATGCGATGTTGAAATCTCCGTCGTCGGTGAGCTGCAAGGGAATCGCCGCGACCTTCCAGGGCGGCTCGACGCCGTCAAATCGAATGTCGCGCAGCTCGAAGTACTCGCGCGCTCCGGCGTCGTACTCAACGCGCACCACGATGTGATCGGCGTCGACCGGTTCATTCATCTCCAACCGCAGCCAGAAGCGCTCGCGCAGCTTCAGTGGTCGTCTGAGCGGCGTCAAGACCGCCTTGTCCTCTGCCGCTTCGTCGATGTGCAGGGCAGCCTCGCCGCGTCCGCCGACCCCGGAGAAGATTCCTCCCCCGGATGGATTGCAGCCGACCAACGCCAGCATCAGCGCCGCTGCAGCGATCGCGGCGACCAGCCCTGAACCCCGCGTCACGTCACGCATTTGCCCCAGAGTAGTCTGTGCCTCAGATCAGGAACTCCCCAGCAGACGCCCTGGATCGAACGCGAAAGGAGATTCCCATGGCTGCCGATGACTCCGTCGACGAGCACATAGAAGGACCCCGTGACGACCGGGGAGCCGAGCGGGGAGCCGCGCTCAGCATCCGCGGCCTCTACAAGGTCTTCTCCGATGAGCGCGGCGAAGGCCTCGAGCTCGCTCGCGCGGGACACTCGAAGGACGAAATCCAAGAGCAGACCGGGGCGGTCGTCGGACTGCGCGACATCAACATCGATATCGCCCAGGGCGAGCTGTTCGTCGTCATGGGACTCTCCGGATGCGGCAAATCGACCCTGGTCCGCTGCATCAACCGCCTGATTGAACCTTCGGCCGGAAAGGTCTGGATCGACGATCGTGAGATCACTGCGATGTCGGACGACGAGTTGCGCGAGACCCGGCGGCTGGAATTGGCCATGGTCTTCCAGCACTTCGGGTTGATGCCGCACCGCACGGTGTTGGACAACGTGGCTCTGCCGCTTGAGATCGGCGGCATTGCGCGCCGGGCGCGACGCGAACGTGCAGCCAACGCGCTGCAACTGGTCGGACTGCGCGAGTGGACCGCGTCAATGCCCAATCAGCTCTCGGGCGGAATGAAGCAGCGCGTCGGCCTCGCCCGCGGTCTGGCCATGGAGACGCCAATCCTGTTGATGGACGAACCCTTCTCCGCGCTCGACCCGGTCATTCGGCGCGACCTGCAGGACGAACTGCTGGCCCTGCAGGAGTCCGTACACAAGACCATCGTGTTCATCACCCATGACCTGAACGAGGCCGTTCGGGTCGGCGACCGCATCGCGATCATGCGCGACGGAGAGATCGTGCAGTTCGGCGCGCCCAACGACGTCGTGCTCAATCCCGCCGATGCCTTCGTCCGCGAGTTCACCCAGGACGTGCGACTGCACGGAATGGTGACGGCCGCCTCGATCATGGACACCAGCCCGGAAGCCATGGCCGGACCGACGGATGACCGGTACGTGGTGCGCGAAGATGCGGTGCTCGACGCCCTGGTCCCGGCCGGCCTGTCGGCGACGCAGCCGCTTCAGGTGGTGAGTGATTCCGGTGAGCTGGTGGGCGTGATCCCGCTGCAGCGGCTGGCGCGGGCCATGGTCTCGGACGAGGCGGCCGCGTCGCTGGCCCTCAATGCTGAAGGGCAAGGTTCGAACTGATGTGGACGTCCATGTTGCGCACTCCGCAGACACTGTGGCAACTGGCCAGGTCGCCAATGGCTGGCCGACCGGTCCCCGAACGCTGGTACGTGCCCCCATTGGCGATCCTGGGAATTTTGATCAGCTTCGTGATCGCAATCGTGATTGGCGCCCACGAGTCACCGGTAAACGTGGGACGCGATGTAGGCAACGCGCTCGACGACGCGATTGACTGGATGACCACGAACGTGTCGTGGATCTTCCGCACTGTCAGCGACGTGTTGACCTGGTTCTTTGTGGCGCTCAAAGACATGCTGATCTGGTTCCCCTGGCCGGCCTTCATTGTCGGCGTGGTTGCGATCTCCCTGATGATGGTCAGTTGGCGAATGGCCGTAGCGTCGGCGGGCGCGTTGGTGATTCTGGCCGTGTTTGGGCTCTGGGACAGCACCATGGAGACCGTGATGCTGATCATCGTCTCGGTGACGCTCTCGATTCTGATCGCCGTGCCGATGGGAATCTGGGCGTCGCAAAGTGATCGGCTCGACACACTCCTACGGCCCCTGCTTGACGCGATGCAGACAATGCCGAGTTTCGTCTATCTGGTGCCTGCGATCGCCTTTTTTGGACTCGGCAATGTTCCGGGCGTGTTGGCCTCGCTGATCTTCGCCGTGCCGCCTGCGATTCGGCTGACCAATCTGGGCATACGCCAGTTGCCCGCAGAGACACTCGAGTCTGCCGAATCGTTCGGCATGACTCGGCGTCAGATGTTGTTGAAGGTCAAAATCCCTCTGGCGATTCCTACAATCATGGCGGGTATCAATCAGACCACCCTGATGGCGCTGTCGATGGTCGCTATCGCCTCGCTGGTCGGGACGCGCGGACTGGGGCTTGAGGTCTATCGAGGACTCGGTCGGATTGAGCCGGGCAACGCGTTCATTGCAGGGCTGGGCATTGTCTTCCTGGCGATCATTCTCGACCGCATTACGCAGGCGTTCACGCGCCAACGACAGGAAGCGGTCAGCGGAGAGTCCACGCCTGGTTCGCTGTACGCCCAGACCGATAAGGACCAGCCAGGTTCAATGCAGCGGCTCCAGCGGTCGCTGACGCCAATTCTGCTGGCGACCATGTGCTGGTTGATCGTGGCGCTGACGATCGGCGACGAGGACTTGTCGCCGCGCGCGTTCCTGGGCGGAGCCAAGGCGTTGTTTGTCGGCGTCGCGGTACTCGCCACGATCTGGGCGGGGTTTCGCATCAGCCGCTTGGGGCGGCCGGCGGAATGACCTCCAAGGGGACGGGGCGTCGGTCGCAGCGTCAAGCTCTCGGGCTCAAACTTCCGCGTTGCGGGACTGGACGGAGTGCGACAGACCGCCGCGGCCGACGGCGCATGGCGTTGCCCCCAGCGGTCTGATAGGTTGAAACGCACGGCGCCGCCGGGGGTCGAATATGGAGCGAGGTAAAGAATGGGCTGGATGCAACCGGACATATTGAAACGCACCGTCATTGGCTTGGCTGCCGTGGTCGCAGTGGCGGCCATCGGGTTCGGGGCCGCCGCGTGCTCGTCGGACGACGAGCAACAGCAGCAAGCGGTCGCGCAGTCGGAACAACCCGAGGAGCAGCCGCAACCGCAAGCAGCCGCGCAGACCGAGCAAGCCGAGGATCAGCCGCAACAACAGGCTGCGATGCAGCAACAGCAGGCTGCGATGCAGCAACAGCAGGCTCAGCAGCAGCAGGCTCAGCAGCAGACCCAACAGCAACAAGTGATGCAGGCGGAAGCAGACGCCGACAAGGACACTATCGTCTTCTCCGATCTGAACTGGCTCTCGGCCGAGGTGCAGACGCGAATCGTCGCCTACATCGTTGAGCACGGTTACGGCTACCCGACTGAGCTGGTGGCGGGTGACACCGTCTCGCTCTGGGCCGGTCTGACCACCGACAACACGCACGTCACCCTCGAGATTTGGCCGGCGCAGCAGCCATGGATTGACGAACTGGGCGAAGGCGTGATCGAACTGCTCGGCGACAGCCTGGACGAAAACTGGGAAGGCTGGGTCGTCCCGCAGTACGTCAAGGACGAAAACCCCGGCCTGGTCTCGGTCTTTGATCTTCCCGACTACGCCGAACTGTTCGTCACGGCGGACTCCGAGGGCAAGGCTCGCTTTGTCGGCTGTATCGCCGGTTGGGCCTGTGAACTGGTCAACGCCAACAAGGTCGCCGCGTATGGACTTGAGGACTCGGTCTTCGTGGTCGATCCGGGCAGCGGCGCCGCGCTCTTCGCCGACCTCGAGGGCGCGTACGCCCGCGGCGACGCGTGGCTGGGCTACATCTGGGGTCCGACTAAGCCGACCGCGACGCTCGACCTCTACCGCCTGGAAGAGCCGGAGTGGACCGAAGAATGCTGGAACGGCGATCAGGGTTGTGCCTATCCCTCATCCGAGGTGCGAATCGCCGTCAACGTCAGCTTGGTCGACCGCGCGCCAGATGTGATCGAGTTCCTGCGCAACTGGGACTACACCGCAGCAGAACAGATCGACGTAGAGATCTGGATGGGCGACAACGACGAGACGCCTGACGCCGGCGCAATCTGGTACCTGCAAAACTTCGAGGACGCCTGGAGTCAGCGAGTCTCCGAGGACGTGGCCGAACGGGTGCTCGCGGCGCTGGCCGAAGAGAGCTAGCGGCCCCGACCCCACAACAGCCAATAACCGGCGGCGGTCGACAACAATCCGACCGCCGCCAGCGGCGGCCACCAGGGACGCAGATCGGCGAACAGCGACGGTTGGGCCAGCACGGCCGCGCCCGCGCCCAGGGCGAACAACAGTCCGGCCCCGGCGGCGACGGCCACGCACCACTCCAACCAGCCCCACGACAGCCTGCCCGCCCAGATGCGCTCCTCGCCCTGGATGCTTCGACTGCTGGCAGTGTGTCGTGTGACGAATCGCATGGCCGCCATCCTAGTGCGCTCCGGCATGGCTGGCGCAAGCGGCCTAAGCTCGACACATGGCAAAGCGACCGAAGGCGCGCCGCAGCCACGCGCGCAAGCAGCAGGACCAGGCCAACGGAGCGGGCGACAACGAACGCGTGATCGCGCGCAATCGCCGCGCCCATCACCAGTACGAGATCCTGCGCAGCTACGAGGCCGGGCTCAGCCTGAGCGGCTCCGAGATCAAGAGCATCCGCCTGGGTCGGGTATCGATCCAGCAAGCCTACTGCCGGCCGCGCGACGGCGAGCTGTTTCTCGTCGGCGCCCATATCGCGCGCTATGAACCCTCCGGTCAGGCCAACCACGAGCCCACCCGCGATCGTCGCCTGCTCCTGCACCGACGCGAGATCCGCCAACTCGAGGAGGCCTTCGCCCAGCGCGGCCTGACCCTGGTGCCGCTGCGCCTCTACCTCAGCCGCGGACTGGCCAAGCTGGAGATTGGCGTCGGCCGCGGCCGACGGATCCACGAGAAGCGCGATCGCATCTCCCAGCGCGAGGCGGACCGACAGATCACCCGCGCGCTGCGCCGTTGACGACAGATCGCAGCGATCACGGACGATCGACGCCGCCTGCCGACAATCCGTAACGCAGACCGTGGGTCCGGCGGTCGCACTGATAGGAAGTTTCAATACCTATAGAACATGGGCCGACGGTCGAAATCGCCGTTGAACGCGCCCCGCGGGTGGTTCTCACATGCAGACTGTGCAGTTCTGAACATATGTCATATCTGAAACATGTGATCTCTGGAACGTGATTGATTGATACGATTGAACCACCACCGACAGTTGCGGTGGAAGACCGATTGGGGACGAAAGGGTTCGACAGCGGTTGATTCTTCGTTGCTGCGTGCCGAGCTGGCGTTGCTCGTCAAACCGCGCCACAACTCCCTTAACTGGCGAAACCAGGGAACTCGCCCTCGCCGCCTAACCGCGGTGACGTCGCTCCTCAGCCGTTGCCGAATCGGAGAGGATGCGGCGCCGACACATTCGGCTGCTCGCTGCGACCCGTGGGAGCGCAGCGCTAAGACCAGCCCCGCTCACCCTTCGGTAACGGTAGGCTCCCGCGCCGGCCGTCGGGGACACCTCAAGCGAGGGCTACGCACGTAGACGCGGCGGCGAACGGCCGTCTGGACGGGGAGTTCGATTCTCCCCCGTCTCCACCACTGCGCCCAACCCGCCCGCCTGGACGCACGCGCCGACGATCGACACATCCGCCCGCGCGACGTCCCTGCGCCGCGCAGCGCGAGCAGACAGAGGAAGCATGGCGCCGTCAGCAGGCGAGAGCTCGTCCGATCACACCTCGCGCGATGAGGAAGCGGACCTACCTCCGTACATCGACGAACTTCTGCCGCTGGGCGAACGCATCCGCGCCCTGAGGCTTGAACAGGACCTCTCGATCAGCGAACTCTCGCGCCTCGCCGGCGTATCCAAGGGATACCTTTCGCAAGTTGAGCGATCGCCCGGCGCTCGACCCTCGGCGGCCACGCTCTACGCCGTGGCCCGAGCGCTCGGCGCCTCGGTCGCCGACCTGTTCCAGGTCGTCGATCGCGAAGAACTGGAAACAGGCGTCTCCGAGAGCCTGCGCGAGTTTGCCGAGCAAGACGCCATCCCGCCCTCCGACGTCGAAATGCTCTCGCAGATCCGCTATCGCGGCATGGCGCCGCACTCGGTCGACGACTGGCGGTACCTCTACGAGTCGATCCGGCGCAGTGTCGGCTTCCGCCCCTGAACGCGGCCCAGCCGCAACCCAGCCGCAGTCCAGCCCTAGCCCATGCGCAACCCTGGCGCGAACCTGGCGTCAGCGCGGCTCCTGCTGGTCGCAGGCGCACCCGTTCGCAAGCCCCCCACGCCGGACAGTCCCTTTGACTGCGCCTCGAGGCCCTCGCGGCGACAGAGGGAATGTACGAGTTTCTGAACTATCTCTTGCTGATGCTTCGCTCCAATGACGGCGTTGTAGTAGGCTGCCTTGAACTGACCCGACCGGGCTGCGGTCGGGCGAGCAGCATCCTGCGGGACCGTCCCGCATCAGGAGGTAAGCATGAGCGAGCGAAACTATTGGCAAAGGATGCGGCGCCGCCGGATGTCCCGTCGTGCGCTGCTGGGAGCCTCGGCCCGCGCCGGCGTTGGCGCGGCCGGCCTCGCCCTGGTCGGCTGCGGCGATGACGATGACGACGGCCAGCAGACCGCGATGCAGGCCCAGCAGCAGCAGGACCAGCAGCAGCAAGCCATGCAGCAGCAGTCCATGCAGCAGGACCAGCAGCAGCAAGCCATGCAGCAGCAGGCCGACCAGGCCGAGCAGCAGGAAGCTGCGATGCAGCAGCAGGAGCAGCAGGAACAGGCCGCCGTCGCGCAGCCGGCCCCGGCCGGATTCAACATGGGCGGCATCTGGGAGACCACCTACGTGGGCCTCTCCTCGGCCAACCCGCCGACCCTCGACCCGATGGCCAACCTGACCTACCTGGCCCAGATCCCCTCCGGCTACCACTACAGCCGACTGCTCAAGTACGTGCGCGGCGGCCAAGGCGTCGACCCGCTGAACTACGGCGAGTACGAGGGCGACGCGGCCGTCGGCCTGCCCGAAATCCCCGACCAGACGACCTACATCTACACGATCCGCGACAACATGACCTGGCATGACGTGGACCCGCTCAACGGTCGCCAGCTCACCGTCGACGACATCCTCTACACCGAGGACCGCTTCCTCTCGTTGTCCGACTCGAACGGCAACGCGCAGTCCTGGAGCGGCGTGGTCGACTCCTTCGAAGGGGTCGAAGGCAGCCAGATCAAGATCGGCCTGCACCAGCCCTACGCGCCCTTCCTCAACTTCTCCGCCTCGCCCTCGCACCTCTGGATCATTCCCCGCGAGATCGTCGAGGACGGCACCGTGGAGCAGCGACCGGTCGGCTCGGGCGCCTGGATCTTCGACACCTACGAGCCCGACGTGCGCGTCGTCTGGCGCCGCAACCCGGACTGGTACGAGCCGGAGATCAACGGAGCCAAGCCGCCCTTCGCCGACGGCATCCAGGCTTCGCTGGTCGGCGACCCCAACGTGATCATTCCCAACCTCGCCGCGGGCAATCTCGACCTCTCGCTGCTGGCGCCGTCGATCTACGGCCGCCTGCTCGAGGAAGTGCCCGACGCCACCTACCGCTTCAATCAGAGCACTGTGCCCAACGGCTTCGCATTCAACTACTCGATCGAGCCCTGGAACGACGTCCGCATGCGCCAGGCGCTCTCGCTGGCGCTCGACCGCCAGGCGATCCTCGAAGCGGTTGACGACACCAAGCAGGGCGCCTGGCAGACCTGTCTGTCGCCCCTGGCGCCGTTCTACCTCGACCCGCGCGACAAGGAAGCCTTCGGCGAGAACGTCGAGTACTTCCACAAGGACTTGCAGCGCGCGCACGAGCTGATGGACGCGGCCGGCTACCCGGACGGCATCGATGTCGTCGTGCACGGCAACTCCGACCGCTACGGCGTCGGCTGGGTGAACTACATGGAAACCGTGATGCTCTCGGCCGCCGAGCTGGGCATCCGCTACACCTTCCAGTTCACCGAGTACGCGGCCTACATCGCCACCGTCTTCCGCGGCGACTTCGATGAAGGCATCCTGCTTGGGCCGTTCATCGTTCCGGTCGAGCCCGATGACATCCTCTTCACCGTCTACCACCCGGACAGCGGCCGCCACAACTGGGGCGCGGGCCCCGGCGACCCGGCATCGGACCAGACGTTCGTCGACATGCTCAACGCACAGCGCGCCGAGGTCGACCAGGAAGCGCGCCTGAACCTGATCCACGACATTCAGCGCTACAGCGCCGAGAAGCTCTACATCATCCCCACGCCTCGCGGCGCCTCGGTGTACGGCTTCAACCCGAATGTCCGCCACCTCGATCTCGACGAGATCTGGCACAAGGTCGGTTACGGTTGGGGTACCGAGTTCATGCCCTACCTGTGGGACGCCGAGGTCTAAACGCCGGCCCACGCCTCACTGGCAAGCAACTCGCCGGTTCCGGGGCTGCAGCAGACCGCTGCAGCCCCGGAACTTCGCTCAGGGCTATTGGCGGCTCCGCGCCTCAAGGACTGCGGAACTGACCCGCATCCGCGCAACGTCGCCTAGCCGCGCAAGGTCGCTCAGATGCGCAACTACTTCATCCGACGCCTGCTGCTGTTGATCCCGACCATCATCGGGATCACCGTCGTCGTCGTCGGCCTGGTTCGCCTCCTGCCCGGCGACGCGGTCGACGCCTTCGCCGACGAATACCGCGGCACCGCCGAAGAGATCGAAGAGGTCAAGGCCCAGTTGCGCGCCCAACTCGGGCTCGACCGCAGCTTCCCCGAGCAGTGGGCCGACTGGTTCTGGAACCTGCTCCAGGGCGACCTCGGCTACTCCTTCCACGGACGTGAGCGGACGGTCTGGCAGGATATCCGCGAGCGCATTCCGGTCACCTTCGAGCTCGGCATCCTGGCGATGATCGTCGGCCTCGTGGTGGCCATGCCGGTCGGCATCTATTCGGCCGTGCGCCAGGACACCGCCGGCGACTACATGGCTCGCGGCGTCGCCATCCTGTTTCTCGCCGTGCCCTCCTTCTGGCTGGCGATCCTCGTGATCTCGATCGTCTTCCCCAGGCTGGGCTTACCTCCATTACCGATCGTCTACCGCTCGCCGACCGAGGACCTGATCGAAAACCTCCGCCAGATGTACGTGCCCGCCATCGTGCTCGGCGTCTCGCTGGCCGGCCCCGTGATGCGGCTCACGCGAGCGCAAATGCTCGAGGTGCTGCGCCAGGACTACATCCGCACCGCCCGGGCCAAGGGACTGCGCGAGCAGTCGGTGATCAACGGCCATGCCCTGCGCAACGCGCTGATTCCCGTGATCACCCTGATCGGTCTGCAGGTCGGCATTGTGATCGGCGGCTCGGTGATCATGGAAACGATCTTCGTCCTGCCCGGCATGGGCAAACGCATGATCACTGCGCTGCAATCGCGCGATACGCCCGTCGTGCTGGGCATCATGTTCTGCATCGCGATCGTCGTGGTGGCCGCCAATCTGATCGTGGATGTGACCTATTCGATGGTCGATCCGCGCATTCGCTACCAGTGAACCGCAGCCGCGCGGCAGCCGCCTGGCGCGCCACGCCACGCGGTGCGCCGCGAAACGGGGACGTTAGTGTCGCGCGACTCGAGCAAACCGCACAATTGGCAGGTGGTCCGTTGTGACTGAGCAAACGATCGTCGAGACCATCGATCTCGATCAGGGCTGGTCCTTCTCGGCCCGCGATGTCTGGGAGCGGCTCGTCGATCAGTCCCTGGGCAGCCCCTTGGGCTTCATCACCGGCATCGCGGCCGGCATCTTCGCCGCCTCGATCGGCTTCCTGATCGGCACCGTGGTGATGCCGGTCTGGCTCTGGCGGCGGCGCAAGTTCATGGGCGTGCTCGGCGCGCTGATCCTGCTCGCCTCCGTGCTCGTCGCACTGTTCGCGCCGGTGATTCAACCGACCCACGTCGAGAACTTCCCCAATCCGCCCTACGTCAAGGGTTCGCTCTCGGCCGAGGACCGCTTCCAGTCGCCCTCCATCGACCATGTCTTCGGCACCGATCGCAAGGGCCAGGACATCGTCACGCGGATCATCTACGGCTCCGAGGTGACCGTGCTCGTCGGCCTGGGCACGGTCATCCTGACCGCCGTGCTGGCCACCGTGCTGGGCATCTTCTCCGGCTTCTTCGCCGGAGAATCGCTGGCCTGGACTGTGCGCGCGCCGCATGGCCTCGCGGCCATGAGCCGCCAACTGCGCAACCCGGGATCCGCCGGCCTCGCCGGCCGCGCCGTCGGGCTCGTCGGCCTGCTTCTAGTGACCGTCTACTCGGCCGGCTGGCTGGTCCTGGTCTCGGTGATGCGCCTGATCGACATGATGATCCGGCTAGTCGGCGAGCTGGCCGCGCTGCCGTTCAATATCGTCACGACGATGCAGCGGTTGTTTGGCAGCCGCCGGGCCGACGCCACGGGCGGTGTCGGGGAGCAGATCGCTGACGCGACCGATTCGCCGCTTGGCCGACGGCGCGAAGAACTCACCGCAGGTATGTCGCCGATCTCAGTCCCCCTGCCCAATGTCGACATCGCCCTGCAGCGCGTGATCGACGTCTGGATCGCCTTCCCCGCGATCTTCCTGATCCTCGCCATCGTCGCCATTTTCGGCTCCGGAGGCACCGGCTTCTTCGGCCTCGGCCGGGGCCCCGACTTCGGACCCCAGGCCTCGAACTCGGCGGAATGGCTGTGGGAGGTCTTCCCCAACACCACCGTCGTGATCGTCACCCTTTCGGTCGTACTGGCCGCCGGCAACACCCGCGTGATTCGCGGCGCCGTGCTCGGGATCAAGGCCGAACAGTACGTCGAGGCGGCCCGCGCGATCGGCTCGCCCAGTTCGCGGATCATGGCCGCCCACATCCTGCCCAACGTGGTGCCCACGGTGATCATCCTCGCCTCGCTCAACCTCGGCATCGCCGTGCTCGCCGAAGCCGCCATCTCATTCCTCGGCTACGGCATCGCCCCGCCCTATCCGACCTGGGGCCGCGATCTCGGCGGGCAGACCCTGACCGACGCGCCCCAGGCCTGGTGGATCGCCGTCTTCCCCGGCGTTGCGATCACCGTCTCCGTGTTCGGCTTCAACATGATGGGCGACGCCCTGCGCGACATCCTCGACCCGCGCCTGCGCGGGACCTGACCGCACCCGTCCCGTTCGTCAACTACGAGCCTCCAGCGCGAGCCCGACCCTCCGGCGGTCCAGTCAAGCGCGGCCGAACTGGCGCAGCACGTCGTCGGCCGAGATCGCGACCAGCGTCGGCCGCCCGTGGGGACAGGTGTGCGGCTGCTCGCAGCGCTCCAGATCGCGCAGCAACGCCCGCATCGCCGGCGCGTCCAGCACCGCCCCGCGGCGCACCGAGCCGTGACAGGCGGCAGATGCCGCCGCCCGATCAAAGCGCTCGGGCTCGCCCGCCTCCCGGTCCGGATCGGAACCCAACTCGGCCAGCACGCCGCGCAGCAGCCGCTCGGCCTCGGCCGCGCCCAGGGCCGCCGGCAGCGCCCGCAGCCGCAGCGTGCGCTCGCCGAACAGGTCGGCCTCGAACCCCAGCGCGACGAGCCGCCCCGCCGCCGCCGTCCAACTCTCCGCCTCGGCCGCATCCAGGGGCAGCAGGATCGGCGCCAAAAGCGGCTGACTCGCCGCCCCGTTCGTCCCCTGCGCGCCATGCGACGTGTTTGGCGTGTTCAACGTGTTCAACGTGTTCAACGTGTTCGACCCGCTCGCGCCCGCCTGGGCCAACAGCCGTTCGTAGAGCACCCGCTCGTGCGCGGCATGCTGATCGATCAGCACGAGTCCCTCTGGACCCTCGGCGATGATGAACGTGCGGTGCAGCTGGCCGACCATGCGCAGGGGCGGCAGCCGCGATTCGTCTCGCTGCGGCCGATGCTGCGCCTCGGCGCCGTCCGGCAAGGCGTCGGGCAGCGTGTCCGGCAGGACATTCGGCAAGACGTTCGGCAGGGCGGCCCGCGCCGACCCGCGCCAGGCGGACAGCGTCGGCTCGCGCCAGGCGGCACGCGCCGACCCGCGCCAGGCGGATAGCGTCGGCTCGGCCAACTGGGACGCGCGCGGTTCGCGCCGCGGCAAGGCCAGCCGCGCCGGCCCGCCCCCCGCCTCCACACCGGCCTCGGCTCCGGCCGCCGCGCCGGCCGCCGCAGTCGCCGCACGGGGCGGCACGCGCGGCGCCGAGACGTAGCGATCGCGCGAGAGCGCGTCGCGGATCGCGCGCTGCACGAGCGCAAAGGCCAGCGACTGATCGCGCAGCTTGACCTCGGTCTTGGCCGGGTGGATGTTGACGTCGACCGCCTCCGGCGGCGCCGTCAACCGTATCACCGCGAGGGGATGCAGACCCGCCCCCAGCCAGTCGCGGTAAGCCTCCTGCACGGCGTAGCTCAAGCTGCGGTTCTGGATCGGCCGTCCGTTGACGAACAGCCGCAGCCCGTCGCGCCTGCGCCGCCCGTCCTCGGCCGGCCCGCAGAGCCCGTCCAGGCGGATCGCCCCGCGCTCGGAACGCGACTCCAGCCAGAGCCCCCGCTCGGCCGCGCCGTCCGAGAAGACCGAGGCCACGGCGCGGCGCAGCGCCGCTTCCCGATCCCCGGCCCCGGCGCGCCGACCATCCCCCGCATGCGCCGCATCGCTCGCCTCGTGCGCCAGCGGCGTGCGCGCGTCCAGCGTCAGCCGCAGCGAGGTCCGGGGACGAGCCAGCACGGCGTCGGAGGCGACCCGCAGCAGGGCCGCTCGCTCGGCCCGCGCTCCGGCCAGGAACGCCCGCCGCGCGGGTTGGTTGGCGAACAGGTCGTCCAGCTCGACCGACGTCCCGGGCGCGCGCGCGGCGCTGCGCAGGGGCAGTTGAACGCCGTCCTCGAAGACGATCTCGGCCGCCCGCTCGCTGCCCGCGGCG
Organism: Dehalococcoidia bacterium; assembly: GCA_965211635.1. Lineage (GTDB taxonomy): Bacteria > Chloroflexota > Dehalococcoidia > Bin125 > Bin125 > Bin125. The sequence continues at coordinate 658,094 of OZ242948.1, forward strand.
CGCGAGACCATGCGCAGACGACCGGCCGCCGCCGCGATCGCCGGCAGCGCCTCGCCGCGAAATCCGTAGCTGTCCAGCCGGCTCAGATCCTCCACCCGCTCGAGCTTCGAGGTTGCGTGACGCAGAAAGGCCAGCTCCAACTGCGCTTCCGCAATCCCGCGCCCGTCGTCGTGCACTGCAATCCGCTCGCGGCCCGCCTTGGTGATCTCGATCGCGATGCTGCGCGCCCCGGCGTCCGCCGCGTTCTCGACGAGCTCCTTAAGCGCCGCCGCCGGACGCTCAATCACCTCGCCGGCGGCGATCTGCGCGGCAACCCGCTCAGGCAGCTCGCGGATCGGCCGCGGCTCACCCTGCCCGCTCACGAGCCAAGCTCCGCCGCCCGCAACAGATGCGCCGCCGCCGCTTCGCCCTCGCCATCCACGCGCCCCCGCGCCCCCGCGCGCAGGTCGCGTTGCGCTTGATCGCGCAGGTCGCGCTGCGCCCCCGCGCGCAGGTCGCGTTGCGCCCCCGCGCGCAGGTCGCGTTGCGCTTGATCGCGCAGGGCGTACAGCGCCGAGATCGCCTCCAGCGGGGTCAGGCCGTCAATGTCCAGATCGGCCAGGTCGCTCAGGATTGGATGCGCCGCGGGCGGCATCAGCATCAGTTGCGGCCCCGCCTCGGGCTCGGGCACGGCCGATGTTGCGGCCTTGCCCTGGTCTTCGAGTGCAATCGCCCCGCCCGCAGAGCGCTCCAGTTCGCCAAGTAGCTGCGCCGCGCGCTCGATCACCCGAGCGGGCAGGCCGGCCTGGCGCGCCACCTGAACCCCGTAGGATCGGTCGGCCGCGCCGGCCCGCACGCGGTAGGGAAAGACGAGTTCGCCGTTCTCGCACTCCTCGACCTGCACGGCGGCATTCTCGACCCGCTCCAGCGCCCCCGCCAGCGCGGTCAACTCGTGGAAGTGGGTGGCGAACATCGTGCGCGGACCCCTCCCTCGGCGCCCGGCGCGCAGGCCCGCTTCGTCCCCGGCGGCGCAGGCTCCCGTCAGCTCCTCGACTACCGCGCGGGCGATCGCCATCCCGTCCCAGGTCGAAGTGCCGCGGCCGATCTCGTCAAGCAGCACCAGCGATCGCTCGCGCGACCCGTGCAGCAGCCGCGCGGTCTCGAGCATCTCAACCATGAACGTCGAGCGCCCGCGCGCCAGTTCGTCGTGCGCGCCGACGCGCGCGAAGATGCGGTCGACCAGGCCCACGCGGGCGCGCTCGGCCGGCACGTACGATCCGGCCTGGGCGAGCACCACGATCAGCGCCGCCTGGCGCAGGTAGGTCGACTTGCCCGCCATGTTCGGCCCCGTCACGAGCAGCAGCTGCGGCGCCGAGCGGCCGTCCGCCGCGAGCCGCAGGTCGTTGGGCACGAATCCGCCCTGGGCCGCCCGCGCCTCGACGATCGGGTGGCGGCCGCCCTCGATCTCAAGCTCGCTCGAGTGGTCCAGCACGGGCCGCGTCCAGGCTCGCTCGGCCGCCACCGAGGCCAGCGAGCAGGCAGCGTCCAGCCGCGCCAGCGCGCCCGCCCGTTCGCGCACGATCGCGGCGTCCGCGACCAACGCCCGGCGCAGCCGCTCGACGCAGGCCCGCTCCGCCTCGCCCAGAGCATCCTCGGCCTCGTCCAACTCCGCCGCGATCGCGCGCAGCCGCGGCTCCGTGAAGCGCTCGCGGTCGCGCAGCGACTGCCGCCGTTCCCAGTCCCCGGGCGCCGCCGCCGCGCGGCTGCGGCTCAGTTCGATCTGGTAACCGAATGTGCGGTGGTACTCCAGGCGCAGGGAGTCGATGCCCGACTCCGCCCGCAGCGTCGTCTCCAGCTCGGCCAGCCGCTCGCGGCAGCGCCGCGCCGCTTCCCTGCCGCGGTCGACTGCGGCGTCGACCCCCGCGCGCACGACGCCCGCGTCCGACCCCGCCTCCGCGTCGTCATCCAGGGCCGCGCGCATCCGCCTCGCCGAGTCCGGCGCCGGACCGAGCCGCCCGGCCAGCGCGGCCAACGCGGCCAACGCGTCGTTGCGCTCGCCCTCCGAGGGCCGCGCGACGAAGCCATGAATCAGTCCGGCCAGCGCCTCGGCGTCGATCAGCCCCGAGGCCAGCTGAGCCAGTTGACGCGGCGTGGCCACGCCCGAGCCGGCCCGAGCCAGCAAGCGCTCCAGATCGCCCATGCCGCGCAGCCGCGCAGCCGCAGCACGGCGCAAGGCCGGATTCCTCTGCAGCGCTTCGACACGGTCCAGCCGCGCCGCAATCCGCTCGATCTCAAGCAACGGCGCCGCCAGCGCCTGGCGCAGCCAGCGCCGGCCCGGCGCTGTGCCGCAGCGATCGACCACGCCCAGCAGCGTGTCCGCAGCGCCGCCGCCCGACTCCCCCTCGACGATTCCAAGCGCCCGCCCGCTCGTCCGATCCCAGTCCAGCCGCGACCCGGCGTCCAGCCACACGGGCGGGCCGAGATGCGGCGCGCGCGTCCGAGCCTCAGGCGGCAACACGGCTGCGCCCTCGGCCGACGGCGCGAGCCAACGCTCGCCGCCCAACTCTCGCGGTCCCTCCGCTTCGAGCGGATCCGGATCGGGCAGCGCCTCGCCCAGGTACTCCAGCAGCGCCCCCAGCGCGCGCAGCGCCGGCTGCTCGCCTTCAAGCCCGAAGGCGGCCGCGGGCGCGCCAAACTGACGCTCCACCGCGCGCTCGGCCCGCTCGCGCCCGAAGGCGTGCGGCGGACGCTCGCTGATCGCCAGGCCGGAGTCGGCGGCCGGGCCTGCTGGGCCCAGAGCGGCGCCCGCGATCCCGCCCCCGCCTCCTGCGACCAGCAACTCCCGCGCCCCCAGCCGCGCCAGCTGATCCTCCAGCCGCCGCCACAGCTCCGCCTGCGCGGACTCGTCGGCGGGCGCGCCAGCGGCGCCCGGCTCGACCGCCAACTCGGCCAGGTGACAGGCGCCGGTCGAAACATCGGCCGCCGCCAGACCGGCCCGCAACCCGGCGCCCTTGCCGGCGCGCTGGCCCGGTCCCCCGCGGCCGCGCTCGATCCAGACCGCGGCGCAGGCCGACGCCTCGCCCGCTTCGAGCAGCGCCGGTTCCAGCGCCGTGCCCGGCGAGACGACCCGCACCACGCCGCGGCGGACCAGCTTGCGCGCCGCCGAGGGCTGCTCCAGCTGCTCGCAGATCGCCACCCGATGGCCGCGACCCACCAGCCGCGCCAGGTGTTGCTCGACCGAACGCACCGGCACGCCGGCCAGCGGCACGCGCAAGCCGGAGCCCATCGGCTTCGAGGTCAGCGCGATCTCCAACTCGCGAGCGACCAGCCGCGCGTCCTCGTCGAAGGTCTCGTAGAAGTCGCCCAGGCGAAACAGCAGGATCGCATCCGGATAGCGCGCCTTCAGCTCCAGGTACTGCCGCCTGACCGGTGTGACCTTCGTCAATCCCATATCTCCATGATACACGTTACCGTGTACACTACAACCTGCCTTCCACTCAACAGTAGAGGCAGGTTATCAATTCCGTTCTCTCCTGGGAACAGTTCGACCGACCGCCGACGACGCCAACCGCCGGGTTTGTGGACAACCGCGAGAGTCGGGCGGCCATGCCCCTGACCCAGCGCACAAGACGCCCCCGCGCAGGCGGGGGCCGCCCCCGAGCAGGCGGCGGCCGCGCAGCTGTCCAGCGCCAAGCGCCCCGCTTGCGCGTGGCCGACGTGCAACGGTGTTCGCCCAGCGCCGCCTCAGGGAACAGGGAGGGAAGGCAGGCTCGCAGTCAAGGATTGCGCGGACGATCTAGACGACCGAGAGCAGCTCGAGGAATCGGTCTTCGATCCGCACCGCCTCGGGCGCAATCTCGCGGCAGACGTCGCAGCGGATGCAGCGCGCGTCATCGATCGTCAAGTCTGCCGGATCTGCCGGATCTGCCGGCCCGGCCTCGCCCGCCTCCTCGTCATCCCCATCCGACTCAGGCGGGCGCTCGACGATCGCCGCCGTCGGGCAGAACCCCTGCGCTTCGCGCAGCGCGGCGGACTGCGGGTCCGTGACCAGGTAGCGGATCAGCCCCGGCGCGGTCTGGGCCGGGTCGCGCTTGGCGGCGATGTGCAGGTCCAGCTCGTCGCGGAAGTAGTTGACCAGGCCGCGCACGGCGTAGGGCGTGAACTGGCCGTGCAGGCAGTTGGAGTTCTGCAGCGTGCGGTCGATCGCGCCAATCCGCTCCAGGTCCTCCTCGCGACCGTCGCCGTGCAGGATCCGCTCCAGCACCTCGACCAGCCGCTGCGAGCCGCCGTGGCAGGTCGTGCAGCGCCCGCAGGACTCGTCCTCGCAGAATTCGGAGAAGTACTTGGTCAGATCGACCGCCGAGGCGCGCTCATCGAACAGGATCAGGCCGCCGGAACCCAACAGCACACCGCGCTCGGTGAAGGGCGGCCGCTCAAGCTTGAGCCCCAGGTCGTCGGCCGAAAGCAGGCCGCCCAGCGGGCCGCCCGGCTGGATGCCCTTGGGCCTGCGACCCTCGGGCGGACCGCCGCCGCAGCCCAGCAGCAGCTCGTCCATGCCCATCCCGAAGGGCACCTCGAGAATTCCCGACCGCTCAAGCGAACCCGAGATCGAGAACATCTTCGTGCCCGGGTCCGACTCGGTCCCGTGCTCGCGGTACCAGGCCGCGCCGTGCCGCACGATCAACGGCACGTTCGCATAGGTCTCGGTGTTGTTGACGTTCGATGGTTGGTCGAACACGCCGCGCTGGGCCGGGAAGGGCGGGCGAATCTTGGGCATTCCGCGGATGCCCTCGACCGAGGCGATCAGCCCCGTCTCCTCGCCGCAGACGTACGATCCGGCGCCGCGCGTGACCTCGAGATCGAAGCTGAAGTCAGAGCCGAGGATGTTCTCGCCCAACAGGCCGCGCGCGCGCGCCTGCTCCAGCGCCAACTCGATCCGCGCGATCGAGAGCGGATACTCGTCGCGGATGTAGATGAAGCCGTAGTCCGAACCCGTCGCCTTGCCGGCGATCGCCATACCCTCGATCACCAGGTGCGGGTCCGACTCCATCAAGACGCGGTTGACGAACGCGCCCGGGTCGCCCTCGTCGGCGTTGCAGACCAGGTACTTGGTCGGACCCGGGGCGCCCAGCAGGAACTTCCACTTCTGCCCGGCCGGAAAGCCGCCGCCGCCGCGGCCGCCCACGCCGGCCGACAACACCAGGTCGCAGATCGCCATCGGCTCCATCGCGATCGCCCGGTCCAGCGCCTCGTAGGCGCCCTCGGCGATCGCCTCGTCCAGCGACTCCGGATCGATCACCCCCATCACCCGCATCAGACGCCGCTCCTGGGGGCCCCAGAATGGGTGATCCGAGAGCGGGGCGATACCGAGAGACGCCGTGCGCGCGCCGATCAGCCACCCGGCCGCGTCCTCGGCCGGATTGTCGCCCAGCGCCGCCGTGAGGAAGTCTGCCGCATCTTCCGGCCGCACCGGACCGTAGACGACCGCGCCCCCGCCCGAGGCGGCTGCGGACAAGTCCGGACGCTCGACCTCGACCACCGGCTCCAGCCAGGACAGGCCCAGCGTGCCGACCCGCATCAGATCCGCCCCGTGCTCGGCGGCCAGCGGCTCCAGCGCCTCCCACAACCGGTCGGCCTCGGCCGCAACTGACGATGTCGACATGTCCACCCGCACCAGCGGACGAACGGGAGATCGGCGCGGCGCCGCCGCCAGCTCCGCAGCCTCGCGCAGTTCGTCGTAGGCGCCGCTCATCCGTCCGCCCCGTCCGCTTCATGCGCGTGCTGGGAACCATAGGTCGCTTCCGCCTCGACGAACGTCGCCGGCGCGATCTTGATCGGACGCTCGGGCCAGGTGATCGGGTCCTCGCCCTGCTTCAGCCGGCGGGCCAGCTTGACCGTCTCCAGCATCGTCAGGGGACCCACCACGCGACCGTTGACCCAGACCATCGGCGCACGTTCGCAGGTCCCGTTGCACTGGCCCAGCCAGAGGCCCAGCTCATCGTCCTCGGTGTTCTCGCCCAGCCGGCAGCCGAACTCGGCCTCGAAAATGCGCCGCACGCGGTCGCCCCCGACCACCCGGCAGGATGGACCGGAACACCATGTGACCAGCCGCTTCGGCGGCGGCGAGTGGCGAAACTCCGAGTAAAACGTGGCGGCGCCGTACACCTGCGCCTCGGTTACCCGCAGGTGTCGCGCGATCAGCCGGATCGCGTCACGCGAGATCCAGCCCAACTCCTCCTGCGCCAGGTGCAGCGCGCGCAGCATCTCGCCCTGGTGGCGCGGCAGTCGCTCCAGCAGTCCGGCAAACCGTTCCATCCCTGCTCCCGTCGCTCAGGCCACTAGCAGCCATGCTATCCGCGACCCCCATAGCGAACAAGGCGCAGCGTCCGCCATCGCCAAGGATCAGCCGTTACGCTTGACCGCTCCCCGATGCCCCGCGCTTGACGCGGGGCCCAGTGCAAGCGGTCGGATGCGTATGCGTGAGTCGGCTCTACTCTCTGCTCCGAGCGTGCCGGCAGACACTCCGCTTCTCGATCGAGGCCGGCTCCGCCGCTCTTTCGCGTGGGCGCTCCCTGCCTGGGCGCTCCCTGTCTGGGCCACGTGTCAAGCACGAGGCAGCGTCGGAACCAGGCGTTGATGCGGTCACCTAGGCGTTGCTGTGCAGCCTCAGGCCCGGACGCGGCCACTCGCACGAGATCAGCCGACCGGTCGTCGACAGCGTGATGTAGGCCGTGCGCATCTCAGGGCCGCCGAAACAGATGTTTGTCGTGAGCGGATCATCGCCCACGTCGACATGCTCCACCGCGCAAGAGTCCGGGTCGATCACCGTGATCCCGCCCGGACCGATCGTCGCCACGCAGACCTTGCCCGACTCCTCCACCGCCAGCGAGTCGAACAGCGTGTAGCCGCCTGCGTTGGCGATGAAGGCGTTGAACCCCGCCGCCGGGTTGTCGGCGGCCAGCACGCCCGGTTCGGCGATCTCCCAGCCGAACAGGCGGCCGGTCGGGGTCTCGGCGACGTAGACATGCGTGTCGCCGGGCGCCAGGCCCACGCCGTTGGCGCCGCCCGGGATCGGAAAGACGGCGCGCGAGATGTGGCCGCCGTCGGTCGTCGCGTAGTACAGCGCGCCCAGGTCGCGGTCGTACTCGCGGTTCTTGCCCAGGTCCGAGAACCAGAAGCCGCCAGCCGCATCGAACACGATGTCGTTCGGGCCCTTGAGCGGCGCGCCCTCGCACTCGGTGTAGACGGTCTCCACCGCGCCCGTCTCGAGATTGACGCGCTGGATCGAGCCCGACGTGTAGTCGCGCGCCTGCCCGGCAGGCAGCAGACGTCCGCCCCTGCGGTCCCACTCGAAGCCGCCGTTGTTCGTGATCCAGACATGCCCGTCCGGTCCCACGGCCGCCCCGTTCGGGCCGCCGCCTGTCTCGGCCACGACTTCGACCCGGCCGTCCGGCCTCACCCGCGAGAGCGTGCCCCGCGCGATCTCGGTCAGCAGGACCGAACCGTCGTCCATCGCGATCGGCCCCTCGGGAAACTCCAGCCCCGAGGCCAGCTCGACGAAATCCATCTCTATCTGCTTTCCAGAAGTCGGTTCGTCTGCGCCAATCCTAGCCGGCCTCGACAGCCAGCGACTGCAGGTAGTAGGTGCGCTGTTCGCGCGGACCGATGATGTGATCGATTCGCAGCGCCAGTTGCGCCTCGTGCGGCATGCGCAGTACGACCTGTGGATTCGAGCGCAACAAGGGCTCGAGCGCGCCTCGAGGTTCTACCTGGCTCAACTCCAGCGCATAGGAATCCTCCGGCAGCGTCGCCGGCCGCGGCCGCACCATCGCCCGCGCCAGCAGCGCGCCCGACGGCGTGAGAATCGTGCACGCGACCGGCCCCGGCTCGCTTCCGTTCAGCGTCTCATGAGCCTGTTGAGCCTCGTGAGCCTGATGCGCGAGATGCGCGTGCGGCTCGGCCAACCAGGGGGCGGACGCGGCTGGAGAAGCCGCAGATGTCGATACCATCAGTCCCTCGCTCCACGGGAGCCGCCCGTCCAACCGCCACTTCCGCTTTAGCAAGTGTCTCCTCGTTCTGTCAACTGAAACAGGCGGATCTACCCGGCGCCTGGCGCTGCCAACACAGATGGCACCACCCAACCGGGGTTCGCTATGCACTGGCCAACTCGCCGTCCGCAGCGAATGGGCTTGTATTCTGCCCGCAGAACCACTGAGCTCCAGGAAAGGACCCAACAGCATGGGCGATCGACTTGAAGGACGCGTCGCAATCGTGACCGGCGCGGGACGCGGGATCGGCCGCGGACACGCGCTCTTGCTCGCCTCCGAAGGCGCGCGTGTCGTAGTCAACGACTACGGCGGCTCGCAGGGCGGCGAGCTCGACGGCGAGGCCGGACCGGCCGATGAGGTCGTCAACGCGATCAAAGACGCCGGCGGCGACGCCGTCGCCAACTACGACTCGGTCGCCGACATGGCCGCCGGCGAGCGCATGGTCCAGCAGGCGCTCGACGCCTTCGGCCGGCTCGACATCCTGGTCAACAACGCCGGCATCCTGCGCGACCGAATGGTCTTCAACATGACCGAGGAAGAGTGGGATGTGGTTGTCGACGTCCACCTCAAGGGCCACTTCACCGTGACCAAGTACGCCTCCCAGGTCTTCCGCCAGCAGCGCTCGGGACGGATCGTCAACACCTCTTCCGAGTCCGGACTGGGCAACATGGGACAGGCCAACTACGCCGCCGCCAAGGAAGGCATCGTCGGCCTGACCCGCACCCTCGCCCGCGACCTCGGCCGCTACGGCGTGACCGCCAACGCGATCCGCCCGCGCGCCGGCACGCGGCTCACCCTGACCGAGGAGCTGGCCGAAGCCCAGCGCCGCGCGAGAGAGGCAGGACTGGCCGCGGGCGACGCAGGCGGCATCGACTTCGGCGCCGACCGCGAAGCGATGATGGCGCCCGAGAACGTCTCGCCCTTCACCGTCTGGCTCTGCACCGACGCCGCCGCCAACATCAACGGCCGCGACTTCCTCGTCTGGGGCAACGAGGTCGGCATGTACTCGCTGCCCACGGTCGAGGCCGCCGTCTACGCCTCCGGCCTGAGCTTCACGCTGGACGAACTCGATCGCGTCGCCGCCCAGTCCTACCTCGGCTCGCAACAGAACCCCTGGCCCGCCCAGGCCCCGCGATAAAGGACCTATCCCATGGCCATCCTCGCCCACGAACACATCCAGTTCCCCGCCAACGGCGGCAACGCCTCCGGCTACCTGGCCCGTCCCGTCGAGGGCGGACCCTACCCGGGCGTCGTCGTAATCCAGGAATGGTGGGGACTCAACCCCAACATCTGCGACATCGCCAACCGCATCGCGGCGGAGGGTTATGTCGCGCTCGCGCCCGACCTCTTCCACGGCTCGGTTACCGCCGAGCCGGACGAAGCGCAGAAACTGATGATGTCGCTACAAGAACCCAACGCGTTGGTCGACATGTCCGGCGCGGTGGCCGCGTTGCAGGCGCGCGACGACGTGCGCTCGGAGCGAATCGGCGTGACCGGATTCTGCCTCGGTGGCGGCATGTCGCTGCTGCTGGCGATGAACAACCCGGCCGTCACCGCCGCAGCACCGTTCTACGGCGTGCCCGGCGCCGGCATGGGCGACGCCGCCAACATCCAGGGCGCCGTGATGGGCTTCTACGCAGGACACGACGACTGGATCACGTCCGACGTGGTCGCCGGCATCCAGTCGGCGCTCGACGGCGCCGGCGTGCGCAACCAGATCCACATGTACCCCGACTCGCACCACGGCTTCTTCAACGACACCTCCCCCGATGTCCACGATCCCGAAGCCGCCGCCGACGCCTGGAACAAGCTCAAAGCCTTCTTCGCCACCGAGCTCCAGGCCTGACCCACAACTCCGTCATACCCGCGCTTGCCGCGGGTATCTCGCCGTACTCGAGACGTCCTTGCCCCAGTCGGCGAGCTTGCCGAACCGAGTTCGGCAATGACGAATCAACGTTCATCACCCCGTCACACGCGGGCTTGGCGCAGACGCGACTGCTCGCCGCAGCGAGATTGCCGCGACGGAGCGCGGCAATGACAGAACTGGAACAAGAAACACCCCCTCACATGAGGGGGTGTTTGCTTTTGAAGGCGTTGAGCGAATCCGCTACAGCTCCAGCATGCCGCTCTCAGCCTCGTCCTCATCGGCTTCTTCGGTCTCCCGGTCAGCGCCCAGGCCGACCCCGATGTAGACGAACCCGCCGGCGGCCAGGCCGATGAACAATCCCGCAGCAATGATGATCCACAGCAGCCAGGCGTCGAACCCGCCGTTGGCCGAGGAGAGGTGCTGATTGCCCGCTCCAAGGTTGATCATGATCGCATGGACCGCGATCGCCAGGATGTTGCCGACAATCAACCCCGGCAGCAACAGCGCCATCTGAATCGGTATCGGCGCGTCCTTGAGCCACTGCGGCATCATGAAGGAGGGAACCAGAGGAGGCATCGTGTCAACCCCTACTCGCTGTCATCTGTCTCTCGCTCAAACTCTGAACAGTATCGCCCGACTCTCCGCTTTCGTCTAGCCACCTGATCAAATCTACGCTGCGCGCTGCCGCCAGAGCGCAATCGCCGATACGATAATCCGCATGTCAACAAGACCCAACCCGCTATCTCGATTCACATGGCGCAGCCGACGCCGTCTCTCCCGCCGCACGTTACTGGCGGCATCTGCCAGGGCCGGCGTCGGAGCTGCGGGCATCGCCCTGGTCGGTTGCTCCGACGACGCCGAGCAGCAGGACTTGAGCCAGCAGGATCAGCCGCCCCAGCCGCCACAGCCCGAACCGCAGCAGGCGAATCAGCCTCAGGCATCCCAACAGTCCCAACAGTCCCAACAGTCCGGGCAGTCGCCGCAGGGCCAGGCGGATGACGAGCAGGCGGCGCTACAGGCGCCGACCGGACCAACGCCGGGCGGCATTATCCGCCTCTGGCTGGCGACCGAGCGCCACGACCGCTGGGATCCCCACCGCTCGCGCTTCCGCTACACCCAGGCGATGCACAGCCTGATGTACAGCCGCCTGATCCGGCCGGCGTCGGTGACAACGGGCGAACTGGAGGCGGATCTCGCAGCCTTGCCGGAGATGCCCGACGAGACGACCTACATCTTCACGCTCGATCCCTCCGCCGTCTTCTGGAATCTCGAACCGACCAACGGACGAGCGGTAACGGCCGAGGACATCCGCTGGAATATGCAGCGTCAACGCGACGCGCTCGACGCCGCCGGCCTGCCCGATCCCCATTTCTTCCGCCGCGCCGCTTACGATCGCACGAACACGATCGAACTCTCCTCCGCAAGCTCGATCACGCTGACCACATCCGAGCCGCAGGCAACCTATCTCGCATCGGTCCACGCCTCGCCCTTCAGTTGGATCACCAGTCCCGAAGCGGCCGAGCTCTACGCCGACGACTGGCGAGACGACCCCTCCGACGCGATGCGCAACAGCGGCACGGGACCGTACACCCCGCGTCTGTTCAACGGCTTCGAACTCACCCTCGCCCGCTCCGAGAACTGGTGGCGGGCCGATTCGGCATACGCAGACGGTGTCACCTTCACCTCCGGTGATGCCAACAACATCGTCAGCCTGTACGATGCCGCCGCATTCGACGCGACCGGCTTCCCGTTGACCAACGAGACCGTCGAGGCGCTGCGCGAGCAGTATCCCGAGCATCCCGGATTCGAGCAGCATCTCGACGCTGGCGTGGAGTTGCTCGCGCCGCTCAGCTCCGATTCGCTATCACCACTCTCCGATCCCCGCGTCGTCCGCGCGGTGTCGATCTCTATCGATCGCAGCGCGCTCGTCAGCCGCCTCTACGCCGGCCACGGTCGACCCAGCGGACCGGTGCCCGACTTCCTCGAAGGCTGGAGCCTCTCCGAGTCGCGGCTCGGCTCGTTCGCGGCATATCGAGCCGATCGCGACGCTGATCTCGCTGAAGTCGAGCAACTGATCTCAGCCGCCGCAGGGCCTGACGCTGTGGGTGCAATCCCGCTGGTCGTGGCCGACCTGTTCGAAGGCTTCTTCGCCGGTTCCGGAGAGGCCGTACGAGAGATGATCGCCGACGCAACCGGGCTTGAGGTCGAGCTGGAGAACCGCGCCTTCGCGGAGGCGATCGACCAGCTTCGCTCGGGAGAGCGATTCTTCTTCCTTGGCTGGGGCGCCGCTCCGCTGCAGGCCGACCCCACGGACCAATGGGCGTCGAGCCTGCACGCTTCCGGCGACCAGCACTGGAGCGATGAAGCCGATTCCGAGCTCGACCGGCTGATCGATCAGATGCGCGCCACGTTCAATCTCGGCGCGCGCCAGGACCTCGCCCACCAGGTGCAGGAGCGTCTGCTCAGCGGCGACGCACACCAGTGGCGGGTCAAGCTGGTCAATGGCATCCAGCTCGGCATCCACCAGCCCTGGTTCCATCCCGACCCACGACTCTTCGACTTCGCCTGGTCCACCGAACGCATCAGCACCTCCTGGCTCGACACCGCGCTCGACAGCTACCCAACCGGCCGCGAACTCCCGCCGCCCGAAGGCGACGAAGACATGTAGGGGCGACCCTTGTGGTCGCCCACACCGCCAGGCGCGGGGGAGTGGCCCGGCGGGCGCCAGGCCCGCCCCTACTGCCGCGCGCCACATCAGTCGGCGTCACGCCCAGCGACGCCGATGTTCCCGCTCGTACTCCAGGATCCGCCGGTAGACGCGAACCATCTCCCGATCGTGAGCCAGCGGCTCCTGCGGCGGCTTGATCACCGCGCCGCCTAGCGCCTCCACGATCTCGCGGTGGTCGTCGATGATGAAGTCGGGCACGATGTCGGTGAACAGGTGCAGCCGCTGCCGATACTGGAAGATCGGCTTGCCCATGATCCCGGCCAGCAGCGGCCAGAGGTCGTGCTTGTCCGCCACCTCGCGCCGCGCACCGTAGCCCGACCACATGTAAACGTGATGCCCGCGCTCCTGTAGCCGCTCCAGCACCTCGCGCGCGTACGGGCGCAGGTGCAGATTCCACGAGACCAGGCACCCGTCGACGTCGAAGAAGATATTCAGCGGCCGCACGAACGTTAGCCTAGCGCCAAATGTCGAATGCAGCCCGGACGCTCCAGGAGTGGTGCCGCCACCTCAATCAGGCCAATCCCGGCCGTCACTTCCAGATGAAGAGCGGCCGAGAATGCTGGCGCTGCGCCTTCCGAAATCGAGGCATGCTGCGCCGCTCCATCCTCACCTCCGCCGTCGTCGGCACGATCCTCGTCGCTATCAACCAGGGAACCGTGATCGTCGGAGGGGACGGAACCGCCGACCTCTTCTGGAAGATCCCCCTCACCTACTGCGTGCCGTTCCTGGTGGCGAGTTGGGGCGCCCTCGGCAACGCCTACGTGCGGAACTAAGTGCACATGTTCTCGATCAAAGGGTCGGTCATCCTTGCCGACAGCCGATACGATGAACACCTGAATCGGCTTGCGCCACGTTAGGTTTCGCTATGGTCACCCACCGAGAGCTTCTCAACGAACTGCCGGCAGAAGAGCGGCAACGGATCGAAGCTAGCGCGCAGCGGGGCATCATGCAGCACCAAACGCTGCTCGATTTCCGCCCTGCCCTGGTGTACGCGCGGGAGATCATAGCCCAAGGGGCGGCCGCCTGCCCGAGCCATGGCCCGGTGCCGCAGGACCCGAACGAAACCATCCTGGGGCTGCTGCATCAGTGCGTCGAGGCGATGGGTGGTCGCTACAGCCTGATCGTGGAGCTGCCCGGTCGACCGCCGCTCGCCCTCACCGATTTCGAAGTCGCCGACGACGAGTTCCACGAGCGAGGCGCCGTCTACCACGAGCTCACCACTCTCAAAGACGACTGGCTCGATCGTGCGCGGATCGCTGAGTAATCTCCTCTAACCTTGCCGTTCTGGACTAGTCGCACTCTGAATATGTCAAGTCCTGATATCCTCACCCTCAGAGGAGCAGGATATGTCGAATCGCGCAATCATTCCCGCGGCGCCACCCAAGCGTCAGCACGCCGTACCCAAGTTCTACCTTGATCGCTTCTCGGATGGCTCGGGGTACGTTTCGGCCTATGACAAGATTACCGATCGACTGCACAGGCGCATTTCGACGAAGAACGTCACGGTCGAGAGCAACTTCTACACGTTAGACAGTGTTGCGCCGGAGGACACCTATGTGATTGAAGAGGCGTTATCGATGCTCGACACCGCCGCCGCCGAAGTCATTCGAGACGTGCTGCACTACCGAACGGTCGACTTCGGAGATCATGATTCCAAGCTCGCGACCAAAAGGACGCTCAGTGTCTTCATCAGATTCCAGATTCTCCGCTCACACAGTTACCGCGCCCGCATGGAGAAAACCAGTAGTGAATACCTGCGCAATATCGGAATCAGCGATTTGCTGGCACTAGGACCACCACCGGGGCTACGGGATCCGCGAGAGTTCTATGACGCGTTGCACTCTTACCTCACCGGTCCAGAGAGGGTTGATGCAAATCGCGATACTATGCTGGCCGTACTCTTTGGTGTCGGTGAGCAAATGGCCTTGCGGCTGGAGCAAGACTTTCGCTGGATCGTCGTCGGCAACCTTAACGACTCGAACCTCACGACCGATATGCCAATCGGGTTTCTGTCCAAGGCCGATGTTGACGGTGATCTTTGGGAGCTGGGAATCGACAACATCGCAAACGTCTGGTACCCCCTCAATTCGAACACCAGTCTTCTCTTGACGAAGTCGCGCGACGGCCTATCCGAGTATCTCGTGGGAGATCCCAGGAAGCTCGAGAGATGGAATGAGATCCTCTTGCGGCGCGCACACCGATGGGTCATCTGGAAGGGAGATTCAGCCGCTGCTCCACTTGATCTGCGCAGTAGCTACTGACGAATTCCCTGAGTGCGCAGCCTAGCAATCAACTCCTCCTGCGTCCCGATACCCTTGCTCGAGTTGCAGGCACCGCAGAGCAGTTGCAGATTCTCGTAGTGATCCGTACCTCCGCGGGACCGAGGGATGATGTGATCGACAGTCATGTTTCGGAACGGGAACCAGGTCAGGCAGCCGTTGCAGCGGCCTTCCTGGGCCCCATAGAGAAAGTGTCGGTTCGATGACGCTGCGTAGGGCGGTAGGTCGCCGATGTCGGTGCGTTGCGGCGAATCGGTGCGGTGAACACCGGTGTAGAACAGGCCCAGCTCGTGCTGAAGTCTGGTGCGGACAAGTTCAGCCGCTTTGGGAGAGATGTCGATCCCGACCCAACGTCGTTCCAGCTTCTCTGCGGCAACGCACGCCGTGGCGCAGCCGCAGAAAGGATCAAAGACAACGTCACCGGGATTGGACGACACAGCAATCACGCGCTCGAGCAGAGCTAGAGGCTTCTGGGTCGGGTATCCAGTTCGCTCCCTGGAAGAGCCTTGTACTGGAGGAATGTCATACCAGAGGGTGTCGATCGGCCTGCCGGGATTCTCGTCCAGGTAGCGCTTCTGCTGCGGCACTCGTCCGGGTGCCGTCTGCACCACCAGACCTTTCTCATATGCCGCTTGCATTCGCTCTCGAGTCCATCGCCAGACCCGGTGTACGCCAAGGAACTCGTAGGTCAGGTTGGGGCGGTTCTTGTTTGGGTTGACGAGGTTGTCCAAGCGGTATCGGCGGCCGCTGCCCTCTTCTATATGTCGGTAGTTCTTGCGGATGTACTCGGGATCGTGGGGAACGTAAACGGTGTTGTACGTGGCATGTTCGCTCATTGCATAGCGCAACAACAGATCGTGATTTGTCGGCATGTTTCGAGTCGCCAGACCTTTGGCGGGTTGCCGGCGCCAGATGATGTGGTTGCGATGCTGCGCTGAACCGAAGATCGCGTCCATCACCGTCCTCAGATAATCGCCCGCGGTCGAGTCGCAGTGAAGGTAGATACTGCCGTCCGACTTGATGATCCGCTTCATCTCCAACAGGCGCACCGACATCATGATCAGATACGCCTTCATGGGACGCCCGTGGGAGAGTCCAGCAGATTCAATCACACTGGCTAGCGCCGGTTCGCGCTCGGCTACTTCGCCATGCCAGGCAACGTCAAGATCGTCAAGTGTCCATGTGTCCTTGAACGCGGCGCCCGCCGCGGCCGACCCGATAGGCGCTGCGTAGTCGCGATTCGAGTTAAAGGGCGGATCGAGATAAATCAGGTCGACAGACTCGGAGTTCATCCCCCGCATCACGTCGATGTTGTCGCCGGTCCAGAGCGTCTGATTGGCCCAGTTCGGCTCCGACATAGGTCTCCTACCGCGGCAATCCCAGACCCCGCGTTGCGATAATGTTTCGCATGATCTCCGACGTGCCGGCCGCGATTGTCAGCGGGACCGAGTTCAGGTACTCGTCCGGCAGGCGGCCGTGGAGCGGGGCGTGGGTTTGCTCGCCCGAGAGCGCGCCGGCGAGGCCGAACATGTTGATCATCCCCGCCAGGCGCTGATTGATCATCGTGCCGTAGAGCTTCGACATTGACGCCTCGTGGTTGGGTACCAGGCCCTGCGACTGCATCCAGGCGACGCGGTAGGCCAGCCAGCGGCCGACCGTGAACTCGATGTTCAGCTCGGCCAGCTTGTGGCGGACGCGCGGGTCCTCGTCCGGTCGCGTGCCGTCGGGACCAGGCTGACTGGCCAGCGCGGTCAGCTCGCCCAGCAGGCGCACGCCCGAGACCACCCGCGAGATGCCCGAACGCTCGAAGTCCAGCGTGGTCGTGGCCACGTACCAGCCGCGATTCTCCTCGCCGACACGGTTCTTGGCCGGCACGCGCACGTCCTCGAAGAAGACCTCGTTGAAGTGGTGCCGATTGGCCATGTTGACCAGCGGTCGCACGGTGATGCCCGGCGTCTTCATGTCGACGAGGAAGAAGGAGATGCCGCGGTGCTTGGGCGCGTCGGGCTCCGTACGCGCGAGCATGAAGATGTAGTCGGCGTGCTGCGCGCCCGAGGTCCAGATCTTCTGCCCGTTGATGATGTAGTCGTCGCCGTCGCGCTGCGCGCGCGTCTGCAGCGAGGCCAGGTCGGAGCCTGATCCAGGCTCGGAGAATCCCTGGCACCACTGGATGTCGGCCGAGCGGATGCGGGGCAGGAAGAACTCCTTCTGCTCGTCCGAGCCGTACATGATCACGGTCGGCCCGACGCGGTCGACGCCCTGGTTATAGACCGGCGCTCGGTGGTGCGCCATGGTCTCGTTGAACATCGCCTGGCGGATCGGTCCCGCGCCTGCGCCGCCGTGCTCCTGCGGCCAGCCCAGCGTCAGCCAGCCGCGATCGGCCAGCGCCCTGTGAAAGCGCCGAGTGAACTCCCAGCGTTCCCGGTTCGCCGCCCCGTCCTCGGCCGGCCCCTCGGACAGGTCAGCCCAGCCGGGCGGCAACTGCTCTCCTAGAAAGTCCAGCACCTCCTCGCGAAACGCCACGTCCTCAGCCGAAAACTTGAAGTCCATCAGAGCACTCCCACCACGATTCGCTCGTCCCACCAGATTAACAGAGGATTCAAAGACCTCCCCCTCTGGGGGAGGTGCCGCGAAGCGGCGGAGGGGGCCCCGGCCGATGCCCCCCACTACACTCTCACCCATGCCCAACACCCGATCCGGCCCGCTCGCCAACGTCCGAGTTATCGACCTGACCGACGACCGCGCGATCTACGCAGGCAAGCTGCTCGGCGATCTCGGGACGGAAGTGATCCGGGTTGAGCCGGAGGGCGGCGACCCGCTGCGCGAGCGCGCTCCGCTGCACGACAACGGCGCGTCGCTCTGGCACGCCTTCTTCGCCAGCTCCCGCCGGTCTGCGAGCGGCGGCTCGGATGCGGTCGCGCAACTGGCCCGGTCGGCCGAGATCGTGCTTGATTGCCAGCGGCTGCCGGACCCGGAGGCGTTGCTCGCGGCCAACCCGTCGCTGGTCATTGTCGATGTCACCTCGTTCGGACGCTCAGGTCCCTGGCGGGACTACGCGGCGCCGGGGCTCGTCGCCGAGGCACTGGGCGGCGTTGCGGCCACCTCGGGCGACGTCGACACGCCTCCGCTCAAGCTCTACGGCGATCAGTACGCCTTCGTCGCTGGGACGTACGCCGCGATCGGCGGGCTCGCGGCGCTGCGGCACGCGCGCGAGACGAACGAGGGCCAGATCGTTCGACTCAGCGTCCACGAGGCGCTCTCGACAGTCCTCGAGCACGTGCTGATGTGGGCCTGGCACCACGAACAGGTGCCATTCGCCGACGGCCCCGTGCTGCCCCGCCGGGGTTCGCTGCACTGGTCCAACGCATACGTAGTGATGCAGGCTGTGGGCGGCTCGATCATGATCACGCCGACGCCCGACTTCTCCCGCCAGGTCGCCTGGCTGGTCGAGCAGGGGTTGGGTATGGAGCTGCTGGACGAGCGATTCAGCGATCCGGCCAACGTGGCCGAGATGATCCAACTCACGATGCAGACGCTGCGCGACTGGGTCGCGACCAAGGAGGTCGAGCCGTTCTTCCACGAGGCCCAGGCTCGGCACCATCCCTATGGCTGGGTGATGACTACGCCCGAGGTCGCGGCCAACCCGCAACTCGAAGCACGCGACTGGTGGACGCCGTATCCGGTCGGCGACGCAGCGGTCATGGGTCCAGGCGCGCCGTATCACTTCTCGGAGACCCCGTGGCAGCTTGGCGGGGCGGGGAGCCCCCCTCTGTCCCTACGGGACATCTCCCCCCGCCTGACGGCGGGGGGAGAGACAGGACCCGATCCCCTCTCTTCCCACTCTGCGGGGGATGAGACGTACGCCGATCCCCTTTCTTCCCACTCTGCGGGGGGAGCGACCGCACCCGATTCCCTCTCCCCCGGCGAAGCGGGGGGAGCGACCGCACCCGATTCCCTCTCCCCCCGCGTCGCGGGGGGAGATGCCGAAGGCAGAGGGGGGAGGCCCACCACCGGCCCGCTCGAAGGCATCCGCATCCTCGACTTCACCCACGTCCTCGCCGGACCCTTCGCCACCCGTGTCCTTGGCGACATGGGCGCGGACGTGGTCAAGATCATGTCCGAGACCCGGGTCTCGCTGGCCGGCGGTCCCGATAGCCCATATCACGCGCTCTGGAACCGCAACAAGCGACTCTTCCAGCTTGACCTCGCCCGGGACGAAGCGCGCGAGATCGCCCGTCAGCTTGCGCTGCAGGCCGACGTCGTGATCGACAACTTCTCCGTCGGCGTGCTCGACCGCTGGGCTCTCGGCTACGACGCAATCAGTGCCGACAACCCTGGCGTCGTTCACATCGGCATGTCCGGCATGGGTGTCTCCGGACCCTGGTCGAACTACGTCACCTACGCGCCGACAGTGCACGCGCTGGCCGGGCTGACCTACCTGACCGGCGTGCCGGGTCGCAACGACATCGGGATCGGCTTCAGCTACAACGACCACATGGCCGGCCTACACGGGGCGGTTGCGATCTTGGCTGCCCTCGAGGCTCGGCATGCGACTGGCCGCGGCCAGCGCATCGACATGAGCCAGTTCGAGGTCGGGGTCTCCTTCTCCGGCCCCGCCTTGCTCGACTGGTTCGCCAACGGCGTCCCCGCGGGTCCCGTGGGCAACGATCCGCCCTGGGAGAACTGGACGCCGCACTCGGTGTATCCCTGCGAGGGTGAGGATCAGTGGTGCGCGATCGCCGTCGTAGATGACCATCAGTGGCAGGCGTTATGTCGGCTGATGGAGACCGACGACTGGCTCGACGACGCGTCGCTATCCACGGCGGAAGGCCGCAAGTCGCGGCGAGCCGAGATCGACGCCCGAATCAGCGACTGGACCCGAACCCAGGACCGCTACGAGCTGATGCATCGCTGTCAAGCAGCAAGCGTTCCCGCCGGGGTCGTGCAGACCGGCCTCGACCTCACCAGCAACGACCCGCAACTCAGGGACTCGGAAATGTACTTGGATATCGACGATCCGCATCCAGTCATCGGTCCGCTCAAAGTCGATCGTCTCCCGCTCCGCTTCGAGCGCACGCCCACCACCGTCTACAACCGCTCCGAAGTCTTCGGCGAGTCCAACGCGTCAGTGGCCGCCGACTGGCTCGGCATGTCCGCGGAAGAGGTGTCGCGGTTGGAGGCGGACGGGGTGATTGAGTAGCCGTATCGCAGACAGAGTTGCGTGCTCGTCATTGCCGCGCTTGCCGCCGCAATCTCGACGCATTCAGCCCGATTGCTGTTACTCGACTCGGCGAGATACCCGCGACAAGCGCGGGTATGACGGTGGTGCGGACGAGCGTCAGCCTCCATCCCGTTTGGTCACCCCCGCCTTCGCGTGGGCAAGCCCTCCTCCAGGGGGAGAGGTCTGATCGCCTCCGTTACCGAACCACCGAGTAGTCGATCTCCTTGGACGTGATCACCTCGATCAGCGCCGCCTGACCGTCCTCCGTCGCTCGGATGCCTCGCTTGAAGGCCTCCTTGAGGTCTGCGGGCGATTCGACCCGCTCGCCGTAGCCTCCGAAGGCCTTGGCCATGTCGGCGTAGTGGCCGGAGATGTCGGTGGCTCGGTACTTCTCGGTCGCGGTCTGCATAATCGGCAGTTCGATCGCCATCGAGAAGTTGTTCAGCAGCACGCTGAGAATGGGAATGTTCTCGCGCACGGCGGTCTCGAAGTCCATGCCGGTCATGCCGATCGCAGCGTCGCCCCAGACGTTGAGGCAGGTCTTCTCCGGACTGGCGATCTTGGCGCCCATCGCGTAGCCGAGCCCGGTGCCGAGCTGCGTCGTCTTGCCCCAGCCGATGTAGCTCAGCGGCGTCGTCGAGTTCCAGAACGGCGACATCTGATCGCGCGGCGAACCGGCGTCGTGCGTGGCGACCACGTTGTCGATACCGACCGTCTCGTCCAGCGTCGCATGCAGGTCCCGTAGCGCGCGATAGGGATTGATCGGCGCATTATCCGAGTCGGTCTTATGCGACCAGTCCTTGCGCCAGGCGACGTTGGTCTCGGCGATCTTCGCGGCTACGGCGTCGGCACGGCCTCGCGGACCGGCGATCAGCTCGCGCACCTCGCCGATGATCGCATCGAGTACGAGCCCGGCGTCGCCGACGACGCCTTCCGAAATCTCGACCTCATTGTTGAAGTCCTCGGGATCGAGCGTCGAGTGGATGTAGTACGGACCCCTGGGCATCTGCAGGCCGAAGCCGGTCTTGGCAAACGAGCAGCCAATGCCAAAGATCACGTCGGCGTCGCGGATAAACTCGTGCACCGCGCGCGGATATGCTCGACCGCCCGAGCCGAGCGACAGCGGATGCGTCTCGGGGAACGCGCTCTTTCCTTGCAGCGAGGTCGTCACCGGCGATTCCAACAGTTCGGCCAACTCCCTGAGCTGCTCCCAGGCCTTGGCATAGTGGACGCCCTGTCCCGCGTAAATCACAGGACGCTCGGCATTGACCAGCGTCTGCGCGGCGCGGCGAGCGTCGGCCGGATCCGGACCCGAGCGATATGACGGCGTCGGCGTGTAGCTGATCGGTTCTTCAATCTCCGCGCCCCAGAGATCACCGGGAACCTCCAGCACGACCGGACGCTGGCGGCCGTTCTTGGCGTGCGTGAACGCGCGACGCACGGCGTTCGACAGGTCGTTGGCGTCGGTCAGTTGCTCGGTCCACTTGCTCACGTGCTGAAAGTTGATCAGCGCCGAAAAGTTGGGCGCCACGTTTGTCTGCGAGCGCGCATACCCGCCTGGAATCGCGACCAATGGCGCCGACTCGCTCCAGGCCTGCGCGAGGCCGCCGAACGAGTTCTCCGCGCCGGGACCGTTCTGGGTCAAGTAGACGCCGACCCGGTCACCCGAGTTGAGCCGCGCAAACGCGTCGGCCATGTGAATCGCCGTGCGCTCCTGGCGCACCACGATCGTGCGGATATCGGCCTGTGCCGCAGCCTCGAAGATCGGATTGACCGGGTATCCGACGACGAAGTCCACCCCTTCCCGCTTCAACATCTCGGCAATTGCGTTTGCGGTTCTCATTCTGGGTCTCCTTGTTGTGCGCAGAGCAGGCGACCACAAGGGTCGCCCCTGCAACGACCGTCTGTGCATCGCTCCCGTAGGGGCAGGCCTTGTGCCTGCCCGCTGCATCGCGCGGGCTTATGCGTCCGAGTGTACGGGAGGCTTGCGCCCCGCCCACGGCTGCGCCGCTTCAAGCTGAGCGCCCAGACGAATCAGCGTCGCTTCGTCGGCGTACGGCGCGACGAACTGCGTTCCGATCGGCAGACCGGCCTCGCTCCAGTACAGCGGAATCGACGCCGCCGGATTGCCCGAGGCATTGAACAATGAAGTAAAGCCCACCGTCCGCTGGACATCCGTGCCCTGGGCGGCCAAGTCGTCCCGATCCAGCGACAACCGCCCCAGTGGAAGCGGCGGCGTCGCCATCGTCGGCGTCAGCATCACGTCGTAGCCAGGACCGTCGACTCCGGCGAACCAGCGGCCGACATATCGTCCGATCGCATGCACCGCTCGCGTGGCGGCGATGTACTCGGTCGCCGTCGGCATCTCGCCCGAGATCATCCGCCAGGTCAAGGGCTCCATGTCCTCGGGATTCGGCGTCCGGCCCCACTCCGCGGCCTTCTGGTCGAAAGCCAGCTTGGTCGACGGCCGCACGATGTCGAACAGCGGATTGCGCACTTCCTCGGGAATCTCGAGCACGGCATTCTCGACCTCGTGACCGAGCGAGCGCAGCAGTTCCGCCGAGTGTTCTGCCGCCGCGATGCACTCGCCGTCAATCTCGCACTCGTTGAATGGCTGGACGATCAGCCCGATCCGTAGCTTGCCTGGGTCGCGTCCGACCTCCTCCGCCCAGGGACGCTCAGGCGGCGGCGCGAAGTATGGCGCGCCGATGTCGGGGCCGGCGGTGGCGTCGAGCAAGACGGCCGAATCGCGCACCGACCGCGACACTACGTGAACGGTCGACATCCCAGCCCAGCCTTCGCCAACATCCGGTCCAGCCGGCGTTCGCGCGCGAGTCGGCTTCAGGCCGAACAGGCCGTTGCAGGTCGCCGGAATGCGGATCGAACCGCCGCCGTCCGAAGCATTCCCTACCGGGATGATCCCGGTTGCAACCGCCGCCGCCGCACCGCCCGACGATCCCCCCGCCGTATGCTCCAGGTTCCACGGATTGCGCGTCTTGCCGTGAAGCTGCGACTCGGTCGTCGAGGTGATCCCCATCTCCGGCGAGGTGGTTCGTCCAAAAATTGACAGCCCTGCCGCCTTGTAGCGGATCACCATCTCCGAGTCGTGGTCGGGGATCGTGTCGGCGAAGACCTTCGAACCGCTGGAGATCGGCTGGCCGGCGTACAGCGTGCCCAGGTCCTTGAGTAGGAACGGCACGCCATGCATCGGACCCTCGGGCAGGCCGCGCAACGCATTCTCGCGCGCGTGGTCGTACCACGGATAGACGACCGCGTTGATCTGCGGATTGACCCGCTCGGCCCGCTCGATTGCCTCCTCGAGCAGTTCAATCGCCGACACTTCCCGGTCGGCCACCATTCGCGCCAGCTCGACGCCGTCGAGTTTCGAGTATCCCTGGATTGCCATGTGCGCTTCCTCTGCTGTTCCTCTTGCAAGCTGCATCACATGCTACGCACCAATGCCCGTCAGCCCAACGGGTTACGTCGACTCGGCTATCGCTCACTGGTCGGAGTGCACGGGCGGCTTGCGGCCAGCCCACGGCTGGGTAGCCTCAAGCTGCGCGCCAATCCGGAACAAGCTGGCCTCGTCTGCGTATGGCGCGACGAACATCGTGCCGATCGGCAACCCGTCGTCGCTCCAGTACAGCGGAACAGACGCAGCCGGATTGCCCGACGCGTTGAACAAGGACGTAAACCCGACGGTGCGCAGCAGGTCCAGCCTCTGCGCATCCAGGTCTTCACGGTCGAGCGCCAGGCGCCCGATCTCCAGCGGGGGCGTGGCCATCGTCGGAGTCAGCATCAGGTCGTAGCCCGGGCTGCTCACGCCGGCGAACCAGCGCGCTACATGGCGTCCAATCTCGTAAACGGCCTGCGCGCCGGAGGCGTAGTCGAGGGCAGACGGCGGCTCGCCCGAGATCAGGCGCCAGGTCGATGGCTCAACGTCTTCCGAACTGGCCACGCGGCCGAGCTCGCCCGCGCGGCGGTCCACGGCAAGCCTGGTCTCGGCAGGAATAATGGACGCGAGTCGGCCGCGGAGCTCTTCAGGGATCACCAGCGCGTTGTCCTCTACCTCATGTCCCAGCGAACGGCACAGCCCCGCAGCGTGGTCCAGTGCCTGGAGACAACCTGGATCGACTTCGCACTCGTTGAATGGCACACGCACGACACCGATCCGCAGCCTGCCCGGGTCGCGGCCAATCTCTTCCGCGTAGGGTCGTTCGGGCGGCGGAGCAAAGTAGGGCGCGCCGATGTCTGGACCACAGGTAGCGTCGAGCAGCACCGCAGAGTCCCGCACGGATCGCGATACGGCATGCATCGTCAACATGCCCGCCCAGCCCTCGCCCGCCCCCGGCCCCGAGGGCGTTCGCCCGCGCGTCGGTTTGAGTCCGAACAAGCCGGTGCAGGAGGCCGGGATGCGAATCGATCCGCCGCCATCCGACGCGTCGGCTACCGGAATGATGCCGGCCGCGACCGCAGCCGCGGCGCCGCCCGACGATCCGCCGGCTGTGTGCTGCAGATTCCAGGGATTGCGCGTCTTGCCGTGCAACTGCGATTCCGTAGTCGTCGTGAGGCCAAACTCCGGCGAAGTTGAGCGACCGAATATCGAGAGACCAGCTTGCTTGTAGCGGACCACGATCTCCGCATCATGATCGGGGACATAGTCGGCGAAGATCTTGGAACCCCACGAGATTGGTTTGCCCGCATAGTTCGTGAGGATGTCCTTGAGCAGGAACGGCACGCCATGCAAGGGACCCTGGGGCAGCCCTGCCGACGCATTCGCCCGGGCGTCGTCGTACCAGGGATGGATCACCGCGTTGAGCTGCGGATTGATCCGTTCCGTGCGCTCAATGGCCTCCTCGAGCAGCTCGGCGGCGGTCACTTCCCGATCAACAACCATGCGCGCCAACTCGACGGCATCCACATCTGAGTATCCCTGGATCGCCATCGCTCGTTCCTCCACTACGCTGCTGCACATGTTACGCACCGATGGCCGACGACCCAGCGAGTTACGCCCACTGAGCTTCGAACTCGACGTCCAGCGCCACGCCGACGGCTCATGCATCGTCAGTCTCGGCGATACCCAGGTGCTCTGCGCTGCGACGGTCGAAGAGCAAGTTCCCCGCTGGATGCGAGGCAGGGGCAGAGGCTGGATCACAGCCGAGTACTACATGCTGCCGGCCAGCACCAACACCCGCTCCGGCCGCGAACGGACTCTCTCCGCCGGGCGGACCAAGGAGATCCAGCGCCTGATCGGACGCAGTTTGCGCGCCGCCATCAGCCTCGATCGGCTCGGTGAGCGCACCTTCAACATCGATTGCGATGTCATCAACGCCGACGGCGGTACACGTACTGCGGCGATCACCGGCGCATTCGTCGCGGTTTCGCGTGCAGTCGACAAGCTCGCCTACGAGCACTCGCCGATCATCGCCCAGGTCGCCGCAATCAGCGTGGGCATTCGCGACAACCACGTACTCGTCGACCTCGACTACCAGGAAGACTCCAACGCCGACGTCGATTGCAACATCGTCGGTCTCTCTAACGGAGGCCTGGTCGAGGTCCAGGGAACGGCTGAGGGTGAGGCCTTCACTCCAGAACAGCTCAGCCAGATGGTCGAGGCTGCGCAGAGCGCGCTCTTCAACATGTTCGACGCCCAGACCTATGCCTTGTCCGGACACCGGCGAACCTCACCTCCGATGCCCCGCACTTGATGTGGGGCCCAGACCTCTGCTGTCGTGAGGAGTTTGACTGCCGTCACGCCTCAGACGACAGCCTCGTTCTCATCGACCGAGGCCCCGTTTTGGACCCGTCATACCCGCGCTTGTCGCGGGTATCTCGTCACTCTCAACGCCGGCGTCAGTGGCCCGCACAGCGAGATTGCCGCGGCAGGCGCGGCAATGACGACAGTGTCGCCTGGCCGATTGCCGACGTCGATTTTCCCGCGACTGAGGGGGGCGCGAGCGTGCGGGTCGTGGCGCCTGACACCGATCGCTGCCCTGGGCCCCGCGTCACACGCGCGGCGTCATGGCTCTGGTTACCTAGAAGTAGTCCGCGTACAGACCGAGGTGACTTCCGCCAACCAGCAACACGTGAGCCGGCCCGTACTTCTCATCCGCCTGCTGACCGGGGAAGTTGCTCATTACCCGGAAACCACCCGGCGAGGCCGCCTGGCCGTACTCGACCACATCTGCGCCGACCTGACCGACATCCTGCCACAACTCGAACTGCGAGACGCTACTCCTGGGCACAGCCAGCAGCGCCATCTTGGGCAGCGAGCGATGCGGCGACGAGAATCCCACCGATACCGTCACCTGCCAGAGGTTGGAGCGTCCTGCTTCAAGCGCCGGCAACGCGTCGTAGAAGACTGTCGATTCCGTCTCGTGCACGACGCTCTCGCCAATGCCGGTCACCGCTTCGAGCCAGGGTTCGCCAGTAGGTGCGAAGCGCGATCGATCCAGCTCTCGCGCTGCATGGACCTGCAAATGCGCGTGCGGCTGCGATTGCTCGCCCATCGAGCCGAAGTTGCAGAACACCCTGAATCCTGAAGGCGACCGCTCCGCATTGCGATCCTGCAGCCAGGCCACCGTCTGCTCGCCATGATCCCGCGCCGTCGCGCCGACCTCTCCGAGGTCCTTCCACAGCTCATACTGCTGTCCGTAGAACGGAGTCGCCGTCTCGGAGTGCCATCCGGGAATCACAAGCGACGTCAGATCGAAGAACAGGAACTGGTTCTCAAAGACGTAAACGTCCGGCCGAGCCTCCGACCATGGCGCCGAAGGATCGCCGCGACGCGAATCGGTGAAGCGTCGTTCACCATCGCGAAAGAACAGCGCCGACTCCGATCCGTCTGCAATTCCGCAGAACACGCAGAATCGCGACAACCGCTGTCCCGGCTTGTTCGGCATATCCGAAGCGTCGCACCAATACTCAGCCTGCGCAAACTCGTGAGTTACGATCTGAACCAGCCGCGCAAGCTCCCAGTCCCTGCTTCACGCAGGGACCCGCTTGGGCTGTGCCTGCTAAGGACTACCCGCCATGGTCAGCGTCCAACCCTTCCGCGGTCTGCGCTACAACCCGGATGTCGTAAGAGACTGGGGCGCCGTTCTCGGTCCGCCCTACGACATCGTTGACGACCGCCAGACCGCCGACCTCAAGGCCTCCAGCCCGTACCAGATTGCCCACATCGAGACAGCCGCGGGAGACGGCATCGCGGCGGCCGCTCGAACATTGCAGGACTGGCGCGCTAGCTCGGCGATCATCCAGGACGAGGTTGCCTGCTACTACCTGCACGAGCACCGTTTCGGAGACCGACAAGTCCGCCGGGCAATCTTTGGCGCTGTCGAGCTGGCTCCATGGGGCGAGGGCGTGATGGCGCACGAGCGCACCATGCCTGGCCCGAAGGCGACGCGCACCGCGCTCCGCTCCGTCGTCGGCGCCGATGTCTCGCCCTTGTTGGCATTCGTCCCCGATCGGGCCGCAACCCTGGCTCAACTGATCGATGCCGCAACCACCCTCAGTCCACTCTACGAAGGCGCCGACCCGACCGGCGATTCACACACCTTGCGACGCATCAACGAGCCAGACGCGGTCGCGGCAATCTCCCAGACCTTCGCCATCGACACGATCTACATGGCCGACGGCCACCACCGCTATGAGTCGGCATTGGACGCGATCGACGAACGACCGAGCTCGAGGCACGTGCTCATGGGTATCGTTTGCCAGTCCGATCCGGCGCTCGTTGTCGGCGCGACCCACCGCGTGGTCCACAGTGACATTCCGGCCAGCCTGGTCGCACAGCTTGGCCGAGGGTTTCGGATCAGCGAGGCAAACGCGTCAACGCTCGCCGATACCCTGCCCGACGGCAGCCCCGACATCGGTTTGATCACGCGCGACGGCGCCTGGCTGCTGCAACCCACCGAAGTCGCGCAGCGCTCAATGCCCGATGACGTCCCCAACGCCTGGCGCAACCTCGCGCCGGCCATCCTCCAGCACGCGATCCTCGAGCCGCTCCTTGGCATTGACGCATCGTCGCTCGCCGGCGGCGAGGCCGTCACCTACACACATCACCTACATGAACTGACGCGGGCAATCGCAGACGGCACAGCCAGCGCGGGGTTTGTCCTGCCTGCGCCAACGCTGCAGGACGTGATCGATACCGCCGACGCCGGCTCCTTCATGCCCCAGAAGAGCACCTACTTCGTACCCAAACTGCCCACCGGCCTCGTGCTGCATCCGCTGGACTGACCGCCAGAGTCCGGGCGGCGGGCAGGCACAAGGCCTGCCCCTACGGGATCGTGTAGGGGCGACCCTCGTGGTCGCCCGTCCCACTGTGCATGAGCACCGATTACATCTGCGCCTGCGACACATCCTCCACACCGTCGATCGCCGCGATCACCCCGACTTCCTCGGGCGACAGCGCCCGCGATATCGTCAGCGCCATCAGCGACATCTCACCCGGCCCCTCCGCGCTGAACCCGACATCCATCGCCGCGATATTCACATCCAGGCCGCCCAGTGCCATGCCCACTTCGCCGATCCGCCCGGGTCGATCTTCATTCCTCAGGACCAGCAGATGCAGATGATCCTGCGCTCGACCGGGCCGCGGCAGCGTCGCCGCAATGTGCACGTGGAACCCGTTGATCTCGACTACCGCCGCGCGGCCATGCTCCAGCGTCCCCATGAGTGACGTCGCCCCCGACGACGTCCTCAGTTCCACGGTGATAGTGGACGTGTACGGTTCAGCATCGGATGCGCTGAGTTCGGATATGCGCCAGCCTCGATGCGCGATCACATTGTTGATGTTGACCAGGTTGACGTGTTCATCCGAGATAGGCGCCAGCAGGCCCCCCACCACCGACGCCTTGAGCGGCGTCACGTCATGGTTCGCGATTTCGCCTCTGTAGTGAATCGTGATGTCTCGCCACTGACCGCTGGCGAGCTGGGTCGCCAGTCGGCCGCACATCTCGGCGACCGAGAGGTACGGACCCACTGCCTCCAGCGATTCCGGGTCGATCAGCGGGGCGTTGACGGCCGCTTGCGACGGCCGGCCGGCAAGCACCCGCAGCGTTTCCCTGGCGATGTCCACCGCGACACGCTCCTGCGCCTCCTGCGTCGATGCGCCCAGGTGCGGCGTCGCCAGCACCAACGGATGCGTGACCAGCGGGTTCTCATGCGCAGGCTCAGTCTCGAACACATCCAGCGCCGCCCCTGCGATACGGCCCGAGTCGAGCGCGTCGAGCAACGCCGATTCATCCAGGAGGCGGCCTCGCGCCGTGTTGATCAGCAGTGCGCCGGGCTTGACTCGCTCCATCTGCTCCACGCCGAGCAGCGGCGGCGCGTCCGGCGCCGCCGAAGAGTGCAGCGTGACAACATCCGACTGCCCGAGCAGCTCCGCCAGCGGCAGCAGTTCCGTCCCGACGCTGCGCGCCCGCTCCTCGGAGACGAACGGATCGTACGCAATCGTGCGCATCTCCATTGCCTGCAATCGTCGCGCGACCGCCGCGCCGACCAAGCCCAGCCCGACAATCCCGGCCGTCTTGCCTCGCAACTCAGTTCCGATGAAGGCCGTCCGATTCCACTCGCCCGAGCGCAACGACGCATTGGCTGCGGCGAGGTGGCGAGACAACGAGAGCAACAGCCCAACTGCCAGCTCGGCCGCCGACACCGTGTTGCCGCCGGCGGCGTTGAGCACGATGATCCCGCGCTCAGTGGCAGCACTGAGGTCGATGTTGTCGACCCCCGCGCCGGCCCGACCGATCACCCGAAGATTAGGCGCAGCCTGGATTAACTCACGATCCACTCGCGTGCCGCTGCGAACGATGAGGCCCTGGCAATCCGAGATCCCCGCAATCAGCTCACTCCTCGACCAACCACTCCCGCAGACGACCGCAGCCGATTCGCGCAGGATCGCCAATCCCTCCTCGGCGAGCGTCTCACTGACCAAGATCCGATGACTCACTACCCTGTCTCAGCCTCTCTTCGATCATGTTGGGGAGCTTGTGGTTTGGGGAGCTTGTGGTCGCTCGCGCTCCGCAGCCTCAACGCGGGCAGCGGTGAACGTGAGCAAGGCGACCACAAGGGAAACCACTTGGCACCCCCTACGCACGCCACTACGCAAATGTCGGCGTCTATCCGTCGATCCCTGGTATGACCACTCCTTCGGCTGGCGAGAACCCCTCTGCTAACAACGCCTGTTGCAGCGCCGAGAAGCAGGCCGCGAACTCGCGCTCCTCCAGGTAACCGAGATGGCCGATCCGCCAGATCGAGGCCGCCAGTTTGCCCTGCCCACCTGCGATCACGACGTCATGCTCCGCGCGCAGGCGCTTGCTCACCGCCGCTCCCGTGATGCCGTCCGGGACCTTGACTGCGGTCACCGTGTCGGACGCGTATCGTTCGTCGGCCAGCAGTTCCAGTCCCAGCGCCTTCGCCGCCGCCCTGGTCCAGGAGGCATAGCGGTGATGCCGCGCGAACACCGCCTCGGGACCCTCAGCCGTGAGCAACGGCAGCGCCGCGTCCATCGCGTACATCGTCGGCAGCGCCGGAGTCCAGGGAGGCTGGCCTCGCTCGGCGTAGTCGTGATGAGTAGTCAGGTCAAAGTAATAGTTGGGCATCGTCGATTTCTCCGCCGCCTGCCAGCCTCGCTCCGATAGCGCCGCCATCGCGATCCCGGGCGGAGAAAGCCAGCCCTTCTGCGACGCGGTCACGACGGCATCCAGCCCCCACTCGTCCATCCGCATCTCAATCGACCCCAGGGAGGACACGGCGTCCACGATGATCAGCGGATCGGCGACCTCGCGAACCGCAGCGGCAATCTCGCCGAGCGGATTGGTCACGCCCGTCGAGGTCTCGTTGTGCGTAATCAGCAAGGCATCGTAGTCGTCCTGCTGGATCAGTTCGGCCACCATCTCGGGAGTCGCAGCCTCCCCCCACTCGATCTCCGTACGTGTGACTTCGGCGCCGTAGCGCTCGGCGATCGTCCCGAATCGGTCTCCGAACGATCCAACTGTCACGCACATCACCTTGTCTCGGGTCGACAACGTGTTGACGATCGCCGCCTCCATCGCACCGGTGCCCGAGGCTGAGATGATCAGGATCTCCTGCTCGGTGCCGAAAAAGGGCTGAATTCCGCTTGTCAGTCGTTCCAGAAGCTCCGCAAACTCAGGCCCGCGATGGTTAATCATCTCCCCGCTCGCCGCCGCCAGGACTTCGGGAGGACAAGGCGTTGGGCCAGGGATTCGGAGATTCGTTGTCATACTCGAGGCGAACCGTTCTTTAGCATGAATGCATACGCCGGACCGTCCGGCGCCGCGGGATTCATCGCACGAAGCGTATCAGCGCCAATGACATAGTGAGTGTCCTAGAGAGCCTGCCAGTGTCGACCTCTGCTCACGAGCCCACGAATCCAACCGACAATCCATCAACAGACTCCGCCGCGCGGCTGCGGGCGCTGCCGAGTGTCGATCGCGTCCTGGCCGATCCGGCGCTACACGACGCAATCGACTCGCTGCCGAGACCAGAAGTCGCCGATGCGGTGCGTTCCGTCATGCAGCGCTCCCGTTCCTTGCTCGTGCGCGGCGCTGACGCACCCGTCGAGGCCGAAGCCATCGCTCGCGGCGCCGCCCAAGCGTTGAGCCATCGACTCCAACCTTCGCTGCGTCATGTGATCAACGCGACAGGCGTAGTGATTCACACCAACCTCGGCCGGGCGCCGGTATCCGACGCCACCGAACTGGCCATGGCCTCGGCTGCCGCAGGCTATTCGAATCTCGAGTACGACCTGCCCAGCGGACTGCGCGGCGCCCGCTCCGATCATCTCGATTCGCTCTTGCGATCGGCGACCGGCGCCGAAGCCGGATTCGCTGTCAACAACAATGCCGCCGCGCTCTACTTTGCGCTCAACGCCCACTGCACCAACCGTGAGGTCATCGTCTCCCGCGGCCAGGCCGTCGAGATTGGCGGCGGCTTCCGCATCCCCGATGTCCTGCGACTCTCCGGCGCCCGACTGGTCGAAGTCGGTACGACCAACCGGTCGCGCGCCTCCGACTACGCCGACGCCGTCAGCGAGCGCACCGCCGCCATCCTGCGCGTGCATACGTCCAACTTCCGAATCCTCGGCTTCACCGAGGAGCCCTCGCTCGAGGAGCTGCGGCAGGTCGCCGATCAGGCCGGAATCATGTTGATCGACGACGTCGGCAGCGGCTGTCTGCTTGATACGCGCCAGTTCGGTCTCACCTATGAGCCGCGACCCCAGGACAGCATCGAGGCCGGCGCGGACATCGTGATGTTCAGCGGCGACAAGCTGCTCGGCGGCCCGCAAGCGGGGATCATTGTCGGCCGCAGACAGGCCATTGACCCACTCAAGCGACACCCGCTGATGCGCGTCCTGCGACTGGACAAGGCCGCAATAGCCGGCCTGGCGGCCACTCTGCAGCACTACGTCAGCCAGGAGGCCCTGGAGGCCATTCCGGTCTGGCGGATGATCGCCGCGCAGATGGACGAACTGCACGCTCGCGCCTCGCGCTGGCGCAATGCGCTCGGCGCCGGACAACTCGAGCTATCCGAGTCGCCGATCGGCGGCGGCTCGCTGCCCGCAGAAACGCGCGAGACCTGCATCTGGAGCCTGGCCCATCCGCATCCGACCCAGGCGGCGCGCCTGCTGCGCGAGAACGACCCGCCGATCATCGCCCGTGTCGAAAACGATCGCCTGGTCCTCGACCCCCGAACCGTCCTCCCGGGCGAGGACGAGCACATCGTCGCAGCTTTGCGCAAGCTTGTCGGAGCGGCCTCTTGATCGTCCTCGGCGCCGTCGTTCCCCACCCGCCGGTGTTGCTGCCCGATATCGGCAAGGGCCGCGAACGCCAGGCCCGGGCGACCCTCGATGCCTACCAGGATGTCGCCGATCGCCTGCGCGAGCTGGATATCCGGCGTCTGCTGATGATCTCCACTCACGGAATCGTGACGCTCAACCGCTTCCATCTGCTCTACGCGCCGATCAACGGCAATCTGGCCCGCTTCGACGCCCCGGCTGCGACCTTTCAGCATCAGATCGATCACGAACTGTCGGACGCCATGTTCAATGCAGCCCAAGCCGCCGAGGTCCCTCTGACCAAAGCCGAGCATTGGGAAGAGTCCGACCACTCCCTCGGGGTCCCGCTCACGCTCCTCGGCGACGCGCTGCCCAGCCGAATCGCCGTCGTCAGCATCAGCTTCCTTGCTCCGCAGGACCACTTCCGCCTCGGTCTGGCGATCGGCGACGCGCTACGCGACATCCAGGAGTCAACCGCGATCATCGCGTCAGGCGATGCTGTTCACACACTCTCAGAGGCCTCGGCTTACGGCCATCACCGCAGCGGCGACGAAGTCCAGCGACAGATCGAACAGTCGCTGCAAGCATGGACTCCCCAGCCGTTGTGCGAACTCGACGAGTCGCTCCGCCGCGAAGTCGACGAATCGGTGATCTCTCCGCTGTTGATCCTGATGGGGGCAACGCGCGATCTCCCCGTGCATCCGCATATGCTTGCCTCAGAGCACCCGTGGGGCGTTGGTTATGTCACGTCCCTGATCGAAATCGGCTAGGACACATCCGGTGGACGCCAAGAGCATCGCCGTTCTCGAGTTTCCCAAGATCATCGACCGCCTGGCCGAGCTTTGCGGCAGTCCAGGCGGTCGCGAGCTGGCGCTCAAGCTCGAACCGACCGGTGACCCCGAGGAAGTCCGCAGGCGCCTTGCCTCCACGTCCGAGGCGCGTCGCCTGGCCAACATCAAACCGAACTTTCACATGGGCCAGGCGCCCGAGGTTGACGCGAGCCTGCTCGCCGCCTCTCGAGCGGCGATTCTCTCGACGCCCGATATCCTCGAAGTCGGCATCCTGCTGCGCACCGCCAGACACACAAAGAATCAGCTCGCTCCGCTGGCCAGGGAAACCCCGCAACTCGCCAGGCTCGCCCAACGGATCGCCGACTTCACACCCTTGATCCACGAGATCGAGGCGACCATCGATGAACGCGGGGAGGTTCCCGACCACGCTTCACCTGCGCTTGCCGATGTCAGAGACCTGATCCGCACGCTGCAGGAACGACTGGAGCGTCAGCTTGAACGCACGCTGCGCCACGCCGTCTCCGAAGGCATCGCCCAGGAATCGTTAATCACCGAACGTGACGGCCGCTACGTCATCCCGATCAAAGCCGAGCTGCGCGGCGCCTTGCCCAGCGTCGTGCACGATGTCTCCGCCTCCGGCGCCACGCTCTTCGTCGAGCCGCTCGCCGTCGTCGAGCCGGGAAACCGCCTGCGCGAAGCGCGCCGCGAAGAACAGCGGGAAGTCGAGCGCATCCTGCGCGCGCTCTGCAAGTCGATTGGCGAGGAGGCCGGAGCGATCAGGGCAGCCGTTCGCTGTCTCTCAGCGATTGACCTGGCCCAGGCAAAGGCGCGTCTTGGCTCCGAGCTGGACGCCCCGCTGCCCACCGAGGACGACGCGCTCAACTGGATCGCCGACGGCCCCTCCGACCTCATCCTGCACTCGGCGCGGCACCCGCTGCTGTCCGGCGAGGTCGTGCCAATCTCGGCCGCACTGAGCGCCGAGTCCCGTTGCGTCCTGATCACCGGACCCAACACCGGCGGCAAGACCGTCGCGCTGAAAACGGTTGGCCTGCTCTGCATGATGGCCCAGGCCGGGCTGCCGATCCCGACCGAGCTGGGAACCCGACTTCCGGTGTTCGAGGACATCTTCGCCGACATTGGCGACGAACAATCGATCGAACAGTCGCTCTCCACCTTCTCGGCGCACATGACCAACATCGTGCGCATCATTAGTGCGGCCGGGCCGCGCACGCTCGTCCTGCTCGACGAGCTGGGCGCCGGCACCGATCCGGCTGAAGGCTCCGCCCTGGCTCGTTCGCTGCTGCAGGAGTTCCTGCAACTTGATTGCATGTTGGTCGCCACCACCCATCACGGCGAGCTCAAGGTCTTCGCCCACTCCACCGACGGCATCGTCAACGCCTCCGCCGAGTTCGACGCCAACACGCTCCAGCCCACCTACCGCATCATCATGGGCACGCCCGGACGATCCAACGCGCTCGCCATCGCCCAGCGGCTGGGCATGCCCGAGCGCATCCTCGACCGCGCCCGCGACGGCGCCACGACGGAAACTGCCACGCTCGAGCACCTGCTCGGCGAACTCCAACAGGAACGCGACATCATTGCCGGACAGGCACGCGCAGAACGACTCGCCCGAGAAGAAGCCGAAGAGATCCGCTCCAACCTGGCCGAGCGACGAGACGCAATCGAAGCCGAGCGTGACGCCGTCCTGGCCCGAGCAGAGCGTGCCATGGAGGACGAGCTGGCTCAGTTCCGCCGCAGCCTCAGGGCTTCGCTCAAGGAGCTGGAACGCGAGCGATCCCGAGAACGCGCCGAAGAGCTCGCCGAACATCATGCAGAACGCGGCCGCGAGCGGTTGCAACACGTTCGTCGAGCCCGAGCGAGCCAGCGTCGCCGCCGCGCAACCAGCGATGCAGAAGCAACGGCAGTCGATCCCGAACGACTCAGTGCGGGCGACTTCATCTATCTGCGAGGCCTGCCCGAGCCCGGCGAAGTGCTCACCCCGGTCGACGACGGCGCACTCGAAGTCCAGCTTGGCTCGCTGCGCACCAGGGTGCGCGTCGAACAGATCGAGCGGCTCGCTCCCTCGGGCGCGAGCCGTCCTGAAGAGGGCCGACCCTTGCGCGGCATGGGCGCCACGGTCAGCAATATGCCGCGGCCGCCAATCGACCCCGGCTCCAAGATCGATCTCCGCGGTCAGGTCACCGATGACGCCCTGCCGATGGTCGACTCGTTCCTCGACGTCGCCTACCGGGCAGGACAGACGCGCCTTGAAGTCGTGCACGGCAAGGGAACCGGAGCGCTGCGTCGAGCCGTCCGTGAACTGCTGCGCACGCACCCGCTGGTGACCAGTTTCGAGAGCGCCGAGCCAAGGAGCGGCGGCGACGGCGTCACGATCGTGACGCTGGTCGGCTAATCGAGTTCGCCATGGTCCTGCGACGCATCGCCGAAGCCATCGACCGCCGACCCAACACCGCTCGGGTCAGACGCAGCATCCTCCAACTCGCCGCCGACGATTTCGTCCGCCAGTTGCCCAGGCGCAAGGGTCGCTCCGGCGCCTGGGGCGTCAGCGGCTGGGACCTCAGCAATCTCGCCCATCCCGCCTTCTGGAGCATGGCGCTGCTCAGCCAGCGACGCCAGCGCTTCGCCATGACCCTGCTCGGCCAAATCCACGTCGACCAAGCCGCCGTCCAACCTTACGTGCAGGAAAAACGAGCCACCGAACAGGTGCTGCACAGCCTTGAGAGAATCGAACCCGACTCACTGGTTGGCTTCGTCGACGCCGCGGTCATGCTCTTCCAACCCCCAGGATCGACCGGCGCGCCGTTGGTTCCGTCCGATCAAGCCACTGAGATCTTGCGCCTCGCCCTTCTGCGAGGCGCAATGGTCGGAGAACTTCGCGCGGACGATGTCCGCGAGGCCTGGTCGACGGCTCATCCCGATCAGGTACAACTTCATGGCGGCGAAGTGGCCTGGAAGAAAGCCCAGGGTCGCGCCGAGATGCTGCTCGAAGGCTGGAACCAGTCCCGCCGCTCCCAGGGCCGCCGAATCATCTGAAGGCTCTACCCGGGATCCCGCTCTCTCCTTTGGAGACCTGCGCGCAAGCGCTCTCCCCTCCCCCTTGCAGAGCCGGCCTCAGCGCCGCGGGTCGCTGGCGATGCACCCCGCGAACGGGAGCGCGGCCTGGCAAGTCTCATGGGCCGCACACCGAGTCCGCCAGCCGTCACCGCTACCCTCAGACCCATGGCGACCCGAGATCCTGGCATGAGAAGGCTGTTTGACGACACTCTGGCCCTCGATCCGACCGCACCGCTGGCTGCGCGGATGCGGCCCCGCACCCTGGACGAGGTCGTCGGCCAGAGCCACCTGGTTGGACCCGAGGCTCCGCTGCGGCGCGCGATCGAAGCCGGGTCGCCGCCATCCTGCATCCTCTGGGGACCGCCAGGATCAGGCAAAACCACGCTCGCGCAGGTCATCGCCGGCGGCACACACGCGCGTTTCGCGACCCTCTCGGCCGTCTCCAGCGGCGTCGCCGACCTGCGCAAGGTGATCGCCTCCGCCGAGGCCGGTCGGCGCGACGGACTCGCCCGCAGCATCCTCTTCATCGACGAGATTCACCGCTTCAACAAGGCACAGCAGGACGCCGTGCTCCACGCAGTAGAGGACGGGACCATCACGCTGCTTGGCGCAACCACCGAGAACCCATCCTTCGAGGTGATCGCGCCACTGCTCAGCCGCGCGCGAGTGTTCAAGCTCGAGCCGCTGCAATCCGGCGACATCGCCGTGCTCCTCAAACGGGCGCTGACTGACCAGGATCGCGGCCTGGGACGCGATCCTCCGCACGTCGACGATGCCGCGCTCGACGCTATCGCGCGCTATGCCTCCGGCGACGCGCGAGTCGCCCTCAACACGCTCGAAGCGGCAGCCAGAGATGGCGCGGCGCAACGATGCCCGATCACGGTCGATACCGTAGCGAACGTCGCCCAGCGGGCGCTGCCCTACGACAAGGGCGGCGACGCTCACTTCGACACGATCAGCGCCTTCATCAAGTCGGTTCGAGGATCAGATCCGCACGCCGCCGTTTACTGGCTCGCCCGCATGCTCGAAGCCGGCGAGGACCCCATGTTCGTCGCCCGACGCATCGTCATCCTCGCCGCCGAGGACATCGGGCTCGCCGATCCAGGCGCGCTGTCTGTCGCCGTCGCCGCGCAGCAGGCGACGCACCTGATCGGCATGCCCGAGTGCACCCTCGTGCTCTCCGAGGCGGCGATCTACCTCGCCCGCGCGCCCAAGAGCAACTCCGCGATGAAGGCGTACTCCTCGGCGCTCGGCGCCGTGCGCGAACACGGCGCGCTGCCGGTTCCGCTGCACCTCCGCAATGCGGCTACCGGACTGATGGCCGCGCAGGGCTACGGCAAGGACTACCAGTACGCGCATGACTTCCAGGGCGGCGTCGCCTCCGAGCAACAACACCTGCCCGACGCGCTCGCCGATGCCAGCTTCTACGAACCTACTGAACGGGACGTGACCCGGTGAGGCCGCGCGAGCAATTCAGCGGCGTCGCCATGCCGGCAGTGCGAGCAATTGCCAAGCTCTTCGACACCGAGGCCGAGCGTCAGCCATTCGACCTGCCCAACGACAGCGAAGGCGTCTGGCAAGTCCACTACCGGGCAGAGAGCGGCAACATTCGCATTCTGCTCTGGCCGGCGATCGACCGGATCGATGTCACCGTCGGTCCGCACATGTGGGTCGTCAAGGGCATCAAACAGGTCGAGACGATCGACAATCTGGAATTCATCGCCCACTTCGGCGAAGACGGCGTCCTTACCGTCGCCCGCAACGGTCAGGTCGTCCTGACCACGCCTGCCGACTAACCAGGCGTTGGAGTCGGCAGCCCACGAAGCCGCGCAAGATCGTCAAGAAAGCGACCGAGCATCGTCGCCGTTGCCCCGAAGATGCGGTGGCCCTCATACCAGTACTCGCGCATATGAAAGACCTGGCCGTCCCGCTCCCGCTTCTCAAACGCAACATTTGAACGGTCCAGCAAGTGCGTCAGTGAGGGCGTGATGATCTCTCCGACCTCGATTGCCAGCGGACGGAACGGATACGGCGCCCGGTCGATGATCCCCACGTACGGCGTCACATGAAAGTCAGACATCGTGCGGTAGTGCGACTGCTCGCCCAACACCTCGACATGCTCGGCACGCAGACCAACCTCTTCGTCGGCCTCCCGCAGCGCCGCCGCCATCGGATGCTCGTCGATTGAATCCAGCGCTCCGCCGGGAAAGGAAATCTCTCCCTTGTGATGCTCAACCTCGTGAGAGCGCACGGTCAGAACAACCCGCGGATCATCGTATGGCAGCAGCGCGATCAACACCGCCGCCCGCCAGCGTCCGATGTCCTCTGGAAGTTTCTGGATGTCGTGGCCGACGACTGCCGAGCGCACCTCAGCGATCGCGGCGGCTTCATGCTCGCGGTCTACATAGTCGGTCATCGGCGATCTCGATCCACTGGTGGATACACACGCCTCCGCCGGTCCCGCAGGACCGACGGAGGGGTCTGGGAGGTCGGCTTCCAGCCTACGTCACGACCCAACCACCACACGGAGCGGATCGGCTGGACCTCCCCGCCACATCAACTGCCTCCATGCCGAGGAATCCGTACCACCTCCGATTGCACGCTCTTGATGTACGAGAAGCCTTGTGCATCTCGGTAGCGCACCGTAACGCGAATCCACTGGCCACCTTGCGCGCGGTCAGGCAGAAACGAAGAAGTGTCGCCCTGCATCGTCAGCACAGTGCGCCAGCCATACTGCCCATTGCGAGACATCTCCCACTTCCAGCTCGAACCGTTGACTCCGCCGTCCGCATCGCTCAAGGTCGCATCCAGCCGAGGCTGGGTGTCCGTGCCCGCCTCGCTGATCGTCAGCACTCCCGGCTCGTCCTCGTTCCAGACCATCACGATGATCGGCAGATCACTCGAGGCAACGCCGTTGCTCGCCCGCAGCGTCATCTCATAGTTTCCCCGGCGCTCGAAGTCCGGTACCTCGTTGATGATCAGCTTCGCGCCCTGGTCCAGGGTGAACAGCTCGGCGGCCTCGCCCAACAGGATGAACGTCAGTGGAAGTGCTTGCGGATCGCTCGCTTCGAACGGCGGATGAATCGACGTGCCGGCGGGCACGCCCTCGCTGACCGAGCGCACCCCGTCCTCGTATTCGGGAAAGACGGGCGGCAGCACGCTTTGTTCTTCTCTGGAATGCCCTCCGCCTCGCTCGTCGCCGTCCTGCCTCGGAATAGAAATCACATCGACCGCGTCAACCCGGGTTGGACTCATCTCCCGAGCCGACGCGGCCGATGCGACCCCGGCGAGGATTACCATCAACCCACACATCAGCGCGCTTTCCATCCCCTGGCCTACCCGCTTCGTCCTCCCGCTTCCCCAGCCGCCACTGACTGCCCGCTTGCACATCCGCATGGCCCTCACCTCGCCGTTCCTCGCTGCTTCGTCTCAGCTTTGTCTCAGTTCCTCCTCTCAAACCCACCGTATGTCGCATCGCCGTCGACAGTCGGCCATCGGAAGTCTCGATAGCCACTTTCAATAGGCAACTATCAACCGCGCGACCATGAATCTGTCGACGGCACAACCAATCGCCAGTGGTTAGGACTACCCTGCGTCCGCGCCGACGCGTAGCTCCGCATCCCTGTCCGGTCGGCGACAGCCAGGTGAGGTCCTTATGTCTCAATCACCGCGCGGCGCGCACCTCGTCGGCAGCGTTCCCCTGGCCGACAGCGAGTCCGTCTTCCGCGAGGCGGCAACCCGACTGGGCGACCACCTGCGACGCATCCCCGACGGCGAAACCGGCATCCGCACCAACTGGATCCAGTGGCAGTGGCCGCTGCTCGCTGAAGTTCAGCAACTTCAGACAGCGGACGAAGAGGGCGGTCCCTTTGGGCCCCGATTCGAGCTTCGCTCTGCTGCATCGATGACCGCTTCCGACTTGCCAGACACCGGATACCGTGATTCGGCGCTGGAGTCGTGGCAGGTCTTCACTCGTCTCAAGCGGGAAGGCGTGATCGCGGGCGGCGCCCGTTTCCAGGTCTGCCTGCCGACTCCCCTCGCCGTCACACATGTCCGCATCGTGCCTCACTCCCAGGCAGCCGTCGAGGCTGCCTACGAAGCCAAGCTGCTGGGCGAACTGGACGAAATCCTCGATGCCATCCCGCATGACCAACTCGCGGTCCAGTGGGACACTGCGGTTGAGTTCGCCGTGCTGGAGAGTCTGCTGGACACGTTCGTTGCGGATCCCCAGCCCGAGATTCTGGACCGGCTCGTGCGGCTC
Source organism: Dehalococcoidia bacterium (assembly GCA_965211635.1). Taxonomy (GTDB): domain Bacteria; phylum Chloroflexota; class Dehalococcoidia; order Bin125; family Bin125; genus Bin125. The sequence goes on from OZ242948.1 coordinate 699,145, forward strand.
GGCAATCACGTGCCTGCGGATGTCGAGATCGGCTACCACCTCTGCTACGGCGATGTCGAACACCAGCACTTCGTCCAGCCAACCGACACCGACAAGCTGGTCAACATCGCCAATGGCGTCGCCGCCGGTCTGGATCGACCGCTGAACTGGATCCACATGCCTGTCCCGCGAGACCGCAGCGACGCAGGTTACTTTGCGCCGCTGGGCAACTTGGCGCTGCCATCCGAGACGGAGCTGTATCTCGGATTGGTGCACATCACCGACGGCGCGACGGGCGCGCAGCCACGCATCGCCTCCGCTCGCCGATTCGTCGGCGAATCTGGTGTGGCGACCGAGTGCGGTTTCGGTCGTCGTCCGCCCGAGACCATTCCTGCCCTGCTGGACCTGCACGCCGAACTCTGCGACCCGGTGGGCTGACGAGTCCCCACTCGATCTGGCTACTCTTGAAGCCAGCAAGACAGGACCCGACGTCAGGATTCCAGCCATGCCACTGCAGCTCGACCACACAATCGTTCCCGCCTACGACAAGGAGCGATCGGCCAGGTTCATCGCAGGACTCTTCGGACTCGAATACGAAGGGGCCTGGGGGCACTTCGCGCCGGTCAAGATCAACGACACGCTCACGCTCGACTTCGACAACTCGAACAATCCAGGCTCCAATCACTACGCCTTCCTCGCCTCGGACGAGGATTTCGACGCGATCCTGCAACGAGTCAAAGAACAGGGCATCGCCTTCGGCAGCGGACCCGGCTCACGCACCGACGGCAAGATCAACCACCGCTACCAGGGCCGCGGCTTCTACTTCGACTGCGAAAACGGTCACGTCTGGGAAGTAATCACCCACACCTACATCACTGACTAGCGTCGTCGGCTTCCTCGTATCCGCGATCGCGCTCGCGCTTGAACGCTGCCCAACCCCTCTCCTCGCGGATCCGCTGCCGTCCCGCACCGACCGAGTCCTCCGCCTCGATCAGTTCCCGCAACGACTCGTTGTCGCGATAGCGCACGGCGTCGATCAGACCCATCTGCTCATAGACCATGTTCACCAGTCGCTTGTTCAGCCTGACCACAGCGGCTGGCAGCGAGGACAGCTTGCGCGCCATCTCGTCTGCAACCTCTTCGAGTTGATCGTCTGGCACAATCCGATTGACCAGTCCCATTCGCAAGGCGTCCTCGGCCGTAACAACCTCACCCAGCAGCAAGATTTCCTTGGCCTGCTTCTGGCCCGTCAGGAAGGGTGTGATCAACACGGGGACGCCGAATCCGTGCCGGATCTGAATCTCGCCCAGCCGCGCCGTCTCCGACGCCACAGTGAAGTCGCAGACCCCGGCCAGCTCGCAGCCCTGACCAACGGCGTGGCCGCGTACGGCGGCAATCACCGGCTTGTCCAGCGACCAGATCCGCAACATCACATCGATCGCACTCGGCGCCGGATCGTCGTCCGGATACAGCGACGACCACAAATCGCCGCCCGCCGAAAACGCGCGTCCCGCACCTGTCAGGATCACTGCGCGCACCTCTTCGTCCGCCTCCGCTCGATCAAACGCCGCATTGAGCAGCCGCGTCACGTTCTTGTTGATCGCGTTGAGCACAACCGGCCGATTGAGCGTGATTCGCGCAACGCCATCCGCTGCTTCGTACAGAACATCGTCTGCTGAAGGCGGTGGAATCGGGATGCCATCGGGCGTCCGCTTCCAGCTACTGGTGTCCGGTTCGCTAGTCATTGGCGTACCTACTCGTCCTCGGGATAGAGCACCACGCGGACCCAGCGATCCATCGGCAGAATGCGTCGCGCTGACTCAGCTACCCGCTCGAGCGTCAACGCGTCGACTCGCTCCTCGTAGCTCGTGATCAGCTCGAACGGCTCGCCGCGAATCAGCACGGTCTCAATCTGGTTCACCCAGAACGAATTCTCGCGCAGGTCTTCCTCGTAGGCGACGCGCAACTGCTCCTTGACCGTGTCGAGGTAGCTTTGTTCGCCGCCGCCTCGCAGCCAGTCCAACTCAAGCTCGATCTCCCCCAGCAGTTCTTCGACTCGGTCCGGGTCGCTGCCGAAGATGATTCCAACCTGGTACTCGGAGTCCGGTATCGAACTCATGCGTCCCCACACAGAGATGCTGTAGGTGCCTCCCAGGGCCTCGCGAATCCGCTCACGCAGGCGGGTTCCCAGCATCTCTCCAGCGATCTCTACTGCAAGCGCCTCTTCACGGCTCCATGTGGACTCGCCCTCGAAGACCCAGACGGTGTTGCTGCGCGGCTCAATGCCGCTGTTCACGGTCTCATCGATCACGCCCTGCGGTGGGTCAAGGTTGTGGTCCACCCACGCTTCGACTCGACCCGTCGTCGGCAGACTGGCGAGATACGTCTCGGTCAGCGTTCGCAGCTCATCCCAGTCGAAGGCGCCAACAATCACGAACCGGGCGTCGCCCATGTCCGCGAAACGGTCGACATAGACCGACTCCGCGCGCTCCATGTTCAACTCCTCGACCACCTCAAGGCTGAACGGCCGCCCCCTCAGGTGGCCCTGGCTGAGCAGCGAGTTGACCCGATCGAACAACACTGCATCCGGCTGGGTCGGACGCAACTCCGCAGAGCTACGCAGCCGTTCCTCGTAGATTGGGTAGAAGTCGGGATCCAGTCTCGGCGCGGTCACATAGAGGTGGATGAGCTGGAACATCACCTCGAGATCCTTGGGCGACGCGTTGCCGCGCAGTCCCTCGTACAGATCGTCGATGTAGGGAACAACCGCAACGCGCGTGCCAGTCAGCAGCCTGTCCAGGGCGACGCTGTCGTGCTCGCCGACGCCGCTGCCGTCGATCAGGTTGGCGGCGTACAGCGCCGATACGTAGTCCTCGTCTGAAACTAACGAGGTGCCGCCCGGGCTGAAGGAACTGAATCGTACTTCGTCGTCCTTGAAGTCGGTCTGCTTGGCGACCACCGTGATGCCGTTCGACAGGGTCCACTGGACCGCATCGATTACGTCAAGGGATTCCTCCGCCACGATCGCCCCGGCCGTCGGAATCGTTGCGATTAGCGGATCGTCGCTCGCCTCATCCGCGTACGGTTCCACGACCATGGCGCTGGCGCCGGCCAGTTGCGCAGCGAGCGTCGCTTCGAGTTCTTCTCCACCGCTGGGATCGATTCCTTCCGGTCCCAACACGAGGAGCACGCTGTTGCGAGCTTCGATCCAGGCCGCGGAGACAGCGTCGACATCGGCCAGCGATATCTGCGGCAGCAGCGACTGGTACAGCTCCCACTGTGCGTCGATGCCCGTCGCAGGAGCGCCGCTCAGGAAATGCTCTCGATACCAACCAGCAATCTCCGATGAGTCAATCTGCTCCCGGTTGGTGTACTGCCGTTCGGCCTCGCTGAGCAGGTTGATCTTCTCGCGCTCCAGTTCCGACTCGGTGAAGCCGTGCTGCCCGGTTCGCTGGATCTCCTCCAGCAGCGCCGTGAAGCCCCGCTCCAGGCCCTCCTGGGTGGTGGCGATTGCAAACTGCTCAATGTCCAACGCCAACACGAACGACGTGTATCCGGCGAACGAGCCCAGGTACGGCGGATCCGCCTCCTGGCCGCGTTCGAACAGTCGGGCGCCCAGCATCGAAAACGCGAGTCGAGTGGTCAGGCCGCGCTGCAGCGCGGCAACGTCGCGCCCCTGTTCAGGCGACTGCTTGCGCACCAGGTAGAGCTGCGTAAAGGGAGCCTCCGGATCGGTGAACACGTCAACCTCAGGCTCTTCGTTGTCCGGAACATCGAACATCGGCCGCTCAACCGGCTCGGCCACAACTGCCCGTTCTTGCGTCGCTTCGCCCTCCGGCGACGGAGCGAAGTGCTGCTTGATCTTCGCCTCAATCTGTTCCACCTCGAAGTCGCCCACCGCTATCACCGCCATCAGGCTCGGCCGATACCAGCGCTCGTAGTAGGCCCGCAACTCCTCGACCGGCGCACTCTCAATCACCTCAACCAGACCAATAGGACCTCTGGTGGCGTATTGAGACGATCCAAACAACAGCGGAAACAGGTTTCTGTTGAAGCGCGAGTCGAATCCCTGGAACAGCCGCCACTCCTCCAGCACCACGCCGCGCTCCAGTTCGACTTCCTCCGGATCAAACGTGATCCCGTAAGCCCAGTCGCTCAGGATCTGGAACGTGGTCTCCATGATCTCCGCGTCATCCGTTGGCACCTCCAGGAAATAGACGGTCTCGTCAAAGCCGGTGTATGCGTTCAGGTGAGCGCCAAAGTCACTGCCAATCGACTCCAGGTACTCGATGATCTCCTGCTTTTCGAAACGCTCGGTGCCGTTGAAGGCCATGTGCTCCACGAAGTGAGCCAGGCCCCGCTGTTGCTCCTCCTCAAGCACCGATCCCGCACGCACGACCAGCGAGAGATTGGCGCGACCCTGCGGTTCCGCGTTCTGGCGGATGTAGTACGTCAGCCCATTGCTCAGCGTGCCGACCGTGACATCGGGATCGAATGGCAACGGCTCGTCCGGATCAAACTGGACCAGCTCCGGCTCATCCTCCCGCTCGGACTGCTCTTCATCCGCCACAGCCTTCTGCGCGTCATCCGACTCCTCCGTGTCCGTCTCCGTCTCGGCTTGCGCCTGCTCCTCTTCAACGGCCTGCTGTTCGACCGCCTCTTGCTCCATGGCGTCTTGCTGTGCTTGAACGGCGGAGGTCGCAGTCTCCGTCTCCGACTGCTGCGCTACGTCCGCCTCGGAGAGCGAAGGCGGCGCGTCGTCCGAGCAACCGGCCAACAGCGCCAGGAGCAAGATGCCGAGTATTGCCGTAACCAGCAGCCGCAATCGTGCGCCCATGACGTCGCCCTCTCTCTCATCCATCCGCAAGGCCATCGATCCCGAGTAGACCCTCCCGCGTCGCGCGGGACTCAGTGCATTCTCGATTCAGATCTGCTTGTGTTCTGTTCCCGAGACACAGACGCCGGCGCTCCGTCGCCGAGATCGCGGCGCAGCGTCAAGGGTCTACCGCAGTGCTCCTCGGCAGGGCTCTACGACAGGTGGAAGCCCTCGTAGCCGTTCGATGCGACAGAGTCCAACTGGCTGCGATAGCGCGGCGCTCCTCCCGGGTACATCATCAGTCGCGGCTGGTCGTGACCGTCCACGTTCGAGTTGTAGCCCGTAAACCAGCTTTTGACTTTGCTCATCAACTGGAACTGGTACATCTCCTGGACATGCTGCCGCCAGGCCGACTCCGCCTCCTCGCTCGCCTCGACCCTGCTGTAGCCATGCTCACTCATGTAGCCCAGCAAGTCCGAGATCCAGTCAACCGCCGTCTCAATGCCGCGTGGATAATTGGTCGAGACCGACCCGCCCTGCGGACCGCTCAGCATCAACAGATTGGGGAAACCGGAAGTTTGCATGCCCAGCAGCGTGTCCGGACTCTCAGACCACTTGTCGCGCAGAGCGAGACCGTCCAACCCGGTGAAGTTGATCCGGTCAAATGCTCCGGTGATCGCATCGAATCCGGTGGCGTAGATGATCAAATCGACCTCAAAGTCCCGAGCAGAAGTGCGAATGCCGTTGTGGGTGATCCGCTCGATCGGAGTCTCGTTGATGTCGACCAGGTGCACGTTGTCGCGGTTGTACGCCTCATAGTAGTGGGTCTCCAACGGCACACGGCGCGTGCCGAACCCGTGATCCTTCGGGATCAACTTCTCCGCGGTCATAGGATCGTGCACTCGTGAGCGAATCTTGTCGGCAATGAACGCCGAGTACTCCGCATTCGCCTCCGGATTGATGCCCGTGTCGATGAAGTTGCTCATCCAGACGCTAAACCCGCGGTCGGCGTAGATTCGTTCCCATAGCTCACGCCGTTCTTCCTCCGGCACGTCCGCGAACTTTCGCGGGTCAGGCGCGTGCAGGAATCCACCCGGACTGCGCCGACAGGCCTCGAAGATCTCGTCGTAGGAGGATTTGATGTCCACCTGCGACTCGTCGTCAATCCGACTGTTGTGCAGCGGCGCGCACCAATTGGGCCGGCGCTGGAACACAGTCAGCTCACCGACTTTGTCCGCAATCTCTGAGATCACCTGGACCCCGGTCGCTCCGGTTCCCACGATTGCAACTCGCTTGCCCGCCAGCTCGACCGACTCGTGAGGCCAGTAGTAGGTATGCCACGAGTCGCCTTCGAAGTCATCGACGCCTTCAATCCGCGGCATCGTCGCGGCCGAGAGCATGCCGATCGCGGTAAGCACGAATCGAGCCGTCAGCTCGCGGCCATCCTCCAGCCGCACCTGCCAGAAATCGCCCTCCTCGTCGAACGACGCTCCCTCGACCCTGCAGCCGAACTGCATGTGACGCCGTAGGTCGAACCTGTCGACTACGTGATTGAGGTAGCTCAGCGTCTCGGCTTGTCCGGCGAAGTGCTCGCTCCAGTCCCATTCCTCCAGCAGTTCCTTGGAGAACGAATAGCCGTAGGTGTAGCTCTCAGAGTCGAACCGAGCGCCCGGATAGCGATTCCAGAACCAGGTCCCGCCGGGTCCCTCGGCGGTCTCCAGAACGGTTGCGTTGAAGCCCATCTCCTGCAGCCGGTAAATCTGGTATATCCCCGCCACGCCCGCGCCTATCACGATCGCGTCGTACTGGGGCTGTTTCCGTCCGGTCATGTCACGCTCCCTTGATCTGTGCACGCCGTCGCTAGTCGCCGGCCACCGCGAGCGGCTGATTGGTCGCCGGATCGACGTCAAAGGGACCGTCCAACTCAAGCTCAGCACCCATCTCGCGTACAGCGGGCAGTACTTCCTCGCCCATCAGCCTCAAGCTGCGCATCGCGTCGTCGTGATCCATCGAGCCGTCACCGTCCCAGAAGATGATCGCTCCCGGTCGTAGCTCCTCGAGCACGTAGCGAATCTTGGGCAGGACCGTCGCCGGCGTGCCGTGGATAATGCTGAGCTTGTCGACCTGCTCCGTGAAGGTGCCTCGATAGTCGCGCGGCTCGGCCGGCGCCGCTGCGCCTGTCAGCGCGCGCCGCCGCTCGGTGCGCCCTCGCGACGCCGCGATCGCGCGAATCTGCGACGTCGGCAGCACGTCGGTCCGCGACGTCAAACCCGGCAACGACTGCAAGAACGGCCGCACCTTGCCCTGATTGCCTTCCAGGAACGGGTTGCTCGGTCCCTGCAGGTACTTGCGCGCAGTGTCTTCGGCCAACTCGTCGGTCTCATCGACGTGGACCTTGAACAGGTACGCCGTGTGCTGCGTCCCTGCCTCATAGCCCGCCTCCCGTGCGCTGGCGCGGTAGTACTCGAACGACTCCTTGGTTGGACCAATCTCCGTCGCCAGCATCACATAGGGATAGCGCCGTTCGGCAGCCCACTGGACCGTGTTGCGGCTCATTACGCCCGGAATCCAGATCGGCGGATGCGGATCGGAGTACGGCCGAGCCCATGGATTTACATAGCGGTACTGGTAATGCTCACCCTCCCAGCGGAACGGTCCCGGCGTCGTCCACGCCTTGACGATGAAGTCGTGTGCCTCCTGGTAGCGCTCCCAGTTGAACGGCGATGCCGAGTTATGCGCGACGCTCTCACGGCCCGTGCCGCGAACCCAGCCGCTGACCAGCCGCCCCCGCGAAATCATGTCGATCTCCGCCAGCTCCTCCGCAAGCCAGAGCGGATCGTCCCAGATCGGCAACACATTGCCCAACAGCACGATCTTCGCCCGGCTCGTGATTCTGGCCAGGATCGCCGCCTCCACGTTCATCACGCCGCCCATGCAGAACGGTGTCGAGTGATGCTCGTTGAGCATCAGGCCGTCGAATCCCATCTCCTCGGCGTAGACTTTCTCGTCCAGGTAGCGGTTGTAGAGTTCCGCGCCAATCCGTGGGTCGTAACTCCCGTTGCTCAGGTCGAGATCCTGGATATCGCGCCCGGCGGCGCCGAAGTAGCCGGAGTTGGGATCCTGATAGGGTCGCTCGGTGAAGTAGCCAATGAACATCTCGCCCCTCGCGGTCATCTGCTGGAGTCGGCGCGACGTTCGAGCCCGACTCGTTGGCGCAGTCTACGAGCCTGATTCGGCCGTTGCGACCAGCGCCGACCAGCAGCGACCACGTCCGCCGCCGCTAACCTGTGGCGTCAGCAAGGACCTCAGACAGATGCAGTTTCGCAAACGCGACAAAGAAGCCATAGCGCGCGGCGAGTTGACCCTGACCTTCCGTCGCTGGCGTCGCCCGCAGGCGAAGGTGGGCGGCCGCCATCGCGTCGGAGACCATCTCATCGAGATCGACTCTGTGGCGCAAATCGACCAATCTGAGATTTCGCTTGCCGACGCCCGCGCGGCCGGCCACGAATCGCCAACCGCCGTCCTCGACGCGATTCGCCATAGCCAGCGCCCGGCGCGTGAAGAGCGTGAAGAGCGCGAGGCGGGCGGCTCGGACGCGCCAATCTACCGAGTTGAGTTCACCTGTCTCGGTGAACAGACTGACCCTCGCTCGATTCTCGCGGCCGACGACTCGCTAGATCAGGATGAAATCACCCAGATCCGCTCGAGGCTGGAGCGGATGGACTCCCGCTCTCGCCGAGGTCCGTGGACACAGCGCACCTTGCAGGCGATAGCCGACTCGCCTGCACGCCGAGCGGCCGAACTCGCCGCCGAACAGGACCAGGAAACCGCTCGCTTCAAGTCCGACGTGCGCAAACTCAAGGCGCTCGGTCTAACGATCAGCCTCGAAGTCGGCTACCGACTCTCACCGCGCGGTCGCATAGTGCTCGACGCCTTGCGCACGAGCGATGCGGCCGACTAGCTCTGTCGCGAGTCAACAATCTCTCGCGCTGCGCTGAAGACGTCAGGCAACGTCGCCGCCACCTCTTCCGCGTTCAGAGCACCCGCGACGCCCGGATAGCCAGCTCGCTCGATCATCGCGCCCAGCCGCCCTCGCTCGAAACAGCCCAGCGTCCAGTCGAGCGAATCACCGGCCGCAGTCAGATCGAGCATCAGTCGCTCGTCGTCCGCCTCGGGACCATAGTGATAGTGAGGCGCGACGCGGAAACAGTCGAAGCGAAGCAACTCGGTGTCGTGCCCGTCGACCTCCGCGCGCACCTCGATGCAGAGCCCTTCGTCGCCGCTGATGTCATCGCGATAGCGCATCGCGAAGGCGATCCCGCCAGCGTCGATCCGCGCCTGCCCGACCTTCATACCGTCCTGGTTGTCCGACATGCTCGTTTCTCCAATCGACTGCGGACTGGCAGTTGCGGGCGCTGCGCGCCAGTGCGCCGCAGTTCCCTGCCTCTGTCCGAGTTAACATGCGGCAAACGTATCACTTGCGCTCCAAGCCCGCCGGCCCTCGCGCCGAATCGGCATGCGCCAACGGGTGGCCCGCTCCGAACCGAGTCGTGTCGAGAAACGCTGAGCTATCGCCAGACATGGCGCCAGCAGCTCTCACTCCTCCTCCAGCAGACCCTTCTGCACCGCCCAGACAAGCATCTCCTGCCGAGTCTTGACGCCCAGCTTGTCGCGCATCCGATAGATGGCGTTTCGCACGGTCAGGGGACGGTTGCCCAACACGTCCGCAATCTTGTTGTACGTGTTGCCCTGGGCAAACAGTCGCAGAATCTCCAACTCGCGCGCCGTCAGCACACCCAACTCACTGGGCCCGCGCGAAGTGGTCGGTTGCTCGCGCCGCGCATCGATCACCCGCCGAATCAGCTCCCCCGGTATCCGAAACTCGCCGGCATGCACCTCGCGGATGGTCGAGAGCAGTTGATCCTTGTCGGTGTACTTCTGCAGGTATCCCGTTGCGCCTGCGGCCACAGCCTGGACCAGGAGATCCTCGTCATTCGATGCGGTCAGGATCAACACCCGGGTTTCCGGTAGCTGCTCGAGTATCTCGCGGCATGCCTCGATGCCGTCTTTGTTTGGCATCAGTATGTCCATGATGATTACATCCGGGCGCTTGCTGATCGCGACCTCAACCGCTTCTACGCCGTCCTTTGCGTGACCAACAACCTCGAACTGGGATTCGTCACGCAAGACCGCCTCCAGGCCGGCGCGCATGATTGAGTGATCGTCAACGATCATCACTCCGATTTGCTCTGTGGTCGTCACGATGGCAACCTCTCCTTCCGACGTAGTGGATCTCTAGACATGACCGGGTGACCACTCCCTCGCCCTCTTACAGCCCCGTTGCAACAGTGCCCCGGCCGGTGGACGACTTCGATAGCGCTTGCAGCCATGCTACGGAAACGCCGATTGCTATCTGGTCGACTTTCCGACTGGCCATAGTCAGTCATGGTGAACAGGAATCACACATACTCGCAGGCCTCCTGCCTAATCGAATAACACATCGCATGACTGTCAACTCCGCTCAGGTCGGCGAACCGCCGACCGCATAGCATCCTCGGATTGAAGCGCCGGCAGCAGCCCGGTTCCATAGCTGTCATCTTCCCTCCTCAATTCCTTGACGTTCCTGAGACATTTCAAGCGTCTCTTTGCTCATCTACGTGTGGGACGATGCAGGTGACCGTGGTTCCCCTTGTGGCGCCGAGACCGTCAACAAGCAGATGTCCGCCCATCGATTCGGCCTCGTAGTGCATACCGCTGACTCCTAGTCCCCGCTCGGAGTAGTCTGCCGGCAGTCCGATGCCATTGTCCGAAACGGACAACTTCGTCCGCTCCGTCTCAAAACACAAGTCCACCTCGATTGCAGAGGCCCGCGCATGTCGCAGCGCATTGGTCATCGCGTTATGAGCGATAGAGAACAGTCCCGCCCGAACCTCCCAGCTCAGCGGCGGTTCCGACCCCGACTGCTTCATCCTGGCGGGTATTGACGCGATCTGCTCAAAAGTCGCGCAGTGTGAGCTCAGAACGACTCCTAGCTCGCGACCTTCAAGAAACCGCCCAGAATCGATCGGACCTCGAATCTCCCACATCGTAGACCTGGTCAGCGCCAGGGTCGCATCGAGCGCTTCGAACAGCTCTGGGTCCGCGTCTCCGGCCAACTCCATCGCTCTCTGAACCCCCAGATTGACCATGTAGGCGGTCTGCGCAGTTGTGTCATGGATTGCTTGGGAGAGATCGATGCGCTCCTGCCGCAGCCGCTGCTCCCGAGCCATCGCGCGCTGCCAACGCAGCTTCTCGAACCGCGCAATCAGGCCGATGCCCAGCGCGATCGCGTACATCACCGCCAATCGGGCGACCAGCGCGCTCTCGTTGCCGGCGTCGACGTCAAGCCCTGGACCCACCAGTGCGCTTGTGACTGCGTAGATGAAGGCGACTACTGTCACCCACGCCAGGGAGTACCTGAGGGAGGAGAACACGACTGCGAAGACCGCCAGCGCGGGATAGTAGGCAAGAAAGGCATAGCTCTGGAATCCATCGCCAATCACCACGCCAGACGTGATCAGCGCCACATCGAACAGGCTCAGCGCAACCAGCCACAGTCTGCCGATCTCGTGCCTCGTCCGCAGTCGGTGGTGGACCAACCCGTTGACTAGCAACAGCAGGATTGGCGCGCACACGTACTCAACGTCGCCCGGGAACCAGGCGTCGGATCGGTACGCGAGCAGCACGGCGACCAACAGAAGCCCGAGCCAGCGTCCCCAGACCGATACCCACGTGGCGTGCCGTACAACATCTGCATCGCTCAGCGTGCCCAGCGCCACCCAGTTTGGTACCGATCCGATACCAACCCTTAGCACGTCCGCGACCCCAATCCACAACAGCAGTCAGCGGCGCGGCCCATCCTCACCGACAGTGCCGTTCTCTACTGGCGTTCACAACCTTAGCTGTTTGTCATCGTGACCATAAGTCAATTTCGCAACTGCTTCGAGGGCGCTACCTACTGGTCCTACACCGGATTGGACCAATCGACTTCTATTCTATGGCATACAGTCGCATTGGTATACTGTGACCCGACAACGACAGCGAGGGCCATCGGCGCCGTTGTTCAGGGACAGAATCGGTTGCAACGACTCTCAGCCCGGCCTAGCCTGCGCCAGCGAACCAGCGAGGGTGTGGATGCCTTCTCAGTATCCGATCGATCCAAGCCGTACCGACCTCGCCCGCGAGTTCATGGCCAATCCCATGGGCCCGCACAGCGCCGCGCTCCAGCGCATCGTCACGCGCATGCGCGACACCGAGGCCGCCGGCCGCTACGTCCTCGTCACACGCGTTCCGTACCAGGAGTGGGGCCTGGCGCAGCTTTCCGGCCGGCGCGGCGTTGATGTCACCCTGCTCGAAGACCAGGTCTTCACGTCGCTCGAAGATGCAGAGCGCGCAGTCTTCAAAATCCGCTGGGAACTGATCACCGGAACCCCACTCGTACTCGACTGAATCCACGCCGAGGGAGCGATCCATGCTCGAAAAGAAGATCGCCGGCTACGCCGACGAAATCAGCGTCGCTCCCGGCGAACGCATCCGCTTTATGGTCAGTTGCGAGCCGGGCGTCGACCGCTACCAAGCCGACATTGTCCGCCTGATCTCCGGTGACCGCCAGCCCGGCGGTCCCGGGTACCGCGACGAACTCCTGGCGACCCCGGTCAGCGGCGAGTACCCCGGCCGCACCCAGGAGACCTACTGCGGCTCCTACGCCGTCATTCCCGACGGCCCCGCCTTTGAGCGCCTCGACAACCTCACCCTTCAGGCCGCAATCTTCCCTACTCTGCCGAGTCTGCGCCGTGCCTGCCTGATCTCCAAGATGGACGTCGCCTCCGGTCGCGGCTTCGCACTCTGGACCGACCCCGCCGACGGTCTCGTCCTGCAGCTCGGCGACGGCGCCGGAGGGCTCCAGGAGTTCGCGCTTGGCCAACCCTTCGTCGCCCGCGAGTGGTACCTGGTCAGCGCTACCTATGACTCGCCCAGCGGCGAGGTCAATCTGCGACAACGGCTGCTCGACTCCTACGCCCTCGACACCTCGAGCGGCGAAGCCAGACACTCGAGCGATGGCGCCGTCGTCGTCTGCTGCGATGCTCCGTTGTTGATCGCCGCCGCCAGCCGCGAAGAGGCCCGAGGCAAGCCAGTCGGGGAGATGATCTTCAACGGCCGCATTGAACGCCCCCTGGTCGCCGCCCGCGCTCTGGGCGACAGCGAAACCGAAGCCCTCCGCACGGGCGCGCTTCCCTCCGACCTACGCGCCGACATCTGCGCCGCCTGGGACTTCGCCCAGGCCTTCGAGACCGACGAGATCATCGATATCTCACCCAACCGCGCCCACGGCACTCTGATCAACCTCCCGATTCGCGCCGCGCGCGGCTCCAACTGGACCGGCGACGAGCTCAGTTTTCGCCATGCGCCAGATCAATATGCCGCCATCCACTTCCTCGACGACTCGCTCTATGACTGTGAGTGGGAGGCGGACTTCGAGTTGGAAATCCCCGCCGATACGCCCAGCGGACTCTACGCCGCCCGACTCACCACAGGCGACCAGGAAGACCACATCACGTTTGTTGTTCGGCCTCCGCGGAATCGGGCCACCGCACCGCTCGCCCTGCTGATCCCCACGGCCAGCTACATGGCCTACGGCAACTCCCGCGGCGGCATCGAGGCCGGGAATGAGTTGCTGTCCAACCGCTTGCATGTCGTCTCGCCCGAGGAGCGCTACCTCAACCGCCACCCCGAGTACGGCAACTCCATGTACGACAACCACAATGACGGCACCGGCGTCTGTTACTCCTCGCGGCTGCGTCCGCTGATCAACATCCGTCCAACTCATCCCTGGCTCTGGCAGCTCAGCGCCGACATGCACCTGGTCGAGTGGCTCGAAGCGCAGGGCGTCCCGTACGACGTGATCACCGATGAAGACATGCACCGGGACGGCGTGGCGTTGCTCGAGCGCTACTCCTGTGTGATGACCTGCAGCCATCCCGAGTACTACTCCACCAATATGTGGGACGCCGTGCACGCCTTCACCCAGCGCGGCGGCCGGCTGATGTACATGGGCGGCAACGGCTTCTACTGGCGCGTCGCCTACCGCGACGACAAGCCCGGCGCCATGGAGATGCGGCGCACCGAAGACGGCTCCCGCTCGTGGGCGAGCGAGCCGGGCGAGTACTACATGGCCTTCACCGGCGAATACGGCGGCCTCTGGTGGCGCGCCGGACGCACGCCGCAGTCGCTCGTCGGCAATGGCTTCATTGCCCAGGGATTCGACCACTCTTCCTACTTCCGACGCACCGACGACAGCCATGATCCCCGCGCCGCCTTCATCTTCGAAGGCATCGACGATGAGATCATTGGCGACTTCGGCCTGATCGGCGGTGGCGCCGCCGGACTCGAACTGGACTCAGCCAGCCGCGCCTACGGTACGCCTCCGCATGCGCTGACGGTCGCGACTTCCGAGCAGCACACCGACTGCTACATCCGCGTCAACGAGGACATCGGTCACATGCTGCTCTCGATTGGCGGCCAGGACGATCCTCAGGTCCACGCCGATGTCGTCTTCTTCGAGACGCCGCGCGGCGGGGCCGTATTCTCGACCGGCTCGATCGGTTGGAGTTCCGCCCTGTTCCACAACGATCACGACAACAACGTCTCGCGCATGACGCGCAACGTGCTCGATCGGTTCCTGGATCCGACTCCGCTCGCCTAGGGCCTGTTCACATGGACAGAACAGCGAGAAGAAACTCCGTCATACCCGCGCTTGTCGCGGGTATCTCGCCGCGTTCAGCACGGAGTTCATTACGGATCATGGCGAGATTTCCGCGGCAAGCGCGGCAATGACGGCATTTTGGGCTTGATGTCGGTCTATGTGAACAGGCCTTAGCGGGTGTTCAAGCGGCCCACGATCTCCTGATTCGCCACTTCCGCGAAGCCTGTCCCGCAGCGGATGCCGGTGCGGGTGTCTCGTCCGGCCTGCTAGGACAGAAGGCGGGACGAGACTCCAGGCAGATCTTGGAGTCTCGGAACAGGGAGTAGGCAGGTCCACCCGTAACGCGGGACGAAGCGTCGCTGCTTTGGCGGAAACTGAGATAGAGCTGCATTCCTCCCCGATCACCGAACCTGACACAAGCGTGTTGCAGACTTCCTGACATAGTCGGTTGTCGACTATCGTGCGGACGGTCTCGCAGTCGCCGCCGCACCGGGTTCTCACGGACTGCGAAGTTCGAGGAACGTCCCTTGTTCAATCCCGAGACCTTTGCCGCATTTCGTTACCGCGACTTTCGCATCCTCTGGGGGGCGACCTTCGTCCGCTCGGCAGCGCTCGCGCTGGAACTGGTCGCCCGGGCCGTGTTGATCGTCGAGCTGACCGGCTCGGCCGTCCTGCTGGGCGCTGTCCTGGCGGCATGGATGGCGCCGAATCTGCTGCTCTCGCCGTTCGCCGGCCTGATCGTTGATCGCTATCCATATCGACGCGTGTTGATCGGTTCCTTCCTGGCCAATGCGGTTGCCTCCGGTGTGCTCTTCGTTCTCCTGCTCGTTGACCAGGCTCAAAGCTGGCAAGTGATCGCGCTGTCGGCCCTGTCTGGAATCGGCTTCGTGTTTTTCAACCTGGCTCGCCGAGCGATGCTGCCCGTAATCGTCGAGTCATCTCACCTGCGCTCTGCCACTGCGCTCTCGCAGACCGGACAGACGTCAGTCAAGATTGGCGGTGCGCTCCTGGCCGGCCTCTTACTGAGCATCGCCGATTTCACCTGGATGTTCGGTCTGATGACAGCCTTCAGCCTGCTCGCCATGCTGCTCGGCGCCTTGATCCAGACGCGTGAGGAGTCACGGGCTACGGCGGAGGACGCAGATCGGTCCATCCTTGGTCAAATCACCGCCGGCGGGCGCTGGGCGCTTAACACGCGCTGGCCGCTTGCCGTCCTGGGCATTTCCGCGATGTCGTACATGTTCCTCCAGCCCTACGAGGCGGTGCTGATGCCTCTGGTGGTGATTGACGAGCTAGACCAGCACCGCTCCTGGGTCGGATACCTGGCGGCCGTTGGCGGTCTTGGCGCGACCGTGGGCGCGGTCTGGCTGGCCTCGCTCAAGGAGATCAGATCGCCCAACCTGTTGATGGTCGGGCTGATCGCGACCGGCGGTGTCGCCCTGACCGGCATCGCCTTTGCACCGCACCTCGCGATTGTTGCCGTCTGCGTGTTCTTCGCCACGGCCTGCGTCTACAACATGGCCACGGTGGCCAACCTCGCGCTGCTGGCCCACGCGCCCGAGGAAATGCGCGGACAGGCGCTGACGTTGATGAACCTCGTCCAGGGCACGATCCTGATCGGGGCGCTCATAGCCGGCGCGCTCGTCGAATCGCTCGGCCCACAGTGGGGACTCGTGACGATGGCTGCCTTCCTGCTCGGAGCCTCGCTGCTGGCCCTCTTGATGCCGCGTGTCCGATGGTGGATGTGGCGTCGACAGATGTACACCACCGTTACCGCAGCCGACTGGATTCGGGCCAGTGATACTGATCGCTGACCTCGGGCAACCGCAGAACCCAGTGCTCTCGGCGCTTAGAAGTCCTACGTCTACTTGATTCGTGCTGTTTGGGCGGACCATCCCAGACGTGAACTCTAATGCTCCATCCAATAGTGCAACCATGCCCGCTTCTATATCAACCAGGTTCCCACATCGTCTCACAACTCAGTCAGTAGTAGCCAGGACACTGTCAGGACTTTTCGACTTGCCGGACCTGCTCTCGGGTCTCTGGGACAAGGCAGGGTAGGATGTAAGCGGCCAACAGAAAGGACCACCATGCCCGCTAATCCATCCCCCACACCTGCCGAACTGCGCCGACGCATGACGACTCAGTTGTATGAAGAGATCCGCGAGCAAGGGGCCGATGACGGCGACGCGCTGCAGGCCGCCGCGACAATCACCTCCGGGATGACGCTCAACGAAATCAGAATCTCGCTCGGCATCTGGCCGAACACCGTCGACTCAGCAACCTGAGCGGCCGCCGCCATCTCCGGCGCGCCGCAACACCACTGGCAAACAGGAACAGATCTCGGGCGCCGCTAGCGCGCCTGCCCTGGCTTCCGACCCAACTGCAACGCCAGCCCTCGACGAGGGCTGGCGTTGTCGCTATTCGGCACAGGGATCGCCCCGATCGACAAACGTTGTCCAAAGCGACCAACACGAAGCTCACCTGCTGGGCGCCCGGCAGCGCCGCCAGCGGCCGACTGGACTGCGGCGCCGTGAGCGATCCGCAACTCGGCTCACGTCATCAACGGCGGGCCACCACTGCAACTCGACAGTCCAACAAACTTCCAGGCGGGATAGGGATAGAGTCTTTCACTTGATACCTGACTTCCGATAGATGGGAGTGGTGACGTTCGACTTGCCATTTTGCTCATACGACAATGCGCGGAATGCCCAAGTCACATTGGTACAAAACGCTCTAGTCCTCGATTTGCCACGGAAGTAAGGTCCGCGTTGTGAGTGGCCAGCGAGTAGCAACAAGCGATATGTGTAACGATGAGTCGATGCGGACTCAATCGTTGGGCATTCCTTTGGGCCAAGGGCGTCGAGTGCTGAGGGCCGGCGCTGACGCCGGGCGACGCAGCCTGGCGCCGGTCACCCTGAGCGAGCCGGACGTGGTCCTTTACGCAACCTGGATCTCGATCTGGGGTCGCTGGTTCGTCTGGCTGGTCGTGGTCTTCATGTTGGCCTACCGTCCGGGCTTCTGGTACCCCGATCACGCTGAGTTTGTCGCCTTACCTACCCTGCAGTTGCTGATCAATGGCCTGGTTCACTTCCAGCTCCTCTCCAGGCGGCAGATTACGCAGCGCCTTCTGTTCTGGTGCAGCGTCAGCGATCTCGCCCAGATCATCTTCGCTGTCATCGTTCTTGGCGGTTACTCGACCTTTGCATTCCTCGCCTTCTATCCGGCCCTCGGGCTGTTTGCGGTGCTGTTCTCATCGCTTTGGGCCACGCTCGGTTGGACTGCGCTGTCAGTGACGATGTATGTTGCCGCATGCATTTGGACGGGTGGCGGTCTCGATCTCGACCTTGGTCAAGAGAAGGTGCTGGCCGGACGAGTGGCCACGATGTTCGTTGTCGCGGTCGGCATTGGCATGCTGGTCCGCTTTGAACGCCAGCGCTGGCAGGCGGCGCTATCGCGAGAACGACAGCTTCGCAGAGAACGGATCCAACTGTCCCAGAACATTCACGACACGATCGCCCAGACCACGTACATGATCAGCGTGGGCATTCACCGCGCGAAGTCTTTGGCGGGCGAATCGAATCAGGAACTGCTGGCCGCGCTCGAGGCGACATCCTCACTGTCGAAGTCGGCGATGTGGGAAATGCGCGGACCGATCGACGCCGGCCACATCGTCGAGGGCCGCGCGCTGGCCCAGGTGTTGGCGTCGCACTGCGCCACCTTCGAACGAATCACCGGCATCCCTACGACGATGTCACAGAACGGCAGCGAGCTGAACTTGCCTACAGTCACTCGGTCTCGCCTCTTCTCCATCGCCCACAACGCGCTGACCAACGCCTACCTGCACGCCGACCCAAGCCAGGTGGAGGTCAGCTTGAGTTTCCTCAATCAAGAGATCGCCTTGAGCATCATCGACGACGGCCTCGGTCTCCCGGACGACTATTCGCAGCGCGGGCGCGGCATCAGTGGCATGATGGAAGACGCCGTGCGGATGGGAGGCACGTTGACGGTGAGTGCGAGGGGCTCCGCAGACGGCACCACGATCACTTGCGTAGTTCCTCGACAGCAAGTCAACGGCGGAGGTTGAGATGGCAACGAGTGCTCCGTTCACGGTGCTAGTGGTGGATGACCATCCGATTACGAGGAGCGGCATAGCCAGGATGCTGGAAGACTCCGGCCGCTTTGTCGTTGTCGGACAGGCTGAAGACGGCAGGGAAGCCCTGCGCATCGCCGGTGAACTCAAGCC
Source organism: Dehalococcoidia bacterium (assembly GCA_965211635.1). Taxonomy (GTDB): domain Bacteria; phylum Chloroflexota; class Dehalococcoidia; order Bin125; family Bin125; genus Bin125. The sequence goes on from OZ242948.1 coordinate 717,928, forward strand.
ACAGGTGGTGATCTTGGACGTGATTATGCCCCGCATGGACGGCATCGAAGCGTGCCGCGAACTTATGGCGCTGCTGCCGGACACTCGGGTCATGATCTTGACAGCCGCAAGCCAGCAGGACGCGGTGATCGACTCGGTTGCGGCCGGCGCCACCGGCTTCCTCGAGAAGTACGTCGCCCCGGAAGAGTTGCTGGCCGGCGTCGTAGACGTGGCCGAGGGACGTCTGAGAGTTCCAGACGAGGCTGTCAAGAGAGTCTTCGCGATGCTACGCGGTCAGCTCCCATTCGACGTCGCCAGGCCTGCGGATAGGCTGACCAACATCGAACGTGAAACCCTCACGCTGTTCGCCAGCGGCAAGTCCTACAACGAGATCGCCAGTCATCGAGGCAACAGCGTCGTCACAGTGCGAAACACGCTTTACCGCATCCAGGACAAGCTGGGCATTGAGACCAAGCAGGAACTCGTGATCTGGGCCGTGCGCAGCGGACTCCTCGATGACGTTATCGTCGGCATCGATGCTCAGCGTTATGAGTAGGAGGCTGGCGGATCGTCCTCCGCCACATGTGAGTCCTTGCGTTGTCCTCGCTTACCTGGGGTCTGCGTATGGTCATGGCAAGCCATAGCGAACACGGGTTAGTACGCATGCCGCCAGTCGCGTCTCAGCGCCTCTCTGTCGAATAGTCAAAGTGCTACTCCTTGGTTGAACAAATCGAAATCTCGTCCTTGTTCTGCTGACCTATCGCTCATCCGGTCACCGGCATCAGACTTCAATGCAGCCGTCCGAAGGAGGATCGCATGCGTGATGTCGTCGATCGAGCCCGCGCCCAAAGCACCGCCATTGCCGCCGTCGCTCTCTTGATTGCCGCAATGCTCTTCGGCTTTGCATCGATCCAGACCAGTCACGTGGCGGGCGGCCAGGACGAGGACGCAGAGGTCGTCGCACAGGTGCGTGTCTCGGCTCAACGCCTGGAGAATGGCGCGGTTCGATTCGGTTTGCGGGTACGAGACGAGCGCGGCATCTGGGCAGAGCCGGTGACGCCCCGCGCGCACTGGCTCATTCCCTCCAATGTAAGCACCGGGCGTTGGCTGGCCAGTTCCCCGCTGACTCTGGATGTCAACAGTTCCGGTCGCGGCCGGCTGCTGCGCAGCGACCGGTTTGAGTCTCCGTCAACGGGCAACGTCCTATTGGCCACCGGCTTGGAGGAGTGGATGGGGGACACCCACCTCTCCGCCTATCACGACGAAGAAGGAGATCTCCTGACCAGGGCGGCAATCTACAGCGTCTCGCCGAGGGCGCCCGACGGTGAGCTTCGGACCGTCATCACCTGCCGCAACGGCGAGTTGTCCGTCGACATCGGCGGACTACCGAGCCAGACCGACATCGGCTCCGGCGTTCGAGAGGGACAACAACTCCTGGTCTCCTGGAATGTGGACGACGGAGCGAGACAATCGGAACGTCGCGCTGTCGCATCACTCGAATCCGGCCTCGAACTCATCCAGGGCGCCCAGAACAGACTGGCAGAGGCACTGCTGGGCGACGGATCACAACTGACATTGTCGATTGGCGCCGCTCCGCGGCTGAACGCCGCCATCAATCTGGCTGCGCTTCGCTCCCTGCCGGTGTACGACAATCTCCGCTATTGCTCCGCCGAACCGGAGCGTACAGGGCACAATGAGTTGCGCATTCGCGCCCAGGTTCGCGACGACCAGCGCATCGAGTTCGCTGTCCAGCAGCGCACCGCCGACGGCTGGAGCGACAACATCCTGCCGCGAGCGCGTGTCATGCCAGCCTTCGGCGATGCAACGAACTGGCTTTCGTCGACACCCGTCCGCGTGAGCGTAGAACTGAACCCGGCCCGAGAGGTCGTGATGCCCTATCCAGCGTTGCGCCGCGCAGTGGAGCCGATCACTCCCTCGATTCGAAGCGGACCCTACAGCGCCTCCCTCTCCTATGAAGTGGATGAACTGGAGCTGGAGGACTACTGGCCACCCAGGCTGAACTCCACCGTGACCGTCGGCCCTGAGGAGGGTCTGCGCTTGCATATGGGATGCTTCGGCGACGAGCGTCGAGTACTGCTGCACAACCCCACGTCCGACGCGACCGGCGACCTGGCCCTCTCGTTTGACGACACGCAGCTCACCGCCAGGTGGAACGTGAGCATTCAGAACGGCGTCGCCACTCTCGCTCCCGCCGACCACGAGCGAACGATCCGCCGCCTCCGCCAGGCCGATACGCTCTCCGTCACCCTCGGGACAGGCGATTCGGATCCAACCTCGTTCGATATCTCCAACCTGTTCGAAATGCCGATTCAACGAAACATCGACCACTGCGGCAACTACACAGAACCCGACTGGCAGCCGGTCAGGGAAACCCAGAACGTCCTTACAGAGACCGGCATTGCCTACCGTGTGAACTACCCAGAATGGACCGGTTACCAACGAAACAGCCACGTCAGCGTTCCGACCATCGGAGACCCATCGACATTGGAGCAGATGCCGCTCTCCTTCTCAATGACCTGCAACTCGCGCTGGCTGACGTTCCAGATCCATGGTTTGTCGGAAGTTGGAAATCCGGCCTCCGTTCGTATTCGCGCCGACAGCGGTGATTGGCTCGAAGAAACTGTTAACATCTACGATGTAGCAGACGGCACAGTGACTGCTGCGTTTAGCACCGATCTCCAGCGAATCAGACAGGGTGCTACGCTAGATTTCGAACTCGGGCTTGAGGAGCCAGTCCGCGGATCTTTCGATCTCAGTAAGTTGTTTGACACTCCGATACAGGCCAACTTCGACAACTGTGCAACCGCGTACTGGACCACGCCGAAAGCCTACGTGCCAATCACAGAGTTAACAGGCGATGCTTCCCACAACATCCAGTACCTTGCGATACAGAATGAAGACGGCTCCGTGTCGACGGTAGTCACTGCCGATTCAACAAAACACTCGGAGTTCGAAGAACCACTCAGGCTACAATTGCAGTGTCGCAGTTTCTTTCACGTGACGGCATTCGTTGCAGGGCCACTGGTTGCCGAATCGGGCGATATCAACGTCACCATGACCATCGACAACAGGCCATCCGAGATGTCGCTTTGGTACATACAGGAATCTTATTCACGTGGGCTCCTGTACCCTCCGTCGGTCCCCAACCTGATGGCCCAGATCCGGGAGGCTTCAGTCGTCGTCCTGGAGATTCCTGAACTCTCGGCAGAGCCGTTCGTCTTCCATGTCAGCGGAATGTTCGACACGCCGCTACAGGACAACATCGACGAGTGCGGCTACTACGCGCCCGGCAGGAGTCGAATGCTGGAACCCAGGAATGTTCATGACTCTCATCAGATGGACGATGCGGACAAGGGATTGAGCATCTGGAGGTTCTGGCAGCGCACTCCCGGCGGTGCGAACATCCCTTATGTGAATCTGTTAGAGTCGCAACTCCGTGGTGATTACATCGAGATTGGCGTTCTGTTGTCCTGCGGCTCAGGCGGCGCTGAGCTGTTCATCTACGGAACCTCCACCAGTACTCTCCCTGAGGTTCATGTTCTGGTGACCTGGTCGACAGATGGGGGCGCGAGACAGTGGGCGACCTGGAATGTAGTTGAAGCGCTAGGCGGAAAGGTGATCCATCCGCTGCGAGCGAGACCGCTGATTGCGTCCTGGCGTCAGGCCTCCGAGCTTGAGTTCACGCTGCTCGGCGATAGTCCGACGACTCACCATTTCGATCTTGAGGCGCTGTTCGATTTCCCCGCCACACACACCCTGGACGACTGCCTGGCTGCGCAGCTTCCGGCCCAGTCGCTGCCTGTGTGGGACGTTCCGGTCTCGCGCGGCGACCATCTCAGCTACTCGGTTGGCCCGCTGGGCGGCTCGGCCTGGACGATTAGCCGCGTCGACTTGCTAGACAACGGAGAAGCAACGGTCGAAGGCCGTAACTCGGACCCCCGCTCCACTGTGTCATTCGACTGTGGTGCAGGTGGCATCGAGCTCGCCATCATCGGACTTGACAGAGCAGAGGCAACAACCATCGACGTCGCCACCGTGGACGTCACCTGGAACATAGACGGACTCTGGCAGAGTGATACCTGGGACGCATGGACGGAATCGTTCAACTACACCATCTCGCCGCCGGACGACATGGCGTTCTACGAGGCGCTGCGCGGGGCGGAGACGCTCACGGTTCATGTCCTCTCGGACCCACCGATCACCAAGACGTACGAACTCGGTCGGCACGACTTCTGGGACACCCCGGTACAGCCAAACCTCGATGCCTGCTCTGGCCAATAGCGTCCGCAGGGCGGCGGCGAACTCGCGTCGCGCGGTCTTGGTTGTCGCCCTGCCAACCACCGGCTTCCGCGCTCAACTGGAGAGGCGCCGTCCCAGGAACTCGCCGACGAGGAACATCGTCGGCGCCGACAGCGCCGCGAGATCCTCCTTCTGAATGCGAATCCAGGTCGGGATGTTTCGCATGTTGGACCGCGACTCGCTCGGGTTGAATGACAGCCACTCCGGCAGTGGAGAGTTCTCGGTGTTCAGTCGGATTCGCATCAGCATTGCTATCGCCAGTTCGCGTTCCGGATAATCCTCCGCGTAAGCGCGGTCGAGCCTCGGGATGCCGCTGGTCTGCGCGCCATGCTCTTCGTGGGGCAGGTCAATCCCGTTGAGATGTTCGGCTGGCATGGCTGCGTATCGCAATCCAGGGCGGAATCACTCTGCGACCTGGACCAGGAGCTGCTGTCTCGGCGCCTCTTGTGTGTGCGAGGCATGGGTAGTCGACTCGCAACTCCCTCTGCCTCGTCGCAGATGAGCGCCTTCACCTGGAGGGCGTGCAGGAGCGATGGGGAGGCTCATCGGTCGTGCCCGTCGCGTAGAACTGTGACAGATGCCTGACGGGACTGGCCGGTCGGCTCGCGTTGAGCTCGCCGACAACGCTGCATTGCGATCTGATGCTCGAAGCTGAAGCTGGCTCCGCACTTCGTGCTCCCTCTCTCATCGCCTACTCCCCCCGTACCAATCTCGGCAATTGCGCGATCTGCGGCGAGATCCGTGCGATCGGTTGGACGGCCAGTCAGGATGCATACGAGAGCTGAGGCTCGAATGCACGCTTTCGGAACACAGATAGCTATAGGCGCGTGTACCCGTCCTCGAGGAGCATCGCGCCATTTGAGAGCCAGTTCCCATGGGTAAGTCTAAGTACATTGGTGCCCAGTACTTTTGCCTACAAGACTCCTAACACTTGCCTGACAGTCTCGTAGGCGCATGCCTATACAGCAAGGGTGCAACAGAGACTCCATCTATAGGCATACGTACATCCATAGACCGAGAGTAAACGGAGTAGCATGATCACAGGAACCATGCCCAAGAGTCGTGCCGAGATACCAAAGCAGGAACGCCTCGTGCAGATCGGACAAGCAGTGCCCGACAGCGAGCGAATCGCCCCTTCGCTATCTGCCGTCAGCGGCGATCCTCTTGTCGGGTCGCCCCCGGGTGCAGGTCGACGTTCGGCAGTCCTCATCGGCCTGAATGCCACTGTCGCCTCACTGCGAGGGTCGCTCGATCTCGATCCGCTCACCCTGCGGCGAGCGGCGTTGGCCTCGGTGTATGTTCGCTGGTCGATCTGGCTCGCCATCCTCGTCGCCATGGCCTACCGACCGGGACTCTGGTTTCCCGATGACTGGCCGCTGTTGATCCTGCACGCGCCGCTGATAGTCGGCAACGGACTCGCGCATCGCCGCCTGCGTTCAGCCGGGGGGCTGAGCGCCGCATGGCTGGTGGCGCTGAGCGGGCTCGACCTGGCCCTGATCACGACGGGCGTCATAATCGGCGCCGAGTTCGACCGCTACTTCTACGTCGGCTACTACCCGGCCCTGGCGCTGTTCGCCGTGATCTTCACCTCGCTTTGGCTCAATCTGATCTGGACGTCCCTGGCTGCCGCGGCCTACGCAGTCGTCAGCCTGCTGGGCGACGCCAGGCTGGACCTGGACAGCGGCGAAGAGTCCGCCCTGTTCGCTCGGATCGTAGTCATGTTCGCGATCGTCGGCTGCGTTTCACTCGCGGTCCGCTATGAACGCCGTACACGGCAAGCCGCGATCGAGCGCGAGCGGGTGCTGGAGCGCGAGCGGATCGAATCCTCGCAAACGATCCACGATACGGCGGCCCAGACGACGTTGCTGATCGGCTTCAGCATCCAGCGAGCGATCTCGCTGGCGGACTCGATGACCGACTCGATGGCGGACTCGATGGCCGAGCAGCCGAACAAGCAACTGCGCGAGGCGCTCGGCGCCGCCCACTCACTGTCCCGCCGCGCCATTTGGGAGTTGCGGCGTCCGATCGATTCCGGCGGCCTGTTCGAGGGCCGGCGCCTGAGCCGCGTACTGCGCTCGCACGTCGAGACCTTCCGCCAGATCTCCGCGCTTGACGTGCGCTGGTCCGAGAACGGCGTCGAACCATCCCTGAAGACGGCGACCAGCAGCCGGCTCTTCGCTGTCGCTCACAATGCCTTGACCAACGTCCTGCAACATGCCGATGCTCGAAGCGTCGATGTCAGCCTGGACTTTGGCCCGGCCTCGGTGCGGCTCACAGTCTCCGACGATGGAGTTGGACTGCCCGCCGACTACGCCCGCCGGGGCAAGGGCTTCAACGGCATGCGGCGCGACGCCGAGCGAGCGGGCGGGCGACTGATCGTGCAAAGCGATTCCGGACAGGGCGGGACCACTGTGATCTGTGAGGCGCCCTGCGCATACGATCCGGCAAGCGAATGACCGGCGGCGCTCCGGTCCAACAGGAAGGCGGCGAGCGATGACCCAGGTGGAAACGATCCATGTCGTGGTGGTGGATGATCATCCGATCATGTTGGAGGGCATCCGCGATGCGCTTGAGACATGCGACCACATCGAAGTCGTCGCCCTGGCTGGCAGCGGCGAGGAAGCGATCGAAGCGGCCCGCCGACTGAGGCCCACCGTGATCGTGATGGACGCCATCATGCCCGGACTCGACGGACTCGACGCCTGTCGCGCGATCACCGACGAACTGCCGGACACCCGCGTGCTGATCCTCACCGCCGCGACAACCGAGGACCTGGTCCTCGACGCTGTCGCCTGCGGCGCCCGAGGGTACGTGCAGAAAGTCATCGAACCACGAGAACTCGTCCAGGCGGTCTGCGACATTGCCGACGGCGAGTTACGCATTCCAGAGTCGGCGATCCAGCTCCTGTTCGAGGAGATCAGAACGACCCGGGTGCACACAGCGCGGCAGTTGCTCTCCTCGCTCACCGATCGGGAACGCGACGTCCTGGCGCTGTACGCGCAAGGAATGTCCTATGGCGAGATCGCCGATGAGCGCGAGAACAGCAACGTGACGGTCAGGAACACGATCTACCGGATACAGGAGAAAGTCGGCGTCAAGTCCAGGCAGGAACTAGTCGTCTGGGCAGTGCGCAGTGGACTGCTCGAATCCTGACCCTGGCCGGAATGGCCTGCAGCTCAACTTGAACTGACAGTCATCCTCCGGTCGCTCGGCCCGATGGCTGAGGCTGAGCCGGCGGCGTAGCCGCGGCGCTCAGGATCGCGCCGCACGGCGTTCGATTGCGCTGCGCCGTCCACGGTGAACGTTCTTCCGGACCACATCTCCCTTAGCGATATGCCTACAAAGCGCGCGTAGCGTGCCCATGCTGCATGTGGTACATCCGACGTTGCTCATCCGGGCAAACGCATGCCCCAATAGATAACATCTATCAGGTGCACAATAAGACCAAAAATAGGTACATGCGCCTCTAGTGTAATGCATTTGTTGTGACTACAGTTGAACGAAGTCGATCTCCAGTGAGCAGTTTGCGGCAGTGGAGAGCCTATGGTCTGGACTTCCCTCACGAAGAGGCAACTCGTGGGCCACCGGTCCGGCTGGACGCAGCCCTGGTGGACCCCGGCGCGCTCGCGGGAGCTGCGGTTGAGGAGGCGAGCGTGCGCAGATCGATGAGGGCGTCAGCCCTGACCCTGTTCGCCGCGTTGTGCCTGTTGCTGACTGAGCCTGCGCACGCCCAATCCGCCCCCGGCGCTCCGACGATCGGCGTCGTGACGCGCGGAGCCGACAGCCTGACCATCAACTGGAGCGCGCCAGGCAACAACGGTGGCTCGCCGATTACGCGCTACGACCTGCGCTACGTCCGCAACGAGGACCGCGGCGAAACAACCGACAGCTATACCACGGTCACCGGCATCGCCACGACTGCGGACAATCCCTATGTGCTGACCGGCCTGAGTCGCGGGGTCCGATACCTCTTGCAGCTGAGGGCGGTCAACGCAGCAGGAACCGGGCAATGGACGTTGGCGACCAGGGTCGCGACCACTGATGTCCTTCCCTCGGCTCCGACCAAGGTCAACCTGACCGAGAAGTCGACAAGACTGGCGGTCGATTGGCAGCGCCCTGAGGAAGGCACCAATGGCATCACCCGCTACGAGATTCGCGCAATCCGCAGCGACGCATCCGAAGCGGACAAGATGGACGACAGCAAGTGGACCCTGTCAAGCGTCACCGGGCACGCCATCGACCGCTCAGAGGGAACCGTCACCGACCTGACCAACGGCGTCTCCTATGACGTCCAGGTCCGCGCTCGCAACGCGCTTGGCGACGGCCCCTGGTCCAGCACCGCCAGCGGCACGCCGTTCGTCGCCAACCAGAACCCGACCTTTGCGCAGGAAGAACCGGTCGTCCTGCGAGTCGACGAGAATGTCCGCTCCGGCACGCGAATCGGCATGCCGGTCACCGCCCAGGACCCAAACGGCGACCGCTTGACGTACTCTCTGACCGGCTACAGATCGAACAGCTTCGCCTATCTCGATCTCGATCTTGTCGCCAGCAGCGGACAACTGTTGAGCAAGGCGCCATTGGACTACGAAGGCCTCGTTCCGCCCCGGGTCCGTCTACAGGTGAGCGACGGCAAGGACGAAGACGGCGAACCCGATTCGTCAATCGACGACGACATCCTCGTCCAGATCGAAGTCAACGACATCAACGAAGTCCCCTCAATCAGCGGACCGACAATGGTCGAGCTTGCCGAAGGGAACGCGCGGCTCGTCGGTAGCTACGCGGCCGTCGATCCCGACCTGACCGACAGCGCTGCCTGGGAGGCGCTGCAAGGTTCCGACGCCAGCGCGTTCGAACTCGACGACTCCGGCACGCTTCGCTTCCGCACGGATCCCGACTACGAGGCGCGCTCGAACAATGTCTACCGGGTCCGCCTCGTTGCGGTCGATAGCGCCGCTCTGCGCGGCAGTCTGGACGTCTCGGTCACAGTCACCGATGTCGACGAGCCGCCTCTGCTTGAAGGGCCGGAGTCGGTGGACTTTGATGAACACGCCACTGGGCTCGTGACGACGTTCAGCGCCAACGACCCGGAGCGTCGCGCCGTGGCCTGGTCGTTGGAAGGCGCGGACGCTTCCGCGTTCCGGTTGGAGAATGGCCGTCTCAGCTTCGCTTCCAACATCGTCCCCAACTTTGAGACCAAGGAGACATATGCCGTCACGATCGTCGTTCGCGACGGCGAGCACACGCTGCGCCGCAGCCTGACCGTCAGCATCACCAACCTTGACGAAGCGGGCTCGCTCACCCTCTCAATCCTGCAACCCCAGGTCGGGAGCGTCCTGCGAGCTACACACGCCGACGCCGACGGGATCGAGTCGGAGACCTGGTCCTGGCATCGCTCGCCGGACAAGTCGACCTGGACGCTAATCGACGCGCAGACCACCAACGCTTACACCCCCACTTCCGACGATCTGAACGCCTATCTACGCGCCACGGTCGACTACGAGGACGGGCACGGCGCCGGCAAGCAGCGAGAAGTTGCGACAGCCAGAACCGTACGCGCCCGTCCGGAACAGAACGAGCCGCCCGTGTTCTCGTCGGATCTGCCACATGCGATCAATCTCCCTGAGAACACGGCGCCGGGTACTGCGGTCGGCCCGCGGTTCGCCGCTATGGATCCAGATGACGATCCGCTGACCTACCGGTTGAGCGGCAGTGACAGCGCGCTGTTCAGCATCGATCGGGAAACCGGCCAGGTGCGAGTCGCCCAGAACGTGATCCTGGATTACGAACGGCTTGGTGGCAACATTAGGTTCAATGTCGTGGCAACCGACCCCTCGAACGTCTCGACGTCGCGGGAGTTGTTCATCAATCTGCAGAATCTGAACGAGCCGCCCGTCGCCGTCGATGACACAGGCACAACGCGCGAAGACCAGGAGCGAATTCTGTTCGTCAGAAACAACGACAGCGATCCTGAAGGCATTTCGTCAGTGAGAGTCGCCAGTGTGACGCAGCCGCGCCACGGCCGCGCCAGGGTTGACGAGACAAACCGTCGCTATGTCCTTTATCGCCCGGCGCCCGACTTCCACGGCCGCGACAGTTTCACCTACACGATCAGCGACGGTCAATACTCGGCCACAGCGACAGTGATCGTTACCGTTCTGCCCGTCGACGACGCGCCAAGATTCCCCACCGGTCCGATAGTGCGCTATGTCAATCCCAACGCGCCGATCGGCACTCGCGTCGGCGCTCCGGTTCGGGCGCGAGATGTCGACGGCGACCCAGTCACGCATCGGACCTATTCGTCGAGGTTCAGTATCGATCCAACGACCGGCCAGCTCACAGTCACAGGGGATATCAGTGCGTACGGCGACGATGTAGAGAGCGTCACGATCGCCTTGGAAGCGGTCGACGACAATGGAAACACCGCTGAAGCCGAGGTGACGATATACCTACGAGGCGGCGGTCCTTTCGTTGGCGGTGGAGGTGGCGGAGGCGGAGGCGGCGCGCCGCCGGTCGCGACCCCGTCCGATGAGGACTTCGACTGGAACGTGACCCGCGACATCGAGCCGCTCGATCCCGATCACGAGACGCCGACCGACCTCTGGTCCGACGGCGAGACGCTCTGGATCCTGAACAACGCCCAGAGCGGGGCCGACGCGATCTTCGCCTACGACCTTGACACCGGCGAGCGGATGGCGGACCGCGAGTTCGAACTCGACCGTCGCAACCGCTTTTCGCACGGGCTCTGGTCGGACGGCGAGATCGCATGGATCGCCGATTCCGGCCAGGATCGCCTCTTCGCCTATCAACTCGCCGACGACGAGCGCGTCCCCGACCGCGACATTGAACTGACCGAGCGCAATCGCGACCCCAGAGGCCTCTGGTCGGACGGCCAGGTGCTCTTCGTGCTCGACTCGGTCAAGGACTCGCTCTTCCTCTATGCGCTCGACAGCGGCGAGCAACAGGCAGAGCACCCGCTCGACTCGCTCAACAAGAGTCCGCGCGGGATCTGGTCCGACGGCGTCTCCATCTGGATCTCGGACGACGGCGCCAATCGGGTCTTCGCCTACCGCCTCGAGGACGACGGCCTGCGACGCATCGAGGCCGAAGAGTTCAGCTTCCGCTCGCTGCTCAAGGCCGGCAACAGCGACCCGCGCGGCATCTGGTCCGACGGCGACGTGATGTACGTCGTTGACGAGCAGGATCGCAGAGTTCTCAGCTACAACATGCCCGACGCGATCCAGGCCTTCCTCGCCTCGCTCGAACTCAGCGGACTCGACATCGGCGAGTTTGACACTCGGCGTCGCGACTACAGCGCCGAGGTTCCGCCTGATCTGACCGAGACGACGGTCGCCGCTGTCGCCACGCAGGAAACGGCGACGATCACCGTCAATCCCGACGACGCGGACTCGGAGACCGACGGACACCAAGTCGCGTTGTCCGATCTCTCGGAGATCGTCGTGACCGTTATGTCGGCCGACCGTAGCCGCTCGCGCAGCTACCACGTCGCGCTCGAAGCGGCGGTCGTCAACCGCGCGCCGCTTGGCGGCGAGCCCGAGACGCTCGAACTGAGCGAGGGCGGCGAGCCCGCCACCCTGACCCTGGCCCAACTCTTCTCCGACACCGACGACGACCGGCTGACCTTCACGGTCGCGGAACCGCAACCGGCAGGTGTCGTCCGCGTCACTCGATCCGAGGGCGTGCTCACGATCCGTCCGCTCACCGTCGGCGACGCGACCATCCGCATCTCAGCCTCCTACGGCCAGGCCATGTCGGAGCCGCTGACGGTCCGCATCTCGGTCGAGGCCTCCGACGCAATCAGCGAACTGCGGATCGCCGCGCGGGCCGTCACCGGCGGACCCATCGAGTTCGGCCTCCAGACTCGCCAGTCGGGCGGCGACTGGAGCGAACGCCAACTTCCCAGAGCCCGCTTCTTGCTGGCCGACGCTGAGCTCGATCGCTGGTTGGCCAGCACCCCGCTCCCGCTCGGGCCCGAGGACTCGGAGACAGCGGTCAGGATCGTCGCGCGTCGGCTGGCCGACGGTCACGCCGAGTTCGGTCTGCAACTGCAATCCTCGGACGGAGGCTGGGGAGAACGACTGTTGCCCCGCGCCCGTTTTCTGCTTGCCGATGCCGAACTCGATCGCTGGTTCGCCAGCAGCCCGCTGTCGCCCGACGCCTGATCTTCGGACCTATTCGCCCTCAGCCGCCGACACCGCGATCGTGATCACGTCGCCCGTGTTGATCGCGTCCAGCGTCGACCGGATCGGCTGCGGCACGAGGAAGTTGATCCAGCTTGGACCGTGGTTGACGATGCTCCGCTTCGCCTCGAACGACACCCTGGCGCTCTCCGTCGCGACCCAGATTGTCAGATCCCGGTTCACGCCGCCCGATTCGAACGAGCGGCCGATGTCGAAATCCGACCCCGCGTCGTTGAAGCGGAAGACGTCCGTCTCGGGGAAGTACACGACCCGATTGACCGTCATCCCGTTCCAGGCCAGCGAGCCCTCGCGCAACTCGCCCGATCCGTACCAGGCCGAGGTATCCACCGCGTACCAGGCGCGATCCTGGGTCTCGTCGTTCTTGCGGCCCCGCTCGCCGGCCGCGATCCGCGCCCAGGCCAGCAGCCGCTGACCCTCGCCCGGGTCGAACTCCGCGCTCACCGATTCCGTCTGCTCGGGAGTCTCCGGCGTCTCCGGCGTCTTCGGCGTCTTCGGCGGCGGTGTTGGCGTTGGCCCGGCGACCGTGAGCACCTGGCTCGTCGACAACTTGCGGCCGTCGGCCGTGCAGATCGCGCGCCAGGACTCGCAGTTGGAGACCGTCGCCAGTTGCACGATCGTCACCACGCCGTCGCCGGACGGCCGGACTGCGACCCGCCAGCGACGACTCGAACCGCGCTCGAGGCGACTCACCCCATCAATGGCGCCGCCCACGACCGTGAACACGTAATCGCGAATCGTGCGGAAGCTCAGACCTGCCTGCGGCTCCTCGCTCAGGCGCAGCTCGAATGTGAACGGGGTCGCGCCGTCGTGCGACTTCGGCTGGTCGCAGATCTGGGCGGTCAGGCTGGCTCCGCTTTCGTCGTCGCAGGACTCTTCGTCTTCCTCCTCCTCGCCGCCCTGCAGTTCGACGCGCGGCTCTACACCCGGCCCCTTCGGTCCCTTTGAGCCTCCCAGTCCCAGCCCGAAGTTGTTCAGCGGCGGCAGGGCGAGATAGCGATTGCTGGGCAGCGACTCCAGGTTGCCGGCGTCGTCGACAAAGCTGACCACCACCCAGATCGAATGGTTGCCATCCTCCGTCGCCAGCGTGTACGACGGACCGGTCGCGCCCGGGATCGACTCCTCCGCTGCGCCGGGACTGGTCGACAGCCGCCACCACTGATACGTAAAGACGGCGTTGGTCATCCCGTCCGCGTCCGAGATCTCCGACGTCGTCGCGGTCAGGGTCTCGCCCGGCAGCGCTAGACCGTCCACGCCGGGGACGCCCTGCGCGGGACTGTTGGCGCTCTCCTGCCCCGAGCTGCTGAGCAACGCGTTGGTCATAAACCGGACGACAGGCGACGGCGGTCCATCGCCCGCCGCGTTCGACGCGACCACGCGCGCGTGATACTCGCTGGCCGGCGCCAGACCGTACAGCATGTGAGCCATCAGCTCCGCCCCGGGACTTGGCGTGTACGGAACCGTCGTCACGTCCTCCGGCGTATCCCAGTCGCCCGAAACGAGCTTCCACTGCAGCTTGTACAAGACCCGCTTCGGAGCCTGGTCGTTGCGAGTCTGCGGCCTCGTCCATCTCAGCACGACGCTGTTGGCGTTGACGCCCATCAGCTCCAGGAAGAGCGGCGCGCCCGGCAGCGCTGCCGACCGCTGCGAGCGCGAGTCGTCGACGATGCTCAGCCGGTACAGCCGCTCCGCCTGCCAGACCTCGTTGAGCGCGTCCAGATCGGCGCCGTACCACTTCCAGTACGTCCCGCAACAGTACTTCGCTTCGCTGAACGGCAGCGACGCCGCCAGCGTCTTCTCCTCGCTCACAATGGTGCTGACGTTCAGCGTCCAGTTGCGATAGTCCAGGTTGGGCATCGTCCACTGTTCCTCTGGACTCTCGCCGCTCAGGTTCCACATGATGAAGTCGAGCGTCGCCCGCGTTCGGCTGGCAAACGACGCCTGCTCCTGGCTCAACGACCTCGCCAGCGGATTGAGCAGGATGCCCTTCACGCCGTAGAGCACGTCGTTGTGCGTGAACTCGTGCCGATCGAACTCGTCCGTCACCGTGTTGCTGCGACCATGACCCAGCGCTCTCGACTGCGCCAGCGACATCGTCGCGCACCAGAGTTCGTCCTCCGCGCACCGATCCACGATCGTCACCTTCGAGCTGAGCGTCTCGCCGTCGTAGACGCCGACCGGCAGGTCTCCGAACGCGATCAGCACCTGCTCGCCGTCGTCCAGCACCGTGTCGTCGAGCGCCACGATCCTGATCGTCCGCTCGGTCTCGCCCGAGTTGAACGTCACGCTGGATGGAATCTCGGCGTAGTCGTCGCTCGACGCCGCGTCCAGCGGCATCACCACGATCGGAATCGTCACCTCGCGCTCCGGATCCTCGCTCAGCCGCACCACAACCTCGACCGTCCCGCCCTCGTCGACCTCGTAGGTCGGCTCGGCGAAACTCAGCGTCTCGTCGTCGTCGAGCACCGCGACCGCCACGCTGGCGACCGGCGCGTCGTTGTAGTTCGAGTCCGTCGACGTCGACGCGTGCACAATCAGCGCCGACTCGTCATCCACGTTGTCGTCGTGCAGGGCGCTGACCGTGATCGTCTGCGCCGTGTCCCAGGTCAACGAGGTAAACGTCAGGCTGTTGTCGTCGACCTCGACCCCCGAGGCGCCGTCCGGCTCCGTGACCGTGACCGCAATCGCGACGTTCGCGACCGGCTCGCTGTCGAGCACGATCGTGTACGTGTTCATTCCCTGCTCGTCGACCTCGACCGAGGCCTTCGAGACCGTTACGCCCGAGCCGTCGTTGTCGTCGATGTTGACCGTCGTCGCGCTGGGCGACGCGGCCACAACGCGCTCGTCCGGCATCGTGCCGAAGCCCAGCGTCACGCTCTCGCCGTCGTCGTCGATCGCGTCGTCGGTCGCCGCGAACGTGATCGTCTTCTCGGTCTCGCCGGCGTTGAAGGTCAGGTTCTCGGGCACGCCCGAGAAGTCGGCCGCCGACGCGTCGTTGAGCGTCTGCGTCACGGGAATCACCAGCGTGCGCTCCGGGTCGGCGTCGAGGCTGACCGAAATCGTGGCCGAGCCGCCCTCGGCCGCCGTGTAGGCCGCCGCGTCGAACGAAATCTCCACCTCCGGATCGTCGTCGTCGTTGATCGCGATCGTCGTCTCCGAGGGCGCGAGCGCCGTGACGTGGTCGGGCAGCTTCGGACCCAGCCTCAGCGTCACGCGCTCGTCATCGTCGTCCACGGTGTCCTGCGTGGCCGTGAAGCGCAGCGTCTTCTCGGTCTCGCCCGGCTCGAACGTGATCGACTCCGGCACGTCGAAGTCCTCGGCCTCCGCGCCGTCCTGCCCGCTCGCGCGGATCGGCACGACCACGGTCCGCTCCGGGTCCTGGTCCAGGCTGACGGGAATCTCCAGCGTCCCGCCCTCGTCCACGTCGTACTCCGCCGCCCCCAGCGTCACCGTCACCGACGGATACAACAACACCGACATGCGCATCACGTGCTTGCTGCGCTGCAGATCTAGCGCTTTCGAGTAGGGAAGCCACTCGACGGGTGCCTTCTCGAAGTCTCCCTTCGCCAGGACTGTGTATGGCAACGACCAACCTGATTCACTCTCCGGATCCAGTTCGGCTTCGACTCCCTCCATGACCTGGGCTTCTCCCCACTCGCCAATGGAGGCGGCGCCGATGAACGCTAGATCATCGTCGTACACGGTCACCTTGGACGCAGGAGGAGTCCCGACAGTCACACCTGTGGGCAAGTCCCCGAATCTCAACGTGATCGACTCGTGGTAACCGTCCGATAGAGTTTCATGTTGAGCGGTGAGCGAGAAGGTCTCCTCCGTCTGACCGGCGTTGAAGGTGATGCTGGGAGGCACCCCGGAGTAGTCGGACCCCGTCGCCCGGATGGGTATGACGATGGTCCGTTGCGGGTCTTTACTGAGCGTCACGGTGACCTGCACCGCGCAGCCCTCGACTACCTCGTACTTGGCCTGCTTGAACTGGACCGTGAGCTGCGTGTCGTCAACCGTCGACATCGATCCGCCAGGCGACTGCGGCGGGCAGAGGGACCCGTCGTCGTTGTCCGCATAGATCGCCGTCGATGTCAGTACGGCCCAGTATTTTGTGTTCGGTCGCAGCGGGAATCCGGGGTGAGGCAGATCCTCGAACGTGTGCATACTCAGATCCAGCGTGTCCGGATCTACAACGAGGGGTGTAAACAGGGGCAGTTCAGCCGGTTTGCCCTGGTCATCGACATGCAGCGCCCAGCTCAACTCGTCCACATTTGTGTCGAATTCCAGGCCGTATCGCAATCCGCTGAGCAGGTATCCCGAGGCGTTGTTTCCCGTCCTGAATGACTGCGCAAGTTGGGTCGGCTCGTTGATCTCAAAGCTCTGCACGACATAGCCAAACGTGTTGAGCCGTCCGGCGGTCGACACGGCCGCCTCCGAGAGGACGGGCTGCACGGTCTCGCCGGAGGCCGTGTTGCCGGTACCGAACGCATCCTCGTAAGTCACCGTGACCTTCAGCCACTTGTCCACGTCCGCCTCGGAAGGCACGTAGTCGCGCGCCGTACCGCCCTTCGACGCCGGGATGTCGGTGAACGTTCCGCCTCGTGTGTCGCCCCGCCGCCACTGCCACGACTCGTTCTTGAATCGCCCGCTCTTGTCGTTGATGAACGGCCGAATCCCGACGCCGACCTGGGCCGCGCCGAGGAACACGCGGCCGCCATGCGGATCAGTCGTCCCGTTGAGCGCCATGCGGAAGGAGCGGCCGTCCGCATCGTCGGACCAGGACGAGCCGCTCCGTGCCTTCATCGTGTAGCCGATGCCCCAGCCGGTAGACCCGAGATCTTGAATCTCGAAGCGACCGCGTAAATCCTGTCGGTTGCTCTCCGTCGTACTCACGCTGAGCTTGCCTGTCCCGGATGAGGCTTCTACGACCACCCAGTAGGTGGTGTCATGGTCCAGGGTGACGGGAGTGGTCGCCGTGAGTATGGCTCGCCCGGGCTTGGCCAGATCCGTGGAGATCACGGACGGCTTGGTCAGCGTGCCGTTCGCCACCGGGCTCGCCGCCGGACTGCCGTCGCTGTCGGCGTGGATCGCTACCCGCGGCGTCGTCCCCGACTCCGCCGACAGGCTGAGCAGCACTGAACTGAGCTGGTAGCTTCTCCTGGTTGGACTCCAGAGTTTCACGGCCTGCGACGTATGGAACGATGTGGCCAGCCTGGAACCGGTACCGCTGATCTCGGCCACAGCGGCCCGCGGCTGCTGGTTGCGGTTCGTCGTGTACGGACCTGGCGGCCTGTCATCGATCTTGCTGCCCCTCAACCGCAACGTCAGGCTTTCCTCGCCTGAGGTGCGGAGCGCGGACCAACCGCGAAGGCCGTTGTCTTCGTCGTCCTGGTAGGTCTCAACGCGACCCCAAACATTCGGCCGCACCGCAAAGCCCTCCATGCCCCCGCTGTCTACGCCCGCTCCTGCGGTCGTCTTGCCGATGCTCAATCCGCCGGCATTCCCAGCAGTCCGGGTCACCACAATCCAGTAGATGCTGTTAGCTTCCAACAACACGTCGTGCGCCCGGAAAGTCTCCAGAGTTGCAGCGTCCTCGTCGGTAACACCGACCAGTGACAACTCTGCAAGCACGGCGTCTGTGTACACTTCTGCGTCACCATTGGCACCCGTTTGCTTAAGGAAAGCGGGCCGGTAAAAGTAACCAACTCGTGGATCAAGATAGTGATCTGTGCTTGCATCATATAATTTGCGGTTGTCAGGTATAGCAAAACCAAAGTGGTGACCATCACTTCGGGAATCAGCCCGCCACAACTCGACCTTTACGGTGACGTCCTCCCCGACCGCGAGGCCGAGGTCTACCGACGTTAGGTAGTAGCCGTCGGGGTGATCTCCGGTGCGGAAGGATTGGGCGTAGGTGGCGTACTCCGAGGTGGTGGCGAGGGCGGCGCCGGCGGTCTGGGCGGTGTTCGAGACGAGGACCGGGTCGAGCTCGGGATCCTGCGACTGGACCGTGAGCGGCGCGAGCAGGGCGCTCAGACCGAGCAGCAGCCACGTCGCCCGACGCAGCCCGCCACCGATTCGATGACCACCCGACGCTCGGACCAATGCTCGAAACATCTCGCCTCGCTTCGCCGCATCTCGTCTTGATCTCGTCAACGTCTCGTCTTGCCCGTCTTGCCCGTCTTGTCCGTCTTGCTTGCCACTCCAGCGCAACAACACTGCGACAGACATAACCCTCCTGGCGCAGTAGGCAAACCCTATCGAACCGGCGCGCTAGACAACAACGATCAATACTCCCGCTTCGCACCACCAATAGTCCGCACGCAACCCACCCCAGAGAGCCCGCCTCAACCGCCAATCCCCTCCTACCTACAAGCCGCACCACTCCCCCAGTCCAACCCCAGTCACCCCTGGTTTCACACGCTAGCGTGTCGATCCGGTCAGTATTGAATCATCACACCGTCGGACGCCTATACCTCCGCGTGCACGCGTACTCATCATTCGTAGGCCATCCAATCAGGACCATCGTTCACACGCATCCGCAACCCCTTAACTATTGACCGGTCCGCCCTCATATCGCCCCTCCGGACCATCCAGGGCGATGTAGCCGGCATTACTGTGTCGGCCCTTCGGCGCTGCGGGCGCGGACCCCCCTCTGTCTCTACGAGACATCTCCCCCCGCTGGCGCGGGGGGAGAGGGGAAGAAGCCCCGCCTCTCCGCTGCCCCCCCCGCCTTCGCGGGGGCAGGCTCTGGGGGGAAGCTCCCGCGTAGCGGGAGAAGGGGGGACGCCCGCGTCAGCGGGCCCTCGCGCCGCTGCGGGGACCCCCCTCTGTCTCTACGAGACATCTCCCCCCGCTGGCGCGGGGGGAGAGGAGATCCGGATCCCGCTGCCCCCTGGGGGGAAGCTCCCGCGTAGCGGGAGAAGGGGGGACTCCCGCGTCAGCGGGCCCCCGCGCCGCTGCGGGGACCCCCCTCTGTCTCTACGAGACATCTCCCCCCGCTGGCGCGGGGGGAGAGGGGAGAAGGGGGGGCGCCCGCCATTGGTACGCACGCCCACGACTGGTGGATGCGTCTACGACCTCGATTGTAGGCAACCGACTGTACGGACGCACCCTGATCGAGGCGTTGTACTGACCGTATGAATGCCTACAAGTTGCACTGCAAAAGTACAGGCAAAATTGGTACTTGCGACTATTTCACTTACGGGACCGACTGCATACCGTATCCGGCACGTCATGGAACGGTGAGATCACACGGATCTCGGGCATACAGGTAGCAGGTGGGCCATGCAGCATCGGCAGTGTCGGGAGCGTCAGCAGCAAGCGCCGCAGCGGGCCCAGCGACAGAGCCGACGCCGCCCGCTCCGGCTCGCCGCCGCGCTGCTCGCGATCGCCGTCGCCCTCGCCGCCTGGCTGACCCTCGACAGCCCCAGCCAGGCCCAGAGCATGCTTGTCCTGGTCAGCAACTTCGACCAGACGCAGGACGCAGGGGCCGCACTGAATGAAGGCACCAGCGGCCAGAGCGACGCAGCCAGAGCGCAGGAATTCACGACGGGCGCCAAAGCGGACGGCTACTCGCTGGCCAGCATCGCTTTGCGGCTTCGAATCGCGTCCGGACAATCGTTGCCGGACGTCACCCTGCGCAGCGGTTCGGCGACGGGCGCGGTGGTCGCGACGCTGACCTCGACGGCGACAACCTCGGGCAGCATCCAGGACATCGCATTTGCGCCGGCGAGCGCGGTCACCTTGGTTGCGAGCACCAGATACTGGGTCGTCGCGGAAGGTGGCGGCGGCGTTATCTATCGGACGGGCGCCGACGAAGAAGACACCGACTCGGCCGCCGGATGGTCGATTGCCAACAGTGGCGAAGTTCGGCTCGTCGGATCGACAAGTTTCTCGCAGAGTGGCGAGTCCCTCAAAATCCAGGTCAACGGAACGCAGGTCGACCCGGTGCTGGTCAGCAATGTGGGGCAAACGGCGGGCACAGACCAGGCGACCGGCTCCGACCGCGTCTCCTTTGGCCAACTGTTCACCACCGGCAGCCATGTCGACGGCTACCTACTCAGTTCGGTCGAGCTTGGCCTCAAGGCCGCCAGCGGAGTTGGCGTAGAAGTGTCGCTCTGGTTGTCTTCTTTCAATCCAATAAGAGGACAGCACTTTAGCTCCTGGATCTACAGTCCTTCGAAACATCTGGCGACGCTCTCTGGGCCGGCGTCAATCGACAACGACGCCTCCACGTTGGAGACGTTTGGCGCCGTCGATGTGTTGCTGCTCCCCGACACGACCTACTGGATTGTGGTGACCAGAACCGCCGGCGCCGACGACGGCTTGAGCGTCGGCGTCACATCTTCTGAAAGCGCCATCGACACAGGCGGCTCGGACGGTTTCAGCCTTGGTGACAACATCTGGACTCGCGCGGTTCCGACTGCGGGTCAAACGGAAGCTCAGGGCTGGTCCGACTACACGAGCACTTCCGACGTGAGCATGAAGCTCAGGCTGAGAGGCAGCGAAGCAACCCGCTCACCCGGCCCGTACTTGACCAACCGAAACCGGCAAGGCAAGGCCACGACCGCGGCGACGAGCGCAACGGTGTCCAGATACGCCACCTCGTTTTCGACCGGCACACTCCCCAGCAGCCCGGTTGTGACTTCGGTGTTGCTCAGTGTGGCGGCGGACTCCGGAGTCACGCCACGGGTCGCAATCCACTCGAACAGCAGTGGTTCGCCATCGGCGAGCCCCATTACCAACGGCACATTGACGGCGCCGACTGAAATCTCCACCGCGCTCAATGCCCCCGACCGCGCCGAATTCACTGCCGACAACCCGATCACGCTTTCTGCAAGCACCACGTACTGGGTGGTTATCGACGTCGGCTCCGGATCCGGCAATCTCAGCGTCGGCACGACGGATGAGGCAGGGTCTGACGACACCCTCAGCGGCGTCGCGATGTGGAGTTTCGGCGGTGCGATGAGAGCGTACGACGGCTCCTCATGGTCCGATGATTCGGCGGGTCGCAGAATGCGCATGGCGATTCACGGCACTGTCGACCCCCTACCTGGCAGCCTTTTTGCTGCCACGTTAGATGTCGGGCTGCCGCAAGTCGGCCTGCCCGTCGAGGCGCGTATCTCCGACCTCGCAAGGCGCCTCGCAAGCGTATCGTGGCAGTGGCAACGGGGCGAGACCAAGAATGGAACGTTCACCGACATTCCCGTAGCGGACGGCGGAACACAGCGAGCCTACACACCGGATGCGGACGACCTAGGCAAGTGGCTCAAGGTCACGGCGACGTATGACAATGCGTTCGTCAGCATGAAGTCGGTGTCAGGTGTTAGCCCAAATCCGGTTCTCTCGCGGCCGATCCTCTCCAATGCCGGCGTGCCGGGGGGTGCCACCTACAGTCTGAACGGTACCGGCATTGTGACGATTGCCCAGAAGTTCACGACCGGTACTGACCCGACCGGCTACGTGTTGTACGGGCTGCGACTCCCGATCGCGGCGAACACCACCGATCACGCGCTGAGTTGGACGCTGCATGCCGATAGCAGTGGCGAGCCAGCCGCATCACCCCTGTTTGCCGCCCTCGCTGTCCCCGCTGCTGACGTGGATGTGGATCCAAAGACGTTTACCCAATTGAGTCATCCCGGCATCCATCTCAAGGCCAACAGTACGTACTGGGCTGTAGTGACACTGACGCAGGTCGTGGATGGCACTTTCCCGAATCTGAATCTTTCGGGCATTTCAGAATGGGGGGAGCAAGTTCGACTCGAAGGGCCAACGGCGGAACTCGACATGGGAAGCAAACCCGGCTGGACCTTGCCTTACTCGGCATTGACCCGCAATGACGTTATGGCGACGGGGTGGCAGCCCTGGTCCCAGGGGCTCGAGATAACTACGAAGATTGTACCGCGCATGTCGGTGCTCGCCTCGACGGCGGTGACGCCGGAATACGAATCCGCCACTGTCAACGGGACGACGCTGGTGATTACGTTCAACGAAGACCTGGGCGACGCGGCCAACCTCGCCAACTCCGCCTTTACCGTCAAGAAGACGCCGGCAGGTAGCTCGGAGACG
The DNA here is from genome assembly GCA_965211635.1 of Dehalococcoidia bacterium. Classification (GTDB taxonomy): domain Bacteria; phylum Chloroflexota; class Dehalococcoidia; order Bin125; family Bin125; genus Bin125. The sequence continues at coordinate 740,517 of OZ242948.1, forward strand.
ACGCTGACGCAGGGCTCCACCGCGCCCGCGATTTCGGGCAAGACGGTCACGCTGACGCTGGACTCGGCCTCCTCGGTTACCGCCACCGACACCCTGGTCAAGGTCAGCTACGCCAAGCCGACCAGCGGCATGAACAACAAGCTGGTCGACAAGTTCGGCAACGAAGTCGCCAGCTTCACCGACGAAGAGGTGGTCAACGAGCTGGCCGACGACGACCCGCCCGGACTCTCGACCAGCATCCAGCCGGCCGTGTTTCCGTCGGGCGATGCGCTGCTACTGACCTACGACGAGGCCCTGGACACCGGCTCGACCCCGGACAAGAGCGCATTCGAAGTCATGGCCACCCCGAGCGGCGGTTCGGCCGCGTCCTTCACGCCGACCGACGTCGGCGTCAACGGCTCGACCGTTCTGCTCTCTTTCGCCAAGCCCTTCGCCAACAACGACGCCCTCACCCTCACCTACACCAAGCCCTCCAGCAACCCGATCCAGGACGTCGCCGGCAACGACGCCCCCAGCATCACCACGCCTCTCGTCGTGACCAACAACAGCACGATCCCCCGCGTCTCCATCGCCTGGGTCCACACCGACGCCAGCCCGATCATCGCCCACGCGGAGTTCCGCGTGACCCGCTCCAATACCTCCACCAGCGCGCTGGCCGTGAACGTCGAGTTCACCCAGGACGACACCTACCTCGACTCCACCACCTCGACCATCACCATCCCCGCCGGCCAGACGTCGGCGGTCCGCGTGTTCCCCAGCACCTACTCCGGCAACACCAGCGGAGACCTGACGGCGAAGGTGGCGGAGGACGACGCCCACCTGCCGGCGCTGTCGCCCAATCACGAGGCCACGGTCCGGATGAAGGTCCCAAACACCGGCGCAGTCCTGACAATCTCCCACTCGCAGCTCGCATGGTCCGTCACCGAGGGCGACGCCCTCGACGCCACCGTGCACTTCACCACCGGCGCCGGCGTGGCGCAGCCGCGGGAGGACGTCCAGGTCATACCTCTCACCCTTGCCGGGTCGGCCGATTCCGGTGATGACTTCACCGCATTGAACGGCCAAATGCGGCTGACCGCGACGGCCGCCGACTGGACCGTCCAGGGCGCGGGGTACCGCGCCACGAAGACCTTCCGAATCCAGACCACGGAGGACGCCGTGGCGGAACCTCCCGAGCGGTTCGATATCCCTCTCTTTCGGGCTGGAGATGGTCCCGAGCCGACCTGTCCCTGTCGCGCCAGCGTCACTATCAACGACGACGACCCTCTGGCCCTGCAGACGGTCGCGGTCACGTCGACGCCGCCCAACACGTCGACGACCAACGATGCCTACTACGACAAGGACGACGCGATCAGCTTCACGCTCACGTTTAACGGCGAAGCCGCGGTCACGGGCGCGCCGCAGTTCAGCTTCCGCCTGGGCACTCGCACGCGCCAGGCCGAGTACGCCACCCGCTCCGGCCCGGGCAGGCTGGCCTTCACCTACACCGTGGCCGAGGACGACGACGACCACGACGGCATCTCCTGGCCCGCCGGCACGGTCAACCTCAACGGCGGAACGATCAAGCTCGCCCCCGATCATGACGACGCGATCCTCAGCTACGACGCGCAGACGACCCTGAGCGCGCAGAAGGTCGACTGGTCCAAGCCGACGCTGAAATCGCAGACGCTGTTCGGCAACATCCTCACGCTGAACTACTCGGAGGCCCTGAACACGACGGCCCCGGCCAACAGCGCCTTCACCGTCACCGTCAACGGCAGCCCCAACACGGTGACCGACGTCAATATCAGCGGGTCCACGGCGAAGCTCACCCTCACCACCGAGGTGACGGATGAAGCCGCCACCGTCACCGTGACCTACGCCAAGCCCTCCAGCAACCCGATCCGCGACCGCATCGGCCGAGAGGCCGACGCGTTCTCCAACCAGCCGGTCACGGTCGAGACGAACCAGCGTCCGACCTCGGCCGACGCGACCGCGCCGGTGATCGAGGACACGGACTACACGATCCGCCGCGCGCTGTTCAGCTACATGGACCCGGAGAACGACGCCTTCAGCGCGATCGTCGTGGCGACGCTGCCCTCGGAAGGCAGTCTGCGCGTCGGCGTCAACGCGGCGACGGCCGGTCAGCAGGTGACCGTGGCGCAGCTCAACGCCGGCGAGCTGGTCTACCGGCCGCCGTCCAATCTCAACGGCGACGCGGTGGACAGCTTCACGTTCCGCGTGGTCGACGCCCAGAACCGCCAGAGCACGGTCGCCTACACGATGACGATCAACATCGCCGCGCGTCCGGACCCGGCCGAGGGCATGCCGACTGTATCCGGCGTCGCCCGCGTCGGTCGCACGCTGACCGCGTCGATCAGTGATATCTCCGATCCCGACGGTCTGCCGCTGCCCTCGGCCTTCCGCTACCAGTGGAAGCGCTACGCGGCCAACGGGACCACGTTCCGCGCCAACATCGGAAGCAACTCCCGAACCTACACGCCGGTCGAGGCCGACGAGGGCCACAAGATCCGCGTCGAGGTGCGCTTCACCGACCGCGCCGGCGGCTCGGAGGGTCCGCTGCTCAGCGATCCCTACCCGCGGGTCGGGACGGTGGTCGAAGCGCAGGCCGCGCCGCTCGCCGCCGACGGTCGGGTGCGCACCCGCGAGAACACCGACTACACGTTCCAGACGGCCGATTTCAACTACTCGGAAGCGAACGCCGAGCCGCTGGTTCGGCTGATCGTGGTCAGCATCCCGGCCGACGGATCGCTGACGCTGAGCGGCTCGGCGGTGGCGGCGAGCGGCACGGTCACGGCGGCGCAGCTCGCCTCGGGTCTGCTGGTCTACTCGCCGCCGAGCAACGAGGGCGGCCGCGAGCTGGGCGACTTCACGTTCCGCGTGCACGACGGCGAGAACCAGAGCGTCGCGGCCTACACGATGCACGTCGACGTGGTCGAGACGCTGGTCAGCAACCTCGGCCAGACCACGTGTCCGCGCCCGACCGGGGAGAATCCGGATACGGGTTGCGATCCGAGCTACGCGGAGGATCGCCACTACAGCCAGGAGTTCCTCAGCGGGCTCAACCCACACGGCTACGAGTTGACCAGCGTCGACCTGATCGTGGACCTGTCCAGGTTCGACCCGGCGCCCACGGTCACGCTGCGCCGGGGCAAATTGGACGGACCGGTCGTGGCGACGCTGAGCAGTCCGATGCAGCGCGGGGAGACGAACACGCAGACCAACTCGCGAGAGGTCGAGTTCCAGCTCAGCGAGACGGTCTACCTGGCGGCGAACAGCGAGTACGTGGTGCGCTTCGATCGGGCCTCCTCGCAGAACTGGCGAGAGGCGGACTCGACGGACGAGGACGCTAACAGCGCCCTGGGCTGGAGCATCGCCGACAAGGGCAGGCGCCAGTCGACCGCGCTCTACGACAGCCTGAAGCCCTACCAGATGCGGCTCAACGGATTCAGCAACACGAGCACGCCGGCCGGCGTCGATCTGACCCGTCCGCACCTGAGCCGCTGGACGGTCTCGGGCGTCACGCTCACGCTGACCTACAGCGAGCCGCTGGATGCGTCGTCGCTGCCGGCGGCGCGGGACTTCAGATTGACCAACTGGCCGTTCGACGACAACCAGATCACGGTCAGCCGCGTGCGGATCAGCGGCCCGACCCTGACCCTGACGCTGTCTCGCGCCTTCCTGGAGTCGGAGAACGTCTGGCTGGAGTACAGACCCGGTCCGTCGCCGCTGCAGGATCGGGCCGGCAACTGGGTACCGAAGCTGGAGCAGTTCGAGCTCCAGGATCCGATGTCCGTGGGTCGGGGGGACGAACAACGGCCGGCCGACATCGCCGAGGTCGACGCCACGGTCGACGGCAGCCAGTTGGAGATCAGCTACGGCGTCAACCTCGACGACGAGGCCGGCAAGGGTCCGGCCGTGCGCGACTTCGCGGTCACCGTCGACGGCAAGGTCGTCACGGTCAGCAGCGTCGGGATCAGCGAGCAGACGGTGCAGCTCCGGCTCGCCCGCGCGGTGACGGAGGGCCAGACGGTCACGCTCAGCTACACGCCGGGCGACAATCCGGTCAAGAGCACGGACAACGCCCACGCGCGTCCGATTGTGCTGCTCACGGTGCGCAACCTGGTCGACACGACCGCGCCCAAGCTGCTCGAGAACGGCATCGTCGCCACGACCACCCAAATCCAGTTGAAGTACAGCGAGGCGCTCGACGAAGACTCGGTCCCGGCGCCGGCGCACTTCTTCATCACGCGCGGCGATCCTCCGGTTCGCGCCGAGGTCTCGACGGTCGACGTGACCGATCGCACGGTCACGCTGACATTCACGGAAACGCGCCAGGTCGGCGAGATGCTCACGATCCTGTACCCACTCGGCCAGGCATTGATCCAGGACCCGAAGGGCAACCGGGCGCCGAGCATCCTCAAGACGGTCACGGTCGTACGACGCGAAGGTCCCAACCAGTCTCCGGCGTTCGACAGCGCCTCGGCGACGCTGGACGTGAACGAGAACGCCGTCAGCGGCAGCCTGGGCAGGATCACCGCCACCGATCCCGAGAGCGATCCGTTGACCTACTCGATCGCCGAGACCCGCGATCATGAGGCGTTCGACGACGATTTCGCGTTCAACACGTCGACCGGCGAGTTCAGCGTGAAGTCGGGCGCCACGATCGACTTCGAGACGAGGTCCAGCTATCGCGTGACGTTGCAGGTCACGGACGGTCTGGACAACACGAGCCAGCCGTCGGACGCGATCGACGACACGATCGAGGTGACGATCCAGGTGACCGACATCGACGAGCCGGGCGCTCTGACGCTGTCCAGCCAGTCGCCGGAGGTCGGCACGCCGCTGGTCGCCAGCCTGACCGAAGCGGACGGCGGCGTCTCCGTGCAGACCTGGCGATGGTCGTCGTCCGCGACCCGCACCGGCACGTTCGCGCCGATCTCCGGGGCCAGCGCGTCGCGCTACACGCCCGTCGCCGGCGATACGGGTCGATACCTGCGCGTCACGGCGACCTACACCGACGCGCACGGCAGCGGCAAGAGCCTGAACGCCACGACGACCGACGCGGTGCTGGGAGCGCCGGTCAACCGCCAGCCGACGTTCGCGCGCGACTCCTACGCCTGGAGCGTCGCACCCGACGCAGCCGCCGACAGCGTGGTCGGCACGGCCTCGGCGACCGATCCCGAAGGAGATCCGCTGACTTACGGGGTCACAGGCCAGGACCTCGCCGCATTCGCCGCGGGCGCCGACTTCGCGCTGGATGCGGCCAGCGGCCAGATCACTGTTCGCGAGTCGGCCAGCCTGACCGATGGTCGGACCTATCGAGTCAACATCACGGTCCGCGACAACAAAGACCGTGACGGCAACGCCGACAGCGCAGTCGATGCGAGCGCGCCGGTCGAGATCACCGTGCGCTCGACAACTCCGCCTGGTCCCGTCGTCGGAGGCGGTGGCGGAGGCGGCGGCGCGCCGCCCGTGGTCACGCCGTCCGATGAGGACCTCGACTGGAACGTGACCCGCGACATCGAGTCGCTCGACGACGCCCACGACGAACCGACCGGCCTCTGGTCGGACGGCGAGACGATGTTCGCGCTCAACAACGCCGCCTCCGACGCCGACGCGGTCTTCGCCTACGCCCTGGACGACGGCGAACGTCAGCCGGATCGAGACTTCGAGCTCGACCGACGCAACCGTTTCGCGCACGGCATATGGTCGGACGGCGAGACCGTCTGGGTCGCCGACTCCGGTCAGGATCGGCTCTTCGCCTACGCCCTCGACTCGGGCGACCGCGCAGAGTCGCGCGAGTTCGAGCTCGCCGAAGCCAACCGCGATCCGCGCGGCATCTGGTCGGACGGCGAGACCGTCTACGTGCTCGATTCGGTCCGCGACGCGCTGTTCGGATACGACCTCGTCAGCGGCGCACTCGCCTTCGAACACGCGCTCGACTCGCTCAATGGGAGTCCGCGCGGCATCTGGTCGGACGGGACCAGCATCTGGGTCTCGGACGACGGCGCCAACCGCGTCTTCGCCTACCGCCTCGAGGACGACGGCCTGCGCCGAATCGAGGCCGAAGAGTTCAGCTTCCGCTCACTGCTCAAGGCCGGCAACAGCGATCCGCGCGGCATCTGGTCGGACGGCGACACGCTCTGGGTCGCCGACTCGGAGGACGACCGAATCTACAGCTACAACATGCCCGACGCGATCCAGGCCTACCTGCGCTCGCTCGAGCTGAGCGGCCTGGAGATCGGCGAGTTCGCCAGCGGGCGTCGCGAATACAGCGCCGCGGTTCCGCCTGAGCTGAGCGAGACGACGGTCGCCGCCGTCGCCACGCAGGACACGGCGACGATGACCGTCAATCCCGAAGACGCGGACGAGGAGACCGACGGACACCAGGTCGCGCTGGCCGACCTCACGGAGATCGTCGTGACCGTTATGTCGGCCGACCGCAGTCGTGAGCGCAGCTACCGCGTCGCGCTCGAAGCGGGGATGGTCAACCGCGCCCCAATTGGCAGCGAGCTCCAGCCGCTCGAGCTGAGCGTAGACGGCGAACCGGCGACGCTGACCCTGGCCGACCTCTTCTCCGATCCCGACGACGATCCGCTGCGCTACACCGTCGGCGAGCCGCAACCGGCCGGCGTCGTCACGGTCAGCCGCTCAGGCGGCCTGCTCAGGCTGCAGCCGCGGACGACCGGCGAAGCGACTATGAGCCTCACGGCCTCCGATGGAGAGTCGACCTCACAGCCCCTGATCGTCCGCATCACGGTGGAAGCCTCGGACGCGGTCAGCGAACTGCGAGTCGCCGTGCGCTCGCTGCCCGACGGTCGGGTCGAATTCGGACTGCAGACGCGCGCCTCGACCGGGAGTTGGAGCGAGCGACTGTTGCCCCGGGCGCGCTTCCTGTTGGCCGACGTCGAGCTGGATCGCTGGTTGGTCAGCACGGCCATGTCGATCGACCTGGCCGACCGCGAGGCGCAGGTGAGAGTCGTCGCCCGTCGCTTGACGGACGGACGCGCCGAGTTCGGTCTGCAACTGCAGTCCTCGGATGGAGACTGGGGAGAGCGACTGCTACCTCGCGCCCGCTTCCTGCTCGTCGACGCCGAACTCGATCGCTGGCTGGTGAGCAGTCCGATCGACGTCGGCGTTGACTCCGAAGGCTGACGTAGCGATCAAGTCGCGGCCGCGTCCGAATCGGACGCGGCCGCGGTCGGCATCCGCTCAGTCATCCTCCATCAGCTCGCCGTCGGTCCCCGCGTCATCGGAGTCGGCGTCGGGCGGCTGCATCAGCGAGCCGCTCGAGTCGACAGACCCTGCAGCGCCAAGCGTGAGCGTGAACGTCACGTTGCCCGTGTGCAGCCAGCGATCGACCGTGGCGGTGGCGTAGCGGAAGTTGTTGGACGTCGGACAGGTCGCCTCACTCGCGCCTTGGGGCGTGAAGCAAACATCGATGTAGTCGTAGCCCAGGTTGTCGCGCTTGCGCACCGAGATCTTGCCCAGGGTCAGGCCGCTGCGGCCGCCGACATCGGCGATCACAGCGGTGCTGTGCCGCCAGGCGTCGATCGTCATGTTTGCCGGCGTGACGCTGCGCAGTCGGGGCAGAACCCGGCTCCCGCCCGCAGGTCGGAAGCCAAACTCGACATTGCCCGAGGGCCGCAGCCGAGCTTCCACGCGACCGGTCACCGACACGCTCACAGGCTCAGGAGCGCTGCCGGTGGTAGCCGAGATCGTGGCGGGGACGGACTCCCCACTGGCGTTCTTGGCCATCACCAGGAACGTGTAGCTGGTCTCCGCTTCGAGCCCGTCGAAGGTGTAGCTCGGCTCCGTGATCGAGTCATAGACGCAGTCGACACAGGCGGCGGCTCCGTATCCCGTCGCGCCAGTGACCGCGGTCCAGCTCACGCTGACGCTGTCGTGCGTGACGGCGCCCAGACGGAGCGTCGGCGCGGCTGGAACGGTCAACACATCGAGTGATGAGAAGCCCGAGCGACCGCTGGCGTTCGAGGCCCGGACATAGAGCCGGTGCGTCGTGCCCGGACTGAGCCCGCTGAAGGGATGACTGAGCGTCCCCGACGCGTTCTCAATCCGTCCGTTGGCTCCTTCCCGGACCTGGTAGCCGGTCGCGCCGCGCGCCGCAGACCAGTTGAGCGTGGCGCTCGCGCCTGTGATTGCGCTGGCCCTGAGGCCGCTCGGCTCGGGTGGGACCGTGGTCAGCGTCGCCGCGACCCAGGCCGACTCGCTGACGTTGTTGGTCGCGCGCACGTAGAACGTGTACGCGGTCCCTGCCGAGAGTCCGCTGAACTCGTGCTCGAGCTGACCCGAAGGCGAACCCACCGAGCCGGACAGACCCTGGCGCACCTGGTAGCTCTTGGCTCCGATGGCCGCCATCCAACCAAGCGTCGCCTCGGTCTGACCGGCGACGCTCGGTCGGAAGTTGGTCGGCGCAGCGGGACAGGCACTGGACGCCCCCCGCGCTTCCTCGGTGAGGGCGGCACTCATCAAGCCGCCCTCGACGCCGAGTGGCCCCGGCTCGCCTGCGTCAAGCAGGTCCGTCGCTTCAACCTGCCCGGTGGCGCCGCCGGCCACCTCGACGTAGCCGAAGTCGAACTCACTGGTCACGTTCCAACTGTTGTAGCGAGCGAGCGGATACTCAAAGCGCCTGGTCTGCGGCAGTACCCGCTCGCCGTCGGCCTGCAGCAGCGAGATCTCTACGTACTCTGGACAATGCGATGTGATCAGCCGCACAGAGATTCGGCCCACCGACCACTCGCGACCCTGGATCGTGGTCGTTATCTCGCTGCTCTGCCTCCACTCGTTGGCTCGCGCCGCATTCGTTCCGGTCACCCTCAGGAAGCGTTTGGGCAACTCCGCGAACTCGGTTGCGCCGTCGAGTCGGAACTTCAACTCGACGCGGCCGTCCGTCAGCAGGCGGGCGAGGATCTCGCCAGTTCCGCTGGGCCGCGGGATGACCGACACCGCCGCCCAGCTCGACTCGGAGACGTTGTTGACGGCCTGAACATGGAGCGTCTGCTCGACGCCTGTGGTTAGGTCCTCGAAGTCGTGGCTTCTCGCGTTGACCGCCTTACGTGTGACCGCGCCATCCGAGCCGAGACGCACGCGGTAGGCGGTCGCGCCGTCCGAGGCGCCCCAGTTGAGCGTCGCCGTGGTCTCGCCGACCACGCCCACGCTCGGGTTGGGCGGCTCGCTCGGACAGCCGACGGACGACGAACTGTCCCCACTCACGCCTTCATCATCTATGTCTGTGTTGCCGGCGGCGGCGCGCAGCATCTGCGACGGATCAGTCGCGCCGCTCGCGCCACTGGACGCCCGGCGCAACTCGAAGCTGCGCCAAGCGGTCGGCGTCCAGGCGTCGACGGTCGCAACGGGGTACTCGAACTGGTTGTCGGTGAGCGTGACTACAGAGCCGTCCGCTCGGAGCAGGCGGATCTCCACATACTCGGGACAGGTCGTGTCGATGACGCGTACCGAGATCTGCGCGATCGCCCGTTCACTACCTCCGACTTCGGCCATCACCATCGAACTGCTCGCCCAGCGGCCGGCGACATGGGCATCCGACCCGGTGAGGATGACGAATCGCTGCCGGGGTTCGATGTGCTCAACCCGACCGTCGAGCTCCAACTTGAGCTCGACCCACTTGCGGCTGCCCTGCTCCGCGTAGCGCGCATGGACTCTGACCCGCACCTCGGGCGGCGCGGTGACCGTGAGCGTCAGGCTGGCCGTCGCGGTGCGCGCCGGATCGGCGTTGTCGACCACCGTGACCGAGACGTTCTGCGTCCCCGCCGTCGCCTGGCAGACGATCTCGCCGCTCGTGGCGCCGGCCGGACGGCCGTCCAGCTGCGCTGTGTAGTCCTGGGAGCCGGACACGGTCCAGCTCAGCGTGATGGGCTCGCCCGTCTCGCAGCTCGTCGGTCCTGCGCCGAGCGTCAGCGTCAGCGGCGTCACCGTTCGCGGCGTCTCCGTCACCGAGTCCCAGGCGGACTGCGCCACATGATTGACCGCGCGCACGTAGAACGTCACCGCGGTGCCGGTCGCCAGACCGGTGAAGGGGTGGCTGCGCACATCCGCAGCCACGCTGATCGGCCTACCGCTCGGACCCTGCCTCACCTGGTACCCGGTCGCTCCGTCCGACTCGCTCCACTCGAGCGTCACACTGGTCGGCGTGATTTCGCCCGGACTGGCCTCCGGCGTCGTTGGACACGGCGCCGCCGGACCGCCCAGGGTCAGCACGGCGCCGGAGCCTAAGGGGCCCTCGACCGCGCCGGCCGTGGTCGAGCCGCCGAGGTCCATCTCCGGCACAACGACCCCGGGCTCGCCCGCAAGCGATGCCAGCTCGAAGCTCCGCCACTCCGAGTGGTACCAATGGTTCAGGACGCCCGTCGCATATTCGAGCCGCTGCTTGCTGAAGTTGACCTCTGTGCCGTCCGGTCGCGCCAGCCGCAGTTCGAGGTAAGGCGGGCAGACCGTGTTGATCAGCCGCGCCTGGATCCGGCCCAGGGCCCGGTTCGCGCCGTCGACGGCGGTCGTCAGCTCGCTGCTCTGACGCCACTGACCGGCGGCCAGGCTGGAGACGGTGAGAGAGCGCCTGGTCGGCAGCAACTCGACTTGGCCTGCCAGCTCCAGCTTGAACTCCGCCTGTCCGGCGCCGAGATACCGACCCCAGACGCGAGCCGTCACGGTCGGTTCGCTCGTCACGTTCAGGCTTAGCGTGCGCGACGCGCTCAACTGGGGCAGGCCGGAGTCGACCGCCGCGACCGTCAGCCTGCGCGCTCCCGCGGTGGCCGGACAGGTGTAGTCGTGACTCGTCGAGCCGTCCGTCACGACCGGCGTCCCGTCGATGCTGACTGTGTGCGCGCCGAAGCCGCCGGACAGCGTCCACTCGAGGCGTACGCTCGCGCCCACCTGACAGCTCAGTTCGTCGGCCAGCAGTTCGAATGCCAGCGGCTCGACCACGTTGATCGCCAGCCGCTCGGTGTCCGACTGTTGCGGGTCGCCGGCGTCGCTGATCGTGAAGACGATCTGCTGCAGCCCAGTTGTCGCCGGGCAGAGGACCGTCACTGTGCCAGATGTCACGCCGGAAGCCTGGAGTTCGCCCGCGACCGTGAACGGTTCGGTTCCGCCCGAGGCCGCCCAGGCGACGGGCACCGTCCGCGTGCCCTGCACGCAGGTCGTCGAGTCCGTGTTCGCGCGGGTCAGCTCCAGCGTCTCCGGCTCCGGCCCCGGCCGCGGACCGCCGGAGGTCGCCGGCGCGTGCAGCCAGGCGCTCGATTCAGAGCCGCGCACGGCGCGCAGCGACACCCAATAGTTCACGCCTTCGCGCAGCCGCGCAAACGTGTGCGACGTCAAGGGCCGGTCGACGGCACTAATGTTGTGCGGTCGGGCTCCGGGCGCCGGTTCCAGTGTGCTCAGAGCGACCTCATAGCGCGTGACGCAAGGCACCGGATCCCAGGCGATCGCGATAGAAGACTCGGCCAGCGTCGGCGGACTGCTCAGCACAGGCTGCGGCGGCACTCCACTAGCCCGGCTGGGACAGGTCTCGCGCTGCACCGTGGCCGACGCGCTGACATTGTCGCCATCCGTCACCGTGAGCGTCAGCCCGTCGAACACGTTCCCCGTCTGGGGGCAGCGCACGATCCAGGTGGTCGGCCCCGCCGCAGTCAACGATTGCGTGAACAGCGAGCCAACCCGCTCGTACGGCGGCGCACCGCCGATGATTGTCGCACTGACGACGGCCAGAGCGCCGCTCGTACACCTCACCAGCTCGTCGGTAATCGTCAGCCGCAGGCGGTCTGGATCGGCAAGTGTGGTCACATCCTGCGAACGCCACGCCGAGTAGACTCCTCCGCCATAGCTCGCGCGGACAGACAGGGTGTACGTCGTCTCGCCAACCAGTGAGGTGAACGTGTGGCTCGTGGATGAGTTGGCCCGTTCCGTTGGACCAGTGCCCAGACGCACTTCGTACCCGCTCGCGCCAGAGACCGCCCCCCAGGTCAACGTGGCGCTGTTGGCCGTCACGCTGGAACTCAGGTCAAAGGTCGCCGCCAACTCAGACCCGTTGACGAATCCCGTAACGGGAACTCCGGCGATGACAAGCTGCGCACCGACCCGGTACGTGCGCCCAGGGAGAATGTCGACGTGCCGGAAAGCATGTCGATAACTGGTTGGATTGTCTGGACTCCTTGCCGACATCACCGGCTCAACCGCGAATCCGTCAGGACCCGAGACGAGTTCCTGGAGTCGTAAGTTGTAGAAGTACGTGAGTGCCTGCGAACCTGCCGCTCCTGATTCTGCGTTGCGAGGATCAAACTGCACGACACCAGGTTCGGCATACAAGTTGGCGATGTAAGGGCTGCCCGTCCCCGGTGCGTCCGCCACAGTCCTATTGTCGAGGGTCGCCCATTCGGTAGCTGCTTGGAAGTGGCGCCCGCGTACCCGGAAGTCGTAACTTTGGCCGGCAACGAGGCTGGACAGCTCTGTTGACTCTTCGGTTGCGCCAACGGATACCCGTGTCCAAGCGTCGCGCCCGTGGGGGCTGTGTTCGACGTGATAGCCACTCCGCAGCGCGACGTGATCCTAGGACACGGTGACCATGAAGGATATGCCGCTCCCCGACGAACTCACCGTTAATCCAGTTGGAACCGGAACGGATGTAATCACATCGCCTTGTCCCCTGGAGTCCAAGGCAAACACATGGGCATACACACGTCCGCTTATGCCGCTACATGAGATCGAATGAGACCTGAGGAACTGAGACACCGAAACAGGTTCCTGAGGGGACCATCGTACCCACTGGTTCACGACTCCGACGCCCCCGACCCTCGTCCAACTCGCCGTCGCTCGCGCACGCCCGCCGGAGCAATCCTGCACCGTGAGCCCGCTCAGTGCCGGCGAGCTCGCCGGGCGCGCCATCGTGTAGACCCTGAGCCCCTCAAGCTCCTGCTCGGCCAAGAGCGCGTTGTTTGAACCCCTCCACTGACCTTTCGCTTCGACACTCTTCGCTCCAGCCGTGAGGCCACACTCAGCTGTGGTTCCAGAGTTGAAGTCGGAGTCACCGTGGTTCTTTGTCAGAAACGAGACGGCGCCAACGCCGCCAAAGACTCGATGATCGATCGTCAGTCGTTCGCCTGGCCAGCAATATCGTGGGCTCACGCTGGCGCTCACGCTGCGCGTATTCGGAATCGCCATGTTGGATGAGTCGACAAAGCGCCCGCTCAGATAGGCGGGGTCGCCCTCCGTGTAGGTCACATCGTCAGAAGAATCTGCCGTCCCCTGGGTATGGACGAACTCGCGATCAAAGGCCCAGTTCGCAGCGTTGCCGGTAAGGCCGGCTTTGCCGGCAAGCCAACGATTATCACCTTGAGTCAGCCCGACGATTCTGAATCTATCAGGCCACTCCCATAGCGTCCTGAAATCTACAGTTGGGTCCGGATAACTCTTACGAGGCGCATCAACGATAAGATGGTCAGGCGGCGACCCGGTTGTCGGTATCTCGAACTCACCGACTGGAGTACGGCTCCAACCGTTTTCGGGGTAGTGCGCGAACACGACCACTCTCTCGGCATTGTGCTGAAGCTCAGCGATGCCGTTGGGTTCACTGACCCCAAAACGAGAATGCCAACGTAGCGACACGCTCAAAATGTCGTCGTTGACGGCCACGGGCCGCTCTCCAGGCGCTGAGAACTTGCGCACTTGAACGCGGACGTTCGTCATTGCGCCGACGTGATACGCCTCGTACAGGTCGCGCAGGTCGCGGTCTGTAATCGTGGCCTGATCGAGGGGCCTGCAAAACCGGTCCGGCGCATTGAACATCAAGGAGTAGTGGGCATCGTGTGGATTGGGATCCTCAACAGCGCCTCCGCCGGTCTTCACCCGCAAGTCATCGCAGTTGGTGTAGTCGCTCAATCCCAACACGTGACCGAATTCATGGATGATCGTGGAACGATTCGCAGTACGCGGCACTCCGGGATCGCTCAACGCCACGATTGAATATTCGTCGGTGTGATAGATGCTATCTACTCTGGGGTTGTTGAAAGTGAATAACTTGCGTGGCGGAAGCGGGAGCTTCTGCATATCGTGCCAATAGGCCGCGCCATCCCGAACCACCCAGCGGACATACACGTGGACATCCTTACCTTCGGTGTTGCTGGCGCAGGTATCCGAGGCGCTGGCCGGTACAAAGTACTCCAGGGGGCCTGAAGCGTTACCCTCGCTGTCGGTGAATGACATCCGGGTCAGCGCGTCGTTCCATGCGTCCACCGCAGGTTCTAACTCTGTTCGAATCGCGTCGTCATCCGCGCAGACAATCGTCGTAACGCCATCGATCATGCGTTGATTCAGACGCACGGTCCTGCCTGCCGTGTTCGCGTCGCTGTGCGCCGGCGACAGTTCTGGGCTGGCCTCGCGCTGCAGCCGCCCGATTGCCGCATCGCTTGCTGCGTCCGCTTCCTCTTGCGTCGGAGTGGCGCTTTCGGCTGGCGGCAGAGACACACCCAGAACGGCGAATGCGATCGCCAGTCCGACTACAGCAGCGGAACACAACAGTTTCATGCTCAGTTCCCTTCAGCGGTCGGCAGCTTGCCCAACGAATCAACGAGGGCGTCCACCGCAGCGGTCAGCTCGTCCCCGGCAGCGCCCGCAGGACCGCCCGAGCCGTCAGCCTCCGGGCGGCGGGAATCTAACTCTCCGTCTTCCTCGTACAGCGAGATCCAGGCGTCGACTCCGACTAGACCGAAAGTGTTGAGGGCCTCCCCGCACCGAGGATTCGGGTCGTTCTCAGGACAATCGAGCTCGTCATATCCACCAATAGTCAGGTCATATCCCTCCGGGGCAGTCATCAGCACGCCATTGACGCGGTAGGTCTCGCCGCGCGTCAGGATCTCGCCACTCGAGCCTCCGCCGAGATCGAGGAGCACATAGAACCGAGCCGTCGCCTCGGCCGTGTCGCCGTTGGCGTCGGTCACCTTCGCCCGAACCGACGTCCAGCCCGAGTCGATCTGCGGGTCCGATCTGTACAACCGCACCGCGCCACCCTCGGACCTGCCCCAGCGCCAAGAGACCGACGTGTCCACGCAGGGAGCGGTGGCGCGGCCGGCAGCTCCGCTGTAGCGCTGCCCGAACGCGTCCTCCGACTCGCCGTCGATCTCAAGAGTGTACGGCGCTTCGCCGCCGGTGACGTTCCACTGCAGCCCGATCTCGGCTGACACCACCCAGCCGGCGCTCAGCCGTACCCCGCCGCTGCCGATGCCCCACGACTCGCTGGCCCGCTCCGTCTCGCAGTAGTCCGCCTCCGGCGTCAGCGTCAGAATCAGCGGATCCGCTCCCTCCTCCTGTCCCGATTGAGCCTGCGTCTGCTGTTCGACATCGGCTTGGCTCACCGCCTCGGCACGTTCGCCGTCCAGGCCCAGTTCCTGGGCGCCACAGACCGTGCTCACGGCGACGGCCGCGGTCACCAGCGCAAAGAGCGCCGCGTCGCGCAGCGTGATCCGTCTTAGTCTGGCGTTCATCTCGCACTCCCTCCCCGCGACCATCCCCGGCCGCGAGTACACGCAACCTTACACTTGAGCGGCCAATTGCGTATATGGGCGCAAGTACCACTTTCACGCTTATAGCCCACCCTGCAAAACGACCACAAACCACGCGTCAACTGCCACATCTGTTGAGGTCTTTGTGGCGTTCAGGAACTCGCAATCTGAGACTGACAAGGCGATACTCCATGGCACAACAGCCCAGTGAGATGCACGCTGTCACAATCGAGGCGGAGCCTGTGCTCCTGCGACTGGGCACTCTGAAGCCGCATGCACAGGCCTTTGTCTATTCCGCTGACAGTCCTTGGCAGTCTCCGGCAGTAGCCCACGCGCAGGGCTGGGTCGATGCTCCGTGGTCGCAGCACTGCCATTTGCAGCGCTGAATGCCCACAGTATTCGTGTTCGCCTGCATGAGCAGGCTTAGGGTCGTTTGCCATGCTTTCTGTGTGTGATCTGCATGACCTGTGATATCAAGACACACTCCCAATTCGTCGACGATGCCGCTGGATGATATGTAGCGTCAAGCGCTACCGCGGGGACTCGCACGCCTATAGCTTGCGTGGTCCGAATATCTTTGCAGATTGATGCTTATGCCTATGGAATCTAACGGGGAGCCTGCATACATTACCGGACGGTGTCTCCGTCAGTAGCATCGCGCACAGCACTGAGGACGCAGGGGGTTGTGTATGGTCGTAGCCTCGCACAGGTCACAGGGTTCACGTGTTCTGCGGTTCAACACCAACCGCCTGGTAGCCGAGCCGGTCAGTGTCGCCGTGTTAGGCGCCTTGGCGTTCGGTACGGAACCCGGCCATCCGCAGACCACAAATCCTCCCAAGATCACGAGCGCGGGTTCATTCACGGCGGCGGAGGGCGAGACGGCGATCGCGAGACTAACGGCCAACGATCCTGACACAAGCCCAGGAGACCTCTGCTGGTCGGAGACCGACGGGGCGGACAGCGCCGCCTTCACGCCGAGCGCGGGCGGCGGAGCGTCGATCATGCTGGATGTTGTAGTCACTGTGACTGATGCCGACGAGCGCGGCCGTCTCTCGTTCTCGTCCACCAGGGCGGAGATTGGCAGCACGTTGACCGCCACGCTGGCCGACCTGGACCTATTCCTGGTGGCCCGCGACCCTCATGTTTCATCGCAGCGCGCAGACATTCATCAGTCCGAGCATCCCGCTCGCCTGACCGTGGCCGGCTCGCGGCATTCGCAGATCAGCGCCTGGCCGTCAAGCGGCCCGGCGTTAGAGCGACCCGTGCCCGTTACGCAGATCCGCACAAGCACCCATCTCAGGACGACAGAGCCGGCGACGGTTGCTGACGAGGTCGAGGGTTGATGCCGGGCGGCCGCTTGCTGAACCGGGACTGGCGCGCGTGGGCCGCGCGCTGGAGGCGGGATCCCGCCCTGCGCCGCCACGTAACGGTGACGGTGCTGACGTTGAGCGTCGCGCTGCTCAGCCAGATACTGTCGCCGGAGCCGGTTGCCGCTCAGGAGGGGACGTCAAACTCGCCGCCTCCCGCGCCCGATCCGCCGACTGTGTACGACAACGGGCTCAACGCGCTCACCGTGACTTGGACGGAGCCCGACAACGCCGAACCGGCAGTCACCGGCTACGATCTCGAGTACCGCCGTCGCGACAGCTCCGATTGGCTGCCAGGTCCGCAGGATCAGACCGGGACCAGCGCCACGATCACCGAGCTCAAGCCGGACAAGAACTACTACGTGCGAGTACGAGCGCAGAACGGCAACGGCCCGGGGGACTGGTCGGAAGCCGGCGAGGGCACGACGGCGCTCTACGTGGGCACGATGACCGTCGGCGACAAGGTCGCCTACCGGGGATACAGGCGCCGTCAAGGCGAGCCTTATGGCGGACCCAACAGCCCGGGCGAACTTGTGCCTCGAGCGTTCACCTATGACGGCGACGAGTATCGGATCATCACAATGGCGTGGTGCATGTGTATCAGGGGAGGCGCCGGTGGCCTGCACTCCACCGCGATCGACCTGTACTCGTTGTTCCACGAGATTCCCGACGAGTGGGTGCTTCGCGTGGGCGATCTACGTCTGCTCCTCGCCGACACTGAACGCGCAGACCTGGGGCGCACCGGGTTGAAGGCTTACTGGCCGCACCTCTCGCCAGGTTGGGTGACCGGCCGTCAGTACGAGGTGTCATTCTCAAGGAATCCGCTACGCTCCAGCGCCGGGAGAGGGGTGATCCGCGGCCCGCTGACGGCTGAGCTGAGCGGGGTCCCCAACGCGCACAATGGCACTTCGGCCTTCCGGTTCACGCTGAGCTTCAGTGAAGACGTCAAGAATCGCCGGGACGACATCCTGGGAGCGGCGTTGACCGTCGTGGGCGGCTCGATCACCGACGCGAGGCAAGATCATGAGGCGAGCCACAGGGTGTGGCGGGTCACGGTCCAGCCTGACGGCGCCGAGGCGATCTCGATCACTCTGCAGGCCGACCGTGATTGCGCTACCGATGGAGCGGTCTGCACCGAGGATGGGCGGAGACTGACTCAGACGATCACGAAGAGCGTTCGGGGCCCGCAGCCCCCGGTGATTACCGGGCAGTCCCACTTCAGCCTGGCTGAGAACGACACCATTGTCGTCGGCAGGTTCACTGCATCGGATCCGGATTCGAGTCGCCTCACCTGGCAGCCGCCAACGGGCGTCGACGCCGCGCTCTTCACTATGGACGGCTCCGGCAACCTGCGGTTCCTGCGTGCGCCGGACTTTGAGGCTCCCGCCGATTCGGACACCGACAACGTGTACGAGGTGACGGTGCGCGTCAGCGACGGCCTGCAGCTGGCGAGGCACGACGTGACCGTCGCTGTGACCGATCAGAACGAGCGCCCGATCGCAGTCGACGACGAGGCCCGGACGCTCGAGGACGAACCCGTGACGATCGACGTTCTGAGCAACGACAGCGACCCCGATGCCGGCGACACCTTGTCGCCGCGCGTGGTCAGCGCGCAACACGGCACGGCGAGCATCGGACATGATCGCACGGTCCTGTTCACGCCGGCGAGCCACTACCACGGCGACGCTCGGATCACCTACGAGATCGTGGATGCTCAAGGACTCGCTGCGAGGGCCGCCGCCAGGATCGAAATCGAGCCGGTGAATGATCCTCCGAGGTTTCCGTCGGTGAATGCGGACCGCGCTGTTTCCGAGGCCGCCGAGCAGGGCGACAGCGTCGGCTCTCCGGTGAAGGCGACGGACATTGACGGTCACACGCTGACGTACCGGATGGTCGGCCCGCCGGAGTTCACTATCGAACCGGGCACCGGCCAGATCAGGGTCGCCCCGGACGCCGTGCTTGATTCGGCGACCCGGGACAGCTACGTGATGAGGGTCGAGGCGGACGACGGAAACGGCGGCTCCGCAGACATCGTCGTGACTATCACCGTGCAGCAGGCCCCGATCGAGCCGCGGCTCGACCGGGTCACTCTCGCGGGAGGCGGCGGGGGCGGCGGAGGGTCGCCGCCGGCGCCCGTACCGTCGGACGAGGAGTTCGACTGGAACCTGACGCGCGACCTCGAGTCATTGGCGCGCGAGCAGGACGAGCCGACCGGCATGTGGTCGGACGGGGCGACGCTGTGGGTCGTAGACAACGCGTCCACTGGCCCCGACCGCGTGTACGCCTATGACCTCGCCACGGGCGAGCAGCAGCCGAACCACGAGTTCGAACTCGACTCCCGCAACCGCTTCTCACACGGCATCTGGTCGGACGGCGCGATCGCCTGGATCGCCGACTCGGGCCAGGACAGGCTATTCGCCTACAACCTGCGGACGGGGGAACGGCTGGTGGGACAGGATGTTGAGTTGCACGAGAGCAACCGGGATCCCCGCGGCATCTGGTCCGACGGCGAAACGCTCTACGCGCTCGACTCGGTCAGGGACGCGATCTTCGCATACGACCTCAAGAGCGCCCAACTGCTCGCCGAGTACTCGCTTGATTCGCTCAATCGCAGCCCGCGAGGCATCTGGTCTGATGGAGTCGCACTCTGGGTCTCCGACGACGGCGCTAATCGGCTCTTCGCCTACGAGCTTGTCGGCGGTGTCCTGCGGCGCAACGAGGCCGAAGAGTTCAGCTTCCGCTCGCTGCTCAAGGCCGGCAACAGCGACCCGCGCGGGATCTGGTCGGATGGCGATGTCATGTACGTCGTCGACTCGCAGGATGACCGCGTCTACAGCTACAACATGCCCGACAGGACTGTCGCCCGGCTCGACAGCCTCAGCCTGGGCGAGATTGACTTCGGCGATTTCTCGCCGTTCAGACTCGCGTACAGCGCGACCGTCGACGCGGACACCTCCACCGCGACCGTGCTGGCCGAGGCGTCGGAAGCGGCCGCAACGCTGGCAATCCAGCCGGAAGACGCCGATGGAGACGAATCGAATGGGCACGAGGTCTCGCTCGGTGAAGTGACCAGAGTTGCAATCGCGGTCACCTCATCCGACGGCTCACGCGTCAATACGTATGAGATCACGGTTCGCAGGCGGCCCTGCCTGGTCGGGCTCGGAGCCGGACGGATCAGTGAAGTCACATTCTCCGGCGGCAGCCTGGAGGCGCTCGAGCGTTGCGCCGAAACGCACAGCATCAACGCCTTCTTCTATTGGACCGGCGAGTCCTGGCTACTCTTCGGCTCCAACTTGCCCGACTTCCTCACCCGGGCGTTCCGCCAGACGTTCGCAAACGGGATCGCTGTCGGGACAACCTTGATCGCGGCTGTGCGTGGCCAACCAGAGGAGCAGCGCTAGGTGGCGGGGGCCCGGAACTCAGCGAGGCGCAATGCTCGCCAGCGTGGTGGAGATAGGGGGACTCGAACCCCCGACCTCATCGTTGCGAACGATGCGCTCTCCCAGCTGAGCTATATCCCCACGCCGGAATCCGACTGTCTCAGCGTACAGCCGTCTCGGCCGGTTGTTCAATCAAGCAGTCGCTCACCGTCTGCTTCCGCCTCCGGCTTGAACGGGAGAGAGCGCACAGCCTCCCGCGCCTCGTCCGCCCCTGACGACTCGAGGCTGTGCTGCTCCGCCTGACAGTTCGAGCGGTCAGCATTCTCTCAGTCAAAGAAGGCGCGGGCGGATTCGGCCCTGGATGATGTTGCCGACGAACGACAACTCGTCCCAATATCCGGCTTTAGATCGGTCATCGACGCTGGGGAAGACGGTGAAGCGGTGGAGCGAAGGAATGGAGTCCAATCGTCCAAAAGACGTGCCGGAGAATCGAAGGCTGCCTGGTTTGAAGCTAACCCCCAGTCCGTCCACGCGGGAACCGAGGAGCTGGACACATTCAATCCATACGCGAGAAGGCTGGCGAGAGGTGTTTGCGAAGTGCAAGTCTCCGGGTCGCGAGACCGAAGACGCTCCCTCGTCTGATTCGTTCTCGCCGAGTGCTCCCGACTCATTGCACCAGGGAGTCAGACTCCACAACGCCGGCAACCGCCGCTTGAATCACCCTCTTCAGCGCGGACCCCTGCCACCCAGGACCGCGAGACTGCCTCGTCGCCAAGCGTGGAGCAGGCAACGGGAAGTGCGGCAATGACGGCGTTTGGGGGCAGATGTCGGTCTATGTGAACAGGCTCTAGAACAGCGGGTTCGATCACTTATGCACATTCGCCTGTCACTTCTTCCCTGACCGGTTGACAGATTTCCAACATCCACCTTTCCCTTTTGCCCTAGTGCAGAACGGGAAGCGCGGCATACATTTCCTGCACGCGGACCACAGGGACAAGCCGAGCGATGGCGTACCTGACGCGAGGAACTGTGAGTAGATTGGAATTATGTCATGGCGACCCGCGCACGACTGCTTGTATTGATGTTGTGCTGTTGCACACTTCCCACTGTTGCCTGCGGCGGCGACTCGCGCGTCGTCTCGACGTTTGAGCATCCCAATAGGGGCGAGTACAACTGCGTCATGTATCCCAACGCCCTGAGCGCGATGTGGGTCTTTGAACCCGGTGTGGACATCGGCGCTGATCCGCCCAGGTTCTCTGAGCGCGACGACCGAAGGTATCCCGCCGACGAAGCGCTGCTCATGCCAGCCCTATACGTCTCATTGACTGAACGGGCATTTCGCGACTGGATCGAGGAGTGCGCCCAGTGGCAGCAGCGACCGGGAAGCGTCGGCTCGAGCGTACCCAAGCGAGCAACCGTATCACTAGAGGCCCCGCAGGTCGTCTCGACATTTGACTGGGAAGGGCAGGGTGTGTTTCGCTGCGTTCTCTACTCCGGCGCAGGATCTGAGCTGTGGATCTATGAACCTGGTGAAGAGATTGTCGATGATCCCGAACCAGAGTTCGGTTCGCCCAACAAGCCGGCCCGCGACTACTTCTACCTCGACCTCACTCCCTTGCATGTCTCAGAGGCCGAGACAGCGTTTCGAGACTGGATCAACAGATGCGAACACTGGTCGAATTGACGGAGCATCATGAGTTCTGGGACAACGCTGAATCGAACCGACTGCAGGAACCAACATCGTTGGCCGCTCCCGGGGTTCAAGGCCGACGGTCGGCCTGCGACGGTCCGACCACTTTTGACGACAGGCCGCATGGCGTAGTCGTCCGGGTAGCGCTACGGTCCGCTGGTGACTATGTCGATGATGTCGTTCTCCATCACTTCAATGCCCATTGTGCCAGGAAGTCCGAGCTGCACCCACTCACTACCCTTCCAGAGGCTTATGAGGACCGGTCGATCGCGGAAGAGCATCAGCAGCTCGAGTGCTGTCGTGGGAGGCCCCGTGTAGACGGCAATGCCACTCAGACTCGACAGATCGCTTAGCGATGGTCCGTCCTCTCCCATCATGCTGTCACTGTCATCGCCCATCGACGCATCGTCACTGGCATCGACCATTCCATCGTCGTGGTCATCGAAAGACACCGTGCTGTCTTCTCCTAGCGTGCCCCCGTCATCGTCATTAGGCGCCTTTTCGCTGTCGTCTCCCAACATGTCCTCGCCGACGTCCTCAAATGCCTCCTCACCGACGTCCTCGGTCATCCCGCCACTGTCGTCCCCCATCATGCTGTCGCCGTCATCTTCTTCCAAACCGCCGGTTGACACGACTTCAGAGCGACTCTGCCTCTGCGCAGGTGATGCTTCAGTGATTGTTGGCTGATTGTCGTTTGCGCTTACGTTGCTGTTGCCGGCTCGCTGAACGAGACTGGACCCTGCGTCCGACTCGGCCCGTTCGATCTCTGCCTCCGCTACCGCTGACGCGCGTGCTTGCGCAGTCGATGGTCTTTGCGATTGGCGGTCATTGTCACTGGCAGTTTGCTTTCGTGGGCTCACATTTGACCCCGACTCTGACCCTGACTCTGAAGCAGTCTCTTCAGCATCCTGCTGTTCGAGGGCCGCTGAGCTCTCTGTTTCGGCTTCGGCGTCCTCGTCCTCTTGCTCGGCCGTTGACTGGGTGGGCTGATCCTCAACCACTTGGGCATACGCCACCTCATCACGGGACGCGCCACTTGGAGTGGAAACGTCGGGGTCGTCCATGATCACGAGTAGCGCCGTAAGAACGACACCGACTACCGCAGCGATCGCCGTTGCAGCAACCAGAGACAACAACACCCTTCGCCGGGACCGACCATTGGCGTCAGGTCCTGCGCTTTGCACTCCCGACTCGGACACCCCTTGGACGACTCGCGTGTAGCGATCTCCACTGTCTGGGCGCACTTGAGCCAACGCTGGCTGTCCTTCATCCACGAACACACCCGCCTTCAGCGGGTCCTCCTCAAGCGGATGCTGCAGCCCGGAGGCCTCGCGGCGACGACGCGTATCGGCGTCCGGGTCATACTGGCGGCGTTGCTCTGGATCGAGCAGCACACGGCCTGCCTCGTTGACCCTGCTCGCACGCACGCTCGCTCGTGGATGATCGCTGCGATCGGGATGCTCCCTCAACATCGTTTCTCGATATGCCTGGTCGATTTCTCTTGGCGTCGCGTCCCGAGGCACGCCGAGCACCTGGTAATGGTCGAGCAGCTCGAAGTCATCCATGGTCGGCGCCCCGCGCACAAGCTTGTGTTCCCGAAATGGTCAGGCCTGTACCGTAAACTCGCCGAGCGTACGCCGGCATGTCACCTGCCGCCCATCAGCCGGTACAAGTAAGGCAGCGGCGACGTGACCTCTCCTTCATTCGGACAGAGACTATGCGGCGGGAAACCGGCGCGTACCTCGAGCGTTACATGCGGAGCAATCGCAGTACCTCTCATCCCCATCCTGCCCAGGTAGTCCCCGGGAAACACTTCCGGGCCATTGTTTACGGTACCGTCGTCACTTAACATCATTTCGCTGAAGCGCCAGTCGATTTCGTTCAGGTGCTTGTAGTAGACGGTGTTGCGGCCATCAAACACGCCAAGGTCTCCTGTGCGCTCATCAACATAGGCAACCTGTCCGTGAAACACGGAGTACACAGAGTGCCACGATCTGGTCCGCCAGTCGGTGACGCCTTGCCTTCCGGCCGGTGTCGCATCATACGGTTGGGAATCCCAACCATAGCTCAAAGGCTCGCCATTCTCGTCGCGACAAACACTGCTGGGCCAGTTGCTGTTGTAGTAGTTATAGCCAATCAATCCGGTCCGACCATCGCGTCGGACCACGTCATCGCTGAACTGGAATAGGCGCTGATAAAACCAGGGTCCGAGTCGAACCTCCATCTGTCGCTCGCTGAGCGATGCCTCAAGTTGCGGCAAGCTACGGCCCGCCTCGATGTTCACGGGTCCGCCGTGGTCGCCGGCGAACTGGGTCGCGGACGATGACAACGTAGCTTGTTCGTTCTCCGCGTCCTGCTCCTCCTCTTGGAGCTCGCCTTGCTCCGATGTTCGGCAGAGACTGTTGTCGGGATCCGCCTCGCAGTCAATGGCCGTCACGGATTCCTGATCGTCGTCAGTTTCGACCGACTCTCGTTGCGCACTCTCGGAGCGACGCTCGTCGTCGTTTGTTCGCGATTCAGTCGATTGGGCGCTCTGGGTTGCTGGCTCCTCGTCTTCGCCAGATCCGGTCGCGTCGCTGACTGCCTCCGAAGCCTGATCCTGGTCAGTGGATTCATCAGGCTGTTCCGATGAGTCTGTTTGCTGGACTTCGGCGACACCCTCTCCCTGCTGCGCCTGCTGCTCGGTTGTGATCTGCGCGGCCTGCGGTTGCGGATCTTCCGTTCGAGACGCCTCGGGCGAGCTCCGGATCAGTCCGCCGCCTGGGCTCGTGTCTGACTGGTCCGACTCGATGACGAAGAGATACACCAGCGCTCCGGCGATCAGCACCGCCGCGACAACAGCGCCAATGACGAACCACCGTCTCGGAGACCGAGATGCGGTGAAGACATCGCGCGTGCTCTGCGGCTGCACCGTCGTCTGCCCGAACGGTGCGTACGGCTCTGGATCTGGCTGCGCTCCACGATCCGGCGGCGATCCCGCGGCGTCTGCGGATGCGTGCTGGAGTCCGGCGCGTTCGCGGCGTAGGCGAATGTCTGCGTCGGGGTCATATTGGCGGCGCAGCTCCGGATCGAGAAGCACGCGCCCGGCCTCGTTGACCCGGCTCGCTCGCTCCATGGCTTGGGGATGCCCACTGCGATCAGGATGCTCTCTTAACATCGCCGCCTGGTAGGCGCGGTCAATCTCCTCCGCTGATGCATCCCTCGGCACGCCGAGAACCTGGTAGTGATCGAACAGCTCGAAGTCACTCATGGCCGGCACTCCAGTAGCTATCTCGCACTAGCCGGCCGACGATGACCGTTGGGCATCCTCTTCCATCCGCTCGACTGCCCGCTTGGCCATCTCCTGGACCTGCTGCTCGGTCAAACCTGTGGCGTTGGCGAGCGTCACTTCGGCCTCCGATCCTGTGTCCTCGTCAAAGGCCCGGGCCGACAGGATGCCGTTCGCATCCACGGAGAACGTGATGTCAACACGCACGTCGCCCGCTGGCGCCTTGCGGATGCCGGTGAGATGAAAGTCTCCCAGCAATGTGGTTTCCGAGGCCTTCTGGGATTCGCCCTGGCGGATGTCTACGAGCATGAACGCCTGATCGTCGATGATGGTCGTGTAGCGGCGAGTCATGCTGGTGGGAATCGTTGTGTTGGCCGGGATGATTGGACTGAATTCATCGCCGGTCACTGTGGTTCCGAGGGTGTGCGAAGTAATGTCGAGCAACAGCAGTGGTTTGCCGATCTCACCTGAGATCAGGCCCGCCTGAATGGCTGCGCCCATGGCGACGACTTCGTCCGGATTGACTCCCTGGTGTGGACGCTGACCAAAGAAGTCCTGCACGACCGACTGGACGAGCGGCATCCGCGTTTGACCGCCGACGAGCAGGACTCGTTCAATCTCGTCAACGGACAGAGCGGCCTCATCCATCGCCCGCTGACAGGGGACCAGGGTTTGTTCGACCAGGTCGGTGACTAGCTCCTCCAACTGGTCGCGTGAGAGCTCTTGCTGCAGGTGCAGAGGCCCGGAAGCATCGGAGGCGATGTACGGCAAACTCACCTGCGTGCGCTGCGCGCTGGATAGCTCGGCCTTTGCCTGCTGAGCGGCCTCTTTGACCCGCATGAGGGCCGCCTGGTCGGACGTGAGATCGATGCCGCTCTCCTGGCGGAACTTCCCAAGCACATGCTCAACAACCCTCATGTCCAGGTCGTCGCCGCCCAGAAACGCATAGCCGGCGGTGGCGACCACCTGGAACACGCCGTCGTGCAGTCGCAGCACCGACACGTCAAACGTGCCGCCGCCCAGGTCATAGACCACCGTGGCGCCGCCCTGTTTGTCGACATCGTCGGAACCGACGCCATAGCCGTAAGCCAGCGCGGCTGCGGTTGGTTCGTTCACGATTCGAAGGACGTTCAGCCCGGCAATCGTGCCGGCCGCCTTGGTCGCATTGCGTTGTCCGTCGTCGAAGTAGGCGGGAACCGTGATGACCGCGTCGGTCACAGACTCTCCCAGGAGCCGTTCCGCATCGGCCTTCAGCCGTTGCAGCACCATCGCCGAGATCTCCGGCGGTGCGAGGGTCTCGTCACCCAGTTGCACCCAGGCGTCGCCGTTCTGGCTTCTGACGACGGTGTAGGGCAGCATCTCGATCGCCATCTGCACGGATCGATCGCTGAATCGCTGACCCATCAGTCGCTTGACGCTGAACAAGGTGTTGTGCGGATTGGTCGCCGCCTGGCGCCGCGCAATCGTTCCGACCAGCGTTTCGCCGCTGTCCGAGAGGGCAACGACCGAGGGCGTCGTGCGCTCGCCCTCGGTGCTGGTGATCAGAAAAGGCTCGCCGTCGGCGCCAATCGCGGCGACGGCCGAGTTGGTCGTTCCCAGGTCGATTCCTATCGCGCGTCCCATTGCTACTCCTTGCGCAACGCATGTCGGCATTCGCTACCGTCTCAACTGCTCCGCGATCACCGCCAGATGCCAGACAATCGTGGCGTAGGCCAGAAACGGCGCGACACAAATGAATCCGATGACGAACCACACGACACCCTGCCACCACGGGATGTCAGTGACCGTCGAGAGGATCAAGAAGACTCCTCCGCCGAGGATGGGCACCAGGAGGCCAAGTGCCACCATGACCCTCGCGCAAAGGCGCGCCAGGTACCCCATGTCCGCTCCCAACCAGGAACGGCCGAGCACGGTGGCCCCCGCCCCGATCGCTCTCATCGCATCGCCAGCACTCTGGATTTCGACGGTCCGCGGTTGATCCGGTCGCCCTGCTGCAGACTCATGCGCCGACTGCTCTCTCGGCGTCGATTCGTCTGCCGCCTGGACCGGGCCCTGGGGCCTCCTGCCTGCTGGTCCGCTGCCTCGAGTCCCAGGGGCGGGGCTATCAGTACTTCGGGTCACAAACCCGAATCGTTCGTCGCTGTCTTGTCTAGACATCAGTCATCCTCTCTTGTGTTGCCGAATGTGCGGCGATCGCTCGCGAGCCTGGTTGCTGTTCCGATCTGCGTCTCCCACGAGTGGCTGGCCGGGCAGTTGGGTTTTCCGCGCACCAGCGTGTCCCTAGACCGTTCCGACCCCCCAACGCTCGGGCAAATCTCGTTGGCCGGGCGGGTTGGCGCATCGTTGAGCCGCTTACTCCCAAGGACAGACTGCGTAGCCAGCCGGTGTCTCATCGATACAGCCGGAGCGACCCGGAACTGTTTGAGAAGCGCAGGCCTTCTGCAGATTGCAGCCACATGTCGCTCGACTGTTGGCAAGATGCTCATAGAGCATGGACCCCTATTCCAGGCAGCCGGTGTCAATGAGGGCGGCTTCAACTCGAGGATCGAGACTTGCGCGAACCCTCTCCTGGCGATCTGCGTAGATGCCGGTCATCCTGAGACCTTCAAGGAACCAGTCGATCCCCTCGTCGTCCAGCAGTTCGCGAAGGTCTTCGGCATAGTCGCTGAACAGGTCATGCACCTCTTCGAGCTCTCGCGGCGGTGTGACTCGGGCAATGGCGCGAGTCAATCGGTCGGCTTGTTCTCGTGCCTCGCGTTCGCTGCCATCGAAGATGGTGTCGCTGATGTCCGTCCACTCGCCGCCGCAGATCTCGGCGTACTCGCGCACAGAGAGCTCGCCGCTGTCGGCGACCTCGGCCTCGGCGAAGGTCGCGCGATCAACTGCCGGTGGGATGTCGGTTTGCCCCCCGTCGTTCCCTCCCCAGCAAATGACGCCGCCGTCGGGGTCGAGACCACAGGTATGGTCGTAACCGGCGCTGAGCTGTTCGAACCGATTGCCGGGTGGACTCGTGATGGCGCCTTCGTCCCCACCCCAGCAGACCGCACCGCCGTTGTTGTCCAGCGCGCAAGTGTGGATGAGCCCTGCGCTGAGCGAGCGGAACTTGCCGACCGGCTCGTTCGTCTGCCCATACGAGTTGTCTCCCCAACACTGAACGATGCTGTCGTTGTCAATCGCGCAGGTGTGTACGGCCCCAGCGGCTACGATGCGGAACTCTCCGCCAGGGGGCGTGGCCTGGCCGTTTGAGTCGTCGCCCCAACAGACGATCGTCCCGTCGCGCCTCACCCCGCAAGCATGCTCATACCCCGCGCTAACCTGGCGGAATCGATCCGGAGGCGCGTTGATCTGTCCAGACGAATTCTCCCCCCAGCACTTGACGCTTCCATCCACCGAGATCGCGCAACCGAACTCGTCTCCTAGCGAGAGCGAAAGAAACTCCCCGGCTGGCGGAATCGTGCTTTCGTCGTCGTAGCCCCAGCAATCGATCTCTTCGCTCGGCCGAATCGCGCAGCCGTGGTAACCGCCGGCGGCGAGCTGGACATGCTCTCCTGTGGGAGCGTCCAGCTTGCCGAAGCTGCTATCGCCCCAGCAGGCAATCTCGCCGTCGCTCGTCAGCGCGCAACTGAACCCTGCCCCCGCAGCGATCCCCCCGACGCCATCGCCACTGCCGTCGCCACTGCAAGCCGACAGCAGACCAGCCACCAACGCCACGGCCAAGAGTCCCAGGGCGATCAGTTGAGCTTTGGCGTGAGGCATCTGCTTCGTTCCGTTCATGAGTCCGCGAGGGAACGTGGAGGGATTGCGCTGTGTCTGGATGTTCTGTTCAGCGAGGCCTCACGACGCTCGCTGTTCGCGCAGGAGCAGCGCATTAGCTGGCTGGGCGGACTGGTCTGAGTAGGCGGACGCGTGGATGGCGCCGGTCGGTGCCGGATTTCTTGGCAGCAGGCGCGTTCGTCGAGTCTTGATGCACCACGCGGGTCGATGGGAACTGACCCCATGTGATCGCTCCTGCG
Source organism: Dehalococcoidia bacterium (assembly GCA_965211635.1). Classification (GTDB taxonomy): domain Bacteria; phylum Chloroflexota; class Dehalococcoidia; order Bin125; family Bin125; genus Bin125. The sequence continues at coordinate 769,768 of OZ242948.1, forward strand.
CTAGCTGTCTGCGCCACGATTGATGGCAACGCCTACGAAGCTAGCTCGGGGATCGATCACCATGAAGAGCAGATCGCACTCATATGCAGTAGGCATTTCGCAAGCGACATGCCAGCACAATCGAAAGACCAACGGCCTCTATCTGACCCGACGCGCGCATGTGAAGTCCACGACAAGGCCGGTTGCGCGATCCGTGTCGCGTGTCCCCGGCGACCATTCAGGCCGTGCCTCGGGCGTCCGAAACATGAGGTTGAGCGCTTCCTCAGGCACATGCTCGCAGCGGCGTCAGGCACTTGCATGGCCTCGAAGAGTGCGAACGGCTCCAAGGCGCCAGGCAACAGCGAACCGAGAACCGGACCGGCAGACGACGCCAACACGGATGCACTACCCCTGGGCCCGTGTCCTACGAGTCGCTTCGATGATGGTGACGCGGTGTCGTCACAGTGGTCGTCACTTCATGTACATGTCGTAACAGCGCACTCCGATGCCTGTAGCGCCTTTCCCCATGACCCTGCGAGATGCAGCGATCCGACCATGCGGCAGTGGTAGAGAACGGCCCCTGGATCAGTAGACATGAACGGGACCCTCGATGACGGAGAGTTCGATCTTCCTCTCAGCAGATGATCGTGTCGATGGGTTCACGGGGCCGCGCCGCCGCGGACCGCCCGCTCCAACGAGGATGAGAATCTCCGGCGTTGGCTATGGCCGCAATGGGCGTCTGGTAGATTGCCGACTCTGAACTCGCGCCTCGGCTACTGAGCCGCCAGCTTCGCCAATCGCTTGAGCTCTTCGGCCGTCGGCGCCGGGGGCGGGGTCCAGACGCCATCTGCGCGCGCCGACGATGCAGCGATCAGCCACAGCTCGTCTCCCCCGCTGATCGTGAAGTTGGTCGAGCCGGGTATCACCCGGCCATCGACCTTTGCGTACATCAGCCACCCCGGGTCAATCCACTTCCACATGCCGATCACGTTGACGCCTCCGGCTACCAGCTTGGGCAGCAAGACCGAGACGGTCGTTGAGCCGCAAACTCTCTTCCAGGCAATCAGGACGCCAGTATCGCGCGACGTGAGGCAGTTCAGTCCGGTGGGCTCTTCCGGCTCAACAACCGTGGGATCTGTAGGCGGAGTTGCCGTAGTTGCCCAACCCCGCGTCCAGTCGGAACCGGCCGCCTCATGGTCACTCAGAACGGCGCGGACGCAGAGCAAGTAGCTGGTTGACGCATTGAGACCGGCAATGGGCTGTGATAGCTGGTCGGTCGTGAACTCTCGCAACGGCGCTTGATAGCAATTGCTACTGGCGGTAGCTCGGATGCGAACCTCGTAGCCGTCGGCGCCCTGCACATCGTCCCAGGCCACGGTCAGACTGTTTGTGCCGAGGTTCGTGATTCGCAGGTTGGCGGGGCTCGGGAACTGCACTGTGACGCTGACCTCTTCGCTCGCCGTCTCTTCGTCCGTGTAGCCGAAGTCGGTTGGCGACTGCTTCAGCGGCAGCGCCTGCGTCCTCGAGACAACTCGGTAGATTTGAGGCCCGCCGGGTTGTTCAGCCAGCGTGATGGATCTGGCGTTCGCCTCGACCTCGACGACGTACTCCCATGAACTTCCGTTCTTGCGCTGAACCTCGAAGTGCGATTCGACGAAGACATCGGACTGATTCCAAGTCAGGGTTACCAATCGCCCATTCGTTTGCGTTGCGACATCGGTAACCCTGGCGGGCAGATAGATGGAGCGATAGTCGACTTTGTCCTTGTCAGTAGGGCGGTCATCCAGCGAGTTACATCCGCTTCTGACGGTGATGCTGTTCATGAGCGTCCTCGTCGGAGGGTCAATCCTGTCGGGATTCAGTGAGACGTCGGCAAACCCATCGTTGGGAACGTGGCAAAACCAATCAGCCAATGCCAATATGTGTCCAATCTCGTGAGCAATGTCACGAATCACATTCGTAGCCTTATCCGGATTGTAGTCGTGAGAATACGTAGTTGGATTCATAACGACCTCGGCGCGGCCATGGTAAGTGCGCCAAGCCTTGTTTCTCTCAGTCAGCCTGCTCATCTCATCAAATCCGGCACAGCCGCCGAATCCTGTGCAACTCTGGACAAGCACTTTCCCTCGATACTCAGTTTCGCCATCGTCATCCCAGTCGCCCTTAGTTACTGTAAGGTTGACAACTCCATCCTGTGGATCCCATGCTCGTTCACTGGTGTCGCAATCCTCTGCAAGCCTTAGGACCGTTACACCGAGGGCGATGTTCCAACGTTGTATTGCAATACTGGTTGCGGTAGGATAGGCAGTGCTGCATACTTGCAGTGGAGCGCCGACCGGTAGGTTTCTGGTAATCCACCTGGGGCCCCGATCCTCTTCTTCCGTGTCCTCAAGCCCCAGAAACCCCAGATGGGCATCGTCATCACCAATATCACCTGAGATGGTCTGCGGAGGCATGATGGCGAGCAGAGCCACAAGAGTCAGGATCGGTATGGCTCGGGCAATCACTGAGTATCCTGTCAGGCGCATAATGTAGCCTTACGGAGCGGGCTGTCTGCGAATGGAGTCGAGTAGGTCATCGAACTTGTTGAGCACACTCTCTGGCGGGATCGTCACGCCGTCGCGACGTGGAACCCAGTAGTTAGCGTTCCGACCAGTGTTCGGATTCAAGGCGACCCGTACGCCGGTGTTCATGTCGACGTACGTCACCCTTAGGCCACCATGAGATTGCCATGCGGCACCGAGCTCCTTGAGCCGCAACCCCTCTGGCACATCTAGGACAATTGACGATGGTCGCCAACCCCACAGCCGGTAGGTATGGCCGCCATCAACTGGATACCCGTCAGGCATGATTCGGATTCCATCCAACCCGATAGTTGGCTGACTGGGCGGATCGTCCCAATCGAACACTACGTGCCAGTCCCGGAACTCATCGAAGTAATCGGCGCTGCGCTCTTCATCCGCCGTGAAGCCGCATTGGTCCTGCGTAACGAGGGCGAGACGCAGGAGCTTTCTCGCCGGCGCATCCAGGTCGGCCAGGACCGCGCTGATCCGATAGTGGTACCAGCAACTTGAGGTGAGGTGCCACGTTATCCGGTCCCCAACCTCCACCGTGTCAAGGACGCCCGTGTAGTCGCGTCCCACGTAGCCGATCGTGTTGAGCAAGAGCGCCTGGGCGCTGCTGGCCTGGGCGAAGGTGGTGGCGCCGCTGGTCAGATCGGCGGCGTCGGTGAGGAAGGCGTAGGAACCGGGCCGAACCGCGCTGCCGGACGAGTCCAGGTCGTCGTAGTAGAGCATCTCGCGATCGCTGAACACGGTCGGGGTGAGGCCGGCGACGGCGCTGGCGGTGCCCGAGCGCGGGCCGGCTGTGCTACCTCTGATCGCGCGCAGATGGAAGCTGTAGCGCGCGTCCATGGTCAGACCCGAGACCGTGTGGCCCGTGGTCGCCGCGTCCGAGACGCTGATCCGGGTCCACGCGCCCCAGACCCCATCGCCCTGCCGCCGGCGGTACTCCCAGCCCGTCACGCCGGCGGTCGACTCAGCGCTCCAGCTCAGCGCCACCGAACCGGACGCCGCCGTTTGCGCGTGCAACAGCGGCGCGCCGGGCGCAACCAGTTCGACCGTCGCCTGCGCGCTTGCGCTGTCGCCCAGCGCCCCCGTGACCGTTGCCGAAAACGCCCTGGTTTGATCAATCAGCGTCGTGCCGGTCTCGGGGTCCGTCAGCAGCGGGCCGCAGTCGACGCCATGGGAGGCGGCGCCGGCCTTGACTGACTGCCCCTCGATCGTCAGCGCGTAGGGCGGTTTGCCTCCGGTGATCGTCCAGCTCAGCTCGGTCAGGGTGTTGGCGGTGCAGAGGTCGCGGGAGCTGGAGAGTTCGAGCTCGAGCGGGTCGGGCAGCACATTGAACCTGGTCGTGAGGACGAGCGGTCCGGGGATCGGCTTGTCGTGTCCCGGTCGAGTGCGCGCGGCGTGCAGGTCCAGCTCGAAGCGGTCGGGGGCGTGTGCGTCCCTCGATGCGGTGAGCGAGAACGTGACGGCTGTGGGAGGGACCAGGTGCAGCCGAGAGGTCGGGCTGCGCTGGCCCTCCGGGCGCAGGTTGGCGACAAACCGGCTGTGTCCGGTCGGCAGCGGCGCGGCCGTGACCACGGTCACCTGCTGGCCGCGATTGATCGTGTAGCGGCCCTCGGCGTCGGGCAGGAGCAGACGATCGGCGGGGATATCGACCACCTGGGCGTAGTTGGAGGGCGCGCCGAGGAAGACGGCGCGGATGCAGTCCGAGGCGGTCGGGGCGGCGCAGCGGTCAGCGGGCAGCTCGGCGAACGTTGCGGTCACGGTGAGGTCGTTGTCGACCAGTAGCTCGCAGGTGGAGGTCGTCCCCACGCAGTCGCCGGACCATCCCGTGAACGAGTGCGTCGCGTCGTTCCAGGACGCGCTGAGCGTGACCGTGGTCGGTTCCATGTAGTTGGTCGTCCCCGTCGGCGTCACCGTCCCGCCCTCGTTGGCGCTCACGGTCAACGAGTAGGTGATCGGCTCGAACGAGACGCCGACCGAGCGGTCGCGGTCCAACCTGACCAGGCAGGTCGACTCGTCGCCCGCGCAGGCCCCGCTCCACGCCGCCACCCGGTAGCCCGAGGCCGGCACGGCGCGGACCCGGACCCGCGCCCCGCGGCGGTAGGCGTGCGCCCCGGGGGCCGGCTCGATCCGCCCGCGCGCCCCGGCCGCCAGCGAGGTGGTCAGCGTCCGCCGCGGCTGCAGCGCGCACCAGCTCAGACCCGTCCGCGCCAGGTCGTTGCTGCGCACGCCCCGCAGGCCCGCCGGCAGACAGCCGGACAGCCCCGCGTTGCCGGTCAGGTAGAGGCCCAGCAGGTCCAGGTCGTCGAGCCAGTAGGGAACCGCTCCTTCGAGTCGGTTGTCCTCCAACGCCAGGTGACGCAGCGACCAGAGTTCCGCCCAGGCCTCCGGCAACGCGCCCGTCAGCCGGTTGCCGTCCAGACTCAGCGACTCCAGGCGCGTCAATCGACCGAGACTCGCCGGCAGCGGCCCGCTCAACAGGTTGTCGCTCAGCGCCAGCCGGCGCAGCTCGCTCAGCTCCCCCAGCTCGGTCGGCAGCGCGCCGTCGAGCCCGGCCGACTCCAGGCGCAGCTCGACCACCCGCTGCGGATCGCCCCCGACCGTGATTCCACGCCACTCGCCGATCGGCAGCCGCGCGCTCCAGTTCAGTTCGGCTTCGCCGCGCAAGGCGTCGCGCAAGCCCAACAGCGTTTCGCAGTCCCCCACCAGTTCGGGCTGCAACTCCGGCTGCGACACCGCGCCCGCCGCGCAGTCCGACGGAGGCTCGGGCTCCTCGGAGGCAGCGGCTCGACCGACCGCGGCGAACAGGCACAGCGTCGCGATCAGCAACGCGACGCCCAACGGCAACCACGAACTGCGGGAGTTGGACCGATACAACGTCATCTAGCATCAGCATGCCATTGACTGCTGGAACTCTGCAATAGGCGCATGTACCAATATTGTCGCGACGTTCCGATGCGAGGTTCGGGGGCATTACTACAGGAGAAGCTGTACACATACGTATCGCTCTCGGGTTCGTATAGGCGCGTCACTTGTAGGCACACGTACAACCGGCTCACGAATAGCAGTAGATGGTCGTACGCAAGTAACACGATGCGAACATGCAACGACGAACCTACTCAATCGGGCTGAACGACCAAACTCAGGAGTTGGACCCGCCTGGGCGGGCGCCCAGGCGGGATCAAGGTCCGGCTGCCGCTCAGTCGCGTCGGACGTACAGCGGCGTCAGTGCGGGAATCCCGTCCGCGAAGGTCGACGCAAACTCCTGGTTCTCGGCCTGTGAGGCCCCGACTGTGAGCGAGACCCACTCGTCGCCCTGGCGGGCAAAGACCGTCGCTACGCCGAGCGTCGTCACGCACGACTGGAACGCTGCGAGCGAGTCGCCCCTCGCCAGGACCAGGCTGTCGCCTGTGGCGACGGAGGCGCTCAGGCATCCTGGCCACGCTCGCGAGACGAGCAATTCCTGGCTGTTCCAGGCCTCGAGCTGTTGCGCAGGCGCGCTCTGATCACGGCGCGCCAGCAGCGGCGTGAAGTCGGGCACGCCCGCCGAGAACGTCTCGCGGAACTCCGCACTAACGAACGGCGGCGCGCCGACAAACAAGGAGACGTACTCGCCGCCAACCATGGCGTGCAGCGAAGAGATGCCAACGTTGGCTGCGCAGGCCGCGAGATCGTCCACGCTGCCCGCCTGGTGGGCGACCACGAGGCTGGTGTCCGATTCCAACCGGCCGCGCAAGCAGGGAGCGTTGTTGCCCGCAGTGTCCGACCATGGACCGACCCCGACCGCATTCACGGCGCGAACCTGGACGTCAAACGTGACGTGCTCCTGGACGCCGATGATCTTGTACGACGTGGGCGAGGAACCGGCTCGCCAGGCGGCCAGTTCGACCGTCCAGGAACGGTCCAATCGCTCGGTTCGGTCGGCGCGGATGTAGCGCACATCGTATTGCGTGATTCGCGCGCCGCCATCCTCTGCGCGCGCCGCCCAGGAAATGAGCAACGTCACTCCGCGGCGGACGACGCTATCGATGGTCGGCCGGCCCGGCCGCGCCTGCGCGCTGGTGAACACGGTGTTCGACCAGGGTCCCAGGTCTCCGCTGCCGACGGCTCGCACCTGAACTGCATAGCGCACGCTTGGGTCGAGTCCGCGCAACAGATGCCGCGAACTGAAGGAGGCCCGCTCTTCGGTCCAGGTCGCGTCATCGTTGTCTGCCATCCTGGCGTCGATGTAGCGCACGCGGTATCGATCGATCCGCGACGGGTCGATTCCGGCAGGACCTGTCCAGTAGATTGCCGGCACATCGTCTTCGCTGACGATCCTGGTGATGATCGGTCCATACACAACCGCCAGGGTGCGCTTGCCCTCAGACCAGGGGCCCGGCCCGGCGACGCTCAGCGCGCGCACCTGCAGCTCGTATTGTTGGTGGGCGCCGAGGCCGGTCAGCGTGTAGCCGCGGCCGTCTTCGCGGCTTACGTCGTGCACCAGCGTCCAGCGACCGACGCTATCGCCCTGCGCGTCGAGGCGGATGTAGCGCAGGTCGTAACTTGTGATCACTCCCTCGTCGGCGTCCGACGGGTCATCCCAGGAGACGAAAGTGTCGCTCCCGGCGACCCAGAGCGCGGCGATCGCCGGGCGGCCCGGGGCCGCGCCGACCAGCACGTTGGGCGCGATTGCGTGGTCGCTCCAGGGCCCTGGGCCGTCGTCATTCACAGCGCGAACCCGAACGACGTACACTTCATCCTCGATCAGCCCGCTCAGCTCAGACGTCGTCAGATCCCCGGGCCAGCTCCGCACGCTGGTCCAGCCGTGTTCCTCGGACTCGGCCTGGGAACGATGTTCATCCTGGGTGATGTACTGCAGCTCGAACCCGTTGACCTGCGGCGCGCCCGCGACCGTGGCAGCCGGCTCCCACTCGACCAGCAGTGTTCGCACGCCCGGCTCGAAGCGCACAATGCTCGGCGCGGCGTCGGGCGCGCCCCGAGACGCGAGCAGCGCCTCTGACCAGGGGCTCGGCCCAATCGAGCTCACGGCCCTTAGCTGGATCTCGAAGGGCACCCCAACCGGGAGGCCGGTGATGCCGTAGCGCAGCGGCGCGGCGCGGCCTGCTTGCTGCGGTTCCCAGGCGGGCGACACCTGCGTCCAGTCCGGGTCGGACCTGTCCTCGGCGTCGGCGCGAAGGTAACGCAGCTCGTAGCGGGTGATCGGATGTCGTCCGGGGTCTCGCGGCGCCTGCCAGGATACGTCCAGTGAGCTGTCTCTGATCTCGCTCGCGAGGCCAAACGGAGCGGACGGCACGGCCGAGGTCGAGCGGCTCCTGGACCAGGCGCTGGCGCCGATCCCGTTCACGGCGCGCACCTGGAGCAACCATCGCGTGCGAGGATCGGGGGTGACAAGGCTGAAGGCCCTCGCTTCCGGGTCGTCGACGTGCAACAGTTGGGCCGGCGGATCCTGCTCCCCAAGGTCGCTCCAGTCAATTGCCCGCAGCTCGAAGCGCGTAACTGCCGGACGGGCCTGATCGTCCTCAGGCGCCAGCCAGGTGAGCAACCAGCGACCTGTGCCGGCAGGTGACACTTCCAGGTTCTGCGGCGGGGCCGGCACGAGCAACTTCGTCGTTCTTGCACTCTGCGTCCAGTCGCTGGGGCCGACCCCGTTGCGCGAGCGCACTTGCACCAGGTGCTCGACGGTCGGATCCAGGTCGTCCAGCGGGTACTGCCGACTCGAAGCGCTAATGCCGGTCCGCAGCGTCCAGTTGATGTCCGACAGATCAGGCGCTTGTGCGGCGATGAATCGGACCTCGTAGGCAGTCACCGGAGCGCCTCCGTCGTCTGAAGGAGGCAACCAGAACACCGAGTAGTGTTGCCCGTCGAAGCTCAACTCCTTGAGCTGCGGAGCCCGGGGGAAGTCAAAGGTCCGCACCTGTCGCGTCTCCGACCAGGGACTGTGCCCAACCCCGTTCCTGGCGCGTAGCCTCAGGTGGTACACGACGCCTCGTTTATCACGGGTCAAAATGACCTTCGTGAGCGGTCCCGTGTTCACAGTCACCGTTGTGAGCGGCGCGCCGCTCTCGTTGCGATGTGCGATTTCAACCTCATAGTCGACAATCTTCGCCCCGCCGTCGTTGAATGGCGGGTTGAACTGAACGTCGATGCCTTCCACGCTCGGTCTGAGGGAGAGCCAGACTGGCGCGTCATGGGGCGCAACGGGCGTCACGGAGTGGCGAGTGTCGCTCCACTCACCGCGCCCCACGAGGTTGCGCGCCATGACCTGCCACGCGTATCTCGCGCCATGCTGCAACCCTTCGATTGTGCAGGAGCGTCGAGCGCGGCCCATGCAAGGACTGGTCGTCCACTCCTCTGCATTCTCCAGTCGGTAGCGCACCCGGAACCCGCCAACCTGGTCAGCAGTAACTCCGCCGCTGAGCTCCCAACTGATCGTGATCGACCCTGCACCGACCTCACCGCCTACGCGGAGCCTGATCAATGGGTACTCCTGCGCCTCGACAGGAACCCCAGGCACTGCCGTCAGCATCAGACCGACAGCCAGCCCCAGAAGCGCCAGCAGCGCGACGACGCCGCGCCGACCACGTCGTATTGGCGACACGCCTGCTCGTTGCCCGCTAACGCATCCTGCAAGTGCTCGCGGTACAGGCATGATGCCCCTCTCTAGATCGTTGAGTACCGACTACAGCGTACTGGGATTGGAAAACGCGTACAAAGAGAAGGTGAGTGCTTGCAAGTCCTGCGAGCTTATACTGTTGCCTATAAGTGCGCCAACTCATTGCACACTCTTGTTGTAGGCAATTGAACCAATCTATTCTTGTAATCAGTACCTGCGCTCATGCTCATTGGAGCGAAGTCTCATCGTCGCTCAACCCGACGTGTATGTACCGGTCAGTCACTTTGGCACACGCCGCTCACGCAGACATCAAATGAAACACGTACATGGCTTTGCCGACAGCTTGGGACCCGGATGCGCAGCGAGATCTAAGCAACCAGTACATCGACGCCTCACAGATGGAAGCGACGATACGCTTCCTGAATCCGGCGGGCTCGCACGTGTGCAGAGCGGCCGTCTCTGGGGGCCGCGCGGGAGTGACGACGACGGCACCGTTCAGAGCGACCTGTTGGGCTGCTCGGACGAGCGGGTCATCGAACTGGCGGCGTTGGACGCAATGCAGCAGCTGATTCTGGAATCGAAGCAGGTTTGCGGCGTAGGTGCGAGCGCGGCTGGAGGACTCAGTGTAATGGGGTCAAGTCCGAATTCAGTCAGCAATGGCGAAACATGAGCCAAGCGGGCTAGGAAGAGCGGGTGTGTTGAGTCTCGCTCGCGTCCGAGTAGGCGGTCTGGGATGGTCGGCTGCGGAAGACGAGCCAGAAGCTGAGTGCTGAGACGAGCAGCAACACGGCTGCTCCGCCGTAGAGACCTTGCAGCGCGGCCAGGCTGGCGAACGAGAGGCCGATCAGCGGGCCGAGTGCGCTGCCCAGGTCGAGGAAGGTGGCATAGGCGCTGAGCACGGCGTTGCGGCGCTCGGGCGGGGCGAGGTCGCCGGCGGTCGCGTGCAGGGTCACGGTGAGCGCCGTGGAGGCAACGAAGGCGGAGAGGATGGCGAGCAGCATCAGCCAGATCGAGTCGGTGACGGCCAGGACGACCAGTCCGGCCGCGCCCGTCGCGAATCCTCCGCTGATCACCAGGATGCGGCCGAAGCGGTCGGAGAGGTAGCCAAACACGGGCGAGAGCGGCAGCCACTGCGAGCCGAGCAGGATGCCGGTGGCGGTGGTGACGCCGAGGGCGACTCCGAGCACGGCGATCTGTTGGCCGAAGTGCGCGCTCAGGTAGTAGCCGAGCGAGGCGGTTACGAGGCCGGAGAAGACCAATCCCGTGACCAGGATCGCGCCGCAGGTGACGAGCAAGCGCCGGTCGGCGAGCACGACGCGGAGATCGGCGCGTTCCGACTGTCGCGGCGCGGTTTTTCCGGCCAGCGCCGGTCGCCTGCTGATGAGCACCCAGGCGGCGGCGGTCGCTGCCATCACGGCGGCGAAGAGCGTCAAAGTCAGGCGGTGTCCGAAGAAATCGGTGAGGGCCGCGCCGAGCAGCACGCCGCCAACCGATCCCATCCGCACGATTGCCGAATAGGCGCCCATCAGCAGCCCGCGGTTGTGGTCGCCGGCCTCGGTCAGGACGGTCCAGAATCCGCCCAGGCGGAGGGTCGACCAGCAGAATCCCCAGCCCATCCTCGCCGCCAGCAGAAGCCCGAAGGCGCTGGACCAGCCGTAGCAGAGCGTGACCACGACGGACAGCAACAGGGCGCCGATGAAGGGGCCGCGTTGGCCGAACCGCTGGAAGATCACCGCCGCCACTGAGTTGGTGACGAGCCGTACCAGTCGGTTGGCGGAGAGCAGGATGCCGACGGCCGGCAGCGAGAGAGCCCAAGCCTCGGGCTGCGACGGCATCACGGCGTAGAGCATCGAGTCGCCGAGCAGGGTCGCGGCGACGGCCAGCGCGACGGCGATCACCGGGAGCGGCACGCCGCGCAATGCTCGCTTCTGGGCGGCGAGGTCGCTCATCGCCGCAACGTAGCAGGCACTGGGGACACGACTGAGCTGAAGCTACGCGCTCGCTCGACCCGGACCTGTGCACTTGGATCATCGAACGGATTCCACTCTGCGTCCGAGGAGACGCACTCGAGAGCCAGACACTCGACTTGAATCGTAGGTCGAGGGAGCTCGCTTGTGTCCAGTGTGACTTGAGTTTCGTCGGCCATGGCCCGACAGCTCACCCTTTCACACGGACAGCTAAGTCGGTCGCGGTCGGCTCGTCTCAAAAGCTCTAGCTTGAACGTGCAAATCACCGCTGAACGGAGCCTCATATGTCCCAACCAATTCGGGCGCACGTCGTCGTCGGAGGGTTCCCGCCGGGCAAGCACGCCAGTCACGACATGGACTACGCCCGCGTGCGCATCCTCCAGGCGCTGCAGTCGAACCTGAACGTGCACGCCACTGTTAGCGGCGACTTCACCGACTGCGACAAGTGGATCGCCGACTGCCAGCTATTGGTTTGCTACGTCGCAGGTCCGTTCGCGGACGAGCACCAGTGCGGCGTAATCATGGACTGGCTCGACGACGGGGGCCGTTGGCTCGCCCTGCATGGCAGCACCGGCGGCATGCCGGAGCGGACGAGCGATCGCCCAGACGGCCGGCGTCGCATGCGCAAGCTGCCGTATCACGATGTGCTGGGCGGTTACTTCATGACCCATCCGCCAATCCGCGAGATGAACGTCAATGTGTCCGATCACAACCATCCGCTGACCTACAACCTGCCCGACTCGTTCCTCTGCAAAGACGAGCCATACATGATCGAAGTGATCCACCCCGACTCGCAGATCCTTCTGACCACGACAGATGTTGAAGTCCCGCCGATTGTCGACGAGCTCTACGGCCGCGACCTGTCGCTGTTGCCCGACGGCAAGTCGCACGCGCTGGGTTACGCGCGCAACGTTGGCAAGGGCGAGATCGCCTACATCGCGCCCGGTCATTGCCACACGCCGCAGACACTGTCGGGCCGCCAGCCCCCTGTCCACGAGTCGATCTCCCCAGACGGTGTTGTGCCGCCGCTCTTCCGCGGTCCCTGGGAGACCGAGCCCTACGAGCAACTGATCAAGAACGCGATCGCCTGGGGCATCGGGGTCGAGGGATAGAGACAGGCCACGCCAGGGCTCGTTCACCGGGAACGGCATCAGCCCGCAAATGCCGTCATTGCCGTGCTTGCTCCCGTATCAAGTGCGGTGCAGGATGCGCCAATCTCGATGTGCCTGCCACTGACGTCCGTACTGCGCGCGGCGAGATACCCGCGGCAAGCGCGGGTATGACGGAGGTGTTGTTGCGGGTACGACGGAGATCTTTGCAGTCGCCCACCACTTCGTCATCGCGGCGCTTGCTCCCGTATCAAGTGCGGTGCAGGATGCGCCAATCTCGATGTGCCTGCCACTGACGTCCGTACTGGGCGCGGCGAGATACCCGCGGCAAGCGCGGGTATGACGGAGGTGTTGTTGCGGGTATGACGGAGGTGTTGTTGCGGGTATGACGGAGGTGTTGTTGCGGGTGTGACGGAGGTGCTGTTGCGGGTATGACGGAGGTGTTGTTGCGGGTATGACGGAGTTTCTTGTGTCTCTTCGGCCCTGTGAACAGGGTTTACGCCACGACGCCCGCGTTGCGGAGATCAGTGATCTCTTGCGGCTCCAGGTCCAGATCGGCGCGCAGCACGTCGTCCGTGTGCTCGCCCATGAGCGGGGCGCGGACGAATGGCACGTCGCCGTTCGAGAGCCGCGGGGCGAAGCCCAAGAGTTCGATCTCACCGTGCTCGGGATGGTCGAGCTGCTGGATGAAGCCTCGCTCGCGCAGGTGCGGGTCAGTGAAGAGATCTTCAATGCCAAAGATCGCGCTGCACGGGACGCCCGCCGCGCCCAGGGTGCGCATCGCCTCGTCTTTCGTCCGACCCAGCATCCAGGCGCCGACGACCTCGGCGAGGGCTTCGTTGTGCTCCCTTCGAGCTGAGGCTGTCGCGAAGCGGGGATCGCGTGCCAGCTCGGGTTGCTCGATCGCGCTGCAGAGCGAATCCCACATGCGCTCGGTGCTGCACATGATGTAGACGTAGTCGTTGAGTCCCTGAGGTCGGCAGGGGTACAAGCGCACGGTGGCTGAGCCAGCGCCGGAGCGATTGGGGTCGCCTCTCCCGAGGGCCGGGCGCGTGTTCCAGATTGTGGACGAGGCACGTGACCGCATGAAGAACGTCATCGCCTCTTGCATCGAGATCTCAATCACCTGGCCCGCGCCGGTCCGCTGGCACTCGATGTAGGCCGCCGTGATCGCCAGCGCGAGCTGGAGGCCGGTTCCCGAATCACCGGTCATCGAGGCGGGGTACACCGGAGGCCCATCATTGGGTCCCGTGAGAGCGATCGCGCCGGCAGCCGCCTGAGCGATCGGGTCAAGGGACTTGAATTGCGCGTAGGGCCCACTCAGGCCGAAGCCCTTGAGCCGCGCATAGATGATGCGCGGATTGGCGCCCTGCACGACCTCGGGACCTATGTCGAGCTTCTCAACGACGCCAGGACCGTAGTTCTCCACGAACACGTCGAAGTGGGGCGCGAGTCTTAGGAGGAGGTCCCGCCCTCGCGGGTCTTGGAGGTCGAGGACGATGCTGCGCTTGTTGCTATTGAAGTTGAGAAAGTAGGGCGAGTTGCCTTCGCCTGGTTGTACGTGGCGTCCGGGATCGCCGCGCCCCGGGGGCTCGACCTTGACGACGTCCGCGCCGAGCCAGGCCAGCGCCTGCGTACAGGACGTCCCCGCTTCGCGTTGAGTCATGTCCAGGATTCGCATTCCATCGAGCGCGGGCATCAGCGCTTCCTCTCCTCGAGCCGTTCGATGGGGTCAGCCTAGGGATCGTCGCTCTGTCTTGGTTGGCGCCGACTGCTCTCCGGTCCCCTCTCCCGGCGGGAGACCTGCGCGTAATCGCTCCATGAAGTCGCCCCCGCGCAGGCGGGGGCGCCGAGAACGGATAGACGCCAACTGGCCCCGCCTTCGCGGGGCCGACTCTGTTTGTTCGCCCGCAAGTCTCAGACGCTAGACTCACGCGCAGCGGGCGCGCTGCCACAGTGAAGGGGGCCAAGATGCCCCGTTGCGAATTCTGGTCCGGCGTTGGTCGGTGGAACGTGGGACAAAACGCGCAGCGCGCCGAAGCGGACGGCTGGGACGGAGTCAGGTTCGGGGATTCGCAGAACCTGCAACCCGACTGCTACGTCGCGCTGGGCCTGGCGGCGGACGCGACGACAACCCTCAAGCTCGGCACCGGCGTGACGAACCCGTTCACGCGTCATGCCTCGGTCACGGCGTCGGCAATCGCGACGATCCAGGGGCTGAGTGGCGGGCGCGCATACCTGGGGATTGGGCGTGGAGACTCGGCGATGGCGCACCTGGGCTATGCGCCCGCCTCCGTGCCCACGTTCGAGAAGTACTTGCAACAGCTCAGGGGCTATCTACGGCGAGAGTCGGTGCCATTCGACGAGGACGCAACGCTGGATGAGCTGGAGCTTGCCCAGCAGCCCGATGGCAGCCGGATCGAGTGGCTGCGCGAGAGCCAGCCGACGGTGCCCGTGGACGTGGCCGCTACCGGTCCTCGCGTGATTCGGGCGGCCGCACTCTATGCCGACGCCGTCACCTTTGCGGTGGGCGCGGATCCGGCCCGCCTGCGTTGGGGAATGGACGTGGCCCGTGAGGCGCGGGCCGAGGCGGGACTGGAGCCCGAGATCCCGTTCGGTTCGTACATGATTGTCGTGGTACACGACGACCCCGAAACTGCAGGCCGCCTGGCCGGCGGCGCGCTCGCCGTGTTCGCCCGCTTCTCGGCGATGCACGGATCGATTGTGGGACCGACGACGGCGTCCGAGCGCGAAGTCCTGACTCGGGTCCAAGAGGGCTACGACATGACGGCTCATACTCGCACGGCCAGCCATCAGGCCGACCTGCTGACGGACGAGTTCGCGCACGAGTTTGGGGTGTTCGGGCCCAGCAGTTACTGCGTGGAGCGGCTGAGCGAGCTGATCGATTTGGGGTTGGAGCGGATCTTCTTCGTTGGGGCGACAGGCGACGCCGACGCGAGCGAGCGCTTGCGCTCCCGGCAGCGGCTCGTTGAGGAGGTGTTGCCAGCCCTGCGCGAGAAGTACAAAGACGACTGAATTGTTCGTGCGAGCGTTGCCTTCAGCCCGGGTACTCCGTTGCGGGAGTGCACGGGACTGTTCGAGCAGAGCCCCTGGAATGGAATGTTGAGCGGACAAGGAAGTCGACGACGATGCGCGCAGCAGTGTTCCACGAGGTTGGTCAGCCACTCACCGTCGAGGAGATCGAGGTCGATGTGCCCGGCCCGCGCGAGGTCCTGGTCGACATCGCCGCCTCCGGCGTCTGTCATAGCGACCTTCATCTTGTCGAGGGGCTGCACGACATCGCGATGATGGGTGGCGCGCCGGCCATTCTGGGTCACGAGGGCGCCGGCGTCGTCGCCGCTGTGGGCGACATGGTCACCGAATTCGCCCCGGGCGACCACGTCGTCGGCTGCTCCTCCGTCTTCTGCGGCAACTGTGACTTCTGCCTGGTCGGGCAGACGCACCTTTGCCGCAGTCCCGTGACACGCCGACGGAGGTCCGAACCGCCCAGATACACGTGGAAGGGCGACCGCGTGACGCAGTTCGCGGGACTCTCGACGTACGCCGAACAGATGCTGGTTCACGAGAACTCGCTGGTGAAGATTCGCGACGACATGCCGCTCGACAAGGCCGCGCTGATCGGCTGTGCCGTGACGACGGGCGTTGGCGCCGCTCTCAATACCGCCAGGGTCGAACCGGGCTCGACCGTCGCAGTCTTCGGCGCCGGGGGCGTCGGGCTCTCGGCGATCCAGGGCGCGCGGATCGCAGGCGCCCGCATGATCATCGCCGTCGACATCTTCGAGTCGAAGCTCGGCACCGCCCGGGAGTTCGGAGCGACGCACTCCGTCGATGCCTCCACGACCGACCCGGTCGACTCGATCCGGGAGCTCACGGGGGGCGGCGCGGACTACACCTTCGAAGCGATTGGCCTCAAGACTGCGGTCGAACAGTGCTTCGAGGCGATCCGCCGCGGCGGGCTCGCCACGATCGTCGGCGTCATGCCCCAGGGCCAGAAGGTCGAGCTCGACGGCGTGAGCTTCCTGCAGGAAAAGAAGATCCAGGGCAGCAGCATGGGTTCGAACCGCTTCCGCATCGACATCCCGCGCTACATCGAGTTCTACCGGCAGGGGCGCCTGCTGCTCGACGAGATGGTGACCCGCACTGGGACGCTGGACGATCTCAACGAGGCCTTCCGCGCGATGAAAGCGGGCGAAGTGGCGCGCACCGTTCTGATGATGGACTGAAGTCCGTACTGGACGCGGCGAGATACCCGCAGCCTGCCCCGCACTCGATGCGGGGACAAGCGCGGGTATGACGGAGTTTCCTATATCCCTTCAGCCCATATGAACAGGCCCTAGACCACGACGCCTGCGTCGCGGAGTTCAGTGATCTCCGCCGGCTCCAGGTCCAGATCGTCCCGCAGGACATCGTCCGTGTGCTCGCCCATGAGCGGGGCGCGAACGAAGGGCACGTTGCCGTTCGAGAACCGAGGGGCGAAGCCCAACAGCTCGACTTTGCCGTGCTCGGGATGGTCGAGCTCCTGAATGAAGCCCCGCTCGCGCAGGTGCGAGTCAGTGAAGAGATCTTCCGTGCCAAAGATGGCACTGCACGGGACGCCCGCCTCGCCCAGGGTCTGCATCGCTTCTTCCTTCGTTCGCCCCAGCATCCAGGCGCCGATCTCCTCGGCCAGCGCCTTGCCGTGTTCGAGTCGCGCAGTGTCGGTCGCGAATCGCGGATCGAGCGCCAGATCGGGCCGCTCGATCGTGATGCAGAGCAAGTCCCACATCCGCTGGGTCGTGCACATAATGAAGACGTAGTCGTTGAGGCCCTGGGGTTGGCAGGGGTACATGCGCACGGTGGCCGGACCGGCGCCGGAGCGATTGCTGCTTCCCCTCCCAAGGGCAGGGCGGGTGTTCCAGATCGTGCTCGAGACCCGCGTGCGCATGAAGAACGTCATCGCCTCCTGCATCGAGATCTCGATCACCTGGCCCGCGCCGGTCCGCTGGCACTCAACGTAGGCCGCTACAATCGCCAGCGCGAGCTGGACTCCGGTTCCCGAATCACCGGTCATCGAAGCGGGATAGACCGGCGGCCCGTCATCGGGTCCTGTGAGCGCGATTGCGCCTGCGGCCGCCTGCGCGATAGGGTCGAATGCCTTGAACTGCGAGTACGGCCCACTCAGGCCAAACCCTTTGAGCCGTCCATAGATGATGCGCGGGTTGGCCTGCCGCAAGACGTCCGGCCCAATATCGAGCTTCTCAACGACGCCGGGCGCGTAGTTCTCGACGAACACGTCGTACTGGGGCGCGAGACGCAGGAGCATCTCCCGCCCTCGCGGGTCCTGCAAGTCGAGGACGATGCTGCGCTTGTTGCTGTTGAAGTTGAGGAAGTAGGGCGAGTTGCCCTCGCCCGGCTGCACGTGGCGTCCGGGATCCCCGAGACCAGGGGGCTCGACCTTGACGACGTCGGCGCCGAGCCAGGCCAGCGCCTGCGTGCAGGATGTCCCCGCTTCGTACTGCGTCACGTCGAGTACGCGCATGCCGTCGAGTGCCGCCATGGCCCACCTCTCTTCCTGGTTCGCAGGCTACCGAGGTGCGGTTAGTCCGGCGGTTCGTCGCCTGTCACGCCGGCGGCCACGAGCTCGTCGTACTCGACCTGTTCCATCCCCAGCTCTTGCCGGAAGACCTCAAAACTGTGTTCGCCCATGCACGGTGACGGCCGCCGCAACCGCACCGACCGACCGCCGAACTTCCATGGAGCCACCGCGATCGAGTGCAACCCCGCCTCGGGGTGCTCCTGTTCCGTCACGAATCCTCGCGACACTGCCTGTGGATTCGGCGATAGCAAGACTTCGGGCAGCGCGGACACTCGCGCTGCCGCGCAGCCGGCCGCGAGCAGCGCCGAAGCCGCTGCCTCGGCGTCTTGATTCGCGCACCAAGAGCCGATCAAGTCATCGAGAGCATCTTCATTGGCCTTTCGTGCGTCCGCGGTCGCGAATCGTGGATCCACAGTCAGGTCCGGCATACCGATCAGCTCGGCGAGCGCCCAGAATTCAGAGTCACCATCGGCGGACACCGCCAGCCACTGGCCGTCGCGGGTTGCGTAGACGCCGTGCGGAGCGATGCGCGGGTGGCGGTTTCCACTCGGCCCACGCAAGACGCCGTTGGCCGACCATTCCATGACCGCGTCGCCCAGATGCGACGCCATCACCTCCATCATCGACAGATCGATCCGCTGGCCTTCTCCCGTGCGAGCCCGGTGATGGAGCGCGGCGACGATCGACGAGGCCAGATACATCCCACCGATGGGGTCGGGGATCAGGCCGCCCGTGTTCCCGGCCCGATCCCTGTCATAGCCGTTGAGCGAGGACAGGCCCGACATTGGCTCGATCGTGGCGCCGTTGGCTGAGTAGTTGGCGTAGGCCCCCGTCGCGCCGTAGCCGGACAGCGAAGCGAAGATGATGTCCGAGCGCGCATCCCGGAGGGTCTCGTACGTGACGCCCCAGTTGGGCAGGACGTGCGGGCTGAAGCTCTCGGCGAAGACATCGAACCTGGGCAACAGTCGCCAGAAGATTTCTGCGCCGCGCGGGTTCTGCATGTCGAGCGTGATGGCGCGTTTGTTCAGATTCGTCGCGTTGTACAGACCCATGGT
This sequence comes from Dehalococcoidia bacterium, assembly GCA_965211635.1. Classification (GTDB taxonomy): domain Bacteria; phylum Chloroflexota; class Dehalococcoidia; order Bin125; family Bin125; genus Bin125. The sequence goes on from OZ242948.1 coordinate 788,660, forward strand.
GTTCCAACCGCGCTGCCGTCGCGACGGATCGACGATTCCTGGCGGCACTGGCGTGTTGTATCCCGCGACGTACGTGCGCCACACATCCGGCCGCCGTCGCGCCTCCACCTGCACCACGTCGGCGCCCAGCAGCGCGAGCAGCTCGGTCCCCAACGGCCCCGACCAAGCCTGTGTGAAGGTGAGCACCCGCACTCCAGCCAGCGGCGTCTCGGGCGGAACGGCGGCCCTACGGCTGGCCGTGGGTCCCGCTCTACGACCAGACTCTGCCGTCTCATTGGACATCTGATGTGCGCCCAGGCGCGGAGCGTCCCGGCCCAACGCCCACGGGGTTGTGGACAGCTTGACCGGCGGCCCGGGCCGTTCGACTCGTTGGCCGTCAACTGTTGTCTCCACGAAGTAATCGCGGGCACGCAAATGGGGGTCGTCCAACAGGTCGGACGTGTTCTGGACCACTCCTGCAGCGCAGCGCACCTGCGAGAGAAGCTCGAACAGCTCCATCCGCGGACGGCGTGCTACGGCCTCGTCGATTCTCTCCTGCACCGTGGCGAGGAGTCGGCGGCGCTGGTCCGGCTCGTCGAAGTCGGCGTCTGACAGCTCAGCCAGCTCATTCAGGCCCAGCACAGTCATCGCGTCCCGCCAGAACGGCCCCTGGCCGAGGACCACGACCATGTCGCCGTCCGCGGCCCGCAAGAATGGCGCGCGCTCGCGATCGTGCCTGTGCACTAACTCTGTGTAGCCGCCTGGGTCGAAGATCTGGGCCAAAGACCACGGTGCGCTGCTGACGATCATTGCCTCCAGCTCGCTGACGTCGACCAGTGTTCCCTGGCCGGTCGCCTCTCGACGCAGCAATGCGGCGGCGGCGGCGGAGAACGACGCCACTCCGGCCAGGAACTCGGAAGAGTGGCGCGGCAGCGTGAGCGGCGGCTCCTCCTCGTAACCGCAAATGTTCGACCAGCCGCTCATCGCCGAAAGCGTGAGATTGTTCGCCTCCGCCCCTGCCAGCGGCCCATGCAAGCCAAAGGGGGTGATCGACAGCACGACGGCGTCGGATCGCGCCAACCGCAGCGCCGCTCGCAGCTGCGCGGGCCACGGAGCCTCCGTCGTCACGATCACATCCGCGCCCGCGATTTGCTCCGCCAGCGCGTCCTCGCCATCGTCCAACCACGACGTCTTGTTCGCGTTCACGTAGGCGTGCAGCAGTGATCGCTCGAGCCCGGGCTCGCCGTCGAGGAACGGCGGTTCGCGTCGCAGCGGGTGACCTCGCTCTGTCTCCAGCAATCGCACATCGGCGCCGAAGTCGCCGAACAGCCGCGCGCAGTAGGCGCCGGCCAAGCGGGTCGACAGGTCAAGCACCCGCACTCCGTCAAGCGCGCCTGTCATCTTTTGCCCGTCATCGTCTACCAGGTGGGCACGCTGGGACGCCGGCCGTGGCGGATTGGCTCCGACTGCGGCGCGGCCAGCAACCCCTGTGTGATCCAGTGGCGAGTCTCCTTCGGGTCGATCACCGAGTCCACACGGTACGTCTCCGCCGCGCGCAACGGCCCGCCTCGCTCGTACGCTTCCGCCACCAGCTTCTCGTACAGCGCTGCCCGCTCTTCGAGATTGTCAATCGCCGCGAGCTGATCGCGCGCTCCGAGCCGGACCGCGGCTTCGAGGTTCATCCCTCCGAACTCGGCGGTGGGCCAGGCGACGGTGAAGGACGGCGCTCGTTCGTTGCCGAAGAGGATCGTGTTAGAGCCCAGGCCGTAGCACTTGCGCAGCACCACGCTAAACCGCGGCGTCTTGACGTTGCCCAGGGTGACAATGAGGTTGCTGGTCCGGCGAACCAGGGCGGTCTTCTCAGCCTCCGGGCCGATCATCATGCCGGGGGTGTCGACGAGCGTGCAGATGGGAATGTTCCAGGAGTCGCAAATCTTGGCGAAGCGGGCCGCCTTGTCGGAGCCAAAGCTCTCGATCGATCCGCCCAGATGCTCGTTGTTGTTGGCGATGATTCCCACCGGCCTGCCCTCGATTCGCACGAAGGCCGTCACCATGCCGTTTCCATAGCCCGGTCGCAGCTCGAGCATCGACCCAGTGTCGGCCAGCAGTTCAATCACTGCCCGCACATCGTACGCGCTCAACCGATTCTCCGGCACGGCATGGCGCAGCATCCGCTGGTCGCCGCACTCCCAATCCTCGATCGACCCCTGGAAGTAGGAGAGATACTGTTTGGCCGTCGCGATGGCCTCAGCCTCTGTCTTGACGACGATATCGACGGTTCCCGCCGGCACCTGGTCCGACATTGGTCCGATCTCTTCGGGCAGATAGACGCCCATGCCGCCGCCCTCGATGACCGCGGGGCCGCCCATGCCGATGTTGGCGTCCTCCGTCGCGATGATCACGTCGCAGATGCCGAGAATTGCGGCGTTGCCGGCGAAGCAGCGACCTGCGGTCACACCCACGATGGGAACGGTGCCGCTGAGTCGGGCCATGTACTCCCAGGTACGGAAGACCATCCCGGGCATGCCGTCGGTGTCGCCGGAGCGCCCGCCTGCGCCCTCGGCGATGAAGATCAGCGGCAGCGCAAACTGTTCCGCGACCTCCATGATGCGGTCGGTCTTGGAATGACCGCGGATGCCCTGTGTCCCGGCGAAGACGGTGTCGTCGTAGGAGACGACGACAGTGCGGGCCCGTTTCTCGTCGAAGAGTTCGCCGTTGACCGACCCGATTCCCGCAACCAACCCGTCGGCCGGCGTCTTGCGCACGAGTTCGTCCAACGGATAGCGCTTGGACTGCGCCGCGATGACGAGATCGCCGTACTCGATCCAGGTGCCGTCGTCGACGAGGTCGGCCAGGTTTTCGCGCACCGTGCGGCGGTTGTTGGCATGGCGCCGCTCGACGGCTGCGGGGCGGTGCTCGTCCAGCAAGAAGATCCGACGGTCCAGCACCGCCTGCAAGTCCGGGCGAATGTAGTCGGGGTCGGGCGCCGACGTGTCGTCCACAGCCGGCCCTCCGACGTCGGCCTCCTCGATGAACACCAGCGGGTGGTCCTCGTAGACGGTCTCACCGACGGCCACGGCCACCTGGCGCAGGATGCCACCGAGGTCGGACCGCACCAGGTGCTCCATCTTGAGAGCGTCCATGACGCAGACTGTTTGTCCCTCGCGGACGATGTCGCCCTCGCGGACCAGCAGCTCGCGGATCGTGCCCTGGATCGGGGCGCGCAACGCCGTAGTGTTGGCTGGACCCACGGGTTGCGGTTTGGCCCCGCGCGCGCCCATGGTGACGACTCCACCAGGATCGCCGCTGCGATAGAAGTCCAGGCCCGCCAGCGGGTCGGCCGGGCCTGACTGCGTCGCTGGCGCCTCTTCCTCGACGGCCAGCAGGGCGCCAGCGTGCTCGTCGACCCAGCGCGTGTGCACCGCGCCGGCGATGAAGTCATCGTGGTCGATGACGGCGCGCAGGAAATCGATGTTGGTATCGGCGCCCGCGATCTGGAACGCCGCCAGGGCGAGCCCGGCTCGCCGCGCCGCATCCTCGAAATCGGCCGTGGACGTGTGTGCGATCACTTTGGCCAGCAGCGAGTCGAAGCTGGGATTCGTGGCGTAGCCCGCATAGCCGTAAGTGTCGACGCGGATGCCCGGTCCGGATGGCGGCTGGAAGACGCTCAAGTCGCCGCCCGATGGGCGCACGCCGCCGTCTGCCTGCATCTGTTCAAGATTCACTCGTGCCTGGATCGCATAGCCGCGCGGGGTGGGCGCCTCCAACAAGCCGATGCTGGCCAGCGACTCACCGCCCGCGATTCGTAGCTGCGCCTGCACCAGGTCGATGCCGGTGACTTCTTCCGTCACCGTGTGCTCCACCTGGAGTCGCGCGTTCGCCTCGATGAAGGCGTATTCGCCGGTATCGAAATCGACCAGGAACTCGAACGTGCCCAGGCCGCGATACTCCGCCGACTGGGCCAGGCGCAAGGCTGCGCTCGACAAGGCTCGGCGGGTTTCCGTGTTGATCCATGGGCTGGGCGCGATTTCGATCAGCTTCTGATGGCGTCGCTGGACGGAGCACTCACGCTCGCCCAGATGGCAGACGGCGCCGCTTCCATCACCTACCACCTGGATTTCCACGTGCCGCGCTCGCGGCATGAGACGTTCCACGTAGATCGACGCGTTGCCAAACGCCGTCTGCGCTTCGGACTGGCAGCGGGCGTAGGCCTCATCGATCGCTGCGGCGTCGGAGACGACTCTCATGCCGCGACCGCCGCCCCCGCCGACCGCCTTCAGTACCACGGCTCCGTCGGCGCCCAATCCCTCCAAGAACGCACGGGCCTGAGCCGCGCTGACCGGCCCTTCGCTGCCAACCAGGACGGGCACGTTGTGCTGCGATGCGAATGCCCGCGCGCGGGCCTTGTCTCCGAGCAGTTCCAGCGTATCGACGCTGGGGCCCACGAACGTGAGTCCCACCGCAGCGCACTGCGCCGCGAATGCTGGCGACTCGGCCAGAAAGCCGTAGCCGGGGTGGACCGAGTCGCAGCCGGTGTCGACGGCGAGGGCAACGATCTGCTCTGCGTCGAGATAGGCGCGCGGACCGCTGCCACTGAGCGCCAGTGCTTCGGGCGCTGCCCTGGCGTGTAGCGAGTTGGCATCGTCCTCGGAGTACACGGCCACTGCTGGGATGCCGAGCTCGGCCGCCGCCCGAGCGATACGGACCGCGATTTCTCCACGATTCGCAATCAGCAGACGAGCGAGTGTCATGGAGCCTCCAACTCAGCTGCCGCGCAGACGCGGGTCGAACACGTCGCGTAACGTGTCGCCCAGCAGGTTGAAGCCCAGCACGGCCACCGTCATCGCGACTCCGGGGAAGACCGAGAGGTGCCACTCGCGCCAGAGCGTGCGCCCGTCGGCCAGCATACGCCCCCAGGAGGGGGTGGGCGGCGCAATGCCGAGGCCGAGGAACGAGAGGGCGCCCTCGGCCAAGATTGCTCCTCCGATCAACGCGGTCATGTAGATCAGCGCGGGCGGACCCATGTTGGGCAGCACGTGGCGGACGAGGATGCGTGGCGGCGATGCGCCGACGACCCTGGCCGAGTCGACGTAGGGATTGGCCAGCGTCGCGAGCGTGTTGGAGCGCACGATTCGCGTCAGGTCCACCGCGTAGACGAGACCAAGGCCCAGGGCCATCGCTTCCCAACCCCGACCCACGACCTGAGCCATCAGCAGCAGCAAGATCAGTCCGGGGAAGGCCAGCAACATGTCGATCAGCCGTTGTCCCAGCAGATCGACGATTCCCCGCGCGTAGGCCGAAACCATGCCGATGAATAGAGCCGCAACTCCGCCAATCACCATCGCGCTGAGGGACAGTGACATGGATGCCCGCGCTCCGGAGATTACCCGGGCGAAGTAGTCGCGCCCCAGCCCGTCGGTGCCGAACCAGTGTTCGCTGCTCGGCTTCTGCAGAATGTCGAGCGTGATCTCGTTGGGGTCGTCGGAGATGGCGCCCCCGAACGCCGCCAAGAAGAGCACGATTGCGACCAGAATGAGTGCGATGACGCCGACCGGATGCCGGCGCGCCATTCCGGCCAGACGCCGCCTCCGGCTGACGCGGGGCGAGACCGTGGTCGCGAGCTCGACTTCAGGGTTGGCGGCGACCTGCGTCATGTGAAGCGGATCCTGGGATCAAGCCAGCTATAGCTCAGGTCGATGACCAGGTTGAGCAGAATGAAGGCCGTGCCGAAGAGCAGCATCCAGCTCTGGACAACAGGCAGGTCATTGTTCGTCAGGGAGCGCACCAGATAGATGCCCACGCCCGGCAGATTGTATATCTGCTCCGCGATCACGGAGCCGGCGAGTGCGCCGGCGATAGTCAAGCCGATCACCGTGATCACGGGCAACATCGCGTTGCGCAGGGCGTGCCGCAGCACCACGGTGCGGCCCTGCAGGCCCTTGGCCTGCGCTGTGACCACGTAGTCCTGGCGCAGCACCTCCAGCATCTCGGAGCGGGTCACGCGGGCGAGCAGGGCGGCGCTCGCGATTGCCGTGATCGACGCAGGTACGATCATCTGCTCCAGGTTGCGGAGCGGATCGTTCCAGAGCTCGCTGTAGGGCACCGCGGGACTGTATCCCCACCACAGCAGGGGCAGAATGATGGCCAGCGTGAAGAGCCAGAAATTGGGAACGGCCAACATGAAGATGGTGAAGAAGCGTAGGCCGTAATCCTCCGGTCGGTTCCGGCGGATTGCGGAGATCACGCCGATGCCGATTCCGATAGGGATGTACAAGAGCATCGTCAGGACCAGAAACTCAAGCGTGACCGGCATGCGCCGCTCGATCTCCTTCGTCACGGGTAGGTTGGTCAGCCACGAGCGGCCCAAATCGCCGCTGAAGATCTGAGCCAGCCACTGCGCGTAGCGCTCGTGCACCGGTTTGTTGAGTCCGAAGTGCTCCTCCAGGGCTTCACGTGCGTCCGGCGTCACCGCCTCTTGCAGCGTGCCCAGGCGCTCATCGATGACGCTCGTCGGCACCAGTTGCATCATGCCGGAGACGAAAATCGACAGCAGCAGCACCGTGGGCGGCACAAGGAGCAGCCGGCGGATGACATACTGCCGCACACTCACCCCTTGCACGAACCGATTGGTTGAGATATAAGACTCGGTTGCCTAGACTCCGTTGTCAAGAAGTGACTCGTGGCCACAGTTAGCAAGCCCGAGTCACTGGAAGGAGCGTTTGTATGCGCGATTCATCGAACTACTGGAAGCGGATCCGTCGGCAACGCATGTCGCGCCGCGGTTTGCTCTCAGCTGCCGGTCGCGCCGGAGTCGGCGCCGCCGGTCTGGCGCTGGTGGGCTGCGGCGACGGTGACGACGAACCTGCGGTCGCGCAGGAGGACGAACAGGTCCAGGCCCAACAACAGGCCCCGGTCCAGCAACAGGCCGAGCAGCAGGCCCAGTCACAACCACAGGTCCAGCAACAGGCCCAACAACAGACTGTTGCCCAGGCGGAACAACAGGCCCAGCAACAGGCCGAACAGGCCGAGCCCGCCGAGGACCAGGCTGAGCAGCAACAAGCCGCGACCCAGCCTGCGGAGAGCGGGCCCATGACGGGCGGCATCTATAACTACCCCAGCACCGACGGCGGCATCTTCGACCCGGCCGTCGTCATTCACGGCGGCACTTCCGGCAGCATCTGGAACATCTACGATCGTCTGAATGAACAGGACGGCAACTATCGGATCACCGAGGCGATGGCCGATCTGGCGGAGGTCGTGGACGAGCAGACCTTCGTCTACAACATCAAACCGAACGTGTTCTGGCACGATGTCGCGCCGCTCAACGGTCGCCAGTTCACGGCCGAGGACGCATCGTTCGGTCTGCAGCGCTTCGCCCAGGACAATCCCGAGTTCATCCACACCAGCGCCTTCGAGCTGCTCGACTCGTTCGAGGTCGTTGACGATCTCACGCTGCGACTGGGGGCCAGCGCGCCCTTCGCTCCGCTGCTCACCAGGGTCGCCTCGACCTGGGCGCTGATGGTAGCGCGGGACGCGGTCGATGCGTTCGGCGACACCGCAATCGCTTCCGAGTTCGATGCGCAGATCGGGACAGGTCCGTTCGTCGCGGAGGCCCGCACCGCCGATGCCGAGACATCGTTCAGCCGCAACCCGAACTGGTATCGGGGCGAGCAGCCCTACCTCGACGGTACCCGCAACGTCTGGTTCTCGGACTCGGCCATCCAGCTTTCGGCCTTCGTGTCCGGGCAGCTTGACCAGTTGAGCTCCATGGTCGGGGGCAACCCCGCCGACCTCGCCACGGTCCAGGCCGAAATGGGAGAGGACGAGGTCTGGGGTGTCCTCCGCTCGCGCACGACACAAGGCAGCGGCGCCCACTTCAATGTCACCGAGGAGCCATACAACGATCCTCGCGTACGACTCGCGCTGCACCTGGCCGCGAACCGCGAGCAGCTCATCGCCGTCAGCCTCTCCACCAGGATCCCGCAGACGCTTGGCGGGCCGGTCGCCGAGGTTCTCCAGCCCTACGGCTTCACCGCCGAGGAACTCGGGCAAATCCCGGGATGGCGCTCGGGCGCCCAACGCGACGAGGATGTTGCCGAAGCGCAAACCCTGCTCGACTCGACTGGCATCGATTTGAGCAACCTGCCGCCGGCGGTCGTCTGGTCGGGCGGCGGCGGGATTGCCTCGAACATGACCCAGGTGATGCAGTCCAACTGGAGTGAGATCGGCTACAACATCGAGGTGAACGAGGTCGGGACGGGCGATTTCCTCGCCATTCGCTCGAGCCGCGAGGGCTTCGCCTTCATCGTCGGCGGCCACTCCGGTGGCGCCGATCCGGATTTCATGCATGAGGAGCACCACACCAACGGCGGTCAGAACTACGGACACTACTCCGACCCCAGGGTCGACGATCTCCTGACCCAGGGTCGCACGACCTTCGACATCGACAAGCGCAAAGAGATCTACGACGAAGCCCAGCTTTACCTCATGACCGAGAACCCGCCGCGCATCTTTGCCGGCCACTCGTTCGGCATGGTCATTGCAAGAAGCTACGTCAAGGGCTTCAGCGGCGTCGCGCACCACGGCTTCACCGGCGTCCACCTGGCGAACATGTGGTTCGACGGCAAACCGACTTAGGCCGTCGGTTCGCGCGGGAGCAAGCCGGGGCGATGGCGTCCCGGGCCACTCGCGCCCGTTCGCTGCGCAGCGATCTAGCAACTCAATCCTGCTGCGTCGGATCGACGATTCGCCTATCACGCTTGTCCATGGCATCGTGGCGGCGCTAGCACCTCTTGCCCGAGGTGAGGTTGTCGGTCAGCGCTGCGTCGAGGGTTGGCGACCGGGATCGGATTCGAGCCCGCAGCTCACTGTGACGGAGCAGTGAATTCTCAATCCGAGCGTCCCGGAATCGGGTCTGGGATGGTCCAAAAGAGTGGGCCGGACTGGACGAAATCAAGAACCGGGGTTCGTTCCCTGGTCACGCCGTCCGATGGCATGGGAATCGTGTACGTCAATATCGCATCTCGGTCGTCAACCTCGATCGACTCGACGAAGTTGCGAATCAGCGCCTTGCGCTCGGGAGTGCTGCCCGCGGCGAGGAACTCGCGGAAGTCAGCCACGTACTCGCCGATCTCCGCCGTGGTCGGCAGATCAGCCTTGCGCTGTCGCAACTGACGCGCCGAGGTAGGAGGTCATCGTCACTATGACGATGGCCTCCTCCCAGCCGCGTCTGTGTGCGTCTTTTCGCGTTAATCGACTGCGCGTTCCCGTTTCGGCCGTGGATTCGAACGTAGGGACCTGTGCAAGTCAACTGAAGTGCGTCGGGAATCAGGCCGAGGTGAGTGAAGCTGAGAAAGATGACGTCAAGGTTGACGCATCAGGTGTCGGCTATCGAAACTTGAGTCGATCGAGATGGCGGCCTACGTCGGTGCAGCTGCAACAGATCCCAAGGCCCGGAGGTAGCATCGGCGATAGAAGCTTGGAGGGTCAGCCAGGTGCCCCGAGCGGAACGCCAGCAAGCAGGTCCGGGAACCTCGAGAGGGGGATCCACTGTCAGCACCGGGTTCCCTGCGTTCCGGCGCGGCTGCGCAGGAACGACGGGCGCATCGCCACGTAAACGAGATGAGTGGCCGGGCAGCAGCCCCGCTCATTGCTCGGCGACGACGGCCTCGGCCTTGAGGTACACCCCGGCACCGCACCAGTCAGTCGGCGCCCGTCCCTCAGCTCGGTCGCCTTACAGTTCGGTCGCAACCCGCTCCCGCATCTCGACCCGCTTGCCGCGATTGAGCCACATCTGTCTCGTGTTCCATCGGCCGAACACGGGCTGCCGCCCCGGACAACCGCAATCGGCCTCGGCGATCAAAAGTCGCGGGCCCATTACCCGGCGCCGAGGCTCCGTCAAGTGGCCCATACAGCGACAACGGCACCCGCCTCTCTCACAGCGCCGATCTACGTTCGGCCCAGACCATGAGCCGCGCAACAGCTAGTTCGCCCGGCGCGCCGCCATCGCCGGTGTCAGTGCGCCCGCGTCAGTCATGCTTCGGCCTCGTTGGCACTGCACAGGCTTGGGAAGCAGACGCTCTAGCTCTGGAGGGACCGCCTGAGACTTGTTCGCGGTGGCCGAGGCCTAGTCGTCGCCGCAGAGCTCGTCGGGCAGCGAAAGCCGCAGCCCGGAGATGTCGTTGCCGTTCATCGACGTGTGCACGCGATGGTCATAGAAGGCCTCCAGCCAACAACTGCCACGAGGCGTGGGTGCGACGAAGAAGTCGCCTCGGTACGGGACATAGAGTTCGAAGTGGCCATCGAGTTCGGTGTATGTACCCGCGCCGCAGGACCAACTGTATCCGGTGGGTCCAATCTCGCAGGCCGACACGGCGAAGCCCGCTATTCCGTCCCCATCCGGACCAGTGACACGTCCCGACGCACGCCAGCGGCAGAAGTCTTCCGGGACCTCCCAGACAATCGGCTCGTGGCCAGTCTCGGTCACTTGGACATCGGTCGCGTACGATTCGAGTCCGCTGCGAAAGCGACCCCTGCAACTGGTAATGACTCCGCTGAACTGGCTGATCACCGGCGAGATCGTGAGCTCATAGGAACCCGGGCCTGCCACGAGGATGCGAAAGCTGCCGTCGGGCTGCAATTCTCCACTGACGCCCTTGCCGCCGCTAGAGGGGAAAGCGGAAACGCGCAGTTCGTTCTCCCAGATGCCTTGCATCGGCATCAGCGGCGCCGTCTCCGGCAGTCCTGAGAGCCGCCCCCGAATCTCGTACCCGCAGATCGGCTCTGGAAGGCGAATGCTGAGCGTCGGAGGATCGCTCCCGACGACGATCCTGGAGGCTCTGCCGCGATGGGCTACCGTCGAACCGTCCCGGTAGAAGAGTTCGCAGCTCAGGCCGCCCTCCGCTAGCGACACGGTGTATCTGCCGGGGCCGGGCAGCGGCACCTCGAACCGGCCCGCGTCGTCCGTCAGGCCGTGTCCGCACAGCGTCTCGCTGCGGCAGGCAGCGACCTGAAGATCTGCCAGCGATGCCTCGGCGTCTGACGTTACCTGACCCCGTAGATACGGCAGGCAGAAGTCCTCCGGCACCGTGATCGTTAGCGAATCGATCACCTCATGGTCGATCTTGAACCAGGGCGCGGAGTCAACGTCTCCGACGACGCCGTTGGCGGTGCTGTACCCGCTGCAGGTACGGTCCGCCGACGAGAGTGCGAAGCGATAGCGGCCGTCGGCCGCCAAGGCGATCCGGAATGAGCCGTCGGCGTTGATCGTCAGCTGCAAGACGGCCGTCGAGAGCGTCCCTTGAACGCCCAGGTACAGCTCGGAGACGTCAATCCGCTCTGGCGCGACCACGGTGCCCGTGATCAATGGGTAGCGCTCGCGAATCCACTCCTGGTGCTCTTCGACGAGCGCTTCAGGCCCGAGGCCATAGGAATAGCGCAGCACATCCTGCCAGGCTGATCCGGCCAACTGGGGCTTCGCGAACGCACGCCACATGCTGAAGTGGGCGTCTACTCCGAAGCGGTCGTCCAACCAGATCGCGACCGAGTGCCCCATGGCATGCAGGGGGGAACCGCCCACGATCAACCCGTCAGCTCGTTGTACGAATTCTGCGTTCAGCTCATCGACCCCGAGCTGGAACTGGGCGGCCACTTGCATATCGACGTGCACATGTTGCCGAGAGCCGACTTGTGCGTGCATCAGCCGGGTCGGACCAGCTTCAACGAGCCACTTGGGGATGCCATGAAACTCCCGGCCGGCCAAGTGAGCTTGTACAGCGTGGTAGTACTCGTGCAAGAGCACCATTCGGCCGTAGATCGGCTGTCCGCTCACAGGGTCCCGTTGGCGCGGGGCCCAATCCTTCATGCCCATCACGATCGAGGACAGCGAGCGCCCAGGATCCTCCGGCGCGTGCATGAAGGCCTTCACATCGGCAGTGGCCGGGTCCACTCGCCAGAAGATGTCTTCAGGTTTGGCCCAGACCAGGATCTGCAGGCGCTCCGGCACCGCTTCGACGCCGTAGTGGTCGATGAAATGAGATACCACCCAGCGAAGGTCGGCCCTCACCTCTCGCCTGATCTGCTCAGGCACGTCTCCGTAGAACTCGATTGTCGGCAGTTCGCCGGTCGGTTGCCGCCAGCGAACGGCCTCGTGCAGCACAATCCCCACGGCCTGGCCCGTTTGAATCCAGGGGACGACCTGCACCCGGGGTGGCTCCCATGCGTTGGAGACCGGCGCCGTCAGGTCGTAGCCCTCGGGCGCCGCCGGAGACCAGACGCGCATGCGTTGGCTTGCGGCGTCCCAGGTCCAGGCCAGGCGAACCGAATCCGCTATTCCGCGAACGGCGCTGCGCAATCTGATTCGGTCGCGTCCCGTCCAGGCCACGAGCTGTCGCCCAGGTTGTAGATCGAGGCGGGGAGGCCCCTCTGCTGCGGTCCGCTGCCAAACGACTGGCGCTGAGCCTTCGATCCGAAACCAGTAGCCGGCGCCAGTCTCCAAGGTGCGCAGTCGCGTACGGGTCGGCCGCCCGTCCGCCAAACTCTCGCGGGCCGCGTACCCCCGATCGCTGCGCACCGAACTCAAGCGCGGCAGCGCTTTAAACACTTGTTCAACGGGCGCGGCCGGACCGAGCCATCCAACCAGGTTGTCTCCCGGATAGAGGATGGTCGTAATCGCCTCCGCAGCCGCCGCACGCACCTGCCCGGTGGCGATGCAGGTCGCGGCTGTGAGCAACGCCAGCGCGAATCCAACGCCGACGATCCGTGCCGCGACCGGCATGCCTGTCACAGCTTCCCGTTGCCGTCTCGGTACCGTGTTGCCGAGGAAGGCGATCCTGCCATTGAGGCGCGGGCGCAAGGACAGAACCAGACGACAGTTGCGCAACCCGGCAACGCGCATGCCTGGGCCGCGGACCTGCATCCGGCTGCGTACGCGACCGGCTGCCGCCGGCCTCGCCGTCTCCTTGGCGGCGCATGGTCGCCCAGCCGTCAGGTACGAGTTCACTGGGCCTCCCCCGTTCCGGAGCCGACGGCCGAAGCCCCTGCGAGAATTGCCGTGAACAGCGAAGCCAACTCCGTGTTCCCCTCCGGCGACTGACGGGCCAGTTCGCGGGCATCGGCGAATGAGAGGGTTAAGAAGCCGCCGCTGGCCAGGTCCACGAGCGTCAGCGCGAGCGCGCCGTCCGACATCGTGTTGCGCACCAGCATCCAGTCGCGGCCTGCTGGCAAGGTCAGGCTGAGCGACCGATCATCCTTGCTCACTACCAGAGCTCCTCCGCCGGGGACCAACGCGCACGTGCGCTCGCCCAGGTTGATGCCGGCCCCTCCCTCATCTGGTCGCACAGCGGCTACGCAGCCACTAGACGCCTCCGCGACGCTTGCCGCCGAGGTCTGCGCCCGCTGCAGGGTTGCGCCCAGTTGCGATAGGGTCGTGTCCGTCACGCCCAGGAACAGCGACGCGTTGGCCGCCGCATCCGTGCTCAAGGTCGACGGATCGACGACCAGTTCCGCGCCGCTTTCGACGCTGAACACGGCCGCCTCGACGCCGGATTTCTCGACTCGGCTCGTGAGCGTCACGCTGGCGCCTGCCGGCACCGTGAAGGCGAACCGTACCTCGCCCCACTGCATTATGTAGTCGCCAGCCGGCAGGTCTGCCGAGACCGCGCCCTCGGACCGCCTTTGCAGTGGACAGAGCCGCGTCGTGCCGGTGTTCTTCCAGGCGCCGAAGCTGTACACCCCGGGCGGATGGGTGAAGACCGGCGTCGAGGGGTTGCGCGGTCCGACCTGCCACTCGGTCGCCGCGGCATTCCAGACGTAGGGCCTCAGGTAGTGCGACTGCCGATGGCCGATGCGCTCCTGCTCGTACTCCAGGCAGACGATGACCTCGCGCCGCTCCCAGCGCGTCTCCGTCGTCTCCTCGATGGGGACGATATCGATGTAGTGGTGGGGCCGGTCCTTGCAGGGCGTCCGCGTGCGCCGCGCGTCCGCGGTCGGTGCGCCGTCGTCTGCCCAGCCCGACTCGTGGAACTGCCAGGCCTCGTCCGCCGCAGAGAACTCCGCCTGGTTGCGCTGCGGCTGGAGCGTCCAGCGTTGCCACTCACAGGCTGTTCCCCCAGAGACAATCCAGTACGAGGCGCCGCTCTCATCTTCGTCGACGCGCGTCCTATCGGCCGGACGCCGGATGCAGGGCGTCTCCGTGCGACGCGCCTCCGTGGTCGGTGGGCCGTCGTCTGCCCAGCCCGACTCGTGGAACGCCCACGCCTCGGCGTCCTCGGAGAACACCGCCTGGTTGCGCTGCGGCTGCAGCATCCAGTCCTGCCACTCACAGGCTGTACCTCCAGAGACCGTCCAGTAGGGGTCGCCGTTCTCATCCTCGTTGACGCGCGTCCGGTCGGCCGGACGCGGCAGGGTGCGCAGGGTCGTGGCTGTCGTCGAGCTGACCCACTCCTGCCATTCGCCGGTCTGCCAACGGCACTCCGGCGCCGCCAGCCAACTGACCGTGCGCGTCCGCGTGCGGCCGATTGTCGTCCGAATCTCGTCCGCCTTCGTGTCCCCCACTACCCAGTCCGTGCTTATCGAGACGGTTTCACTCTCACTCGCGGTTGGCCGAGCCGGACGCTGCTCCACGGGCGGGCAGCCGACCTGCGGGTTCGTGCGGCCACGCACGCTGCGCCAGGCCGATTCGCCCTGCGCGTTGCGGGCGCGGACGTAGAGTTCAAAGGCTGTGTCGCTCGCGAGGCCTCGGAAGGTGTGCCCGCTGTCGCTCTCGGCCAGACCGATAGTGCCCGCGGCTCCGAGCTTGACCTGGTAGCCCGTCGCCCTCGGGTCCGTCGTCCAGGTCGTCCGCAGGGTGTTCTGGGTCGCCGTCGGCGCCGTCAGACGCGGCGGCAACAGCAGGGTCAGGTTTGCCGGCTCCGAATCGGCCACGCCCGTTCCTGTGGCGATCACGCCGAAGACGTGCTCTGTGGTCGCGGTCGACAGCCCCGCAAACGTGTGGCTCGTTGCGCCGCGCAGGTCTGGCTGCGGATCGAGCGGGCGTCCGTCCAGGCTCAGCCCGTAGCCGCTCGTCTGCGGATCGCCGCTGGACCACGACACCCGGGCGCTGGCCGCCGTGACATCGCCGACCGAGAGGCCGACCGGCGGGCCGAGCCGACAGCTCGCGGCCGAGCGGGTCGACGACCCGTCGCGAGCCTCGCCGCCAAGCGCCGAACAGAACGGGAGGCCCAGCGTCCTCACCATGCGCGATCCCGACCAGGCCGACTCCGCTGCGCTGTTGTAGCCCTGAACCCGAATCGTGTACTCAGTGTCGGCGCTCAACCGGCTGAGCGTATGGGTGCGGGCGTCTTTGCCTCCCAGGATCTCTTCGACCACTCTCGTGCCGCCTCCGATGCGCTCGATGCGGTAGTTGGTCGCGCCTGGACCTGGCGCAAAGTGAACCATTGCCGAGTCATGCATAACGCTGCTCGTGCGCAGCACGACTGGAGTCTGCGGCCTGCAGAAGAGCGGTTCTTGGGCATCGTTGTCGCAGCGCGGGGGTTTAGGAATCGTGTACTTCAAGCGGTAGCTGTGGGCCGCCACATCGCCGCCCTCGTAGCGCGCTCTACGGCGCACCACAACGGCGTATGTCTCAACCGTCGCCGGCGTCGTAGGCACCGTCCAACTCAGACCGTTCGCGCCCCGCGTCAGCCCAGACGTTACCACGCCGCTTTGGCCCGCTTCAGCCGGACCGACAATCAAGATTTCGGCGACGCTCGACGCCGAGGACTCGTCCTGACAATCGCTCGCCGATGGCAACTCCGCAGTCGCCGTGACGGTGCAAAAGCGATACGTCAAGCCTGGAATGGCTTTGAATGTAAAGAGATCGAGTGCGTTGCCGAACATCGTCCGCAGGGCACTCAACTCATTCGCTGCGATGCCGAGACTCGCGGCCCATCTGACCTTGGCCGATGGGTCCTGAAGCGAAATGTCGTCCCTCGGAACTGTCCATCTCCCGCTGGCAGATTCGCGTCGCGGCAACGGATAGGATCGATTGCCGGTGAGCACGTCCAAGGTGCAGGAATCGTCGAGCCCAAGATCAACGACGATGTTCTGGCGCGGCAATTCGCCCGCGGGCGTCGCATTGCCCTCAGCATCCGTGGCTGGATCACCAGTGACCGGACCGAGTACGGGCGACGGAGTTTCATCAGCGCATGAAGAGGCGACAAAGTAGCGATCCACACCGCTACGAGTGCCCGCGATTCCGTGAGTCCGCGTGCGCGGCGGCTGGAGATAGTAACGCGAATAAAACAGTGGCCTCCAGATCGCCACCGATAGGCGCACTCGTAACGTGTCGGGCGTATTGGAATCGCCTGCAACAAACTGTCCCGCGGCGACTTCGATCACACGTCGGTTGGCCGCCACCCGGCGAATCAGCGGCTCACTCGGTTTCCATTCACCTGAGGAGTGACCGCCGGGGTCGGTTGGCGCCCAGGACGCCGGGAGCGGCGGCAGATGATCCTCAACATCCTCAACGGTGTGCATCTCTCGGTTCTCTGTCCATCCACAAGGACTCGGCGGAAGCTGCGAACATCCCATAGCGTTCCCGGCCTTGTACCATTCAGAATGAGCCGTGCCATCGAAGCGTCTGATCTCAAAGTGCAGGTGGACATCGGCAAACGCCTTCTCCAGGGCCCCTCTGCTCTTCAGGTACTGTGAGTTGCCCACCGCTCCGATGGCCGCATCTTTCGTGACGTGCACCTGCCGATCAGCATCGGCCTTGCACTCCGCATTCGCTCCTCCCGCTCCCGTCGTCTGCCGATCAGCTCCACAGTTCGAGGCCACGCCGAGCTCCGTCAATAGCGTCGCGGGTATCGAACCGGCCAATAAGTGCGCGTACTTGGTCACGTATCGCTGTCCCGGTCCGCGATCGTGAAAGATCAAAATCGTCCGTCCGCTCGATCCTCCGACGAGGTAGTTGTTGCAATCGTGCGTCGTTCGGCGGGGATCGTTCGAGGTGATGAACTGGTCGATGAACAGCCCGCCGACCTGCGGGCAAAAGTAGACGCCATTGGCCTCGTCAAGCACGTGGTTGTAGAGGCGCAGCCAGCCCGATTCGGACGCGACCACCGGGTCCCCACGGATCGCCCCCGCTCGCCGATACTCCTCATTCTCGTCGTCGGCGCCGATATCGAGACCCGCGTGATAGCGCGCTTCGTCTGGGATGTCGACATAGCAAAAGGCGGCCTGGCCGTTGTCGGGCCCCCAATAGGCGAGCGGATGCGACACCTTGTAGGCTGCGCACTTCTCCATCGTGTTGAGGCTGGGCTCGCGCCTGTACGTGAGCCGCCACTTGTACGGATCATCGACGTAGTCGTAGTCTTCATCGATCGCAATCGGCCAGATCGGACGAAAAGGGACGCTGAACGCCTCCAGTCCGGGAATCTGCGGCATGGGCGCTTCGCGCTGGCCTCTGGCCGCCTCACGCAACGGCACCGTCACTGTGATCGTGGCTTCGGCTTGCGGGATCGCGTCATGCAGGATGCGGATACGATACGTGCGGCCGTGCACCACCCACCAATAGCGACCTCGAGTCGTCCACGTAGTAGTGCCGTCGTTGAAGTACTTGGAATCAATCCTGGTCCCGGTCGAGTTCTCGTAAACTTGCACTAGATAGTTTGGCTCTGCCCCGGTAAAGGGGTGCTCCCAGCTGATCGTAATGCTGGCCCCGCTCGCGCTGGCGCGCAGGTTCTGCGGGCCGCGCGCGGGCGCCTGCCATCCGGAGGGAGCGGGCTTCGTGCGGATACTGTGGCGCGAGCCAATTGCGCCATAATCCCCATGCCCATGCACGATTGCGATCTCATAGTCGGTGTTGGGCGACAGGTGCGGAAACACGACCTCGTGGCGTCCCGTTCGTCCGTCGTCGCGGAATGAACGAACCAGGTAGTGGTGTTCCGGCGAACGTAGTCGCACCACACCAGCGATCCTGGAGAGCGCTTGCCGATCCCAAGTCACCGTGATCGAATCGTGGGTCGCAGAGGTGACGACGCCGGTGGCCGCCGTCGGGCGGGCCAGTCGCAGCTCC
Organism: Dehalococcoidia bacterium; assembly: GCA_965211635.1. Classification (GTDB taxonomy): domain Bacteria; phylum Chloroflexota; class Dehalococcoidia; order Bin125; family Bin125; genus Bin125. Next base: position 806,694 of record OZ242948.1, read on the forward strand.
GCGCTCCAGACCAACGCCTCTGGTGTCTCCAACTCAATGGATGTGCGAACCGCGGTCAACTGGAGGATCTGCTCGCCCGGCTCCGTCTCCAGCCACATGATCGGCGACCGATAGTACGGGGAGTAGGTCCAGACCTCGGAGTTTGCGGGCTTGTATCGAGCGACGGCTCCGGCCTCCCTGCCGGCCGCCGCGATCGCACGACCCGCGGCCGAGTCCTCCGGCCAGTAGATCCCCAGTCGGTCGACAAAGGTGTCGTACCACACGCCGGAGGGAGGGGCCAACGGGGGAGCGAGTGCAACGCTGGGCCTCGCAACTGCATTGGCTGGTGTTGTTTGCGAGTCGGTCACGGTCGCTGTGAACGTCTTGATCGGGTTGTCGGCCGGATCGCCGGTGATGGGGTCGGTCGGGATCGGTCCGCAGTTGACGCGGTGCGACTCGGCCTCGGCGTCGACCGCCTGGCCGTCAATCGTCAGCGTGTAAGGCGGCTTGCCTCCCGTGATCGTCCAACTTAACTCGGTCAGCGTGCCCGCCGTGCAGAGCTCGCGGGAGCTGGTCAGTTCCAGCATGAGCGGTGCCGGGCGGACGCTGAACTGAGCGGTTACGACCACGTCGCCGGGGATCGGCTTGCCTCCGCCGCGGCGGTTGCGGGCGGCGTGCAAGTCCAGCTCGAAGCGATCGGCGGCGTAGGCGTCACCCGACGCGGTCAGCGAGAACGTCGTGCCCAGGCTCGGGACCAGTTGCAAGTGCGCAGTCGGCCGGGGTTCGGCGTCGGGGCGGATGTTGGCCACGAACCGGTCCTGGCCCGAGGGCAACGGGGCCGCCGTAACCACGGTCACCTGCTCGCCCCGCTCGATCGTGTAGCGGCCGTCCGCGCCGCGCGGGATCAACGCCGTGTCGGGGATGTCCGCGACCTGGCGGTAGTCGTCCGGAGCGCCGCGATAGACCGCGCGGATGCAATCCGAGGCGGTCGGCGTCGAGCAGCGGTCGGCGGGCAGTGCGGCGAACGTGGCGGTCACGGCTAGGTCGTCGTCGACCAGCACTTCGCAGCTCGAGGTCGTCCCGACGCAGTCGCCCGACCAACCCGTGAACGAGTGGGTGGCGTCATTCCACGAGGCCTGCAGCGTGACCGTGGTCGGTTCCGTGTAGTTGGTCGTCCCGGTCGGCGTGACCGTGCCGCCCTCGTTCGCGCTCACCGTCAACGAGTAGGTGATCTGCTCGAACCAGACCGCGACCGAGCGGTCGACGTCGATCCGCACCACGCAGACCGGCGTCCTGCCCGCGCAGCGATCCTCGGTCCCGCTCCATGACGCCACTCGGTAGCCCGTGCGCGGCAGCGCGCGCAGCCGCACCCGCGCGCCCTCCGGATAGAGATGCCGACCGGCGACTGGACTGATGATCCCGTGCGCGCCCTCCGCCAGCCGCAAACTGCGCAGCGGACGCGGCGCGCACCAGTCCAGGCCCAGCCGTTCCAGGTCGTGATAGTCAACCGCGCTCAACTCGTCGGGCAGGCAGCCCTCGAGCCCCGCGTTGCCCGACAGCTCCAGGCTCTCCAGGCCGAAGTCGGCCAGCCACAGCGGCGCCGTGCCCGCGAGCCGGTTGTCCAGCAGCGCCAGCCGGCGCAGCGACCAGAGCTCGGCCCAGGCGCCCGGCAGCGCGCCCGCGAGCCGGTTGCCGCTCAGGTCCAGACTCTCCAGCCGCGCCAGCCCGCCCAGCGCCGGCGGCGGCGCGCCCGTCAGCTCGTTGTCGTCCAGCGCCAGCAGGATCAGCCGCTCGAGCCGTCCCAGCTCGGGCGGGATCCCGCCCCCGAGCCGGTTGTCGCTCAAGCGCAGCCGGCGCAACCCGTCCAGCTCGCCCAGCGCCGCCGGAATCGCCCCGTCCAGTCCCCGCCGAACCAGCTCCAGACCCACTACCCGCCGCGGCTCCCCGCCCAACTCCAGCCCGCTCCACTCCGCGATCGGCCGCTCCGCGCTCCAGTTCAGCTCGGCTCCGCCGCGCAGCTCGTCGCGCAACCCCAGCAGCGTCTCGCAGTCGGCCGCCAACCCGGGTTCCGTCTCGGCCGCGACGTTCGCGCAGGCCGCAGACTCGGACTCGCTCGGCGCCGCCGACACGGTCGGGAACGCCGCCCCGAGACATGACAGCAGACACAACCGTACAAGCCAGCCCAAGCGTATCAAGGCCATTCGCGCCTCCCGACTGCGCAGCGGATACAATCGTTAATCTTGCAGACGCGCAACCCGAGCGTCAATGGACAAACGCGCAAACCCTGCAACCACATCCGTTGACGATCGTCACATGGCAAAGCGTAAGATGATAGCGACGCATTCGATCACTTTTGCAACATCAGCAGCGTGCGCTTTCGTATATTGCGGTTCGCAACGGTACTAGCGCGTTCTCTGTTGCCGGTCCGCCTCCGAGCCTTGTACGGTTAACACCTGCAACTTCAACGTCACTGCGCCCGGGGAGGTCAGTATGCCCGCAGGCTGGGCCCGGCCGACCGCCCACCGGCGGATCCGCCAGCTCTGCGACGCAGCCGTCCGCCGGCGGCCCCGGCCGCGCCCGACCGCGCTGGTCGCCATGACCGCGCTGGGCTCGCTGGCGCTCTGCGGGATCACCGCCGGGCTGGTCTGGTTCAGCCTCGGCGGCGATGCTCAGCCCGCCTGGGCGACGCCGGTCTGCGAGAACGGCACGGTGATCCCCAACCCCTCGGCGCAGCCGCTGTTGGTCGCCGACTGCGAGACCCTGCTCAGCCTTGCCGACGAGTTGCGCGGCTCGGCCCCGCTCGACTGGAACCCAGCCCGGCCGCTGGACCAGTGGCGCGGGGTCGAGCTCGGCGGACAGCCGCCGCGCGTGCGGCGACTCGACCTGAGCCAGCTCGAACTGGACGGCGCCGTCCCGGCGGCGCTGGGCGAGCTCGCCGGACTGCAGCGGCTGCTGCTCGACGGCAACTCGCTGAGCGGTCCGATCCCGCCCCAGCTCGGCCGACTCCGGCAGCTCGTCACGCTCAATCTCAGCGGCAACCGGCTGAGCGGACCGATCCCGGCCGAACTCGGCCAACTGCGGCAGCTCGAACTGCTCTACCTCGGCGGCAACCGGCTGAGCGGACCCATCCCGCCTGAACTCGGCCACCTCGACCGCATCCTGGCGCTCGGCCTGCAGGACAACCAACTGAGCGGCGGCCTGCCCGACGCGCTGGCCGAACTCTGGACCCTGCGCGACCTCTACCTCGACGACAACCTGCTCTCCGGCCCCCTGCCCTACTGGCTCGACGACCTCGGCCTGCAGTCCCTCTTCCTGGCCGGCAACCCCGGACTGACCGGCTGCCGACCGGCCGAACTGCAGCGCCTGCCCTTCCACGACCTCGACCGACTGGGCCTCGACCAGTGCCCGCCCCAGCCGACCGTCACCCTGACCACCGAGGCCCGACTCGACGACCGCGGCCGCATCCTGCCCCCGCCCGGACGGCACAGCGTGCGCCGCGGCGCCCGCGTCCTCCTCCGCGCCGTCCCCTTCGACGACTCCCGCGTCGCCGCCTGGAGCGGCGCCTGCTCGGGACGCGCCCAGACCTGCGTCGTGACGATGGAGGCCGACCGCTGGGTCGGCGTTCGCTTCGAGCGGCTGACCCACTCGCTCACAGTCGCTGCGGGCGCCGGCGGCTCCGTCAGCCCCTTCGGCCGGACCGAGTTCGAACAACCCACGACCGCTGCCCTCACCGCCAGCTGGAACGACGCCACGCATACCTTCGCCGGCTGGTCCGGCGCCTGCTCGGGGACCGAGACGACCTGTGAACTGCTCGTCTACGACGACCTCGAGGTCGCAGCCGCATTCACCCCGCTCCCCGCCGACCGCTGCGCCGAGCCCGAGGACGCCGACTGCATCCGCGCGGTCTACCTCGGCGCCCCGGACGATTACGCCCAGGTCCAGGACATCCCCGCCGCCAGGCTGCTGACTCCCGACTCAGACGGCCGCTACCAGGTCGAGCGCGGCCAACAGGTCACCGTCGTCACAGCCGCGCCGCTGCCCGAGGGTTGGACCAGGTTCTACCTCCAGCGCGGTCCTGCGGGCGAGCCGCGTCCGGTCTCGCAGGAGCGGCTCGTCCGGCCGACGGGCACGAGCTACACGTTCACGGTCGCCGGCGACGAGGAGGCGGCCACACTCATCACGTACCGGCTCACGGCCGCGCGTCCGCTGCCGGTCCAGCGCCCCGGAATCAAGCCGGAACTGGGCGCGGACGTGGTCGCGACCAGCTTCCAGGTCGCCGGTTCGACGCTGCGCTACGGCAGCTACGACGCCAGCGGCGCGGTGACCGCGCCCGGCAGCTTCGCCTTCCTTTCCGACCCCGATGACTTGATGTCGGCCGTGGCGACATACGAGGGTCTGCGCGACGGCTCCACGGCGGCGCTGCTGATTCACCAGAGCGACCAGTTCGGCGCCGGCCAGGCCCAGCTCTATGACGCCATTGCGGTTGACGACCTGTTCGAGTGGCATCAGGCCGACGACTGCTTCGTCCGCTACCGCGTGACCGAGGTCGGGCCGGACCCGGCCGTCGCGGAGCCGCGCAAGCTGCTCGCGGTCGACTGGATGACCTACGCGTTCACGGGCTGCAGCGGGACCATCCCGGCCGATGCCGGGGTCTGGTTCCGCTGGGGCGAGCTGGCCGACCTGGGCGGGACGAGCCTCACGGTTCCGGTCGTGCACGGGCCCTTCCAGATCGTGCCGGAAGGTTGGACGGGCGCGACCCAGGCCGCGGCGCACGTTGATATCCCTCATCAATCGGCGAGCCTGCTGACCTCCAAGCTCGTCGAAGCGAGGTCCATGGCGTTCTGGCGGGACCCGCAACTGCCGGCGGGCTGGTCCCTGACGGTTGCGAGCAGCGGAGATCCACTCCTCGACCCGGTCCATGGGTACTGCGCCGTCTGGGCTAATGACCGTGGCTATCGCGCCGTGGAGATCTGCGGGCAATATCTGGTCGAAAACCGCGCGGAGCGGGATGCCTCCTGGAACGATGGACGCGGGGTTGTCGAAACACGAGTACTCGATGGCCGGACGGCGATCCTCGTCTACAGTCCGCGCGGCCGGAACCACAACGCTCATCGCTCGATTCAGGTGTGGGTGTTCGATCAGGCGACCTCCACGCTCTACACGATCCGCGGCTATGACGATTCGTTGACGGGCAGCGAGACCGGCCCGGCGCTCGTGATCGCGACCAGCCTCTTCGGTTCGGGCGGCGGCCGGTGAGACGCCTGGCGTGCTCCCTCGTCCTCGCTTGTGCGGCTCTGCTCGGGGTGGGGCTGTTCGGCGCCGTGCTCCCTCCAGGGAGCGATGCTCAGGTCCCGCCGAGATTCGCATATGACATCCTCCCGGGCGTCCAGGCACCGTCGGCCGAGACCGCAGCGAGCTTTGCGCCGATCGACGTCATCATGACTCAGGGATGGCACTACGAGAGCTATCCGCATGCGATCGATATCAACACCTCGGGTGTCGGCGACCCGGTCTTCGTCGCCGTCCGAAGCCTGGAGCACAGCCCGCAGATCTCGGCGATTTTGAGCTGGGACGAGACCGTATCCGGCTGCAGCTACATCTCCGTGCGTTTCGTTCTTGATCTGGGGTTCGCGGCCGAAGATCTGGGGGAGATTCGCTACCTGCACGTGGGCCCCAGTCCCACGTTGGTGGACGGTGAGCGAATGCCACTCGCCTCGGCTCCGAACGGCGTGGCCGTTAGTAAAGCCGGCACTCTGCTGCAGGCAGCCTGGATCCCTGTTGAGGGAGGATCGCGACGAGACAACGTGTGGAGCCCGAAGATTGACGAGGCAATCGACGACTTGGTCGCCGACGGAACGCTGGTCGAAGTCGCCCGGAGCAAGGTCGGGACTGCGGAGTGGATCACGGTTGATGGCAAGCGATTTCGAGTGCGGATGATCCTCGGAGCTTGGTACGAACAACGCTGGCGTGAGGCCTTCGGAGAGGCGCCGCCCGACCTGAGCGACGGCGCGGGTTGCGCCTCCACCGGTCCGCACGTTCATCAAGTCGAGGGCCGGGGTCAAAATCTCTTGTGGCGCAATCTCGATCGAGCTGCTACCCCCGACGACGACGGCTTGGGGTTTCACGTCGAGCTGAGATCCAATCGTGAGTTCTGCTCCGATGTGTGGATCTTCCGCTTGCAGTCCTCAGTCGCCGCCCCCGATGCTTCGCCCGTAGAGTCCTGCGCGGCGCCGCGGTCGGCGCCGTCCAACCTGCGGGCCTCGCCCCAGAACGGCCGGCTCGTGCTCGACTGGGCCGATCCCTCTGATCCGACGATCACCGGCTACAAGTACCGAGTACGCCTCGCCAGCGCAACCAGCGCGGATAGCGCCCCCTGGGGAGACGGCTGGACCGCGGCGCCCGGCAGCGGAGCGCTGACGACGAGCGTACCACTCGGCGGCCTGGTCAACGGCATGGCGTACACCGTTCAGCTTCGGGCCGTGAACGGCAACGGCGATGGTCCGATCAGCTCCGTCACCGCGACCCCGACCGATCCAACCGCGCCGCCGACGCTTGACGAAGTGAGCATCTCCGGTACGACCCTCACGGCGACGTTCGAATGGGGCGGGACATCGCCGCGTTCGGTCTGGTGGGAGTTGCACCGCTCGACCGGACAGACGTCGGGATTCGCCCGGGTCCAGGGTCCGACGGCTGACTCGAGTTCTCCGCTGACCTTCGAGAACCTGGCCCGGGGCTACTGGTACCAGGTGCGCGGACGAACCTGCGAGTCCCCGTCGAGCCTGCCCGACTCGCGCAGTGGCAGGTCCGCTCGCTCGCCGAGCTATGTCGCGACCAGTTGCGGCGATTGGACCAACTTCTCCACACCAGTGCTCGTGCCAACCGACGGCGGCACAACGACCCTACCGCTGATCTGCACACCACCGAAGGTACCGAACGACGCCGGCACCGCCTGCGTCGACCCGCCGCTGATCTGCACCGCTCCGCAGGTCCCCAACGACGCCGGCACCGCCTGCGTCGACCCGCCGCTGGTCTGCACGGCTCCGCAGATTCCCAACGAAGCCGGCACCGCCTGCGTCGACCCGCCGCTGGTCTGCACGGCTCCGCAGGTCCCCAACGACGCCGGCACCGCCTGCGTCGACCCGCCGCTGATCTGCACCGCTCCGCAGGTCCCCAACGACGCCGGCACCGCCTGCGTCGACCCGCCGCTGATCTGCACGGCTCCGCAGGTCCCCAACGACGCCGGCACCGCCTGCGTCGACCCGCCGCTGATCTGCACCGCTCCGCAGGTCCCGAACGACGCCGGCACGGCCTGTGTCGACCCGCCGCTGGTCTGCATGGCTCCGCAGATTCCCAACGACGCCGGAACGTCCTGCGTCGATCCCCCGCCCCCGCCACCGTGCGACGGCAAGCTGCGGCCTGTGGATTTCTCGATCGGTCCGATTGTGAACACGTCGACCGCGACGCGCTGGATCACGACCTTCGTCTCGCCCTCATTCTGCGTGCAGTACGAGGAGCAGCAGACGACGACCACGACCACGGTTGTCCGGACCACCTACAGCTGCGACGGCGAATGCTACGTGGCAGCGGTGACCCAGAACGTGTCCACTTCCACCGGCCCCTGGCGGCGGACGGGCGGATCTAGAACTTGCAACTTTACCCGGTCGGACACCTCCGGCGAGTACACGCTCTCGGCCGGTACCTATGAGTTGCAGTTGGGCGAGCAGCGCATCCGATTCACCGTGCCGGTCGGTTCGCAGGTCGTGCTGTCCTGGCGCGAGACGGCGAACGGAACGCCTGAAGTGGTCCTGCGCAGCGGAACCGAACGCGTCGTGATCGGCGCGGACGCGCTGAGCGGCGCCGGGCAAGACCGTCTCGGCCGCTTCGCCGACGCCTCAAAGTCTCCGCTGTCGAGCGTCGTGTCGTCGCTGCGCGCGCCCGCCACCGGCGACACGGTCGCGACCAGCTCCACGACGACGCCGTGCATCGAGATCGAGGCTGGAGAAAACGGCGCCAGCGCGGTCGACCTTGACGTCAACGGCTGCGCGATGCTGCGCTACGGCGGCGCGGTCACTGTGACATCGGGCGGGCACAGCCGCACGTTCACCCTCAGCGCCGATCGCGAGTGGCTGGCGGTAGAGGCGTCGCTCTACGAACCGAGACGCAGCGGCGCGGTCACCTTCGTCGACGCGTTCAGCGGCGGGTACATCACCCTAGCGTTGAGCGACGGCTCTGAGTTATCCCGCCACATACCCGAAGGCAATAGTGAGTTGGCCGCGCTGTTTGACGCCATGCGGACAACAACTCCGCCATAGAGACCGAGTGCCGGCTCGTCGAGACGCACTGACCTGGATTCACTGTTGCGATGGGCTCGCGCGCCAGGAGCCAGCGCTCAGTCATCCGACATCGGCCCGCCCTCGGCGGCGGAAGCGACAGGGGCGGCGGCGTTGGACGGCTGGATTAGCGACTCGCCCTGGCCGCCCGCCCTGCATGCGCACAGCGTGAGCGTGAACGTCAGGCTGCCCGTGTACCGCCAGTCGTCGAGCCGGCACTTCAACTCGACGCTTCCGCGCCGAGACGCACGCGGTAGCCGCTCACGCTATCGGTAATCGTGAACGCGATCTGCCGCACGCCCGGCTAAGCGAGGCATCCGGGCGGCGCTGGGCTCGACCCGTCCAGGGCCTGTTCACATGGGCCGCAGAGAGCGGTAAGAAACTCCGCCTTACCTACGCTTGTCCCCGCATCGAGTGCGGGGCAGGCTGCCGGCATCTCGTCTCGTCCAGCGCGGACGTCACTACGGTTCACGGCGAGATTGCTGCGGCAAGCGCGGCAATGACCGCATTGGTCGACTGACGCCGTTCCATATGCACAGGTCCTGGCGACAATTCCGAACAACACATAGTAACAAATGCGAACGATACTATTGCGATCTGCCATCTCATTTGCGTGCGCTGCAGGAACAATACTCTTGGACAATTGCATAGCGAATTGTAACAGTCGCATTGGCGCCTAACGTCCATTGACATCCTCCCTCCGACCGGGATAGCTTGGATGCAATCTGATCATCATGCCGAGAAGGATGATGACACATAGCTGGGACCACGCGTTCAGCCGCAATCCTCACAGGTTGCGACCGTGCTGCTACAGTACAAGGAGGTTACCGTGAACAAGATCTTTGCTATTGTCGTTCTAGGAATCCTCGCCGCTCTCGCCGTCGCGCTGCCTCAGGAGGTGGCAGCCCAGGACCCGCAGGCGAGCGATCCGACCGAGCGCACCCACACGCTCGGCACGTACGACCCATTGGAGGAGGCGTTCGTCAGGCTGCCGTCCGTCTCGAATCTCCCGGCCGTGACCCTGCGGCCGAGCGACTCCGGCGGGACGCACGTCCAGATCGACTTCGGGGTGTGCAGCTTCAGCAACTCCACGTGGTACGGCCCCACTTTCAACGCCAGCGGCGAGGTCACCGGCACGGGTGCCCTGCCCCGCTTCAACAGCGATGGCTCGGCGAATCCCAACGGCTCATACTGGAGGCTGGTGGCGAGGGGAGCCCACGGGCCAAACACCAAAGTCCTGGTCCTCGAGGGGAAGCGGTCAATCACCGTGCCCGGCAGGAGTGGCGAGAGCATCACCTACGAAGACACGCCCTGCTTCGCCCGGATCTCCGTCAACTTCAACATCGACAATCCTCCTCCGACATTCGCAAGCCGGACGACGGTGCCCGAGACTCGCCCGGGCGCGACGGTAGGCACTCGCTGCTATGTCGTCGAGACCCCGGGCACGGCGGTACGCGGCACCAGTACGGCTTCTCAGCTTCCCGCAACGCGCAGCGTATCGGCGTGCATGACCGCCGCCGAGTTCCGCCAATATCGCGGGATCGAAAACGTGACGTCCCTTCCGACCTGCGCCTCGACCACCACCGGCGTCTGCAGGCAGTGAGCAGCACCCGTTGCTGCCCGTGACCACGGACTGCGACGCCGAGGGGGCCGTCTGCACCGAGGACGGCAGGAAGCTCTCCATCCGGCTGGAGATCACCATCCAGGGACCGGAGGGATAAGGGAGCAGAACGTTGGGCAGACTGGCGGGAGTCCCGGTTCCGGGTGTGAAAGCAGCCCTGGCGGCGCTGCTGCTAACGGCCGCGGTGGTTGTGCCGGCCATCATCCAGGCCCAGGAATCCACCGCACCGACGGTCTTGACCACCGCCATCACGTCCGACCCGGGGACGGACAACGCGTACGCGACGACGAACGTGATCACCGTGAGCGTCACCTTCAGTGAGGCGGTGACCGTCACGGGCACGCCCCAGGTCACCCTGGACATCGGCGGCACGGAGCGCACCGCGGACTACTCCGGCGATGGGTCGGAGACGGGGGAGCTGCTGTTCAACTACACGGTCGTGGCGGAGGACGTGGACGACGACGGCATCACGCTCAAGGCCAACAGCCTGGCCCTGAACGGCGGGACCATCCGGGCCGCGGACGACTCGGCGGACGCCGACCTGGCCCACGAGGCCATGGACTTCCCCGACCACAAGGTGAACCCGCCGCCGCCGATTGCGGCGAACGTTGAGGACTCGCTGCACAACGTGGGCGAGACCGTCAGCGAGTACACCACGGACTACGTGGCCCAGCAGTTCACGGCCAGCATCAACCCCGGCGGCTTCAGCCTCGTCGGGGTCCGGCTGCGGCTGGGCGACTTCACCGACGGCGAGATCTCGGTCACCATCCGCGAGGACGACGGCGGCGCCCCGGGCGACGTGATCGTCGTGCTGACCAACCCCGATCCGCTGGTCGCCAACAGCATCAACGTCTTCACCGACCCGGACCAGGCGCAGCTCGCCCAGCAGACCCGCTACTGGATCGTGGTCAACGAGGGCATCGGCGCCGGCAACCTCATTCCGGTCGCCGGCACGACCAGCACCACCTTCGTGCACCGTGGAAACAACGCAGAGCTCGGATTGCCGGAAGAGGAGCGAGCTGATGCACTGCTGTGGAGCATCACCGCCCACAGCAGCCGGCGCGCGTCGGAGAGTGACGAGTATGAGCAGAGCGCGACGCTGCTCATGTTCGGCCTGCGCACCCGGGTCAACGCCGACGAGACCGGCTTCACCTGCCATCAAGGCGATTCGCACGTCGAGTCCATTGACGTTGCATTCCTGTCCATTGTTGAGCATGACAGCCAGCCGCGGATCCTGGAAGGAGCGGACATCGCAGTGTCAGTCCGGTCCAACTACCACGGCATCGACTCTTGCCAGGGCGAGCCGGAGGCGCCCTGGCGCTTCCGGCTCACGGTCACGCACACGGTCCCCAGCGGCACCGCCAACCGGGTGGCCGAGGAGCACATCACCGTGCACGAGGGGTCCATCCATCGCAACGCCCAGACGTTCACGCTGACAATCCCGACGATCGACAACGTGAACGCTGAGCAGGAGAGCTACGTCGACGTCGAGCTGTCGGTTCCCGCCGAGTACCGCTTCGCTCCTCCGGATGACCCCGGCGGTAATCGCATCCTTGCTATCACCCCGTCGAAGCGCTACGCCCTCTACGACAACGACCAGTACATACTCCAGTTCACGCAGCCCTGCGATCAGGAGTTCATTGACGTTGACGAAGGCGAGGCGGTCCAACTGCAGGTTCAGCGCACTCCACCATCAGGGTACCGAGAATCTGTGCTGGTGCAGAGCATCACCGGATCTGCCACTAGTCGCGACTTTACGAGGACAGACGGAATTCTGGCTCTTCTGTTCGAACCAGGACAGGAATTTGCGACCTTTACGATGCAAACCACGGAAGATGGAGTCCTGGAGAATGCTGAGAACTTTGAGGTGCAGATGTTCTGCAATGGATGCGACGATCGATCTTCGCGTCCCGTCTGTCCGGCGGGACGTCAAACGGCGAAAGTCCGAATCCTGGACGACGATGACATGACGATTGACATGGGTCCTCAGACGCGGACCGTCGCCGCCGGGCAAGCGGTCCGGTTCGCGCCCGAGTTCGCCAGGTACGACAGTGGCTGCGATATTCCGTTTCCGTTCTTCTTGGATTTCGAGGTGGGCGACGAGGACGGTCTGGTCGTTGACCACTCCGCCGCCACAACCGGACGCACCTTGTTCTGCACCAACCGGATACGCGGCTTCACGATGCAGACGGTCCGCCCGCCCTGTTCGAGCCCGGGCACGCGGGAGATCAGGCTGACGCCACGATTCTGGGAGTCAGACGCCCAAAGGCGGCGCGGCGACCCCCTCACGAGACCAGTGTTCATGGAACACGACGAGTATGTGATCGTCCTGGAGGACGACTTGACGCGGACGGCCTGGACCGAGGGCTTCCGCACCGGGTCGCATGCGCAGGGCTACCGGATCGTCGGCGCCCAGGTGGAGACCCTGGCCGCGGGCCTGCCGAGCTCGCTCCGCAAGATCGACATCTACCCGGCCAACGACGCCGGCGAACCCGACGGCTGGCGCCAGTGGCCGCTGCGCCTCAGCGGCGGCAACCGCTACGACCCAGATGAACCGATGCGGCTCGAACCCGATACCGACTACCTGATCGTCATCCACGCCGGCGACGCGCTCGGCACGCGCAGCGCCGCCAACGACCGCACGGACGTCCAGAGCGTCGCCGACCAGTCGGGCTTCAGCTTCGGCGGGCAGTACACCCAACTCCAGCGCTGCTCCACCACGCACCGCAGCTTCGGCGAGTGGACACAGGAGGAGGAGGACGACCTGATCTGGATGAGCCTGGAGCTGACCGAGCTCGACCCGCCGGCCGCGACCGCCTCCGAACCGGCCGACGCCGCAGTCGACTGGAAGACCAGCCTGACCGTCGGCCAGTGGATCATCCGCCACCGCGAGCGGGAGCGCGGCTGGCGCGTCGACTGGTGCTGGCAGACGCGTGAGGACACCGCCGACATCGAGGACCACTACGAGGGCGACATCTGCTACGGCTCGATCGCCGACCGGGACTTCGACGTGGGCAGCGCGAGCTTCGAGCTCGAGGGCGTCTGGCACATGGTCGCCTACGGCTCCCACAGCGTCGTGCTCGAGTTCGAACAGCAAGAAGACATTACGCCGCTGCTGGACCGCACGTTCATCCTCAACGGGCGCGAGTTCGCCGTCGCCGACCGCCGCGAGCCGCGCGGCGCGCGGACGACGACCGACCGCATCGTCTGGGAGGCGAAGGACTGGAACTCGGTCACCGGCTGGCCGGTCGGCTCAACCGTCTGGGTCGCGCTCCAGGCGCAGACCGGCATCGCCGCGCAGTCCGCGCCGCAAGCCTGGATCGTGCGCGCGGATGACGGCCCGGTCCACGGCGAGTTTGGCGTGCGGCTCGGCTTCAGCGAGAACGTCGAGGGCTTTGACGCCTCCGACATCGCGGTCGACAACGGCTCGCTCGTCGCCGGCACGCTCAGCGCCGAGAGCGCCGGCGTCTGGGTCGCGCGGATCGCGCCGGCCGCGAGCGGTCCGGTCACGGTTTCAGTCGCCCGGGGCGCGGCGCGCTTCGACGGTCTCGACAGCCTCGCCGCCGAGCCGCTCACGGTCGAGGCGGACCTCTCCGCGCCCGTGCTCAGCTTGAGCACGCCGGATGTTTCCGCCGACGATCCGCCCACGGGACAGTTCACGGTCCGCGCCGAGGCCTCCAAGCGGGTCAGCAGCCTAAACATGGACGACCTGCAGATCGAGGGCGGCGCGGTCATGGGCCTGCTCAGCCGTGCCGGCGGCCGCAGCTGGGACATCCTCGTCTCGCCCGCCGAGGGCGCGAGCGAGGTCGCCGTCCAGGTACCGGCCGCCGCCGTCGCCGACCTCGCCGGACGGCCCAACCCTGCCTCCAATCGGCTGGTCGTGCGGCTCGCCGCGACAGACTCCGAGCAGTCCTCGTCCACGCCCGGCCGGCGCTCGGAGCCGAGTCAGGCGGAGCAGCCTGACCAGCCTGACAAGTCGGCCCATCCGATCGAGCAGGTCGCTGCCGGGCAACAGTCGGCGGCGCTGACCGCCTCGGTCTCGGCGATTAGCTGGTCGCGCAGCCCCGGCGGCCTGATCAGCTTCGAGCTGCGCTTCAGCCCCGAGCCGCAGCTCAGCTATGTCAGCCTGCGCGACCACGCCTTCTCGGTTACCGGCGGAGTCGTGATCCGCGCCAGGCGCCTGACCCGCGGCGACAACAGCGGCTGGCAGATCACGATCCGCCCCAGCGCCACCAACCGGGTCAGCATCCTGTTGCCGGTGACCGTCACCTGCGCCGCCCACGGCGCCATCTGCACCGAATCTGGATCCCCGTTCGCCAACCAGCTTTCCTTCAGCGTCAACCGCCCCTAGCCACCTGCGACCGCGCCCCGGTCCGTCATTGCCGCGCCCCCAGGTCCGTCATTTCCGCTCACGCGGGAATGACGGAGTTGGCCGGGAGTGACGGAATCCGGCAGGTCAGACGACTCAAGCGCTACCTGCAATGATCGGGCATTGCTGAGGATCCTCTGTTCCAGACAATGAGGCGCTGCGGCCACCTGAGAAGCAAAGCGATACACCACACCGACATCCACCGCATCGTCAAGCAATATGCCGCTCTCATCTGGCTCAACCCCAGGGACATTGCGGGACACTCGCTGCAGACGGGTTGCGTCACCAGCGCCGCTGTCCATCGCGCGCGCCAGGACAAGATCATGGAAGTCACCCGGAATAATAGTCCGGCTACAGTCAAGGACTACATCCGAGACGTCGATACCTTCGCCGAACACGCCGGACAAGGACTTTTGTGATGGGGCGCTGGGTAGGCTGAGGTCGTGAAGACGACCGACCACTTCTGGCAGCAGCGCCTCCGCTATCCGGAGCGGGCGCGCATCCCGTTGGGCAAGATTCAGGCGATCCTTGAGCGGCCGCTGCGTCGGGAGCTGCAAGAAGATGGCCGAGTGAGATGCTGGGGCATCGCTCCGGAGGTTGGCGGCCGGCATGTGCGGGTGGCAAATCTTGGCTGACCGGGGGACCGTACTGACGGCCTTCGCCGACGGGAGTTTCAGACCGTGAGACGGCAGTACTCCAAGGACAGCGACACCCTGCTGTTCGAGTTCGGCGACACATACATCGATGGTCCCATTGACCATGTGGACCTCGACTACCAAACGTCGATCGAGTTCGACTGCGAAGGCAATCTCGTCTCGCAGACGATCGAACATGCGACAGAGCGCGGCGTCCTGACGGAAGGCGCTGACGAGTCAGCGTCTGCGTCTACCGCCGCCGGTTGACGCGGACGAGGAATGATGCGGTGTTCAGGCTGGAGCGCAGACCGCGCTCGGCTCGCCAACCAGCTCTGCTTCAGCTTCAATCTTCCTAGCCATCCGCGCCCCGGAGCCCGTCACTCAGGCAAGAACCGTTTCCTGGCCTCAGCGGATTGTCTTTCCAACAGTTTCATTGCCCCAAAGTGTGAACCCGCAATTGTTTACTTGTCGATATGCCATCGGAGTAGAGTGATAACTCGCAACCTAAGTACTACTTGACAGATCGGCGCATGTAATCCTTGTACGTCAATCCGACGAATCTTACGCTCTATGCCTGCGCCGCCAACCACCGGCGGGCCGTGGTTGACAGATTGCATCCCTGAGCGATCAAGCGTCCAATGGTCGGACATACCCCGTGACCACAACGCTACGTGCCAATGCGCATAGCAGCAGTATGTGCGGCAGGCTGCCAATCAGACCGGCCGGAAGTCGCCGCTCCCGACTGTCGCAGGTTGGGTCCCGGCAGCCAGGCGTCCTCATGGTGCAGCGATCCCGGCGCAGAGCGCAGCGACGCGTCATGACCCGACTCCGGTCCACGGAGGCGGCGACGGCGGTTGACGAGGGCCTGCGTTGACGCAGGTCAGCCGCTCACTGGGTCCGGCGCGGGGCATGGGGGTCGCGCGCCTGAGGCGGGAACCGCCATGCAGCGCCCGGGCGGCGCTGGCCGCGTTGGCCGGCTTGCCCGTGAGCGTCGCGCTGCTTGTCCTGGCCCTGCTCCCTGGCCCACTCGCCGCTCAGGGCCAAGCGTCGGACTCGCCGCCTCCGGCGCCCGATCCGCCGACCGTGTTCGACAACGGCCTGCGTGCGCTCAGCGTGACCTGGACCAAGCCCGACAACGCCTCACCGGTTATCACCGGCTACGACCTCGAGTACCGTCGTCGCGACAGCTCCGATTGGCTGCCCGGTCCCCAGGACCAGACCGGGACCAGCGTCACGATCAGCGGACTCGAGCCGGACAAGAACTACTACGTCCGGGTGCGAGCGCAGAACAGCAACGGCGCGGGGGAGTGGTCGGAGGCAGGCGAGGGCACGACGGCGCTCTACGTGGGCACGATGACGACCGGTGAAGCAGTCAAGTACCGGGGCTACCGGCGCTTTCGGGGCGAGCCCTACGGTGGGGACAACAGCCTGGGAGAGCTGGTTCCGCGATCCCTTTCCTATGACGGCGACGAGTACCTCATCATCACCATGGCATGGTGCATCTGCGTCAGGGACGGCCAGGGAGGTCAACACACGACCGCCGTCGACCTGTACTCGTTGTTCAACGAGATTCCCGATGAATGGGTGCTTCGCGTGGGCGATCTCCGCCTGCTCCTCTCCGACGCGACTCGCGCAGACCTGGGGAGGACCGGCTTGAAGTCGTTCTGGCCGCACATCTCGCCGGGCTGGGAGATCGGCCGCCAGTACGAGGTGTCATTCTCGAGGAATCCACTGCTCTCGAGCAACGGCAGCGGGATCATCCGTGGCCCGCTGACGGCTGAGATGCGCCAAGTTCCCGGCACCCACGACGGCAGTTCCGCGTTTCAGTTCGCGCTGCGCTTCAGCGAAGACGTCAAGAACCGCCGGGAAGACATCATCGGCGGGGCCTTGACGGTCGTTGGCGGCTCGATCACTGACGCGTCGCAGCGGAATGAACCGAGCCACAGGGTTTGGCAGGTCACCGTCCGGCCCGACGGCGCCGAGCCCGTCTCGATCACCCTGCAGGCCAATCGCGATTGCGAAACCTCCGGCGCGGTGTGCACCGAGGATGGGCGCGAGCTGAGTCAGACGATCACGAAGGTCATTGCAGGCCCGAAACCTCCGCTGATCTCCGGGCAGTCCCACTTCAGCTTTGCCGAGAACAATGCCGGCGTTGTCGCGCGGTTCACCGCCTCGGACCCGGATACGCATCGGCTCACCTGGCAGTCGCCGGCCGGCGTCGACGCCGCGGTCTTCACGATGGATAGCTCGGGCGACCTGCGCTTCCGGCGAGCGCCGGACTTCGAGGCTCCTGCCGATGCCGACGCTGACAACGTGTTCGAACTCATCGTGCGCGTCAGCGACGGGCTGCAACTCGCGACGCACGAGGTGACCGTCGCTGTGACTGACCGGAACGAGCCTCCTACGGCAGTCGACGACGAGGCCCGGACTCTCGAGGACCAACCCGTGACTATCGACGTTCTGGGCAACGACATTGATCCGGATGCCGGCGACATGTTGACGCTGCGTGTGCTCACCGCGAGCAACGGCACGGCGAGGATCGGAAACGATCACACAGTGGTGTTCACGCCCATGAGGGACTACCACGGCGACGGTCGGCTCATCTATGAGATTGCGGACTCGCAAGGACTCACGGCCACGGCCACGGCGCAGATTGAAATCGAGTCGGCAAACGATCCTCCGAGATTTCCGTTGGAGACTGCAAACCGCACGGTCGCGGAGCGCGATGGCGAGGGTGACAGAGTCGGCGCCCCGTTGAGGGCGATTGACGTCGACGGTGACGCGCTTGCGTACCGGATATTCGGCCCAGACGAGTTCACCATCGATGCGAGCACCGGCCAGATCAGGGTCGGCCCGGGCGTTGTGTTCGATCCGGCGAGCCGGGACAGCTACCTCGCTCGAGTGGAGGCGGACGACGGCCAGGGCGGCTCCGCATCAATCGACGTGACCATCACTGTGACAAGCGTCGCGGTCGCAACGCAGGCCGACCAGAGCGTCGACGGTGTGGGCGGATCGGAACACCGAGCGCCCAGCGAAGAAGAGTCGGCGCCGTCGACTTCGACGGGAGCCGGAGGTGGCTTCGGCGGCGGTGGTGGTGGAGGAGCGCCGCCGGTGTCCGTGCCCTCGGAGGCCGACTTCGACTGGAACGTGACCCGCGATATCGAGCCGCTAGCGCGCGTGCATGACGAGCCGACCGGGATGTGGTCGGACGGCGACACGCTCTGGCTGCTGCAGAACGCGGCCTCAGGGGGTGACCGGGTCTTCGCCTACGACCTAGCCACGGGAGAGCGGATTGAAGGCCGCGAGTTCGAGCTCGACCGCCGCAACCGCTTCGCGCACGGGCTCTGGTCCGACGGTGAGACCGTCTGGATCTCCGATTCGGGTCAAGACCGCGTCTTCGTCTACAAGCTAGCCACGGGAGAGCGAGACGAGCCACGCGAGTTCGCGCTGAATGAGCGCAACCGCGACCCGCGCGGGATCTGGTCGAACGGTGAGACGATCTTCGTTCTCGACGCGGTCAAAGACGCCCTGTTCAGCTACGATCTCGATGCCGGACCCCTGATCGCCGAACATGCGCTCGACTCGCTCAACCGCAGCCCACGCGGGATCTGGTCCGACGGACTCGTCATCTGGGTCTCCGACGACGGAGCCAACCGCGTCTTCGCATATCGCCTGGAAGAGGAAGGGCTGAACCGGATCGAGGACGAGGAGTTCGACTTCCGCGTGCTGCTTAAGGCAGGAGCGGGCGACGCGCGCGGTGTCTGGTCGGACGGCGACACGCTCTGGTTGGCCGACGCCGAAGACGCACAGGTCTACAGCTTCAACCTGCCCGACGCGATCCAGGCGCAGCTCGCTTCGCTGTCCCTGAGCGACCTCGATCTGGACTTCTCGGCCCGACGACTCAGCTACGCGCTCGATCTGCCACGCGAACTTGACGCGACGACCGTCTCCGCGAGAGCCACGCAGGAGATCGCCACAATATCCATCAAACCGTTCGACGCCGACCTCAACTCTGAGAACGGCCACCAGGTCAGACTGAGTGGCGTTGGCGCGCTGAGCATCACGGTCACTTCAGCGGACGGCAGCCGCTCGTGGCGATACACAGTGAAGCTCAGACGGCCGACGTGCTTTGACGGCTTCAATCGTTTCGACGAGCAACGGTTGAGCAGGGTCGTGTTCGCTGGAGGCAGCCTGGACGAGCTCAAATCCTGTGCCCTGCAGCACAGCCTCACGGCGGTGTACCACTTCGACGGCCAGACCTGGCGTGGACTCTTTCTCGACGCCCCTGACTTCCTCAGTCGGCCTTTCCACGCGCACTTTGCTGACGGCATTCCGGCTGCAAGCGTTTTCATCGCCGCACGAGAGTCCACTACTGCCGAGTAGGTCCCTCGGCGAAGGTGCGCAGATATCTCGATGACAAATCATAAGTGTGCCTCTTCACTTGCGTTTGCGATTCGCCACTATCAATATGCGCAAACACCATCGCACTTCAAAGCACGCAATGAT
Source organism: Dehalococcoidia bacterium (assembly GCA_965211635.1). Classification (GTDB taxonomy): domain Bacteria; phylum Chloroflexota; class Dehalococcoidia; order Bin125; family Bin125; genus Bin125. The sequence goes on from OZ242948.1 coordinate 826,134, forward strand.
CGATTGTAGTAATCCACTCTTGAATATTGACATGGCACTTTCTACAAGATACGGAATGGCGAAGGAGGGACAAACTTATATTGCGCTTCCAATCGCAAACCGATACTCTCCCGCCTAAGGGACAAGTATACGTTGGGTTCCTAGAGTTCCGATGATCGCTCCCAAACGGAATGTACCGCGTTCCAGCGTGCGCTCTGTTCTTACGGCTGCACGCGTGCGGCTGGAAGCAGGACCGGGAGGCGCCGGCCATGAAGACGTTCGGACGACCAACCCCATGGGTGGCGATCGCTGCGGATATTGCGCTGGCGATCCTGGCATTGCAGGGTCCAGATGCCCTGGACCGGTCTTAGCGCTCACCCCCCCTGCGAACTAACGGAAGCATCAGCCACGACCCTGTTGCACTCTAGAGCGATCAACCTACGGACGATGCGGATCTGCAATCGGTGGTTCAGTGGCTTCGTAGAGCGGTAACCGGAAGTACCTCCAGTGTTTACGCAAGCGTTGAAGAAAGTGTTGCCGAAGTCTATCCACAGGCGGCGGTCGGCTGCGACCGTCGGTCTGCTGCTCACTTGCGTGGCTGCAACGATTGCCTGTGAGAGCGGTGACCGCAACAGGCAATTGGACCCACCCGAGCAGGTTGCCACGGCGGAAGCCCACAAGAACGGGAGCTCGCAGCCAACCACCGAGGATGTTGCGCAGCCGCCGCAGGCGCGTCAAGGTTCGCGCCTTGTCGTTGATCAAGCCAACGATCCCGTCGCCGTGAAGCAGACGCGTGCCGCGGGCTCAATCCTCAGTCCGCACCCAGATACTGCGTCGCAATCAGCGCCCTTATCAATCGCGGATGCCTCCGATTCTGCTGACCGGACAGACCAGCCAGAGCGGCCAATCCGCCCAATCCGCACTGCGCGGGTGGGCCCACACGATCATCCGCCGTCAGTCCAGGTCGATGCAGATCGAAAACCAGCCGCCAGTGAGGATCACGGACAGGCAAGTCGCGTAGTTGAGCACGCTCAACAGGCCCAGCGACAGGATCGGCATGAGTTCGAGTCAAGTCAACAGCAAACCATGGTCGCGCAGGTCGCTGAGCCGATAGAGCGACAACCATCGCGGTCCACGTCACCTGTGGCTCTCCCCGCCTCAGACGCGGGTCCAGAAGGTGGCTCGCCACTGGCTCAGAACGAGCCGATCATATCGTCGGACGACCGACCAATCACCGGGGACAGCACTGAAGGCCTGGTTGGGTACAGCGGAAACGTGGCCGGCGCGGAACGCTATACCTGGCAGGACGGCGACCGCAGCCGGACCGTGACCCTGCGCAGCGACATGAGCGTCGCGTGGACCGACGACGGCGGCAGCGCGATCGTCCGTGATCGGCGCTCAACCGGACAGGTTGACACGCAGGCCGGTGGACAGTCGGATGGCCAATCAGTGGGCCAACCCGTGTTTCAGTCGGATACCGGCCAGCTGATGACGTTGCCGGGCGGGGTGCTGCTCGTGTTCGTGCCCGAGTGGAATGCGGCGCAGATCACGCTGTTCTTCATCGCCAACGGCGTCGACCTGAGCGCGGTTGAGTCTCAATCCTTCACAACCAACGCCTACTTCATCCAGACCGAGCCTGGATTCCCGTCGCTCACCCTGGCCAATGAGTTGGCCGGACAGGACGGCGTCTTGATTTCAAGCCCCAACTGGCAAACCGAGGTCGTACACCAGTGAGACGGATGACGCTGCCGCTCGTGCTGGCGCTCGGTGGAATGCTTGGTCTCCTGCTGCCCACGCTTGTTGGTAACGCGCAAAGCGCGCCCGATACACCAACGATCACGTCCACAACACCCGTCACGAGGTCCATCACGATCGAGTGGAGTGCGCCGGCCAACGACGGCGGCGCGCCCATCACCGCCTACGACCTGCGCTACATCCGCTCCGACGCCGACAGCGCGCGGAAGATGGACCGCTCCAACTGGACACTGCGCGAGGACATCTGGTCCGGCGGGGGGCTGCGCTACACGCTGCTCAATCTGCGTCGGGACACTCCCTTCGACCTGGAACTGCGCGCAGTGAACAGCGCCGGTGACGGCGCCTGGTCGGCGACGCAGACCGGTCACACGAGAGACCACGGCGACACGATCAGCACCGCATCCAGGCTGCCGATCGGGTCGTTCGTGCAGGGCAGCATCGGCGGCGCCGATGATGTCGACGTGTTCCGCGTTGTGGTCTCCGAGACCACAGACCTCTGGATTTACTCCAGCGGACCGCTCGATACGAGCGCCGACCTGGTGAATTCCAGCGGCGAACAGCTCGCCCTCAGTCACGACAGCAGGCTGCTGGATCATCCGCTGAGCTTCTCCTTTCGGTATTACTTCAGCGCCGGCGCCTACTACATCAAGGTCACCAGCTACGACGGGAGATACACGGGGCCGTACACCATCCACGCCGAGTCGGTCGACGATCGCGGCGGGACGACCGCCACGGCAACACCGATCACACTCGACTCCAAAGCCGCAGGCCGGATCAACCCATCGACCGTGCGGCCAGTGTTGTTGGGAGTGGTGATCCAGTACGTCAATGTCGACGTGTGGACGTTTACGCTGGCCGAAAGAACCGAAGTCTGGTTGCTGGCGGTTGGACGCTTCGGTGCCGAGGGCATTCTCGAAGATGAGAACGGTAATGAAATAGCCAGCGCCACGCAGGGCGCCTGGGCGTACGATCCTTACACGTTTACGCTGAGGCGCACGCTAGATGCGGGTACGTACTATCTGTCGATACTCGGCGAAGATTCCAGCGAGTTTGGCGACTATGTACTCTACCTGAACCGCACATCGGAACCCGGCAGCTCTGTCTCCACGCGAACGCCGCTCACCCTGAACGTACCGCAGACCGGAAACCTGGCCTCCAGCGCCGAGACCGAGTACTTCAGCTTCGAGCTTTCCGAAGAGACCTACGCCAGCGTCTACGTCGGCACCTTCGAGAGCAACCGCGCCGTCACGGTCGCGGGGACCGGGGTGAGTTCGATGACAGAGAGCTACACAATCACACGGACCGATTACGATAATGCAGGCCAGGACTATGCCAGCTATCGCAAGTGGGGCAAGCTCGCCGCCGGCACATATCACATCTCCACCACAACCACCAACCCCGGCGGCACCCGATACCTGATCCACGTCAGCACCTCCAAGTACGCAGACACCGTGGAGACATGCACGACCACGCTGACCACCACAACCAGCGATCCCTGGTTCGGCTGTCAGTGGAATCTCGACAACACCAGCCAGTATGCGAACGGGGCAGGCCAGGACATCAATGTCGTGGAACTGTGGGACGCCACGGACCCCTCAACGATGGGCGAAGGCATCGATGTCGCCGTGGTCGATGATGGCATTAACTATACCCACGAAGATCTATCGGCGAACGTGCTCACGACGCAAAACCACAATCTGCACTCTGGCCAATCCACGATCTACAATCCTGCCGACAGGCACGGTACATCCACGGCGAGCATGATCGCCAGCAGGGACAATAGTCTCGGCGTACGCGGCGTCGCGCCTCGAGCCAGCGTGTACGGATTCAACCTGATCACTGAGGGCACCTTTACCGGCCAGAACCTAGCCACAGCAATGACCCCAAAGACGACGACGACTGGGGTCATCAACAACAGTTTCGGCAATGTGCCCGATGGGAGCATCTGGAGGGCTCCATCGGTCTGGGAGGCTGCGGTTTCGGAAGGGGTGACGACTGGCTTCGGCGGCAAGGGTGTGCTGTACGTGTTTGCCGGCGGCAATGGGCACAACTGGGGGGACTACAGCAATCTCTACTCACTGGCCAACCACTACGCCGTGCTGACTGCGTGCTCGGTGAACTATAGCGACAAGCGCAGCTCGTATTCGGAGATGGGCTCGAACCTGTGGATCTGCGCGCCGTCAAGCGACTTTGGCGCCGTTCCGGCGCTGCCGGGCATCGCCGCGGCAGATGTCGAGGACCGTTACACGGTCAGATTTGGCGGTACGTCGGCCGCCGCTCCTACCGTTTCGGGCGTCGCAGCCCTGATCCGCGCCGCAGACACGACGCTGACCTGGAGAGATGTCAAGCTCATCCTCGCCCAGTCTGCGCGCAAGAACGACGCCTCGAACAGCAGTTGGCTTGCCGGCGCGAACAAGTACCGCTCCTCCGGCGAAAGCTATGCCTACAGCCACGAATATGGCTTCGGCACGGTCGACGCCGGCGCGGCGCTCGCCCTGGTCGATAGCTGGACCGATCTCCCGGCCTTCAGATCCAGGACGGTGAAGTCCTCGGACAGCGCCCGATCGATCCCCGACTCACCAAGTGAGAGCAGGGCAGGCGGCGCCGTCGTGCGAACACTTACTCTCGATCAATATGTTGAGTTCATCGAGTTCGTCCAGGTCAACATTGACTTCTCACACCTCGAATTCTCCGACTTGAGAGTTGAACTGATCTCACCGTCCGGTCGAAGCTCTCTGTTGACCGTCAATCGCACCGTCTTCGGTCCGAATCCAATCGACGGTGACTTTCGCTTCGGATCGGCCCGCCATCTCGGAGAAGACGCCGAAGGCGTATGGAGCCTCCGGGTGACCGACCATCTCCCAAGCGTCACCGGGACCATGGGTGACTGGAGCATCACCGTCTATGGTCACGGCAAGACCCCGGACGGTCCGGTGATCGACTCGGCGACCGCCGGCGATCAGAGGATCAGCGTCGACTGGAGCGCCCCCGCCGACAGCGGATACTCGGACCCGACCAGCTATGACATTCGCTACATCCGCTCTGACGCCGACGACAAGTCGGACTCTCGCTGGATGGTTGTCACTGACATTGCCACGGATGACACCGGTTCGTACGAGATCACGTCGCTTGAGCAGGGCGTCTACTACGACATCCAGATGCGGGCGGACAACGATCAGGGCGTCGGTGTGTGGTCGAAGAGCACTCAGGGCCATACGCACGCCTTCGCCGCGACTGCGCCGTCCATCCGCAGCGTGACGCCGAGATCCACCGAACTGATCATTACCTGGAAGCCGCCGGCGACCGGTCAGGTGGACATCACCCAGTACGACCTGCGCTACATCCGCAGCGACGCGACGGACAAGACGACTGACGCCAACTGGACCGAGGTCAACGGGGCCGTGACTCCGTCGCCCGGAGACGACCTTCTCTACTCGATTGGCGGCATTGCCAGCAGCGTCCTGACCAATGGGGTGCGCTACGACGTGCAAGTCCGCGCGAGAAACACGGTCAGCCCGACCGGCGGTCCCTGGTCGGCGACGATGAGCGGAACGCCGCGCGCGATCAACCAGGATCCCGTGTTCCTGACCAGCGAAACCGGCGTCCGCAGCATCAACGAGAACACGGCGGCGGGCGTCAACATCCAGTTCCCCATCCGGGCCAGCGACGCAAACGGCGATCCACTCTGGTACATCCTGGACGGGGCAGATGCCGCTCATTTCGAGATCAACGGCGCTACCGGTCAGATCATGACGAAGGACCCGCTCAACCACGAGGACAAGGACGTGTACCTCGTCGCCGTGCAAGTAACCGACCAGAACGATGCCAATGGCAACGTTGACTTGTCAATCGACGCCCGACTGCCGGTCTCGATCTTCGTCAATGATCTGAATGAGCCTCCTGTCGTTAGCGGTACCGGCAGGTTTCAGCGCGAGGAGAACACAGCAACGTTCCTGGCCCGATATGTCGCTGTCGACCCGGACGATATGGACACATTTGCCTGGGAACTATCCGGTCCGGACCGTGGCGACTTTGCGGTTGACGACTCCGGGAACCTGAGCTTCATCGTCAGCCCGGACTTTGATCGCCCCGCGGACAGCGACGGCGACAACAAGTATGAAGTGACGGTCGTCGCCAACGACGGCAGCTTGCGAGGCACGCTGGCAGTCGAAGTGGAGATTGCCGACATTGACGAACCCCCCGTCATCACGGGCACTGAGCAAGTTTCCTATCGAGAGAATGCCAGCCATGACATCGCCAGGTATCGTGCGACCGACCCCGAAGGTCAGATCGCGACCTTGACGCTCAACGCCGCGAACCGCCAGAACTTCAGCCTCGTGAACGGCGTGCTGAGATTCGCCTCCCCACCCGACTACGAGGAACAAGCGTCCTACAGCGTGTTCCTCGAGGCTTCAGACGGCGGCAATCAGAGCAACCTGAACGTCCTGATCGACCTTGAGAATCTGGACGAAGCGGGCAGCCTGGCGCTGTCCTCCAATCAGCCGGTCGAGGATGTTCCACTCACGGCAACGCACACTGACCTTGACGGCATCTTGGGCGAAGTATGGGTCTGGGAACGGTCGATCAGCCTCGGCGGAAGCTGGCAGCCGATCACCGGGCAAACCAGCAACTCCTACACACCTCAAACCAGCGACATCGGCTTCTACCTTCGGGTGACGGTCACGTATGAGGATGGCCACGGAACGGGCAAGAGGCGTTCGGACACGCCCCTCAACAAAGTGCTCCCGACCTCGCGGACGAATACGGGGCCAACCTTCCCAGTCGGGGAGACTGGACAACGCAATGTGCAGGAGAATGCCTCGCCATCGACAACGATCGGGGCCGCCGTTGTGGCGAACGACGCCGAGAACGATCGGCTTGCCTACTCGATCAACACCTCGCACGGCAACCGATTCGCGATTGACCAAAACACCGGCCAGCTGCGGGTGGGCCCTGGCCCGAGGCTCGATCGAGAATCAAGGTCCAACTACACGGTGATTGTGACCGCCGCAGACCCGTCGGGCCTGTCGACGACCCAAACGGTGACGATCACAGTTGACGATGTGAACGAAGCGCCGACCGCAGCGCTCGATACGGTCAGCACTGAGGAGGACACAAGCATCGAAATCTTCGTCCTGGCCAACGACATCGATCCGGAGAACGACGATCTGAACGTCATCTCTGTCTCGCGGCCGAGTCGCGGCCTTGCGTTCGTGGATCGCACTACAAATGTCGTCACCTACACGCCCGACGCCGACTACTACGGCGCCGATAGCTTCAGCTATCGCGTCAGCGACGGCTCGTTGAGCGCCCAGGGGTACATCAACGCCTCGGTTCGATCGGTCAACGACCCACCAGTCTTCGCCAGCGCGACGTTCGAGCGCCAGGTCGCCAAGGGTGCGCCTGAGGGAACGAAGGTGGGTCAACCGGTGACGGCTTCCGACATCGATGACAGTCCAAGTCAGGTCAGATACTCACTCAGTGGCGCCCTGGAGTTCGAGATTGAGCAGATTGGCGGTCAGATCCTGGTGGCCGCCAACGCTGTGCTCGATCCCACAGTCCGGAGCGAGTACGAGGTCATCGTCTCGGCGCTCGATTCGTCGCTCGCCTCCGCTTCCACCGAAGTCACGATCAAGGTCGTTGAGCGGGTCGCCTCGACCGCCGCGATTTCGGGTCCCATAGGCCTCGGCGGGGGTGGAGGAGGCGGTCCGCCGCCCGAGCCGGTGCCCTCGGACGCGGACTTTGATTGGAACGTGACTCGGGACCTCGACGACCTGCACCGCGACAACCAATCGCCGACTGACATCTGGTCCGATGGGCAGACCATCTGGGCGCTGAACAACGCTCCCACCGGCGCCGACCGGGTGTTCGCCTACAACCTCGAGACCGGTATGCGCGTGGAAGACCGGGAATTCGAACTGGACAGCCGCAACCGCTTTTCGCACGGCATCTGGTCCGACGGGGCAATGATCTGGGTGGCGGATTCCGGCCGGGACAAGCTCTTCGCCTACATCCTGGAGACGGGCGAACGACAGGAAGATCGAGACATTGAGTTAGCCGAGCGCAACCGCGACCCGCGCGGTACCTGGTCGGACGGCGAGACGATCTACGTGCTCGATTCGGTTAAGGAGGCGCTGTTCAGCTACAACCTCCTGACCGGCGAAGCGTTGGCCGAGTATCCGCTGGCTGGCCTCAACCGAAATGCGCGTGGCATCTGGTCCGATGGCTTAACGCTGTGGGTCTCCGACGACGGCGCCAACCGCGTCTTCGCTTACCGGATCGAGAACCGCGAGCTCGAGCGCGTGGACGACGATGAGTTCGGCTTTCGTGTCTTGCTCAAAGCAGGAAACGGCGACATCCGGGGCATCTGGTCGAACGGCGACATCCTCTTTGCCATTGACGAGCAGGACCGCCACGTCCGCAGCTACAACGTCCCCGACGCTACCCAGGCGCGCCTCGCCGAGCTGTCGCTAAGCGATCTGCCGCTTGACGGCTTCCGCAGTGGACGTCTTTCCTACTCGGTCGAAGCACCGATATCAATCCTGACCACGACTGTGAGTGCGTCGGCGACACAGGCAACGGCGACGATCGTAATCGAACCAGGCGATGCGGACGCCGACGCGGAAACTGGTCATCAGGTGTCGTTGGATGCGGACACCATTATCGCCGTGACCGTGACATCGGCCGATGAATCCCGGTCGCACACCTACCGCGTCAGAGTGAGCAAACCACCCTGCCTGACCGGTCTGACCGATCAACGGCTCAGCGATATCGTCTTTGTCGGAGGCAGCATTGCGGATCTTGAGTCTTGCGGGCGCAACATGGGGGTGATCGCATTCTTCCACCACTTTGGCGGGACCTGGACTGCCTACATCATCGACGCTCCGGCATTTCTCAATAGACCATTCCACCAACGCTTCGGCCAAGGCGTCCCTGTCGGCCTGGCGTTGATCGCGGCGCGCGAATCGGCTCCCGACGAAGAGGTTGGCTCGCCAGGCGAGTAAGCGCTGCTTTCGGCTCGGCTGCCAACAGGACAGGTCTTCGGACTGGACTGGAGTCAGGGCCACCGACAGGTGTGAAGCCGTTCGACGCGTGCGATCGCATCACACGTGACTCTCAATCCGTTGCGTGAGCGGCCGATCGCCCACAGCGATCCTTTCGCACAGCGCCAGCACGCCCAGGTGAGGCCAGAGCTTACAGCGCACGTGGACCGTTGACCGCGGGCCAGTACGTTTCGGCAGGGCGCGCCGGGCGCTGCTTTGACTGGTGATGAGACTAGTGATGAACAGCCAACCGTTCAGCGGCTAGCGTGTCGAACCCTCTTGGAGCCCGCGCGCCGTCGGCTGCAGGGGAGTGGTCCGCTGCCGCCGCCTATCAGCCAACTCCATGTGTCTGCTGACCCAGCCAACAAGCAACCGCAACACTCCAGAGTAACTCCGAATCAGAGTCACCACGCCCCTCACAGCCAACTTTGCGTTTCTACACCGCTCACACCACTGCAACAGCGTGTGACATGGTCAAGTGTTAGTTGTTGGTATGTCATCCGATGCGAGTGTGATTCTATAAGTCGTTGCGCGCTTGCTCGATCAGCATTTGCCATCCTTGTACCTCCGCCCCGCGAGTCCTACGTTATATCCATCCACTATCAACTAACTGTCGGCCAACTATTGGCCCGCCCGCTGTGACAGGTTGCCGCCCAGCACTCTCTAGCGTCTGACTCGCCTCGTGAACCAACCTCCCCGGCCCGGACGCCCTTCGGCGCCGCCCGCCGCTCGACTCCCGCGCCTGGCGCTCGCCACCCTGGCCCTCGCCCTGCTCGCCGCACTCTGCCTCCAGACCGCCCCCGCCCAGGACGCGACCGGCGCCATCCGCGGCCTGGCCCTGCTCAGCGACCAACCCGGACAGCTGCAGGTCTTCTGGATCCCGCCCGAGACCCTGCCGCTCGACTATCGCCTCGACTGGTCTCGCTCCGACCAGCCCTATCCCGACCAGGCGACCGACCAGAACCGCGCCTTCCCGCCCGGGTCATCCACCTCCATGCGCCTTAGCGACCTCGAACCGGGCGTCGAGTACAAACTCCGCATCCGCGCCCGCTACGACGGCTGGCTCGGCCCCTGGAGCGACGACGCGCGCGTCCTCGTGGCCGGCCCCAACGCGCCCGCGCTCGCCGTCCAGTCCACCGCAGCCGGTGGGCTGCAACTCGACTGGACCGCCGACCCGCCCGCCTCCGCCCGACCGCTCAGCGGCTTCGACCTGCGCTACATCGAGAGCGCCCACAACGACCAGCCCGACCCCCGCTGGACCCTGCGCAACTCGGTCGCCGCAGCCGGCCACAGACGCTATCTCCTGGACGGCCTCGAGGACGGCGCCGCCTACGATGTCCAGCTGCGCTGGCGCGGCGCCGACGGCCCCGGCGACTGGTCCCCCAGCGCGCGCGGGACTACGCTCGACCACGGCGACCACGCCGACCGCGCCTCCGAACTGCCCATCGGCGTCGCCCGCGCCGGCCGCATCGGCGCGCTCGGCGACCAAGACGTCTTCCGCATCGACCTCGGCGCAGCCGCCACGCTCACCCTCTCGCTCTCCGCCGACGCCCCCCTCCAAGCCACCCTGGACGACGCGACCGGCCGACGCCTCGCCCACGGGACCAGCGCCCCGTCCGACGACGACGCCAGCCTGAGCCTGACCAGCCCCGTCCAGGCCGGACCGCACTTCCTCACCATCAGCCACGCCGCCCTCGGCCTCGCCGCCTACTCCGTCAGCGCCCAACTGCTGGCCGTCCGAACCAGCCGCAGCGATGACGGCGATCGCGTCTTCCCGGCCCTGAGTGAAGCGATTACGATCGAACTGAACTCGGAGAACTGGGAATGGTTGGCTAGCACTCCCGTAGACGCTACCACCCGGTCTTCAAAACTGTTCAAGTTCGTACTGGAGGAGGAGACGGACGTCTGGGTCTACGGCACAACCAGTGATGATATCCGCCTGGACGCCGAGCTACGCACGGCGAGCCTTGAGCTGATTGAGCACAACACCGACGCGAGCCTCTGGTACTCCCCAGTAGACTTCTCGATTCGTCGGGTCCTGGACGCCGGCACGTATTACGTCTGGGTCAACAAGAAGTACCACACCCCGTCCGGCGGATTTCATGTGCACCTGCGGAGCGTCACCGATCCCGGCTCCAGCGCTGAAACCGCGACACCGTTGCTCCTCGAAAAGCCCTCAGCGGGGCGAATATCCTCGTCCACCGATCAGGACTACTTCCGCTTCGAACTCAGTTCCCGCAACTACCTAGCCTTCATGGTCGAGACTTCACCGCAGGGCGAGGCGATCGACCTGGGCTTTTCCGGGACTGCCGTCACGCGGACGCCAGTTTCGGTGCCGTTGGAATGGGTCGCCGAAGAAATGCCGGGGATGGCCGCCTTCCGGATGGGCTGGTTCGAGCCGGGCGCCATAGAAATCCGCGTGAGCGCGCCCGCGGGCAGCGGGGGCGCGGGCTATGCGATCCTGATGAGGGAGTTCTCGGGCGCGTTTGACGGAAACCCGGAGTTCTATGAAGAGTGCGAACAACTGACGCAGGATCTACTGGACGAAGATCCGACTCTTGAACTGGATCCATTGTTCGGTTGCCAGTGGCACCTGAAGAACACGGGTCAGTTTGGACCCGGAGCCGGTTTCGACATCAACGTTGAGCCGGCGTGGGCAGTCACAAAGGGGTCAGGCATCAACATTGCGCTGTTGTCGGAAGGGCTGGATTCCGAGCATGACGATCTGCGGGCCAACATCGACACAACCAGAAGCTACAACGAGAACGAAGGTGCAGATTGGTGGTGGGTGCTGCTCCAGTTCGGCACATTGTTCGCCGGCGTCATCGCAGCCGACGACGACGACGTCGGTATACGCGGCGTTGCACCGGATGCGACCATCGTGTTTCACGGCGGCATGCACGAGAACATTGAAGATAATCTTGAAGCCGACGTGAACGAAGCGATGACACGTAACAAAGAGGTCATCGCCGTCTCCGCCAACGTCTGGGGCACCTGGCGCAGCGGCCCGACCGGCAGTCTGGACGACCTCCGTCCCGTCAGTTCCGAATGGGAGGCAGCGGTCGAGGAAGGCGTCACCGAGGGCTTCGGCGGCAAGGGCGTGTTTTACGTGTTTCCCGGCGACGATGGCGATGAGTACGGGATCAACGCGAATCTCAGTGAGTGGTCCAACTTCTACGCTGTCACGGCAGCATGTGGCATTGGCTACCACGACAAGCCGATGCCCGACGCCAATCGGGGCGCCAACCTGTGGACCTGCGCGCCGGTCTTTGGAGGCGCCGGTCAGCCGCGGACGCCGACGACCAACTACGGTCATCGGCATTTCCCTATGAGCGCCGGCGCCGGCACCTCGACGGCCATCGTCTCCGGGGTCGCGGCGCTGATTCGGGCGGCCAACCCCGACCTGACCTGGCGCGATGTCAAGCTGATCCTGGCCGATTCAGCGCGCTGGAACGACCAGTCGAACACATCCTGGCTGAATGGAGCAGCCAAGTATCGTGCCGATGGCAACTATCGCTTCAGTCACCAGTACGGCTTCGGCGCAGTCGATGCCGGCGCCGCCGTGGCCATGGCCCGCGATTGGACAAACTTGCCGGACCTGCTGTCGACCGAGGCGACCTCGACCGACGAGCGCCAGCTAATCGCCGAGGCCCCGGCTGACTGCTGCTTTGGACCCGAGGTAACCAGCACCGTGACGATCGACTCGACCGTCCACTTCACCGAGTTCGTCGAAGTCCACATCGAACTCGACCACCCCTCCTTCCGCGACCTGCAGTTTGAGCTGATCTCACCGACGGGCACGGAATCGACGATTCTGCCGGCAGCGCACTCGATGCGGATCAACAGGCGGTTCTACCCGCACGAACTGCGCTCCAGCGCCCGCTTCGGCTCGGCCCGTCACCTGGGCGAGGACCCGGCCGGCGTCTGGACCCTCCGCCTCAAGGACCGCTACCGGCACAAGCTGGTAGTGGGCGACAACTTAGTCGACAGCGAGGGCGACCTCGTCTCCTGGCGGCTTAAGATCTACGGCCACGCGGAGCTGCCCGAGCGGCCGGCGACTCCGGTGACCACCGAAGGCATGCGACAACTGACCGTCACCTGGTCGCCGCCGGCCAACGCGGAAGATGTGCAGATCGACCGCTACCAACTGCGCTACATCCGCAGCGACGCTCCGGACAAGGCAGCCGAGCACTGGATCGTCGTAGATGACGCCGGCGAACCGGACGCCGATGGCTACGTGCTGACCAACCTCGCCCCGGGCGGTCGCTACGACGTGCAGGTGCGCGCGGTCAGCGATGATGATGTGCCCGGACCATGGTCGGCCACTCGCCAGGCGCAGGCCAGCCTCGAGCCGCCGTCGGTGCCGCGCAGCGTGATCCTGCGAGCCTTCCACCGCGGTCTGGAAGTGACCTGGGAAGCGCCCGCTGAGGTCGGCGGCTCGCCGATCACTAGCTATGAACTGCGCCACATCCATAGCGATGCGGCGGACAAAGCCGACGAGTTTTGGACCACGGGCAGCGCCTGGAGCGGAAGCGGCCCGCTGCAGGTGGAGTTGCATCCCCTAGTTGCTAACATCACGCTCGACGTCCAGCTCCGCGCTCGTAACGCGGTTGGCGCAAGCGACTGGACCCAGGTGCGGATCGCGACGCCGGTCTTCATCAACACCGCCCCCCGGTTCGTACAATCGGCCGTCACGTTCGAAGTGCAAACCGGATCCGGCGGTGGGACGCCCGTGGGCGGCCCGCTGATCGCCACCGACTCGGAACACCCCCACTCTGAGCTCAGCTATTCGCTGAACGGCTCACCTGACTTTGACATCGATCCCTCCAGTGGTCAGATTCGTGTAGACGACGGAGCCGTCATCGACGCGGAGGTCCGGTCCAACTACACGCTGATGGTCACCGTTCGCGATCCGCTCGGCGCGGAGAGCCAGATTACGGTCGTCGTCAACGTCGTCGAACGGCTCTCGTCGGGAGACGCTGCAGGAGGCGCGTCCGGCGCGGGCGGAGGCGGAGGCGGCGCGCCGCCCGTGGCGGCGCCCTCGGAAGCGGACTTCGACTGGAACGTAACCCGCGATATCGAGGCGCTCGCCCGCGAGCATGACGAACCGACCGGCATGTGGTCGGACGGCGAGACGCTGCGCCTGCTGCACAACGCCGCCTCCGGCGCCGACCGACTCTTCGCCTACGACCTGGATTCCGGCGAGCGGGTCGAACAAATGGAGTTCGAACTCGACCGTCGCAACCGCTTCGCCCACGGCATCTGGTCCGACGGCGAGACCGCCTGGGTCTCGGACTCCGGACAGGACCGCCTCTTCGCCTACATCCTCGCGAGCGGCGAACGGGTCGAAGAGCTTGAGTTCGATCTGGCCGAGCGCAACCGCGACCCGCGCGGAATCTGGTCCGACGGCCAGACGCTCGTCGTGCTCGACGCGGTCAAGGACGCCCTGTTCGGCTACGACCCGGCCAGCGGCGAACTCGCCTTCGAGCACGCGCTCGATCCGCTCAACCGCAGCCCGCGCGGAATCTGGTCCGACGGCCTCGGCATCTGGATCTCCGACGACGGGGCCAACCGCGTCTTCGCCTACCGGCTGGAAGAGGACGGCTTGCGCCGGGTCGAGGCCGAAGAGTTCGGCTTCCGCGTCCTGCTCAAGGCCGGGGCCGGCGAGGCGCGCGGGATCTGGTCCGACGGCGACACCCTCTGGCTGGCCGACGCCGAGGACGCCGAGGTCTACAGCTTCAACCTGCCCGATGCGATCCAGGCCCAGCTCGCCTCGCTCGCGCTCAGCGATCTCGAGCTGGACTTCTCGCCCCAACGCCTCAGCTACTCGCTCGAACTGCCGCCAGACCTGGACGAGACCACCGTCGACGCGACCGCCACGCAGACGGTCGCCGCAGTGTCCATCGAGCCCGACGACGCCGACGCCGACCTTGACAACGGACACCAGGTCGCGTTGGACGGCATCGAGGCGCTGACCGTGACCGTGACCTCGCAGGACGGCAGCCGTTCGCGGGAGTACCGCGTGGCGTTCGAGCGGGCGGCCTGTTTCGGCGGAGCCGGCGGGTTGGGCGATGAGCGGTTGTCCACGCTCGAGTTCGCCGGCGGCAGCCTTGAGGAGCTCGAAGCCTGCGCGCTCGAACACGGCCTCAGCGCGCTCTACCACTTCGACGGCGACTCCTGGCGTGGACTGTTCTTCAATGCGCCCGACTTCCTCAGCCGCCCCTTCCGCGAGTTCTTCGCCGGCGGCGTACCCCCGGAGACCTCGTTGACCGGCCGGTCTTCCTGACCTGAAGGACTGTGCGTGATGTACGTGAAGTACGAGTCCATCCGCGGTCGCGCCGCGGTCCCGTCGTGGGACCGGGCGCGACCTCAGTTGGACAGTTCCTAGTCAGGACAGGACAACGTCCAGCCGCTCGCGGTCCAGGTGTCGGCTGACTCCGCCGAGACGGTTGCGCCGACTAGTTCCGGATTGGGACTGTCGCTGGGGGTCGCCACGACAACGCAGACGGCCGGAGGCTCGGACGGCGTGGCCCGCTGGACCGCCGCCTGCGGTGTGACCGTCACCCCCGACGTCGTCTCGCCCGATGTCTCGACCTGCAAGGTTGTTGTCTCGGTAGTCGTAGACTGGCGTGCGGTTTCGTCCGTTGTCGTGGCCTCTTGGGTCGTTGATGTGCCATCATTCGCTGTAGCATCGTTGGGGCTTGAACAGGTCGTACCGACAATGCGGTCCAGTCTCCGCGACTCCTCGAAGCCGTCGCCATCCTTGTCGCTCACGATCACGCGAAAGTAGCGAGGGTCGTAGTTGGTGGTCGTCGAGTCTATGCAGGCCGGGGGATTCGCCGAGTTGAACTGGTTGCTATAGTCCGGCTCCCGGTGATGAGCAGCCGGGGGGGGCGGAACTTCCTGTCCCGCGGCGACCTGGACGACCGAGCCGACCAGCCGCTCGCCATTGAACCAGCGGACGCAGCGGTTCGCGTGGTCCAGCCAGTACCACTGTTGACCGTTGGCCGTCACCTCGCGGTTATCGCCGCTCAAATGGCTGCAGCCGACCGGCCTCGGTGGGGCTCGTGAGACGAACTCCTCGTCGGGAGGAGAGTATGGGGGAGGCAAAGGCGCATCCGAGGGAAATCCCCGGTCAGGAGGAGGGTATGCGTTCCGGTAGTCCCCCCACATAACGCGGAGCTGCGACTCGGTCACGTTCTGGTCCGAGGCAAAGAGTGAAGGATTCCAGGCGTTGACGGTGCCGTGATTGTTGGCCGGCCCGCCGCCGGCTCCATGCACTCGCCACAAGACAAAGCTCATCACCCGCCTCAAGTCCCAACTCGTGAAGTTTCCGCTAGCGGTATCCCAGCTGGAGTGGCAATGATCACCGTATCGATGGAAGCCTGCGTCACAGCCGTGTCGCTCCGCGACTGCCGCATCCTCCCAGTCGTCGCCCAGCTCGTAGAGAACGGCCAGCGCTGTCTGGTTGGTAATGAAGGCGGACGCGCTCTGCGGTAAGAGCGCAAGCGCCGCAACCGCCACCGTTGCGGCGATCAGGCCGGTCGCGAGTCGTCTGAACATGTTCAACCTCAGTTCACAGCTGCGCGTTGCTGCGCACTGCTGCCTGGCCGCACGCTGGGGAGCAAACCGAGCCCAGCTACGTGCCGCGGCTGGCAACACCGGTCGGCCCACGGACGTTGTCTGGGGTGGTGGTTGGGTGGCGGGGGTAGAACGTTGCGGTTGGCCTGGGAGACCGGGAGCCCGCAAGGCAAGCATCGCCAACGGCCCTCAACCGCAAGGGGGGGATGTCGTCCGCGGATCAGATCGCGCTCACGTTGGCGTGGTAGGGGATGTAGCTGTAGTAGCGATTGCCTGTTCATGACAACGCAGAGTACAGATTTCAGGGCCGAGTTGGAATGGACATTTGTCACTCTCGCTCAGCCAACTGAAGTTTCGATACTGACAGTTCAAACCGTAGATCCAAAGTTTCCGATAGCGCACTCTCCGATGGCGTCAGCTTGCGCAATGTCACTATTCTTCATTCGTCTAATGGTAACGACATACAGCGACTGTCGACATCGGGCATTTGCTCAAATGCCAGTCGGTTTCGTCCATAGACATTGAGACGACTCTTCTATAGCGTCCAGAGTCACACGCCGACCGCAGGCGGGAGACTATTGCTTGAACTTGGATGAGCAGGCGGCCGGCGCCGAGTGCGAGCAGCGGTGAAAGTAGACGGAATGCGTTTGCTGTCGATTCTCCACAAGCCTGGTTTCACCGAGGCACTCGGGAGCAAGGGCGCGGACCGGGTTCGAACGCTCCGCGCGGGCGACCGCGTCGGATCCGTGCTCGCCCTCGCCGCCGTCGCGCTCGGAGCCGGCCTGGGGCTCAGCCTGCACGGCGGGGCGGCGCAGTCACAGGATCCGCCTCAGTTCCTGGTCGCCAACTTCAGCCAAACCGGATCGGGGACTCACTACTCCTTCAGAATGCGGAAGGTGGATGAGGTTGCGCAGGAGTTCACGACCGGCAACAACGGCGCCGGATATCTCTTGACCAGCATTCAAATCCGGATGAACGGTCTCTTCCGGCCGCATCAGATCCCCAGGGTGATCATCAGGTCGAAGTCCGTGCGCGGGACCCAGGTGGCGGCCCTGCAGTCTCCAACTTCCGTGATCGGCCGCCTCAACCACGACTACACCTTCACCGCCGCGGAGCCGGTCATGCTCGCGCCCAGCACCAGTTACTGGGTAGTGATCAGCTCTCAGGAGCTCTCCGCCGACCTGGTCACGACCTCCAGCGGCGGCGAGGACAGCGACTCGCTGGCAGGTTGGAGCATTCGCAATCGAATCGATACGTGGTCCACAGAGTATGGGCCCCAGAATCCGGTGCAGGTGTCCCACATCGAGCGCAATGCCCCCAGTCTCAACACCAGCGCGGTGATGAAGCTGATCGGCGCCGCCGTGGACGACACGGCGGCGCCGGCCGTGACGTCCGCCTCCGTGATCGGCGACACGCTGATTGTCAAGTTCGGCGAGGCGCTGGACGGCTCGGCGACGCTCGCCAATAGCGCGTTCACGGTCAAGAAGACGCCCCTGGGCGGGACGGAGGAAACGGTCGCCCTGGACTCCAACATGGCCCCGTCGATCAGCGGCGCGACGGTCGCGCTCAAGCTCGGTGCCGCGGTCGCTGCGACCGATACGGCGATCAAGGTCACCTACGCCAAACCGTCCAGCGGCAGCGGCAACAAGCTGGCCGACTTCGCCGGCAACGAGACAGCGAGCTTCAGCGATCAGGCGGTCAGCCACGACACCGCGCCGACTCTGTCATCGGCGTCGCTCGGTGCCGACGGCAGAACCGTAACCCTGACATTCAACGAATCGCTTGCCGAGACGCTGGACATCAGCGTCGCCTCATTCTCCGTCAAGGCGACGACGGCGCAGGGCGCCGAGCGGACCTTCAGTCCGAACAGCAAGTGGCCGGTCCGGGTGATCGGCGCGCAGGTGTCGTTCGAGCTCGAGGACGAGATCGTGCACAGCGACACTGCGGTGGAGGTCAGCTATTCCAGGCCAGGCGCGGGACGGGTGATCGAAGACGCCGCCGGACATGACGCGTCCTCGTTCACCGACCAAACGGCGACCAACAACAGTCAAGTGCCGACGGTCACAATCGAACCCGTGGGGACGACGGCGATCGTCGGTCGGGCCAACGCGCTCTTCCGCGCTCAGACCAGCCTAACCATGGGCTATCCAATCTCGGTCAGGATGCGGATTACCCAGGACAATGACTATCTCTCCGACTTTCACCTCGGCAGGTCCAGGATTAACATTGAAGCAGGCGAAACCACTGGAGACTTATGGTTGCTGCTGATGCCCAACTTGGGCAACGGCATGATGCGGGCTGCAGTGTCGCCCGGCCACTTCTACCGGCCCGACCCGGCCCAGGTTCAGTCCGATCCGCTCCACGTCATCGTTCGCTCGCGATGCATCTACGTTGGTTGGGGCCGGAACAACTACCAGGTTGCCGAAGGCGACAGCCTGACGGCCACCGCGACGCTCACCACCTGCACCGGCGATCCAAAGCCCTGGTTCAATGTCGCCTACCACATCGGGCACGCGCCGCGGGAGACGGAACTTGGCGCCGACTGGCAGTTCATAGCAGGGGCCGGAAGCGGCGTGGTCACGCCTGACGACTGGACCGGCGACGGCGACCGGACGTTCTCGGTCGAGCTGCCGGTTTCGATTCAGACCTCGACCGACGTCACGGCCGAGGGCCGGGAGCGATTCCAGCTTTCGCTGGGCATCGGGCCGAATGAGCACGGCTTCCACAACCCGTCCTGCCCGTCGTCCCAGCGCTCCGGTCACTCCTGCGTCGCGTTCATAGACATCTACGACGAAGTGCTGATTGACCGTGTGTTTGTCAGTCCCGATGCCGGTCCGGACTCTGTCTACACGCAAGGCGAAACGATTACGATCCGGGCGGTGTTTCACAACGAGGTCGAGGTCAGCGGCGCACCCAAGTTCGCGTTCACGCTGAACGGAGTCGCCCGAGAAGCGGTCTACGACAGTGGATCAGGCGCCGCGGCGCTGGACTTCGTCTACATCATGACGGCGGATGACGGCAGCAGAAACGATGACGAGATCGGTTGGAACGCGAACAGCATTGTGCTCAACGGCGCCACGATCAGCGCCGGCGATTCGACGCTGGGGATGTTCTTCGACGTTGATCTCAGCCACCCGGGCCGCTCCGCCCGACAGGCTCCGCGACCCGACACGACGCCTCCGATCGCAACGTCGACCACCTTCGACAGTTCGAGAATCACGCTGACCTTCAACGAGAACCTGGACGAATCATCCGTTCCGGATGACGGGGATTTCGCTATATTCATCGACGACCTCCTCTACCGGCCGTACAATGTCCAGGTCCAGGGAAACACGGTGGTCCTGGACATGAACGGAATGCTTGAAGAAGACGACCTCGTCGAGCTGTTCTACAACCCGGGATCAAACCCGTTGCAGGACCTCAATGGAAACGATGTGTTGCCACCAGGTACGCAATGGCAGCCTGTCGCCGACTTCACCGCGCACACGACTCCGGTGGATGACGATGCGGTCGAGGATGACCCTCCCGGCGGCGGGTCGGGTGGTAGCGGCGGCGCGGCCGGCGCAAGCGGCGGTGGTGGATTCGGCGGCGGCGGTGGAGCGCCGCCGGTGGCGGCGCCCTCGGAAGCGGACTTCGACTGGAACGTGACCCGCGATATCGAGTCGCTCGCCCGCGAGCATGACGAGCCGACCGGCATGTGGTCGGACGGCGAGACGCTGCGCCTGCTGCACAACGCCGCCTCCGGCGCCGACCGACTCTTCGCCTACGACCTGGATTCCGGCGAGCGGGTCGAACAAATGGAGTTCGAACTCGACCGTCGCAACCGCTTCGCCCACGGCATCTGGTCCGACGGCGAGACCGCCTGGGTCTCGGACTCCGGACAGGACCGCCTCTTCGCCTACATCCTCGCGAGCGGCGAACGGGTCGAAGAGCTTGAGTTCGATCTGGCCGAGCGCAACCGCGACCCGCGCGGAATCTGGTCCGACGGCCAGACGCTCGTCGTGCTCGACGCGGTCAAGGACGCCCTGTTCGGCTACGACCCGGCCAGCGGCGAACTCGCCTTCGAGCACGCGCTCGATCCGCTCAACCGCAGCCCGCGCGGAATCTGGTCCGACGGCCTCGGCATCTGGATCTCCGACGACGGGGCCAACCGCGTCTTCGCCTACCGGCTGGAAGAGAACGGCTTGCGCCGGGTCGAGGCCGAAGAGTTCGGCTTCCGCGTCCTGCTCAAGGCCGGCGCCGGCGAGGCGCGCGGGATCTGGTCCGACGGCGACACCCTCTGGCTGGCCGACGCCGAGGACGCCGAGATCTACAGCTTCAACCTGCCCGATGCGATCCAGGCCCAGCTCGCCTCGCTCGCGCTCAGCGATCTCGAGCTGGACTTCTCGCCCCGACGCCTCAACTACTCGCTCGAACTGCCGCCAGACCTGGACGAGACCACCGTGGAAGCGACCGCCGCGCAGACGGTCGCCGCAGTGTCCATCGAGCCGCCCGACGCCGACCTCGACCCCGGGAACGGACACCAGGTCGCGTTGGACGGCATCGAGCCGTTGACCGTGACCGTGACCTCGCAGGACGGCAGCCGCTCGCGGGAGTACCGCGTGACGTTCGAGCGGGCGGCCTGTTTCGACGGGCAGAGTGAAGACGTCGATGAGCTGCTGCGGACGGTCGAGTTCGTCGGCGGCGGCCTCGACGCGCTCGAAGCCTGCGCCCGCGAACACGGGATCAGCGCGCTCTACCACTTCGACGGCGACTCCTGGCGCGGACTCTTCCTCGACGCGCCCGACTTCCTCAGCCGTCCCTTCCGCTCGTTCTTCGCCGGCGGCCTGCCAAAGTCCACCGAGCTCATCAGCGTGCGACTGCCAACCTCCGGCGAGTAGCTCGACCGGCGGCGACGATCCGCCGACCGGTCTCTCCAGCAGACGCGCGTTCGTCACTACATGGATCATGCTTAACCGTAAGTGCATGTTTCGTATGTTGACATGACGATAGTTGCAGCGTTGCCTGGCGGTTTGCTTAAGACATGTCTGCCGAAACACCCCATTGAAGTTTCCTATCAGAAAGTCATACCTTTCCCGTTGCAGAACCGGTACGCCGACGACGCCGCAGAGAGGCACGTACATGTTGATCGGGGCGAGCGGACAACGGTCGGCGGAACCGCGACGGCACCGGACACGCCTCCTGGCGCTGGCCGCATTGATGCTTCTGAGTCTCGCCTGCGCCTGTCTACTAACCAGCCAGCCGACCCGCGGGCAGGACGCCGAGGGCATCCTGGTCAGCAACGCCGAGCAGACGTTGAGCAGCTACTACCAGGGCGGCATCCCGCATGGCATCGCGCAGACGTTTACCGCCGGATCGGGCTCGAGCTTCGCCAGCATTGAGATCGCCCTGTACGGCGATGAGGGCAGCAGGTCCCCGCCGACGGTGGCGCTGCACGTGGCCACACTGTTCACCAGCCTCGGCGACAAGCTGGTCGACCTCAGCGGGCCGGGCAGCATCGACAGGGGCTACGGCATCTACCGATACACGCCCGACTCGTCATTCAGCTTTGCGCGGAACGCCTCCTACGACGTGGTGATCACGGGCGGAAACAATGTCAGGACGTTGAACGTGCAATCCGACGCCGAGGATATCGCCGAGGACGGATGGTCGATTGCCAACGAGCGCTTGCGCAAGGTGCACGTGGCGGGCAACTACAACTGGACGAGTCCATACAGCGTCGTGATCCGTGTCCATGGATCAGTTCCCGACGCCGAGGTTGACGCCAACAACCCGGCGAGCGGAGACGACCTGATCCTCGTGCCCAGCGCCGCGCGCGTCCCGTCCGTGCTCAGCTTCCGCGGCGCGAGCGGCGGGGCGTTCTCCGACGCCGACGGAATCAGCCAATGGCGGCAGTCCGCCGCGTACTACTGGCAGCGGCTCGACGACAACGGCTGGAGGGTCGAGTCGCCGCTGATCGGCAGGCAGTCGAGCTACACCCTGACCGCGGCCGACGTGGGCAAGACGATCAGGCTGATCTTCACCTTCGTCGACGACGCCGGCAACCAGGAATCGCTGACCAGCAACGCCGTGCCCAGCGGCAGACCCAACGTGTTGCCCGCCGACGCCTGCGCCTTGCCCACTTACCGCACGGGTGAGACGTTCTCCTGGTCGGGCAAGGCGACCCTGGCCAATCTGACCTCCGGCACGCACGACGACTTCATCAGGGGCTTTCTCAACAGGTCCGTCGACAGCGTGTCGATCGGCGGCGGCTCGGTCTCCTTGAGCAGCGCCGCGCAGGATCACACCGGTTCGCTCAGCAACGCTGCGTTGACGCTGCCCAGTCCGAACACGATCACGTTCGCCGGCGTCAGCCATGGGGCCGGACCCGTACCGGGAGGACGCCTGCACTTCCAGACCGCGACCGCGCTGCCGGCGGACGAGCGGGCGGCGCTGTTCCTCTGGGTCTGCGGCCGGGCGTTCTCCTTCGCGAAGTCGCAGGCCGACGGTGCCGAGCAGCGCCGACGCTGGGACGACACCGGGCTCGACTGGTCGGACCAGGCGGAGCGCACCCTCCACATCACCCACTACTCAGGCCCGCCGAACTCCGACTCGGGCAACGGAGAGTCCGGCAACGGCGAATCCGGTAGCGAAGGGTCCGGTGACGACGGGGGGACCGCCGGCGCGTCCGGTGGTAGTAGCGGCGCGGCCGGCGGTGGTGGATTCGGCGGCGGCGGTGGAGCGCCGCCCGTGGCGGCGCCCTCGGAAGCGGACTTCGACTGGAACGTGACCCGCGATATCGAGGCGCTCGCCCGCGAGCATGACGAACCGACCGGCATGTGGTCGGACGGCGAGACGCTGCGCCTGCTGCACAACGCCGCCTCCGGCGCCGACCGACTCTTCGCCTACGACCTGGCCACCGGCGAGCGGGTCGAACAAATGGAGTTCGAACTCGACCGTCGCAACCGCTTCGCCCACGGCATCTGGTCCGACGGCGAGACCGCCTGGGTCTCGGACTCCGGACAGGACCGCCTCTTCGCCTACATCCTCGCGAGCGGCGAACGGGTCGAAGAGCTTGAGTTCGATCTGGCCGAGCGCAACCGCGACCCGCGCGGAATCTGGTCCGACGGCCAGACGCTCGTCGTGCTCGACGCGGTCAAGGACGCCCTGTTCGGCTACGACCCGGCCAGCGGCGAACTCGCCTTCGAGCACGCGCTCGATCCGCTCAACCGCAGCCCGCGCGGAATCTGGTCCGACGGCCTCGGCATCTGGATCTCCGACGACGGGGCCAACCGCGTCTTCGCCTACCGGCTGGAAGAGAACGGCTTGCGCCGGGTCGAGGCCGAAGAGTTCGGCTTCCGCGTCCTGCTCAAGGCCGGGGCCGGCGAGGCGCGCGGGATCTGGTCCGACGGCGACACCCTCTGGCTGGCCGACGCCGAGGACGCCGAGGTCTACAGCTTCAACCTGCCCGACCCGATCCAGGCCCAGCTCGCCTCGCTCTCGCTCAGCGATCTCGAGCTGGACTTCTCGCCCCAACGCCTCAGCTACTCGCTCGAACTGCCGCCAGACCTGGACGAGACCACCGTCGACGCGACCGCCACGCAAGAAGTCGCCGCAGTGTCCATCGAGCCCGACGACGCCGACCCTGACAACGGACACCAGGTCGCGTTGGACGGCATCGAGGCGTTGACCGTGAACGTGACCTCGCAGGACGGCAGCCGCTCGCGGGAGTACCGCGTGACGTTCGAGCGGACGGCGTGTTTCGGCGGAGCCGGCGGGTTGGGCGATGAGCGGTTGTCCACGGTCGAGTTCGCCGGCGGGAGCCTCGACGCGCTCGAAGCCTGCGCGCTCGAACACGGCCTCAGCGCGCTCTACCACTTCGACGGCGACTCCTGGCGCGGACTCTTCCTCGACGCGCCCGACTTCCTCAGCCGCCCCTTCCGCGGGCGATTTGCTGACGGCGTTCCGGCGGCGAGCGTTTTCATCGCCGGGCGAGAGCTCACTACTGCCGAGTAGGCCGCACGACGAAGGCGCGCAGAAGTCTCGATGCCAATCATAAGATTGCCTCTACAAGCACACTTACGGGTCATCGCTGTCAATGTGTGCAGTGAACATTGCACATCAATGCACGACATGATCTGTTGTAGCAATCCATGTTTGCACATTGACATGGCACTTTCTGCAAGCTGCGGAAGGGCGAGGGAGTGACAAACACACATTGTGTTTCCAATCGCAAACCGATAGCGTTCTGCCGCAGGGACAAGTACACGTTGGGTTCCTCGAGTTCCGATGATCGCTCCCAAACGGAGTGTGCCGCATTCCAGCGTGGACTCTGTTCTGACCGGCGTGCGCGACGCGGCTCGGCTTATGGCTGAGCAGGCGCTGGCCATTAAGACGATGGGATGACTCGCCCTTGTACTACGTAGCTCAGCAGCCCGTTCGGTCGGTGATCCGGACTACTTCCAGTGCCTCCACAAACGTTGCAGAGAGCGGTGCAGAAGACCAACCGCAGACGGGGTTCAGTCGCCATCCTCGGTCTGCTGCTGACGTGCCTGGCTGCAACCGTCGAGGCGGCCGCCGCACAGCGCCGCACGCAGGTGGCGATGGACCCGTCCGATGCCGACGGGGACGGGGTCAGGGGCCGCCAGGTGACAGGTGACGCTCACCGGGGTCGGCGAGCTGATGGTGACGGTGACCTCGGCAGAAGGCAACTGAACGGAGACCTACCGCGTCGACTTGGGGAGCGACGAGCCGGACGAGACCTGGCCGCGGTGCCTGCGCGGCGAGGTGGCCGAGGGCCTCAGCCTCCTCGTCTACGAGGGGGACGTCGAGGAGCTTCCGGGCTGCGCGGAGCGCCTCACCGAGGCGGCGCGGAAGGCAACTGAGCATGAAATGGGCCGAACCTGACCTGGGATCCCTCAAGCGCTCTGCTGAGCCCATCGATGCGGTCGTTGCCCGCGGGTGTTCCCTCCCGGGGCGGGGTCCGAAGGTGCGTGCATCGTTCGCTGGATGGGCGGCGCTGATCGCGACGCTCCTTGTCCTGGCCTCGAACTCGCTTGCCGTTGCGGGCAGCCCGGCCGATCCGCCGGAGAAGCCCACGGGCCTGACCGGCACGGTCGCGCACGACCGGGTGGCGCTGACGTGGGACGATCCCGGCGACGACCGCATCACGGGCTACCAGATCCTGCGCCGCAACAAGGCGGTGGACGGCCCCGGCGTGTTCCACGTCCACGTGGACGACACCGGCTCGGCGGCGACGTCGTACACCGACGGCAGCGTGGCCGCCCAGACCTTCTACGTGTACCGCGTCAGGGCGCGCAACTCCGATGGCCTGAGCCCGCAGAGTTCCTATTTCAACGCCAGGACGCCGGCGCGGCCCGAGGAGGAGCGGGCGAGCGAAACCCGGGACCGCTCCGCGAACTCCCCGGAGGCGCCGCGGCTCACGGGAACGGCGCTGTCGCCGGACGGCGAGGTGACCCTGGTCTGGCGGCAGGACCCGGCCGACGACACCGTCACCGGCTACCGCATCCTGCGGGGCGCCAGCGAGGACGCCCTGGCCGAGATCGTGCCGGACACGGGGAGCGCGGATACGACCTACACCGATTCGGCCGCCCCGGCCGGGCAGACGCTCCACTACGCCGTGCAGGCGCGCAACGCCGCGGGCCTGAGCGGGCTCTCCAACACCGAAAGCGTCACCACGCCGGCGAGGTTGTCCGCACGGAACGATGAGGGGCAGTGCACCGGGGGGTTCACGCCGGGTACGCCGACCATGGTGACGGTGAGCGCCACCCCCATAGTCGTGCCGTCGACCGACGCCGACTATTTCGTCGTTTCCACCCTGCACTCCATCGACGGCACGACCAAGGCCATCCCGTGGTCGGTGAACAGGGGCCGCACGGGGGCCACGAGCACGACCCTGGACGCGCCCGATGTGGCCCTGAATCGCCTCCGCGTCGACAAGTACGCCGTTGACTCCCCAGGGGATGTCGACGGCGACTGCGCCAACGACCTGACCGACCCGAATCCCGTGAATCCGATGGCGCCCATCGACGCCCAGCTTGGGGGCATCGCGGTCCCGGATGAGGCCGCCTTCAACGCGCTGGCGGCTGGCGACACCGAGGATGGCGAGTTGAAGTTCGTGCTCATCGGGCTGGACGGAGACCATCCCGGCATCTACTTCCAGAACTCCAACACCTACCCGGTACACACGACCTTCCTCGCTCAGCTGGGATGGACCTATGACCCGGCCTCCATGGCCTACTGCTGGCTCAGGTCACGATCCGACCTGGTAGGCCCCTCGGGCGATCAGGGCCTCGCCTATTTCACGTGCGAGGGGGTCGTGCCCATCGAGGAGACCGAGCTCCGGTACGCGCTCCTCGCCGCCAGCTGGGGCCTGGTGGGGAGCGACCTGGCCTACCATGTGACAAACCTCCTGTTGCCCAGGCATCAACGCCACCTGCAGTCCTACCGGAGTTCCCACGTCCCCTTCGTGTTCGACGACGACGTGGATGCGGGCGAGAGCTACGTGGCCCTGAACCAGGCCGAGAGTTACGGGTTCCTGCGGCAGCTGGACCCGACGGACCGGCCCACGCCCCGCGACATCCCCATCTACGAGACGATCCCCAATGAGCTCCCCCGGGTGGCCGGGGTCATCACCACGATGCCCCAGACTCCCCTCTCCCATGTGAACCTGCGGGCGACCCAGGACGGCGTCCCGAACGCTTACATCCGGGACGCCGCCAGCCGGAGCGACATCGCTCCGCTCCTGAACAGCTACGTCAAGCTCACGGTGTTCGGAGCGGGCTACCTCATCCGGGCCGCGACCAGGGAAGAGGTGGATGCCCACCTCGCTGCGTCCAGGCCGGCGAGCACTCAGACCCCGCGGCGCGACCTCTCCGTCACCACGATCACGCCGCT
This sequence comes from Dehalococcoidia bacterium, assembly GCA_965211635.1. Lineage (GTDB taxonomy): Bacteria > Chloroflexota > Dehalococcoidia > Bin125 > Bin125 > Bin125. Next base: position 853,388 of record OZ242948.1, read on the forward strand.
CAGCCAGGTTGGCTTCGACGACTGGGACGCGTTCGGCGTGAAGGCCGCCAACGTCGCCGTCCTGGGAACCCTCGGCTTCCCCGACCGCACCGTCCCCGACGGCTTCGCCATCCCCTTCTCCTTCTACGACCGGTTCATGAAGGAAACCACGCTCGGCGAAGTGACGTTCCTCGGCAAGAGGAGTGCGCCAGAAGAAGAGAAATTGACGCTCCCGGCGGGGACGACCCTGGCCGAGGCGGTGACGGCGATGCTCGCCCACCCCTACTTCCAGACGGACTTCGACATCCAGGAGGAGATGCTGGACGACCTGCGGGACGCCATCAAGGATGCGACGAGCCCGCAGTTCATCATCGACGCTCTGACCGCCATGCACGCGACGTACCCCGAGGGGCAGTCGCTCCGCTACCGCTCCAGCACCAACAACGAGGACCTGCCGGGCTTCAACGGCGCCGGCCTGTACGACTCCAAGACCCAGAAGCCGGAGGAGACGGAGGAGGACGGCATCGACAAGTCCCTGAAGCAGGTCTACGCCAGCCTGTGGAACTTCCGCGCCTTCACGGAGCGGGACTTCCACCGCATCGACCACCTGGCCGCGGCAATGGGGGTGCTGGTCCACCCCAACTACACGGATGAGCAGGTCAACGGGGTGGCCGTCAGCGGCGACACCATCCGCGGGAACCCGGACCTCTACTACGTCAACAGCCAGGTGGGAGAGGACCTGGTCACGAACCCGGACGCGAACTCCCTGGCCGAGGAAATCCTGATCGACGGCGAGTCCGGAATCTACTGGGTGCTCAGCACCTCCAATCAGGTGGACCCCGGAACACTGCTGCTCACGGACGAACAGCTGCGGCTGCTGTGGCTGCACCTCGGGGTCATTCACGCCCACTTCGAGGGACTCTACCCCCCTCCCCCCGCGGGAGAGCCCTTTGCCATGGAGATTGAGTACAAGATCACCAGCGCCAACGAGCTCGCCATCAAGCAGGCACGGCCGTGGATCTTCGGGACCGTGGGGGACCGGGGTGGGCCGCCGCCGCAGCAGCAGACCGATGCCCGGGCCTCCGGGACAGGGAGCGGCGGTGGCGGATTCGGCGGCGGCGGCGGTGGCGGAGGCGGCGGGGGTGGAGCGCCGCCGGTGGCGGCGCCCTCGGAAGCGGACTTCGACTGGAACGTGACCCGCGATATCGAGTCGCTCGCGCGCGAGCATGACGAACCGACCGGGATGTGGTCGGACGGCGAGACGCTGCGCCTGCTGCACAACGCCGCCTCCGGCGCCGACCGACTCTTCGCCTACGACCTGGCCACCGGCGAGCGGGTCGAACAAATGGAGTTCGAACTCGACCGTCGCAACCGCTTCGCCCACGGCATCTGGTCCGACGGCGAGACCGCCTGGGTCTCGGACTCCGGACAGGACCGCCTCTTCGCCTACATCCTCGCGAGCGGCGAACGGGTCGAAGAGCTTGAGTTCGATCTGGCCGAGCGCAACCGCGACCCGCGCGGAATCTGGTCCGACGGCCAGACGCTCGTCGTGCTCGACGCGGTCAAGGACGCCCTGTTCGGCTACGACCCGGCCAGCGGCGAACTCGCCTTCGAGCACGCGCTCGATCCGCTCAACCGCAGCCCGCGCGGAATCTGGTCCGACGGCCTCGGCATCTGGATCTCCGACGACGGGGCCAACCGCGTCTTCGCCTACCGGCTGGAAGAGGACGGCTTGCGCCGGGTCGAGGCCGAAGAGTTCGGCTTCCGCGTCCTGCTCAAGGCCGGGGCCGGCGAGGCGCGCGGGATCTGGTCCGACGGCGACACCCTCTGGCTGGCCGACGCCGAGGACGCCGAGGTCTACAGCTTCAACCTGCCCGATGCGATCCAGGCCCAGCTCGCCTCGCTCGCGCTCAGCGATCTCGAGCTGGACTTCTCGCCCCGACGCCTCAACTACTCGCTCGAACTGCCGCCAGACCTGGACGAGACCACCGTCGACGCGACCGCCACGCAGACGGCCGCCGCAGTGTCCATCGAGCCCGACGACGCCGACGCCGACCTTGACAACGGACACCAGGTCGCGTTGGACGGCATCGAGGCGCTGACCGTGACCGTGACCTCGCAGGACGGCAGCCGTTCGCGGGAGTACCGCGTGGCGTTCGAGCGGGCGGCCTGTTTCGGCGGAGCCGGCGGGTTGGGCGATGAGCGGTTGTCCACGCTCGAGTTCGCCGGCGGCAGCCTTGAGGAGCTCGAAGCCTGCGCCCGCGAACACGGGATCGGCGCGCTCTACCACTTCGACGGCGACTCCTGGCGTGGACTGTTCTTCAATGCGCCCGACTTCCTCAGCCGCCCCTTCCGCGAGTTCTTCGCCGGCGGGGTACCGGCATCCACGAAGCTCGTCGCAGCGAAGGCCGAGCCTGCGTAGAGCGTTGCGGGCCACTCCGGATTCCGTCACTCCAGGCTCCGGCGGGAATGACGATTCAACGGGTCGCCGATTTACGGGCAGGTCACTTGAGGCGGACTAGATTGGCGGTTTGTCACTGCTGGTGTTTACGATTGATCATCGGTGGATTTTCGCCTTTGTAACTATCGTCGGACTGAGTAATGTTGATCAAAAGATTCGCATCTTGCGATGGTATACCGTACAAGTTTCTTACCGATGAGTTGCATCCAAACTTGGCGCAACGTCCATTGATGTTGCAGGCACCTAGGTTATACGCTTCCGGGGCGACGGTATTCATGCGTCGGCGTCGGGTCAGGCGAAGTGAGCATGATGTACGTATTGCTTGGGGCCGTGCTTGGGGCCGTGTTTGGGGCCGTGTTTGGGGCCGTGCTTGGGGCCGTGGGGCGGACGCGAGCATTCCTGCCTATGCAACCGGCACGACGCCGCGCGGTCGCGGCGCTGCTGCCGCTGCTGGCGCTGGTTGTCGTCTCGCTCGGCCTGCTGACCAACCAGCCCGCCGCCGGCCAGGGCACTGAGATCACAGTGCTCAGCAATCTGCGTGAAAACGACAATACTGGCGAGGGTACTGGGAGTATCTTGCAGGGCCGGATGTACGGCTTCACGGCCGGGAGCGATCTGCAACTCTCATCGATCGAGATCCGCATCGACCAGGCAACCGGATCGCGGACCGCCCCGACCATGACCCTGCACGAAGGGGCGACCGTCGATGCCTCCAACAACGCAACGCCAGGCACGAAGGTGGCCGACTTCACCACGCCAACGCTTGATGCCGTAAGCGTTCACACCGATGTCGTGGTCAGCTACACGCCGACCACGACCACGGTCAACCTGACCGCAGGCACTACCTATTGGCTTGTGTTTACCGGCGGGAACATTGCACTCAACACACGACCTCTTACATCTGGAACTGAAACAGCCCAAGACGGCTGGTCGATCTCCAGTAGCCATTATGCTCGTCTTTTTTCCGCAACGGGTCCCTGGGCCTCACAGTCCGGGGGGAATATCGTGGTCTTCCGCGTCAAGGGGACGGTCGTCGACACCAGCGCGCCGACGCCGCTGCATGGCACGATCTCCGCGACCGCGATCACGGTCACCTTCGATGAAGCGCTGGACTCGACCTCGCTGCCGGCGTTGTCGGCATTTGCGCGGACTTCTGACGACTTCGCTCTTTCTTTGGCGAGAGCCATCACACCGACCGGTCCGGTGAGCATCAGCGGCGCAACCCTGACAATCAGCGGACCGGGGATTTTAGAACGGCAGTTGCGCTTTTCCGGCAACCATGAACTTACGTATACCGAGCCGGCCGCGGCCGAGAGCGGTCTGCGCGACGCGGCCGAGAACCGGGTCGGCGACTTCTCCATCCAGCTCGCCAACCTCGTCAACCTGCTGGTCGGCAACACCGACCTGGCGCTCAAGGACGCGGGCGGTCTCTCGTCCAATAGCTACAACCTGGCCCAGGAGTTCACGACCGGCGCCAACACGCATGGCTACAAGCTGTTCGGGGTCGAGCTGCGGCTGAAGACCGGGGCCAGCACCAGGGCGCCTTCTCCGTGGCTCTATGACGGCGACACCCTGGTTGCCCAGCTCAGTGGACCGGACGCGCTTGAGGCGAATACCACGCGCGACTACCTGTTCATCGCCGATCCGGGCGTGATCCTCGATGCCGGCACGGAGTTCCGCCTCGACCTGAATGCCGTCAGCGGGTCGGGCATCGAATGGGTCCAGGCCGAGACGACCGGCACGGCCGAAATGACCGGCTCACAGACCGGCTGGAGCATCAAGGACACGGCCAGCGCCAGGGCGGCAGGCGATCCGGCACCGTTCACGGATGCCCCCTCCGGCGGCCCCTTCCTGCTGCGCGTGGTCGGCGTCACGCCCACGGGCACAACTGCCCCCACAGTTACAGGAATCACTGCTTTGGTTGATAACGTAAACCCTCAAGCCACCACCATCTTGGTGGAATTCGATCAAGATCTGCAATACACACTTAACAGTACGGGAGACATCGGGTTTACCCTCAAGCTGACGCGTGCCGGTACGGAACGGACGATCGTCGGTTTTGTCAATTTCCGGAGCGCCGATGACCCTAGAGTATTCGGACTACAGACTGCCAACGAAACCGATCGGCTCCAATTCACGGACACCAACATCACCCTCTCATACGCGCCTAAGGGTGCGAATGGACATCGTCTGACGGGCGACAACTTCGTCGATGTGGCGGCCTTCACCGACGAACCGGTGGCCAACCAGGTTACCGGGCCCCTCGTTGAGAACCTCGGTCAAACGACCGGATCGCGGCACGTGTTTGCCAGCGGCCTGGCGCAGTCCTTCACGACCGGGCCTCACCCGACCGGTTACAGCCTCAGCCAGGTTGTCCTGCAGGCCGCAGGCCACTCGTCAATAGATCCTATCTTCGGCACACCTGTGACTCTCCAGCTACGCGAAGACACTCCCACCGGAACCCAGGTGGGCGCCAGCTTCAGCGTAGGGTTCGGAACCGACGATGATGTGAGGGGAAGCGTTATCGTTGACCCGCCCCGGGATCTCGAGCGCAACAAGACGTACTGGATCGTCGCAACGGCGACCAATACCAACATCGGCTGGTTCGGCACCGCCTCGGACGAGGAGGACGAGGAGTCGTTCCGCGGGTTCACGATGGGCGACGTGTTCCAGGTTAAGGCGACCGCGACATCGGAGTTCGCCGACGACGCGAGCGGCGAGAGCCTGCAGATGCGGGTGGTGGGCCGGGCCAAGGACTTCGACGCCAGCCTCAACAGCCCCGCCACCGGCAGCGACCTGATCTTCGTCCCCTCCACCGCCCGCGTCCCGGCCGTGCTCAGCCTCTGGCACACGCAGGCAAACAGGAAGTTCAGCGACTCGGACGGCCTCACCGACTACGAGCGGCACGCCGAGTACAACTGGCAGCGGCTCTCGTCCGACGGCGCCACCGTCGTCCAGGACATGGTCGGCACGGAGCGGACCTACACGCTGACCGCGGACGACGTGGGCCACCGGATCCGGCTGGTCTTCAACTTCATCGACGACGCCGGCTACGAGGAGGAGCTGACCAGCAATGCCACAGACGTGGTCCTGGCCGCCGAGACCTGCGCCGCGCCCAGCTACCGCACGGGCGAGACCCAGATCTGGACCGGGAAGGTGACGCTCGCCCATCTCAATACTGGATCCTCGGCCAACTCCATTAGCGGATATCGTGACCCCGCGGACGTGTCCGTACCGGTAGTAGGTGGCAACTTCAGCGTTCCCCTCGGCGGTCAGGACGATTACGGAGCACTGGACAGTCCTTCGCTAGCGATGGTGGGCAGCGGCTACACGATTACCTTTATCGGCGTCAACCACCAAACTGGCGGCTCCTGGGGCTCTGTTGCCCTGGGCCAGCTGCACTTCCAGACCTCGACCGCGATGACCGATACCGAGCGGGCGCCGCTGACGCTCTGGGTCTGCGACCAGGCCTTCCCGTTCCACGAGTCGGCAGCGGAGACGACTAGCGAAATACGCGCTCGCTACTGGGACGACGCCGGGCTGGACTGGGAGGACCAGGCCGAGCGCACGCTGTACATCAGCAAGGACTCGAGCGCGCCGACGGTGGTCAGCGCCTCGGTCGAGACGACCGAGCTGTCGATCGAGTTCTCCGAGGCGATCGACGCCGACTCGCTGCCCGCAACCAGCACGTTCACGGTCGAGCGCACGCCCGCGGGCGGGACCGAGGCGGCGGTCACGGTCAACAGCGTGGCCGCCTCCGGCTCGACGGTGACGCTGACCCTGGCCTCGGCGATCGTCGAGTCGGACACCGACGTCAAGGTCACCTACACCAAGCCGGACACGGGCAACACGCTCGCCGATCCGTTCGGCAACGAGGTCGCCACGTTCACCGATCAGACGGTCACGACCGGCCCGCCGGTCCCGCCCGAGCTGGACACGGCGAACCCGCCGTCGATTCCCGAGAGAGGCACCCAGCTCAACCTGAGATTCAGCGAGGCGCTGAAGGAAACACCCTTGCCCCAGGCTTCGGCGTTCACGGTGCGGGTGACGCCGAACGGCGGAACGGCCGGCACGGTCGCACTGCGGGACACCAACCCGATTGCGGTGAGCGACACCACCATCCTGCTGTACCCGGACCGCCCGATTGCGCACGACGACGTCGTCACCGTGAGCTACACCAAGCCGAGCAGCGGCAACGTGGTGGAGGACCTGGCGGGCAGCGACCTGGAGTCGTTCGCTGCCGTCGCGGTGACGAACAACAGCACGATCCCGAGGATTACGCTCGAGGCGGTGTACGACGAGGCCTCGCCGGTGCTGGCCAACCCGAGATTCCGGGTGACCCGTTCGAACGTATCGGACCAGGACCTGTTCGTTTCGCTTCGTGTCGCACAGGGCACGGACTTTGTCACTGATCCGGACCTGTCTTTTGGCGCAACCATCGGGGCCAACCAGACCACGGCGACCACGGAGTTTGACACCAGTTTCGGCGCCGCCTCGGGCACGCTGACGGTGAAGCTCGCAAGCAGCGACTCACTCATCCCGGACCTGACCTCGGGCGGCGAGGCGTCGGTCGAGATGCGCATGCCGACCAACAGCGCGACCCGGTACCTCGAGGTCAGCTTCAAGGATCCGACCTACGAGGTCGAGGAGGGCGACCAGATCAACACGATCCTGCAGGCGGTCAGCGAGCCGGGCCTGGTCCGGCCGCGCGAGTCGTTCGACGTCTCCGTGATGACCAGGATCAACACCGCCATCCTGATCCTGGACTACCAGCACATCTCCCGGGAAGTCCGGTTCGCGCACAACTCGCCGGACTGGACGACGCGGGACGGCCGCCAGGTGCTGGAGGTCCCCCTGCGGGTCCGCACCGTGGAAACCGGAGAAGCCGGGGGCGAGCCGCCGGTTGTGGAGAACCCGGAACGTTTCAGCATCCAACTGGACCCCGCGCCGGGCGAGCCATTCCAGGTCGCGGTCAGCTCGGATCGGGCCTGGATCACGATCATCGACGACGACCCGTTCGAGATCGAGGAGGTCAACGTCGCCGACGGCGACCTCGCCGACGGCAACCCCATCCGCCTCACGGTACTCTTGAACGCGAATGCGGTGGTCACGGGGACGCCGCAGTTCGATGTCGAGCTGGGCGGCGAGACGGTCACCCTGGACTACGCCTCGATCAGCGGCAGCCATATCCTGTTCAGGCGGGATATCGAGGCGGGCGAGAACGACGCCGACGGCATCTCGTGGGCGGCGAACAGCCTGCGGCTCAACGGCGGCGCGATCAAGCTCAGCGGCGGAGACGCCGCCCTGCGGCGCGACCTCGACCTCACGCACCCGGCGGGCGCGCCCGATCCGCCGGTGCGGGTCGACACGAAGCCGATTCCGCGCTCGGGCATCAACCTCGGCGTCACGCTGCGGCTGATGTTCAGCGAGAACCTGACGGAGAGCGATCCACCGGCCTCGGCCTTCACGGTCGCGATCGGCTCCGCCGCCGGGGTCAGTCCGGCGATGGTGCGGGTGGAGGGCGACACGGCCATCCTGACGCTGCAGCAGCCGCCCGGTCCCGCCGATGCGGTGAGCGTGAGCTACGCCCGGCCGGCCACGAATCCGCTGCGCGACGCGGGCGGCAAGCAGGCCGACAACTTCAGCGACTTCCCGGTCATGAGCCGCGCCAACAACGACGCGCCCACCGACGCCGACCAGCGCGTCACGGTAGACGAGGACACGACCCGCAGCTTCGTCGCGGGCGACTTCAGCTACAACGACCCGGACGGCGATCCGCTGGCCTGGTTCACGATCGAGACGCTGCCGGACAAGGGCCGTCTGCTGTTGGACGACGCGGCGGTGAACGCGGGCGACCGGATCACCGGGTCGCGTCTGGCCGGCGGAGCGCTCAGCTTCGAGCCGGCCGCCAACGAGCACGGCACGCCCTACGCGAGCTTCACCTTCAAGGTGAGCGACGGCGCGGCCGACAGCCCGGCCTACACGATGACGATCGGCGTGACGCCCGTGAACGACCCGGCGGTCGGGCAGCCGGAGATCAGCGGCACGCCGCGCATCGGCGAGACGTTGAGCGGGACGGCGGGCACGATTGTCGATCCGGACGGCGTGCCGGCGCCGTCGACGTTCCGCTTCAACTGGCAGCGGATGACGCCCTCGGGCGAGGGCGTGATCGCCGACCGCATCGGCACGGGCGGCAGCTACACGGTAGGCGAGGACGACGTCGGCCGGCGGCTGCGGCTGGTGGTGGGCTTCACCGACGGCGACGGCAACGCCGAGGAGGTGACGAGCGAGGCCTGGCCGGCGGACCGCACCATCGCCTCGGAGGACACGCCCCTGGAGCCGCGCGTGCTGGTCAGCACGATCGGGCAGACGTCCAGCGGCACGCGCGTGGCGCGGTCGGTGCAACTGGGCATCGCGCAGCGCTTCACCACCGGCCCCAACAATGGCGGCTACAACGTCAGCTCCGTAGAGCTGCGGCTGCACCAGGGCGACTACGATCCGCAGGGCGAGGACCTGCCCTCGCCGCCGACGGTGCGTCTCTTCGACGAGGATGCGAGGCTGCTGGCCACTTTCAGCCGGACGAATCTGCTGGCCCCGGACGCGACGGACAACTACGAGTTCACGCCCGACCGCTTCGTGCTGCTATTGCCGGACACCGACTACTGGCTGGTCCCGACGACGGACGAGTACGGCGTGCAGGCGCTCGTGACGACGGAGGATGCCGAGGACGGCAGCTCGGCGGAGGGCTGGCAGGTCGACGACGGGAGCGAGTACTGGTCCGCGAGCAGCATGGCGCTGTTGCGCACGGAGTCGGACGACCTCCTGCGGTCGAACGACGTGCTGCTGCTGCGCATCAACGGCACGTTCTCGGGCAACATCGCGCCGGTGGCCGCGGACGGCTCCGTCCAGGCCCAGGAGAGCACCGACTACGCTTTCGGGCCCGGCGATTTCGGCTACTCGGATCCGGACGGCAACCCGCTGGCCGGGATCACGCTGGCGAGCGTGCCCTCGACTGGACAGCTCGAGCTGAACGGCGCCGTGCTGCGCGCGGGCGGCCGGGTGATGCGGGCGCAGATGGAGGCGGGCGAGTTCGTCTACGCGCCGCCGCGCGACCGGCACGGCGACAACCTCGCCAGCTTCCGCTACCGGGTCAGCGACGGCGACGCGGAGAGCGACAACACGGGGACGATGACGATCAACGTGCGCTCGTCGTCTGAGGAAGTGACGTTCATCAGCAATCTTGGACTGGGCAGCGGCGATATCATGCTTCTGAGTTCTGAGAGCACAAACATCGCAGTCCGATTCAAGACCGGCTCGCATGAGCCCGGTTACCTGTTGTCCGAGGTCGTCATCAGGCTGACCGCGAGTTGCTCTGCCGAGAGCGGGTCCTCGCTGCGAGCGGAGGCCAACGGCCGTCCCGGGGAGAAGATCGCCGACCTGTCCGGCACCTTCACCAACGGCGGACAGACGCCCCTGACGCCACCGCAGCCCGTTCTGCTCGAGGCCGACACCTCGTACTTCGTCCTGGTGGCGTACACCATTCCCGAATCAGCACCGAACGCCTTCTGCACGTTGCATCGCGCGGACCTTGCTTCGCATCCCGGTGCGGAGAGCGGCTGGTCACTCGACTACCGAACACTCTCGAGGGAGGCTCCTCCCGGCTGGACAGAAAGCAACCCGCTGGAGATCGCCCTCGCGGGCACCTTCCTCGAGCCGCTGCCGGCCGTCTCGGCCGCCGACCTGACGGTCGACGAGGATGACGGCCAGGCGCAGATCAGCCTCACCATTGATCCCAGCCCGAAGCAGGCGATCTCGATTCCCTGGCGCACGCAGGCCCTCGCGGCCACCGCCGGCGCGGACTTCACGGGCGAAGACGACGGAACGCTCACCATCACGGCAGGCGCCACCAGCGCGACGATCGTGATCCCAATCATTGACGACACAGTCGACGAAGCGCTTCCGGACGAGTCCTTCGCCGTGATCCTGTCCGCGAGCGAGGACCGCAGCTACCTGCTTGAGCGCGCGCCAGGCCAACCGGACGGCTTCCCGCTCGGATGGATTCGCGTGAACATCCGCGACAACGACGGCGGAGACGACGTCTCGAGCGATGAAGAGCGATCGCCGGACAGCGGCGAAGGCGCCGGGCTGAGCGAACCGACGAACCTATTCGCCAGCCCAAATGTCGGCGAGGTGACGCTGTCCTGGGGTCCACCGCGAACCACCGGCGGGGCGATTGGTATCCGCTACGAGTACCGCCACGCGCTGGGATCATCGATACCCGCGACCACGCCATGGCAGAGCGTGAGCGTCAACACGGTCACGATCGCCAATCTGACCGCCGAGCGCGAGTACACATTCCAGGTGCGCGCAGTGAGCGCGTTGCCGGCGGAAGAGGGTCCGCCCGCGCAGACGCGGGCCACGCCGCTGTCTGCGCCGGACACGACGCCGCCGACCCAGCCCAGCCCCACGGTCAGCGGCGACCAGCTCACGCTGACCTTCAACGAGGCGATCGACCCGGTTTCGATCCCTCAGCCGAGCGATTTCGCGGTGATGGTTGACGACGCCCCCGCGACCGTCAGCAACGTCGCCATCTCCAACGTCAACGTCGTTTTGACGCTCAGCGCGCCCGTCGAAAGCGGCCAGACGGTGACGGTCGCTTACGCGCCCGGCACTGCGCCGCTCCAGGATGGGGCGGACAATCCGGTGGCCGCGTTCGGCGCGCTGCCGGTCCGCCACGGCAGCCCGGTCAGCAGCGTCGGGGGCGCAGTTGGCGGAGGCGCAGTTGGCGGAGGCGGCGGAGGCGGCGGAGGAGGAGGCGCCCCGCCGGTAGCCGTACCCTCGGACGCCGACTTCGATTGGAACGTCACCCGAGACATCGAGTTGCATGCAGACCAGTCCACGCCGACCGACATCTGGTCGAACGGCCGGACGCTGCGCGTGCTCGAAAACGCGCCAACGGGCGCCGACCGAATCTTCGTCTACGACCTCGAGACCGGCGAGCGGCTGTCCGAGCGCGAGCTCGAATTGGCCAACCGCAATCGCTTCGCGCACGGCCTGTGGTCGGACGGCGAGACACTCTGGGTAGCCGACTCCGGACGGGACCGGCTGTTCGCCTACGACCTGGAATCGGGTGAGGCTCAATCCGAGCGTGGGTTCGACCTGTCGGAGGACAACCGAGACCCGCGCGGCATCTGGTCGGACGGAGAAACGCTCTACGTGCTCGACTCGGTCCGCGACTCGCTGTTCAGCTACGTGCTGGCGACTGATGAGACGACCGGTGAGTTGATCGCGGAGTACGAATTGCATTCGCTCAACAACAATCCGCGCGGCATCTGGTCGGACGGGCTTACGTTGTGGATCTCCGACGACGGCGCCAACCGCGTCTTCGCCTATCGGCTGGAAGACGAGGCCCTGCGCCGGGTCGAGGAGGAGGAGTTCGACTTCCGCGTCCTGCTCAAGGCGGGGGCGGGCGAGGCTCGCGGAATCTGGTCGGACGGCGACACGCTCTGGCTGGTCGACGGCGAAGACGCCAAGGTCTACAGTTTCAACCTGCCCGACGCGATCCAGGCGCAACTGGCCGCGCTCTCGCTGAGCGATCTCGATCTGGGCGACGTCTCGCCCCTTCGATTCGACTACCAGGTGGCAGTTCCCGCAAGTGCGTCCGAGACCACGGTCGTCGCAACGCCGACCCAGGAGACGGCCGAGGTTTCGATCACCCCGGGTGACGCCAATCCCGAGGAAGACGGCCACCAGGTACGGCTGCAGGACACGGACGAGATCACTGTCATAGTCACCTCAGGCGACGGCAGCCGCATGACGAGCTATCGGATCACGCTGACTCGGGCCAATCAGGCGCCAATCTCCAGTCCCATCCCCTCGCTCGACCTGGTCGCCGGCGACGAGCCGACCACTTTGACGTTGTCCGAGTGGTTCAGCGACGCCGAAGGCGAGCAGCTCAGCTTCTCGATCGACGGTCCGGATCCGGCGGGTCCGATTGAGGTCAGCCTGAACGATGGCGCGATCAGCGTCAGCCCGATCGCAGTCGGCGAGACCAGCATCACGATCACGGCCAGCGACGGCGAACAGGCGAGTCCGTCGCGCGTCCTGCGCGTCAATGTCGAGTCGGCCCCGATCGCAGAATCGACGGAGACAGTCGAGACGGCTGAAGTGCGCATCGTCGCGCGTCGGGTGGAGACCGGATCGATTGAGTTCGCGCTGCAGGTTCGCAACGATGACGAGTCCTGGGGCGAGCGTCAACTCCCGCGCGCCCGGTTTTTCCCGTCGGACGCGGTCGTTGACCGCTGGCTCGTGAGCTCGCCGCTCTCATTGCCGCTGGCTGGCGAGGCGCAACGGGTCCGCATCGTCGCGCGCATGGTGGCATCCGGTTCGGTCGAGTTCGCGCTGCAGGTCGGCGACGGCGACTCCTGGAGCGATCGCCAGCTCCCGCGAGCGCGCTTCTTCCAGCCGAGCGTCGAAGCGGGTCGCTGGCTGTCGAGCACGCCGCTGACTGTCGAGCAGCCACTGGAGTAGCGCCTCGCGGGCGGAGCACGTCAGTCGGCGGCGCGTCGAGTGCAAATGTGGAATTCCATCCATAACACATCGGAACTCTCAATGACTGTTTCACATCTGTACACAAGTGATGTATGCAAACAGAGAAGTTTCGATTGGTACTCGCTTAGTGAATGCGCAGCCCGTCCAAAGGCGAAACACTTCCGAATCAAACGACATATCGACGATTAGTCGCGACGTTGTTACTCTGTCTAATATGTCTGGCAACGTAGTGCAGAACAGGGTGGTAGTGACCCCGCGGACGCTTGTCGCCGCCGGGTCGGGCAAGTTGGGCAAGTGGACGAGCCTGTTCGTCTGGGATCATCGAGGCGCTTTGCTGTCCGTCCGCCAGGCGGCGGAGCGCAAGGTGCAATCTGCCATTCTGCTCGATCCGGACGTGGCCATCTACGCGGCACGGGTATCGGTCTGGTTCCGCTGGCTCTGCTGGCTGATGGCGCTGGCGTTCCTGGCCTATCGCCCGCACTTTTGGTACCCGGACGATCAGTTCTTCTTGCTGTTGCATCCACCGCTGATCATTGGCAACGCGCTGCTGCATTATCGGCTCAGGCGAGGCCGCGCCATCACCTGGCATTGGCTGATGGCGCTCAGCGCGCTCGACATCGCAGTGATCACGGGGGCAATCGTCATCGGCGGCAGCTTCGACTTGTTTATCTACACGCTTTACTATCCCGCGTTGGCGCTGTTCGCGGTCATGTTCACATCCGTTTGGCTGAGCCTCCTCTGGACATCGGCGATCGCGACTACTTATGCGGCAGTCAGTTTCGCGGTCGGCCTCGACTTCGGTGCCGGAGAGGAGCAGGGGCTGCTTGGTCGCATAGTGGCGATGTACACCCTGGTCTGCTTGATGAGCCTGATTGGACGCTTCGACCGTCGGCGGCGTCTCGAAGCATCGAAGCGCGAACTGCAACTGCGACAAGAACGGATCGATTTGTCTCAGGAGATTCACGACACGGCTTCACAGACGGCGTATCTAATCCGCCAGGGCCTGTTTCGGGCGACCCAACTCGCGGACGAATCGAATTACGAGCTACAGGCTGCGCTCAAGGCGACCACAGAACTCTCCAACGCTTCGGTCTGGGAGCTGAGACATTCGATCGACCAGGGCAAGGTGTTCGAGGGAGAGACTCTGGGCGATGTGCTGAGCACACATGCGAAGACGTTTGAGGCCGTCAGCTCGATCAAGGTCACGATGTCGCAAGACGGCCACGAACCGGCGTTGTCCACGCAGACTCGGGCGCGCCTTTTCTCGATCGCTCACAACGCGCTAACGAACACGCTCCGCCACGCCCAAGCGACTCAGGCAGCGATATCCTTGACCTTCGGAGATGGACGAATCCACTTGTCCATCTCGGACGACGGCAACGGCCTGCCGTCCGACTTTGACATGAGTGGTCGCGGCATCCGGGGCATGCGAGCCGACGCGCAGTTGCTCGGCGGTTCGCTGCGGATAGATTCCTCCGCCAACGGAGTTGGTACCAAAGTCAGCTGCACTGTACCGGTTGTATCGCCTGGAGAGCGAGTGAGTCATGCCCGAGCATAAGCCATGCACGCTGCTGATTGCGGATGATCACCCAATCATGCGCAGTGGACTTCGCGGAGCCTTGGAGGCGACAGGTGAGTGCGTTGTCATTGCTGAAGCCCAAAACGGGGATGAGGCCGTGCGGTGCGCATTGGAGAAAAGACCCGACGTGATTGTCATGGATGCAATCATGGAACCGAAGGACGGGATCAGCGCAGCCCATGAGATCACCCAGGATTGGCCGGAAGCGCGGATCCTGATCCTGACTGCCTCGAGTAGCGAAGACGTCATCATCAAGGCTGTCGCGGCAGGTGCGAGCGGTTTCTTGCGCAAGTACTCGAAACCGGAAGCACTGCTCAACGCCGTGCAGCTGCTGGTCGCCGGCAAGTTGGTCATTCCAGAGGCTACGATTCGCGAAGTATTCCGCTGGTTTCGCTCCGAACACCCCCTGCTAGAGACCGGGGACCGAACACTGTTGTCCGAGCGAGAGCGGAATGTCATTCGCAGGTTCGCCCAGGGCGAGTCGTATACCGACATCGCCAAGTCGGAAGAGCTCAGCACTGCCACCGTGAGGAACATCATGTACCGCGTGCAGGCCAAACTCCGGGTCGGGACCAAGCAGGAGGTCATCGTTTGGGCCAGTCGGAGCGGCATCCTCGACAATCAACTGTCTCCCGGCGACTGATCTCCTCTCGGCTGCCAGCGCGAGGTTGGGTAGTGTAACCGGGACGGACTCGCATCCGGTTACACGTCTCAGGGCTTCCAACATGTCCTCTGATTGGTCGGAAGCCAATCAGGACTTGAGCCGCCGAATGCGGCCTGTTCGGGCTTGCGCTAGCGATCGCTTGCTCGAACGCAGCAACGGACTCCACGACTTTCATGTCGTGCTTCTTCGCTAGCAACACCAGTACGACAGCGTGTGACATGGTCAAGTGTTAGTTGTTGGTATGTCATCCGATGCGAGTGTGATTCTATAAGTCGTTGCGCGCTTGCTCGATCAGCATTTGCCATCCTTGTACCTCCGCCCCGCGAGTCCTACGTTATATCCATCCACTATCAACTAACTGTCGGCCAACTATTGGCCCGCCCGCTGTGACAGGTTGCCGCCCAGCACTCTCTAGCGTCTGACTCGCCTCGTGAACCAACCTCCCCGGCCCGGACGCCCTTCGGCGCCGCCCGCCGCTCGACTCCCGCGCCTGGCGCTCGCCACCCTGGCCCTCGCCCTGCTCGCCGCACTCTGCCTCCAGACCGCCCCCGCCCAGGACGCGACCGGCGCCATCCGCGGCCTGGCCCTGCTCAGCGACCAACCCGGACAGCTGCAGGTCTTCTGGATCCCGCCCGAGACCCTGCCGCTCGACTATCGCCTCGACTGGTCTCGCTCCGACCAGCCCTATCCCGACCAGGCGACCGACCAGAACCGCGCCTTCCCGCCCGGGTCATCCACCTCCATGCGCCTTAGCGACCTCGAACCGGGCGTCGAGTACAAACTCCGCATCCGCGCCCGCTACGACGGCTGGCTCGGCCCCTGGAGCGACGACGCGCGCGTCCTCGTGGCCGGCCCCAACGCGCCCGCGCTCGCCGTCCAGTCCACCGCAGCCGGTGGGCTGCAACTCGACTGGACCGCCGACCCGCCCGCCTCCGCCCGACCGCTCAGCGGCTTCGACCTGCGCTACATCGAGAGCGCCCACAACGACCAGCCCGACCCCCGCTGGACCCTGCGCAACTCGGTCGCCGCAGCCGGCCACAGACGCTATCTCCTGGACGGCCTCGAGGACGGCGCCGCCTACGATGTCCAGCTGCGCTGGCGCGGCGCCGACGGCCCCGGCGACTGGTCCCCCAGCGCGCGCGGGACTACGCTCGACCACGGCGACCACGCCGACCGCGCCTCCGAACTGCCCATCGGCGTCGCCCGCGCCGGCCGCATCGGCGCGCTCGGCGACCAAGACGTCTTCCGCATCGACCTCGGCGCAGCCGCCACGCTCACCCTCTCGCTCTCCGCCGACGCCCCCCTCCAAGCCACCCTGGACGACGCGACCGGCCGACGCCTCGCCCACGGGACCAGCGCCCCGTCCGACGACGACGCCAGCCTGAGCCTGACCAGCCCCGTCCAGGCCGGACCGCACTTCCTCACCATCAGCCACGCCGCCCTCGGCCTCGCCGCCTACTCCGTCAGCGCCCAACTGCTGGCCGTCCGAACCAGCCGCAGCGAAATCGTTCTCAGCGACACCATTCCTCTGCAGCTCGATTCATCCGCGCAGGCATTGATGCCGTCCTCGGACACAGGAGAATCGGCAGAAGTCCTCTTCTCGTTCACGTTGAGTGAAGACACAGAGGTATGGATCCACTCAACAGGCAGCGGTGAACCCAACATTGGTTACAACCTGATCGGCGAGTTGCTGACAGATTCCGGCACGCTGATCGCTTCGAACGATGACTCAACCCATTGGAGCCTGCGCAGCAACTTCATGCTTCGAAGCGCTCTCGACGCCGGAACCTACGTTGTTCGAGTCACGCAGCAGTACCCGCCATACGACATCTCTTTCCGTGTCCATTTGCGCACGGCAACCACTCCAGGCTTGACAGTCGCCAGCGCGTCGGAGCTCCAGCTCAATGTGCCTCAGACCGGACGAGTTTCGGCGACTGCCAGCCAGAATGTCTATGCGCTTGAGCTCGAGTCCGGCCAACGTGTCATCCTCCACGCCACATCATTCAGTACTGGAACGCCCCTGGACGTTTCGATTACTTCCGGTACAGAGGAAACGGAGTTCTATACCTTCCCCCATGGCCCGTCCAATCCGGCACTGGATCGCTCTGCTTTTCTGGTCACTGTTTGGCTCGACGCCGGGACGCACTACATCAGAGTTACTCCGCAAGACGCCGCGGCAGACGTGCCTTACGTCATTGAGGCCATACCGGAAGACGACTACGACAGAGACTACCAGTACTGCGAACAACTCACCCGCACGCAGCTGGGGTCGGAACCCGGAGTGCTGTCAGACCCGCTCTTTGGCTGCCAGTGGTACCTGAAGAACACGGCACAGTTCGACGGAGATACGCCGGGCTTCGACATCAATGTCGAGCCGGCGTGGGCGTCGACCAGGGGCGCCGGCGTCACCGTGGCGCTGGTCTACAACACCTTCCAGGCCGACCACGAGGACCTGGCAGCCAACGTGAACCTGGATTTGAGCTACAACGTCGGCAGTCCACTGTGGCGGCTCGGAGACCCACTCCGGGACTTCGGGACAAGACTAGCCGGCATCATGGTCGCCGACGACAACGACAGAGGAGTGGTCGGTATCGCACCCGATGCAACGCTGGTGTTTCACGGTGGAATCGCACTACGCGACCACGACAACAGCGAGGCGGCCGTCGCAGAGGCGATGAGGCGCAACAAAGACGTCGTGGCGGTCTCGAACAATGCCTGGGGTTGGGGAGAATTGGGATTGGACAATCTCACCCCGGCCAGCGCTGAATGGGAAACTGCGGTCATTGAAGGCGTAACGCAAGGATACGGAGAAAAAGGCGTGCTCTACGTGTTCGCCAGCGGTGATCACGACGACTGGGCAGACAATACCAACCTCAGCGAACGACGCAACTTCTACGCCGTCACGACGGTCTGCGGAATCGCCTATGACGATCAACGAGCGCTTATGAGCACTCGGGGCGCCAACCTCTGGATCTGCGCCCCGTCCGGAGAGGGCCGCACACCTCGAGTCGTCAGTACCGAACTTGGCGATCGATATGCTGTCCAACTGAGCAGTTCCAGCTTCGATAGGAACGTTCATGTCTTCCTGGACCCCTATCACAGCGTGCGCTATGCGTCTGCCATCGTCTCGGGCGTGGCGGCGCTGATTCGCTCGGCCAACCCCGACCTGACCTGGCGCGATGTCAAGCTGATCCTGGCCGAATCGGCGCGCCGCAATGACTCGACAAGTTCGACCTGGCTGAGCGGTGCGACCAGGTACCGAGGCGACGGTGCGTACGACTTTAGCCACGACTACGGCTTCGGTGCGGTCGACGCCGGCGCCGCGGTCGCCCTGGCCCGCGATTGGACCAACTTGCCGGACCTACTGACCACCGAGGCGACCTCCAGGGACTCGCGCCAGGCGATCGCCGACGGGACCGAGGTGGACGTGCCCGGCGCCCAGGTGACCAGCACCCTGACCATCGACTCGACCGTTCATTTCACCGAGTACGTCGAAATCCACATTGAACTCGACCACTCCTCCTTCCGCGACCTGCAGATTGAACTGGTCTCGCCAACGGGGACGGTCTCGACGATCCTGCCCGCAGTCCGCTCCACTCGCTTCAACGGTCAGTTCTACCAGCACGAGTTGCGCGCCAGCGCGCGCTTCGGCTCGGCCCGTCACCTGGGCGAGAACCCGTCTGGCGTGTGGACCCTGCGCTTGGCCGACCACTACCACGACCATCAAGGCGACCTCGTCTCCTGGCGGCTCAAGATCTACGGCCACGGCGAGTTGCCTGAACGGCCCACTCTGACCTCGGCCACGCCGGGCATGCGCCAGCTCACGCTTGGCTGGACGGCGCCGGCCAACTCCGAATCGATCGAGATCGACCACTACGAACTGCGCTACATCCGCAGCGATGCCACCGAGCAGGGCGCCGAGCGGCCTGCAGAGGACTGGACCGTCGTCGAAAACGCCGGTGGATCCGACAGCCTCAGCTATCTGCTCAGCGGTCTTGCTCCCGGCGGGCGCTACGACCTGCAGCTGCGCGCGGTGAACGAAGTGGGCGCCGGACCCTGGTCCGACGTCTACCAGGCCCAGGCCAGCCTTGAGCTTCCCTGGTCGCCGACCAGCGTGCTGCTCACTCCCATCCATCTGGGCCTGCGGGTGGCCTGGAATCCGCCCGCCGAAGACGGTGGCGCGCCGATCACCAGCTACGAGCTGCGCCACATCCGCAACGACGCCCCCGACAGGTCCGATTCCTTCTGGAGCACGCAAACGATCTCGAACGGAATCGAGCCCCTGTCCGCCCAGATTCAGCCTCTGCTCCAGGGAATCGCCTACGACGTCCAGATCCGCGCTCGAACATCGGTCGCCGACAGCCCCTGGACCCCGGTCGAGACAGCCAGGCCGGTCTTCAACACGCTCGTCAGGCAGGCCTCATCCGTCGGCGGCGCGGCCGGCGCGGGTGGAGGCGGCGGAGGCGGAGGCGGCGCGCCGCCGGTGGCGGCGCCCTCGGAAGCGGACTTCGACTGGAACGTGACCCGCGATATCGAGTCGCTCGCGCGCGAGCATGACGAGCCGACCGGGATGTGGTCGGACGGCGAGACGCTGCGCCTGCTGCACAACGCCGCCTCCGGCGCCGACCGACTCTTCGCCTACGACCTGGCCACCGGCGAGCGGGTCGAACAAATGGAGTTCGAACTCGACCGTCGCAACCGCTTCGCCCACGGCATCTGGTCCGACGGCGAGACCGCCTGGGTCTCGGACTCCGGACAGGACCGCCTCTTCGCCTACATCCTCGCGAGCGGCGAACGGGTCGAAGAGCTTGAGTTCGATCTGGCCGAGCGCAACCGCGACCCGCGCGGAATCTGGTCCGACGGCCAGACGCTCGTCGTGCTCGACGCGGTCAAGGACGCCCTGTTCGGCTACGACCCGGCCAGCGGCGAACTCGCCTTCGAGCACGCGCTCGATCCGCTCAACCGCAGCCCGCGCGGAATCTGGTCCGACGGCCTCGGCATCTGGATCTCCGACGACGGGGCCAACCGCATCTTCGCCTACCGGCTGGAAGAGGACGGCTTGCGCCGGGTCGAGGCCGAAGAGTTCGGCTTCCGCGTCCTGCTCAAGGCCGGGGCCGGCGAGGCGCGCGGGATCTGGTCCGACGGCGACACCCTCTGGCTGGCCGACGCCGAGGACGCCGAGGTCTACAGCTTCAACCTGCCCGATGCGATCCAGGCCCAGCTCGCCTCGCTCTCGCTCAGCGATCTCGAGCTGGACTTCTCGCCCCGACGCCTCAGCTACTCGCTCGAACTGCCGCCAGACCTGGACGAGACCACCGTCGACGCGACCGCCGCGCAAGAAGTCGCCGCAGTGTCCATCGAGCCCGACGACGCCGACCCCGACAACGGACACCAGGTCGCGTTGGACGGCCTCGAGGCGCTGACCGTGACCGTGACCTCGCAGGACGGCAGCCGCTCGCGGGAGTACCGCGTGACGTTCGAGCGGGCGGCCTGTCTCGACGGGCAGAGTGAAGCCGTCGATGAGCTGCTGCGGACGGTCGAGTTCGCCGGCGGCGGCCTCGACGCGCTCGAAGCCTGCGCCCGCGAACACGGGATCAGCGCGCTCTACCACTTCGACGGCGACTCCTGGCGCGGACTCTTCCTCGACGCGCCCGACTTCCTCAGCCGCCCCTTCCGCGAGTTCTTCGCCGGCGGCCTGCCGCAGTCCACCGAGCTCATCAGCGTGCGACTGTCAACCTCCGGCGAGTAGCTCGACCGGCGGCGACGATCCGCCGATTGTTCTCTCTGGACCACGGTGCGATCATGCTGGCAGCCTTGGCGGCCGGCGGGCAGGCTGGACGGCCGGACGGCCTGCCAGGTCGCCGCGCCGAGCGAAACAGCACGGAGCAATCCGACAGCGCAGCCCGCACGAACCGCACACATGGCGAGCGCGCAGCGCGCCAACGGCCCCGATCCGGCGGGCGCGAACGTCCGATCGCACGCGAACAACCAACTGCGGCCATGCGCCTTCGGGTGGGCCGCTGGACACCCGGCAGCGACGCGACCGACGGCGGAGGCGCGCCCGGGCGCGGACAACTACGCGCGCTGGAGCCTCGAGACCCGCGGCGAGCGACGCCGAATGTCACGACGGTGCTGCGCGATTCGCACACCGGCGATCGTGTGAATCCGATCCGACCCTGGTGCACGAGGCGACATTGTGACCGACTTTGTGACCGACTTTGTGCCCGAATCTGTGGCCGAACCAGCAACATTCGGCGTCGATACCCTGCCGGTGACCGGATCCGCCCTGTCAACGGGTTCGATTCAGGCAACGTCAATGGAGTTGAACGGATCTCGGCGAGATCTCATGACATGACAGATCATCATGACCTATTACGATCTGTCACACATATCGAATAGCAACTTAGACATATGATACTTCGTCCTTCCAATGTGTCTGTTACATGTCTAGACGTTACCAAATGCCATGATTCTTGCGGGGACAGAGTGACAAATATGAAAGTGTAACAACTGTGACAGTGCCGTGCAGTCCCGTTAGGTTCTAATCCCGGCTGGGCATACGCTTTGCTCTGCAAACGGATGTCATGACTTCCGCCTACGGAGCAGCGCAAGAGGACTTTGCCCAGGATTGCAATTCAAGGACATTGAGGTGGGCGGATGATCCAGTCCCAACTGTTCCGGATAGAAAACGCCAAGCGGCCACTGGCCGTCCTGACCCTGCTGGTATTGCTCGCCGCGCTAGCCGCGCTCGGCCAGCCACGCGACGCCCGGGCGCAGTCGCCGCCCGAAGACGTGGTGCTGGTCTCCAACGTCGACCAGACCGCCGGCGACGAGCTGACGACCGAGACCGGCCGCTCCTCCTACGCCCAGTCCTTCACCACCGGCGACCACCCCGACGGCTACTTCCTCTCCTCGGTCGACCTCGGCCTCAGCCTTGCCGAGGGCGCGGAGGTCAAAGTCGAGCTGTGGCGCAGCCATAACTCATCCCATACACCGTCGGTCGCAATTCCCCGCTACTATTTGATGACGCTCAGCGGGCCCTCCAGCGTGGACGACGACACTTCGACGCTGGAACTGTTCAGCACGAACGATGTGGTGCTCCTGCCCAACTGGACCTACTGGATCGTGGTGACCAGGAAGGGCGGTGACGACGAAGGCCTGACGCTCGCTTCGACATCAACCCAGGACGCAATCGACCCTGGCGGCATGTCCGGTTTCGAACTGAGGGAAAGTGTACTTTTGGTCGACGCCCGCCTTTCGGAACTATATGCCGGCGACCCTACGACTGGGTTACTAAAGGAGATGGAACTCGACCCGCGCATCAAGATCAAGCTGCGCGGAAGCGAGGCCACTCGACCGCCGGGACCGTACGCAACAAACCGAAACCTAAACCCATGGGCAGCCGCGGCGGAGACTGGCGATTCGATAACCAGGTACGCCAATTCGTTCACGCCCGATCACCATTCTTTTTTGCTCACTCCTGGTGCCAACGTCAGCGTCAACAGCTTTGAGTTGACGTCAGTGTCGCTTAGCGTAGCGGCGGAGGAGGGCGTCTCCCCGCGCGTCGCGATTCATCTGGATGATGACGGGAGGCCCTCGGCCAACCCGATTCCGAACGGCACGCTGACCTCTCCCTCCGCCCTGTCGCGAGACTTGAGCGCTCCAGGCCGAGCGGAGTTCGCCGCGAGCCCCGCGCTGAACCTCTCCAAGGGCACCAAGTACTGGGTTGTGATTGAGGCGAACCCGGGCTCCGGCAGATTGAGCATCGGCACGGCTGCGGACGACGAGCTTGGCCGAAAGCTGAGTGAAGGCACGTGGCATTTCGGATACAAAATGAAATCATGGGCCGGTTCTTCGTGGATCGACGACGGTCAGGGCCGCGCCTTCCGCATATCCCTGAATGGCACGACGGACGTGGAGCAGGGACGACTGTATGTCAACTCGCCACAGGTGGGCATGGGTGTCACCGCGTACATCGAGGACGCAACCAACCAGCTCATTTCGAGGGTCCAGGACGAGTCTTGGCAATGGCAACGCGGCGACAGCAAGGACGGTCAGTTCACCGACATTCCGGCCGAAGAGGGCGGCACATCGGGCGTGTACACACCTTCGGCGAGTGACCTTGGCAAGTGGCTCAAGGCGACAGTGACCTACAACGACGGCTTTGCCCCGGGACGTTCAGCGTCGGCGGTCGCCTATCACCCGGTACAGTCGCAGCCGGTCGTCTCCAATGCCGGTAGCCAGTTTCCCAATGTTTTGGATGGATACCATCTGGGCACTGACCTCGTGAATATCGCGCAGGCGTTTACGACTGGAGACAAATCGTCAGGCTATATCTTCGGCGGCCTCAGGGTGGGCCTTGATGTAGACACTAACGAGAACGAGCTGAGCTGGGCCTTGCACCCGGACGACGGCGGGCATCCCGCCGAGACGCCCCTGTTTGCTTCCGTCGCCGTGCCGCCCGAGGGCCTGGACCGCGACGTAAAGACGCTCGAGGAGTTGCTCCATCCCGGCCACCGGCTCGAGCCCGGCACGAAGTACTGGGCCGTCTTGACCGCTTTATCGCCTGGACAGGCCAGAGTGCAGTTTGAAGAAGCGACCTACGCGGTCGATGAGGGCGGCGAAGTCGAGGTCACTCTCAGCCTGACCGAGGAACACGACGAGGCCCTGACCGTTCCGATCCTTGCCAGCGGCCTGGGCGGCGCGGACATCGACGACTACGACGGCGTGCCGGACAGCGTCACCTTCGAGCCGGGCGAGACTTCCGTGAGCTTCAGGATCGGCGCCACGGACGACGACGAAGCCGAAGACGGCGAGCGCCTGCACCTGTCGTTAGGGGAGCTGCCAAAGGGCTCCCACCCTGGAGGTCCGGCGCAGACGATTGTCTACATCAACGAGGCGGGGCAAGCGCCCGCGCAAGGGCCGACCCTGCGCTTCGGCGCTCAGACCTATCGGGTTGTTGAGGGCGAAACGGTCGAAGTGACCGTGGTGCTGAGTCAACCGCTCGCCAACGACCTGGTCGTGCCGATCGTTGCGACGGGCCAGGGCGGGGCGAGACCATCCGACTTCACGGTCTCTTCCAGCATTACGGTGGGCGCCGGCGAAACCGAGCAACGCTTCACGTTCGCCGCGATTCTTGACGAAGGTGCTGAACTATACGAAGGCTTCGAAAGCGTGAGCCTGCGGTTCGGGGAACTCGGCGGTGCGGTTTCCGCGGCGAGCAGACATGCCGTGCAGACGACGGTGATTATCACTGATGCATTCGAAGCGTACTTCTACGAGCCGGCGTTGGGAGTCTCGGCAGTCAACGAATGGGGGGATAGGAGGATTCTGTACGGACCGTCTGGCGAACTCGACCAAGGTAGCGAGCCTGGCTGGTCCTTCGATTACATGACTCTGGCGAAGGCCGACTCCAGGTCAACAGAGTGGATTCCGTTCTCGAGGGCCATAGAGACCCACGGCAAGACAGTGCTGCGGATGTCGGTGCTGACATATCCGCAGGTGACGGCGACGTTCGGGCAGGCGGAGTACGAGGTGGCCGAGGGCGGCTCGGTGGAGGTGACCGTCAGCTTGAGCGAGGACCCGCAGCGCAGCGTCACCATCCCGCTCAGCGCCACGGGCCAGGACGAGGCGGACGCGACCGACTTCGAAGTCCCCGAGAGCATCACGTTCGACGCCGGAGAGCAGAGCAAGACCGTCACAATCAGCGCCCTCCAGGACGAGATCGATGACGACGACGAGACGATCCTGCTCGGCTTCGGCGCGACCCTGCCCGACGGCGTCACGGCCGGCAGCCCCGACCGGGCCACCGTCTCAATCATCGACGACGACCATCCGCCGGTCACCGTCCGGTTCGAACAGAGCGCCTACGAAGTCGACGAGGGCGGGAGCGTCGTGGTCGCCGTCACGCTCAGCGCCGCACCCGAGCGCGAAGTCGAGATCCCGCTGACCGGCAGCCCCCAGGGCGAGACCGACAGCGGCGACTTCTCCGGCGTGCCCGCCAGCCTCACGTTCAACGCCGACCAGACCAGCCGCACGTTCACCTTCAGCGCCACCCCGGACAGCATCGACGACGACGGCGACTCGGTCCTGCTCGGCTTCGGCGCGACCCTGCCCGACGGCGTCACGGCCGGCAGCCCCGACCGGGCCACCGTCTCGATCATCGACGACGACCATCCGCCGGTCACCGTCCGGTTCGAACAGAGCGCCTACGAAGTCGACGAGGGCGGGAGCGTCGTGGTCGCCGTCACGCTCAGCGCCGCACCCGAGCGCGAAGTCGAGATCCCGCTGACCGGCAGCCCCCAGGGCGAGACCGACAGCGGCGACTTCTCCGGCGTGCCCGCCAGCCTCACGTTCAACGCCGACCAGACCAGCCGCACGTTCACCTTCAGCGCCACCGACGACCTGCTCGACGACGACGGCGACTCCGTCCTGCTCGGCTTCGGCGCGACCCTGCCCGACGGCGTCACGGCCGGCAGCCCCGACCGGGCCACCGTCTCGATCACCGACGACGACCATCCGCCGGTCACCGTCCGCTTCGAGCAGAGCGCCTACGCGGTCGACGAGGGCGGGAGCGTCGTGGTCGCCGTCACGCTCAGCGCCGCACCCGAGCGCGAAGTCGAGATCCCGCTGACCGGCAGCCCCCAGGGCGAGACCGACAGCAACGACTTCTCCGGCGTGCCCGCCAGCCTCACGTTCAACGCCGACCAGACCAGCCGCACGTTCACCTTCAGCGCCACCGACGACCTGCTCGATGACGACGGCGATTCCGTCCTGCTCGGCTTCGGCGCGACCCTGCCCGACGGCGTCACGGCCGGCAGCCCCGACCGGGCCACCGTCTCAATCACCGACGACGACCATCCGCCGGTCACCGTCCGGTTCGAACAGAGCGCCTACGAAGTCGACGAGGGCGGGAGCGTCGTGGTCGCCGTCACGCTCAGCGCCGCACCCGAGCGCGAAGTCGAGATCCCGCTGACCGGCAGCCCCCAGGGCGAGACCGACAGCGGCGACTTCTCCGGCGTCCCCGCCAGCCTCACGTTCAACGCCGACCAGACCAGCCGCACGTTCACCTTCAGCGCCACCGACGACCTGCTCGACGACGACGGCGACTCCGTCCTGCTCGGCTTCGGTTCGACCCTGCCCGACGGCGTCACGGCCGGCAGCCCCGACCAGGCCACCATCTCGATCACCGACGACGATCGGCCCGACTCCCTCACCGTCCGCTTCCAGACCGCGAACTACTCCATCATCGAGGGCGACAGCCGTACGATCACCGTCCTGCTCGACGACGACCCGGAACGCAGCGTCGTCATCCCCATCCGCGCGGAACACGAGGGCGGCGCCAACCCCAGCGACTACTCCGACCTCCCCGCCAGCCTCACCTTCAACAGCGGCCAGACCAGCCGCAGCTTCCAACTCCGCGCCGTCGAAGACCAACTCATCGAGTCCGGCGAACAACTCAGACTCCGCTTCGACCAACTGCCCCCGGACGTCTCCGCCGGCGACCCGGCCGTCGCCCTCGCCACCCTCCACGACCGCACCCAGGGTCAGAACCTGCCCAGCCCGCCGACGATCCACTTCGCCCAGGCCAGCTACACCGTGGCCGAAGGCGCTACCCTCCAAATCACCGTCACGCTCAGCAAAGCGCCCGGCAGCGAAGTCGAAATCACCCTCACCGGCTCCCCTCAGGGCGAGACCACCGCGGCCGACTTCTCGATCCCCACCAGCCTCACCTTCGGCCCCGCCGAGACCAGCAAAACCCTCACCTTCGCCGCCACCCCGGACAGCATCGACGACGACGGCGATTCCGTGCTGCTCAGCTTCTCGAACCTTCCCGCCGGCATCACCACCACGCCGGGCAGTCCCGACCAGGCCACCGTCTCGATCATCGACGACGACCATCCGCCGGTCACCGTCCGGTTCGAACAGAGCGCCTACGAAGTCGACGAGGGCGGGAGCGTCGTGGTCGCCGTCACGCTCAGCGCCGCACCCGAGCGCGAAGTCGAGATCCCGCTGACCGGCAGCCCCCAGGGCGAGACCGACAGCGGCGACTTCTCCGGCGTGCCCGCCAGCCTCACGTTCAACGCCGACCAGACCAGCCGCACGTTCACCTTCAGCGCCACCGACGACCTGCTCGACGACGACGGCGACTCGGTCCTGCTGACCTTCGGCGCGACCCTGCCCGACGGCGTCACGGCCGGCAGCCCCGACCGGGCCACCGTCTCGATCATCGACGACGACCATCCGCCGGTCACCGTCCGGTTCGAGCAGAGCGCCTACGAAGTCGACGAGGGCGGGAGCGTCGTGGTCGCCGTCACGCTCAGCGCCGCACCCGAGCGCGAAGTCGAGATCCCGCTGACCGGCAGCCCCCAGGGCGAGACCGACAGCGGCGACTTCTCCGGCGTGCCCGCCAGCCTCACGTTCAACGCCGACCAGACCAGCCGCACGTTCACCTTCAGCGCCACCGACGACCTGCTCGACGACGACGGCGACTCCGTCCTGCTCGGCTTCGGCGCGACCCTGCCCGACGGCGTCACGGCCGGCAGCCCCGACCGGGCCACCGTCTCGATCATCGACGACGACCATCCGCCGGTCACCGTCCGGTTCGAGCAGAGCGCCTACGAAGTCGACGAGGGCGGGAGCGTCGTGGTCGCCGTCACGCTCAGCGCCGCACCCGAGCGCGAAGTCGAGATCCCGCTGACCGGCAGCCCCCAGGGCGAGACCGACAGCGGCGACTTCTCCGGCGTGCCCGCCAGCCTCACGTTCAACGCCGACCAGACCAGCCGCACGTTCACCTTCAGCGCCACCGACGACCTGCTCGACGACGACGGCGACTCGGTCCTGCTGACCTTCGGCGCGACCCTGCCCGACGGCGTCACGGCCGGCAGCCCCGACCGGGCCACCGTCTCGATCATCGACGACGACCATCCGCCGGTCACCGTCCGGTTCGAGCAGAGCGCCTACGAAGTCGACGAGGGCGGGAGCGTCGTGGTCGCCGTCACGCTCAGCGCCGCACCCGAGCGCGAGGTCGAGATCCCGCTGACCGGCAGCCCCCAGGGCGAGACCGACAGCGGCGACTTCTCCGGCGTCCCCGCCAGCCTCACGTTCAACGCCGACCAGACCAGCCGCACGTTCACCTTCAGCGCCAACGACGACCTGCTCAACGACGACGGCGACTCGGTCCTGCTCGGCTTCGGTTCGACCCTGCCCGACGGCGTCACGGCCGGCAGCCCCGACCGGGCCACCGTCTCGATCATCGACGACGACCATCCGCCGGTCACCGTCCGGTTCGAACAGAGCGCCTACGAAGTCGACGAGGGCGGGAGCGTCGTGGTCGCCGTCACGCTCAGCGCCGCACCCGAGCGCGAAGTCGAGATCCCGCTGACCGGCAGCCCCCAGGGCGAGACCGACAGCGGCGACTTCTCCGGCGTCCCCGCCAGCCTCACGTTCAACGCCGACCAGACCAGCCGCACGTTCACCTTCAGCGCCACCCCGGACAGCATCGACGACGACGGCGACTCGGTCCTGCTCGGCTTCGGCGCGACCCTGCCCGACGGCGTCACGGCCGGCAGCCCCGACCGGGCCACCGTCTCGATCATCGACGACGACCATCCGCCGGTCACCGTCCGGTTCGAGCAGAGCGCCTACGAAGTCGACGAGGGCGGGAGCGTCGTGGTCGCCGTCACGCTCAGCGCCGCACCCGAGCGCGAGGTCGAGATCCCGCTGACCGGCAGCCCCCAGGGCGAGACCGACAGCGGCGACTTCTCCGGCGTGCCCGCCAGCCTCACGTTCAACGCCGACCAGACCAGCCGCACGTTCACCTTCAGCGCCACCGACGACCTGCTCGACGACGACGGCGACTCCGTCCTGCTGACCTTCGGCGCGACCCTGCCCGACGGCGTCACGGCCGGCAGCCCCGACCGGGCCACCGTCTCAATCATCGACGACGACCATCCGCCGGTCACCGTCCGGTTCGAACAGAGCGCCTACGAAGTCGACGAGGGCGGGAGCGTCGTGGTCGCCGTCACGCTCAGCGCCGCACCCGAGCGCGAAGTCGAGATCCCGCTGACCGGCAGCCCCCAGGGCGAGACCGACAGCGGCGACTTCTCCGGCGTCCCCGCCAGCCTCACGTTCAACGCCGACCAGACCAGCCGCACGTTCACCTTCAGCGCCACCGACGACCTGCTCGACGACGACGGCGACTCCGTCCTGCTCGGCTTCGGTTCGACCCTGCCCGACGGCGTCACGGCCGGCAGCCCCGACCAGGCCACCGTCTCGATCACCGACGACGATCGGCCCGACTCCCTCACCGTCCGCTTCCAGACCGCGAACTACTCCATCATCGAGGGCGACAGCCGTACGATCACCGTCCTGCTCGACGACGACCCGGAACGCAGCGTCGTCATCCCCATCCGCGCGGAACACGAGGGCGGCGCCAACCCCAGCGACTACTCCGACCTCCCCGCCAGCCTCACCTTCAACAGCGGCCAGACCAGCCGCAGCTTCCAACTCCGCGCCGTCGAAGACCAACTCATCGAGTCCGGCGAACAACTCAGACTCCGCTTCGACCAACTGCCCCCGGACGTCTCCGCCGGCGACCCGGCCGTCGCCCTCGCCACCCTCCACGACCGCACCCAGGGTCAGAACCTGCCCAGCCCGCCGACGATCCACTTCGCCCAGGCCAGCTACACCGTGGCCGAAGGCGCTACCCTCCAAATCACCGTCACGCTCAGCAAAGCGCCCGGCAGCGAAGTCGAAATCACCCTCACCGGCTCCCCTCAGGGCGAGACCACCGCGGCCGACTTCTCGATCCCCACCAGCCTCACCTTCGGCCCCGCCGAGACCAGCAAAACCCTCACCTTCGCCGCCACCCCGGACAGCATCGACGACGACGGCGATTCCGTGCTGCTCAGCTTCTCGAACCTTCCCGCCGGCATCACCACCACGCCGGGCAGTCCCGACCAGGCCACCGTCTCAATCATCGACGACGACCATCCGCCGGTCACCGTCCGGTTCGAACAGAGCGCCTACGAAGTCGACGAGGGCGGGAGCGTCGTGGTCGCCGTCACGCTCAGCGCCGCACCCGAGCGCGAAGTCGAGATCCCGCTGACCGGCAGCCCCCAGGGCGAGACCGACAGCGGCGACTTCTCCGGCGTGCCCGCCAGCCTCACGTTCAACGCCGACCAGACCAGCCGCACGTTCACCTTCAGCGCCACCGACGACCTGCTCGACGACGACGGCGACTCCGTCCTGCTGACCTTCGGCGCGACCCTGCCCGACGGCGTCACGGCCGGCAGCCCCGACCGGGCCACCGTCTCAATCATCGACGACGACCATCCGCCGGTCACCGTCCGGTTCGAACAGAGCGCCTACGAAGTCGACGAGGGCGGGAGCGTCGTGGTCGCCGTCACGCTCAGCGCCGCACCCGAGCGCGAAGTCGAGATCCCGCTGACCGGCAGCCCCCAGGGCGAGACCGACAGCGGCGACTTCTCCGGCGTGCCCGCCAGCCTCACGTTCAACGCCGACCAGACCAGCCGCACGTTCACCTTCAGCGCCACCCCGGACAGCATCGACGACGACGGCGACTCGGTCCTGCTCGGCTTCGGCGCGACCCTGCCCGACGGCGTCACGGCCGGCAGCCCCGACCGGGCCACCGTCTCGATCATCGACGACGACGATCCGCCGGTCACCGTCCGGTTCGAGCAGAGCGCCTACGAAGTCGACGAGGGCGGGAGCGTCGTGGTCGCCGTCACGCTCAGCGCCGCACCCGAGCGCGAAGTCGAGATCCCGCTGACCGGCAGCCCCCAGGGCGAGACCGACAGCGGCGACTTCTCCGGCGTGCCCGCCAGCCTCACGTTCAACGCCGACCAGACCAGCCGCACGTTCACCTTCAGCGCCACCCCGGACAGCATCGACGACGACGGCGACTCGGTCCTGCTCGGCTTCGGCGCGACCCTGCCCGACGGCGTCACGGCCGGCAGCCCCGACCGGGCCACCGTCTCAATCATCGACGACGACCATCCGCCGGTCACCGTCCGGTTCGAACAGAGCGCCTACGAAGTCGACGAGGGCGGGAGCGTCGTGGTCGCCGTCACGCTCAGCGCCGCACCCGAGCGCGAAGTCGAGATCCCGCTGACCGGCAGCCCCCAGGGCGAGACCGACAGCGGCGACTTCTCCGGCGTGCCCGCCAGCCTCACGTTCAACGCCGACCAGACCAGCCGCACGTTCACCTTCAGCGCCACCGACGACCTGCTCGACGACGACGGCGACTCCGTCCTGCTGACCTTCGGCGCGACCCTGCCCGACGGCGTCACGGCCGGCAGCCCCGACCGGGCCACCGTCTCGATCATCGACGACGACCATCCGCCGGTCACCGTCCGGTTCGAACAGAGCGCCTACGAAGTCGACGAGGGCGGGAGCGTCGTGGTCGCCGTCACGCTCAGCGCCGCACCCGAGCGCGAAGTCGAGATCCCGCTGACCGGCAGCCCCCAGGGCGAGACCGACAGCGGCGACTTCTCCGGCGTGCCCGCCAGCCTCACGTTCAACGCCGACCAGACCAGCCGCACGTTCACCTTCAGCGCCACCGACGACCTGCTCGACGACGACGGCGACTCCGT
This sequence comes from Dehalococcoidia bacterium, assembly GCA_965211635.1. Taxonomy (GTDB): domain Bacteria; phylum Chloroflexota; class Dehalococcoidia; order Bin125; family Bin125; genus Bin125. The sequence goes on from OZ242948.1 coordinate 885,238, forward strand.
CCTGCTGACCTTCGGCGCGACCCTGCCCGACGGCGTCACGGCCGGCAGCCCCGACCGGGCCACCGTCTCAATCATCGACGACGACCATCCGCCGGTCACCGTCCGGTTCGAACAGAGCGCCTACGAAGTCGACGAGGGCGGGAGCGTCGTGGTCGCCGTCACGCTCAGCGCCGCACCCGAGCGCGAAGTCGAGATCCCGCTGACCGGCAGCCCCCAGGGCGAGACCGACAGCGGCGACTTCTCCGGCGTCCCCGCCAGCCTCACGTTCAACGCCGACCAGACCAGCCGCACGTTCACCTTCAGCGCCACCGACGACCTGCTCGACGACGACGGCGACTCCGTCCTGCTCGGCTTCGGTTCGACCCTGCCCGACGGCGTCACGGCCGGCAGCCCCGACCAGGCCACCGTCTCGATCACCGACGACGATCGGCCCGACTCCCTCACCGTCCGCTTCCAGACCGCGAACTACTCCATCATCGAGGGCGACAGCCGTACGATCACCGTCCTGCTCGACGACGACCCGGAACGCAGCGTCGTCATCCCCATCCGCGCGGAACACGAGGGCGGCGCCAACCCCAGCGACTACTCCGACCTCCCCGCCAGCCTCACCTTCAACAGCGGCCAGACCAGCCGCAGCTTCCAACTCCGCGCCGTCGAAGACCAACTCATCGAGTCCGGCGAACAACTCAGACTCCGCTTCGACCAACTGCCCCCGGACGTCTCCGCCGGCGACCCGGCCGTCGCCCTCGCCACCCTCCACGACCGCACCCAGGGTCAGAACCTGCCCAGCCCGCCGACGATCCACTTCGCCCAGGCCAGCTACACCGTGGCCGAAGGCGCTACCCTCCAAATCACCGTCACGCTCAGCAAAGCGCCCGGCAGCGAAGTCGAAATCACCCTCACCGGCTCCCCTCAGGGCGAGACCACCGCGGCCGACTTCTCGATCCCCACCAGCCTCACCTTCGGCCCCGCCGAGACCAGCAAAACCCTCACCTTCGCCGCCACCCCGGACAGCATCGACGACGACGGCGATTCCGTGCTGCTCAGCTTCTCGAACCTTCCCGCCGGCATCACCACCACGCCGGGCAGTCCCGACCAGGCCACCGTCTCAATCATCGACGACGACCATCCGCCGGTCACCGTCCGGTTCGAACAGAGCGCCTACGAAGTCGACGAGGGCGGGAGCGTCGTGGTCGCCGTCACGCTCAGCGCCGCACCCGAGCGCGAAGTCGAGATCCCGCTGACCGGCAGCCCCCAGGGCGAGACCGACAGCGGCGACTTCTCCGGCGTGCCCGCCAGCCTCACGTTCAACGCCGACCAGACCAGCCGCACGTTCACCTTCAGCGCCACCGACGACCTGCTCGACGACGACGGCGACTCCGTCCTGCTGACCTTCGGCGCGACCCTGCCCGACGGCGTCACGGCCGGCAGCCCCGACCGGGCCACCGTCTCAATCATCGACGACGACCATCCGCCGGTCACCGTCCGGTTCGAACAGAGCGCCTACGAAGTCGACGAGGGCGGGAGCGTCGTGGTCGCCGTCACGCTCAGCGCCGCACCCGAGCGCGAAGTCGAGATCCCGCTGACCGGCAGCCCCCAGGGCGAGACCGACAGCGGCGACTTCTCCGGCGTGCCCGCCAGCCTCACGTTCAACGCCGACCAGACCAGCCGCACGTTCACCTTCAGCGCCACCCCGGACAGCATCGACGACGACGGCGACTCGGTCCTGCTCGGCTTCGGCGCGACCCTGCCCGACGGCGTCACGGCCGGCAGCCCCGACCGGGCCACCGTCTCGATCATCGACGACGACGATCCGCCGGTCACCGTCCGGTTCGAGCAGAGCGCCTACGAAGTCGACGAGGGCGGGAGCGTCGTGGTCGCCGTCACGCTCAGCGCCGCACCCGAGCGCGAAGTCGAGATCCCGCTGACCGGCAGCCCCCAGGGCGAGACCGACAGCGGCGACTTCTCCGGCGTGCCCGCCAGCCTCACGTTCAACGCCGACCAGACCAGCCGCACGTTCACCTTCAGCGCCACCGACGACCTGCTCGACGACGACGGCGACTCCGTCCTGCTGACCTTCGGCGCGACCCTGCCCGACGGCGTCACGGCCGGCAGCCCCGACCGGGCCACCGTCTCAATCATCGACGACGACCATCCGCCGGTCACCGTCCGGTTCGAACAGAGCGCCTACGAAGTCGACGAGGGCGGGAGCGTCGTGGTCGCCGTCACGCTCAGCGCCGCACCCGAGCGCGAAGTCGAGATCCCGCTGACCGGCAGCCCCCAGGGCGAGACCGACAGCGGCGACTTCTCCGGCGTGCCCGCCAGCCTCACGTTCAACGCCGACCAGACCAGCCGCACGTTCACCTTCAGCGCCACCGACGACCTGCTCGACGACGACGGCGACTCCGTCCTGCTCGGCTTCGGTTCGACCCTGCCCGACGGCGTCACGGCCGGCAGCCCCGACCAGGCCACCGTCTCGATCACCGACGACGATCGGCCCGACTCCCTCACCGTCCGCTTCCAGACCGCGAACTACTCCATCATCGAGGGCGACAGCCGTACGATCACCGTCCTGCTCGACGACGACCCGGAACGCAGCGTCGTCATCCCCATCCGCGCGGAACACGAGGGCGGCGCCAACCCCAGCGACTACTCCGACCTCCCCGCCAGCCTCACCTTCAACAGCGGCCAGACCAGCCGCAGCTTCCAACTCCGCGCCGTCGAAGACCAACTCATCGAGTCCGGCGAACAACTCAGACTCCGCTTCGACCAACTGCCCCCGGACGTCTCCGCCGGCGACCCGGCCGTCGCCCTCGCCACCCTCCACGACCGCACCCAGGGTCAGAACCTGCCCAGCCCGCCGACGATCCACTTCGCCCAGGCCAGCTACACCGTGGCCGAAGGCGCTACCCTCCAAATCACCGTCACGCTCAGCAAAGCGCCCGGCAGCGAAGTCGAAATCACCCTCACCGGCTCCCCTCAGGGCGAGACCACCGCGGCCGACTTCTCGATCCCCACCAGCCTCACCTTCGGCCCCGCCGAGACCAGCAAAACCCTCACCTTCGCCGCCACCCCGGACAGCATCGACGACGACGGCGATTCCGTGCTGCTCAGCTTCTCGAACCTTCCCGCCGGCATCACCACCACGCCGGGCAGTCCCGACCAGGCCACCGTCTCAATCATCGACGACGACCATCCGCCGGTCACCGTCCGGTTCGAACAGAGCGCCTACGAAGTCGACGAGGGCGGGAGCGTCGTGGTCGCCGTCACGCTCAGCGCCGCACCCGAGCGCGAAGTCGAGATCCCGCTGACCGGCAGCCCCCAGGGCGAGACCGACAGCGGCGACTTCTCCGGCGTGCCCGCCAGCCTCACGTTCAACGCCGACCAGACCAGCCGCACGTTCACCTTCAGCGCCACCCCGGACAGCATCGACGACGACGGCGACTCGGTCCTGCTCGGCTTCGGCGCGACCCTGCCCGACGGCGTCACGGCCGGCAGCCCCGACCGGGCCACCGTCTCGATCATCGACGACGACCATCCGCCGGTCACCGTCCGGTTCGAACAGAGCGCCTACGAAGTCGACGAGGGCGGGAGCGTCGTGGTCGCCGTCACGCTCAGCGCCGCACCCGAGCGCGAAGTCGAGATCCCGCTGACCGGCAGCCCCCAGGGCGAGACCGACAGCGGCGACTTCTCCGGCGTGCCCGCCAGCCTCACGTTCAACGCCGACCAGACCAGCCGCACGTTCACCTTCAGCGCCACCGACGACCTGCTCGACGACGACGGCGACTCGGTCCTGCTCGGCTTCGGCGCGACCCTGCCCGACGGCGTCACGGCCGGCAGCCCCGACCGGGCCACCGTCTCAATCATCGACGACGACCATCCGCCGGTCACCGTCCGGTTCGAGCAGAGCGCCTACGAAGTCGACGAGGGCGGGAGCGTCGTGGTCGCCGTCACGCTCAGCGCCGCACCCGAGCGCGAAGTCGAGATCCCGCTGACCGGCAGCCCCCAGGGCGAGACCGACAGCGGCGACTTCTCCGGCGTCCCCGCCAGCCTCACGTTCAACGCCGACCAGACCAGCCGCACGTTCACCTTCAGCGCCACCGACGACCTGCTCGACGACGACGGCGACTCCGTCCTGCTGACCTTCGGCGCGACCCTGCCCGACGGCGTCACGGCCGGCAGCCCCGACCGGGCCACCGTCTCAATCATCGACGACGACCATCCGCCGGTCACCGTCCGGTTCGAACAGAGCGCCTACGAAGTCGACGAGGGCGGGAGCGTCGTGGTCGCCGTCACGCTCAGCGCCGCACCCGAGCGCGAAGTCGAGATCCCGCTGACCGGCAGCCCCCAGGGCGAGACCGACAGCGGCGACTTCTCCGGCGTCCCCGCCAGCCTCACGTTCAACGCCGACCAGACCAGCCGCACGTTCACCTTCAGCGCCACCGACGACCTGCTCGACGACGACGGCGACTCCGTCCTGCTCGGCTTCGGTTCGACCCTGCCCGACGGCGTCACGGCCGGCAGCCCCGACCAGGCCACCATCTCGATCACCGACGACGATCGGCCGGTCACCGTCCGGTTCGAACAGAGCGCCTACGAAGTCGACGAGGGCGGGAGCGTCGTGGTCGCCGTCACGCTCAGCGCCGCACCCGAGCGCGAAGTCGAGATCCCGCTGACCGGCAGCCCCCAGGGCGAGACCGACAGCGGCGACTTCTCCGGCGTCCCCGCCAGCCTCACGTTCAACGCCGACCAGACCAGCCGCACGTTCACCTTCAGCGCCAACGACGACCTGCTCGACGACGACGGCGACTCGGTCCTGCTGACCTTCGGCGCGACCCTGCCCGACGGCGTCACGGCCGGCAGCCCCGACCAGGCCACCGTCTCGATCATCGACGACGACCATCCGCCGGTCACGGTCAGTTTTGCGACGAGCGTTTACCAGGTCCCGGAGGGAGGCTCGGTAGCGGTCACGGTGATTCTCAGTGAGGACCCCGAGCGGAGCGTGGCCATCCCGCTGACCACGACTCATCTGGGCAGCGCCGGGCTGGAGGACTATTCAGGCGTACCCGCCAACTTGACTTTCCACAGCGGCGAAACAACTCGGAGCTTCAACGTCAGCGCCCATGAGGACGACGTGAATGACGAAGGTGAGTCGATTCGGCTGGGCTTCGAAATGCTTCCCAGCGGTGTCAGCGAGGGACCGACATCAAGCACCACTATCGCGATTACGCAACCGGCCGTCTGGGTGGATGGGACGCTCCGCCTCGTCAATGGCGAAACGTTCACCGCCGATGGCCGGCCCTGCGACGGCCGGCTTGAGATTTTCATTGACGGTTCCTGGGGCACCATATGCGACGACTATTGGACCAAGGAGAACGCAGACGTCGCCTGCCGCGCGCTCGGCTTTGCGGCTGGATCCGTGGACAATGTCCTTCGCTTCAGTAGTGCGCGCTTTGGTCGGGGCAGCGGCGACATCGTGCTTGATGACGTGTCGTGCAGCGGCGATGAGTTCGGAATGCTGGACTGTCCTCGCAGAGGCAATATTGCAGTCGGCACACACAATTGCCGACATAGCGAGGACGTAGGCGTTCGTTGCTTGAAGGAAGCTCCTCCAAGAGTCGTCAACATTGAAGTCAGCGAACCGCCCGGCGACAACGGGCGCTATGACGCAGGAGAGACCGTTGAGATCACCCTGATCTGGAACGTCCCTGTCAAAGTCACAACTCCGCAGGGCGGATTGGAGCCAAAGGTCTGGATCGTATTCGACGACGGCATGCAGACGCTGGCGACTTACTCACGCGGCTCCGGGACCTATCGCACCGTGTTTGTCCACCGGTTGACCTACCTCAACCGCGACGGTTTGCCCAATGAGTCGTATGAGACCGTGAGAGTGGTTGCAGACACGCTGCAAGAACGCGGCGGCAGCATCCGCTCTGTCGGCTTGGGTCTGCCGCCCGTGCTGCAGCACCTGGGCTACCCAGAGATTCGAGACACAGCCGCCCCTGCCACGATCGTGACTCCCCCGCAGTTCAACGACGCTGGCGCCGATGCAACCTGGAGCGTCGGAGACACCATTGAGGTGACGTTCAACTTCAACTTTCCAGTGGTCGTTGACACCGCCGACGGGACTCCGTTTGCGACGATCCTCCTCGGCGGAGACACGCTTCGACAGTCCACGTACCTTCGAGGAAGCGGCACGAACCAACTGGTCTTCGCATACGCGCTGACCGAGTCCGACGGCACGCACGATGTGCTGATTGTGCAGCCCAACGTCTTGATGCTCAACGGCGGGACGATTCGTGACCAGATCTTCAACCTCGATGCGAGTCTGGTCCACTGGCACGCTGCGCAGATCGCGTCGGCGCAGACGGTTGGGCCAGGATCAACTTCCGCTCCGTTGACTGCGAGCATCGAGAACGATCCGGGCTCGCACGACGGAAGCTCAGCCTTTACCTTCGAGCTTCACTTCAGCGAAGAGGTGCAGTTGAGTTCCGCCACGCTTCGCAATGCGGCCTTCAGCGTCTCGGGCGGGCAAGTGACCAACGCTCAGCCGCAATCGGAGGCGAGCACGCGATGGACGGTCACAGTGCAGCCGACCGGCAATGAAAGTGTCACGATTGCGCTGCCCGCTACGACGGATTGCACGAGCGCTGGGGCTGTTTGCACGAGCGACGGTCGACCCTTAGTCGCGCCGGTCCAACTCGTAGTGCCGCGCTCCTTTGCTCTGCAGTTCTTCCAGGCGAACTCGCCGGCGACCGGCGCTCCCGAGATCGTCGGGACGCCGCAAGTAGAACAGACGTTGACCGCCCAAACGACGGGGATTACAGACGATGACGGCATGGAAGACGCGACGATCGCCTACCAGTGGATGCGTCACAATCCCGACTCGCTTTCCGACGAGGAGATTAGCGGGGCGACGGTTGTCACGTACACGGTGACCGCGCAGGACAGGGGAAGCGCGCTCAGAGTCAGAACCACGTTCACCGACGATGCCGGAAATCATGAGTCGCTGACCAGTCTCCCGACTGCCATGATCCCCAGGCTCCCGTTGACCGCGACGATCGTGAACGCCTCGCCGACTCATGACGGGCACAGCGTCTACACGTTCGAGTTGCGTTTGAGCGAAGACTTGGTCAGCGACTTCAGCTTCCGAACCCTTCGCGACTACGCCTTCCTGGTATCGGGAGGCGATGTGACCCGCGCGCGCCGGCTGGACAGGCCAGGAAACATGCGTTGGGAGATTAGCATCCAGCCTGACAGCGATGGTGAGCTGTACATCACCCTGCCGAGCACAACTGACTGCGCCTATCTCAACGCGCTATGCACCCCTGATGGTCGCCGGCAGTCCAGCAGGTTGGAGCTCATCGTTCCCGGTCCAAACGGGAACTGATGAGTCGAGGCTGTCGCCGAGCCTGCTTTGGCTGGCCAGGTGACGACAAGCAACCAATAGAACGGCCACCATGTCCGCGGGTGTTGGGGGAGTCTCAACACGCAGAAGAGCGACATCGCAGCAATGCGCAGCACGATTCCAATAGCAGTCCCATAAGAGGCAAGGGGTTGTATCGGGATCCGCCCAATGTGTACACCTCCCTGTCCATCGGCATAGGACCACGACAGTCGGCTGCGCACTTGAACGGGGATTGCCAACGTCGCGCAGAGCCGACCGACTTGAACTCCTGGGCCGGATCAGGGACGTTGCGGCGCCGCTCGCGCCCAGGGCAGAAGCCCTGCAATCCACGTGCGGAAAACGGACGACCGACGCCGCGAGTTTACCCAAAGTGAATCGCAGTTCGGTAAACAAGTCACATCTATGGTTAGCAAATTGTCACACGGACTCAGCATCGAAGCGCAATCACTTGACTACCACTCTTACAGATGGACCGCTGTGATTCACAAACAATGCAAGCGTGACTTTCACCTAATGAATTGCAAGATCAGCTTTACGGTTTGTTCAACTACCAGCATGCCAGATCGTCTATGGATTTCATGCGATCACAAGTCTTATACTCTCACAGCGTGGCCTTAACTCTACAGGGCGCTCGGACAAGCGAGTGAATCCAGCCATGCGACGATCTACGAGTGCGTACCTCCGTTTCACGGTAGTTGCGCTGTTGACTACGGTCGGTTGCGGCGGACTCCTGGATCGGGCCGCGGCGCAAGCGCCACCGGGGGCGCCAACGATTACATTGGTCAGCGCCGCGCCGGGCAGCCTGGTCGTGAGCTGGAGCGATCCCCTAGACGCAGCCGAGGTGCCGATTGGCTTTTACGAGATCCGGCATATCCGCTCGGACGCCGACGACAAGTCCGATCCTCACTGGACGACGGAGTCGGGTCTCCCGGCCTCAGGCGTTCTCGAGTACACGATTCCCAGCCTGGGCGAGGGAGGGGGATTCGATGTGCAGGTTCGCGCTGTCAACGCGAACGGAGAAGGCGCATGGTCGGCCACGGTGAGCGGTGAACCGGGCGAGCCCGGTGCGACGCGGTCGGAAGCCGCACCGTTACGCCTGAACACATCCCTCAATGCCACGATTTCTACCAGGGAAGACGTGGACTACTACAGTCTGGTGCTCGAGGAGTCCACGGACATATGGGTCTGGACGACCGGCCGCGTTGATACCGCCGCGCGCATCGAGGATGCTACCGGCTTGGAAATCGCAAACAGCACCAACAGAGACATCTTCCACGACCTGAACTTCAGCATCCGGAGAACCTTGAGCGCCGGCACGTACTTCGTACGCGTCAGGGCTCAGTGGATCACTGACCGGACGACCGGCGACTACCAGCTCCACGCCGTTGCCGTCGCGGACCCGGGTGACAGTGTCGAAGCTGCGACGCAGATTTCGCTCCATCGCCATGTCGCCGGTGCGGCCGGCCGTGGCAGCCCCGACGACTTTTTCTCCTTTGCCGTCAACAAGGACACGTGGGTACGATTTCGAGCGCTCCACTCGCACCGTGCGGTGGACCTGAACCTGACCCTGCGAGACATTGCTGGTCAAATCGTGCCTTCCTATCACGAGGGATTCGACTACTACCGCCTGACCAGCCAGAGCTACGTCGCGTTCGAAGCTCACGCATTTCTGATCCCGGGAACTTACACGGCCCAGATCAGCGAAGCGTCACCAGGATCGGGCGGCCCGTACGAGATGAGAATCTACATCCTGAACGAGCCTCAGAAGATCCATGACCGTTGCATCCAATTGCCAATGTTACTCGACGAGCCGCTCTCGGGTTGTCAGTGGCATCTCAAGAACACCGGACAAGTACGATCCGGCGGCGCGGAACAGGACATCAATGTCGAGGACGCCTGGAACGTGACCAAGGGCGAGGGCATAACGGTCGTCATCATTGATGGCGGATTCCAGGCTGACCACCGAGACCTGCAGGAGAACGTGTTAAGTGAGCTCAACTACTCCCACAGTGGTTCGTTCTTCGACCCGGCACGCGATCACGGCACCACGATGGCCGGGCTGATCGCCGCTCGCGACAACGGATTCGGAATGCTCGGCGTGGCTCCGCGGGCGTCGATCTATGGCTCCAACACAGTCAGGCAGTTTGGCGATGACGATGCGGAAAACAGGCGAATCGCCGCGCAGGCGGCCGTCCTCCACCTGGAACAGACGGCCGTCAGCAACAACAGCTGGGGATTCGGCCATGATCATCGCGTGCACTTGCTCGGCGACGCCTGGAACCAGGCCCTCGAGCGAGGGATAGGTGAAGGGTACGGAGGAAAGGGGATTTCATACGTCTTTGCGGCCGGCAACGAGGGCGACTACCACTGGGTCGGCCTCCGCGAGATCAACAGTCACTACGGCGTCATAGTTGCGTGTGCAGTCGACTATAGGGATCAGCGGAGTCCGTTCTCGGTCAGGGGTCCGGGGCTATGGGTCTGCGCGCCGTCCGACAATGATGAGGACGAACTGCCGGGACTCGGGGCCACGAACAAGGGATCATTCAACACGACATCCGGCGGCACCTCGTCGGCCGCCGCGCTGGTTTCGGGCGTGGCCGCGCTGGTGCGATCGGCGAACACCGACCTCACCTGGCGCGACGTGAAACTGATCCTTGCCGGTTCGGCCCGCAAGAATGATCCATCGTCAAGCACTTGGAGACAAGCCGGCTTCGTCTATGGCTCAACGAGCAGGCGGTACAACTACAGCGAGTCCTTTGGATTCGGAGCGGTCGACGCAGGGTCGGCGGTCTCGATGGCTCAATCATGGACTAACCTGCCGCCGATGCGGTCCGTTTCGGACAGCATCGATGGCTTGAGCGACACCATCGACGACAACACCATCAACAAGACCTTCACGATTCCGGCCGACTACGTGGATTTTGTCGAATATGTCACGCTCCACCTTGACATCACCCACGAGCGGCTTCGCGAGCTGAAGATCAGTTTGCGGTCGCCATTGAACAACGAGTCAAACCTGATCTACACGACCGGACCGCCCGGACTTCGCGACGATTACGACCACTCCATCAACGCCCCGATCTTCATCGGTTCGGCCGGGCATCTGGGCGAGGATCCTGCCGGCACGTGGACACTTACGATCCGGGACCAGACGCCTTTTGCGGACGGCGAGCTCAAGGGGCTCAGGCTGGTCATCCGCGGTCACGGCTACAAGCCGGCCGCCCCTGAGATTTCGTCGCTGGAAGTCGGCAACACGTACCTGACTATCGCCTGGGAGCCTCCGGAAGACACTGGCACTTCAGCGATCTCCAGTTATGACGTGCGTTACATCCGCTCTGACGCCAGCGACAAGGCCGACGAGCACTGGACCATGCTAAGCGGCGTCTGGAGTTCCGGCGCACCAAGATACACCCTCGACGGCCTCACGCTGGATGTCGGATACGACGTGCAGATGCGAGCGGTCAACACCTCCGGCACGGGCGCCTGGTCGGAGCCCGAGTCGCAGCGGACCGCTCTGGCCGCCCCCCAGGCACCGAGGATCGACAGCGTTTCCGCCGCCGATCGCAGTCTCACACTGACTTGGTCCGCTCCCGCTGGGGACGGCGGCGCCGAGATCGCCAGCTATGATGTCCGTTACATCGACAGTGGGGAGACTGATCGCGCCGACGCCAACTGGTCGCTCGCGGTCGCGTGGGCCAGCGGCGACGGCGACCTGACCTATTCGATCTCCTCGGTGCAGAACGAGACCGCGTATGACCTCGAGTTGCGGGCGGTGAACAGCGTCGGCGCCGGACCATGGTCGGCGACCGCCACGATCCGCCGCAACCAACCTCCGCGCTTCGCCGACCCCGGTCGCAGCCCCTACCTCGTCAGCGAACACGCGCGGAGCGGTCGCGCAGTCGGCTCACCCCTCGTCGCCATTGATCAGGAAAACGACCCACTGACCTACTCGATCGCTGATCCGTCGACCCCATTTGCAATCGACGCCGACAGCGGTCAGTTGCGCACCCTGGCCCCACTCGACTACGAAAGCGCGCCCAGCTACACGGTCACGGTCCAGGTCACAGATCGCAGGGACTCGCTCGGCAGGGCCAACAACGACACTGACGACACTATCGCCGTGAGAATCGGCATCATGGACGAAAATGACCGACCGGTTGCCCGCGACGATGTCTTCAGCACGTCCGAAGATGCTCCGGCTCGTTTCAACGTGCTCAGCAACGACTCCGACCCAGACGCCGGAGACTCGCTTTCCCTGCGGATCGTTAGTACTCCCAGGGGCGAGGTGCTGATTGAGCCCGGCAACCTGATTCACTACCGGCCGGCGCGCGACGACCACGGCGAGGACAGCTTTCGCTACGAAACCACTGATACATCCGGACTCAGCGACACCGCAGTCGTCAACATCGAGATCGAGCCGGTCAACGACCCGCCCGCCTTCCCGGCGGCCCGCACGATCCGCACGATTGCGCCGGGCGCGACGCCCGGCGCGCCGTTGGGCGCCCCGGTGCGCGCAGCCGATGTCGACGGCGACCAAATCCTCTACTCCCTGTTCGGCTCTGCCGACTTTGAGATCGACGAGCGCAGCGGGCAAATCCGTGTGGCCTCGGGCGCGGTCGTCGAACCGGCTGAGGGGCCTACCTATACGCTCTTCGTCACCGCGCGGGATCCGCACGGCGAACAGGATCATGCGACAGTAGACGTGTTGGTGGGCGACTTCCCGTCGTCGGCCGACTCATCTAGCGCAGGCGGCGGCGCGACCGGCGCAAGCGGCGCGGGTGGAGGCGGCGGAGGCGCGCCGCCGGTGGCGGCGCCCTCGGAAGCGGACTTCGACTGGAACGTGACCCGCGATATCGAGTCGCTCGCGCGCGAGCATGACGAGCCGACCGGGATGTGGTCGGACGGCGAGACGCTGCGCCTGCTGCACAACGCCGCCTCCGGCGCCGACCGACTCTTCGCCTACGACCTGGCCACCGGCGAGCGGGTCGAACGAATGGAGTTCGAACTCGACCGTCGCAACCGCTTCGCCCACGGCATCTGGTCCGACGGCGAGACCGCCTGGGTCTCGGACTCCGGACAGGACCGGCTGTTCGCCTACATCCTCGCGAGCGGCGAACGGGTCGAGGACCGCGAGTTCGATCTGGCCGAGCGCAACCGCGACCCGCGCGGAATCTGGTCCGACGGCCAGACGCTCGTCGTGCTCGACGCGGTCAAGGACGCCCTGTTCGGCTACGACCCGGCCAGCGGCGAACTCGCCTTCGAGCACGCGCTCGATCCGCTCAACCGCAGCCCGCGCGGAATCTGGTCCGACGGACTCGGCATCTGGGTCTCCGACGACGGGGCCAACCGCGTCTTCGCCTACCGGCTGGAAGAGAACGGCTTGCGCCGGGTCGAGGCCGAAGAGTTCGGCTTCCGCGTCCTGCTCAAGGCCGGGTCCGGCGAGGCGCGCGGGATCTGGTCCGACGGCGACACCCTCTGGCTGGCCGACGCCGAGGACGCCGAGATCTACAGCTTCAACCTGCCCGATGCGATCCAGGCCCAGCTCGCCTCGCTCGCGCTCAGCGATCTCGAGCTGGACCTCTCGCCCCAACGCCTCAGCTACTCGCTCGAACTGCCGCCAGACCTGGACGAGACCACCGTCGACGCGACGGCCGCGCAAGAAGTCGCCGCAGTGTCCATCGAGCCCGACGACGCCGACGCCGACCCCGACAACGGACACCAGATCGCGTTGGACGGCATCAAGGCGCTGACCGTGACCGTGACCTCGCAGGACGGCAGCCGCTCGCGGGAGTACCGCGTGACGTTCGAGCGGGCGGCCTGTTTCGACGGGCAGAGTGAAGACGTCGATGAGCTGCTGCGGACGGTCGAGTTCGCCGGCGGCAGCCTTGAGGAGCTCGAAGCCTGCGCGCTCGAACACGGCCTCAGCGCGCTCTACCACTTCGACGGCGACTCCTGGCGTGGACTGTTCTTCAATGCGCCCGACTTCCTCAGCCGTCCCTTCCGCGAGTTCTTCGCCGGCGGCGTACCCCCGGGGACCTCGTTGACCGGCCGGTCTTCCTGACCTGACGCACTGTGCGTGATGTACGTGAAGTACGAGTCTATCCGCGGCCGCGCCGCGGTCCCGTCGTGGGACCGGGCGCGACCTCAGTTGGACAGTTCCTAGTCAGGACAGGACAACGTCCAGCCGCTCGCGGTCCAGGTGTCGGCTGACTCCGCCGAGACGGTTGCGCCGACTAGTTCCGGATTGGGACTGTCGCTGGGGGTCGCCACGACAACGCAGACGGCCGGAGGCTCGGACGGCGTGGCCCGCTGGACCGCCGCCTGCGGTGTGACCGTCACCCCCGACGTCGTCTCGCCCGATGTCTCGACCTGCAAGGTTGTTGTCTCGGTAGTCGTAGACTGGCGTACGGTTTCGTCCGTTGTCGCGGCCTCTTGGGTCGTTGATGTACCATCATTCGCTGTAGCATCGTTGGGGCTTGAACAGGTCGTACCGACAATGCGGTCCAGTCTCCGCGACTCCTCGAAGCCGTCGCCATCCTTGTCGCTCACGATCACGCGAAAGTAGCGAGGGTCGTAGTTGGTGGTCGTCGAGTCTATGCAGGCCGGGGGATTCGCCGAGTTGAACTGGTTGCTATAGTCCGGCTCCCGGTGATGAGCAGCCGGGGGGGCGGAACTTCCTGTCCCGCGGCGACCTGGACGACCGAGCCGACCAGCCGCTCGCCATTGAACCAGCGGACGCAGCGGTTCGCGTGGTCCAGCCAGTACCACTGTTGACCGTTGGCCGTCACCTCGCGGTTATCGCCGCTCAAGTGGCTGCAGCCGACCGGCCTCGGTGGGGCTCGTGAGACGAACTCCTCGTCGGGAGGAGAGTATGGGGGAGGCAAAGGCGCATCCGAGGGAAATCCCCGGTCAGGAGGAGGGTATGCGTTCCGGTAGTCCACCCACATAACGCGGAGCTGCGACTCGGTCACGTTCTGGTCCGAGGCAAAGAGTGAATGTATTGATCGCTCTAAAACTCGTCCAGTGATCGTTCTAAAACCAGGCCACTTGGGGGCCAGGCCCCAACCTGTGATCGGCGCAAGCCGACGCCGGTTGGGAGAGAGGGATGCTCGAAGTGATGGATATCTACGCGCTGCGGCGCAGGGTGCTGATCGAGGGACAGAGTCAACGCCGCGTGGCCCGAGAGATGGGGCTGGCGCGGGACACGGTGCGACGCTATCTGGAGACGCCGATGCCCGAGCGTCAGCAGCGGCGGCGCTCGAGCCCGGTGCTGGACCGGGTCCGGCCACGGCTGGAGCAGTTGCTGGAGGAGTGGTCGCAGCGGACCACGGCGAAGCAGCGGATCACGGGGCGCCGACTGCACCGGCAGCTGCGCGAGGAGGGCTACGAGGTCGGCCTGACCCTGGTCCTGGCCGAACTGCGCGAGTGGCGCCGGCGGCGGGCCGAGGTCTACGTGCCGCTGGTCCACCGTCCGGCCGAGAGCGCGCAAGTCGACTTCTTCGAGGTCAGGGTGGACCTGGCCGGCGAACGGCGTCCGGCCTGGCTGCTCCTGTTCCGGCTGATGCACTCGGGCCGCGACTACGTCCGGCTCTATGAGCGCCAGGACCAACTCGCCTTCCTGGACGGGCATGTGCGCGCCTTCGCCCACTTCGGCGGCGTGCCTCGACGGATGGTCTACGACAACCTCTCGGCGGCGGTCCGGCGGGTGCAGTTCCCGCGCCGCCGGCTGACCGAGCGCTTCGCCGCGCTGGCCAGTCACTACGCCTTCGAACCCAGCTTCGCCCGTCCCGGTCAGGGACACGACAAGGGCGGCGTCGAGGGCCGCGGCCGAGGCCTGCGCTGGCAGGTGCTGACGCCGCTGCCGCGCGGCGACTCGCTGCAGCAGATCTCAGACGAGATGCAAGCGGAGGTCGATCGGCTGGCGCCGGAGCAGGTCTGGGAGCGCTTCGCCATGGAGGGGCCGCTGCTGCGCCCCCTGCCGGCAGTCGCGTTCGAGCCGCGGCGGATGCAGCCGGTCTCGGTCAACCGCAGCGCCATGGTCCGTCTAGAGGGAGCCTGGTACTCCGTCCCGGAGCGCTGGGCCGGGCTGAGGGTGACCGCCTGGGTCGGCGTCTCCGAGGTCGCCTTCCAGCGCGGCGCAGAGCAGGTCAGCCATCCCCGCCAGCGGTTCGGCGGCCGGCGGGTGCGCTACCGCCACTACCTCGGCGAGCTCTCGCGCAAGCCGCAGGCCCTGCGCCAGGTCGCGCCCGAGCTGATCGATGAACTGGGCGGGCCCTACGACCGGCTCTGGGACTTGCTGGAGGACGAACGTGGCGGTCACGAGGCGGCCCGCGCCCTTGCGCGGCTGTTGCAGGCGGCCGCCGAACACGGCGAGGAGCGGGTGCGGGAGGCACTGGAGGCCGGTCTCGCCGAAGGCGGCTTCGACGAGTTGGCGATCCGGCGCTCGCTGGCCGCGGCCCAGGCGCCGGGCGAGGTGAGCGTGCCGGAACGGCTGCGCAGCTACCGCGTCGAGCGGGCTTCGCTGGCCGACTTCGACCGACTGCTGGAACGAGGTGCGTCGTGAGCGACGCCGCGCGCCGGGCCGTGCTCGAGGCCCACTGCCGCGAACTCAAGCTGCCCACTGTCCGTCGCCAGTACCCCGAGCTGGTCCGCCAGGCCGCGCACGACGGCTGGGACTACGAGGCGTTCCTGCTGCAGCTGCTCGAAGCCGAGGTCCTGGTCCGCCGCGACGGCGCCGTCGCCCGGCTCCTGCGCCAGGCCCGCTTCCCCGACCACAAGACCCTGGACCAGCTCGACTGGGACGCGTTGCGCGGGATCGAGCGGCCGCAGCTCGCTCAACTCGCCACCTGCGACTATCTCGAGCGCGGCGAGGACGTCGTGATCGCCGGTCCGATCGGCACCGGCAAGACCCACCTCGCGATCGCGCTCGGGGTCGAGGCCGTCCAGCGCCGCCAGCGGGTCGCCTTCATCCGCGCCGCCGACCTCGTCCGCGAACTGGTCGAGGCCCGCGACGAACTCACGCTGACCCGCCTGCATCAGCGCTACCTGCGTGCCGCCCTGTTGGTCGTCGATGAACTCGGCTTCGTGCCCTTCGACCGCGCCGGCGGCGAACTGCTCTTCAACCTGCTCGCCGACCGCTACGAGCGGCGCTCGACGATCGTTACCACCAACCTCGCGTTCTCCGAATGGGTCCAGGTCTTCGGCGACGAGAAGCTGACCACCGCGCTGCTCGACCGCCTCGGCCACCACGCACACATCCTCACGACCAAAGGCCAGTCCTACCGGACTCGGCACGCCCGAACAACAACAACCGCGTCGTCGTCGCAGCCGGCAGGAGGTGGGGCCTAGCAACCACCGTCGGGAGAGACCACGTCCGCCTCCAGGTGGCCTACTCTTAGACCGATCAACTTGTCGACGAGCAGCGATTCGGTCAGTAGCTAAGCGAGCAGCGACTCTGTCAGTCCTGAACACAAAAGTGGGAGGAGACCGACAGTGACGCAGTCGGAAGAGGCTCGACGCTTGGCGCTGGAGAGTGCGGACGCGGGCGACCTGCAAGCAGCGCAGGCGGCTGAGGTGCTGGGCGTGAGCGAGCGCCATGTCTGGCGGTTGCTGGCGGCCTACCGCGCGCGGGACGCGCCGGCCCTGGCCCACGGCAACCGCGGCCGACGGCCGCACAACGTCGTGCCGGACCCAGTGGCCGCCACCGTGGTCCGCTTCGCCCGCGATCGCTACCCGGGCGCCAACCACACGCACCTCAGCGAGTTGCTCTGGGAGCATGAGGGGCTCGCCCTGAGCCGCTTTACGGTCCGCCGCATCCTCGAGGCGGCCGGCATGTCCAGCCCGCGCCGACGACGGCCGCCCGAGCACCGCGTGCGGCGCGAGCGGATGCCGCGCGAGGGGATGCTGCCGCAGGTCGACGGCAGTCACTACGCCTGGCTGGAAGGACGAGGGCCGCGGTTCACCCTGCTGCTCGCGGTCGACGACGCGACCGGCGATGTGCCCTACGCGCTGTTCCGCCCGGCCGAAGACGCCTGCGGCTACTTCTCGCTGCTGGAGTGGGTCGTCTTGCGCCTCGGTCTGCCGCTTGCGCTCCACACGGTCCGCCACGGCGTCTTCCAGGCGCCGCCCGGACGAGTGGGCCGGCGTCCGCCGACCCAGTTCTCGCGGGCGCTCGAGGAACCGGGGATCACCCAGGTCTTCGCCCGCTCGCCGCAGGCCAATGGGCGCGTGGAACGCTTTGCCGGCACGCTCCAGGACCGGCTCGTGACGGAGTTGCGTCACGCCGACGCTGTGACGATCGCCGAAGCCCAGGCCATGCACGGCGACTTCCTGCCAGGCTTCAATGCCCGCTTCCGGGTCCAACCGGCGCAGTCAGTGCCGGCCTACCGTCCGCTCGATCCTGCGCTCGACCTGGACGCCATCCTCGCCTTCCGCCACCCGCGCACGGTCGCTCGCGACAACACCGTCAAGTACCGCTGGCGCACGCTCCAACTCTTGCCCGGTGCCGAACGGACCAGCTATGCCCGGTCGCGAGTCGAGGTGCTTTAACGAGAAGACGGCTCGCTCTCGGTCCGCCACCAGGGCGCGCCGGTCGCCTCGCGCCTGGCCCCGTCGCCGGCCGGTACCCTGCGCACGGCCCGCGTCGAACTGGCCAGCCGTCCCGACTACGAGCGGATCGTCTTGGGCCGCGGCTCCGGCGGAGCGTTACCCCGGTCTGCCCAGACTCCTAGCCCGAACGGCGCTTCGGTCCACCCGGTGCGCAACGGAGCTTCACCCGATCCCGCGGTCAAGGGACGCCCGCTGCTGCCGCCCACGCCCCGCCAACTCGCCCGCTGGAAAGCGATCCCGCAGGCGCAGCTGCAAGGCCCCTCAATGCGGGCGACCGCTCGACTGCTCGGGATCTCACGCGTCACGGTGAGCAACTACGTGCGCGCCAACAGGTTGCCTGGACGCCGGACCCGCGCTGCTTCATCCTTATCGGAACGGCGCGGCACTGACAGAATCACTGCTCAGTTGGACTGACAAAGTCGCTACTCTACAACAA
Organism: Dehalococcoidia bacterium; assembly: GCA_965211635.1. Taxonomy (GTDB): domain Bacteria; phylum Chloroflexota; class Dehalococcoidia; order Bin125; family Bin125; genus Bin125. The sequence goes on from OZ242948.1 coordinate 903,690, forward strand.
TGACTGGATCAGTTTCTAAGCGATGAATGCAGTTATGGACTGCCAGTGACTCGATAGAGGTCAACGGCCATGCCGTTGCGTTCTCCTTGGAAGGCGCTGCAGTGGAAGAGCCTGTCAGAGACTGGATCCGATGCCGAGGATCTCCCACTCCGCATCAATCGCCCTCGCCAGCGGCGAGATCGTGGCACTGCTCAGTTCCGTCCCGGCCATCTGCACCAATACGACGCAGTTCGCAATGACCGCTCCCACTGGAAGAGCGGGGGCCGCTCAGCCCGCTAACGCGAATGTCCCACTATGCTCGGGGCCCGCCTCATTCAAGCGTCAGCGGACACCCCTTTCCCAGCCCTCGAGGAGTTCAGCGACCTCCCTAGCGTGCTCCAGCCGCCGCTGAATCTCTTCGCGGATCGCGCGCTCCGTTTCCTCCGGCGTCATTGCGAAACCCATGTTGTCCGTGATACGCGGCCACCCCTCCCGCGAGGGGGCGATTTGCTTCTCAATCACTTCGTCAACGAGAGGCTTTGACAACGCCTCGAACTGCACTGCGCAGTACTCGCGCTCGGAGGGATGGTGACCTCCGACGTGCGCCTCGCCCGGTCCCGGCCACACAGCGCCACCGAACTCCAGGTTCATGCTCGTCAGTTTGACCAAGGTCAGGTAGGCCTGCACGCGTCTCGTCAGCGCGAGCGTGTCGCTGGTCAAATCATCCAATCGCTCGGCCGTCGAGTGGTATGACCCGCTTACCTGCCTGGAGTCGTGGTACACGAGCCCAGAGTCGGATGCGATCGCGTGTTCCAACTCGTTCCTTCGTTGCTTCAGGTTGTTCCAACGCTTCAGGATCTGAGGCGCGAATGGATCGTCGTTCTCCACCGCACGCCGCATCGTTCCATTGATCCAGCTAGACATTTCCCGCATGCGCGTCGGCCAGGGCCCATCTGGGTGCGCAACCACTGCTGCGCAGCGCGGGGATCGTAGTAAGCGCACAGAAGCACGGCTTGGCCTTCGAGTTCCCGCCAGGCAGCCTTGAACGGCCCCTCATCCAACGGTTCCATGATTGCCTCGCCATCTGCTCAACCCGCGCGACCAGGTACACCGGCGGCCGGTCGCTCTTCCCTCGGTTGCAGTGGCCGCCCAGGAGGTGCTTCGGAACTCGATACGCGGGGCGCAGCCGGAGTCTGGGCCAGTCGCGCCCAACGTACAGGACTCGCGTGCTCGCCCGGTTGCGCTTCGGGGTGTCCGCACGCTTCGAGATCAGGCCACGGGGGAACAGCGCTTCGAGTGGGTCCAGTACCCGAGTTCAGTGCCAGACAAAGGGATCGGTCGGCCAAAGTTCGTACGCGCGATCGCCGTCACAGAACACGCGGCCGTCCGCAGTCAATGCGCAGCGCCTGTTGAAGGAGGCGCTCAACGCAGTCAGCTCGGTTGTCGGCATGTGACGCGCGCTGTCGCCTCGCTCGGTCGCCGACTTGTATGCGAATCGCCAGCAGGCCAGATTGCCAGCGAACGTGAGCGCACAGGCCTCATCCGTTCCGGTGGCTATCGCTGTGTGTGAGCCAACACGGACTTGTACATCAACCTCGCGCTCAACTACCCAGCAGAATGCATGTCCATCCAGATCTAGCGCGCAGACACTCGACGATGGCCCGACGCTCAATGCGGAAAACGGCCCGGCGCGCGTCACCGCCTCCAGTTCGGGATAGTCCCGGTTCCAGCAGATCATCTCGCCGTCCACGGTCAGGGCGCAGACATCATCTTGCCATCCCACGTTCACGATCGAGTAGCTGCCCGGAGGAATCTCCGCCAATCTGTTGACGGCGAATGGATGCCTACAATACAGCCGATGTTCGACTGTGACCGCACATAGGATTCGGGTGCCTACGCTGACGTCTCGATACCGGGTCGCCGGGAAATCCAAAGGCAGGCCGTCCTCGTCGGTGTAGGCGGCGCCCCAGCAGACCAGATCGCCCGCCTCGCCGATCGCGCAGGTCGACCGATGTCCGGCGCTGACCGATGTCCAGGCTCCGGGCGGTGCATCGGTCTGGCCGTAGTTGTTCCAGCCCCAACAGTCGATCCGGCCGCGTTCGTCGAGCGCGCAGGTATGGCCGTACCCGTCCGCCAGGTCCACGTATCCACCGGCGGGCGGCTCGGGCGCCGGCCGCTTGTTGTCCTCATTCGCCCAGCACACGGCCTCACCCGACTTGGTGAGCGCGCAGGCGAATGCTTCATCGCCCCCGTCGGCGTCGCCCACACTAAGCGAGGCGAACGGATCGGCCGGCGACTCCGGCGGCGACATCACTCGCTTGCGACCGGAGAATCCCAGGGCCGTTCCGGCCCCGCAGATGGCAGCGCCGGACTCGGTGATGGCACACGCGTGACTGTTGCCGACACTCAACTGAGCCAGCCGGTCCTCGTCCGGGTCGTCCAGATAGCCGCAGTACTCGTAGCTTCTCGATCCATACAGGCTCACCAGCGAGCCATCGGCCGAGAGCGCGCACACTGCGTTCCGAAACACTTGCATGGAGCGATACGGACCGACAAACCGCTCGACTGATTGGGGGTGATGATTTCGGTACTGCCAGCAGACGATCTCGCCTGAAGTCGAGAGTGCGCAGGCGGTGACGTAGCTCGATCCGAGAGTGTCGCCCCAGCTTCTGAGGCTGATCTCGGAGAACACCCCGGCGGGTGCTTGGAGCGCCTCCGGCCAACCTGGGTTGCCGCTCGACTTCCAGCAGACGGCCCGACCCTCCACGGTCAGGGCGCATGAGTTGCCCGCATCGAAACTGAGCGCGGCGTAGCGGCCGGGCGGGGCGTTCGCCATCGGGCCTCGCTCGTGCCCCTGTAGTACGTGGCCGAACGGGAGCCAACACGAGACCTCTCCCGACCGGGCGATGCCGCAGGTGGTCTCGCGCCTGACCACGACCGAATCGAACGTTCCGGCCGGCGCGTCCCGCTCCTCGCCGCTGGCGATGTCCCAGCAGACGGCGGCGCCGGCGTCGGTCAATGCGCAGGCATGACTGGATCCGACGGCGATGGACGTGAACGGGCGGGAACTAGAAGCCTCTTCGATTTCGGGCAATTCAGCCTCGCGGTCGGGTCCAGCATCCCCCTGAGCGGGTGCCGAACGGACAGCGAGCGCCCCCGAAAGGAGTAGCGTCAGCAGTACCGCCAACTGAATCGCGTAGAGGGTGATCCCCAACAGCATCAACAACCAACAACCTTGCCGTCACCCCACGGCTGCACTAATCTACCACGACTCTCGCGGCCGAACACGTGGTGCTGGATCGAGCGAATGCTGACTGAGCCTGCTCAGTCGGAGTGGAGCACCAGTTCGTCAACCGTTGACAAGAGGAAGTACTCCGCGTGACCGTTGCGCCGAGATGAGGTACCCAGCCGCTAGCCCGGCACTGCTGCGCGTGGATACACGCGCTGGCCCTCGCTTTCACGCCACGAGGCTGCGACGAGAAAGGCCCTGTCGTTCCGAGTTCCATCGGGCCCACCAACTTCCCAAAAGCAAAAGCCTTCGAATTGGTCTTCGCGTTAGATGCCTGAGCCATCATCACCTGGATACCAGGTTTCCTCTTGGTCATTGTCGCCTTTGAACCACCGTCGAGGCGAGGCTGGACCAGGAAGTCGTTCGACGTTTTGCCAAGTTACGCAGGGGTCTATCGCTGATTGTGGCGGTCCCGGACTTCCCGTCCACTTAGGGTTACTCGAACTCGCGGCGCGACCGACAGGCAACCGAGCATATGGTCCCACAAGCTCACTGCGAAGACAAAGGCTCTGAGAACAGTGCCGCACGGTTCACATAGAACGACCGGGACCTCAACACCCACAGCTGGGACGCAAGATCACTCGGCAACCGCTTGCTTCTCGGTAGAAGCGCCGAACCGCTACTGATCCGAGTTCAAGAGAAATGGCCGGGGACCTAGACATCCAGCTTGAACCTCAGTTTGAAGGTTCTCGATTTTGTCCAGTTTGGTGGGCGTAACGCTACCGAACTGCGAACTTTCGTTTGGGCGGTGTCAATCTGACGACGCCCGACCCGCACAATGCAAGGTGCCTGCTACCGACCCCTTTCGTCGTTTGTGAGGGCTTAGTGGGGGCTGAGCCCAGGAAGTCCTGCAATGCCAGCATGGCTCAAGTGACCCTGCCGCACTAGACGGCTCAGGTGGTGTTGTCACCGATGCTGTTCGGCGTGTGAACCTCTGATGGGGACATGCGAGCCAATCGCGTGGCGAGCGATAAGGTCCCACGCCTCTGGCTGTCTTCGCCGAACGGCCAATGCTCGCAACGTGCACGGCACTTCGACTGTTTCCTGAGGTACCTGTTCCTCTACACCAAGCTGTCCGTGCTGGATGGGACTCCTGTACTGCGTAACGGGGTCGCGGCCACTGGAGGCTTGGCCGGAGGCGGCTTATCGTTGCTTAGAGGAAACGGACACGGAAATGGACGCCAACCCATACCCGCTGAAGCAGATCCTCACGCTGGAGCGACGATACGTGATTCCCACGTTTCAGCGCGACTACGAGTGGACGAAAGACGACCAGTGGGAACTGCTCTTTGATGACCTCGAGGCGATCGCTCAGCGGCTTGGAGAAACGCGCCACCTCGCTGTCAAGTTGGGGCGAGACTCGAACCACACCGACAGGGACATCTCTCCGCACTTTCTCGGAGCCATCGTCCTTGATCAGTTGCCGTCCCCTGCCGGCGGAATCGACAAGCGCGCCGTCATTGACGGACAGCAACGGATCACAACGTTGCAGCTCCTGATCAGAGGTCTCCTTGATGTCTTGTTGGAGCATGAGTCCCCGCGACGGCGAACGGTGCGGCGCCTCCTGAGGAACCCTGACGATGTCGTTGACGAGAGCCCGGACGAGGTCCACAAGCTCTGGCCCAGAAAGCGGGACCGTGAGGCATGGCGAGTGGTGATGGAGGATGAGCAACCAGAGATCGAGCACCCCTATGCCACAGCGCGCGCCTACTTTGCCGAACGAACTCGCGATGCCGTGACAGCAGGCGAGGCGCCTCCGCTCACCACACTCGATCTTCTCGTGGACTCGTGCCTCGATCTCTTCCGCATCGTCGTGATCGACCTAGATGCGAACGACGACGCTCAGGTGATCTTCGAGGTGCTAAACGGCCGACAGACGCGGCTCACCTCGGCAGATCTCGTGAAAAACCTGCTCTTTCTGCGCGCTGAGTCGAGCAGCCCATCAGAGGTTGATGAACTCTATGACCGCTACTGGTCGAGGTTCGACGATCAGTGGTGGAAGAAGGTGGTAGGGCGCGGGCACGCCGCACGACGGCACACAGACTTGATGCTGGCCGCGTGGCTCACGGCGATCGACGAGGAGCCCGGTCACCCAGATCGACTCTACGGACACGTTCGTCGCCTCGTCGATCGCGGCCGCACAAGCGTTCCCGACTTACTTGCGCAGATTGCGATGTACGCAGAGCACTACCGATCCTTCCGGGGAGTGCGACCGGTCGAGGACCCACGAATCCGTACTGCGTACGACCGGCTGCGGGCACTGGGCGCGGTCACCGTGCTGCCCCTGGTTCTGTGGCTTCGTGACCAGCGACTCACGGCGGCAACCGAGAGTAGGGCTCTCGTCGCGCTGGAGTCCTACATGGTTCGGCGAGCAGCAATTGGTGCAGGTACGCGCCAATACCAGCAAGTCTTCCGTGATGTCTTGTCTAGAGCCAAGGAAGCCATCGATGAAGGAGAGCCCGCCGATCTAGCCGTCGAGAAGGGTCTGTTGGCGCTTGAGGCGAATGTCTGGCCGCGGGACGAGGAGGTCCGTGAAGCCTTCGTCAGCAGGCGCTACTACGGGAACGTTGCCGCGTACATGATCCGTTTGTTGTTCGCGGGAATCGAAGAGCAACTGAAGACTGAGAATCAGCTCACAGAGCAGACGGCAGTCCCTTACGACGCCCTGACTATCGAGCACATCATGCCACAATCCTGGCGCGAGCACTGGCCGATCCGCGCGCCGACGGAGCCCGAACAAATCCTCGCTGAGCAAGACCGGGAGGCGCATCTGCACAGATTGGGCAACCTAACCTTGCTGAACGGAGCATTGAACGCGCGCCAGTCCAACGCTCCGTGGTCCGAGAAGCGGCAAACGCTTGCCGAACACTCAGCACTACGTCTCAATGCCGACCTTACGACCAACCCAGTGTGGAATACGTGGGACGAGCAGAGAATCATTGAGCGTGGCGAGTTCTTGGCGGCCGTCGCATACCGGGCGTGGCCAAGGCCGACTGACTGACGGACTTCGGTAAGTCGAGGGACTTAGCGAGGGCTTCTGGCTGCGCCACAGGGCCGATCGGGCCAATCTGACTCGCTCAACGCCAATTCCTGTCTCGCCGTCGCCGGGCTGGATGAGAAAAGCAAGCCGAAAAGGTCTCTGCGAAGATCCTCTCGGAGAGCTAGCGACGGAACGACTAGTTGTCGCTGGACTGCTTGAAGAGCTGGGTGTGGTCGGTGAGCACGTGCGTTATGGCGCGTTCGAGGTCCGCGAGGTGTCCGCATAGATCACGTCTAACAGGGGCGACATCCGCCTGAGCGAGTGGTCCTTCGGGACGAAGCCGTCGGGCGTCAGCCCCAGCAACATCGTCGGTTGCCGCGCTGCTTCGCTGCGCGTCGCAGACCTCTCGCATAGAGTAAACACTCCCTTCATGATCCCAAGTGTTCCCTGATCGGCAGCCTGCTAGTGCCGTACACGAGATTCGGCATCTTCGATTCGGTACTGAGCAATCCTCCGCTCCAAATCGTCTGTAAGCCTTTGCGCCCAACTACGAACTGCGGGAATGTCACTCTTCGCCCACTCGCGAGCGGCATCGAGCCGAGGTTGCTCAGCAGCTGCCAAATCACCCATTATCGTCCGGACGCCGTGTTCTGCCATCAGCTGTCCCAGTATCTTTTCCGAGTTCCCGTAATCGGCAACAATCCACTCAATTGTAGGCGTGAGCTCCGTGTCGACGGTTGCCAGTCTCGCGATCAGACCAATTCGTGATTCGCGATTTGCCGGGTCGGAGTCGACCCAGCTCCGCAGTAGGTCGACTCCAACCTTGTCAACGACTCTTGATTCAGCCCCCCAAGAGGTGAGTCTCCAATGTCCAATGCCTCCGCCGTCCATCGCTTCGGCGCATATCTCCCATGCTCTTGCGGGAGATTTCTCAAAGCACAGTTCGATGGTTTCTCGGACGTAACCGCTGGCGTAAAGATGCTCTCGTCCAGCGATCACTGCGTCAACTATTGCTTGCGTCAATCGCGCAGGGTCCTCAGCGGCAAGAGTCTTCGCACATTCGGACCAAGCATAGGAAGCTCCACCGCCCGTAGATTCGCCAATGTAACTGGAATTGCCAACAAGGTCCCAAAGCAAATCGACCGCCAATGGCACATCTGCATCGTCGGTATCGGCATGACGCACCAGTGCATTGTTCGCGATCGTCCACGCAGCGCTCCTGGTCGCGACACCGGCTAATGCCATTTGCCGCAACAGATTTGAAAATGTATCAATGCTGAGATCCTCTTCGCGACGTGACCATGTGAGGCAAATCAACACATCTGGGTCAAGGCCGGAGTGAAGTAGGCTCAAGAGCCGTTGCACTCGACGTTCAGATAGGCCAAGGCTCGAGGTGGTGTGAGGCACGAGCCAACGGAGGTCGTGATCAGCCGCCCACTCATCCAGCAGACGCTCGACCTCTTGACTTGACGGCGAGCGAGAGAGTCCGAACACGTAGGAGGATATCAACTCCGGACGCCGCCTTTCCACAGAAGCCTTCAATATGGCCTCGAGCCATGCGCGTTCGGAATCATTCTCTCCAAGGAAGACAAGAAAACCTCGACTCTGGACCGCTTCATCGGAGACAATCCACTCGAATTCTGCGTTCAGGATATCGGGCTGTTTCAGCAGTTCTAAGGCGAGCCCTTCAAACTCTCGTGTTTGTGCCTCCAAGAAATCCTCTGAGGAATCCCTTGAGGCGCGGCGAATGTCGGAGTTCCATGAGCCAAGCCTAAGATGAAGGCGCTCTCGCAGCGGGTCGGTGTAGACGGATTGTCCCAGATTCTTGAGCCGCTCTACGAGCTCTGCAGTCATGAACCACTTGTCCTCGTCATAGTGGATGATTTCATCCGCTTGAAGAGGTAACCGGCGGCGCAGGCTCTCTGATATGTCAGAGCGCTGAGCGAGACTGAGAGCCTGTTCCGAAAGGCCCAGCCAGAAGAGGTTCCTGAAGCGCTCGAGGACGATCGCTTCAGCGGCGCTGCGGACTTCTGGCTCCTCGTGATCCAACAGTCGTTCAAGCAAGACGAGGGCTCCGCCACAATACTCGACGTGATCCTCCAATGTGCGGGCTGCCCAGAAGAGCGGTGGCGCAACGCCACTCGGGTCTCCGGATACTACGTGGGTGCTATGCACATCAAAGGCTTGCCTAAGAGCGCCTATAGCGATCAACAACTCAGGTACTGCGGCTCGTTCCACTATCGTGCCTAGAAACTCCAAGCGCTCAGGGCCTGTGGCAGCTGTTGCACCGCCTCGCGGCTGGAAGAGGGACTGCAATGTGCCAGTGGCATTGTTCGCGTAAGATTCGTTCTCGGCGACCGCAAGGCGCAGGATGAGCTTGGCAGCAGCTGGAAACAGCTGGCGATGCGCCACTAATCTCTCAAGGGTCCACATGATCTCCCGACGGCCAGAAGTGAAGGCACGAAGCGAATCGTCGTCCAAGGGCAACACGATCCGTTCCAAGGCGCGAACTGCTGCCTCGGGGACCACCCTCGCCAACGCGGAGAACAGTCCTGCATTCGCCGCTATCACTCCCAGGTCGCGAAAGGGACCCCTACCAGAAAGCACCTCCTGCACTAAGTCTTCCGCTCTCTCCACACCCTGCATACTTCCCAGACGCTCATCAAAGCGCTTCTGTCCGCCAACATCTAGATTCTGGCGCACCTGTAGCAAGGCTTCGCCGTGCGCCCGCCATGCTTCCGCAGCCAACCAGACAGCCAACAGATCCGGTGTGGCATAGACGTAACGTCCCTCACGTCCTATCAGTTCCTGTTTCTCCAATTGCACAACCAAGTCGCGACAGGATTTCCAATCCACTTCCAGAACTTCTGCAACCAATTCGCCTTCCTTGGCCATATCCCCTTCCCAGCCAACATGCGACAACAGCGAAACTACCGTCAGCGCGCGACGGCGCTCGCGATCAGGGACCATGCGCTCCAGAAGCTGCCCTACATCCATTTCCCAGAGTGGCGTGTCTGGGCCATGCTTTGCGGTCTCCAATGCCAGCAGACGCGCGAGTTTTACGTATCCTCCTGCCAAGTCGACTATCCAAGCCCGCTGCTTTAGCGGCAGCGCAGGAGCGACATCATGCACGAATTCGAGCATCGAATCGCGATCTAATGGACCAAGGGGAAACTGCCAGTCTTCGCCTGGGATTCGTTCGCGACCGATCGTGACCAGCCGAATTCGGCCATTGGACAACTCTGTGCGCTGCGCTAGCTGCTCGGCTTCAAGCGCTGAGCACTCGTCGATGACAGCTACGCCCGTGACGCCTTCATGCGCAACCATCCACTGGACGAACTCCCTCGCTTCCTGCGCCGGCGCCGGACTGTAGATGGCATCAAAGCGCTGTTTTGCCGCCTCCAGCGCTAGTCGGGTCTTCCCCACACCGGGTTGTCCGTAGAGTCGGAGGTGGGGAGTCCCTCCTGCATCTTCCGCCCACGCGCCAAAGGTATCGCGTATGTCATCCCGTTGGGCGTCGCTCGTGAATCTGTCCCCGTGGACGCTCAGTTGCAAGGCCCGATCCACTTCTTCGAATCCGCCCATGTTTCGCCCAAGGTGGAACATGGCCGCTCGCCGCGCCGTAGCCCACTCCGCAACTTGCTCCTTGGAACGGAGATCGAATGTCAAGTCTGGTGCTATCTTGGCGAGGGCCTCAGCGAACTTCGGTTCTTGTTTGGTACGTTGCTTCCTTGAGACTGACCGACCTACGACGAGCACGTAGGTTCCTCCTAAACGTAGAGCCTCCTTCACGCCGGGCTTTTCAATCTCTTGGCGGAGCTTCTCCCAGCTATCTTGGCCCGCCTTGTATTGCCAGACGCTTCGGCCGTCTGGCAAGAATCGACTGCCGTGCTCGTTCCCTGCATCCAGCAGCGCGTCGACTCCATCGTCCGGAATGTTTGAGTTGTCGCAAACCTCAAGCGAGGACTGCGACAGACTGGCCTGTGCACTCTCGATCTCTAGTAGTCGATTGAGTAGGAGCGGGAGCTGTGTCCCGTCAAGTCGCCCAACCTCTTCTGCGGTGACTTCAAATGCGTGCGCCACTTCCGTCCTCCCTCAAGTTCCGCACTGTACCACGCTGTAGAACTACCGTACTGCCTATTGGTCTTCGTTCCGCGGAGCGGCGACCAGCCATCCTCGCTGCTTGCTGAAGCTACCCAGGATTCGCTCGTAAGAGTCCACGATCAATCCTTCCAACTCTACCTGCGGCAGGTCGGATTCTAGAGTGATCGCGACCCAGTGGGGTTCGTCCAGGCAGTCTAGGAGGGCAACGACTCTGTATTGCCGGTGCAGGGCGGACACGATGGCTAGCTCAGCTTGGAGCGAGATCGCGTGCGGCTAGCCCTAGTGTCCTCAGTCGGGAATCCGATTGCGATATCCGGCGAGGTTGTCGAAGCTCTGGTCGGCTGTCTTGACCAGAGGGGTGAGAGTGCTCTCCACTGTCCGGTGCTGAGCAGGAGCACAGCCTCGGATCGGTGAAAGGCCATTCTCTAGGAAATCGGGGGATTGCCGATAGAATCCGCGAATGGACTGCCGGCCGACACTCGGATGCCTGTTCAGCGGCATGGGCGGATTCGCCACTGGCCTGACGGACGCAGGCTTCGATCTGCACTGGGCCACGGACAACGACCCTCACGCGGCAGCGGCATTCCGCCACCGCTTCCCCGATGTGGATTTCTACGAGCAAGACATCTGCCGGTTAAGCGCTTCGTCTCTGCCGGCAGTGGAGGTTCTGGCTGGCGGATTCCCATGTCAGAGTTTCAGCCAAGCGGGAAACCGCGGCGGCTTCGAGGACGAGCGGGGGCGGCTGTTCTTCGAGATTCCCCGCTTGCTCGGAGAGTGGTCCGAAGCGGAACGCCCCAAGCTCTTGATCCTGGAGAATGTCCCCCACTTGCTCCACGGCGCCGAGGGCGCGTGGTTCGACGCCGTCTGCCGATCATTGCGGCGCGCGGGCTATTGGTTCCGTGCCGAGTCCTGCTGGGTCGCCAACGTCAGGGAGTGGACCGGCATTCCTCAAGACCGCGAGCGGCTGTTCCTCGTCGCTGCGTCCCGGACGCACTTCACGTACAACCCGTTCACACCGCCTGCCCAACCGGAACCGCGGATCGGTGCGCGCACCATTCATGACGTGGTGGACCGAAGAACCCGCTCCGAGGACGCCGACTACCTCGCCGTCGGCAACACGTACCGACAGATGATCGAGGCGGAGATGGCCAGCGGTCAGTCGCCGGACAACCTCTACCAGGTGCGGCGCAACTATGTCCGGGAGAAGCCGGGCGCGCTTTGCCCGACCCTGACCGCGAACATGGGCATCGGCGGCCACAACGTCCCGTTTCTGCTAGACGAATGGGGAATCCGCCGCTTGCGTGTTAGCGAAGTGGCGCACTTGCAGGGCTTCGAGGCCGCTGAGCCGGACCTGTTTCCGGATATGGTGCCGACCGCGGAGCGATACCGTCTGCTTGGGAACGCCGCCTGCCCCGAGTTGGCCCTGTTGGCGGGGAAACAGTGTTTGGAAGCGCTTGCGGAGGGCCTGGAATGAACAAGATCGGCTGGAACTTCCCGCCCACCGGAGGCGGCGTCGAGACCGGGATCAATGACGCAGGAATCGTCACATTCGACGGTGCGCCGCTATCCAGTTTGGCTCGCGAGATCATTCAGAACTCTCTCGATGCGCGCGCCAACGCGGAGCGGCCAGTCCACATCACCTTCGAGCTGCGGGAGATTGAGCCAAACGAGATTGCGGGACAAGAACTCGCGGAACACCTGGACAGCTGCATCAGCGAGTGGAGCAGCGATCCCAAGGCACTCGCCACCCTGCGCGGCGCACGAAACGCACTGAACGCTGAGAGACTCCAGCTCCTTGGAGTCATCGACACCAACACCACCGGTCTTGAAGGCAACTTATGGCGCGGCCTGGTCAAGTGGGCTGGAGCGAGCGTCAAGCGCAGCGAGTCCGCCGGCGGCTCGTTCGGCGTCGGCAAGGCGGCTCCGTTCACCGTCTCGCCGCTGCGGACTGTCTGCTATTGGTCCGCGTTCGAGGACGACGGAATCTTGACGGAGAAGTTTCAGGGCAAAGCAGTGCTCGTGTCGCACAAGCACGATTTCGGCAGAGGACCCGAGACAACCAGCGGCACGGGCTTCTTCGGCCTCACCGACGGCTGTGAGGCGCTGGAAGGAGGCGACATCCCCAAAGTCTTCCGCCGCACACCCGGCGGGAAGGCGGAACCGGGCACAGCCGTGTGGATCGTCGGGTTCAACTCTGACCAGCACGGCGAGCGATGGCAGCGAGCGATCGCGCGCAGCGTCGTCGAGAGCTTCTTCTACGGCATTCAACAGGGCGATCTGGAGATTCTGCTCGAACCTGATGAGAGCGGTGGCGATGAGGCGCTTTGGGATATCCGCGAGGCCGCACTGCCGGCGCTCTTCGATCAACTGACGAACGAGACCAAGATCGAGGATGACGACGACGCGATCGATCGCGCACAACTTTACTGGCGCTTGGTCAGCGGCGGGCCTCCGACCGCTGTCATGGACCCGCCCGACAAGGACCTGGGGCGAGTGAAACTGTGGATCGGCACCGAGGACGACTTCCCGGACGAGAATCTGCCCAGTCGAGTGGCCTTGATTCGCGGCACCGGCATGATCGTCACAGACCTGCAGGCGAAACATCGGTTTCGGCGCTTGCGCGAGTACGCCGCCGTCTGTGTGATTGACGACAACAACGCGAACAAGCTGCTGCGGGACATGGAGAATCCAGCCCACGACCAGTTCCAGTATGAGCGCCTGCGCGAAGAGGAACGTGATCGGGGCCGGCGCGCACTGGATCGGCTGGCGGACTTTCTTCGAACTCAGCTGAGAATCCACGCCGCGCCGCCGGCGGTGGAGGTCACCGATGTCGTCGATGAACTCGCTGAGTATCTCTTTGACGATCACCCGGGTCCCCTAGACGGCCCTGCTGCCAAAGACGGTGCGGAGTCGGCGTTCGGCCAAGTCGGCGCCGTGAAGAAGAAGCCGCCCCGCCTACGGGTGACTCCAAACGTCACGCTCGAAGACGACGAGCCGGTAGACGGCGAGGGCGGGGACGGCTCCGGCAAGGGCGGCTCCGGCGGCGGAGGCGGCGAGGGCAACGGCGGAGGTGGTGGAGGAGGAGGAGGCGGGGGCGAGGGCGAGAACAGCGGCGGCGCGGGAAGCCGGGAAGGCTCAAAGGGCCGCCGGATTCTTGAACTAGGAGACGTTCGAGTCATTCACGATCCGACTGACGAACTGCGAAGCCGTGTCGCGTTCACTGCGCCTGAGACGGCTGTTACCGCTCTGACCATTGACGAAGCCGGAGACGCCGCCGCGATTGCGCGGGCGGATGTCGTGGTCCTTGACGAGCAGGGCCAACAGGTCTCGCTGAGCCGATTCGAGATGATCAAGGGCGTGCGCTACGAATTGACGATTACCGGCCAAGAGCCGCTCGCGGACGCCGCCTGGCAGGTAGGCGCGGTCGTGGAGGCGGAGAAGTGAAGTACGTCAGATCGAAGTCTTGGCCATGGCCGGTCCTGAGGCACGGCAGCAGTGACTACAAGCGCAGCGAGTTCCAGTGCGCCCCGGAGCTGAGCAAGATCGAACACACGACGCAGCTGCATCTTGAGGCGGACTTCTACCTAGGCGACAAAAATCTCACCGGTCTGATCGCAAAGGGCCACGCGAGATACGGCCTGCTGGTTAGCTGTTCGACGACCCATTTCCGCGAGTACCTCGAATGCGCTGAGCCGCGGATCGAGTGGTACGCGGAGGACGGACGACTGGCGGGCCGAGTGGAGATCACGCCGTTCGTCGTAGCGCACCGCCGGATTGACAACTTCAAGGCGCCGAACTGGCACGACGACTATGCGAACCGCTCCTTCACTATCGAGGCGGGTTCGGTCTTGGCCATTGACCTGCCAGTGAGCTATTGGGTCGTGGCCGCCGACGAAACGCCGATCTCATCGGTGTTCCAGCTTGCAGCCGACGAGAACGAGAACGTAGCGCCGGGTACCTGGAGCTGCGATTGGCAACGGGATCCTGACCTCGTGACCATCCTGCTTCACCCCGCCGAACTTGAACGGTTCCAAGAGGCGCGCAGCCGCGCGGCCGCGAATCAAACTGCGGCGTACATCCTGAACGGGATCTACTTGCCTGCCCTGGCTTGGCTGTTGACGGAGGCGGATCGGCCGGAACAGGACGATCTGTCAGGAGCCCGCTGGTTCGAGGCGCTTACGGCCGCACTTGCGCGCGCGGACTGCCGCCCGTTGGGAGAGCCCGACGCGGATCGCTTGCTGGACGCGCAGAAGATACTCAGGCAGCCGTTCGGCAGGCTCCCACTTCTGCACCACCAGGAGGAATGACCGTGGCCTCGCTGCAGTACTACACCCTGGAGGCTGTTTCGGAGTTGCGGCAGCTCGTTCAAGCCAACATCACGTGGTACTTCGATCCGAGCGCCCCAGAGCCGATCTTGGCTGCCAAGAACCCCCGACGAGATGCGAAGCTGGAGTTGCCGCAATGGCAGGATCTGCTGAGCATCGACGAGCATCGTCCCGCGTCGACTGACGCGGCGAACGCGCTGGCTATGTTCGAGTCCCTCTCGGAGCTGAGCCCCTATCAGGCCTCCGACGAACGAGTCTGGACCTATCTCTGCCACAACGAGTGCCGCCCTTACGTCGCCGACCGCTGGCTTCGCGGTTTTGAGCCGGACTCGTCGGGCGCGGTTGAGCGGATTCTCAATCACTTCTTCGTGAGGGGGAACCGATCGCTCATTCGGGATAATGGCGTGTCGCGCCTCTGGTGGCTGGGGTCAATCGCACACAAGGTGGATCCGGCCGAACCGCGCCAGTTTCTCGACATCCTGCTATACCGCCAGGACGTCAGATCCGCCCTGATCGAGCGGCCCAGCGTGTCGATGAATCTCGGTGTTCTGAAGGCGATCTACGCGGTGATGAAGGAGAACTTTGTAACAGAAGACAAAGCCCTGTTTCAACGCGATCCGTTCCGAGAATGGATGAAGAACCTCAACCGGCGCGGCGGAGTGATCCTGCTCGATGCGGTGCCACCTCCGACCCTCGATGCGCTGATTCGGGCCGAGGCGGAGCGCGCCATTTCGGCGACGGCATGACCGACAATCTGACCCCCGAGCAACGCTCTTACTGCATG
Organism: Dehalococcoidia bacterium; assembly: GCA_965211635.1. Taxonomy (GTDB): domain Bacteria; phylum Chloroflexota; class Dehalococcoidia; order Bin125; family Bin125; genus Bin125. The sequence goes on from OZ242948.1 coordinate 919,151, forward strand.
TCCCGAATCCGCTCCAAGGACATGGCACCGGAACTGGCGGTGCGCTCGATGACGCACCGAATGGGATTCCGCTTCCGGCTACATCGGGGGGATTTACCAGGGAAACCCGACCTGACGCTCGCACGGCACCGCGCCGTGATCTTCGTGCACGGCTGCTTCTGGCACTGGCACCCGGATCCGGACTGCCCGATTGCGGGCTTGCCCAAGTCGAACCTCGAATACTGGACGCCGAAGCTGACGCGCACACGAGAGCGAGACGCAGAGCACTTGTCTGCACTGCACAAGCTCGGCTGGCGCACACTGGTGGTCTGGGAATGCGAGCTACGGAATCCCGACGCGGTGTTCGATTGCCTCAAGCACTTCCTGCTAGCTGAGGCCGTCGCGGATCTGGCCAGGCTGTCCTATCCCCGAGTTTTGGCGACAGCAGGAACTGGCCTCGATGCGTGAGTCTGCTTGGGAGACTCAGCCAACAACGTCAGAGACCTACTGCGAGATGCGAAGGAACGACCGATTACTCGCTGGGCATTTGCTCGAACCACTTGTCCAAGTCGGCCAATGAGTCGATGTCTTTCAGCTCATCACTGGCCAGCAGCCGTCCGAGCGAGTTGAGCGCGATGTTGTGCAGCAGTCGCTTGTCGATCTCCGGGACCTCCAATCGACCGTCATGCACGAGGTCGTTACGCAGCTGCCAAAGGCGATCGATGTCGTTGATGTCTGCAACATCCGACAGCAAACTCTTGACGCGTTGGAGCAGCGTCTTGTCCCTGCTCCATACCGGCTTCATCATGCAATCGATGGCGATGGCCGTGTAAAGGAAGTCGTATTCCGCAGTGTCCGCCGCCGAGGCGCGGCCGATCCAGCGTGCCGCTCGGATCAGCAACTCGTCGACTTCCGAGCGATTTCTCTGGCGCAATAGCTCATCCAGACGACGCACGGTCTTGCCAGCGAACCCATCGAGCTCCCAGAGCCGCTCCATTGAGTACTCCCAGGGAATCTCGGATTTCGGGCTGTTGCGAAATGCGCCGGCGACTGTGTAGGCGTAACGGATTGCCGATCCGCTCGGGCGCTCGCTGTTTGCCACCCGCAGTATGGCGCGGTTGTAGGGAATGACTTCGAAGAAGCAGTTGAGGCAGTCGAGTGTTGCGGTGACCTCCCGCGTCGCCAAGCCAATGGCTGCCTTCGTATCGCGTGCTCGCACCTGCTCGATAGCGATAACGCGGCCCTCATACGACAGGTCGGCACCGAGCATGTGTCTGGCGCTGGCCTGTGGAATCGGTGCGTTCGTGGCGCGATCGATCTCGTCCAACTGATCAAGATGGGTCTGGTCGAACGGCTCGAATCTCGTACTACCGAACCTGCCGGGCAGGCTGGCCGGATCTAGGCCATGCACTTCAATCCAGCATTCATGCTGCTCAGGTCGGCCTTCAAGGCGCTCCTTGGCCAAGTCGATGTGGAGATCGACCCGCTCTGCCACCTGCTCGGGATTGTCTCGCTTGGCTTGCGCCACCGCGAACATTGCATCCTGCAACGCCTTGTCGATCGTGGCCCGCGAGAGTTCGTCGTGAGGAGCCAACGCTCGTTGCGCACCCTGCAGCAGCTCGTGGTAGCGGTCTACTCCCTCCTGATCAAACTGCAGGGAACCTTGTCCCTCGCGCCACCAGACGGCAGCCATATGCTCATCGCTCAGAGTGCCATCCGTCGACAGCCCCTCCACGAGGACGCTGAGATAACGGTGGAACTCAACCCAGAACGAATTCTCTACGGGCGGCGGCAACTCGTGCTCCATTGGGCATTCACGATTCAGGACGGTGCGCAACTCGCCGCCTCGGCACACGCTGTGTGGACGCGAGCGGTGCCAGCTTAGGGCCTGTTGACGCTTGCCGGGTCCCGGTTGAGGGAACACGAGACCAAGGCGTGGCAGATGAAGCTGAGGAACATAAGGTCGAGTGCTTCGTCGCAGTCGTTGAGACGTCGGAGGAGGCGCTCGATGGCATTCTGTCCTCATCAGCATTGGAGGTTGTGAGTTCATGGAGCGCCGCGCCACGGAGGCAACAAGATGCAGTGTTCGCAGCCGAGTGGCTCATCAAGCGTGACACCGATTCGCTGCGGGTCAAGGTCGAGCATCCCTTCTTCGACATCATGCGGCTCTTGGGCAATCGGCGGGCGCTGTGGCGGATTGGCCAAGGACCACTTGGCGTGGCGATGTGTTCGGTTACTGTCGCGCGGAGCGAGTGGCGGAACAGTCGGTTGAATCTCACTTGCTGAGTGGCTCGCCGCACGCTCCAGATCCAGCGGGTGGAACTGGGCGAGCGGAACTGAACGCTGCATCGGCCCTGTCGGAACTACAGGGCGTTCCGCTCAGGGAAAGTAGGCTCGAATCACTGATCGGAAGGCTACGTGGGAGGCGACCATTCAATCCGTCGCGAGCGATTCCGAGGCTGCTGGCGTGCTGGATTCTCTCTCCGTTCGATCTTGTGCACGCACACCGCGCCGTGTTCCGTTTGAGAGAGATCGCGAAGGTGTTCCACCGTGGCTCGATCTTCGACGTACAGATCGATAGGCCGCGTGCCTTGGACTCGGCGCTGCAAGAATCGCGTCAACTCACTCAGCGCCTGCAAGCGCGTCTCTGGGTCGTTGATGTTCTCCTTGGTCGCAGTCGTGGTCCGACCGTCCTGGGGGTCGTAACCGAGAGCGTGCAATGTGTCCCGAGTCTCCGCAATGAATCCGAGATAGGAGTCATCGCGCGGTCGTGGAGCTTGCCGAATCATCATTTTCCCGCTTCCTGTCTCAGGGCCTGCTCGCACTTGCTTGCGGGAATCGTAGATCAAGGCCGGGCAGAGGCGTGACGATGATCCCAGATGACCAGAGCGAAGATCAAGCAACGTTCGAAGATCAGCAGGATGCGTCGAACGACAGGTTAGACCTGCTCAGCGCCGTTGCTCAGCTCAACCACGGCATTGACGACTTCGCCGACTACGTCAGCGCCCAAGAGCCGTTCGCCTAGCGGGCTGCTGAGCTGCGGATAGCAAGAGCCAGATCCGGGGGTGATCGACGTCTGGGTGCAGGCTCAACAACGAGGCGGCCAGAGTCCTGTAGCTGGGAAGGTGCGACTCGGAGCTTTGACTCCGTGTTCCGATGCCAGTCGCTGACGGTACGGCGATGCGAGCGACTTCAGACGCCGGAACAAGTACTCCGCCTAGCGCCCACTCACTTACCCGCCTCAGACCCGAAACGCGGTCGGAATGCGCCCGACATGCGCCCACAGCTCAATCGGGTACCGCTTACCTGTCGCTCAGCAGCCGATAAGGGAGAAGCACGGTTTAGTCAATCTCGGGAGGCGTTCAGCGACTATCTCACCTTGGAAGCGGCGGCGCGCTCCAGATTGAGGGCGAGGAGGCGTTCGAGGATTTCCTCGTCTTCGATGTCGGCGGGCCAGCCGTAGGCGGCGAAGACGGCGGCGTCAAGGGTGCGGTGGAGGTTGTCGAGCCAGGTGGGGCGCTGGTTGTAGAGGTTGGTCAGGGTGCGCTTCTTGAGTTGTTCAGCGGCTTCGTCGTTGACGGGCAGAAGGCGGTTGGGGAGCGACGGGACGACATCGGGGACCTCGCGGATCCACTCGGGCGGATTGAGCCAGAGGCGGCGCTTATCGTCCAGCTCCTTCGCCGCCGCTCCGATGGCGTTGCGGTGCTCGCGCTGCTCGCGCGTCATGGCGTCGTCGGGCGTGTTGAGCGGCCAGGGGAAGGGAAAGGTCTCGAAGGTGGTGGTCGGCGTGTATCGCGGGTCGTTGCCGACACCAAGCCAGGTGCATAGCCGAAGAGACCAGAGTTCGTGCGCCCGCGAGTGGAGTACGCCAAAGGCAAAGTCGTCACTGCGGGCAACGACGCTTGTCGCGCTATCGGGCAACGTGGGATGCGCCTGCCAAACAAACACACGGTGCTTTGAGTGCCTTGGTGTCACGATGAATCGCTCAAGATGTGCAATCCCCTGCCTCATTTCTGGGCGTGGGCGCTGGTGGAGCCACCAATGCTCTCTCGAAAACTTGTCGCGGTTGTCCACCCGGGCAGCTCGAACGTGCTCCTGCACGTGTGCAAACGGGGACGCAAACATTGCAGCGTCGTTCTCTGACGTTTCGGTACCGAAGTCGACAATGAAACCGTCCCTTGGCCGGCTCGTGAGGTCCTTGGCGATGATGCGTGGTACAACGACATCGCTATTCGGGCGGCCATTGACGTTTGCAGGTTCTTGGAGCATTGCGCGGGCCAAGGAGCCTGGAATGTCGAATCTGCCAGCTTTCTTGTCCCCTTCGAAGCAAACGCTCACATTCTCGCTTAGACGCTCGGCTGGAGTGAGATCGATCGCCACAGTTAGGTCGGCGTTTATCTCAGCTACCTCCTCATCGTCGAGCCAGATCTTCGTTTCCGTCCCGTCGTCTTGCAGGACGATTGATACACGAACGGCAGCTCCATCGACCGTCCACGGCTCGTCTGACCACGCTGCAAAGATGTTCCCTGTGGTCTTGATTCGATCTAGAACAACGCGGTTGACCCCGCCGCGTATGGAGTTTGTGGCAAGAAGGCCAACCCGCCTTCCGTGTCCATCAACGATCTGTCGACGCGACAGTTCATGCCAGTAGCAGACCAGATCGCAGCCGTTGGGGACGTAATCGCCGTAGGTGCTGTAAAGGTCATCCACGTAATGGTCACCAAGCGAGCCTCTCAGCAAGTAGTTGCCCAAGAACGGCGGGTTGCCGACGATGAACTCGGCCTTCGGCCAGGTGGCGGGGATGGGGTTGCCGTCATCGTCGTAGTCGAGGATGGCGTCTCGGAGTTCGATGTTGTCGAGCGGTTGCAGGACGGGGTCTCGGGGGAATCCGTAGCCGTGGTCGAGCATCCACTGGATGTGGCCAATCCAGATGGCGACGCCGGCGAGCTCCTTGGCGTACGGGTTGATCTCGATGCCGAGCACGTTGTGCGGATCGACGCGGGGGAACTCGCCGGTGATGCGCAGCCGCTCGGCGCCCCAGCGGATGGCTTCCTGTTCGAGGTCCTTGAGCAGGCGCAGGGTGACGTAGAGGAAATTGCCGGAACCGCAGGCGGGGTCGAGCACGCGCACGTCGCGCAAGCGCTGGAGGTAGGCGCGCCACTCGACCTCAGCGTCCCGCTCCCACCTGGGCAGGTTGGCGCGGCGCTTGCCGTCGCGCGTGAGCGGGCTGGGCTGGCGGTCCTTCATCAGCTCCGCGACGCGCTCCTGCATTGCAGCGAACTCACGTCGCAGCGGGGTCATCACGACGGGCTCGACGACCATCAGGATTTTCTCGCGGTCGGTGTAGTGCGCGCCGAGCTGTCCGCGCTTGTCGGGGTCGAGTCCGCGCTCGAACAGCGTGCCCAGGATGGCCGGCTCAACCTGCGACCAGTCGAGGCTGGAGGCATCGGCGACGGTGCGCAGTTCGTCACGGGTGAAGGGCAGCACCGAATCGTCGTCGAACAGTCCGCCGTTGAACCACTCGACCCGCTGGGTGCCAAAGAGTCGGCCAGCCTTGCGGTCCGACATCAGCCGGAAGAGATCGCCGACTCCGATGGTGAACTCGTCCGGGTCGTCTTTGCATGACTCGACCAAATCGGTCATCAGGCGTCGCGGCAGCAGGCCGACATCCTCCGCGAAGAGGCAGAACAGGACGCGATTGAGGAAGTGGGCGACCGTTTCCGGGTCGTTGCCGCGCTCTTGCATCGAGCGGGCGAGGTCGGCGAAACGCGAGGCGGCGGCCTGGGTGACTTCGTCCGGCGTCTGGCGCGGGCGCAAGTCCTCCGGCTCGACCATCACCGCGCGCAGGATGCGTAGGGCCTCGGCGGTCCTTTCGCCGCCGGCGGCGAGGTCGTCCAGCGTGATTTCGTGGACGCGGGGTCGGGTGTTGGTGAAGTTGGTATGGACCTCGATGCGGTCCATGTCGCTAACGACAAGGGTGGGCGGGTTCTCGAGGTCTTCGCGGTAGTTGAGCAGCTGGCGGTAGGCGGCGGCCAAATCGGCGTGGGCGCCCTTGTACTCCCAGCCGAAGCAGCCGCGCTTCCAGACATCGGCGAAACCCTTGCCGCCGAGCGTCTTGTCAACGGCGCGCTCGAAGCAGTACCAGTCTTGACTGGGATCCGCGTCGTTGGGTGCCTGCACGCCGAGGAGGTCGCAGAGGTCGTTGAAGTGAGTCTGCGCAGAAGCTCGCTCACGGCGGGCATTGTCTTGCCACTTGGCGGCGAACTCGGCGGCGGAGAGCGTCGATGGCATGGGCGCAGTCTATGTCGCTGTCCGATAGGGATGAGGCGGATTGAGGGATCAGGGCAGACGCTGGATGGTTACGCGTCCTCCGTCGTGGGCGTCTGTGCAGAGTTGGAAACCCTCCAGCAGCCGCATCCCGATCAGTGGCGTCGTGTCTGCAGCTTCCACGTCGACGGATATGGGTTGGTTGTCCCAGAGCACGACGGCGGAATGGACCGGAAACTGGGCTTCGCTTCCATCCGCGAGAATCGCCCGACCCATCATCAAGAACGGCAGCGCCAATTCGGTGACGATATCGGGGGTGACGGTCAGAAACCCGCTAAAGCCCGTGTCGACGACTGCTTCAAGCCATCGCGTCTCCCCCGTGTGCCCTTGCAGGTTGACAACGACGATCGCCTCGTAGTCGGCGTTCACACGCCCGGTGATCAACGATCGCTCCGAATCGGACGCCCGCCGAAGTGGTGCAGCGCGCGGAAGCCGATTCGCACACCCCACACGTCCGTGATACCGGCGCGTTGCCGGTCGAGCTGCGCCCGCGCCTCCGTCGCTGTTTTGCCCAGTCCCCAGCAGCCGCTCTCCACATCGATTGCAACGATCTCACCGTGGTGCTCGGCCTCGACCTGGGCGCGGATCTCGCGCTCGTAGATTTCGTCCCCGATGCGGGCGACCTCGTCCGGGGTCCTGGTCATTGTCATGGCGGCGTCCTTGTCGGTGAGTGTGTCCTCGGTGTCAGGATACCGCTCTGAGCGCCCTGAACCCGACGCCCGCGCCATGGTCAAGCGGCTGAACGGCGGGCACACTAGAACTGCCGTGCGCCCGCGAGAGAGGTTCGATACGCCGTGCAGCACCCGCCAACGGCTGAGCTGATTGAGACGGTCCGCGAGTACCTGCGCACGCGGGCGTGGCGGCGAGGCGTGCAACGCACGGCCGACCATTACGACGTGTCGCGCTCCACGTTGTGGCGATTCCTGTGGACGGAGCACGTCAGCCCGAAGCTGGTCGCAGCCGTGACCGCCGAGGTCGGCGCGTCGACCTGGGATCTGCGTCGCGCGGCCGAGCGGTTGCGCCCGCTGAGCTGGGCGACCGAGGCGAACCGACCACGCCCAAAACTGACGAGCGCGGACAAGCAGACCATCGAGGCGCTCTGCCACACTCCGCTGGCCACGGTTGACGAGATGGCGGCGTTCGTCAGGCTGCCGGCCAACACGCTGCGGGAACGGCTCGCGCGGGTGGCGGGCAAGGGACTCGCCGACTCGCGCCCGCACCGCCTGCAGCTGCTGGGCGCGCGCCCGCAGCGGCGCTTCTTCCCGACGCGCGAGGGCATCGTCGCCCTCGCAGGTGGGAATCAGGCAGGGATTGAGCGGCTGATGCGGCTCTACCCGGTCTCGCGGCAGTGGTGCCGGGTCATGGCCGAGCGTCTGGACGCCGTCGCGGTGCTGTACCGCGTCGCCTCCACCATCGCCCTGTTGGACACGAGCGAGGCGCCGGTCGTCGTCACCCATTGCCGGACCGGCCCCTACGACCTGTTGTTGCGCCTGCCCAGCGGTGGCACGATCGGTCTCGTGCGCCACGGGCCGATGCTGACCAACGCCAGCCTGCGCTACCGCATTCGCACCATCGAGCGGATGGATGCCACAGGGCGGCCGCTGCTGACGCTGATCCTGACTGAGTCGGAGCAGGACATGCGCCGCGTCCTGCGCGCCATCGCCGACCCGTCCGCGCACACCGAGACGCTCGTCGCGGTCACGGGTGATGTGATCGCCGTCAGGGTCGGGGGCGAGCGCCCGGTCTGGCAGCAGGGAGGCTACGGGTTCGCCGCGATGCCGACACTAGAGCCGGACATCCCGTTGTCCACTATCGTCGCCCACGCCCACCGGCTGGCCGACGGCTATCCCAACCTCAGCCGCGCACCGATGCAGCAACCGTCAAGCGCCTCCCGCAGCGACCTGCCCGACCCGGCTGAGCAGTTCGACCACGCCCCGTCGGCCCTGTCGCTCACCCTCAGCCGCGCCGAGAAGCGAGCACTCGATCTGCTCGCCGGCTGGCCGTTCAGCTCACCCACTCAGCTGGCCGGACTGATGGACGGGGCCAGCGAGCGCCGCGCCAACCAGGTTCTCCATGCATTGCGCGAGCACGGGCTGGTCCAGCGCGAGGAGCTTGGCTACCTGCTCTCGGACGCGGGGCTGACCTATCTCGCCCGCCGCGACCGCGCCGCCGTCGGCCCCACCCTCGACCGCTGGACGCCCGTGCGCGACGAAGAGGGCTACATTGGCTCCCTGGTGCAGACCGCGGCGAACCAACACCGACACCAGGCTGGGGTGACCTGGTTCTGCGCCCGGCTCAGCGCCGAAGCCGCCCGCTCTCCCGGCCATGAACTGCTCGACCTGCTGCCCACGCAGCGCTCTCAGATCAGCTACGAGCACCAGTGGACTCGTTACCCGCTCTACCCCGACGCCTCATTCCAGCTGAGTTACCGGGGGGACTGGCACTGGTGCCTCCTCGAGTTCGAACGCCGCGCCACGACGCCCCGGCGCGTCCCGGAGCGGCTGCGCGCCTACCGACGCTACTTCGGAAGCGCCTACGTGCGGCCCGACCACGGAGGGCAACTGCCGCTCGTGCTCTTCCTGTTCGAGACCAAGCGGGCCGAATCCACCTTCCTCGACACGGCCGAGCAAGTCAGCCCCGCCCCCTTCCTGAGCAGCCACCTCGACGCCCTCCCGGAGCAGGGGATTCTGGGCTGCAGCTGGCACCTGCCGCCGAAGTCGCGGACCCACCACTCCAAGAGATGGGAGTCCTGAAGCCGGGGCAGTGCCCGTTCGCGGAACGCTGCATCGGAGCGCAGCCTGAACTGGTCCAAGATCGTGTACTGCCGCTCCACCTGGTTCAGTCGGTGATTGGTCGCCTCGCACAGCGTCTTGACCTTCTGCTCAAGGACCGACTGCACCAGCTGTTTCGTACTGCTGACACAGCGCGCTAACAACCCGAACCATGGTGTCGAAGGTGCGTGCGCCGGCGGCGAAGATGCGGGCGTCGAGGAAAATCGAGCCATTTTCATCGCGCTCAGTGAACCGCTTGAAGCGCAGTTCGATGCCGACGCAGTGGCCGCACCGGAGACCATCCTCGTTGACGATTGCCGATGCCTCTCGCGGGAATCGTCTTACCAACCGGTGCTTCATTTGCGGACTAAGACTGGCACGATCGCTGGCTGAGTGCTGATCCAGGCGCCGTTCCCCAATGAAGCCCCGCGGTTTACTTCAGGTCTGAGTTCCGTCGGTCGGCTTGTTCCGCTTGCTGCGCGGCTTGCGGGGTTTCTTCTTGGCCGGCGGGTCTTCGGGCGCTTCCGCCCGCTCCCGCTCTTCCTCGGCCTTCGCGGCCGATCTGGCGGCCTCATCGATCTTGCGCTGGCGCTCCGCCTGCTGGGCGGCGATGTCCTCGGCCGAGGTCAGATAGGCTTCCGCCTCCTTGCGGATCCGCGCCGCCCGCTCGGGGTCGCCGAACCCGGGCTTGCGCACAGTCATCGAGAACGCGGGCAGCGTGTCCAGGCCGACCGAAGCGCGCACGTAGCAGTGATGTCTGGGCTGTCCTACCAGGTCGTCCTCGGCCAGGCGCTGGCGGCCTAGTTCCCAGGTGAGCTCGCGCGCGTCGGGACTGGAGACCTGGAAGACGGCCAGGCAGCCGATGTTGGCCAGCAGCGTGTCGCGCATCGTCGGCGAGAGCGCGTCGAGCTTGCGCAGGCTCTGGGTGGCGAGGAGGAACGCAGCGCCGTACTTGCCCAGTTCGGAAAGCATCGACTCGAAGTCGACGCCGGGGATCGTCTGCATCTCGTCGACTGCGATCAGCGCCCCCCGGCGCTGGTCCTGCGGCAACCGCTCCTGCTCGCGGATCACCGAGTCGACCAGGTTGAGCACCGAGGCGCCGACCAGCGCGGCCACGTCGCGCCCGACCGTCCCCTGGGCGGTGGAGACGAGCAGGATGCCGCCTTCGAGGATGGTGCGGCGCAGATCGACGGTCGAGCGCGGCTGGCCCAGGATCGCCCGCGCGTGCTTGGAGGAGGCATAGTAGGTCAGCCGGGTCTGGACCGGGGCCAGCGCCTCGGCCTGGTACTCGGTGCGCCAGCCGCCGAAGTCGCGCGCCCACCATTCGAGCAGGAAGGGGTCGCGCACCTTCTTGAGCACGTCCGAGCGGAACCCCTTGTGCGAGAGCAGCCTGAGCGCATCGAGGATCGCGTACTGCTCGTGCTCCTCGGTCGAGGGGTGCCCGTTGGCCTCGTGCAGGGTCTTGACCGTCTGCTCGAGGATCGACTGCATCCTGGGGCCCCACTGCTCCCACAGCCCGCGGGCGACCCGAACGACCGAGTCGGCGGTCCGGTCGCGGTCGGAGAAGATGCGCGTGTCGAGCAGGTTGATCCCGACCGCGCCGCGCTCGTCCGCCAGGTCGATCAGGCGGACCTCGGAGACGAGTGATTCGGGCACCTGTTCCAGAATCTCCGAGACCAGGTCGGCGTGCGGGTCGACCACGACGATCGCGTCGGAATCGCGGCCGACCGCCTTCTCCCTGAGCTTGTGCGCCACGATGTGGCGCATCAGGGTTGACTTGCCCATCCGCGTGCGGGCCACGTAGAGGTGGTGGCGGCGCAGCAGATCGTCGGGGAAATGGATCTGACGCGGCTGGTCGGCGGTCGTCTCGCCGACCTCCGCACCCTCGTGCAGCGCCTGGCGCGGGGGCAGCAGCACCTTGGCCCGGGCGCGCTCCAGTTCGTGCGTCTCGTCCGAGGGTCCGGGTGGGTGCCAGAGCGCCGCCGCCTCACGCACGCCGAGCACACTGCTCGAGCCGAACAGGCCCGCCGGGGCCGGCTGCAGGACGACCGCCTGAGGCGGCAGCGGGCGGACCTTGCCGCGCCGGAACTGGGCGCCGGCGGGATGGTCGTAGTGCGCATAGGCCGCGGCGACCCGTTCCAGCAATTCCTGCGCCCGCGAGCGGCGCTGGTCGTCCGGCTGGTCCGGCTTGCGCGGTAGCACGGCGACGAGTTCGACTTCGCCCAGGAAGGCCGAGCGCTCGACCTTCTCGCGGATCAGCTGCGGGTCGAAGGGGCGGTTGCGCGAGCGGTTCCAGCGCAGCTTGAGCCAGCCCCCCCCGATCAGCGCGACGGCGGCGGCGGCGCAGAGGCCGGCCAGGTTCCAGAGCTGGCCCGCCTCGAGCCAGTTGTAGCCCAGGGCGAAGCCGCCGATGCCCAGCACGCCCACGGTCAGGGCCAGGGGGTCGGGAGCGCCCTGGCGGCCCTCGCGGGCGGCGACCGGCGGCCGCTGCGGTTGGCCCGGATGCTCATGGAGCCGGGCCAGATGCGGGCGCGACCAGCCCGGACCGAGCGCGCGCAGCTTGAGCCGGGCCACCAGGCGTTCATCCGGCTTGGCCTCCGCCAGCGCGCCGACCAGGGCGAGCAGCGGGTCCGAGCCGGGATCGAGCAGATCGCGGTCCTGGAACGTGCGCAAGGGCACGTAGTCGGGCCCCGAGGCGCGTAGCGTCAGCGACCAGGACTCCTCCCGCTCGCCAACCGCGAGCGGATCCTCGGCCGCCGCCAGTTCGCGCACCCGCGCCTGGGGATAGTGGGCCGCCACTTGGCTGCGCACCGCCTCGCTGCGGTGGCAGCGGACCATCAGCCCGACGCCGGTCTGGCCGGCGGCCAGCTCGAGCGAGAACGGTTCGGGCACGGCGATCGAGCCGAGCAGGTTCTCGACGCCCAGCAGCGTGCGCTCGCCCGTGCGCGGCGGGGTGACCTGGAGCAGCACGGGCGGGTCAGGCGCTGGGCGGCGTAAGGGGTTGGGCAGGGTTGGTCTCATGGTGGTTGGTGGTTCCGCGATGGGGGAAGGTCGGCCCCAGACGTTCAGGGGATTGGGATCAGGCCGGCCACGCTGAGCAGCAGAACGGCCAGCGCAGCCATCGAACCGGCGAAGCCGCCGGCCGCCGAAGCGAGGGCGACTCGCAGCTCTGCCCCGCTGCGTTGCCTGACCCGGCGGTGGGTCAACAGGCCGGCCCAAAGCAGCGCCAGCACGGCCGCGCCGGCGCCGATCACGGCCATGATGATCATCATCTCGCTGAAGGCCTCGGCGGCGCCCACAGTCGCGGCGTGATCGGCGGCGAACGCCGCCAGGCTGACCCAGGCCGCGATCGCGAAGCCGTTCAGGGCCAAGTCGCGGACTCGTATCCAGGTCCGGTGGCGCGGACGCAGCCGATCGCGCCAGCCGCGGCGCTGCGTCGGCCAGGGCGGCCTGGCGGGTTCGTCGGCCGGATCGGTACCGCGGCCGGCCGGAAGGAAGAGCCAGATCAGGGCGCCCCGCTCGGGCTCGTCTTGGTTGAAGGGTTGTCGTGGTTGCATGGTGATGCTCCGTTCGGATGGGTGGTTATCTGCCGGGGTGCAGCGGCTGGGCGTCGATCAGGGCTGGCGGGGCCGGCGGGAGCGCGCCCGTGTCGACCAGCAGGTCGGCCGCGCCGAACGCGACCAGCGCCAGTGCGAACGCGGCGAACGCGTAGCGCATCGCCGCCCGGCCGCGCTGCCGCAGCACGAGGTCGGCGGCCGCGTTCAGGTAGAGCACGGCGCCGTAGACGAAGTAGCCGGCGCCCACGGCGATGGCCAGGCCGAGCAGGATGCCGGTCGTTAGAGGGATGGATGGGACGAGTTCAAGCATGAGAGGTGCTCCGTTAACAGCTGTTGCGAGGTTTAAGGTCCCAGGGGGACCGGTGATTCATCTGCTCACGGCCTTCCTCCATTCCGCCCGGAGCGGCCGCCTCGAACCAGGCGGTTACTGGGACCGGCTCCTCATCAGCACACCTGTGCTTATGGATGGGACAGTGTTCACCAGTCGAGAGCAGATCACAAGGGCGCGCGTGGGACCACGCGCCGGTGAAATCCGCACATCCGTACTCGTTGTGTGGCGCACATTGCAGTTCCGGCGCCGGCTGCTGGGGGTTATCCACAGGGCGCAGGTGGTGCGGCGCCGGGTTCAGCGCTGCGCGAGCGGTTCCCGCAGGTCCCAGCCGTCCGTTCCCCGCCAGGCCGCGCCCAGCGGGCCGCAGCGCTCGATCCGCTCCCGGTCGGCGACCATCAGCGGCAGCTCGATCCGCGCGCGGGCCAGTTCGGCCCGCGCGACTGCGAGGAAGCGGTCGGCGGCCATGGGATCGTCGAACACGACCCAGAGCTGCGGCCGGGCGCCGTGATCGTCGGTCGGCCGGCGCGTGGCGAAGTAGCGCAGGTAGGGCGCCAGCCGGCCGCGCATCGTCTGCGGCCGGATCGCCCGCCGCTCCCACTCCAGGAAGGCGGGGTGCCGCCTACTGCCGGCGCGGAGCATGACGAAGCCGTCGGGATGGATCGAGCGCAGGCCGTCCTCGGAACGGAAGTAGCGCGAGGCGCGGTGCGGCGGATCGAGTTGGAGCAGGTCCAGGCCGAGCGCGCGCGCGTCGGCGCTCAACCCGGCCGCGAACCCGTGCACCGACTCCGTGTGGCCAATGTGGCGCAGCAGCTGGCGCGTGCGCCGGCCGGGTACGTTCTGCCACGTGACTGCACGGCCTGTGTCGATCGGACAGGCGCTCCAGCGCCTGAGCGCCTCTGAGGGACGGGCGCGGTCGCGCTGCGCCAGCATCGCCAGTGCCCGGTCGCTGAGCACCAGCCTCGGGCGGCGCTCGACCCGCGGCGCGGCGATCAGCTCTTGTTCGCGCAGCGACCCGCTGAGCTGCGAGACTCGCCGACGGCCGACGCCCATCAGCCCTTCCAGTTCGGCGGGCGCGAGCCAGGGCCAGTCCGCGATCAGGTCGAGGGCGCGCTTCTCGGCCGGACCCAGCCGGCTGGCCCAGAGGTGATCGCCGTCGGCGCGCGCGCCCGCAGGGCGCGGCATCGAGCGCCGCACGGGCGCCTGCTCCCTGGCCCACTCGCCCGGCCCGCGAACGTAGCCGAGCGCTTCTCCGAGGCTCAGCACCGGACCGCCGGCGCGCGGGACCCAGACCGCATCCGCGGCCGAGGCGGTGACGGCGTGGCGCTCGAGCGCGAGGAAGCAGCCGAAGGGCAGCGACCGCGCCAGCCGCCGCAGCTGCCGGAGCCGCGTCTCGTCCGGCACGAGGACGAGCGCGCCCGAGTAATGCGCGCCTTCGCCCAACCGGCGCAGGCGGAACGCGGCCGCGGTCCGCTCCACGCTCCGGCCCAGGCGCAGCAGCGCCACGGTCCGTCCGTCGGCCAGCGCCACGGCGGCGTCGGCGGCCGAGGACCGGTACCAGCGCAGGCGGATCGGGTAGGAGAGTTCTGTGAGCGCGGCGGCGAGCCGGTAGATCGCGGCGACCCCGTCCAGGCGGCGTCCGAGGCTGCGGCGCCACTGCTCCGAGACCGGCCGCTCTCTAAGCAGCGCAGCCGGGCTCGAGCCGCGCGAGCGGGCGAGGGCCTCGACGCCGGCGGCCGTGAGCTGGAACCGGCCGGTCTGAGGCAGCAGGTCGGTGGCGTGCGGCACCCGTTCGACCAGGCCGCCTTCCGACAGCACCTCGATGCCGCGGTAGACCGTGGCGGTCGAGCGGCCCGAGAGCGCGGCCAGTTCGATCCGATCGGCGAGCGGCGTTTCGGCCAGCTGCCCCAGCAGCTCCATCTGGCCCGAGGTCAACCTCGGCTCCATCCCGTCCTCCTTCGCGATCACGCCGCCACGGCGGACCAATGCGGCTCACTGCAACCCTAAGCACACATGTACTACGATGGCCCCAGGAATGAGAGTTGTCCAGGTAATGTCGCGACACCGAGCCCCGACCCGTGTACAGGAAACGGAAGATGACAACTCCTGGACAGGAGAGCGTGGCGCCCCGTGTTTTGCAGGGCGAACGGCGTGCGCCGGCGGCCTGAGCGGTAGCGAAATCTGCGCGTCGCGGTTCTCACCCGGTTGGACAGCTTGAAGGGCGTTGACAGACGTGAGGAACGGCAATCGAGTGGGTGGGGAGGACGAGGCCGGGGCCAACGGGGTCGGGTCTGCCACCGAGGGCAGGGATGCGCTGACCGGGATCAGGGCGGGGCGGCTGGGCGGTCTCCTACAGGACCTCCTGCGCGTGCACGGGCGGCGGCGGACGGCGGAGTTGCTGGACATGAGCGAGCGCACCCTGCAACGGGTCGAGGCGTCGGGCCAACTGAGCGAGCAACTCTGCCGGGCGCTGGAGAAACACGAGGCGGAGCTGCCCGGGTCGGGCGCGCTGCCCCCGCTCCCCCCGCTGGCCATGGAGACGGCGGCGGCGCTGGTCGGTCTCACGAGGCGTGTGGACAAACTGGAGACGCTGGAAGACTCGCGGTCCAGGGACCTGCGGGATGTTCACGCGGCACTGGAGGACTTGCGGCAACGGGTGGCTGGACTCGAACAGGAGGACCGGAGCGAACAGGCTGAACAGGGCGACCGGGGCGGGGACGCCTGGCGCACGACGCGGACGGATGCGCCGGTCGGCGCTTCGACTCGTACGGCGGGGACGGCCGGCCACCCCCACCGTCTCCACCCTCCCTACCACCCGCTGCGCCCTGAACACCCTGAGCTGGTCACGGTCGAGGCGGTGCCAGAGGAGGAGCGGGTCTACGGCGAGGCGATGACGGTGATTACGGCCTGGCGTCGGGCCCGGCGGCGTCGTCAGGCGGCCTCCACCGGACTGGACAAGCCGGGCAGGCTGATCAGGCCGGACAAGCTCGACCTGCTCAAGGCCGACGAGCGGCTGCTGGAACTGGAGCTCGTGCTGGTCGGCGAGCACGGCCTCACCGTGCCACCCGCCGACCGCCCCTGGGACGGGCTCAGGCGGCAGACCGAGCTGCGGGTGACGCGGGAGGCGCTCGTGCGGGTGCGGCGCCAGCGGCGCTGGGCCTGGCTTCGGCATTGGGTTCTGCGGCTGCTGACCCTGGGGCTCTGCGGGCGTGGCTGACGCACCCTCTCATGGGCGCTGGACCGCGACGACGGGCGCTTCGTGGCTCTCGAATCGCTCTACTCGTCACCGATCTTCGCAGCGCGGCGACACCGATGGGCTCCGGCTCAGGAACCATGACCAGACCGCTCTAGTCCGGGCCGGGGTCCTGACTTGACAGAGTTCCGGTGAACATCGTCATCGATATCCAGCTCGTCAAACAGAGCATCGACTTGGCAACCGGGGTCGCGAATTAGAATTCGGAAGAACTTGTGGGTGTTGACGAATGGGCTCGAGATCACCTCTGAATCCTCGTTCAGCCTGGTGGGTTCCGCGTTGGGGCATGGTGACATCGACAAGAGGAGGGATCGACATTACGTCGCGATTGGCCTCCCTCATCCAAGAGCACAACACTCAGCCACGAAGACCCACGATTCCCGGAGTACTCGCAGCGGTCGCCGCACGCGTGATCTGGTTCAGCTACGCCCGCGACCGGGTCGCGTCGCAGTGAGTCTGCGAGCACCCCGTCATATGACCCGCAAGCCTCGCCGCATGCTGACCGCCGTCCTCCTGCTAGCCATCGCCGGCCTGGCTCTGGCAGCCGTGCTGGCCTGTTCCGAGCCCGACTTCCCCCGGCTCAAACCGGACGATGTCGCCGATCCCGCTTCGCGCCTAACCCAGGCGCAGCGGTTCGAACGTGCCGCCCATCTCACTCCTGCTCGGGCACCGGAGCCAGGACCGCTGCCGCTTGACACGAGGCCGCTCGACTCCCACCGCAACACGGCTGCCGACGGCAGCTATCTCGACCTCGCCGGCCAGGTTCTGCTGCGGCTGGCCATGCGAACTGGCTTAACTTTGCCCTTCGACTGGCTGGACCGGCGCTGGTCGCTGGTCGCCTGGTTCCGTTCTGAGGAGCCGGCTGGGCACTGGCCGGTCTTCCATCCGGCTAACAGCGGGTTCCGCGAGAACTGCGCCGGGCCGATCTTCGTCGCCTCGTTGCTCAGCTACGACTCCTTTGACTGCGGCGTGCACGGCACGGTCGACACGTTGCTCGGCTACAACGACCAGCCGATCGCTCGCTACGGCTACGACGCCATCGTCGACGCCCTGCTCAACGAGCGCGCCGGCTGGCCCGAGTTGCGCCGCGCGCTCATCGCTTCGAGTTGGTGCGAATGCCTAGGCGACGAATACGAGCACGCGCTGCCCCGCGCCATTGACCAGGACGGGCTAGCCGCCTTCGCCCACGCCCTGGTCCCCACCCAAACCAACTACGTCGGCCCCTAGGAAGCCACCATGAGCATCACCGACCGCCTCAGCTGGGGCAGTCGTTGCTCAGCCGCGATCGCAGCGACGGCAGGCGTCGCCGCTCATTCCCCGCGATGCGATCGCTGAGAGCGGGGCCGCAGTGGCCCACACGCGGCTCGTGGTAGGCCGCGGTCCTCGGAGCGCCACAGAAGTGCGGTTCTATGCTGAAACAGCCCTGCTGACGACCGCGGACTCTTCGCTCGGCCGCGATCGAGCAACCGACGTCGTCGCCGAAAGGACCGGCACCATGGCCGACTCGTTTGCCGATCAACTGCACAACCAACTCGACGGCATCGAGACGGAGCTGGGACGGCTCGCGACCAAGCGCCGCTTGATCGAGGAGCTGCTCGGTCTGGAGTCCGCCTCCGACGCTTCGGCACCGGCAGCCAAGACGCGGGCGGGGCGCACAACCCGGCGGCCGGCGCCAGCCGCGAAACGCCCCCGTTCGCCGCGCGGACTGACCACAGGCAAGATCCGCGAGTTCCTCGGCCAGCAGCACGAGCCGGTGCATGCGACCGCGATCCTGGCCTACCTGGAGCAGCACGAAGCCGCGCCGCGCTCGGCCAAGCCGATGGCGACCCTGCAGTCCGCGTTGCAACGGTTGAAGGAACAGGACGAGGTCGAGAACACGGGCCGCAACCATTGGCGGCTGCGCGCAGTCAGGAGGGCGGCGTCGGTTGCCCCGGCCTCCCCGTCACCCCAGGCGGCCACGCCCGCGCCCGCCGCGCCGCTTCCGGCCGCCGGCCCGCCGGTAGTTACGTCGACCACGACGTTCGGGAGGCCCCCCGGCAGCGGAGAGTGATCATGTCTTCAGCTCGTGAGCCGTCGAGCGGCGAGATGAGGCGCTTCTAACGCTCGCCTGCTTCGGCCAGCCGGGCGAGCAGCCAGAGCTTGCAACTCTCGCACCAGAAGAGGCAACGCCGCTCGTCCGGGTCGGGGCCGAGCTCGACCACGCGCTGCAAGAAGACGAGGTGGCCGGCGTGGCCCCAGGCGTCGAGGTCGGCGGTGAGGCCGCCCTCGGCGTGCACCAGCGCTGCGGGCTGGACCGATGCATCCGCTCCCAGCCACCGCGCGGATCCCGACTCGTGAATGTTCCGGCTCATCCTCAGCGCCTCCGAGCGGCACGATACCGCCTGCCGCCGCTCCAGGCCGCACGGCGCAAGTCGCGAGCGCATCCTGAGCCGGCCGGTCGAGCGAGCTGAGGCACCGACCCAGCAGACGCGCCCACCCGCTTCACGCCCCGCGCGACGCTGTACCCGCGCGGGGGTCCGCAACCCTGGCCGCATTCCCTATCGGATTCCCGTTTTGCCCAGCAGCAGCCGGGAAGCGTGGCAACTCTCGCACCCGTCAGCGTCGCGCTGACATGCAGCGCAACCCCTCATGCCAGCGTGAAGTGTTCCCTCCACGGCGAGGCGAGCAGGTCGCTCGTCCGCTGGCGCAACCGTGCAGCATGCTGGCCGGCCGCCAGAACGAAGTAGGCGCGTGCGGTGCCGCGGCAGAAGCGAAGCGCGAACAAGTCCGCCGGCGTGTAGCGCTCCCAGAGCCGCGCGGACCAGTGCGCGATCTGCTCGTCGTGGTTGCCGTTGCGGGCGAGGTGATGGTAGATGACCACGGTTCGCCGATCGCCGGCCAGTTGATCGAGTTCATCCAGGTAGACGTACTTCGGCGCCAAACGATGCAAGATCGGCCTGGAGGGCGGCGCCAGCCCGTTGTCTGGATCGAGGAAGAGCAGGTCAGCCCCGCGCGTGGCGCGCCCGGCCTCGGCGAGCCAACGACGGCGGTGAACTACTCGGGCGTCTCCGCGAGCGTCCTTAGCCGGCGCGGGCACGGACGCATCGTGAAACAGCGCGTCGCCGCCGAACAGATCCAGGCGCTCGACCGATTGCACGCGCCGCTCGCTGCGCTCGATCAGGTCGCGCATCGCGTCGTAGAGCAGCGGATCACACGGCCGAAACCGGCGCCGCTGGTCCGGCCGCAGGTAGCCGGTGTGCTTGCCGTCCCCGACCGAGTCGCGCGCGACGATACGTTCATCGGTGCGGTACCAGATCACGCCGAGCCGCAGCCGCCTTTCGGCTCCGTCGCGCAGCCCGCACAGCCAGCGCAGGAGACCGTACTTGCCGAAGTCTCCCACGTCACCCGTATAGCGGTCCTGCATCCCCGCAGCGTATCGGTCGCCCGCTCCGGTCCCTATCGGACTCCCGTCTGGCTCAGCAGGATGAGCTATGAGACATGGCAACTCTCGCACCAAAGCACGCAGCCCAGGATCCCGGACCCGCCCGGCCGCCGGTCGACTCGCGCCAGCGCCACATCGTGCCCACCGTGGCCCCAGCGCCGCAGCTGGCGTCGGGCCTCGCGGGCAAAGCCCCGCAGCGTGGACTCGTCGCCGGAGAGGTCGGGGCAGGCGCGGTCCAGGACGCTGGCCAACTGCTCGGTCGTGTTCACTCGGCCCCGCTCCTCCTCTACCGGCGCTGTGCAGAACGATAGCCGGGGGCGGGTTCGGACTTGGTGACATCGCTGTCTCTCACTGAACATTCGTACGGCGTTCGCGGCGAATGTGTTCCGCCACCGCTTGCAACCTCAATCGCCGGGGCGTACTACTGAATGTGGTTTCCGGCTTTTGCCAGTTCTTCTTCCTGAGAAAGCTGGCGGGTTCGTCTCCGACCCGGAACCGCGCCTCGGGATCAGAGCCTTGCTCTCCTGAGGAACGGCGCCACTGAGGGACAAGCGCTCTCCGCAGCGCGAACCGGTCCAGTGATTGAGCCTTGCTCTCCAGCGACCGGCTTCAGGAAGCGGAATCGACACGGGCGACGCCGAATGGCGCCACAGCCCCGGTACTGACACCTGACCGGATTGCGAATCGCGCAGTTCGGTCGCTTCATGTCCCCGCCCATGGCTTGACCCCGACGGATTGAGCACACCTGCGCTCCGTCGCGCTTCGGCCGCACCGCCCAGCCCCCGCTTCAGCGCACTCCGACTCCCGCCGTTCACGGCATCCAACCGCGGGCGAAGTGCGTCCATTTGCCCGTCCCACCCGCCAACCGCGAAGACCTGCGCCCCGGATGCCGGCGCTGGTCGCCAGTCACCCACATCAGTCATCAGTCACGGTTCACACGAAAGGAGTTCCGGATGGAACACGTCAAGCACGCCACAAGCACCAGGGCCCACTACGTCGGTCCCACAGCCGCTCGGATCGCTGAGCTGATCGCGCCCCTGCAGCGGGTCCGTTTCGAGCGCGGCTGGTTCTGGACCGCTGCCGCCTGCCACCGCTCGGAGGAGGATCTCACCGCCTTCCGCCAGCGGCCGGACGGCGACGGTATCGACGTCCGCTGCAAGTCGGCCGGTTGCTCACGGGAGCGGGTGATCCGGTCGCTGGAGCAACTGGCCGGCGAATCGATCTGGTCGGCCTACACGACCGAGCCTCGGGCGTCGCGGCCGAGGCCAGCACCGGTTGAACAGATCGGCAAGACCGACGCGTCCAGGAGCCGCCCCTGGGGCCTCGCCCTGGGGCCGTTCATCGTGGTGCTCGCGGCAGCGCCGCTCGTCGTCGGCGCCGACCTACCGGTCGTCGGGTTGAATGCGGTCGGTCTCGTCTGGTCAACTTGGCTCGGTCGTCGCGTCCTGCTCAACCGCCGCCGCGCGCTCGCGAAGGGAGGCCGACAGAGCTGAAGCATCCGCACACAGTCCATCCACCGCAAGGGCCGTTCTCCGGAGCGGCCCTTCTTCGTTGCCCCAGGGCAACGCCATTCAGACGCAGTCGCACGTCCTCAATGAAGGGAGACCCACATGACTGCAGCTACCACGACCATGACCGCTCCCCAGCCCACGCTGGAGGAGCTGGTCGACCGGATCATCGACGCCATCTTCGGCCTGGGCGAGACGGTCCAGCCGATCACATCCCCGGCCCGGGTCATTCACGAGGCGCGCCGCTTGAGACAGTCGGGCGACCTCGACCAGGCGCTCGCCCTCTTCGCCGACCTGGACCTGACCGGAGCGACCCGGGGCGAGCAGCGCTGGGCCCACGCCGAGTTCCTCGACCTGGCCCGGCGACGGTTCCGTGATCAGAACGCGCTCGTCTACCGCCCCGGCACGGGCCGCGCCGCGGTGCTGACCAATCACGCGGTTGTCTGCGACGGCACGCTCGAAGTCCGCGCCGTCCTGGGCATGCGCTGGCGGCCGGGCAAACTCGTCTCACGCCGCAGCATCAGAGGGCTCAGACCGCTGACGAAAGGTGGTGCGCCATGAGCGCCGCCCCAGACAGGGTCGACCTCGCCGCGCTCAAGCGACGCCATCCGCTCGGCGACGTGGTCGAAGCGGCTGGCGTCGAACTGCGCGGCCGGGGCCGGGTCCGCCAGGGCCTCTGTCCCTTCCACGAGGAACGGGAAGGAAGCTTCACGGTCTACGCCGACACGCAGAAGTTCTACTGCTTCGGCTGCGGGTTGCGCGGCGACGTGCTCGATTTCGTCCAGCGCGTGGACAGGGTCGACCTGCCCGAGGCGATCCGCCGGTTGGAGGCGTCGCCTGTGAGCTCGGCGGCAACGGTCATTCGGGTTCAATCCGCAAGCGCGACCACGCCGGCACCGGTCCGCGATCCGGTTCTGCTGACCGCGGCGATGCGCTGCTACCAGCGTCAGATCGGGCACAGCCAGGACGCCCAGGCGTACCTGGCTTCGCGCGGCATTGACGCCCAGGCTGTTCAACGTCTGGGCTTGGGCTACGCCAGCGGCCGCGGCCTGCGGGACTGGCTTGTGCAGACCGGCTTCGACGACCGGCGGATACTCACGAGCGGCCTCCTCACGGACGGCCGGGAGCGGTTCCGCGGGATGGTCGTCGTCCCCGACCTGCTCGGGAACCGCGTCGATTGGCTCGCCGGTCGGGCGATTCAGCCAACGGCGACGCCGCGATTCCATGCCCTGCCCGGCCCCAAGCCGGTGTTCGGACTCTCGCGGCTGACCGTGCCTTCGCCATGGGTCGTCGTCGCGGAGGGTCTGTTCGACTGGCTTGTCCTGGCCGCCTGGGGCCTGCCCGCCGTCGGCGCCCTGGGAACCCAGGGCATGGACAGGCTGGCTTCCTCCCTACAAGGACAGCCGCGCGTCTTCCTCGCCTTAGACGCCGACCAGGCCGGCTCGGAAGCCGCTTGCCAGCTCGGCGACCTGCTCGGTCCGCACCGCGTCCGGGTCGTGACGCTGCCGGATGGGGTCGGCGATGTCGCCGAACTGGGCGCTCACCCAACTGGACGAGACATCTTCGTCGACCAGCTGCGCCGCGCAGCACGGATGTAACCCCAACGCGACGGCGCGTCCGCCGTCACCACCCGACCACCGCAACCACCCAACGAACGGAGGGCCAGCCTATGACCTCTCCCCGACCGTGCCTCCGCACGGTCGCACGGCTGCCGACTGTGGCGGCCGCGATTACCCGAACACACCACTTGAACAGGAGCATGAGATGAACAACGGCAGGAAGAACAACGGAAACGGGACCGCCACGGCGGTCCGCCGCAGCCCGAACGGCCGCGCCCCAACCCAATCCACCAACGGCAACGGCTCGAGCGCTCAGCGCAACCCGTCGCCGAGCGCCGACGGCAATCCGACCGCGCCCGCCCCGGAGCCGCTGCACTGGGACGCGCTCGCGCCGCGCGTCACAGAGGCGCTGGCGCAGCCGATCGAGCCCCAGCTGGTCTCACAGCGCAAGGGACGCGGCGGCCGCGTCTTCGATTACATCGAGGGCCATACCGCGATTGACCAGGCCAACCGGATCTTCGGTTTTGGCGGCTGGGGGTTTGAGCTGGTCGGCGACGTGACCCTGCGGCAGCTTGAGCAGACCGACTCGCGCACGGGTGAAGTCACCCGCTCGGCCGCCTATTCAGCGGTCGTCAAGGTCACCGTTCCCGGCGCGCCGCCGCGCACCGATGTCGGCTTCCAGCCAGTCACGGACGAGTGGCCGGAGGGTCACGAGACGGCGTTCAAGGGTGCGGTCACGGACGCGCTCAAGCGCGCCCTGCGCAGCTTCGGCGACCGCTTCGGCAACGGCCTCTACGGCGACCCTCCCACTACGGCTCGGAACGACCGCAGACCGGAATCTGCCCCATCAGCCCGGTCGCAGCCCGACGCGCAGACCCGCCCCGCGCAGCAGTCGCGACGGAGAGTCGTGCAGCCGGCTGCGCCGACGGACGACGACGGGCATGACGCTCAGAACCTGCGCGGTCAGCTGATCGAGCTGAGCCGGCAGCAGGGCTTCACCGAGGAGCAGGTCCGGGCCGCCGTCCGAACCAAGACCGGCCGTGCGCTGGAGGACCTCGGCCCGGCCGAGCTCAACCCGCTGATCGCCTCGGCCGCCGGCAAGCTCGAACGGATGCAAGGAGCGCCGGCCGGGTAGCCCGCCGAACTCATCCCGCTTCCCCTCTATCGGACTCTTGAAAGGAGCCGACATGACCACCACCGCACCTGCGTCCTCGGACGTGTTCAACCGCC
Source organism: Dehalococcoidia bacterium (assembly GCA_965211635.1). Classification (GTDB taxonomy): domain Bacteria; phylum Chloroflexota; class Dehalococcoidia; order Bin125; family Bin125; genus Bin125. The sequence goes on from OZ242948.1 coordinate 943,084, forward strand.
CCGCCGCCCGCTTCACCGCGGGCGGGCTCGACATCCGCGCCTCGGCCCTGGGCCAGTGCCGGCGCGCGCTCTGGTACGCGGCCACCGAGCAACCGGTGACCAACCCGACTCCGCCGGAGTCGCTGACACTGCTCGAAGCCGGCAATGCGCTCGAACCGGTCGTCGTGCGCGCCCTGCGCCGCGCCGGCTGGAGCGCCTCGCCCGCCGACCGCCAGGAGCCCACGTCCGTCTCGGTCGAGGCGTCGCCCGGGCTAACCGTGACCGGCCATCCCGACGCGACCGGCTGCCCGCCTCCGGTGGGCGGAGCCGCAGCCGCTGTCGAACAGTTCCTGTTCGGCGACGGAACCCCTACCGAGGGACCCGAAGAACTCGTGATCGAGGTCAAGACGCGCGGACCGGAAGCGTTCAAGCGCTGGCAGACGCTGGGCGCTGAGCGCAGCCATCCTGAGTCGGTCGCCCAGGCGGCCTGCTACTCGCTGGGTCTCTACGGCGAGTGCCGCGACGTGGTGATCGCCACGCTCGACACCGGCTCCCGCACCTGGGACCACGAGCTGATCCCGGCCGCCCGCGCCGAACGCGCCTGGCGCAACGCGGTAGGGCGACTGGAAGCGTTAGCCGAGCACCACGCCGCGCACGGACAGGACCCGGAGGCGCTGCCCGACCGCGATTTCACCGCTGCGGACTGGCCGTGCCAGCGCTGCCCCTACCTCAACCTCTGCCAACCCGGCGGGGCGGGCGAGGCGGAAGACGACGGCGAGTCCGCCGAGCCGGTCTCTGACGAGCAGGCGCGAGCGGCGCTGCGCGAGTACGAGCAGGCCCAGGGACGGATCAAGTCACTCGAAACCGACAAGCGCGATGCGCTCAAGACGCTCCAGCACTGGCTCCAAGGGAAAGGAGCAGCCAAGGCCAGGCTGGAGGGTTCGGCCAAGACCCGCACGGTCGGCATGGTCCAGAGCCGCCGCTACTCGGTCGATCACACACGGCTCAACGCGCTGCTCGAACCCGAACAGCGGGCAGAGATCGTGACCGAGAACGTCTCCGAGTACCTGCGGGTCAGCTGACCAACTGACCCGCCGAATCGACGCCCACTCGACCGGGCGCTGGACAGCCCCGCGCTCCCAACAGGGACGCAGGGCTGCTTCGTTTCACGGGCGCAGGAGTTCCGCGCCATTACACGCTCTTGTGAAAGGAGCACCACCAATGTCACGCACGATCAACCGAGTCGAACTGCTGGGCCGGGTCGGGGCCGACCCCGAACTGCGCCGCACCCAGAACGGCGCCGCCGTCGTCCAGCTCAGGCTGGCGACCGACCGCCGCCGCGAGAACGGCACGGGCGAGACCGACTGGCACACGGTCGTCTGCTGGGCCAAGCAGGCCGAGGCCGTGGCCGAATACGTCCGCAAGGGCGAGCGGGTCTACGTCGCCGGTCGCCTCCAGCAGCAGAGCTGGGAGACCGAAGCGGGTGAGCGCCGCAGCCGCACCGAGATCCACGCCCACGAGGTGATCTTCCTCGGCTCGGGCAACGGAAACGGTCACAACGCCGACGGCAGCGACGGCGACCAGCCCTTCTAACTCTTCACTGATCCACGACGCCTCACCGCGAGGCGCATTACGGGGCCGCGCTCCCTCCGGGGACGCGGCCCCGCTTCGCATCCCACGCAGAGAAAGGACCCTGAGATGACCACTGCCAACCATCCTCCGTCGATCCCATCCACGGACGACCCCGAGCGCCAAGCGCTGCTCGACGCGCTGCGCCAGAACCTCCACGTCTTGGGCGAACTCGCGATCCGCTACGAGTTCGAGACCCGGCCCGAGCGTCCCCTGGACATGCCCACCATCTACCGGCCCGAAACGGTCGTCGACTTGCTCGCGGACGAGATGTCTCAGCTCGCCCAGGAACAGGTCCGGGTGCTGCTGCTCGACCGAAAGAACCGCGTCGTGGGCCAGCGCACGATCTACCAGGGCAACGGATACGCGGCCTTGGTCCGCCCGGCCGAGGTCTTCCGGCCCGCCGTGATCGAGGCCGCGCCGCACATCGTTGTCGTCCACTGCCATCCGTCCGGTGATCCCGAGCCGAGCCGCGACGACATCAAGTTGACCAAGGATCTCACCGAGGTCGGCAATCTCCTGGGCATCGAGTTGCTGGACCACGTCGTGATCGGCTCGGACGGCTGGGTCTCGATCAAGCAGCAGGGCCTCGCCTGAGCCCGCTCAACCGCACACCGCATCCATCGAAAGGACGAGCAATGCTCGACTCCCCAACCACGCCTGCTTCGGACGGCGAGAACACCGGACAGCTCTACACGATCACCGCAGGGGGCTTCTCGGCCACCTGTGACGCCTTCGCCTCGGACCCCGAGCAGAACCAGCTCTGGTTCTGCTCGATGGTCGGCGCCCAGACCTCGCTCAAGGCGATCTGGGCGGCGCTGCTCAACTCGCCGCCCAGCCCGGCGTTCCTGATCAAGGGCGCCGTGGACGAGCTGCACGAGGGCGGCTACGAACGCTGCCAAATTCCCGAGGCCAGCATCGGCACCTGGAAGACCAAGATTGCCCGCCTGCCCCAGGCAGGCGCCTGGCACGCGATGGTGTTCACGCAGATGGCGGAACTCTCGTTCGAGCGCGATGCCTTCCTGCTGCTCACCCCGGACGCCCGAGAGGCGCCGGCTCTGCACCTGCGCTTCCTCAACCAGCGTACCGAGCTGCCCATTCACCGCAGCTGGGCCGACTGGCTCTGGGAACAGGGACATGACTCAGAGGCGATCCGCCCGCTCAAGTCCGAAGGCCTCCACGCCTGGTACTGCCACCACGACCCGCAGCAGCTGGAGGCTGAGCTCTCGGCCGCCGTCAGGTACGGCGCGGTCCGGCTGCCGCGCCAGCTGAACGGAGCCGCGGCATGAGCCACCGCTACGTCACGGTCACGGTCGAGACCCGCGCCGGCGAGGACGAGATCACGGGCGAGGAGATCACCGCGATCTACAACCTCGACCTGGAGGAAGACGCCTCGTACATCGACGGCCAGGTCCACGAGGACCTGCACGACCACCTGCTCAACCTGCTGGAGCAGTACGGGGGAGGCGCCGGATGAACGCCCCGGATATGGGTTTCGAGCAGGTCGAACTCGCGACCGGCAACGAGATCGTTGGCTACTACGACCAAGCCAACGACCAGGCGGTCGTCTTCGCCTTCCTGCGGGAGGGGGACAACACCGTCAGCGCCGTGACCACGCTCGCCTGCACCACGGTCGAGCGGGCCCAGGCGTTGATCCAGGCGTTCAGAGACCTCGGGGCGAACGGCATCACCACGCCGCCGGACAACGACCAGATCATCGTCGCGGTCCGCTGCGGTCTGGACGAGAGCGCCCGCTGGCGGCTCCAACCCGAGGAGTCCAGCTGGCAGATCGCCCAGATCGCGGAAGACCTCGAAGACCACCTCGCCGGCCTCATCGAGGCAGACGATCAACGAAAGGACCACCTATGAGACTCGGAGGCCAACTCAAGGGAGGGTTTTACCCCACGCCGCCGCGCGTGGTCGACCACATCCGCTCGCTGCTGTTCGCGCCCATTCGCTACGGCCGCAACCGAACCGACATCGTGCGATTGCTCGACCCCTGCTGCGGACCGGGCGACGCCCTCCGCCAGCTGGCGGACTCCATGAACCGTCATGTGACGGTCGAGACCTTCGGCGTCGAACTGCACACGGAACGCGCGCAGGTGGCGGCCGAACAGCTGGATCACGCGCTCTCCAGCGACCTCTTCCGCTGCTCGATCGCCAACCGCACGTTCAACCTGCTCTGGCTCAACCCACCCTACGACTGGGACCGGGAGGACAAGCGGGTCGAGCAGGCGTTCCTGACCCAATGTTCGCGCTACCTGGAGCCGGATGGGGTGCTGGTCTACATCATCCCCCGCGCCCAGATCGCGACCTCGGCCCGCTTCCTGACGACCAACTACCGGCGCGTCCGGGCCTGGTCGTTCCCCGAGCCCGAGGTGGAGATGTTCGACCAGATCGTGGTCATCGGCGTGCGCAAGCCGCAGCCCCGGCCCGACGCTCGAGCGACGCAAGACCTTGTGGCGAGCATCGACAACTTGCCTGCTCTGAGTCGCGGCCTGACGCCCGAGTACGACGTTGGGATGTCGGCGCCCGGCCCGGTGATGTTCACGACCCGCGTGATCGACTTCTCCAAAGCGGTCGCCGAGGCACGCAAGCACGGGCTCTGGACCCAGGACGAGATCACCGAAGCGTTCTGGCTGCCGACCGATCTGACCGCGCGCCCGCTGATGCCGCTGCGCAAGGGGCACCTGGCGATGCTGGTCGCGGCCGGCTTCCTCGACAACCTCGAACTGGAGACCCCGGAATCGCGCGTGCTCGTCAAAGGCCAGACCAAGAAGGAGATGGTCCTGGTCGAGGAGGGCGAGACGCACGACGTCTACCGCGAGCAGCTGCGCACGAGTGTGGTCACGCTCGACCTCGACACGGGCCGGATCGAGCGGATCGAGGCCTAGAACGGCCGACCGACCCCCACCACAACCCTGCGACCAACGCCGCAAAGACAGAACCGGAAAGGAACCCATGATCACCGAGACCACTACCCGACCCGACTACCAGCCCTACACGGACTGGCACTGCGACCACCACCGGGACGAGACCCACGCCGGCCCCGTCCTCTACGTCCTGATCGACGAGACCGAAACCACGGCCACCCCGCTCTGCACGGACTGCGTGCAAAGCCTGCTGCTCGCCTTCGCCGCGCAGCAGGAGGCCGAGGCCGACCGGCGCCCGCGTTCGTTCGAGGTGCTCACCATCGCCGCCTACATCGAGGCCTTGAGAGGCCTGCCGCCGATCGGCTGCCCCTGGCCCGGCTATGGCGAGGACGAGACGGGAGCGATCGCGCCCTCGGGAGACGAGGAGTGCGATCACCACTTCTATCTCCCGGCCCGCCCGACCCACGAACAGCTGACCTCGCTGGTCGAGGACGCGATGGGCCACGCCTGCGCGCACCCGCGCGAGCACCGCGAGTTCTAGCGATCCGCCCGGGCCCGCCCCGGGCAGGAACAGGAGACCCACCATGCCCCGACTCAGAGTCCGCTACGCCTGCGACCGCTGCGGGCACACGTCCACCGCGGAGTACTTCGACTACCGCTACCACGAGACCGAGGTCGTCCGCGCACCCTGCGACGGCTGCGGCTTCATGACCGAGCACACGCCGCAGAGCGCCGAGCGGATCACGGACGACGACCGCTGAGCGAACCCGCTTCCAGCAGAACCAAGCGAACGGGCGAGGGGTGCTGTCCCTCGCCCGCTCTAGTCAGATACGGAGACCTGACATGCCCCAGACTACCCAGTGCGGCTTCTGCCGCGAGACCTACGAAGTCGCAGACCAGACCTACACCTCCGACGCCGAGGCACTGCCGCTCAACCAGTGCGCAATCTGTGCGCGGCGGGAAGCCCGCGGCAGCCGTGAGCGCGAATACCCCATGTTCGACCCGCAATCCGTTGACCGCGCGGCAATCGAGCGCCAGGTGCTGGCCGAGAGCAGGGCTTCGGACGGCCGCTACGTCGAGCGCTGGCGGCCAAACGACCGGGTCGAGCTCGTCGCCTGGCAGCCCGACGATCTGGTCTGGCTGGTGAGCGATGCCTGACCCAGCGCGACACGACTTCGAAACCACCGTCACTGTCGGCCAGGTGATCAGCGAGCTGTTCGAGCTCGGGTGGCTCGACCTGGACGACTTCGCGGACCGGGACTTCGCCCGGCTACTGACCGAGCGGCTCGCGGGCACCGCCCCGGAGCGCCAACTGACGCTCGCGCTCACCGCCTAGACCACACATCGATCCTTCACCCGCCCGACCCTCCGGCCATGCGTTGCGCGGGTCGGGCTAGAACGGACCCCGACCTATGAACCCCTGGCTGAACCGCGAAGGCTGCCACATCTACTTTGACCGGATCACGCCGATCGACGAGCACGGCCAAGACGCCGCCGAGCCCACCTACCGCTACTGGCGCGCCGGTTGCGGCCGCGACCACGACGAGTACGAAGACCTCGCCGACTGCGTGCGCGACGCGCGCCGGCACATCGAGGAGTAACCCCGCATGACCGAGTGGAGCAACGAACAGGGCTGCGAGATCTTCTTCGAGGAACTCGTCGCCATCGACGAACACGGCAACAGGACCGCGGGCAGCAGCTTCAGCTGGTGGTGCCGCTGCGGTCTCAACCGCGACGAGTACGAACGACTGACGGACTGCGTCCAGGTGGCGCGGGTCCACATCGAGGAGGAGCAACCCCAACCATGAACCTATCCGAGTTCATCGACACCTACCGCGAGGCGATCACCAAGCGGATCGTCCACAGCTACCCACCCCGCTACCGGCCCCAGGCGGACGACCGCCCGATGCCGCAACTCAAGCGCCAGCCAATGGGCGCCCAGGAGACCATCATCCGCGGCGCCGCGCTGAGCCTCTCGGAGCAGCGCGGCACGACCGTGGTTGGCGAGATGGGCGTGGGCAAGACCTTCATCGCCATCGCCGCCGCCCAGCTGGCCGGCTTCCGCCGAGTCCTGGTGCTTTGCCCACCCCATTTGGTGGGAAAATGGCAGCGCGAGATCGAGGAGACGATCCCGCTGGTCCGTACCGGGATCGCCGACAGCATCACCGACTTGGAGCAATTGCGCCGCCAGGAAGGCTCCGGCCCCCAGTACGTGGTCATGTCGCATTCACGCGCCAAGCTGGGCCACCGCTTCCGCCCCGCCTACTGGATGCGCCGGCTCAAGGACGAGGACGGCAACCCCGTCCGCGACGAGGAGACCTCGGAGTTCATCATGACGCCGGCCTGCCCCGACTGCACCCAGCAGATCGTGGATGGGGAAGGCGTCCCCGTGACGCACCGGCAGCTGGACAAGAAGCGCCACAACTGCCCCAGGTGCGGGACGCCGCTGTGGACGGCGGAGGCGCGACCGGTCGAGATCGAGACCAGCGGCTACAACGCCGGTCTCGTGGCGCGGCGGACGCCGGGCGAGGGGCCGCGCAAGTACCCGCTGGCCGACTACGTCAAGCAGCACATGCGCGGCTACTTCGACCTCTTGATCGTGGACGAGGTGCACGAAATGAAGGCGCGCGGTTCCGCTCAGGGCCTCTCGGCCGGCATCCTCGCCGACGCCTGCGGCAAGTCGCTGGCGCTCTCGGGAACGCTGATGGGCGGCTACGCCTCGACCCTCTTCCACCTGCTCTACCGGTTCTCACCCGAGATCCGCTCGGAGTTCGGCCGCTCGGACGAGCGCAAGTGGGTCGAGCGCTACGGCTTCCTTGAGCAGCGCGTGCGCCACGACCGCGACGACGATCCGACCGAGGACGGCTCGGTCTCGCGGCGGCGCAGCTACCGCAAGCAGGAGAAGGAGCGGCCGGGGATGGCGCCGGCGGCGCTGTTCCACCTGATTGGCCATTCCTTGTTCTTGCGCCTCGCCGATGTCGCTTCGGAGCTGCCGCCCTATGAGGAGCAGATCCAGGTGGCCAGCATGGACTCCGAGGAAGGCATCCACGGCCTCTCCCAGGCCTCGGCCTACCGCCTGCTCGCGACCGACCTCAAGCGGGCGCTCCTGCATGCGATCGAGCGCGGTTCGGCCCGGCTGCTTTCGACCTACCTGCAGGCACTGCTGGCCTATCCCGAGGGCTGTACCAGGGGCGAGTCGGTGTTCGACCCGGACACCGGCGATCTGATAATCCAGCTGCCGCCGCTCGACCCGGAGCGCGTCTATCCCAAGGAGCAGCAGCTGATCGACCTGGTCGCGCAGGAGCGCCTGGCCGGGCGGCGGGTGCTGGTCTACGCCACCCACACCGGCACCCGCGACATCACCGGCCGCCTCGAGACCCTGCTCACCCGGCACGGGTTCAAGACGGCCGTAATGAAGGCGGACCGGGTCCAGCCCAAACAGCGCGAAAGTTGGGTCGCAAAGCGGGTCGAGGAGGGCATTGACGTGCTCATCTGCCATCCCCGCCTGGTCCAGACCGGGCTCGACCTGATCGCGTTCCCAACTGTGGCGTGGTACGAAACGGACTACTCGGTCTACACCATGCGCCAGGCCTCGCGCCGCTCGTGGCGGATCGGCCAGCGCCGGCCGGTCAAGGTCGTGTTCATGGCCTATCGGAACACGCTCCAGGCCGATGCGCTCAAGCTGGTCGCACAGAAGCTGCAGTCATCTCTTGCGGTCGAGGGCGACCTGCCCGAGGACGGCCTGGCCGCCTACGGCGACACCGGCGACGACCTGATGATGGCCCTGGCCCGCAAGCTGGTCTCGGGCGAGACCGACTCGGAGCCGGTCGAGGACATCTTCGCACAAGCGCAGCAGGTCGCGGCCGAGGCTGAGGATCTGCTGGTTGACGCGGACTGGGAGCGAGTGGAGCCGTCGGCGGAGGCGCTGGTCCTTCCGGCACACTCGGACGGACCCGAGGAATCGGTGGGCGAACTGGTTCCCTGCGGCGGACATCACGGTTCACCAGAGCCGCAGCAGTCCCTGTTCAGTTGGGCCGAGTTCCTGGCCCAGCAGCCTGACGAACCGAAGCCTCGCGGGCGCGACCCGCGACCATCGGGCCGGTCGCTGTTCGATTGGGCGCTGGAGCGCGAGCAGGAGGCGGGGCTCGTCGCCGCCGGCGGCTGACCGAGCCGCGCCAACGGAGAAGGTCATCGTCATCGTGACGATGACCTCCTCCAGCCGCGTCTGTGTCGGCGCTTTCCGCGTATAACGGGCTGTTCGGGGCGGATCGGCAGATGTCGGACAGCTCGGCGGCCTCTGACACGCGCCGCTCGACCACTTGTTGACCGAGCCTATCGAGGTCTGCACGCCGGCCACCGGCGGGGACGCACAAGGAACGGACCGAGCGGGGACAACATCTACCGCCTACCTGCGGGCAAGATGCCACTGTATTGGCGGCATCTTGCTCGCGTGGTCGCTGTGCGGCGGCCCGTTCGCGTTTCCGGCGCCTGACCTTGCTGGGCGAACCCGCGCTGCCAGCCGGACAAGATGCGACTACCCGTCTTCGCTGGGGGCGAAGTCGGCGATCCCGCCCTCAAGGCCCGGCACTTCCGGTTCGCCCGGAATCGGCGGATCGAGCTCGTCCGCTTCGTCCAGCGAGGCTTGCCCCTGCGCACCGCTGGGCGCGGCCGTCGAGAGGTTGAGGTTGAACCAGCCGGTCTGGTACCACGTGTTGGTCACGACCGAGCTGTTGGTGTAGTAGAACCTCGCGTGCGTGAACGTCGGATCGTCTCCATGCTGCGGCTTGAACCGGACCTCGAGGTAGGGATTGCCGTTGTTCGTTTCGATCTTCGCCTGAATCTTGCCCACGGTGTAGCCGACCCCGTTGATCGTGAGGCCGACGGTGGAACTGGAGTACCACCGGCCTGCCGTGACGGTGGCGGGGTTGATGTAGCGCTTGCTCGGCAGCTTGATGACGTTGTTGGTCAGGTCCCTAAAGGCCAGCTCGATCCGCCCATCCGTCCGCAAGCGGCGGCGAATCGTGCCGCTGATCAGCTCGGTCGCGGCGGCAGTCTCCTTCTTGATCGAGGACCAGGTCGATTGTTGGTCCGACTTGATCGAGCGCGCGTAGAGCGTGTACTCCGTGGAAGGAGTCAGCGCAGTGAACGTGTGTGAGGTGACAGTGGCCGCCTTGGTCGTCTCGGTAGTGCTGCCGCTGCGTTTGACCTTGTAGCCAGTCACCCCGCTGACGCTGTCCCAGCTCAGCGTGATGCTCTTGGCCAGGCTGGTCGCGCTCAATCCGCTCGGTGCAGCGAGCGCGGGAAGGGCGCTTGTGCTCTCCGTCGCCGAGACCCAGTCCGAGTTGCCGCCGGCGTTCACGGCGCGGACCGAGAGCGTGTAGCTGGTGCTGGCGTCGAGGCCGGAGAACTTGTGCGACCGGTCAGTCGCCGCCTTGGTCGTCTCGGTCGTGCTGCCGCTCCGCTTCACCTTGTACGAGGTCGCTTCGCTGACACCGTCCCAGTTCAGCACTAGGCTCGAGGAGGTCGCGCTGCCGGCGCTCACATTGGTTGGGTCGTCGAGTTGCTCGGTCGTGTGCTTGAGCGAGCGCCAGCCCGAGGCGCCATTCGCGTTGACAGCCCGCACGGAGAGCGTGTACTCGGTGTTGCCGTTGAGACCGCTGAACGTATGCGAGCGGTCGTTGGCCGTCTTGGTCGTCTCAGTCGTGCTGCCGCTGCGCTTCACTTTGTATGAGGTGGCGCCGCTGGTTGCGTCCCAGCTGAGCGTGAGGCTGGTCGTGGTCGCGATCGCAGATAGGCCCTCTGCATGCGGGGGGACCGTCGTGACCGATAGCCGGCTCCAGCCCGAGGCGCCCTGCGCGTTGCGCGCGCGGACCTCGAGCGAGTAGGTCGTACCCGCGCTGAGCTCGCTAAACGCGTAACTGGTCACCGTCTTGGCGACCTCGGTCGGATCGCCTGCGTCCAGGCGCACGTCGTACTGCGTGGCGCCCGTGACGGCGTCCCAGCTGAGCGTGGCGCCAGTGGCACTGACTGCACTGCTCGTGAGGCCGCTCGGTGCGGTGGCGCAAGCGCTGCTCGTGGACGTGCCCGATGCGCCCTGATCCCCTGATTCGTCGTCGCCAGCCATCAGACCGCCTTCCAGGCCAACGCCCGGATCAGCAGTGCCTGAATTCTGTTCGAGCGACGTTCCGTCCGGCGAGCCGCTGCCTACGGGGCCTGACTCGCCTTCGCTGTCGCTTGAGGTGAGCGGCAACGTGAACCAGCTTGTGTAGCGCCACGTGTTTTCTGCCGTGTTGAGCAAGAACTTGTTCTGGGTAGGCGTGATTCGCTCCCCGCTGCTCGGCAGGAACGTGACTTCGAGCTTGGCCGGACAGACGGTGTTATCCAGCTTGACCGAGACCCTACCCAGCACGAATGTCTCGCCGCCGAACTCGTGTGAGAGTGTTTCGCTCTGGTCCCACTTGCCATCGGTCATGTTGGCCGGATTGGCGAAGCGCTTGGTCGGCTCGAGCTCCTCCCCGTTCCTGAAGCGCACGACCAGTTCGATCGTGCCGTTCGACAGCTTGCGCGCCTTGATCCTCGTCTCAACGCTGGTTGGGGTCGTGACCGTCAGCGTGACGGAACGCGAAGCGCTCAGCTGCGGGTTGCTGGCGTCCGTTGCTGCAACCCTGACCGTCTGCGTGCCTGCCGTCGCTTGGCAGGTCACTGTGGTCGGGCTGGAGGTAACACTCTCGCCACCGACAGTCACCGTGTAGGGGCTGGTGCCGCCGTTGACCGACCAGGTCACCTCGACCGTTTCACCGGTCGTGCAGGTGGTCGGGCTGGCGGAGGCGCTCAACGACAAGCCTTGCGCAGTCACCGTTAGGGTCACCGTGCTGGAGCCACTCTTCTCCGGTTTGCTCGAGTCCGTCGCCGCGACCGTAACGACCTGCGTTCCGGCCGTCGCCTTGCAGGTCACCGTGGTTGGACTTGAGGCCGCACTCTGACCATCCACTGTCACGCTGTAGGGACTGGTGCCCCCGCTGACAGACCAGGCCACCTGAACCGTTCCGCCCGTCGTACAACTGGTCGGATTGGCTGAAGCGCTGACTGAAAAGTCCGGTGAAGCGGTTACGCTCGCCCACGTTGACCACCCTGTCGCATAACGTGCCCGCACCCCCAGCGTGTACTGCGTGCCGGCAGTCAGGCCGCTGAACTGGTGTGCTGTCCCGCTCAGTTTGGTCTCAGTTGTGTCGCCGCTGCGCCGAACCTGGTACTCCAGCGCTCCCGCCATTGAGTCCCAACTGAACGTCAGACCAGTTCCTGTTCCCGAGGCGTTAAGCCCGGTAGGAGTCGGCTTCGCTGTCTGTCCGGTCACCGACGACCAGTTCGACTTCCGAGTTTCGTCTCGCGCCTGCACGCCGAGCGTGTACTCGGTCCCCGGAATCAACCTAGTGAAGGTGTGCGTTCCGCCACTCGAGACCGTGCCCTCCTCGTCGCTGGCCTCCTTCCGCACCCGATAGCTCAGGCCCGTCGACTCGGTCCATCCAACGGTCAGAGTGGTCGCTGTCGATGCCGTCACGCTCACGCCCAACGGTGCCGCAGGTGCGGCGGCTATCTGTAACGTTGCCCAGGTCGACTTCTGATTGGCCGCCGTAGCCCGCACGAAGAGCGTCTCCGGCAGGCTCAGCCTTGTGAGCGTGTGCTGCGTGCCGGTGACGGAGACGACTGTACTGTCTCGGCCCGCCCGCACCTCATAGCCGGTAGCCCTCTCGACCGCAGACCATGACACCGTTACGGAGTCCGTGGTCACGTCGGACGCGCGCAGGTTGGTTGGCGGAGCCAGCGCCGTTGTGACGGCGATCGGTAACCAAGCGGACGGCCGCGAGCCTCGTACCGCCCGCACATAGAATGTGTAAGCCGTTGACGGCGTGAGACCACTGAACGCGTGGCTCGTGGTACCGCTTGAGCTAGTCGCCACCCCGCTCGCGCCCTGCTTGACCTGATAGCCGGTCGCTCCAGAGACCGCCGACCAAGTTAGTGTTGCCCCTGTCGGGTTGATCGCCAACAGCGTCGTATAGCGCGGTGCCGCCACAGTGTGGCCAGTCGCCAGAGGGCACTGAGTCTTGGCCAGCGCTAGCCATTCCTCCGCGGTGTAGATGAAGGCCGGACGTCCTTCGCAGTCCGCGTAGACCCTGCCTTGATATGCCTGCGACCAAAGCGAAATGCGGTCTGTGACTCCAGGGACCGGTAACGACACCTTGCGGCGTACCTGGAACTGATAGTCGCCCACCTGCGGGAGATTCAGCCGGCGCGACGTCGAAGTGACCTCCGGGCTGTCGCTTTCATTGGCGAAGCTGGTTCCACCGTGGTCGCTCGCTCCGTATCCCCACCGCAACATGTAGGACGCTGAGTGCAGAGCTGCCCCCCAGCGAACGGTCGCGTTCGCCTCAGCGCCACTCTGTCCCGCGGCACCTTCCCCAGAACCCCTGATGTGTTGGTCGATCGTGATCGACGGCGACCAGCGCACAACGAGTGGGATCTCCGCCTGTGCAGTCTGCATCACCGCATCGGTGACGGTCGCCTGCAGGACGGTCGTGCCGAAGGGTGGGCAGATGTAGTCGACGTAGTCCGAGGTTTTCGGCTCCGGCTCGCTAACCGTGCCAAGGCCGAGGTTGATCCTATAGGGCTTCAGCCCCCCTCCCCACGACAATCCAGTGATACTGGTCATCCCCGCTGTACATGCCCTCGCGGTCGTACCAGGCGTCGTGCGGCTGCTGCCGAATGAGACCCAGACCAATGGACGCACGGACAGCCAACGCTCGACCCCACCACCATCCCCCCGCAGCGCTAACAGCTGAGCGTGCGTCGCCACGTACGCTCCCGGCGGGCACTGGAAACGCAAACTCCCGCTCACGCTCCTTCGCTCGGACAAGCCGCCTGCATGGAAGCTGAGGGGCTTCGGATTGCTTCCCATGGACCAGATGAATCTAGCTGGTCTGCCAGGGGTGCACGGGTGCGGTGTCGCTATCAGCTCAAACTTCTGGAATGACAAGGCTTTCGGAGTTGCGATCGCGTAGTAGGGCAACGCAATCGACTTCTTCTGCTGGCCCCACCTGCCGCGCGCCTCGGCGTTTCTGACCTGGCTCACCTCGCGTCCGCAGTTGTGGGTGCCGTGCTCCGCCATGCCGGCCACTGCTCCTCCGCTCGCGCGAATCGAAAGCCTGGGCCGGGCTGAATCGGTGCCGTGCGAGGAAGTGGCGAAACCCACATTGCTGTAGCAGTAGGCAGGGCTGATGCTCGCGCTCAACACCTGGGGACAGCCCGTTTGGCCGTCGCACCAACCTTCGTCGTCCGACTCATCCCAAGCCGAGACGCCGACGACGTAGGTCGGGTCACCGATCGGGTAGTTTGTCGGCGGCGTTGAGGAGGATGGAGCAGTGCATGCCTGCGGCCGAACCGGTTTGCGTGGCGCGGTTACAGCAGTCAACGTGCTGTCTTTGACGAATGCATTCAAGCCCATCTTGAATGCTGAACTACCCACTAAACGGTACTCGTACTCGCCATCGCTTTCGGCGCCGCTGCAGTCCTGGATCTCAATCATCTGTCTCGGCTCACCATCGGCATGAAACACAGGGACCGAGTCGACGGTCTTCCATCCGGTTGTCGTCTTGCGTTGGGCAATAACGCGCCGCGCATTGTGGCTCAGCTCTTCAGCACCGTTCTCGCCGTTCGCACCCCAGAAAAACTTCGCCGTCACTTTGTTGGCCGAGACGGTAACGTCGCCCTCCAAGCGCACGTTCATCAGTGGCCCAATGTGGTAGGCCTCGTACAGATCTCGCAGATCGCGCCCAGTAATCACACCGTTGGTTGCGCAACCACTCCGGCCGCCGACGGGCCGGTAGGTCATCGCCGTGTAGTGATCGCCGCGCGGATCGACGATCGGGTCGCGCAGCTCGGTACAGGCGTCGGTCTCGTCATCGGAGGGATCGCTAAGGTCATGCTGGTCGTTGTCGTAGTGAGCCAAGCCCAGCGCGTGCCCCAGTTCGTGCACCATCGTGCCAACGTGATCCGGACTGTTGGGTTCGTACTCGAGCGCCTGGTAGATGATCAGCGCTCGATTCTTCAGACCGACCGGGGCTTCATCCCATCTGAAGAGCTTTCTAGGAGGATTCGGTTGCTTATCCGCCCGATAACAGGCGCGCGCGCTGCCCGACACGCTGGGATCGTACTTTCCTGAGCTGCACTGCACGGTCGCATTGGCGCTTCCAAAGTCCTCGGTTCGCTCCATCACTTCGATGTGTGCACCGGTACAATCCGCGGTCGTCGTCTCCGTGTACGGCGCGAATCCGAGCTGGCTCGACAAGGCCGTGTTCCAGCGCTGCACGGCGGCCCGCATGACCCTCTTGAGATCGGCGCTCGCGCTGCGCGTACAGACATACGTCGTAGTGCCTTCCACGAGATTCTGGTTGAGATAGGCCATCTCATCCGAGTCGGTGGTGCTGTTCCCGTGGGAGGCAACGACCTTGGATCGCGAGGGAGGCGGTCTCGACTCAGCGGGATCTGAGTCTGCTCCTGTTTGTGTGCGCACGTGTCCGCTCTTGCCGGCCAGGGACGGGTCAAACGTGAAGACCCCCAGAAGCCCAAGGCCGAGCGCCAGACCGATGACGACCGCAGCGAATGGGGGACGCATCTAGTCGGACCCGACCGACGGAGTCTGACCAACGGACTCGACTAGAGCGTCCATCTGGGCGTGCAGTTGCGCCTCTATCGCCTCTCCAGCCCCTTCCGCCGCCCCCCGTGCACCGTCGGCGACTAGGCGTTCGAGCACTCGCTGGTACTCCTTGCCCGTATCCAGGCCGACCACAACCCAGACTCTGTAACCATCTTGCAAGAGCGGGATGTGCAAGGCGCTCTCGCCACCCCCCGGCTCATCCACCACTCCGACTTTGGCGTTCACCCCTTCAGGGATTGTGACAAGCAAGCCAAAGACCCGGTAGGTCTGACCCGCCCGCAAGACATGGCCACTGCCGATTTCACCCAAAATCACATAGACATCGACTGAGGCATTCGCGGTGGCGCCGTTGGTGTCGGTGACCGTCGCGGTGATCGTCTTGCGACCCGAGTCGACGACAGGCGCTGTGCTGTATCGCCGCTCCCGGTCGTAGTCCTTGTAGAACACCTCGCCCGGCGTGAGAGCGCAGCTTACGGATGCCGTGCCCGAGGCCCCTTCGTAGCTGCCGAAGCCGTCGCGTGACTCGCCATCGATCTGCAGCGTGTAGGGAGCCGTCCCACCGGTGACCGTCCACCGCACTGGTGTCTCTGCGAATCCGGCCCAGCCCATGGATACGTCGTAGCGGCCGATCGCGTTGCCGTCTTCGTCCAGCCTCAACCGAGAGCCCCAGAATCTCTGAGCAGGGGTTGTCTCGCAGATCGGCTCCACGCTCAGCGTCAGCGAAAGGTCGTTGGCGATGTCCGCTTCCGCACTTTCTCCCAACCCTGCCTCACGGCCAATAAAGACAACGACCGTGGCCACCATGCCGGCCACGATCACGAACAGTGCGAAGTCGCGCAGCCCCAGTCGGTTCAGTCTCGCTCGCATGTCGTTCTCCGTCTCTGAGGAGGTGCAGCCGGAGCTCAGTAGGCCTGCGACGCGCCACTTGCGCGCCTTGAGGCCGCCGCCTTCGCCTACTGCGAGCGTACGAAGATGCGAGTCCCTCGATCGGGGCCGATGCAGGGACTGGTCATTGTCTTCAGGCCGTAACGGATCGAGCTATCAGCCACGAACGGAGCCGGAAACGAGTGAATCCTGAGCATCGGTGTCTCCCTGCTGCGGGCGGCCGAGGTACTTCCAGAACGCCGCACCACGAGAAAACCTACCGGGTCCGTGTGACCGCAATGGGACTAAACAGGCCGGACGTGGGACCGTCATGGGACCAATCTGCGACATTGGTAGGCTTTGGCTTCGGCCCAATCGAAAGTGGCGGCGATCACGCCTCCACCGGATAGGAGCCGCGCCCGCCGAAGCGGGTCGCCGTGCTGCCGGGGCCGTCACTAGCGAGGGGTGGAGGTGGGGAACACGCAACGAGTTGAGCCGGAACGAGTGACCGATCCTGAGCGCCTGGCGTCGTTCAGCCGGGCCTGCTTGCGCATCCACGCCAGCCTGGACCCGGCGGAAGTACTGAATGCTGTCGCCGAGGCGGCGCGTTCCTTGACGGACGCCCGCTACGTGGTCGTTAGCACCATCAACGACGCGAATCGCATCGACGGCTGGGCGAGCGCAGGATTCAGCGCGGAAGACCAACAGCGCCTGAGCGAGAGCCCCGATGGTCGCCGATTCCTCGATTCTCTGCTTCCCTGCACCGGGTGCGAGCAGGCGACTCACAGCGCGCAGTCGGCCGGGACACCAGCGGGATCCGAGTTCTGTCAGTCCCTGCAAATCAGTTCATGCCTGAGCACGCCGATCGAGGATGAAGACCAGAGCCTGGGCTGGATCTGGGTAGCGCAAGAACGGGTCCGTCGCCAGTTCAGCCGCGATGGCGAAGAGAGCGCGGCCATGCTCGCGGCGCAGGCTGCGATGGCCATCACCAACGCTCGACAGCACCGACTGGAGCGGCGAGCCAATGCCGACTTGCTTGCGCTAATCGACACCTCGCCGGTCGGCGTCGTGGTGTTCGATGCTGAGGCCGGCTTGCCGGTCTCGGTCAACCAGGAGGGGCTGCGGATCGCCCGCGGTCTACGGATGCCGGGACGTTCCTTGCCGGAGCTCACCGAGGTGCTGATCTGCCGCCGTGCCGACGGCCGCGAGATCGCCTTCAATGAGCTTCCTTTCGCGCAGGCGCTGAGCACCGGCGAGACGGTGCGCGCGGAAGAGATGGTGCTTGAGACGCCAGACGGTCGGTCGGTCACGATCCTGGTCAACGCGACTCCGATCCGTTCGGAAGCCGGTGCAATCGAATCCGTCGTCGTCACCCTGCAAGACCTGACTTCGCTGGAAGCAGTAGAGCGGCTACGGGCCGAGTTCCTTGGCATGGTCAGCCACGAGCTGCGTATGCCGCTGACCTCGATCAAGGGCTCGACCACGACCCTGCTGAATGACATCACAGAACTCGACCCGGCGGAGTCGCGACGTTTCGTTGAGATCATCAACGAGCAGGCCGACCGTATGCATGGTCTGATCAACCAGCTGCTCGATCTGGCCCGTATCGAAGCGGGAACCCTGTCGGTCGATCCCGAGCCATGCGAGCTGGTCGGACTGGTCGACGAAGCCCGGAACCTCTTCCTCAACAGTGGCGGCAGCCAGCGGATCGAGGTCGATCTCGGCCTCGACCTGCCTAAGGTCAGGGCCGATCGGCGGCGCGTAGTCCAGGTGTTCAGCAACCTCTTCGCCAACGCGGCCCGATACTCTGAATCGGCGTCCAAGATCCGGGTCACAGCCACGACTAAGGACCGCCGCGTGTTAGTCAGCGTCAGCGACGACGGTCGCGGCGTCCATCCGCAGCAACTGCCCGAGCTGTTCCGCAGGTTCTCCCCGCTCGACCGCGAGCAGGATGAGGACGAGTCGCAAGGCTCAGGCCTCGGGCTGGCGATTAGCAAGGGCATCGTCGAGGCGCACGGGGGCCGCATCTGGGCCGAAAGCCCCGCGCCCGAGCAAGGGACTCGCTTCACCTTCACCTTGCCCGTAGCAGAGGAGATCAAGGCGTCGGACGCTCCGCCGATCCCGGACACAGCAGCCAGCGAGGGCACGCCGGTGCTCGTTGTCGACGACGATCCGCACGCCCTGGCCTTCCTGCGCAACACGCTCACAGCGCGTGGCTACAGCGTGATCGTGACCGCCGATCCCGACGACGCGGTTCGCTTGGTGCGCGAACGCCAGCCGGCGTTGGTCTTGCTCGATCTCGTGTTTCCGGGCGCTGATGGGATTGAACTGATGGCCCGAATCTTCGAGATCGCGGACCTGCCGGTGCTCTTCGCCTCCGCCTACGGGCGCGACGAGATCATCGCCCGGGCCCTGGACCAGGGCGCCTCCGACTACCTGGTCAAGCCGTTCTCGCCGACTGAGCTCATCGCCAGAGTCCGCGCCGCCCTGCGACAGAGTCAGGCGCTCGACTCAATCGAGCAGCGAGCGCCCTACCGCTGCGGTGACCTGCTCATCGACTACGGGGCGCGGCGCGTCACTCAAGCTGGACGGGCTGTCCAGTTGGCCCCGACCGAGTACCAGCTACTGGTGGAACTCTCGCTCCACGCCGGTCGCGTCGTGACGCACGAACTGCTCTTGCGGCGTGTCTGGGGACTCAGCGACGTGAGCGACGCACGATTCGTTCGCGCAGCGGTGAAGCGGCTCCGACGCAAGCTCGGCGACGACGCCAATACTCCCCGCTACATCGCAACCGAGCCGCGGGTCGGCTACCGATTAGCGCAGGGGACCGAGTCCGCGACGGCCGTTGCTCGCTAATACAAGGGAGGCTGAAGCTGTTCGAACTTGATCAGAGTGCTCCGCCATCCCTATTGGATTGGGATAGACATCCGTCAAAGGAGTCACTGCAACCTCCCAGAGGCCGAGAGGCGCCGCCTGCGACGTACTCGAGTTATTCTCAGGATGGGCGGGGGAATGCGGTTGAGAAGGCTCGTCGATTTCCCAACTCTGAGGAACCGGCGACGCATTAGCGCGTGGCCGGTTGCTGCCATCCGGAACTCGCGTTTTGCTGGGGTAGACATCGGGAGTGTGCCGCTTCGACCATCTGGGGCCACCGTATTGATTACTGATCCCAGATGGGCGCGGGGCTCTGCCCACCAGCGAACTGAGGCGCGACGTCGGCAACGGCTCTCAAAGCCCTCATCTCAAGCATGTCAGCGCCGACCCAGTCAGAACCGATTGACGGCCGTCCGGACGGACGCTCCTCGATCGCCATGAACAGCATGGGAAACACAACGTTGCTGGGCGTCTTGGCGCTCGATTGAGCCGAACCCGTCCTATTGCCGACCTAATGCAGCGGCTCTCCCCAGCGGGCACGGGCGCCTCGCCTCTGTCAGTCGGCGACATCCCCCGGCAACAGGGTCTAGGACTAGCCGATGCATGCTCGACCTTGTCACGATCGGTGCCTCGCTTGCGCCTCACAGACAGAAACGAGCCGGCCGAAGGCACCCCCGGCGCGATGACGTGTTCACCGAGCTAGTCGACCTCCACCCACCTATGCGGCTGTCGCAGACGCCGACATCGCTGTCCACATCCAGTGGCAAAGGCCCGATGGGTGCTCGATATGTCGCTCAACGACGGCAGCATGAGTGCGCGGCGCACATCTGTCGCTTGGATGATCTCGATCCACGACCAGAACACGCAGCACGAGTCCCGTGCCGGCGTGGGCCTCGCGCACCCCCGCCCGTTTACAGAACTGCGCCGATCACCGGACGGACCTGGCAATTCTGCTCGATACCCTCAACCAGTTATATGACATCACATGGAGTAGCTGCACAGTGCCCTATCAGTGATACGTAGGGCAATAGGCTTACCTGGCGAGGCAACAGGGCCGATCTAGCGAAGGCGAGCTCATGGTGCCCAACGTAGGAAGCGGGAACATGGCTCGGCAGGGGATGGCTCTCCTGGCGCTCTGCACGGTCACCGTGTCGGCATGCCTGGTCCTCGTCCAACCCGTCGAGGCGAGCAATTCGGAGGAGTTCGCCTTTCGCATCGCTGCACGCCTGCATCCCAATGGCGCGCAGCTCGAGTTCGGGATCCAGAGGATCTACGATCAGGGGCGGCTCGGGGAGTTACACCTGGAGTACCAACGGTTTGTCGATCTCGATACCGATCACCACCGCTGGCTCTTCGGCGAGGCCTCGTACCTGTGGCAGGCAGCCACCCACGATGCGCACGACGTGAGGCACACCAAAGTCCGCGTAGTCGCCCGGCTGCATCCGACCAGAGGTCAGTTTCAGTTCGGCGCTCAGTACGAGCTTGACGACACCCAGCTTCCAGACAGCAACGACGATGCGTACGCATCGACCGTCTTCGACGCCAAGCAGTTTTTTCCGGACGACGTCAATCACCATCGCTGGCTCTACAGCGGCGAGATTCGCTTCACCCGGGTCTGGACCGGCGACGACACGATGGGCGCTGAATCGACAATGGAAGACGACAACACGCTACCCGAGGTCGCATCCGAGCCGGCGACGCCGACGGCCGGAAGCTGCCTCGCTGAAGTCGAAGCCGATATCGAGGCGATGCTGCATGACGCATGCGACGAGTTGCTCGACGAGTATTGCGAAACGCATCCAGCGCACGCCTGGTGCCAACGCCGCCGGCCAGACAACTGACGGATTGTGTCGCGCCGTCATGCCTTCGGACTCTTCGGGAGGCCCTCAGGGCGTTTGTGGACCGTAGCAGGTATGCCGTCCAACCGGAACGGGAGCCGATCGCGTCGGAACGAGCCTATGTCCAGACGCGGGTCCTGATGGTCGCGTTACATGTTGGCCTGGGCGAACCAGCAGTCCCAGATGAACGGAGTTCGACGCGGGGTGTCTGGAATGTCGTCCAGTCGCACTTGGGTTCACCTCATCGGACGTTCGGGGTCTTCCGGTTCCTTGGATACGATCGGCGTTGGGGGCGTTCAGGACACCGCCACGGAGGTGGCTTGAACTGATGACAAATACGATCGTTCGCCTCAACACGGTGACCGTCGCTGCCCTTTTTGCCGTGTTGATCTTCGGGCTGAGCCGTCCCGCTACAGCGGCCACGGAGGACACGATCGCCACGGCTCTCTATCCGGGCTGGAACCTGGTCGGCTGGATCCATGCCGACGCACCCGTCAACGACGTGTTCCAGCAGATCCCCGAACTCGAGTCAGTTCACGGCGAGGGATCCGCACATCGCGACGGGCCAGACTCCTCGGGGCCTCTTCGCGAGCTACAGACCGGCCGCGGGTACTGGTTTTTCGTCGGTGGAGGCGAGACGGTGGAGTGGATCCGACCGGCAGAGCCCGCTACGAGACGCTTCCACCTTGAACCGAGGAAACAACTTGTCGCGTGGGCAGGGCGCAGCGGCATGGAGATGGTCGACGCCCTGGCAGGAATCAGAGACCAACTGTCGGTCGCCTGGCTCTGGCGAGCCGCTGAGCAAAGCTTCGTCCCTTGGCACCCCGGCCTCGGCGGCCTCAACCCCAAGCAGTCCAGGCTGAACCGTGGTGATGCGTTGTGGATCGACCTCCATGGCGCTCGTGAGTGGCTTCAGCCGTCCAGGCACATCCATCCCGTCATATTGGAGGGCAACGGCGCGGCCGAGTTCCCCGACAATCTCCAGGCGATCGTCGAAGCGGATCTGCAGCATGCGGCTGACACCGTTGCCGCGCACTTTGCGTTTGAGATTCCGCCCGGTCGTCTGGAGGTGCGGATTCCAACTACCCGAGAAGCGTTTGACAGGTACGGCTCCGACCGTGGCGGGTTCGCCGTTCGCGCTTCGGGGCCTGGAGCACCGCATTTGATCGTCATGAACGCCGGCATCTGGACCGCCAACTACAACGATCCCTTCGTTGGCCAGGAAGGCCACGGCCGTCAGGTGATGCTGCACGAGTTCTTCCACGCCGTGCAGTTCGAAGCGAGTGGAGCCGGGGTGGGCGCGCCTGGCTGGCTCAGCGAGGGGACAGCAATGTGGTTTGACGCTGACACCACTAACGAATCGAACGATCTCGACGATGTGCTCTATATCTCGGACCAGCTTGACCTAAGGGAACTCGATTTCAGCGACGAGGAACCACCTTTTGACACAGTTCACTACACGGGGATCATTGCCACCATCATGCTGGTCGAGCGCAGCGGGGCTCATACGGTCATGGACTTCTGGCGCAACCTCTCGAAGTACGAGAACGACACAGATGGCTGGCGGCTGGCGTTTGCTGAGACATTCGGTATCTCGTTCGAGGAGTTCGCCGACGAGTTTGCCGCGGCCCGCCGCAACCTGTTCACGTCCTTGAGCGGAATACTCGAATGGGTCGACGGAGCCTCTTCGATCCCGATCACCGTCGAAGCGCGCATGGACCGGCTCGGCGTGGTTCGCTACTTCGATCGACCGGAAGCAGACGGTAGCTTCGAGTTGCTGATACCCAGGGCCGGCTCCGCCCCAACTGCGCCTGAGCGATTCGAGCTACTGGTCAAGCGGCGCGACCAAACGTGCTATGCCGCGGTCACGCCGGAACGGACCCTAACGTGGCGGCGAGGATTGGAGTGGCACACGCGGTCAGATCATCCTTTGTTGGTTCCAACGCGCGACGAGTCAATCGTCGGGTTCACCATTCACGTGCCTGAGGGGTTTTGCCAGCACATGGTCAGGGTCCGCATTGAGTCGGCGTCGGCGATCCGTGACGACGTCGCTGTCTCATTTTGCGAGCCCAGCGGCAAGTACTGCTTCGCGGGGGAACTGGGTGACGACGAGATCTACGAGGCCCTGGTTCCCATCCCGGGCGACTACATCGTCGCGCTGACTGCGGGGGAGAGTCCGTGTCGGCTGTACGGCGGCGATGCCGGGCTGGTGCGGAATCCTGACCAAGCGCTGTTTGTGGCCTCGGCACCGGCCGGGAGAGCGGTGTCGCTTCAGTGGGACGGCCCTGAATCGTTCTGCGACCACGCGATCGAAGGGCGATTCAGCGGTCGTGAGGGCGCCTGGCTCGAACGGCAACACATCTACGCCTTCCCCTGGGGGGCCGGCCCGACATCTGTCGCCAAGTTGAACGCCGACGGAACGTTCAGGGTGCCCGTTCCCGAGCCGGGTTTGTATCGGTTTACGCTCTCGACTCCGGGGCATCACCGCGGCGGCCTGCTTGCCTGCGAGCTGTCCAGTGGAAGGTCAAGTCAGTGGGTATCCCGATCTAGTAGTCACCCGATGGAGGGCTCGTACATCTCGGTGCCCTCCGATGGAAGTGCAGTCATCAACTGGGAGATTCACCCTGATGCTTGCCGCTACCAAGTGACGGGACGCATCACCGACGAGCACGGGACACCCCGACGTTCCTGGCCGTTCGTCGCATTGCCCTCGGCAGGAGGAGTCGGGTCCAATGTGGCTACCGACAGTAACGGCGATTTCGTCTTTGTGGCGCCGATGACCGGCAACACTCGCCTGCAACCGGGCTTCGGTTCTCCGCTGTACGAGCAGTGTTCGCGACAGGGGCTCATCTTGCCGTGGCACCGATTCACTGTCGAACCACACAGCGACAACTACGTCCACTGGGTCATCCCGTCGGACGCCTGCGGCGAATGAGTTGAGGAGGGCGAGCGACGAGGCGATTGAAGCGGGACTTCGCGATCAGGTCGAACCAACAGGGACTGACGATCGGGCCAACCTCACGCTTTCCCGGGTTGGTGGACGGGAGGTTGTCGTCGTCCTTGTGCCCGCATCGCAAGATTGCGTAGCCGGCAGGCGTCAACTTGGCGACTTTGGCGTAGTGGACGCGGGATGGCTCCAACCGCCAACTGCCTCCGAACCTCGGAGCGGCACCTAATCCTCCAGTAGGGGAGAGTCCAGTTGGCTCTCGCTCCTGATCGTGAGGAAGCGCAGCGTTAGTTTGCAAAAGCCACCCGCTGTCGACTTACTCGAAATCCGCCTACGGCCATCTAGAAGGATGTACCGCGTCCGTAGTGTTGACGAAAGGGAACACTACAGGAGGGGGCGTCTCAACTTTGTCTCAGACTTCCAACAGCATGGCCCACAGTCCTACCCGCTTCGCGCAGGTCGCCTCGAACCATCTGTCGCCCGGCCGGAACTCTTCATCTGCCTTCTCCTCCGTCGCGACTCGTTCGACCCGAACCTGGGAGTCCCCATCCGACCTCACACGTCGTGCGGCGATAGTTCGGACATCTCGCGGCCGCACGAGGCGACCCACACGTGCGCTCCGAATTGGGTCGGTGAAGTGGGCTTGGCCAACGAACTGGCCGCGTTCATCTCGAAGGCTCGAGCAGGCAACTCGTCGGATCCACAGTAGGAAGGAGTGAAGCCAGCGAGCGGAAGCATCAGTTTCCTCAGATTGGATGCACGTACTCTGGTCGTCACTCTCCCTGCGGTCACGATACCGAAGAGATACTGCTCAGCGCGTCAGGAGACTCGCCAGGTAGCTAGACATTCAACCTCAACCTCACCTTGAAGGTTCTCGACTCTGTCCAGGTTGATGGAGCGAACAACACACCAGCCTCGGGCTCGCGACCGGATCAGGACATGGCGTAGTCAGGAACTCGGCATGCGTCAAGGCCCCGCGCGTTCATCTCCGCAACCGCATCTCCGAAATCGAACCTGCTTCACAAGATGCCGGGTCCGCCAACGAACTGGCCGGCCAACTACCGACGACGCTCGGGACCCTTGTGGCGGCGGCCGCAGCACGGCCTTACTCGAACTCAGTCCAGGGCCGTCCCGAAGGATGTTCCTCGACCGCCATCAGCAGGATCGGAAACACGACACGATTAGGTGTCTCGGCGCTGTCCCAGACCTCGACCATCATGGCCTGCAGCCCCAGCCGCTTCGCGCAGATCACCTCGAACCAACCGTCGCCCGACCGGAACTCCGCGTCGTAGCTCATCTCCGCCGCCAGCCCGTTGACCCGGGCTTGATACGGGCCCGTCCCACCCTGCACATTCCAGGTCACCGTCCGCGCGCCGCCCGGCTCACAGTAGCTCGTCACCCAGCCGGCCCCGTACGGAACCAAGACCTCCCGGTCGCCGAAGACCGGAACGGCGTAATGCGTGACGAGCGCCTCCGCCTGGGCCGGATCGGGGCCAGACTCGTGCGTCTCCAGCGGGTTGCTGTACTCGCCCCAGCCTGCCCCACAGATCACCTGCGCGCTGCGCAGATCGTCATTCCAGGCCTCGTCGCCGACGCCTAATGGCCACCAGCGACCGCCGGCCACACGTCGCTGCGCCTGGGCCGAGCGCATCTGGTCCCAGCTGTTGACCGGTCCGCACACCAGCGGCTCGGGCCATGCTCGGATCCGCAGGGGCGCCGGATTGAACAGGCCGACCTTGGGCAGCCGCGGTGGTTGGCCGACCGAGGCCGCAAACGATTCGATCCGCTGATTCACCTCGGCCAGAGTCCGCGCCGAGCCCGCCGCACCCTGCGACGACTCTTGGAGCTTGACGCCATGATCGACGACATCCTTGGTCGTCTCGCCGAACGCCACCCATAGTGTCCCGCTCAAGTCGCCGATTCGCCACTCGCCATCCATCGACCAGCGGTTCTGACAGCGATACAGATAGCTGTCGCGAGTGGCGCTCGTCCGACTGGAGCTGTCGGCTTGCCGCGCCGTCGCTGCTTCCTCCGGCTCTGACTCCTCCTCTTCTTCGTCAGGTTCGCAGTCAACGAACACATGGCCGAAAGACTCCACGTGGAAGATGATGTCATCGGGAACCGTCATCAGCAGGCCCTGGACGCGATGCGTCCAACCGCTGCGCAGCTCGGACCCGCCGTATCGATTGGCCGCGATCACGTACGTGCTGACGACCGCCGAGGACACATTGCCTTGTGCATCGATCACGACAGCCTGCGTGTTCATCAACTGGGAGTCCACCCCGTCGGCGTCATCCCGTTGCAGGCCGCAAGGAAGCGAGACCGCCCCTCTCTCGCCTTTCAACATCTGATCGGCAAACTGCACCTGGTAAGGGGCGGTGCCGCCCCGCACCCGCCACTCGGCCTGGATCGCCTGACGGGCGCCGCCGTAGCGGCCCCAGTAAGTCTCGCAGATCTCGGGCGCCTGAAGCTCGAGTTCCAGTTCAGGCGAATCAGTCGCGGATAGTCCGGCCGACAGTCGAGGCCGTTCCGGCGCCTGACCGATCGACGCCACTAGGCGGTCGAAGACCGCGTTGATTCGCTCGGCGTCGTCGCCCTCGGCGATGACGCGCCGCGATTCATCGTGGTGCCAGCGGCGCAGCCAGAGCGTGGAACCGTACGAGTTGCCGTCGAGATAGAGCGGGAACTCATCGCCGCAGACGGCGGCTCCGGGGGCACAGCGGTGGGCGACGTAGGGCCCGAGTCCGAAGCCGCGATCGTCGGGCATCGTCAGCAGCAGCCCGTGTATCAGATAGGTCTCGCCGGGCTGCAGACCGATGATCCGTTCATTCGGGCTGGCGTCCGCCCTGATCACGCGAACGGCCTGGGTGTACGCCAATGCCGACGCCGAGGCGCCGGTGGCGTCGGTCACCCGACCGAGGATCGGCATCTGACCGGAGCCGACATCCCGCCCCTCCCAGATGCCGCAGAGGGCCAGGTCGCTGCCAACCGGTTCCTCCTGATGCCGGCCGTGTACGTGGATCCGATAGGGCGGAATGCCACCTCGCACGTCCCAACCGATCTGCAGAGTCGGCGCTACCGCGCCCGCGTCAGCATCGATCTCGCAAGTCTCCGGCGCGCTGAGGATGATCCTGAGCGGCTCCTCGTCCGCCGCCGCGACACGCGGAACAGCCAACAAGACAAGCAGCAACACGGCGGCTACGGCCGCGGACAGCGCCATCGCGGCAAGCCGAGCCGACGGACGGCGAATGCTCACTCCGATGTCCGTTCCGGGCGCGCCTGCCGGACCGGCAGCACATATGAGGACTCAACCAACCGCTCGGAGCCGTCCTGCGTCGCAATCTGCGTGTACAGCCGCATCCAGCCCGGAAGCGCAGCGCAGCTGATCCCCGACACGCCCGACCAGCGTTGCCTGCCGTCGTCGCCTTGCCACCCGGTGATCGGAGTGGAGTGTCCATCCATCCTCTCCGACAGGCTGAGCTGCTGCCCAGTCGAGCAGAAGTCGGCAACCGGCAGTTGAGCCTTGATCGCCCAGTTGCCGGGGGCGTATGCCCTCTGTTCGTACTCGGTCTCGCGCGCCACGACCGACAGACGCAGCTCCGCTTGCTCCGGCTCGGCGCCGTGCTCCGAGACCCGCACCACCACCGTTCCGGACGCCTCAACCTCCCGGCAGTCGATCCGCGTGCTGCGTCGGCCTGCGGCCTGTCCGTTGACCGTGACCTGCAGCGGCCACCAGCGTCCGCCGGTCGCGGTCAGGTACAACTCCGCACTGCCGCCGTAGTACTGATACTCGCACACAGGAGGATCGAGCAGCGCACTGATCTCCAGCGGCGCGCTGGACTCGACGAATCCCTCCGGCAGCGGCGGCGGTGTGCCGATCGAATCGATCAACCGCCCGATCAGATCGTCGAGCTCCGCCGAGGTCTCCGATCGCGGCGTGCGCTCAACCACCGCCCCCGAATCGAGTCTGAGCACGAAAATCGCTGTCCGTCCATCCTTGGCGAACGAATGGCGCACCGCATCCACGCACCGGCGATACTCGTCATCGTCTATCCAGCAGTGCGAAAAGAACTCCCGCCAACCCTCAGGGTCCTCAACGTAGTCCGCAAGGTCGGGCGGCGTCGTCAAGATCAGGTTGTGCAGCCGGTAGGGGCGCTCGGCGGGCAAGTCCTGCTCAGGGACAATGGCCCAGCCCAATGCGTACATGTCCGCGCGGGCGGAGCCGACGCGTCCGGTCGCATCGACGACGGTGCCCTGCACCTTCTGGTGACCGCCCAGGATGCCTCCAGGCCGATCGAAACCGCAATCCACCTGGGCACGACCCTGCCGCCCGAGGTAGCGATCGCCAGCGATCGTCACTTCGAGCGGCTCGCGGCCGCCGCTCACTTCCCAGCTGACATCGACGAACTCGCGTTGCGACCGGCTCTGCCCGGTCAGGCAGTAGGTTGGCGCGTACAGCGTCATTGAAATGCTGCCGTCTTCAGTCGAGCGCGGCGCGGTGACCTGATAGGTCCGAGGGGTGTTCCCGATCAGGCTGAGCAGGTCGTCGAAGAAGTTGCTGGCTACGCGCTGGCTGTAGTTGAGTGTTCCGACGTCCAGCTGGCCGAGGGCGAAGTCCTCACCGACCAGGGTCCGCGAGTGCTCGCTGGCGCTCCAGCGGCGAATCCAGAGCCGGGACGCGTGAATGTCGCCGGCGTCGCGGCGCCAGAGCAGGAAGCGATCGTCGCAGGCCGGACCCCACGTGTCGCAATCACCAGTCACGTAACGCTCGACGTACGCGCCGCCGCCTGGAGGAATCGTGACCAGCAAGCCTCGAATCAGATACGTTTCGCCCGCCGTCAGCCAGTACTCGCCGCGGGGTGTCCGACTGAACACCCGCAGGGCGTATATATCGGCGAGCGTGGAGGCCTTGCGACCTGCGGCGTCAGTCACCGTCGCCTGGATCGTGACCGGACCCGATCCGAGCCGGCTCCACCTCCAGCGCCCACAGGTCACCTCGACGATCCCAGACGACCCTTCGTACAACTCGCCATCGATCAAGACGTCGTATGGCGCTTCGCCGCCCGTCACCTCCCAGCCGACCCGGACCGACTCCGCCGCGAACCAGAACTCGGGCTCGGTCTCGCACGTGGCAGGCGCGTCCAGGCTGATTTCCAACGGCGGCGCTTGCGCCTCAACGATCGCCCAACCGGCAAGCAGCGTCAGCGCCGAAGCCACGACCCAGATCGCCACCCAAGTTGCACGCATCGCGACCGCTCCAGCGTGGCACGGAGTGTAGCGGCTCCCCGTAGATACTCCCTCACGCCTGAAGGATTGAAGTGGCAGCGGACTTCCGCGTGCCATGAGCAGCCGGAAACGAGTAGGTGACGTGAGCGGACCCACGCTCTCTTGGCGGTCAGGCTGCATGTGCACCTTGCCGCAACGAAGCCGAGGGCCCGTGGTGATGTGGTGCGAGGGAATGCCTCGCGCGTCCGCGCCGTCCCGATCGTGCAAGTCATTCGATGCGCCGTCCCCTGTCTGTCTCGCCAGTCATAGCCAGGGGACTGGCGTTTGGATAACCTGTTTCGAACATGGAACCGGGACAGCCGACGCTGCGCTTCAACCGGCAACCCCTGAGTTCGCGTCATCCCGGTGCGTTCGCGCAAAAGAGGAGAGCCTAGGCATGCAGCAATCACAACAAACGACCGCACAACAAACGACCGCACAACAAACCACCGCCGCCCTCTATGCCCGCGTCTCCTCGGACCGTCAGGACGTCGACCTCTCTGTCGCCGCCCAGTTACGGGCCCTGCGCGAGTTCGCCGAGCGCAACGGCTACGTGGTCTCCCGCGAGTACATCGACGAAGCCGAGTCCGGCCGCGTCGCCGACCGACCGCAGTTCACGAAGATGCTGGACGAGGCGGCACAGCCAGACGCGCCGTTCCAGGAGATCCTGGTCTGGAAGTTCTCGCGCTTCACCCGCAAGCGCGAACACGCCGTCGCGTTTAAGTCGATGCTCCGCCGGCGAGGGATCCGCGTCACCTCAATCACCGAGCACGCCGACGACACCCCGACCGGCAAGCTGATGGAGGCGATCATCGAGTCGGTCGACGAGTTCTACTCAGAGAACCTGGCGCAGGAGGTCACGCGCGGCATGCGTGAAACGGCCTCGCGCGGGTTCTGGGTGGCCAGCCGTCCGCCCTACGGCTACAAGCGGGTCAAGGTCGCCGACGGCGGCAAGGAGCGTCCAACACTGGTCCTCAACCCGCCAGTGGACGAGGTCGTGCGCCGCATCTTCGATATGGCCTCGGCCGGCCAGAGCGTGCTCGACATCACCCGCACGCTCAACTCGGACGGCATCCCCACCACGACGGGCAAGCCCTGGCTTAAGACCACAGTGCACCGGCTGCTGACGAACGAGGCCTACACCGGCACCCTGGTCTGGGGCCACAACGCCAAAGACGGTTCTGAGCCGGTGCGGGTCGAGGACGCCTTCCCGGCGATCGTCACCCGCGACGAGTTCCAGTACGTGCAGCGGCTGCTCAAGTCGCGGGCGCCGAGGAAAGTCAACCCGCGGCGCGTCTCCAGCCCCTACCTCCTCTCGGGCCTCGTCGGCTGCGAGCCCTGCGGTGTGAGCATGTCGGCGGCCGAGGCCAAGGGCGGTCGCTACAGCTACTACGTCTGCCAGTCGAAGATCAAGAAAGGCTCCGAGACCTGCCCCACGCCCCGGCTCAACGCGCGCGACTTCGAGCGCACGATCATCGAGCAGCTGCGCGGCCACATCCTGACCGAGCGGAACATCCGCGAACTGGTCAAGATGGTCGACGAGGAGATGGACGGTCTGGCCCATGAGCAGCGGCGCAAGCTGGAGACGGTCGAGCATGAGCTGGCGGACGTCAACCGGGCGCTCGACCGCATCTGGCGGCTGGTCGAGACCACCGACCTGGAGATGGCCGATGCCGCCGACCGCATCCGTGAACACAAGCAGCGCAAGCAGCAGCTTGAGCAGGCGGCCGATGAATCCAGGCAGATGCTGGCCGAAAGGCGCGAGCTGCTGGATTCGGCCGAGCTGGTCGCCGCGTTCGCCGCGGAGATGGCCGAGTTCCTCGCCACCAGCGAGCTGACCGAGACCCGCGCCTTCCTACGCACCTTCATCCAGGGCATCGACGTGCGGCCCGGTCGCGCCCTGATCCGCTACACGATCCCAATGCCAGAGGACAGCCCGATAGGGCGCTCAGACTGCGCCGAGGTGGGGTTGGAGAGCGGAGTTCGCAAATCGGTACGTGTTGGTGGGCCGGGCTGGATTCGAACCAGCGACCGAGCGGTTATGAGCCGCCTGCTCTGACCCCTGAGCTACCGGCCCCGGTGATCCGATTGTATCCCGGCCTCGGATACGATCCGGACATGGTTCGTTGGTTGCCGTTCTCGCTGCTCGTCGGGCTGGCGACGCTGGTTGTCCTGGGCTGCGGGCCGACCAGAGATTTGCCAGAATCTGGCCCGGACGGCGGCGTGATCGCCCCGGCCGTGGCGCGGCCGCACGATGTGGACAGATTTCTGGAACTGCCGGCGCAGGTGGACGATGTTCCGTTTCCCTGGTCGGAAGTCGTAGTCCAGCGCGAGGCTGGCGATCTCGTCGTTGGTGTGCTTGTGGCCAACACTCCCGCAAGGCGTTCGCGTGGGATGATGTACCGCAACGGCCTGCCTTCTCAAAGTGGAATGCTCTTCGTCTGGGAGGAGCTCCGCGCAAGAAGCGGTGGCTTTTGGAATCCGAATGTACCGATCGATCTGGATGTCGCCTGGCTGGGCGAAGACGGCACAATCATGGAGTTCACTCTGCTGATCGCGGAAGACTCGACGGTGAAAGGACCTTCGGAGCCGTACTACTTCGTCATGGAGATGCCTCGGGGTCGATTCGCAGCGCTCGGCATCGCGCTTGGCGATCGTGTTCTGATCCCGCCGACGCTCGTGCCACAATGAGGTAAAACAACGATGGGGACGGCTGACTGTGACGATTTCTGCGTGATATTGTGGCGCTGAGCTAGAGGCTGGCCTGTGGCGCGGCCCATTCGAAGGGAGCGGAACAATGAAGCGGATCTTGGGGATTGGTGCATTGCTTGCAGCGTTGGCGGCCATCGCTCGCGTCGTGATGGGTCGTCGCCGTGACGCGGAGGATGAGGCGTAACTCGCTCCCTGATACTTGCCCTTGATCAAGGCACGTCGTCAAGCCGCGCGCTCGTCTGGGATCAGACGGGACGAGTGGTTGCTCTTGCGCAACGACCGCTCAGTTCACGGTTTCCCCGGCCTGGCTGGGTCGAGCAGTCGAGCGTGGAGATCTGGCAGACGCAACTCGAAGCGGCGCGCGAGGTAGTCGACCGAGTCGGAGTCGAGCAGATTCGCGCACTGGCGGTCACAAATCAACGCGAGACGTCTCTCCTCTGGGAATGTCAGACTCAAGAGCCTATAGGACCTGCGATCGTCTGGCAGTGTCGGCGCACTGCGGATGCTGCCGCCGCGTTGGAATATACGCACGGAGCGGAGATACGCGCGCGCACGGGCCTTCGGCCGGACGCATACTTCTCGGGCCCCAAGTTCCGATGGTTGTTGGACGACATTGAAGGCGCCCGTGACCGCGCAGCCTCTGGAGACCTGCTCGCCGGCACGGTCGATTCCTGGTTGCTGGCCAAGCTGACGGGCGGACGAGTCCACGCGACCGACGTGACCAACGCATCGCGAACCATGTTGTGGAGTCTCGGCGATCGGTCGTGGGATTCCGACCTGTGCGCCTGGCAAGCGGTGCCGGGAGGCCTTCTGGCCGACGTCTATCCAAGCGCTCATGAATTCGGTCTGACGGATGATGAGCTGTTTGGCCGGGCGCTGCCGATCCTGGCGGTCGCAGGCGATCAGCAGGCAGCCCTGTTTGGTCACGGGATTGTGGCGCCGGGCTCGGCGAAGTGCACGTACGGAACCGGGGCGTTCATCCTGTCGCACGCCGGAGACTCGCTCGAAGCAGCGACTGCCCATGAAGGCCTGCTCTTGACCGCCTCCGCGGACGGCGGGTTCGCCTACGAAGGCGGGGTGTTTGCGGCTGGCTCGGTGGTGCAGTGGCTACGCGATGAGCTGGGCCTGGCGCAATCAGCAGCGGGGATCTCCGCCCTTGCGGAACGAACTCAGACGTCCGATGGCGTGGTGCTAATCCCCGCGTTTGCGGGACTCGGCTCACCGCACTGGGACGCGGGCGCTCGTGGCGCGATTCTGGGTATCACCCGGGGGACGACTGCGGAACAGATCGCGCGGGCGGCGTTGGAGGCGGTCGCGTTTCGCGTGCGCGAGGTTGTTGAGGCGATGGAGTCGGGCGGAACACGAATTGCTGAGTTGCGAGTCGACGGAGGCATGGCGACGAGCGACGAGCTGATGCGAATCCAGGCGAGCGCGCTGCAGCTTCCTGTCGTCCGACCGTCGATCCAGGAAACGACAGCGCTCGGCGCGGCTCAATTGGCGATGGAGGTGGCCGGCATGCGGCCTGCGTTCGAGACTAGCGAGAAACGGTTCGAGCCCGAAACCGAACTGGAGCGAGAGTACGAACGCTGGTCGGAGGCGCGACAGGCGATCCAGGACCTCGGCACCGGCTGAAGGGGTTGCATAGACTCGGGGCCATGGCGACCGCGAACTACGACGTGATCATCATCGGCGGGGGGATCAATGGCGCGGCGACCGCCGCGGCGGTAGCGGCGCGCGGCTACCGCACGCTGGTCCTCGAGCAGGACGACTTCGCCTCGGGTACGACCTCGGCTTCGACCAAGCTGATACATGGCGGCCTGCGCTATCTCGAGACCGGCGACGCACGGCTGGTGCACGAGTCGTTGCAATCGCGCGAGCAGTTGCTTCGCGAGCGTTCGCACCTGGTCCGACCGATGGGGTTCATTCTGCCGGTCTATGAAGGCGATCCGCGACCTCCCTGGTACATCCGCACGGGCCTGGCGCTGTACGACCTGCTGTCGCCGCGCAAGGTGTCGCCCTGGCACTCGTCGTTCTCGGTCCGCGAGTTGCAACGCTTTGAGCCGTCAATCTCGACTGACAGGATGCGCGCCGCGTTTCTCTACTACGACGCGCAGGTCTGGTCGCCGGAACGGCTGACGCTCGAGTACCTGGCTCAGGCGCGGGAGTCGGGAGCGGATCTGAGGAATCACTCGGCGGTCGACTACATCATCGTCGACGGCGGCCGCGCGCGGGGAGTCGACTTCCACGACGAGCTGACGGGGCGGCGTTCGACTGCCTCGGGGCGGTTGGTGATCAACGCGGCCGGTCCCTGGGTCGATGCGGTGTTGGACGCGACCGGCAGAACGCTGAGACGGCGAATCGGGGGCACGCGAGGATCGCATCTCGTGCTTGATTTGGAAGGTCGAGGGCCGAAGCACGCAGTTCTGGCCAGCGCGCAGTCTGACGGTCGGCCGATGTTCGTGACTCCCTGGCTTGACCATCACATCATCGGCACAACTGACGTTCGAGACGACGACAATCCGTCGGACGTTCGCGCGGCCGGCTGGGAGATCGACTACCTGATTGCCGAGGCGGGTCGAGTGCTGCCGGGCCTGGGAATTGAGCATCGCAACGCGCTGTATGCATACTCGGGAGTTCGACCGCTGGCGAGGGCGGGCGAGGGCGTCTTTGAGGGCGCGATTTCTCGGCGCTCACTCCTGGTGGATCATTCCTCCGAGGGCGTTGAACGGCTGTTGTCCATTGTCGGCGGCAAGCTGACGACCGCAACGGAACTGGGACGCAAGGTCGGCGCTGCGGTCGCGCAACGGATCGGTCGCCCGAGGGCGCGCGGCATTGCCGCGCTGCCCGAGATCCCAACCAGCCGGGCCGTGTTCCTGCCACCGGAGACGCACGAGCACCTGCGCATGGTCTATGGATCTCGAGCTCCCCAGGTGGCGGCCTACGCCGCCTCGGATGCAGCCCTGGCGGAGCCGATCTCGGAGCAACACCGTGACATCGGCGCTCAAGTCGTCTACGCGGTCAAACACGAGGATGCAAGAACCGTCGCCGACGTGCTTCTGCGTCGCACCATCGTTGGCCTGACGAAAGATCTGGGACGAAGCGCTGCAGCGCCGACTGCGGCAATCATGGCGGCGCAGCTCGGTTGGTCGGACGAAGTGCGCGATCAGGCGGCTCGCGACTACTTCGCAGAGCTGCACAGGAGATACGTGGTCATGAATGCGTCAAAGACGGAGGACCCGGAGCATCTCAAGGCGTCGTCTCAGGCGTAGGTCCAGATCGTCGGTATCCAGGTGGACTTGTACCGGCATGTTGGGGCGAACGCGCGGGTGAGCCACGCCATATGTTCGTTCTTCGAGGGAGGCAATAGGAGGCTATGGCCAGGAGTGAGCGCCTGGCAAAGCACATCCTGATGGCACTCACGATCGAATCAGACCGAGCGGCTATGCTCCCGCTTGTCTGACCATGACGGGCAGCCGCTGGCGCGAGGTCGAGCACACCACCTGATCAGATGACGTAGTGCTGATCAGATGACGTAGTGGTGCGACTTGCTTCGCAAGCTGATTCGGCTTTGGCTGCTCTCTCGATCACTACGCCTGAGCTGCGACAGTGGCATTCAGGATTGGCGCAGACGGCCAAGACATCACAAGTTAGTGCTTGACTTATGTTGGTCGCCAGGATTGAGTAGCCCACGAGTGCGATTGGGTCATAGAATTCGACGGTATGAATGTACTCATCCGCCCTTGGCAGATACTGCTGCTGGCTGGACTGAGCTTCGTTTCGTGCTTCCTCACTGTTTCCGCAATTGCCCCCTGGGACACCGCGACGTTGTCGGCAGACTCGGAGCGGCATAAGCCAGCCTGGGAGGAGGTCTCCGCAGGGGAGACCGACGGGCAGGCGGCCGACCAGTCAGTGGCGTTGCTGCAAGCTGATGGTGGTCACTGGTACTGGGGGTATGGGGCGCCTGACGGTGACGGCATCTCGCCGAGTGATTCGAAGCCAGAGACTGATGACCTGTATCTGGATCTATCGAACGGCGATGTCTACCGCTTTAGCGGCGTCGAGTGGAGCTCTGCGCCGATTGCGTCGCTGCGAGGTCCGGATGGCGAGTGTCCCTGCAAGCGGCCCGCCGAGATAGCTGAGTCCGTCGAAGAATCCCCGGCTGGACAGTCGGTCCCTGAACTCGCCACGGGAGATGGGGATACCTCGCAGCCCAGTTCGTCCCCTCGGAGTGAGGAACCATCGGAGGCCAAGCCAGAGCCACCCTGCCGGAGGAACCCAAACCCGTCACGCGCCTGTCCGGCAAGGAGCGACGCAGGCCATGAACGCGTCGTCCATGGCAAACACAGGCGCGGAGAGGTGCCGAGCAGGATGGACCAGGGATCATCCGAGGTGCGGGAGAAACGGAGCGCGGACATAGAGGTCGGAGGAGTCGGGGCCAAAGGCCCTACCGGCGATACGGGGCCAACAGGCGATCCAGGCCCAGAGGGTCCGGCAGGCGCGCAGGGACCGCCCGGCGACAAAGGGCCTACGGGAGACAAAGGGCCTACTGGAGACAAGGGGCCAGACGGAGCCGAAGGGCCTCAGGGCGACGAGGGGCCGAGTGGTCCGCCTGGGCCACAAGGTCCTGCCGGTCCGCGCGGTCCTCAAGGTCCGCAGGGCGAGTCGGGAACTGTTTCAGGCCTGCCGGGACCTCAGGGCCCCGCGGGTCCAGCGGGACCCATCGGAGACAAGGGACCAATCGGCGACAAGGGACCAACCGGCGACCCGGGACCTGACGGGGGCGAACCGGGGGCGCCCGGCGAACAAGGACCACAAGGCGAGCCCGGAGAGAAAGGCATGACCGGAGACAAGGGACCAACAGGCGACAAGGGCATGACCGGCGAACAAGGACCTCAAGGTGAGCCGGGCGATAAGGGCATGACCGGTGACAAGGGGCCGCCCGGTGACAAGGGCATGACCGGGGACAAGGGCCCGCCCGGCGATCCGGGGGACCAGGGGCCGCCAGGCGAGCGGGGACCTGCAGGCTTCCGCGGCGCCAAGGGTCTGCCCGGCGACGCGGGACCGCCTGGCGAAGCCGGGTCGGGCAATCGCTGGTATGCGGGAGCCGGGACTCCGGCCACCACCGACCCAACTCCCTACGGAAGCGAGTTCTTGGAAGGCGACATGTATCTCGACTCCAGTGAGCAGGACGTGTATCAGTACACGGACAGCTCCTGGTCCTGCGTGCTCAGCCTGGACGATACCGACTGCCCCAGCGGCTGAGGCGCAAGGCGTTGGCTAGCACGGAGAGCGAGCTAGCGACCATGGCCAAGGCGGCGGCGATCGGTTCGAACTGGCCTCGGTCACCAAACAGCCAGGCAATGCCGCCGGGCACACCTCCGACAGCTTCGAAGATAGGAACGGCCAGCCCGGCGGCGAGCGGGATCAACAGGATGTTGTAGCCAAAGGCGAAGCCGAGGTTCTGGCGGATGACGCGGCGGGTCGAGTGGCCGAGCAGGACGGCGCGCGCGGCGAGCATGGGATTGGACTGCATGAGCGTGACTTGCGCCGTCTCGACAGCGACGTCGGAACCGGAGCGCATAGCGAGGCCAAGATCCGCCTGGGCCAGGGCCGGCGCATCGTTGACGCCGTCTCCGACCATGGCGACTCGGCTACCCGTCGACTGATGATCGGCAATCCGACTTGCCTTTTCGGTCGGTAGGACTCGCGCCTGGACTTCTTCGATGCCTACGCGTTCGGCAATGGACTGTGCTGACGCCTCCGTATCGCCACTAATCAGGAACGAGCCGACTCCGCTGTGTCGAAGCGACGCAACAGCAAGATGCGCGCCCTCCTTGACCTGGTCGCTCAACCGGATCACGCCAATCAACTTGCCGTCGCGAGCGACGAAGACCGGCGTCGTGGCGCTGTTGTCATCCCGCGTCTCGATATCCAGCCGCTCCATCAGCCTGGCGCTGCCAACTGCGATTGGGACGTTGTCGACTTCGCCGACGGCCCCGATTCCTGGGTAGGAGGCGAAGCTCACGACATCATGCAGGGCAGCGTCGAGCAGCTCGGAATGCGCGACGATCGCTTCTGCCAATGGATGCTCGGACTGTCGCTCGATGGAGGCGGCGAGGAGCAGCAACTCCTGGTCGGTCACTCCGATCGGTTCGATGGAAACCACTTCGTGGCGTCCTGTAGTCAGCGTCCCGGTTTTGTCCCAGGCCACCGTGTCGATTCGTCCCGCGGCTTCCAGGGCTTCCGCATCACGGAACAGGATGCCCAAGCCTGCGGCACGCCCCGCTCCGGCGGCGATTGCGGCCGGCGTGGCAAGACCAAGTGCGCAGGGGCAGGCGACTACCAGGACGGCAACGGCGCTCAGCAATGCCGAAGTCCAACTGGCGTCTCCGCCCACGGCCGCCCAGGTAATGAACGTGATCAGGGCGATGGCGATGACGACGGGAACGAAGACACTGGCAATCTGGTCGGCAAGCCGCTGAACCGGCGCCCTTGACGACTGCGCCCGCTCTACGGTTGCGGTGATCCTGGCCAGGGCGGTTTCGGCGCCGACTTGCGTTGCGAGATAACTGAACGAGCCATCCAGGTTGAGCGTGCCGGCAAAGACTGAGTCGCCGGCGGCTTTGGCTACCGGCAGGTTCTCGCCCGTCAGCAGCGCCTCATCGATCGAGCTATCGCCGTTTGCGATTTGTCCGTCGACCGGTACCAACTCTCCCGGTCTGACGATCACCGTGTCACCGACTGCGACGTTGGCGGCGGGAATGTCACGTTCGATCCCGTCCACTACAACTCGCGCAGTCTGTGGAGCCATGGCAAGCAGCCGAGTGAGGGCCGACGCGGCTCGCAAGCGAACGCGAGCCTCAAGCGCGCGGCCAAAGCTGACAAATCCGACGATGATCAATGCCGTGTCGAAGAACACGTCGCGGGCAGCATCGGCGGCATCGAAAGCGCCGGGCGCTAGAGTCACTGCAGCGCTGTAGCCCCAGGCAGCGAACACGCCGAGCACGATCAGGGTGTCCATGTCGGTCGTTTTACGGGCAGCGGCGAACCAGGCGCGACGCAGCATTGGCCAGATGCTCCAGGCAAGGACGGGACTGGCCACGAGCAGGAGAACAGGATGGAGAACATCCGGACTCCAGCCAAACTCTCCCCAGCGGTTGGCCTGCATCGCGAAGAAGATGCCCCAGCCAAAGAACAGGGCAGGCAGCGATCGACTGAGGATCGGCAGGAGGTTGACGCCGTCATCCGGCGCTTCCTCGTCGAGGTCCGCGACGAGTTCGTAGCCGGCGCCGCTGATTGCCGCGCTAATCGCAGCCTGGTCGGGCGCGCCATCAACCTCGATCACAGCGCGTCCCGCGAGGAAATCGGCGGAAGCCTCGGTCACGCAGTCAACCTTGACCAGCGCCCGCTCAACCCGGCGAACGCAAGCGGCGCAGTGCATGCCGTCGATTCGCAGGGTCTGGATCGTGGGTTCGGTCGCGGTCGTCATCATCCTCAGCATATGTTCGGCGGCGTGACGCGGCTGCCCGATAGTCTTGTTCCATGTCTCGCGTAATGCTGTTGATTCCCACTGCTTCCTATCGAGCGCCGGACTTTATGTCGGCGGCGGACAAGCTTGGGCTCGACGTTGTGGTCGCCTCCGATGTGGATCAACCGCTCGCGGACATGTACCCGGGACGCTGGCTGACGTTGCCCTATCACGACATTGAACGCGGCGCGCAAGCGGTGGCGCGCTACGCAGATCGGTTCCCACTTGACGCTGTCGTCGCGGTTGACGATCCGGGCACGATCCTCGCTGCGCATGCCAGCGCTCATCTGCAGCTCACGGGCAATACACCGGAGTCGGTGCTCGGCACTCGCGACAAGTCGGAGCTGCGTCGAGCTCTCGACGCCCACGGTGTCCGTTCGCCTTCCTGGCGGGTGTTGCGATTCGACCAGGAGATTCCGGTCGACTCCATTGAGTTTCCCGTGGTCGTCAAGCCGCTTGGACTGAACGGTTCGCGAGGAGTCATGCGCGCGAACGACGCGGAATCGATGGAGCGCGCAGTCGATCGTTTGCAGAGACTGTTGAATACCCGCGCCGCAGCAGAGGAGTGCGGTGACCTCGCGGATCGATTTCTCGTCGAGGGTTACATACCAGGCATCGAGGTGGCTGTTGAGGGTCTGCTTCGCAATGGCGAGTTGCACACGCTCGCCGTCTTCGACAAGCCTGATCCGCTGGATGGCCCGTTCTTCGAGGAGACGATTTACGTCACTCCTTCGCGACTGCGCGACGATCAACTTGGTGAAGTCGTAGAGACGACTCGCAGAGCTGCGAAAGCCCTGGGATTGAGAGACGGTCCGCTCCATGCCGAGCTGCGGCTGAACGCCGACGGAGCGTGGCCTGTGGATGTCGCAGCCCGCACGATCGGTGGGCTGTGCGCTCGGACGCTGAGTTTCGGCGCGGGAATGTCGCTTGAGGAGATCGTGCTGCGTCACGCGATCAATGCGCCATTGGAGACGCTCAACCGCGAGTCGAGAGCGGCGGGCGTGATGATGATGCCGATCGTCGGGCGTGGACGCATCCGCGAGATTCGCGGGCTCGACGAGGCCGCGTCGGTCCCCCTGATCGAAGACATCGAGATGGAGGCGAGGGTCGGCGACGTGCTGATTCCCTTGCCGGAAGGCGCGGACTACCCAGGTTTCATCTTCGCTCGAGGCGAAGATCCGGCCGAAGTGGAATCGGCGCTGCGGGAGGCGTGGTCGAAGATCGAGTTTGTCCTGTGAAGGAAGAGCGGCGCCTGGAGGAACTCAATCAGTGGGCAGATTCACTCGACGAGAGCGAGA
Organism: Dehalococcoidia bacterium; assembly: GCA_965211635.1. Lineage (GTDB taxonomy): Bacteria > Chloroflexota > Dehalococcoidia > Bin125 > Bin125 > Bin125. The sequence goes on from OZ242948.1 coordinate 983,602, forward strand.
TTGGGTATCTGTCCGAAGAAGCACGCCGCAACCTCAGCACAGAGCAACAGAACTACTCGGCGTTGGACGCCAGAGTTGTGGCAATTGTTGGTTGGGCTCTCGTCGGAGTTGGCACGCTATTGGTTGCCGGCGATATCCAGTTCGATCAATCGAGTCGTGGACTTGCGGCCACATCTGTGGTTGTTGGAGCATCCATCGTTGTGCTGGCAGGTGTCTACGCCCTATGGCCTCGAGCCTGGGCATCAGGTTTGGACTTGGATTGGTATCGGCAATACGAGTGGGACTTTCTGAAGCAGATGCAGGCTCGGGGACTGGTTGGGATGATCCTTGGCTCGGAACTCAATCAGGCAACCCTCCGCAAGCGCAATCTTGCCACTCAACTAGCGGCAGTAGGTCTGCTCATTGAGTTTGGATCTCTGATTGCCAGACTCGTTCTGCCGGCGAGCTCCGTCTAGAAGCTACGTTTGACCACTTTGATCGGCGACTCATCCAAGGGCGGCTTCGGTTTCCCTGGCGCCCTATGAGTCCCATCTTGTCTCTTCGGCTGGGCGGTGTCGTTTGATTGCTCGGTGCTGCCAGTGGCCATCAGAAATCACTCCACTCGTGAGTAACTGAACTCAGGATACCGGGACGCTCGGCCGTTCGCTGAGGAGCCGAGCGAGAGAGGAGCGGATTGATGGCTCTGACGATGTCCGCCTTCGGTGGGCGAGCAAACCAGATCGGGAGGATTGCAGCGTACGTGAGGATTGCGACGAGCGTCAGTGGCACATCGTAAGAACCAGTGATGTCGTCCAGCAGGCCGATCAGCAAGGGTCCAATGCCGCTGGACATCTGCGTCACCATGGAGATCATGCCGTAGACGGAGCCGAAGCTGACGTAGCCGAACACGTCCGAGGTGAGCAGCGACAGCAGCATGTAGACGTTGCCAATCGTGAAGCCGAAGGTGAGCACGGCGATGTAGGTCATGATCGCGCTCTCGAACTGGATCACGACCAGCGCCGCCGTGCCCTGGACCACGAACATGATCACGGTAAGGATGCGCAGGTCGACCCGATCGGCAAAGAATCGGCCGACCACCAGACGGGCAACGATACTGCCGAAGCCGAGGATCGAGAGCGAAGTCGTCGCGACAGTGAGCGAACCCAAGCGCTCCTCCAACAGCGCGGTCTGGTGCAGGATGAAACCGGTCTGGGCCAGCAGGACGATGAGGAAGCCGATCATGATTGACCAGAAGGGAACGGTGCGGGCGGCCTGGCCGACTGTCCAAGACCGGGTCTGATTCGCGGTCGAACGGGCGACGTTCGTCGCTACGCGGACGGCAGGGCGCAAGCCGTCCTGGGGCAGGTTCATCTGTCGTGGGTCCCAGACGATTACGAAGAAGACGATCGGCAGCCCGATCACGAGGATCAGCCCGGCCATCACCGGCGTCGCGATGCTGAGCCCGAACTGCTCGATCAGGTATCCGTTGAGCGGCGAGAGGACGACGCCCCCCATCGATACGCCGGTGGAGGCCATGGCCATGGCCCAGGCGCGGCGCTGCACGAACCAGCGGGTCAGCGTCGCGTTGACCGCCACGCCGGCGCTCATGCCGGAGCCGATAGCGAGCACGACGTAGGCGGCGAACAGTTGCCAGAACTCCTGGACCTGACCTACTGCGCAGGCCGCGACGATAATCAGCACCAGTCCCGGCGCCATCCAGCGCTTCGCGCCCTGTCGGTCGATCCTCGGTCCCACCCAGGCGGCGGTGATCCCGGAGAAGACGAAGTACATGCCGGTGGCCAGCGAGACCAGGCCGTTGCTCCAGCCGTGCAGCTCCTGCAGCGGACCGAGATACACGGCCAGCCCGTAGTAGCCGACACCGACCGACACGAACATCAGCGCGCCGCAGGCGAAGACGATCGCCCAGCCGTAGTAGAAGTCGGACGGCAACAACCGTGCGGCAAGCGGCCGCTGGGGCGGGAGGTTCACCTGGTTGATCGAGGCCGATTGACTGGACAAGGCCGATTTAGCATACGACCGCTTCAGGCGCAGGCTCCGTCGCATAGCTGACTAGACTGCCACGGAACTCACCGAGTTGCCTGGAAGAGGAAGCGCAATGACCGAGCGCCGGACAGGATGGGTCTACCACGAGGCCTACATGTGGCACGACACGGGCCGGACGCAGGCCGGCCGCGACCTGCGGCGCTGGATGCAGGCCTGGGAGCACTGGGAGAGTCCGGACACCAAGCGACGCCTGAACAATCTGCTTGAGGTATCCGACTTTTCCGAGGAGTTGGTGCAACTCAAGCCCCGACCCGCGAACGAAGAGCAGGTGCTTCGTTTCCACACGCCGGAGTACGTGGACCGGGTCCGTGCGCTCTCGGCCGAGGACGGCGGCGACGCGGGCGAGGGCGCTCCGTTCTCACATGGCGGCTACGAGATCGCTTTGTTGTCGGCCGGCGGGACTATCACGGCGGTCGACGCGGTGCTGGACGGCAGCGTTGACAACGCCTACGCGCTGACGCGCCCGCCGGGACACCATGCCGAGCGGCACCGCGGACGAGGATTCTGCATTTTCGGCAACGTCGCGATCGCTTCGATGCATGCGCTGGCAGAGCGCGGAATCGAGCGGGTCGCCACGCTCGATTGGGACGTGCACCACGGCAACGGCACACAGCAGGCCTTCTACGAGCGCAAGGATGTGCTGACGATGTCGATCCACCAGGACCAGTGGTATCCGCGCGACAGCGGACGTATGGACGAACAGGGCGAGGGAGACGGCGACGGCTACAACGTCAACGTTCCGCTACCGCCAGGCAGCGGACATGGAGCCTATGTCGAGACCGTTCGCCAGGTCGTCGTACCGGCGCTTGAGGCGTTCCGGCCCGACCTGATCGTCGTGCCGTCGGGATTCGACGGCAGCATGTACGACCCGTTGGGCCGGATGATGGCCTATTCGGACACCTTCCGCGAGATGACTCGGCTGCTGATGGAGTCGGCCGACGAGTTGTGTTCGGGCCGACTGGTGCTCAGTCACGAGGGCGGCTACAGCCCGACCTACGTGCCATTCTGCGGTCTGGCCGTGGTCGAGGAGCTGAGCGGGAAGAAGTCGATTGCCGGGGACCCGTTCGAGGACAACTCGGCCACCGCCGGCGGGCAGGATCTGCAGCCGCATCAGCAGGCCGTGATCGACGATGCGAAGCTGCTGGTCGAGCGCTTGCGGACGCTCGAGGGCGTGTGACAGCAGAGGTCTTCATTGCTGCGGAACTGGGCGCAGGTCTTCGCTAAAGTCGCCCGCACGCAGGGAGACCTTTGCGTAAGTCATCGTCCGCCGGGTTCCGTAAGTGTTGCTGTTCGCTGACCACATAGCCGGATAGATTCCCGCCTGCGCGGGAATGACGGAGTGTGGGATTACGCAAGCGTTTCCAGGCGGGGCGGGCAGGCTGCGCGGAGCCGACTCTGGCTGCTTTGTACGCAGCTCGGCGGATGGCGAGTTCTATCGCTCGTTCACACTGACTACTTGGAGGGGAGCCAACTGGTCCCCGGTTGGCTCGGCTCAACAGAACCAGTCTTCGGTCAGGCCGGGGCGATGCACATGCGGCGCCGGCAAGTCGGGCCAGGGCTGAGCGCCCAGCGACTGGCAGGCGGCTTGCTTGATCTCGGTGAATGACGCTCCGCGTTCGGCGAGCGCAGCCACTTGTGTTTGCAGCGTGTCCATGCGCTCGTCCTCGTGGCGCCAGTTCCAGGTCAGGCCGTCGGGGTCGTAACTGGTCAGCGCGTCCATCTCGCGCATCGGCTCGACAAGTGGAGATTCGGCGGGAACAAGCAGGCGCAAACCGAGTTGCACCGGAGGCGTGAGACCGATGAGCGCTCTCGATTCGACAAACTGCAGCAGCGGGAGATAGTCCTCGGCTGAGGTCCAGGGCGTGAATGGAAGCCAGGTCGGACGCAGCGCAATGCCGGCCGCTTGCGTCGAGTCCAGCACCCGATCCAGGTCCGATGCGGTGTGACCCTTATCAAGTATCTCCAGCAGGTGATCGTCCACGGACTCGAAGGCCGAGGTGATGAACGTCACGCCCAGCGCCGCCATCTCTCCGAGCAGACCTTCGTGCTCGATCAGGTGCTCGACCTTGATCGTGGCGTCGAAGGTCAGTCCCGGATGCACCCTGGCCGAGCGGCGCAGCAGGTCCATCGCGAGATCTGGGGCATTGAGGAAGTCGGGATCGCCGAAGGTGATGTGCTCCGCGCCCATCGACACCTGCTGATCGATGTCGGCAAGCACCGTGTCGGCGCCGTTCAGCCGCAGCCGGCCGGCGTAGATCGGCGTCAGCGGGCAGTGCGTGCAACGGTGCGCGCAGCCTCGCGTGGCCTCGACATAGCCGGCCAGGTGGGCAATGCCTGAGGCGTCCATGTAGCTGGCGTACTGCTCCAACGGCGGCAGCAACGAACGGTCGGGGACGAGTCGGGTCTCGCGATCGAACACGGGAGTGAGCTGGGGTTCATCGCCGTTGGCGAGCGCGACCAGTTGCAGGTCGGTGTCGCCGCTGATTGCGCGGCCCAGTCCGAGGTCGCGCAACGAGTTTGCGGCAAGCCCGTAGAAGACGATCTTGTCCGACATTGCTTCAAGCTGCCGGGCGATTCGGATGCCGAGCCGCGCTGCGGTGTGCATCGGCGTCGAGATGCCGATCAAGTCAGCCTCGGCAGCGGCAGCGGCGAGTCGCTCGGAATCAATGGACTCGACGGCGAGGTCGAACGCCGAGACCTCATGCCCGGCGGCAGTCAGCGCCGCAGCGGGCGCGGCGATGCCGAGCGGTTGGTGTCCCTGTTCGTACGTCGAGATAAGGAGGACTCGGCTCACAGGTCGATGGTAACCAAGACTGTAGGGGCGCCCCTTGTGGGCGGCCGTGCGGTGTCAGGTGAGATGGGTTGACGATTGCGGGCGCCCACAAGGGGCGCCCCTACGAGCATCGAACCGACAGCTCTACTTCTTCGACGGCTTGTAGTAGGGATTCTCACCCGACTGGTGGTCGGTGATGTCGATCAGTTCGTCGATCTCGGGGATCTGTTCTTTGACCGCGACCTCAATGCCCTGCTTGAGGGTCACATTGGCCATGCCGCAGCCCTGGCAGCCGCCGCCCATCTCGATGTAGGCCTTCGAGCCCTGCACGTCGAGCAACTGCACGAAGCCGCCGTGCGCGGCGATTTGTGGATTGACCTGCTCGTCGAAGATGCGCTGGATTTGCAGCGCCAGCGGGTCACTCCAGACGGGATTGGGGTTGGCGAACTCGAGACCGGAGACGTTGGGGCCTTTGAACTTGTAGTGAATCGCGGTGCCGCGCAGGTCATCGATGCGCTCGCCCTCGATGTAGAGCTTGAAGTCGGGAAACTGCGTGGTCGCGTCGCCGTCCGGTTCGAAGCCCTTCTCGACGATCGTGAGCACGTGCTCAAATCCCTCGGATGTGCGGCCGGCAATCTTCAGTCGCAAGCCCGCGACTTCCTCCGGATAACCGGTCAACACCTCGACCAGCTTCTCGCGCGCCACCTCCGAAAAGGTGATGCCCAGGTCTTCCGTGCGCGCCTCGGTCGTCATCGATATCCCCCGTCCCGAGTTCATTTCCTAGCATAGCGTTCGGCAGGGACTGTGATGCGAACAGTCTGAATGGAGGTCGACATGTCTGTCGAGCGAGTCATCGTCGAAAAGAACATTGAGATTCCCATGCGCGACGGGATCATCCTGCGGGCGGACCTGTATCGGCCGGAGGACGCCGACCAGCCCGGCGGCGCGGTGCCGGGGATCGTCACGCGGACCCCGTACGACAAGGAGATGTCGGGCGCGGGACTCGTCGCGGTGATGCCCAGCGCGCTCAAGCTGGCCGAACGCGGCTATGCGGTTGTCGTCTGCGACTGCCGCGGGCGCTACGCCTCCGAGGGCGACTTCAGGCCTTTCCACCAGGAGGGGCCCGACGGCTACGACACGCTCGAATGGGTCGCGGCGCAGCCCTGGTGCGACGGCAACACGGCGATCTACGGGCCGTCGTATGTCGGCGCGACGACAATGCTGGCGACCCGCGAACAACCGCCGTCGCTGCGCTGCGCGATTCCGATCATCACCGCCGACGACTACTACGACGGCTGGACCTACCAGGGCGGGGCATTCCAGCTTGGCTTCGTCGGACTCTGGGGCAGCGGTTTGGCCGCGACGGGCTATCTGCAGCAAGATCATTCGCGCCCGGCCGAGGCGCAGCCTGAGATGACGGAAGCGATCATGGGCAACGGGTTCCGCCTGCTAGGCAGCCGGCCGCTAAACAACATGCCTGGCATCTCGCAGGAGGGCGTCGCGCCCTACTGGCACGAGTGGCTGGAACACGAGACGCGGGACGAGTATTGGGAGTCGGTGCGGCACTCGGCCGACTACTCGCGCTTCCAGGTGCCAATGCTGCACATCGGCGGTTGGTTCGACATCTTCGGCATCGGCACGGTGCGCAACTTCCGCGGCATCTCGGCCGAGGGCAACTCAGATCAGCACCTGATCATGGGTCCCTGGGCGCACACCAACTACGACCGTTGGCTGGGCGAGATGGAGTTCGGGCCGACCGGGGCGGCGGTCGGCGCCAACGTGATCGCAGACATCAACCGCTTCTTGGACCGCCATCTCAAAGGCCGCGACTCCGACGTGTCGAAGGTGCGCTGGTTCCTGATGGGCGCGAACGAGTGGCGACATGACGAGTCCTGGCCGCCGCCGAACGCTGTGGAACGTGCCCTGTACCTCGCCTCCGACGGCGGGGCGACGATGTTCTACGGCGACGGCCGGCTCGTGGACGAGTGTCCCGAGGAAGATCAGCGATGGGACGAGTTCATGTACATCGGCTACAAGCCGGTGATCACTGAGGGCGGCTCGACCCTGCAGCAGGCGATTGGCCTGCCCGGTCCGCGCGACCAGACGCGAACCGAAAGCCGCGACGACGTGCTCTGCTACACGACCGAGCCATTGACCGAAGCAGTCGATGTAGCCGGTCCTGTCGAAGTCGATATCTGGTTCTCCAGCAATCAACCGGACACCGACATCACTGCCAAGCTGGTCGATGTCCATCCCGACGGGAAAGCAATCTCATTGGTCGACGGGATCATGCGCGCTCGATTCCGCGAGGGGTTCGATCAGGAAGAGATGCTGACGCCGGGCGAAGTGGTCAAGCTGACCGTGGACCTGGCCTCGCTGGGCCACCGCTTCGATGTTGGCCATCGGATCCGGCTGGAAGTGTCGAGCAGCAACTACCCTCGTTTCATGACGAACTCGAATGACGGCGGCTCGGTTAACTCGTCAACCGAGATGCAGGCCGCAATCAATAGCATTCGGCGCGGCGGAGAGTATCCGTCGGCGCTGCGCTTCTACCGATTGAAGGACTGAGAGGAACCAGCAATGATCTACGAACTTCGCATCTACACGGCGCATCCAGGCAAGATGGGCGCGCTGATGGCGCGCTTCCGCGACCACACGATGGAGCTGTTCGAGCGCCACGGCATCCATAACGTCGGCTACTGGACCAACTCGGTCGGCGGCCGCTCGGACGAGCTCTGGTACATCGTCAGCTTCGAGAGTCACGGTCAGCGCGAAGAGGCGTGGAAGAACTTCGGTTCCGACCCCGAGTGGCAAGCCGCCCGAGCAGCCTCCGAGGAGAACGGCCCGTTGGTCCACCACATCGAGAACCGAATCCTCCAGCCCACCCAGTGGTCGCCGATGCCCTAGCCGCGAACTGTCCGACCGCGGGGAATCAACCCTCGTTCAGGCCGGGTCTGGCCGCGGAGTCGCGTTAGGGACAACGGGGATCATGGACCAACCGGTAGGATGAAACGTGGCAGGAGGCCTGCATGGCGCTCAGGAAGACCGATCACTCCCAGTTTCAATCGGTCACGCCGATGGACGAAATCCAACGGCGCAAGGGGATGCCCTTCGACGAGTTCTGCGCCCAGCATCCTTGGTGGGAGTGGACCGAATCGCGACTGGCGCGTCGATTGATCGACGAACAGGGCCGCGCCTGGGTTCCCATGTGGAACCCCGATGTCGGCAACTCCGGTACCGGCATCTGCTACGACCCTGAGATCACGCCGGAGGCAGAGCAGAATCTTGTCGAAGTGCTACGCAAGTTGGATGAAGACCTGGCTGCGGGCAAGACCCGACTTTACGATCTCCGTGAACTTGATGACTGGGACGACTAACGCGTGCGCTCTCGCGTGACGCTGAGCGGTGAAGCGCACGCACAGCGTGCTGTCTTGCCTCCTCGTCCAAAGCGCAGAATCAACCAACTGCTGGTGGACCTGGAGACAGATCCTTTCGGCAGTATCTCCATGCAGTTGACCTTGACTACCGGCGAAGTCGTGCACCGAGTCCGAGAGGACGGCTACCGCATCCTGTTTCGGCCCGGTCCGGGTCAGCGGGAAATCACGGTCATTCGAATTGCCTTGCGTGAGGTGGCCTACGAAGGCTTCGAACACCCGGACAGCCGCGACTAACCGACTCAGGCGCGATGGCGGAGGCGGGCGACGAGTATCGGTGGGATGTCGGGCAGGTCGTCCCAGGTCAGGCGATTCTCCGAGTCGGGGTCGCGGCGATTGCGGAACGACGGCTCGCGGATGCCGTCCAGCACCCAGCCTCGATCGAACGCGGTCGTGAACAGCTCGGTCAGGGAGCGGTGGAAGTAGGGCTGCTGCGAGGGTTGCCCGACCGAGGCGATGCCGTGCTGCACGCCGGTGTCGAGGTAGCCCGTGATCCGCACGCCGGACTCTGTGACCAGACGCCCGTCGGGCGTTTCGTGGCGTTCGACAAAGAGGCGCACGTCAGGACCGAGATTGAACGCTGGATGCAGCACGGAGAAGACGAACGGCGCGCCCTCGGCGAGCGCCAACGGCAGCATGTCGAACAGCGGCGTAATCTCGGCGATGTCCATGATCGCCATGTTGCAGACGGCGGCGTCGAACGGCCCGCCGCGCGCGCCGGCGAGTGTGGCCAGCTGGCTGCGGTCGGTGGCGTCCAGGCGCATCCAGTCGAGATTGCGCCCCTGGGAGCGCTCGCGCGCGATGTCGAGCAGACGCTGAGAGCCGTCGGTGGCAGTGACCGCCACGCCGAGCGCAGCCGCCTGCCGGGCGAAGTTGCCGTTACCGCAGGCGATCTCCAGCAGGCTCGCGGGCAGCGGTTGCAGTAGCTCCAGCGTGGTCGGGAAGACCAGCGTGCGCTGCCAATAGTTGCCCTCGTCGCCCTGCACGGCGTCCCAGAACTCGGCGTTGGCCTCCCAGGCGCCGATTGACTCGTCGTTGTGCTCCGGATAGTCAACCATGGCGGCTGCAGATTCGTTGATACCGTTAGCGCAGACTGTCGAGACTATCACCGTATCCCGAATCCACGCAGGGAGATCGTCATGAGCGCGCCACTACCGGTCATCATCCAGGGACTTGGCCCGATCGGACTGCGAGTCGCCGAAGCGGCGCTGAACGATCCCTTCCTCGATGTGGTCGGCGCGGTTGAGATCAATCCCGAGGTGGTAGGGCGGCCACTGTCGGCGTTCGTCGAGGGCGCGCCCGACGTCGCGATCCGGCAGTCGGTGGCGGCGGCGCGGGTCGACTCCCGTTCCGACGGTGGCATTTTGCTTCACTGCACGGGTTCCTACCTGGAGCAGGTCTCGCCGCAGATTGAGGAGGCGCTGAGACAGGACCTTCACGTCGTTTCGACCTGTGAGGAGCTGGCCTTCGCGCAGGCTCGCCATCCGGAGATCGCGGCGGGGCTTGATGTGCTCGCCCGCCGCGCCGAGCGCACCGTCGTGGGCACGGGCGTCAATCCGGGCTTCCTGATGGACGCGCTGCCGGCGTCGCTGTCCTCGATCTCGCACAGCATCAGATCGGTCTCGGTCACGCGGGTACAGGATCCGTCGCGCCGCCGCGTGCCGTTCCAGGAGAAGGTCGGGATGGGGATATCGAAGGCGGAGTGGCAGGCGAAACTCGACGCAGGCGGCTTCGGCCACGTCGGGCTGATGGAGTCGGCCAGGCTGCTGGTCTACCCGCTGGGCTGGAAGATCGTCGATTGGCGGCACGAGATGGTTCCTTGCGAGGTGCCGGGACAGGAACTGGTCGCGGGGACGCTCGAGACGCTGGAAGGCTCCACCTTCGATGGACACACCGTGCGGCTGCACTTCGAGGCGAACGCGTCGGTCGAGGAGGAGTACGACGAGATCGTGGTCGACGGCACGCCGCCGCTCAAGCTGCGTTTCGATGGCGGCGTGTTCGGCGACGATGCCACGGCGGCCTCGGTGCTGCGCGCGGCTCGGGTGATCCCGCACACGCGGCGCGGGCTGATGACGGTGCTCGATCTGCCGCTGCGCTGAGGATTGATCAGTCAGAGCAGATACAATCGGAGATGTCAAGGAATGGAGCAGTGATGTGGCTAGCTCTAGCTCGATCCCGTTCGTCCGAGCCTTCAAGGGTGAACTGAGTGAGGATGTCGCTAGAGACTTGGCTCAGGTGCTTCAAGATGACTTTGAGCCACTGGTGACCGACGACCGACTGGCGGAAGTTCTGGCAAGGGTCTTTGCAGAACACGAGCCGCGAATGATGCGAATGGCCATCACGATTGGCGTGGCCGCAGTGAGCATCAACGCCACGATTGTTGGAGTTGCCGCTGGGGTCACCATCGCGGTGCTTGCGTGAAGCCCGCTGCGCGATGCCTTGCGTAACAGCTTGTTTCGGCAGGCCCTACAGAAGGATGTTGCCATGACCTTCGACGACCGAGAGTTCCGCAATGCGTTAGGCATGTTCCCCAGCGGCGTCACGGTGATCACGACCGGTACCGATCCGAACTTCGTCGGCATGACGGCGCAGTCGTTCTCGTCGCTCTCGCTCGATCCGCCGCTGGTGCTGGTCTGTGTCGACAAGGGCGCGAGCGTGCTGCCGCTGCTCAAGGAGACCGGAGCCTACACGGTCAACATCCTGCCCGACACGGCGATGGACACTTCAAACTTCTTCGCCAGCAGCAAGCGACCTGCGCCGCCGCACCAGTTCGACGAACACGAGCACGTTCTGGGCGAAACCGGTCAGCCGCGTCTGGCCAGCGCCACGATGGTCTTCGACTGTTCGATCCACTCGGTGCTCGACGGCGGCGATCACGAGATCATCGTCGGCGAGGTCAAGGCATTCGAGAAGCAGTCCGACGAAGAGCCGATCCTGTTCTACGGCGGCAACTACCGCAAGATGGGCCCGCCCGACCCGTCGATGAGCTGGTAGTCGCGGGCTGACTCAGCCATGTGCGTACAGAGCATGGACGACCGGCCGCTGCTGGCGACCGATCCGCCATTGCCGGCCGACGATTTCATGCCCGCGCTCTGGGTTCCACTGACGCGGGCGCTGCGCGCTCGCCGCAGGTTGATTCAGATGGTCGAGTCGCTGCCAGCGGCTCAGTGGTTGCGGGAGTCGGCAGCGCCCGAGTGGTCCAGACGCGATGTGCTCGCCCACCTGGCCGCTGCCGACCGGCGCTATCACGATGTGTTGATCGCGGCGCTCAACGGATCGCCGTTGGATGAGTGGCAGCCCGATCCTGCGATGGCGAGTCCGGAACTGGATCGAGCCAACGCGATGGGCGCGGAGCGTTATGTCGGTCAGACCGTGACACACCTGGCCGAGCAACTGGAGGCCGGCGCCGAGAAGTCGACCAGGTTGTTCGCCGCTCTGACCGAAGAGCAAGTCCTGATGCGCATGGGATTCGCGGGCAACGCCCTCTCGCTGCTCGAGGCCTGGGCTGCGCATGACAATGGCCACGCCGACGACATCGTCAACGGCCCGAAGATGATGCGCACGCTGTGATCCGCTCCTAGACCGACAACCATGCCGCCCGAGATTGAACAGTACGACGCCGGCCAGGTCCTGACACCCGGCGCCGGTTACCTGCGCGAGTACGACTATTCGCTCAATCCTTACGTCGGCTGCGCGTTCGGATGCTCCTATTGCTACGCCGCGTTCTTCGCTCCTCCCGCGAAGCAGCAGACGTGGGGCGACTGGGTGCGGGTCAAGCGCAACGCGGGGCTCAAGATGAAGCGAGTCCGGCGCTCGCTCGACGGCAAGACCGTCTACATGAGCAGCGCGACCGATCCTTATCAGCCGATCGAACGGCGGCTGGAACTGACACGCTCGCTGTTGCCAATCCTCGCCGACAAAGGCGCGCATCTGGTCGTACAGACGCGCAGCCCACTGGTGGTCAGGGACATCGACCTGCTGCGCCGGTTCGACCGGGTCTGCGTCAACCTCAGCGTCACGACCGACTCCGAGGCCGTCCGCCGAGCGTTCGAGCCGCGCAATCCTCCTATTGCGGATCGACTGCAGGCGGCGAAAGAGATCGCGGAGGCCGGGATTCCGGTCGCGATCACGATGACCCCGATGCTTCCAATCGAAGATCCCGCGCGGTTTGCGCAGTTGGTTGCCGAGACCGGCGCGTTGCGTTTCGCGATCGAGTCCTTCACTCCCACGATCGGCCACTTTCGCGGGGGAACCGGCGAGGCAGCTCGCCGGGTCGCCCGTCGCCTCGGCTGGGACTGCGCCGCGTACGAATCCGCGAGAGACGCCTTGATCAGGGAACTTGCACCGCACATCCGCGAGGGCGAGGACGGGTTCAGTCCGAGTTATCTGCTGAGCAATCCCGAGCGACGGTCATGATCGTCTCGGCCACTGCGTCGGGGCGGCGCATAGGAATGAAGTGGTCCGAGTCCTCGACTACTTCCTCGAACGCATTGGGAAACACTCCCACCGCGTCGCTACTGTTGGGCGGGCCGAATCGCATTTGCTCTCCGGGTCGAAGAATGAGCGTCGGCTGGCCTGCCTTGGCCATGTCCGGCCACGGATCGACCGTGCCCGCATACTCGTAGCACCATGCTTCGACTTCGGGATGACAGGCAAGCTCCCATTCGCCCAGTGTCCCCGTCGGCCTGAGCCCGTAGCGGACGTAGCGTTCTAGCTCCGGTCGGGGCCAGTGCGTGAACGCGCCGCGACCGGTCAGCGACTCCACCATCTCCCCGGGACCGCCCCAGATACGACGCCGCTTGCGGGCAACAACCGCCAGTCCGCCCGGAGCTTCCGAGGGCTCCGGATCACGAGGATTGACCAGCACCGGGTCAATCAGCGCCAGCGACTCAATGCGTTCGCCCGTCGCGGCGGCGATCACGCAGATGCAGCCGCCCATCGAGTGTCCGGCGGCGACCACGTCGGTCAGGTCGCGCTGGGCCAGCCATTCATTGAGATCGGCGGCCATCTCGCGCCAGTCGGCGCCAGCCTTGTCGGTCGGTGCCTGCGACGCGCCATGTCCGCGCATGTCGAGCGCGAACACGCGCCAGTCCTCGGGCAGGAGCCGGACTACGGAGTCCCAGGTCCGCGAGTGAAATCCGGTCGCATGGATCAGGACGGCGGTCCGCAGCGGATCGCCGGACGCGGCCCATTCCCAGACCCGCAGCGCATAGCCTCGGACGAGATCGGTTGATGCGGTCGGTTGTGGACGCATCGACGATTACGTCCGACGCCGGATCGCGCCGCGGCCGTCGCCGAAGGGGTCGTCTCGCCACTCGAGCGCGACCTTGAGGCCCTTCTCGCGGCCAATCTTGGTGAACTCGTTGATGCTCGGCGCTTCGTGCCAGATCGCGTCGAAGTCGGCGCCCTCCGAGGCGGCGGTACGCAGACCCATGAGCTCGAACCAACGGTTGGTCGAGTGCTTGTGCACGGTCAGGCCGTCAAGCGGCACGTTGGCAATCCGCTGGCACCAGGCCATCGTCTCCTCGTCCAACTGGTCCTCGGGATAGGCGCGGTTGATCATCCCGATCCGTTCCGCCTCGAGCCCGTCCACGGTGTCGCCGCTGAAGAGCAGCTCCTTGGTCTTGAGCATGCCGATCTTGGCCGGCCACAGACCCAGGGTCGGTGGGATGCCGATCGCGCGGCCGGCGGGATGCCCGAAGCGCGCCGTCTCGGCGGCGAAGACGATGTCGCAGGCGCCTATCATCTCGCCGCCGCCGGCCAGGCACCAGCCGTGCACCTGGGCGACGATTGGTTTGCGGTAACCCCACATCCACATCCAGCGATCGACCGAGACGCGCAGGTTCTCGCGGTCCAGCGCGATCCGCGACTCGCCCAGCTCCCAGGCCTGGTCGCCGCGACGCTGGTTCGGCCGCCAGGTCATCGCGCCGCCGCCGGGCGTCAGATCGTAGCCCGCGCAGAACGCGCGACCGGCGCCCTTGAGCCGGATCACGCGCACCTCGTCGCCGGGATTCAACTCGCGCAGCGCGCCCTCCAGGTCGTCGCGCAAGCCGCCCGAAATCGCGTTCAGCTTCTCCGGCCGGTTGAGCGTGATCGTCGCCACGGGCCCGTCAATCTCGACGAGCACGTTTTCGTAGTCGGTCATGGATGCCCCTCCAGCAGTTGCCTGCATGGTAATGGCCGCATGCATCGGTCACGTTCCCACTCGTCATACCCGCGCTTGCCGCGGGTATCTCGACGCTGCCAGCACGGACGTTGGCGGCGAAGACAGCGAGATTGCCGCGGCAAGCGCGGCAATGACGATTCGTTGGTTCCTCCTGCGTATCGTGAGCCGACCCTAGCGCGCGGAGGTCTGCCGCTGCTTGGTGCGGCGGAACTCGACGTATTCGTCGTAGTGTTGACGGCAGAAGCGGCGTGGGCCTAGGGCGGTCTCGACGGGCTTAGCGAGATCATCCGACTCGCGACAGCCCTTCCAGGCGCATTCCAGCGGCGCATCATCGACGTGTCGAGTTTGCTTGGCGCGGCCGGCCGCCTCCCGCTCCGCTCGCCGCCGCTCTTCCTGCTCGCGCTGGGACTCGTCCCGCTGCCGAGACTCGAACGCCGCCCGGCGCCGTGCCATCTCTTCCTGGAAGGCGTCGTTCTGTCGCTGGGCGCGACGCGCCTGACCCCTGACTGCCGAGCGCCGCCGCGACTTTCGGCGTTCCTCCGCCTGTCGACGTCGGCGAAACCCGTTGATGATCGACTCGCGCTCTTCCTCACTCACTTCCCTTGTCGGTCGATACAGGTCCTCCCCGGCCTCCGGCGGCGCGGCGAGCGGATTACTCAGCCGCTCGATCAGCAGGTCGTGAGCATCCTTCAGGCGCTTGAACTCCTCCGCCGCATCGGGCGCGTCCGAGACATCGGGATGCACCAACTTCGCCTTGCGCCGAAACGCCCGGCGGATCTCTTCCTCACTGGCGGCGGGAGTCAGGCCCAGCAACTCGTGGGGGTCGTAGGAATCTGGCATCAACTCGGTACTTTACCAAGCCTCAGCGCGTACTCCGACACTCTCGCTCCCAGGCGACGCGCCTGCTCGCGATCCAGGTCGGTGACCTTGCGCACGGCGGTCGCGCCGTAGTAGCTGCCGGAGTGATTCATCGTCGTTGTCCAGGGCAGGCCGACGATCAGCATCCCGTGACCGATCAGCAGGTGCAGGAGTTGGAGCAGCGTGGCCTCGAGGCCGCCGGATGGGCTCCAGCCGGCGCTGAACGCGGCGGCCGGTTTGCCCGCCAGCTCTCCCGACTCCCACAGATCGCCGGTATAGTCCCACCAGTGCTTGAGCCGTCCCGTGATTCCGGTCCAATTCGGACTGCCCAGGATCAGCGCGTCGCAGCGGACCAGCTCGTCCTTGTCGGCGATGTCGAGCGGACGATCCCAGACTTCGACGCCGTCGACCGAGGCTGCGCCCTCGACAATCGACTTCGCTAGCTCCGCCACCAGCCCCTGCGAGTCGTAGAGCACCATCACTACCACTCCGCCGGATCCGTCCGCGCCATCCGACATCAGATATCCGTTTCAAACCAGGCGGCCTGGCCGGGCATTTCCTCGACGCCGACTCGAAGCCGCGCCAGACCGGGAGGCCCGGCAACCTCCAGCGACTCAATCAACCGGCCGGCGATGTACTGCGAGAGCCGCTCGGCCGTGCTGTTGTCGATCGGCAGCGCCGCGACATCGTGCTTGGGCAGGCGGTAGGGATGCTCGTCCCGGTACTGGATCACGTAGTGCGTGTCGTCCTCGGTGATCGTCAGCGCGCGTGAGTCCATCTGCAGCAGGAACTTGTGATCGAGCGTCTCGCAGACCTCGCGCGTGAGGCGCTTGAGCAGGGAGAAGTCGATCACCCACGACTCGTCCGTGAGCGGTCCGACGACTTCAACAAACACGTCGTAGTTGTGTCCGTGAATCGGCTCCAGTTCGTCGGCGAAGGTGGCGAAATGGCCTGCGGCGAAGCGCAGGCGCTGGCGCTCGACGGTGACGGCGTGGGATGTCGATTGACCCGGCATGCCCGCAGCGTACCGCGCCGCCTCAGACCCAAGCCCAAGGCGTCATCCTCAGTCTTCTCTCCCGTTTGCGACGTGCGCGTATGCCAGCATTCTCAGTCTCCGTTTTGTTCGCGAGCCTGCTCGGCTCACGCTGGACTATCTGGCAACTCTCATGAACGCCACGAAGGAACGGGTCCCCGAACAAGTCGGGGACTGAAGCTATCAGCCTTCGCGCAAGTCCCCTGTAGGGGCGCACCTCGTAGCCTGCGCCAATGCACCTGCCGTCGTTGAGCACAGTTGCCTCCTGGCTCAAGACCTGGCAGCCCGCGATCCTGCTCGGCATACTGACCTGCGGCGCGTACGGACTCGTGCTCTATGGATTCGGCATCATCGCCGGCCCAATTCAGGAGGACGAGGGTTGGTCGTCGGCGATGGTCAATGCCGCCTTCATGGGCTCGTACTTGCTAGGCGCGGCGGCGTCGCTGGTCTCGGGACGGGTGCTGGACGTGCTTGGTCCGCGCCTGGTGCTCTGGTCGGGGCTCGTGGTCGGCACGATCTTCCTGATGGCCGCTTCCTACGTTGGTAGCGTCTGGTTGTTCATTGTCTTCTGGACGCTTGGCGGCGCGGTCACGATCGCCGGTCTCTTCTACAACGTGACCATGCCGATCGCGGCGCGGCTCTATCCCCAGCGCCAGACCGCTGCGATGACCGTACTGGTCACGACGGGCGGATTCTCATCCGTCATCTTCATGCCGCTCACCGGCCTGTTCACCGAGGAGTTCGGCTGGCGCTGGGCCGTGCGGATCCTACTCGTCCTGGCTGCCGCGCTCTCGCTGCCGGCCGTGCTCACGGTCCGACGGTTGCCCGTCATTCCTCCGCCCGAGCAGCCTGGGCAAACCTCAGAGCAGACCACTTCGGTCGACCGTTACGGCTACGCCAGCGTCGGCGAGGCGCTGCGCTCCCGCGAGGTACAGGTCACGATTGCGATGGTGGTCTGCAGTTCCTTTGCCCTGGGCGCGCTGCTCAACCACTTCGTGCCCGCAGCGGTCGCCGCCGGGCTGTCGCTAACCGCCAGCGCATCACTGACCGGACTGCGCGGCTTTCTCTCCCTGCCGGGCCGAGCGCTGATCGGACCGATGGCGACGCTGATGGGACTGCGCCCCGCACTGGGCGCGGGGTACTTCGTGATGCTGCTGGGGACCCTCTGCCTGCTCGCCGCCGGTCCGCTCTGGTGGATCTACCTGTCGGCGATCATCGCCGGACTGGTCTGGGGACAGACGATGCCGCTGCAGGGATTGATCGCGTCCGAGGTCTACGGACTACGCCGCCTGGGCACGCTGATGGCGATCCAGACGGCGGCCGGGAACATCGCGCTCGCGATCGGACCGTTCGCGGCCGGCGTCCTGCTTGACGCCGTGGACGCAAACTACCAGCCGGTCCTGATCGCCATTGCCGCCATGAACGCGCTCACATTCCTGCTGCTGGTCTTGCTGACCCGTGTACGCAGACGGACGTTAGGCTGATCGCTAGCTAGAACTGGAGTCAAACCATGGGTCGATTGGACGGCAAGGTTGCGCTGGTCACCGGCGCGGCGCGCGGCATTGGCAAGGGCATCGCCACGGAGCTGGCCAGGGAGGGCGCGGACATCGTCATCTGCGATGTGCTGATCGATGAGGCTTACCGCACCGCCGGCGAGCTGCAGAATCGACACGGCGTCACCGCCGTCGCGCTCGAGATGGACGTGACCAGCGACGACTCGATCGCCTCTCGGGTCGCCGAGGCGATCAGCCAGATGGGTCAGATCGACATCCTCGTCAACAATGCCGGCGTGCCGCCTGACAACTTCGGCGCCGACGAGACCGAGGCCGACTGGGACCGCTGCTACGAGGTCAATCTCAAGGGCATCTGGAAGGTCACCTCGGCCGTCGCGCCGCACTTCAAGGAGCAGGGCGGCGGCAAGATCGTCAACATCGCCTCGATCGCTGGACGTCTCGGCGGCGGCATGGCCTCCTATTCGGCATCCAAGGCGGGCGCGATCAGCATCACCCAGTCGCAGGCCGCCGAACTGGGCCGCTTCAACGTCAACGTCAACGCGATCTGTCCCGGTCTGCTCTGGACCGACCTCTGGCGTCAGATCGAGGGGATGTTCGCCGGCGACCACACCGAGGAGGTCGTTGACCGCCGCGAGCGCTTCGAAGCGGTGATTGCCTCCAACATGCCGCTCCAGCGCGAGCAGACCCCGGAAGACATCGGCAAGGCCGCCGTCTTCTTCGCCTCCGACGACGCCAAGAACATCACCGGCCAGTCGCTCAACGTCGACGGCGGCATGCGGATGAACTAGGGCCTGCTCACATGGTCGATGCCTTGACCCGAGTTCCGTCATTGCCGCGCTTGCCGCGGCAATCTCGCCGCTTGCTACACGGTCGATCTTGCCGTACACAGCGAGATACCCGCGGCAAGCGCGGGTATGACGAGATTCTGTTGGCGGTCTCGTCACTTGTGGACACGCCCGGGGTCTCCGTGAAACTAGACCCCTCAACAGGAGATCAACGATGACTGACGAACTGCTCTACGACGTCCAGGATCACATCGCCGTGATCACCCTCAACCGACCGGAGAAGCTGAACGCGTTCTCCAACGAGATGCTCGAAGCCTGGCAGGAGTCGATCACCCGCGCCTCGGTCGACCAGGACGTGCGCGTGATCATCGTCACCGGCGAAGGCCGGGGCTTCTGCTCGGGCGCGGATGTCGGCCGCGAGCGTGCCGGCGCCGACGTGCTCGGCGGCGACCCTAACGCGCCCGCCGCCAACCGCAACTCGCTGCGCAATTCGGTCCAGCGTGTGCCGCGCGCGCTGTTCAACTGCGAGAAGCCGTACATCGCCGCGGTCAACGGCGCAGCCGTCGGCGCGGGCATGGACATGGCCTCGATGGCCGACCTGCGGATCGCCTCCGACCGCGCCAAGTTCGGCATGGCCTATGTGCGCATGGCACTGATTCCCGGCGACGGCGGCTGCTACTACCTGCCGCGCATCGTGGGCATGTCCAAGGCGCTCGAGCTGATGTGGACTGGCAAGATCTTCACCGCCGAAGAAGCGCTCGAGATGGGCTACGTGAGCCAGGTCGTCGAGCACGACGAGCTGATGCCGGCGACGTTCGAGCTGGCCGGCCAGATCTCACGGATGCCCGCCGTCTCGGTGCAGATGATCAAGCGTCTCGCCTACCGCTCCGCCGAGACCGGCCTGCACGAGTCGCTTGAGATGGCCGACCACGCGATGGTCATCGCCCGCTCGACCGAGGACGCCAAGGAAGGTCCCCGGGCCTTCGCCGAGAAGCGCGAGCCAAACTTCCAGGGCTTCTAGTCACACAGTTCCGAAAGGACTCGCCACAGGTGCCAATCACTCATGCAGCCGAACCCAAGCTCGACGGCAAGACCGCCATCATCGTCGGCGCCAGCGCCGGCATGGGTCTGGCCTCGGCCCGACTCTTCGCCGAGCACGGAGCCAACGTCATCATGGTCGGACGCAACCGTCAACGCCTACAGGAAGCTGCCGAACTGATCGGCGACCAGGCAGTTCCCGTGGTCGCTGATGTCCGAGACGAATCGCAGTTCAAGGCCGCATTCGATATCGCAGACGAGCGTTGGGGCGAGCTTCATGTCGTCTTCAACAACGCAGGACCGGGAGACGGCGGCTCCCACAACATCGCCGACATGACGGCCGACATCTTCGACGATTTCATCGCCGTCAATCTGCGGGCGGCGTTCCTGGGCATGAAGTATGCGATCCCCTTGATGGAACGCGCCGGAGGCGGATCGATCATCTCTACATCCTCGATCGGCGGCATTAGCGGCGTCCCTGGTGCGGCCGGCTACTGTGCCGCCAAGGCGGGCTGCCATGCCCTCAGTCGCAGCTTGGCGGCCGAGTACTCCGACAAGAACATCCGCGCCAATGTGATTGTGCCCGGGCAGGTCACCACCCGCTTCGGGCTGCCCAGCGATGCTCCACAATCAGAAGCCGACCTGGAAGTCATTCGCGCCCGCGGACGACGATTGTCGCCGATGGAGCGCGCCGGAGAGGCGGACGACGTCGCGAACCTGGCGCTCTTCCTCGCCTCGGACGACTCGTCCTACATCACGGGCCAGGAGTTCGTGATCGACGGCGGAATGACCGCCGTCAACCATTGGATCCGCGCCCTCCGTGACGCTGGCTGAGCCACCGGTGACTAGACTGGCGGAGAGAGATTCGCTGCCATGACGACCACAGATGCTCGTACAGACGCGACTCGGACGCTCTTCCGCCTGCCTGAACCGCGGGAACGCGACCTGGATGAAATGACGTCCTACCGCTACGTGTACGGTCCCGGAGCGCCGATCAATCTGCTCACGCACTTCGGCAATCTGGAGTCGACTCTGGTCGGCGCGGACATGTGGATGACCGCGTCTCCGGGCTCACGACCGCTGTTGCAACCGGATCTGGTGATCGCGTTCGACATCGACGTCGAGCAGTACTACGACCAGAACGGATATGTGATTTCCGACCAGGGCAAGCCACCCGACTTTGTGCTCGAAGTCGCCTCGCCCAGCACGGCTGAACGGGACACCGGCTACAAACGGGTCGAGTACGCCCGTATGGGCATCGCCGAATACTGGCGATTCGACCACACGGGCGATGACCACGGCGCACGACTCGCCGGAGACCGCCTGGTCGGCGCGTCGTATGTGCCGATTCCGATTGCCGAGGTGGCGCCCGATGTACTTGAAGGCCGAAGCGACGCCCTCAACCTGATCTTGCGCTGGGATCACGGCCAGATGCTCTGGATCGATCCGGCTACGCAACTGCCGATTCCCGGACTTGAGTCGGAACGAGCAGCGCGAATCGAGGCCGAACAGCAAGCCCGACGCGCTCAGATGCAAGCTGATCGGGCCGAGGCGCGAGCCAGGGAGTTGGAAGCCGAACTGCAACGACTGCAGCAACGCCCGGACTGATCCAGTCGGCGATCAGTCGTCCGAGACGTAGATCGTTCCCTCGTCCACGCGGGTCTTGAATGTCTGGATGTAGTCGGGCTCGATCTTGTTCTTGATGAACGGCGGGGGCGTCGGCATCAGCTTGTGAATCATGTTCCAGATGCCGTTGGGCAACCAGGACTTGGTCTGACCGGTGCGCATGTCGAATTCGGAGTCGTGCCAGGGACAGACGATGTGCGCGTTCTTCAGTTCGCCGACCGAGAGCGGCGCGAACAGGTGCGGGCACTTGTCCTGAACGGCGAAGATCTCGCCGTGGACGTTGGCGACGCAGACGCGGGTGCCATCGAGATCGGCGGCAGTGACTTCGCCGGGCGGCAGTTCCGACAACGGACAGACGGCGGTCTCGGTCACGGTGGCCTCCCAGCGCTCGCGGCGGTCAACTCCAGTGACCTGATCATCGCGCCGCCGACATCATCGGTCAATGCAAACTGCGGATGCTCGCGATGTCGGTTCGACTCATACACTGAACTGGCGTTGCTGAAGAACGGACGGTGAGCCATGGATTTCGAGCAGTATCTGAGTCCTCCGCGCGTGGCGGTGATCGAAGTGGCGGGACAGATCGGCGCGCGGATCAATCCGCGCGAACTGAGCCGCACGCTGAACAGCGTCCGCACGAACCCGCGCTACCCGGCGGTCGTGCTCGACATCGACTCGCCCGGAGGCGGCGCGGCCGCTTCGGAGGCGCTCTACCTGGCGACCAAGAGGCTGTCGGACAAGAAGCCGGTCGCGGCCGCGATCCGCGGCGTCGGCGCGTCCGGCGGCTACATGATCGCCTGCGCCGCCAACCCGATCTTCGCGCTGCCCACGTCGGTGGTCGGCTCGATCGGCGTGATCTGGACCGCGCCGATGATCTCCGAGGCGCTGGACCGCGTCGGCGTCAAGATGCGCACCCGCGCGGCCGGCGAGTACAAGGACATGGGCTCGCTGTTCCGCGAGACCACGCCCGAAGAGGACGCGAAACTTGACGCGCTGATTCACTCCGTCTACGAGCGCTTTGTCGACATCGTCGCGGAGGGCCGTCCCGAGTTGACCCGCGAGCAGGTCGCGGACCTGGCTTCGGGCGAGATTCACACTGGCGCCGAAGCGCACGAAATCGGACTGGTCGATCGGCTCGGGGACCTGAACGACGCCGTCGAATGGGCCGCCGACGCCGCGGGCATCGAGAAGCGCACCACGCTGGTCCGTCCCAAGCGAGGCCTGCTGCAAATGCTGATGACCCAGGGCGCGGACTCACTGGCGAATGCCGTTGTCGATGCATTCATCGAACGCGTTGACGCTGCGAGGTCGGAACGTCTATTGGAGGCACGCTGGAGGATGGGGCGGTAGGGGCGTCACGTTTACGGCGTTGTGCGTAAACCCGCTCCCCTTCGCAGGGGGAGCTGTCCCGTAGGGACTGAGGCGGTCCCTCCGGCGTCCAGACGACATGCGGAGTGGCTGAGCCGGACCCCCTCTGCCTTCGGCATCTCCCCTCGCTTCGCGGGGGAGAGGGGAACTGGTGAATGATGCGAACGTCTCCAGTGAGCCGCGTTCCTCAGTCGAACGCGCCCGAGACCAGGTGCTCGACGTACTCCTCGTCCGACATGCCGACGATGTCCTTGTAGACGTACTCATTGTCTTCGCCCAGCAGCGGCGCCGCCTTGGTCAACTCAGCGGGCGTCTCCGAGAGTCGAAACGACGGACCGTCGTACGCTCGATGACCCATCGTCGGATGATCGAGCATCCAGAAGTGTCCGCGGTGCGCGAGCTGCGGGTCGTTGCGCAGGTCCTCAGGCGTCTGCACCACACCGGCGGGCACGCCCGCATCCTGCAGGCGTTCCATGAGCTCTTCCGCCTGCTGAGTCCGAGTCCATTGGCCAATCGCTACATCGAGCGGGTCGCCATCCATCGAGGTCCACGATTGCTGGCCTGAAACGTCAGCAAGCGCCGCCAGCTCGGCGTCGTTGGTCACGGTAATCGCGATCCAGCGATCGTCGTCATCGCCGCGAGCGGCGCATCGATACGTGCCGTAGGGCGCGTAGTCGGGATGCCCCGCGCCGAGCGGCTGTTGTTCTCGGCCGTTGACGGTGTAGTCGAGCACCATTGTCTCGGTCGCGTGGATTGCGGCCTCCATCTGACCGAAGTCGATGTTCTGCCCTTCGCCGGTGCGCTGTCGATGGTCCAGCGCGGCCAGCAGCGCCGACGCGGCGAAGTGGGGCACCAAGAAATCGGTGTAGGCGACGCCGGTGCCGATCGGCTCCTCGCCCGGATATGCCGTCAGGTGCGAGATCCCCGCCGCCGCCTGGAGCACGTGGCCGTAGCCCTGCCACATCGACCAGGGACCTGTCAGCCCGTACATCGGCATCGAGATCATGATCAGGTCGGGCCGCACTTCGCAGAGGTCTTCATAGGTCATGCCCCAGGCGCGCATCGCCTTGGGGGTGAACGACTCGGTCACGATGTCGCACTCGGCGATGATCCGCTTCGCGATCGCTACCCCGTCAGGATGCTGCAGGTTGAGCGAGACGCACTTCTTCGACGAGTTGAAGTCGGCGTAGTAGCCGCTGTTGTCGAGTCCCGGTTCGTCGTTGACGAACGGCGGCGCGCGGCGCAGCGGCTCGGGCCGCACCGACGACTCGATTCGGATCACTTCCGCGCCATGGTCGGCGAGATACTTGGAAACCAGCGGCCCGACCCCGACCCAGGCAAAGTCGGCGATGCGGACGCCAGCGAAGACCTTGTCGGCTGTTGCGGCGTCAGTCATCGCTTCCCTCGTCTCCTGTAGCAACGCGTCCGGCCTGCATCATCCTCAGAGCTGGACCGCGGGCAACCGCCTTAGCGTCTCGTCCCGCATGTCAATCTCGATGCCGAGCGACTCCATCGCGGTCGCGCCGAGCAAGGGTCGGACATCGTCATCTGCGAAGACGACTGTGACCCAGGCGAATCCTCCCAACAACTCCACTCGAGCGCCGCCAACCTCCAGTTCGGTGACGCTGCCATCGGCCAATACGTAGCGTCGCGTTTCCTCAGGCTCAATGCCGATCTCGCGCAGCCGTGCGGCGGGCACAACGGTGTCGATCGCGCCCGAATCAATCAAGAACTCACCTTGCCAGCGCCTGGATCGATTGGCCGGGTTGCTGATCGTGACTTCCGCGAGTATGGCCCCCATTGGCATTCCGTTCGGTTGCGTTGCCGTTGCCATAGCTTGCACTCACTTCCTGCGCCTAAGCGTGGAGTGTGATCCTTCCCAAGTCATATCACGTTCGCCGACGCGAGGCTTCGTATCTCGTCGTCCGAGCAACCAAGCAAGTCTCCGTAGACGTAGTCGTTGTGTTCGCCGATGTGCGGGGCGCGGTGACGCACCGTGAGCGGCGTCTTGCTCAGCTTGGCCCAGAGTCCCGGATACGTGACGTGCGCCTCTTCATGCTCGATCTCGACCCAGTAGTCGCGGGCTGCGAGGTGCTCGTTTTCGAGGAGGTCTTTCGGCGTATGCACGATGCCCCATCCGTTGCGGATCTGCTGCGCTTCGGATACGAGCTGAGCACGGGTGAACTGCTTGCAGAACGCGACCAGGACATCGTTGAGGTAATCGGCGTCGTCGCCGGCCGGTGGAATCAGCAGGCCGGTGGTCGCGTCAAGCTTGGCGAGCCAGTCGTCCGAAGTGAGGTCGCGGGCCATGCCGTGGTGGTCGAGCCACTCGATGGTCTGGCGCGCGGTCAGGCCGAAGAGTCCGCCGTAGGACAGCGCGGCCACGTAGCCGTCGGCCGCCTCGTAGACGTACTGTCCCGACTTGTAGCCGCCGATCTCGCGTCCGTTGCCCGGCCGGCCGTTATTGATCCCGCGAATGTCCCATGTCGGCGAGGCGTTGTCGTGAGTGAAGGTGACCGCCTCCTGCATCGATTGGTCGACGTGCTGGCCCTGTCCCGTCTTGGTCCGCTGATAGTGCGCGATCAGTGTGCCCACCACCGCCTGCGCCGAGGCCTGCGTGTAGCCCTGCGACGCCGTCGGACGAATCGGCGGACGGCCCGGCGCGCCGCAGAGCGAGGACAGACCGCCCATCGCCGTGCCGACCAGGTCGGTCGCCTTCCAGTTCGCATAGGGTCCCTCGCGGCCGAAGGGCGTGATAGATGTATGCACGAGGCCGGGATGCGACGAGCGGAGCGTTTCGAGACCGAGTCCGAGCGCTGCGGCGGCATCGGGCGGACAGGTCTCGACGAGGAAATCGGCCTTGTCGAGTAAGCGGGCAAACAACTCCTGCCCGCGCTGCGTCGTCAGATCGAGCGTGGCGCTGAGCTTGTTGTTGTTGAACGTCCACCAGTGCAGCGATTGCTCGGGGTCGACGACATCGCCCCGAAACGGACCGATGAAGCGCGATTCGTCGCCGCCCGGCGGCTCGACCTTGATCACCTCCGCGCCCAGATCGCCCAGCATTCGACCGGCAAGCTGTCCCAGCTCGTTGGTCAGATCAACCACGCGAAACGGCGCGAGCGGTCCGGCTGCGGTGTCGGTGGCCATGGGCTGGATGATAGACGCCAGCATCAGGAGGGCGGGCGACCACGAGGGTCGCCTTTACAACAAGCCCTTCATCGCCCGGCTAGCTCGCGGCCGCCGCGTGGTCCGTGCGCCGATGAATGATATGGACGCCCTCGAGCGATGGGATCAGCCATTCGATTGCCGCCCGCAGCTCATCCAGGTTCTGCTTCTCTTGCGCCGACACCGCGATTGGCCGGATACCCAGCTCGGCTTCAAGCTCGTCCAGGACTTCATCGAGCGGGTCTTCGAGCGCATCGATCTTGTTCACCACTGTCAGCGTTGGACGCTGGTCGACTCCCAGATCCCGTAGCGTTCCTTCGACGCTCTCGATCTGCTCCAGGACATCGGGCGAAGTGCCGTCGACCACGTGGAGCAGCAGGTCCGCCTCCTCCAGCTCCTCGAGCGTCGCGCGGAAGGCGGCCACGAGCTGAGTCGGCAGCTTTTGGATGAATCCAACCGTGTCGGAGAGCAGGACGGTGTGCTGTTCGGAGAGCCGCCAGCGCCGCGTGGTCGGATCGAGTGTCTCGAAGAGCCGGTCGCGGGCGCGCACGTTGGCGTCCGTCAGCGCGTTCATCAGCGTCGACTTGCCGGCGTTCGTGTAGCCGACCAGCGCGACCAGGGGAATGCCCGCGCGATCGCGCTTGTTGCGGTGCTGCTGACGATGGGTCCGCACCCGTTCCAGGTCTTTCTTTAGCCGCTTGATCTGGTTACGGATCAGCCGCCGGTCGGTCTCAAGCTGGGTCTCACCGGGTCCGCGAGAGCCGATTGCGCCTTCCATCCGCTCCAGGTGTTCCCACTGCCCGGTCAGCCGGGGCAGCAGGTACTCGTGCTGGGCGAGCGCGACCTGAACAACGCCCTCTCGCGTGCGGGCGCGCTGGGCGAAGATATCGAGGATCAGCGCGGTTCGGTCAATCACCTTGATCCCCAGCCGCTGTTCCAGCGTGCGCTGCTGGGCGGGGGTCAGTTCGTCGTCGAAGATCGCCACCGTCGCGCGCAACTCATCGCGCATCTCGACAATCTGCTCCAGCTTGCCCTTGCCCACGTAGGAGTTGGGGTCGGGGTGCCTGAGCCGCTGCTTGACCCTCGCCAGCGGCATCGCACCGGCGGTCACCGCAAGCTGCGACAGCTCCTCAAGCGACGCGTCGATGCTCCAGTGGGCCGCGCGACGGAAGTCGACGCCGATCAGGATGGCGCGCTCGCGTGGAGGATGCGTGGGGTGTCGTCGCCGGCGTCCGCTCTTCGGTCTTCGGTTTCGTATGCGTGAGATAGGAGTCTCCGTCGCTACGCCGCTGCGGCAATCGCCGCCGGGCGCGGTTCAGTCTAGTCAGGCAGAAAGACGGAGCCTAGTCGACCATATCGGCGCGGACCTCCTGAATCGGCGAGTGACTCCAGCTTAGCCGGATGTGAACGCCGCGATCCGTTCGACGCCCTCGTCGACTTCTTCGTCCGGCAGCGTCAGGGAGAGGCGGATGAAGCCCTCGCCGGCGGGGCCGTAGCCGTTGCCGGGGGTGACGACGACGCCTTGTTCCTCGATCAGGCGAGCGGCGAAGTCGGCGGAGGTGTCGCCCTCGGGGATTCGCGCCCAGATGTAGAGACTGGCCTTGGGATTGGTGACCTCAAGGCCGATCGAGCGAAGCGCGGCGACGACCTTGTCGCGGCGCATCTGGATGATCGCGTTGTTGGCCTCGATCACCGACTGGTCACCGTCGAGCGCGGCGATCGCCATCTGCTGAATCGCCTGAGGAATGCCGGAGTCGATGTTCGACTTGACCCGCAGCAGGGGATCGACCAGTTCGGCGTTGCCGCAGGCCCAGCCCAACCGCCAACCGGTCATGTTGAAGGTCTTGGAGAGCGAGAAGTACTCCATCCCCGCCGCCTTGCCCGAGGGCGCCTGGAGGTAGGCGGGCGCCTCGTAACCGTCGAACGTGACGTCGCAGTAGGCGTTGTCGTGCAGCACGGCGATCTCGTGTTCGCGACCGAACTGCGCGGCCTGCTCGAAGAAGTCGATGTCGGCCAGCGCCCCGGTCGGATTGTTGGGGTAGTTGATCCAGAGCACGCGCGCGCGTTCGCGAACCTCGGCGGGAGTCGCGTCGAGGTCAGGCAGGAAGCCGTTCTCCTCGGTGAGCGGCAGGTGATGCGACGTGCCGCCGGCGAACATCGTGCCGATCGCGTAGACCGGATAGGCCGGATCGGGGACCAGCGCCACATCGCCGGGATCGATGAAGCAGAGCGCCGAGTTGGCGATCCCTTCCTTCGCCCCGATCAACGGGACGATCTCGGTTGCCGGATCGAGCGCGACTTCGAAGCGCTGCGCCATCCAGCGCGCGATGCACTCGCGCAGCTCGGGCAGACCCTCGGTCTCGGGATAGCGGTGATTGGCCGGCACGTCGGCGTACTCGTGCAGCGCCTCGAGGATGTGCGGATGCGTCGGCAGGTCGGGGTCGCCGATCCCGAACGAGATCACCCGCACGCCCTTCTCGCGCTGCTCGGCGATCTTGCGGGAGATCTCGACGAAGAGGTATGGGGGAAGGTTCCGGACACGTTCGGCAGTGCGCATGAAAACTCTCTCAGCTAGGGACGGGACCCCCTCTGCCTGCGGCATCTCCCCCTGCAAGGGGGAGAAAGAGACGAGGCTAGAACTTGCCCCAGATCTTGCCGACCTTGACGTAGGTCACGACCTTCTCGTCGTAGCGACGCTGGACCTCGGCCGGATCGGCGGGACGTTGGTACGACAGCTCGTTAGTCACATGACGGAAATCGAATTCGCGCAGCAGCGGATCGCCAACGCTTTCGCCATCGACGCGCAAGGTCATCGCGCGGCGGTTCGCTTCCGCGCCGCGCTGCATCGCGGTCGCCAGCAAAGCTCTCGAGATCTCGCTGTGGTCCTGCTCAGGATGGACGATCAGGGCCTCTGCAGAGATTCCGCGCTTCTCGGCTGGGACTGTGCGGATGTAACCGGCTGCGGCGCCGTCGCGCTCAGCGATGCCGACCCACTCCGCCTCATCGAAGAACTGAGCAGCCAGCGGCGGCGCGTGCGATCCCTCGCCGAACGCCTGCGCTTCGATCTCGACGATTGCCTCGCTATCGGCGGCTGAGGCGTCGCGCACGCTGACGCCTCCGCCGAGCTCGGGTAGCGACTGATCCCGCACATCGCGGCAGCGCATCACCGAGACTTCGGACGGCGAGGTGAAACCCGCGCCGATCATCATCGGCTCAACGTAGTGCCGATGGGGAAAGTCGGTGTAGTCGAGCACCATCAGTTCGGTCTCTGAGTGCTCGGTCGCTAGCTCGCCCATCTCGTTGAGCAGGTTGGTCAGGTGCAGGCGGATGTGGTTGATCGTGTCGAACTCGTAGAACACGCGCAGGTGCCGGCCGTACGGCACGCCGATCACGTAGCCGTCGTCGCACTGAGTCGAGAGCATTCGCGGGAGGCGAACGAGTTCGTCGAAGTTGAGGTCGGGCTGGTTGCGATAGGCGAGCTGCTTCGAGGCGAGCGTCTCGTGCAGATCCCGGACCATGCCGGGGGCGACATCCTGTGCGTGCCGCGTGTAATCGGGAATGACCATCAGTTGTCCATTCGCTGTGGTGGTGTGTTGACGGAGGTGTACATCGTTACCGGACGTTTAGCAGGTCTGCGTCCAACGTACCTTCAAATGAGAACGACGCGGGTCCGGTCATGAAGACCGAGGCCGACGAGTCGTCAAGTCCATCCCAGGCAACTTCAAGATCTCCGCCGGGCAACGAAACAGTCGCAAAAGAGTCTGACAATCCGCGCAGTTGGGCGGCGACCAGCACCGCGCAAGCGCCCGATCCGCAGGCCATCGTAATGCCCACGCCGCGTTCCCAGACGCGCATCTTGAGGTGGTCGGGAGCGAGCACGTTGACGATCTCGAAGTTCGTCTTCTTGGGGAAATCGGGATGCGTCTCAACGAGCGGGCCAATCTCGGTCAGCGGGAAGTCATCGACTTCCTCGTCGGTGAACCAGACCGCATGGGGATTGCCCATGCTGACGCAGGTCAGGTCGAAGCTGCGGCCGGCGACCTGGACCTCGTGATGCAGAATCGGAGCCGTTCCCTCGTGGACGACCGGAATCTCGTCGGCCTGCAACCAGGCCGGACCCATCGCAACACGCACGCGGTCGACCGTCGAGGAAGTCATAGCCGACAGGTCGGCGTGCAGCACGCCGGCCCCGGTCTCAATGGCCAGGGCACCGTCGGTCGGCGTCATTCCTGCCCGCTCGACCAGGTACTTGGTGAAACAACGGAAGCCGTTGCCGCACATCTCGCCGTCCGAGCCATCGGCGTTGACGATCACCATTCGTGCGTCAGCGACATCAGTCTCCTCTGCGATCAAGATGCCATCGGCGCCGACGCCGAAATGTCGATCGCAGACACGCGACGCCAGCGATGGCCAATCGAGCTCACTCCGATGGGCGTTCTCGCCCAGGGCATCGATTAGCAAGAAGTCGTTTCCCGCGCCCTGCACCTTGAGAAATGGGATGGACATGCGTGTTCTCCGGAGACTGTTTGCATCTTACTCAAGCATCTCAAGCGGAACATCAGCGGACCAACAGATTGAAGGATCGTTACGACGAAACCAGGAGCGCTGCCGCCTGGCAAAGCGCCGCGTCGCCTGCGCGACTGCGTCCCGCGCTTCCGTTTCGGTCAACTCGCCACGCAAGTGCGCGAGCACCTCTCGGTAGCCGATTGAGTCGAATCCCGGCGCCGACTTGGGAACTCCGTCGGCGAGCAGGTCTCGAACCTCATCGACGAATCCAGCCTCGAACATCGCAGCAGTCCGCTGAGCAATCCGTGAATCCAGTTCCTCGGGCGCGTGGTCGGGAGCCACGGCGCGGTAGGCAATCGGTTCGCGGAGTCGCTTCCACCCTGAGAGCGGCTTGCCTGTGAAGTGATGAACCTCAAGCGCACGGATGATCCGCCTGACGTTCGTCGATCCAATCTGCTCGGCTGCCTGCGGATCCGCACGACGCAGCTCCGCAAACAAATCCGCGGCGGGACGCGCCGCCAGACTGCGGCGAAACTCCGAGTCCTCGGATGCCGGTGGCACCACCCAACCCTCAAGCAAGGCGCGCATATGCTGGCCGCTGCCGCCGACGACGACAGCGCGCTTGCCACGAGCGTGGACATCGGCAATCACGGCGCGCGCCGCCTTGAGATAGGCGCCCAGCGAGTAGCGCTCGGTCGGCTCGATGATGTCAACGCACCAGTGGGGAATCTCCGCCAACATCTCGGGCGATGGCTTGGCCGTGCCGATGTCGAGTCGCCGGTATATCTGTCTGGAGTCGACTGAGACGATCTCTCCGTCGAGCCGTCGAGCGATCTGCATAGCCCAATCGGACTTGCCGCTCGCGGTCAGCCCAACGACCGCGATCAGCGGCGTCCCCCCTTCAGTCCCTTCGGGACAGCTTCCCGTCTGCGGGGGGAAGCGGGGATCGTCAACTGGCTGAGATGGCTCGGGTGATGGCGAGGAAGTCATCTGGCTTGAGCGAGGCGCCGCCGACCAGCGCTCCATCGACGTCAGGCTGTGCCATGAAGTCGGCGATGTTTGCGGGATTGACCGATCCACCGTAGAGAATGCGCACACCCTGGGCAGCCTCAGACCCCAGTTTGTCGGCGAGCACGGATCGGATATGGGCGCAGGCGGCTTGTGCCTCATCGGGAGTTGCAGCCTGGCCGGTGCCGATCGCCCAGACCGGCTCATAGGCGAGCACAAGCCCCGCCGGCGCCGGATCGTCGCCAAGCGCAACGCTGACCTGGCGGGTGAGAACGGTTGTCGTGCGCTTGTTCTCGCGTTCCGCTTCCGACTCACCGACGCAGAGAATCGGCGTCAGCTCGTGCGCCTCCGCCGCGCGGAGCTTCAATGCCAGTGCCTGATCGTCCTCGCAGAAGAACTGTCGACGTTCCGAGTGCCCAAGAATGACCCAGTCGGCGATCTCGGCAAGTTGCGTTGGAGAGACTTCGCCCGTGTACGCGCCCGAGGGTTGCGTGTGCATGTTCTGTCCGGCGATGTGCACGTCGGTGCCGCACCAGAAATCCCAGACCAGGTGGAGCTGCGTGAAACTGGGCGAGAGCACGATGTCCACGCCGGCAATCTGCTCGATGCCGGCCAGGCCGCGGCAGAGCGCTCGCGCCTCGGCGTTGGTGCCGTTCATCTTCCAGTTGCCCGCCGCGATCGGAGTCCTGGTCATCGATAGTCCAATCCTTAATCTTCCGCATGCTCAGGCTGGGTATCGGGCAGCACTGCGATGCCAGGCAGGTCGAGTCCCTGTAGGTACTCCAGCGCCGCGCCGCCTCCGGTCGAAACGTGGCTCATCTTGTTCGTCAGCCGGAACTGGGCGACGGCGGCGGCGGTTTCGCCGCCGCAGATGATGGTCTTGGTTTCCTCCAGCTTGGCCAGCGCTTCGGCCATGGCGCGGGTGCCGCCGGAGAACGCCTCGCGCTCGAACAGGCCCAGCGGTCCGTTCCAGACCACGGTGTCGCATTCCTTGACGGCCTCGGAGAACAGCTCCACCGTTGCCGGGCCGACATCGAGGATCTGCCAATCTTCTGGCATGTCTTCATCGCCGAAGACGAGCGGCTTGGCGCGCGGCGGTTCGTCGGCGCCATGCGCGATCACGCAGTCGCTGGGAATCAACAGATTGCAGTTCTCACCGGCGGCGATCGCCGAGATCTCGTTGGCCGCCTCGACCATGTCCTGTTCGAGCAGCGAAGTGCCGGTGGGCAGGCCGCGGGCGAGCAGGAACGTGTTCGCCATGGCGCCGCCGATCGCGATCACCTCGGAGATCTCAGCCAGCCGTTCGAGCAGTCCCAGCTTGTCCGAGACCTTGGCGCCGCCGGATACAAAGGCGAGCTTGCCGGCCTGACCGTTGCGGATTGGCTCCAGCGCAGCAATCTCTCGGTCGATCAACAGTCCGCCGGCGGCGGGCAGCATGCGGGCCACGGCATGCGTCGATGCATGCGCGCGGTGGGCTGCACCGAACGCATCATTGACATAGACATCGGCAAGGTCGGCGAGCTGCGAGGCGAAGTCGTAGTCGTCCTCTTCTTCCTCCTCGTGGAAGCGCAGATTCTGCAGGACCATCACCTGGCCGGGCTTGAGATCGTGGGCCATCCGCGTGGTCACGTCACCAATGCAGTCGGGCGCCATGCTGATGTTCATGCGCAGCGCGCGAGCGAGTCGCACGGCCGCCGGCGTCAGGTCGAAGGACGGGTTGCGTTCCCCCTTTGGTCTGCCCAGGTGCGAGCAGATGACGACCGACGCGCCTTGCTCGAGCACAAGTTTCACGGTCGGTACCGAGGCCCTGATTCGCGTGTCATCGAGCACGCGGCCGCCGTCCATCGGAACGTTCAGGTCAAGCCGCAGGAGGACACGCTTGCCCGCCAGATCGAGATCGCGGATCGATACTTTGCTCATCTTGGTTCAGTCCCGCGACGGAGTGAGCATCGGGCTATCGATGCCTGTGAGTCTCCGCCTGCGCAATCAGGCCATCGGCGATAGCTCCGCCTGCGCCTGTTCTTCGATCATTTCCTCGGACGACACTTGCTCGGACGACACTTGCTCGGACGACTCGCTGTGTCGAGCCTCGACGGCAGCCAGTTTGGCCAGCCGTCGCACGTGGCGTCCGCCCTCGAACTCGGCGTTGACGAAGGCGTCGACGATCTCGCCGGCCAGCGCGTGGCCGGTCACATAGGAGCCCAGAGCGAGGATGTTGCAGTCAGTGTGCTGGCGAGCTCGGCGGGCCGTCCAGGGATCGGCGCACAGTGCCGCCCGGGCGCCCCGCACCTTGTTCGCGGCGATGCTGACGCCCACGCCGTTGGAGCAGACCACGATGCCAAGCTGGTGCTGTCCGCCGACAACCGCCTCGGCCAGCGGCGCCGCGATATCGGGATAGTCCGTCGGCTCGGCGCTGTCGGGTCCGAAGTCAGAAAGCAGGTGCCCTTGCTCAGTCAAGCGCTGGCTCAGCAGTTGCTTGAGCTCGTAACCGGCATGGTCGCTGCCAATGGCGATACGCACGTGTCGTTGCCCCGTTCGTTGTGACTAGTCTGCGCCTGCCGAGGATTCGATGTCGGCGAGTCCCCAGTACTGCATCAGAAGCTCGCCAACCCTGACGCTGAGTGTGGGCCCTCGGCGGAGCACACGCGGCACTCGTCCTGTGCAGTCCAAGATAGTCGAGGCCATCCCAGCGGGCACTACGCCTCCTTCATCAAGAATGTGAAGTGATTCACTACTGTTGCTTGCGCTCGCGCGGTGCAGGTCGGGGGCGAACTGCTCGCGTACGTCTGCGGCGCGCAACGCTGCGGGCTCGCCATGCAGATTCGCCGAAGTGCCGGTCAACGGCTCATCGATGCGATCGAGCACTGCAGCCGCTACGGGATGGTCGGGAATTCGCAGCGCAATCGTCGAGCCTTGCACGGCGCGCGTTGGCCACTCGGGTCGCTTGTTCACGATTAACGTCAGCGCCCCCGGCCAGGCGGACTCGGCCAGCATCTGCATGCGCCGGTCGAGCGGTTCAGCGACCTCATCCAGGTGCGCTTGCCAGCGCCCTGGAGGCAGGAAGACAGGCAGGTTCTCACCGCCAGGTCGGCGCTTGAGCCGGAAGACCGAGAGGACGCCGCGATCATCACTGGCCACGGCGCTGAGCGAGTACTGGGTGTCGGTTGGCATCGCGACGACTCCGCCGCGCGACAAATGTTCAACCGCTTGTTCAAGTGCTTCGATCAACACGACACCAGCATACTCCGCGCGTATCCTTATGACATGCAGAACCAGCCATCGGGACACGAGTCGATCGTCATCGTGGACCTTGGTTCGCAGACGGCGATGCTGATTGCCCGACGCGTACGTGAACTCAACGTCTACTGCGAACTCGTTCCTCCGAACGCAGACTGGCGGCGCATTCGCGAACTCAATCCCAAGGGCATCATCCTTAGCGGCGGACCGGCAAGCGTCCACGACGAGAACGCTCCCGTTGCGCCGGATTGGGCGCTCGACGGGCGGATGCCCGTGCTTGGCATCTGCTACGGCATGCAGACCATGGCCAATCAGCTCGGCGGCCGCGTCGCCGCCGGCCGCGAGCGCGAGTTCGGCGCCGCCCACATCTACCCGGACGACGACTCACCGCTGCTGGAACACCTGCCGCGCCCGATGCCGGTCTGGATGTCACATGGCGACCGCGTTGACGAGATGCCGGACGGTTTCCGAGCCCTGGCTGGGAGTGACAGCATTCCCGTCGCAGCCATGGGCGACGGGAATGGGCGTTTCGGCATCCAATTCCACCCGGAGGTCGTTCACACACCGCACGGGCCTCACTTGCTCAGCAACTTCGTCTATGAGATCTGCGGTTGTTCGGGCGACTGGGATGCGGCGCACTTCATCACAGAGACTGTGGACGAGATTCGCGAGCAGGTCGGCGCCAACCACGTCATCTGCGGACTGTCCGGAGGCGTCGACTCCTCCGTCGCGGCGGCGCTGGTCCACCGAGCCGTCGGCGACCAACTCACTTGCATCTACGTCGACAACGGCCTGATGCGCCTGGGCGAGACCGAGCAGGTCGTCGACACCTTCCAGCGCAACATGCACATGGACCTGCGTGTCGCCCGTTCCGGCGATCGTTTTCTCGAGGAGCTGGCCGGCGTCGACGAACCTGAGACCAAGCGCAAGCGGATCGGCGAGACGTTTATCTCGGTCTTCGAAGAGACCGCGCTGGAGATCACGAGAGACGACCACGGCGTCGACTTCCTTGTCCAGGGCACGACCTATCCCGATGTTGTCGAGAGCGCCGGCTCCGGGCATGGCTCCGCCACCGCGATGATCAAGTCGCACCACAACGTCGGCGGCCTGCCCGACGATCTGCGCTTCGAGTTGATCGAGCCGCTGCGCCACCTGTTCAAAGACGAGGTCCGCGAGGTCGGTCGTGAGCTTGGGCTGCCCGAGGAGATCGTCGGCCGCCAGCCCTATCCCGGGCCCGGCCTCGCTATCCGCATCATCGGACCCGTCACGCACGAGAAAGTCCGCGTACTGCAACTCGCCGACGCCGTCGTCATGGAAGAAATCCACCGAGCCGACCTCTACGACCAACTCTGGCAATCCTTCGCCATCCTCACCGATACGCGCACCGTCGGAGTCCAGGGCGACGCCCGAACCTACGGCTGGGTCTGCGCCATCCGCGCCGTTACTGCCGACGACGCCATGACCGCCGACTGGGCCCGGCTGCCCTACGACGTCCTCGGCAACATCGCCAACCGGATCGTCAACGAGATCCCCGAAATCAACCGGGTCGTCTACGACATCACCTCCAAGCCTCCAGGCACGATTGAGTGGGAGTAGCCCGATGGTCATTACGATCTGCATGAGCATGTCGCTGAGACATCGGCTGCCCGAAATCTGCCTCACCCTGGAGCAAGCCGGTCACGAAGTCCTGACCCCCGTAGATACGCGAGAGTTCAACTACGAGAGCGCCAACGACCACGAGCGTGCTGAGCTGAAGCGCAACAAGGACCTAATCCGCACGCACTACGAGAAGATCAAGCTCTCCGACGCCATACTCGTGCTTAACGAGGACTTGCCCGGCAAGCCTCGCTACATCGGCGGCAACAGCTTCCTTGAAATGGGTTTCGCCCACGTCCTCGACATCCCCATCTACCTGATGCAGGACGTGCCCGAGTCGCCCTACCGCTCGGAGATGCTGGCGATGGACCCGATTGTGATCGATGGGGAGCTGTCCCAAGTCGGGTATGTTTGAACCGCATGAGACTCGTACTGGCAGCCATGGTCGGACTCGCCGTCGCTTGGTCGGCTAGTTCTTTCATCAGCGCCCAGGGCTCTGTCACAGTCTCGGGGCGGGGATTCGATCCCGGCGGTGGCCCGTCGGCAGGTACTGACCTGGTGTTCTGTACCGTTTCCAATTTTTCTTGTGAGCTGGGCCAGACCGATACGGATGGCCGCTTTGAATTCGAAGCCTCGCGCGGGAGCTGGAGAATCGGGGTAGTCCACCCGCTGGGCGGGGGAGGTTTCAACTATTTCGATGGCGGCGAAGGCAACCTCTCCTGGGACCATGCTGAGTTCACGACGATCGAGATCGAGTCCACCAGCGTTTCAGGTATCGAGATGAGGTTGCCGACCGTGACCGAAGTCTCGGGCATCCTCCGTCGAGCCGATGGGTCTCCTCAGGCGATTGGCCTGATCTCTATCTGCAGGCTTCGCAGCGGCTCCTGTTTCCGGGACACGACGGATGACGACGGGACGTTCAGCTTCTCTGTGCCAAGAGACAGATACTGGATCGAGTTCCCTGGCTCCACCGACATTGAGCGGGGCGTGTACGACCCGGGTGCGCCGGGAGGATTCTCTACGAGTCTGAACGATCCAGCCGCCATCGTCGTGCGTGCGACTCCGATCACCGGAATTGAGATTACGTTGCCCGCACCGAGTGTCAAGAGTCAACGCGCGATCAGCGGCCGCCTCACCTACTCCTCGGGGACGCCCATTGCTGGCGCGGAGGTTAGGGTCTGTCCGACATTCGGCTCGGATTGCCGCCCTGTCTCGACCGACGACGCAGGCAAATTCCGACTGGCGCTGCCCTTCGACATTGGCAGGTTCGAAATCAGAATCCATAGCGGCGGCGTTTCCGGCTTCTACAGCGAGTCGTCGCTCGGTTCGTTCAGCGAATCGGAGGCTGACAGTACGGTCCTGATGATCGAGGACGATTCAGTCCGCGATCTCGAGATCAGCATTCCCTTGCCTAACCGAGTGTCTGGCTACGTACGCTGGCCGGACGGCAGTCCGGCATCGGATACCAGAGTCTCCGTGTGCCGTAGTGCGCCCGAGCAGTCTTGCTCCCATCAAGGGGTTTGGCTCTCCACTCAGACCGGCCCCAGCGGGCGTTTCACCATTGATGTTCCCAGCGGCGACCACTATGTCTCCTTCACCATCCAAACGAACGAGCGTTGGTACTACCACCGCGACTCTGAGGGACACTTGATCAACACCGGTCGGCGGCCGGAACGCAGCTTTATCAGCGTGCCGAGCGCCGAGGCCGTCGATCTCCAGGTATGGATACCGCGACGGAACCTGGTCGAGATTCTCGTCAGCGACGCCCATCGCGGAGCAGCCGACGGTACCAGCGTCCAGATCTTGACCTGCCGAACGGGCTGGGACTTCGCCTCGTTTCTGCCGCAATGCCTTATGGCGATTGAGGATGCCCCACTCGACTCGGGAGTCCGCCGAGCCCGCTTGCCGCTCCCTGATGAACGCCACTACCTCCGATTCGATCTCATCGGCTACGCGCTCCCGGACAGGATTTCCTGGTATTACGACCAGGACAGTCCTTCCGGACTAACCAATGACTTCACGCGCGCCTCGATGTTCTCGAACGACAACCCGAGTCCATCGACACTGAGTGTCAGTCTGCCGGATCTGCCACGGACCATTCCGATCACGCTGCAATTGAGGCCGGGGGCCAATCTTGTTGGTTGGCCGGGCGGGACGATTTCGCTCAGTGAACTTGCCCGACAGCTTCCCGCCTTGAAGGGTGTGGTTTCCATTCCACGTCATCCGAGCCTCAGTCCGCAGGCCTATCCCGTCGGACATCCCGATGCGCCCGATCTCCAGACCTTTTCTCTCTGGTGGTTCTACGTCGCCCTGGATGAGCCCACCACGGTAGAGATCGAGTCTCCAGGAGACCGGGAGAGGCAAAACCACTCCGGCTATCCGATCTCGGAAGGCACGTCGCTCATTGTCTGGGCCGGTCCACAGACCGTAACCCTTGAAGATGCGTCGGCCGGATTGGGGGAGCTCCGCACCGAGCCTCGTCTGCTCCGCTGGACCGGGACCCGTGTGGAGTACTTAGACTCCGGTTCCGTGCGTCCAGGGGACATCATTCAGATCGACTCCCCACGCCGATCCTTCGCACAGCTACCGAGTCCCGTGCAGCCCTACTTCGTGCTCCAGGGACAGCCGGATAAACACTGGGAGCATCTGCAGCAGCGGCTTGCAGACGTGCGGTCATTCTTCTGGGAGGAGTACGGCGTCCAGAGGAACGACGTTATCGTCTACTACCGGCCCTCGACCGTCGCTGTACGATTCAGCGATCCGCCCGAAGGCCAATGCGGTTCCGGCCACACAAGGATCACGCTGGTCTGCGGTGAATCCCACGCTGTCGCCAAGTACTACTTCAGCTCCCTCCAATGGAATATGAGCAGCCTCCTCATTAGTCCTGGTTGGCTGATTGAAGGAGCCAGGGAGTACGCCGCGGCGAGATTCTTGCAACACGAACAGGAAGGCCGCGGCGATCCATTGAGCTTGCACCGCGTGGCGGCGCGAAACGACACCGAGGAGTACCGCACACTCAGCCAGCTACACGTCTCGCTTCAACACTGGGGCGACGATCCCTCCGCCACGAGGCTCTCCGCGCTGGCGGTTGATTGGCTCGTGCGCCAGACCAACGAGCCGGACTCGTTGATCGATGTCTTCCGGCGCGTCTCCGACTACTACCTCACTGCTGATCGCAGCTACCACGATTGGGAACGGGCCTTCGAGCAGACCTTCGGCATCTCTGTCGACGACTTCTACGAGCGCTTCGCCGAGTACCGCGCAAACGGCTTCCAACTGGACGACGAGTAAACTCGCCGCATGCGAATCCTGATTGTCGGCGGGGGCGGACGCGAGCACGCGCTGGCCTGGAAGCTAGCGCAGTCTCCACATTGCGAGGCGGTGTTTGCCGCACCCGGCAACGCCGGCACTGCCGAGCTTGGCGAGAATCTCGCTATCCACGACTCCGACATCGACGGCCTCTGCAACGCGGCCGCCGACCACCGCATTGGCCTCGTCGTCGTCGGTCCCGAAGCGCCGCTCGCCGCCGGACTCGTCGACGCACTAACCGAGCGCGGCATCCTCGCGTTTGGTCCCACCCGCGATGCGGCCCAGATCGAGTCCTCGAAGTGGTTCGCCAAGCGGGTCATGCAATCCGCCGGCGTCCCGCACGCCCGAGGCGAACTCTTCGACACACCACAAGCAGCCCACAAATGGCTCGAAATCCTCGGGCCCGACGACCTACCCGTGCTCAAAGCCGACGGCCTCGCCGCCGGCAAAGGCGTGATCGTCCCCGACCACATCGACGACGCCCACGATGCCATCGATCAGATGTTTGCCGGAGCCTTCGGCTCCGCCGGCGAGCGTGTCGTGATCGAGGACCGGCTGTCGGGTATGGAGGCCTCGGCCATGGCCGTCGTCTCCGGCGCCGACATCCTGCCACTGCCGCTGAGTTGCGACTACAAGCGGATCATGGACCGCGACCAGGGCCCCAACACCGGCGGCATGGGCGTCTACGCGCCGCCCGGATTCGTCGGCGATCCCGAAGGAGTCTTCGCCGCAGTCCACCAGCCGGTGGTCGAGCAAATGGAGTCCGACGGCTACGAGTTCCGCGGCTTGCTCTACGCCGGACTGATGCTCGACGACGGTGCCATAAGCGTGCTCGAGTTCAACGCCCGTTTCGGCGATCCCGAGACCCAGGCCGTCCTGCCCCTGCTCGACGGCGACCTGCTCCCCGTGCTCGAAGCATCGGCGCGCGGCGAGCCGTTGCCGCAAAATGCGATCTCGCACAGCGGTCGCGCATCGGTGAGCGTCGCCCTCGTCAGCGGCGGTTATCCAGGCCCCTACGAAACCGGCAAGCCGATCCACGGCCTCGAAGCCATCGACGACTCGGTCGACGTCTTCCACGCCGGCACCGCGATCGACGATGATGGACGCACGGTCACCGCCGGCGGACGCGTGCTCGCCGTCACCGCCGTCGCCGATACGCTTGAGGAGGCGCGAGGGATTGCCTACGACAACGTCCAACGCATCAGCTTTGACGGCTCGTTCCACCGCACCGACATCGCGCTCAGGGAGTTGGAATCATGACCACGGAGACGAACCGCGAGATTCGCCCGAATCTGCAGACCCACGACGATGCGCAGCAGATCGAGATGTTCCCCGGCGTCGTGCGGCGCACGCTCAACGCGGGCGAGCGCACGTCGATCCACGAGATC
Organism: Dehalococcoidia bacterium; assembly: GCA_965211635.1. Lineage (GTDB taxonomy): Bacteria > Chloroflexota > Dehalococcoidia > Bin125 > Bin125 > Bin125. Next base: position 1,024,446 of record OZ242948.1, read on the forward strand.
GAGATTGCGGAGGGCGGCTGCGTGCCGATGCATACGCATCCGCACGAGCAGATCGGGTATCTCGTTTCCGGCCGCGTCAAGTTCGAACTCGGAGACGAGACCAAGGAACTCTTCGCCGGCGACTCCTGGATCATCCCGTCCGAGGTGCCGCACGAGGTGACGGCTCTAGAAGAGTCGGTCGCGCTCGACATCTTCTCCCCTGCCCGCGAGGAGTTCATTCCCTGATGATTCCCCGATACCAACGCGCGGAGATGGCAGCGCTCTGGACCGATGATGCCAAGTGGCGGCGCTGGCTCGATGTCGAGATCGCCGTCGTCAACGCCTGGGCAGACGAGGGCGTCGTGCCGCGCGAGGACGCCGAACTGGTCGCCGCCAATGCCGGCTACAACGTCGCCGACATCGACCGTTACCAGGCTGAGGTCCACCACGACACGCTCGCCTTCCTCCGCTCCGTCGCCGACACGCTCGGCCCGGAGTCGCGCTGGGTCCACCACGGTTTGACCACTTCCGACGTCTGGGACACCGCCTCGGCGCTACAGATCCGCGACGCGGCGCGGATCATCGAGGACGACCTCGAACGACTCGAAGCTTCAATCACCAAGCGCGCCGTCGAACACAAGCACACGCTCTGCATTGGCCGAACCCACGGCATCCACGGCGAGCCGACCACCTTCGGCCTCAAGCTGGCCAGTTGGGTCGATGAGACGCGCCGCAATCGCCGACGACTGGCCGACGCGATTGAATCCGTCGCGGTCGGCAAGATCTCCGGCGCGGTCGGCACTCACGCGACCGTTCCGCCGCACATCGAGGAGCGCGTCTGCCGCGAACTGGGACTTGGGGTCGAGGCGATCTCGACCCAGGTCGTTCAACGCGACCGCCACGCCTACTTCCTCTCGACGTTGGCCGTGATCGCCGCCTCGTTGGAGCGCTTCGCTACCGAGATTCGCCACCTACAGCGGACCGAGGTCCGCGAGGTGCGCGAGCCCTTTGCCGAGGGCCAGGCCGGCTCCTCCGCCATGCCGCACAAGCGCAACCCGGAGAAGGCCGAGCGCGTCTGCGGACTCGCCCGCACGATCCGCGCCAACGCCTTGACCGCGCTTGAGAACGTCGCCCTCTGGCACGAGCGCGACATCTCCCATACCTCGGCCGAGCGGATCGCCATCCCCGACGCCTGCTTCGCGCTCGACTACATCACCGACATGCTGGCCTGGATCATCGACGGCCTGGTGATCGACGCCGACCGGATGCAGACCAACCTCGAGTCCTCCTACGGCCTGATCTACAGCCAGCGCGTCATGCTCGCCCTGACCGAGGCCGGAGTCGGCCGCGACGACGCATACAAGCGAGTCCAGTCCTACGCCATGCAGGCCTGGGACGAGGGCATCCAGTTCCGCGACCTGATCGAGGACGACGAAGTGATCACTGCCGCGCTCGATCGGGAGTCGATGGACGCGGTCTTCGACCCCGGCTACTTCACCCAGCACATCGACGCCTCCTTCGGGCGCCTCGGCCTATAGACCCAAGTCCCTGCTCCCCAGTCCTTGCTTCACGCAGGGACCCGCTCGGTCCCCTCGCCCTCCGCCTCCGGCGGGGGGAAGCCTGCCCCGCACTTGATGCGGGGATGTCGGGTAGCGACAGAGGGAGCTCCCCGACAAGCGCGAAGCTGGATTCGAAGGCCCCGTTACAGCAAAGTGCACTACTAACGCAGTGCGTTACCATTGATCGCGGTGAAGCGCTTCCGTGACCGCAACACTCAGCAGATCTTCGAAGGGACCCAGGTACGACGACTCCCGCCGGCCATCCAGCGACGCGCGCGAATGCGATTGCAGCGCGTCGTCGCGGCTGGGGCGCTCGGCGACCTCCGAGTGCCGCCCTCACACCGTCTTGAAGCACTAAGCGGCGACCGCATCGGCCAGCACAGCATCCGCATCAACGACCAGTGGCGCGTTTGCTTTATCTGGACTAACGAGGGCGCATTCGAGATCGAAGTCGTCGACTACCACTGAGGCAAGGACCATGGCAGGTACAGAACCCATCCACCCCGGAGCACACCTGGCCGAGTTCCTAGACGAACTGAACATCACGCAGTATCGCCTCGCCAAGGCCGTCGGAGTCCCCCAGGTCCGAATCAGCGACATCGTCCACTGCCGCCGGTCGATCACCGCCGACACCGCCCTGCGAATCGGCAAGGCGCTCGGAACCACTCCTGAGTTTTGGCTGAACCTGCAGCGAATCTACGACCTCGACATCGCCAGAGCCGACACGGATCTCAGCCGCATCGTGCCACTGGTTGAGCCGCTCGCGTGACTCGCCGCGGCTCGTGAATCAGTCCCCACGGCAGTCCTTGCTTCGCGCAGCGCCCGGTCCTGAACTGGTCGGGGGAGGCCCTCCTTCTCTCCCGGCGCCGCTGTGGAGATGCCGAATGCCGCGCCCTGGCTTGAGCAAGGAGCAAAGTGAGACTCCTCGCACGGTCGCCCACTGGAGCCGATTATTCTGTCAACTTGCCCTAAGATCGGCTCAGAGGAGTTTGCGATGAGCGTGATGATGGAATCGGACCTGGACCTGCCGAAGCACTCGGGCAAGGTGCGGGATATCTACGACCTCGGCGACCGGCTGCTGCTGGTCACCACCGACCGCGTATCGGCCTTCGACGTGGTGCTGCCGACCGGCATCCCCGACAAGGGCTGCGTGCTGACGCAGATGTCGGCCTTCTGGTTCGACGCGACCGAATCGGTCGTGCCCAATCACATGATCCGCGTGATCGACTCGACCGAGAATCCCGACATCCCGGTCGCGCTCGGTCCCGAGTACATCGGCCGCTCGATGCTGGTCAAGAAGTGCGAGCCGGTCAAGCTGGAGGCGATCGTGCGCGGCTACCTGGCCGGATCGGGCTGGGCCGAGTACCAGCGCGACGGCACGGTCTGCGGGATTCCGCTGCCGGCGGGACTGACCGAGTCGGAGCCGCTGCCCAATCCGATATTCACGCCCTCGACCAAGGGCGAGGTCGGCGAGCACGACGAGAACATCACCTACGAGCAGGCCATCGGCATCGTCGGCGAAGACGTGGCCAACACGGTCAAGGTGCGCTCGATGGCGCTCTACACATACGGTCTCTCCCGCGCGCAGGAAGCTGGGTTCTTCCTCGCCGACACCAAGTTCGAGTTTGGCGCGACCAGGAACGAGCAGGGTGAGAACGAGATCATCCTGATCGACGAGGCGCTGACGCCGGACTCTTCACGATTCTGGGACGCGGAGATCTACAGGCCCGGCCAGTCGCAGCCGTCCTACGACAAGCAACCGCTGCGCGACTGGCTCACCTCGACCGGCTGGGACAAGGAGCCGCCCGGTCCGCCGCTGCCGGACGAAGTCGTCGCGAACATCCGCGGCCGCTACCGCACCGCCTTCGAGCGCGTCACCGGCCGCGAACTGATCACGGCCGGCTGAAGCGACAGCGCTCATGCAGTACAAGGCCGAGATCCACGTCACGCTGAAGCGCACAGTCAACGATCCGCAGGGGCTGGCAATCCGAGGCGGCCTGCACTCGCTGGGATACGAAACGGTCGAGACCGTGCGGGCGGGCAAGTACATCGAGGTTTGGCTGGAGGCCGAGTCGGCGGAGGAAGCGCAGCGTCTGGCCGACGAGATGTCGGACCAGTTGCTGGCGAATCCGGTGATCGAGGATTACTCGGTGGCGATTGGGGAGCCCCCCTCTGTCACTACGTGACATCTCCCCCCGCCTGAGGGCGGGGGAAGAGGGTAAGAACATGCCACCGCGCGCGTTACCCAAGCAGAAAACGACACTACTCTTCCCCCGCTTCGCGGGGGGAGATGCCGAAGGCAGAGGGGGGCACCCGCTGCCAATGTCAAGAGTTGAGCGTCCCCTTGGTGCTCGGCGCGCCCGACTCTTCGACGACGCGAACGGCGTCGCGCAGGCAGCGGGCGAGGGCCTTGAACGTCGCCTCGATGATGTGGTGCTCGTTCTCGCCGGCGAGTTGCCGAACGTGGAGCGCGAGCCGGCCCTCGTAGGCGATGGTCTCGAGGATGTGCTTGGCCATCGAAGAGGGCAGTTCGCCAATCATCGGGGCGGGGAAGTCGAGGTCGATGGCGGCGTACGCTCGGCCGCTGAGGTCGAGCGCCACCTGAATCAGCGACTCGTCCAGTGGCACGGTGCGGTCGGCGAATCGGGCGATGCCGGCACGGTCGCCGAGCGCCTCGTCCAGCGCGCGGCCGACCGCGATGGCGACATCCTCGGAGGTGTGGTGCGTGTCGACGTGAAGGTCGCCGCTGGCCTGGACGGTCAGGTCGAACCCGCCGTGTCGGGCAAGTTGGTGCAGCATGTGGTCAAGCATGCCGACGCCGGTGGACACGTCGGCCCGGCCGGAGCCGTCGAGTTCGACTTCCACTCGGATCGAGGTCTCGCCGGTGTCGCGAGTGACGGTGGCGCTGCGCATGCGCTCACTGTGTCGCAGATGGCGATAGTTGTCCAGTGCAGTCTTACACTGAAGTCAAGCGCACTTCCATCGCAGCGCATCAGGGTGCGCAGGCGGGGGACCTTATGGAACGTGCGGAGCTGATCGACAAGTTGAACGAGGATCTCGCGGCCGAGTTTGCCGCGATCGTCACGTACATCACCTACGCGGCGCGAGTCGAAGGTCCGCAGCGTCCCCAGTTGGCGCAGTTCTTCACCGCCGAAGTGAGCGGCGAGCAGATCCACGCGACCTACCTGTCCAACAAGATCGTCGCGCTGGGCGGCGAGCCGACCACCGTGCCCTCCGCAGTTCCGCTGCCCAAGGGCAACCGGGCCATGCTCGAGGCGGTGTTGAGCCTGGAGCGCGAGGCGGTCAATCGCTATACCCAGCGCCTGGAAGATGCCGAGGCTTTCGGCGACATCGCGCTCAAAGTCACGCTGGAAGACTTCATCCGCGACGAAACCGGCCACCTCGAAGAGACCGAAGCCATCCTCCGCCACTGGGATCTCTGATCCCCTCTCCCCCCGCCTCAGCGGGGGGAGATGCCGAAGGCAGAGGGGGGCTCTACGCCGGCCGCTCGGTCGTCCGCTCCTCGATCGCGTATAGCTCGTCCATTCCCGCCATCTGCTGCACTTCGCGATAGAGCGACATCAACTCATCCACATCGCGGCCCGATGATCCGTCTGCGGCAATGCTGCGGTAGGCGTCGCGCATTGCTCCGTAGGCGGCCACCTGACCGGTAAACGGGTCAATGAGCACGTTGAATCCGTGTTGGGCGAGCATGCCGCGGTCGAGCCGATCGGCAGGCGCCATCAGCGAGAGCGGCCCGCCGAGGACGCGTCCGGCCTCCGCGATCTGTCCAGGATCGTTCGTGAAAAGCATAAGCACGTCGGCGCCGGCTTCTCGGTAGGCGGCGCAGCGCTCGATGGCGCGCTCGAATGATTCGTTTCGCACCGCGCCGGTGCGAGCGATGATGATGAAATCGTCGTCGCGCCGGGCCGCGACCGCCTCGCGCACCTTGTCGACCATCATCTCGAGCGGGACCAGGTGCTCGACGCCCTTGTGGTGATGGGCCCGCTTGGGCGCGACCTGGTCCTCGATCTCGATGGCCGCCGCCCCGGCCGCCTCAATCTCGCGGACGGCACGGGTCGTGTGCAGTGCGTCGCCGAAGCCGACGCCGCCGTCGACGATCAGGGAGATGTCGGAGCGCGCCGTGATCTGCCGAGTGAGTCCGGCAACCTCGGTTATCGTCAGCAACGCCTCGGAAACGGAGAGCTGAAAGCCGAATCCGCCGCCCGACAGGTAGGCGGCCTCGAAACCCAGCGACTCAACCAGTCGAGCAGAGAGGGTATCCAGGGCGACCGGCGCAAGAATCGGCTGTCCGGATCGTACGAGCTGGGCAAATCGGCTTCGGCTGGTCATGGCCGCAAAGATATCCGATCAACCTGGTTGGTCACTGGTCAGCGGCAGAAGTCTTGAGGTAGTTCCGCGGCTATCTCAACTCGCGAAACGGAGCCGACATAGATGCTGTCGAAGTCGCCCTCTCGATGCAACCACGTGCATCCCCGGAGGTCTGATCCCGAGGGAACAATTCGGGGCCCAAAGCGCAACTGGTAGTGACGCTGAGTTGGAACCGCAATTGTCCAGCGTCCATCCTGGGTAATGATCCCGTGGTAGACCGTACCGTCGTCCCAATCGATGGCGCTGACCTCGAGCAGGTTTGAGGCGAAGCCGAGCAACGGCATCCTGGGCGCGGTTTCGGGCAGATTCGGGAGGACGCCAGTGATCTCCGCCCAACAGAGCGACGGCGGAACGCGAATCTGTACCGTCCAGCTCGAGCCAGGACCGGCTACAAATGCTGAGCGGCTGCCGTCCGCGTTCGTCGTGCCGCCCTTGCGGTAGTAGAGAGAGCAGTTCTCAATCGGATCGGTCAGCCTGAGGTAGAACTCGAACTCGCCTGTGGTGAGGATATGGAAGCGGCCGTCCTTGTCGGTGCTGACCTCAGCGCATGAGGCGCCTTCGGGGCAAGCCTGGACCGTGAGTCCCTCTACCGGATTGTCATCCAGGTCGATTATCTGTCCGCCAATGAAGGTCGAGCAGAAGTCGTTGGGAATCGTGACCGTGATGTCCGTCGGCCCTTCGTCGCCAACCTGGAACAGCGGTACGTCCCTGGTCAGCACGATTTCGCCGTCAGCGGTGCCGAAGCCGCTGCAGAACGCCCGAGGGAGCGAGAGCGCGAATCGCATGTCCACGCCGGTGGGCAGAGCCGCGCGAAAGTCTCCATAGAACGTGATCGGCACATCAACGCTGGTTCCGGGTGGAACGCTGTGCGCTGTCAGAGCAAGCCGATCCAGGCGGATCCAGCTCGGCGCGACGATCTTGCCCCGAACGGCGGGGTACTGCTCGCGGACGGATTGGTTGTATTCGTCATAGAACACGTCAACCGATTGACCAAAGGTCTCCTCGAACGCCCGGAACCAGTCAATCTGGTCGTCGTCCTGTGCAGCGAAGTGACGCCAGAAGTCCATCAATGAACGAGCGCCGTGTCGTTCGACGAGCCACAATGCAACAGCGCCACCGATCTGAGTGACAGGATCTGTCGGATCGCTCCATGCGTATGGGTCGTCTGCGTTGTTGATTGATGCCAGGACATGCGTCGGCTGGTCAGCCAGGACGTACTGCGTTGCAGGTACCGAGTAGTTCCCAAGCCACTCGATGTCGAACGGGTTGTCGGGATCACTGTGCTCAGCCCAGAGTGGACCGGCGTATCGGAACCAGAGCGGAACCTGTTCTATCCGATCCGCGGCGAGCAAGAAGGGGATCGCCCAGAAGTAGGCGAAGCTCAGGTACTGTCGCGGAGACCCCAGGCCGAGCTGTTCAGCGGTAGTCATCCAACGTGGGACCAACATCTCTACGTGGAGTCGATGACCGGTCGGGTCCCAGAAGAAGTTGTAGAGCCGGTCATCCTGCCAGGGCAGTTCTGGGTCGTCGGGCGAGTGCAAGTTGAACTGCAGCCGGTCAAGGTCGGCGACGATAGAGAGGAGGTGATCGAAACGCTCAATGACCAGTCGAGTGTCAGCAACTAAGGCTCGCCGCGTCTCCAGCGGGAAGCGGGGACTGAACTGGAACGTCGGATAGTCGACTCCGGTCTGCTCCCAAGAGGCTGCCGAGTTCATGTCAAGCAGCAGCGCCTGTCCCGTGCGGATTGGCAGATCATCGACGTAAGGCGCATCGAATCCGGGGAACCAGGAGCGATACTCCTGAGCGGCTGGGTCCCAGCGCCAGGCGATCTCAAGGCTGTCGCCCAGTCCGCTAAGCGCTTCGCCGATTGGCACGTTGTTGCCGCCGGCCCATGGCGCCAGCGAAACGCCGGCGGCCACGTCAATCGGTCCTGCTTGCGAGTCGGCTTGCCTCCTCCAGTCGACAGGCGCTTCGGCTTCAAGGCGGAACCAGTAGCCCTCGCCGGATAGCAAGGACCTGAGCGAACCCTGCGCGTCAGGGTCGTCGCGAGCCGCAGTGGTCCCGGCCGCGTCAACGATGCGGACCAACTCAGGAATCTGCTCGAAGAGTGCGCTCGACGAAGTTTCGGCGTGGATCCAGCCGATCAGGTTCCAGCCGGGATGGAGCGTGGTCGTGAACTCATCCTCGTTGGCCGAGGCGGAAGAGGAGAGGAGCACGATTGCGGTGAGCAGAGCGGGGATCGCCGAGAACGCTGCACGGCGAGCATTGACATTGGGAAGCATGGAAACGGCCATCCTCTGACAGCCAGCGGGACTTAGTCATCCACCGACACGACGCCTGACCGGATCAGAGTATCGATTTCGTCATTGGATCGTCCGATCAACTCAAGGGCCTCGCGCGTGTGCTCTCCAATGGCCGATGCTCCGCGCTGGAGCTGGACCGGAGTCCGCGAGAGGTGCACGGGCGAACCCGAGACCTTAATCGTCTTCTGTGACTTGGCAACGGGGAGTTCGGCGATCATGCCCCGCGCGGCGATATGCGGGTCGTTGATGATCTGCGGGAGCGTGTTCATCGGCGCGGCGATGCAGACGCTTTCGAGCTCGGCCTCCCATTCGGCTGTGGTGCGAGTCTTGAAGGCCTCGTTGAGGATCGGCTCGAGGTCGGCATGGTGGTCAGTGCGATCGGGATTGGTCTGGAACCGCTCGTCGTGCAGCAAGTCGTCGCGCTCGATCTTGACGCAGAAGAGCTGCCAGTCCTTGACGCCGGCGATCACCATCCAGCCGTCGGCGGTGGGGAATGCCTGGAACGGCGTGACGAGCGGGTGGCGCGTTCCGATTGGGCCAGGCACTTCGTCGGTGTTGGCGGCGCGGACGACTGCGTTTTCGAGCAGCGCGACCTGGGCGTCGAGCATGGAGACATCGACATGCTGGCCTCGGTCCGAGGATTCGCGCTCGTGCATCGCTGCCAGCACGCCAATCGCGGTGTACATCCCGCCGGCCATGTCGCCGATGCTGTAGCCGGGACGCACCGGCAGGCCGCCGGGATGTCCGGTGATGCTCATTACGCCACCCATGCCCTGGACGATCACGTCGACCGCCGGCCGATGCTGGTACGGACCGGAATGCCCGAAGCCGGAGGTGGAGGCGTAGATCAAGCGCGGGTTAACCGCGCTGAGGTCCTCGTAGCCGAGTCCGAGCCGTGTCATCGTGCCGGGCCGGAAGTTCTCGGTGACGATGTCAATGCCGCCAACCTCCGGATTGACCAGGTCCTTGACGATCTGCACGGCCTCGGGATGCTTGAGGTCGAGCGTGACCGATTTCTTGCCGCGATTGACGCTGAAGAAGTATGTGGAGACGCCGTGGACGTAAGGTCCGGCGCCGCGATGCCGTTCATTGGTCTCGACATGTTCGACTTTGTATACGTCCGCGCCGAGGTCGGTGAGGATCATCGATCCGTACGGCCCGGCGAGAGCCCAGGTGAAGTCGAGGATTCGCAGGCCATCCAGTGGTCCGGGCATGGTGTCAACCTAGTCCAACTCAAGCCCCGGCGTGCCCTCTTCGAGTTGGACGCCGAGGGTGTTGAGGGCCATGGAGACGAGGTTGTACTGACCAGCGGCGAAGACAACGTCCATCATCTGGGTCTGGTCGTATTGTTCTGCAAGCGCGTTCCAGGTCTGGTCGGTGATGAAGGCATCGGTGTGGAGCTCATCGGTTGCTCGCAGCAGGGCGGCCTCATGCGTGGTCCAGGCTTCGTGGTCGGGGCCTTGCTTGACTCGTTCGACCTCTTCGAGGCTGAGACCGGCTTGTTGGCCGATGCGCCGATGCTGTCCGAACTCGTAACCCGACTGGCAGTTCCAACCCATCCGCAAGATGACGAGTTCACGATCGCGAGGCGGCAAGGAGCTCTCGCTGAGGACATGCCTGGCGAAATGGCCCCAGGCGGACGAGAGCTTGGGATAGTGCGCGAGTGTTCTGGTGATGTTCAGCACGGGCCCGCCGCGCGCTTCGGCGCGCTCGAGCTGCGCCTTCGAGTCGCCTTGGGCGGTTTCGACAGTCAACGGTTGCAGTCGTGGTTGACTCAAGCGCATGACATCTCCTTCAACGCAGGGAATCGTGTGGCCCTCACCCCCCGCCTTCGCGGGGGCAAGCTCTAGCCCTCTCCCTCAGGGAGAGGGTATGTTGCACAGGGTAAGTCAGACGACCGATTCGAGCCGTTCGACGAGGACGTGGAGCTGATCCCGCTTCGGGATCGAGATGCGGAGGTAGGAGGCGAGCAGAGGGTCGCTGTAGGTGCGGGTGAAGACGCCGGCGCTCGCGAGTCTGTCGTGGAGCTCGCTCCCACTGCCGAGAGCGGGAGCGACCTTGACCAGGATGAAGTTTGCGCTGGACGGCAGAGGACTGAGACCGTTGAGCGCGCTCAACGCATCGAAGAGGGACTCACGGGTACGGCGAATCGCATCGATCTGCAGGCCAATCTCATCGAAGCAGTCGATCGCGGCGATCCCGGCAATCTCGGCTGCCTGATTGATGCTGTAGGGCTGACGGATCTTGATCAATTCGGCAACCAGCTCAGGGGCGGCGAGGGCATAGCCAAGCCTGAGGCCGGCAATCCCGGCCCACTTGCTGAATGTGCGCACGATGATCAACCGGGGAAACTCCGAGATCAGGCCGGCGGCGGAGGCATCTAGCCCGCTGAACTCGATGTATGCCTCATCAAGCATGACGGTCGCGCCAGTGGAGAGCAGATCGCGCAGCAGGCCGCGCGGCATCAGATCGCCGCTGGGATTGTTGGGGGAGGTGAGCGCGACCAAGCTGTGTTCTCCAGCATGCTGAACCGCGCGCAGCAATGCCTGTGGATGCAGCGCGAAGTCTTGATTTCGCGGCACGTTGACCAACCGGAGGTCGTTCACGTCGGCAAGGAACGGGTACATCCCAAACGCCGGCGGACAGTTGATGACAACGCTTCCTGAGGGGAGCAACGCACGGAACACCAAGTCCAGCAGTTCGTCGGCGCCGGCGCCGGGGATGATCATCGACGAATCCAGGCCGGTGTACTGCGCCAGGGCATGCCGCAAATCAACCTGGTCTGGATCGGGATAGATCGATCCGAAGCCAGGGTTGTTGATGGCCTCTTGCAGCGCGGCCCGCACTCTCGGGTGCATTCCGTAGGGATTCTCGTTCGCGTCGAGCTTGAGGCAGTCCTCCGGCGCCAATCCGGCCCGTCGCGCTCGCTCGGTCAGGGGTACGACCGGGGCGTAGCCCGGCAGCCGTGCAAGGTGTGGACGCACGCTGGGACGCGGGAAGGTCATTGGTCTCGCCGCCGGCGTTCGAGTGATCGGGCGTGGGCGTCCAGGCGTTCGGCGTGGGCGATCAGTTCCGCGTCGGCGGCGATCTCATCCAGCAGCTCGTCCGTGGCCTGGACGACCGTGGTGATCTTCATGAACTCGCCGACATTGAGCGCCGAGGCGAAGCGGGCGGAGCCACCGGTCGGCATCACGTGCGAGGGACCGGCAACGTAGTCGCCCAAAGCCTCCGGAGACGCCTCGCCGACAAACAGGCCACCGGCGTTGCGCACATCTCCGATGCGCTGGTGAGCGCCGTCTACCACGAGTGCGAGGTGTTCGGGCGCGTACTCGTTAGCTATGGCCAGCGCGTCGTCCAGGTCGGGAACGAAAGCGAGACCGCCTCGATTGCGGACGGCGTTCAGGGCGATGCGACGGCGCGGCAGATCGGGAACCTGGTCGAGAAGCTGTTGCGCGACCGCAAGTGCAATCGACTCGCTGGTGGCGATCAGGATTGGAGCGGCCAGGTCGTCGTGCTCGGCTTGAGCGAGCAGGTCGGCGGCAACGAGTTCGGGATTGGCGGTGTGGTCGGCGATAATCAGCGTCTCGGTTGGACCGTAGATGGCATCGATGCCGACGACGCCGTAGAGGCGGCGCTTGGCGGCGGTGACGAATCGGTTGCCGGGCCCGAAGATCTTATCGACCGCGCCGATCGTCTCGGTACCGTAGGCGAGCGCGGCGATGGCCTGCGCGCCACCGACCTTGTAGACGGTCTCGACACCGGCGATCTGCGCTGCGACAAGTTTGAGCGAGTTGACTCTGGCTGTGCCGTCCTCGGAAGGCACCGCCGGTGAAGCGATGACGACCTCGGGGACTCCAGCTACCTGGGCTGGGATTGCGGTGTGCAGCACGGTCGACGGATACACGGCTGCGGTTCCGGGCACGTAGAGCCCGACCCGAGCGAGGGGTCGCACGATCTGACCCAGTCCATCGGCGGAGAAGGACTTGGCCGCGTGGGCGAGCTGCAGCTCGTGATAGCTGCGGACGCGGCCGGCGGCGTGCTGGAGCGCGGCAACCAGCTCGGGCGAGACCTGCTGGCGGGCTTCCGCGAACTCCTCCGCGCTGACGATCAGCGCCTCGGGCGCTGCGCCGTCGATCGCTTCGCCGATCCGGCGAAGCGCGTCGTCTCCGCCTAGGCGAACTTGCTCGATGATTCGGCGCACCGCCTCCTCGAAGTCGGGGGCGTCGTCGAACAGCCGGCTGAGAATCTGTCGTTCGACTTCGCTGAGTTCATCATCGTCGGGGCGGCGACGGGAGAGCAGATGCTCGCGCGCCTTGGCGGCGCCGCGCCAGATCGGGATTTCGCTGTCCGTCTCGGCAGATGTGACCCGGGCGCTGACCATCAGGCGGCGCCCAGCCAGTCGCGGAGGACGGTAGCCGTGCGTTGGGCGGTCGACTCGAAGAAGCCATCGAGGGCGCTCTGATCGACGCGACCCAGCGTGTCGTCGAGTAGATCGGGAATCGTCTCCATGAACTCGCGCAGTCCTGATTCGCTCTCGATTCCAGCGCTCTTGAGGTGACGGGAGGCGATGAACGAGAAGCGCTCCCAATCGGGAGGATGCTCGGTCATGGCTGCGGTGGTGTCACGCCACTGCTCGAGCAACGGTCGGTCGACGAAGCCGGCGTCGATCTCGACAGCGGAACCGAACAGCGCTCGGCGCATATGTTGCATCTCTTCTCCAGATTCCCGTTCGCGGCGGTCCAGTTCATACTGCAGCACGCGATCGAGCAGATTCGCGTGCGAGCCACCACCAAGCAGTGAACGGCTGCCGAAGAACGGTCGATAAATCTGAAGAACGTACTCCTGGTCCATGATCACATGCGTGAGATAGCCGGCGACCCAGGCGCGAGTTTGCTGGGTGAGATTGGAGGGGTCGCGGAACATGCGATGGGCGCCAAAGAAGTTCTCGACGCAGTCCTGGTGGCCGTCGTTGTAGATGTCGAAGAAGTGCGTGCGCTCGCGATCCCAGCGGGTGAGCACGCGGATGTCCGGCGTCGTCGCGCCGAGCAGGTAGTCGCCGTTGGAGCGTCCAAGATCGACACCGTCGGCGTCGACCTGTCCGCCGGCCCGGACGGCGGCGATCATGTGCGTGACCAGTGGAGGCATGATCCGAGTTTATCGCCACTTTGTCTTGGGTCGGGCGGTCGGCCCAATGGCCTGCCCGACCTTCCGGTTCGTCTTCGACCCCATGTCTGCGCAACGCGGCAAGCGCGAGGAAGACCTCCGCGGCACCACGCCTACGTGTCGTTCTTGCTCCTCCTGCTCCGCCGATCGAGCACCTCCAGCGCGACCAGCGCGCCAAGTAGGAGTACGAATACGACGCCGACCAGAAATGCGACAAAGCCCCGCACCTCGAAGTCGTTGAGAGCGACGAAGATCGCGCCGGCCAGGCTGAACATGAAAGCGAACACCGCAAAGAGCGCGAGCGCGACCTGAACGGCGCCTACGGTCAGCGTTCCCAGCCACTTGCCCATCCCGCACCTCTTCTCGCGCGCGATGGCGCAGATACGCCTCGCGCGATCGAGACCTATGCCGCTCAGTCACGCTCCGGACGCCGACGCTCGGTCATGCGCCACAACTGCTCACGCAACGAGTCCGCACGAACGTTGAAGCCCTTTTCCAGCTTCATCCGGTCCAGATTATCCAAACGCGCCTGGGCGAATCCAGACCGTCAGCAACGAGTCGTTCACGTTTCGATTCGTCGTCGCCATGCAGGTATCGCACCGTCTCTTCTATAGGCGCGAGTTCGGTTCATGAGTGGTACCAATTGTCTGTCAAGATGCTGCACAACAACAAGCCAAGTTTATCGGGCCTGCCTATTCTTGAAGCATGAGCCGATTGCTAGAGCGTCCGTTCCGCTTGCTGGCGGTGATCATGGTGAGCCTGGGGGTTGGCTCGGCCATGCTGAGCGGCTGCGGCTCGGACAATCCGCCAGGCGCGATTCACGTGTCCGAGTTGGCCCAGGACATTGGTCCAGTCTCGGCCAACTTCGTGAAGCGGGCGCTGGATCGAGCGGAAGAGCAGGACGCCGCGCTCTGGGTACTGATGCTGGACACGCCGGGCGGTCTGATCTCGTCCACGGACGACATCGTGCAACGCATCCTCGCAGCCGAGATTCCTGTGGTGGTGTTCGTCGCGCCGGCGGGAGGTCGGGCGGCCTCGGCGGGCACATTCATCACGATGGCCGGGCACATCGCCGCGATGGCGCCCAACACTCAGATTGGGGCGGCGCATCCGATCTCAGGCGGCGGCGAGGACATCGACGGCGATCTGCGCGAGAAAGTCACCAACGATGCCGCTGCCGACATTCGCGGCATCGCCAAGCATCGCAATCGCAACGAGGAGTGGGCCGAGGACGCTGTTCGCAAGTCGGTGTCGATCACCGGTGATGAAGCAGTGCAACTGAATGTGGTCGATCTGGTCGCCGCCGACCTTCGCGACCTGCTCGACCAGATCGATGGACGCGTGATCCAGCTCGATCCCGACGGTGAGAACGTGATCCTCAATCTCGCGGGCGCGCCGATCGTGGAAAGCAACTACAACTTCGCCGAGTCGGTGCTCGACGTGATTGCCGATCCCAACATCGCCTTCCTCTTCACCTCGATTGGCAGTCTGCTGCTGATCATCGAGGCGTTCTCTCCGGGCCTGGTCGGTCCAGGCGTGTTCGGCGTGATCATGCTGATCTTCGGCTTCTTCGCACTCGGACCGCTGGACACCAATCCGGCTGGGATCGCCTTGATCGTGCTGGCCATCATCCTGTTGATCGCAGAGGTATTCGTCGCCGGGTTTGGATTCCTCGGCATCGGCGGGATCATTGCGCTGATCCTGGGTGGCCTGTTGTTGATCGGGGATGCTTCGGTGGATGCGGAGAAGGTATCGATCTGGGCGCTGATTGTCGGCGCCGGATTGATTGGCCTGGTGGTGTTTGGTCTGGGGACATTGATCGCCGTTGACCGCCGTCGTCCGAAGTGGACGTACCGGGACTCGAAGGGAATCGTGGGCAAGGAGGGCCACGCGCACAACACGCTCTCGCCGGGCGGGACGGTAATGATCGAGGCCGAGCTATGGTCGGCAAGGTCGGCGGCCGGCGTGGAGATTCGTGAAGGAGCGCTGGTCAAGGTGATCGGGTTGGAGGGTCTGACTGCAATCGTGGAGTCACTTGAGCCTGCCCCTGTGACGGCGGAGCCGATTGATGACCAGTAGCGACTTCGACGAGTACTTCGAGGGGCTTGACGAGTCGGAGCGCCGGGTGGCGATCGCGATCCGCGATGCCGTGCGCGAGACGGTCGGCGACAACCCGAGGGTCTGGGAGACGACCAAGTGGAACTATCCGGCCTGGGTGCACGAGGGCAAGCGCGGCAACATGTGCAGCATCATGGGCGCGAACGGCTATGTGCGCTTGCAGTTTTTCCGCGGCGCCGAGCTGCCTGAAGCCGAGATCCGGCTCGAAGGCACGGGTAAGGGAATGCGGCACATCAAGGTGTGGTGCGATCGGGAGTTTCCGGTGGACCAGCTTCGCTCACTGGTCGTCGACGCGGTGCAGTTGCATGGCAGGCCGTACTCGTAGCTAGTCGGACGGCGGCACGGCGGCCACAGGAGCGTGCCGCTGGATTCGCATGGTGGCGCATCGCGCCTATCCGTTGGCGTGCCCCGGCGTACGGAGACACTTGTAGAGTTCTCACATCTGTCATTCCACGCTCTGCCTGGAATCCCGGTCCAAATCCGCGTTCACCTGAACGGGGCGAGATTCCCAGACAAGCTGGGAATGACGGAGAGAGGAACGACCTGGTTGGCGCAAAGGTCTGCGTGGTCCGATCGCCACTGTAAGGTCCCGCCTGCGCGGGGCCGACCTTGGTTAGGTTACGAGGCGCAGGTTGTCGACGAGCAGGGGGATCGTGCGCACTGCTTCTAGTACGAGTGGATTGCGCGCTTGGCGTTGCGGGGACGCTGGGGAATGCGGGCGGCTCGGCCTGTGCGATCGCGGAGGTAGTAGAGGCGCGAACGGCGGACCCTGCCTCGTCGCGTGACCTCGACCTTTTCGATGCGCGGCGAGTGATAAAGGAAGGTGCGCTCGACGCCGATGCCCTTGGTCACACGACGGACAGTGAAGTTGGACGATGAGCCCTGCTTCTTGCGCCGGATTACGACGCCTTCGAAGACCTGGGTGCGTTCGCGGTCACCTTCGACGATGACGGCGTGGACGCGCACCGAATCGCCGGGCTGAAACTCCTCGATGTCCGGGTTGCGTTCGTAGGTCAGAAGATCGCTGCGGTCCATGGGTCGGCTCCGGACGAAACGGCTGGGTCAGGCACTCGTCGATCCATCTTATGCCTCGAACTCGCTTGCGTTCTAGCTTGACGGCATCGCGAGTACGGTTCTATCACGTTGTCTCCGACACACCGTCATCCATCAGGAACTCTGCAAGCAGGTCGGGCCGCCGATCACGGGTGCGTGCCATCTGCTGCTCTCGTCGCCAAAGGGCGACAGCGCCGTGGTCGCCGCTGAGCAGGATCTCTGGAACTTTCCAGCCGCGGAACTCCGGAGGGCGGGTGTACTGGGGATACTCGAGGAGGCCGTCAGCGAAGGACTCCTCGATCGTCGATTCTTCCGATCCGAGCGCGCCAGGCAGCAGACGAACGACAGCGTCGACAAGAACGACAGCGGCGGGCTCTCCCCCGGACAACACGTAGTCGCCGATCGAGATTTCTTCATCGGCGAGGTGCTCGCGCACGCGTTCATCCACGCCCTCATAGCGACCGCAGAGGATGATCAACCGATCCTCGGTCGCGAGTCGTCGAACTATGGACTGGTCGAGTCGCTCACCCTGGGGAGTAAGCAGGATGCAACGGCCTGGGTCGCCGTGTTTGCGCAGCGACTCCACCGCGCGGAACCAGGGCTCCGGCTTCATCACCATGCCCGCGCCGCCGCCGTAGGGATAGTCGTCGACGGTGCGGTGTCGATCTGTGGTGTGGTCGCGCAGGTCGTGCAGGTGGATATCGACGACTGCGCTATCGCGGGCGCGCTTGATGATGCTCTGTTCAAACGCGCCCGCGATCAGCGGAGGAAAGATGGTGACGATGTCGATTCTCATTCGCGCCCGTATGCGGCACTAGGGTCCCAGCGTCGCGCGCCATTGGAGTTGCCGGCGTTCGAGTTGGCAGCGGCCTGCCGCTGGTGCAGGAACGTCGGCGTTGCCAGTTCTTCGTTGCTTCGCGGAGTGACGGGGCTGAAGGTCAGGCTCTCGAGGATTTCTTTACGCGTCGGCTGATGCGATTCTGTCGGAGTTGGTGCGAACTCAGATTGGATCTGAGTCTGGAAGTGCCCTTGCTGAGACGCGCTCTTGGGCGCTGCCTGTTCCCCGACTTGCTGGAAACCGGTCGCGATCAAGGTCATCTGGATATCGCCGTCCATGTCCTCGTCGATCACGGTGCCCATGATGATCTCCGCGTTGGGATGGACTTTTTCGCGAACGAAGTCGGCGACCTGTTGCAGTTCGAGCATGCCGAGGTCTCCGGCCGAGGTGACGTTGTAGAGCACGCGAGTCGCGCCGTGGATGCTGTCTTCGAGCAGGGGCGAGTGGATCGCCTCTTCGACCGCATCGATCGCGCGGTTGTCGCCCGAACCATGGCCAAGCGCCATCAGGGCGTGGCCGCCGCCTCCCATGACCTTCTTTACGTCGTTGAAGTCGAGGTTGATCTCACCGGGAACAGTGAGCACGTCGGAGATGCCGCGCACGGCCTGGCGAAGGACGTCATCAGCGCGGCCAAACGCCTGCGTCACGGTCAAGCTGCGATCGTTCTTGTCGATCAAGCGCTGGTTGGGAATGACGATCACGGTGTCGGCTACG
This sequence comes from Dehalococcoidia bacterium, assembly GCA_965211635.1. Taxonomy (GTDB): domain Bacteria; phylum Chloroflexota; class Dehalococcoidia; order Bin125; family Bin125; genus Bin125. The sequence goes on from OZ242948.1 coordinate 1,042,565, forward strand.
TCGTTGAGGCGCTCGATACCGTCGTGGGCGGCGCTTGCTCTCGGGACGCCTTCGAACTCGAACGGTCGGGTGACGACGGCGATTGTCAGAGCGCCGGCCTGACGCGCCATCTCGGCAACGATCGGCGCGGCGCCGGTGCCGGTGCCGCCGCCCATGCCTGCGGTGATGAAGGCCATGTCGACGTCGGTGAAGAGGTTGCGAAGCTCGTCGCGGCTGTTCTCGGCCGCGCGGGCGCCGCGTTCGGGGTCGCCGCCGACGCCGAGGCCGTCCGACTCGGAATCCGCGATCCGAATGACCGTCTCCGCCTTGGCGGCTGACAACTGCTGGTTATCGGTGTTGACGGCAACGAACTCGACGCCGCGAATGTCATCGTCGATCATGCGGTTGACGGCGTTGCAGCCCCCGCCTCCTACTCCGACAACGGTGATTGGCGGGATGCCTTGGTCTCGGCTGTTGCGGGTTCGTCGGGCCATGCTTGGGTTCCTCTCTTCGTTGTCGTGGCTGTGTTGCCGGCTTGTCTGGTCTAAGTGATCTGGGTGATCTGGGCGAACCTGACCGTTTCTATGAGTTGGGACTGAAGACCCGGGCGATGCTGGACATTCCGGACACGAGCGAGCCGAACATCGAGCTCTCGTTCTCGGAGCGCCGATCAAGCTGTCGAGCGTGAGTCGATGACATGGCATCGCCGGAGTCGAGCATCCAGTCGAGCATCCCGACTGCGCCGAGCGCGTCGGGATTGCGCAGTTTGTCGGACAGGCCGTAGAGCTCTCCAGCCTCGCCGATGCGGGCGGGCGCTTCGAGCGCTTTGCTGAACAAGAGGTCGATGCCCTGCAGCATGGCTCCGCCGCCGATCAGGACGACGCCACCGGCGACCGCGTGCTGAAGCTGGAACTCGGCGATTCGGTTGGCGATCATGCTGATCGTCTCACAGGCGCGGGCATGGATGATCTCGGCGACGAGCGACTGCTCGGCGCTGCGTGGTCCGCTATTGGCCGAGAAGCCGCGGAGATCGATCGGCGCTGCGCCCTGGGCTACGAGCTGGGGAATCGCGCAACCGTGAGAGCGCATCACGCCGATCGCCTCATCGTTGGCGCAGTGCAGGCCGATGGAGAGATCGCGGGCGATGTGCGACGTGCCAATCTGCAGCGCGGAGGTGTGCGAGATGGCGCCGTCTTCGTACGCGGTGAGCGTGGTTGTGCCGGCGTCGAGCCCAATGACCAGAGCGCCAAACTCCTTCTCGTCGCTGCGCACCGCTCGCTCGGCGGCGACCACAGGTTTGGCCGCGATGAGTTCGACATCGACGCCAGCGTTTTGCACGCAGTGAGCGGCATTCTGGATTGCGCTTTGCAACGCGGTGACGAGATGCATGGAGACATCGAGCCGCTGTCCGTGCTGTCCGCGGGGGTCGAACGATCGACGTTCGGCGTCAACGACGTAGTAGCGCGGAATCGCATGCACCAGTGTGGCGACGTTGTTGATCGTGACGGCGCGGCCCGAGTCGATGGCTCGAAGCAGGTCGTCGTCGCGAATTGGCTCGCCGAGTGAGGGCAACGCGACCGCGCCTCGGTTGTTCAGGCATTGCAGATGAGCGCCCGAGACGGCAATGCCGACGGACAGAATCTGGCATCCCGAAGAGGCCTCGGCCTGGTCGAGCGAGGCGCGAATCGCGTCGGCTGCGCGAGAAACGTGGGTGATTTGTCCGGCATCGATGCCGGTCGAGGGCGACTGTCCGACGCCAAGGATGTGCAAGCGGCCGTGCTCGTGTCGCTCGCCGACAACGGTGGTGATGACCGACGATCCGAGGTCGATGGCGACGCTGGCGGTGGAGGATGGCGGCATTGTGGCTCCCGGCTTCGTAGTTTGCTGGACCTACTGTTGAGACGATTCTGAGGGAACAGACGGCTGTGATAGCTGTGGCTGGCCTGGAGTGGCTGAGACCGGGATCGAGGTGGTCTCGGTTGGATTGCGAATGCCGCGGCCCAGGTTGAATCCGATTTCCACGCGAGGACGCAGGCCGAAGCGCAGGTCCGCGAACAGCAACGGTTCGTTGCGCGCCTGCGCCTCGTGTTCAAGCAGATGCCAGACCCTGTACTTGAAGTCGAAGCCGTCGGCTCCGCCGAAGACGACGCGGCCGTGCTCGGTGAGGACGACGAGCCCGTCGGACAAGGACCACTCATACGCGATGACAGCGGGAAGAGGGAGGGGCGCGCCGCGCCGATCCAGTTGGTGGACCATTTCGACGGCGGTCAAGTCGACACGCGCGCCAGCGGCGATGGCCGGCATGGCCGAGATCTGGTTCACGATCGGACCGTGGGTCGTCGGCGCAGGGCCTTCGAGCACCACGCCCTCGGAGTCAATTGCCCACACGGTGTTGTTGGCCCGCCACCGGCCCCACGGTGTCCGTTCCACTATGACGACTTTGATGCCGTTTGGCCAGTCCCGACGGATTGTGACCTCTTTGACCATGGGCAGCGCCGCGATGCGTTCGGCGGCGGCCTCGAGATCGGCCAAAATGACATGCTGGCCCTTCAGTCCCGAGAGCTGCCTGACCGATGCGGGCGAGACAACCTCGGTTCCTTCGACATCGACGGAGGTGATGTGGAAGAGGCCAGAGTTGAGCAGAAACAGGATCCCTCCAAGCGAAGCGACTGCGACAACCATCGAGGCGAACAACAGGCGAGGCCATCGAATCCGAGAGAGGCGAAGTGCGCCCCGGGGCTTCAGCGAACTCGCGCTCCGCCAAACCTGCAAGAGTCGCTGGCGCTTCGTCAATGGCGCGGGCCTTGCAATTGGAAGGCCGGTGGATGAACTGGCGTCATCGACACTGTCGAGTTCGGGGTCGGTTTCGGGGTCAGGATCGAAGTGCGAGTCGCTCATGCGGATGCCTCACCACTCCCGGGCGCCCGGACGCCTGAGCGCTGCGCGTGTCGTTCAACGCCGAGGTCGACCAAACTATCGATCAACTGCGTCAACGGGATCCCGGCAGCCTCGAAGACTCGCGGGTACATCGAGGCGGACGTGAATCCGGGAATCGTATTGAGTTCGCCGAGCCAGAATCGTCCGTCGCGGCCAACCAGGAAGTCGGCGCGGACCATGCCTTCGGCGCCGATTGCGTGCCAGGCGGAGATTGCGGCTTGCTGAAGCTGTTCGGCAAGCTGCGGCTCGACTTCGGCGGGCGCAATTAGCTCGGTTGCTGGATCCTCATACTTGGCTGCGAAGTCGTAGAACTCACGCTGAGTGCGTATCTCGCCGAACGGAGAGACAAGTGGCGCTTCACGGTTGACCGCGCCGAGGACGCCACACTCGATCTCGCGGGGCGAGCTCATCGCCACTTCGATCAGCACTTCCGAGTCGCACGCGAATGCCGCAGCGAGCGCCTCGGGGGACTCCTCGCGAGAACTCACCTTGCCGGCGCCGATACTTGAACCGCCGCGTGAGGGCTTGACGAAGTAGGGGTATCCGACTTCTGCGGCGCGGCGGATGACGGCGGTTGGGTTGGTTCGCCACTCGTCGCAGCCGACGACGATGCCCGGCGCGACGGGAATACCGAGATCACGGAAGATCTGTTTGCAACGCGCCTTGTCCATGGCAATCGCAGATGCGCCAACGCCCGAGCCGACATAGGGAAGATCGAGCGTCTCAAGGAATCCCTGGAGCGTGCCGTCCTCTCCGCCGGCCCCGTGAATCAATGGAAACACGGCATCGCAGCGCAGCAGGGCTGCCGCCGTAGCGGGGAGCATGCGGGCGGAGCGGTCGCTCGGAGGATCAGGGATTACCTCGGGATCGCCCGTTTCGATTGCGCTGAGCGCGCGGATAGACTCTTCCGGGCTGAGCCAGAATCCAGAGGGCGAGACGGCGAAGGGAATCGTTCGCCAGCGCAGCGGATCAGCGGCGGCGATGACTGCGCGCGCGGACCTGATCGAGATTGTGTGCTCTACCGACCTACCGCCCAGCACAACTCCCAGCTCGCGTCGCTCATCAGCCACTGTCCACCCCCTCGCCGATCACAGCGATTTCCAGGTCCAGGGAGACAGCGAGGCCTTCCCGCACGTGACCTTGGACGAGTTCAATCAAGGCAAGGAAGTCCGACGCGCGCGCATGGGGCACGTCGACGTTGAGGATGTAGTTCGCGTGTAGCGCTGAGACCTGCGCTGCGCCGATCCGCGCGCCCTTGAGGCCGGCCTGTTCGATGAGTTGTCCGGCACTGCGCGGGTCGTCCTGCGGATTCTTGAAGGTTGAGCCGAGCGAAGGCCCCGCCGGCGCATTGCTCTTGCGCAGCGCCTCGACGCGGTCAATCTCGGCGAGCGATTGGTAGACATCACCTGGCAGCAACTGGAGCGTGAGCGAGGTGACGATGTAGCTGGCCAGGTCTCCCTCGCGCAGACGCGAGCTTCTGTAGCTGAGGTCGAGTTCGTGTGCGTCAAACTCCACGAGGTCACCATCGGGACTGATCGCGCGCGCGGAGACGAGCACGTCAGACAGATCGGAGCCGTAGGCGCCCGCGTTGGTCGGAAGGCCTCCGCCGATTGCGCCGGGAATGCCTGCGGCCCATTCGAGACCGGCGTACCCGGCTCGCGCAGTTGAACGGGCGAGGGAGGCGAAGCGTGTTCCCGAGTCGACCTCGATCAGCGCATCGTCGAGTTGCCTGCACCCTCGCGTTTCGTTCTTCAGCACGAGCCCGCGGATGCCTGCATCGCGAATCAACACGTTCGATCCGGCGCCGAGGATGGTGAACGGAGTGTCGGCGCAGCGCGAGGCTCGCACGACCTCCAGCAGAACCGCCGTGTCGCGAACGTTGACGAACCAGTCGGCGGGTCCGCCGACCTGGACGAACGTGTGGCGGCTGAGCGGCTCGCTTCGCCGCGCCTCAAGCTCCTGCATGAGCGCTTGCAGGATCTGTGCCCGTGTCACTGGCTTGCCCCGCCCAGGCATCGCAAGAGGATTGGTCCTGCGGCATCAATGTCGCCGGCGCCCATGGTGATGATCAGGTCTCCGGGTAAGGCGTCTGCCGCGGCAGTGAGCGCCGCCTGTTCAATCGATCCGCCGTACCTTGCACGGGGCGAGATGATCTCCTTGGCTAGCTGTTCGGACGTCATTTCGTCGCCGCTCATCGCGCGAGCGGCATAGGTTTCAACGGTGTAGACGACATCAGCGGCGGCAAAGCATGTGCGGAACCCGTCGATCAAGTAGGACGTCCTTGTGTATGTATGTGGCTGGAAGAGCACGACGACTCTTCGCTCGGGCCAGCGTTGCCTGGCTGCGGAGATGGCGGAAGCAACCTCGGTCGGATGATGCGCGTAGTCGTCGAGGAGCACAACGTCGTTCACCTGGCCGTGCAGCTGGAAGCGGCGTTTGACCCCCGAGAAGGCGCGCAAGGCTTCCACAGAGTCCCGCGTGTCGAACCCTGCAGCATCGAGCGCGGCAACTGCAGCCGCCGCATTCTGGCGCTGATACTCACCGGGTTGTTGGAGGGAGCCGAGATACGTGCCCGCTGGCGTTGAGAGCTTGTACGAGTCTCCGTCGCCACCGATCCGATAGTCGGCGGACGACCTGGAGGAGCAGGTAATGAACTGGATATCGGACCGTTGCGCGCAGAGTTCATCGGCGATCCGAAGCGCCAAGAGAGAGTCGGCACCGACGATCAAGATGCCGCCCGGATTCAACGTGCGCACATACTTGAGAAACGCTTCTTCCAGCGCCTGCTGGGAACCGTAGTAGTCGAGGTGATCGGGTTCGCAGTTGGTGAGCACGGCGACCGACGGTTCGTAGTGGTGGAAGGCGCGGCCATATTCGTCGGCTTCGAGCACGAGCCATGGATCTGTGCCGCGGTGGGCGTGGACGCGCATGTCGGCGACTTCGCCTCCGATGACGAATCCAGCGTCTCGGCTGGAGGCCTGCATGCAGTGGGCGATCATCGCCGTGGTCGTGGTCTTGCCGTGCGATCCGCCGACCGCTATTACATCCCTCTGGGCCGCTATCTCCGCCAGAAGCTCCGCTCGGGTCTGTACGGGAATGCCCAGTTGGATGGCTCTCGCGATCTCGGGGTGGGACTCGGGCACTGCCGCGGTGCGTACAACCTGTGTCGCGGTGGTGACGTGACTTTCGTTATGTCCGATCATGATTCGTGCGCCTCGATCGCGAAGCGGTTGCAAAATCGGAGCATCAAGGCGGTCGCAACCAGATACGGCCAGGCCGTCGTCGAGCAGAATGTGCGCCAGGGCGGACATATGAATCCCGCCGATCCCCACGAAATGCGCGTTCATCGTCATCGTTACGTCACTTTGCCACATCGACGATGACTTCGGCAATGCGCCGGGCCGCGTCGACTCGGCGCAGACTCAGCATCGATTTGCGCATGGCTGCCAATCGCATCGGATCGGCGAGCAGGTCCATGGTGAGATCGAAAAGGTCATAGTCGAGGCGATTGTCGTCTGCCAGGACTGCGGCGCCGGCATCGGCGAGGACCTGCGCGTTGAAGCGCTGGTGGCCGCCGGCCTCTCCGAGCGGAGCCAGCACCGCCGGCAACCCGGCAGCGGGATACTCACCCATCACCGATGCGCCCGCGCGGGATATTGCGAGATCGCATGCGGCCATCGCCAGCGGCATCTCCTCGGACATGTAGGGGTACAGCCGGTAGCGGGACTGCAGCTTGGCCGGCAGGGACTCTCGAAGTCTGGACAGCCGCTCGAAATCTTCGCGGCCGGAGATATGAATCAGTTGGGCCCGCGCCAGCCAGTCTTCAAGCCGATTGGCGACGCCGTCATTGATCCGCTGCGCGCCGCGAACGGCTCCGGTGACCAAGAGCGCAGGGCCGCCATTGAGTTGAAAGTAGGCGCGAGCCATGGGCTTGTCGAGGTTGGCGAATCCCCGGCGCAGGGGATAGCCGCTCACGACCGCCTTACCTGGTGCGTAGCGTTCGGTCGAGCGTTCGTGGGTCACGCAGACTCGCCGGCCCAGTGGGGCGAGGGCGCGCAGCGTCCAGCCGGGTTCGATGTCGGGCTGGAGCAGAACAACTGGGGTCCTTGTCAGCCATGCGGCGACACCGACCGGGGCGGACACGTAGCCACCGGTGAGAAACAAGACATTGGGTCGATAGCGCAGCATGAGCGCGAGCGCGTCGACGATCCCGGTCGCGGTCGCGCCAAGCGAGAGCAGCTTGGACAGAGGATTGCGTCCTCGAAGCGAACGCGCGGCGATCGTCGAGTACGGCAAGCCGGCCTCGACGGCGAGTTCGGACTCGATCCCGTCGGCGGTGCCGGCGAATCGAAACTCGATGGTGTCATCTTGCTGTTCAACCAGTTCGCGCAGCGCGTCGGCGACGGCAAAGGCGGGAAAGACATGCCCCCCCGAGCCTCCGCCCGAGAGCAAGACTTTCAGGCGGCGCATCAGGTGTCGTCTCCGCGTCCGCTGTGGAATGGCGATGGCTTGGGCCGCCGTTCGGGTCTCGGAGCGACATCGCGCGTTGGCGAGGCGTCGTTGAGCGGAGGATCGGCCGGTTCGGGGAACTTGCCCTTGCCGTATCGGGAGATGGAGACCAGCACACCGGCGGCGGCCATCGAGGCAACCAACGCAGAGGATCCGAAGCTGAGGAAGGGCAACGGAATGCCGGTCAGGACAATGGTGCGCATCACGCCGGCGATATTGAAGAAGGCCTGCAGCGCAAACCAGGCGACGATGCCGAAGGCGAGCAGTGTGCCGAATCGATCCTCGGCCCGCATCCCGGCACGAATACCGCGGTAGATCAGCACAGCGAAAATGGCGAGCACGATCAGCGCACCCAGCATCCCCGTTTCCTCGCCGATGATCGCGAAGACGCCGTCGGTGTGAGCTGAGGGCACATAAAAGAACTTCTGCCGCGACGCGCCGAGCCCCACGCCGGTCAGTCCTCCGGAGCCCAAAGTGGAAACCAGATTGATGATCTGGAACCCGGCGTCCTGAGCGAACTCTTCGGCGTTGAAGAAGGTGCGCACACGCTCGAGGCCGTAACCCCAGATGAAGATGATCACAAACAGCACGGCGGAACCGCCGAAAAGGAGCATCAACATGTGCCGCAACGCGGCGCCGGCGAGGAAGAACATGACCATGCCGGTCGCGGCGATGGCCGCGAACGTGCCGAGGTCCGGCTCCAACATGATCAGCCCGCCGATTCCGCCGATGATGAAGCAGAACGGGACCAAACCAAGGGAGACTCGCTTGATCTCATCTCCCTTGACGGCCAGCCAGGCAGCGACGTAGATGCAGATGGCCAGCTTGGCGAACTCTGAAGGCTGCAGAGCAGGCAAGGAACCGATCTGGATCCAGCGCTGCGCACCGTTCTCTTCGTGTCCGATGCCAGGGATCAGCACCGCGAAGAGCAACAGGATTGCAGCGGTGATGATGATCCCGGAGAGTCGCTGCCAAACGCGGTAGTCAATCCGCGAGAGGACTCCGAATGCGACCAGGCCGAGACCGGCGCCGATGAGCTGTCGAATTGCGAAGTGTCGGGTGTTGCCGTGCAGCTCCTGCGAGATGGCGAAGGAGGAGGAGAAGACAAACACCAGGCCAATGAAGACCAGAGCCAGAACTGAGGCGACCAGCACCCAATCGGGCGGCGAACCCGGACGCCGGAGGCGATGGACAATGCGCTGGCCGACCGCGGGAAGTTCGTCGCCGTCGTGTCGACTCGTCGCGCGCGAACTGGGAATCCGAACCTGACCGAGTACCCTGTTCGACTCGGAGTCGGCGCCCGGCACAGCGGCTCGCTTAACGCTCATCGCTTCGCCCTCCCTGCCGCTTCCAGTCCTCAACCAGTTCGCGGAAGTGCTGGCCCCTGGCTTCGAAGTTGGAATACGCATCGAACGAGGTGCCTGCAGGAGACATCAGGACCGTGTCGCCAGATCTGGCAGCCGAGGCTGCGTGCAAGAAGGCCGACTCGAGATCGTCGGCGCGTACGGCGTTGATGTCCCGCTGCGACAACCATGCCTGCCACTTTGGACCCGCTTCACCAAACAACACAACCTCCGAGACGTGGCGTTCCAGTTCCTCCAGCAACGGTTCGAGGGGCAGCTTCTTGTCGCGACCGCCGAGCATGAGGATGATCGGCCCATTGATCGCCATCAGTCCGGCCAGGGTGCGTTCAGGGGTGGTGGCGATGGAATCGTTGACGAAACGCACCTCTTCGACTTCGTCGACCAGCTCCAGGCGATGAGGAACTCCGGCGAAGGTGGACAGGACATCGATAGCGATCGCGTCGGGCACAAGCTGATCGACGATGGCCAGCGCCGCGAGTGTGTTGCGCAAGTTGTGAGCTCCGGGAATCTGCAGCGCATTCACCCGCAGCAGCGCCGTTCGTTCGCGATAGATGCGCACACCATCGCTGTGCACTGCAGGCTGGCAAGGCGGGTCGCCGATACCGAACCAGGTCGCCTGGGCGGGAGTCATGCCCGCCGCCCTGGCGGCACGCGGCTCGTCAAATGGCAGGACGACGCGGTCGGATGATGTCTGATGCTCAACAAGCCGATACTTCAGCGCCTGGTAGTCATCCCAACTGAACTGATCGAGGTGATTGGGCGTGATGTTGGTGATCGCGGCAACGTGCGGACTCCTGGTCGTACGCAGGAGCTGGGTGTGGGACATTTCCAAGACGACCGTTGTACTCGCGGATATCTCCGGCAGGCGCGCCAGCAGTGCGTTGCCGATGTTCCCGCCCAGAACACAATCGACTCCGGCGGCGGTGAGCAGTTGGTGGACGAGGGTAGTTGTCGTAGTCTTGCCGGCGCTGCCGGTGATTCCGACGACGCGGCTGGACGGGCAGCGTTCCAGGAAGACCTGGGTTGGACCGAAGACAGGAATGCCGCGTTGTGATGCCTGCTGCAGCAGCGGGACATCGTAAGGCACTCCCTGGCTGGCGATCAGGCCGTCGACCTCATCCAAGAGGTTGAAATCGTCTTGCGAGCGGTCAGCTCGAGCTGGATCGCGATCGACCGTGACGATATCGGCTCCTTCGCTCTGCAGAAACTCAACTGCATCACGTCCTTCAATGGCCATCCCGAAGACGGCGATGCGTTGTCCACGGAATGATTGGGGCGCCTCCGTGGGAGTGGGCAAGGTCATTTGGGCACCTGCAGTGCCAGGGCAACGCCGAGAATGCCTCCGGCAATGGCGATCAGCCAGTAACGGGTCACGATTTGCGGTTCGGACCAGCCAGCCATCTCGAAGTGGTTGTGCAGCGGCGCCATGCGGAAGATGCGCCGGCCCTCTCCGCTGCGTCGACGAGTCCACTTGAACCAACCAACCTGGATGATGTCGGATCCGGCTTCGAGGACGAAGACGATCCCGATCACTGGCAGCAACATCCAGTGGCCGGTCATCAGCGCCATGATGGCGAGCGTGCCGCCAAGCGCCATGGCGCCGGTGTCGCCCATGAAGATCCTGGCGGGATGGGCATTGAACCAGAGGAATCCGAGAACTGCGCCGACGGTCGTGAACGCGAATCGAACCAGGAAGTCCTGCTCCTGCCCAACAGCAATCACACCGAATGCGGCGATTGCGATGGCGCCGGTTCCGCCACAGAGCGTGTCGAGGCCATCAGAGATCGCGACGGAGATGATCGTCGCGAAGACGGCGACAGCAGCGATGACGATGTAGACCGGTCCCAGGGAGAACTTGCCGGCCCAGGGCACGTTGAGCGATTCCACATCGAGCGCGAAGTAGAGCACCAGGCCGACGGCGACCGAGAACAGGGCCAGCAGGCCGAACTTGAGTTTCCAGGTCAGCCCGGCCTGCGCGCGGTCGATCAGCGTGCCGAGGTCGTCGACGTAGCCCAGCGCTCCGAGCGCGATGATGCCAACCAGGGGAAGCAGGATCGACCAACGGTCGCCTTCGATGAGGTTTGCGAAAATCGTCAGCACCACGATGGGGATGAGAAAGATCAGCCCGCCCATGGTTGGCGTTCCCGCCTTGACGTGATGCGTTGACGGCCCTTCGTCGGAGATCGACTTGCCTGCCTTGCGACGTTCCAGCCAACGGATGACGAACGGACCCACGACGAGCGCGAGGACGAAGGCAATGCCCGCAGTGCCGAGGGAGAACGTGGTCACGGCGCGACCAACCTTTCGACCACCAAATCGAGGCGCATGGCGTGGGACGCCTTGATCAACAGGGTGTCGTCAGGTTCGAGGGACTGCAGCAAGATGTTCGCGGCTTGATCGGACTCGGCGACCCAGCAGGCCTGCCGATGTCCCACCTCGCGCGCTGCATCGACGATGTCGCGGGAACGCTCGCCGACCGCGATCAACCAGTCGCAACGCTCGGCCGCGTAGTGACCGATCTGTCGGTGCGCGGCCTGTTCTTCGGAGCCCAGCTCGTACATGTCGCCAAGCAGCGCGACGCGGCGGGGACTGCAGTCCTGGAGCAGGTCGAGCGCCGCACGCATCGAGAGCGGCGCCGCGTTGTAGGAGTCGTCGATGATTGTGGCGCCGTTCCAGGCCGTTCTGTTGGCCAACCTCGAGCCTGGCGTCAGGTTGGCCAACGCCTCGGCGATCCGCGGCAACGCAAGGCCGGCGCGAAGCCCGACCGCGCTTGCGGCCAACGCGGTCACGGCCTGGTGCGAGCCGACCAGCGGTGTTGATACATGCTGGCGCTCGTCGCTGCGTCGGTCGGTGAGGGTGAACTCGATTCCCGCGAATCCCCGGCTGCGCACATCTGACGCGGTGAGATCGCAGCGCGGACCGTATCCGAAGGTGAGCGCATCCGCCGCCGTCCGCTGCGCCATTCTGCGGACTCGCTCGTCGTCGCCACTAAGAATGGCGAGTCCATCAGGAGGCAATGACTCGGGCAACAGGCCCTTGATTCGCTCCGTGTCGTCAAGCGTGCCAAAGCGCTCGAGGTGCGTCGGTCCGACGTTGGTGACGATCCCGATGTCCGCTCTCGCCAATGAGACCAGCAGTTCCATCTCTTGCTGCGAGTAGGGGCCGATCTCGATCACGGCCCACTGGTCAGCCTCCGCTATGCCCAGCAGCGCGATCGGCAGTCCGATGTCGCCGTTGAAGTTCCTCGGCGACTGGTGAGTGGGCGCGTGTTGTGAGAGCAGTTGGAAGGTGGCTTCGCGGACTGTCGTCTTGCCGACGCTGCCGGTGATTCCGATTACCTGAGCGTCGATCTGCCGGCGCCAGCGCCGACCGGCCTGTTGGAGCGAGCTGAGCGGATCGTCGACGACGAACATCTGGGGACCGCTCAGTCCGGACGCCTCCGACACCAGCGCCGCACCGGCGCCGCGCGAGATCGCGTCATCGACAAACTGGTGACCATCCTGGTGTTCTCCGCGCAGCGCCACGAAGAGACTGCCTTGAGTTGCTTCGCGAGAGTCGATCACGATGTCCGCGAAGGGTTCGCTGCTTGTTTGAGGCTCGTTCAGCAAGTGTTCTGCGAGCAGGCTTCCGAGTAGGCGGGATGAGATCATTCGTTGCTCTCCTCCCCGACCTGTTCGTCGTCTTCGATATAGGTAACCGGCGAGGGGTCCTGTTCCTGGGAGTTGACGTTGGCTGTGAGCGCGTTATCGGAGTCGTTGGCGCTCTCCTGTCGCTCACCACTTGCGAGCGCGGTCTCCGGGCTGGACGATGCGGTGTTCCAGGCATCGGGATTGGCGATGTAAGCGGTCGGGGGCACGCCGAGATAGGGCAGCACGACTGCCATCAGATCGGAGAAGATTGGCGCTGCGACGATGCCGCCATAGATCTCCCCCTGGGGTCGGTCGATACGGACCAGGACCACGATTCGCGGATCGTTGGCCGGCGCGAAGCCGGCGAATGAGGCCAGCGATTCTCCGTCCAGATACTCACCCTCTTCGACCACGTCTGAGGTTCCCGATTTGCCGGCAATCGGCCAACCTTCGACCTGCGCGGGATGCCCCAAGACGCCGTCAACGACGGCTTGCATCATCGTTGTCAGCGTGGCGGCGGTCTGACGGCTGATGACCCGGTCTCCCGTTCGCGAATCGAGCTGTTGGACGCCCTCGTCGGTGATGATCGCGGAGACGAGGCGCGGGCGCACGGAAATGCCTCCGCGGGCGATGGTCGCGTAGGCCTGCGCCATCTGCAGCGGAGTCACCGCGATGCCCTGTCCGAAGGAGTTGGTCGCGAGCTGCGTACGGGACCAGCGGATGTCGGTAGAGTCGGTGACCACGCCGCCGATCTCGCCCGGCAGTCCCGACCTGGTACTCGACCCAAATCCGAACTTATAGATGTACTCGTAGAACGTTCGCGCGCCGAGTTGTTGCGCGACCCAGACAGATCCGGTGTTGAGCGACCGTTGCAAAACCTGTGTCATTGTCTGCTCGCCGTGGTAGTCGAGGTCGAAGTTCATGATCGTGCGGTCCTCGATTACCACTGCTCCTGTGTCGATGAAGGTGGTATCGGGAGAGACGATGCCGGCATCAAGCGCGGCGGCCATGGTGACCACTTTCATCGTTGAGCCGGGTTCGTAGATGTCCGATGCCGCGCGGGAGCGCAGCAAGGCGAGCGACTCGGGCAGATCGAGATCGATCGTTGTCGGGTCATAAGTCGGCAGAGAGGCGAGCGCGAGGATGTCTCCGTTGCGTGGGTCCATCATGATGATGTGCCCACCGCGCGCGTCCCACTGTTCGACGGCGTCGCGAAGCGTGCTCTCTGCGATCCACTGGAGGTTGCGATCGATCGTCAGCACGATCGATGCACCCTCTTGGTAGGGCATTTCCGCGCGTGGACCAAAGGGAATGGGATTGCCGAGCCCGTCCACTTCCTGCACGAGGAGACCGGACTGACCACCGAGCAACTCGTCGAGTTGGTATTCGAGGCCGGCCAGGCCCTGTTCGTCGCGTCCGACGAGGCCGATCACCGGTGCGGCCATCGAGCCTTCGATGTAGCGACGCGTAGAGGTCTTGCGGACTTGCACGCCGTGCAGCGCCTCGGCGTGAATCTGGGCGCCAAGCGCGTCCGAGAGACCGTAGGCAATCAGCGCGTCGTGCCCGCCCTGGGCGGCGGTCTGCGCCGCGAGAGAGAGCACCAGAGTTTCGTCCGCGCGTAGCAGCTCCGCCAGTCGCCTTGAGGCGTCGGTGGGCTCAAACTGCGAGCGAGCCCAGAGCCTGGTGTCGACGTGGACCTCCCAGGCGTCGATCGAGGTGGCGAGCGGAAAGCCGTTGCGATCGAGAATTGCTCCGCGAGGACCTTTGGTCTCTATCGCCCAGGTGCGATCAGCGTAGGTCTCATGCTGTTCGTGCTGGACCACCTGGATGAAGACCAGGCGCACAACGATCACCGCAGCCAGCGACACGAAGAGCGCGACCACAACGCGCATCCGCCAGGTCGAAACCGACTCGAATCCCCTGCCCAAGGACGGACCCTGCAATGTCCTGCCCTCTCCTTGCGGCGTGCATTTCGCGTGCTTGGTTAGTCAAGCACCAGCGCGTCGATCATGGCGTGCCAGAATGAACTCTCAAGCGGTCTATTGGATGCGTGAACCTCCGGCTCTTCGCTGGCCGGTAGGAATCGGGTCGGCATGGTGCGCGCGGGCGGAGGCAGCTCGACCTCGAGCGCGACTGTCGGACGGGCCGGCACCATGTTGAAGCGTTGCACGGCTTGCTGCTGGACCCGAGCCAACGAACCGAGCTGTCCGACGTGGGCAGCAAGCGAGCGAATCTCGGAGTTCAGTCGCTCGCGCTCGGCTTCCAGGGTTCGCAGCTCGGAACCGCTCTCCGTGACGCTGGAAGTGCGCACAACCGGCAACGTCGCTGCGATGCAGAGCCCGATCACGGCGAGCCAGGCCCAGGCCGGCATGCGACCCGTGTAGCGCGGTCGTTTGGGCAACACCGGTTGAGGCAGAGCATGCCAGGCATCACTGGCCGCAGATGTGGGCAACGACGCATCGAGCGTCGTGCTGGGTTTCGCCGTTGTCATCGGAACGCCGCCCGCCGTCGCCTTGTTCCGGACGACGCGGGGATCGCGGTGGATGGCCGGTCCGTTAGATGAGGCCCGTTACGGTAAGTAGGGGCAACGTCTCGCAGACCTCGGGGGCGACACCTAGAGTGAGCTTCAGCCTCACTCGGCGGAGGTGACAGCGCTCGGAAATCGTTGAGCGGACCGTGCGCGCAGACAGGGGGACGTGGTCCACGATCGCTGCGACCGAAGGTCACGCGCAACCGTGTTCCAGTGGTTTGGCGGCGGGGCTTCTCCTTCACTGTAGTGGCTGTTAGGTAGTCCCCTGCGCACGATCCGCTCAACGATCTCCAAGCGATTGCCTTTCTGTTCCGATCGGTTCTTGTCTGGCGGCGAGACGCTGACATTAGAGTGCCTCCGCCGCTCGCAGCCGAGCGCTTCTCGCGCGCGGATTGCGTTGGATCTCGTCCGCCGAAGGGCGCAGCACGCGCCGAGTCAACGTGCGGAACGTCGGCGCCTCGCCTGTCGATTGCTCGCGAAGGAAGTTCTTGACGATGCGGTCTTCGAGCGAGTGGAAGGCGATCACGACCAGGCGTCCACCAAGCCGGAGCATGCCGTGAGCCTGCGACAGGAACGTGGCGAGGCGCTCGAGTTCACGATTGACTTCGAGGCGAATCGCCTGGAATACCCGAGTCGCGGGGTGAATCCGGGCGCCAGGCCGCAGACCGACTGCGTCGACGACGGCCTGGGCCAACTCGGCGGTGGAGCTGAGCGGCCGTCGCTCGACGATGCTCCGGACGATTCGCCTGGAGCGGCGTTCCTCGCCGTATTCGTAGATCAGGTCGGCAAGGTCGCCGGCCGACCACTGGTTGACGATTTCGTCGGCCGTAACGGCGGCGGGATCATCGATCGGCCCGAGCCGCATGTCCAGCGGGCCTTCCGTGCGGAAGGAGAAGCCTCGCTCGGGCGTTTCCAGTTGCATGGACGACAGCCCCAGGTCGCAAAGGATGCCGTCAAGCGGAGTCAAGCCGGCGTCGCGGGCCGCCTGCGCGGAGCTATCGAGCCAACCCTGTTCCAGGAGGAAGCGGTTGCCGAAGACACTCAGCCGAGCACGCGCAACGTCGATCGCGTGTGGGTCCGCGTCCCTACCCAGCAGCCGGCCGTTGGGCGCGGACGCGTCAAGCACAGCTTGCGCATGTCCGCCAAGACCGACTGTGGCGTCGAGGTAGCGTCCGCCCGGATGGACATCGAGCCAGGCCAGAGCCTGCTCAAGCATTACGGGCTGATGAATCGGTACGGAGGTCACGAGGGCTCCTCCGTTGGGTTCGGTGCGCTGCTCGCGGGCACGGTGTCGATAAGGGCGTCGGCCAGGCCTTCCAGCAGTTCGGCGTAGACTTCGTCGATTTCGCCCTGTTCCGTCTTCCAGGCGTCGGCGTTCCAGATCTCCAGGTAGCCGCCCATGCCGACGACTACGGTCGAGCCATTGAGCGCGCGTTCCTCGCGCATCGGCGCGGGGATCACGATGCGTCCCTGGCGGTCGAGGTCGACTCGGCGGACTCGGCCGAAGAAGCTCCGAGCAAGCCGTCGGCCGGACGGTCGGAGCTTGTCGCCGACCGTGCGCACGCGCTTCTCCTCGGCGTAGCCATCCGGGGTGTAGAGCTCGAGCTGGCCGTCCGGTCCGGGCAGCAGATATCCGCCGTGCTCGAACAAGGCTCGGTAGGCGGCGGGGATGGCGAGTCGACCACGGTCGTCGACGCGGAACTCGAATTCGCCAGTGAAGTCGATCGTCGCCACGAGAGTAGCCCCTGGTTCGCCTTTGCTTCACCTTATGGTCGCCGTTCCCACTTTGCCCCATTTCTTGGGTCAACTTGGACTCTAGAGACATAACCGGCTGGAATTCAACCCCCTATCGAGGGAATCTCTCCCCCATTTCTGGAAACCGGACCAATCTGTCCACCCGGAAAGTGGAAAAACCGCTCCAGGCAGGTAAACCGTGGTGGATAATGTGGACAACTTGCAGACGTAAACTCAGAACGTCCAGATAGAACAGTGACGATGCCCAAGCAAGCCGATCGGTTGCCGACCGCCGCCATCCTGACGCTCTCCGATCAGGGCGCCGCCGGACGCCGTCAAGACACGTCCGGCCCGCTGATCAGAGAGCGGCTGGCGGGACTTGGCATCGAGGTCACAGAACTCCTGATTCGCCCGGACGATCCGGAGGTGATCGTGGGACAGCTCCGCGCCTGGGTCGATGTCGGCATCGCGCTGGTCGTGACAACCGGCGGAACCGGTTTTGGCCCACGCGACAACACGCCCGAGGCGACGCGTCGCGTGATCGAGCGCGAAGCGCCCGGCCTGGCCGAACTGATGCGCGCGGAGGGGCTGCGCAAGACGCCGATGGCGGCGTTGTCGCGCGGACTGTGCGGCATCGCGGGACGAACGCTGATCGTCAACCTGCCCGGCTCCGAGCGCGCAGTGAGCGAGAATCTCGACGCTCTCGCGCCCGTGTTGCCGCACGCGCTGCAACTTATCGGCGGCGACACTGAGCATTAGTCGCTAAGCCGGACTTGTTCACGCGCCTACACTGAAACCCATGGCCCAACGATCAATCGCCCGCAATGTTGCTGAGGCTCGACGTCGGCTCAGCGCCGAAGACGGCGCCGTGCTGAAGGACTGGGGCGGGCGGCTGCCCGTCGCGCTGGTTTATCCCAACAGCTACTACCTGGGCATGTCCAACCTTGGACTGCAGACAATCTATGGATTACTCAACCAACGCTCCGACATCGTCTGCGAGCGAGCCTTCTACGATCCTCCGCACAAGACCGAACGCGGCGACGATCCGTCGCTGAGCCCTGTCACCATCGAGTCGCAGCGGCCACTGGCCGACTTCCCCGTCGTCGCCTACACGCTGACGTATGAGATCGACTACTACCACGTCGTCCGTTCGCTGCAGGCGGCGCAGATCGAACCGTTGAGCATCAACCGCGACGACGGCGACCCGCTGATCATCGCCGGCGGGGCGGCGGTGATCACAAATCCCCTGCCCCTCGCCGACTGCTTCGACGCGTTCGTGATTGGCGAAGCCGAGCCAATCCTTGAGGAACTGGTCGACACGCTGAACGAGTACGCCTATAGCCCGCGCGCCGATCAACTCGACGCGCTCGCGAGGATTCCCGGCGTGTTCGTCCCCGCACGCGGCGCCGGAGACGGCGTCGAGCGGCAATGGGTGCGTGATATCGCGACGACCGAGGCGATGTCGCTCGTCCTAACGGACGAGACCGAGTTCAACCAGATGACGCTGATCGAAGCGGCGCGCGGTTGCGGTCGCGGCTGCCGGTTCTGCATCGCCGGCTACGTCTTCCGCCCCCCGCGCTACCGGCCGCTCGAATCGCTGCTCAATCAGGTCGAGGCAGGCCTGGAGCGCAGCAATCGCGTCGGATTGCTCGGCGCAGCAGTGGCCGACCATCCACAGCTCGCCGAACTTGCGGTCGAAGCCGACCGCATGGGTGGCCGCGTATCCGTCTCGTCGCTGCGGGTCGACAACCTAGCGCCCGAGCTATTGGAGGTGCTGTCGCGCGGCGGCACGCGCACGGTAACGCTGGCGCCGGAGGCCGGCTCGGAGCGGATGCGCCAGCGGATCAACAAGGCGGTCTCGGAGGAGCACATCATCGACGCGGCCGACAAGGTCGGCCATGCGGCGATGAGTCGGCTCAAGCTCTACTTCATGATCGGGCTGCCCGATGAAGAGGACGAGGACGTCGAGGAGATGGCCGGGCTCGGACTCGCGGTCAAAGAGCGTCTGGATGCGCACGGACACGGCACCGAGCTGGTGATGTCGGTTGGTCCGCTGGTGCCCAAGCCGGCAACGGCTTACCAGGAGCTGGTCCAATCGGACGCGGGACTGGTCAAGCATCGACAGCAGATATTGCAGTCCGCCTTCCGCAAGACGGGCATCCGCCTGCGCGGCGACAGCCCGACCTGGGCGCGAATCGACGACATCTGCTCTCGTTCCGACCAGCGCCTGGCACACGCGATTCTCGAGATGGAGGCGCCCTCGGCCCGCGAGTGGATACGGGCCGCCAACCTCTGGGGCCTGGACGGTCCACTGCCCTGGGGCAGCGGCCCCGGTCCATGGTCGGCGGTCGAGACCGGCATCACGGCTCGATTCTTCGAGCGCGAACTGTCCAAGCACAAGCGCGAGAAGGCGACCATCGCCTGTCCGCCGCCCGAGATCGGCTGCAACATGTGCGGCGTCTGCGGCGGCAACGAGATTCCCTCGTATTCGCCAACGATCGTGCCGCTGGAAGCGGTCGCCGGAGCCTGACATGTCGATCGCGGGCAACCTGGAACGTGTGAATCAGCAGATAGCCGACGCCTGCGCGCGGGCAAGCCGCGACGCATCGGAAGTCAAGCTGATCGCAGTCTCCAAGACGTTTCCAACATTGGCAATCGCCGAGGCGGCAGCCTGTGGTCACCGGCAATTCGGCGAGAACCGGGTGCAGGAGGCGCTGGCCAAGATGGCGGAGTTGCCGGAGCACAACATCGAACTGAACGTCGACATCGACATGCACTTGATCGGTCACCTGCAGCGCAACAAGGCGCGGCATGCGGGCAGTTTCGCCTCGGTTCAGTCGGTGGACAGCGTGCGTCTCGCAGAGGCGATCTCGCGGAGGCTTGATCGAGACCTGCCGATCTTGCTGGAAGTCAACGTGGGCGACGAGGCGACGAAGCAAGGCTTCGCACTGGATGACGTGCCCGCAGCGTTCGAGAGCACCAACGCACTCTCACATTTGACAGTAGAGGGGCTGATGACGGTGGCTCCGGAGGTGGCCAACCCCGAGGATGTGCGGCCAATCTTCTCCGCCCTTCGGGACATGGCCGAGCGGCTCTCGCTGCGCGAGCTAAGCATGGGCATGACCAATGACTACGCTGTCGCCATCGAGGAGGGTTCCACGATGGTGCGAGTCGGCCGCGCGATCTTCGGCCAGCGCCCGTCAACAACGAGTGGAGGGCGTCCGTGACGCGCATTGCCGTGATCGGCGGCGGCACGATGGGCGCGACGTTCATTCGCGCAGTGACCAACGCGGGCGTCGTCACGTTGGACAGCCTGAGCGTCTGCGAGATCGTGCCTGAGCGGCGAGACTGGCTCGAGAACGAGTTTGCCGGGCTCGACGTCACCGGCGATCAAGCCGAGGCCGTCGCCAAGAGCGACGCGATCTATCTCTCGGTCAAGCCGCAAGATCTGGGTTCGCTGAGCAGCGACAACGGGACCGGAGCGCGGCTGCTCATCTCGATCCTTGCCGGATCGACCATCGCCGCGGTCAAGGCCTCAACCGGGGCCGAGCGAATCGTCCGCGCGATGCCCAACACACCGGCGCAGATCGGTCGTGGCTTCACGGCCTGGACGGCGACCACAGGAGTGACTGCCGCCGATCGCACGCTGGTCGCGAACCTGCTCGACACGATGGGCAAGCAACTCTACGTGGAGGACGAGTCGCTGATCGACAAGATCACTGCGGTTTCGGGCAGCGGTCCAGCCTATGTCTTCCTGATCATCGAGGCGATGATCAACGCCGCTGTGAACATCGGACTGCGGCCCGACGACGCTCGCAGCATGGTTCTGCAAACGGTGCTGGGCTCAACCGAGTTCGCGGTCCAATCGGGTATGCACCCTGCGGTGCTCAAGGATATGGTGACTTCCCCGGGCGGAACGACAGCGGCGGGTCTTCGAATGTTGGAACAGCGAGCGGTGCGCGCCGCGTTGATCGACGCAGTGGCCGCGGCGCACCAACGAGCGGAAGAGCTTGGGTCCCAATGAGCGAAGTACTGGTCATCATCGGCGCGGCGATCCAGATCTACTCGTTCATCCTGCTCGCGCGAGTGCTGATGAGCTGGATCCCGATGTTCACAAATCGACCGCTCGATCCCTACAACCCAATCGTCAAGTTCCTGCTCGATGTCACCGAACCGGTACTCGCGCCGCTGCGCCGCTACCTGGTGATTGGGATGATCGACCTCTCACCGCTGGCCGCGCTGATCCTGCTGCAGGTGATCGGCAACGCCGTCCTCAGCAGCGCCTGAACATCAATCTGACTCTTTCTAGAACGTTTGCTTGACATTGCCCATTGAGGCGGTTAGCGTGCGCAGCACAGACGTTCGCACACTTCCGACCAGAGCCGCGAACGATCTGGAGGGAGCGCATATTATGACGAGTACGACGACCGTTGACCGCGATGCCCCGCTCGCGCTGGGAACCGACACGCAGGAGCCCGCACAGGAGCCATTGTCCATGACCACTGCCAACGAACCGCCGCCCGCTGTCGAAGACCTGCTGGGAGACATGGAGCGCCGATTCGGCGAGGGCGCGCTGATGCGTCTCGGGGACGCCGGCTCCCGCCTCAACGTGGATGGCATCCCGACCGGCGCCTTGTCGCTTGATGTGGCGCTGGGCATCGGCGGACTGCCGCGCGGCCGGATCGTGGAGATCTATGGGCCGGAGTCCGCCGGCAAGTCCACGGTCGCGCAGCACGTGATCGCCGAGGCGCAGCGTCTCGGCGGGCAGGCCGCTTACATCGATGTCGAGCATGCGCTCGACCCGGAGTTCGCATCGAAGCTCGGCATCGACACGTCTCAACTGCTGATCGCCCAGCCGGACACAGGGGAGCAGGCGCTGGAGATCGCAGAGGCGCTGGTGCGCAGCAATGCGATCGATGTCGTGGTTGTCGACTCCGTTGCGGCGCTGGTGCCGCGTGCCGAGATCGAAGGCGAGATGGGCGACGTGCAGGTTGGACTGCAGGCGCGGCTGATGTCGCAGGCCTTACGCAAGCTGACCGGGGTAGTCTCGCGCTCGAAGACGGTGTTGATCTTCATCAACCAGCTCCGCGAGAAGGTTGGGATCGTCTTCGGCAATCCCGAGACCACTCCAGGCGGGCGAGCGCTGAAGTTCTATTCGTCCGTGCGGATCGAGCTTCGCCGCGCCGAGACGCTCAAGGACGGTCAGCTTGTGATTGGCTCGCGGGTCAAGGCGAAGGTGGTCAAGAACAAGGTCGCCCCACCATTCCGCACGGCCGAGTTCGACCTCATGTTCACCGCCGACGAGTATGGCATCTCCAAGACCGGATGCTTGATTGATCTCGGCACGGAGATCAGTCCCGGCCAGCCGACTGGAACGGTCTCAGTCATCAAGAAGCAGGGTTCCTTCTACTCGTACGGCGAGACGCGACTGGGCCAGGGTCGCGAACGCGCCAAGGCCTTCCTGCGTGAGCAGCGGGACATTGCAGAAGAGATCGAAAGCCGAATCCGCGTAGAACGTGGCCTACCCAATGCCGCGGCATTGCTGCCCTCGGCGGGCGACAGCGAATCCGCTCCGATCGCCAAACCGGCGCCACGAAAGAAGTCCCGAGCGCGAGCGAGCTAATCAGCCACAGCGCTGGATCCAGTCATGGCTGTCGTCGTATCGGTTCGGCCCGCGGGAGCCGCCTCCGTCGTCGACTTCGACGACGGATCCTCGTTTCGCTGCACGCGCGACTTCGCTCGTCGTTGCCACCTCAGCCGAGGACAAGAGATTGACGCCGTCTTCATTGCGCGGCTGCGCGATACCGCCTCATTCGATCTGGCGCTGTTCGAAGCACAACGTCTCAATCGGCGTCGTCGCTACAGCCGCCTGGAAATCACCAACAAGCTGATCTCCGTGCGGATTCCCGCAGACACGGCGAGGCTGGCGTTGGACGAGCTCGAACAGCGCGGTGAACTGGACGATCAGAGCGTTGCGCTCGACCTGGCGCGCAAAGGACTGCGGCAAGCATTGAGTCGCAATCCTCAACTGCCGAGGAGCAAGTACCGCTCGCTGCAGACTCGCAGGCTGCTGCTGCGCGGATTCAACGCCGCGACAGCTTCCGAGGCGTGTCGGACGGCGTGGTCGGAAGTGCAATAGCGGCTACTGGCGCCGAATTGTCGACGGGCGTAGACTGGGATCGGCTGAAACAGCGGGCCGCCTGCGTCAGACTGTTCAGACTGTGGGCGGCGAGTGAGAACAATCGTGATGACCGGCAGCGCCCTGGCAATGCCATTTCAACTGAGTCGAGGACACTATGTGGGGAGCCCTGATGAGGCTCCTGCGCGGCGGGCCCGATCCTCGGATCGAAGCCACCCTGGAAGCCGAACGCATCATTCAGCAGGCCCGCGACGGGGCCGAGCGAGAGGCGCGTGAGCGGTTAGAACAGGCGCAGGAGCAGGCACGAGTCGAACGAGACCAGATTCTGGCCGACGTGCGCGGCGCGCGCGATGACCTGCAACGAGCTGTTGACAGATTGGACAGGCGAGAATCCTCGTTGGATGATCGCACCCGCTCGCTCGAGGACCGGGATGAGAAGCTGAACCGTGATCGCCAACAGCTAGAGCGTCGCAGCGCCAAGCTTGACGAACGCGAGATTGAGCACAATCAGCGCCTTGAGGAAATCTCCAACTTCACCCGTGACGAAGCTCGCGCGGTGCTGTTCGAACAGGTCGAGCGCGAGATCTCGGATGAAGCCGGCCGGCTGGTCCGAGAAGCGGAGCAGAAGGCCAAGGACGAGTCCGAGGCCCGCGCTCGCAAGATTGTCGCCACGGCGATCCAGCGCGTCGCGTCCGAGGTCACCACGGAGTCGACCGTTTCCGTCGTGCAGATCCCGTCCGACGAGATGAAGGGTCGGATCATCGGTCGCGAAGGGCGCAACATCCGCGCCCTGGAGTCGGCGCTCGGCTGTGACCTGATCATCGACGACACCCCGGATGTCGTGACCGTCTCCGGTTTCGATCCGGTCCGCCGCGAGATTGGCCGCCTGTCGCTGAGCCGACTCGTCGCCGACGGTCGCATCCACCCCACGCGGATCGAGGAGACGGTCGCCAAGGCGCAGCGCGACGTCGAGCGGATCATTCGTGAGTCAGGTGATGAGGCCGCTATTGAGGCGCACTGCAGCGGACTCCCGCGCGAAATGCTCGACATCTTCGGACGTCTTCGCTTCCGCACCAGCTATGGACAGAATCAACTGCGCCACGCGGTCGAGACCGCGCATATCGGCGCGATGATTGCGCAAGAGATTCACGCCGATGTCGAAACCACGCGGCGCGGATCGCTGCTTCACGATGTCGGCAAGGCAATCGATCACGAGGTCGAGGGCACGCACGCGATCATCGGCGGCGACCTCGCCCGCCGATTCAAGATGTCGGAGGAGATCGCGCACTGCATCGAGGCGCACCACGACGAGGTCGAGTTGCGCACCGTAGAGGCGATCATCGTACAGATGGCGGATGCGATTTCGGGCGGGCGCCCGGGCGCGCGTCGCGAGTCGGTCGAGCGCTACATCGAGCGGCTCAGGGCGCTCGAGGACATCGCCACATCATTTGAGGGCGTGGGCCAGGCGTATGCGATCCAGGCCGGGCGAGAGGTGCGGGTCGTTGTCGACCCGCGCGAGGTCGACGACCTGGGCGCGATGCGGCTGGCGCGTGACATCTCCAAGCAGATTGAAGAGTCGCTGCAGTATCCCGGTCAGATTCGCGTGACCGTGCTGCGGGAGACCCGCGCCGCCGAGTACGCGCGCTAGACCACGGCTCGACTCGAGGCGGCGACATGGCGCGGCTCGATCTGCACTCGCACAGCATCCACTCGGACGGCACAAAGCCTCCTCAGTTCGTCGTGCAACAGGCAGCGGCGAACGGCGCAGAGCTGCTCGCCCTGACCGACCACGACTCGACTTCGGGCGTACGGGCGGCGCGGGCGGAGGGACGGCGGCTGGGCATCGATGTGATCGCCGGCGTCGAGATCGGCGTTCACGACGATGAGCTCGGGGAACTGCATGTGCTCGGATACTTCGGCAGCGATGCGCCGCTCGACGACCTCGAACGGCAGCTCGGCGCCTACCGACACGAACGCGAAACTCGCGCCCGGCGGACCGTCGATCGGCTTGCTGAACTCGGAGTGGAGCTCGAGTACGAATCCGTTCTGCGCATTGCCGGCGACGCCTCGGTCGGCAGACCGCACGTAGCGCGAGCGCTGCTCGAAGCGGGCCACGTGGAGTCGATCCAGGAAGCCTTCGACCGGTTCCTGCACAACAACGGACCCGCGTACATCGGGCGATCGGTGCTGAGCGTGACCGAGTCGCTGGCCATGATCCACGAGGCGGGCGGCTTCGCGTCGCTGGCTCATCCCACGCGATACGACAACCCGGAGCGTGCCATCCGATCCTTTGCCCTGGCCGGAGGCGACGGACTGGAGATCTACTACCGAAGCGACGGCCCGGAGACGGTTGCCAACGGCGAGCGGATCGCTCGCGGCCTCGGCCTGGTTCCGACCGTCGGTTCCGACTACCACGGTCTACATCCGGACGAGCTGCTCCCAGGCAGCATTGCGATTCCCGACAGCGCCGCCGACCGGCTCATCAGCCTCCTGAAGGACCTCTAGCCATGACCGACCTGAAGCTCCCACTCGATGTCCGTGACATTCAGCAGATCATCCCGCACCGCTTCCCGATCTTGCTGGTTGATCGGATTGTCGAGTTGGAGCCGGGCAAGCGAGCGGTCGGACTGAAGAACGTGTCGACCAACGAGTGGTTCTTCGAGGGCCACTTCCCCGGCAATCCGATCATGCCGGGCGTGTTGATCATCGAGGCGCTCGCCCAGACCGGAGCGGTCGCGGCGCTCTCGGCGGAAGAGTTCAAGGGCAAACTCGGTCTCTTTGCCGGGATCGATGGGGTGCGGTTCCGTCGCCAGGTCGTACCTGGAGATCAACTCCGCCTCGAGGTCGAAATGGAGCGCCTGCGCCGTGGTATCGGTCGAGCCAACGCAGTCGCGACGGTCGAAGGCGAGACTGCCGCCGAGGGCCGGCTGACATTCGCCCTGGTTGATCCACCGAACGGCATGTAGGAGCGACCCTTGTGGTCGCCCACGTTGCAACGCGCCTCCTGAACCGACTCATGACGGCAAATCGGGCAACGACAAGGGCTGCCCCTACGCAAGTCGACGAGTGAGTCGATTCGGGTGTTGATCCTACAGCGAGATCGCTGCCCACAAACCCAGCACGAGCCCGACGCTGGCCACCGTGGTGATCGCCACCCAACGCAGGTCGCCGCGGACATAGTGGAAGTCGTGCATGGCGGCGGCGGCGCGGGCGCGACGGTCGCGGCGCTCGTGCGCGCCAGACGCGCCGCCTCGCGGTCCGCCGGCCTGCCGCTGTCCTCCCAGCCTGGCCGGTTGCTGGACGCTGCCGCTCAGCGCCGCGCCGGCGGGAGCCTGGGCGGCGCCGGCCTGCGCAGTTGGCAGCCGATCTTCACGGGCTCTACGACCGCGACGACCCTGCGGCCGCGCTGCCTGATTGGCCCGATTGGAACCACCTCTGCCTCGCCGTGATCCGCGTGCCATCTGCAACCTCCGACGCTTGCAAGTCACACTACGCTGTATTGCCGTACTCTGCCAGTCGGCGTACAGTGGAGCCTACGGCCCCGTGGTGTAGCGGCCTAACACGCCACCCTGTCAAGGTGGAGATCGGCGGTTCGAATCCGCTCGGGGTCGCCACCATTCCCTCGACCCAGCACGTTTGCTTACCACGTATCGACGTACGGGCGTTTCTTGCCCGTCCGATGCGGCGTCGGCGGTAGGCGCTTGATCCCGTTGGCGATCCAGTTCCTGGTTTCGGCCGGATCGATCACGTCGTCGAGGCCGCCGCCGGCGGCGGCGTTGACCGCTTTGGCGTTGTGGTAGGCGCGATCGACCATCTTCTCGTAGGTTTCGATCCGCTCCTCGGAGTCTTCGATCGCGATCAACTCCTTGCGGTAGCCCAGCTTGACAGAGCCCTCGATATTCATTCCGGCGAACTCGGCTGTCGGCCAGGCGACGGTAAAGAAGCCGACCAGGGCGCTGGCGCC
Organism: Dehalococcoidia bacterium; assembly: GCA_965211635.1. Lineage (GTDB taxonomy): Bacteria > Chloroflexota > Dehalococcoidia > Bin125 > Bin125 > Bin125. The sequence goes on from OZ242948.1 coordinate 1,069,350, forward strand.
GCACATCGCCTGGACGCCGAGTCCGTAGGCCTTGCGCACAACGACGCCGAAGAGCGGCACGCTGAGGTTTGCGCCGGTATTGAACATCCGCGCGCAGTGACGGACCAGCGCGGTCGCTTCGACATCAGGACCGACCATCATCCCGGGACAGTCCATCAGGCTGAGCACCGGAATGTCGAACGCGTCGCAGAGCTGGAGGAAGCGAGCGCCCTTGTCCGAGCCGTCGGAGTCGATCGCTCCGGCGAGGTGATGCGGGTTGTTGGCAATCACGCCGATTGGATGACCCTCGACGCGAATGAACGCAGTGATGACCCCGATGCCGAACTTCTCGCGGATTTCCAGCACCGAGCCTTCGTCGGCGATCGTGTCAATGATCTCGCGCATGTCGTAGAGCCGTAGCCGGTTCTCGGGCACGATGTGCCGCAGACGGCGTTGGTCAGGCGCGGTCCAATGCGCAATTGGCCCCTGGAAGTAGCTCAGGTACTTCTTCGCCACTTCTGTCGCTTCGTCCTCGTCCTTGCACAGGATGTCGACGACGCCATTGGGCACCTGGAACGACATCGGCCCAACCTCTTCGGGCGTGTAGATTCCCAGTCCGCCGCCCTCAATCATGGCTGGGCCGCCCATGGCGACGGTCGAGCCCTCGGTGGCGATGATCACATCGCAGCAGGCGAGCAGCGCCGTGTTGCCGGCAAAGCAACGCCCGTTGGTCACGCCGACCAGCGGCACGAGTCCCGACAGCTTGGAGAACTGGGTGAACGTGTAGGTGTCGAAGGCGACGCCGGGACCGGTGCGGTCGTCGCCGGGGCGTCCGCCTCCGCCCTCTGTGTAGAAGACGATTGGGAACTGGAAGCGTCGCGCCATCTCAAACATGCGGTCCTGCTTGTAGTGGTTGCGTCCGCCCTGCGTCCCGGCGAGCACCGTGTAGTCGTAGTGAACCACGATGGCCCGAGCCGCCTGCTCGTCGAACAGGTCGCCGTTGATCGTCGCCGTACCCGCGATCAGGCCGTCGGCGGGCGTGCTCTCGCGAAGCTGTTCATCGGTGTTGCGCTGGTGCTGGCGCGCAACGATCAGCGGCCAGTACTCCTGGAACGAACCGGGATCGACGAGCTGCTCGATGTTCTCGCGCGGCATCCGATATCCGCGACCGCGTCGCCTGGCGACCGCCGCCGTGCGATTCTCGTCCAACGTGAACGCGTGGCGCTCATAGTTCTCCTGCAGGTCGGGACGGATGAAGTCGGGATCGATCAGTTCGCCCCCACCAACGGCTTCGACCGAGACCTCAGCCTCGAGGATGAAGACCAGTGGGAAACCCTCGCGGATCACGTCGCCGACTGAGCAGGCTAGCGACTGGATGATGCCGTCGCGATCGGCCTGGATCACATGCTCCATCTTCATCGCTTCCATGGCGACAAGGTCCTGGCCCTTCCGAACTTCCTGTCCTTCCTCGACCATGATCGAGACGATCGTCCCCTGGATCGGCGCCGGCAATCCGACGGAGCCCTCGGGACCAGCCAGATCGGGCGCGTCCTCTTCGACTGCCTGGACCGATTGCTCCTGCTTGACTCGCTGGTCGTGCTCGAACAGCGCCAACGGGTCGCGCGAGTCGACGCGCGCGCCGGCGAAACCGGAGTCGGCTTGCGGCGTCTCAGCGCGCAGGTAACGGACTCGTTCGGCGCCGTTGACGGTTGACAACTCAGAGATCTGCTCGTCGACCCAGCGCGTGTGCACCCGACCGCCGGCCAGGTCTCTGTGGCGCAGCACATTGCTGAGAAAGGGAATGTTGGTCGCAACGCCCTCGATGCGGAACTCAGATAGCGCCCGCAGGGACCGGGTCAGCGCATCTTCGAACGTGGGCGAAGGCGAGTGAGCGATCACCTTGGCAAGCAGCGAGTCGAACGCCGTCGAAGTCTGATAGCCGACGTAGCCAAAGCCATCGGTGCGAACCCCTGGACCTGACGGCGCTTCATATGCCTTGAGCGTGCCCGCTGCCGGACGCACCTCGCCGTCAGCGGTCAGCGTCTCCATGTTGACCCGAGTCTGGATAGCAAATCCGCGAGGCCGCAGCCAGGAGGGATCATCCAGTCCCAACTCCGCAATGCTCGCTCCCTGCGCTGCCCGTAACTGTGATTGCACAAGGTCGACACCGGTGACCTGCTCGGTAACGGTGTGCTCGACCTGCAGCCGCGCGTTGGCTTCGAGGAAGTAGAAGCGGTCATCCGAACCATCCGACGCGTCGAGCAGAAACTCGAATGTACCGAGAGATGAGTACCCAACATCGCGGGCGATCTGCACCGCCGCTTCGACGATTGCATCGCGGGTGTCCGGCTGCAGATGCGGCGCCGGAGCGATCTCGACGATTTTCTGGAAGCGCCGCTGGACGGAGCACTCGCGTTCCCACAGATGCGAAACACCGCCGTGCAGATCGCCGATGATCTGCACCTCGATGTGGCGGGCGCGGGGAATCAGTTGCTCGACGTAAAGCGCCCCGGAGCCGAAGGACGTCTGCGCCTCGGACACGCAACGCTCCCATGCCGCTTCGAGCTCGTCCAGATTGTGAACCGCTCTGGAACCGCGACCGCCTCCGCCCGCCACGGCCTTGAGCATCAGCGATGAGCCCTCTTCAAGCGACTCAAAGAAGTCCGCTGCCTGTCCGAGCGTGACCGCCTCGTCCGAGCCTTCAATCACTGTCACGCCCGCTACGCGGGCCGCCTGCCGAGCGCGAACCTTATCGCCGAACAGGTCGAGCAGATGCGGCGTCGGGCCGACGAAGGTGATCCCGGCGTTGCTGCAGGCGCGAGCAAACTCCGCCGACTCGGCCAGGAATCCGTAGCCGGGATGGACGGCATCGCAACCGGCAGACTTGGCCGCCTCAATCAAACCGTCAATACTGAGATAGGCCGGCACGCCGAGTCCGTCCAGCGCGATCGCATCGTCGGCTGCGTGGACATGCAACGAACGGGCGTCGTCCTGCGAGTAGACCGCGACCGTGCCGATGCCGAGGTCCGAGGCGGCGCGAGCGACGCGAATCGCAATCTCGCCGCGATTGGCAATCAACAGCTTGGACACGGTTCTCTGGGGCGGCATGAGGTTACTCCGGTCTCAGTAAGGGCAGCTCAGACACAACACGACAACTGAAGCCAAGATATCAGTGGGGCTGGCCAGAGGTCCGAAGGCGATCCCGGGTCCATGGCGCATGCCAACCAAGGTCGGTCCCGCGAAGGCGGGGCCAGTTGGCACGAACGCGGCCGGCGCCAACCACGCAACCGGCCCCCGCCTTCGCGGGGGCGACTTTGGAGCAGGCGGGAATCCATCCGGCTGTCTGGTCAGCGGAAAGCAACATTTGCCGAACACCGGCGGCCGACAACTTACGCGAAGATCTCCCTGCGCGGGGGCGACCCCCGCCTGCGCGGGGGCGACCCCCGCCTGCGCGGGGGCGACTTTGGAGTGGGTGGATGTGCACGTCTCTGTGCCGCGGCGGGGCAGCGCGTCGATCAGAATCGCGCATGAAGTGGGAACTGGGTCTGCGGTAGCGGCTTACGTCACCGGCCGCCGGCCCGCACATCGTCCATCGTCCCGCTGATGCCGCGCTCCACCAGCGACCGATACTCCGCCTCCGACATCCCAAGTTCCTCGCCGAACACCTCGAACGAGTGCTGGCCGACGCAGGGCGACGGCCGCAGCTTGCGGTCCTCAGGACCGCTGAGTCGCCAGGGCGCGCCGGGCAGCCATGAGGGGCCGACCTCAGGATGGTCGACGGACTGGATGAATCCGCTGGACAGATAGCGCAGGTCGGGCAGCGTGAACTGCTCGTAGGGCTTGGCAACCCGCGCAGCGTCAATGCCAAGAGCCAGCAATCTGCGCTCCACCTCCGCGGGTTCTTTCGGCGAGGTCCACCTGGCGATCATCTCATCCAGGGCTGGTTCGTACTGCTTCCGTGCCGCGGCATCGATGAATCGCGGATCATCTGCGAGCGCAGGAGCCCCCATCTCGCGGCAGAGCGCCCGCCAGTCTGATTCGGTGTGGACTGAGATAGCCACCCATTCGTCGTCGCCGAGACAGCGATAGACGTTGTGCGGCGCGCGCAGTCGGTCGCGATTGCCGAGCGGGACCGGCTGCCTGCCGGTGGCGTCGTACTCGGTGATCGCGTCGCCGACGACGACGCCCATCGCCTCGAGCATCGCTACGTCGATCCGCTGCGGTCCATTGACTCGTCCGCGCCGCGCCAGCGCCGCAATCACGGCGGCGGCCATCGCGTAGCCGGAGATCGAGTCGGGATAGAGACCGCCGGTGTTCATGCCTGGGTCACCCTCATAGCCGTGGATTGAAGAGAGTCCCGACATCGGCTCGGTCGTTGCGCCGTTGGCCGGATAGGACGCGAACGGGCCGGTGACGCCGTAGCCGGAGATCGACGCGAGAATCACATCAGTTCGCCGCTCAGCCAGGGTCTCCAGCGTGATTCCCCAGCCGTCGAGGACGCCGGGGCGAAAGTTCTCACAGACGACATCGAAGTTGGGCATCATCCGCCAGAAGATGTCCTTGCCTGTGTCCGTGTTGAGATCGAGCGTGATCCCGCGCTTGTTCAGGTTGACCGCGTTATAGACGCCCTGCGTGTTCTCCGGATGCTGGGTTCTCGTCTCATCGAGGATCGCCTTGCCCACCCAGGGCCGAAGCAAGCGCCAGATATCGACCCGCCGCAGCGCCTCAATCTGCACCACGTCAGCGCCGAGGAATCCCAGCAACTCGGTCCCGAACGTGCCGCTCCAGGCCTGCGTAAACGTGAGCACGCGGATGCCATCCAGCGGCCCTCGGGGAGTCGCGGAGCCCCCCTCTGCCTTCGGAATCTCCGCCCGCGTCGCGGGATGAGATTGATGGCTTTCCTCTCCCCCCGCTTCGCCTGACGCGATGCCACGCTGCCCTTGTTCCTCTCCCCCCGCTCCGCGGGGGGAGATGTCACGTAGTGACAGAGGGGGGTTCCCCGCCCCAGCACTCGCACCCAACCTGGGCGCTGGCAACCCCACTGACCAACTCGGCGGACTCATCGGATGCGGATCGCCCGAGGCGCGGACCGGCCGGCCGTCCAGTTCGGTCTTGACGATGAACCCACGCGATTGCAGTTGCTCGTTCTCGACCAGCTCGGGAATCGTCTGGAGTACGCCGGAGATACAGCGCAACGCGGCCAGCTTGTGGAACAGCGGCCATTTCTCCATCGCGGGCAGTTCCCGAGCGACGCCGGCGACCACTGCGGACAAATCCTGCGAGTAGCGTTGGTTTCGCGCCTGCAACTCCTCGCGGTCGCCCTGATCGGGGAGGTTGAACAGCGCCATCGCCTCGCGCCAGTGGTGCCAGTCGCCGAAACCGAAGTTCATCCGACCGTCGGCCGCGTCCCAGAGCGGACCCGGCTCACCACGAGGCCGACCGCCCGTTGCGCCGCGCGACCATCCGCTGCCCTGGTAGACCGCGCCGATCGTCCACGGATAGACCGTGTGGGTCATCGCCTCGAGCTCGCGCACGTCGACCAGTTCCGGCTGCTCCGAGTCGAACCGTCGCCGCAGCGCGGCGGTCGCGGCGACGAACGCGGCGAGTCCGCCCATGTAGCCAGACTGCCGCGATGGCAGTGACAATGGCGGCTCGTCCTGGTACGCGTTGACGTGCGCCCACCCGCAGCGCGCGTTGAGCGTAAGGCTGCTCCCCGGCGCGTCCGCCATTGGACCATCCAGTCCATACGGCGTGACCGAGAGATGCACAGCGTCGGAGCGCATCGCAGCCAGCGGTAGCTCGGACAACCTGCGCGGGCCATACGTGGAGACCACGACATCGGCCTGTTCGATCCAGGATTTTGCATCACGAGCATCTAGTACCGCAAGCGATCGCTTGCCCCAGTTCACGTAGGCATGCAGCGCGGAACGTTCAGGACCGGGCTGATCATCAAGGAACGGCGCTTCATGCCTGAGCGGATGCCCCTCGGGCGGTTCCAGCATGACGACATCAGCGCCATGGTCGGCGAAGAGTCGCGCCGCAAACGCTCCCGACATTCGCCGCGAGAGATCGACGACCGACAGGCCTTCGTAGGCGGGAATCAGCTTGTCTGTATCCGGTCGCGCCATTGCAAGTTCTCGTCGGTTTGGCGCGTACGCCGAGGTTCGGCGTGCCCCCCTCTGTCACTCCGTGACATCTCCCCCCGCTTCGCGGGGGGAGAGCGAAGGCAGCGTCGCTTCGGGCTACGTTATCCGATACTCCCGTAAGGCTGACCTATCCTCAGCCGACAGCAGGAGGACGATATGGCCAGCTACGACGACATCATCATCGGCGCGGGTTCGGCGGGGGCGGTGATCGCGGCTCGACTGTCGGAGGACCCGAACCGGCGCGTGTTGCTGCTTGAGGCCGGACCGGACTACACGCGGGTCGAAGACATGCCACGCGACCTGCTCAAGCCGTGGGTTTCGTGGCGCGACCACGACTGGGGATTCCAGGCCAACGCGCGGCACGGCCGCGAGTTCCCGCTGCACCGTGGCAAGGTGATGGGCGGATCGTCAGCGGTCAACGGCACGATCGCCCTGCGCGGCGTGCCTGGGGACTTCGAGTCGTGGGTCGCGATGGGCTGCGATGAGTGGAGCTACGAGGATGTCTTGCCCTGGTATCGGCGGCTGGAGTCCGATCCGGAGGGCGGAGATTTCCACGGCCAGTCGGGACCGATTCCGATTGAGCGGGAGCCCTCGGAGAACTGGCAACCGTTGCAGCGCGCCTTCTACGACGCCTGCCGAACGAGCGGTTTCGACGACGTCTGGGACCACAACCTGCCCGACGCGACCGGCGTCGGGCCATGGCCGCGCAATCGCAGCAATGGCAACCGCATCTCGACCAACATCGCCTACCTGCTCGGCATCCGCGACCGCGAGAATCTGACCATCCGCCACGGCGTGCTGGTCGACCGGCTGAGCTTCGACACCGCCTCGGGCGCGCGCGTCAACGGCGTCGTCTTGGCAGACGGTGAGACGATCCACGCCGATCGCGTGTGCGTCTCCGCAGGCGCGGCGGTATCCCCCGCGATTCTGCTGCGCAGCGGCATTGGATCTGCGGAGAAGCTGGCCCCGCACGGGATCGAGCAGCGCGCGGCGCTGCCCGGCGTCGGCGAGAATCTGATCGATCACTTCGGCACCGGCGTGCAGGCGTTTCCCAAACCGGAGGTCGTCCACGATCCCGACGTAGTCACCGAGATCGGCGTGCGCTACACCGCGCCCGGCTCCGACCAGTTCAACGACATGCAGCTTGCGATCTCGACGATCTGGGACGAGGAGCAGGTGCGCGGACTGACCGAGGCGCCGCGCCGGCATCCCTCGTTCGGGATCGGCGCCGTAATCCAGCGGCCGCACTCGCGCGGCTCGGTCACCTTGCGCTCGACCGACCCGTCCGACCAGCCGCAGCTCGACATGAACTACGCCTCGCATCCCGAGGACCTGCGCCGGCTGATGGACGGACTGCGCCTCTCCTGGGAGATCATGCACTCCGACGCGATTGCGCCCTTCGTAGAGCGCGTGATCGCGCCGCGCCCCGAAGTGATTGACTCGGACAACGCGCTGGCCGACTACATACTGCGCACCACGTCCACCACGTGGCACATCTGCGGCTCGGCGAGAATGGGACAGCCGACCGACCCACTCGCCGTCACCGATCAGCGGGGACGCGTCCACCAGGTCGACAATGTCCGCGTCGCCGACACCTCGATCATGCCCGACATCGTGAGTTGCAACACAAACCTGACGGCGATCATGATCGGCGAACGCGTTGCGGAGTCGATGCTGCAGGATTAGTGCTCTGTGCTACGGCACGGCCGACTTCTGCGGCCTGGATGAGGCCACTGACCGTACCAGCGGCGCAACCCTGTTCGCGCCGTTGGCCAGCGCGCCGTTGGCGGACACCGTCGGCAGCGGCGTAGTCTCGGAGTCGCCGAGCGATGTCGCCTGGACCAGGCGCTGACGCCTCGGGACGAGAATCCAACCGACCACACCGGCGACCACTGCGAAGCTGATTCCGAAGAGGAAGGTGCGCCTGATGGCCTGGACGAAGGAATCGGTCAGCGTGGCCTGCACCTCACCGAGGACGGCCGGATCAAGTCCGGGCAAGAGGTGGTAGGCAGCGCCGATCCCGGAGGCCATGACATCGACCTCGGCGGTCGAAAGCGGAAGGCCGGTCAGTCCGTCACGGACGCCGGAGGCGTACATCACGGCGGCGAAGCTGCCCAGGATCGCGATCGACATCGTCCCGCCCAGCTCCTGGCCGGTCGTGGTCACGGCCGACGCTTTGCCGGCCATGTCGACCGGCACGGCGGCCATCGAGGTATCGGTCGTCGCCGGCATGTGCAGCGATCCGCCGATGCCCAGCCAGGCCAGCGCCAGGCCGACCATCCAATACGGCGTGTCGACTGCCAGCACCAGCGCCAGGATCAGCAGGCAGCCGCCCCCGTGCATGGTCGGCGCCCAGAAGAGCAGGAATCGTGGGCCCACTTTGGGCAGGATGAACCCTGCGATCGGCGCGCAGATGATCATTACGACGGCCAACGGCATCACGCGCAGGCCGCTCTCGGCCGCCGATACGCCCTGGACAAGTTGAAAGAACTGCGGCAGATAGAAGAGCACGCCCATCAGCGCGAACATGATGAAGAACATGCCGACCATCGCGCCAACGAAGTCCCGCTGCCTGAAGAATCCCAGCGGCATCAGCGGCTGATCGGTACGCCGCTCGATCAGGATGAAGGCCGAGAGCGAGAGCACCGCAACCGAGATCGTGGCGATGATCACCGGATCGTCCCAGCCGCGCGGGATGCCCTCGATGATTGAAAAGACAAGTGCCAGCATGCCGACGGTGCCGGTCAGCGCGCCGGGCACATCCAGCTTCGTGTGCAGGACCGACTTGGTCGGCGGGACAAGCGTGAGCGCGATCAATGCCATCGCCGACAGCGGCGCAGGCACCCAGAAGACCGCCGACCAATCGATCTGATCGACCAGCGTTCCTCCGAGAAACGGCCCCAGCGCCATGCCGACGCCCATCGCTCCCGCCCAGATACCAAACGCCTTGCTCCGCTCCTGCCGCGGAAACACCGCGGTCAGCGTGGACAGCGTCTGCGGCAGCACCAGCGCGCCACCGATGCCCTGTAGTCCGCGGCCGACAATGAGGAAGTTGGCATCGGGCGAAAAGGCCACGCCGATTGAGGCCATTGTGAACACGGTCAGACCGATCGCCAGGATGCGCCGCCTGCCGAAGCGGTCGCCCAACGCGCCGGCCAACAACAGCAGCCCGCCGAACAGCACCAGGTAGGCGTCGACGACCCAGAGCGACTGCGACTCCGACATCTCGAAGACGCGCTTGATCGTCGGCAGCGCCGTGTTCACGATCGTTGCGTCTAGCGAGACGATTGTCTGTGAACCGGCGAGGATCGCCAGCACGACCCAGCGCCGGCGCGGGCTGACGCTGACGGAGGCCACGTTGCCATCAGTGGCGAGACTCATGGCGAGTCAGGTCCGTTGTCGACGGTCAATGGAGAAGTGGTCATTGCGGCAAGGCTATCGAAGAGGACTGTCGATGCCCGCGCTACGGCACGCCCGACTTCTGCGGGCGGACCAAGGCCATTGCCCTCGCTGCCGGCTCGAACTCCCGCGCGCCGTTTGCGGAGGCGCCGTTTCTGGGGGCGGCGATTGCGGGAGCGGGCTGCTCGACCGGCTTGCCGTCTTCCCATTGCATCTGTTCCTGGCGCTGTCGCTTGGGCACGAGGATCCAGCCTACGACGCCGGAGATCAGGGCGAAGATGATGCCGAAACGCATGGTGTTGCTGATCGCGTCGACGAAGGACTCGCGCAACACGAGCTGCGTCTCCTGCAGCAGCGAGGGATCGAGCGTTGGCAGGACCTGCTGCGCTGCGCCGATCCCGGTAGCGAGGATTTCCACCGACTGCTCGGGCAGCCCGATCGGGCCGAGTCCCGAGGTCACGCCGGACGAGTAGACCGCCGCCGCAAATGAGCCGAGGATCGCGATCGCCAGCGTGCCGCCGAGTTGGCGTCCGGCGTTGTTGACCGCCGAGGCTTTGCCGGCCAGGTCGACCGGCACCGACGCCATGGCTGTGTCGGTCGTCGCCGGCATGTGCATCGCGCCGCCCATGCCGAGGAAGGCCAAGCCGAGGGCGATCATCCAGTAGGGCGTGTCGATGTCGAGGACGAAGCTGAAGATCAGCAGCGCTCCGGCACCGTGTACGGCGGGCGCCCAGAAAAGCATGAATCGCGGACCCAGCACCGGCAGCAGCCGCGCCGCGACCGGGGCGAAGAACATCATCATCAAGGCCAGCGGCATCAGCCGCGCGCCGCTCTCGGCGGCCGACATGCCCTGCACGAGCTGGAAGAACTGCGGCATGTAGAACATCACGCCCATCAGCGCGAACATGATGAAGAACATGCCGATCATCGAGCCGGTGAAGTCGCGCTGTTTGAAGAACGCCATCGGCAGCAGCGGCTGGTCGGTGCGCCGCTCGATGATGACGAACAGCACTGCCGCAACGATCGCCACCGCGAACGAGCCGACGATCAATGAGTCGGTCCAGCCTTTCTGAATGCCTTCGATGATTGCGAAGACAATCGCGACCATCGCGATCGTGCCGGTGATTGCGCCGGGCACATCGAGCTTGGTGTGCAACTGCGAGCGCGACTCGGGCACGGCCGCCATGCCAAGCATGGCCACTGCCGCGATCGGCGCGGGTACCCAGAAGACGCCGGCCCAACCGATTAGATCGACAAGCACGCCGCCGACCAGTGGGCCGAATGCCATGCCGAAGCCCATCGCGCCGGCCCAGATGCCAATTGCGCGTCCGCGTTCTTCGCGCGGGAAGACCGCGGTCAGGATCGACAGCGTCTGCGGGATCACGAGCGCGCCGCCGAGTCCTTGAAGTCCGCGGCCGACAATCAGGAAGTTGGCGTCGGGCGAGAAGGCAACCGCGATCGAGGCGGCGACGAAGATGCCCATGCCGATGATCAGCGTCTTGCGCCGTCCGAAGCGATCGCCCAGCGCGCCGGCGAGCAACAGCAGTCCACCGAAAATGACCATGTACGCGTCGGCGACCCAGAGCGACTGCGACTCCGACATCTCGAAGGCGCGCTTGATCGCGGGCAAGGCGGTGTTGATGATCGTCGCGTCGAGCTGGACCAGCATCTGCGCGCCGGCGAGGACCAGCAGTATCACCCATCGGCGACGATTCGTCGGCGGTCCTGCGCTCGTCGCGGGCGATTGAGCGGTCATGCCATCCGCCAGCGCGGCTGGACCAGGTTGTCCGCCGTACGCTCAAAGACGACTCGGACCGGCGCGCCGATCTGCATCTCGCCGCCCAACGGCGCGTCAACGACGGCGCCCATCACTTTGATCTCGGGCATGTCGTCGAGCTCGACCAGCGCCACCATGTAGGGACCAAACTCGCGCAGCGATGGATGCGCGGGATGCACCACTTCAACCCATGACCAGACGGTTCCCGCGCCCCCTGCGTCTTCCCATTCCATCTCAAAGCCGTAGCAAGCATGGCAGTTCAGCTCGGGCGGATACTGCCGCGCGCCGCAGTCGGCGCAGCGCTGCACCACCAGCCGTCCCTCGGCGGCGGCGGCAAAGTAGCCGCCGTTGATCGGGCAGTCGGGATCGGGCGCGGTCATGCCGTCAGGAAAAAACGGAGCCTCGAGGAACTCGGCTGAGCTCTGGGTCGACATGTCTTGGAGGGTAACGTGTCTTGTCCTCGATATTCTCTAGTGTCATGCGACGGCTATTGGCTGGCTCGATAGTAGGTTCACTGCTCTTGCTGACGGCGCTTCCTCCAACCTTGGCGGACGCGCCGTTGTGTGCCCTTGCGCCAGCATTCGTCCGACATCACATCCAGAGTGGCTCCATCGCGGGAGCGGCCGTGTACGACCTGCGGACCGGCACAGTCTGGAGTGGGGGTCATCCTGGACCCTACGCATTGCACAGCATGATCAAGCCTCCCCTCGCCTGGGCGGTCATGACTGACGCCCACGAACAGGAACGGGAACTTACCGATCTGCAGCGTGAGGCGTTGTTTTACATGGTCGCCTGGTCGCAGAATCCTGATGTCAACACATTGCTGGGCATGATCGGAGGGCTGCCTGGTCTCAATAGCTACTACGAACGCTGGGGAGTACCCGTTCTGGCCGAGCTGCAGCACCAAAGGCGATGGGGCTCTGGCCGCGCCAAACCCGGAGATCTGGCGCAACTCTATGCCGCCCTGGCCCTGTCTACAGAGGTGCCCGAGGCGGTCCGCGACGAGGGGCTCGACCTGCTTCGCGCAGTGGTGCCGGAGCATCGCTGGGGAGCATCGATACCGAAGGGCCGTCTCATCGGATGGGAGTCGCTGATCAAGACAGGCAACTTCACGCTCCCTGAACCACTGGATGAGGATCCCAGCGTGGGCATCGACCCTCGAGACGCAGAGGCCCGGGATGTCCTGCAAGCTCGCGATGCTGCGCTTGAGCAAGTTGACACATCGAAGCAGCTTCCCTGGTTCGACGAAGATGCAGAAGACGGCCCGATGATACGCATGAACAGCGCCGCAATCTGGCTTGACGCCCCCTGGCAAGGAAGCGAGCCACGATTCGTGATTGCGATCATGCAGGAGACCCAAGTTCGCTGGGCACGCTCGCGAGCGCTGCAGAACCAGATCGGAGCAATCCTCGCCGACGCGGTCGCCGAACGAATCGTTGGGCGGTCCACACCAGTCGCAGGCCACTGTCTCAAGCGCGCGCTGTATTAGCGGCCTCCTTGCGGCCAATCTCCGCCCAACGAGGCCGTCGTAGCCGCGCTCGCGGCAGCGTGCGTCGGAAGGGAGCGGGTCCCCGAGCGAGTCGGGGACTGGAGACACAGGGCCATGCAAAGGCGTCCCTATGCGGGAATGACGGACCCAGGGGGTTGCGGGACTGGCCCGGCAGCCCGCTAGTTCCTGAAGATCGCCGTCGAGATTGGCGCCGAGGCCGGACCGGCTGCGACGATGCAGGTGCGGGCACCTTCGACCGGAGTCGTGGAATCGCCGCGCAGTTGGCGCACGGCTTCGACCGCGAGATTGAAGCCGTGAGTGTAGGCCTCGGCCAGGTTGCCGCCGGAGGTGTTGATCGGGAACTCGCCGGCGTGAGGCGCGTCGGGGTCGGCGACTTGCTTCGCCTCCAGCCGCCCGCCCTCGCAGAATGGGCCGCCTTCGCCGACGTCGCAGAACTTGTGATCCTCAAAGGAGGTCAATACCTGGCCGGTGAAGTTCTCGTAGAACTGACCGCAGTCGATCTCCTGAGGTCCCATTCCCGCTGCGGAGTAGAGCCGGTCGACCATCGACGTGTAGTTGGAGCTCATGAACTCGTCGTGCCAGAACCCATCGACGACACTGCCCTGGCGATGTCCCGAGCCCTGTACCGAAGCTGAGAGGTAGACCGGCGTATCGGTGAAGTCTCGCGCGATTTCGGCAGTGGTCAGGATCATCGCCGCAGCGCCGTCGGTTTCGAGGCAGCAGTCGTAGAGCCGGTACGGGTCGGCGATCATGCGCGAGTTCTGGTGATCCTCGAGGGTGATCGGTCGGCCGTTCATCACGGCTCGGGGATTGCGTTGCGCGTGCTTGTTGGCGGCGACCGCGATCTGGCCGAGCTGGGCCGAGGTGGTGCCGTACTCGTGCATATGTCGCTGCATCTTCATCGCCAGGTACTGGGCGGCTGTCATGAGGCCCTGCGGCACATTGAAGGCGTACTGACCGCGCAGTCGCCCGCTGCTGCGTGACTGACCAAATCGGCCAAACTCGCCCTGCGCCAAGGCCCGGTAGACGACCACGAAGTTCGCGTAGCCGGCCACGATGCCTGCCGCCGCGTTGCCGATCGCGGCGCAGACACCACCGCCGCCGCCGCCATAGACCATGGAAGCGAAGGCGTAGTGCGGCAGATCGAGCGCCGTCGACAGGCGGTTGGGGTCGTTGCGGTCAGCCGAGTATGAGGAGAAGCCGTCCAACATCCGAGGCTCCAGCCCGGCGTCGGCGCAGGCTGCCAGGATCGCCTCGAGCGCCAGGCGAAACTCAGGGCGTCCGATACGTCCATGCCTGGTGTACTCGGTTTCGCCGACGCCGATCACGGCCACCCGGTCGCGGATGTTGCGGTCGTACTCGTATGCCATGGCTGCCCTCCCTCGACTCTGACGAGAGTAGGTGATTGGTCGGGCTATCCTCGACTCGCGATCTATCAGAAAGGGAGTCGCCACATGACCGACTTTGCCAATCTTCCCATTGCCGAGCCCGCTTCGCTGGGCATCGACCCCGACCGGCTGGCGCGCACAGACGCGCGAATGGCGCAGGCGGTCGAGAACGGCGAGGTGCCCGGCGTGGTCACCGTCGTGTTGCGGCACGGACACCTCGCTCATGTTTCGGCGCACGGGTATCTCGACGTCGAGCGGGAGACGCCGCTGCCGCTCGACGCGCTGTTCCGCATGTACTCGCAGACCAAGCCGGTCACGGCGGCGCTGACGATGCAGCTCCAGGAAGAGGGCGTCTTCTACGTCGACGAGCCGATCACCAAGTGGTTGCCTGAGTTCGAGAATCGGCAGGTGCTTGCCCCCTTCGATCCGCCAAACAAGGTTCGCGGCGAAGGTCTGTTGATGGGTCAGACGGTGCCGATGACGCGGCAGATCACGATTCGCGATCTGTTGACGATGACATCGGGGCTGCCGTCATTCGGCAACATTCCCTCGGCAATGTTCCCGCTGCTGGAGCCGGCCTGGAGCGGGACCGAGTTCGGGATCACCAGTCCCGGTGCTGTGGATACTTCGGTATCGGCGGAGCAGCGCGTGCTGCAGATGGCGCAGCTTCCCAACGCGCGGCAGCCGGGAGCGGCGTGGGAGTATGCAGCCGACTTTGACGTTTTGACGCTGCTGCTCGAACGAGCAACGGGGCAGAACCTCGATGCCCTCTTCCAGGAGCGCATCTTCGGTCCGCTTGGCGTAGACGGCTGCGGCTTCTACTGCCCGCCGCAGGACGCCGACCGGCTGGTCACGAATCACCATTGGTCCGAAGACGGTTCGCTCAATCCCGTCGAGCGGCCGGAGGACTCGCACAAGGTGCGAGAGTCGGTAGGCCAGCAGATCTCCGGCAACGGCCTCTATGGAGGAGTGTTGATGACGCCGGCGGCGTACACGCGCTTTGCCGCGATGCTTCTCAACGGTGGCGAACTCGATGGTCAACGGGTGCTGGGTCGCAAGACAATCGATCTGATGACCGCCAACCATCTTGGAGCGATTTGCGGCACTGAGATCGACCTGACCGGTCCCGGATTTGGTTTCGGCTTCGGTTACGCGGTGCGCGAACGGATCGCGGGGACCGCGCATCCGGGCAGCGTCGGGACCTACGGTTGGGGCGGCGCGGCGGGTACCTGGTTCTTCGTCGACCCATCGGAGAACCTCGCCGGGCTGTTCTTCACGCACGTGTTCATGTATCAGTTCAACCCAGTCGCCTACCTCGAGACCGACTTCGAGAAAGGCGTCTACGAGGCGCTGATCTAGTCAAGTTCAGAGCGAATGACGGAGGAGCACGTGACCTACGAGCGGCCCGATTGGATCTCGGATGAGTTGTATCCATTTGAGAGCCGGTTCTTTGAGACGCCGGACGGTCAGCGGATGCACTACATCGACGAGGGCAGCGGTCCGACGATTGTCTTTGTGCACGGCAATCCGTCCTGGTCGTTCGAGTTCCGACACCTGATCGCAAATCTGCGCTCCGACTACCGTTGCATTGCGCTTGATCACATTGGATTCGGCCTCTCATCGCGTAGCGAGCACAAGTCGGATTATCAGCCGCAAGCCCATGCCCGCCGGTTTGCGGAGCTGATGGCTCATCTGAACGTCGAGGACACCACGGTGTTCATGTCCGATTGGGGCGGGCCAATCGGCCTGGACTTCGCGCGACGCGAACCGTTCCGCGTCAGCCGACTGGTGATCGCTAACACCTGGTGCTGGCCGGTGAACCGCGATCCGCACTTCATCTTCTTCAGTTCGATGATGCGAAGTCCGCTCGGCCAGTACTTGATCAAGCATCGCAACTTCTTCGTCAACGGCGTGATGCCGAGAGCGATCGGCGTGAAATCGGCGATCTCAAACGAGGTCATGGAGCACTACCGGAATGCGCAGCCGTCGCCGCGCGAACGCTCGGCTTGCGCGGCGCTTCCCGGCTACATCATCAGCGCGAGCAAGTGGCTCGGCGATATCTGGGGAGATCGGGCACGATTCGCCGACAAGCCGGCGCTGCTTCTCTGGGGGCTCCAGGACATTGCGTTCCGCGAAAAGGAATTGAATCGCTGGTTGGCCTCACTGGGTAACGCAGAGGCGCACCGGTACAGCGATGTCGGACACTTTGCAGCCGAGGAAGCGCCGGAGCGGGTGGTTGCGGCGCTACGGGACTTTGCCCGCTAGCCCGTCGAGTGATGTGTGCCGTCCCGGCGCGGCAGCGATTGCCAGAGCGCCAGTGCGAGGAACGGCAGGATGATCACCTGTCCGTAGGCGCCAGGCGGGGGCTTGTCGATTTTGAGCGGTTTTGATCGGCCGATCAGGATGCGTCCGATGTTGTCGAGCAGGTTGATCAGCAGGATCAGGGGGATCAGTCCTCGGTAGCGGAACAGCGCGAGCCAGGCGAGGCCGGCGAGGAGCAGTTGCTCGAGTCCCCACTGCGCAAAGATGGCGACGATGTTCTGACCACCCTCGACGTCGAGATCAATGCCGGCAATCGAGTTCGCGCCGCCGTCCTTGCGGAAGACGTGGACGAGACTGCGGAAGGTGATTACGAGGGAGAGGAATAGGTAGAACCTGGTGACCCAAGGGTCACCGCGGTAGGTATGCACGTCGGTTGGTAGGAGTCCGCTGACGCGTCGCATCTGACTACTCCTCCATGTCGTCGCGCAGGGATGCGGGAATGTCGCGAGCGGTGTGTAGGATTCGCAGGATTTCGATTCGGTCCTCTCGTTCGGCGTAGAGGACGAGGTAGGGAAAGCCCCTCACGGGCCATGAGCGAAGATCGCGCACGTCGACCGTACCGGCGTAGCGTGGCGATCCGCTAGCGGGAAACCGGCCGATGTGGTCAAACTCGGCTCTCAGCGCGCTCCTGAACGACCTTGCGACATCGAACGATGCTTCGGCGGTGTAGAAGTCAATACTGGAGATGAAATCTCGCCGAGCACGTTCACTCAGGATGAGCGGCTTGCGTGCCACTGATGCTCCGCTCGGTCGATGCGCGCGAGGATCTCGTCGAAGAACGCGTCATCGGCGACAACCGCCGATGGCGAGTTGACGCCCTCCATGATCAGATCACGTAGGTGCTGGCGATCTCGTTCGAGTTGCACGAGGTCACGTATGTAGTCGGCACACGTCTCCAAGCCGCGTTCGGCAACCTGACGGTCAACAAATGACCTGAGTTCATCGGAGAGGTTGACATTCACGTTAGGCATGTGGTCATGCTACTCCAAATCCCCGATCGGCCGAGTGGGAAAGTCCTTTGCCGGGTGGGCGTTGAGGACCTCTTCGTCGAGGTCGATGCCGAGGCCCGGGGTGGTGGGGAGGGCGATGTGGCTGTCTTCGACCTCGAAGGGTGTGGTGGCGGCTTGTTGGCCCCAGGGTTCGAAGTTGACGAAATACTCGGTGATGATGAAGTTGGGCATCGTGGCCGCGGCATTGAGGGTTGAGGCCAGCGCCATCGTGGTTGAGTTGTAGTTGTGCGGCGCGACGGCGACGAAGTAGACCTCGGCCATGGCGGCAATCTCGGTCAGCTCCTTGATCCCGCCGACGTTGGCGACATCGGGGTTGATGATGTCGGCGGCGCGCTGCTCGAAGGCCTCGCGGAACTCGAACTTGGTGTAGAGCTCCTCGCCGGTGACCGTGGGGATATTGATTTGCGCGGTGGCCGCGGCTAGAGCGGTCATGTTCTCGGCCCAGACCGGCTCCTCGAACCAGAACGGCTCGTACTCTTCGACCATCTGCGAGAGGCGGACGGCGTTCGACGGGCTGAGGCGTCGGTGGATTTCGAGCAGGACATCAACCTCGGGTCCGACGGCTTCTCGCACGGCTCGGACGCGCTCAGCGGCCAGCCGAAGCTCTTTCGTGCCGACGTAGGTGCGCCACTTGCCGGGAACAGGATCGAATTTGAGCGCGGTGAAGCCTCGATCAACCATCGCGCGGGCTCGGGCCTGGAGCTCCTCGAGGTCGTCCATCTTGGCCCAGCCGTTGGCGTAGACGCGGAGGCGGTCTCGGACGGCGCCGCCTAGGAGCTGGTGGACGGGCATGCCGGCGCGTTTGCCGGCGAGGTCCCACATGGCTTGCTCCACACCGGAGACGGCGGAGTAGAGATCCATCGCGCCGCGGCGGTTGCCAAAGTCGTTGTGGATTGCGTCGGTCCAGGGTTTGATTCGCGTTGAGTCCCAGCCGACGATGTAGCGCCGCATGGCCTCGAGGTGTGCTGTGATCTGGATGTCGCGGTCGGACTGGGTGTAGCACTCGCCCCAGCCGTGCAGGCCGTCGGCGGTTTCGAGTCGGACGAAGCAGAGATTCTTGCCAGCGATGTAGCGGTCTGGCTGACCGGTATCGGGCGGAGTGGGATGAACCAGGTAGTAGCGCAGGTCGACGATGGTGGAGTCGGACATGGATGAGCTCGCAATCAGTGAGGGGTCGGCAGATGCCGACCCCTCACATCATCGCGCCGCCAGTCGTTGTCGGCTAGCGCTCGCTGGCTAGCGAGAGTAGCCCGGGTCCTCCGATTCGTAGTCCTTGGCTACGGCGACCATGGCGACGAGGAGCTGGCCGAAGTCCTGGCCGGCCTGGGTGTCGAGGATGCTCGTGGGCAGTACGTAGAACCAACCCGCGATCTCATCCAGGTTGTGGGCCGCGAGCGCCATGGTCTCGCGGCTGAGTCCGGCCTGGCCGAACCAGCCATAGCGGTCGGAGGCCAGCGCAACTACTGTGCCCAGGTCCAGCATCTCGTCGTCGCCGAAGCGGCGAATCGCGCTGACCATGTCGACCTGCTGGCGGTTGGACTCGTCGGAGCGCGGCGTCAACCAACGCAGCTCGACTTCACCGAGCTCGATGATGTCATCGCGCAGCGCGTCGCTGGTCAATTCGACCTCAAAGAACATCGTGGTCGCCGTGCCGATCGGAATCTCGGCGAACTCCTTGCGGTCCTGCTCGAAGTTGCGGTCGGAGGTGACGCGGTTTTCGTAGCCCACTTGCCGCCAGGCGAGGACGGAATCCTCATCCCAGCGCACCTGGGCGCGAGCCTGGTCGGCGAAGGGAATCGACAGAGCCAGCCAGTTGTCGCGACTGAAGGTCGAGCGCGCCTTGCCGACATCGGAGAGGTAGCGATACCAGCCATTGCCGTACTGCGCGAGCTGCTCGAGCAGCACGTCGTTGTAGTTGGCGATGCCCACGCCGACCGTGATCAGACGCAACGGATTGCGGTCGTTGCGGTCTTCGGCCGACTGCAGGATCGCGAACGGATCGGTCGCGTCAACGTTGGCGACGCCGTCGGACATCAGGATCACGTAGTTGTGCGAATCGGGCCGTTTACTTCTGATGTCGTCGGCCAGTTCGACGCCAAGGTTGAGTCCGGCCTGGACGTTGGTCGAGTTGAGCGGCATGAGACGGTCGATGACACGGCCGATGTCTCGATCATCGGGACGCTGGTGCTCTTCATAGTCGACGATGCCGTTGGAGAACAGTACGACTGCGATGCGATCATCATCGCTCAGTCCGCGGCGGATGGATTCCGCGGCGGCGCGCGCTATCTCGACACGATTGCCCTCTCCCATCGAACCGGACGAATCGAGGACCAGCGTGACGTTGAGCGGAGTATCGTCAACGAATTCCGGAGCCTGCGTGGCGACGCGGAGCAGGTGCAGGTCGGAGTGCAGGGGATGCTCGACGAGGTCGGTGGTGATGGCGAAGCTATCGTCCACGTCTGGCCTGTCGTAGCGGTAGTTGAAGGCGTTGATCCACTCCTCAGCGCGGACCGAGGCGGGTTCGATCAGGTAGCCGTTCTGGACCCAGTTGAGGGCGAGGAAGTATGAGGTGCGATCGACATCGAGGGAGAATGTAGCCGTGTCGTCGTTGGCGGTGTCGCGCCAACCGATGGTCGGGTAATCCTCGAAGTTGGTCGCTCCGGGCCGCGGGAGAAGCGTCAGAGTCTCCCGCTGGGACTGTCCGCCGCGGGAACTGGGAGAGACTGCTCCCGACTCCTGTTGCTCTTGTTGCTGCATGGCCTCCTCTTGAGCTGCTTGTTGCGCTTGCTGCTCGTACTCGTACTCGGCCTGTTGCTGGACCCATTGCTGAGCCTGCTCCTCCATTGCTTGCTGCTGTTCCACCTGGGCGGTGGCTTGTTCGACGCGGGTCGGCTGTTCGCTCTCAGCCTGTTGCGCGTCGCCGCCGCAGCCGGTGGACAGCAGTGCGGTCGCAGTGAGCAGCGCCGCGATCAAAGGCGGCGCGAGGATGCGAATCCCTCGGGGAACTCTGGCTCGAGATTGGTTCTCATGCATGTTGGCCTCCTAGCCGACTCTCGGGGCAACAGATTGACGACCGGCTGTCGTCCCGTTGGAGAGCTAGACGGTGTAAAGGAGGCAATAGTTCCCGGTGGAGCGGCTCACGCCGGATTCCGCTGCCCCCGGGAGTCTGTCCCGTAGGAGGCCTGCGCGTAATCCGCCAGCGCCAGTCCCCGACTTGTTCGGGGACCCGTTCCCTCGCGCCAATCGCTGCAGCTGCCTGACAAATCAGCAGCGAGCCGAGCCGGCCCCCGAATGAGCCAGGGGCTGGAAGCAGCTGTTCTCGCGCCAACTCTCCGTAGGGACTAGAGCGGCGACTGCCTGAGAGTCGTGCGAGCAGGAGGAAAGGAGAGCTAGTGCGGAGGCCCGTTGCCGGGTTCGCTTATCATTCGTTCAGACTTGGGAACCCTCACAGAAACGAGGTCAATCATGGCCAGCGCCCCGACTCGCGTGCACGTGGTGACAGGTGGATTCCCGCCCGGATCGCACGGAGGTCACGACATGGACTTCGCTCGGCTGAAGCTGCTGGGGATGTTGTATGAGGACGGCAACGTCCGCGCGACTACCGGCAACGACTTCACCGACATGTGGAAGTGGCTGCAGGTGACCGACGTGCTGATCACGTACACGGCAGGCCCGTACGCAGACGATCCGCAGAATGAGATCCTGCGCGATTGGATCGGCAACGGCGGGCGCTGGATTGGTCTGCACGGGACGTCGGGCGGCAAGGCCGCTCGCATGGGCGACGGCAAGCGCCAGATGGTGAAGATGGATCACCACGAGACACTGGGTGGATTTTTCATCAACCACCCGCCGATCAAGCGCTTCACCGTCGACGTGAAGAACGTCAACTCGCCAATCCTTGAAGGGCTGCCTGAGCAGTTCGACGTGATCGACGAGCCGTACATGATCGAGATCACGGATCGACCGAACACAGACATCCTGCTGACGGCGCCGATTGGTCCCGACACCTGGCCGGATTTCGGCTTCGACTACGACGAGGACACGGCGATCGAGGCTGACGGCGTGACTCGGGTGTTCGGCTACACGCGCGGGATCGGCGAGGGCGGGGTCTGCTACATCGCGCTGGGCCACTGTCACTCGCCGTTGACCAACTCGCAGCCATTCGTCGAGGACAACGCGAAGGATGAGAACGGCGACAATCCTCGGACGCTTCGGTTTACCTGGGAGACCGAGGAGTATGGTCAGCTGTTGAAGAACAGTCTGAACTGGGCGCGGGGCTAGGTGTTCCAGGCGCACAGACCAACGATTGCCGGCGAAGACGAACGCGCGCTCACAAGGGAGGTCACCTACCTCAACGCGGGACGAGATACCCGCGGCAAGCGCGGGTATGACGGAATTCTATTGCGGCTATTCGCCGACCACCGGTTCGGGGAAGACGTCCAGCAACGGGGCGAAGGGGTCGAGTTCTTCTTCAGCGGGGATGGCATCGGGAGCGGCGACGGGGCGGACGATCTCCGGATGCTCGCTGAACATGGCGGCGAAGATTGACTCGGCGTGGGCGATGAAGCCCAACGAGCCAACGCCGTCCACGTAGATTGGCCGGCAGTTCGGCAGCTCGGCGGCGATCCGCATACCCATCTGGATCGGGTGTGATTCGTCCAGCACAGCGTGCCAGAGCATGACCGGGAACTCGATGTCACGCAGCGCGAAGCCCCAGGGCTCCAGGTGACAGCGGGCTTCGTCGCCGGCGGCGGCGGGTCCCCGGCGGAAGGCTTCGCGCAGGTCGGTGATTCGGTTGGTCAAGGTCGGTTCGGAGCCGAGCACGGCTCCGTCAACCGGCGGCATCCGCTTGATCTGCTCGGCGACGACCCGTTCCGGTTGTTTCTGCACTGAGCGCCCATAGCCGCGCATCCACAGCGACGCCAAACGCTGCGACTTGAGGAACAGCGTGTAGATCAAGCGCCACTCGTAGGACATGCCTTCCAGCACATCCCGTGAATCGATGAGACCAAGACCGGAAATCGACGCAACCCGATGCAGCCGCTCGGGCATCCGCAGGGCGCATGCCAGCGTGTAGGGCAAGCCGGCCGAAATGCCGGCGACCGAGAACTTCTGAATCTCCAGGTAGTCGGCGAGTTGCCTGAGGTCGGAGGGCCAATCGAGGATCTGCCGCCCAGGCAGCGGGTCGGAGTAGCCGAATCCCGGCCGCTCGGGAGCGATCAGTCGGACGCCTGCTCTGGCCGCTCCCGGCGCCATAACTGCTGCAGCCATTCGCGACGAAGGAATTCCGTGATGAAAGAAGAGCGGTTCCCCGTGAGGGTCGCCGTACTCGGCCCAGCTCAGCGTGCGACCGTCGGCGAGCCGCATTGCGCTATGTGGCGGTTCGGGATCGTCGTCGGTGGCGGGGTCGGAACGCTCGGCGATTGTCATGTCATCGGATCGTATCACTCACGGCGTCAAGGGAGTGGGCACCAGCAAGCGGACTACGTCCGTCTGTTGCTCCGGAGGCCTGCACACCTACGAACGCCGTCATTGCCGCGCTTGCCGCGGCAATCTCGCTGCGTCCGATACAGGTATCGGTGCAGCAAGTTGCGAGATACCCGCGGCAAGCGCGGGTATGACGGAACTGGACTTGAAGCTCGAGGCAGGATGAACAGACTCTAATCCGCCTTCGCGGGTTCGGTGACGAGGAGCTCGGCCTCGACGTCGTCGGCAAGGTTCTCAATCACCGGGGTTTCGCCCAGCGCGCCGTCCTCGACCTGCATGTCGAAGGCGTCGGCGAAGTAGCGGTAGGACTGGTACTGGTCGCCGTACTTCATGTGACCGGCGGTGTGGTGGGCGGCGGCCATGAGCAGCGTGTTGCGCGACTCGGACGAGGTTCGGCGGTAATCCTCGAGCATGCACAGGCCGATTTCCTGGTTATGCGGATCGTTGCCCTGCTTGGCGATGCCGTTTGCAAGGGTTTCGACCAGCGGGCCGTCGTCGTAGCCGAGCCCGAGGTAGTTCTCGACCCAGAACACCGATTGCTCCATGTCGAGCGAAAGCATTGCGTCGTTGAGTTCGCTGAGAGCCTTGCTCTGCGAGACTTCCCTGGTATCGAGACCCTTGTCGTAGGCGGCGAAGTAGGTGGCTTGGCCACGGGTCTTGTTGCCCTTGGAGTTGAGCGCCCAGTGCGCGCACTGGTTGATGAAGTTGGCGGCGATGAAGAGCAGCTTGGTCTTGTGCGGGTGGTCGAAGTGCTCGTAGAACCAACCCAGCGTGTTGCAGTACTCGTAGCCGTGCTGGGGCATCGAGAAGTTGGCGGGCAGGCCGCACTCGAGCACCACCCGGGCGGCGGCGACCTGGATGGCGTCGAGGATCGACTTGGGCGAGCGGCCGGCCCTGAGCAGGTCGGAGAGCAGGGCGATGTAGGACTCCTGCGGTTCGTTGATGATCGTGCGGATGACCATCTCCGACTCCGGGCCTGAGATCGGGATCTGGTTCTGGAAGAGTTCCTGGTCGCGGGTCGAGGTGGCAGTCGCAGAAAGCGACGAACTGGGCGCTTCCTCTTCCAGGTGGTACATCATGATCTGGCAGGCGGACTCGTAGAGCGAGTACCAGCGCGGGCCGACGGCGATGTCGGGCACCCCGGCGTAGAGCACGTGGTGGGCGTTCTCCCAGCCGACGGCGCGGCCGAGTTCGATCGTGCTGCGAGCGCGGAAGGACTTGTGGCCGGTCGTGTAGGAGCGGTTCCAGTACATCCGATCCTGCACGTCGATCAGGCCGGCGAAGAGCAGTTGGGCCAGGATTTCTTCGCGGCGCTGAGGGAACTGCTTCCAGAGTCCGAGGAAGAGCGCGTACTCGTCGTCGACGTGTCCGTACTGGACCATCGTCAACCAGGTGTTGAGCCCCTCTTCGAGCGAACCGTCCCAGGTCGTCGGTTCCTGGTCGTCCCAGTGGGCGGCGGGCGGCGCGGGACCGTCGGGGTACTGCTCGGGGTCGTATGTGCGGCGCGAGTAGTGACCGGGCATCCTGCCCTTGAGCTGATTCCAGATGTCGAGGCCGGTGGGTACGTACCAGGCGGTCTGGCTGAGCGGCAGATGCCGAAACTCTTCCGACACGTAGTTTTGCAGGTTCAGGGTCGCCCGCGACGAGAGCAGGCAGTGGTCATTGTTGACAAAGCGGACGATGCCGTCGTCGATCCGCTGGTGATAGGGCACGTGGGTGTAGGGCGCGTGGGCGCGGATCGTCTCGGAGAGGATCTCGGTCGTGGGCCGACCGTCCTTGATCAGATCAAAGGCCTGGTGCAGGGCGGAGGCGTTGTCGCGCTCGACGATCGTCTCGCGGTAGCGGTCGTAGGCGGCGGCCGTCTTACGGTCCATGTAAGCGGGCGAGGATCCGCTGTCGCCGCTACCGGATGTCTTGTGCAGGCTCATGGATCGCTCCAGGCGGTCGGGAACTGTTGAATCTGCTGCGCATTATAGCGATGGCGGGGGAGCCCCCCTCTGCCTACGGCATCTCCCCCCGCTCTGCGGGGGGAGAGGGGAGTGGTGGCCTGCACGCCGCAGAGCGGGGGGAGAGGGGAAGGGGCTGTGCGGCATCTCCCCCCCACAGAGCGGGGGGAGAGGGGAAGGGGCTGTGCGGCATCTCCCCCCGCTCTGCGTGGGGAGAGGGGAGTGGTGGCCCGCACGCCGCAGAGCGGGGGGAGAGGGGAATCGCGCTTTGGGATGTCCTATATTGCGGCTGTAGAGCGATGGCGGCGGCTTGAGGGTCTCTGCGTACTCGCTGACGGAGTCTCTGGAGTGTTTGGAGAGGTGTTTGATGTCTGACGACCAACGAGCGCTGGTCGCTCACCTGATGCGTCGCGCCGGCGCCGGGGCGACGCCGGCCGAACTCGATGTGTTGGCGCAGCGGCCTTACGCCGACATCGTTGAGGACCTGATCAACCCGCCGCCGTCTGCTGACCAGGACGACGACCTGATCTTCCGCTACTTCCCCTCCCTGGCCAACTCCGATACGCCCTGGCCTTGGAGCGCCCGCTGGATCTACTGGATGGTCAACTCCGAGTCGCCGCTGCGCGAGAAGATGGCGCTGTTCTGGCACCACGTCTTCGCGACGGCCTGGTTCAAGTCGGAGCACGGGCCGTCGATGCCGATCCATATCCAGATGTTCCGCGATCACGGGCTCGAAAACATGCGTATGTTGCTGGGCGAACTCTCCCGCGACCCGGCGATGATCTTCTGGCTCGACAATGTCGAGTCAGTCAAGGGCGCACCGAACGAAAACTACGGCCGCGAGTTGCTGGAGCTGTTCTCGATGGGCGTCGGCAACTACACCGAGGACGACATCAAGGCAGCCGCCTACAGCTTTACCGGCTGGACGTTCGAGCAGCCGATCCCGCTCTATCCACACGGCGGCTATCCGTCGCACTTTGTCTACCGCGACGACCTGCACGACGACTCGGAGAAGACCTTCCTCGGTCAGACCGGCAACTGGAACGGCGACGACATTATCGACATCATCGTCCAGCAGCCGGCGACGGGCCGTTTCATTGGTCGGCACCTGTACAACTTCTTCGTCAAGGACGAGCCGGGCGTGTCGGCCTGGTCGGTGACGGAGCCGGGCGACGCCGCCGCGGTAGCCGAGTTGGCGTCAGCGTTCGCGGAGTCGAATGGCGACCTGCGCGCGGTGATGCGTGTGCTGTTCAACTCCGAGTGGTTCAAGGAGGCTCGCTACGAGCGAGTCAAGTGTCCGGCCGAGTGGGTCGCCGGCGCCTACAAGCTCTCGGGCAAGCTCGAAACACCGCAGCCTGAGATGTGGAACTTGCACCTGACAATGGGCGCGATGGGCCAGACGCTGATGGACCCGCCCTCGGTCGAGGGTTGGCACACTGGCAAGGAATGGATCGACGGCGGCACGCTGATGGAGCGAATCAACTTCGCCTCGAAGCTGGTCTCCGATCCATCGACGCCGGTCGTGCAGGAGCTGGTCAGCCGGCTGCAGGAGATGGGCGCCAGCAGCCCAGAGGACCTGGTGGACGCTGCGCTCGACTACGCCGGCCCGCTAGTGGTCTCCCAGAACACGCGCGAGGCGCTGCTCGAAGCGGCGTCGGCCGGTGGCGTTCTCGCTTACGACAGCGACGACGATCGCGAAGCGGTCGGCCAGCGCGCCGCTCAGGCGCTGCGTCTGGTAATCGCCTCGCCGGAGTACCAGTTCGCGTAAGGAACGCAAGGATGGCCAAGCGCAATCCCACTCCTCGTCATACCCGCGCTTGTCGCGGGTATCTCGCCGACTCCAGCACGAACGTCGGTGCTCGACGCGGCGAGATTGCCGCGGCGGAGCGCGGCAATGACGGACTGTCGGCTTGCGCATCGTTCACCTGTCGAAGGAATCAGACGAAGGGACACACCCAATGAGCGGCAACGGACACAAGGATCCTGTCCTCGTCATCGTCCAGCTTTCGGGCGGCAATGACTTTATGAACACGCTGGTGCCGTACACCAACGGTCACTACTACGACTCGCGGCCACTGGTCGGCATTCCCCAGGACGAGGTCATGCCGATCAACGACACGCTGGGCTTCAACCCGGCGGCGGAGCGGCTCAAGGGCATGTACGACGCCGGCGACGTGGCCGTGATCCAGGGGATCGGCTACCCGAATTCGTCCCGCTCGCATTTCCGCGGCATGGACATCATGCACACCTGCGAACCGGATCGGATCTCGACCGAAGGCTGGGTGGCGAAGCTGATCCAGCGGCTCGACCCGGAGTCGGAGAATCCGCTGACGGGCGTCAACATCGGCCGCGGCCTGCCGCGAGCGATGGCTGCGCCGGGCGTAACCGCGACCTCTGTCGGAGACCTTGACAACTATGGCCTGATGCCCGACATCCAGGCGGAAGAGGATCGCAACCGCGACTTGGAGATCTTCAAGCGCATGTACACGCCGGCGATCGGCGCGGGCATGGTCATGGACTATCTGCGACAGACCGGCACCGACTCGCTCTCCGGCGCCGATCTGCTGGCTCCGGTTCCCGGCATGTACGAGTCGTCGGTCGAGTACGGCGCGAATCCGATCGCCAAGGCGCTGCGCGATGTAGCGCGAATTCACACGGCCGGTCTGGGGACGCGGGTGTTCTACACCAACCACATCGGCTACGACACGCACTCGCATCAACCTCCAGTACACCCGGGGCTGTTGCGCGACCTGTCGGGCGCGCTGGACGACTTCATGACCGACCTGCGTGAGCACGACGCCTCGGAAGAGGTCTCAATCCTCGTCTTCACCGAGTTCGGGCGACGAATGAAGGACAATGGCTCGGGCACGGATCACGGTTCCGGCGGCGGTGCGTTCATCATCGGCGACCACGTCAAGGGCGGTCTTTACGCCGAGTACCCGTCTATCGATCCGAAGGATTGGCTGAACGGTGAGGACCTCTACCACACGATCGACTTCCGCGGCATCTACGGCACCATGCTGGAACAGTGGATTGGCGTCGAGCCGGAGGAGATCGTGGTTGGCGAGTTCGAACAGGTGCAGCCGTTCGAGCAGACGATGTTGGCGAACTAGGGCGGCAGCCAAGCGCTCCCCCTCTGGGGGAGCTGTCGCGGAGCGACTGAGGGGGCCGCCCGCGAATGGCCGGAGGGCCCCCTCAGCCTTCGGCAGCTCCCCCAGAGGGGGAGCTCTGATCAGGAGTCCTGACATGGCATTTCCACACGCATTGCTGCGGGCCGGGTATCCGTATGAGCGGGTCCTGGGCATGCGGCGGGTGACGACGTTTCCGGTCGACATCGCAGTCGGCGACGACCGCATCTACGTGATCGGCCGGACCGAGCTCGGCGTGGGCGGGAACATCCGCATGGTCTCGCTCAGATACGACGATGAGCTCGGCGACGACCTGACCCACGGCGACATGGGCACCATGGCCGACACGGGCCACCTCTGGCCGGTCCAACTGGTGCGCACCGACGACGGCAATCTGCACCTGCTCGACGAAGGCCTGCACAACGTCACGACGTACTCTCCCGAGGGCGAGAAGCTGGGACAGTGGGGCGAGCAGGGCTCCGAGCCCGGACAACTCAACCGACCGTCCGGTCTCGCGTTCGACGCGGATGGCAACGCCTGGGTTGTCGATACGCAGAACCATCGAGTGCAGCAGTTCTCGGCTCAAGGCGAGTACATCGGCGGATTCGGCGAGTTTGGCGACGGACCAGCGCAGTTCAACATGCCCTGGGGCATCGCTGTCGACGCGGAGGGCGACCTCTATGTCTCGGACTGGCGCAACGATCGAGTCCAGAAGCTGGCCACGTCGGGCGAGCACATCATGGACTTCGGCACTCGGCCAGGCTATGAAGTGTCCCATCCCAGCGGCATTGCCGTTGATGAGCACGGCGACCTCTACGTCTGCGAGCGGGACAAGAACCGCGTGGTCATGTACGACCATCGCGGACGCTACGTCGAGTCCTTCGTCGGCGCGGCGACGCTGTCGAAGATGGGGCGCGAGTACATCCGCGCGAACCAGAAAACGCTGCGGCTGCGCGAGATGACATCGCTCGAGCCGCAGAGGCTGCTGCGTTTCCCGCAGAGCGTGCGCTACCAGGACGGCCGCATCTACATCTGCGATTTCGGCAGCCACCGCATCCAGATCTACAAGAAGGACGCTGAGGCGCTGACCGAGTCCCAGATCATGGCCGAACTTCGCGCGCCCACGCTGTCGACGACCTAGTGGGGGATTCCCTCTCCCCCCGCTTCGCGGGGGGAGATGTCACGGAGTGACAGAGGGGGGCTCCGGATGCCCATGGTCTTCGGCTTTGCGACGCACCGACGCCAGCAGCTTGAGGCGGAGTTTCTCAGGATCGCTGGCTCGATGCGGCAGTTGGGCGCCGAGCGCTTCTGGCTGACCGGCGACCTGGCGCGAGATGCCGTGGGGCCGGACTCCGAGCTGGAGCTGCTTGTCGTGCACCAGACCGAGCAACCCTTCCGCAGGCGCTCCGACTTCTTCCAGACGCATCTGCGACCGCAGGTGGGCACCAGCTTCATCGTCTACACGCCGGCGGAATTCGACGAGCTCTGCGACGCTGATGCCTTAATCGTTGATGCACGAAAACACAGCGACGAGGTGATTGTGTGAGCTCACATAGCCAGGGGCGGTCGAAGTCTCGTCGCTGGGTCGAGCAGGCTCGGCATGACTTGGACGCAGCGCAACATGCCGCCTCAGGAGGGTTCCATGCACACGCGTGCTTTCTCTGTCAGCAAGCCGCCGAGAAGGCCGTCGCCGGATATCTCTTCGCCCGCGGAGCCGACCATGTCTGGGGGCACGCCCTGGCCGATCTCTGTGAAGACGCAATGCAACTGGACAAGTCGTTCGACGTGATCAAGTCGGTCGCGATGCTGCTCGACAAGCACTATCACCCGACCCGTTATCCAAGCGGCGTGCCCGGAGGCGTCCCGCATCTTGCGTATGATCAGACAGATTCCAACAGGGCGATCGAGATTGCGCACGACGTGTTGGAGTTCGTGGAGACGCGATTGCGTTCTCTATAGCAAACGGCCGAACCGTGATTCAGTTCCGACACGTACGCCTCAATCAATACCACTGCGCATTGCTTGAAGACCTCATGGAGTTCCAGGATGCTCCGCATCCGCGGCCGGTGTTTGTTGAAGATCGAGTTTCGGAAGATGGCTTGATCTTCAGACCTACGCTACGCCACGCTGGTTATCATCCCAGTGTGCTGAGCAGCCTGGTCGAACACGGACTGGTTGATATGACCCATGTCGCAGCGGAAACGTACCGGGTGTACGTGACGCCG
The DNA here is from genome assembly GCA_965211635.1 of Dehalococcoidia bacterium. Taxonomy (GTDB): domain Bacteria; phylum Chloroflexota; class Dehalococcoidia; order Bin125; family Bin125; genus Bin125. Next base: position 1,099,667 of record OZ242948.1, read on the forward strand.
ATCGGCCGCGACTGTTACGACGACATGTGTGGATTAACCTGAGTTCATGCAGTCCAGAGTTCTCGATCCAGAACTGCCGAGACCGCTGTCGCCGCAACGATTGGGGGCGATTCGCAAACGGCTACTGGCCTGGTATCGGCAACACGAGCAACCATTCCCGTGGCGTAATGCGCAGGATCCGTACGCCGCGCTGGTCGCAGCGGTGTGCGCGCAGCAAACCCAAATGTTGCGTGTGTTACAGATCTACGATCGCTGGATGGCCGCGTTTCCCACGATTCAGGATCTTGCAGCCGCGAGCGACGCGGACGCCCTGCGAATCTGGGAACGGGCCGGCTATCCCCGGCGCGCGCTGTACCTGCACCGCACGGCGAGAATCGTGTGCGAACGGTTCGGCGGTCAACTCCCCAGGGACCGCTCTGAGTTGGAGTCGCTGCCTGGTGTGGGGCCGTTTACCGCCGCGATCGTGTTGAACTTTGGTTATGGGATCGATGCCGAGGCGATTGACACAAACATCATCCGCGTCCTAGGCCGAGTAGTGTTCGGTGACTTGCAACCGTCGGTCGAAACGCCGCCACGGCACATACGTTGGGCCGCAGCTCGCCTGCTACCAGATAATCAGGCGAAGCAGTGGAATCCCGCGTTGATGGATCTTGGTGCGGCAATCTGCGTATCGAGGCCGAAGTGCTCGCAGTGTCCAGTAGCCACGCTCTGCGCAGCGCAGACCCGATTCGCCGACGGAGAGATGGCTCGGTCGGCTCACATGCAAAGCAAGTTTCGCGGCTCGCAACGAGAACTGCGGGGGCTCGCTGTGTCACAACTGAGAACGTCCAACAGTCCGCTATTGCGAAGTGTAGTGACTGAGAGGGTGGCCAAGTCCGCAAGTGTCAAACGGTCGCGGGTGTCAACGGCGATCAGTTCGCTGATCGACGACGGCCTGGTCCATCAAGTTGAGAATAGACTTTACCTTGGCTCGAACACGTAGTTGACCAAGCGCTTCGGCGATTGCATATACTAAATCTTGAGCCGGTCGTCGCGTTCGAGCGAAGTGCCAGTCAATGCGCGAGCGATATTGGCTGCGCCAAGAGAGGGACAACATCAATGGCGAACGAGTTTGAGAGTCAACTGCGAGCCGAACTCGCAGGGATTCAGTCCGAGATCACACGTCTTGAGAACAAACGCAGACTGATCGAGGAACTGCTGGACAACGAGAGCGGCGGCGCTGCCGCCGGCGGTGCTGTTCCGCGGGAGACCCGGCGACGCGCGGCTCGCCGCGGGGGTCCGGCCCCGGCCAAGCGGAAGCGACGGCCCCGAGGCTTGATCACCGGCAAGGTCCGCGAGTTCCTCGGCGAGCAGTCCGAACCGGTGCACGCCACGGAAATCCTCGCCTACCTGGAGCGCAACGACGCCGCGCCGCAATCGTCCAAACCAATGCCGACGTTGCAGTCGACGCTGCAGCGAATGAAGGAAATGGGCGAGATCGAGAATAAGGGCCGCAACCGCTGGGCGCTGGTCTCGTCGGGCAACGGATCGGCGCCCGCATCAGCCGTAGCGCCTCGAGCGGACGGACCGCCAGTGGTGACCTCGACCACGACCTTCGGCAGCAGGCCTCCAGGCAGTCAGTAGCCTAGGCGAGGTAGCATACCCTCACAGCCGACCGCGCAGGCAAGGACTGCAATGCCACTGCGCGGCGAGTGTCTTGGTCCAACCTGGAAAGAAGTGAACATGCTGTTCGAGCTTCGTCAGTACACCATCAACGAGGGCCGTCGCGAGGAATTCGTCAACCTGATGGAAGAGAAGATCATTCCCTTCCAGGTGTCTCAAGGCATGACGATCCTCGGCTCGTTCGTCTCGGAGGAAGATGAGTCAACCTACGTCTGGATTCGTCGCTTTCATTCCGAGGAGGAACGCGAGCGACTGTACGAGGCGGTCTACGGTTCTGACTACTGGAAGAACGAGATCGCTCCGAGCGTGGGCGAGATGATGAGCCGCGATTCGATTTCGGTGAAACGACTCGAGGCGACCCCGCGGTCGCCGATCCAGTAGGGCTCGATTGCAACTCGGGGCGGGCGAACTCAACAGTGCGACCGGACGACCGGGCAAGTAGTCTTGACACTCGCTGAACACGGCGGATCGCAGCCGAGCAGGGCGCTGTTCACGTTCGACGGCGAGTGCTATCTGCCGACCGACCGAGCGCGAGGACCCTGGTCGGTCGATGCGCTCCATGGCAGTCCCGTCGCCTCGTTGATCGCGCACTGCGTTGAGCGCCGCCTGCACGAGATGCAGGACGAACCGTCGGTCGCCACGGGCGACTCGCAACTGTCCGGCTCCTTCCGCATCGCCAGGCAGACGATCGATCTCTTCCGCCCGGTTCCGTTTGACCGACTCAGGGTGGAGGTCGAAGCTGTGCGCAGCGGTCGCCGGATCATGGTCTTCAAGACGCAGGTGCGTTGCGCGGGCAAGCTTCTGACTCAAGGCGCCACACTCTGTCTGCACGCCTCCAGCGACCTCGGCTCGGTTGGCAGCGACTACGGGCAACAACCCCCTCCGCAGCCTGAGCAGGCGACCGCTGCCAGGATCGATCGCGTCGGGAATCGCTGGGTGTCGTACCCAGGCACGCTGGAGATGCGCCATGTGACGCCGCCGGGTGGGGACGAGCCGCCGATCGTCTGGATCAAGGCAGACGCTCCGGTCTTGGCCGACGCGCCGTTCTCGCCGATCGTGCAAGCGGCCAGCATCGCCGACTTCGTCTCGCCGTTTGCCAACATGCAGCCCGGCCGCAGCGGCTATGTCAACGCCGACATCACCCTGCACATCAACCGCATGCCCAAGGGCGAATGGCACTATCTGAGAGTCGTCTCGAGAGGCGCGCACGATGGCGTGGCGACGGCGCAGGCCGTGTTGGGGGATCGACAGGGCGCGTACGGCGCGAGTTCAGCCGCGAGTCTGATCAACCTGTAGCGGGGTGCAGAACAAGTCCCGCGACCCTTGATTCGTCGTTCCCGCGAAGCCTGTCCCGATAGGGCAGCAGCGGGAACGAGACTCCAGGCAGGGCCTGGAGTGACGGAAGCGGAGTAGTTCAGCACCCTGTCAGGGCCCTTACTGTCGGGCCGACGCCTGGCCGCCATCACGAGTCGGATAGCGGGAAGTCCCGAGGATCGATACTCTCTACCCATGGCCGGGCGCATCGTTGGCATGATCTCAGTGCTCACGCTCGTGGGCGTGGTTGCTGCGGCGGCGGTGCTATTGTTTCTTGCCTTCGACGCTGAGGAGGATTCAGGGCGTCGCTCAGCGCAGCTCTTCGCCGAGTCAGTCGCGCGCTCGCTCCTGGAGGCAGATGTCCGACTGCTGAGCGACAGCGAAGTCGATGCGCTGATCCGTCTCAACGCACCTGACGAAACTCAAGCGGGGGACGACGCGGCGGAGTTGACCAACATCTGGGTGTTCAACCCTGAAGCCCGTCTTGTCGCATCCTCAACAGGCGCGCCGTCGGCCGGGCGCGACGAGATCACGGCAGCACGCGAAGCCATTCGCGCCGATGCAGGAACGATCATCGAGGCGCTTCCGGCCGGCCTGTTCGCCGGCACAGCTATCATCCGCGACTCCGGTGGCGCCGTCACGGGCGCCGTGCGGGTCGAGTTCGAGAGCGGACAGATCGGCAACCATTTCGACATCTATCGGACCGAGTACTTGATCGGCATCATCGCAATCCTGTTGGCGCTGGCGCTGGGTAGCTGGTTCATGGCCCGCCGTCTGGCGCGTCCGATCGGACTGATGGTTCGCGCTGCTCGAGCGGTGGAGCTGGGCCGCCAACCGGAGCCGTCGGTCGCGGCTTCACTGCGCAACACCTCTTTGACCCGCGATGAGTACGGCGAACTCGCCGGCGTGTTTCTTGACATGGCCCGCGAAGTCGGGGCTCGAGAGATCCATCTCAATGCCCTGGTCGAAGCGAGGACCGAGGAACTCTCTATCAAGAATCGCGCCCTCGAAGAGGCTCAGCGAGAGATACGCAACGACCTCGAAATGGCGCACTCGGTGCAAGCGGCGTTGGTGCCGGCGGACCTGCCCGAGGATCCACGAGCCGGTGTCGCCGCGTACATGACGCCGGCGCTCGATGTGGGCGGGGACTTCTACGACGCGTTCATGACCGAGGATGGTCGTCTCGCGTTCGCGATCGCCGACGTCTCCGGCAAAGGGGTTGCCTCGGCGCTGATGATGGCGGTCGGACGGGCAGTCCTGCGCAGCGCGGCGAATCAGTTCACCGACCCGAGCGAGGCTGTGGCCTCGACCAATGATCAGCTCTGCACAATGAATCCGAAGGAATTATTCATCACCGCGTTCTTCGGCGTGATCGACCTGGAGTTGGGCACGCTGACGTACGTCAATGCGGGACACGATCCGCCTTACATGACGGGTCCGAACGGCGCGCCTGAGATGATCCCGCACACTGGCGGCATCGCGCTGGGCGTGCTGCCCGGTCTCACATATGCCGAAACCACGATCCCGCTGGATGAAGACGCCTCGATGTTCCTCTACACGGACGGGATCACGGAGGCGGAGAACGAGACCGGACAACAATACGGACGTGAGCGGCTGGAGCAGAAGTTGGCCGCGCTTGCCGGTGAAGATCCGGGCAAAGTGATGAACGACATTCTGAGCGAACTCGGCGACTTCCGCGGCGATGCCAAGCAGTTCGACGACATCACATGTATGGCCCTGCAGTTCCATGGCGGAGCCGCGGGCCTCGATTCCTACATTCCAGGTCAGGGAGACACGCGACTCGCCTCAGGCTGGCGGCGAATGGTCGTGCAGCCGTCGCTTGAGACCTCGCTGCCTCGGGTGGCTGCCTTCATTGAACGATTTGCCGAGTCGGAAGGATTCGATCCGACGGAGGTCTTTCGTCTCAACCTGGCACTGGACGAGTTGCTGACCAACACCATCGAACACGGCTTTCCCGAGCACCCCGAAGCGGCGGAGATCACGGTCGCGGTGCGCAGCGAGGGCGAGATGGTCGTCGCCCGCTACGAAGACAATGGTCCGGAGTTCAATCCGTTGGAAGCGACCGAGCAGGACACGGAGCTGGAGATCGACGAGCGGCCGATTGGTGGATTGGGTCTGCAACTGATTGCCGCCACGTTTGATGCGGTAAGCTATGAGCGTGTGAACGACCGCAACGTCACGACGTTGAGACAGCGACGTGGCTCGGCAGGTGACGATGCGGTCTAGGAAGCTCTCGATCCCACCCACTACAGAGGAGCTGCCAAATGGTTGACCTGTACCCCGAATACGACAACTCGATCCTGGTCCTGAACCCGCTCGGACGGATCGACGGTACAAACGCGAAGGCCTTCGAGGAGGCTTTGCTTGGCCGGATCGACGCGGGAGACAACAACATCCTGATGAACTTTGAAGGGATCAACTACATCTCTTCGGCAGGGCTCAGGGTGCTGCTGATGGCGGCCAAGCGCACCAGCCAGTCGGCGGGCAAGCTGGCCCTCTGCGCTGTCCAGGACCACATCCAGGAAGTGTTCAAGTTCTCGGGATTCTCGGAGATCATTCCAATCCACGAGGATCGCCCCAAGGCGCTCAACACCTTCTAGCTTGGCTGGCCTCATTCGAGGCAAGATCACGAACGCCGCCTTCGCTCTCGTCACGAAGGCGGCGTTTCGTGCGTTGCGGGATGTCTACAACCCGAGATCAGCCTCCAGCCGCCTGATCGCGCGGGAAATGCGGTTGACCAGCTCGTCCGCTTCTTCGAGGTTCGTGGTCAGAGGCGGCGCGAACGGGATCGATGCTCCGCCCCTGGCGAGCACCCCTTCGTCGCGCAGGTTTTGAGTGATCCGCGCCTGGACGTTGTCCGCCTCGTCGAAGTCCTCGCCGGTAGCAGGGTTCTTCTTCAACTCGACCACTTGCATCAGGCCGATGCCGCGGGTCTGGTGGATGGTGCGGTGTTCCTCGCGCAGTTGCACCAGGCGAGAGCGTACGTGCTCGCCGACACGGGCGGAGTTCTCGACCAGGCCTTCTCGCTCGATGATGTTGAGATTGCCCAGCGCGACGGCGCAGGAGACCGGATTGGCGCCCCAGGTGATGCCGCCGATGGTGCCGTCCTTGCCGGCTTCCTCGAAGGTTCGCGCGATATTGTCGTTGACCAGCGTGGCGGCGATTGGCGAGTAGCCGGACGAGATCTGCTTAGCCGTGGTCATGATGTCGGGCTCGACATCAAAGTGGTCCATGCCGAACCACTCGCCGGTGCGGCCGAAGCCGTTGATTACCTCGTCCGCGATCAAGACAATGTCATGCTTGTCGCAGATCTCGCGCAGGGTCTGCCAGTACTTCTTGTCCGGCACCCAACTGCCGTTAGCCGTCGAGATAGGCTCGGCGATCATGGCGGCGATGGTGCTCGGACCTGCTGCCATGATCGTGTCTTCAATCGTGCGGGCACAGAACACATCGCAGTCGGGGAAGGTCTTCTCGTAGGGGCAGCGGTCGCAGTTGACATTGGGGACGTGGATCGAGCCGGGTACCAGCGGTTCGTAGGGGGCGCGCATCGAATAGGCCGCCGCGTTGACCGAGAGCGCGCCTGCAGTCTGTCCGTGGTACGAGCCAATCCGCGAGATGACCTTGAACTTGGTCCCGTTGCCACGAATGTAGTGATAGTGCTTGGCAATCTTGAGCGCGTTTTCGACCGCCTCGGAGCCGCCGTTGACGAAGACCGCCTTGCGAATCGTCGAGGGCGTCAGTTCGAACAGCTTGGAAGCAAGCCCGACCGCCGGCTCGGAGGCATAGGCGAACGTGTTCTGATAGGCGAGTTTCGACATCTGCTCGTGGGCGATGTCGGCCAGTTCGGTGCGGCCGTGACCGACCGCGTTCAACCAGAGACCGGACATCGCGTCGATGTACTCGCGGCCCTGGTCATCGTGCAGGAAGATGCCTTCGCCCTTCTGGATGACGAGCAGTCCGTCGTCGGCTGCGAGGTCGGCGTGCGACTGGGTGGGGATCCACAGATGCTCCAGCGACTGCTGGCGGAGGTCGGCTTGTGTCTGGGTGGTCATTCGAGATCCTGTCGTGGGATGGCTTGTCTGGACAGGATAGGGCCACCAGCATCGGTGGGGACCAGTTCCCGCTTCCCCCCCTGGGGGAAGCTCCCGCGTAGCGGGTGAAGGGGGTCGGCGCAGATAGCGACTGTCGGCGGCCCCCTTCAGTCCCTGCGGGACAGCTTCCCCCAAAGGGGGAAGCGGAGAAGCGCTCCGACTAACGCTGCGCGGAGGTGGGAGCGCCTCGGGCGCGGAGATCGTAAGCCATGACGACGAGGTCTCGAAGTCGGCCGCTGCGGTCCATAACCCAACCCGGCAGCGTGGCCACGGCCTGGAAGCCTAGCGACTCGAAGACGGCCTGGGCGCTGAGCTGGTCGTGGGTCATCCGCGCAGAGATTCGCTCGAGGCCGATCGAGTCGGCGATGGCGAAGATCTCTTCGGCCAGGAAGCGACCCAGACCCTGCCCGCGAATCTGCGAGTTGACGGTCACGCGAATCTCACCGATGTGCTCGGTCCACCCGGCTTCACTGTGGACCAAGGATGCTTCGCCGATGATCTCGCCGCCATCAATGGCCAGCACCGTGCTCGTGCGATGTTCGGCGATGTTCTCGAGCCAGCGGTCGACTATCGACTCGTCTGTGATGTCCCAGGGCAGGTAGAGCAGATCATCGCGGGAGAGCGATCGAGCGAACGAGAGGAATCTCGCCTTGTCGGCGGGGGCCATCAGGCGCATGTCGATTTCGCGACCACCGCGCAGGGTCGCTCGGCTGGGGTAGCGCCGCGCAATCAAGGCGGCCTGGCGGGCGGCGGTTTCTGTGGTCATCGATCGTCTCCCGTTCCCTGGTCCAAACGATATGAGCTTGAACAATGCTACGCGGAAAACCACGCGAAAGAGCGTGCGGGCAGACTATCACTGCCGTTTGCCAGGGAGATGTTTCACGCAGTCGTGGCGGCTCCATTGGCTCTGGTCTTGGCGGCGATGTCCCCGCCAGGTTCCCCCGTCATGGCCGCGCCGGACGCAGACGTCGGTTCTGAACGCGGCGAGGTACCCGCGGCAAGCGCGGGTATGACGGAGGTCCAATAGATGAGGGTATGGCGCTGGCCTAGTAGATGCGGGTATGACGGTGGTCTAGTGGACGCGGGTATGACGGTGGTCTAGTGGACGCGGGTATGACGGTGGTAGCTGACCGTGTGAGCCGGGCTTAGCCCGCCGGCGGGCGCCAGCGGGTGGTCTTCGGTTGTAACCGCGCGCCCCGATCCGCGGCGGAGTCTTGCTCGACCATGACTTCGTCGCCGGGGTACATCGTCCCCTGTCGAACCACGCGGGCGTAGAGTCGCGAGCGACCTGGATGCGTCGCCTGGTTGATGCGATTGAAGTCGCCGTCGCGGAAGCAGTGCGCGATGATCCGGCACGGCGCTGCGTAGGAAGTGACCTCGACAACGACCTGCTCGCCGAGATGCACACGCGATCCGGGCACCAGCTTCTTCCAGTCGATTCCACGAATAGTCACGTTTTCACCGGTCGTTCCCGGTCCGATCTGGTGTCCTTCAGCGCGTAGCCCGTCGAGGATTTCGGCGGAGAAGAGGCAGACTGCGCGCTCCGTGCCGCCGTGATGACGGCGGTCGCGCTGCCTGTCGCGGGTGAGCCCGAACTCGTTGACGACCGCCTCGGGCACGGCTCGCTTGGGCACGCCGCCGGGGGAGACGTTGAGTTGTTCGATGCGGCCCGTGGTGGTGGATTTGGCTGTGGTCATGTCGCCTGCCCGCCTTAGAAACGAGATTGGCACGATTCTAAGGGTTGCCACTCGGGGAGTCAGGGATCGCCAGTAGTGGTTCTCAGGAGCGTTATCACTCGGCGTGCCCCCCTCTGCCTACGGCATCTCCCCCCGCATCGCGGGGGGAGAGGGGAGAAGCAGCATTATCCGCGAGCTTCCAACGAGCGATCATGCCGTCGACGTAGAGGACGCGGAGGGCGGCGAGGAGGCCGGGCAGGAGCTGCGCTTGCTGCTGCTCGTCCACACCCTCGAACAGGGCGTCGAGCAGCGCTCGGACGGTGCTGCGCCCATCGATTCTCGAAGCCAGGGCCGCGATCAGCATTGAGATTGGCGCGCCCTGCGGTCTGGATGGCGACGAGATCACGGCGCCCCACTCGAACTGCCCGTCACCGATCACCGGCTTCCTCGCCAGCGCGACGCCATCGTCGAGGACTGGCACGGCGTCGAGTATGGGACTGCGGTTGGGCCAGACGGAGTCGATCAGTCGAGCCATATCGGCATCGCGCCGCTCGCGCTCGGCTTCGACGGCAGCGACTCCTTTGACGAAGTCCGGCGGCGCCTCGCCGCGCTCGAGCACGACGCGCTCGTAGCCCTGCGGTGGTTGTCCGGCGACGGCGGCGATGAACGCCTCACGTGGCGAGATGTCGTCGCCGCCCTGCACAATCCGGCGCGCTTCCCAGAAATAGGAGTCGGAGGTGCGATTTGAGGCGTAGAAGAGCGCCGCCATCTCGCGGAACTGGTGGTACTGCTGCATGTAGAGCTGTGTGTAGACCTCGGCCGCCGGCTCGCGCATCTCCGGGTCGCGCAGCGCCGATGTCACGTATGCAGAAGCCAGCAACGCGGACGAGAGTGCGAGGTGAACGCCCGAAGAGAAGAGCGGGTCGATGAAGCAGGCCGCGTCGCCGACGAGGATGTAGCCGTTTCCGACCAATCGTTGCGACGTGTACGACCAGTCGCGGATCACCCTGGGGTCCTCAATCAGCTCCGCCCGCGCCAGCATCTCGGAGGTCTTGCCGGTCAAGGAGAGCTGATCGCTAAAGAAGTCGCCGAGCGGCTGCTCGGTCAGGCGAGAGCCGCCCCAGGCTGCGTCGACAACGACGCCAACCGACATCACATCGTCCGGCAACGGGATCGCCCATGTCCAACCGTGCTCGTAGGCCTCGATGAAGATGTTGCCGGCGTCGGGTTCAGGCAGGCGCTCGGCGCCTCGGTAGTAGCTGTAGACCGCGAGGTTGCGGAAGAAGTCGTCGTGTTCGCGCATGTCGAGACGGCGGGCGATAAAGCCGGTCTGTCCGCTGGCGTCGACAATCCAATCCGCTTCGAGTGTGTGCGAGTCGCCAGCGGGCGACTCGACGGTCAATGACGTTGGCCGGCCGTCTTCGAACGCGACGTCCGTGACCCTCCACCCTTCGCGGACTTCGACTCCGTCGCGTTCTGCGTTGCGCAGGAGCATCTGGTCGAAGCTCGGTCGCCAGACCTGGTAGGCATGGGGATAGCTGGCGTTGGTCTCGGCGAAGTGCCAGGACCAGGGTTCGGGGTCGCGTCCCCAGACCATCGTCGCGCCGAACTTTGGCGTGAAGCCGGCGGCCTCGATCTCGTCGATCACGCCGAGCGTCTCGAGGATCGGGATCGACGCGGGCAGCAGCGATTCACCGACGTGTTCGCGAGGAAAGACTTCGCGCTCGAAGAGGGTGACCTCGAAGCCCTGCCGGGCAAGGAGAGTAGCGGCGGTGGAACCGCCGGGTCCTCCACCGATGACGACAATCTGTTGGGTCATGGTGGGATCGTAGGGGGTGAACGGAATGGGGGTGCTGGAGGGAGCCCCCCTCTGCCTTCGGCATCTCCCCCCGCTTCGCGGGGGGAGAAGGGAAGCATAGTTCGATTCTCGCCCATCGCTTCGCGGGGGGAGAAGGGAAGCATGGCTCGATTCTCGCCCATCGCTTCGCGGGGGGAGAAGGAAAGCATGGCTCGATTCTCGCCCATCGCTTCGCGGGGGGAGAAGGAAAGCATGGCTCGATTCTCGCCCATCGCTTCGCGGAGGGAGAATGGGATATCGGTTCCCCTTCAACGCGGGGGGAGAGGGAATCTTGCTGCACATGCAAGAGACCCGCGCTTTCGCGCGGGTCTCTGTTGATTGCAACTGCGCTGGAGGCTAGTCGCCGGACATTGGGGCTCCGGTCTGGGTGTCGACTTCGAAGGCGCCCTTGAGGTCGAGTTCCTTGCCCATTTCGCGAACGGCGGGGATGACTTCCTCGCCGAAGAGGCGCAACGAGCGCATCGCGTCTTCGTGGTTCATCGCGCCGTCGCCGTCCCAGAAGAAAATGTTGCCGGGTCGCAGCTCTTCGAGGACGTGGCGGATCTTGGGGATCACGGTCTTCGGCGTACCCGTGATGATCGAGTACTTGTTGACCTGCTCCTCGTAGGTGCCAAAGGCGTCGGCGTCGCGCTGGTCCTGCTCGGCCGCCTGCTCGGCCAGGGCGGCTTTCTGGGCTTCCTGGCGGCCGCGCGCGGCGGCGGCGAAGGTCGTGACCGTCGGCAACAGCGCCGTGCGACTGGTCAGACCAGGCAGGTTCTGCAGGTTGCTGCGAACGGTGCCCTGGTTGCCCTCTAGGAACGGGTTGGCGGGGCCGGAGATGTACTTGCGTCCGGCTTCCTCGGCCAGCTCCTCGGTCTCGTCGACGTGCACCTTGAACAGGTAGCCGTGGTGCTCGGTCGAGGCCTCGTAGCCGTTCTCGCGCGCGACTTCGTCGTAGTACTGGAACGACTGCTTGGTCGGCTCGATTTCGGTGGCGAGCATGACATACGGGTAGCGATGCTCGGCGCACCACTTGACCGTGTTCCGCGACATCACGCCGGGGATCCAGATCTGCGGGTGCGGCTCCTGGTAGGGGCGCGCCCAGGGGTTGACGTAGCGGTACTGGTAGTGCTCGCCTTCCCAGCGGAAGGGGCCCGGGGTCGACCAGGCCTTGACGACGAAGTCGTGGGCTTCCTGGAAGCGCTCCCAGTTGAAGGGCGCCTGCGAGTTGTGCGCGACCGACTCGCGACCGGTGCCGCGCACCCAGCCGGTGACCAGGCGACCGCGCGAGATCATGTCGATCTCGGCGAGTTCCTCGGCCAGCCAGAGCGGGTCTTCCCAGATCGGCAGGACGTTGCCAAGCAGGACGATCTTGGCGCGCTTGGTGATGCGGGCGAGGATCGCCGCTTCGACGTTCATCACGCCGCCCATGCAGAAGGGCGTCGAGTGATGCTCGTTAAGCATCAGGCCGTCAAAGCCCATCTCCTCGGCGTAGACCTTCTCGTCGAGGTAACGGTTGTATAGCTCCGCGCCGATTCGAGGGTTGTAGTCCCCGTTGGTCATGCCCAAGTCTTCGATCTCACGCCCGGTCGCGCCGACCCAGCCCGATTCGAAGTCCTGGTAAGGACGTTCCGTGAAATAGCCAACGAACATGGTTTCGGTTCCTGTTCCTCCGGCTCAGCTAGCGGCAGACTGAGCCGATTCTGCGCTCCTCAAGATGATACGCGATCCCGAACGGGCGGTTGCGCCTACAGACCAGCGATGAAGGAGTGAATCGCGTCGGCCGCGGCCTGCGGATGTTCGAGTTCGACGAGGTGCCCAGCGCCTTCGATCACCTGCAGCGTGCTGTTGGGCAGGCTGGCGTTGTAGGCCTCGGCCACGCCAAGTGGCGTCACGCGGTCATTCTCGCCCCAGAGCAACAGCGTTGGCGTCTCGACCTCACCGAGAAGGTGCGGCAACTGGCGATTGAACATCCACGGCTTCCAGGTCAGGCGGGCGGTCATCTCGCGCGAGAAGTCCCAGAGCTCCTTGAGTTCCGGCGCAGCCTCATCGCCGAAGACTTCGGCGTAGGCCTCGTCGGAGGAGAAGCCGAGCTTCACGTACTCCTCGAACTCGTAGAAGATCACGTCGGCGATCTCGCCCTCTTCCGGCTGGACGCCGGCGGCGCCGAGCAGGATCAGGCTGTCGAGTCCGTGCAAATGCATCGCGGTGAGTTCGGCCGCAACCCAGCCGCCGAAGCCCAGACCAAGCATGTGCGCATCGTTGTCGATGCCCATCTTGTGCACGGCGCTGTGCAGCAGCATCGCGATGTCGCGCGGGTGCCGCGCCCAGGCGGGCCGCTCCGATTGTCCGTAGCCGGGCATGTCGATTGCGGTGACCGTATAGTTCTCGGCCAGCAAATCGTAGAACGGGATCCAACCGGGCGAGCCGGTTGAGTGGTGGAGGACGACGATGTTCGGTCCGCTGCCGTCCTGCAGCGCATTCACCTTGAGTCCGGCGACTTCAACGGCGATCTGCGAATGCGTGTCGGTCTGTGTGGTCATACACGTGCTCCTGTGTCGTTGACAGAGTGACTGGGCAGAGTGACTGGGCCGTCAACGTGACGAACTAGTTAGGCGCAGGCTAAACGCCAAATCCGGGATGGGCAATGGAACAACCGCCTGGCCCTCTCCATGGCGAACCGTCAGCCAACCGTACGTGCGGTCGTAGCATTGCAGCATCATGATCGGCTTGTTACGACTCCTCCGACTTGCAGCCTTGCGCGAGCTTCGCGGCGGCTGGGCGTTGATGGTCGCGGCGTCGGCGTTGCTGATCATCGCCGCCGCGCTCGTCGCGCTCCCGCTGGTGTTCCGCGCTGCTGCGTCCGACCTCGCCTTGCGCGAAACGATCGAGCAGTCGACTCGGGCGGTCCACTTCGCCGACCAGTCACGCGCCTTCCGCCCTCCTGAGCTTGCCGACTTTGACGAGGTCATCGCGCAGTCGCAGGAGATCGAGCAGCGACACCTGGCGGCCTTTCCAGGCTTCGTCGGCGACTCGCGGCGGATCATGGAGACGCCGCGCAGTTTTGCTCGATTCACGCGGCTCGACAACGGCATCAACGAGTCGTTGCTCGCTTACTTGATGTCGTTCGAGCAGTTGCAGTCCAATGCCCGCATCGTGCGCGGCGAGTGGGCCGAGGAGGCGGACGAGGTCGTGATCGGCGCGAAGCTTGCCGAGAAGATCGCGATCGATGTGGGCAGCGTGATCTGGTTCAGCGAGGAGCAACAGTTCCTGATCACAGGCGTGATCGAACCGGCATTCGCGAACGTCAACCGAGTGCTCGCCTTTCACTACACCGATCTCTGGTTTGATTTACAGATCAATCTCACGCCCGGCGGCGCGGAGGAGCCGTACTTCGGCCTGTTTTCGAGCCCGCAAACGCTGGTCAAGTACGGAGCGCCGATCACACATCGACTGCGAACTGAGTTCGACGCAGCCGCGCTCAACTCGGACGACATCGACGCGGTGATTGAGTCATTGAGCGCCTGGGGGCAGCAGCTCAATCGACTGGAGGGCGGCTCGGCCTCGGCATTGCTGCTATCGACGCTGCAGCGATTTGCTCGCGAGGCGCAGTTCTCGGCCGGGCAATCGCTGCTTGCGGGACTGCAGATTGCGGCGGTGGCGATGTTCGGCGTTGCCCTCGTTGGGAGGGTCATGGCGCAACGGACGCGAGTAGATCGCGAGCGTCTGGCTGCGCGAGGCGCGAAGCCCTGGCAGCAGGCCGGGGCGCAGGCGATGCTCGGCGGCCTGGCGGCGATTCCCGCCGCCCTATTGGGCGCGCCGCTGGCGGCGTTCGCTCTGAGTCATGCGGGACGGCTTGATGCCGTTTCGCGGGTGTCCGGCGGCGAGCCGTTCGACACTCGACTGACATGGGAAGCGTGGGCGCTCGCCGTGGCCGGAGCGCTGATTGCCTGGGTCGCGTTCGCCGCGCCGGCCTGGTTCGATTCGCGGCAGCGTGAGAATCCCCGAGTCGCCGCCGGACGGCCGAGCAGACGATCGCTGATCCAACGCGCCTGGCTTGACGTTGCCCTGCTCGCGCTGGCCGCTGTGTTGTTCCTCCAGTTCGAGACCGAGGCATCGGGCGGCGCGTTCTCGGCGTTCGAGTCGGGCGGGATGAATCCGGTGCTGATGTTGAGTCCGGGATTGCTGCTGCTGGGCGCAGCGTTGACGATCATGCGCGTCGCTCCCCGAGTCTGGGGATATGTCGCCGGTGCGCTCTCGCGCCTGCCGATTCCCTCCTGGCTCTACCTCGGTGTGCTCAACGTGGCACGCAATCCGACCGGGCCGATGCTGCTCACCGCGCTGACCGCGTTCATCACCGCGGTGGGTCTGATCTCGGCGACATATGCCTCGACAATACGAACCGTGGAGCGAGAGCGGATCGAGTACGAAGTGGGCTCGGACCTACGCGGGGTGTCGATTGGCGGAAACCTGTCCGGGTCGACGGTTGGCCGCGTGACCGAGCCGCTCGACCGGCGCGACGGGATCAGTTCTGCGGCGGCGTATCGCGGGATCGGTTCGATCGGCGGCGACCGCGAGGGAAGCCGCGTCGTGCTGCTCGGTCTGCAGACCAGTCGCGTCGGACAGACGGTTGTGCTTGACGACGATTTGCTCGGCATTCCATCCGAAGAGTTGTTGCCAGCGATCCAACGTGAACCCGGACGTTCCGGTCAGGCGCTGCCGGAGGGCATCGAGCATCTCTCAATCCGCGTCCGCAGCGAGCCGGGCAACGGCAATCTGGAGATGGCGGCCAGGCTAATCGACAACCACGGGCAGGTACACATGCGACAGTTCCGCACTAACACTTCGTCGACGGTCAACGACGAGTGGCAAGTGCTGGAGGCGCCGCTGGCGGGTCTGGCACAACCGCTGCGGATTGCCGCGATCGTGCTGCGACCGCAAGCGCGAGTGGTTCGCGCGCCAACCGGGACGCTCTTCATTGCCAGCCTCGATGCGCGCATCGGAGATCAGCAGTTCGCAGTCGACCTCTTCGATGAGGTGGGACCCTGGATTCCCGCCTCCAGCGGAGCCGGCGAAGACCGCATCGTCTTCGCCGAAGGCAACCTCGAGTACCGCTGGTCGCAGCTTGACGCGAACGACGAACGAATCATCGTGAGAGTCTCGCCCAACCTGCCGGTGAATGCCGCGATGGATCGCGGGTCGATGCAGGCTGCGGATCTGAGCGTGGGCGACGTTGTGCCAATCGTGTTGAACAACGCCAGCATCCCGGTCCGGATCAGGGCTGCGGTTGACTACTTTCCCACGCTGAATCCTGCGCAGGGGGGATTCGTGATCGCCGACCTGCTTGCCCTGCGCAGCGCTGCGCTGGTTGCTGCGGTCCAGGCCGTGCTGCCAATCACCGAAGTCTGGGCGCGCACCGACACGAACGCCGCCAATCTGATCGCGTCCGAGCTGCTCGATGATGTCTACCTGTCCAGCACGGTGCTCAACTCGGACGCGAAGCTGGCCGCCGCTGAGACCGATCCCTTGCGTTCCGGAGGCACCGCCGCGCTGTTTGTGGTTGGCTTTATCGGGTTGCTGATCGTGGGCTCGGCTGCGCTGGTGTTCACAATGGCGGCAGCCGGCGGGGAGCGAGCCAGGGAGTTTGCCCTCATGCGCACGGTCGGTTCTGGACGCGCCGGACTAACGGCGCAGGCGGCGGTGGAAGTTGGGCTGGTTCTGATCGCCGGCGTGGGACTCGGCTTCGGGCTCGGTCGCGCGGTAGCCGACGCACTGCTTGCATTCCTCGATGTCACATCCGAAGGTGTGCCCGCCGCGCCTCCGACGGCGTTGTCGATCGACTGGGTCCTGGCCGGAGTGGGGGTTGGTGTGGTCGTCGCCTGCGCCGTCCTCGGCACCTCCGCGATTGCCCGCTGGGCGACCGGTCGCGAGGCAGCGCCGCTGCTGCGGGAAGGCGCCGAATAGTGTCCCAGCGTCGCGCAATAGGTCAGACGCCCGGATCGAACGCCGCGGACACCCTGCGCGAGTTGGCGCTGTTGGCGATTCGCCGAATCACGTCGGCGCCGCGACTCTCGGCTGTGCTGCTGATCGGCGCATTGCTCGCCGTTGGTCTCGCGAGCAGCGCGCCGATCTTCATCGAAGCGGTCCGCGACCTCGGCTTACGGCAGACCCTCGCCGATGCCGAACCTGGCTCGCTCGATCTCCGTTTCGTGCGTTCCAATGTGTCGGCCAATCCCGAGTCGGTTGATTCTGTTGAGTCTGTGATCCGCTCCGAGGCCAATGCCGCCGCAGGGTCTCTGACCGTCGGCAGGATGAGCACGCTGCGCACCGGCGGGTTCCTCCTCAGGACCGACGATCAGCCGTTCAATCCTCCCGATCCGCCGCACGCCACCTTTCTTGCCCAGAGCGATCTGGAAGCGGCGTCGCAGCTCCTGGACGGCCGCTTGCCGAGTGTCGCCGAAGGTGTGATCGAGGTCGTGGTCGAGGTGCAGCAAGCAAGTCAATTCGGGCTCGCAGCGGGCGACGAGCGCCTGGCCCAGCCCTTCTGGCTGGGAACGCAGCACGAGACTCGCGTCCGCATCGTGGGTCTGATCGAGCCATCGACGGACGAACGCCGCTGGTCCACGCTCGACCCGGCATTCTTGCCGGTGGCCGCGCGCGACTCCGAACTCCGCTTCTGGACAACGCGCGAAGGGCTTCTCGGCATTCTCACCCAGCAGTCGCCAACGCTGCGTTTGACGTTGCTCCAGCGCTATCGCACCGACCTCAGCGGGACCTCCGCCGCGCAGGCGTCGGCCGCAGCAGACGCGCTGGAGCAGATGACGCGCCGCATCGCTCAGTCGATCGAGGGAGTGCAGCAGGAAACCGAACTGGTCGACACGCTGGTCGGCTTCCGACAGCGTTTCCAGTTTGCACAATCGACGTTGCTGATGATCGTCCTGCAGCTCGTCGGAGCGGTGCTGGTCTACGCCGTGGTCGCCTCGGCCATGCTCGCTGAGCAGCGCACCGAGGACACCGCCTGGCTGCGATCTCGAGGCGCCCGACAGCGCGATATCGCCTTGCTGCATGTCGTCGAGGCGGCGATCCTGACCGTCCCGGCAATCGTGCTGGGACCGCTGATCGGGTTGGGGCTGATCAGCCTGCTCGGCTTCGTGCCGCCCTTCGACGAGGCGCTGAGCGAGATCGGCTTCGGCCCGTTCCTACCGGCCCCACTGCCGATCGAGTCCTGGTACCTGGCGCTTGCGGCGGGCGTGCTGGCGCTGCTTGCCCAGGCCGTGCCGACCTATCGCGCGACGCGGCAAACGATGGTTACGACGCGGCGCGAGCGCGGCCGTCCGCCGGCGTCCTGGACCCAGCGGGCGTTGATCGATGCTGCAGTCGCCGCGCTCGGGGCGCTGTTGATCTTCGAGTTGCAGTGGGCGGGCGATCCTATCGATTCCCCGTTGGTCGGCGAAACGCGGTTGGACTGGCTAGCCGTGGCGACGCCGACCGTGCTGCTGTTCGTGGTCGGATTGGTGGTGCTGCGCCTGTTCCCGCCGGCGATGCGCACGCTGGCGCGTGCGGCGGCGCCGCTGCGTTGGTTGACGCTGCTGCTCGGCGCCTGGTATCTCGGTCGCACCCCGACCCACTACGCGCGGACGGTGCTGTTGCTCACCATTGCCGGAGCGTTGGCGGTGTTTGCGGCATCGTTCCGCACCACCCTCGACGCCTCGTACGACGACCGCGCGCTGCACAGGGTCGGATCAGCCGTCAGGGTCCAGGAGCCGCTCTCGCAGTCACTCCCATTCGATCAGATTGCCCGGCAGACCGGGCAACCGGTCGCGCGCGTCCAGCGCATCGGCGGCACCTTCGACGGCGACGAGGACTCGGGCAAGCTCCAGATAGTGGCGCTCGATTCGGCCCATGTCGCCGATCAGTTGCGCGTCGCCGAGATCGAGTGGTCGATTCCGCCCGGCCAGCTCGAATCGATCAGTCAGCCAGCGGACCGCAGCGACCGCAGCGTGCTTGAGTCCGGCGGGCGGATCAGCCTGCGCCTCACACCGATCAACGTGATCCAGAACGTGACAGTGGGGATCAAAGTGCAGGACGCGATCGGTCGCTATTGGTGGTACCAGCTTGGCGAGTTGGAATCGTTGAGCAACGAACCGCTGGAATTGAGCGCCGTGATCGGCGACGAACCAACGCTCTACATCCCGCTGGAAGGCGCCCGCGTGGTCCAGCGATTCAGCGCCTGGCGGCCGGGCGTGGATGAGCGCCCCAAGTGGCCGCTCACGTTCGTGTCGCTCGATTTCGCCCTTGCTCGCGCTCCCGGCATGGTTCTGCTGGAGGAGCTTGTCTACACACATCGTGGAGACTCGCTGGTCCTGGCCGACTTCGATCCGGACCGTTGGCAGGCGATGCCGCTGTCTGCCGGAGAGGATCCGGTCGACTCGCTCGTGGAGACTGAAGACGGGATGCGCTTCCGTTGGGACGCGACACCTACTTCGCTTCGCGGCGTACGCAACCGCGGAGATACATCGCCGCTGCCGGTGTTGCTCTCTACAGCGGCGATGGAACAGGGAAGGTTGCAGATCGGCGAACAGGTCCGCCTGCGAATCGGTCCAACGCCAATGAAGTTCCAGGTTGTCGGCGAGTTCGAGACGTTCCCGACCTATGACGAGCAGCGCGACGATCCGATTGTGCTTGTCGATCGCGCGGCGCTGGTTGAGCGCATTTACGGCAGCGCCTCAGCCGGAGTTTCACTGGCCGTCGAAGATGAACTATGGATTGCAGCGCCGTTTGAAGAGTGGCGATCCTTGCTCTCAGCCGAGCCCGACGAGCCCGAGCAGTCGGCGAGCGATGGTTCGCTCAGCCAGGCCGGCCAGACAAGAGCCAGTCTGCGGGTCTCGAACCGCGCGGGAATCGTGACAGTTACGAGGACGGTTCGCATCGACTCGACGCCGGAATCCACAGAGCGCATATTGGCCCTCACGGATGAGGAGTCAGTTGCTCAATCAACGCTGCCTCAAGCCGAGTCTGTCGAGAACGTCATCACGCTCGCTCAGGCTCGCGATGACCTAGCTGCCGACCCGCTGATCGTCGCCTCCTGGAACGGCGTGTTCATCGGCGCGCTGGCGGCCGTGGCGATCGCATCGGCGTTCGGACTCGTGGTACTGACCGCCGTGACGGCACAGGCCAGACGAGTCGAGTTCGCCGTCTGCCAGAGCATCGGGATGAGCATGCGCCAAATCCTCGCGATGATCGCGCTCGAGCAGCTGATCATCATCGCCATCGGTCTCGGGGCGGGACTGATCGTCGGCACGCAGGCGGGCGCGGTCCTGCTCGACTTTTTCGCGCTCACGCCAGACGGTCGCGACGTGGTTCCGCCGTTGCAGTTCATCATCGACTGGCCCGGCGTCGGCGTCCTGTTCGGCGCCCTGGTTGGACTGTTTGCGCTCAACCTGGGCGCGTTCCTCTGGTTCCTACGCCGGATCGAGCTCCACGGAGCGCTGCGCCTGGCGGCCTGAGCCACTTTGTCCACACACTCTGGCGACTGCCCGGCTCACACCTCGTCAGACCCGCGCCTGCCGCGGCAATCTCGCATTGCCGCGCACCGACGTCAGTGCTGAACGCGGCGAGATACCCGCGGCAAGCGCGGGTATGACGAATCTGGGTTGGCTGCATCGGACCTAGCGGCTAGCCCAGCCGGAACGGTGGGTAGCGGTCGGTGATCAGCAGAAACGCGTAGGCCTGGACACGCAGAATCCAGCGCTCGACGTTGAGCATGTAGGTAAACAGGGGTCGCGGATACTGGCCCGTGAAGATGATCGCGAACCAGGCGATCAGCACCGCGAAGACCTGGAACACGCCCAGGATTGACAGCACGATCAAGTGCGGCAGCGCCAGCAGCCACTTGATCAGCGGCAGCCAACGGTTGAGCTGAGCCGCGTCGGGATAGTCGAGATCAAGCTTGACCGTTTGCTCTTCGTCGATGGACGGGTACTGGTCTGTCATCAGGTTGAGGTAAGCATTGATGCGGTTTGTCAGCCGAGTGAGTTCGAGATTGAAGTCGAACCACCAGCGCGGATACTTCTGGCGTACAACCATCATCAACAGGACCGGCAGCACGATCGCCTGGGGCATGAAGTACATCAGGAACAAGATCGGAACCGCGAACAGCAGGCGCAAGAACGTGGAAATCCTGTCCAGCGACTGGGGATACTCGATGTCAAGGCGAGCCGGATAGTCGTCAGTCGCGCGTTGCATGGGTCGCTCCTCTTCGCAAACCGGTTGAGAGCGATGCTAGCGATTATGACAAGCAGATTCAGCACCCTGCTAAGGCACAATGCCGAGCGTGCGCTGGATCTGGCGGACGTGGAAGAGCTGATGATCGGCGGCCGTCAGCGCAATGGTCCGCAGCGACATGTCGAGGACGTCGCCGTCGAGTTCAATGTTGGCCGGCTCGCGGAGTTGGTCCGCGCTCAGGTCGGAGAGCAGGCGCTCGGTGTCCTCACGCACGCTGGTCAAGGCCCAACGCAGCTCAGGCAATGAGACATCGGACTCGGTGTCGGGCAACGTCACGCCGCCAACCGGAGGCACCGGCAGTTGCGGCGCAACCTCGCGACGTAGCAACATGAGCTGTGGATGCAGCCAACGCTCGGAGTGCACGAGATGCAGGAGGATTTCTCGAACCGACCACTCCGCCTGCGACAGCCGTTGATTAAGCAGGTCGTCGGAACAAGAGTCAAGCAGCGAGCGCAACTCCTCAAAGTTCTCGGCCAGCGCGCCTCGGACGTTTACAAAGTCAGCGATGATGTTTACCTCAACCTGTTCCCAGCGTCGGCGCCGTCGCCCACAGTGTCGATCAGCGGCGACGGCGGAACAACTGACTGCGCTGACAGCGTCGACTGGGCTCCCTTCACTGGTTTGAGTGCGTGAGTTGAGAGCGAACGGCTACATGGCCCGAGTTCGAGAGACGCCTTCCCGCGCCGAGCAGCTCGCAATCGAACCGACCATCTCCGCCGAGGCTCGCGCCGAGCTCGCCGTCGGCGCCGCCCAGTGGAACAACAAGGCGTTCTTCGATGCGCACGAGACCTGGGAAGAGATCTGGCAGGTCGAGCGGCGCAGCATTCGCAGCTTCTACCAGGGTTTGATCTTGCTCGCGGCCGGACTGCACCACTGGACCGGCACGCATCGACCTCGCGGAGTGCGAATCAAACTGGCATCCGGCATTGAACGCCTGGCGCCCTATGCGCCGTCGTACCTGGGAGTGGACGTGTCGCGGATGATCTACGACGCGGCGACCCTGTTGCGCCAGGCTCCTTCCGATCCGGCTGTGCTGGCGGGCACGCCGCCGGATCGCTTCCCGCCGTTCCGTTGGGCTGTGACGGACGGCGGGAAGCCAAACTCACTTCAGGTCCTGCGACTGCGAGCAACAGCGCAGTTGCCTACGCGAGGTTCGGCGCTCTCCTCCGGCCTGGACCTGTACGCCGAACTCTCAGAACAGGGCGGATCGATAGCGCTGACGCAAATGCCGCAAGCCGTTCCCACCGGCATCGCCTGCGAGCCGCCTGCGGGATGCGAGATCCAGATTCGCCCTCGCTCGGGACTGACGCGGCGCGGCGTCGAGATCGGCTGGGGCACTGTCGACGCCGACTATCGCGGCGAGCTGCTGGTCTCGATGTTCCTGCGCGGTCCGTCGGGCCGGGGCTATCGGATTGAACACGGCGACCGGATTGCTCAACTCGTCGTTGCTCCGGTTGTGCTCGCCGAGGTCGAAGAAGTCGACGCGCTCGACCCGACGGAACGCGGCGGCGGCGGCTTCGGCTCGACAGGTCGCTGAGCGATGACCATGGCGGCCGTCGTCTCGATCGCACTTGGCGGCGCCGCAGGTTCGGTCCTGCGATATCTGCTCAACCGCTGGGTTGGGCAACCCGACGGGTTGCCCCTGGGCATCCTCGTTGTCAACCTCAGCGGCACACTGGCCCTGGGATTGGTGGCGACACTCCTGCTCGAGCGTCTCGGAGTACCCGACAACCTCAGGCTCGCGATTACGGTCGGCTTGCTCGGTGGATACACCACGTTCTCGACTGTCTGGCTCGACACGCTGCACTTGCTCAATGGAGGTCGCTGGGGCTGGGCGTTGGCGAATCTCGTCGTCTCGGCCGTGGGCGGACTCGCTGCCGCCTGGCTGGGACAGCAGTTGGCGCGCCTTTAGCAGTGTGGGCTTGTTCAGATGTCCCGAAATCAACCCCAGATTGCCGTCATTGCCGCGCCTGCCCTCGCATCAAGTGCGGGGCAGGGCGCGGCAATCTCGCTGTGCCGGACAACGACGTCCGTGCTGATCACGACGAGATACCCGCGCCAAGCGCGGGTATGACGAAGTTTCGGTTGATTCTTTCGCCCGTGTGAACAGGCTCTAGCTCGCCCAAGATCGCAGCGTTCGCCTCACTCCCAGCAATGTGTATAGAGTGGCTATAGGCGACGGGGCAGTTGAGTCACTGATGTCCTTATATCGTTGGCCCGATCGGCGCCGCGCCGCTGCACCGATACTTGCCCTCATTTCGCTTGCTCTCGCCGCGTCGCTGTTTGCGGCGTGCGGTCTCTTTGGCGACGACGAGGAGATTCCCGACGTCGTCCCGCCGCCGCAGTCCACGGCCCAGTCGCAACAGTCGGACACGCCTCTCGGACAGACGACCACCGGCGCTGAGCAGCAACAGCAGGAGCAGTCGGCGCAAGCCGTGCGAGTCACAACCTCGCCGGATGATGACACCCAGCAACAGGAGGAACCGCTTGAGACGGTCGAGGACGAGCAGGACGATGCCGACCCGACCGTGTACATCGTGCAGCCAGGCGACACGCTCGCCGCGATCGCCAATCGACTTGGTGTGCGGCTCGACGACCTGATCACGCTCAACGGGATCCAGAATCCCGACCAGATCAGCGTTGGCCAGGAATTGCGCATTCCCAGCTCGCAGCCCACGGTTGCCAACGAGGCAAGTGAGGAGCAGGCCGAGCAGGAAGGCCAGCAACAGTCGCAGGAAGACGAGGAGGAGATCGAGCCGCCGTCTGTCGAGCTACCGACAGTCGCCGTACCCGCGGCAACGCCGACGCAGGTCTCCTACACGCAGTTCCCACAACCTGGTCCGGAACAGACGACCGACACGATTCCCGACCCGCCAACCAACTTCCTGCAATACGGAGCGGCTGCGCTGCCCTGGTTGCACGGCATCGCCGAGGTCGAACCGATCATCGAACTGTTCAAGGCGTGGCCAATGCCGGCGTTGGCGGTCGGCAACGACCGCGTCGTCCTGGTCGACACCAGCGGCACCGGCAACTTCACGGTCTCGATCGTCTACACCGATCCAAACTCCTTTGGCGCCGCGGTTCCGTACTCAAACCTGGTCGTCTACGATCCCGTTCCGGGCAACGTGTCACGCTATCGGATCGCTTACGATCACGCGCAGGCCTACGCCCGAGAGGTCCAGGGCATTCAACAACTCTCCGACTGGGACCTGACCCGCGACGATATCCGCGACCTGACCTTCCGCGAACTGACCTGTGATGAGATTGGCTGCGTGAGCAGCTTCTACATCCTGGCTGCCACGGGCGACGGCTATCGCACGATCACCGGTCCGGCCGCGCAGGTCGCCCAGGTCGCGTCGATCACGATCGAGGACCGCACCGGTGACGGTGGGCTCGACATCGTTGTTGAGGGCCTGGCCACGGATGAGGCCGTCCCCAGCCGCTACACCTTTGTCTTCACAGCGCAGGGCGACGAACTCGTCGAGGCGCTTCGCGTCTCCGCTAGCGGCGGCGAGGACGCCAGTGAGGAAGACTCGGACAGCCTGGGCGAGTAGCCCAAGTAGTTCAAGTAGTTCAAGTAGCTAAGGCGCGTTGCGCAGAAGTCTGACGCGACCCAGCGGCGATTCACGCTTGCCCGGACCCTTATGCCAGCGAGCGCCGCCGATTGCCTGCTGTCATCTGCAGCCATAGCCTCAACTGGTTAGAGTCCCAGTGTGGCTGCGTGCGACGGGTGATGTGATCGATGTCCCTGGTACTTCGTCCTTCGAGACGCTTCGGGACGCGCACAGCCAGTCTGTTCTTGCGACTGCCGCTGATCGGCCGCGTGCGCATCCCGCGCAACCTGGTGCCGCTGTTGCTGGCGGTCGCAGTAGGACTGGCGGCAGGCTTCGCCGCTGTCGCGCTGACTGCGTTGGTCGATGGCCTGGTCGCCGTCTTCGATGAACTCGCAGGGATACTCGATGATCTTGCCGGTGGTTGGACCCTGATGCTGGTCCCGGCGATAGCTGGGATTCCAGTTGCGTTCGTCGTTGCTCGGGTTGCCTCGGAGACGCAAGGCGCCGGCGTCCCGTATGTGATGGTCGCGGTTGAACGGGCTGGCGGGTTCGTGCGCCCGATTATCGCGCCGGCCAAGCTGGTGGCTACCGGCTTCACGCTGGGCGGCGGCGGAGCGGCCGGTCGCGAGGGTCCGATCGTGCTGATCGCCGCTTCGCTCGCCTCCTCGATCGGCCGGATCAGTCGTCAGCCCTCGGACATGCTCGTGCTGCTGGTCGCAGCCGCTGCGGCGGGAGGCATCGCCGCAACTTTCAACACCCCGATCGCGGGCACGTTCTTCGCCCTCGAGGTCGTGTTGCGACGCTTCAACGTGCGCAACTTCACCATCGTGCTGGTCTCTGCCGTGATCGCCAACATCGTCGCGATCGCCTTCCATGGCGGGGCCGGCGACCTCAACCTACCCGCGTTGGAACTGGGCAGCTACTGGGAGCTGTTTCTCCATGCCATTGTCGGCGTCTCGGCGGCGCTGGTCGGCATTCTCTTCGTTCGCACCCGGTTCTTCACTGAGGACGTGTTCGAGTTCCTCGGCGTGTCCTTGATGCTGCGTCCGATTCTCGGCCTGTTTGCGGTCGGCGTCTTCGCCTTGATCGAAGCGGACATTCTTGGCCCAGGCCTGGATCAGATCCGCATCTTCGCCGAGGGCGATAGCGCGGTATCGACGCTCGCCATCCTGATGGTGCTGAAGTTGATCGCAGCTTCGTTGACCATTGGCTCGGGCGCATCGGGAGGCGCATTTGCGCCGCTGCTGTTCGTCGGCGCGACCCTGGGCGCGCTGATGGGGGCGGGCTTCGAGTCGGCCCTGCCTGGCGTGGTCGGACCGACCGGCACGTACGTCGTGGTCGGCATGGCAGCAGTGTTTGCTGCGGCTGCCCGCGCGCCCATGACGTCGCTGCTGATCGTCTTCGAACTGAGCGGATACTCGCTTGTGCTGCCGCTGATGACCGCCGTCGCGCTGGCCACAGCACTGGCCCAGTTGCTGACGCGCGACACGATCTACAACGTTCGGCTCAGACGCGCCGGGCTCGATGTCCGCGAGGAGCCTGCGCCGTCGCCGCTGGACAACCTGACGGTCGAGACAACAATGCGCACCGATACGCCGATCGTCTCTCGCCTGGCCACGATCCAGGATCTGGCGGCGGCCATGAGCCAGTCGCGCGGCAATGTCGTGGCCGTGGCCGACAACCAGAACCGGTTCATTGGACTGGTCAGCGCGACCGACGTGGCGTCCGCTGTTGAGCGCCAGGAACTGGATCGCCGCGCCTTCGACCTCGCAGTCGTCGCGCCGATCTTCGTTCATCCGGACGACAATCTCCGCTATGCGCTCTCGCAGCTCGTGGAGCACGATGTTCGTCAGTTGCCGGTCGTGGCGCGGGAGGATACGTCCCGCCTGGTTGGCATGCTGACCCAGCGCGACGTGCTGCGCGAGGTCGCGCAGCCTACGGATCGGATGCCTGGCCAGCGCAGCGCACCCGCGCCGGTGCGCCGACTCGTCGGCGCGGTCGAGATCGAGTGCCGGGTCGAGCCCGGCTCGCGAGCAGCAGGCTCGACCGTCTCGCAGCTCGCGCTGCCGGAGGCCTCGGTCATCACCGCAATCCATCGACGCGGCGAAGTGGTCATCCCGCGCGGCAACGTGCAACTCGAGGCCAACGACCTGGCGGTCGTGCTCTCGATTCCTCCCGAGGAGGGCACTGTGCGGGCGTTGTTCATCAATCGCCGAGGTCAGTCGCGCACGAACTGGTGGTTCCTGCCAAACGCGCCTTCGACACCGAGCGACGATGCGCCCGCTCGTTGACGCGCCGCCTACAATCCTGTTCATGCCGCGTCTCTTCACGTTGTCGCAGGCTCGCCGTCAACTGCCGATGATCGCAGCAGTGGTCAGCGTGATGCGCACCCGTGCGCTTCGCCTGGACGAACTGACTGCGATCGCCTCATCAATGCGCCGCACATCGAGCGCCGACGGCGAGCCGGTTGTCAGCGATGACTCCGAGATCCAGACCGAGATCAGCAAGCTGGAGGGGCAGATAGCGATGCTGATCGAGCACATCCAGCAACAGGGCGTGGAAGTCAAGGACATTCGCCGCGGGCTGGTGGACTGGCGTGCTGAGCGGGACGGCCGAGAAGTCTACCTCTGCTGGCAGCACGGGGAGCGAACTGTGAGCTGGTGGCACGAACTCGCCGACGGCTTTCCAGGGCGCCAACCGATCGTTATCTCCGAGTGGGTCTAGGCGAGCGCCGTGCCGCATCATCGCAGTCTCGCCCCGCCCGAGCGTCGCGGCGGCGGCTCGCCCGTGATTCACGCCGAACTGCGCCGTCACTACGACGCGCTCTACGACCAACTCCTCAATGGACGGCGTCCGCGCGACGCTCGACCCGTGCTTGATGTTGGCACTGGCGACGGTCTCGCACTGGCTGCGATCACACAGGGTTCGCCGCTCAGTGGAGTCGGCGTCGACACAGCCGAACCAGGTCAATGGCTCGGTCCCGAAGGCTGGAGTGTGATCCAGGCCGACGCCCAGCGTCTGCCCTTCAGCGACGCCAGCTTCAACTCCGCCTTGATGGTCGACGTATTCGAGTGGCTGCGTCATCCTGCTGCGACGCTGGGAGAGATCAGCCGAGTCACAGACGGACCAATCCTGATCGTGCAGACCGACTGGGAGGGCCTCTGGTTCCAGGCCGACAAGGCGGAAGTCGGTCGGGATCTTGTCAGGGCGTTCACCAAGGGAGCGCCGGAGAAGCTCAGCGGTACGATTCGCAGCGCGGCGCAGGAGGCAGGGCTCTTGGTCGATGACGTCTCGGTGGCGACCATCAGCGCCGACTCGCTCAAGTCCAACACGCTCGCCTGGGATGTGCTTGAATCGATCCGCCGCTACCTGGTGATCGAGTCGGCCCAGGTTCGAGCCCGCCGCTTCGACGACTGGCGGGCCGAACTGCAACACGCCGCCGACGAGGGTCAGTTCACCATGCTGCTGCGCCGCGTAGTGGCGCTGTTGAACGGCGCATCTGTTTGAGTTCTCTGAGGGAACCTACGCCAAAGCCAATCAAAGTCGGCCCCGCGCAGGCGGGGCCTCGTGGCGTCTATCTGCTCGAACCGCCCCCGCCTGCGCGGGGGCGACTCTTCTATTGGGTTACCCGCCTGTCCCCTGCGGAGAGGGGATGCGGGAGACGCGCTGGGTGGGGACTGGGGAGCCGAGCGGGTACCGGCCCGGAGGCCGGGACTGGAAGCGTGAGGTTCATGGCGGGCCCAGCGATGAGCCGTGGCGATGGCCCTCGCGGTGCTCGTGTTCGTCCATGTGCAGTTGCAGCTCGTCGCCGAGATTGATCGTGTGGTGATCCGAGCGGTCTTCGGCCGGATCATGCACATCGCCGCGCGAGAGAATGGCAAGTTCCCGACCAAAGGTCTGCCGCAACACGTCCTCGGTGAGCACGGTCGAGGGGTCGCCCTGGGCGATGATGCCACCGGCCGACGCGTTCACGCAAATCACCTCGGAGTAGTGCTCGATCACCGTTGACATGTCGTGCGTGGTCATGATCACCGAGGTGCCAAGATCGGTGAGGTCGCAGAGCACATCGAAGAGTTGATCGTCCGAAACGGCATCGAGCGCCGCCGACGGTTCGTCGAGCAGCAGGATCCGGGGTTGCCTGGCCAGGGCCCGAGCGATCAAAGCGCGCTTGCGCTGTCCGCCCGACAGTTCGTGGATCTGGCGATCCTGGAGCTCCTGCACGTCCATCATGGCCATCGCCCTGTCGACCGCGACGCGGTCGTCGCGACCGCGAATCAGACGCCCCAGCCTGTTCTGCCAGCGAAACTGGTAGCGACCCATCTCCACCAGTTCGCGGACGCTGAGCGGGAAGCGCCAATCGACGTTGTTCACCTGCGGCATGTAGCCGAGATACGCGCGCGCTTCGTGCGGCGACTCGCCGCCGATCAGCACTTCGCCGTCCGTCGGTTTCAGCAGACCGGCGATGGTCTTGAGCAGCGTGCTCTTGCCCGATCCATTGCCTCCGATGATCCCGGTGAAGACTCCGCCGGGAATGCTCAGCGTCAAATCCTCAAACACTCGTTGCCCGGGATAGCCCACGCTTACGCCGCGAACAACCACTTCCACCCCGGCGACCGGTGCAATCGTCATCAAATCCTCTTGCGATCCAGGAGCCTGAGCATGTCGTTGCGCTGATAGTCTCAGACTCATGCCCAGCGTAGTTGACGCGACCAACACCGAGATCAATATCGATCGTCCCGCCCGAGATGTGGTCTCGCTGGTGCCCTCGTTCAGCGAGCTGATCTGCGAGCTCCGGCTGGGTGCACGGCTCGTCGGCGTGACCAGATTCTGCGTCGAGCCTGCCGAGATTGTCACGCCGATCCGCAAGGTCGGTGGAACAAAGAACCCCGATATCGATCGGATCGTCAAGCTCAATCCGGATCTTGTTCTCGCCAATCGCGAAGAGAATAACGAAGACGATGTCTCGGCTCTGCGCGATGCGGGACTCAACGTGTACGTCGGAGACGTACGCACAGCCGAGCAAGCGAAAGAAGAGATCGACCGCGTTGCAGGGCTAATGGGCGGGGTCTCGATGCGGCTGACCGACAGCATCGGCGAGGCGCTGGAGGAACAGCAACACCTCAGCCGGCTGCGACCACGAGTCCGCGTCGCTGCACTGATCTGGCGCAATCCTTACATGGCCGCCTCGGGCGATACGTACATCGGCGACTTGCTGCGCCTGTGCGGCGGCATCAACGTGTGCGAAGACTCCGTGCGCGGTCGCTATCCGCGGCTCAGCCTGCCCGAACTGATCGCGCTCGATCCAGAAGTCCTCCTGTTGCCCTCCGAGCCATACCGCTTTCGCGAGCGCCACGCGCAGGAGTTGCTCGCCCAGCACCACATGACGTCCGCGCGAGAGGGTCACGTCTATCTCTGCGACGGGCAGAACCTAACCTGGTGGGGGGCGCGGACTCCGGCCGCTATCCGCGATGTAGCCGCGCTGCTCGATCGGGCCCGTGCCGGCTGGCAGGCCGAGGCTGCAATGGCTCCTGAGCTGCCGCCGGGACTCAACCTCACCGTCACCCAGCAGGATGTGGTCGAGTAGTGACGCCAGCACCTTCACGCTGGTTGTACTTGTGGTCAGGCCTGCCCTTCCCATCTCCCCCCGCTATGCGGGGGGGGGGGAGATGCCGGAGGCAGAGGGGGGTCCACGAGTAACTGGCCACCTGCGTCCCCCCTCAGTCGCTACGCGACAGCTTCCCCCAGGGGGCAACGGGATTCCGGTCATAGCGGCCGACCGCTGTCGAACATCAAGGCCCGTGCCGCGATCTGCGCGGCCAGGACTGCCGCCGTGGTCAGATAGAGCAGACCTGTCGCAGCCATCATCGAGCGCATCCGCGCCGTCGTCCAGGCCATCCAGCCGAAGACCAGGGTCAGCCCGAAGCCGATGACAATGCGCAGCCAGAAGGTCGGATCGCTGCTCAGCGATTGATCGCGGCCGCCGACAGGCTCGTCAACAGAGACCGCAAGCGCGACTCCGAAGAGGATCGCCTGGATGACGACAACAACGAGAAACGCTGACGTGATCTCGACCAGCGGTCGCGCCGGCAGACGCGGCGTGACCAGGTACCAGTGCCCGAGCGCCAGGCCGACCGCGGCGAGCCCGATCGCGAGCGCTCCGAAGGCGAGGCTGAAAGCAGCCAGCGCGATCGGCGCGCCGGAGAGCGTGGCGGCTGTGAGACCCAACGCGGTGAAACTGAGGCCTGTGATCGCCCAGCCGATCCGTTGCGCCACGAGGTCGCGGTCGGTGTAGAGCGCGACATTGTGCAGCACCGAGGCGGCCGTCAACACAGCCAGGACCCAGACCAACGCATCTCGTGGAGCAGACCGAATCGTGAAGCCTTCGACCACGTCGCCTTCCAGCGTGAACGCTGTCCAGAACGCGAGACCAAGCACGAGTGGGACCATGATTGTCGTCGCGCGGACGAAGCCCGGCGTGGCCTGGCCTCGCAGATGCACGGCGTGCATGACCAGCGCGCCGCCGACGCCCAGCTCCAGCAGCAGGAGCAGCAGCGTGTAGGGCAACGCTCCCGACGCGCTTATGGAGCCATCCACCTCGGCCTAAGATCCCAACTTCAGCAGCAGCACTTCTCGACGCAATCCTTCGTCACCGATCTCGACCTGAACGCGGAGCACGCGATAGCGATCGTCGCGCCCTCCGCGACGGAAGCGCAGCACGTCGCCCTTGCTCCACGGATAGTCGGTCTCCAGCGTGTCGAGCAACGACTCACGGCGTTCGGTGAACGCGTCCGACTCCCAGAACTCGGTCAGCATCGCATCCCTCCCCCGACAGGCAGACTGAGCAATCGTATCCCATCGCAGTCGGCGGTCGCCTATTCACTATCGAGCCGCTGTTCATGTGGCACAATGTCCGCCATGACCGATACGACCGACATGACCGACACGATGGACCCGGAGACTTCACGACGCTGGCTGATCAAAGCCCTGCGCGAAGCGTCGGGCGAAATGCACGAGCTGCTGATCCGCGCGCTGCGCGACTCGATGCCCGAGGCCGAAGCGCTCGTCGAACGCGCTTGGCGAGACGGCGCCGTCTCCGCCTGGCAGCTCGGCCACATCCTCTTCCGCGATGTCGAGGATATTCCCCTGCACGACTTTGAATGGCTGGAACAGGTCAACCCGCCCGACTGCTACGAGCAGATCCGCGAGTGGTACCACACGAGGGAACAGATCGGGGGCGTGCTCTACATGCTTTCCAGCTTCGAATGGGAACGGACGGCCACGCATCGTTTCCAGGGAGAGCTGAGCGTTGAGTCGATCGCCCGAGCCATGCACCAGTCGGACCTGGAAATCCTGAACACGCTGCGGGCGCAGCTCCATCCCGCTGCCCCCTGGGGGGAAGCTCCCGCGTAGCGGGTGAAGGGGCGACGTCCCCGGACGGCGTCATCTGGTCGGCGCCCCCCTCTGCCTTCGGCATCTCCCCCCGCTCTGCGGGGGGAGAGGGAACGGGAGGGGCTCGTGTGGTCAGGTTGCGGGCCAGCCGAGGGCGGCGGCGACTTCGGCGGCGGCGCGGGCGAAGTTCATGGTGTAGATGTGCAGGCCCGGCGCGCCCAGCTCCAGCAGTTCCCGACCCAGCTTCACGGCCACCTCAACGCCGATTTCTCGCCGTTCCTGCTGGCTGCCCGACCGCTCCAGCCGTTCGCGGATTTGCGACGGAAACTCGGTGGCGTTGAGCGCCGACATGCGCTCGATTCCGGCGACGTTGGTTGGCGGCATGATGCCGGCGATCACGGGAGTCTGCACGCCTCGCGCGTCGAGTTGAGAGACAAACTGTTCGTAGTACTCCGCGCGGTAGAAGAACTGCGTGATGGCAAAGTCCGCCTGCGCGAGTTTCTTCGACTGATGAGCAAGGTCGGCCTCGACCGAGCGTGCCATCGGGTGGCCCTCGGGATGGGCGGCGACGCCGATATCCCAGGTGGTTCGTTCGCAGATGAATCGAGCAAGTTCTGCGGCGGTGTCGAAGGCTGGGAACCCCCCCTCGCCGGCGCCTGCCCCTGCGAAGGCGGGAGGCAGCTTCCCCCCTCTGGGGGAGAGCTGGGAACTGGATTGCGGAGCATCGCCGCGCAGGGCGAGGATGTTCTCGATGCCGTCGGACTGGTAGTCGCGGATGATCGCCGCGACCTCGTCGCGGGTGTGGGCGACACAGGTCAAGTGCGGCATCGCCTCGACGCCGTAGCCCTCGCGGATCGCGCGGACCCATTCTCGCGTGGGACCGCGGGTCGTCCCGCCGGCCCCGTATGTGACCGACATGAAGTCGGGTCGATGTCGGGAGAGCTGGGCGAGCGTCTGCCTGAGCCGCTGGACGCCGGCCTCGTCACGGGGAGCGGAGAATTCGAAGGACAGCGTCGGACCCGCATCCAGCAACTGCGAGATGCGGGCCATGTGCTGTGTCCATCTACGTGGGGGCGGACCCCCTTCAGTCGCTACGCGACAGCTTCCCCCAAAGGGGGCAGCGGGAGCCTTCCTCGCCGGCCTGGTTGCCTTGAACTCTCCCCCCTCTGGGGGGAGATGCCGAAGGCAGAGGGGGGGCCTCCGCGTTAGATGCAGGAGCGGGCCTGGGAGGCGCCGCCGCCGCCGGCGGTATCGAAACTCGTGCCGCAGGCGCAGGACTGCGTCGCGTTGGGATTCGAGATCGAGAAGCCCTGCTTCATCACGTCGTCGATGTAGTCAACGCGCGAACCGGCGATCAGCGGGGCCGACTCCTCATCAACGAGGAAGCGGACGCCGTTCTTCTCGATCACGGCGTCGCCGGCTTCGGCGTCGGTGGCCAGGGCCATGCCGTACTGGTAGCCGGAGCAGCCGCCACCGACCACGAAGACGCGCAGCGCGCCCTCGGCGAAACCCTTGTCGACCAGCAGCGTCTTGGCCTTCTCGGCCGCCAGGTCGGAGACATCCAGCATCTCGGTCATCTGAAACACCATTGCGAGCGTCCTCTCAACGGAATGAGTACGGGATCGAGTGTAGCGCATTCGCGGCGTCTGTCACGACCCAACCAGACGCGAGAGCCCCGCCGGAGAATCGCGCTTTGCCGACCTCTTTACTCAGTGCAGGATCGATTAGTATGTATCGGTACACAGCAACGACTGGGAGAAGCGCATGACGACGGGTGAGGAGTCGAGGCCGGCGACGCTGTCTGAGCTGTTCCTGGTTCGCGATCAGCTCAACAGTCGGATCGACGATCTGCAAAGGGTCATGTTCTGGGGATTCGGGCTGCTGGCGGCGCTGTTGATCGCGCTGATGGGCGTCGTGCTCAGCGGGGCGGGCTAGGGCCTGTTCACGTTGACCGGCATTAGCCTGCAAGTGACGTCATTGTCGCGCTTCGAGACCTATGCGTAGTCCCACGTTCCGTCATTCCCGCGCAGGCGGGAATCCATCCGGCTATCTGGTTAGCGAACAGCAACACGAACCGGACCCCGGCGGCGGACGATGTACGCAAAGGCCTCCGCTTGCCGCGGCAACATCGCCATGATCTGTACTGACGTCCGTGCTTGACGCGGCGAGATACCCGCGACAAGCGCGGGTATGACGGACCAAGCCAAATCTCCGTCATTGCCGCGCTGCGTCGCGGCAATCTCGATGCGGGGCACTGACGTCCGTGCTTGACGCGGCGAGATACCCGCGACAAGCGCGGGTATGACGGACCAAGCCAGATCTCCGTCATTGCCGCGCTGCGTCGCGGCAATCTCGATGCGGGGCACTGAGGTCTGTGCTGTAGGCGGCGAGATACCCGCGACAAGCGCGGGTATGACGGACCAAGCCAAATCTCCGTCATTGCCGCGCTGCGTCGCGGCAATCTCGATGTGGGGCACTGAGGTCCGTGCTGTAGGCGGCGAGATACCCGCGACAAGCGCGGGTATGACGGACCAAGCCAAATCTCCGTCATTGCCGCGCTGCGTCGCGGCAATCTCGATGCGGGGCACTGACGTCCGTGCTTGACGCGGCGAGACACCCGCGACAAGCGCGGGTATGACGGACCAAGCCAAATCTCCGTCATTGCCGCGCTGCGTCGCGGCAATCTCGATGTGGGGCACTGACGTCCGTGCTTGACGCGGCGAGATACCCGCGACAAGCGCGGGTATGACGGACCAAGCCAAATCTCCGTCATTGCCGCGCTGCGTCGCGGCAATCTCGATGTGGGGCACTGAGGTCCGTGCTTGACGCGGCGAGATACCCGCGACAAGCGCGGGTATGACGGACCAAGCCAAATCTCCGTCATTGCCGCGCTGCGTCGCGGCAATCTCGATGCGGGGCACTGAGGTCTGTGCTGTAGGCGGCGAGATACCCGCGACAAGCGCGGGTATGACGGACCAAGCCAAATCTCCGTCATTGCCGCGCTGCGTCGCGGCAATCTCGATGTGAGGGCACTGACGTCCGTGCTTGACGCGGCGAGACACCCGCGACAAGCGCGGGTATGACGGACCAAGCCAAATCTCCGTCATTGCCGCGCTGCGTCGCGGCAATCTCGATGCGGGGCACTGACGTCCGTGCTTGACGCGGCGAGATACCCGCGACAAGCGCGGGTATGACGGAGTTTCTTCTATCTCTTCGGCCCATGAGAACAAGCCCAGTTCGAGTTACTCGCCGAGGGATTGCTGGACCCCCTGCTGCCGTCGCCGCCGAGGAGCCTTGCGAAACGTCTGCGGAGCGGCGAAGCGGGGATAGTCGGGCTGTGCGCCGTCGAGGAGTTGCTCGATGGTCAGGATCTGGACCCTGGGGAACTGGTTGCCGGGCAGGTTCTCGGGTTCGTAGAAGCCCGCGGCGATCGCTTCCTGGCGCATCGGCTCGGTGGGTGCTTCGAGCGTGATGAAAATGCCGATCGCGGCGTCCTCGCGCTCCATGTCGCCCTTGAGCGTGGCGATCATGCCGCGGTTGACGTGCCCGCTCTTGACCTGGACGATGATCCGCTTGGCCTTGCCGGAGTTGTCGTCGAAGAAGTTGATGTAGCCGTCGATGCCCGAGTCGGCGCCCTTCTTGCCGGTCGCGGGCCGCGCGTCGACCAGCCCCAGCGCCCAGTACTCGAACTGGTAGCGCCCGTCGTGCTCCGACTCGGTGGCCAGCGCTCGCGCGCTGGCGACATCCTGGGGCAGCCCGATGACGGAGTAGTCGGACAGCTCCGAGCCGAACGTGTCGTGCAGCCGGTGCTTCATCAACGAGATCGAGACGTGCGTCACGTCGATCCCGATCCAGCGCCGCTTGAGCCGCTCGGCCACGGCGACTGCAGTGCCGCAACCGCAGAATGGATCGAGCACCACATCGCCCTCATTGCTGCTGGCATTGATGATGCGTTCGAGCAACGCTTCGGGCTTCTGTGTCGGGTAACCCATTCGCTCCCGAGCCAGATTGTGTAGCGGCCTGATGTCTGTCCACACATCCTGAATCGGCACGCCGGGCATCTCATCGGCATACTGCTTGTAACGCGGCATGCCTCCTATTCGCTTGGGCCAGTGGATCAATCCTTGTTCATCAAACTCCTCCAAAACGGTAGGAGGGTATGCCCAGTGACGCCCTTTTTCGGTGATGTCGATACCTCTCCACGGCTGGCCTGTGGCTCCGTGCCTGATGCCAGCGCCGGTCAAATCCATTCGCTTCCACTTACGACCATCAGGATCGGTCATCTCAAAGAACGTGCTCAAGTAATCTTCGTCGTAAGGTTGGTGTTGAACGTTCCACTGATATTCGTCTGACTTTACGTACATGAGAATGTTGTCATGTACTGGCCCTGGTCTGTTTGCACTAGAATGTGCACTCGTCCGTTTCCAAACGATCTCGGCTTTGAAGTACTGTTCAGCGAAGACAGCATCCAGTAACAACTTCAAGTAGTGGCTCGCCGTTGGGTCGCAGTGGAGGTAGATGCTTCCGGTTGGTTTGAGCACGCGGTGGAGTTCGGCGAGGCGCTGGGCCATCATCGTCAGGTAGGCCATCATGTCGTTCTGACCGAGGAACTCGCGCATCGCCTGGAGCAGTTTGCCCAGCTTGTCCGGCCCCTCGGTGACCACCTCCGCGTACGCCCGCTCGGAGTCGATGGTCCAGTGCCAGGTGTCGTCAAACGCCGTAATCTGAGCCGCCGAGTCCTCCCCCGACCGCTCCTTGAACAGCACGTTGTAGGTGGCGTTGGAGTTGAAGGGAGGGTCGAGATAGATCAGGTCCACCGATTCGTCGGCGATGTGCTCCCGCAGAACGAAGAGGTTGTCGCCGAAGTAAAGCTGGTTGGGGTGGGTCATGGGGTGGTCCTCCGCGGGTCAGGGTAGGACAGTAGACCGGGCCTACGTCGCGGGTTTGTCTCCCGTCCGCGGGAGTTTGTGTCTCCTGTGCCAATAGCTATCGAGCCAATCAGCCGACTTGCGCACCTTGATTCGTTTCACTCTCAGCCTCCGAGCCCAACGACGAACCGCGGAGTCCTCTGACTGCTCGTCGCATATCCTCAAGGCCGCACGCAAGACCTTATGTCTCTCGAGATTCTCGACTGACTCCAACCGCTGACGAACAGAGCCACGCTCCAACCACTCTAACGCGTCCCATGCGCTATCCAATGTCCTTGCTGAAAGTATGGCGCCTCTTGCCCCCTCCTCAATGCGAGCGTAAACGTCCTTTGGCTTGGTCTCGATTGTGATAGACGCCAATGCGCGAAGGATTTCCAGATTGACAATCGGAATCCCGGCTCCGATGGGCTCTCCGCTCTCAATGGTCCAATACCTGTTTGCATCATATGTTGCTCTATTGAAGTTCTCTTCAAAATAATCGAGAATGACTTTATGGGTCACAATAGTACCGTAAGACTCTTCGCAAAACTTCAATCCAGAGTCAAAACAGCATTGTAAGTGCTCAAATGCTCCTTGGTGATGCTTCTCAAGCTGCGTTGCTAGTGGTTGGACATCGTGACCGAAAGTGCTACTAGTAGAGAAGCCTCCCGCTCGCAAGAGTCCCTTTAGGCCTCGTTCCATCGCCTCGTGCGCAAGGACACTCTTGGCTCTCGATTCCGCTCTTGAGTAGGATATGCAAAGAGCTCCAACCTGGTACAGTCGCCTCGTAAACTCATCGTATGGCTGGTCTTCTGGCTTCGCCTTACTCATAAGGGACTTGTATATGTTTGCTGGTGGCCGGTCAAGAACGTCAACCGCATGTCTCAGATCAGCCCACGCATCGTATGGGTTTATCTGCATCGTATTACCTCACTGGCTCGGTTTCGAGAGTGCATCGCAGCGTAGCATCGAACATTGCCTCGCGATGTTCGTCCGAGGGCCAACGCCTCATAGCGCCTGACGCGACATCCACCACCTGTGCCGTCTTCTCGAGGCCGCAGGTATGGGTTGTGCGAGGTGGAGAGGAGATGGGGCGGGTCCCCGCTCGGGGGCGGGGACAGAACGGAGCTCAGCTCGAGGCTTCGACGAGGGGGACGATGTCGTCGAGGTTGGTTGTGGCTCGGGCGATGTCGAGGTCGTACATGCGCTGGAGGTTGAGCCAGAACTCGGGGGTGGTTCCGAGCGCCTTGCCGATTCGCAGCGCAGTGGTGGCGGTGTAGGATTGTCGGCTGACGCCTCTGGAGCACCGAATGAAGACCACCGACCACTTCTGGCGAGCGCGCTTTCGGTATCCCGACAGAGCGCGCATCCAGCTTGCCTGGATCCAGCGCGTGGCCGACCGCCCGTTGCGCGAGGAAGTGCAACCGGATGGCAGGATTCGGCGCTGGGGCACCGTGCCCGAACTCGGAGGGCGGGCGCTCAGAGTGATACTCTTGGCCGATGGAGAGACGGTCCACACCGCCTTCGTAGACGGGAAGTTCAGGCCATGAAGCGGTTCTACTTCAAAGACACCGACACCCTTCTGTTCGAGTTCTCTGACGAGCCGATTGCCGACTACGTCGACCTGGATTACCAGACGCTGCTCGAACTGGACTGCGACGGCAACCCCGTTGCCCTGACCATCGAGCATGCTCGGGAGCGCAAGGTGCTCCCTGTGCAGACGGCCGAAGAGGTGTCCGCCTGAGGATGTTTGCGTGGACGCCTGCCTGATTGCAGAGAGACGACCGATGTTGCGAGCGGTGGCGGAGCCGGAGGCGTTTGAGCGCCTGGCGAGCCAGATCAAGGAGTCGCCGATGGGCGAGGTGCGAGTGCCGGTGCAAGTGGCCAGTGTCGACGAGCCGAACCGAATCTGGGAAGCGGAATTCCTCGTCGATACAGGCGCGACGGTCTCGGTGGTGCCAGTCGATGTGCTCAATGATCTGGGCGTTGGAGCGGTCGATGTGGCGCGCTTCTACCTCGCCGACGAATCGTCGATCCTGCGGCGGGTCGGCCTGGCGCGATTCATCGTGGCCGGCGTATCTCGACACGCAGAGGTGATGTTCGGTAACGAAGGCGGTCAGCCGATCGTGGGCAGCACGCTGCTGCAATCGATGGGGTTTCTCGTCGATCCGCTGCGTGAGCGTCTTCTGCCCCGTTCGGCGCTCGCGGCGTCGTTGGACTAGCGACTTTCCGGTACGAGGGAGCCCCCCTCTGTCTCTACGAGACATCTCCCTCCGCTGCGGCGGGGGGAGATGGGAGCCGGGCGGGTCCCTGCGTGACGCGGGGACTGGGGGCACCGCGGTAGACTGACTGGGATGGAGGCCCGTCGTGAGCATCCGCGTGAGAGCCAGATTCGCTGACGGCGTGCTGACGCCGCTTGAGCCGCTCCAACTCAAGGACGGCTGCGAGGTCATGGTGAGCGTTGACGAACTGGCGCAGACCAAGAGCACAGAAGAGACGTTTGCCGCCCTGTCCAAGCCATTCGACCTCGACACCTTTCTGAACAACCCTGAGCCCAAGATTTTCAATCCCGACGAACTCGCGCCAATCGAGGCGACCGATGAAGAGTGGGAGGCATTCGACCGCGCGATCCGCGAGGGTCGCGAGGTACGACCACTCCGAGCACAGACCTGATAGTGCTCGACACCTCGGTCGTCTCGCTTCTCTTTCGCAACACCTCGCAGTCCGAGTTCTACAGGAATGAAATCGCAGGTCGGCGAGCCGTCATTTCCTTCCAGACCCAGGAAGAGGTCCTGTTCGGCGCGATCAAGGGCGCTTGGGGCGTCCGACGGATACACCTGTTGCGGCGTCAACTGGATCAGTACGAGCTGATCGGCGTGACTCCGGAGTTGATTGACATCTGCGCCCACCTGCGCGTCGAACGAGAGTCTGTCGGGCGTGCGCTGAAGACTGCCGACGCCTGGATCGCCGCGTCGGCCCTGCTGTTGCGATGCCCGCTGGCCACGACCGACGGCGACTTTGAAGACACCCCGGGGTTGGACATCATTCGACCACCGTCGCATTCGGTGTGAGCACCGCTTCCCGGCCCGGCGATGGAACCAGTACTTGAGTGGAGTGGAGAATAAGGTCGTTACCCTTGATCCATGGAACGTGCGTACTTTGACCATGCGGCGACGACACCGCTGGACCCACGGGTGCTGGCGGCGATGATTCCGGTGTTGGAGCGGGGCTGGGGCAATCCCTCGGGGATTTATCGCGAGGCTCAGTATGCTCGGGCTCTGCTGGACCAGGCTCGGGACGATGTGGCCGAGATGCTGGGCTGCTCGCCCTCGGAGGTGGTGCTGACCTCGGGCGGTACGGAGTCGGACAACCTGGCGATTCGCGGCGCGGCGCTGGCTCGGGCCCATGCGGGGCGTCACCTGATTACGCAGGCGACCGAGCACCACGCCGTGCTGCACGTGATGGAGCAGCTTGAGCACGAGGGATTCGAGCTGACCGTGCTGGGCGTGGATTCGGACGGGCTGGTCGATCCCGATGCCGTGGCCTCGGCGGTGCGCGATGACACCACGGTCGTCAGCATCATGGCGGCCAACAACGAGATCGGCGCGCTGCAACCGATCGCCGAAATCGCGCGCGTGGTGAAGGAGCGCAATCGCCGGACAATCGTGCATACCGATGCGGTCCAGGCGGCGGGCGCGGTCGATATCCGTCCCGACGCGCTGGGCGTCGACATGATCTCACTGACGGCGCACAAGATCTACGGACCCAAAGGCGCGGGCGCGCTCTACGTGCGCCGTCGCACGCCGCTGCAACCGCTGCAACTAGGCGGCGGACAGGAGGAAGAGCGTCGAGCGGGCACTGAGTCGGTGGCCCAGGCGGTCGGTCTGGCCAAGGCGCTGGAACTGGCGGAGGCGGAGCGGGCGTCGCGCTCGGAGCACGCCTCGGAGCTGCGCAATCGGCTATGGCGGGAGCTGAACGAGCGCGTACATCCACTTCGCTTGAATGGCCCTTCGGATTGGTCGCGTCGGCTGCCGAACAACCTGAACGTGAGCTTCCCCGGCGTCGAGGGGGAGAGCATCCTGCTGCAGCTCGACCTCGATGGCTTCGCGGCCTCGTCGGGCAGCGCCTGCTCGACGGGCAGCACCGAGCCGAGTCACGTGCTGACGGCGATTGGTCTCGATCCCGACACGGCGCACAGCACGGTGCGGCTGAGTCTGGGTCAGTCGAACACGGCCGAACAGGTAGATGGGATTGCGGCGACGATTGAGCAGATCACAGCGCGACTGCGGGCGCTGTCGCCGGTGTAGGTTGACGACGAGGGGAGAGCAGCGATGGTAACCGCGGAACGAGCGACATCAACGGCCGAATCGCAGGCGAGCCGCGAGCGGTCGCAAGTCGCAGAGCGGATCCATCCGCTGAGGATTCAGTTGCCCGCGGAGTGGGAACTGACTGACGAGCGGCTCCTGGAGTTCTGCAGCCTGAACGAGGAATGGCACATCGAAGCGGATGGTGAAGGAGGGCTGTGGATCGTGGCGCCACCTGGCACTGAGAGCAGCGAGCGGGAAGCCAACGTGGTCACCGACCTCATGAACTGGACCAGGCGCAGCG
This sequence comes from Dehalococcoidia bacterium, assembly GCA_965211635.1. Classification (GTDB taxonomy): domain Bacteria; phylum Chloroflexota; class Dehalococcoidia; order Bin125; family Bin125; genus Bin125. The sequence goes on from OZ242948.1 coordinate 1,141,010, forward strand.
GTCGAGGCCGCGCAATCGGATCGGGTCTCGTGCAGCTTCCAAACGGTTGGCGACGAGCACCCGACGCGGCCTGGATCAGCGATGAACGACTGGCTGAGATCGCCGGAGACGATCACATCATCTGGCGCATCTGCCCGGACTTCGTCGTCGAGGTCCGATCGGCCACGGACGACCTGGAAGACCTCCAGACCAAGATAGAGATGTGGATCGCGCAAGGCGCGAGGCTGGGCTGGCTGGTCGATCCTTACGAGGAAGCAGTCTGCATCTACCGACCCGAACAGGAACCTGAACGGATCGAGCGCCCGCAGTCGCTGACGGCGCTGGAGATCGCGGACGACCTAACAATCGATTTCACGCGTGTATGGCCGCGTCGGGATCAAGCTGCATCGACCACTTGAGCTCTGTTCCGAGAAATCGCGCAATCTCCGACAGTTCGCTCTCGATCTGATCGCCGAACTGCTCCAGCTCAGGGTCGAAGGCGGTGATCGTAACTGTGAGACCTTTAGCGCGGCGTCGCCGATCCCATGTGCCGACCAGCCGGCCGTCGAGCAACACGCAGGAGCGGATCATCCCACCACCGGCGTTGATTCGCTTGAGCAGCGGATCGGGGACGCCCAGCTCTCGCCTGGCGTAGCCCAACAGGTAGGGATCGAACGGTCCCACCACGCGTAGTAGGTCGACGGGTTCGGCAAGCACGTCGCCAGCCTGCGACGCAGCCTCAGGCGTCATCCACATGGCGGCGCCCTCGACGCTGACTTCGGCGAGTTCGGACTTGACCGCGTCGAAGCCTCGGCGGCTGTCGGAGGCGGGCAGTCCGGTCCACCAACGGAAGTCGGCAGCAGTCGCGGGTCCGTAAGCGGCGAAGTAGCGGCGGGCAAGTTCGGCCGCGGTCTCCGACGGCTGCAGGCCGAGCTTGGGCAGCCAATCGTCGATCAACACATGAGCCTCGTCGTCGTCTCGATCCGCCCCAAAGCAGATGACGCCCAGCATCGAAGCGGTACGCAGCAGATGCCTCGGCGCCTGTCCAGCGTGCGGCAGACCGGCGGCGGCCAGCGCGCCTTCGATTTCGGTGCGTACAATCGATCCGCCGCCAGACAGGTGATCTCGGAAGAACTGCAGCACCCGCGCGTGATCTTCGTCGGAAATGCCCAGATCGGCCCGGCGCTTGAGCGCCTTGGCGTCCATCTTCTCGCCCAGCAGATCGAGCATCCAACGCAGATCTTCGGCCGCGACGAGATGGAGCGTGCCACGCATCAACCAGGTGCGCACGACGGCGCGATCGACGTTGCGGGCCCGGTCGACATCGGCGGCCGTCAAGCCCACCGTTCGCGTACCCACGCCGAGCAGCATCCCGAGCCGGTCCTGCGCCTGGATCGCGCCGGCGCCTCGGACGGCCGAGGCGACATCGGCGGCGCGCCTCCGGCCCAGGCCTTGCGCGTCAACCCGAAGCCTTCGGGCGTCGGTCCAGCTCAGCTCCATGACGTCCATGACGTCCATGATGTCCCGTCTCCGTTCCATGTGTCGCTTCAGGCTAGGACGAAGCGCTTGCTACGCTCAGGCATGTGAGCGAACAACGAGCCGATGGCTGGCAACCCGAGCAGTACGCCCGCTTCAAGGCGGAGCGCGAGCAGCCGTTCTACGACCTGCTGGACCTGATTACGCCGGTGGTTGGCGGCCGCGTCGTAGACCTCGGCTGCGGCACCGGCGCGCTGACGGTCGCGTTGCACACGAAGACACTGGCAGACGAGACGATCGGAATCGATCGCTCGGATGCAATGTTGGAGCAGAGTGTCAAGCACGCCGGCAGCGGCGTGAGATTCAAGCGGAGCGACATCGTCGAGTTCTCGGAGCAAGGATTGGATCTCGTCTTCGCCAATGCGTCGTTGCAATGGGTCGATGATCACGCGTTGCTGTTCCCACGGCTGGCGGCGACGCTGAAGCCGGGCGGACAGCTTGCCGTGCAGATGCCCGCCAACGAGGACCATCCCTCGCACGCGGTCGCGCGCGAGGTGGCCACGCAATCGCCGCACGCGGAGGCGCTGAGGGGCTTCGTCTACCGACACTCGATTGAGTCGCCTGAGTGGTATGCCGAACAGTTGGCGCGGCTTGGTTTCGCCGAGCAGCACGTCCGCGTGCAGGTCTACCTGCACCGACTGCCCGGTCCCGAGGACGTGGTCGAGTGGGTCAAGGGCTCGTTGTTGACTGGCTACCGCGACCGGATGTCGCCAGACGACTACGGGGACTTCGAAGCCGCCTATCGGCAGCGTCTGCTGTCGGAACTGCCGGACGAGCGGCCATTCCTCTATCCGTTCAAGCGGATCCTGCTGTGGGGCCGGTTGGGGTAGGACCGGCTGTCGTCGTGGCGAGCGGCGATACAACACCGACATGGTTGTTGCACGGTTGTTGCACGCCAGATGTCCAAAGCAGATGATGTATCGCCGATGCTGGCAACGCTTGGCATCGGACCGCTGAGGCTTCGGTTTCCTCTTGATTGGGAGTTGACAAACGAGAAGCTGCTCGAGCTGTGCAGCCTCAACGATACGGTGCCGTTCGAGGTCGATGAGACGGGAGCGTTGATATTGAACATGCCTAGTGGTCACACCAGCGTGTGGATTGCCATGGAGTTCGTTCTGGCGATCGGTAACTGGATGGACAAATGCGCGGGCGACATGATCTATGGATCGGGCGGACTGTTCCGGTTACCAGACGGAAACCGGCGCGTGCCAGACGCGGCCTGGGTGAGCGGGGCGCGAATGGCCGGACTTGACCTGTTCGACGGCGATCCACTTCCGGTGTCGCCCGACTTCATTGTCGAGATTCGTTCGTTGTCCGATGACATCAACCGGCTACAGACGAAAATGGGACTGTGGTTGCGCAATGACGTGCGGCTGAGCTGGCTTGTGGATCCGTTTGACCAGCGTCTCTGGGTCTATCGGCCGGGCGCCGAAGCAGTGGTGTTCGAGCGTCCGAACGAGATGTCGGACGAAGAGGTGCTACCTGGGTTGGTGATGGATTTGCGCCGGATCTGGCGTTCGGGGTAGCGTTATCCGCCCCGGGCGAGGAGTGCGCCGAGGATGGCGATGACAGCGGCGAAGCCAATGCCGGTGCCCCACATCAAGAGCCGGAATCGGGCATTCATCTCGTCGCGAAGGTCACCGACTCGAGCATTCATGTCCTTGCGAAGATCGTCAATGCGTGCGTTCACGCCGTTATGGAGATCGTCGATTCTCGCATTGACGTCATCAATCCGCATGTTCAACTGGGCGAAGGCGTCGCGAATGCCCATGAGTTCGCCGGGATCTTCAGGGTGTTCGCGTGTGACCATGCTCTTCCTCCACCTGTGAACGGGATCGTATCGCAGATACATCACCAATTGGTGATGACAAGGCGTGTCAGGCGTTCTCATCGAAGAGTTCAAGGGGCTGCATTGTTCCCGAAGAAGGAACGTCGCCCCAAAAGCCCAGCGAATCCCCACGAAAGGAAGACCACTGAGTGTGGTCGCTTCCACCGCCTGGAGGTGAGAGTTGGAGGACCATGTGGGGTCTCCGCTCAGCAGGGCCTTGGAAAAGCGAACGGGTTCGGGCACGGGGTCCGCAACTGGAAGAAGGGACACTCACGTGGGGTCGCCGAGCAGGTCCCTGCGTCAACCGGGCAACCGGGGAAGCCTCGTGTATCCTGACGCGAAGGCCTGAGGGAGGCTGGCGATGGTTTCTCCAACTGTTGACACCGGAGGGGCTCCGATCCCTCTGCTTGATCCGGTGACGGACGTTGAGGACGAGCTTCGCTCGCAGCTTCTGGTCTCGACCGTTGACAAGGTGTTTGGCTGGGCGCGGCGATCTTCGCTCTGGCCGGCGATGTTCGGTCTCGCCTGCTGCGCGATCGAGATGATTGCCACAGCCAACGCTCGCTACGACCTGGCCCGTTTCGGCGCCGAAGTGTTTCGCGCATCTCCCCGCCAGGCCGACTTGATGATTGTGGCAGGCACGGTGACCTGGAAAATGGCGCCTCCCGTGCGTCGGATTTACCTACAGATGGCGGAGCCAAAGTGGGTGATCTCGATGGGTTCCTGCTCGAACATTGGTGGACCGTTCGCGCACGGTTACTCGACGCTGCCGGGAGTGAACAACGTCGTGCCGGTGGACGTTTACGTGCCCGGGTGCCCGCCGCGACCGGAGTCTCTGCTTGCCGGCCTGATGCTGCTGCAACAGGTGATCGACGACGAGCATGCCCACAACCATCGCAAGCGCCGACCGGAGCCGACCGGCGACTTCTCGCGCATGCTGCCCGAGGGCGACCCGATCCGGCAGGAGCTGGAATCGCTGTTCCCGCCTTATCTGAGCGCCGACGGTCAGCCGCGCGATCGCTTCACCGGCGCGCTGCCGCACGACGAGAACTACTTCACGAGCCGCTAGTCTGTCCGCCGGTCCGGCGGCAAGCGAGGGGGACAGCGACATGGTCTTCGGCAAAGGCATCGCCAAGGGACTGATGACCGTCGTCAAGCATGTGCGCAAGGAACCGGTAACGGTCCAGTTTCCGGAAGAAGAGCGCAATATCCCACCGCGAGCGCGGACCAACCTGGTCTGGTTCGTCGAGCGCTGCACCGGTTGCTCGACCTGCGCGCAGAGCTGCCCCGACGGCTGCATCCTGGTCGATACGGAACCGCGCGAAGACGGTTCGTTCCTGGTCAACCGCTACGAGATCGACTTCCGCCTGTGCATGTACTGCGGGCTCTGCGCCGAGGCTTGCCCCTACGAGGCGATCCAGGTTGGCGGTTCTTACACCAACGTCGTGACGAATCCGAATCGTCTGTACAAGGACAAAGAAGACCTGATCGAGCTCGCCAACGAGTACCTCGAGCAGCACGACTGGGTCTACCCCAACGGCCAGAAGGCAGTCCAGCAGACGGTGCATCCCGAGGAACGTCGTCAGCATCGCTAGCAGGGTGCTGACCTAGTCCGCTCCCCTTACTTCAGTCTCTGCCTGGAATCTCGTTCCCTCCGCCGACCCGCTTGGCAGGCCGCTCGCCCGCTACGTTCCGCAAATGTCGTTTGGGATTGTGATCTCCAGGCCTTCTACGTGTTGGTTCGCTATCCGGAGCGGAGTGACCATACTGGGGTCGGTAGAAGAGCCGTTGGTTCCGTAGAAGACTCGGCAGGCGGGAGTAGAGATCAAGAGGACGTGTTCGCCGCCAAGGTCGACCGGCAGGTCGAAGGCGCCGTCGGGTTTGACCTGGATCGGCTCTGAACGCCAGGGCTGGTAGACGCTGACGAACGCATTGACGGCGGGCTCACCTTGCTCGTTGAGGATTCTTCCGCTGATCGTTGCCTCGCATGCGCCCTCGGGAAGGCGGAGGTCGAACGCCTTGGCCCCCAACTGTTCGGCCATGAAGGCGTCGCTCGGCCAGGGTCCGCGAACCAGGTCCTCGCCGTCGAACACGAACTGGCAGCCTCGGTACTCGAAACGGAGACGATAGGAGCCCGCGTCGACGAATCGGAATAGGAACGATCCGGCGGACGATGTACCGGTCGTGATCGTTGCGACCGGTCCCTGGGCAACGACTGTTACGCCGGTCAGCGGATCGCCCCGAGCACTGAGCACACTGCCTGCGAACCGGTGCCTGCATAAGTCTTCTGGCAGCCGAACATCGAGGATGACATCCTGATCGACCACTGGAAGGCTGGCTGCGAGTGGTTTGAACGGCGTTGGACCGGGCTCCAAGTAGTACACCCGGCAGCCGTCGAAGTAGAACTCGACCCGGTAGTTGCCCGGTTCAGCCAGCAGGCCGAAGGCGCCGTCGGTAAGTGTGTAGCTGACACGGTCAAGCTGATTGCCTGACGCGGTACTGACACGCACTGCTGCATCCCAAATCGGCGCCCCGCTACCGTCGAACAGCGAGCCGCCGATGAAGTGACTGAGCGTCGCGCCCTGGCTCCTGGCTTCGGCCCGTTGGCAGGTGGAGTCCACCTGGATGTCGCCGAGGGTTTCGGCAATCAGGTTGGCCAAGGATGGGGCGTAGTGCATCAACTCCATCCGATTGCTGACCCGCGGGTAGAGTCTGTCGCCGATCAGACCAAACCAGGCCTGGACGCCGGAGGCCCAGAACTCTCGGACGTTTCTCATGGCGTGTGTGCCCTCCCAGAATCCGGCCTCGCGTGCGCTTCGGTAGGCCGACGCCAGGGTCGAGTGGAAGTGACCGCTGCGAAGGCTGGCGCCGACCGCGTAGTCGACTGCGTGGGCGTACTCGTGCACTGTCAAGTCGTAACCGGGGAGACGGTCGCTATCGAGGCAGAGCAGATTTTCTTCAGGGACCAGGGTTGGTGTGAGGTCGTTCGGGCCGACCCCTCGAGGGCCCTCTTCGCCGAAAGGCTTCAGCTCAATCCGATCCCGATACTGGCGATAGGGAGTCAGGTCGAACACGCTCTCAGATTCCCCAAGGATGACGATCGGCACGCGCCTTCGGACGAGCGTGTCCCGGATGTCGGGGCGATTGACCAGCATTTCGTCGAAGATCGCCGCCGCTCGAAAGAGCGCTTCGTCGGCCACATTCTCGGTGGCCATGATGGGGATACCATTGGCGTCGAGGTACTTGTCGAACGACGCGTACCAGCGGACGTGATCGGGCGGCGGACCGAGGGCCCGGAGGGCGCGCTCGCCGCTGGGCTGCAACCACCTCGTTTCCGTCGTGCTGAAGACCCAGAGGCCGTCCCCGCGCCGCAGTTGATGTTGAGGCTCGGCCGTAGCTCGTGAATCGGACAGAAACTGCCCAAGCTCGCCGGTGGCGGCGTTCGAGTAGAGCGCCTGCGTGAAGGACGCGCCGATCGAGCGCACCGCCAAATCAATCGGCGTCCCGCTCGGTCCCGTCCAGGCGACGAGGTTGGGACCGGGCTTGAGCGAGACCCACTCTCCATCGGCGACCGTCGGTTGACGCCACTGGACCGGGTCTTCGCTGTCAATCCTGACGATCAGTCCCATTCCAGGTTCGATTTCGCGGAGTGAGCCTTGAAAACGCGGTGTCGAAAACCGATAACTCGAAGACTCGGCGTCCCAGGCGTAGACGAGGAGCGCCTGTGGGATCTGGTCGAACAAGTCTTGCACGGGCGCCTGATATCCGACCCAGCCAATCAGATTGTCACCGGGCTGCAGAACCCTCAGATCGCGCTCGGCGTCTTCGCTGGCCGCCGCCGTCTGCGTCAACCAGAGGATGATCGACACAGCGGAAACGAGCGCGGTCACTCGGAGGGCATGAATGACCCGGCGGCTTTGACGACTGGTGCGCTGTATGTCTGGAATTGTCATCGCGGTTTGTCGACATTGTCTACGCGTCGGCGCGAGTCTAGGCGGCTGATAGACTGCGCTGTGGCTCATCGCGCCGCTGGCAGGCTGCATTCGGGAGGCCTTATGGCAACGATCACGATCAATGGACAGGCGGTCGAGGCTGAGGTCGGCGATCCGCTGGTCGAGGTCATCAAGAACGCCGGATTCCCGATCTCCAACCTCTGCTACCTCGATGGATTGCCGCCATACGCAGGTTGCCGCACCTGCGCAGTCGAAGTCGAGGGTATGCGGGGACTGCCGCTCTCCTGCACGACGACGGTGATGGACGGCATGGTCGTGCGCACGGACACGCCGGAAGTGACCGAGATGCGCCAGGAAGTCCTGGCCGTGATCCTGGCCAACCACTCCGACCGCTGCCTCACTTGTCACCGCATCGAACACTGCCGCACCGGAGAAATCTGCCTGCGCGACAACGAGGTCACGCACCGTTGCGTGACCTGCTCCAAGAACTACCGCTGCGAACTGCAGACCACCTGCGACGCTGCCGACGTGGGCCGGGCCAACGTCGAGCCGTACCTTGACGAAGCGCGTACCTACTACCGATTCCAGCAACCCGAGCCGGATCGCGCCAATCCGTTTTTCGAGTTCGACCCGCAGATGTGCATCATCTGCACTCGTTGCGTGCGGGCCTGCGACGACCTGCGTCACACGACCGCGATCACGTTGGCGGGACGTGGGTTCTCCACCCGGATCGCGTTCGGCGCGGGCGGGCAGATTGACGAGTCGAATTGCGATTTCTGCGGGGCATGCATCGACGTCTGCCCGACGGCGACGCTGATGGAAGCGCCGAACAAGTGGGTCGCCCGTCCCGATCGCTGGGTAACGACCATCTGCACCGAGTGCTCGATGGGCTGCACGATCCAGATGGGCGTGCGCGACGGACGCGGCGTCCAGGTGCGACCGGGCAACGGAAACGACGTCTCGCGCTCGCAGATCTGTGTGCGTGGACGCTTCGGGTATGACCAGACGCGAGACAGGGATCGATTGCGAGCGGCCACCATCGGTCGCGGCGAAGACGCCTTCGAGCAGGACGGCGCGGCTGTGATCGCGCATGCCGGCGCGGCGCTCTCAGCGATCCTCGAGAAGTATGGACCATCGGCAGTCGGAATCCTGGGCTCGGGACAGATGACGCTTGAGGAGCTGTTCTCGCTGCGAACGCTCGCGACCCGATTGGGCGTCACGAATATCGACTCGTCGCTCGGCCCGGTCACGGCAGCGATCGGTGAGGCGCTCAACGACGCTTTTGGCTCCGAGCATCTGCCGTCGCGGCTGACATCGGTTGAGCACGCCGATCTGATCATTGCGATTGGCGACGACATTTCGTCTTCAAACAATGTGCTGGGCGTGCGGATCAAGGACGCCGTCGCCAGCAACGGCGCATCGCTGGTCAGCATCTCTTCACGACGCAATCCGCTCGCCGACTACGCGGTCGACGATGCTCATGCGGTTCATCCGACAAACGGTGACCTTGCCGGCGTTGCGCAATCGCTGGCTGCCGGTGTGCTCAAGGACCTCGACGTTCGAACCGGTCTCACGGACGTTGCCGGATTGGCCGACGTAAGCGGCTCGGCCGCCGGCCTCGACGCCGCAGCGGCGACGGCGCTTCGCCGGCGAGGCGGTTCGGTGGCGGTTGTCGTGGCGCCGTCGCGCTCCAATGCGAATCAGGCCGGAGCGCAGGTCAGGGCGGCGGCCAACCTGGCGATCGCGCTGGCCGGTCCGGCCGAGGCGCCGGCATCGCTGCACGTGCTTCCGCCCGAGGCCAACTCGGTCGGGCTGGGCGACCTCGGCGTTGTTCCTGGCGAGGCTGGGCTCAGCGTCAGCGGCATGCTCGAAGCGGCCCGTCAGGGCAGTCTGAAGGCGCTATTGGTGGCGCGCGACAATCCTGCAATGCTGCACCCCGATCGTGAGGCGACGCTGGCTGCGCTGGACCAGCTCGCTTGCCTCATCGTGATCGACGAAGTCGCCAGCGAGACAGTCAAGCGGGCAACCCACGTGCTGCCCGACGTTTCGGCATTCGCCAAGGACGGGCACATCACGAACGCCGACCGCCAGATCCTGCGGCTGCGCAATGCTGCGGCTGAACAACGCAATGCGCGAAGCCTCGTTCTCTGGCTGGCGGCCCTGGCCGAACAGCTTCCCGCTGTGGAAACACCTACGACGACCGACGACGGCGAGGCAGGGGAACCGATTCCGGCGCCGGCCCAGCCACAGAATCTGCGCGAGGCTCGTACGGCGTTGGCCGAACTCGACAGCCGCTACTCGATCCTGGCAGCGCCAGGCGCGACACAATCGCGGATGCCGATCAATGGCGCAGCGACTCAGGGCTTCCTCAGCGTGCCTGACGCTGGCGCCGACGCAACCAGTGATAGCGCTGATGGCGCGCTGACACTGCTGACCGGTCGGGACCTGTACACAGACCGCTTGAGCGCTGCGCGCGGCGAGACCAACGCCGATTTGCTGCATCGCTCGGACACGGTGCAGATCCATCCCGCCGACGCGGCGGCTCGAGGCATTGGCGACGGCGACAGCGTCGCTCTCGCTGCCGAAGGAGCCCGACTGACCCTGGCGGCCGAGCTGACCGAAGATGTCCCGCAAGGAGCTGTTTGGACTTCGATCCTGCTTCAAGGCGGCGCAGTACAGGCACTACACAGCACTGACGCAGCACGGATTGGCAGCGTCTATGTCAGTCCTACCTCCGCCTGAGGCCTAACACCCATGTAACATCAATACGATTTCAACATGACATAGATGCATCCTATTGTAGTGGCGCCGCGTTCTCTGTTGAGAACAGCCTCCCTCATTTCGGAGTACGCTGGAATCGTGCGATATCGGAGGTCTGCAATCCGCTCATGAATTGTTGACCAGCACGCGTATCGAACAGCGATTGCACATCAGACCGAGTGATTCAGCGATGACTTTGCAGCACCCAGACCTATCCTCAGCGCCGCCACGTGGGCACTACGTCTTTGTCGATGGGCCATCAATTGACGGCACGCTCGGCCGCGTGATCGGCCAGCCTCCCGGGCCAGACACACGTCCAGACTGGCGACGGCTGGAGGCCTTCATCAAACAGAGTTGCGGACCGGCCCCGTACAGCGCCACGTTCGTCTTCTGGTCGCCGGGACAACAAGGATTCATGCACTTCTTGCGCTCTTCCGGATTCATGATCGCGCTCGGTGACCGCTTTGTACCAGGACAGAGCTGCGCCGACCTGATACGTCAACGGATCGCGCAACTCAACCAGGCTGCATCGCCCGAGCAAGACTGGCAGCTCGTCGTCGGTACCCACAATGAGGAGCTGATCGCCGCGCTTCCATTGCTTGCCGACCAGGCCGAGCGGATCTCCGTGTTCGGGTTCACCGAGTTCCTTCCGGACACCCCGGAAATCGAGTCGCAGATCGACTTCTACGACATCGAGGACGACGCAAATCTCTTCCGCGCGCCTCTGCCTCGCGTCGAGGTTGAGGAGGAGACCGAAGATCCCTATGCACCCCAGCAGGAGTTCACGTTTCAGCAGCCGCTCCCGATCGCGCATGCCGCCGCACCCCTGCAGCCCCCGTCGTTCATGCGGCTCGAAACCGACGACACACGCGAGTTCTTCCTGATCGTTGACGGTCGCAGCATTGAGAAGGAACTGGGGGAGATTCTTGGCGAGAAGCCCAATCCGGAGACGCGGCCCGACTGGGGCACGGTGCTCGACTACGCCCGCAGCCGTTCGCAGGCCGAGGATGGCGACGTCAAGGCGCTGTTTGCCCACATCGCGCCGGGACATGCAGGATTCCGCCGCGCGCTGAAGGACATTGGCTATACGTGCAGCGCCGTCAAGCCGGACGAGACGCAGCAGATGCGTCCGGTGGTGGAGGAGTTCATCTGCGGTTTGCTCGCCGCGCGCGCGTTTCGCGGCGATGAATCGGACGCCCCGGACATTATGGTGCTGGGCCATGGCCAGGCGCTCTTCGAGGCGCTCAGCGACATTCCCGACTATGGGCAGCGGCTCACCGCGCTCGGCTTCCCCGAGCGGATGCCTCCTTCGGAGTTCTACCCCCGGGTCGAGCAACTCGACCTGGAACGTGACGCCCAGGCATTCGCCGGTGAACTGCCCCGTGAGTTCGGAGTTGACGTAGACAACTTCGATCCGGACGAGGAACTGTCAAGGCTGTTCTGAGCGAGCTATGCGTCGTTGCGCTTCCGCACAGGATGCTTGTGCGTAAAGCAACAGCACCAGTCCCCGACTTGTTCGGGGACCCGCTCCCTTCCAGCGCTCTCCGAACTGGACAGATAGCGAACGGGCGCTCAAGCAAGACCCTGAATGAGTCGGGGCTGGGAAGCCTGATTTGCGCGAAGGTCTCCAAGCCCGGGGAAGGCCGCAGTCTGCTCGGTGGCGGTTACAGGTCGAATGGCAACAAGCTTCCAATACCGAATGTCACGCCCGCGGCGAGCAGTCCAACAAAGACCGAACGCGCGGCCGAGTAGAGCGGATTCCTGCTCGTCACCAGCGACGTGAACAGACCGGCCACGGCCAGCGTGCCGACGCTGGCTAGGACACCGGCGATCAAGGCCCAGTAGTCCACGTGCCAGTCGGATGCATGCCAGACGAGGAAGGGAATCAGCGGGATCAGCGCGCCGAGCGAGAAGGCCGCGAATGAACTGATCGCAGCTTTCCAGGGGTCGCCAAGTTGCTCGGGATCGAGTCCGAGTTCCTCGCGCACCATGGTGTCGACCAGCGACTCGGGATTGGCCGAGAGCTCTTCGGCGACTTGCTCGGCCAGCTCTTGCGAAAGACCTTTGGCGCGATAGATGCTGACCAGTTCGCCCTTTTCCTCCTGCGGATCGAGCAGGACTTCGTCGCGCTCCATCGCGATTTGCCGCTGCAGGACTTCGGACTGGCCACGTACGGAGATGTACTCGCCCGCGGCCATCGAGAATGCCCCGGCCAACCAGCCGCCGATACCGGCCACAAGGACCGCCTCAGAACCGATGGCGACGCCGGCGACGCCGGCGATCAGTGCGAGGTTTGAGACTATCCCGTCATTGAGGCCGAACAGCGCCGCCCGAAAAGTAGACGCTCCGTCTGCGCCGACGCCCGCGTGCCCCTCGCCGACCGCTCCAACTGCGCCAAACTGTGGAGCCAGCTCGGCCAGAGTGGCCCGGTGCTCTCGCTCCTCCTCCGCCAGGTCGCCAGAGTCCGGATCGGCGACGTACTTCTGGATGTCGATCAGTTCCTCGCGTCGAAGCTGAGAGATGACGAAGCCCAGACCCCAGATGCGGGCCTGGAACGCCATCAGTCGGACGCGCAGTGAAGGCCGATGCAACTCGGTCGGGTACCGCTCGTCGCCCAGCAGTCTCACCCAGTGCGTCGCGTGGTCGAGTTCCGACTCGGCCATCCTGCTCAGCACCTGCGCCTGCGGCGGGTCGCTCATCCCGGCGAGACGGTCGTACAGCCAGGCGGCGTCCAACTCGTCGCCGATCATCTCACGCAAGCGCTCGCGGCGTTCCTCGGTGAGCGGCACCTGTGCCTGAGGCGGATCGAGCGTGGTCATCAATCCAGTGTATCCAGCAACACTGAGCAATCCGGCACATGGGCGATGATCAAGGCACAGACCCCTTGGACCCCTTGGGAACACGCTAAAGAACAAGTAACACCTGACCTCAAACACGGAGATCGCAACATGCTCAAGCTCGGACTACCAAAGGGATCCCTCGAGTCGCCCACACTCGATCTGTTCCGACGAGCCGGTTTCGCGGTCTCCGTATCGTCGCGAAGCTACTTTCCGCAGATTGACGACGACCACATCAGTTGCGCAATGTTTCGCGCGCAAGAAATGGCGCGCTACGTCGAGGACGGCGTGGTCGACGTGGGCATCACCGGTCACGACTGGGTGGTTGAGACTGGCGCCAACGTGGTCGAAGTAGCTGAAATGACCTACAGCAAGGCAACCAGTCGGCCGGCGCGCTGGGTCCTGGCCGTCCCGGCCGAGTCTCATGTGACCGAAATCGAACAACTGGAAGGCGGCGTAATCGCGACCGAACTGGTGCGCACGACGCGCGAGTTCTTCGCCGCCCACAATGTGGATGTGCGCGTTGAGTTCAGCTGGGGCGCTACCGAGGTCAAAGCCCGGATCATCGACGCGATCGTCGACGTGACCGAGACCGGTTCCTCGTTGCGCGCGAACAACCTGCGCGTGATCGCTGAGGTGCTGCAGAGCACGGTTCGCCTGGTCGCCAACAAGGAAGCCTGGGCCGACCCCGAGCGACGCGAGAAGATCGAGGCGATCAACACACTGCTCCAGGGCGCTATCGCGGCGACGAGCAAGGTTGGTCTGAAGCTCAACACGCCGCGCTCGTCGCTGGAGGACGTGCTTGCAGTGATCGGCAAGTTCGGCGAGCACGCCCCCACGATCAGTCCGCTGATCGACGACTCTTGGGTCGCGCTCGAGATCATTCTCGACGAGCGCCAGGAGCGCGAGATGATCCCCGAACTGCGCCGCGCCGGCGCCAGCGGCCTGGTCAGCTATCCGCTGAACAAGGTCATTTCATAGTCGGGCACCGGTGTCGGCGATTGCGCAACGCTCCAAATCACCGCAATTGCCGCGCTTGCCGCGGGTATGACTGAGTTCTCTTCAAGGCTTTGCTTCATGTGATCATGCCCTAACCATCATCCGGGGAGATGGGCGGATCCGGTTGCTCTACGCTTCCCGGCGCGGGTTCTACCTGTGGCCGGAACCGTTCAGGGACGTTGTGGCGAGGATCGCCAACGCGAAAGTCGCTCCAACAGTCGATTTCGCCCTCGGTCGTGATGGCGCAGGCAGCCTGATCGCCGAACAGCCGCGAATAGGTCCGCCCGGCGGTGGTCTCCCTGTCCGGTCCGCCTTCATAGAGCAGGGTGAACGGAATGTCCCAGGACTGGAAGCGAACCAGGTCGGGCGGGCAGTACTCAACATCCGGGGAGAAGAAGTGCGAACACCAGTGATGGGTCTGGGTGCAAACCAGCGAGCCGTCATCGAGCACACCGCAACCCTGGGAGCCAAGAACGTGGACATTGCGGAAAATCCCCGCAAACGGCTGTGGCGGACCTGGCGCGGTCGGTGAACCGAGAACCTTACAGCGAACGTCACCAGCCTCGGTGACGCCGCAGACTCCCGTTCCGCTTGTCGCGATGCGCGTGAATGGGCCAGCATCGGACATGAACCGATCAAGGGTCAGGGAACCCCAACACGATGTGAGACCATCCGCGTCGAGCGCGCAGAACCCACGTCCCGTATTGATCAGGTCCGTGTGATTCCCGCCGGCAGGAGCAGGACTGTCCGGTACGGGTCTGCCCCAGCAGGCAATCTCGCCCTGGTCGGTACGGGCGCACGCGTAGTGCCTCCAGGGGTGGACGACGATCTGAACCAGGTCCCTGCGATCCGGAGGCAGGAGCAGGTCGAGCCCGGAGAGGCTAAGGTCGGCGTCGGGATCCCGGCTGAGGATGGAGGCGATCCTCTCGCGAACGTAGGCATACCCCTCGCCCCAACAGACCGGAGCGCCGCCCGCATCGATGGCGCAGGCGTCGTTCGGCCCGACGCTCACGTCCGCAAAGACGCCGTCGGGAACGTCGCGGACAAGGGGAGTGTCGAATCCCCAGCAGGCGATCGTGCCGCCGTCGGTCAGGGCGCACACGGCTGTGGCGCCGATCGCAATCTGCACTGGAGTCTCGGCTCGAGTTGGGGCGTCACTCGACAGCCCGAAGCAAAGAGTGAAGGCCAGCACAACGAAGACCGCGGGCGTGCGGTATCTGCCGAGAATCGCCAGCGTCAGTCGCGACCCGGAGACCATGAAGGCTCACCCTAGAGGAGTGGACACGGTCCGTGTCGGTGAGCGGCGATCTGCCTCGGGCTTCGCCAGCGTTCCCCTACTGTCCGCCGACTCACGGGCCGCGCTGGAGACTCTCTTCGACGAACGCCAGGAGCGAGAGCTGTTCCCCGAGCTGCGCCGCGCTGGCGCTAGCGGCATGGTCAGCTACCCGCTGAGCAAGATCGTCTCCTGACATGTCGGGATCCAACGCCCCGCTGATCAACCAGGCGTCGACATGCGCGTCGTCGCGCATGATCCAACGTGCGGTTGCGGACATGTCGGCTCCTGCCGCTACGAAGGTCGCCTGGACGATTCCATCTTCGAGCCGCCTCGCGTAGACGTGGCCCAGTTCCTCGCCACCGTGCATGACTGGGGAAGTCCGCAGCCACGTGTCGATTGGCGAGTCCGCGGGCAGCTTGCGTTGGGTCGGTAGCACGCGCTCACCATTGGTCAGGTCGATGGCAAACTCGATCCGTCCGTCTTCGAGCACTCGAGCCAGCAGCCGGCTCGCTGCAACCTGAGGCGCGGGCGGCGGCGCGTCCTCCGGCTCGGGTATCTCGGGGTTAACCGAGAGGTCGAGTCCGAACAGCAACTGTCGATGCTCTCTGCTGGCCGCCAGCGCGCCGCAGTAGGCGCGGTCGAGCATGTGCTCGTAGATCAATGAGACGTAGCGCAGCACGTCGTCGCCGACCACGAGGGCGCCGGGGTCGGGCGCGCAGTCGATGCCGCGCGCATATGCGACGCGAGCTGCAGCAACTGCAGGATCGCGCCAGCCGTCCTCGGCGTCGCGCATCGCGAGCACGAGCAAGGCAGCCTCGACGATTGCCGCGTCAACATGCGCCGCCATCGCGAGCTGAGCCTGGACCCGCAGGGCTTCGTCCGATGAGAGGACGCGGTCCGACGCCGTTAGGCCGGCCCAGTCTCGCGCGAACTGGTCAATACGCCTGGCTGCGGCGCGCCCGGCACGAACAACGATCGTTTCCGCCATCTGGACGCCTTGGAGTTGCTCCGGGCTCCAACCAGCATGAACGAGCGTCTCGCTGTGGGTGGACCTCAGCGTTTCAAGCAGCGCCGCCAGTGTCGGCGCCTGCGGCGGGGACACATCCGAGAGCGGCAGCCCGCCACGCCCGTCCAAGTCGTAGAGCGAGGCGACGGAGGCCTGGAGCGATGCGACAGTCGCATCGAAGCCGTCCAGCACCTGGGTGAGGACGCCGGCGGTGTAGATCGCGCGGGAGCTTACGTCCGGGTCGACCGTCGACCCCTCTTCGTCCGGTTCAGCGTCTTCGGAGGATTCATCGGTCGCCTCATCGGCAGCCGATGAGCTATCGGCCGCGTCGGCTGCGCTGACCACGCTCGTCGTCACTTCACCGGTTTCGTCAGCGATCGCGCTGACGCGGTACTCCACATCGTCGACGCTGACGGTGACAGGTTCAAACTCGTACCCGCTCAGGACCAGGATCGGACGGGTCAGGTGGTGATAGGACAGCAGCTCGTCATCCGGATCGATCACAATCACATCGAGAACGAGCTCAATCGGGCCGGTTCGCCATCTGAATTGACCCTCGAACGGGTGAAGCTCGGGCAAGGGTTCGCTGCCAAACGCGGCAACCGAGTCTCCGCTGTGATACGAATCGCCGACCCGCCAACGCTCCGCATCGCCTACGCCGATCCTGTCGGTCCGCCAGCCAGGCACGTACGGCCTGACGATGCGAACCTGCACGCTGCCGTCGGTGGCCAAGAGTGGCGCGTCGCCAAGGTTGCCCACGCGGTAGTGAACGTCGAATGGCAATCCGAGCACAACGCGGTCCGGCGCGTCGATCGCCTCGACTTTGATGTTGTGGCGATTCTGCGCAACGATAATCTTCACTTCGAACGGAGCGTCCTCGAGGTTCTTGCGGTCGCGATCGTCCCAGTTGGTGGCCTCAAGGATGTACGAGCCGACGCCAAGCATTCGGACAATGCGCGAGTTGAAGCTCCCGCCGCGGTCGTCATCCCTGTCGAGCAGGAGACCGTCTTCATCGAGCAGATACAGGTACGGGTCCGCCAACTCGGAGGTCAGATCAATCTGTACCCTCAGCGGCTCGGTCAGCTCGAATCGATATCGTTGCGAAGACCGATCGGGGCGGAACTGCGATTCACAGCCGAGCTGGCTGAAGGTTCCCTCTGCGTGCAAGCTGGTTTCGAGCGGGCCAAGGTCGACAACATCCTGGCAACCGTCAACAAGCCGCACCTCAATCTCAAACGTCCCGCCCGTCCTGCCAGACCAGCCGACCGCGCTTGCCTCGATCAGGTATGTTCCTGCGCTCAGTGGTCGCTCGATCCGCGAGTCGCCCGCGGGGCCTGAATCGTCGTCCGATTCGATCAGCATTCGATCTTCATCTAGCAAGTAGAGCAGCGCATCCCGTTCAGATGCGGACAGGTCGATGCGCACGACGGCATCTTGCGTGAGTGTGAAGCTGAAGAGCTTGCCGGGACGGTTGTCGAAGAACTGGGACTGGTTGCACTCGCTGTCCGCCCACGAACCCGATGCCGTGGCGATGTCTGTCAACTCCCCCATCTCGGTCGGTAGGCACTCGACTCCCTCGTCCTCCTGACCGATCGCCGGAGCGGAGAGCAACAGCATGCCGGTCAGAGCGAGCAGTGCCGCCAGGAGTGTTGCAGTGCGCATGGCTCGTACCCGATCCAGAACATCGACCTGGTTCGGCTGCATGTTAAGTGCGATTCGCCTGGGCAACGACGGTTTCCGAGGCCCAATGTGAGCCCAGATACAATCGCTCAGACGACAGCACGATCCAAGATCAACCAACGGAGCATGCGCTATGGGGCTCAGAACACCTGCCGAGTACGTTGAATCGCTCAGGGATAGCCGCGAGATCTGGTATCGCGGCGAGCGAGTTGACGATGTCACCACCCATCCCACGATCAGCAAAGCCGTCAAGCACGCCTGCATCGACTACGAGATGGCGGAGTCGGACGAGTACGGCGAGCTCGCCACTTACGAAGAGAACGGCGAGGAGTACTCGGCGTACTACAGAATCCCGCGCTCGGCTGAGGACCTGCTCAGTCGTTCCAAGCTGATCGAGGCGGCGACCGCCGAGGGCGACACGTTGGTCGTGCTGATCAAGGAGATCGGCACCGACGCGCTGTTCGCTCTGTTGGCGGTCACGGCCGAGTTCGAGGACCAGACCTACTTCGAGCGAGTCCAGGCGTTCTACGAGCACTGCCGATCCAACGATCTCGCGCTGGCCGTCGCGCAGACCGACGTCAAGGGCGACCGCATCAAGCGCCCCTCGCAGCAGTCGGATCCCGACATGTACCTGAGAGTGGTCGAGCGGCGGCCCGATGGCGTGGTTGTGCGCGGCGCGAAAGCGCACACCTCGGTCGTGACCAACACCAACGAGGTGATCGTGCTGCCAACCCGCGCGATGGGACCGGAGGAGCAGGACTGGTCGATTGCCTTTGCAATCCCGGTCGATACGCCCAACCTGCGCTTCATCGCCTCGCCCTTCGGCGACAACACCTCGCACACAGGCGAGCGCCCGATCTCAGCGGTGCGCAAGATGATGGAGACGATCACGATTTTCGACGATGTCTTCGTGCCCAACGAGCGGATCTTTCTCGACGGCGACACCGAGGCGGCGGGCCTGCTCGCGCTGACCTTCGTCGAATACCACCGTTTCACTGCGGTCTCATACAAGCTCCCGCTGATCGACGCACTGGGCGGATGCGCCGCTCTCGCCGCCGACTACAACGGGATCATCAACGTCTCGCACGTGCGCGAGAAGTTCGTCGACCTGATCCAGTACGCGGAAACCACGCGGGCTCTGCTGGAGAAGTCGGCCGACCGCTGCATTGCCAAGCCCAACGGACAGGTCGCGCCAGATCCGATGACGGTCAACATGGCCAAGTCGATCTTTGCCCACGGCTACCACGAAGCGGTGCAGCACGTGCAGGAACTGGCCGGCGGGATCCTGGTGACCGGACCGGGGGACGAAGACTGGGAATCGGAGGAGCTGCGGCCCTTCCTGCAGAAGTATCTGGCCGGACGCGACGGCATCGACGGCGCGCAACGAATGAAGCTGCTCAACTTCATCCGCGATCTCACGTCGTCGGATTACGGCGCCTACCAGGAAGTGCTGGCGATCCACGCCGAGGGCTCGTTGCAGGCCGAGCGACTGCAGATCTTCCGCGCCTTCAACGAGAACGGCGGCGCGCGCCGCGTGATGCGGCTCGCCGGTAGAATGGCGGGCGTGAGGTAGCGCTATGAGGCGCCCCCTCTGCCCCACGCATTCGCGGGGGGGGGGGAGAGGGATGAGAGTCGCGGCCTCTCCTCTCGCGAAGTGGGCGGGAGAGGGGACGGATTGAACGGGGTTGCTAGGGGCCGATATGCCGGAACTGCCGCTGTTTCCGCTCCAGATCGTCGTCTTTCCTGGCGAGGCGGTGCCGCTGCACATCTTCGAGCCTCGATACCGCCAACTGGTCAAGGACACGCTCGACAGCGGCGAACCGTTCGGCATCGTGTTGACCAGACGCACACGACAGGCGGCCACGCCCCAGGATCGCGAACCGACCCACGAGGTGGGCTGCACGGTGCGCTTGGAAACCAGCGAGGCGTTCCCCGACGGTCGGTTCAACATCGGCTGTATTGGCGAGCAGCGCTTCCGCATTGTCGAGAAGCTGGGCGAGCGTCCATACTGGGTCGCCGAGGTCGACTATCTCGATGATCCTTCGGACAGGGACTCGGACGGCGCCTACGTCGCACACGACGCCGCCGCCAGCCTGTATCGAGATCACCTCAGTCTGGCCCTGGCGCTGCAGAACTCCTGGCAGAGTTCCTATCGATTGCCACGACAGCCGTACCCATTGGTCAACCACATCGCCTCGAGGATCGAGGCGCCGGCGACGGTCAAGCAGGAAATCCTCAAGTCGGAGTCTGCGATCGAGCAACTCAACCTGCTCAGCCGCATCCTGCGGGCATCCAATCGCCAGCTCACCGACCGAGTGCACCTGCATCATCGCCAACGCTACGAAGGCCTCGGCGTCGGTAACTAGCATCTGCTCGCAAGGGGCAACTGCGGGCAGACCCGCTCTCCCTCTCAAGGCTCGCTGGTAAGGCCGCTCCCCTTCGGAGCTCTCTCCTTTGGTTCCTTCTTATGTCAAATGCTGTTCCGATCTTCCAGTCGGATCGGCCAACGGGTGCGGTTTGGACGTTGCAGAGCGGCGATTTGCCTCAGGAACTGGAACATCACGAATGACGTTCATGGTGAATCTGTGGAGCCGCACGATAGCCGGCCGATACCTCGTTGGCAGCGGGTGAGTTTCAGCGGATCGTGTGTGCGTTTGACATGCCTCTCGGCCGGCGGTTGCGACATGGGTTGAATCCGGAGGAGGTCGACCAACAACTCCAACTCAGTTTGGTTCTGGCAAGAGGAGAGGCATTGCGATGTTGCGCAATCTGTTTCCAATCGCCGGCTGGCGTGGCGCAAAACCTCCAGTACAACGCAGGCATGGAGTGAAAGGGTTCGACCGAGTCAGAACACCGCACTTGTCGTTGGCGATGTCGGCGATCGCGTTTTGGCTGGCAATCAACACTCCCACCAGGTCCACTGCGCTTGCTGACTCCGAGGGTCCGCACGTTACAACGGTCGAAATCGTCTCTTCGCCCGCTGTGGGCGATACTTACGGCCTCAGTGAATGCATCGACATTGCATTGACCTTCGATACCAAAGTCCGAGTGCTCGGCAGCCCGGCAATCGGCATCTGGGTCGGTACTCCATGGTACGGAGCCGCCTATCGCACTGGATCAGGTACCAACAAGTTGATCTTCTCTCACAGGGTTCAATGGGAGGACGTTGACAACGATGGCATCAGCGTCTTTCCCGGCCAGGCGTCGAGAGCTGACGGCGCGTCGGACGGGCTAACCAGGGGCTTTGCCAGAGGCTCTATCGTGGCCGGCGACACGGGTGCAGGGGCTCATCCAGAGTTCGCCGGAATCCATGCCGCTGCAGGCCACAAGGTCGACTGGAACAACGTCGTGCAAGTCGCCGGAGTCTCCATCATCTCCAGGCCGGCTGTTGGCGACACCTATCGCGCCGGCGAGGCGCTGCAAGTGCAGCTCAGTTACGCGGAGGACATAGTCGTCGAAGGTCCTGTCGGAGTCAGCATCTACGTCGGCGACGAGGGCAGCAGCTGGCGAGGAGCCTGGTATGTACGCGGTTCAGGAACCGACACGTTAGTGTTCCGATACGTCGTCAAGCGGACCGACGTTGACGCGAACGGCCTCAGCGTGTCCAGCGGCTGGCGAGGATCGGGGTACATCGGCGTCGGAGGCATCCGCTCGGCCGCGACCGGTCAGTACAGCAGCAGAAGCTATCCAGGCATTCGCAACGCCGACGATCACAAGGTGCTCGGGTCAGAGGCTCTCGTGGCGCCGCGAATCACATCCTTGAGCGTCGCGACACGGCCGGCGGCAGTCGACTACGGTGCCGGCGACCGGATCGCGGTCGAAGTCGCTTTCGATGAACCGGTGCTGGTTACCGGTTCGCCGGAACTGGAACTCGACTTTGACGGCACACCACGGACCGCCGACTAAGTCGCCTCGCCGCGGAGTCGCGCTCTCGATTCGATCCACTCTGGGGCGTCCGACACCTTGACCTTTGTCTACACAGTTGCCGAAGGGGATCACGACCCTGACGGATTCGCGATTGCCGAGAACAAGCTCTCACTGGCAAGCGGCACCATCCACAACTTGGTCGGAAGCGATGCCATCCTTGACCACGACTCCGTTCCAGAGCAACCGTCACAGTGCGTTGATGCTCGCAACCTGCCCCCCGGTCTTCGGTGAACCTGGCGGGGTCGAGCGCTCGGTTGACGAGAACGCGACAAGGGGTACAACAGTGGGATCTCCCATCAGCGCCACCGATCGCGAAGGCGCAGCGTTGAACTATTCGCTCTCCAGGGACGAGTGGAACGCGTTCTCCATAGACGAATCGACCGGCCAGGTTTCGACCAGATACAAACTCAATCACGAGCACCGCGCAACACATTCGCTGCAGGTGACCGCCAGCGACGGTGTGCACGAAGTGAGCGCGCAGGTCATCGTCCGGGTCAACGACCTTGATGAACCGGGTCGCGTTTCATTCTGGAAACCTGAGTCGGTGTGCCTGCCTGTGCTTCACGCCATCCTCAGCGACCCCGACACAGACAGATCCGGCTTCAACTTGAGTTGGGAACGCTCCGATAACGGCGTCGATGGATGGGCACTGATTGGCCAGATCGAAGCGACCTCCTCCAGTTACTCGGCCCTCGCCTCCGACAGCGGCAAGTTCATCCGGGCAACTGTCACGTACTCCGATAAGTTTGGCGCCGGTAAAACGGCCCAGAGAGTCCAAGCCCTGGGTGAATTCGCTCCGCCGCGAGCGGGCTGCGAAAGCATGGCGATGGGCAGGGTCAATCGATCCATCGTCACCCGCCGACACCGCCTTACCTCGTTTCGGTTGCCGGCCGACCTCGCTGCGATTCCAGTCCCGCAATCGCAGCGAGGATTTTCGAATTGCAGCCAAGCTGGCAGCACGGCTGGAGGTTCAGTGTTGACAGATTCCTCTCTCCGGCTCTGCTAGCGTCGCTGCCAACGGACAGACGACGACAGGCATGCTTCATGGCCGGCCGGGTATCGAAACTCCTCACGCAACAAGAGAAGACATGGGGCGTCGAGCCTATGCTCGACGACTACGAGCAGACCTACAAGGGTGGCAAGGTCTCGGGGGTCGCAATCGAGAGAGACGCCTATCGAAGCCTTGCCGACACGTACTACGCCCTGGTGACGGATTTCTACGAGTTTGGTTGGGGCAAGTCGTTTCACTTCGCACCGCGGGTCCCAGGCGAGACCTTCAAGCAATCGCTGGCGCGACACGAGCACTTCCTGGCGCTCAATCTCAATCTGAAGCCGGGCATGCTGGTTGGCGACTTTGGTTGCGGAATCGGCGGTCCGTTGATTGAGATCGCGCGCTTTTCTGGAGCCAAGGTTGTAGGAGTCAATAGCAACGGCTACCAGATCGAGAAGGCGAAGGCGCTGACGGAACAGGCCGGCCTCTCCCACCTCGCTGAGTTCCTGGAGAACGATTACCTGAACGTCGATGCTGCGGACAGCACGTTCGACGCGATCTACGCAATCGAATCGACCTGCCACGCCCCAGACAAGGTCAGCGTCTACAGCGAGGCCTTCAGACTGCTCAAACCGGGCGGCATGTTCGGCGTCTATGAGTACTGCGTGAGCGACAAGTTTGACCCCATGAACGAGCGCCACCGACGGGCAAAGAAGAATATCGAGTACGGTGGCGGTCTCTTCTCAATTGACGATTGCCCAACCGTGGAAGCGGCGATGCGCCAGGCGGGATTCGAACTGCTGGAAGCACGCGACTTGAGCGATACGACCGGACCTTCGATTGCCTGGTACCAGCCGCTCGCCGGCGAGGGTGTATCGCTCGCCAGCTTTCGCAGCACAAGGTTCGGCAGAACGGTCACGGTGAACACGCTACGCGTGCTGGAAGCGCTGCGGCTTGTGCCTCGAGGGTCAGTGGACGTGGCCAACAAGCTCAACATCTGCGCCTCCGGAATGATCGAGGCGGGAACGCTGGGCATTTTCACGCCGATGTACTTCCTCCTTGGTCGGAAACCCGCGTGACGGGCTAGCACCATCAGATCACAGCGCGTCGACGCCGTTCTGACGCACATGTCGCGCCACCGTGAGCCGCAACAGCTCGGTCGGACCCTCGGCGATGCGAAGTGACCGGCTCCAGCGATAGAGGCGCTCCAGCGGGTGGCCCAGCAACAGCGCCTGCGCGCCATGCAACTGGATGGCGCGGTCGACGGTGCGATGCAGGCACTCGGACGCCAACCACTTTGCGGATGCGACCTGGGTGCCTGCCGTGGGCTCGTCCGCCTCTCGCGCCGAGGCCGCCTGGTACAACGATGTACGCGCTGCGAAGGTGTCGGCAACCATGTCGGCGAAGATCGCCTGGACCTGCTGCTGCTCGGCCAGCGGCTGTCCACTGCGATGCGGCCCCTCAATGCGTTCAAGCGTTGCGCGGTTTACCCAGCGAGCCCAGCCCACGCACTCGGCCGCGACGCCGAGCCGCATGCGGTCGATGTTCTGCATGGCACGAGGCATGCCGTCGCCTACCTTGCCGAGCAGCCGCGAAGCGGGAACCTGCACATCGTCGAATCTAAAGGGCGAGTGCGTGCTGCCGTCGATCGAGGCGCCCAACTCGCCCTCCGTCACGCCCTCCGCGTCGCGATCGACCACCAGCAACGCCGTGCCCTCGTCCGGCACGTTTGCGACCACGACCAGCCAGTCGGAGGCGGCGGCGCCGCTGACGAAGCTCTTCGCTCCCGTCAGCCTGAAGCCGTCCGACGCGTCGTCAAGTACGGCTCTGACGGCGCGAGTAGGACCCTGCACGCCATCAGTCCTGAGTCCCTCGGTGAATGCGAACGCCGCGCGTCGTTCTCCGCGCAAGACGGGCAGATACAGTTCCTCGCGCTGCGCTTCGGTGTCGGCCAGACGCATGATTCCCGGTCCTGACCCGAGCGCCAGGGAAGCGAACGGATTGCCGCTGAGCGCGAGCGCTTCTCGCGCCGCGGCCAGTACCCGCGGCCCGCCGCCCAGTCCACCGTCCGACTCGGGCAG
Source organism: Dehalococcoidia bacterium (assembly GCA_965211635.1). Lineage (GTDB taxonomy): Bacteria > Chloroflexota > Dehalococcoidia > Bin125 > Bin125 > Bin125. The sequence continues at coordinate 1,165,863 of OZ242948.1, forward strand.
TGGCAGCCGATAGAAGCCGGCGGCGTCCGATCGTCGAGCAATCTCTCGTCGCAGTTCCGGCGATGGCGATGCCGGATCGACGTCGGTGGCGATCGGATCCAGCTCGTCGGCGACGAACCGGAGGATGCGAGTCTGTAGGTCGGACAGGTCGGCGGATAACTCGAAGTACATCTGCGAGCCTCTCGGATTTCCCGACCGCCTGTGCGGTCGACATCGTTAGTCGGTCGTCTGCGCCAGCTCAAACTCGAGCACGTCGCGCTCCTCGGCCGCCGTCAAGGCAACGCCCAGCAGGCGGGCCGAGCGCAGTGTGTCGCTGGCCGCGGCCAGTTCGTCCTCGGATACGTCGGCACGAGCAAGCAGCACAACGCCAACGGCGGAACGCGCAAGTTCGACCGTCGACGCCTCAGACAGCGGATCAGTAAGCAACAGCACGTAGCCATTCGGACGCAGCGCTCTGGCGGCCGCGCGCAGAATCAGATTGGGTCGACCAAGCGGTGACCAGTCAGCGCCTGCCAGCCAGTGTGGTGGGACTCCATACTCCAACTCGAAGGCCGGACGGCTTGCATCGAGCCAGACCACTGAGCTTCCCCTCGCTGCGAGCGTGCGCGCGGACTGGATCAGGGTCGCAGTAATCGATGCGGAATCGTCGAGTGGAACGAATGCGACAATGCCCGAGACGGGATTCATCGCGTTGGCGAGCAGCACAGCAGAGTCGCGAGCCCTGCCACGCTCCAGCGTGGCGCTCACCGCCTCACCCGACGTCTCGAACACGCTCTGCATCGCATCGCGCTCGCTGGCATCGGAGATCATCACGATTGGTCGGAGTCCAGCTCGACCGAGACGGCCGAGTGTCGTTCGAGGTCGGCGTGAGACTCGCGCGGTTGTGGCGGCCAGGGCCAGACCGGCAAGGAGCCCAACCGCCGAAGCCCATGCGGCGGACCATTCGGTCGCAGGCGCGACCTTGCGGGCGCCAGGTTGGACCAAACCCAGCAGGTCGAGGCCGGAGTCCTCGCCGAAGCGTTGGCGTGCCTCATCGACGGCTGCGTGAGCAAGGGAGAGCGCCAGGGCCTCGGCATCGGCCTGGCGCTGCGCTCGAACGGTCACCCGGATGAGCGTGTCGTTCAGTTCCACGGCGACACCGTCGAGCCTCGGCAGGCCGGCGGCGCTCGCCATCATTCCGTTGGTGGCGGATTCCTGGACCGATCTCTCGAACAACAGGCCCGCATATTCCTCTGCCGTGCGTCCTTCGCGCGCCCACAGGTGGACGTCGGCGTCCCAGGCGGCCGAAGTCGACTGGGAGAGCAGCACCGCGACCAATGCACCCAGCACCGCCGTGGTCGGCGGCAACCACCAGGCAAACCCGTTTCTCAGACCAAGTGCAGAGAGCACGGATTGAGTGTATCGGCCACTCGCGGAATGCAAACGGACAGCTTCGGTGTCGGGTGGTGTCCGGTGGTGTCGTGTGGCGATGTGATGTCAAGCGTGACCATTCTGCTCCAGCTCGCCGTGCGGCGTGTCGTTCTCAAGTAGCCTCGCCGCATGTGTCTGATGCGTCGCTCGATTCAGCTCCTGGCGCTGGTAGTCATTGTCATTGCCACGCTGGCGTCGCATGCGGGAGCAGCCGCTGCGGCAGAGGTTCTACTGCATCTCGACGTACGTACCGATACGGATGATCCGGACACGGAGCAGCGACTCCGCGACGCGGGGTTTGCGATTGAGTTGAGCGTGCCCGAGTACGGCCGCTGGCAAGGCTGGCTGCCGGCCAGTCGGATCGCGGAGTTTCGCGAAACTGAAGGCGTTGTCGCAGTTTCAGCGCCGAAGTACGCGCATTTCGCGGCCGGCGAGGCATTGACCGAGGGCGATGAAGCGCTCAACGCGTCTGTCGCGCGGAGCCGATTCAATGTCGACGGCAGGGGAGTCCGGATCGCCGTCATCTCGGACGGCATTGCTGGTTTGGAGCGGGCTCAACTCAACGGTGAGGCGCCAAAACTGGCCGACGCGCGCGCGTTCGGCGCCGGCAGCCTCGGGTCCGGACAAGAAGGCACAGCGATGATCGAGATCGTCCACGATCTCGCTCCTGGCGCCGATCTCTACTTTGCTGCTGTGAACACCGACCTCGATCTCATCGCGGCGGTCAATCACTACTCCCGATACGTGGACATCATCGTTGACGACGTGTCGTTCGCATTTCCCGCGAATCAGCTCAGCGACGTTTCGATAAACACCACGCGAGCGCTTGAGAATCGCGACTGGCCGTTGAGGCTGTATGTGACGGCGGCTGGTAACTGGGCGGAATCCCACTGGTCCGGGGAGTGGCGCGCGGGAGTTGATGGTCAGCAACTGGGTCTCCCCTCGCCCGGTGCGGTGCAATGGTTCAACGGCGACAGTAGCGTGAACAGGGAGTCTGCCCTGCTTGGCGCTGGCAATGCGTTCCGCGTCGGGCATAAGGATCGGATACGGCTGGCGCTGTTCTGGGACGACGATTGGGGCCGCTCGACCAACGACTACAACCTCTACCTCCTGTCGGGGGTCGGCGAAGTGCTCGCCTCGAGCGAAACCAGGCAGGGTATTGGGGTCAACAATCGCTTTTCTCGTGAGCACCTGGAATACGTGCACGAAGGCGAGTCAACCGAGCTCTTCGCCGTGATCCAGAATGTCAACAACGACGCGAGAGCAGTGCGCTTCGATCTGTTCGCGCTCAACGCGGGCGGCGCCCAACCACGACTTCAATACAGCACGCCAGCAGGTAGCATGCTCGCCCAGTCCGACGCGGCTCTGGCGATCACCGTCGGCGCTGTCAACGTTGGCGAACAAGAAGTGGCGTCTTATTCAAGTCGCGGTCCGACGGCCAACGGCGCGGCTAAACCAGAAATCGCGGCTGTTGACCGGGTCACGGTGTCCGACACGACCAGCTTTGCCCCCCAGTTCACTGGCTCATCGGCCGCCGCGCCGCACGTTGCCGGTGTCGCGGCGTTGTTGCTCGAAGCGCAGCCGGCCCTGCTTGCCGCCAACGGAGGCAGTCCGCTGCTCGAGCGTCGACTGATCCGCGACCTGTTGATCGACACCGCGCTCGACATTCCACCTGCCGGACCGGACGATGGCAGCGGAGCCGGCTTGGTCGACGCCGAGGCAGCGCTGCACGCGGCAATCGACGGCTTGAAGGTTGTCACATCCGCGGCCGACAGCGGGCCGGGTTCGCTGCGTGAGGCGCTGTCGAGCGGTGCGGAGATCGTCCTGCTCGACGACACCCAGGGTGGTCAGGTGATCACGCTCCAGTCACCGCTTCCACCTGTGCCGGACGGTACGGTCGTTGACGGCCTGGGCTGGAGCATCGACGCATCTCGTGTTGCCGTCGGACTCGAGCTGGGGACTGACTCGGAGCTCTGGGGTCTCAGGATCGTGGGTGCAACCGACGTTGGCGTGCTGCTCAGCGGCGATCGCGCGTCGTTGCATGGGGTCGAACTTGAAAGCAATCAGATCGGCGTCAGAGTCACAGGCGACAACAACTCAATACTCGAGACCACCGTGCGCAACAGTGAGACGCACGGAGTATCTATTGACGCCGCTGGCTGGGCGTCGATCTCCGAGAGCGTGATCGAGGCGAACGGCTCAGCCGGAGTGTTCGTTACCGGCTCGGCGAAGGGAGCGCACATCGGCCCGCCCGGCCGCCCTGCGTCACTGTCACTCGCTGGATCTGCTTGGCAGCCGATTGATCCGTTGGCCACGCCTGGGCTGCGGCCGCGCTCGGGACTTTCGCTGCTGGTCTCCGGCACGGTCAGCGTGGACGGGCTTCCAGCAGCGGCAGGCACGACCGTGAGTCTGTACCTCGACCGCCGGCTGGCCGCCTCTGTACTGGTCGATGCCGACTCGCGATTCCTGGCGACGGTGACTGGGCCCGGAACCGAGATTCGCTTCTCGGTCAACGACGTCCCCGTGGAACAACGCCTCAACTTTGCGCGTGGTCTGGCAAGTGGGCACGCCTCGCTTACGCTTCGAGCCGTCAGTCCGACCGTCAGCATTGGCGCTGATCGCTCCGGCGAACACGCTTCTCTGGGGAACGCGATTCGAGACAATCGAACCGGGATCGAGATCGAGTCTCTTTCCGCTGCCCGAGTCGGCAGTCGATTCGTGTGGGGAAACGAGATGCGTCGCAACCTGACCAATATTGCGTCGCCGCTTGTGCCTCCGCTGATTGATCGCGTGTCCTGGAGCCCTGCCGGACTCAACCTGAGGGGATCCGCCCCGGGCGCCGCCGTCGCGCATCTCTACGCCGGTCCGGCGGCCGAGCGGCGCTTCGCAGCGGCTGCGCCTGTCATTGACGATCGGTTCAGCTTCAGTGACATTCGCGTCCATGATGCAGCCTCCCACTTCTCGGTGATCGCGCACTCGGCCGATGACCTGGTCAGCGTCGAGAGCGACGTGCACCGTGCGGGCGGTAGGGGCCGAATCACGAGCGTTACGCCGGAAATCGGATACATCGAAGGCGGCGAGTCGGTCAGGGTCTGTGGAACCGCGATCGCGACCGACGCGTTGGCGCCAAAGGTCTGGTTCGGCAATCAGCTCGCGCGCGTCTCGTTCTGGTCGGGTGAATGCGTCACGGTGACAACACCGCCGGCCGCGGCCGGTCCTGTCGATATCGCGCTGTTGCTCGGTGGCGCACGGCCCGTCGTGGGCGTGGATGCGTTCGAGTACCGCAATGAGCGGATCGTCAAACTGCGCCGCGGCTGGAACACGGTCACCTGGTCCGGATCTGCGACACGTGCGAGCACGGCGTTCCAATCGCTGCTGGGCCTCAACTTCCGCGCTTACACGTGGGATGCGGAGCGTCAGCAGTGGAGGATATTCGCCACGGAGCTGCCGACGCGCCTGAACACGCTCCGCAGTCTGAGTCACGACCAACCGCTGTGGCTCTACCTCGACGCCGCAGACGTTGATTGGCTCCAACCGGCGCCCGATTAGGCGCGGTTGCGCCGTCGCTATGATCTGGAGACGAGCAATTCAGCAACTGGCAGGAAGAGGGCGGCATCATGGCAATGGCCAAGTTCAAGGATCCGAGGCCAGACGTTGACCTGGGCTCGGCTCAGCTTGTGATCGACGACTCCGTGCTCGACGACTACTACCAGGGCCTCGAAGTTGAGCGTCCCCAGGGCCTCGGTTCTGCCCCGTCGATGGTTGCAGCGAACGCCGACATGGCTACGCGGATGTACTTCGAGAACGACTTCGGCAATCTCTGGCTGCGCCAGGAGTGGGACTTCCGCAAGCCGCTTGAGCCCGGGGCAACGTATCAGACGTCGGGCAGATCCTTAGATGTCTACCAGCGGCGAGATCGAAGCGTGATTCTTACTGAGACGGTGCTCAAGGACGTGTCCGGCGATGTCGCCGTCGTGCAGCGCCACCACCAGTCGTTCGTCCTCGACCAGAGTGAAGGACGGGTCAGCCTGAGAGATCCGGCGAAGAAGGAGGGAGCTCGAACCTATTCCCTTCCGGAGGGCGACCCGTTCGGTCCGATCGTGCGAACGATCAGCCTAGAGATGTGCGGATCCTTCTTCCACGGAGACCGCAACTACCACACCGACAAGCAGGCCTCGGAGGAGCTCGGATTCACGGATGTCGTTGTTGGAGGGAAGATGACGATGTCACTTGTCGGAGAGTTGCTCGATCAACGCTTCGACGACGCATGGAAGTCGTCGGGCAGGCTATTGGTCAAATTCACCAACATCGTCTGGCCCAACGAGACGGTCCGCGTCAAGGGTGTGCTTCAAGGTCCCAATACGGAGGATCCGACGCGCCGAGACATCGCCTGCTGGGTTGAGAAGGACAACGGCGTCATTGCCGTCGTCGCCGAGGGCAGCCTCAGGCTGTAGCTACACGGACCGGAGCAGTGATTCAATGGTCGCCGATGTCATTGTGTTCGTTCCGGTTGGCATGAGGCCATTGACCGGTGGCCAACGAATCGTCAGCGCCAGCGGACGCACTGTGGCAGAGGTAATCGCGGATCTGGAACTCAACTATCCAGGATTTCATGTTTCGCTGGTCGAAGACGGACAGCTCAAGCCAGGCTTGACCGTGGCGGTGAATAGCGTCGAGCAGCCATTGGGCCTGCTGGCCCAGGTCCCTCAGCATGCCGAAGTCCACATCATCCCCGCCATGGCAGGTGGGGCGTCCGAGGGGCTTCGTGGCTGGTACCTGCGACTTCGGCGTCGCCATCACAACACGACCATCAGCAGCGCAATCACTCCGACGGCCACCGCCAGACCGCCGAGGATGAGGCCTACTTGACGGTTGGCGCGCCGCTCGGCGTCCGCCTCGGCCTGGGCAAATCGCAACTCACTCTCTGCCTTCGCCAGCTTCAGTTCTGCCGTCAGCGTGTCGTGCGATTGATCCAGTCGCTCATTGACCTGATCGAAGCGTTGATGGAGCCGCTCATTGACCTGTTCGAAGCGTTGATCCAGTCGTTCATAGACCTGATCGAAGCGGTCATCGAGGCGCTGATTGACCTGATCGAAACGTTGATTCACGTGTTCGAAGCGCTGATCCACACTCTCAAATCTCATCTCGTTTTCCGCGAAGCGGATATCCATGCGATTCAGCCGGGCGTCAATCCCATCGAGCCGTGTATCGAGTCCATCGAACCGAGTGTCCATTCCGTCGAGGCGACTGTCCATCCTCTCCAACCGGTCGTCCACTCTCGCGAATCGCTCATTCATCACGGCGAACTGCTCGTTCATCTGCGCGAACTGGCTCTGCACCTGGGCATTCATCTCGGCGAACCGGGCACTGGTCGTCGCGTTCATCTCGGCGAACTGGGCACTGGTCGTCGCGTTCATCTCGGCGAACTGGGCACTGGTCGTCGCGTTCATCTCGGCGAACTCAGCAGTGGTCTGAGCTGCTGCCGCATCCATTCGTGCCGTGAGCCGCTCCTCTGTGTCTGATATCTGCTGGCTCGTGGCCACCGATTCGCCGAGCTCCTCGTCGAGAACTGTCGCCAGATCGAGTGACTTTTCTTCGTCAGCCACATCGGCCCTGACCAGGGCATCCCGCATGCGTTCCACATCGATCACGGACATCTCAGCAGCACCTCACTGCACGCATGCTACAGGTCGATACAGACCGATATCAAGGGATTCCGCGCGTCCAAACGGCCTGCCTTGGACTGCAGAAACAGTCGCAATCGTTCTCGGTCGATGCTTCCGTACAAGACGGAAGGGCACTTAAGTAACGTCGCGCATCAACTTTAGGACAGCTCGGATCACAACAATCGTTCTCGGTAGATGCACGAAGGAAGCCGGCTGATAATGACGCACGGAAACCGGTGTCCATCTGCGTCATCAAGCTCTTTAGGCATGTATTGGTTCAGTATCAGCTCAACACTGACAGCGTTTTGGCCTTGTTGATCGAAGCTCCGACTGCCTCGAAGATCAATCAATCGTTCTCTATCAAGAACGACCAGTATGTGTTTCCTATGGAGAACAACAATGCACCAGTCAGGCGTGGCTTTTTTCGAGAGAAGACGACTGCTGATCCTTCTGCTGGGCCTGTTGATGGCTGGAACGGCGGTCTGGATCGCCGTCGATACGGCTGATTCCCACGGCACCTGCCGGTCCCATCACATGTATCGCACCTACGACGGAACGCATGATGCCGACGGCGACGGGGTCGGCTGCGAAACGCTCCCGGAGCCGCCTTCGCGTCGACAGGGAGCGTCTATCGGGTCTTCGACCGACAGCTCGGCGTCCGGCCAGTCCGACGGTTACGACCGCGATAACTGGAACTATGACTCGGCGTCGGCGCGCACAGCGCTGGGCTGCGACGCGAGCGAACACGTGGACCACGTCGTCGCGCTCAAGGAGGCATACGACTCAGGCGCCTCCGGCTGGACCAACGCACGGAAGTCGGAGTTTGCCAACGATCGAGCGAACCAGTGGTGCCTCGACTCGAGCGTGAATGTCAGCAAGTCCGATCACGACCTCGCAGAGTGGAGCGGAGGCACCTGTCAACAGCGCAAGCACATCGCTACCGTGACCGTCGCGATCGAGAGCAGCTACAGCCTCTCGATCGACTCGGCAGAGCAGGCCGCTATCGCTCTCGCTCTCGCCGCCGACTGCGCTTTGCCTCAATCCTCGACCGCGCCACACACTCCGACACCGACAACGTCGGCAGAAGGAACACAGCAGAGCGAACAGGCGGCAGCGTCCGTGGATCAGCCGGAGTACGACTTCCCTGCCGGTCGGATCGCAGCCAGGCGATTGAGCAACGGCAGTACGGAGTTCGGCTGGCTCTCGCAGAGCGGCGAGTACGTTCTTCCACGGGCGCGGTTCTTCCCTGTGAATGCCAGAGTCGGCCGCTGGCTGAACTCGACGCCGATCATCGTCGAGGGTCGAGAGATTGGCCGTATCAGCGCCCGCCGAGTTAGCAGCGGCAGCATCGAGTTCTCGCTCATCCCCACTGGTGGAGAGCGATTTCTCCCCCGCGGCCGCTACTTTCCCGCGAACGTCAACCACTCAAGGTGGTTGCGCAGCACATTGATCGATCTGGACGGCTAAGCGAGACTCAGTCGGCGATCAACTTGGCCATGCAGCAAGTACGAGTACGCGATGCGGCGTCGCACGGTAGGAGTCCTGTCGGTTACCGCCCTGTTTGTGGGTTTCGTCGCATTGGCCTGCGACGACTCGAGACTCGTTGCCTGTCCGGCAGGGCTTGAGTCCTTTGTCGAATTCAGCTTCTACTTTGGCCTTGAGCGAGGCGATAGCAGGCAGATCAGCGAGGAGGAGTGGGACGAATTCCTCGCCGATGAAGTCACGCCGCACTTCCCGGACGGTCTCACCGTCTACGACGCCCGCGGCCAATGGCTCGACACTGAAGCGAGTCGACTCTATCGAGAGGGGACCAAGGTGCTGAACATTCTCGTTCCAGACGAGGGCGCCGCATCAGCTAAACGGCGGCTGGACGAGATTGCCGACAGCTATGTCGATGCCTTTGACCAGCAAGTGGTCTTCAAGACCTCGCGCGACGCCTGCGCCGGGTTCTGACACCGGAGCCCATTTGAGCGAGGTAATGAGACAGCCGAAACTCCGTCATACCCGTGCCTGTCGCGGGTATCTCGCCGCGTCCGACAGGGAAACCGGTACCCAACGCGGAGAGTTTGCCTCAGTCTGCCTGCGGACCTCGATCCTGAGGCATTCTGGTACCGTCAGCAAGCGAATACCCTGCTTAAGGACTCGCTTACCACCCAGATGAGCCACAAGGAGCTGCCGATGACCACCGAGACCAGGCCCGCGTTCAATGTTGTTGGCACGCGCCCGATACGGCCCGACGGCGTCGACAAAGTCACCGGACGCGCCAACTACGGCGCTGACATCTCGCTGCCGGGGATGCTCTACGGACGCATCCTGCGTTCTCCGCATGCGCACGCGCGGATCCTCAGCATCGACACCTCGAAGGCGGAAGCGCTGGACGGCGTGCGCTGCGTGATCACGCACGCGGATCTGCCCGGCGCGTCGGACACAATCCTCGACTTTGGTGAGAGCGTGTCGCCCTACAAGTGGGTGCTGGAGCAGACGTTTGCCTCGGAGAAAGTGCTGTTCCAGGGTCATCCGGTGGCGGGCGTCTGCGCGACCGATCCGCATATCGCTGAGGACGCCCTGTCGCTGATCGAAGTCGAGTATGAGGTGCTGCCGCCGGTGCTGACGGTGCACGACGCGATGGCTGACGGGGCGCCGATCCTGCATGAGGGCATGAAGATGGTCGAAATGGTCGCGCGGTTCGTGCCCGGCGACGGACGAAGCGAGCGCGACTCCAACATCGCCTCACAGCTTGAGCTCGAGCACGGCGATCCGGCGGCCGGCTTCGAGGAAGCGGACATCATCCTCGAAGGCGAGTTCGAGACGGCGGCCGCACACCAGGGCTACATCGAACCGCAGACCGGCACCGCTTACTGGAATCCCGACGGCACGCTGACGATCTGGACCTCGTCTCAGGGTCCGTTCGCGATCCGCGACACGGTCGCGCATATGCTCGGCATTCCCATGGCCGACGTGAAGGTGGTGCCGATGGAGATCGGCGGCGGCTTCGGCGGCAAGACCAAGCCGTACATGGAGCCGGCTGCGGCAATCATGTCCAAGAAAACGGGCCGTCCGGTGAAGATGTACATGAACCGCGAAGAGGTGCTGATCGGCACCGGCCCGACCTCGGCGACCTACGTCCGCTGCAAGATTGGGGCCAAGAACGACGGCACCCTGGTGGCAGGCGAAGCGACACTGGCCTACGAGGCCGGCGCCTTCCCTGGTTCTCCCGTTGGAGCAGGCGCGTCCTGCATGTTTTCCTCCTACGACGTTCCCAACCTCTACGTCAACGCGCTCGACGTGCTGACGAACAAGCCCAAGGCGCACGCCTACCGCGCGCCGGGATCGCCCCAGGCGACCTACGCCGTAGAATCGCTGCTCGACCAGCTCGCCGAGCGGCTGGAGCGCGACCCGATGGAGCTGCGCGCCCAGAACGCCGCCACCGAAGGCACGCGTCGCGCGGACGGTACGAGGATGCCGCAGATCGGAGCCGAGGAGACGATGCAGGCGGCCATGGACTCGCCGCATTACCGCTCGGAGCTTGGCATCGACGAGGACGGTCGACTGATAGGCCGCGGTGTTTCGATGGGATTCTGGCACAACGCCGGCGGCGAGTCTTCGGCATACGCCATGACCAACGCCGACGGGACGGTGAACCTGTCGCTCGGCTCGGTCGACATCGGCGGACAGCGAGCCGGTTTGGCTATGCAGTTTGCGGAGTCGATGGGTATCGGCTACGAGCAGGTGCGGCCGCAGGTGGTCGACACCGATCAGATCGGCTTCACCGACACCACCGGCGGCTCGCGCGTGTCCTACGCCAGCGGCCTCGCCGTCCATGAGGCGGCGCTGGACATGCAGCAGCAGCTCGCGGCTCGCGCGGCGCGCATCTGGGGGTGCGACGAAGACGCCGTGTCATACGTGGATGGCATCTTGCATGGTCCGGACGGACAGACCATGCCGTTCGCGGAACTCTGCGGACAGCTACAGCGGACGGGCGGACAGATTCAGGGCGCCGCCGACGTATCGCCGAACCGCCCCGGTCCCGCCTTCGCCTGCCACATCGTCGACGTGGCCGTGGATCAAGGCACGGGCAAGGTAGACGTGCTGCGCTACTCGGCGGTCCAGGATGTGGGCACGGCGATTCATCCGTCCTACGTCGAGGGACAGGTGCAGGGCGGCGTCGCCCAAGGCGCGGGCATGGCGCTGACCGAGGAGTACGTCTACTCGCCCGAGGGTCGGATGACCAACGCCAGCCTGCTCGATTACCGCATGCCGACGGCGCTCGACCTGCCGGAGATTGAGACCATCCTGGTCGAGGTGCCCAACCCCAGCCATCCCTACGGAGTGCGCGGCGTCGGCGAGGTGCCGATCGTGCCCCCGCTGGCAGCCATAGCCAACGCGGTTTACGACGCCACCGGCATCCGCATGAACTCCCTCCCCGTCAGCCCGACCAAGCTCCTGGATCGACTGTTGGAGGAGTAGGACACAGCCACGTGGGTGCTTCAAAGATCCTGTAGGGGCGCCCCTTGTGGGCGCCCGCTCCTCTAGACCATCCAGGTCTCACGTCGCTTGGTCTGTGGCCAAACTCGGTTGGCCGCTTCCCGGCCTCGAGTGTGATTCTCCGGGTCATCGCCCCACATCGCCGGATTTGCCAGGATGTACTCCCTGATTCTCTCCAGAGAATCCTCGTTTCGAACGATGTGCTCGTAGTAGTTGCGCTGCCAGAGCCTTCGTTCGAGTCTTGGCCAACCCAGGGTCTTCACGCCTTCAATGTAGGCATTCGTACTCAACGACTTGTATGCGCCGACGATGTCGCCAAGAATTGGCAGTCGCTCGCGTGTGTGGACTGTTGAAGCGGGACGGGCGCCCACAAGGGGCGCCCCTACACATTCGTCTGATCCCCCAAGGTGAAGCAGACCGTGTATGTGGTTTGGCATGACGATGTGTGAATCAAGCCGAACGGACGGGAACCGTTGGGGCAAATCCAGCCACAGTTGCTCGATTGTGATTCCTGCATTGTTGTTTTGCATTTCATCGCTCGCCACCTCCCCAAACAGACACTGCCGACCCAAGGTCACAATGGTAATGAAGTAGGCGCCTGATTCGGAGTAGTCGTACTCCCTCAGACGGAGAGACTGGCGGCGGGGCAGTTCATTCACCTCGAGAAGGGTGGACGCTACGCCTACCCCGCGTACTCGCGGGCGAGGTCGTCGAGCAGGTCGACCATCAGGTGGGGGGCGGAGAGGAACGGGGAGTGGTCGGTGGACCACTCGACGACCCGGTCCGCGCGTCGGGCGAGCGTGCGCTGACCCTCGGCGAGCAGCGCCTGGTCCTCGGTGCAGACGACGTAGGTCGTGGTGATCTTGTTCCAGGCCGTGTCGCGCGGAGGATCGTCCAGCGGAATCGGGGCGTCGTCGCGGACGAGCTGGGTGAGCGCGTGCTCGTAGTCCTCGTCCGAGCACAGGTGATAGAAGGCGTAGCGGATCTTGTCGGCCTGGACCGTGGTTGAGCCGTCCTCGCCGGGTTGAACGGCAGTAGCCAGCTCGGGGTTGACGAAGTTGTCCGGGATCGAGCCCTCGGTGTCGGGCATGATCGCCGTCAGGTAGACGAGGTGCTTGACGTTGTCGTTGCCTAGCGGCGCCGTGGTGATCGGCACGCCTCCGAACGAGTGTCCGAGCAGGACGACGGGCCCGTCGACTTCGTCGAGCGCGGTGCGCACGATCGCCTCGTTCTCGGCCGAGTCGGTCACGCCCCGCAGGGCGCCGCTGGCCTCGTGCATTCGACGACGCTCGACGTTCACCACGGGCACGCCTCGCGCCTCGAGTCCGGCGACGACCTTGTCGAAGCACCAGGGTCCGTGCCAGGCGCCGTGCACCAACACAACGGTGGCGGGTGTGTTCTGGGAAGTGGTCATGGTCGTCCTCCAGGATCCATTCAGGCTGGGAAGCGATCGGTCGTGTCCGGCTCGAACTGTACTCCGAAGGTGTTCAGCGCCATTGAGACGATGTGGTACTGGCCGACCGCGAAGACAGTATCAATCAGTTGTTCGGTCGTGTAGCGTTCGGCCAGTCTGTGCCAGGTGCCATCGGAGATGAACGCGTCGTTGTGCAACTCGTCGGCGGCGCGCAGCAGGGTTGCGTCGAAGTCGTCCCAGCCCTCGGCATCGGGACCGAGCGTGACACGACGAATCTCCTCGTCGGTGAGTCCGACCGAGCGTCCGAACCGGCTGTGCTGGGCGAACTCATACTCGGATTGGCAGTTCCAGCCCGTGCGCAGGATCAGAAGCTCGCGTTCGCGTGCTGGAAGCGATGTATCGCGCATGACGTGGTTGGTGAACGCCTGCCGCGACCTGGCCAGAGCGGGATAGCGGGCGATGGTGCGCTGCACGTTGAGCGGCGAGCGTCCGCGTCCGGCGGCGGCGAGAATCTCGCGCTGCTCGTCGGTCGCCTCTTCGTCGGAGACGGGATCAATTCGAGGTTTGGAAAGTCGCATTGGCTACCTGCCCGACGCAGGCTAGTGGATGGTCGGAGCGGCCGGATTTGAACCGGCGACCTCTTGACCCCCAGTCAAGTGCGCTACCAAGCTGCGCCACGCTCCGACGAGGGTCAGCGTATCACCGACGCGGCCAAGCGCGGGCAGGGCATGAGACGCACTCCGCTGTGAGAGGCTCGTTCTCGATCCAGCACGATAGTGCTATTCAGACTGTATGATCGCATCATGGCTCTCAACAGGCTCCGCTTCCACAACATCCTCGTCCAGGAGATGAACGTGCGCTCCGAGACCGCTGAGCAGTTGACGGATGTCGTCGCTGAGGCGACAGATGGGAACGTCACGAATCAACATCTGTCCAGGGAACTCGAGCTCTTGGAACTGCGAGTTGTCGCCGAGCTTCGCGGAGAGATTTCGCGTCTGTTGAAGTGGCTACTCGCGGCTGCGCTGACGATTGGCGGCGCGGTCATCGGACTGCTGATAGCCCTGATTGCTCGGGGTGGGTGAGGCATTGAGGGGATGTAGCCAGCATGGCTCTCAACAGGCTCCGCTTCCACAACATCCTCGTCCAGGAGATGGACGCTCCCTCGGAGGCTGCGACCGAGTTGGCTGAGGTCGTTGACGAGGGCATCGAGCAATCCAAGAACGACTTAGCGACGAAGCATGATCTAGATCTATTGCGACTTGAGATCATCCGACAGTTCAACAATCACCTGCGGTGGCTGCTGGCGGCCGGTATCTCAATCGGAGGCGCAATCATTGGGCTGCTGATCGCCCTGATTATTCGAGGCGGCTAATCAATCCGTAGCCGGCCGCTTCAGCATCATGCCCTGGCGACGACACTTGACGACCAGTTCGCCACGCTGATTAGTCCCGCGATGCTCGAAGGTGACGATGCCTCGGTCGGGGCGGCTCCTGGATTCGCGTCGATCAACGACCTCGGTTTCGCAGGTGATCGTGTCGCCGATGAAGACCGGGTTGGGGAAGGTAGTCTCGTCGAAGCCGAGATTGCCGAGCGTCGTGCCCAGCGTGGTGTCGGCGACGCTCAGCCCCACCGCCAGACCGAGCGTGAAGATGCTGTTCACGATGCGCTGGCCGAACTGGGTGTTGCCCGCGAACTCGGCGTCGAGGTGCAGCGGCTGACTGTTGTGCGTCAGCGCGGTGAAGAGGAGATTATCGGCCTCGGTCACGGTGCGCGAGGGCTCGTGCCGGATGACGAGCCCCGGTTCCAACTCCTCGAACCACTTGCCGGGCATGGGAGCCCCCTCCGTCACGTCGTGACACCCCCGCCTTCGCGGGGGCAGGCTCTCCCCCACAAGGGGGAGGACTAGGGTGGTTTAGCCGAAGCGGGCCATGTCGTCGGCGGCGTACTGGGCGACGGCGTGATCGGCTGCAGCGGTTGTCTCCAGGCGCTCCAGGAGGTCGGAGAGCTGGCCGGCCGGGATTGCGCAGGTCACCTCGGAGTTGGGCATCTGGGTGCGCACGCGCGAGAGCTGGCAGCCGACTGAGGCGGCCATCTCGCCGGCTTTGGCGATTGCAATGATGTGACACTGCGGCTTGCCTTCGATGCGCAGGTCCGGGAAGGCGTCGTGCAACACCATGAGCTGTCGCCCGGTGATCCTCAAGAAGACGACGTCGGGATCCGTCGGAGACTCGCCGAGCGGGCCGTAGACGACCTCTTCGGGTTGCTCCTCAACGACCGGCAACGCCATCGCCGCCTCGGGCGTGACCCAGCCCGATTCGAGCAGCGCACCGACGTCGCCGTTTTCCATCACGTCCATCAGGCCGAGGAATCCGTGCGTGACCGAGCCGACCGAGCAGTTGGCGTGGTCCTGGGCAACCGTCGAGAACGTCTGGTCGGTCGCGTGCATCCAGAACACGCAGCCGGCGGGGACGGCGCCCGTACGGCCGTCATCGGCTGGCGACGGCATGTTCGACTGGAAGCGGTCAACGCCGCTGGCCGCGTCGTGGAATGTGATCGCCAGCGGTTTGTTGGCCAGTCCGAGTGCGCCTTCGAGCTGATCGGAGAGGTCGGCCCAATTGGTCATGCGTGAGTTCCTTCCTCAGGAATTGCGCCGGGCCGTTGAAAGGCCTCGAGCAGCGTGGGCGGGAAGAGCCGCCAGTGGCTCGGCAGCATCGCCGCCGCACAGCCAAGATAGATGACCCCGAAGATCCAGCGAATCAAGTTGTTTTCCTGGAAGAAGAACTGGCTGATCAACTGCGCCAGGAAGATGCTGAGCAGCGCAAAGCCGGCCCGCGCCGTGAGCTGGCGGTCGATGATCAGCATGACCCCGAAGACCGACTGAGCCGCGGTGATAAAGACCTCCGCCACCTGCGTATCGCTCGACGTGATCCCCGACAGCGCGCCGCCGCCGGCAATGTAGGCAATCGGCACCGACGCGATCAGCAGCGTCCACTGGTTGACCTTGCTGGAGATGAGCATGTTGACGCCCATCCCGGCCGAGCCCCGCCAGACCAGGTAGAGCGCGGCCAGGAACTCGGGAGACTCCGATGCGAGCGGCGCGATCCACTGGATCACAAAGAACTCGCCAATGCCGACATCGCGGCCGACGTACTCGAGCCCATGCACGAAGGGCTCGGCGGCCAGTCCGATCACGATGGCCGAGTAGACGATGAAGAAGAGCACAGCAGCGCGGCGCGGCCAGACCGGCAGGCGACCGATCGCTTCGGCCGGGCCTTCCAGGTCAGGCTCGTGGACCGGCGCGCGGGCGAGACGGATCACATACCAGAGGAACAGGACGCCGAGCAGGATCGTGTCCTCGAGCGCAACCCGTCCCTTGGCGACGATGATGAACGAGTAGAGCGTGGCGACGATCAGGATGCCGACGTCGAGCGTGATCCCGCGCGGTAGCGTGAGCTCGGGCTCAGTGCCGTCGTTAGGGCGTCCGCGCAGGTCTCGCCAGGCGTGACGCGCAGTAGACGTGATCAGTTCGCGCGGCCCTGCCGCCTTCCAGGCGAAGAGGAAGATCACGGTGGCCCAGCCCACGCCGAGCAACAGGCGGTTGGCGCCGGTCATGTTGGCCAGCGCCAGGTTGGCCTTCTCTGAGAACCCCGCGAACGCCACCGGGTCGGACGCGTACTGCCCCGCTTCGTAGGCCAACAGCAGGTCGACCGCGTACTCGGGCAACACGGCGATGAATGCCACCAGCGCCACCGACAGGGCCGCCGGAATGTCGTACTGCGACGCCTCCGCGCCAGAGGAGATGAGGAACGCAGCCGACAGGATGGCTAACCCCGAGATGACCACCTCCGGGTACGTATTCAGGTCAATCCCACCCAGCCGAAAGACCAACGAAGGGATCCCCGCCAGCACAGCCAGGATGAGCAGCGTCCAGGGAGATCGGAGATTCACTGGACTAGGCTACTTGGCATCGCGCTAAGGTCAGCCTGCTCCTGAAGACACACTCGCATCGTCCGGACCGGTCTCAACCCGCCGCGACCTCAGCAGTTGCGCTCGCAGCTTGCCCATGAGACCTAACCAAATCGCCGCATCTTCCCGCGTGACTTCCTCGCCAACGTTATGCGAGTAGACGTTTCGCACGCCTCTCACGACGCCAATCATGAGATGGCGGAACGCCGCGTGATCGTTCTGCTCGCGGTCAGTACCCCGCTCATTGAACTCCAACAGCGGTTGCTTGTCAGGGAAGGCAACGTGGATCAATCTCACGCCATCGAGGTCGACCTCGCCGCTGCGTTGCTGAATCTCGTTGAGCAAGTCCTGGGCCTCGTGCCGGACTGCATCTCGGGGGAACCCCGACATGAACAAGCTCAATGCGTAGTCGCTCACGCCTACTTCGCTGATGTCGATCGTTACCTGCTGTCTCGCATCGGAATCCGTGGTCACGATGTCGAGACCCGCGCCGCGAGATCACGGACCGCGAGCACACCGGTACGCGTCAACCGCAGCACGTCGCGCTCATGCCCTTCTACCAGGCAAAAGCTGGTGTCGTCCTCCGTCAACACTTGAGAAACCAGCGATTCCACATCCTGCTCCTGGTAGACCGCCAATGCCTCACAAACGTCGCTCACCGTGGTTTCAACACCGACCGCCGTGTTACCGGCTGTCACCAGTAGACCGACCTCGCATGCAGCAAGCAGCTTCGCCTCGCTCAGCAGATGACGTCCTATGACTATGCACGGCTTCCGCTCGCCCACGTCGTACAAGTTCCCTACCGCGCTTGCGGGGATTCGCAGGTACGCAGCAATCTCTCCGCTTCGTAGCTGCGGCGTCGAGAAGAGATCGTCGTCTTCGGGCTTGCGGACCTCGTACGGGTCGCGATCCTCGTCGGGTACTACGTCAGCGATGACATCGTCCAGGTTCGTCTCGAGATCCGTTCTGGAAAGCATGGCGTAAAGCACCAGCCTGAAGGCGGCTTCTTGCGTCTCTGCGCCTACACGATCGCCAAGATGGGAGACCGCCTCCCAGGCCTCCATGATCACATCTTCAACGGAACCACCATCTTGACTCTGAGGAGATGAGTGTTCTCGTGCCACGGTCATGCCCGCAACTCCTTGCCCCACAAGCGTACTAGGTCGATTGCAGCCTTACCAACACATCCGACAGCACCGACTCCCATGGCGACTCCGCGAGGCGTCGGGCTGGGGTGTAGCGAAGTTGGGTCGCTCCGATCTGGATCTGGCGCGGCAATCGCAGGCGACGCTGGGCGTCGCTGAATCTCAGACCCTGGGCGAGACGAACGACTACTTGCTCGCCCTCGGACTGGATCGACTCCGCTCCGAGCCTGGAGGCGAGCACCTTGAGCTTGAGCGCCGCCAGCAGGTTCTCAGCCGGCAGCGGCAAGGGGCCGAAGCGGTCGTCGAGTTCTCGCGCGAGTTCATCGACTGCCTCCGGCGAATCGGCGGCGGCGAATCTCTGGTAGAGCGACATCCTGATGCCGATGTCGTCGACGTAGGACTCGGGCAGGAAACTGGGCACGGCAAGGTCGATGCTGACCCTTGTGCCGCGTTGACGTTGCGGAGGTCTCTGGCCGGAGCGTTTCGCCCTCGCTCGTTCGACCGCCTCGCCGAGGAGTTGGGTGAAGAGCGTGAATCCGACTGCTCCGATGTGTCCTGACTGCTGCGCGCCGAGCAGGTTGCCGGCGCCGCGGATCTCCAGGTCCTTGAGTGCGATCTGGAATCCGGCGCCAAGGTCGTCGGCCTCCATGATCGTGGCCAGGCGGCGTTGCGCCACCTCCGAGAGCGAGCGGTACGGCTCGGTCATCAGGTAGGCGTAGGCGCGCACGCTGGCGCGACCGACCCGGCCGCGCAACTGATACATCTGGGCGAGGCCGAGCCGTTCGGCGCGATCGAGGATGATCGTGTTGACCCGTGGAATGTCAACGCCCGACTCAATGATCGTTGAGCAGACAAGCACGTCCGCCTCGCCGTTGGTGAACAGTTGCATGTGGTCACGCAGGAGATTGGCCGGCATCTGACCGTGCGCAACGAGGAAGTTGGCCTCCGGCACCAGTCGCTGCAACTCCAGGGTCTCCCCATCGATCGTGCGCACTTCGTTGTGCAAGAAGTAGACCTGTCCGCCGCGGTCCATTTCGCGCAGGATCGCCTCGCGGATCACGCTGTCGTCGCGTTCCATCACGTAAGTCGTGATCGGCAGGCGCTCCTCCGGCGGGGTTGCGATGGTCGACATGTCGCGGATGCCGGTGACGGCCTGATGCAGCGATCGCGGTATCGGCGTTGCCGAGAGTGTGAGAACGTCTACTTCGCGGCGCAGCTTTTTCAGCCGCTCCTTGTGTTCGACGCCGAATCGCTGTTCTTCGTCGATGACGAGTAGCCCCAGGCTCTTGAAGCCAATGTCTCGCTGCAGCAGCCGATGCGTGCCGATCACGATGTCGACGGCGCCTGCCTTGAGACTGTCAAGCGTGACTTGCTGCTCCTGGGATGTGCGTAGTCGCGACAGCAGATCGACGCGGACCTGCATCGCAGCGAGCCGCTGGCGGAAGGTGTCGAAGTGCTGCTGAGCCAGCACCGTGGTCGGAACCAGCACAGCGACCTGGTGGCCGGACATGACCGCCTTGAACGCGGCGCGGATCGCCACCTCGGTCTTGCCGTAGCCGACGTCTCCGACGATCAGCCGATCCATCGGCTTGGCTGCCTCTTGATCGGTCCGCACTTCTTCGATCACACGATGCTGATCGGGCGTTTCGACGTAGGGGAATGATGCTTCCAATTCAATCTGCCAGGGCGTGTCGGGCTCGATGGCAATGCCCGGCTGGGTCTCGCGTGCGGCGTGGAGTTCGAGAAGATCGTCAGCGATATCGGCAACGGCGCCGCGGACACGGGCCTTGGCCCGTTGCCACTGACCGCTGCCAAGCCGGGTGACTGTGGGCGGCGCATCGGACGGCCCGACATAGGGCTGGACGCGGTCCAACTTATCGGTTGGGACGAGCAGGCGGTCGCCCTGGGCGAAGCCGATGTCAAGGTATTCGCCCTCGCGGTCGCCGACGCGCTGCCGGACGATACCCTGGAACTTGCCGATTCCACTGTCGATGTGGACGACGAAGTCACCCGCCTTGAGTGTCTCAAGCAAGTGAGAGTCGGAGGCATCGATTGCCCGGCTCCTGAGTGGCCGCCGTTGGCGCCGGCGCTCAAAGCCGAAAATCTCGGTGTCGCTGATCAGGGTGACAAGGCGTTCGCCGGTGGTCGGATCGTCGAGTTGCCATCCCTCCGCAAGCGCCGCTCGGCCGACGTTGATCGCAGACATGTTGGGCGCGGACTCGGGCTCCAGGCGTGCCAGCGGCAGGCCGAGGTCGGCCATGAGTTCGCTGAGTCGCGCTTCCTGCAGCGAGATCAGTACGGTTGAACCCTTGCCGCGCGTCTCGCGCAGCGACTCGAAGAGTTGGGCCAGTTTTCCCGCCAGCCGAGGTGTGGAGCGAAACGGCAATCGATGGTCGCCGCTGGCCAACCGCGAGAGCGAGCGCACGTTCTGAGGCGCATCGTCGAGTCGTTGTCGCAACTCCTCGCAGGTCAGCCAGGGATGGGGCAGTCGGTGAGGGATACGCCCGGCGCTTTCAAGTTCTTGTTGCGCGTGCCTTGCTCGTTGGTCCCGCTCCTCCGAGCGCGCGGCAACATCGTGTGGCTCATCGACCAGAATCAGGGCATCGGGGGGCAGGTGGTCGAATATCGTGCCCGGCGCGAGGAATCGGGTCCAGAAGTCCGGCCTGGATGTGTGCTCGCCATAGCGGAGGTGCTCCAGGTCGCGTGCCAGCGCGGCGGCGTCCGCGCTTGTCTCTGATTCGGGGGACTGTTCCTGCAGATTCGATTCGACACATTCCAGTAGCTGCTCAACGAGGGCGTCCGACTCAGCGCCGTGACTCCACTCACGCGCTGAGCGGAGCGCAAATGAATCTGTCAAGTCGGTCGACCGTTGCGTGCGCGGATCGAAGCGACGAATCGATTCGACCTCGTCGCCAAACAACTCCACTCGGATCGGCGCCTCCTCGGCGGGCGGCCAGAAATCGACGATTCCCCCGCGCACGGCGAAGGCGGCGGGTTCGATCACGACCCTGGCGCGCTCGTAGCCACTGCTATCGAGGGTCCGAACCAGGTCATCCAGCCTCAGCGGCTCACCCTGCCTGACGCTAAGTGGCGCAGCCGCGACCGAAATGGTGCGTTGCAGGACCGCGTCAACATCGGCGACAACAATCGGGGAGCTGGTTCGTAGCGCTGAGATGGTCGTCAGGCGAGCCTCGATGAGATCGGGCGCTGGACGCTGGCGCTCGTACGGCGCGGTCTCGCGAGCGGGAAACTGCAGCAGCCGAGCACGTTGCGCGTCGTCCAACCAGAGCGGCAGTGCATCGGCGAGGTCGGCCGCGGCGGCCGGCGTCGCTGTGATCACAAGCACCGGCTCGGCATGTTCCGTGACCAGCGAGGCGATGACTGCCGGCTTGGCTGCATCGGGAACGCCGAGGGTCGGGCGGTCGTCGAACGGTCGGATCGCGTCGCGCACAACCCGTCCCAGTCCTGCAAGCAGGCCAGGAGGAGTGTCGTGCGGGTCGGTAGCGCTCACGCGCTTCTGCTCCGTCCGCTGGATTCAGGGTTCAGCTTAGGCTGCTGCACTCCCGACGCGCATGTGTAGGGGCGACCCTTGTGGTCGCTCGCTCTTGAATCCAGCATCGAAGCCTGCTCGGGCAGGGGGATTGAAGGGGGCACAGCTGCCGGCCGCTGCAGGAACGCCCCCCCTCTGCCTTCGGCATCTCCCCCCGCAATGCGCGGGGAGAAGGAACTGGCATGCTGCGAGTCCATCGGACGAAAGAGGATCAACGCCTTGCGCAAGTCCTAGCTCTGGCTGGTCTGGACCAGGCGATGGGGGCCGATGAAGCCGACGTGAACCTGTCCGGTGCGTCCCTTGACGTCGTCGTGGAAGTAGAGGCGGGGAATGTGCTGGCCGCCGCCCTCGGCGATCTTGAGATGGGCCTCCATGTGCTGATAGCCGTTGGGCGAAACCTTGCTGTCGACCAGGAATCGACGCATCCGCCAGAGGCGGCTGTCATTCTTGACGGTGTCCGATTCACTCATGGCCAGTTTCTGCGGCGACGCGTACCAGGTGTAGGGACTGCTGCTGTGCTCGCACCACTCCCAGAAGCCGCCTGTGAAGAACTCTGCCTCCTCTGCGTAGGCCTGGAGCGCCTGCAGCCCCTTCCACAGCTCTCGCGCCCAATCGGTGGACTTCTCGTCCGACTCGAGGGCCTCGATCTCCTTGAGCGCCGCGTCGGGAAGAGCGACCTTGTCGCACCGCTCACGGGCCATCTCGAGCACGCCGGTGATGGTGACCTGCAGGGCGGCATCGGCGATCTCGTCGGCCAGATCCTGTGGCGCAGGACCTCGCTCGATCAGCGCGGCAGCGTAGCTGTCGCTTTTCGCCTGGAGCCTGTGGTTCTCCTCTTTCGTCTCATCCAGCAGCTCGGTCAGTTCGGCTATCCGGGCCTGAGATGACTGAGTGATTTTGTCCAGTTCCTGCCGTTCCGATTGGCGAGCCTCGCTGACACGCCGGATCTGTTCGGCATGCGCATCTGCCTCACGTTGCAGGGCGCTCTCCCGTTGGCGAGCCGACTCGATCTCCTCGCGCAGGGAAGCGATATGTCGCTCAAGCTCCCCGACTCGCTCCGAACCAACTTCGCCGCCGGGATTGTCAATGAATGTCAGTACGCGCTGCTGCATCGATCCCAGTGACTCGACAAGTGCTCTCGCGTCGGAGCGAATCTTGTCGTCATCGGTGTTGTCGAAGTAGTTGATCAACTCGAGCGCAGACGGATACAGCAGCTTGGCAATGAAGCAGGCAGCCAGGGCCTCAACCGCATCGGCGCTGCGTTCGCTATTGCGTCTCGACATGTCCTGGTCCGTTTTCATTGTTTGCTTCGCTCGTAGTCAGGTTGCGGTTATACAGGTTCATCGCCGACTCCACGCCATGATTCAGCAAGTGGACCACTGCTTCGGCCGTCCGCAGCTCAGCTTCATGAAGTAGCTGTCGCTCGGCCGGCGCCGGATCGCTCAGCAGCCAGTCGGCGACGTGGTCGGGATGATGCGATGGCTTGCCGTTGACCATCGGCCGTCCGACACCGATGCGCACCCGCGGGAAGTCCAGCTCGCCGATCACCGCCTTGATTGAGCGCATACCGCGTTGCCCGGCATCCGAGCCGGATGGTCGGATGCGAATTCGTCCC
Organism: Dehalococcoidia bacterium; assembly: GCA_965211635.1. GTDB lineage: Bacteria > Chloroflexota > Dehalococcoidia > Bin125 > Bin125 > Bin125. Next base: position 1,189,114 of record OZ242948.1, read on the forward strand.
GGCTCCAGATCGAGTTCATCGACCAGAAGCACCAGTTCGGTCGGATCGGCGCGATACTTGTCGAGCAACGACTGCACGGCCTTGCCCGATTCGTTCATAAACGTGCGTGGAACGACCACCGCGACTCGCCCATACGCGGTCTCGCCCTGGGAGACGCGAAACCGCGATTCGCGGTCGAACTGCGGCAATCCCAGCGTCTTGCGAAGGTGCTCCACCGAGCGAGCGCCCGCGTTATGTCGATTCTGCGAGTAGTCGGGGCCAGGGTTGCCCAGCCCCACGATCAGCCGAGCGCCCTTGAGTGGCTTGAGTCCGCGTCGTCGGAGCTTGGGCAGTCGGACCATGCCTCAAGTGTCGCACGGGGCGGTGGCGTGCGCGAACGATGTCCAGTCCCCGACTTGTTCGGGGGGGCGCCCTCATCCACTCCGAAATGGCGTCGAACTCCAATGCCGTGCTGGCCGAGCAGGTCCCCGAACAAGTCGGGGACTGGAATCTCAGCTCATTCGACCTCCGGCAGGTACTTCTCGCCCAGCGCCGTCTCCCAGCGGAGGTAGTGCTGCATATCGGCGTAGCCGCGCTGCGGACCGAATGTGAGGATGTCGCTCGGTGGCGACATCACGCCGGTCAGGCCAATCTCCAACGGCAACCCTGCGTCGCGATACGCGCTCATGCCATTGCTCATCACGCTCACCGACTCGCGGCCGAGTCCGCTCAGCGTTCGCGCCGCGAGCAGCGACTGCGTGCCGTCCTCGCAGATCGTGATGACTGGCGTCGTGGCATCTGGCAAGAGCTGCTCGATGTCGCGTTCCAGTGTCGCGCGAGGCGCCCATCGGGCTCCCGGCGGGTGGCCGGCGGCGAACTCCTGGCTGGTGCCCACGTGGAGCAGCACGGCGTCGGATCGGTCGAAGACTGCTCCCGGCTCGACCACGGCGACGGACTCCCGTGCTTGGCGCAGCAAGGTGGGCTCGGTCGATACGCGGCCTCGCTCCAGCGACCGACCGGCCGAGGTCCAGGCGCCGATCCCACCGTCCAGCGCGTAGATGTGTTGGTGTCCCATCTGTCGGTACCACGAGGCCGTCAGCGCGGCGCGGGCGACGCCGTCGCAGGCGAAGACGATTGGCGCATGGTGCACCACCGCGAGATCGTCGCTGCGCTGCACGGCCTGCCCGCCAGGGAACCAGCGAAAGCCGGGAATGTGTCCGGCCTCGTGCTCGGCGTCGGTGCGGACGTCGATGAAGTAGACGCTCTCCGACTCGCTGCGCGCTCGAAGCTCGTCCAGTTGCTCGACGCCAATGAGCTGAACGCCGTCCTCCTCTGCACAGCGCCGCGCATATTGCTCTGCGGCCGCTTGACCCTCTGGAGTCACCGAGGGCAGCGCGTCGCGGTCGGCGCCGAACTCGAGATCGTGGCCGGCGAGCATCCAGCCGGCGGTGCCGTTCTTCAGCCCGACCACCTCGCGCTCCAGCGACATCCGTTGCAACACTCGGGTGCCAATGATGCTGCGCGTCCGTCCGGCGCAGTTGACCACGACCGTCGCGTCGTCAGGCGCGTTGGCGAGGACATCGGTGATCCGCAAGGCCAGTTCGCCGCCGGGCATGCTGCGTCCACCGGGGATGCAGGAACGGCGGTACTCCTCCGGTGTTCGCGTATCGAGAATCACCAGCGGCTCACCGCGCTCGATCCGCGCATGCAGATCGTCCGCGTCAATCTCCGGAACGTGGTGGACGACTTCGACCCGCTCGCCGAAGTCCTTGCTGGGCACATTCACGCCCCACTCGGTCGGCAAGTCGAGGAACGCCCAGCGGTTGGTTCCGCCCGAGAGCGTCGAGACATCGGTGTAGCCCATGCGCTCCACCGTCGCGGCGGCATGGTGAACGCGCCCCTCATCCTCGTCGCACAGCACAATCGGCGTATCGGGGTGCGGCACCGCGTCCCCAAGCTCAAACTCCAGCATCCGTCGAGGAATCAGGCTCGCCCCGACGATGTGGGAGGCGTTGTACTCGGGAGGATCGCGAACGTCGATGAGTGCGATGGGGGCGTCATCGGCAAGCCGGTCGTGGAGGTCGTGGGGTGTGATGGGGGTGGGCATAGTCCCATTAGGGTAACCTTGACACAGAGAGGGGTTGCGGTGGCCGCGATCAACGAGACAAAGCTGCGAGAAGCTCTGGTCAATCGGGGCCTGTGCGACCCACAGACTGCCGTAGCGGTCGGCGAAGTCGCGCAGGAGGTTTGGTCGGAAGCAACCAGCGACTTCGCGACCGAAGACAAGATCGCGGTCGCAATCGGCGACCTGCGGTCATCGTTGCTCGAAGCGCTACAAGAGAGCGAACGCATACAGGTCGAGCGCCACGAACACCTGCGCCGGGAGGTGCTTGAGTTCCGCAAGGAAGTGGCGGAACGGGACGAGCGACTACGGCAGGAAATCCTTGGCTTGCACAAGGATGTGTCAGAGCGTGATGGAAGCTTGCGGCGAGAGATCGCCGATCGCGACGAGCGCCTGCGGAAACAGATCGCCGACCGCGACACACACTATCGCGATGAGCAGGCAGCCCGTGACCGTCGAACCCAGTGGCTCATCGGTTTGGGCTTTACTGCGTTCGGCGCCCTTGCTTCGGTACTGGCGGTCTTCACCTGAAGTGGCGTCCATCGCCAACCAACTGGAGACTCGAAGGCGCCCCGAACTGGTCGATTCTCCGCGATATCCATCTTCGCAAAGATAAGAAACCAATAGCTCCTACACCGCCGCCAACGTCGTCGCCTTCCGCAAGGCGTTCGCCGCCCGCTCGAAGCTGGGGAAGGTGGCGATGCCTTCTTCCTGGAGCCTCAGCCTCGCGGTGTGGGCGGCTTCTTCGACGTGGCTGGGGTGGAGGGCGGTGAGGAAGGGCTTGTCCGACTCGGCCATGAACCTCTTGAGCGATCCGATCAGGCGGTCGAACTCCTCGGGCTTGTCCTGCCAGCGGCGGGCCATGAATGTGGCCGAGAGCTCCATCCCGACCGCGTCGATGTTCTCGTCCGCGTTGAGGATGTCAAAGATCGTGTCGAGGTGCTTGGGGTCCTGGCCGATCGTGCCGGCCGCGTCGAGCGGGTTGCGGTAGCTGCCGCCGATGATGTTGAAGAACTCGGAGAGCTGGGCGTAGCTCGCGTCCGAGAGCGTCGGCACCTTCCAGCCGGCCTTCTCGAAGGCGTCGGTGAGCACGACCGACTGGCCGCCGGTCATTGCGATCAGGCCGAGGTTGTTGCCCTGCGTACGCTTGGTCAGCAGCGTGGCTTTGACCACGTCGACCATCTCGTCGAGGTTGTGTACCGCGACCGCGCCGACCTGCTTGATCATCGCTTCCCAGATCGCCTGGTCGCTGGCCAGCGAGGCGGTGTGCGAGCGAATCGCGCGTCCGCCGCCCTCGGTCTGTCCGCCCTTCCAGATGATCACCGGCTTCTTCGCCGCGACCTCGCGCAGGGTCCTGAACAGACGCTGGCCGTCGCGCGCGCCCTCGATGTACATGCCGATCACTTCGGTCTGCGGATCGTCGGCGAGGTACTCCAGGTAGTCGGCGGCTTCGAGAATGATCCCGTTGCCGAAGCTGACCAGGGTCGAACAGTAGAGGCCCTGCGCCGCGCCGGTCAGCGAGAAGTTCATCCCGTGCGTGCCCGATTGCGAGACGAAGCCGATGTTGCCCTGCACGCCGGCCGGCTGGTCGCGATTGAAGCGCACGCCGAGCCCGGGCACATGCAGCCCCATGCAGTTGGGACCGATCAGCGCGAGACCGGCCGGGTTTGCGATCTCGAAGATCTTGTTCTGCAGTTCGACCCCGATCTCTTCGCCGGTCTCGGCGAAGCCGGAAGTGAAGAGCGTGACGCCGCCGACATTTGCCTCGACGCAGCCCTGGACGATGAACGGCGCGACCTGCCGCGGCACGGCGCAGACGGCGAAGTCGACCTGGTCGGGGATGTCGGTCAGCGACTTGTAGTTGGGAATACCCAGCTCTTCAATGCCGGGGATCTCGTTCTCGTCGACCTGGACGCTGTAGACAGGTCCGTCGAACTCCTTCATCGAGCGCAGCCAGTTGTATCCGCTGGCCTTCTTGTCGCCGATCACGGCGACGACCTTGGGCGCGAGCGCGCGGGTCAGGCGTTCACGTGTCACGGCCATTGGAACTCTCCCCGCTCCCCCTCGCAGGGGGAGCTGCCGAAGGCTGAGGGGGTCCCCGCCTCCAGCGGCTCATAGTTCTGCGTCACGTTGCAGCGGGACCCCCTCAGTCACTACGTGACAGCTCCCCCTGCGAGGGGGAGCGGAAATGTGCTAAGCCTCAGAGGTCAAGAGGATGCGCGCGTCAACCGCGACCGCGCCATCGGGTCGGGCGAAGACCGGGTTGAGGTCAAGCTCGGCCACGTCCGGGTTCGCTTCGGCGAACTCGGAGAGTTGCAGCAGCATCGACTCGATCGCCTCAAGGTTGGCCGCCGGCGTGCCTCGGAATCCTTCAAGCACCGGGAATCCCTGGATCTCGCGGACCATCTCCGAGGCGTCGCGCGGCTCCAGCGGGACGATGCGGAAGGCGACGTCCTTGAGCACTTCGACGAAGACGCCTCCGAGCCCGAACATCAGCACCGGTCCGAACTGCTGATCCTGCGTGATGCCGAGGATGACCTCCGCGCCGGGCTCGGCCATCGGCTGGACCGAGAGTCCCTGCAGGTCCGCGCCCGGCGCGGCGTCCGCGACGCGTGCGTGGATGGCGTCCCAGGCAGAGCGCAGACCGGCTTCGTCGGCGATGCCCAGTTCCACTCCGCCTACGTCCGTCTTGTGCGTGATTGCGTCGGAGACGACCTTGAGCGCCACGGGATAGCCGAGTTCGGCGGCGTGTGAGGCGGCCTCGTCGGCGGACGCCGCAAGCCGCGTCTCGGTCACGTTGACGCCCGCCTCGGCGAGCAGTTGCTTGGCTTCAACCTCGGACAACAGCGTGCGCCGCTCAGCGCGCGCGGCGGCAATCACATCGGTCATGGGCGTCTCCGGCGGAATAGGTAAGGCGACTGGAGGCAGGATACACGGCATTGCCCTCTCCCCCCGCTTGCGCGGGGGGAGAGGGAGACCTAGGCCTGCTATTCTGTATACTCAGTTTCGCAGTTCGACATCGCAGCGGAACTTTGGAGGAGCAGGCCATGGCCGAGGGTGACCCGTTCGAGGACTGGCTGGACATCGTCGAGGCGGCGAGGGAGCTGAACATCCACCCGCAATCCATGCGCCGACTGATCAAGCAGGGCCGAGTCCCCGCCCGCCTCTACGGCGGCAAGTACCTGATCGAGCGAGACCAGCTCCTGATGTTCAAGTCGAACTACGACCCTCGCCCGGGTCGGAAGCGCTCGCCGCGGCTGCTGTAAGGATTGCCAACCGCTCCAATCTCGATCATCGAGGCTGCGTTGATTGATCAGCGTCGCCGTGACGTGGAGACGGCGCGCGCAGCGGCCCAGGCGCTACCGGCGACGATTGCCGTAGTGATTGCGACAGTGGCCGCATCGGCTCCAACAGCGATCGCTATCCCTGCGGCCAATCCTCCCGCAAGACACCCATGCATCACGAGCCTGAGTTCCTGACCCAAACTAAATCCTGGCGACATGACCGTTGCGAAGAGTCGCTTCCTCATTTCCTCACCGCCTTACAGCCCCGCAGCGATGTTCATCGCAACCAATCGTAGCCTGGTTCACCTGTCCTGGCGTCCGTTTGGGGGCGTTGAAACCAATCCTTGAATCAGTGAAGTCGCGATGAATACGCAATCCCGGGTCGCCACGCTTCCTGTTTTCAGAAGAGAGTGACTGCCACAGGGGTGATGGCCTGCGGCAGTCGCGATCGCAAGAAGCTGACTAGTGCCCACAGGGCTTATGCACTCCCGTGAAGTAGCTCACGGTATCGCACGACTCCTGGACCGTCTCTGTCGTCTCTTCAATCACCTCCCCCACTTCTTCGATCACGTCGCCGACCGTGTTGACGACGTTGGAGTTGACAGTCTCGCCGACACCACTGAGGCCGGACGCAGTACCGCCTGCAGCTATCAGATAGGGAACCGCTGGGCAGGTCATGGGCGCGATCCCACAGCCGAAGCCCGCGACGAGCGCGGTGCCGAGCGCACCAACTGCGACGTTCAGACTGTCTTGAATGGGCTCCGGAATCGACTCCCAAGCTTCAGGTTCGGGCTGGGGTTCGGGCTCGGGGTTCGGTTGAGGCTCCGGCGTCGGGTCGCTGTAGCGGCCCGGACTCTCCTCGATTGCCCGAGTGCGGCCGTCGTCCGACGCCATACCTGCTGTGGCAAACTGGGTTGAGAAGGCAACCGTTCCGATGGCAACAGCGACGACCATCAGGATCGAACCCACTCGTCCCTTCAACCGGCTGGTACGTGATGCAAGCATTGCATCGTTCCTTTCGCTTATCTCACTTCTCGTTTCCGCCGCTCGGGGCGTCAGAAGCGAATCATGTCGCACTCCGATCGAGGTCCAGGCGGTCACGTCGCGCCTTGCCGGAATGCTCATAACTGCGGTACCAGCCGTACGCACACCAACGACGCTGTTGTAGCCCAGTGTGCGCACATCGCACATCGGCTTGTATCGACGCAGGCGTTGCAACAGATACGGGGTAGGATCGGTCATATGAGACTTACAGAGCACCTCCACACCCGAGTCACCATTGCGGAGAGGGAAGCTATAGAACAATGCGCTGAAGCGGATCAGCGGAGCGTCAGTAGCTGGGTCAGACTGGCCATAGTCTCACGACTTCGCTGGGAGCAAGAGAGACGGCAGCCCGCATCAGCACGGTCTGCCAATGGAAGCAAATGCAATGCCGATGCGAGCTCACGAGGAAGCGACGGAGCGCGGTGAATCTGCTCAATCTCGCGTACCAATCACGGCTAGCGACCATATGCTCAGGCGCCGACTCATAGGACGGAGAGCGTTCACTTCCTCCTATAGCGACCCTATTGCAGTGACTTAGCTATAGTTTACGCCCGATCGACAAATGTGTTTGATTCAGCCTATCTGACCGCTGGCATATTCTACGTGAATCCTACCGGTCGTCCGACTCTCTGGCGCAACGGCTTGGGGTCCATCATCCTTCCGAGACTATTGCTATCCGTAACCACTTACCTCCATAGCCCTAGATATAGAAGAGCTCAATAGTCTTTGACTTCTGATGTGCCTTCGCGACCTCCATTTCTGCTGTGCCGGCGAACAGGCGGCGACCGACACTCGAATTGAATCAGAAGGCACAACAGATTTCCCGCCCCACGCAGGGCGAGTGACCGGTCTTCGTGGAGCCATTGCTGCGCACTCGCCCTGGAGTCAGTGAGGCCCGTTCGCGATAGCCGGTACAATCGCTAGTGCGCCGATGATGCGCCCTCGATGATCTCCTCGACCACGTGGGGTTCGGCCAGGGTTGTCACGTCGCCGACGTTTTCGGGCTCGCCCTCGGCGACCTTGCGCAGGATTCGGCGCATGATCTTGCCGGAGCGGGTCTTGGGCAGGCCTCCGACGAACTGGATCTTGTCGGGCGTGGCGATGGGGCTGATCTCGGCGCGGACCTGGCGCTTGAGTTCGACCGCAAGGTCGGGTCCCGGATCGAAGCCGTCCTTGAGCAGCACGTAAGCGTAGATGCCCTCGCCCTTGATCTCGTGCGGGTAGCCGACGACGGCGGCTTCGGCGCAGCCGGCGTGACCGACCAGGGCGCCCTCGATCTCGGCCGTGCCCAGGCGGTGTCCCGAGACGTTGAGCACGTCGTCGACCCGGCCCGTGAGCCAGTAGTAGCCGTCATGATCGCGGAACGAGCCGTCGCCGGTGAAGTACTTGCCCGGGTACTGGATGAAGTAGGTGTTGATGAAGCGATCGTGGTCGCCGTAGACGGTGCGCATCATGCCCGGCCAGCTCCGCGCCATGCAGAGCAGACCGCTCTGCGGGTTGCCGTCGAGCTCGTTGCCGTCCGGATCGACCAGCACCGGCTCGATCCCGAAGAACGGCAGCGAGGCCGAGCCCGGCTTCATGTCGTTGGCGCCGGCCAAGCCGGTCAGGACGTGTCCGCCGGTCTCGGTCTGCCAGTAGGTGTCAACGATCGAGCAATGGCCGTCGCCGACGACATCGTGGTACCAGCGCCAGGCCTCGGGATTGATCGGCTCGCCGACCGTGCCCAGCACGCGCAGACTGGTCCGCTGGTGGACCTTGACCCACTCGTCGCCCTCGCGCATCAGCGCGCGGATCGCCGTCGGCGCGGTATAGAGAATGTTGATCCCCAGCCGGTCGACCATGTCCCAGTAGCGTCCGGCGTCGGGATACGTCGGGATCGACTCGAACATGACCGAGGTCGCGCCGTTGCCCAGCGGTCCGTAGACGATGTAGCTGTGCCCGGTGATCCAGCCCACATCAGCGGCGCAGCAGTAGATGTCGCCCTCGCGGTAGTCGAACGTGTAGCGGTGGCTGAGCATCGTGAAGAGCAGGTAGCCCGCCTGCGTGTGCAGCACGCCCTTGGGCTTCCCGGTCGAACCTGAGGTGTAAAGGATGAACAGCGGATCCTCGGCGTCCATGACCTCTGGCTCGCACACGTCCGACTGGCGGGCGACAGTCTCGTGCCACCAGACATCGCGGCCGTCCTTCATCGTCACGTCGCCGCCGGTGTGTTGATGGCAGATCACGAACTCGACGCAGTCGACGCCCGCCGCGTCAAGCTGATCCATGGCGGCGTCGACGTTGGCCTTGAGCGGCACCGTGCGTCCGCCGCGCTTGCCCTCGTCCTGGGTAATCACGGCCTTGCAGAGCGAGTCTTCCACGCGATCCGCGATTGCGGATGCGGAGAAGCCGCCGAAGATCACCGAGTGGATCGCGCCGATCCGGGCGCAGGCCAGCATCGCGGCCACGACCTCGGGCGTCATGCCCATGTAGATCGCGACGCGGTCGCCCTTGCCCACGCCGCGGCTGCGCAGCTCGTTGGCCAACCGGCAGACTTCGGCATGCAGCTCGCGGTACGAGATCGATTCGTTGTCCGCCGGTTCGTCGCCCTCCCAGAGGATCGCCGCCTGATCGCCGCGCTCGGCCAGGTGCCGGTCGAGGCAGTTGACCGACACGTTCAGCTTCGCCCCCAGGAACCAGGCGATCTCGCCCGCGGCCAGGTTCTCCTCCTTGAGCGTGTGCCAGGGCTCGATCAGGTCGAGATGCTCGTTGGCCATTTCGGTCCAGAACGCGTCGGGCTCGTCGAGCGAGCGCCGCCAGAGCGCCTCATAGCCCTCGCGCGAGGTCACCAGCGCCCCATCGCGGACACTGGCAGGAGGCGAGTACGTCTCGTTGACCGGCATCGCGGCATCGGCGGTTGTCATGTCGGCATCCTCATCTGCTTCGGCATGTGGCTCATACCGCAGATGCTACCGCGCCGCCCATCGCGCTTCTGCCATTCCTACACGCTCACCCGTCATTACCCGCCGCACTTCCCCGTCATTCACACCCCCCACCTCCGTCATTCCCGCGCAGGCGGGAATCCATCCAGGATCACCCTCGCGCTCGACGACATCCTCACGCCAGGTCCTCGAACAGATCCCTCCACGTCGGATTCGACTCGAATATGAGCCGAAACTTCCACGGGCGCTCCCACTTCTTCAACTGCTTTTCCTTCAGGATCGCTTGCTCCATGCCGTCGCGATACTCGTACCAGACCAGTTGATCCAGACCGTAGCGCTTGGCGAAGCCCTCCACGAGGCGCTATTTGTGAGTCCAGATGCGCTGAGGCAGATTGGAAGTGACACCGATGTACAGCGTGCCTTTGGGCTTGTTGGTGATGATGTACACGGCAGGCTCGCGTCGGCGCATGAGGAGCAGCCTAGAGCCGCGCGAGCAGGAAGGGGATTGCTGACCTGATCCTGGATGGATTCCCGCCTGCGCCGCAATGACGGAGGGGGCGGGGGAATGACGTGAGGTGAGCCGCCGGATGGTGGGCGCGAGGTTGGTCCTGGATGGATTCCCGCCTGCGCGGGAATGACGGAAGAGGGCGCGGGAATGACGGAGGAGGCGCGGGATTGACGTGAGGTGAGCTGCTCCAGGTGGAGGATGTCCCGAGACAGTCGACACAACCGCCTACGCGCGGCGAGTGCCCCCCTCTGCCTTCGGCATCTCCCCCCAGCAGAGCTGGGGGGAGAGCAGGAGCTTGCGGCGGTGATACGATGCAGATCGAGGCGCATACAGCCGATCCGAAAGGTCCCACGATGGCGCAGCAGGAACCGTTTGAGCGAATCTCGGTGGAGGCGGCGGAGGAGAAGCGACAGGCCGGCGTGACGCTGATCGACACGCGCGAGTTGGACGAGTACCAGGACGGACACGCCGCCGGCGCCCCGCTGATGCCGCATATGTCGGTTATGACCCGGGCCGACGAACTGGAACAGATCGCGGGCGGCAAGGACCAACCGATCATGTTCATCTGCGCCAAGGGACAGCGCTCGGCAGTGGCCTGCGAGTTCGCCGCCGCGCTGGGATTCACCGACCTCTACAACGTCGAGGGCGGCACCGACGCCTGGATCGCCGCCGGCCTGCCGATCGAGCATCCTGAGTAGCGTGCGCGAACGCGTGGCCCCGACGAGCGGTCGCAGCCAATGCTGAGCAACATGAGCGGCACGCAGCGCTACGCGGTGCTGGTGCTGATCGTGGTGGTGGTCGTAATCGTCTACCTGTTCGTCTCGGGTGGATTCGATGAACTGACCGGCGGAGGTGACGACGCGCAACCGGCGGCCGTGGAACTGATCGGCTCGCCCGACGCGCTGCGGACGGATGCGATAGATCTGGGGGACGCGGAGTTGGTCGGGCCGGTCGAGGTTGCGATCGTCGGCATTGCCTTCCCCGACCAGATCCGGGCCGAAGGCATCTGGCGTAGCCCGGCCCAGCGTTTTGCCGCGGTCACGTTGACCATGACCAACCGCTCGAGGCAGGCGGTCGAGCTGTCGCTGGACGGCCTGCAACTGGTGACCACCGACGGTCGCGCATACCTCGCCGACGCGGCGCTATCGCTGGGTTCAGCCAGAGCCGCCTCAGCGGTCGCCTACGCACCGCCGCTAATCCTCCAGCCGCAACTAACGATCACCGTGATCGCGGTCTACGACATCCCGCTCGACGCCTCCGGCTTGCAGCTCAGGGTCCTCGGCGGCTGGACCGACTTTGCGCTGTTTGAGTGACAGCGGAGACCAATGACCATCCTCATGTTCGACATTGACGGCACGCTTTCGCTCTCGCAGGGCGCGGGGACGCTGGCGATGTCTCGGACCTTCAAGCAGCTCTGGGACATTGACGACGCGCTGGACGGGATGAACTTCGCCGGCCGCAGCGACACGTGGATCGTGCCCACGGCGCTAGCCCGGCAGGGTCGCGACTGCTCGGCCGACGACATCTCTCGATTCATCGACCACTACGTACCGCACCTCGACGACGCGCTGGTCGAGCGGGACTCGCGGCTCTGCCCGGGAGTCGCGCCCCTCCTAGAGGCGCTCGCCAACGAGAACGTGACGCTCGGCCTGGGCACTGGTAACTTCCGCCGCGCCGCCGAGGCGAAGCTCGCCCCGCTCGGCATCTGGGACAACTTCCTCGACGGCGGCTTCGGCGACGATCATCCCGATCGCACCGAGTTGCTCGCCGCCGGCCTGGAGCGACTGCGTCACCACTCCGGCGACGGTTCCGACGTCGTCGTGATCGGCGACACGGGCCACGATGTCCAGGCCGGCCACGCCATCGGCGCGGGCGTGGTCGCCGTCAAGACCGGCTACTCGCAGCCCGGCGAGTTGGATGAGGCTGAAGTCGTGCTGAATGACCTCTCGGACCTCGACGAATCGCTGGCTGCGCTGCTGATCTGAATCCTCCAGGGGCGAACTGCGGGTACATCGAACTAAGGCGTCTCAACGACGACAATCAAAGTCGGCCCCGCGAAGGCGGGGCCCGCCAACACCTGAGCCGCAGCGCGTCCCCCGCCTTCGCGGGGGCGACCTGTTTACTGGCTGGCGCACAGCTTTCCGCAGTGAGAACGGTATGTGCGCCTGCGATAGCCTGAGCCCATGTCCACCGAACTTGTCATTGGCATCTTGATCCTGCTGCTCGTGGTTGGCGTGCCGATTGTGCAGGCGATCATTCGGGCGTTCCAGCGGCGGCAATCGCTGGGGATTGACGGCGTGTCGGCGCTTCGGGCTGCGGGCTTGCACGCCGACGAACTGCCTGCCGGGCTCTCACCGCAGACGGCTGAAGCGGTGACCTCCGAGGAGATTGCGCTGGCCGACGCCAATCCCGAGGCGACGATTGCGCAGCTCGACGACTCGGGTCGCGTGATTGGCTACCGCGAGAGCTATCGCGACCCGCGCTCGATAGGCGAGTTCCTCGACTGGGTCTGCGCCCAGACGGTCCACCGCAACCGCGCCCATCGGCGGATCGAGCTGGAATTGACGCGCTACGAGACCGCCGACCAGGCGTCTGCGGCGCTGGCCGAGCCGCCTCGACTGGACCCGAGCGACGCCGAGGTCAGCGTCGAAGACGCCGGCGAGCGTGGAGGGATACTCGCTCGTGAGTGGACGCGCAGCGAGAACGGCGCCGCAGTGCAACGGATGTTTGAGCTACGCTGGGCCACGGGCGATGTCCTGGCCGTTGTGCGCGGCGACTCGGAGCCCTCGGGCGCGCTGGATGATGACGAGGTGCGGCGCGTGGCGGAGTCGGTCAGGAGCCGGCTCGGATGACGCCTGACGGCCGCGCCGATTTGCTCTCCCGCTACCGCGATGGCCCGCGACGACTCAAGGAGTCGGTCGCCGGGGCCTCGATTGCCCAGCTCGACGGCGCGCCCCCCGAGCCGGGTTGGACCGCGCGTGAGAACGTGCATCACGTCTCCGATGTCGCCATCATGGCGGGCCTGCGTCTGCGCATGATGCTGCTCGACATCGAGGTCGAGATGTGGCCCATCAACGGGGACGTCATGCAGAAGCGTCTGCGCAACGACAGTCGTCCCGTGACGCCGGCGCTGCGCACGGTGGAGGCGCTGGTCGAGTCGGCTGCGTCGATCCTCGATGCGCTCAGCGAAGACGAGTGGACCCAGCCGCGTCCGATGCCGGGCAACGCGTCGCGCAGCGTCGAGGACTGGCTCGCCGCCAGCGTCCGCCACGTCGACGAGCACATCGACCAGATCCGCTACGCCTTGACTGGCACTTGTTGAGCGGGAACAGCACGAGATTCCGCTTCCCCCTGGGGGGAAGCTGTCCCGTAGAGCCTGCCCCCGCGAAGGCGGGGGGACTGAAGGGGGACCGCGGGCGACAGCAAACTACCCGCGCACCCCTCTGCCTTCGGCATCTCCCTCCGCTGTGCGGGGGGAGAGGGAAGCGGAGGATTGCGTGCAGGTCTTCCTGCGGAGGTGATGGCCCAGATTGCGCTCTAGCATGGTCACGGAGGCCGACCATGCCTGAGCATCCGAGCGAACGACCTCAACTGCTGGTTGACTACCTCGAATCGACCTTCGCGATCGAGCAGGTGCTGGGCGAGCTCTCCGAGGATCAACTCGACGCACGTGAGGGTCCCGGCGAGTGGACCGTGCGTCAGATTGTCCATCATCTTGCCGACAACGAGGTGGCCGACGCGATGCGTCTGCGCCAGATGCTGGCGCACGACTCCCCGTTGATCGTTCCGTTCGACGAGGGGTTGTTTGTCGCTCGACTGCACTACGACCGCGAGATCGAGTCGTCGGTGGCCACGTTCTTCGCCCTGCGCGCGTCGAGCGGCGCGATCCTGGAGCAGATCGCGGCGCAAGATTGGTCGCGCGAGGGCCAGCACGAGGAACGCGAGCGCTACTCGGTCGAGATCATGATCGAGAAGAACATTGAGCACGACCGCGCCCACCTGGATCAGATCCGGCGAGCGCTGGCGACAACTGGAGAACGCTGATGCGGCAGACATACACGCAGCAGGATGTAGACGACCTGCTCTCGAAGATGGCGCTCGAACGGAGCAAGCTGCTCGCGGCGGCCGAAGGACTGAGTGACGACGACGCCAACCGCGTCCCGGTCGACGCCGTGGGCGAGGAGCAGTGGACGGCGAAGGAGCAGCTCGCGCATCTGTGGGAGATGGAGCGCAGCTACATCGCCTGGTGCCGCGCCGGACAGGCCGAGAGCGGCGTCGACGCCTCTGACATCCGCGGCGAGCCGGTCGATGTCCCGATCGAGCGGGCGCCCCAGCACTCCGTCCGCGAGCTGCTCGACTCACTGATCGAAGAGCGGTCGAAGACCAACGATTACATCCGCTCGCTGACGCTGGACGAGTTCGCGCACACCGCCTCGACGCCCGGCTTCGGCGAACTGACCCTGATGCAGTGGCTGCGATCCTTCTACCGACACGACCGCATGCACGCGGCGCAGATTGAGGGTCGGCAGTCGGACTATCGACCTCGCTACCAGGGCGGCACGGAGGCGAACCAGCGGCAGATGCGGATCGACCAGGTTGCGGCTCGCGAGGCAGGCCAGGAGTAGGGCACCACCCGGACAACCTGTCAGCGGTCGCCGAGTCCCCGTACGAGACTTGCGCGAACACAAGTGTTCCCAGTCCCCGACTTGTTCGGGGACCCGTTCCCTGTTCGGCTCACCAGCGTCTAGCAAGGATCGAGCTGGTCCCCTGGTACAGCGGGGACTGGAGCTACATCGCTCCCGCAGAATGACGCCCCGCGTCCCCGTAGGATGGACGGCATGAGGCGACGCGGCCAGGAACCGGTCCAGTGGCACGACGGACGCCGCGTGATCACGCTCTGGGTTGGTCGCGGCCAGGAGTGGGCGGGAAGCGCGAGGGACCAGGCGCAACGCGCGAATCGCGGAACCCGCAATCCGCTGGAGCGGTTCCTGCTCTGGCTGATCGGCATCCCTCTAGGCCTGGCGGCTGCGGCCCTGGGACTGGCGTTGACCATCGTCGTCGGAGCGGCGCTGCTCCTACTCTTCATTCTCATGGTCTGGGCGGGCATGGGCGTCGCCGGCGCAGCCATGGCCTCGCGCAAGGGTCGTCCGCCGCAGCTTGGCTGGCTGCTCGGCCTGACCCTCGGCCCGATCGGTCTGTTGCTGATTCGCCGGCTGCTGTAGAGAACCATCTCCCCCCGCTGGCGCGGGGGGAGATGTCCCGTAGGGACAGAGGGGGGCACGCCCGACGTCCCGCGCACGGAGCCCCCCTCTGCCTTCGGCATCTCCCCCCGCTAGCGCGGGGGGAGAGGGGAAGTGGCGCGGGGGGAGAGGGGATCACACGCATCCTGCCTCTCGGAGCGAGGTGCGCACCTGCGGCGAGAGCGCTTCCACCGACCGCCCCAGTTGCGTGGCGACGCGGATGGCTTCCAGGCCAAAGGCGAGCGGATTGGCCCGCTCCTCAGACTCCTGGTCTGCGGCGACCCCAGCAACGAGGTCAACGGTCTTGAGACTGGCGCGATGGAACTCTGAGAGCTCCTCAGGGGGTTTGACGGCGCGCAGCTCCATGGCCGACTGCGAAGCCAGTTCCTCCAGCTCACCCCAGGTGATCCGATCCGGCTCGATCAGCGAAGCGGCGGAAGCGATGCCGCCGGCGCAGAACTCGGCGTACTCCGCCACGGTCAGTCGCTCCTCGCCGCCGCAGGCGAGGGCCAAGGAGATCGATATCGCAATCATTGCGAGCACGAAGACGCGCATGACCCTGCCTCAGCTCACTTATCGGTATCGCGAGAGATCGGCAGTCCTATTATCTTGATTCTGGAGGTTGGCGCAGCAGATGAGCAGCCCGTTTCGCGTCTTTGCCACTCGGGAGTTGCCAGGCGCCGGATTCGCGGGCCTGCGCGCAGATCCTGCCTTCAACCTCGATGTCTGGCCGGGCGATCTTCCTCCCTCTCGAGAATCGTTGTTACAGCGTGTCGTCGGCATGGAGGGCCTGATTTGCCTGATCACGGATCAGATCGACGCGGCAGTGCTGGACGCCGCCGGGGATCAGTTGAAGGTCGTCTCGCAGATGGCGGTCGGCGTCGACAATGTCGATGTCTCGGCCTGCTCCGCGCGTGGCATTCCGGTTGGCAACACGCCCGGCGTACTGACCGAAACGACGGCCGACATGGCCTGGGCTCTGATCCTGGCATCTGCGCGCCGCGTGGTCGAGGCGGTCGAGTATGTCAAGCGCGGCGATTGGAAGACCTGGACGCCCACGCAAATGGCGGGCACAGACGTGCACGGCGCCACGCTCGGCGTGGTCGGCTTTGGCGCGATCGGCCAGGCCGTCGCGCGCCGCGCCCACGGATTCGGGATGCGCATCCTCTACTGGAACCGAACGCCGCGTCCCGAGCAGGCGTCAATGCTGGGCGCTGAACAACGGTCGCTGGATGATCTGCTGCGCGAGTCGGACTTTGTGTGTGTCAGTGTTGCCCTGAACGAGGAGACGCGACATCTGATCGACGCGCGCGCCTTCAAGCTGATGCGATCCGGCGCGTTCCTGATCAACACTGCGCGCGGACCGATTGTGGATGAAGCGGCGCTGGTTGAAGCGCTACGGCAAGGAGAGATCTCTGGCGCCGGACTCGACGTGACTGCGGTGGAGCCGTTGGCGATGGACTCGCCGCTGTTGCAGTTGGAGAATGTGGTCGTGCTTCCTCACATCGGCTCGGCGTCGCTGGCGACGCGTGGCAAGATGGCGGACATTGCGGTCGCCAATCTGCGAGCGGGTCTCGCGGGTGAGCCGTTGCCACACGCCGTGAACAGGGCAGTAGGTGCGTGATGTCGGACGCCGGTCGAGCCGCCTGGACCCCGCAAGGGGAAGAACCTGCCAACTTCTGGTTGGCGAGGGCGTTGTGGGACTCGGGCGGGATCATGTTCGGCGACTTCGATCTCGGCGCGACCCTGGGATCGCCCGTCTACATCAACGTCCGCCGCCTGATCGCGCACCCCTGGGCGCTGCGCCGGATTGGCGAACTGCTCAGCGACGAGACGCGCATGCTGGGCGGAATGCTGCGACCGACCATCGCCCCCTTCGAGCTGATCGCGGGCGTGCCGATGGGCGGATTGCACGCCGCCACCGCGTTTTCGCTGTCGAGCAACGTGCCGATGATCTACGTGCATCCGTCGAGCCAGATTCGCCACGTGGCCGAGGAGATCGAGGGCGCGTACTATCCCGGCCAGACCGTGATCCTGGTCGACGACCTGATGACCCGCGGCGGCTCGCTGGCCGAAACCGCCGATCTGCTGCGCTCGGCCGGGCTAATGGTTCACGACGCCTTTGTCCTGATCGACCGCGGCGCGGGCGGCGTCGAGCGGATGCGGCGCGAGGGCATCAAGGTCCACTCATTGCTCACGCTGGAGGGTCTGCTGAACTACCTGCTCTCAAGGGACCTGATCACCGAGGCGGCCTACGCCAAGTGCCTCACGTGGCTGGAAGGCGTGCGGGGAGTTGACCGGTGAGGTTTATCCAGACGCTGCTGGCGTTTCTCGGCGGCGCCGTCGCGGCGCTGATGTGGCTTGAGCGCCAAACATCATCCGAGCGCCCTACGGCGGGTCCGACGCCCTCGCCAGCGCCTTCGCCTCCACCGGAACCGGAGCGCGTCGTAGAACGAGTTGTGGAGGAAGTGGCCGTTCCTGATCCGGAACAGGCGTCCAGAATCGAGCAACTCGAAGCCGAGCTGGCCGAGCAACGGGCGCTGCGAACCCCGGAACCGAGCGATCCGCATCCCGGCGTCGACGCCATTCGAGCCGCGCGGATGCGCGCGCTGGAACTGGAACGCCAGCTCTCGCAGAATCACGTCGAGGGCCGTCCGCGCTGGTTCGAGATCGACCCGCCGCCCGCGGAGGATGTGATCGAGGCCGCCGCCGAGCATCTGCCGCTGGTCGCCCTCTGGGTCCGGCCCGATTTGGTCAATGCGGGCCAGCTCTGGCGAGCGTTAGGCGCGATGCAGGAGTTCGCCGATGCCTCGGGCGGCGCATGGTTCGAGTTCGACGGAGACTTCGCCGGCTGGTGCCGCGCCAGCGGTCACGCCCACGCCCTCGACCCTGACCAGGTGGGCGAGGACGAAGCCCGTCCCCAGTTCCCGGTCGACCCTAGAGTCAACCGCTCCGGCCGGATGGCAGTCCCCACCTACGTCCAACTGGAGACCCACCGCCTCCACTACATCGACGACATCGCCGGCGAGACGGGTCGGATGCACGTATTCGTTGCGAAGTATGCGAGTCAGGAGAACACGCAAGACGCCTGAGTTGCAGGTCGCCGATGGCCGGACCGAGGGATGTGCAAGGGCTTGGCAGCCTGATTCTCACAAAATCTTGACCAGTACATGACATCCGGCTTGCCGGGTAGCAGCCGGAGGCCTATACCGGCCGGCATGTTCATATCAGCCGATGTGCGGCGGGCATACATGTGGCGGCTGCTGCCGGGCTGTGGCAGCGACGTTGACCCCGGTTCGATTGGCCGGCCCCTGCGCGGAGGCCGGCCGTGAGCACGGGAAGGTTCGACTCCTCGCATCTCGTGCTGGGCGATGCCACTGACATGTCGCTGTTCGATGCCGATGTGTTCCAGCTCACGGTGACATCGCCGCCGTACAACGTGGGCCTGGCCTATGGCGAGGACGTAGACGACGGAGGGAGCTACGAAGAGTATCTGGCCTTCAGTCGAAAGTGGCTGGCCAATTGCTTCCGCTGGACCGCGCCGCGCGGCCGACTTTGCATGAACATCCCGCTGGACAAGAACAGCGGAGGCAAGCAAGCGGTCACGGCCGATCTGACCAACATTGCGCGCGAGGTCGGATGGAAGTACCACGCAACGGTCATCTGGAACGAGGGCAACATCTCGCGGCGCACGGCCTGGGGCAGCTGGATGCGCCCTTCGGCGCCTCACGTGATTGCTCCGGTCGAGACGATCGTCGTGCTCTACAAGCAGCAGTGGAATCGACCGCACCTGGGCGACGATCGGGTCACGATCGAGCGCGAGGAGTTCATGGAGTGGACGTCTGGGGTCTGGACCAGGGCGGAAGAGGCGCCGTCGCCCAAGGCGCTTGACGATGCGGAGATTGCACCTTCATTGCTGTTGGACTGGGCGATGTCGTTTAGCGGCTCATCGCCGCTGAGGGTGAGCGAGCTGCGCGAGTCGCTCGCCGAACTGTTGACGAGGCCGCGCGGTCCCGGGCTCGCCGGTCTGCCGCCTAACGAAGCTCGCGAGTGGGCGTCGCAGGTGTGGGCCTTCGGAGGGGAATCGGCCAAGCGGATTGGCCACCCGGCGCCGTTTCCGATCGAACTGCCGCGACGCTGCATTCGTTTGTTCTCCTACCGCGGAGACAAGGTGTTTGACCCGTTCGCCGGGAGTGGGACGACATTGGTCTCGGCGCTGCGTGAAGGACGTGGGGCGTGGGGAGTCGAGTTGGATGCCAGTTATCGCGAGCTTGCCCTTTGCCGGATATCCAATGAAGGGAGATTGCTGTGATCGACCAGACCGAGTTCACCAAACGCTTCTTCAAGAGTTGGCCCAATCATGAGTTCGATTCATACGACGCGGAGGAAGCGCTCAGACATCTGTACTGGGCAGTCGCCAGAGAACCGTTCCGCGATCCGGGTCGCAAAATGCGAGAGCTCGTTGATGGTGGATTCCTGGAGCGGGTGAACGCTGGACAGTCAGTGAAGTTCAGGTATCGGAGTCGGTGACACGGTGCCATCTAGCGTCATTGTGCGCTATCCGGGCGGCGGGCGTTGAAGAATGCGCAGGCGGGGGTGTCGGTGTCGGGGGCGAGGACTCCGCTGGCGGGGTGGGCGCAGGTGCCTCGACCGCCGATGGCGTCAGCGCGGGGCGGGAGCCATTCTAGGCAGTTGCCGCACTCGCGTGCGAGCGGGGGCGGCGCTTGATCGTCGAGCACGATCAACTCCCGCCGCTCACGCCTAGACTCGCGAGTCGAGTGGTAGCGGCGGGGCCGCTGGCCTGGCCGGCGTCCCTTGCGGTTGCGTCGAGGCACAATCAGGGCCGTTCGAAGGCGTAGCGGTCGGCGCTGAGCAGCATCTGCAACGCCGAGAGCCAGCGGTCGCGGACGACTGTGAAGTCGCGGCCGGTTCTGCGATTTCGATGGCGGGGCACGCGGTGGCCATAGGGCTCGCGCAGGGCGTAGTGCGAGCCGACCCACTCGGTGCGCAGCGTGCGGTCGGCCTGCGGGGCCCAGCGGACCCGCAGGCGGGTGCGACGCGCGCGTTTGCGGTCGGGCGGAATCCAGCTGATCACGAGGTCGCGGCCGCGCGACGGCTGGACCGCGTCGACCGATGAGGCGGGTATGTGCAGCAGTGGCCGCCCGTCCTCGCGCAGGAAGGTGGCGCCGTCAACGTCGAGGATCAGGTCGCCCTGCTGGTCGGTAAAGGGTACGGGGCCAACCAGCGTGGCGGCGTCGCGACTGGGCAAGGCGATCGGCCGTTGGCGGGAGACGTCGGCGCCGCAACGGTGGCAGGCGGCGCGCCCGTCAAAGGTTTCTCGATGGCAGGAACGGCAGATCTTCATCGGTCGGACCTCAAGCAAGGCAGCAGTCAACGGGCGGGCGACCACAAGGGTCGCCCCTACACGTCGGCCCCGTCGGGGCAGCCCTAGTGGCTGCCCGCAAGCGCCGCGCCAGTTACGACTACGCGCTGACGGGGGCGCCGAAACGATCGATCAGGGCCTCGGCCTGGCTGACCATGGTCTCGACGACCTCGGTGGCGGGGCGGATCGCCTTGATCAGCCCGGCGCCGTTGCCGGCCGGTCCGCCAACGAGTTCCTCGATGTGAGCTTCGCGCGCGCCGCGCAGCGCTTCACCGACGAGCAGGCCCTGCAGCGGCATCGGCAGCGTCGGCGGCGCTTCGGGTCGCTCCCAGGCCTCGGTCCAGGCGTTGTACATGTGGCGCATCGTCTTGCCGGAGTACATCCGGCCGATGCGCGTGTCCTCATCGACGGCGGCGACGAGCTTGTCCCACTGGACCTTGCGGGTCCACTCATCGGTTTCGCCGCGCTCCTCCGAATCCTGGTATGCCTCCCAGGTGCCAAGGAATGCGGTACCGCACCAGATCGCCTCGGCGCCCAACGAGAGCGCGGCCATCAATCCGCGTCCGTCCATGATCCCGCCGGCGGCGATTGTCTTCGTTGGCGCGATTGCGTCGGCGACCTGCGGTACCAGCGCGAGCGTGCCGATCCGGCCAGTGTGTCCGCCGGCCTCGGTGCCCTGGGCGACGACGGCGTCCACGTTGGCGGCGGCGACGCGTCGGGCGTTGCGGGTGTTGCCGACCAGGCCGATTACCTTCATCCCCTGCGCGTGCGCATCGGGCACCATCCAGCCCGGGTTACCCAGACCGGAGGCGAAGACGGGCACGCGCTCGTCGAGAATGACCTCGACCTGCTGGCGGAAGTACTCCTGGGTCAGCGGCGGTCGATCGAGCGGCGCGGACGGCTCGGGAATCTCGAACTCCTGCCTGAGCTGGTCGACGAAGTGGTGGTGCTCGGCCGAGATCTCGAGTTCGAGGTCTTCGCGGTTGCCGGAGTCGGCAATCGACGAGGGCAGCAGCAAGTCGACGCCGAATGGCTTGTCGGTCAGCGAGCGAACCTTGGCGATCATCCCGTGCAGTTCGTCGGGCGTGTAGCCGGTTGCGCCGACGACGCCGAGTCCACCGGCCTCCGAGACGGCGGCGGCGAGCGTCGGCCCAGCCGCGCCGCCCATACCGGCCAGCATGATCGGGTACTCGATGCCGAGCATGTCGCAGAGTTCGGTCTTGAGTGGGGAAGCCATATGCGGCCTTTCGCTAGCAGTTGGGCGGGGTTGTGGATTTGCCGGTATGGTACCAGTGCTCCCACGGAGGTTGCGGTCAGTCGGCTGTAGGATTGCCCGGCTGGAAACTGACTGGTAGGCAACTCTCATGTCCTTGACGAGAGGCTTAGGATCGGACTAGTCTGATGTCTAGTCAGATTGAACAATCGGAACGGGAGGTGCGATGTGAGCAAGGACTACGAACCTCGAGAGCCGAAACACTGGCAGGTGCAAGAGGCGAAGGCGAAGTTCAGCGCCGTGCTCGATGCAGCCCAGGAGGAGGGTCCCCAGTTCGTGACTCGGCGCGGAGTCGAGACCGCCGTGATCGTTCCGATCGACCAATGGCGGCGGCTGACCCAGCCGCAGACGAAGTACCGCAGCGTTAAGGAGTGGCTGTTGGCGCCGGAGGCGCGTGGCGACATCCCGCTGCCTGACCGCCAATCGTTTCGAGTTCGGCCGCTGCCTAACCTGTTCGAAGACTGATGTACCTCGTCGACACCTGCATCGTCTCTGAGCTGCGTCTGCGCGAGCCGAATGCTTCGGTGCTGACCTGGTTCTTGTCCGTGCGGAACAGCGAGATCCACCTCAGTTCAATCACGATTGCCGAGTTGCAACGCGGCGCTCAACTAGTCAGACCGAGAGATCCGCTGTTTGCGGACGAGCTCGAATCGTGGCTGGAGGAAGCGATGATTGGCCAGTTCTCGGTGCTGCCATTCGACACGGCTGCGGCACGGGAATGGGGTCGCATGGCGCTCAGCGACGAAGCCAAGAACTCGCTCGACGCGATGATCGCGGCGATTGCGAAGTCTCGAGGGTTGACGGTCGTGACCAGGAATGTGTCCGACTTCGCGCCACTACCAGTCAACTATCTAGATCCGTTCGGCTACCTTGGTTGAGCCTGTGCTCGTGGCTTACGTCCCGGCTGGACCGACGATCGTGATCTCCTCGCCTAGCGCGGCGAGGCCAAGCGAGTGCTGTAGTTCGTCGGTCTTCCAGGCCATGACGATGCCACCGGTGAGGTCTCGGTAGAGGCGTTCGAGCGGCTGGCCCTTGACGTAGGCGTGGGCGCCGGTGGTCTTGATGCTGATCTGGGCAATCTCCTCGGCCATACGGCGAAGGTGGTGGGTGGTGCGCACCTGCATGCGAATGAAGGACTGGCGATCGCTGTAGGGCTTGTCGACCTCGCTCACGGCGTGGTAGAGCATGGCGCGGGCGGAGGCGAGCCAGCTGTCCATTTCACCCAGCGCCATTTGCGCCCAGGCCTGGCTTGAACGGAACTCATTGATGCCGCCAAGCGGACTGTCGGCGGAAGCCAGGTAGCCGCGCCGACGCTGGAGGTACTCGACCGTCTCGTCGAACATCGACTGCGCGTTGCCCAGCCAGATCGCGCAGATGCCGAGTCCCGGTAACGCCCGGCGCTGCCACTGGAGCTGGGGGATCATCTGCTCTCCCATGCGCAGCAGGGAGATGGGGACGACAAAGCACTCGGCGCGCGGGATGCGGAGGTCTTCAATCACGACATCGTGTGATGCGGTCGAGCGCAGCCCCATGCCGTTCCAGTTGCCGCGATTTGTGATCGCGGCCTGGCCGAACTTGGGTAGGGCAATCACAAGATCTGGCTCGGCCGCGCGCTCGATCAGCCCGCCGACCATGGCGAATGAAGCTGCATCGGCGCCCGAGGCGAAGCCGGCGCGTCCCGAGATAATCAGGTCGGTACCATCCTCAATGGCCTTGAATCCGGTTGCAGCGTTGTCCAACTCGCGAGAGGGAATGCTGCCCGGCGCGCAGCACCAGGCGCCCTCGGCGCAGGCGCGCAGCACGCTGTCGCGGTGCGGATAGGGCGGCAGCGCGCTCGCAATCGACATGACCAGCAGATGCATGTTGACCGCGACAGCGGTCGAAGCGTCGCCGTAGGCGATCTCCTCGATCAGACGGATGTAGGTCTCTCCGTCCGCTTCGAGGCCGCCAAACGACTGCGGAATCAGAAGCCCCGGCACGCCTAGCCCGGCCAGTTCGTCGAAGTTCTCGATCGGCAGTTTGCCTTCGAGGTCGGCGGCCTCGGCGCGTTCTCGGAATGGCCCGCGAGCGAGAGCCCTGGCTTGTTCAAGCAGCCTCTCTGAAGCATCAACGTCCATGGCACATCCTGTCCTCAATCATTGCGGGAGACGGAATCAGCGTATCGGCCAGATTGATTCGAGCGTTAGCATTTCGGCAGGAAATCGAATCCTCTGGAAGGGACGACGCCGATGCCATCGATCAACACGCTGCATGGGGAGTTGGACACGTCGGAGCTTGGCCGCACGCTGATCCATGAGCACATCGGCATCCGCTCGCCGGGCATCTCCGAGAACTGGCCGGAGCTGTGGGACGAGGCTGGCTGCGTGGCGTCGGCGGACGAGAAACTGAATGCGTTGCAGCAGCGGGGCGTGAGCACGGTCGTCGATCTCTCGACCGCCGACCTGGGCCGTGACATGGGCTTCCTGCAAAAGGTCGCCCAGGTGACCTCGATCAATGTGGTCGTCTGCACGGGCATCTATTGGCTGCGTTCCATGTACTGGCGAGGGCGACCGGCCGAGCTGCTAACGCAGGTGTTCGTCAAGGACATCACTGAGGGTGTGGCAGGCACGGAGGTGAAGGCGAACATCATCAAGCTGGCCTCGGATAACCAGGGCGGCGGTGTCGACGAGTACAACGAGAAGTGCCTGCGGGCCGGAGCGCGGGCTCATCGAGCGACCGGTGTGCCGATCGCGACGCACAACGGACCGCCCGAGCTGGGCGCCAAACAGCAGGACATCTTCGAAGACGAGGGCTGCGACCTCTCACGGATCGTGATCGGCCATGTCGGCGACACGGCCGATACGGACTATCTGAAATCGCTGATGGATCGCGGCTCCTATGTCGGTCTGGATCGGTTCGGACTGGACGGAATCCTGCCCTTCGACGATCGCGTGAACACGGTAGTCAGGCTGGCCGCCGATGGATACACCGAGCGGATGTTGCTGGCCCACGACGCCTCCTGCTGCCTGGACTGGATACCCGATATCGACGCTGTCCGCGTGGCTCAGCCGAACTGGCACTTCAATCACATCCCGGACGACGTCGTGCCGGCTCTGCTCGAGCGCGGCGTGACGCAGTCGCAGGTCGACCAGATGCTGATTGGAAATCCGCGGGATCTGTTCGAGAAGCAGGGCGCGTACTAGGTGGCGTCGCACACTCCGGAGCCAGTTGACATCCTCTCCGCTGCCCGCGCCGGCTTCGCCGGGGCGCAGGCGAATGATCAGGTCGGCGAGATCGCGGCGCGGGCGCGGCTGTGGCGCGCCGGTCGGATCGTGTGCCGGGCTGAAGCATCGGCCGCCGACGGATTGAGTGCTGCGCAATCGGCGGGCACGGAACTGAGGGCGGCGCTCGGCGACGAGTCAGACCAGCCCGGCGACGCGCTCATGATCGAGGTCGAGGCGGAGCGCTCGACGAGATCGCCCGAGGGGCTGATCGGACTCTTGCAGACACCGCTGCCCGGCTGGCACGGCCTGCTGCTTCGGGACGGGGATCGCACGGCACGCGGTTGGCCGTTTGATGCGCTGCGAACGGACGGCCGCACGGCAGCCTGGGCCAAAGCGCTCAATCGCGAAGTGAGGCCGCCGGGCGCGAGGCTCGCCTCCAGCA
Source organism: Dehalococcoidia bacterium (assembly GCA_965211635.1). Taxonomy (GTDB): domain Bacteria; phylum Chloroflexota; class Dehalococcoidia; order Bin125; family Bin125; genus Bin125. The sequence continues at coordinate 1,214,513 of OZ242948.1, forward strand.
CTTCGGTCGAGGTGTTTACCACAGTCGAAGCGATGGGTACTGTCGCACCGACCGACGGTGAGCGGATTTCCCCTCGCGCCGGCGGATTCCGGCTTGTCGACCGTGATGAAGTGTTGCCCGACCGTCTGACGGGTTCAGCCCTGCAGGCGGCCGCCTGGCTGCTGCGGCATCAGCGACCGGACGGTTCCTTCGCCTACGAGTATGCGCCGCCGTCGGCCGACAACAGTGATGGAGGCAAGAGCGGCGGCTGGACCGGGTTCGATCAGCTCGTGCGGCAGTGCGGCTGCGCCTGGGGGATTGCCACGGTCGCGAGGCTGACGCGCGATCGGCGGATCGGCGAAGCGGCTGCTCGCGCAATCAGCGGCATTCTTGATCGGCACCTACGCCAAGACGGTCCAGGCAGGCTGTTCTACCTGGAAGACATGTATGGCGAAGCCAAGCTCGGCGCGCCGCCGCTGTTGCTCCTGGCGATGACAGAACTGGGATCCTCTCTACGGATTCCACGGGAGACCGTGGACCAACTGACGGCATCGCTTGTCGCAGTGCAATCGCGGAACGGCCGTCTGGGTACTTCGGCTCGAGGCATGGAGCTGGAGGGCTCGGAGACCTACTACGCCGGACAGATCGTGCTGGCGCTGGCACGACTGCACGCGATCCGCAAGCGTCCGAGACTGCGGACCGCGGTGGAGCGCTCGCTCGCGCATTACCGAGAGCGCTGGGGGGACGAAGAGGAGCGCGATCTGTCCTTCACCACCTGGATGATCCAGGCATGCGATCAATGGCACGCGCTGACCAGCGACGAGCAGACGCGGGACTACGCCTATGCGATGGCGGATTGGGCGCTGGAGGAACAGCACGGCGAAGACTGCGAAAACCCGCTCTGGGTCGGGGCGTTCCAGAACACGCCGGGGATCGGCACGGCGGCCTACAGCGAGGGTATCGTCAGCGCGCTCGCGATCGCACAACGCGACGGCGATCAGGAGCGGGTCGAGCGCTATCGCGAGTCGTTGATCCTGAGCCTGCGCTTCCTGCTCCAACTCACGCTGGACGGCCCCGAGCACGCATTGGTCGGAGGACCTGAGCACATCGGCGGCGTACGCTCCGCCCTGCACCGCTCCGGCCTGCGCTGCGACAACGCCCAGCACTACCTGATGTCAATGCTCCGCGCCCGCGCACTGTGCTGGGATGCAGACGGGCAGTGACCGGCGATGGCGATCATTGATACCCTGCGGTTTCGCAACATCTTGGTCAACGGCAACATCGCCGAAGAGGCGCCGGCCGAGGAGTTCGAGGCGGCATTGGACGAGTCGTTCGAGGAGGCCACATTCAACTTGGCCACCAAGCAAGTCATGGCCCAGATGCAGTCGGAAATCCTGCAGGCCATGGCGGCGATGGAGGCTCGGCTCCAGCGCCAGATGTTGTTCTCAGAGGGCATCATCGTCGCCGCCGTCGCAGCTGCGGCCACGTTGCTTGCAGTCTTCGGCTAACGTCCCGACACCTCTGGCCAGACCTCTCGCCAGGCGGTTTCGATTGTTTGCAGGTACTGATCGACGGGGATGGCGAGTTCTCGGTCGTAGTTGGGCATGCCGATGCCGAGGCGGGTGATGCCCATGTCGCGGGCCGCGCTCAGCAGACGCTGGGTGGTGGCCGTGTCGGCGTCGAGCGGTGGCAGCCACTGGATCGGGAAGTCATCCGGGTCGCGGTCATTGGCCTCAAGCTGTGCGCGCAGCCGCCCGATCAGTTCGGCCAACTGATCCACGGTGGACTGCACAGGCGCGATCCAGCCGTCGCCGAGGCGGGCCGTGCGTTCGATCGCGGCCTGAGCAAATCCGCCGAAGAGGATCGGCGGCCCGCCGGGCGTGACCGGCTTGGGCATCACCGACATCTGGTCGATCTGCACGTACCGGCCGTCGAAGCTGATCGGCTCCTCGGTCCAACAGGCGCGCAGCACGCGGATGTACTCCTCCATCCGGCTGGGGCGCTGGCGGAAGTTGGCGCTCAGGGCGTCGAACTCCTGCCACTGCCAGCCGACGCCGATGCCAAGCCGCATTCTGCCGCCCGAGAGGATGTCGATCTCGGCCGCCTGCTTGGCGACCAGCACCGGCTCGCGCTGGGGCAGGACGAGCACGTTGGTCTGCAGCGCGACGCGGCTGGTCTGGCCGGCCAGCCAGGCGAGCGTGGTCAGCACCTCGTGCTGGTGAACGTCGTCGGTGTAGGGACCGGTCTGCGGCCGATCAGGGCGCTCGTAGGCGTAGATCACGTGGTCGGCCATCGAGATGAAATCGCAACCGATCGCCTCGACGCCCTGGGCCCAGTCGCGCAGCTCCGAGACGTCCCAGTGCCAATGCCAGGCGGGAATCTGACAGCCGAACTCGAACGTGGCCATATGCGTCATCCTCTCGATGCGTTGCCGAGCGGCTAGCTGCCGACGATCTCGGGCCAGACCTCGCGGCGTGTGGTCTCGATGATCCGCAGCACGTCGTCGACGGGCATGATGCCTTCGCGGTCGTAGTTGGGCATGCCGCACCCCATTCGCGTGACGCCGGCGTCGCGCGCGACGGTCATCTGCTGCAGGACCTCGTCCGTGTTCTCGTTGAGCGGCGGTTGCCACTGGATCGGGAACGAGTCCGGGTCGCGGCCGTTAGCGCGGAGCTGATCCTGCATCAGGCGGACGCGCGGGAGCAGGCGGTCGACATCCGTGTGAACCGTAGCGACCCAGCCGTCGCCGATCCGAGCGGCGCGTTCGATCGCCGCCTGCGAGAGTCCACCGAACAGGATCGGCGGACCGCCCGGCGTGACCGGCTTGGGCATCATCGACATCTTGTCGATCTGGACGTACTTGCCGCTGAAGGAGATCGGCTCCTCGGTCCAGCAGGCGCGCAGGACCTTGATGTACTCCTCGGTGCGGCTGGGACGTTGCTTGATGTTGACTCCCAGCGCCTCGAACTCCTGCCATTGCCAACCGACGCCGATGCCCAGCCGCAGCCGTCCGTTGGAGAGGACATCAATCTCTGCTGCCTGCTTGGCGACCAGGATTGGCTCGCGCTGGGCCAGCACCAACACATTAGGTTGCAGCGCGATCCGATCGGTGACCTCGGCCAGCCAGGCCATCAAGGTCATCACCTCGTGCTGGTGCACATCGTCGGTGTAGGCGCCCGACTGCGGGCGATCGGGGCGCGAGTAGGCGTAGAGGATGTGGTCGGCCATGGTGATGAAATCGCAGCCGAGCGCGTCGACGCCCTGCGCCCAATCGCGCAACTGCGAGACATCCCAGTGCCAGTGCCAGGCGGGGATCTGACAGCCGAACTCGTACTGCGCCATGGGTTGCTCCGCTCGTTGATCACGGCTGGTCAGGTGTATCCTAAGCCCACTTCCTCTGCAGTTTGACCCTGCAGCTAGATGACCGGCGAGGTGCGGCCTTGGCACGCGACGAACGGCACGCGGGAGAAGAAGGCGTCCTGAGAAGCGATATCGCCGACGTGATTGATCGAGCCGCGGCGATGGCCGTGTACGCGTTCGCCTCGGTCAACCAGGCTGGTCAGGCCGAGGGCTTGCGGCTGCCACCGCAGCTCGCCGAGCATCTCGCCGAGGCGACGTACGTCGACGTGTTGCGCTACTCGCTGGACGAGTGCACCTGCCCCTGTCACCAGGAGCACTAGGTCTCGGGGAGCCCCCCTCTGCCCCCCGCCTTCGCGGGGGCATGCTTTCGGCGTCTCCCCCCGCTGCGCGGGGGGAGAGAAGAGAGCGGCCGGTGGCATCTGCCCGCGCTGTGCGCAGTGGTTGTGCTGCCGGGCGGGCGACCACAAGGGTCGCCCCTACGCGAGGCAAGACGAAGCAAGCCGCGCAGGGCTACACTGCGATTGACTGCATTGACGCCTGAACGCGCACACGCGAGGACACGAAGGAGCTTGAGAGATGACCACTGCGACCAAAGAGTCGGTCGTGACCCCGGAACGATTCAAGTCGGGTATGACCTGGAACCAGTACCTGTCCTTCATCAATTCGGAAGAGAACTTCCAGCGGCCGACGCCGGGCGGGGATCCGCGAGGCGACGCGAATGTCGAGCGCTTCGTGCGCAACATGGGCGCCTGGCAAGTCTCCGACGAGGGCCGCGAGTCGCTGCAATCGCTACCGCGACTGAAGATGCTGGTGCTGGGCGAGGACTGGTGCCCGGATGTCTACCGCGGCCTGCCTGTGCTGGCCGAGATCGCCGCGACTGCCGGCTGGGAGTTGCGCATCTTCGCGCGCGACGAGAACAACGACATCATGGCCGAGTTCCTCAAGGACGGGCTGCACGAGTCGATCCCGACTGCGGTGATGTACACGCTGGATCACGAGTACGTCGGCCACTGGATCGAGCGCCCGGCCGTGGCCAACGAGCACATGGCCAACATGCAGAAGCTGTTCAGCCGCCAGGAGGGCGAGTCGGAAGACGAGATGCGCGGCCGCATCCGCCAGGCCTACCGAGACCTGCAGTCGTCGGACGAATGGGCCTCGTGGCGAGACGCGACGGTCGACGAGATCGTCGCTCTGGTGCGCTCCAACACGTAGCGTCGATCGTTCCGATCCGCGGTGCCTTGTCGTAGGGGCGGCCCTTGTGGCCGCCCGTCTGCGCATACCCCTAGGGTCGGCTCGACGGCGGGCGCCCACAAGGGCGCCCCTACACCCCCCCTGTTCCGCCGAAGGGACTGTCAGGCGGCTCTTCGGCCTCGTCCTCGATCGAGGGCGCATCCTCCTCAATAGCGTGCATCGCTCGCCAGGTGATGAACCAGCGTTGCAGGGCCGTGAGGTTGGTGAGCACCGCGAGCAGCCAGAGGATTGGCACGAGCTGGCCCGAGAGCAGGCCAATGGCCATGATGACCACCCGCTCAAGACGCGTGCCCAGACCCGTGCGGATGCTGACCCCGAACTCACCCGCTTTCGAGCGGGTGTAGCTGACCATCATGCTGCCGAACAGCGATACGCCGATCAGCACAACTGCCGTGCGGTCGTAGCGCTCGCCGTCGCTGTACCAGATCAGCAGCGCGAAGAGCAGGGCGAAGTCGGCCAGCCGATCGGAGACCGCATCGAAGACGGCGCCCCAGTCCGAGGCGCGATCGGTGGCGCGGGCGACCGCGCCGTCGAGCATGTCGAAGGCGGCCGCGGCGAGCATCACGATTCCGGCTTGCCAGAACATTCCATGGGCGGCCAGCGCGCCTGCTCCGCCCATACCGAGCAGGCCGATCACCGTGAGCGCATTGGGCGTCAGGCCGGTGCGCGCGACCGTGCGGCCGAGTCGCTCGGATATGTCCTGAGATATCGAGTGGGGGAGGAGAGACACGAGGATCTCTAAGGGAACCCGACCGCCTTGAGGTCACTCTACACAGACGACGGGTTCGCAGATGCCAACTATTGAAGTCAGTCGTAAAACAGTCGTTTGCCGATGAAGAAGAACAGGATGAGGACCGGGATCGCTGCGGCGATCATGACGACGTGATTGAGGTTCAGCGTCTCATAGAAGGGCCGATCCTGGGCCTCGATGTAGGGCCAGAGCAGCAACAGCGCGCGTTCGGCGTTGTCCGTGAACTCGTCGATGAACTGCTCCCGGGGGATCCCATAGACCTGTTCGAGCGCGTCGTAGAACGGGACGCCCGATCCGGTGACGTGAAACAGTTCGGCCAGCGATTCAGTCCCCCAGTCCTGGATCATCCAGGCCAACATCCCGCCGGACTGGCCGAAGTACTTGGCCTGGAACTGCCAGGTGCTAGGGATCGTCTCGAGCTGCTCGAAGCTGTAGTACTCCTCGTGGTCGAAGAGGACAACGGAGCCTGCGCGCCGCAAGAAGAAGCCGGGCAGCGGGCCACGTGACCAGAACCCCATCGCCGAACGCATCCAGAGCGGCACTTGATCGGCGTGTGGGGCCGTCGCAGCGCTGATCAGGGCGTTGGTCACAGTGCTTCGCACGTCGCCCGAGGTGTTGCGCATGATGTGCAGGACCAACCAGTCCTCCTGAATGCCCTCGGGATAGACGGAGGTGTCGGACGGGTCGCCGCCCTGCGGCCAGACGATCAAGGCGATGCGCTGGTCGATCGAGGCGTCGATCAAGTCGCCGACGAGGTCGTACGCGCCCTGGCCATGATCGGCGAGGTCCTCAGCTCGAATCTCGCCCTGCGTGTGCCAGAGCGTGACATCGCTGCGTTCGGCGGCGACCCATTCGTACGGCTGCGCCTGCGCGTCGGCTGTTGTGCCGACATGCGAGATCAGACCAATGCCGATAGCTGCGAGCGAAACAACCGCGAGAACTGAGCAGATTCGGAAGAGCTTCACCATGTCAGATTACGACTGAATCAGTGAGTGATACAGATCCAGGTGCTTTTGCGCGACGAGTTCGGCGTCGAAGCGTTGAGCATGCGCGCGGCCCAGTTCAACCAGTTGCGAGCGGCGTGGGGCGTCGCCGAGCAGCGATCTGATGTGCTCAGCCAATGCTCCAGGGTCATTGGGCGGGACGAGCACGGCGGCCCGGCCGTTGTCGGAGGCGATCCGGTAGCCGGGAATGTCGGAGGCAATCACCGCGGTTCCGCCTGCCATTGCCTCGATCAGAACCAATCCGAGCGCCTCGCCGCCCGTGGCCGGGAACACGGCGCAGGAGGCCGTCGACATGAGCTCTGGAATCTGCTCGTGGGGAACTGCGCCGAGAAAGGTGATCTGCGAGTTTGCCAACTCTCGCGTGCGGTCCTGGACTGGACCTGCGACCAGGAGACGGGTCTCCGGTAGGTGCTGCATGGCCTCGATCAGCAGCGAGAGTCCCTTGCGCGGCTCGTCTCGGCCCACGAACAGGATAAGTGCGGGATCGCGCGTCGCGTTCGTCTCGCTGAACGCGGAGGGATCGAGGCAAGGACTGATCAACACGGGAGTCTTCGTCAGACAAGCGGCGGCAACATCGCGCGACACCTCGGTGGCGCAGATGATGGCGGCGGCGCTGCGAAACAGCAGCCGCGTAAACGGCCTCGTCGTGCGGTAGAAGCGGCTGGCCAGCGACTCGCCCGAGTGCAGCGTCAGCACGACTGGTGCGTCTCCGGGATGCAACAGCGACAGCGGACCGACCAAGGGCAGCATTGGTTCCTGGATGTGGAGGATGTTGTGAGGTTGCCGAACAAAGTCGCGGAGCTTCAGCAGATCCAGTGGATGCCAGGTGAGATCTGCTCGCGTGCCGCCCAGTCGCACACGCAGTGGGTGCTCGGGCGCAAACAGAACGGAGTCGTGGCCTAGTCCTTGCAATGCGTTGGACAGCGCGATGGTGTGCGTTTGCACGCCACCGGGTTGGGAGAGGTCGTAGGGAAGGACATGGGCAATTCGCACGCTCGGCACTCTTGGCAACCAGGATGGGCGGCTAGCGCATCCGCTGCAGCAATGCCCTTGGGGTGGCGCTGACTCCGCGCCACTGTTGTCGAATCAGCCTGCTTGCGCCGATACGACGGAGCCTTGGATAGCGCTCAAGCTCGACTCCTGTCGTCCCGGCCTCCAGGGCTGCTCGGAGCGCGCCCTGGCCTTGCCCTTCGAATGTGGTGACCGCAGCGCCAACTTGCTCGTGAAAGTGCGCATCTGAGCCACCGGTTGTGGTGAGATTCCAGTTCCGGTTGGCCTCGATCACGCGTCCGCGTCGCCAGCGGGCGGATGGAATCGGATTGGCGGTTTCGATGCCGAGGATCGGCGGCTCCGCGCCCTCGCGCTCGAGCGTGAGGTCTCGCACAAGACGGTCAATGTCTCCGATGCTCAGCGCGAGCGGAAAGACAGCGGCGGGATGCGAGATGACAGCGACGCCGTCCTGCTTCCAGATCGCTTCGACGGTCGCGGTTGCGCTGCGGAAGAATGGCACAGGCTCTTCAATCCACAGGGCGAGGATGTGACCGTGCCGGCTCGTAACCTCACTGCCGACGATTACTTCGACGGGATGGTTGGCCTGTGCGGCCGCCTCGCGGGCGAGATGCGCTCCGCGTGTCTGGTCATGATCGGTTACGGCGATGATGTCGACGCCCCGTCGATGCGCTGCGTCGAGGATGGTAAGGGCGTTGTCCATCCCGTCGGATTCCTCGGTGTGAATCTGTAAGTCGGCGCGACTCATCGGGATCGGCACGGGTGCATCGGAATCTGTCATGTGCCCAGTTTGACAGGCTGGTCGCGGGGATGGGGATCATCCCAGGGTGTGTCGCGACAGGGAGCCCAGGGCGACTCAGGGACTCTCCAGAGATGGGCATGCTCCTCGATGATCGGCTCAAACAGCCGGGCCAGATTGGCTATGTTGGTCCGCGTGTCGAGCGCTCGGTTTCCCTTGAGCAGCAACTCGAGCGGAGGCATGAACCGCACGTCGAACTGAAGTCGATCGGGGCCGGGCCTGCGGACCGCGTAGAGCGGCAAGAGCTCCGCATCGGCGCGGATGGCGAGGTCGACGGCGCCGACCGGAAACCGCGCCTGACGGCCAAAGAAGGGAACGCATGCGCCGCCGCCCTGGCGGTCGCGATCCCAGAGTATGCAGACCACTCCACCGTCGCGCAAGGCTCGAAGCGCAGACGCAACTCCAGTTTGCGTTGCAGTAAGGAAATCGACTCCAACCGCCGCGCGAGCAGCGTTGACCGCCTCGAGGTGGCGCGAATCGTCGAGTCGCTCGACCAGCGCGACGGCTGGAATGTCGAGCGCCGCGAGCGCCTTGACCGCGACCTCGGGATTGGAGATGTGTGCGGTCGTCAGGACCACTCCGCGCCCTGATCCGTGTGCGCTGAGCAGATGGTCGAGTCCATCAACATGGAGATGGTCGTCCAGCAGCTCGCGTGGTGTGATCGACGGGAGTATCGCCAGATCGACGTAGTAGCGAGCGGTCTCGGCAATGACCTCGGCAGTTGCGCGGTTGAGCTGTCGGACGGAGTCATCAGGCCGAATCCGCTGCAGGTTGTTGCGAATCCGAAGGCGTCGGCGTTCGAGCAACGGGAGCGCAAGAGAGGCAGCCGCCTCGGCGATGGCGTAGACCATCGGATGGGGCACGACCAGAGCCAAGGATCTGAGCAAGCTAAGCGCGGCAGCGGTTGGCATGCGCTCATGTTCTCACGAGTGAATCAGTTTGCGGAACTGGTACCACTGGTCGGGGGCTGAATGGAGGGCGGACTCGAACGCAGGCAGAAGGGGGATGCCCGGTTCGTGGTCCAGAACGATGTGGGGGCGGAAGCCGAAGGCGTATTGCTCTCGGGTGCAGGCGAGGGGAATGACCTTGGCCTGGGTCAGTACGGCGATGCGATGGAGCTCGTTGGGCAACTGGACACGATGGCCAAAGAGAGAATCGGTCACTGTCTGCTCGTTTGGCCTCGGAGGGCGATCGAAGAGGATGGCGGCGGTTCCGTTGGCATTGAGGTGATCCACGATCTGTCTGATACCGCTTCGCCCGCTGGCCGGAGCCATGCCGAGCCTGGCGCGTTGACCCTGTATCGCCCTGTTGAGCGCGGGATGTCCCAGGTCATCCACGAGCACCATCGAGGGACCGATGCGGTGCGTGTACGCCCCGCCGAGGATGTCCCAGTTGCCGAAGTGGATAACCGCGAAGAGGATCGGTCGGCGGCCATGCCATTCCCCGAGCTGCCGCCAGTGGTCGCTCCATGCTGGATCGTGACCACCAACGGCGTCGAAGCAGTCCTGTGGTGTCAGCTCGTCAAGCCGAACGGCGTCAACCAGGTACTCGCCGTAGCGCCGGAACTGGGCACGTGCAAGCGACCCGGCGCTGCCGTTCCAATCGACGTGCGGGAGCAGGACCTCGGCGTTGTCATGAGCCGCGTGTCGACCGCGAGTCCAACCGAAGTAGACGGCGCCCATCATGCGACGTACGGCGGCGTAGGCGAGAGGTCGGGGCAGGAGCCGAGCGGTTCGGCCGAGAGTCTGGTAACCGATGGCGAGTGGGTGCATAGCTCATAGAGACGGTGCGCAGCCTCCCCTCTGCCTTCGGCATCTCCCCCCGCTTCGCGGGGGGAGAAGAGAGACTGTGCCGACTAATCCCCCTACGTCGGGGGGAGAAGAGAGACTGTGCCGACTAATCCCCCTACGTCGGGGAGAGAAGAGAGACTGTGCCGACTTGGACCTTCCGCGCTAGTCGCCTCGGGCGAACGCTTCGACGCCGTCGCGGGCGACGTCGTCGGTCCACTGTTCGGGCGGCGACTTCATGAAGTACGCCGAGGGCGCCAGCAGCGGGCCGGACAGACCGCGGTCGAGGGCGAGCTTGGCGCAACGCACCGCGTCTATCACGACACCGGCCGAGTTGGGCGAATCCCACACTTCGAGCTTGAGCTCGAGATTGAGCGGGACATCGCCAAACGTGGTGCCCTCAATGCGGATATGGCACCACTTGCGGTCGTCGAGCCAGGGCACGTGATCGGAGGGGCCGACATGCACATCGCCCGAGGGCATCTCGTAGTCAATCTGCGATGTAACGGCGTTGGTCTTGCTAATCTTCTTCGATTCGAGACGTTCGCGTTCGAGCATGTTGTAGAAGTCGGTGTTGCCGCCGAAGTTGAGCTGGTAAGTGCGGTCGATCTGCACCCCGCGGTCGCGGAAGAGTCGCGAAAGCACTCGGTGGACAATCGTCGCTCCGACCTGGGACTTAATGTCATCGCCGACGATCGGCGCGCCGGCGCGGCGGAATCTGTTAGCCCAGTACTCCTCGCGTGCAATGAAGACGGGAATGCAGTTGACGAACGCGCAACCGGCCTCGAGCACCTGCTCGACGTACCACTTGGTCGCCTCTTCGGAACCGACTGGTAGGTAGTTGATCACGACATCGACATCTCGGTCCTTGAGGATTTGGGCCACGTCGACGGTCGAGCCGGGCGCCTTCTGGATCACCTGCGACAGGTACTTGCCCAGGCCGTCGTGCGTCATGCCCCGCTCGACCGGAACGCCGAGATTGGGCACCTCGGTGAACTTTACGGTGTTGTTCGGCTCGGTGAAGATGGCCTCTGAGAGATCAAGGCCGACCTTGCGGGAATCGATGTCGAATGCCGCGACGAAGTTGAGAGCAGAGATTCCGTAGCCACCGAGCACCGCATGCATGATGCCGGGTATCTCGTCACCGTCCTGGGCCCGCTGGTAGTAGGTAACGCCCTGGACGAGCGACGAAGCGCAGTTGCCGACGCCGATAATGGCGACATTGATCATTCCCGATGGATTGCTTCCGCCGGTGGCATCATCTGACATGTGTAAGTCCTTCCGCGGTGGCTGCGGTCGAGTGCGACGTGCCGACGTGGATCGGAATCTCGCATTATGGCGACCGCGTCGTCCGCCTGCGAGTACTGCAATGTACCAGCAGCCCGGCGGCAGCGCTGTCACAGACTACATTCGGGACGAACGTCCAGGCGGTGACGGAGCCGGCGATAGGCTAAGCACATGCCGGATCCGCGCGAACTGGTCGCTGAAATGTACCTGCAGTTTGGGCAGGAACTTGCCGATGCGTCGGGCGAGGCGATTCGTCCCTGGTTTCGCAGCGCGCTGCAGGTCGATCGCAAGAGTGACGGTTCGCCGGTCACGCAGGCCGACCGCGCAGCCGAAACGGCGATTCGTGAACGGATCGCCGAGCGCTATCCAAGTCACGGCGTAGTCGGCGAGGAATACGGGTCGGACCGGGCGGACGCGGAGTGGGTCTGGGTCGTGGATCCGATTGATGGCACCGGCGCGTTCGTCGCCGGACTGCCGACGTTTGGCACGCTGATCGCGCTCCTGCACGGCGGTATGCCATTCGTTGGCATACTTGACCAACCGATATTGAGGGAGCGCTGGTCAGGTGTGGACTACCCCGGTGTCATGGCACGAACTACACACAATTCACACGTTGTCCACACGTCCTCAACGGCTGAGTTAGCAGAGGCTATCGGCTTTGCCACAACGCCTGAGATGTTCGTCGGGGCTGAGCAAACGGCCTGGCGACGGCTTTCGGAGGCGCTGCAACGAGTTCGCTACGGCGCCGACTGCTATGCCTATGGGCTCCTCTCCTCCGGCTTCGTCGATATCGTCTGCGAGGCATCGCTGAAACCCTGGGACTACCTCGCGTTGGCTCCGATTGTGCGAGGCGCCGGGGGGCAGATGACAGACTGGAGAGGATCGCCGCTCTCGATAGAGTCCGGATCGCAGGTGTTGGCCTCGGCAAACAGCGGCCTGCAACGGCAAGGGGTCGAACTACTCCAGAGAGCGTGCGCCGCACGGGAAGCGTGATACCTGAGTGAATCAGGCGAGTTACTGGCCAGGACGTGTAGAAGCGAAGTAGATGGCGCGTGAAGATCGTTGACGACCAGTGGACGAGCGCGGGCCCCAGGCGTGCCGGCCTCGCGCCGCCTCTCTTAGGCTGCTGCGTCGGCAGGAGACTTGATCTTGCGCAGTACCGGAAGCCCGGTGCGCGGATTCTCGACGACCTCGTATCCGTCGGGAATCTCGTCGATCGCTCCTGGCTTCTCCGACTTGGCGAAGAAGTATATCCGCTGCGAATGGTGATTGCGCAGCTCAATGTCCCGCGCGTGCAGGAAGTACGTCTCCTGACGACGGTTGGTGGTGGAATAGGCCATGGCTGCCAGCCTCCGCACTATTGCTCAGGCGCCTATGCACTTGTGTCTTATGTATAGGGCAGTGGCGAGAGATCTGTCAAACCGCTGCTGTCTTCTCGTTACGTCGAGTGCTCACCGTCTGATCACTGTGTGTGCGATCCTGATTCTCGCCGCTGCCCTGACCGTGTCTGGCTGCGGCGAGGCGAGCGATCAGCAACGCGCGCGAGGTCCTACCGATCAACCAGACAGTTCGAGCTGGGGCGTCGCCACTGTCGATCCCGAGGCACGCTGGTTGCCCGTACTGGCCACGCAGGACCTTGCCGTGGGCGTGAAGCGCATCGCCTTCAGCCTTGACGGGCTGGGCGCCGACGAAAAGCCTCCCAGCGTTCGCGTCTCGCTCTACGATCTCGACCTCGATGACAGTGTTCCCCGATCGGTTCAATACGCCCGCTTCATTCCCTACGACCCAGACGTCAGGATTGCCGCGCACGGCCATGCCAACGCCAGCGTGTCAGATCGCGCGCTGCCGGTTGGTCGCGGCGTGTACGTAGTCCCGGTCCGTCTCGACGCAGCGGGGCTTTGGGGCATGCTCATTGAGATGTCCTCAGGCGACGCCGAAGAGTCGATTCGACTCCGGTTTTCCGTGCGTGATCGCCAGGCTGCGCCCCGCGTCGGGGAGGCAGCGCCATCAGTCGATTCGCGAACCCGCGCTGATGTTGAGTCGCTGGATGAGCTAACCTCGGATCAAGATCCGGAACCTGGGCTGTATTCGATATCCATCGCCGACGCGCTCAGGCTCGACCGGCCGCTGCTGCTCACCTTCGCTACGCCTGCCTTCTGCCACTCGCGGACATGCGCGCCGGTACTCGATGTGGCAAAGGCGGTCTGGCGTGAGTTCTCGGACAGTGTCAGCGGGATTCACGTTGAAGTGTTTGAGAATCCCAACAACCCCCAGCGACTGGTGGAGTCCGAGGCCTTTGTCGCCTGGCGGCTGCCGTCCGAGCCCTGGGTCTTCGTCATCGACGGCGAAGGCATCATCCGCTACGCATTCGAGGGCGCATTGACGCGAGAGGAGCTTCGCTCTGCGGTCGAGTGGGTCGTGCAGGAATCGGGAGGCTAGCCGGAGGTCCTTCAGCCGTCGATTAGTCTTTCGACCCTTTCGACAAGGCGCTCGACCTGTTCCAAGTGGAACTGTACGTCTTCAGCGGTCATTAGGCCTTCGTAGAAGTTTGTATGTAGCTCCCCGGCGTAGGCAAACTCGAAGCGAACATCCTCGCCCCCGACCTCTTCGGCGAGATTCCGCACAATCCGGTAGAGGTGTCGATGCTGGCCGTGGGTCCAGTTGCGTTCTTCGGCCAACGCCTTCAGCATCTGCGAAGCAGCGCCCCAACCCTTCTCGGATGCTTGATCCAAATCTTCCCGAAGAAGCTCCACTTCTGCCAGTTGCAGATACTCCCGCCCCCGGGCGGCATATCCAGCCGTTGTTGCCTTCATTCAGTATCGCCTCCACAGCAATAGTACCAACCGGCTATACCGAATCGGGGACGGAGTCTCCTCGGTCTACCCTAGTCACAACGAGAGCGAGGACTGCGATGGCGTTGGCAGGCGTGGAACGGGCGCAGATTCGCCAGCAGTTCGAGGCGACTGAAGGTCCGCTGAAGCTGGAGTACTTCCATCAGAGCCCGCGTCGCGTCGTTGTCCCCGGTCGGCCCAACAAGCCGTCCTGCGAGGTAGCGAAAGAGCTGTACGAGGAGATCGCCTCGCTCTCGGATCAGATCTCACTCACGATCTTCGAGCACGAGGAGTCGACTGAACAGGTCAAGCGGCGCGACATCGTTGACGTGCCCTGCGTGCTGATTCGCGGCGAGCTGAACCGTCCGCTGCGCTTCTACGGCGCGCCCAACGGACACCTGTTGGTGGCGATGATCCGAGCAATGGTGCTGGCCTCGACGAGGCAGGCGAAGCCATCGGTCCAGATGAAGCGGGCGCTGAGCAAACTACGTCGGCCGACGCGTCTGCGCCTGCTGGGCTCGGCCATGGATCCCAACTCGGGACAGGCCGCGCTCGCGGCATGCGCCGCGACGCTGCTGTCGCCGAAGTTGCAGACCGACGTCTTTGCGATCGAGGAGTTTGTCGAAGTCGGCGCGCGCACCGGTGTCAACGCGCTGCCCGCCCTGTTCATCGACGATCGGCTGTTTGCCGCCGGATTGGTTGAGCCGTTGTCTCTGGTCGAGTTCATCGGACTCTGGCAGGCGCGACCGGAGAAAGCGCAGCTCAATCCGCCTGCGCCGCAGCCGGGCACGTCGACGCCCTGGCGACCGCCGCAACCGGTCCACGAGCACGCTGGCCCACAGCCAATCGACCCGGTCGCCGCTGCCGCAGGGGCAGCTCGTGAATCTGTGGCGACGCCCGAGGGCATGCGTCGCACCGAGGGCGGCCTGATCGTTCCCAATCGGTAGTACGCTCAAAGGGAACAGTTGATTGCTTCAGCACACGACTTCGGAGTTGTGACGTGGCCGATGTTGCAGACCTGCGAGAGTCGCTTGAGACCCTGTCGGGACGACTGAGTGATGTCCTGGAGCGTCTTTGACCTTGCCGGCGTCGAAGCTGAAGTGTCGCGTTTGGAATTGCTTTCGACCGCGCAAGAGTTCTGGGACGATCCCGAGCGGGCGCGTTCGGCGATGAAACAGCTCGCTTCGCGGCAGCGCACTGTCGAGGTCTGGCGGGGTCTGGAAGCGAGACTGTCCGACGCCGTCGAGCTACTCGAACTGGCCGATGACCCAGAACTTGCCGGCGACCTCTCGGCGGAGGCGCTTGCGATAGAAGATGAAATCGAGCGACGCTCGTTCGAGCTGGCGTTCTCGGGACCGTACGACTCCAGGTCCGCTGTGATTTCGATTTACGCAGGGTCCGGCGGCGTGGACTCGCAAGACTGGACCGAGATGCTGCTGCGCATGTACGAGCGTTGGGCGGAGCGGTCCGGGTTCGACGTGGACCTCGTGAGCATCGTCGAAGGCGAGGAAGCGGGCTTGAAGTCGGCAATGCTTGAGGTTCGTGGAGAAGTGGAGGGCGGCGGAGCGTACGGTTGGCTGCGTTCGGAGCACGGCGTGCACCGCCTGGTGCGGATCTCTCCCTTCGACCAGAACCACGCTCGGCATACATCGTTTGCGCGTGTCGAGATCATGCCCGAGTCCGAAGGCGCCGCGGAAGTGGAGATCAACGAAGACGATCTCAAGATTGATGTCTACCGCGCCTCGGGGAACGGCGGCCAGAACGTGCAGAAGAACTCGACCGCGGTGCGAATCACCCACGTTCCGACGGGTTTCGTAGTGAGCTGCCAGAACGAACGCTCGCTCAGACGCAACCGTGAGTCGGCGATGCGCGTGCTGGAAGCTCGGCTGCTGATGCTGGAAGAGCAGAAGCGCGAAGAAGAGCGTCTCGCCATTCGCGGCGAACATATCGAAGCGGGCTGGGGCAACCAGATCCGCTCCTACGTCCTGCAGCCCTATCGGATGGTCAAAGACTTGCGCACCCAGCACGAGACCTCGGACACTGAGTCCGTGTTGGACGGCGAAATCGGCGAGTTCCTGCGCGCCTCGCTCAACCATCAGATCGGCCAGGAGGCAGGCAGGGCGGAGGCGGTGGCATGAGACGAGCCGCAGTCATGCTGGGCCTGGCAGCGCTGATAGCCGCTGGCTCCGCGTTCGCGTGGCTCACCTCAGTCGCCGCGCAGTCGGCCGATGTGCCGACCGTGCAGGGCATGCGGTTTGAGAACAACTGGCCGGATTCGGTGACGGTGACGGCGCTGGTCGACAATGCCGCCGAAGTAGAGTCGGCAACCTTCATCTACACCGTGCTGCCCGAGGGCGCGGCGACCAGGGAACCGGCTGAGATTCAAGTCGGCGATGTCACTCGAATCACCGCAGAGTTTCCGACTCGCACAGCGATGATCTGGATTCCCGCCGGCGCTGATTTCGAATGGCGCTGGGAGTTCCACTACGAGTCCGGTGAGGTCTACGAAACCGACTCGCAGATCTGGCGCTATGAAGATCCGCGCTTCGAATGGGAGTCGCTCCGGGAGGGCGAGCTCGAGGTCGCCTACTACCACGATCGCGGCGTCGCCGAGGAGATGCTGCAAGCCGGGCTGGAAGCGCTTGAGGAAATCTCTCCGTTCCTGGGCCTGGAAGAGCTGATCCCGATGAAGATCTATCTCTGGGCAAACTCTGAGGACGCGAGACAGGTAGAGCGGATCCGCTCGGAGAGATTCGAGGAGGTGGTGATCACGGAAGGCACGCGAGTCCTGGCCGATCTCGTGCACGTGTACTCGCCGTCGCGCTGGGTCGTGCGGCACGAACTGACGCACGTGCTGACCAAACTGGCCGGCGAAGGACCCTACGGCGATTTGCCCGCCTGGCTGGACGAAGGCATGGCCACGATCGCAGAGGGCGACTGGCTGGAACGCCGCGGCGCGGCGCTGCAGTACGCGATCAACAACGACCTCGTGCTCTCGCTGCGCAGCATGGAGTCACCTTCCAATCGCCCGGGGTTCGTCGACATCTTCTATGGTCAGTCGGCCGCGATTGTGCTTTACCTGATCGCCGAGTACGGACAGGACAAAATGAACGACCTGTTCCTTGCGTTCAAGGAGGGACAGTCGGTCGATGATGCGTTGCTGTCGATCTACGAACTCGATCGTGACGGCCTCGACAACGCCTGGCGGGCATCGGTCGGCCTGCCTCCGCGTGAGCAAGAGGATGATCGCTCGACGCGAATCGAAGACGACGTGATCGGCGGACCGGAAGTAGCCGAGGACGATGAATCGTCACAGGCGGACGCCGATGGCGATGCTCCATCGGAAGCCTCGCAGGCGCAACAGGCAGAGCAGGACGAAGCGCAACAGGCGACCGAGTCGACGATTGAAGAAGATGACGCCGACGCACCAGAGCAGGCATCGGCGACGCGCACGGAGGAGGAGATTGCCGAGCGACTGGCCGAGATCGAACGTCGCCAGGATGAGCGTCGCGAGCGTCCGTTCTTCGAGCTCTCGGAGCCGTTCCCCTGGGAGTACCCGCTGATCGGCATCGCCGGAGCGCTGGTGTTGCTCAGTGGACTCTTGCTGGCGAGGATCCTGTCGCCGCGTCGGGACTGACAGATGTCGTCCTCTCAACTCGAAGATGTGCCACTCTTCCGCTCCCCCTTGCAGGGGGAGCTGTCCCGTAGGGACTGAGGGGGTCCCTGCGACGGCGCGAGAAGTCGAGGCGTGGCCGAGCAGAACCCCCTCTGCCTTCGGCACCTCCCCATTGCAGGGGGAGGGGGAGAGACAACACGCCACGGATCAGCGCTGCAGCGAGATCCTGGCGGCCCGCGTCACGTTGTTGAGCAGCATCGCGACGGTCATTGGTCCGACGCCGCCGGGGACCGGTGTAATCGCAGAGGCGACCCTGCTGACGGCCTCGAAGTCCACATCGCCGACCAAACGGTAGCCGCGCTTGCGCGTGGCGTCGTCGACTCGATTCACTCCGACATCGATCACCGTTGCGCCAGGGCGGACCATCTCGGCTGTGATCGTGCTGGGTCGTCCGGTCGCGGCGACCAGGATGTCTGCCTGACGCGTGATCGTGGGCAGATCGGCGGTGTTGGTGTGGCAGACCGTCACTGTGGCGTTGGCGCCCTGTCGCTTTTGCGCCAGCATGGCGGCGAGCGGCATGCCGACGAGCCGGCTGCGGCCGACGATGACCACGTGCTTGCCGCCAGGGTCGGCGCCGCTGCGCACCAGCAGTTGTTGCACGCCGTGCGGCGTCGCCGGCAGGAATCGCTCGCGCCCCTGCAGGATGCGTCCCTGGTTGGCAGGATGCAGCCCGTCCACATCCTTGAGCGGATCGATGCGGTCGAGCAGACCGTCAGAGTCGACGCCCTCTGGCACAGGGAGTTGCAAGATGATGCCGTGCACATCGGAATCGGCGTTGAGCAAGTCGATGCGATCGCGGATTCGGCGTTCAGTCTGGCTGGGGTCGAGATCCGCTTCGATTCGGTGGATGACCACCTTGATCCCGGTCTGCAGACCGGCCCGCTCCTTGCCCCGCACGTAGGACGCCGATGCTGCGTCGTCGCCGACCAACAGGACAGCCAGATGGGGCAGCAGTCCGCCCGCGATCATGTCCTCGACCTGACGGGTCAAGGCCTCGCGGATGCCGGCGGCGATCGCCGCGCCGTCAATGATGGTCGCCGTCATGCGGTCAGGGTATGGCAGGTGCGCGCAAGCAAGTGCGCTGCGGTTGCCCACGATGCAGTACCCGACGTTGGTAGGCTGCGAATCGATGTTCGGCGACCTGACCTGCGGCGTGGATTTACTGCTGCTCGAGCGATTCGAGAGCGTCCTTGCGCGTCATCCCGTTCGGTTCCCGCGGCGCATCCTGACCGAGCGAGAGATCGAGTATTGCGGTGACCGCCTGGCCGAGATGGCGGTCCGCTTCGCCGGCAAGGAGGCGGTGATGAAATGTCTCGGCACCGGAGTGCGGGGCGTGAAGTGGAAAGAGATTGAGATTCTGGCCAATGCTCGCGGGAAGCCCGTCGTCATCCTGCATGGCGGGGCCAGGGAACGAGCGCGCGAAATTGGCCTTGAGCGGATCGAGATTAGTCTGACCCACGAGAAGAACATGGTCTGCGCGTTCGCCGTCGGACAGCCCCGGCCAAGGACGTAGCAGGGTGCCGACGAGACCCCCTCTTCGTCACTCCCGCGCAGGCGGGAACGACAGATCTTGGGCTCGCGAGACTCTTTCAGCAGCCGCTGGGCGGCTGCCAATCCTGGGAGAACGAAGATGAAACTGCTTACCTCGGCGGAGATGCGGGAGCTGGAAGAGCGGGCGGAAGCAGCGGGAGTCTCGACCGAGACGCTGATGGAAAATGCCGGCCTCGCGGTGGCGCAGGAAATCTGGATGCAACTCGGTTCACTGGAGGACCGGCGTATTGCCGTGCTGGTCGGTCCCGGCAACAACGGCGGCGACGGGCTGGTCGCCGCTCGCCATCTCTACGAGTGGGGCGCGCAGGTTCGCGTCTACGCCCTGCGCGAGCGCAGCGACGTACAGTGGACCCAGACTGTCGAGCTCGGCGTTCCTTGCGGGACAGTGGCCGACGACGAGAACTTCGAGGCGCTCGAGGCGCTACTGGCTGGCGCGGAAGCGGTGATCGACGCGCTGCTCGGCACTGGAACGTCGCGCCCGATCGCGGGCGATCTGGCGGAGATCCTGCAGCGGCTGGCGGCGGTCCGAGCTCGCACGGTCAAGCCCAAGTTGGTCGCCGTCGACTTGCCCAGCGGGCTCGACGCAGACAGCGGTCGGCTCGATCGCCTCGCGGTTGCGGCGGACGAGACCGTGACCTTCCATGCGCCGAAAGTCGGCCTATACATGCAGCCGGGCGCGGCTGCCGCGGGCTCGGTGCAGCAGGTGGAGATTGGCATCCCGTCGGGCCTCGATGACGATCTGCAGACCGAGGTCCTGGAACGTCGCGCGGCCAAGTCGCTGTTGCCGGTTCGACCGTCCGACGCGCACAAAGGCACATTCGGTCGCGTACTGGTGATCGCCGGCTCGTCGCGCTATCCGGGAGCGGCAGTGCTCGCCGCGCAGGGCGCCTATCGAGCGGGCGCTGGACTGGTCACGATCGCGACGCCCGAGTCGATTGCCCTGCACCTGATCGCGGCGATCCCCGAAGCGACCCTGCTGCCGCTGCCCGAGTACGACGCAGGAGTGATCTCCGGACTCGCGGCCTGGGAAGTAGTCCGCGACGAAATGAAGAGCGTTGATGCAGTCGTGCTGGGATGCGGTCTCGGCACGCACGACCACAGCGGCGTCTTCGTGCGCCGATTTCTGATCTCGGAGGAAGTGGCCGCCGTGCAGGGCGTCGTCGTCGACGCCGACGCGCTCAACCTGCTGACCGAGGACATGTCGGCTTTGCCCAACGCCGTCGCGCAGGTCGTCGTCACGCCGCATCCTGGCGAGATGGGTCGATTGACCGGCCTTTCGATCGATGAGGTCCAGGGTCAACGATTGGCCCTGGCTCGTGATAGGGCTGCGGAATGGGGCTGCCACGTGGTGCTCAAGGGGGCAAACACGATTGTCGCGACTCCGGATCATCGCGCTCGCGTCTCCGAGGTCGCGCAGCCGGCGCTGGCGACTGCAGGAACCGGCGACGTGCTCAGCGGGGCAATCGGGGCGTTGATCGCGCAGGGGCTGTCACCGTTTGACGCGGCAACGCTGGGCGTTTACCTGCATGGCGATGCCGGCAATCGGGCTGCGCGAGCCCGCGGCACAATCGGCGTCACGGCGGGCGACGTCGCCGAGCAGATCGCGATGGCCGCGCGTTCGCTGTCCGGCGAGGAACCTGTCGAATCGCCATCGCTCGGCGGTTTCGGCATGGGCGGCGGGATGGGAGATCTGGGCGGCCTCGGGCAGATGGCAGGACAGGGAGGTCTCGGTGGCGGTCTCGAGGGACTGCTTGGTGGTCAGCAGTGAACCTCCCCACTCTCGACCTGTAGCCTTGAGCAAGGAGGCCACGACATGGTCACGACGCCGGCCAAACCGAAGATCGAGACGCGACCTGCTGGGTCTCCCTTAGAACTGGCGGTCCCAATCAAGCTGAAACTGCCGGCCGACTGGGATCCGACCGATGAAGCGCTGATCGAGCTCTCGCGCATCAATCAACCTTGGGATTTCGAAGTGACCGCCGACAGAGAGTTGGTGTTCGTGTCGCCAGAACGACCTGGAAGTAGCGAGCGCGGTGCGGATCTGATCGCACAGATTCGGATGTGGTGCATTCATGATGCCGGCGGGCATGTCTTTGGCCCACAATTGGGGGTTCGGCGTGAGGACGGATCGATGCGGATGCCTGATGTCGCCTGGATGAGCGACCTACGTTGGGGTGATCGCGAACTCGACCAAGGGGGTCTACTAGACGCAAGTCCCGAGCTGATTGTCGAAGTGGTATCGGCGACAGACAGTGCCGAGTATCAGCAAGAGAAGATGGTGGAATGGATGGGGCACGGCGCATCGCTGGGCTGGTTGATCGATCCGTCCCAGGCAACAGTCCGCATCTACCGACCTGATGCGGAACCTGAGCTGCTCCAACGTCCTGACACACTCAACGGCGAGGACGTATGCGACGGCCTCGAGGTCAGCCTCGAGCGAGTCTGGAAGTAAAGGACGGAGCCATTGCATGTCACGAGTGAGTTTCCGCTGCACCATGCAAGAAGGACAGATCGGCGAAGACACACGCGCATTGCTGGCCGAAGGATTGCGCCGGGTCGCGCAGGAGACACTCGGCGAGTCGCCCGACGATGTGCCGGTTCGGTTTTCGGACATTCCTGACGGCTTCGGCTTTCGCGGCGGAGGGCCCTCAACCACATCGCTCGTGCAGAGCGCGATCGTGGGCGGGGTCACTCAGGAGGTGCGCGAAGATTTCATGCGCCGCATCATCGACATGTGGACCGAGGCCAGCGGTTGCACGGCTGACGAACTGGTCGTGACCGCCGCCGACGCGTGAAGCGTTGCCTGGCTATAGACTCAGGTTGACTGAGACAGCGAAAGAGACGCCACCATGCCCTTCTACCGATGCTCGGTTCCAAAGGACTCCGTTGACTATGACCAGCGAGCAAAAGTCGCGAAGGCGTTCACCGATGTGCACTGCGGCTCGACCGGCGCGCCGCGCAGTTTCGTGCACGTCGTCTTCGACGAGTCCGACTCGAACTCTGAGACGCCGTACTACGTCAACGGCTTCAACCGCGCCGGGCGCCCCCAAGCGCTCAAGGATCAACTGTTGGCCGATCTGATTGGCGCTTTTCGCGTTGTTACCGGCGTGCCGGCCGATCAAATCAGCGGCCGGATCACGGAAGGTCCTGCGTCGTGGACGATGGAGGGCGGCATGGTCCTGCCCGAACCCGGCGAAGAGACCGCCGAGTGGTACGAGCACGACAAGCGGATCGAAGAACGGCTCGGTCAGGCAGCGGCCGGCGGCTGACCTTCGCATCACCGCGACCGAAGTCCTTCCCTGGACTGCTTGGCGATCCCGGAATTCTTGACTTCGTCATTCCCGCGTAGGCGGAAATCTTGCTCCTGCCCAATGGACAGGAACCCGTACGAGATTCCAGCCAAAGGCTGGAGTGACGGAGTGAGATGCCGCGGGCGCGTGTTTTGCGAGGGGCCTTTGAGATCGCCTTGATTGCGATGCCGCAGTGCCCATGACGGGGTAGGCTGAGGCTGCACAACTCACGGGGGATCTTATGGACGAGCGCATTGTGGTGACGGGGATGGGAGCGGTTACAGCGGTTGGCCCGACTGCGGCGGCGACCTGGGGTTCACTGGTTGCTGGTCAGTCCGGAGTGAGGACGATATCCATTTTCGATCCGTCGCGGCTTTCGGTGAGAATCGCGGCCGAGGTGAGCGATTGGAAGCCCGAGAACTACATGCCGCGCAAGGAAGCGCGGCGCATGGATCGCTATTCGCAGTTCGCCATCGTCGCCTCACATGAGGCAGCAGTAAGCGCCGGGTACGACGCCGGATTTGACGGGTCGGATCGGGTCGGAGTCATGATCGGTACCGGCATCGGCGGGATCACCACGACCCAGGAGCAGTTTCGAATCCTCGACTCGCGCGGTCCCGACCGCGTCTCGCCGTTTGCGGTGCCCATGATGCTGCCTAACATGGGCTCAGGGCAGGTCTCGATTGCGCTGCAGGCTCGCGGACCGAACCTGGCGCCGATGTCGGCTTGCTCCTCGGCTGCCGACGCATTCGGGCTGGCGGCCGAGACGATTCGGCGCAACGAGGCCGATGTCATGGTCGTCGGCGGCGCAGAGGCGCCGCTTTGCGAGATGGCTGTCGCGGGCTTCGCTTCGGCCCGCGCCCTCTCTGCTCGCAACGAGGATCCGGTGGCCGCCTCGCGGCCGTTCGATGCCGAACGCGACGGCTTCGTCATGGGCGAAGGCGCGGCGGTGCTCGTCCTCGAACGAGCCGAACATGCCGTCGCCAGAGGCGCCAAGATCCTGGCCGAACTCTGCGGCTACGGATCGGTTGGAGACGCCTTCCACATCACGCAACCGGCCGAAGGCGGCGACGGCGGCGTGCGGGCAATGTCGTTGGCGCTGGAACGCTCTGGCATCGCGCCGTCCGAGGTCGACTACATCAACGCACACGGCACCTCGACCCCGCTGAATGACAAGTTCGAGACGATGGCGATCAAGAGCGTGTTTGGCGAATCTGCATACGGTCTCTCGATCTCATCAACCAAGTCGATGACCGGACACCTGCTCGGAGCGGCTGGCGCAGTGGAAGCGGTGGCGACCGTCGGCGCAATCGTCAACGGCGTGATTCCCCCCACGATCAATCTTGAGAATCCGGATCCAGATTGCGACCTCGACTACACGCCGAACGTCTGCCGCGAGCGCGATGTACGTGTGGCGATCTCCAACTCGATGGGCTTCGGCGGACACAACGCCTGCCTAGTCTTCAAGCGCTGGGAAGGCTGAACCGGGCATAGGCGAGCACAAGCGGACGGGAACCATCCTGTGGTGCGCGAGCGTTCAGACGGTTGGCTCGGCCGGACCTGGAAGATCAGCGAACCGCATGACGCTCCGCCGATTGAGGGCCTGGACGCGCCACCGTTCGTGGGCCGTCTCTTGAGACGACGCGGCATCGATACCGTTCCCGCGGCACAGGAGTTTCTCAATCCCGAGTGGTATCGTCCCGCCGACGCCTCAGTGCTTGGACAGTGGCAGGAAGCGATCGCGCGAATCGAACTGGCGGCCCAGCAGGGCCAAGCTGTCGCGATCTACGGCGACTACGACGTTGACGGAATCACAAGCACCGCGATCCTGACCGAGGCGCTCGTCGAGATCGGAATCGACGCAAGACCCTTCATTCCTCATCGAGAGCGCGAAGGCTATGGCATCCAGGACGCTGCGCTGGAGCGGCTCGCAGCGGATGGCGCGCGCTTGCTGATCACAGCTGACTGCGGCATCACCGCGCTTGAGGAAATCGCAGCGGCTCGAGAACATCACGGCATGGACGTCATCGTCCTCGACCACCACGAGCCGGCCGAGACGCTCCCGGAGGCGACTGCAATCGTTACGCCGAAGTTGGCGCCGAGCGGGCATCCGCTGTCGGAGTTATCGACCGGTGGCCTGGCTTACCGCTTCGCGCATGCAGTCGCCGAACACCTGGGACGCGCGATCGACCAGCGACGATGGCTCGACCTTGCTGCGATGTCGACCGTTGCAGACGTGGTCCCGTTGCGCGGCGAGAACCGCTGGATTGTGCATCAGGGGTTGCGAGCGCTGGAGGCGACAGAGCGGCCGGGGCTACGACGGCTGATGCGATCAGGCCGCAACAACGGACCTGTCGATACTGAGACGATCGGCTTCCAAATCGCGCCCAAAATCAATGCCGCAGGTCGGCTCGATGATGCGTCATTGGCGCTGCGAATGCTGATGGAGCGAACCAGCGAGTCAGCGCTCGAGCTCGCAACCCGACTCGATCGACTCAACAACGAACGGCGCAGGCTGACGGCAGAGGCGATGGGCGAAGCTCAGGAGCAGATACGCCGCCAGCTCGACGCAGCAGGCCAGGCGCCGCTGGTGCTGTTCGTCGGTGGCGAGCAGATTCACCACGGGATCGTCGGCATTGTGGCTGGTCGGCTGGCCGATCAGTGGTCAAGGCCCGCCTTTGCCTGGTCGCTCGTCGATGGCGAGGCCCGAGCGTCGGGTCGCAGCGCTGCCGGGTTCGATCTGGTCAGGATGCTTGACGGCTCCCGCGACCTGCTGCTGCGAGGAGGTGGCCATGCGATGGCGGCTGGATTCTCGGCATCTCCGCAGCATCTTGGAGCGTTGATGGCTCGATTCAACCAGTTGGCGCAGTCGCAGTTGGACGCCGGCGAAGCAGGCGCGTGGGCGGCGCTTGAGGGACAGATGGAGATCGATGCCCAGGTCTCGCTACCAGCCGTATCCCGACAGGTGGTGCACTGGATCGAGCGCATGGCGCCGTTCGGCGAGGGCAATCCGGCACCGGTGTTCCTGAGCAACGATGTCCCAGTGAGCAGCGTCAAGACCGTCGGTCAGGACGACGCGCACCTGCGTCTCGACGTGGAGGGTTGGTCGGCGATCGGCTGGCGGCTGGGCAAGGCGGCGCCGGAGATCGGCTCGACCGTGGATCTGGTATGGCGCCTGCGACGCGGATTGAGGGGCTGGCCGGAACTCGAAATCCTCGATCTGTCGGTGAGTAGAATGGCCGTATGACCACTGTCAAGCGCGACCCAACAGCCGAACGCATCACGTTTCCCGACCCGGATCGGAGCGCGGACGATATGACGACGTTCGAGCACCTGGCCGCCAGCGGGGGAGCGTATCTGCTGATCCAACACTTCGGCCGTCGGGAGACGACGTTGGTCACCGGAGAGCACTTTCTCAGCCCGGAGTTCAGGCGCAACGTGAAGGGCTTACGCATTCCCGACCTGCTGGTGGCGTTCGACGTGGATCCTGTGGCCTTCAAGCAGACCAACGCCTACGTCATCGCCGAGCAAGGCAAGCCGCCGGACTTTGTCATGGAGGTCGCCTCGCGCAGCACTGGACGTCGAGACATTGGCGAAAAGCGGGACTACTACGAGCGAATCGGCGTGCCGGAGTTCTGGCGTTTCGATGAGACCGGCCGCTTTCACGGCGCTCGACTAGGCGGTGATCGGCTCGTCAATGGCCGATATGTACCCGTGACGTTAGAGGAACTTCCGAATGGTGATCTTCAGGGATTCTGCGAGATTCTGAATCTCTTCATCCGCTGGGAGTCAGGCCAACTGGGCTGGTACGACCCTGACACGGGACAACACATCGCCACCTTCGAGGACGAACGCAGCGCGCGCATCTTGGCAGAGTCGCGCGTGGCGACGGCAGAGTCGCGCGTGGCGACGGCAGAGTCGCGCGTGGCGACGGCAGAGTCGCGCGTGGCGACGGCAGAGTCGCGCGCTGCGACGGCCGAGTCACGCGTCCAGGCGCTTGAGGCCGAGTTGCGTCGACTTCGAGGATTGGACGACTAGCCGAGTGGGCGCCGGCATGCGGCTCTGCAATCGCGCGCACCACCAAGGCGGGCGCGGACATCCGTTAACCTGAGCCAAATCTCGCGCTGGCTGAGCATCGACTGAGGGGATTGTCGCTATGGCTGTACGCAACGTTGGAGTGGTGGGACACCAGGGCGCGGGAAAGACGACGCTGGTCGAGTCGCTCGCCTTTGCAATAGGAGTTACGACGCGGCTGGGGCGGGTGGAAGACGGCAATACGATCTCGGACTACGACCCGGAAGAGCAGGACCGCGGGATGTCGATTTCCACGTCGCTGGTCTCGCTGGAACACAACGGGACCCGCATCAACCTGCTGGACACGCCTGGATATGCCGACTTCGTCGGAGAACTGGTGGCGGCCATGTCGGTCGTCGATGCGGTGATCGTGGTGGTGGATGCATCTTCCGGTGTGCAGGTCGGCACCGAAACCGCATGGCGAATGGCGGGCAAGCGGGGAATCCCGCGCGCCGTCGTGGTTTCGCGGCTCGACCGTGACAACTCCTCGTTTGATGAGGCGCTGGCATCGGTGCAGTCGATCCTCGGTTCTGAGTGCCAGCCGCTCTACTTACCCAACGGCTCGGAGTCGTCGTTCAGCGAGCTGATCGATGTCATCGGCGACGAATCGGCGGATGGACGTGATGGCCTGATTGAGCAGATCGTCGAGGCCGATGAAGACCTGATGATGCTCTATCTCGAGGACGAGGAGATCGATGAGGGCGATCTACGCGCGGCGCTGAAGACGGCTGCGCTCTCTGGTTCGCTCGCGCCGGTGCTTCCCAATTCAGCGGTCGGTGGAGTGGGTTCAAACGAGCTGTTTCGGCTGATCGAGGAAGTGTTGCCGGAGCCATCGGAGGCTCCACCCATTGCCGAAGGGATCGAGGACAACGGCCAGACGGCGGCGTTTGTCTTCAAGACGACCGCCGATGAATTCGTGGGGCGACTGTCATATCTGCGCGTCGTCTCCGGCGCCATCACGAGCGACGCGCACCTCGACAATGCACAGAGCGGTGAGGACGAGCGCCTGGCCGGCCTGTCACGAGCCAGCGGCAAAACGCTGAGCGGCGCCTCGGAACTCGCTGCCGGAGATATCGGTGTGGTGACCAAACTGCAGCACACGACCACGTTCAACACCTTGCGGACCAAGGGATCCGATCTGCTCATGCCAGCGCCCGAGATGCCGCTGCCGATCTTCGCCGCCGCCGTCGAACCCAAGACCAAGGCGGATGTTGACAAGCTCGGACCATCTCTGGCGCGGCTCGTCGAAGGTGATCCGACGCTGCAGATTGAACGCGATCGCGACTCAGGCGAGACGATCCTCAGTGGCCTGAGCGAGTCCCACGTGCAGCTCTCGGCCGGGCGATTGTTCAGCAAGTACCACGTCGAGGTTGAGATCAAGGACCGTCGCGTTCCCTATCGCGAAACAGTGACCTCGACCGGGCAGGCAGAGTATCTGCACAAGAAGCAGACCGGCGGCAGCGGGCAGTACGCGCGTGTCGCCCTGAGGGTTGAACCCAGGGCGCGCGGCGAAGGCTTCGAGTTTGCAGACGAGATTGTCGGTGGCGCCGTGCCTCGAAACTACATTCCGGCGGTCGAAAAGGGTGTCGTGGAATCACTTCCGCGCGGCATCTTCCCGCTCACCGATCTACGTGTGATCCTCTTTGACGGCAAGCACCACGACGTCGACTCGTCAGAGATGGCGTTCAAGCTGGCAGCCTCGCAGGCGCTCAAGGAGAGTGTCTCTTCGGCCCGTCCGATCCTCCTGGAGCCCATTCAGACGTTCCGCATCACTGCGCCCGAGTCGTCGACCGGGGACGTGATCAGCGACCTCAACTCGCGACGCGCGCGGGTGCTGGGCATGGAGCCGGCCGACGAACCGCCCGGCTCCTCGGTCGTGATTGCGGAGGGTCCGATGGCGGAGTTCCTGCATTACGCGACCGACCTGCGCTCGATGACCGGCGGTCGAGGCACGTTCACCTGGCAGTTCGACCGCTACGACCAGGTTCCCGAGCACGTCGCCCAGAAAGTCCGCCAGGACGCCGCGGCTGCCGCTGCGGGCTGAGCGCTTCCCCTCTCCCCCCGCAGTGCGGGGGGAGATGCCGCAGGCAGAGGGGGCTCCCTTGGTTAGCCGCCGTGCGATGCGTCTGTCGACTCGCCGCCGGGTATCGGCCTCAACTCGAAGACCATCCGAACTCGAGATGTGACCATCTCGCTGCCGGCGAAGACCGGGGTCGGCGCGAACGATTCATCGGCTGCGGCTTCCGCGAACTCTGTGACAACGCGAGGAGCCGCGGGACTACCAGTAGGGCTGAGCTCGACAAGCCGCACGATCTCGTAGCCCATGTGCTCGGCGATCGAGTCAGCGGTTGACTGGGCGTCGTCGATCGCGTCCAGTAACGCGAGGCGCTCGAACTCAGCTCTGCGCGAGGCGGTGAAGTCCAATCCGTCGAAGTGCAGACTGTCGCCTCCGGCGCCGATCACGAGGTCGACCAGTCCGCCGGCGAACCCGGTGCCGCGGATTGCAATCTGCAGACGATACTCGTACTCCCAGCCTCGCAGCACCCGGCCCTCTTCAGTCCAGTCCCAGACCTGACTCAGCCGGAGACTGACCGTTTGTTGTTTGTTGGGAGAAATGCACGAGGGTTCCGCTGTGTGATCCGCGTTTTCCGGCTCGCCGGTCGTGCAACTCTCTTCGACGGCGTCTCTGATCGCGTTGACCACCAGCACACCCGCCTGGCGCGCCTCAAGTGCCGAGTCACGCTCGACCACCACCCTGAACCGCGCCACTGCGCCGTCGTATGCGACCGTCCGCGAGGCCGCGCCCTCGATCGTCAGCGTGGTCAACTGTTCATTCGCGGACGGGACCAGCTTGAGGTCGTACTCCTGCTCGGCGTTGACCCTGAGCGCGCCCGCGATCAGCAGCGCAGCCGCTACCGCCACCAGTCCGAGCAGCGCCAGAAGGCGGCCCGTCGTCCCATGCAGTGCAATGAGCTTCATACCCTGTCCCTTTCACGGGTTGCCGCGTATCGCGACCCCTCACCTACATTACGTCTCGACCGGCTCGGTTGTTCCGCCCAGGTGGCGCTCGAAGAAGTCCAGCATTCGCCGCCAACTGTCCTCGCTCGCCTCCGGGTCGAGACCGATAATGCTGCCGCGCCGCCGCTGGAGGCGTACCAGCAAGCTGGGGAACCCGCCCGGAATGTCATTCATGTACGAGTGGCCGGCCTCGGGATACTCGACGATGTCGTGCGGCACGTCGAGCGCTTCCAGGTGTCCGCGCAGGCGCTCGGCCATGCCGGGGGTGATCGTGTCCTGGGCGCCGAAGCCGCCCACAACAGGGCAGATGCCCTCCAGATCGCGGGCGTCTCGCGGTACGCGCGCGTAGTAGGGCGCGGACGCCTGGTAGGAGGCGCTGACCGCGTGGAGGATGGCGAAGCCGCCGCCCATGCAGAAGCCGGCGATGGCGAGTCGGCTGGAGTCGACTCGTTCGTGGTCTACGAGCCACTGGCGGGCGGCGTCGAGGCTGTCGAAGGCGCGGCCGTCATTCGCCATCAATGAGCGCATCGTCTGGACGATGCAGAACGGTCGCGGCGGCCCGACCGAGTAGAGATCGGGTGCCAAGGCAGCGTAGCCGTGCTCGGCAAAGCGCTGCGTGATGCGGCGGATGTCGTCGTTGAGACCCCAGGCCTCATGGATCACAAGGACCCCCGGAGCGTGCACGTCGGAAACGGAGTCAGTGGGCGCGGCGAACTCAGCGTGTAGTGCGCCGCTGGGCGTGGTGATTGAGACGGACTGCAGCCTCGGTGCGGTCATGCGCGGCTCTTCCTGACAGTAGGCTTTGCGGCACAGCGTATCGAGCGAAGGCGGGAGGCCTGGAGCATGAGCGATTACAGCACCCTGGAGTACGAAGTCGCCGAGAGCGTGGCGACGATCACGATCAACCGGCCCGAGGCGGCCAACTCGCTCTCGATGGAGATGTGCAAGGAGCTGATGCAAGCCTCGATTGAGGTCGACGACGACCCGGACGTACGCGCGGTCGTCTTTCGCGGCAGCGGCCGCTTCTTCTGCACCGGAGCCGACCTGCGCGGCTTCCCGCCGGCCGGTCCCGAGATGGCGACGTACGTCAAGGAAATGACGACCTACTTGCACGCGGCGGTGTCCCGCTTTGCGCGCATGGATGCGCCGATGATCACCGCGATCAACGGCACCTGCGCCGGCGCGGGGATGAGTCTCGCTCTGATCGGCGACCTCGCCCTGGCCGGGGAATCATCTCGCTTCACAATGGCGTACTCGCGCATCGGGCTCACGCCCGACGGATCCTCCACCTACTTCCTGCCCCGTCTGGTCGGTCTGCGCCGAGCGATTGAGCTGTGCCTGACCAACCGCATGCTCTCGGCCCAGGAAGCGCTGGACTGGGGCATGATCAACCGGATCGTGCCTGACGACGAGCTGCACGAGGCCGCGCACGCTCTCGCGGCCCAGCTTGCCGCCGGCCCGACCGAGTCGATCGGCGCGGCCAAGCGGCTCTATCACCTGTCCTGGAACGAGAGTCTCGAGACGCAGATGGAGTACGAGACCCGCGCGATCACCGAAGCCGCGCGACGCCCTGAAACAAAGGAGGGCCTGGCGGCCTTCTTCGAGAAACGCGACCCGGTGTTTCGCTAACGGTTTGCCTTCTCGCGCAGGATGAGCCTTACGATCGGTCCATGACTGACACGCCCGACCCGATGATGCCCTGGCTGCTTGAGGAGCTTGGACGGATGGAGGCCGCGGCGGGGCTGCGGGCGCGGCTTGCGGTACCAACGGTGCTGGTGGAGCCGAGCCCCGACTGGCAGACGCTTCGCTGGTCATACCGGTTTCGCTGGCAGCAAGTCGAGCGGTCAATCCGTTACGTGTTCTCGTTGCCGCGCGATCGGATGGCGAACGCGCTGGAGGCTCGCGCGACGGAAGTCGAGCGAGCGGCGATGGAGGTCGTGGCTGGAGACTCCCGGGTGCCGCAGTCGGAATCTTTGGCAGGGATGCTGATGGAGCTGCAACAGGCGGCGCTGGGGGCGGCGGTCACGGTGCTGCAACTGAGCGACGGCAGGCGCCTGGGCTTTCCGCACGACGCCTGGGCGCTGTCGCTTCCCGTTTCCGATACTGAACGGCGCGTCGTGTACCGCGAGGCGCTCGCGACATACGCAATCTCAGAGTCCGCGCAGGTCGGTCCGCTGCGGCTGCTGCGTCCCGACGTTTGCCGCGTCCTACCGCCTGACGCAGGGTGATGGAACTGTGGTGGAGTGTCGCGGGCGCGCTGGATTTGCTAGCGTTCCTCTCACCCGCTCCTCTGGGTTTGCAGAGTGGTTTCTAGGAAGGAATCGGACATGAAAGCTGTCGTGATGGAAGGCGTCCGCCAGCCGCTGGTGGTACGCGACTTTCCAGACCCCGTGATCGGACCGAAAGACGCGCTGGTACGCGTCGAGGCCTGCGGCGTCTGCCGCTCGGACTGGCACCTGTGGCAGGGTGACCTCTCGTGGGTCGGATTCGAGCTGCCGATTCCCTGCGTGCTCGGTCACGAGTGGGCGGGCACGGTGGAGGCGGTCGGCGACGATGTCGAGCACATTCGGCCCGGTCAACGCGTGCTCACGCCGTTCCACAACGGCTGCGGCAACTGCAACATCTGCCGCTCGGGTTTGCCCAATATCTGCGACACCCAGGGCGGCTTTGCCGGTGGATTCGCGCAGAAGGCCGCGATCTACAACGCCGACTTCAACGCCATCCCGCTGCCCGACAACGTCTCCTTCGAGGCCGGCGCTGCCATGGGCTGCCGCTTCATGACCTCCTACCACGGCGTTGCCGACCGCGGCGAGGTGTCGGGCGGCGACTGGGTCGTGGTCAACGGCTGCGGCGGCATCGGACTCTCCGCAGTGCAGGTCGCCGCGTCGCTTGGCGCGCAGGTGATCGCGGTTGACCTGGAAGAGGGCAAACTCTCCCTGGCCCGATCACAGGGCGCCGTGGAAACGATCAACGCGCTTGAGGCAGATGTGCCGACCAGGGTTCGCGAGATCACCGAGGGCGGGGCTGATGTCTCCGTCGATGCGCTGGGCATCAAGGCGACCATGCTCAACTCGGTCAACTCGCTGCGCAAGGGCGGCGTGCACGTGCAGATCGGCATCACTTCGGCTGAAGAGGCCGGTGAAGTCGGCTTGCCGATCGACTTCATCACCATGTCCGAAATCGAGTTCCGTGGGTCGCTGGGTCTGCCCAACCAGAACTACCCATCGATGCTCAACATGGTCGCCTCTGGCAAGCTGCAGCCTGAGACTATCGTGTCTGAGACCATCTCGATCGACCAGGTCCCGGAGGTCGTGGAGTCGATGACGACGTTCCAGACCACGGGCTTCGTCACGATCAACGACTTCGCGTGATTTCCCTCTCCCCCCGCTTCGCGGGGGGAGATGCCGAAGGCAGAGGGGGGACTCTGCGCTTGTTCGGCCCTCGGCGAGCCCCCCTCAGTCCCTTCGGGACAGCTCCCCCCGCAAAGCGGGGGGAGCGAAGAGTGCCGCGCCGACCCAACGTTGGCTCGCGAAGAAGGCGCAACGCGTGAACTACGACTGTCCCCACTGCGAATGGTCCGGCGAGAGGCGATTCTGCCCGGCCTGCGGGGCGGCGCTGTGGTCTCCCGACACCGACCAGGGCGCGGGCGAGTGCACCGTGGTGCTGTCGTTCGATGTCGACGGTTCATCGGGCATGATCAATCGCGATCCTCGTATCGAGCAGCGGCCCTCGGCCCGTTCGTTCGGTGACTACGGCCCGACAGTCGCCGTACCGCACATCTTGACCGCGCTGGCGCGGGCCAACGTGCCGTCCTCCTTCTACATTCCCGGCTGGGTCGCCGAGCGCAATCCCGCAACGGTCGAGCGGATCGCCGCCGCCGGACACGAGATTGGCCATCACGGCTACCTGCACGAACCACCGGCCACGCTCTCGCAAGAGGAAGAGGCCGAAGTGCTGGACAAGGGCAGCGAGATCCTGCGAGGGATCACCGGCGAGGCGGTGGCCGGGTACCGCTCGCCCTCGTGGGAGCTGAGCGACGTATCGCTCAGTCTGATGGCCCAGCGAGGCTTCCGCTACGACTCGTCGCTGATGGGATCGGACGCGCCGTACTGGGTTGCGGCGGGCGAGACGTCCCTGGTTGAGCTGCCGATCCACTGGGCGCTGGACGACTATCCCTACTTCGTCTTCGCTCCCACCGACGGCCGCCGCTTGCAGGCCGCGCCTGAGCATGTCGAATCCACCTGGAAGGCCGCATTCGACGAACTCCGCCGCCGAGGCGGCGTCTTCACGCTCACGATGCACCCCTACATCATCGGCCGCCCCGGCCGAGTCGCCATGCTGGAGCGCCTGATCCAGTACATGTGCTCAAAGTCGGGTGTCACGTTCGCCCGAGCCGTGGATGTCTGCGATGAGTTTGCCTCCGAGTGGGAATCTGCGCGACCCTAAGCTGTGCGAATGACCGGCGAGCCACGCTTCGACCGCGCCATTGCCGCCATCGACGCGGCCAACGCCGACGATCCGTTCACGCTCGCCATTGACGGCGTGGCATTGCCCAAGGAGCAGACCCACGCCGAGATGATGACGCGTTGGGTTCGCGAACTTGACCCAGATGTTTCCGAAGAACTGTTGCTGGCCGCACGAGCCCATCACATCCGCCGCTGGATGATCCCTCGCTCAACCTTTCCCGCCGGCCGAACGGCGTACCTTCGCTGGCGACGAGCGCTGCACGCGGTCCATGCCGAGCTGACGGCCGCGATCCTCGAGGAGTGCGGCTACCCCCGCGCGAGCGTCGAGCGGGTCGCCGCTCTCGTCTCCAAAGCCGATCTGCTCCCGTCCGGCGATCCCGACGCGCAGACGCTTGAAGACGCGCTCTCGCTGGTCTTTTTCGATACGCAACTGGAGCCACTGCTGGATGATCTCGATGAACGTCAACTGCGGCGTGCTCTGGGCCGGACGTGGCGTAAGATGTCGCCGCGAGGCCAGGAGGC
This sequence comes from Dehalococcoidia bacterium, assembly GCA_965211635.1. GTDB lineage: Bacteria > Chloroflexota > Dehalococcoidia > Bin125 > Bin125 > Bin125. The sequence continues at coordinate 1,249,167 of OZ242948.1, forward strand.
CGCCCGAAGGCTGTTGCTCTCCGATCGCGCGGTCGAGACGCTGGCGCAGCTCGTGGATGGATTCGCGGATGACTGAGACGCCGCAGGCCCCGAGTGACCGCTACACGCACGGCCACCATGAATCGGTGGTGCAATCGCACGCGCGTCGTAGGGCCGAGGTCGAGGCGTGGTTCTTGCTGCCTCATCTCAAGCCAGGCATGCGTCTGCTGGATGTCGGCTGCGGGCCGGGAACGATCACGACGGGTCTCGCCCGAGCCGTCGCCCCGGCGGAGGTGATCGGGCTCGACGCTGCGCCGGAAGTGCTCGATCACGCTCGCGTCCACACCAGCGAAGAGCAAGTTGACAATGCGGAGTTCGTTTCCGGCGACGTCTACTCGCTCTACTTTGCCGAGGCTGAGTTCGACGTCGTCTACGCCAACCAGCTCCTGCAGCACCTGGCCGACCCGATTCGCGCGATTGGAGAGATGCGCCGGGTGCTTAAGCCGGGCGGACTGCTCGCCGTCCGTGACGCCGACTACGCCACGATGTCCCCGCACCCTAAGTTTCCGGAGTTCCTCGACTGGAACGAGCTCTACCACCGAGTCGCCTACCGCAACAATGCCGAGCCCGACGCCGGCCGCACGCTTCCGGCCTGGGTGCGATCGGCCGGCTTCACAGAGATTGAGATCCATCCCAACGTCGTCGCGATGGACGGCGAGGAGGCGCGCATCTGGGGTCGAAGCTGGTCGCAGCGCATCCTCTACAGCGGCATCGCCGAGCAAGCGCTGGAGCACGGCCTCGCAACGCAGGCCGATTTGGAACGCATCTCAAGTGGTTGGTCCACCTGGGCGGCGTCGGACGACCCGTTCTTCATGTTCACTCAGATCGCCGTGCTGGCAGTCCGCTAGTCAGCAACCTCGGCCTGGCCGGTGCGCTTGGCCCGACGTTCGCGGATGACATCAAGGGCCAGATCGTGAACAAGTTGAATATGGCTCACACCCGAGACCACTTCCTCAGCAACAAGCTCTTTGACCTCATCGAAGGTGAAGCGTACCTGGATCACTGGGCCAGGTTTATCGGCGACGATCCATTCGACGGGCTCGTCTTCAAAGTCTTCATCTGGAAAACGGGGGTCGTGGGTCATGGTCGGTTTCGCTTTCCGCCTGGTTGAGCATATCGAGTTTCCTGCGCGTTGTTGGAACTCCATCCCGTGGCGAGATGAGCAATCCGCTGCTCATCAGGATGCTCGATGATGAAAGTCAACAAGCTGCCATCGTCGCAGGGCCCAATCATCATCCACCTGGGCCGTAAACCGCGACGTACACGCATCCGGTTACCCTTCTTGGGGAAGAACTTCGGGCGAGTATCCAACGTGGCCTCAGCGTCTGCCACGGTCAGGCCATGCCCAGCGAGCTCCTCGCGAGAGGCGGAGTTCCACGCCAAGCTGATGACGAACGGCGGCATTGTGCGGCGCGGGACACGGGTATGCAGCTCAGCCGAACACCACCTCGATCAGCGGCGACCCGTCGACCCACTCCTCGACGTTGTCCTCGTTGATGTACTCGCTCAGCTTCTTCGCCGAGAGGAACACCGTTCGTTTCTCGCCAGGATCGGTGACCGCCCTCGCCGTGCCATCGAGATCGGCCTCGGTCGATTGCTTGAAGTGAAACGTGATCGCCGGATTGGCCAGCACATTCGCGTACCACGAGCGCGGGCCGGGACGGCCGGTGATGTAGTAGCGGTCGTCAACGTTGTGAAACCAGATCTCAAGCCGCTTGGGCTCGCCGCTCGAGCGGCCGGTCGTGGTGATGTCAATCACCAGGTCGTTGGCAAGCGCCGCTGCCACGCCGGGGTCTGAAGTTGAAGCCATCAGTCGTGTCCGTTCTTGCTGTGTTGCAGATGCCTGCGCTCATGGTCGAGGAACCACTCCTTGCGATGCAATCCACCGCCATAGCCGCCAAGCCCGCCATCGGATCGCACGATCCGGTGGCACGGTACGGCAATCCCGACCGGATTGCGCCCGGTCGCGGTTCCCACCGCACGATACGCCGACGGCTTGCCCACGGCTCGCGCAATGTCCTGGTACGACACCGTCCTGCCGGCCGGCACTTCGCGAATGGCCTGCCAGACCGCGAGCTGAAAGTCCGTGCCCTGCGGGTCAATCGCAATCTCGTCGATCGCCTCGACATCCCCCTCGAAGTACGCCGCAACTGCGTCGCGGACACGCGCCGCATCGGGCGACAGACCCGACTCCGGCGACTCGTCGTCCGGTTCCAGCACCGGCCGCGCCCAGGTTTCCACAAAGCCCGCCTCGCGCAGCATTCCATTCGCAATGGCCAGGTACATGGTCCCCAGCGGCGTCTCGATCCAGCAGTGTTCGGTCATGGTCCGTTCCTCGACTTCCGCTTCTGCCACAGACTATGTGCCGCGCTGCTAGAACGCAAGTACTATTCTAGATATGACCATGCTCCGCGATACGCTGCGATTGAGATTGGAGCGCTGAGCGTATGTCCGATCGCGATACCCGCGCTGTGCGCCTGACAGACCTCGCCCGCTGCGGCGGTTGAGGATCGAAGTTCGGCCCCGAGGGGCTGGCGCACGTGCTGCGCCATCTCGGTCCCCAGTTTCCGCCCTCCGAGCATCCCGAGCTGCTCGTCGGTCTCGACCGCCCCGACGACGCGGCGGTCTACGCCATCGACGACGATCGCGCGCTCGTGCAGACGCTCGACTTCTTCGCGCCTCTGGTCGACGACCCCTACCAGTTCGGCGCGATCGCCGCCGCCAACGCCATGTCCGACGTCTACGCGATGGGCGGCCGCGTGCTCTTCGCGCTCAACATCGCCGCCTTCCCCGAGGACCTGCCGCCCGATGTCATCGCCGACGTGTTGCGCGGCGGCGCGGACAAGGTGCGCGAAGCCGGAGCCGTAATCGCCGGCGGACACACGATCATCGACGAGGAACCCAAGTACGGTCTCGCCGTCACGGGGGAAGTCCCGCGCGACCTGATCCGCACGACTGGCGGCGCGCAGCCCGGCGACACGATCATCCTGACCAAGGAGATCGGCACCGGCGTCCTGATCGGCGCCAATCAGCAGGGCGCAGTCTCTCAGGATCACTGGGACGCCGCCGTCGCCCAGATGATGACCCTCAACCGCGACTCCGCCGAGGCCGCGTCCGAGCCCGACCTCGCCGCCGGCGTCCACGCGATCGCCGACGTGACCGGTTTCGGACTCGCCGGACACCTGCACGAGATGTCGGAACTCAGCGACGCCGCCTTCGAGATCGACCTCGGCGCCGCCCCTGCCCTCGGCGGCCTCTCCGAGGCCGTCGCCGCCGGCTTCGGCTCGGGCGGACAGTCCCGCAACCGCGAGTACTACGGCGCTCGTCTGACCGTCCAGGGAGGCCGAGAACTGACCACGTTCGAGGAGGCCCTGCTCTACGATCCGCAGACCTCCGGCGGCCTGCTCATCGCCGCTGGGATTGTCGAGGCTCCGCATCTGATCAACGAGCTGCAACAACGCGGCGTCAAGGCGACGCCCCTTGCCCGCGTGACCGAGCAGATCCAAGGCGGCCAACTCAGCATCAAACCGTCGGATACGCCGCGTGTCTAGGAGATACCCCCTCTCCCTCTGGAGATCTGCGCGTAACACAAACAAAGTCGGCCCCGTGCAGGCGGGGCCCTGTGGCGCCTTTCTGATAGCGCTGACCCCGCCTACGCGGGGGCGACTTGTTCACAGGATTGCTCGCGGGACTCCTCCAGGAGAGGGGAGCGAAATGCTTCCCCATGCCTGACCACACCCTCGACACGGCCGACGTCGCCGTCATCGGCGCCGGCATCCTCGGACTCTCGACCGCCATGGCTCTCGCAACCAGGCACGAGGGACTCCGCGTCGTCGCGCTCGAACAGGAATCCGGCGTCGGACGACACCAGAGCGGCAACAACTCCGGCGTGATCCACTCCGGCCTCTACTACCGGCCCGGCTCGGCCAAGGCGCGCATGGCCGCGGCCGGCGCCGAGCGTATGTACGCCTTCTGCGAGGAACATGGGATCGGCGCCGAGCGTTGCGGCAAGGTCGTCGTCGCCACGCACGAGTCCGAACTCGAGCGCATGCGCGAACTCCACCGCCGCGGCGACGCCAACGGCGTGCCCGATATCCGCGAACTCGGACCCGACGAGCTGCGCGAGTTCGAGCCCAACGCCGCCGGCGTCGCCGCGCTGCACATCCCCTCGACCGGCATCGCCGACTACCGCGGCGTCTGTGAGAAGTACCGCGAACTGCTGGAGTCGGCCGGCGGATCGGTACGACTGCGCTCACGAGTCTCCGGCGTCCGCGTCGACCCCGACGGCGTCCAGCTTGCAACGACGACTGGAGTGGTCCGGGCGAAGTACGTCGTCAACTGCGCCGGACTGCAGGCCGACCGCATCGCTCGGCGAGCCGGCGCTGCCGAGGCTCGCGACCTGCGCATCGTGCCGTTCCGCGGCGAGTACTACGACCTCGTGCCCTCGGCTCGCGGGATGCTCAAGAACCTGATTTATCCCGTCCCCGACCCGGCCTTTCCCTTCCTTGGCGTGCACTTCACGCGGCGCCTGAACGGCACGGTCGAGGCGGGCCCGAACGCGGTGCTGGCGCTCAAGCGAGAGGGCTACCGCTGGCGCGACATCGCCCTGCGGGATGCCGCCGAGTCGCTGAGTTGGCCGGGCTTTCTGAGGCTCGCCCGGGACCACTGGCAGACCGGCCTGGGCGAGGTCTGGCGCAGCGCCAACAAGTCCGCCTTCGTCCACGCCCTCCAACGCCTGATGCCCGACCTCGAACCCGACCAGCTCGTCCGGGGAGGAGCCGGAGTTCGAGCCCAGGCCCTCCGCCGAGACGGCTCCCTCGCCGACGACTTCGAAATCGCCCACCAGAACCGCCTGATCCACATCCTCAACGCCCCCAGCCCCGGCGCGACCGCTAGCCTCCTTATCGGCGAAGAAATCGCGTCAACGGCAGAGTCAGCGTGGCTGGGCGGGTAGGCTGAACCGGAGTCGCGGGCGCAGACGGCAGGTCGTCGTCATTACCGCTTCGAGCATCTGCGATCGCCTGGGCCGTCAACTCGGACAGCTCGCTTGCGCTCAGTGCATCGAAGATCAGTGCGGGACCGTGCCGAGCGAGGAGCCTGATGACGGTTTGGAACTCGGCGGCAGGGATCCCTCCGCTGTCGCGGCTGGCATTGCGATACTGCTCGATCAGCGCCGCGCGAACGCTGGAGTGATTGATCACCGTGACTCGCCGGACAGAGTGACCTACCAACCGCGACCACGCATCGTTGCTGGAGTGGAGCACTCGGTGCGCGGTGTCTACATCGAATGAACCCTGACTTCGTTCCGCCGCGAGCACAGCGAGCCTGCCACGCCACCAGGCTCGTGATATGGGGCAGTCGTTCAGCACCGAGACTTTGCCCCTCACGTGTGGCAGGCCGCCCATCCGACGCAGCAGGTTGCGTGTCGCCGCCTCAGTTGTCTTCTCTTCCGCGCCGTTGACCAGGGAGCCGAGAAACGCTCCGAACAGGTTGTCGCCGAAGTGACCCGAAGCAATCCACTGATAGTGACAGCGGGTCCAGAAGAGGGGTTGCGAGGCTTCCGAGGGTGTCGTGTGACCTTCGAACGACGAGTACAGCTCGCGCTCCAGCTGCAAGGGCGGATCGCGAAGTTCCGACGGATCGATGCGTCGTGGTAGTGGCGGAGGTCCTATGCCGCCAGGTTCACCTAGATCGAGTTCAGTCCTCAAGTACTCCGTAAACGCTTCAATGCCAGCGCTGACCGCAGAGATCAGTATCTGCTGACGACCGGCAATCTCGCTAGGCGACTGACTGTCTCGGCTCGTCGATGTGAGATGACGTTGCCAGTCGCTGAAACGCTGCTGCAGCTCGGGAGTTGGTGCATTCATGTCTCATCCTCAGGAACTGCCTTGATATGAAATCGCTCGATTGCGGTTGCAGCACGCGCTGGATCATACTCAGAGTTCAGGTCAGGTCCCCAAAGGGGAACGTCCTGTTCGTTCAGTGCGGCGCGGATGTAGGACAGGATTGCGTAGCTATCCTCACCGCCGGGATCCAGCAGCGGGATTCGACCGAAGGCGCCGATCAACGCCGCGATCTGCACGTCTCGGTTGCTTTGAATCTCTTGCTGGAAGTAGTTCGGCGCGAGCCAGACATTGAACCGAAGGTCTCCGGTTGTGACATCTGGTTCCACTGCCATCTCTCCGTCCTGCAGAGAGTCGCGCTTATGGAACTTCAACAGCGAGGAAGCCAAAGACTGCGTTCTTACCACCTGAGCCCGCGCGAGCCAGCGACCGGCAGGTAGGTGGACTGATTCGTCGCCCCAAAGAGCGTTCAGGCCGGTTGGCTCCAGTACACAATCGCGCGCAGCAATGACACCGGGGGTGAGAAACAGTTCGCCATCGACCTCTGCCGGCTGCCACTCGACGCGCACGGAAGAATCAGACGACAGTTCGACCCGTGCCAACAGGGTCTTTGGACATCGGAGTTCCAGTGCCCACTTGGCGTCGCCAACTTCAATCAAGGACTGCAACTCCGGAGCATCAGACAGCCGATTGACCGCGGTTGCGGAGTGTCCGCTGACTTGAACCACCGCCTTGTAGGCAGCCAGCTTCCAGTCAATCGACGTCCCATCTTCAAGCAGCATGGGAAAGACGGCGGTTGCGGCCACTAGGATGCCTCCTTGATCCGGCGTCTAACGACGTCCAGCTCGAAACGCGAGGCTGCGCTAATGGGTTCGGTGAGCTCGATCTCAAATGACTCGAGCCCGGCTGGGAGGGACACCTCGCTCGCGTCTCGACCGTCGAATACGCCGTCTTGCGACCTGATCGAGCGAATCGACTGCCAAACAGGACCGAGGGGTTGTTCACAGGTCTCGTCTGATCCGGACTCGACGAACACCCTGAGGCCGAACTGGCCGGTACGAGTCGAGCTCGCGGGGACTTGCAGGTGGACGCGCAAGACGGACACGGTTCCATCATCGTCAAGCCGCGGAACAATCGCGCGCCGAATCGGAATCGCAGTACCGGCTGCGGGCGCCCGGCGCTGGTGACGCCTCTTGGCGCCTTTGCCTGCGCCGTCAGGCGATGCACCTTCTTCGCTTGTCCCGGCGGTTGACGATGTCACTTCCTGATCCTCCGGGCTGTCGCCTTGGGGCCGGTATCGGAGTTTCGGCGTCTTGCTCGCCTCACGCGTGGCTTCGTTGTTGAACACGGCAAAGCCCTCCGGGCTGAAGCCGTCATCCGTATCGATTGCGCCTGCTTCATCTTGAAGACGCTTGGCGACATCGCGCAACATCTCGCGCAGCTGGCGTCGCTCCTTCGGACGCAGTTCGCGGAGCTTGGTCAGGCCACGGTGCTCAGGGCCTTCAGAGTTCCGGACCAGATCGTAGAACTCTGTGTGATCCTCGGGGTCCGCGTCGCTGAGCAAGAGGACCGCGTCAAATGGCCGAACGCCGGCAAAGTTGCCCGTCCTCAGTTCAGGTGCGTCGTTTGTGATCCACATGCCGTCGCGAAAGATCTGAACACGCGAGCGGGCGTTCGTTCCTTGCGGTAGTCGTCGGAACTTGATGCTGATTGAGCGGTCGATCATGGCGTCCAAATCTTCGCCGTTTCGCAATGTCTCCCATACGCGATATCCCTGTTGCCCAGGGAGCCAGCCCGCGGCCCGAGCACGCTGCTGATCCGCGATCGGCTTCAACAAGGGTTCTAAGGACTCAGCGTCAACGGTTTCTCGGCGGCCAGACTCTTCGTCATGGACATGCACTACCATCTTGCCTTCCCAGATGGCGCCCATGAAGTTAAGCGCGGCGACACGGCAGATGTCATCCAGAGCTTGCCAATGTTGGTCCTCGTGGAAGTGATTGAAGCCGCTGATTGCGACAATCGACCCAGAGTCTTGGATGCGATCGAGTTCGTCGGCGATCAACTCAGGAGGCCTTGTGGGGTAGTTCCCATCTTCCAGGCTGAACAACTCGCTTGGCAGTCGCCAATAGCCGTGAGCTGAATGTCTTGTGTTGCGTTGTTTGTGGGAGGCAAGGATCGCGTGTCCGCTGACGACATCCCGTCCTTGTCGTCGACCCGCGTAGAGCACGTATCGCAGGTCGGATGCTGCATATGCAGTGAGGTGTCCCAAACCGTACGAGCCCGCGCCTTGTGTGGCCTTGTCGCTCTGCCCTTCGGACAGCAGCGCCTTCATGCGGTTGGCATCCAGGCCAATGCCGTTGTCGCGGCAGAACAGAACGCTCATCTGCTGCCGCTCGAGCACGCGGTCGATACGGTCAGTCGCCGAGCGAACGTCGTGCGTGGTTGGCAGTTTGAGCTCAGACTTCGCTGCCTGATACGCGTTGCGGTAAGCGCTGTAGCCCGGAAGTGCCGACAAAGGCCGGCGCGCAATCGTGAAGTGAATCTCCGCGACGTTCCGTCGGGCTTCACGGATGGCGGCATCTAGGCAGTTTTGCAAGAGTTCTCGAATCACCGGATCGGGTTCACCCGCCTGACGACTCGTGACATTGGTCGTAAATCCGTCCAACTGCCAGGTTGGGGGGAAGATCAACTGAGGTTCCATACGTCAATCCAACTCTCACGCGCAACTTCCCACACTCAATCCGTGCAATCACAGGCCGGTGAACCGGTCGCGTAGCGGCCGGTCAGCATGGTGTCGGGATTCGCGATTTCGGCGAAGGTCGGTCCCTTGACTCCGAAGAAGCCGAACTTGCTGACGCCGTCTCCGCTTCTCGACTTCGCCTCTCGGCGATAGCGGGTCTCCATGTCATCCCACCAGTGGATGTCAGAGGGCGCGCCGAGGACTCTCAGTGGGTCGGAGCTCTGGGCCTGGCCCTGGAGCTGGCGCGTACCCTTCATGAAGCAGAACACGCAGTTGCCCGCGCCATCGGGCACGTCCAGTGCGAAGTCCTGCGACTGCCAGTAGGCATCGACTTCTGCTTCGTTCCATCCAGCGTCGAACAGCGGGAAGTATGGGCGTTCACCAGGTGGCTGAGTTCGAATCGAGCACTCGCGTCCCCCGGCACCTTCGGCGAACAGGCTGCGGCTGAGCACCCGACTAACCCGGCGCTGCTCGTCCGCGCGGAGGCCCAGCAAGGTTACGAACTCGACCGCGTCAGGCCCCCAGATAGAAGCAATGCCGGCGGGACCGAGCAACGATCGCTCGACAACTAGTGCAGCGGTATAGTCCTGCCACCGCTGTACCGTTCTCGATGGAGGACGATTTGTCACATACGAGATGCGGCGTTCGTAGGACTCGGCGGTCGCAACACCGCGATTCGCTCGATAACGTCGTTCGGCGGCCTGTGGGTTGAGAAATGGTTCATTGCCGTGATGACCGTCGTGGGCGGGTCCGTTGGCGCCACCCAGCCACTCGGCCAGAAGAAGATGCGCTGGATAGAGCTTGAGCTTCGCGGTACAGCTCCGAGAGTGTGGATTCGGCAGCATTCCTTGGTAGCTCAGCATCTCCTCAAAGACTTCGCCGCGCGACCGATACCCGTTCGGATCCTCCTCGATGGGCCGCCGCGTCACTAGTCGATACGACTGGCGGCGTCGATACACACCGCGCCAGGCGTCTTCGACGGTGCAGAACTCGTACCACAGGCAGGGCAACCCGAACTCCTGCTCCAGGCGCTCGCAGCACTGCGCCGCAAATGTCCAAGTGCCGGGATGCTCGGCCGAAGTGTTGGCGAAGAGGACGACATCGCCACGTTCGGGCCGCAGCGCTCCTGACTCGGCCATCGACAGCGCCAGCGCGCCGGAAGACCGTCCCCCGGAGAACTTGACGACGTGCGGTAGCTCGGCATGTCGATCGTCGCGATAGTGAATATGCAACTCAAAGTCTGATGATGTCATGGATGCATTCGTATCCGTTCTCGATCAAGAACTCCCAGTGGATAACCACCTTAGATACGATGCGACCTAGTGACAAGTCTTCTGAGATGTATCTGAGATACGGCTTGGCCCACTGCCCACATGGGGGTCTCAGATGAAGGGTCTGCGAGTGTGCATTTGCGCAGCGTGGCCCTGAGGCAGCCGCGCGACCGGCGCTCCATGAGGTGACACGCCAGTCGATGTAGTGCCACCTACTCGCAGCACTCCCCGACGTCGAGGCGGCAGAAGCAGGAGGATTGGACTTCGGTGTCGGCTCGGGCCTGGGCGAGGTGGAGGCGTTGGCGGGCGACGGCGGCGAGGTCGTCCTGGCCGGTTCTTTCCAAGCACTCGACGTAGCCCGCGAGAGCCCAGACGTTGTCGAGGTGCTGGCGCGGGCGGCTTACCGATGAGTCGTAGCCGAGGTCGGCGCGGTAGACATCGAGCGCTTCCGACACACGGTCCTGCTCCAGCAGCAGTGCTCCGAGGGCGTGGCGGACAGGTTGCATCCAGCCCCAGGGCTCGTCGTAGTGGAGGTGGTCGTCGAGCTCGACCGCGTGGCGCAGGAGGGCGAAAGCGGCGTCGAACTCTTCCTGTCGGTAGGAGATCTCGCCGCGCATCATTTCTTGCGCGATGGCGAGAATGTCGCGGCTGGGATTGTTGAACTGGTAACGGGTGTCGGGCACGAGGTCGTAGGCGCGATCGAACTCCGCCGCCTCGGCCACCGCTTCGTCGGTCCGGCCCAGCGTCGCCAGGGCGATCGCCCGCGCATAGCGCATCGTCGCCGTGGTCACGCAATAGAGCTCGCGATCCTCCGGCAACTCCTGCTCCAGGATCTCCTCCCACTTGCCGAAGCGGACCAACACGTGCTGATCGATCGGCACAAATGCCTCGAGCCAGTCGGCCATGTTGGGCGTCTCCATGCGCAGCAGCGCCTCGGGAATCTCCGCCTGCATCGCTTGTGCGGTCTCAATCGCCGGACCGAACTGGCCCAGGAACATCGCGCCGTAGATCTTGAAGTGATAGTTGTGCGCCCGGTACATCGTGTAGAAGTTGAACGGCCCGCGCGCTTCGATGTAGGGGCGGTCGGCCTGGATTGCCCGCTCGTTCCAGTTGACGACGTTCAGGTAGTCGCCGCAGAGCACGTCGATGTGCGTCGCCATGTGCTGCAGGTGTCCGGAGTGCGGCGCGATCCCGCGTAACTGGTCGGCGGCGCGCAGGGCCAGCTCGGGGAAGGGCGACATCTCCATCAGGTGGATGTACATGTGCAGGATGCCGGGATGCCGCGGCTCGCCGCAGTGGGCGATGCGCGCCATGGCGCCTTCGAGCACGTCGCGCGCCTCGTCGGTGTCGGCGCCGTCGGCCGGCTCGCCGGTGTCGAGATTCCACAGCGACCACGGAGTGCGGTTCATGATCGCTTCGGCGAACAGCGAGGCGATGTCCGAGTCCTCTGAGTGGTCACGGTAGACCTTGCGCATGGCGTCGGCGTAGTCGTCGACCCAGCCCATCATGTCGTCCAGCGGCTCGGTCTGCGGATAGCGGCGCTGCAGCGCCGCTATCAGGTCGCGCTCAGCCGGGGTGCAGGCGTCTGACAGCGATACGGCGAGATTGGTTTCCTCAAAGGCCGTCGTCAGCGCCGCCGCGACTTCCTTGCGACCGAACGCTTCCCAGGGCTTGTTGTAGTTCGGCCCAATCGCGTAGGCGATGCCCCAGTGAGCCATGGCGCAGTCAGGATCGGCCGCGACCGCCTGGCGGAAGCAGAAGACCGCCTCGTCGTGGTTGAAGCCGTAGGTCCAGATCAGCCCGCGGTCGAACCAGGTCTGCGCCTCGGGCGAGGAGGTCGTAATCGTTCGGCTGTATGTGCCGAGGTCGAAGTCGTAGGTCATGGGCTGGTTCGTTTCCATCGGAGTGAGATCGTTCAGTCCTCCGAATCGTAAAGCGCCTCGTCCAGCATCGTCTCAAGCGAGACTCTCCGAACCACGTCTCGATACACTCGTATGCAGGAGGCCTCTATGCAACGCCTGACCTTTACCTCGCACATCTATGTGGACGAAGGATGGTACGTCTCAGATTGTCCTGAGCTCGGAATCGCCAGCCAGGGCGAGACAATCGAACATGCGCGCGAGATGCTGATCGAGGCCGTAGAGTTGACCCTCGAAGATATGGACCAGCAGGAGTACGAAGGCCGCCTCAGCGGAGCGTACTTCGCCAACAGCGACATCACCGAAGAAGAGATACTCGCCGGCTGTGAGTTTGTCGAGAGTGGCTCGATCACCGTCGAGGCCGACTTGCCCTTTGTCCTGTCACACTGACGATGCGCACGCTCTCCTGGCAGCAAGTCTGCCGAATCCTGGAGCGTTAGGGGTTTGTGCTTCGTCGGCAACGCGGCAGTCACATGAGATATCGAGGCCTTGTCGACGGCGAAGAAAAGAACGTGAGCGTCCCGCGACACAGGACTATCAAGCCGGGAACCCTCGGCGACATCATCAGGCAATCGGGCCTCCCAGACGACCTATTCGAGTAGCCCGCGTATCCTCCTCTGCATGACTACCAACAACCTCCGACCGCCGCTCGACGGCGTCACCGTGATCAACGCCGGACAGATTCTCGCTGCGCCTCACTGCGCGACCATGCTCGCCGAGTTTGGGGCGGATGTGATCAAGGTCGAACGACCACGCACGGGCGAACCGAACCACGGCACCATCTCCTATGTGCAGGAGAACCGCTCGCAGCGCGGGGTGACCTGCAACCTCGCCGATCCGCGCGGCAAGGATCTGTTCCGACGGCTCTGCCTGCAGGCCGACGTGCTAATCGAGAACTTCCGTCCCGGCACGCTGGAGAAGATGGACCTTGCGCCGGACTCGCTTCGCGAACTCAACCCCGGCCTGGTCGTGACCCGTGTCTCCGGCTTCGGACAGACCGGTCCCTATCGCGAGCGGGCCGGCTTCGACCGCGTCGCGCTGGGCTTCGCCGGGATGACCTACCAGACCGGCTGGGCGGATGGCCCACCGGTGCGTCCCGGCTACATGGTCGCCGACTACTCGGCCGGCGTCTTCGCGGCGATGGGCACGCTGATGGCCCTGCGCGCCCGCGATGTCAACGGCGGGCTCGGCCAGGATGTCGATGTCGCGCTGTATGAGGCGATCTGGAAGCAGTCTGGCACGCACGCGTCGCAGTTTGCGCACACTGGGCGGAATCGAGAGCGCAGCGGCAACTACTGGCCCGGCGTCGTGCCGGCCGAGCAATGGGCCACCGCCGACGGCCATCACCTGATCATCAACGCCACGACGCAGGGCACCTTCGAGCGACTCGTCGCAGCGATGCAGCGTCCCGATCTGCTCAGCGATCCGCGCTTCGAGGTCCACGCCGTGCGCCGCAAGAACCACGAGGCGATCCACGAGATCGTCGGCGAATGGATCGGATCGCTGACTCTCGAACAGGTGCAGCACCTGTTGGACAAGCACGGCGTTCCGGCAACCAAGGTCTACGCGACCTCCGACATCATGAGCGACGAGCACTACGAAGCGCGCGAGCAGATCGTCGACGTGCCGTCGGAGCAACACGGCGCCACGCCGCAACCGGGCATCGTGCCGCGCCTCACCAGGACCCCCGGCGCGGTCAAGCACCGAGCGCCGACCCTCGGCGAGCACAACCGCGAGATCTACGGCGGACTGCTCGGCGTCTCAGACGACGAGCTGGAACAACTCGCGGCGGACGGAGTGATCTGATGACCACGGCAATCGTTGAACGAACCATCACCGCCTTCCTCGATGGCGACGACTCGCTCGAGATCAACAACATCATCCACTCCACCGCGGGCGCCGCTCGCTTCGGCTACAGCGGCCCGTTGGTCGGTGGCACGACCATCTACTCCTGGTCGGTGGCCGCACTGGTCAAGGCGCTGGGCGACGCCTGGCTCGACGAAGGCTGGGTCGAGTTCCAGTTGCGCAAGCCGGTCTACCCCGGCGAAGTGATCACTACTCGGGCGACCCCATCTCCCTCCGCTCCGCAGGGGGAGATGTCCCGTAGGGACAGAGGGGGGTCGCCCGCCGTCGAGTTCACCATGACCAAAGACAACGGCGACGTCGCCGTGCGGGGCGCCGCCGGACTTGGAATCGCCGACTTCTGCTCGGAGATCACGTCGGCAGCCAATCGGACGCCGCAGCCCGAACCGACTGAGCGACCGTTCATCACTCGAGCCGTCGCGCCGCTCGGCGGGGACCTGCCGGCCATGGCGATTGATCTCAGCCATGTCGATGCCGAGACATATGCCGACGAAAAAGCGAGTGATTCCGACCCGCGCTGGCGAGGCGCTGAAGGTCGAGTCCACCCGGGCTGGATCGCCCAACGGGCCAACGCGCTGCTCGCGCACACCTGGCGCTACACCGCGATCCACGCCTCCAGCCAGATTCAGCATCTCGCGCCTGTTCACCCCGACCAGCGGCTGCTGGTCAGCGGGAGACTCGCGTCGGGCTATGAACGCAAGGGTCATGAGTACGCCGTGATCGACCTCACGATCACATCGGAGGACGGCCGCGCTCTGGTCCGGATGCGCCAGCCGACGATCTACCAGGTAGCCGCGCGCTGAGGAGTATCGCCATGAGCACGCAGACCATCGAACGCTCGATCACCGCATTCCTCGACGGCGAGGACTCGCTCGAAATCGACAACATCATTCACTCGACCGAGGGCGCAGCTCGATTCGGCTTCTCCGGCGCGCTCGTCGGCGGCGTGACCGTCTACTCGTGGGCCGTCCCCGCTCTGATCGAAACCCTCGGGGAAGACTGGCTCGACTCCGGCTGGATCGACTTCCGCCTGCGACGCCCGGTCTATCCGGGTGACCGGATCACAACCCGAGTCTCCCCGCTCCTCCCGCCTGAGGGAAGCCCAGAACCCCCTCACACTCTCCCCCCTCTGGGGGGAGATGCCGAAGGCAGAGGGGGGTCACTCACAGTCGAGTTCACGATGGCCAAGGAGTCCGGCGAGGTCTGCATCGCCGGCACCGCAGGACAGGGCGAGGGCGAGTTCTATCAGGATCTCGCTGTCGCCCAGAATCGAATTCCGGTTCCTGCAGCCGACCCACCCACGCTGCTCACTCCGGAGAACTTGCCGATCGGCGAGGACCTGCCGGCGATGGCAGTGCCAATGTCAACCGAAGACGCAGAAGTCTACGCCGATCAGTTCGCCCGCGACTCACATCCGCGCTGGCGCGGCGACGGCGCGCGTCTACATCCCGGCTGGATCGCCGGCCGCTGCGTGCGCCTGACCAAGCACACCTATCACTACCCGGCCGGCATCCACGCCGGCAGCCAGATCCAGATGCTTGCGCCGGCACAAGCCGGACAGACGCTGGTCGTCTCGGGACACGTCACCGACGGCTACCGTCGCAAAGAGCACGAGTACTGCCTGCTCGACGTGATCATAAGCGATGAGTCAGGCAAGGACATCGCACGCCTGCGCCACCGGACGATCTACCAGGTCGGCGGCGACTAAAGGGCTCGGTCGCGCGGGCTCAGAGTTACCGTCGGTCTGCGGTCCACTCGCTGAAACGCCACGCGTTGCCCGAGCGCACTCGATGCGCCAATCACCCCTCAAGTTCGGCCTGATCTCACGCATAGACTGTTCGCATGGCGCGAAGTATTTCCGCATTTGCATCCTGGCGACAACACACGTTTGCGGCGCTAGACGACCGCCATTTCCGCGTGCTCTTCATCGGCACGCTATTCGCGACGTTCGCCTACATGATGATGTTCCTTGTTATGTCGATCGTCTCGTACGATCTGTCAGGCAACAATACGGCGGTCGGCGTAGTGGGCATGGGCGTCGGGATCGCGATGCTGCTGGCGCCGTTCGGCGGGGTGATCGCCGACCGATCCAACCGCAAGTGGGTGATCGTGATAGGCCAGGGCGGCGGCGCGGCGATGCTCGCGCTGACCGGGATCCTGCTCTTGTTGGGCTGGCTGACGCTGCCGTTGATGTTCGTGTTGATGATGCTACTCGGCTTCTCGTTCGTGGTGATGGGACCGGCCCGCAACGCATTCACCGCCGACCTGGTAGGGCCGCGACTCGTCGCCAATGCGATTGTCCTCAGCCAGCTTGCCAACACGCTGGGCCAGCCGCTGTCTCCGTTCATTGCCTCGATCCTGGTCGAGTCGTTCATCGGCTCCGGTGGGACCTATCTGGTGATGGGCGCGCTCGTCGCAGTCGGCGTGTTCACCGTGGCGATGATGCCCAATCGCCAGCGCGAGCGGGCGCAGAGCGATGTCGAGGCAGGACACGAAGCGCCGCCGGACAAGAATGTGCTGAGCGACATCGCCGACGGCGCGCGATACGTATGGTCTCGTCCCTCCCTGCGGTTGATGCTGTTGGTCTTCGTCAGCTCGGTTGTGATCGGGTTCCTCTTCCGCATCCTGATGCCGGCGTTCCTCGACCAGCACCTGGATCGACCGACCAGCGACATGGGACCGTTGTTCCTGGTCAACGGAATCGCCGCAGCAGTCGTCGCCGTCGTCGTGGCAGGAGCGCCGACGACCCGTTGGGCCTGGCCCGCCGTGTTCGTCCTGGTTGCCGTGATGGGCGTCGGGTACCTCGTCCTCGCCGCTTCGCAGAATCTTGGCCAAGCGATGATCGCCATGGCGTTGCTCGGCCCCGGATTGCAGGGACCGGTGATGATCTTGCAGGCGCGGATCATGATGCACACCGAGTCGGCCTACTACGGTCGGGTGATGTCGTTCACGATGATGGCCTGGGGTGTGCAGATGGTCGCCGGCGGACCAGCGGGCGCGCTGGCCGATGCGATCGGCGAGCGCGAGGTCTTCGCCATCATGGGTTTGGCGGCGTTGGCAATCACCGCCTTTGGAGTCCTCGGTTGGCTGGCGATTCGTAAACATGACCGACCGCCACTTCCGACGATGCCCGCCCTCGCGGGCGAAACCAACGGCGGCGGGGCAGTGGCTGTGCAGTCCGTTCCTCCGGCCCCGATGCTTCGCTCGGTGGCCCTGATGTCCGGACAAAAACTCAGGAGCTAAGGCCTGGTCACCTGGCCCAGAGAGACAACCAAGTTTCCGTCATACCCGCGCTTGGCGCGGGTATCTCGTCGCGACCAGCACGGACGTCGGCGCCCAGCACAGCCAGGCTGCCCCCTGCTCAGAACGGGGACAGGCTGCGGCAAGCGCGGCAATGGCGGCAATGACGGCAATGACGGCAATGACGGCAATCTGAGGTTGATTCCGGGATCAGTGAACAAGCCTGGATCCAATCATCCTGCGCTGGCCGCTGTGCGATGTTCGCCGGCACAGCCGCCGCCTTAAACTCTTCGCATGAGGCGAAGTATCCAGGGCTGGAAATCGAACACGTTCCTCGCCCTCGAACATCCCCAGTTCCGCATCCTGTTCGCCGGCACGCTCTTCGCGACGCTGGCCTACATGATGATGTTCGTCGCCCAATCGGTCGTCTCATACGACCTAGGCGGGAGCAACTCGGCCGTCGGACTGGTCGCGATGGGTACCGGCATCTCGATGCTGATTGGCTCGCCCTGGGGTGGAGTGATCGCCGACCGCGTCAATCGCAAGCACCTGATTGTCCTGGGCCAGGGCTCCGGCGCGGTCATGCTGGCGCTGACCGGCGTGTTGCTGCTGCTTGACCTTGTCAATCTGCCGTTGATGTTCATCCTCACGCTGATCCTGGGCGCGACGTTCGTCTTCATGGGTCCGGCCCGCAACGCATTCACGGCCGACATCGTGGGTCCGCGGCTGATCGGCAACGCCGTCGCGCTCAACCAGCTTGCGCATAGCTGGGGCATGCCGGTAGCGCCAATGATCGCGGCCCTGCTGCTCGAGTCGGCGGCCGGAGGCGGCGGCACCTATGTCGTCATGGGTGTACTGGTCTCGGTTGGCGTGCTCTCGATGGCGGTGATGCCCAACAAAGGCAGACCGCAGCAGGCCGAACGCGGGAGTCCCCTGTCCGATCTGCTGGACGGCGTCCGCTACGTCAGGCAGCGCCCGCCCTTGCGCTTGATGCTGCTGTTGTTCATGGCGACCGTCGTGATCGGCTTCATGTTCCGCGTGCTGACGCCGGCATTGCTCGAGCAGCACCTCGATCGCGCCTCCACCGACATGGGCCTGATGATGACGGTCAACGGCGTCGCCAGCGCGGTGCTTGCGATCGGCGTGGCCGGGCTAGCTACCTCGCGCTGGTCCTGGCCGGCGATCTTCGTGCTCATGTGCATCATGGGTCTGGGTTATCTGATGATGTCCCAGGCCCAGAGCTACGGCGTCGCGGTCGCGGCAATGGTGCTGCTCGGACCCGGACTGCAAGGCCCGACGCTGCTGCTGCAGGCCAAGATCGTGATGAACACCGAGTCGAACTATCTCGGTCGCGTCACAGCGTTCACGATGATGTCGTGGGGCATCTCGTCTGTCAGCGGCGGACCGGCGGGCGTGGTCGCGGACCTGCTCGGCGAACGCGAAGTGCTGGCTGGCGTCGGGTTGTTGGCGTTCGTCTTCGTCGCCATCGGCGTGTTCGGCTGGATCTCAATCCGCAAGTACGACTCCCACAGCCCACAGATTCGCCTGACTCCCGAGACCGACATGCGCGGCGTCCAGGTTGCGTCCAACGGAGACATCACCGCTGCGACCATGCCACCACCACCGATGCTTCGCCCCGTGGCCCTGATGTCGGGTCAGAAAATCCGCAACTGACTGTTCTCCGATGACCCGCACTTGTGCGGAGCCCAGACCGCTATCACCTCGCGCAGCACCGGTCCGATTCTGTGCTGAGACGTTGCGCGATGGATCCGCTGACAATGTCACAGCCGAGAGCTCCTTCATCCTGCGACCGACGGGGCCCCCTCTGTCGCTCCGCGACATCTCCCCCCGCGAAGCGGGGGGAGAGGAGAACCTCATCCGACTCCGACGGGCTCGCCGTGCGTGTGCGATTCGAGCCGAGCAACGCGGCGTTCGAGCCGAGCCAGCCGAGCCTCGGGTTCGCTCGACGACAGCTCCCTCACTCGAGCCAGCAGCGCCGCCCAGGGGAAGTCGCGGCCCGGATCCGACTTCTGCCGCGTCAGCTCGCTGTGACCGACGTGATGGGTTCGATCGATCGGGATGCCGTACTTCCCACAGACGAACGCGGACCATGCGGCGACCGCCTCGAACTGGCGGCTGCCGGGTAAGAACGTCTCACCAATCTCGCGTGCGTATCCCTCGATCTCAATCGAGAGCATGCTGGCGTTGTAGCTGACGTACTCGTCCCGCCACCAGCTCGGGCGCGGCAGGATCAGGTCCTTGCTGCGCACGCCCTGGGCCCAGGCGAAATCCTCGTCGCGGACCATTTGATACAGATCGCCATCCGAGTCGGCGTAGTAGTTGGTGCTGGCGTTGGCTCGCGGATCCTCGAACCAGGCCGGCGTGACCTCGTTATCGTCCCACGGTTCCTCGGGCGTGTGGTAACAGATCGCGACGAAGCGGCGCTGCGCCCCTGAGTAGGGACGCGAGGCTGCTGAGTAGAAGTTGGTCGGATGCGCAGGACGCCAGATGGTCCGGGCGCCCTTGGGCAGCCCGCGGATGCCTTGCAGGTCAGGCGCGGCCTTGCTGGTGGTCTCGGTCTTCACTCGCCACCGTCCTTCTGGTCGCCGCGCTGTTCGCGACTGCGTAGGACGCCGTAGCCAGCAGCCACGGCGACTGCAATGGAGCGCACCGCGTCGGTCGCGGGAACTCCGACCAGGCCGGTCTCGAGCGCCGCCCAGACGCCGATCATGCCCAGGGCGATTACGGCGCGCACACTGCCTCTCGGCAGCCAGAGCGGGTCGGGATGACTGTTCACCTCCGATTCGGTCTGCCTGGGGGCATTTGCTGGTTCACTCACGTTTCGTTCCTTTCCGCTGCCGGCGACGGCGTGTCAGCCGCCGCTCGCAATGAATGCCGAGCTCAGACCAATCGCAGCCAGCAGCACTGTTCCGCCGCCAAGCGCGACATAGAGCCTGTCGATGCGAGCATCGATCTGGTCTAGCCCGCTCTCGATGCGGCGCAGATACTGCCAGAGCGCGTCGGTCTGGCTCGCGTGTGGAGCCTGGGAGCACGAAGCCGGGCAGCCGCCCGACTCCGAATCGGAGTCGGGCGACTGCGAACTGTTGCGTGCAAACTGTGGTGGCGACATCTTGGTTCTCCTCTCGTCGATCAGTCGGCCGTTACCCACTGTTCAACTCCGTCATGCCCGCCCAGAGGCGGGAATCTCGCCCCCGCCGAACGCGAGGAAGAGGAACGAGATTCCAGGCGCAGCCTGGAATGACGGAGTCGAGCACCGCGCGGCCTTGCTCAGTCGCTGACTTGCGGGAACGGATCGCGACCCTGGGCGAGTTCCTGCCAGTGCTTGGGCAGCTCATCCAGCGAGGCGGCCTCGCGCCACTCCATCGCACGGTGCTTGAGGTACTTGCCAGCGGGGATCGCCTGCCAGCGCTCCTCCTCGCTGAGCGGCTGACCGGTGGCATCGCCGTCCTCGGGATTGCGCATCACGAGGTCGTACCCGTCAAATCCGTTGCCCTGCGCCCGCGCGAGCTGGTACTCGTGGTGGCTGAGCAGAACGGCCCGCTCGCCGGGGACGACGAGCGTCGGTCCGTTCGACTTCGGCTGTTGCTTTGTGGTTGGCATCGTTCTCTTCCTTTCTCTCGTCCGAGGGGACAAGCTGTTGGTGTCGTGTGGTCAGCTCGGACCGAGACCGGCGCTGATCTCGGTTTCGAGCCACGGCCGGGCCTCGATTGCCACGGACTCGTGGGACAGACCCTGCGCCTCCGCCGTCTCCAGCAACAGGCGCTCGGCCTCTCGCACATCGTGGAAGCCGTTGCCCAGCAGCGCGTGGTCACGACCGAGATACTCTCGGCCCTGACGATCGCGCTTCGGGGTTCGCAGGCAGGCCCGTTCGGCTCGCAGGCCGCCTCCCAGGCGCGGCGCCGAGTAACGCTCGGACCGCGCCCGGGAAAAGTCGGCCGGCGACCAGAGGCCGCGTTCATCCAGCGGCATGGCTAGGCTCCGTCCGCGGTGATCTGGCAGCCGTGGTGGGCGAACCCCGCGATGCCGGTGTCGTAGTCGGCCATTGAGCGCAGCGTCACGCCAGGCCATTCGGCCTCCTCGAACACCGACATCTCCCAGTCCATCGAACAGGCCCAGACCAACGCCTCGGTGCCGAACATCGAGCAGATGTAGTCGCCGGCGCCGTCGGCCGGCATGTAGCCGTCGACAAACACCGCCGTACCCATCAGCGGAATCTCTGAGACGTGGAAGCGCCGGATCAGGCGCTCGGAGATGCCGGCCGGAATCCAGCCCGAGTTGCTGCCCACCCCGGCTGCGCCGAGGTCTTCCAGCACGTGCTCGGCCACAACCGGGGAGAGCACGGTGACGACGTCGCCGCGCGGCGGACCTCCCTTCGAGCGCGGCACCGACTGCAGTGTGCGGCGAGCCTCGCGCAGCTTTGCCAGGGTGAGCTTCTCACCGGTCGCGCCGATGTCGTTGTCGGTGTGCCAGTTGGCGAACTCGCCGGTCAGGTCGGTGTCAATGTCCTGTCCCTGGGAGAGCGCCATCTCGTCCGACACGAGCCGCACCAGGTCTTCCTGCGAGTAGTTGATCGCGCGCACGTGAATGCGCACGTAGATTGCGCGGAAGGTCGGCGAGATCGTGGTGCTCGCCAGCGTGAAGCGCGAGGTGGTCGAAAGCTCGGTGTTCTCGGCCGGCTTCTGCACGGTTGAGACGCTGGAGACCCGCGGGATCTGGGCGCTGCTCGATCCCTTGGGCACGACCAGCTTGCGCGCCAGCGAGAGCATCGGCGCCGACTGCGGCATCTGCGCAATCGTGCGCTCGACCATCGCCGCATACGAGGCCGAGATGTTGGTAGAGAGTGTGTCAGCCATCCGTCAGTCCTTTCTTCGTGAGGCTTCACTGACGTTCCTTCTCCCCCCGCTCTGCGGGGGGAGATGCCGAAGGCAGAGGGGGGCTCCCTACGCCTCCGGATGCGCCGCCAGCCAAGTGGCGAACTGCGCCCGGCGTTGCTGCCGCAGCTCCTGACCCTCCGCCGAGCGGATGAAGTCCGTCCACTCGTTGACGTTGCTCGGCTGCGGCTTTGGCGCGCCGCCGCGCAGACCCGACGTAGGACGTTGCCGCGCCGAGCGGATCTGCGACTCGAACTCGCGAGTCAGCTCGTCGCGGACGCTCTGTTCGCGCTCCCGAGCCGCCCGCTCCGCGATCAGGTCGCGCCAGGCGTTGGCCACGTCCACCGGCTGATCGGTCGAGGAAAGCCGCTCGCGTTCCTCATCGGAGAGTTCACCGATCGCCGTGAGCATCGCCTCGTGCAGCGCGCCGTCGTTTCCAGCTACGTGCCCAGCCGGCTCTCCGCCTTCGCCGAGCGGCGCCTCCGGGGCGACCATGGGTTGTGCTGATTCCATCGCATGCCTCCAAGCAAACTGAGCGCCGACGGGCCTGGTCCGTTCGGCGCTCGGAGGCGCGCATCCATGTCGACGCGATAGACATGAACATATGTTCGTTATAGGTGCATTGCAAGCCCATCACTGTGCTATGGACTACTGTTCTCTATAGCGAACGCGTGTCCCTGTGGTTCCCTAGAGCTAGTTGACATAGACCGAAACAGCCATCTGACTACGTCATGCCCACGCTTGCCGCGGGTATCTCATCGCCTGCAGCACATGCCTCCGCGGCCTCAACTGCGAGCGGCCCGGATACCTTCCAATCCCGCGTATCCTGCGGCAATGCTCAGCGATACCCGCATCCTCGACCTGACCGACGAGCCGCTCGCACTTGGCGCGAGATTGCTGGCCGACCTGGGCGCCGAGGTGGTCCGTTTCGAAGACCAACGCGGCGACCAACTGCGCATGCGCGAGCCTGCAATCGACGGCGATGCACCCCGACCCGAGCGCGGCTGGGCGCATCTGCTCTATAACGCCGGCAAGCGCTCCGTCGCCGTCGACGTCGACGACCCAGAGACCTGGTCGGGCATCGAAGCGTTGTTGCCGCAGTTCGATGTCGTCCTCGCTCCGCTCGCACCTGCGGACGTGTCGGATGCATTCGCCGAGTGGATCGAGCGCGGACGCACGGGCGAGTGGTCATCCAAGATTCCAATCGTCGACGCAGTCTTCCGTTTCGGTGTCGACGAGCCGGTGACCGACCTGACCGCGATGGCAGCAGGCGGGCACCTCGTGCTCAATGGTCATCCCGAGGATCCGCCAGTTTGGGCGGGTGGCAATCTGTCCCACAAGCAGGGCTCAATCTCGATGGCCGAGGCGGCGATGGCGTTGATCGTGCAGCGCCGCCGAGGCGGAGGCAGCGGGCGAATCACGGTTGGCATGCAGGAAGCGGTCGCCTTCACCACGCTGCAGACCGCCAGCGGCAACTTCTGGACCTGGCACGGCATGTCACCCGATCGGCACATCCCGATCGGCTCCGGCGCAACGTTCCAGGCGGGCGACGGGCACTGGCTCTCGTTCACTATTCATCCGCCGCACTGGCATCGCTTCGTCAACTGGGTCGACGAAGTGTTGGGGCTTGCGCCGGGAGAGTTGCGCGGCGAGAACTGGGACGACGAGTTCTGGCGCGAGCAACAGCAGGACGAGATCCGTACCTACATCGAGCGCCTCTGCAAGGCGTTGACCATTACCGAACTGCATGATCGGGGCCAGGAACTGGGCCTGCTCGTGCTGCCGATCAACACCGTCGAGGAGGTCGCTCAGGACCCACATCTCCAAGCTCGCGGCTACTACCAGGAAGTCGAGCATCCTCAGCTTGGCCAGGGCCTCACCTTGCCGCGCCCCGCCGTCCGGACGCGAGGCGAACAGCCTCGCGCTGTCCGCGCCCCGTTCCTCGGCGAACACAATCGTGACTACTTCGAAACCACTGCACCCCTCTCCCCCCGCTCTGCGGGGGGAGATGTCGCGGAGCGACAGAGGGGGGCTCGGAACGGCTCATCTCTCTACAACGGCGCCGGCCCTCCACCTCGCCAACCTCTCGACGGCGTCCGGGTGATGGACTTTACCTGGGCCATCGCCGGTTCACTGGGAACACGACTGCTCGCCGACCTTGGCGCTGAGGTCATCAAGATCGAATCCGAGTCGCGTATCGATCCGATTCGCTATCGCGGGGTACAACCGCCCAATCACTTCTCGATTAACACCAATGGCACCTTCAATGACTGCGCCTCAGGAAAGAAGTCGGTCACGCTCAATCTCAAGACCGAGGAAGGCATCAAGACCGTTCGTCACCTAGCCGAACACGCCGATATCGTCACGTCCAACTACACGCCTTACCGACTGGACCGCTGGGGCATCGGCTACGACGACCTGCGCAAGATCAAGCAGGACATCATCCTCTGCAATGTCGCTGTGATGGGCATCGAGGGTCCTCGCGCGGAGTGGCGATCGTACGGCAATGGCATCATCGCCATGTGCGGCCTGGCCCATCGGTCGGGTTTTCCGGGGCGCTCGCCCATCGGCCTGGGCACGCTGCATTCCGACTTTACCGTGCCCTACTACCTGGCGATGTCTGTCATGGCGGCGCTCGACGATCGCGAGCGCACAGGCAACGGCCGTTATCTCGAAATCGCACAATACGAAACCGCCGTGCAATTGCTCGACACCGAGCTAATCGAAGCGCTCAACGGCGAGGGCGAGCGTCCACGCATGGGCAACCGCTCCCCGTTCATGTCGCCTCACGGTGTCTTCCCGGCTATCGGCGAAGATCGCTGGGTCGCGATTGCCTGTCGCGACGACGCCGATTGGCGCAACCTCTGCCGCGTGATCGGTCGAGCTGATCTGGCGTCGCGCCTGGACCTCTCGGACATCGTCGGCCGCAAGGCCAGCGAGGAGGAACTTGAGGTCGCGATATCCGAGTGGTCCCGGTCGCAGGACGAATGGACGTCGTATCGCTTGCTGATCAACGCCGGCGTCCCCGCGAGCCCGGTCGAGCGTCTCGAAGACTTCTTCATCGGCCAGGATCCCGCCATGCGCGACCACTTCAATCCAGCCGACTCGCCGGAAGGCTGCACCTTCCAGATTCAGCAGGAGCCTATCCTCTGGAACGGCCATCGCCTCCCCGCCGTCCGAGCTCCGATCTGGGGAGAGCACAACGACGAAATCCTGCGCGACCTGCTCGGTTACTCGGAAGATGAAATGGCCCGCCTGGCCGCCTCAGGGGCGATTGGCTGACATAGCAGAAACGGTTCAGCTATCGACCGGTCAAACGCGCGGAGAGATGCCCGTACGCAGTTCGTTGCCTATCGGTCTCGTCATTCTCGCCTTGAGCGGGAATCTCGCTCTCCGCGGACAGAGGCCGGACTCGAAGAAGACTCCAGGCAGGGCCTGGCGTGACAGAACCCCTGGCTGTCTGAACGTCTCTGGAGTCAAGATGCGCTGGCCCTTCGGAGGATTCAAGCGGGGCTCCGACAAGGGACGCCCCTACATGATCGAACCGTGTCTGCAGTTCAGCTGTCGTCGGTGCTTCCCCATAGACCGCGGCCGTGGCCGCGCCATCGAGACTTGCCCCAGTGACCATCGCCGAAGCCGTTGTTGACCACATCCTCGATCTTCTCCGCAGCCTGCGACTTCTTGGTCTCGGCCTCTTCCTCGGTTAGCTTGCCGGCCTCGACCGCTGCATCGATGCGCTCGTTTGCGCGCTCCACCAGTGAATCAATCACCGACTGGACCTCGACACCGTTCTCTACTGCAATCTGAGCCAGCGTCTTGCCCTCGCTGAGCGCGGCTTTCAGGCCCTCGGCATCGGTGCCGACAAGCGCAGCGACATCGCCGCCCAATCCACGCTTGCCGATGCGCGCGCATTCTTCGCCATCATCAAACTCATCCTCCGACCAGGACTGCGATCGGTCGTGACCGCGTTCGCCATGGTGTGATGCGGCCGAGATCACCGTGATCGCCGCCACGCCAATCGCTGCCGCTAGTGCGATCGGCATCAACCACTTGTAGGCCAGACTCAACCAGCGACTTGATCCATCGGACATCAGTCATGCCTTTCCTCGACTCGAGGAGGGTCCCCGATTGAAGAACGGTATGGATGCCATGTAATCGCGCAGGACACGCCTTGTATGCGAACTGTCAATGCTGGGACAAGTGCGGACCAAGCTGCCTCTGCTAGGGAATCTCAGGATCAAAATCCATGCCGATGTGACCGCGATCGATGAAACCGGCAATCTCGTCGTCCGAGTAACCCAGCACCTCACGGTAGACGTACTCGTTGTCCTCGCCCATTGCGACCGGCGGCTTGCGGATGCCGAGCGGCATCTCGGAGAACTTCATGAACGGCGTGTTGAAGCGAAACCTGCCGACGCCGTCGTACAGCTCGTGCTCCTCATTCAGGCCCCGATGTTGAACGTGAGGATCGTCGTAGATTCGCGCCGCCTCGAGCACCGGCGCCGCCGGCACACCGTGCGATTGCAGCAGGTGCATCAGTTCGTAGTCGTCACGGACTGAGGTCCACGCACGGATCGACTCGTCGAGCTCATCGTGCCTGGCCAGCCTGCCCTCGTTGTGACGCAACTCCGGGCCGCGCGCCCATTCGGGATCGCCCATCGCCTCGCGCAGACCAAGCCACTGTTCGTCATCCAGAACCGAGATCGAGATCCAGCGATCGCCGCCGTCGCTTCCATCACCCTCCGACCGTGCCGGATAGAGGTTGTACGGCGCATAGCCGTCCACTGAGCGATTACCTCGCCGCTCTTGCACAACGCCATTGAAGGAGTAGTCCATGAACGCCTGGGCGAGCATTCCGCCCGCGCACTCTGCCTGGGCGAGCTCGATCAGTTGACCTTCTCCCGTTCGCCGGCGGTGACGCAGCGCAGCCATGACAGCAAAGGCTCCGTGCGCGCCGGCTACATAGTCGCCGGAGAAGATCGACGTGATGTACGACGGATCAAGATCGGGGTAGCCGCGCAACAGCGTGTGTCCCATCACCGACTCCAGGTGCACGCCGAGCGCTCGTGCGTACAGGTACGGCCCGTTGGAACCGTAGGCAGGCATGCGCACGACGACCAGGTCCTTGCGCGCCTCCTGGAGCAAGTCTGGCCCGATCCCGATCTTCTCCAGCGTTCCAGTTGCGTTGTTCTCGACCAGGGCGTCCGACTCAGCGACTAGCCGAGCGAAAATCTCGCGGCCTTCGTCGGAGACGAGGTCGACAGTCATCGAGTGCTTGTTGCGGTACTGCTGAACAAACGTTGGGCAGTAGTTCCAGGGTCGAGGCCCGGGCTCTGAGTTTGGATAGCCCGTCGCCCAACCTGCGCCCGCCTTGACCAGCGCCGGCGATGGACGGGCCTGACCGCCGCGCGTCATCGGCTGCCAGACATGCATGTTCTCGACCTTGATCACCTCTGCGCCAAGGTCGGCCAGCAACGTCGTGGCGAACGTGCCTGCCCAGACAACGGTCAGATCAATCACGCGGATTCCGGAAAGCGGCAACGTCATGCCGCAAATGCTAGAGCAGCCTACTGAGTACGGCGGCCAGCGAGGCAATCGCCGCCGAGGCGCCGACGGCGGCAGCCATCACCCGCCACATCATGCGCTCGTGATGGACTCTGTCTGCTTCGCGTTCAGCCTGCCGCTGCCTCTGATCAGCTTCTCGGTCGGCGGCGTACCGTTCCAACCAGTCGCTCCAGCGCTCATACCAGTCTTCCCAGCGCTGATCCGAGTAGGCGCGCTCAGCATCGATGCGCGCCAGGAGTTCCTCAAACTGCGCATCGGAACGTTCTCGATTGCGCGCCACTTCTTGACGTAGCGATTCGATCTCGGAACGAACAGCGGCAAACTCCTGCCGATTCGACTCCTCATGCCGCCGGAAATCCTCGCGCAGAGCCGCAAACTCCTGCCGATTCGACTCCTCGTGCTGTTGCAACTCCCGCTGATTCGATTCCTCGTGGCGGCGAAAGTCCTCCCGCAGTAGCGCAAACTCCTGGTGATTCGCCTCCTCGTGGCGGCGAAAGTCCTCCCGTAGTGCCGTGAACTCCTGTTGATTCGATTCCTCGTGGCGGCGAAAGCCCTCCCGCAGTGCCGTGAACTCCTGTTGATTCGATTCCTCGTGGCGGCGAAAGTCCTCCCGCAGTAGCGCAAACTCCTGATGATTCGCCTCCTCGTGTTGCCGGGAGCCATCGCGCATTGAGGCGAACTGTTCCTGGTTCGACTCGTCGTGTCTGCGAAACTCTTCGCGGATGAGCGAGAACTGCGCGCCGTTTGACTCATCATGCCGGCTTATGGCTTCCTCGAATTCGGCGGCATACGGCTCCGACAACGCCTCTGCGAGATCGTCAGCGGCCGTCTCATCCACGCCCATCTGGCGGACCAGCACATTGCGCAGCCGCAGTTTGTCAACTGCCATGCACGGATGATACCACTTTGTGATGTTCTACTGTCTCTGTATGACTCATGTTCTCTATAGAGAACGAATCGCTGCCAACCGATGAGAGTCGATTCGCCATTGAGCAATCGCGGACGAAACCGATCGGTTGGGTGTCAGCCCAGCACGGCGGAATCGCGAAACACAGCAACATCGCTCTGGCTATAGCCGCACTCCAACAGCACTTCCTCGGTGTGCTGACCGAGCATGGGCGGCGGGCGACGCATAGTCCAGGGAGATGCAGGCATGACTAGCGGCCGACCGGGGAGGCGAACCTCCCCCAGTTCTTGGTGTTCCACCACGGACCAGAAACCACGGTCGCGGAAATGGCTGTCCTCGAACAGTTCGTCCACGGAGAACAGCGGACCGCAGAGGACTTTGGCCCCGCGTGCCGCTTCCCAGATTTCGCGCTTGGTTCGCTCCAGCGCCCAGGGCAGGAAGAGCGCATTGAACTCCTCGACAAGATCCGGCATCAAGCCGATGCCCGGCCGCCACCACTTTTCGTCCTGCAACCAATCAGGCCGGCCAAGCATCTCGTTCAGCCTCGGGATACGAATCGCGGCGCCGGAGAACTCGACGTAGCCGTCGGCGCAGGGATAGACGCCGGCCAACATGCCTGCGGCCGGCCCCGGCGCTCGGAGCGAGCGGCGACCGGCGAACTCGAACCCCATCGTGGCGGCATGACGCCGGTCGACCCCATTGAACTGGGCGTCTGCCATTGAGAAGTCAACGTGCTGTCCCACACCCTGCAGCTCGGCCGCCGTCAGCGCAGCCATGGCCCCGGCAGCCGCAGCGGCGCCGCACTCGACCAACGCAGCAGTACCGTACATCTTGACCGGCTCGCGATCCTGGACCCCGATCGAGTACATCTCGCCGGCGAATCCGTACAGCACAAGGTCGGACACTTTGTAGTCGCGGTAGGGCGACTCCTGGCCGAAAGGCGAAATCGAGACCATGGGCAGGTCGTCGCGCAGCGACGACACGCGCTCCCAACCGAGTCCGAGCGAGTCGAGTCGACCCGGCGGCTGTGACTCGATCACAATGTCTGCGCCGGACATGAGCCGCAGCACGACGCCCTCGGCATCAGGGCGTTCGAGATCCAGCACCACGGAACGCTTGTTGGTGTTGAAGTAGAAGAACGTGCCCGATCGCTCTGGTCCGGGCACGTCCTGATACCAGGGTCCGACCGAACGTGACGGATCGCCTCCAGGCGGCTCAATCTTGATCACGTCGGCGCCGAAGTCGGCGAACAGCTTGGTGCAGTATGGACCGGCAATGTTCTCCGTCAGATCGAGGACAGTGACGCCGTCGAGAGGTCCAGAAGTCATGGACAGATTGTAAGGCGCGCACCGTCTTGCGCGGACTGGCATCCCGGCGGCAACCACAGTACGCAGGCGGCAAGCTGCAGGGGTCATGCAATCAAGCACGATGGCCGTTCTTGATACAGAACTGTTATGCTGAATCGCACAATCGCAGATCGTCTGAACAGGATGCAAACGATGGCTGTGATGAATCCGATCCTGCGACTGCGTCGCGCGTTTCGCTCAATGGGAGTTGAGTCCGAACAGGCCGAGGATGCGGCAGACGCGATTGGGGCTCACTCCTACAGCAGAAGCGAGTCCGACTTGCACTATCAGCGGATGATGGCGGATATGGAGCGCTTCATGGAGCGGATGCAGAACCGAATCATCCTGGCAGTTCTGGCCATTGCAGCGCTGACCGTCACCGCATTGACCGCGATCATGGCGGCGTTCGATTGAGCTGCCCAAGGCAATCATCCTCGCCAACGAGCGTCACGGCCTCGTGGCGGATGGTTGATGATGATGCGCGGTGGCATGGACCGCGACTTGGTGCCGAGTTCATGCATGTAGCGGTCGGCGTCGAGGAGATCGTCGTTGCGTTTCCTCGGCTTGGGTGAATGCTCGGGCGCGGAGCGGTCCCACTGGTACTCGCGGATTCGGATCAGGAACTGGGTCATACTCGGGACGTAGTAGGAACTGGGCGGATCGCCATTGAGACGCTGCTGGACAAGCGAGATACCCCAGTTGACCGAATCCGGTCCGCCCTTGCTCGGAACCACGTTGTTTCCCTGGCGGCGTTGGTGGTCTATCCAGGCAGACTGCGAACGGTCGGCGCACCACTGGATCGGACCCAACTTATGTCTCCAGGCTCGCTGCCATTGTTCCAGTCGCTCCGTCACCCCGGGACCGCGATCCTCGAACTCGCCCAGTCGGATCAGGATGTTTGGACCGCAGGGCGCCTTGCTTCCCGTGATGCCGCCGACCACGCCAGCCGTGTAGTGGTCGCGAGGCGACTGCCCGCCAAAGTCGAGTCCACCGACGTAACGGGAAAATGGCGGAAGCGACGCGTCCCAACGATGACGCAATGCATCGAAATGCTGATAGACCTGCCCCTCGAACGCATCGAAGCGGCCCTCGATGAAGCGGTCAACCCACTCCCCAGGTTGAAGCGCGCGCTGCTGGTCGGCGTAGTTGGCAGGCAGGTGAGGGTTGTCGGCAACCCTGGCCGGAACGAAGACGATCCGTCCGCCCGCGGCGGCCAGCGCATCCTCATCGAGTTCGCGACGAGCGAACCAGCGCTCGAACCAGCCCGGCCAGGGATTGGATGCGGCCACGAACCAGCGCTGCGCCTGAGCCGGATGTCGCAGCCGAGTCAGCAACATTCGAGCCGCCTCCTCGGCAACTTCGCCGGCCTCGTCGATGAACACCGCGCCGTACTGCTCAGAGCCCAGGCCCGACCACTCGGTGAGGTGGCGGAAGTTGACCGTGGAGCGAACTCCTCGCGGCCAATCCGCGTCGCGAATCGCCACCCACTGGGGCGACGAACGTTGTCGATCGACAATCAACCGCCTCGGCAAACAGTCGAGAAACTCCCGCATGGTTGTGGTCTGAAGGTTCGAGTAGTGCTGGCGCGCGACCAGGATGTTCGTGCCGGCGAACGACAACGCCGTATCAATCGCAAGTTCGGCGATTGCTCGAGTTTTGCCTCCGCCCATTGCTCCGCCGTATCCAACCAGGGTCAGACCACACTCGGGAGTTTGCTTGAGCGCCTCGTAGACAGCCAACTGCCGCTCCGTCGGCTGGAACTGGCGCTCGGCCGCGCGTAGGGTTGGGGCGCCGCTTGATGGACTACGCGGACTCATCGCGTCCTGCCTTCTCGACCCGCTGCTCGACGCCGAGCGAGGGCGTCATCCGTACGACCGGAGCTCCGCCCTCATCTGGCGCGTCCCTGAACATGCCGATGTCCTTGCCCATCAGTTCCCAGGCGCGAAGGCTGACATTCTCCGAACTGGCGCAGTAAGCGAGTCTTCGTATGCCTGCCATCACTTCTTCCCTGGTCGCTGGACCACGAGGAATCTCACGCTGCGCCCCGCCGCTGTCTTCGTTCTCCGACATGACGTTCCTCAACTTCCTGCTCGCCCCTGTCACCTGCGCGGCGCTTGCCTGACGGGCCTCAGCGAGAGCAATAGTACAAGAACATTAGTACTATTGTAGTTATCCTGAGTGACGATGTACACACAGACGGCCGACTGCCGGGACGTCCCCAGTCAGGGGATCGGGCGCACATCAACCAGGCTCGGCCTGGCGCAGGCTGTGCCGGGTAGCGATCACTCGGTCCCGCGCCAGCCCGATTGAGGACCGTCGCGAAGCGCCTACCAGCGTGATCCCAGGCTCTGTCCGGAACCTCGTTCGGGGTCCACGTTCACCTGCTGGGAGCGAGATTCCCGCCCCCGCATCGCGTGCAGGGCAGGCTTCGCGGGAATGACAGGACCTAGCTATGTGGGATTGCGCAATGGTCCCAAACAGGCTCTGGGTTTCAGCCTCTGGCTAGCCGCGTTCGAGGATGGTGACCTGGCCGTTGGACCCGTCTATGCGGAGCAGATCTCCGCTGCGGATGGTCTGCGTCGCCCGTTGCACATTGACGACGGCCGGGATGCCGAACTCCCGGGCGACGATAGCTCCGTGACTGAGGACTCCGCCGATCTCGGTAACGACGGCGGCGGCGAGGGGGAAGATCGGCGTCCATCCTGGATCCGTGAAGCGCGCGACGAGGACTTGCCCGGCCGTGATCTCGCGGCCAACTGTGGGCGAGTCGGCGACATGAGCGATACCCTCGACGACGCCCGCCGAGGCCGCGATTCCGCGCATGGTCAGTGGGAACTCGATTGCCACATCGGCGCGGGTTTCCAGCGCTGTTTCAGTCTCGACATCGGCGTCGACGCTGACGCGGCTCAGCCCGATGACTTCACCGTGACGGTCGCGCAGTGGCGGCGCAGCCGACTTGATCCATTCGGCGTACTGGGCGCGGCGTCGGCGGATACGACTGCGCATCCTGGCGCCTACTGTCAGATCGTCCGAACGGCGGGCGAATGTCGCGAGCTCATCGAAGAGCAGGAAGTAGAGGTCGTCTTCCTCGCTGATGAGATCTGCCCCAATCCAGCGCGCGCTGAGTTCCTTCCACAGCATGCGTTGCTGTTGAGAGAGCTCGAGCAGAGTGAATTTGGGGTTCTCCCGCAGCGGTTGCAGTCGGCGCGCTTGGTGAATCTGGGCGCGAAAGAGTGGCCAGCGGAAGTAGCCGAGGACGTTGCGGAAGAGCAGATCTTTGATCTGTTGTTCGGCATCGAGCCGCACCTGCCGCTGACGATCGAGCGCTTCGTCGGCGCTGGTGCCCTCGGGATGCAGTACATAGTCGCGGAAGGTCTCGAGAATCAATTCGGGTTTCTCGGCCCAGCGCGGCTCAGCGATTTCAAGCTCGCCCGCGGCGCGATGACCGTACTCGTCGATGAAGTCGTCGAGCTCCTGGCGTAGCCACAGCATCGAGGCTGGCAGGTCGGCGCGATGCAACGCCGGCCAGATCTCCGTGGCGTCCTGGCTGCGGATGAACTCGACAGCGTCCGACTCTCGCGCGGCACGCTCGGCGATCTGTCGCAGTGCGAGGTTGCCCTCCTGCGTCCGAATGCCGGGCATGCCCTGGAGGACCGAGAGCACGAGGTTGCGCTTGTCCATGCCCAACCAGCGGTCTATCGCCCAGAGCAAGCCCTGCGCGGACGCGTAGACAGCGCTCTGCGCGCGCATCAGGAATATGACTTGCCGCTCGCTCTCGGCTGACGACCTGGTCAACTCGCGCAGAATGTCGCGATCCGACAGGGCGGAGACGTCAAGCGCCTTGAGTCGGTCGCGCTCGGCCTCTGCAGTTGCGCGCTCGTTCGGCCAACGTTTGGGCAGCGTGTCCTGATCGCGCAGCCAGCGCAGCAGGAAGGGTATCTGTCGCACCAACTTGGTCCAGCGGATACGCGTCGCGCGGCTGGTGTCACCGTCCTGCTCAACAGCAGCGGCTTCAGGTCCTCCGACAGCTTCCAGGAAGTGCGCGCCTGTCAGCCCGAATCGCTGCTGAATCAGCTCCAGCATCAGGCCGACGTTGAAGTAGACGTATCCGTCGTACATCGCGACGAAGCGCCGACCCTCGGTCCAGTCGCCCCAGGGACTGTGGAACCCGCGATCCAGCGTATCCGCGATCACCGACCAACTCAGCGGCGTGATCACGTTTGGAATCACCTCGCCGGCGTTGGCGCGCGACCAACGATCGTTCGGATTCGGAGTGTGCGGCAAGCCTCGGCCGGGGCCGCCGCCCCAGGGCAGTGATTCGTCGATCAGCCGCGCTTCGCTGGTCACTGCGCCGCCGAGTCCGTCTGCTCGCCAGCGCAGAACTGACGGTCCACCCAGTGAACGCTCAGCTTCCAACAAGTCGTTGCGGACAGAACTGAGGGCATCGGCTTCGCTGTGCTCGGACAGGCGGATTGGGCCGCGTCGGGGCAACGTGACCGAGTGTGGTGACGCCCCCTCGAAGTCGATTCGCAGAGAATTCAACTCCACGCCCAGCGGATCCTCCGACCAGGCCAATCCGCCGACGTGCTCTGACACTGAGGCGTTCATGCACTCAGCATATGCAGATTGCAGCGCGGATAGGGAACTTTGGAATCCTCTCTCCTCGCTCGCGGAGACCTGTGTGTAATCCCACGTTCCGTCATTCCCGCGCAGGCGGGAATCCATCCGGCCATTTGGTCAGCGAACAGCAACAATGACCTACCCAGGCGGCCAACGACCTACGCAACGAGCTCCTGGCGCGGAGGAGAGGGGATAGGGTGAGTGCCATGCCACCCGATCGGCTCGACGGAGGCAAGGCGCCCATCGAGTTGCTGGCCACGATGTTCAGCAACGCGGTCTCGGAGGACGTCCTCCAGGGTCCAGGCATTGGCCGAGACGCCGCGATCATCGCGTGGGGCGATCAAGCGCTCGTGGCGACCGCGGATCCAATCACCTTCGTTGACGCCGACGCCGGTCGTCTTGCCGTGACTGTGAATGCAAACGACATTTTCGCCGTCGGCGCGGAACCCAAATGGTTGCTGACCACGATCCTGGCGCCCATCGGCGTCAATCCGGCACGGCTCGAGGCGCTGATCGTCGAGCTACGCGAGGCCTGCGGAGACGCAGGTATCGCACTCGTTGGCGGTCACACCGAGGTCACCGACGCAGTGCAGAGAACGGTCGTGTCCTGCACCTTGCTGGGCAGTGCGGTGCTGGACTCCGTGATCCCTTCCGACGGGGCGCAAGACGGTGACCTGATCATCCAGGCAGGCCGTGCGGCGGTTGAAGGGACCGCGATCCTTGGACATCCCGACTTACTGGACGACCCGGGCATCAGCATCGCCGCGGCGGCGCGCGCCCTTCGAGTGGTCGACGGCGTCCACGCGATGCATGACGTGACCGAGGGCGGGATAGCAACCGCATCGCTCGAGCTGGCGCAAGCGGCAGGTCTCGGCCTGGAGCTGTTTGCAGATGACATCCTCTGGATGCCCCAGACGCTGGAAGTGTGTGAATCACGCGGGCTCGACCCGCTGGGGCTGCTGGGATCGGGCACACTGCTCGCGGCGGTGGCGGCGGACGTGGCGGGGCCTGCGGTGGCCACGCTGCGCGACAACGGCGTCGACGCCTATCTGATCGGCAGTGTCGGTCGGGGGATACCCGCTACACTCAAACGCGGCGGCCGGACGGGACCGCTTCCGCGTTTCGTGCGCGATGAAGCGCTCCGGGCATTGTCAACAGAGTGAATCACCCGCTCCCCCCTTTGGGGGGAGCTGCCGAAAGCGAATCACCCGCTCCCCCCTTTGGGGGGAGCTGCCGAAAGCGAATCACCGCTCCCCCCTTTGGGGGGAGCTGCCGAAGGCTGAGGGGGGCTCCCCAGCCAACGAGAAGCGGACAGGAGTCGATGTGAGCGCAACAGCGAGCAAGCGGGCCGCCACGGTCGGACAACTCAAGGAATCCGGCTATCAACCGCGAACCGTCAGGGAGGAGATCCGCGACAACCTGATCAAGCGGCTCGAAGCCGGTGGACCGCTCTTTCCCGAGATTCACGGCTACGAGGACACCGTCGTCCCGGCCCTGGAGAACGCCCTGCTGGCCGAGCAGGATGTGATCTTCCTGGGCGAACGCGGCCAAGCGAAGAGCCGCATGATCCGCGCCCTGACCAGCCTGCTCGACGATGAGATTCCCGCGCTTGAGGGTGTCGAGATCTTCGAGGAACCGCTCGCGCCGATCTCGGTCGAGGGCAAACAGCAGGTCGAAGAACTCGGCGACGACGCGCCGATTCGCTGGGTACCTCGGGAGGATCGATACGGCGAAAAGCTCGCCACCCCGGACATCACCATCGCCGACCTGATTGGCGAGGTCGACCCGATCAAGGTGGCCGAGGGCCGTTACCTGTCGGACGAACTGACCATTCACTTCGGACTGATCCCGCGCACCAATCGCGGCATCTTCTGCATCAACGAGCTGCCCGACCTCGCCGAGCGCATCCAGGTCGGCTTGCTCAACATCATGGAGGAACGCGACGTCCAGATTCGCGGTTTCCGCGTGCGACTGCCGCTCGACGTGCTGATCGTCGCCTCGGCGAACCCGGAGGACTACACCAACCGCGGCCGCATCATCACCCCGCTCAAGGACCGCTACGGCGCGCAGATTCGCACGCACTACCCGTC
The DNA here is from genome assembly GCA_965211635.1 of Dehalococcoidia bacterium. Lineage (GTDB taxonomy): Bacteria > Chloroflexota > Dehalococcoidia > Bin125 > Bin125 > Bin125. The sequence continues at coordinate 1,285,502 of OZ242948.1, forward strand.
CGAGCTGGAAACCGAACTCGAGATCGTCTCCCAGGAAGCCGTGCCCCTGGAAGCCCCGGGCCGCAACCTGAATACGCCCGACTACATGGCCGAGATCGTCGCCGAGATTGTTCGACTCGCCCGCCGCAGCCCGGACGTGGCCCAGCGCTCCGGCGTCTCGGTCCGCGCATCCATCTCCGGCTACGAGACCTTGACCGCCAACGCGATGCGACGAGCCATTCTCGCCGGTGAGGATCAGATCGCGCCGCGTATCTGCGACCTCTGGCATCTCGCTCCTGCCCTGCAGGGCAAGATGGAGCTGGAGACCGTTGACGAAGGCGCTGACGAAAAGGTGATCGAGAAACTGATCGCCGGAGCGATTGCGGTTGTGTTCGGCCGCTACTTCGAGCTGGGCGCGCTGGAACCAGTGATCGCGCAGTTCAAGTCGGGCCTTGCGGTCGAGGTGGGTGAGGCGCTCAAGGCAGGCGACTACGCCGCGATCGTCGGCCGAGTCGAGGGTCTCGACGAGGCGCTGCAGCCGCTCAATGTCGGCGAAGACGCAGCCTCGATCGCCGCGGCTGTGGAGTTCTTGCTCGAAGGCCTGCACCTCAACAAGCGTCTCAACAAGGACGTCGTCGGAGGCAGCATCTTCTATCGGGCGTAAAGCGCTATCGACGCGGGGAACCCTCACCCCTTGCTGCCCCCTGGGGGGAAGCTGTCCCGTAGGGACTGAAGGGGGGACTCGCCGACAGTTGCTGTCTGGCCGGGGACCCCCCTCTGCCTTCGGCATCTCCCCCCGCTCTGCGGGGGGAGAGGGGAACGAGGCAGCGCGATAGACTTGCTCAAGCGCCACTTGACCTGAAGGACACTGCCCATGCCCACACGATTCCGATACTCGCAGTGGGATGGCACGCAGGACATCCCGGCGCTCGACGCGGACGAGGTGCTGCAATCGCTGTCCGACGACCTGCTCTCGTTCGGCGACCTCCAGCAGGCGCTGCGCAACATGATGCAGCGCGGCATCCGCACACCCGACGGCGACCGCACCGACGGTTTGCGCGACCTGCTCCAGCAACTTCGCCAACAGCGGCGCCAGCAGCTTGAGCGATTCGATCTCTCCTCGGTCTTCGACGACATCCAGCAGCAGCTCGACGAGATTCTCGACATGGAGCGGGACACGCTAGACGACCGCCTCGATGAAGTTGGCCCGCGCCCGGAAGCCCCCCCTCAGTCGCTTCGCGACAGCTCCCCCCCAGAGGGGATGAGCGGGGAACAGTCGCCGCCATCCCTTTCCCCTCACTCCTCCAGCGGGGAGTCTCCTCAAACTTCTCCCCATCTCCCCCCCTCCGGGGGGGAGATGCCGCCTTCTTCTTCCCCTCTCCCCCCCTCCGGGGGGGAGATGCCGCAGACAGAGGGGGGGTCCGACTCCGGCCTCACCGACGAAGAGATGGAGCGGCTCAAGGAAGCCCTGCGCCAGCGGCTCGAACGCAAGCAGGAACAGATCGAGGGCCTGCCCGAGGACGCCGCCGGGCAGATGAAGGATCTGCAGGAGTACGAGTTCGAGAACGAAGAGGCGCGACAGAAGTACGAAGAACTGCTCGAACAGTTGAAGCAAGCGATGATGGATCGCTTCTTCAAGGACATGAGCCAGATGATGTCCGACATGTCCCAGGGGGACATGGATCAGATGCGCGAGATGATGCAGGACCTCAACGAGATGCTGGAGCGCCAGCGTCGCGGCGAGGATCCGCGCTTCGACGAGTTCATGGACAAGTGGGGCGACATGTTCGGCGACGATCCGCCGCAGTCGCTGGACGAGCTGGTCGAGCAGATGCAGCGCCAGGCGGCGCAGATGCAGAACCTGATGTCGTCGTTGCCCGGCGAAATGCGCCAGCAGCTCAACGACATGATGCAGCAGCTCATGGGCGAGATGGGCATGGAGCAGGAACTGTCGCAACTCGCGCAGAACCTCGAAGCCCTCTACCCGATGCGCGACCTGCTCAACCAGTACCCGTTCCGCGGACAGGAAGAGATCGATCTCCAGGCCGCGATGTCGCTGATGGGCGACATGCAGCAGCTCGACGAACTTGAGCGCGCGCTGGAGCGAGTCCAGTTCGGCGGCAACATCGACGACATCGACCCGGACCAGCTCGAAGAGCTGATGGGCGAAGAGGCGCGTGAAATCCTCGAACAGCTCAAGCAGCTACTCGAACTGCTGGAGGAGGCCGGTTACTTGGAGAAGAAGGGCAACGCCTGGGAACTGACGCCGCGCGGCAACCGCCGGATCGGTGAGAAGGCGCTGGCCGAGATCTACGCCAACCTCAAGCGTCAGAACTTCGGCAAGCACAACGTGCCTGAAACCGGGCGCTACGGCGACCGCGCCGACGACAGCAAGCTCTACGAGTTCGGCGACCCCTTCCACCTCAACCTCAAGGAGACCATCTCCAACGCCATCCTCCGAACCGCAACCGATTCACCTCTCCCCCCACTTCAGGGAGATGTCAGCGCTCGCTCTTCTCTCCGCCCTCCGGGGGGAGATGCCGAAGGCAGAGGGGGGCGCTTCCCCATCAACCTCTCGCCCGACGACTTCGAGGTCTACCGTTCGGAGACGCTGACCCAGACGGCGACCGTGGTGATGCTCGACCTGTCCTGGTCGATGGCGTTGCGCGGCTCATTCCAGGCGGCCAAGAAGGTCGCCATGGCGCTCAACAACCTGATCCGCATGCAATACCCGCGCGACTCGCTCTACCTGATTGGATTCAGCGCCTACGCGCGCGAACTCAAGCCCGACCAGCTTCCCTACGTCCGCTGGGACGAGACCGTGCTGGGCACCAACATGCACCACGCGCTGCTGATCGCGCAGCAGCTCCTGGCCAAGCACAAGGTCGGCACACGGCAGATCATCATGATCACCGACGGCGAGCCGACGGCCCACCTGGAGCAGGGGCGATCCTACTTCGCCTATCCGCCATCGCCGATCACAATCCGCGAGACGCTCAAGGAAGTGCGGCAGTGCACGAAAAAGGACATCGTGATCAATGTCTTCATGCTCGACCGCAGCTACTACCTGAAGGAGTTCGTCGACCGCGTCGCACGGATCAACGGTGGCCGCGTTTTCTATAGCCAGCCCGACGAGCTGGGCGAGTACGTCCTACACGACTTCGTCACCCACCGCCGAAAGACGCTGTCTCGGTCGTAGCCTTCATGGCGGACACGCCACTCCCCTAAGAGGCGAGTCCGTCATACCCGCCAAAATGCGAAGTCGTCATACCCGCGCTTGCCGCGGGTATCTCGCCGCGTCCAGCACGGACACCGGTGCCCGCAACGGCGAGATTGCCGCGGCAAGCGCGGCAATGACGAGGCCGTTGGTCGGCAGCTGGCGGCCCGCTCGTACGCTTACGTTTCAGACAGCCCCAGGACCAGGTCGCGAACCGTGACCAGTCCCAGCGGCTCGCCCTGCTCGTCGACGACCAGTGTGCGGGACACGCCGAATTGAACCAGCAGCCGCACGGCGTATCGAGCAAGCATGCTCGATTGCACCGTCAGCGCCGGCTTGGACATGACCTCGTAGACATTGACTCGTTCAGGCGCGCGATCTTGTGTGACCACATCCCGCGCCAGGTCGGTCACCGTCAGCATCCCCAGTTCGTCGTCGTCGTGCCCGCGGTTGACCACCAGCGAACTGATCCGCAACCGCTTCATGGCGGCCATCGCCTCGGCGACCGTCGCCAGCCCGTCGATCGTGTGCAGCTCACCGCTCATCACGTCGGATACGCGGAGCGCCGATTGGTCGCCATGGGTGGTCATTGAGCTTCTTCCAGTTCTTCCATCAGCCTGGGTAACTGGGTCGAGAGTCCGACTGCGTCCTCGATCGTGATCTGAAAGGCGACGCCGTCGCCATGCTCGCGATCCATGCCGCCGGCCTCGGCGATGCGCTCGAGGATGTCCCGCGCCCGCTGCTCCGCCACCAGGAACAGCACCATGTCACGCCGCGATGTCAGGTCCAGGCCCAGGAAGGTCTTCTCCGGTCGCAGTCCTTCGCCGCGCACGCCGCTGATGATTGTGTCACCGGTCGCGCCGCCCTCCCGCGCCGCGTCGATGACATCGGTCGTTTTGTCGTCGCTCACCAGGGCGACGACCAGCGCCATCTTCATTGTTCCACCTCCTGTTGCGCCTTCCGCCTACGCCAGCGTTCCACCAGGTCTGCGCTGATTGCATAGCCTAGTACGGAGATAATCGGGAAGACACTGGCGAAGGCAATCAGTCCAAAGCCATCGATCAACGGGCTACGACCGGGAACATTGGCGGCCAGGCCGAGTCCGAGGGCAGCCACGACCGGCACGGTCACCGTCGAGGTCGTCACTCCCCCGCTGTCGTACGCCAGCGGGACAATCGTACGGCTGGCCAAGTACGTCTGCACGATGACGACGATGTACGCCCCCACGATGTACCAGGGCAGCGGCGTCCCGGTCACGATCCGGAAGCAGCCCAGGGCGACACCCGCGGCGACGCCGATCGCGACGGAGATGCGCAGACCCCAGGCTCGCACCGCGCCGCCGGACACCTCCTCGGCCTTCAGACCGACCGCGATCAGCGACGGCTCGGCGACGGTCGTGGCAAAGCCGATCGCCCCGGCGAAGATGTAGACCAGCCAGTAGTCCTCCCAGCGCACCACGCCGGCCACGGTCCGAGCCTCCTCCGTCAGTTGCCGGGCCATCGTCTCTCCAATGGGAAACAGCGCCTGGTCGAGCCCGATCAGGAACAGCGCCAGCCCCAGCAAGACCATCACCGATCCGGTGATGATGCCGCCGATGTTGGGAGGCCTGCGCCGCAACACCACCACCTGGAAGAGCACCAGGATCGCGACGATCGGCGACACGTCACGTAGCGTGTACAGCAGGGTTTCGCCGAACAGGGAGAGAGACTCCAGCATCACGACACCATCCCGTAGCCCAACACGCAAATCATCGGCGTGAGACTGGCGAACGCAATCAGCCCGAACCCGTCAAGCATCGGGTTGCGTCCGCGGATGGCTGACGCCAGGCCCACACCGAGCGCCGTGATCAACGGCACCGTGATCGTGCTGGTCGTCACGCCGCCTGAGTCGTAGGCCACACCGACGATCTCCTCGGGCGCAAAGACGGTCATGATCATGACCAGGATGTAGCCGCCGATGATGAATCGGTGAATCGGCCAACCCTTGAGAATCCGCCAGACTCCGAGCACGATGGCGACGCCGACCGCGACCGCGACCACGATGCGCAGCTCGAGCGCGTAGCGGTCCTGGTCGGACTCGCTATAGCCGATGAATCGGGCCTCCGAGGCCACTTCAGCCGCCTCGCCCGCCACCGCGATCAGTGCGGGCTCGGCAATCGTCGTGCCGAATCCGAGAGCGAAGGCGAGGGCGAGCAGCCAAAAGGTGCTCCCCTTCTGCGCCATGCCCTGGGCCAGCGCCTCGCCCAACGGGAACAGCCCGCTCTCCAGACCTTGAACGAACAACGCCAGTCCCACAATCACGCAGACCAAGCCGACCGCCACGCTGACCACATCGGGAAACGGTTGTCGGATGACCACGGCCTGGAAGAGGACGATCACGGCGAAAATCGGGAGCAAATCTCGTGCAGCGCCCAGGTGCCGCTTGACCATGACCAGCGCGAAGTTCAGCAAATCTCACTCCTCGCGCGTGCCTGCACGGGATCGGCGAGCCGGCGCAAAGCGACTGCACAATACGTAGCAGCAGGGACCAGGGCAAGTGCCAACCGGCCCCATGAAACCACTTGTTGTGAACAGCGAGATCTGCTGATCAATCCGGGCTCCCAGCCGAACCCGACGCTGCCCGCCACTCAATCCAGCGCTTGGCGAACATACTGAGACCGGCCCGGTAGGCGAACCCCTGGATCAGCACATTGCCGAAAAAGACTCCGGCAAAGTAGCCGCCCAACACGAGGAAGATGACCGCGAAGACCTTGGTCCAGCCTGGCAGGAAAAGGATCATCAGGATCGAGAGGCCGGTTGCCAGCAGAATGCCGGTCCAGGCGGCGAGGTGAACATAGAGTCCCTCGCGCTTCCGCTTGGCGTGGTAGATCTTGGCGAGGTCCCGGTCGATCTTGTCAACCGACGGCGTCCGATCTGTCGACTCGCCGCAGACAACGCACGTCTCTTCCTGCCCCAACGGGGCCGAGCAGTAGCCGCAGAATCGGCCAATGTTGGGCGCGTTGCCGACCCGGATCTCGGCGATCATCTCGTCCAGTTCGGCCGAGAACGGCACTTCTCGGGTCGGCACGAAGTCGCCGTCGCGAAACGTCGGCACCGCTTCTCGCTCCCCCTCGCAGGGGGAGCTGCCGAAGGCTGAGGGGGTCCCGCCCGGCCGCGTTTGGCTCATCCTGTCACCGCCCCATTGAGCTACTGCGGCCAGTCGGCGGGGCGCCGCCCCGGCAGCCAGGAGTAGATCTGGACCAGCACGCCGCCGGTGTCTCGCGGATGGATGAAGAACTGGCTCCACTCGAAGTCGTTGTAGGGGTCGCTGATCGGTTCGATGCCCATGTGCTCGCGGACGAACTCGCAGGCGGCCGTCGCGTCTTCAACCTCGACCGTGATGTGATGCATGCCGGCCCCGCGCTCGTCAATGAACTTCTGCACAAACGAGGTCTCGTCGAACGGTCCAATGATCTCGACGCCGGCCTGCCGCCTGGGCAGATGGAACTGCGCCACTCTGAAACCGCCGTCGTTGGAAACCGTCCAGTGGTCGAGCTCCATGCCGAACAGCTTGCTCCAGAACTTCGCCGACGCCTTGGGGTCTTCGGCGGCGATTGCGAAGTGGTCCAGCCGTACCCAGCCCAGTCCCTTCTCAGCCATCGCGCCCTCCAATCGTGATTAGCTTAGTCGACCCCTGGACCCGCCCAACACCGTGCCGCATAGCAGGGAATGAACGTATCTTGCACGAATGCAGCCACAGCATCACCAGATCGTCTTCGTGCACAACCCGAACGCCGGGCGGACGCTGCAGCCGCGGGCTCTGAATGCCATCTGTCAGGCCGCTTGCCAGCAGGCAGGGCGAGTCGCGCACGTGATTGCAACTCGAACGCCCGAACAAGCCAGCGAAGCGGCGCGGCGCGCGCACGAATCGGGCGCCGCAGCGATATTTGGCTGCGGCGGCGACGGCACCCTCTCGGCAATCCTTCAGGGATTGCCCACAGGCTCGCCAACCGCGCTCGGCGCTGTGCCCCTGGGTACCGCAAATGTCTGGGCCTACGAGACCCTTCTGCCCACAACGCCGATGGCAGCGATCTCCGCCCAGCTCGCCGCGCTCGACGGCGTCGGCGGCGAGCCGTTGTGGATCGACACTGGAAAACTCTGGTTCACCGACCCGAACGGATCGCCACGCTCGAGCCGATTTCTGCTGATGGCCAGTTGGGGTCTCGACGCGGCGGCGGTCAGCGGAATCGTCGCAAGCGAGCGCCGCAGCCGAATCAAGCGCATGCTCGGCGAACCTGCCTACTTCGTCTCCGCGGTCCAGGAAGCGATCGGCCGCAAGGCGTGGCCACTGGCGATCAGCATTGACGGCGCGCCCTACTTCGAAGCGGAGATCGCCTTGCTCACGGTTGGCAACACGCGGATGCTCGGGACATGGCTGGAGATCAATCCAAGGGCGACGGTTGTCGACGGCGAGCTCGACATGCTGATGGTCGAAGGAGCACCGTGGAAAGCGCTCGCCCTGTCGCCGTTGGCCCGCCATAGCTGGTTGCCCAACGGACCCGGCGTAACCAATGTCCGCTTCCAGCGCATCGAGGTTGCATACCTGCGAGAACCGCTACCCAACCAGATAGACGGAGACCCCGGCCCGCCAAGCGCCTATGCGATTGATGTGGAGCCCGGAGCCTTGCGAGTCCTCTGTCCCAATCCAAGCGCAGCCGTGCTTGGCGGCTAGCTTCGACGCGACAGCAGCCTGGGTCACTAATCTGCTCGGTGGAGCACTGGATCGCAAGGATCCCCGTCATACCCGCGCTTGCCGCGGGTATCTCGACGCCTTGGGCACAGACGATGGTGCTGGTCGCTGCTAGATTGCCGCGGCAGGCGCGGCAATAACGTAGTTCTCGGGCATGGTTGCGCCAGTGGCAACGGACCCTAGTTCTGCGACACCGCCCGAACGGCCACCACACCGCCTTCCAGTGGATCGACGATCTGGCTGGCCAGACCCGGGTGTACCGTGGGCCGGTCGAAGTTGATCGAGGCCAGACTCTCCAGGTACGCGTCGTACTGCCGCTGGCGCAGGGTCTTGAGCTTGTCGACGCCCGCCTGTAGGTTCTCGACGCCGCCCGCGAGCAGGACGATCAGCGCCTCACGCTCGGTCGTCGAGAGCCGCATTTCCTGGACCATCGCCGCCTCTGCGCGCAGGAACTGGATACCCAGGCGCCTGTCCGCCTCCGGCTTGTAGCGCTCGTACCACTCGAGGTGGCCCAGACCATAGTCGAGGTGACGACGCGAGTCGGTCGCGAGTCGAGCGAAGAGGTCGCGATCGAAGTCGCTATGCGCCCACTCGGCGGCCGACTCGAACATCGTGACCTCGTAGCTCTTGTAGACCACGTTGAGTGAGATCAGCATGTCGGTGAAGGTGAGACCCTGGTACCAGCCTCGGTAGATCTGGCCCAGCGGAGCCTGACCGAGGCCGCCGCCGTTGGCCAGCGCCCGCTTGCGCAATACTTCCACCTTGCGGCCCGCATCGTACGCCTGGGTCGCCAGGAACAGCTTGACCTCGTGGAAGCCGTAGGAGATCTCTTCCAGCCAGCGACCGATGATCTTCTGCTCGACCAGTCCGTTGTTGGAGTAGATCGTGCAGATCTGGTCGAGCGCCCGCTCGAGATCCTCAGGCAGTTCGTCCAGGCCGTTGTCCCAGTCGAGATCGGTGGCCGGCGCCCAGCGGTCCTTGATTGCATCCTCATAGAGGTCAACCGCATTCTCCGACCAAACTTCCGCCTTGTCGAAAATCGAGTAGCCGGCGGCCAGAATCAAGCCGGTAGATTCTGTGCCGCGCGGCGCGTCGTTGGGCAGACTCCAATGGTCTGGCACGATGCCGTAGCTGCCAATGTTGATATCTCGCAGTCGCAGCCCGTCGGGGCCCGGCGTCGCCGTGAGGCCGACCTCAGCCGGCGAGTTGAAGATGTTGAACGGAGCCTTGGCGAACGGGTTGTCAGGATTGTTCTCGAGGAAGTCGAGCCAGCCGTTGATTCGCTCCTCCGGCAGTTCGCCGCGCGCGAGGTTCTCGACTTGCTTGTCGCTCGCCGTTGACGACTCGATCCGCTCAATCAGTTCTTCCGACCAACCAGCCCGCTTGGCTCGCGCCTTGGTCGCCATCGACAGTTCCATCTTGATCTCCCGGTGTTCCTGCTAAACAACTCTCCCCCCGCGCTGCGGGGGGAGATGTCACGGAGTGACAGAGGGGGGCGCCCGCCGTCAAGCCTCGCTAGTTGTTCTCGCTCACCAACTCCAGCACCTCAGGCGCGAAGCGATCCGAGCGGTCGAGTCCGATCACCTCGAGCCGGTGCGCGTACTCGACGAACTGCTTCTTGCGCATCAGCATGACCATGTTGTAGCCCTCGTCGAGGTGCTCGATGCCGCCGCCGGAGAGAATCGCCAGCGCCTCGCCGGTCAGCGGGTTGGTCGTTAGCGAAGTCTGCTGCGACTGGGTCAGCAGCGCCTCTTGCATGTCGAGGATGTGGTGCAGTTCTTCCTTGCGCCACGGCTCGGTCTCGACCGTGTACTTGAGGTGGGTCACACCGAACGCCAGGTGGCGCGACTCGTCCTGCGCGGAGAGGCGGAAGATCTTCTTCTCGGCCTCGTTCTGCGCGATCAGCTCGCCCATGCGGAACAGCGTCTGCACAAAGCCCTCGCCGACCAGGTGGAGCAGCGCGGTCATCTCAGTGAAATCGTCCGAGCTAAGCAACTGCACCGCGCCCAGACCGGCGCCCGACATACCGCCGCCGTTAATCAGCGTTCGCTTGCGGAACACGTCCAGGTGCCGCGCCTCATCCATGAGCTGAGTGCCGAGGAAGAGCTGCGACTCGAAGAACTCGGGGTGAATCTGCTCGAGGTAGCGGCCCGGCACGTCGCCGGCGATGAACTCGACCTGGGTCAAGAACGTGCAAAGCGTGCACATCGCGCGCTCCAGGTCCGCCGGCAGCTCGTCGATGGTGTCCCAGGGGATGTCGCGAGCCGAGGACCACTGGCGCTGCAGCGCCTCTTCGTAGAGCAGCATCGCCGACTCGGTCCAGACGTCGGCCTTGTTGGTGTACTGGACGCTGCTGGACGGCGAGCGCTCATCGGCGGCTGCGCCGCGCGGCGCCCACTGCCGCATCCGCGCCTCGTCGCGATCATCGACGCCATACGTCATCTGGTTAATCGTCTCGAGACGGAGCCCCTTGCGCCCCATCTCGATCTCCATGCCCTGTTCGGTGTCAACGTTGAGCCAGTCAAGGTTGATTCCGGGGACCTCGTGCTGAATCGTGGCCATCAAAACACTCCAGAGGTTGGCGGGGAGTTCCGCATGCGGGTTCCGCACATGCTACACGCTCGGGGCGAATCGTGCAGGTGGAAATGCTGAGTTCGTGTCAATCCTCCCAGTTGCCCTACGCCGACGCCCGCGTGCCTCCGGATTCACAGAGGAACAGACCAACGCGCTCGACGAAGCAAGCGACGCCACCGTCGAGTCTGCTCAGTCTGGCATGGCGACAGATTCGGCGTGTCGATCGCGAAATCTCAGGAGTCCAATCCGAGACTGCCGCGCTCCGCACCGACATGCGCGCAGAGTTCGCCGCGCTCCGCGCAGAGATGCAGGCGATGAAGTGGTGGCTGTTCCGAAGTCTTGCAATGCTCATCCTGGCGGCCGTAGCCGCAATCATCGCCGCGTTCGCTGTGTGGGGCGCCTGACGGACCCATACACTCCGACGTGTGCACCTGACCCGCGTCCAACTCTCCAACTTCCGTTCCTGGGCCGCGCTGGAACTCGAATTGCCTCCTGGCATGATCCTGGTCAGCGGCGCGAACGCCTCAGGCAAATCCAACCTCCTCGAGGCGCTCTACATACTCGCCGCGTTGCGCTCGACGCGGGCCCAAACCGAGGGCGAGCTGATCCGCTGGTCGGCGGCCGAGGCTCAGGTCATGCGCGTGGCGGGAACCGCGCTGAGCGGAGCAAAAGCGGTCGAAGTTGAGGTCGCGCTCGCCGCTCGCAACGGACCCAGCACCGGCCCCGCACGCCAGCGCAGCGGCGCGCCGCTGACGACCAAGCGGATTCGCGTCAATGGCGTCGCGCGCCGAGCATCCGACGCCCTCGGCGCGATTCGCGCCGTCCAGTTCACCACGCTGGACATCGAACTGCTCACCGGATCCTCCGCACTGCGGCGCCGCTTTCTCGACGTTGCAGTCGGCCAACTCGTGCCGGCCCACGCGACCCACCTCAGCCGCTATCAGCGAACGCTCACCCAGCGCAACGCGCTGCTCAAGCGAATCTCAGAAGGCCGTGCCCGCGAATCGGAACTCGACCATTGGGACGAGCTGCTCGACAACGCGGCCGCTCCCATCTGGCAAGCCCGTTCCGATGCCGCCCAGGCGCTCTCGGTGCGGACCGAAGTACGACACCAAGAGCTGCGATCGCCAGAAGACCCGGCCGAGTCGTTGACATTGACTTACGCCCCGGCGCGTGATGCATCGCTGCAGGAGACTCGACGCCGAGACCTTGCCCGCGGCTCGACCAGCGTCGGACCGCATCGCGACGAACTGCTGATCGACCTGGACGGCCGTCCTGCCGCCAACTTCGGCTCGCGGGCGCAACAACGCGCGGCCGCGCTGAGCATGCGACTGGCCGAAGCCGACTATCTGCGCGAGCATGCCGCCGATCCGCCGGTCCTGCTACTCGACGATGCATTCAGCGAACTCGACCAGGCTCGACGCCAGCGGACCGCCGAGGCCGTCTCGGCGATGGAACAGGTGATCCTGACCACCGCCGATCCGGCCGTCGTCCCGTTCGCCACGTCGCAACTCGCCGCCTCGTTGCAAATCGAAGACGGTGAGTTGCGCGCCATGCGAGGGTGATGCCGCTACAGCTTCGGCAGCGGCGTGCGCTGGCCTTGCTTGCAGCGCCGGCACTTCCAGACGATCGTCACATGATGGGCGTGCTCCTCCACGCTGCAGGCCAGCGCGCCGCGGTCGGCATGTCTACGGCTGGGACATTCGCGATTGCCGCAACGAATCTCGTACTCCGAACTCATCCGTTCCTCCCTTCGCCTTTGTGTGTGTGTGTGTGTGTGTGTGTCGCGCCTATGGATTCGCGGTTCGCTCGTCGTCGACCGTAGCCAACCGCCCGAGCGGAGTGAGTTGCCCACGAAACCGGCTCGACGCGGGCACGGGCACGTCGCCGTTCGAGTCTTGCTCCGGCACGCCGTCCCCGCTGATCAGGGACAACTCGCGGGCGAAGCGAGCCTGCTCCATGCGCCACTGACGATGGCGGGCCAACACCTGCTCGGCATGTTCCTCGCCGATGTACTGCTCCAGGTAGGCGCGTTGATCCAGCGGATCGAGCGGATCGTTCAGCCGGGCTCGACCATGCTCCTGCACGGCAATCCGTTGCGCCGACGAGTACGGGTCTATCCAGACTTCGATGTCCAGCGAGGGAATCTGCGACGGCTCCACGCAGACCGTCTCGCGGCGCTGCATTCTGCCGTTCTTGCCCCTGGCGAAGACCCAGACGGGAGCTCCGAACCCGCCCCCGGAGAGCGGCTTCGACATGACCAGCGCCATGTTGCGCAACATCGTCCGAACGGCTTGCGTTTGCGCCCGCTTGAGCTGTTGCACTTGCAGATTGCGAGAACCGAGCAACAGGTTCAGCGTGTGCGGCTGGGTGTTCGGTCCAATCTCCCCGCGATCGACGGCGCCCGAGTCGGGCGCTGCGTTGAGCAGCTCGTCATGCGACATCCTCAGAAACTCGACGAATGCCGGATCAATCTGGAACTCCACTCGATGGAGCGAGGCTCCCGCCGGCAACGCCAGCGTTGCCGCAGCGTTCGGCGTCAGCTCGATCCGATTGCCCTCGTCGTCGGTCTGCCACGATCCGTCCGCGAGCTGGACCCAGTACAGCGGCGTCGCCGTCTGCTCTGCCAGGAACCTGCCCAGCGAGCGCTCGAAGTCGTACATCGGCTTGGCTCGGTAGATGCCCTCCATGGTCGGCTCCCAGCGACGAACCACATCGGGATGATCGTTGGTGTCCGCCTCCGCGATTGCAAACGGTGGCATCTCGTACGGATGGGCGTGCGCCTTGATCAACGTCCACTCGTGGCGCAGTCTGTCCTCGGTTGAGCGCAGTGATGTTGCGGCGCGATCGAGCGCCACCAGTTCGTAGTACTCCTCGCGCGTCCAGACCGAGGCGACCCGCAAGCGTTCCCCCCAGCCCGCTCCCGAGGGCTCCTCCGGCAGCGGCGCGTCGACCGCTCGGTCGACACGCAGGGATGGCTCACCGGCAACGGCTGTCATGCGCAGTTCGAGGCCATCCTGCTTGCGCAGCCGCTCTCGATACTCGAACAACCCCACCTCGCGCAGGACAACCGCCAGCCCCAGGCCGTTGCCCGAGCCGCGGTCCTCGACAAACGCAAACTGATCGGGGCGGATCACCTCGACATCCCAGGGAAAACCAGCGGCCGCCTGGCGTTGCCGGTCGCGGTCGCGCCGGCTCGCCTCGGTCTCAATCCAGGGCAGCGATGGCCCGTCCTCCGAGCGGGCTCGGCGAAATCTGCGTCGCTCCTCCGCCTCCTCGGGTCGCGATCCCCGCTGCTCCCGCGCCGGAAAGACTGGCATACGATGCTGCGCCTGCTGCCAGTGCAGGACGCCGAAGCAGAGACACACCTGTCCGTATCCAAGGTCGGCCTGCAGCGACAGTTGGGTACGCTCCTCAACCTGGCGCAGCCCCTGCTCCAACACGTGCTCGAGGTTGTCGGCCGCGAGCCTTGCGGCGGGCGAATCGTCCGGCGGCTCCACGTGCACGCGCAGCGGATGCTCAGTCAGCCGCTGTCGGAGCTGCGACCAGGTGCGGCGAGGCAGATCGGTCTGCCACGGCTGCGCGCTCTGGTGCACGGATTGAAACCTAGGATTCGCCTCAGCCGCGTTGTACAGGTGCGCTTCTCGATCTCGAACCCGGTTGTGCAACGCCGAGAAGCGGCTCAGCACCCCGTGCGTCTGTGAGCGTCCGCCGCCGAGTTGTCCCAGGACGTGGTTCAAGTCGGCTTCGCCAAGCGTCCGCGCCAGGATCTGCCCTGGTTCGACCTCGGCAGTCGGCGGCTCCGCCATCGCGTTCATGGTTACCATCAGCCGTCCTCCATTCGGATTGTGCGTTCGTGTTTCCTCGGTTCAGTATGAGAATATCTGTTCTGATTTGGCAAATGAATCCGCAAGTTATCCACAGCCACCCCCGAGAAAGAGCGCAGGCTGTGGATAACGTGGATTGCACACTGGCAGCGGACATGCCCAGTCCCCGCTCCTCCGAGTCCTTCACTCACCCCGTTCATGCCACTCTCCCCCCGCCTCTGGGCACATCTGCGGAGCACGCTGTTCCGTCATTCCAGGCCCCGCCTGGAATCTCGTTCGGGTTCCACGTCCAACTGGCACGGAGGAGATTCCCGCCTGCGGCGGGAATGGCAGGATCGAGAGATTGGGACTACGCGTAAGTCTCCACTAACTGGCAACCGAGAACTGGCAACGGGCGTGCTTGTTCGACACGCGCACTCGGGGACGCGCGGTCCGGCTCGCTCGAGCGACACCTGCGGCCCTGGCTCTGTGCCGCTAGCCGGACTCTGCCAGCTCCTTGACCAGTTCGATCAGGGGGTCGGCGGAACTTGGCGCTCGTTGCCCGTTGACGACGATCGTCGGCGTGTTGCTCAGCCCTCTCGACACGGCGTCGGCATGCTGTTCGTAGATCCGCTCGATGTGCGTGCGATTGTCCATGCACTGGCCGAACTGATCGGTGTCGAGACCGAACTGCTCGGCTATCGCGATAGCCCCGTCGCGCGTGTAAGCCTCACGGCCCGGTCGCGAGAAGTAGTGGTCATGAAACTCCCACCAGGCGTCCTGGTCGCCGGCGCACTCCGTAGCGAGCGCCGCCATCTCGGAACTCACTCCGTGATTGATGATGTGTCGATACTCGAACCGGGCCACGCCGGTCGCGACCAGCTCTTCCTCGATGCGCGGCCCAACCTGGGTCGCGAAGGTGCGGCAGCCGCCTCAAAGGAAGTCCGAGTACTCCTCGATCACAATCGGCGTGTCGGCGCTGCCTAGCGACGCGCGTCCGCGGATGACCTGCACGCGTGCCTCTTCAGCCGCAGGCGATGTCTCCGTTGCGACCGGCGCCGCGGCTTCATCGCCGCCACAGGCGACAAACAACGCAGCGAGCAGCATGCCGGCAAACAGCGCGGTCCAGACTCGAACGTTTCGCATCGTTATCCCTCTCCGTCGGATTGCTGAGCCTGCAGCTCGTCGGCGAGCGCATGGACCTGCTCGATCAGCGGATCCGCAACGACTGCTGCGCCCTCGCCATTGACGCGAACAGTCGGCGTGCGCCGCACGCCCGCCTCAACGGAGGCTCGATGCTGTTCCATCACGTAGTCGAGGTATTGCTCCGAGTCGATGCACTGCGCGAACTGCTCGGTGTCCAGGTCAAGTGAGGCCGCGAGCGCGAGCGCGCCGCCGCGGCTGAAGTCGTTGCTCACCATGTAGTTGTCGTGGAAGTCCCACCAGGCGCCCTGATCGCCGCCGCACTCGGTCGACATCGCGGCAAACACGGAAGGCGGGCCGTGATTGAGAATGTGGTAGTACTCGAACCGCACCTGACCGCCCCGAATCAGCTCCTCAACCAGTCGCGGCTCAACCTGAGCCGCGAATCGTCGGCAGTTCGGTCAAAGGAAATCCGAGTACTCCGCGATCACGATCGGCGCGTCGGGATTGCCCAGCACATTGCGATTCGCAATCAGCCCAGCCCGATGTCCGGATTCGATGACCATCCCCACCATCGCCTGCTCTTCCGGTTCCTCGACCTCTATCGGCTGCTCTTGCTCGGTCTGCTGCTCCTCTTGCAGCGCAGCTTCTTGCTGCGCCTGCGCTGGCTCTTGCGACGCCTGCCCTGCCGTCGCCTCCTGCCGCTCTACCGCAGGCTGCTCAGCTTGCTGGGACTCCTCCGGCTGCTCTGCAGCCGTCTGGCTCTCGCCCGCCTGGTACGACATCGGCGCCTGCTGTTGCTGTTGTTGCTGCTCCGCTTCACTCACCGCTGGCGACGCCTGCGGCGGCGCTTGCAAGTCGTCGCTCTCGGCGGAACACGCGGCGGCCAGCAGCGCAATACCGACAATCGCTATCCCCAGCTTCAGCATCACTCGTCCTCCTCACGCTCCGCAAGTTCCGCGGCGGCGCGAATCTGGTCGAGGAGCCCATTGACCGATCGCGCGCCCGGCCGACCATTGACGCGGAAGGTCGGCGTGCCGTCGACGCCGTCGGCGATGGCTTGCTGTTGCATCCGCAGAATCCGCTCGTGGTGCTCCTCGTTGTCGATACACAAGGTGAACTGTGTCACGTCTAGCCCTTCATTGCGAGCCAACTCAATCGCGCCAGCGCGGGTGAACCACCGCGCCCGCGCTTCGAGTAGATATGCGTCGTGAAACTCCCACCAGGCGCCCTGATCGCCCGCGCATTCGGTCGCCATGGCGCCGAACTCCGACGCGGGGCCGAAAATGATGAAATGTCGATACTCATAGCGCGCCAGCCCTGTGCGAATCGCCTCTTCCATGATCAGCGGCTCAACCTGAGCCGCATAACGTCGGCAACTCGGTCATTGGTAGTCCGAGTACTCAATCACCAGCACCGGCGCCTCGGGATCGCCGACGATGTTGCGAGTGAAGCGCAACCCCTTGCGATGACCAAAGTCAATCTCCGATTGAACTGCCAGGTCAATCTCGACTTCCGCCTGGGACGATGGACCGGAGTCCTGCTGCATCACCGACGCCTGCCGATGCTCACGTTCGCTGCGAACCGTGCCCGACCCGGCTGCTTGCCCATCCCGCTGGCCCGTCTGCCGGCCCGTCTGCTCGCCTGTCTGACCACCGGATCCGCACGCGACAACCAGCAATCCGCCCATAGCCGCTATCAACAGCAGTCGCAGAACATCAGCCATAGGTTGAGCGTATCGCCTCAGCCGCCCGCCTCCATGGCCGCCTCCACCGCTTCCCTGATCTGATCCCAACCCGGATCCACGCGCTCACCGTTGACGAACACCGAGGGCGTCGCCCGCACGCCGCGCTGCCCGCCTTCTTCGTACGAAGCGCTCACGATCGCAAAGGTCTCCCCGTTCTCAACACACGACCAGAACTGATCGAGATCGAGCCCCTCGAACGTCGCCTGGCGATTCAGCCCCGGCTCCGTGAACAGCGTGCTGTCATCGGCCATGAATCGGTCGTGGAAGGGCCAGAACGCGCCCTGTTCTGCCGCGCACTCGACCACTACCGCCGCAAACACGGCGTCATCGCCCAGCACCGGCATGTGCCGGAACTCGTATCGGGCGATTCCGGTTGCGACAAACTGTTCAATGATCTGCGGCTCAACCTGAGCCGAGAACTGCTGGCAGAACGGTCAAGTGAAGTCCCCGTAGTACTCAATCAACACCGGAGCATCCGGCTCGCCCAGCACGTTGCGCTGCGATCGCACGCCCTTGTGCTCTCCGACCTCGTCCGCAGGCAACTCTACAGTCTGCTGCTCCTCCGACGATTGCTGCTGGGCTTCGACCTGAGGCTCTTGGGCCGCCACCTGCTCGACCTCTGCCTCGGCCAGCGCCTGCGATTGAGCTTCCTGATCCTCCATCACGGTCGGCTGGCGCGCCTCGCGAGCCGAGGTCTCCGTCGCAGTCGGCTGAGAGCCGTCATCCGACCCACAAGCCGCAGCAAGCAGCCCAACGCCAAGCAACGCAAGAACAAGCCGCCGCATGCACTCAGCCTATCGCGCCGCCTCGTGCCCAACGCCCCGCGTCTGGTACGCGGCTCAGACCCCACCGCCCGCGCAATACTCAACGACCCGCCTCACCACAATCGTCCGAAACAGAGCTCTCCCCCTCCGACTCCCCGCTGAGGCGGGAGCGACCTGGCGGAGCAACAGACCCAACGCTTTGGACCCCGCGTCAAGCGCGGGGACTCGCGAGGGTTCTTCTTGTGGCCGGGTGCGGTCGAATCTGCAGTCCCGTCAGCCACGTAACCGCGACATCTCATCCCTGAGTTGCTGCAAACCCATCGGTCCCAGGTCCAGGGCTGCCTTGTGGAAGCTCTTCAGATCGAATGCGACGCCCAGCGATTCCCGAGCAGCCGCCCGAGCCGCGAGCCACTCACGCTCTCCGACCTTGTATGAGATCGCCTGTCCCGGCCAGCCCAGATAGCGATCGACCTCGCTGGCCAGCATCTTCTCCGGAAAGAACGAGCGCTGGATCATGAACGGCAGCGCGATCTCGGGACGCCAGGTCTCGCCCGGGTGATACGACTCGGACTCCGGAATCGACAACTCCAGGTGCATGCCAATGTCGACCACCACCCTGGCGGCTCGCATCGCCTGGCTACTGAGCAGTCCCATGTAGTACGCCGGGTCCTCCAGGTAGCCCAGTTCCGCCATCAAGCGCTCGGCATACAGCGCCCAACCCTCGACATAGCCCGACGTCCCGGCCAACAATCGCTGGTAGCGCGTCAGTTGATCGCCGAGATAGCGCGTCGTCCCGATCTGCAGGTGATGCCCTGGCACGCCCTCGTGATAGCAGATCGACAGCTCGCGCCAGAGCGGGAAGCGCGTCTCGCCGCCGGTCGGATACCACGTCCGTCCTGGACGCGAGAAATCCTCGGACGGACCCGTGTAGTACATCGCAAGAGCCCCACCCGGAGGCGCGATCATCGCCTCGATCCGCTGCACCGGCTCAGCGATGTCGAAGTGCGTGCCCAGCAACGCCTGCATCGTCTCGTCCTGCGTCTGCTGCATCCACTCACGGAACGGTTCTTCGCCCACGATCGCGCGGTCGTCGTCGCTCTCCAGGATCGCAATCGCCTCTGCCACCGACGCGCCGGGCGAGATCCGCTCCGCCGTCTGAGCCATCTCCGACTGGATCCGCCAGAGCTCTTCCCAGCCCCACTGGTACGTTTCATCGAGATCAAGTTCAATCCCGTTGAAGCCTCGCGAGGCCGCCTGGTAGCGCTCGCGACCAACAGGATCGTGTGGATTCGCATTCGGCAGATACACCGACTCCAACCAGTCGCCCATCGCCGCATAGGCCTGCTCGGCAGCGGTCACATTCGAGCCGCCATCAATGCCGAGGTCATCGCAGAGCTGTCGGAAGAACGACCTGGTTTCCGCTTCCCCCCTCAGCGGGGAGGCTGTGGCGGAGCGACTGAAGGGGGGCTGTCCCGACCACACGCGACACTGCTCCACGCCGCCTCGCACCTGGCGCTGCGCCACTACAATTCCCTGGTCCATCCCAGCCGACAGCGACGACCGATAGCGCTCCAACGCCTCGGGCACCGCGCCCATCCGCTCGACCAGCCGCGCCTGATCCTCTTCCGTGTCCCGCGGCATGAGGTCAAACACCTGCCGCGTGTTCTGCAGCGGCGAGGCGAGGATGTTCAGCGAGCGCAGGTGTTCTTGCTGCTCCTCCAGCTCCGCCTCGTAGGCGAAGCGCTCCAGCATCACGTCCCGAGCGACACGGTCCCGCTCGGTCTCGACCACAATACGATCCAGCGCCGCCTGCGCCGCGCGGCGGATCGCCGTTCGTTCCGCGTGTCCGTCAGGGGAGTAGTCGGTCAACTCCGTCTCGTTGCCGGGAATGCCCAACGATGTCGACAGGTTCGGACTCGCGGCGGCCAGGGCCTCGACATACCAGTCCGAGATGGCGGTCACGGAGTTCAATTCTTGTGTCGTCATGGCGAGTCCTGTTCAAGCAAGCGGAGGTGAAGGTTCAAGCAACGATCGAGTCTGCCCGTCAACTAGCAGCGGCATGTAGTCCCAACCGGCCAGCAGCAGCGGATCAATCCCGCGCAGGGCGGTCGTGACGAGTTCGCGGTCGAGGCTGTTGGCGAGCGTGATCATCGCTGCGATGCGGAAGCCATCGGCGCTGCCGATCGCCTCCTCCGCCTCGCGCAATGAGCGGCGCATCAGGCGTCTGACGGCGCGACCGTCGGCGACCGATGTCGGAGGAGCGCAGACGACGATGGGTTCCTCGACGCCAACCAGACGCAGGATGCGCCAGGTGTCCTCGGCCTGGACTGCGCTGCTGTTGCCATCCTTGCGAATTCCATTCGCGACCAGCACCAGGAAATCGACCATCTGCGTGATCTTGGTCTCGTCCTCGGGCAGCCGATGGATGTTGGACGAGTCGAGCTGGTACTCACCCATTACCTGGTTGGTGAACTTCGCCCACTGCTGCGAGAGTCCTCCCAGCACACTCATGTACGAGCCGTCCGAACCGGTCTTGCGGATTGCAACGTCCACCTTGAACGCGACCTCGCCGGCGCTCCCGGACTCAAGCTCGCGAGCCGCATCCGCGACGAGCCCGGCCGCGTTGTCGAGATCCTCCGGCAGCGCCGCGCCCGGCGGCACCCAGACGACGACATCGCGAGCGCCGTAGGCGTGGAGCCGCTCCTCGAAGGCAGCCTTGCGTGCCAACGTCTGACCATCGGCGAGCAGGGCTGCGAGGTCGAACAGGGCGCAAGCTGAGACTGTCCCCAAGGCGCCGTTGGCCCTGATCTCAGTCGTGATCGCGGCCGCGAAGGGCGGCTCAAACGAGACTTCCGACGCGCCGATATCGACCAGTGCATCGCGAGTCATCGTAGCCGCGAGTAGAGTCAACTGCTGCTGCGGATCCATGGCGGCAGCGTATCGCAGGACCCTTCTGACGGCCTGGCGACTACCAGAACAACAGACCCGCAATGGCCCCCGTCATACACGTCGCCATCGTGCCGGCCAAGATCGATTTGAGCCCCAGGCTGGCCAGTTCGCCGCGTCGTTCCGGGACTATCGCAGCCAGTCCGCCGAGCATGATGCCCACGCTGCCGAAGTTTGCGAACCCGCAGACCGCGTAGGTCATGATCACCGCGCTCTTCTCGCTCAGTGCTCCGTCCGGCAGTTGCGACATGTCGAGATAGGCGACCAACTCGTTGAGTACGACCTTTGTTCCCAGGAGCTGGCCCGCTTCAATCGCGTCGGACCACGGAATGCCCAGCAGCCAGACGACCGGCGACAGCGCCCAGCCGAAGATGCGTTGCAGGGTCAGGTCCGAGCCGTCGACATCGGGAAACGCGCCGAGGATGATGTTGGCCAGCTCGACCAGCGCGACGAACACGATCAGCATGCCGATGATGTAGGCGAGCAGCCGCAACCCGTCGATCGCGCCGCGAGTCAGTGCGTCAACGCCATTGTCGTAGATCCGCTCGAACTCGACCTTCGTCTCGTCTACCGCATCCTCGCCTCGCGGGATCAGAATCAGTGCGATCACCACGGCGGCCGGCGCGCTGATGATCGATGCCGTCAATAGGTGCCCGGCCGGATCAGGAATGATTCCGTCGAGAATCACGGCGAACAAGACGTACACAGTCCCCGCGATCGTCGCCATGCCGCCGGTCATCACGATGAAGAGGTCGGAGCGGCTCATCGTCTGCAGGTAGGGACGGATCAACAGCGGCGCCTCGACCATGCCGAGGAACACGTTGGCGGCTGTCGAGAAGCTGGCCGCGCCGCTGATGTTGAGCGTATTGCTCAGGGCATAGGCGAAACCGCGAACGATCAGCGGCAGCACTCGATAGTGGTACAGCACCGCCGAAAGCGCGCCAACGAAAATCACCAGCGGCAGCGAGCGAAAGGCGAAAATGAATGCCGCGCCGGGATATGACTCCTCATACGGCAGTGGCCCGCCGCCGAGGTAACCGAAGACGAGCGTCGTCCCCGCCTCGGTCGCGCGGACCAGGGCGTCGACGCCATCCCCTATCCACTCAAAGACGATCTGAGATCCGGGCAGCTTGATCAGCAGCGCAGCGAGCGCGAACTGGAGCAGGAATCCCGCAGCCGCTGTGCGGATCGGAAACGCGCGCCGATTCTCACTCAGCGCCCAGGCCAGGGCGACAATCGCCACAATTCCGAGCACGGCCTGGAAGTAGAGCATTCGGCAAGTACATTCGCATCTCTATCAGCGCCTCGCACGCTAGCGCAGCCACCAGATATGTTGCGATGTGAACACCCATACCCTGGCCGTCTCCTCACCTGGATCTCTCGTCATTGCCGCGCTTGCCGCGGGTATGACGCTCTCTCGTTACGTGTCGCGTTTCTTGGCAACACGTTTCAAGCCAGTGGCAACCGCACGACAATCGTTGTCCCTATGCCCTGTTCGCTCTCTGCGCTGATCTGTCCGCCGTGAGCTCGGACGATCTCTCGCGAGATTGCCAGTCCAAGACCGGCCCCAGGGCCGGTCCGCGATTCGGGCTGCCAGAAGCGATCGAAGAGGTGGACGAGATCGTCAGGCGCAATCCCTTCGCCGGTGTCGACTACCCGCGTCTCCAGTTCTCCACCTATGACCGTCGCGCTGACCGTCACGGATCCCTCCGACGTGTGCCTCAGGGCGTTGTCAACGAGGTTGTTCAACACCTGGACCAGGCGGTCATAGTCAGCCTCGATCGTCGGAGTACCAGGCGCAATCTCCGAGCGAAGCTCGACTCCAGCCTCGCGCGCGCGTTGCTCGAACATCGCCTCGACCTGACCGAACAGCTCCACGAGATCTATCGGCGATCGCTCCAGCCGATACTCTCCGGCCTCCAGGCGGGACAGATCGAGCAGTTGCTCGATCATCCGCAACATCCGCTGCGTCTCCTGGTGGATCACTTCAAGCGAAGCCTCGCGACGCGCGGGTTCGCTGACGGTGCCGTCGCGCAGCGCTTCGACGAACCCTCTGATCGATGTCAGCGGTGTGCGGAGCTCGTGCGAGACATCGGCGATGAAGCCACGCATCGCGCGCTCGTTGTCGGCGACGCGCTCGGCCATCGCGTTGAACGCCGAGGCCAGTTCGCGGACCTGCGTCGGCCCGGTCTCTGCCGCACGCGTGTCGTAACGGTCGGAGCCAAACCGCCGGACGACTCCCGTGAGCGCCTCCAGCGGTCGCATCAGTTGTCGCGAGAGGATCAACGCGAGCAGGACCGCAACGCCAAGCCCGGCAAGGCCGGCAACCAGCAGCCGCCCGACCAGTTCGCCCCGATCGGCGAGATGAAACTCGTCGTCAAACATCACACCCATCAGCACCACGTTCTGCGCAGCGCTTTGCCCATCGCCGGCGTTATTGCCGGGCGGAACCAGCAGTGCGCGCGCCAACGCGGGACGCCATTCGTCATCGACCCTGAACTTGGTTTCCAGCCAACCGGTGGCATCGGCCTTGTCTGCAATCTCGCGGTAGCCCACACCGGTGTTTCCGCCATGCAACCCGCGACGCGGCTCGAAGCCCGATATCACCTGACCATGACCATCGGTGAGTATCACGATCAACCCGGCGTGTTCCGCCTGTTCGCGGATTAGCGTGATCAGGCCGTCGCGATCAACTGCATCGGCGTGTCGGAGGATACGCAGGATCTCAACACGCAGCGCATTGCCGGCCGTGCGCAGTTCAGACCGATCGATCTCCTCCTGGTATCCGCCGAACAGCGAGACGAAGACGATCCCGGACACGATCAGCATGACCAGGACAAGACCGGCAAATCCGGCGAACAGTCGGAGTCCGTAGCCGGCGATCATCGCAACATCGCCCCACTGGTATCTCTCCCCCCGCGCAAGCGGGGGAGAGGGTCATCCGCTCGTCTCCACCAACTTGTAGCCGACGCCACGGACCGTCTCAATCGCGATACCAGGGTCGGCGCCGTCAGGGGAGAGCTTGCGCCGGAGCTGGTTGACATGGACATCGACCGTTCGCGTTTCGCCGAAGTACTCGTATCCCCAGACCTGCTCGAGGAGCTGTTCCCGAGTGAGCACGATTCCCTGGTACTCGGCGAGTTGTTTGAGCAGTTCGAACTCCTTGTTGCGTAGCGTCAGCAGAGCGCCGTTGAGCCTGACCTCTCGGCGATCCGAGTCCAGTCTCAGCGGCCCGACGATGACAGATCCGCGAGCGCCGATGCCGGCGCCTGGCTGGGACTGCGGCGCGTTTGCGCGCCGCAGAATGGCCTTGACCCTCGCCGTTAGCTCGCGCGGGTGAAACGGCTTGCCCAGATAGTCGTCTGCGCCCAGCTCCAGTCCGACAATCCGGTCAACATCCTCGGAGCGCGCGGTCAGCATCAGGATCGGCACGTCTCGGACCGCAGTCGCGTCAGAGCGAAGCTCACGAGTGACCTCATATCCCGACTTCCTGGGCAGCATGAGGTCGAGAACGATCAAATCCGGCTGCTTCGCTCGAGCGCTGGCAACGGCTGTTTCGCCGTCATCGGCGGTGATCACGGCGAAGCCCTCTCGTTCGAGGTAAATCGAGCACAGTTCGCGGATATTGGCCTCGTCATCGACGACGAGGATTGTGCGGCCGCTGCTGTCCTTCAGCGTCATGTGCTACGCCCTTCGTGCGCCTTCCTCCTGTCCGAGGGTACGCAACGTCGTCAGGCCACGGTCAACCTGGCGTCAGCACGGAGTAAGGGTTGAGTAATGCAACACCCGTAGACGACCGCTGGAGGCAACGTCAGCGGGGCATGCGCGGGCGGCGCACCTTGATCATTGAGCGTCGTCGACGGCGGGCCGCCCGGCGCTCGGCCTGTCGCTGCTTCTCACGATTGCTAATGAACCGGCGACGCCGCCGTGCCTCCTGCAGCACTCCATCGCGCTGCACCATCTTGTTGAAGCGGCGGATGAGAGCCTCCGGGCTCTCCTGCTCTTTGCGGCTCACCAGTAGCATGGGCGCTCAGTTCCTCTGATCAACGCTATCTCGCACAGTCCGCTTAAGCCTAGCAGGGCGAAACCTCTGGCAGGGTGCCGAACAACTCCGTTGCCGTCATTCCAGGCTCTGCCTGGAATCGCGTTCCTTCTGCCCGCCTATCTGGCGGGCGAGATTCCCGCCTTCGCGGGAATGACGAATCAACGGGTCGCAGAATCGCCCAGATCCGACAAACCTCGGACCAGTCCTCGCTACGGCGCGCCGTCGGATCGGCGGCTGAGCAACAGAGCGGCAAGCGCGGCGCCCAGGGTCAGCAATGCCGTGATCGCCAAGGTCCGAGACCAGTTGCTCCCCGCCGAGTTCTCTGCCAGCCCTCCGCTGCCCGTGCTGGGCGGCACTGGCCTGACGACCGGTCCAGCCTGCGTCAACTCATCGTCATCGACCGATTCCTCGCCGTCCAATCCTGCGCCACCGCTGGGATCGTCGCTGCTCAGCGCCAGCCGCACGCGCAACGAGCAATCGTCGGCCGAGTGTCTGCCTCGCAGGCCGTCAACCTCAAAGACGACGTTGCACGTCTCTTGATCGAAATCGTCGCTATTGAGGTCCAGGACCCAGGCGCCGGCGGCGTTGACATCGGCGCGACCAACTTCGTTGCCATTGATGATGGCCACAATGACCGTACCCGTTGCGATCGGTTCTCCGTCCACCGTCACGTCGCCGGAGAACCCAAAGAAGCGGTACCTGGGAGCATCCTGTGCCGTGACGGATGTCCAACCCGCCAACAGGATCAGCAGCGCCACTACGGCGGCGATCACTAGTCGCAGTCGCGACAGCACCGCGGCATCTCCGACTTGCATCAAAGCGTCCTCTCGACGAGCACTACCTGCACTTTGCGCCGAGAGTGCGTGCGTAATCAACCAGCCGGTAACCGGCCAAATCGCAGCTTTACGCAGCCACAACAATCCAGTGACACCTCGCCAGGCAACAGGTCAGCAGTACATCGGCTCGTCAATATCGACGATGGCACAAGGGTCCGCGGCACACTGGAGAGAACGTCCGCCGTTCTCCCTACAGAACAGCTTGCGCGAGAAGATCACACTCGCGTTAGCCATCGCCAGACCGACGATCGCGCCGGCGCCGAGCAGCCTTTGACTAGAGTTCCATTGATCTCCGCCCGCAACGCAATCACCTGGGCTTCAAGCCACAGCTTCAGATCGTGGATGTCTCGCTTGTCGACAAGGCCGCCGGCTCATCCTGCAGGGCGTCAACCACTTCTCACGCGCCTAGACGCCCGGCAGCCTCTCGAACACCCGCAAGGCCCTCGGTCTGCCGATCAAACGTGCTCGAATCGGAATCTTGATCGGCGCTTCGACTGCTCCGCCTACGTCAGACGCGCAATCGCGAGCGCGATGCCTGCGATGGCGCCACTTGCCACGACCATCTTCAGGACAGCTGCATTGATTCGGCCGTCGATCCAGAGCATCAGTTCCCGAATGTCGGACGGCGAAGCTACCTCGGCAAACTCGTCCTGCAATGCATCGGCGACTTCGTTGGCATCTTCTTCGCCGATGTGGCGACGAAAGACCTGGAAGAATCGCAGGCGATCAATCAGTCTCGGCCGCGACGGAACATCCACCTGCATGGCACAGTCTCCTACGCAAGTGTAACAGTTCTATGTCAAGAACGGCTGGTGTTCCCGATCGTCGACATCGCCGCCGGCGAGATGCCGACCGGTTCGGCATCATCGGGAAGATCGAAAGGTCCAGGCAGATCGAGCTCCTTGGCCATCTCACGGACCGCTGGCAGAACCTCTTCGCCCATCAACCGCAGCGATCGCATCGAGTCCTCGTGCGACATCGATCCGTCGCCGTCCCAGAAGCAGATGCTGCCCGGGCGAATGAACTCCAGCACGTGGCGAATCTTGGGCAACACCGTCTTCGGCGTGCCCGAGATGATCGAGTACGACTCGGTCAGCTCGTGGTAAGTGTCGTCGGTGTCGGCGAAGCCCTCGGCGGCGTCGAGCGTCAGCCGGCGGTAGTCCTCCGGCTTGACTTCGCCCGCGCCGCGCGACTGCTCGACGTGGCGCACACCGGCGGTTGGCAACAACCTCCGCCGGTCGATCATGCCCGGCAGATTCTGGATGTGACGCTTGACGTCGCCGCGCGAACCCTCGAGGAAGATGTTGCCCGGTCCGGTCAGGTACTTGCGCCCCACCTCTTCCGCCAACTCCTCTGTCTCGTCGACATGCACCTTCCACAGGTAACCGCGATGCTGCGGCCCGGCCTCGTAGCCGAACTCGGCCGCGATCTTGTCGTAGTAGGCGAACGAGTCGCGCGTCGGCGTCAGGCGCGTGGCGAGCATCACGTACGGATAGCGCCGCTCGGCCGCCCAGGCGACCGTACGCTGCGAGACCGCGCCAGGAATCCAGATCGGCGGATGCGGCCGCTGCAGCGGCTTCGACCAGGGATTGACGTAGCGGTAGTCGTAGTGCTCGCCCTCCCAGCGGAAGGGTCCCGCGTCGGTCCAGGCCTTGACCACGAGGTCGTGCGCTTCCTGGTAACGCTCCCAGTTGTAGGGCGACTGCGAGTTGTGGGCCAACGACTCGCGTCCGGTGCCGCGCACCCAGCCGGTGATCAACCGACCGCCCGAGATCATGTCAATCTCGGCCAGCGTCTCGGCCAGCCAGAGCGGGTCTTCCCAGATCGGCAGGATGTTGCCCAGCAGGCAGATCTTGGCCTTCTGCGTGATTCGCGCCAGGATCGCCGCCTCGACGTTGATTACCGAGCCCATGCAAAACGGCGTCGAATGGTGCTCGTTCAGGATGATCCCGTCGAACCCGGCATCCTCGGCCGCGACCGCCTCGTCGAGGTAGCGGTGGTACAGGTTCGCGCCAAGCACCGGGTCGTACTCGTCATTGGACGAGTCGAGGTCGGTCAGCCGCCGTCCGGTGCGTCCCCACCACGACGCTTCAGGGTCCTGGTACGGCCGCTCGGTGAACCAGCCAATGAACATCGTCCACTCCCAACTCCGCGCTGCAACTCAGGTCCCCCGCAAGGTACCGCACGACCAATCGGGCCTAGCGAGGCGACTGTAGTCTGAACTGGGTCCGGGCACTCTGACGTGGCACGCCCGGAGGGACTCGAACCCCCGACCCCCAGGTCCGAAGCCTGGTGCTCTATCCGCTGAGCTACGGGCGCACGATTCCAGCTTATCGCGCTTCTCCTGGACGCTCCGATGGCCCAACGCACGCCCAGTCAGCACGCTCGCTCGACCCGTCGCTTCAGCGACATCGACGAGCCCTCAGCCGCCGTCTGGGATGTCGTTGCTCGTGTCGACTCAGGTGAACTCGCCACCGCCGCCGCTCTGCTTCATAACCTCCATCCCGCCGACCAGGCCGACGCCCTCGCCGCGCTCGACCACAGCGAGCGTCGTCGCCTGCTCGACCGCATCGACTCGCATACCCTCGCCGAGCTCTTGCCCTTTCTCACCCCCGAAGAGCTGGAACACGTCGCCCCTGATGTCGCGCTGCCGCAACTGACCGCGGCGCTGGACGAAACCACGGCGCAGCTGGGCGCCGACGTGCTCCACGCAATCCCGGTCGGCGATGCCGAGCTGGTGCTCGACCAGTTGCCCAAGGCGGGACTCGTGGAGCCGCTGCTTGAGCACGACGACGAATCGGCCGGCGGCATCATGGCTCCCGAGCTGATGGTCCTCAACCCTCACCTCGCTGCCGAGCAGGCGCTCACGCTGCTGCGCGGAGCCACGCCAGCGCCGACCGTCCAGGACACCGTCTACATCGTCGATAGCGAAGGCGTCCTGCTCGGCTCGATCGGCTTGCATGCTCTGGTGTTTGCGTCGCCGATGACTGCTCTGCGCGACCTGATGGAACCGGTCGGACCTACCGTCACCACCGACATGGACCAGGAAGATGCGCTTAAGGTCCTCCAGCGCTACGGGCTGCACTCATTGCCAGTACTCAACGAGGGCGGGCGCCTGGTCGGCGTTACGACCTCCGACGATCTCCTCGACATCGCCCAGCAGGAAGCGACCGAAGACATGTACCGCCTGGTCGGCCTGGTCGATGACGAGGCGCTGACCGCCCCGGTCTTGACGGCCCTCGGTCGGCGACTGCCCTGGCTGCTGCTCAACCTGGCTACCGCGTTCGCGGCAGCCGCCGTTATCGCAGCCTTCGAGAACACCCTAACCAGAGTTGCGGCGCTGGCAATCTTCCTTCCCATCATCGCCGGACAGGGCGGCAACGCCGGCATGCAGGTCACAACGCTCGCCGTCCGCGCGATGGCCCTGGGCGAGTTCGACCGACACTTCACCCGCATCGTGCTTCCGCGCGAAGTCATCATCGGAGTCGCCTCAGGAATCGCCTTCGGACTGCTGGTCGGCGTGGTCGGCTGGATCTGGCAGGACAACCCCTGGCTGGGCCTGGCCGTCGGCGTCGCCATGCTGGGCACAATGATCGTTGCCGGACTCTTTGGCCTCTTGATCCCAATCATCCTGCGCGCCCTGGGCGCCGACCCTGCGCTCGCGGCCAGCATCTTCGTCACCACCGCGACCGACATGCTCGGCTTCCTCTTCTTCCTCGGCCTCGCCGCCCTGCTAATCGAGCGGATCACGTGAGACACGCCACAGAGCTATCCTCCCGCTCCCCCCGCGCCAGCGGGGGGAGAGAGCACGCAAGCGTGTTTCCTCCGCCTCAACCGTCGGTGATACGCTGATGGAGCGTGGTGGGCGTCGCCTAGAGGCCTAAGGCGCCAGGTTGTGGCCCTGGTATTCGTGGGTTCGAATCCCACCGTCCACCCCACTCCCTATCTTCGTTCCCGCGCAGGCGGGAGCCCGGCCGAATGAGCGGAAGCAGACTTTCATGACACGCCTGCCGCTCTTCCTTGTGCTGCCCGTGCTGCTGCTCGCCGGCCTCGCGGCTGCCTGTAACAACAGCGACGACGAGGAACGCCTCGCCGCGCAACGAATGTTCCGCAACTACCTGATTCAGTCCGACCGCTCAGCCATCGCCGATGTTCGCGTCCAGGGACTGGTCGATGAACTGCCGCCCAGCTTTCCCGAGCACGAGGAACTCGAGCTGCTCGGCTCCGCCTTTACCGACACCGAAACAAGACGTGAACTGATCGTCGGCTGGCAATCCAGTGATCAGCACGCCGACGATCTGTTTAGCTGGTTCCGTTCCCGACTCGACACCGATCCCTGGCGCGTGACTGCCGATCCGCAGCGCGCCGGCGTCGATTTCATCACCTTCCGAGATGCTGATAATCCCGCCTTCCGCGGAGAACTGCGAATCGCCCAGGAAGGCGACCGCGCAATCGTCGTCCTCGTCGCCGTGGAGACGCTCACAGTCGACGACGGCGGAGCTTAGCCTGTCCAGTCTCCAACAAAGTCGCCCCCGCACCGGGAGCCCCATGCGAAGCTCGCCGGTCTGTCATTCCAGGCTCTGCCTGGAATCTCGTTCGGGATCTTCTTCCGCTTGGTGAGAGCGAGATTCCCGCCGGAGGCGGGAGTGACGAGATCGAGCGATTGGGATTGTGCGACACTCTACCTACGGCGGACCCAACGTCCCTTCGCCCGTCGCGCGCAGCCAGAACACCGGGAACTCCCAGCGCCCCGGATCATGTGCTCGGCTCACTCGCGGCCAGATCAGCTCCCAGCCGTCGCCGTCCCACTGCCACAGCGTTCCGACTAGCCCCGGTGCGGTCGCATTCAATCGCTCGATCGTGTCCAGCGCCGCCACACGACCGCCGAGCCAGGCGACCTGGTTGAATCCAGGCGATAGATCGAACAACTCCAGCTCATCGACGTTACCGCCCGAGGGAACAAAGAAGTCTTGACGAGGTCGGCCCGAAAGCTGCAGCCGCAGCACGTCGCCGGTCCTCACGCGCTGCAGGGTTGCGCCGAGATGAGCTGGTATCTTCGGCGACCAACCGTCCCAACGCGCCTCTTCGGCGTCCCAACGCCAGACGCTCTCAGTCCAGCGCGCTATCGGACTCAATGCTTCGGCAGCCGGCATCTCGGGACCGGTCCAGGCGAACTGGATCACTCCCGCCCGCAGCCGGACTCGTTGCGATGGCAGGAACACCTCGGAAAACTCCGATGTCGAACCGGCGCCGGTCACGGCAAGCGCCCGGACCGGGGCGCTCGGTACGACCGACGTGTCTACACTCCACCTCCCCCTCCGATTCGTTCGCTGGCTGCGAACGACGCGGTCCCAGTCGTCGTTTCGCCACACGTAGATCTCAACGTATGCGCCTGGCGTGGCGACTCCCTCAAAGGTGGAGCGGAGGACTGTGGACGAGACCCTGCCCACGCTGTGCGAAGCAATCTCCGGTCGATTCAGCATCTGATTGGGACCGCGATCGTGATCTCCCCGGTCGTTCTCGCTGACGCCGTCGGCTCCAAGATCGATATCGAGTCCGTTCCAGCCGTACCAGTTTCGGGTCAGGTTATTGTCCTGCGATTCCAGTCCGACAACTGAGATCGCGGCATCCGACACTTCCGATATGTAGTTCTCGTGCACCCGCGCTCGCTTGACTCCGTCGCGCAGGTAAATCCCCCAGCGCATGGATGCGTCGCTGTCGAACGTCACTCGAGTCGCCGCTCCCGAGCCAACAGCATTCGAGCGAACGTTGACCTCCTCGGTCCTGGCGACCCGGATGCCGTACATGGCTCCACAGACGTCATTGCCGAAGTGCGTTTCGCCGCCAATGTTGATTTCCGCCCCTGCGCGAACGTCGATAGCCGCCTCCGTCGGACCACTCCTCGCGCCGGCCACGACGTTCCGCGTCAGACTGACCTGAGTTGTGCCGTCACCGTCAACCACGATGCCAAAATCGCCGGCCGAAACGTAGTTGTCTTCGACTCGAATCACGGCCGCTCCGGCAATGACCGAAATGCCCCGTTCGCGGTTGGGCAAAATCTGGGCATGCGGCAGTTCCACATTCGAGAGCGTCTCTCGCCCAGCGGGCGGAGCAATGCCGATCCAATTGGATCGAATCCAGGCCTCACGCGCCCCCTGCTCAACCGCGATCCCGATCCGATTGCCCGCGACAACGTTGGGCCGAGTGCCTCCAATCCGAGCACCGGACGAGCCCGGACCGACGAACACGCCAACATCGTTCGGCGCCTGCCCGCCGTCGCGCCGCAGACCGACGCGGTTGCCATTCACGTTGATCGCGTGCCGTGTGCCGCGCAGCTCGATCCCCGCGACCTTGCTGTTTCCTATCGTGTTTTCGCGAATCGTGGCCTGCGCCGAGTCGACTATCAGGATGCCGTCGTCATTCGCGGCCGACGCGCCATCGGCGGCGATGCCAATCACGTTGTCGACAATCTCGGCGCCTGTACTGCCGCCGCCACCGACGACGATTCCGTGTCCCGTGCGACTGGCGACGCTGTTGCCGCCAATCCGGTTCTGCGCGATCCGCGCCCCCGATGCCCCTGCCAGCACGGCAACACCGCTGAGCCGATTCGGCGAGACGGCGCCGTCTTGGCGAAGCCCAATCCAGTTGCCGATGATCCTTGCTCCGGACGCCTCAACGCCAATCACGCCGACCCCATAGCGTTGGAATCCGACGATCCCAAGTCCGCGCACCATGCCGCCAGCCGCGACGAGCTCAAGGCCGGCAGCATCTCCAGCGCGTGAACCGTCAAGCCACACTCGAGGCGCCACGTCGGCCGAATGTTCACCATCTGAACCAATGATCGCAATGCCCTCGCCGCGCAAGGCGGGCAATCCCGAACGTGGACGAATCGTCATCGCCCCGTCGAAACGAATCGCATCGTCAACCCGCGAGTCGTTGGCCCCCTCGATAGCCCAGCGCAGAGTTCCTTCACCGGAGTCGGCCGCCGAAGTCACCAGCCACTCTTTAGTGGTCTCTGCCGACGCCTGCCACGTGCCCAGGATCAGCCCAGCGGCCAACACGCCACAGACCACGACCGCCGCTGCGCGAAGTCTCACCGCTTCACTCTATGACGAGTTTCGACAATCGACTTAGCCGTCGTTAGCGCCGCTCGACATTGGGCAGCAGCGCAGCCGATTGCAACACCAGGTGGAAGCTGTCACCTGTATCGAGCGTGAAGTCGACCGCGCCGGGCACGTCTGCCGTGAACCAGGCCTGCCAGCTACCGTCTTCGGTCTGGCGCCAGGCGGCCGAGACGACGTGCTTGATCCGATCGACAATGATGCTGATCGGCAGCTCGGGACCGCGCCAGACCAGGCTGTTCCAGCTCGCCCGCAATGGTACGCCCTCGCCCAACAGGTCGGCAATCAGACCGCGATTGTTGACTTGCGCTTTGGCAATCAACCACGCCTGAGCCCAGGTCGAGTAGATCCCAGGAGCTGGGCCGATGTGCTGCAGACTGAACGTCGCCCTTGCGATGCCGTCGATGGTGGTGCTGACCACCGGGTCCACCCGCGCGCCCGCCTCCGAAACGAGCGGTCGCCATCGCACCTGGTACGCGCCCGCGACCGGTTGCCCTAGCTCGTCCACCACCTCCGCCCGCACCTGGTAACGCGTCAGCGCCGCGAAGTCTTCGACTAGCACTTCTCTCGAGTCAGCGATAGCTTCCTCGGCAACCAGGTACATTGCCACCGGCGGACCGGTCACCCGAATCTCCAGCTCGTCGCCCAGCATCAGCTCGCCCGAAGACCAAGTCGCCGTCAGCTTGCGCAGCCCGAGTCGCGCGCTGCTCGCATCCAGGTGGACCCGGGCCCGGCCCGAGTCATCGGTGACCAACGACTCGCCATCGCCGTCCGACGACACAACCAGTCCGCCCTCTGGCAAGAAGCGAATCCGTCGGTTCGGCACCCCCTGCTTGCGCTCGTCCAGCAACAGCACCTGCAGCGAGCCAGGCTCCGCGACTGTTCCTCGTTCGATCGCGCTGGTGCCCACTGGCACGATACGTAGCGTTGTCGGCGTCCCGTACAGCCGAAACGCCGCTGTCAGCGACGCGCTGCCGCTACTCGCCTGGATCCTGATGTCTCCGGGGTCGGACGAGAGTGAGACGAATGCTTCT
The DNA here is from genome assembly GCA_965211635.1 of Dehalococcoidia bacterium. Lineage (GTDB taxonomy): Bacteria > Chloroflexota > Dehalococcoidia > Bin125 > Bin125 > Bin125. The sequence continues at coordinate 1,319,442 of OZ242948.1, forward strand.
CCGCTTTGCGAGGTTGGCACACGCAGCGCCGTTTCCGAGGACTCTGCGCCGCTGCGCAGGGTCGCGCCCTCAGGAGCCTCCAGGAACTCCATCTTCACGGTCGCCGAGGGCACGCGGACGCCGTCGCTGTCGGTTGCGACTACCCGTATCTGGTGCTGTCGCGAAGCATCGAGACTCGCATTCGCAGCCGGCAAGAGAAGCCGAAGCTCCGTCGGATCGCCCACAAGACGAACGGTGACCGTGTCAACAAGCGAGCCAACCCGCGCCGTCACAACCGTCGCCCCGGCTCGGCCGTCGGCGACCAGACGCACCGTCGCCCCCAGGATGTCGTTGCCGACATCGTTCAATGCAGTCGTTATCTCGGACGGCCCGCTGGACGCCGTGAATGCGCCCAGTTCCGTCGAGAGCTGGACCCGTGTCTCCGTGCCGGCCGCGCTGGCCGGAATCCGCACCGTCACCGTCGAGTGCCCGCCTCGCGCAGGAATCGCGGTGGGATAGGCAGTCACAGAAAGGACCCGCTGAGCAGACGCCTGGCCTACCTCAGACAGCACCACGGCAGCGATCAGAATCCCCGGCAGCGCGATGGCAGACAGCGCGGCGCGACCGACACGCTTGCCGCGCACACTGCAGGCCAATCGCATCTTGAGCCGCAAATTTCGGCCAATCATCTCGATTTCAGTGTACGCATCGTGGTCAGATCGACCCTTGCCCCAATGCAAGAGACTGCCCATTCTGGAGCGGTTTTACCGACGCTTCACGCGCCCGCCTAGACTTGCCCACGACCGTCAGTCGGCGCAGCATCCTGCCCAACTCGTCCAACTCAAGGAAAGCGAACACCACATGTCCAGTCACGAATCTTGGCCCGACGCCCCAACGCCGCCTGCCAATGGCGAATGGGAAGTCACGCTCTGGGACATCACCGATAGCGGTGTGCTCGCGATCACGCTCAACCGCCCCGAGCGTCTCAACGCGCTCTCCTACCGGCTGCTCAACGAGTTGCAGGCGCTCGTCGACTTCGCCAATGCGCGGCCCGATATCCGCGTCGTCACACTGCGCGGCTCGGGCACGCAGGCCTTCTGCTCGGGCGACGACCTCTACGGCATGGAACCCACAACCAGCATCGACTCTTCAATCACCGTTCACCACCCCTTCCTACTCTCCTTGCGCGCGCTCAAGAAACCGGTCATCGCATTGGTCACCGGTTGGGCGCTGGGTCACGGCTGGGAGATTGCCTGCGCCTGCGACATCCGACTCTGCGCCGACAACCTCGAGGTCGGCGATCACCGAGCCCAACGCGCGATTGGCATGAACGGAGGCACCACCTGGTTCGCGCCCAGGATCATCGGTCGCGGCCGTGCGCTCGAGTTGCTCATGACCGGCCGCCACATGTTCGCGGAAGAAGCCCTTCAATCGGGTTGGGCCAACCGCGTCTGGCCGCTGGAGGACTTCGACCGCGAGGCCGACGCATACATCGACCAGCTAACAACGCTGCCAACCCTCAACCTGTCCGCCTTCAAGGAGATGATCGACTACTCCGCCGAGCACTCCTTACGCGACAGCCTCGCGCACGAGGTCGAAGTCTCGGACCGCTACCGCTTCACCGAGGACGCCCGCGAAGGCCGGCAAGCCTGGCGTGAGAAGCGCCCCTCGGTGTTTCGCGGCTACTGAGGCACTACGCTGACATCGTGAGGGGCCCATGACGACCGAGAAGTACGAGACCGCGTGCCAGACACTGTTCGCGCAAGCTGAGCGCGAGCTGGCGCAGGGTGACGCCCGTCAAGCCGCCGAAAAGGGTTGGGGAGCAGCCGCGCAAGCGGTCAAGGCCGTATGCGAATCCCGCGGTTGGAGTCACGTTTCTCATCGGGACCTCCGCATGGCCGCTAGAGAGCTCAGCCGTGAAACGGGAGACCGAGAGATTCGTGTGTTGTTCGAGGCGGCGAACACCCTTCACAAGAACTTCTATGAGGACTTCTACAACGTTGATGAAGTCGGCGAGAGTCTGATAGACGTGCGACGCTTCATCGACAAGCTCGACGCGCTGCCCTGATATCCTGCGCTGAAACCACCAGCAATCCAGGAGTCACCATGCCCAAGACCTACATTCTCGGCGGATACCAGTCCGACTTCGCCCGCAACTGGCGCAAGGAGGAGCACAACCTGCGCGACGTGATGGCCGAGACCGTCCATGGCGCTCTGGACGCCGTCTCGATGGAGCCCGGCGACATCGACACCGCGCACGTCGGCAACTTCGCTGGCGAGCTCTACGCCAAGCAGGGACAGCTCGGCGGCTTCTTCGCCGAGATCAACCCCGACTTCGGCGGCCTGCCGACCTCGCGACACGAAGCCGCCTGCGCCTCGGGCAGCATCTCGATCCTGATGTCCTCGGCCGAGCTTGAGGCCGAGCGCTACGGCACCGCGCTGGTGCTCGGCGTCGAGCAGATGAAAACCGTCAGCCCGGTCGAGGGCGGCGACTTTCTCGGCACCGCCGGCTGGTACGAGCTCGAAGCCGAGGGCGTCGAGCTACCCTTCCCCAAGCTCTTCGGACGCCTTGGCGACGTCTACGACGACCGCTACGGCCTCGACCCGGCCCACCTGCAGCGCCTGGCCGAGCTCAACTACGAGAATGCAAAGCGCAATCCCGGCGCACAGACACGCGCCTGGCTCGGAGATGTCCAGTCCGACCTCTCCGAGGGCAAGTACGTCGCGCCGATCACCGGCCGCCTCTTGCTGCGTGACTGCTCGCAGATCACCGATGGCGCCGCTGCGTTGATTCTGGCCAACGAGGATCGCGCCTCCGAGTGGGCCGAGGCTCGCGGCATCGACCTCGCCGATGTGCCAACCATCCAGGGTTGGGGACACCACACCGCCGCGCTCACCTTCGACGAGAAGATCGCCCAGGCCCAGGGCGACGACTACGTCCTGCCGCACACGCGCCGCGCGATCACCGACGCCTACCAACGCGCCGGCATCGACGGACCGTCCGAGCTCGACGCGATCGAAACCCACGACTGCTTCACCACCAGCCACTACATGGCGATCGATCACTTCGGCATCACCGAGCCGGGCAAGAGCTATGAGGCAATCGAGGACGGCCGCATCGACATGGGCGGCGAACTGCCGATGAACCCGTCCGGCGGTCTGATCGGCGGCGGCCACCCGGTCGGCGCGACCGGCGTCCGCCAGGCGCTCGACTGCTGGAAGCAGGTCACCGGCAACGCCGGCGACTACCAGGTCGACGGCGCCAGCCGAGCCGCCACGCTCAACATCGGCGGCTCCGGCACGACCTCCGTGTCGCTAATCATCGGCAGGTAACGGGATTGCTCTCCCCCCGCGAAAGCGGGGGGAGATGTCCCGTAGGGACAGAGGGGGGCTCTGACGGACGCCGACTGCCCCCCTCTGCCTTCGGCATCTCCCCCCGCAAAGCGGGGGGAGAGGGGAACACGCGCAAAGCAGCCTGTGCGTAACCCAGCGTCAGCCAATCACACCCTCAGCCGACAACGATGCCAACTCCTCATCCGACAACCCCAGCCGCTCCTGCAACACCTCTCCCGAGTGCTCGCCCAACTCCGGAGCATCCCGTCGCAACGATGCCGGCTGATGGTGCAGCAGCACCGGATGCGTCAACGTCTGCGTGGGACCGAAGTGCCGGTGATCGTGGCTGACCAGGTAGTCGTTCGCGAGAACCGCCGGGTCACTGGTTAGGTCGCCGATCTGTTGCACGCGGGTGAAGATCAGGTTGGGCTGTGTCAGCAATCGCTGTTCCCACTCGTTCCGAGGCGCTGAGGCGAAGCGCGCTTCGAGCAGGGCAATCAGCTCCCGGCAGTGTCGACCCATCGCCGACAGTGTCGTGAATCGCTCATCGTCAACAATGTCATCCAGCCCCATGGCCTGGCAGAACGACGCCCAATCCCGCTCCGCTTCGAGAATGCCGAGCATCAGCCACTTGTCGTCGCCGCAGCGGTACAGGTTCCAAAGCGGATTCGCGGCCTTGGAGCGATCGAATCGGGGCCAGAGGTCGAGTCCCTGCATCATGCCGACACTGATTCCCCAGAACTGCAGCCACATCGTCGCCATGATGTGCGACACCTCGATCCGTTGCCCCTTACCGCCGTTCAGTTCGCGTCCCGCAATCGCAGCCAGCACGCCGTAGGCGAGACAGGTCGCGCCCATCACGTCGGCGATGCCCAGCGTGTTCCAGTTGGGCGGATCGCCGGGTCCGCCGCCCGAGTACATGAATCCCCCGCGAGCCTGGCCGACCGCGTCCAGCGCCGGCAAGTGCGCCTCGTCACCCTTGAAGCCGTATCCGGCCGTCGCCGCGTGGATCAGGCGCGGATTCAGCTCCGTCAGCGCCTCCGTCGACAGTCCGAGCTTCTCGAACGTCCCCGGGCGGTAGTTCTCGATGAACACGTCTGTATCGACGATCAGCTCGCGGAACAACTCGCGTCCGCGCTCCGACTTCAAGTCCAGCGCCAGTGATCGCTTGTTCCGATTGACCGCCTCGAACAACGCCGAGTGGCCGTCGGGCATTATGTTGGGAATCCCCGCCACCGACTCGACGAAGCGCGCCGCATCGGGCCGGGACGGCGACTCGATCTTGATCACATCCGCGCCAAGATCGCCCAGCATCATCCCGCCGATTGGCCCGAATCCCCAGGTCGAGCACTCCAGCACCTTGACTCCGTCAAGCGGTCCGGGCATGTTTCGCCTCCAATCAGATCCACACGTCCGACATTGTGATGACCAGTCCTGGCATCACGTCTTCGCCGGAGAGAGTCTGGGGGTCGATGAGGATTTCTGGCTCTTGACCTGGGCGATAAATCTCAACCTGTCGCGTGCGCGGAAAGATCAGCCAACCAAGTTGGACATCCCCGTCAATCCACGTCTCCATCTTCTTGCGGAGTGTCCGAGCCGATTGACCGCGAGACTGAATTTCGACAACAAACGGCGCAGCGCCGTGTCGTGCCGCCTGCCAGGCTTCGAAATCACCCGGCTGCGGTATCTCTTCATCGGGGAACCAAGACAAGTCCGGGATCAACGCTCCGCCGCTCGGCAAGTACGCACCCGCTCCGCTGCCAAACGATCTACCGCCACCACCGGCGCGAATCCACTCTTTGATTGCGTCTCGAAGCCTGTCCTCAATCTGATCAGAGACCCAGCCTGCTGCTCCGCCCACGTGCAACACTCCCTCAGCAGAACGCTCGATGCGCAAGTTGTCGCAGTGACCCTGCAGTTCTTCAAACTCCACATTCGAGAGCTGCTCACCCTCGCAGAACTCAAGATCGAACTCGCCAAACTCCAGGAGTGGGGCGGCACTCTCAATCGCTGCGACCAGTTCCATCACTCGAGACTTCTGCACTGTGACCATGATCGGTTCCCCCTACAGCACCACGTGTTCCTGATGCTCGCCGAACACGTCACGCATCGTGTTCATGATCTCGCCCAGCGAGCAGTAGCTGTTGACGGCATCGAGCATGTACGGCATCGAGTTGGCGCGCGGGTCGCGGCAGACATTGGCCAGCGCCTGCAAGGCCGACTCCGCCTGGTCCTGGTCGCGTTCCGCTCGCGTCCGCCGCAATCGCTCAAGGTGCCGCGCCTCGCCCTGCGGGTCCATCTTCAGGATCGGAATCTCCAGCGGCTCCTCGATCTCGAAGTCGTTGACTCCGACAATCGTCCGTTCGCCGCGCTCAATCTCACGCTGGAACCTCGCCGAAGCGTCAGCGACCTCCTTCTGGAAGTAGCCCGACTCGATCGACGCGATCACCCCACCCAGCGCCTCGATTTGTTCGAAGTATTGATAGACATCCTGCTCTATCTCGTTTGTCAGTTGCTCGACGAAGTACGAACCGCCCAGCGGATCGACCGTGTTGATCGCGCCCGACTCGTGCATGATCACCTGCTGCGTGCGCACCGCCAGCCGCGCCGCCTTCTCCGAGGGCAGCGCCAGCGCCTCATCCATCGCGTCGGTGTGCAGCGACTGCGTACCGCCCAGCGCCGCCGCCAGCGCCTGGATCGTGACCCGCAGCAGGTTGACTTCGGGCTGCACGTCGGTCAGCGAGACACCAGCGGTCTGCGTGTGGAAGCGCATCCACCACGAGCGCGGATTCTCGGCGCCGAAGGTCTCCCGCATCTCCCGAGCCCAGATCCGCCGCGCCGCGCGGAACTTGGCGATCTCCTCGAAGAAATCATTGTGCGAGTTGAAGAAGAACGACAGCCGCGGCGCGAACTCGTCGATGTGCAATCCGCGCTCCAGCGCCCAGCGGACGTACTCCATGCCGTCAGCCAGCGTGAACGCCAGTTCCTGCGCCGCTGTCGAACCCGCCTCACGGATGTGATAGCCCGAGACCGAGATCGAGTTCCAGCGCGGCATGTACTCCGAGGCGAACTCGACCGTGTCGGTCACCAATCGCATCGACGGTCGCGGCGGGAACACGAACTCGTTCTGCGCGATGTACTCCTTGAGGATGTCGTTTTGCAGCGTGCCGCCCAGCTTGGAGCGCTCGATCCCGCGCTTCTCCGCCGCAGCGATGTACATCGCCCAGATCGGCGCAGCCGGCGAGTTGATCGTCATCGACGTCGTGATCTGATCGAGCGGCAGCTCGTCCAGCAGGATCTCCATGTCGGCCAGCGAAGACACAGCTACACCGCACTTGCCGAACTCTCCGGCCGCCAGTTCGTCGTCGTGGTCGTAACCCATCAGCGTGGGCATATCGAAGGCGATCGACAGCCCGGTCTGGCCGTCGTCCAGCAACCGGCGGAAGCGCGAGTTGGTCTCTTCGGCCGAGCCGAAGCCAGCGAACATGCGAATCGTCCAGGGCCGGCCGCGATAGCCGGTCGGATGCACCCCGCGCGTAAACGGATACTCGCCCGGCAGCCCCAGGTCGCGTTCGACGTCCCAGCCCGATTCGTCCAGCGTGGTCGCGTCGTACAGGCGCTCGATCGGCCGCGAAGACACGGTCATGAACGGACCCGGCCGTTCGCGGCCCTCGGCCTCGACCCGGGCATCCCAATCGGATCGAGACTTCCGCAGCGCATCAATCGTCGCCGAATCAAGCATCGCCAACTCCCGCCTGGTGCCGCTCGCTCTGCGTCGAGTATACGAAGCCGCTGAGTCACTCTCCGATAACGTCACAGGATGGAGTAGCGGCTGTTTGCATAGAGCGACAAAACAGCCCAAACTCCGTCATACCCGCGCTTGCCGCGGGTATCTCGCCTCGTTCAGCACACACAGATTCGCCAAGGACAGCGAGATTGCCGCGGCAAGCGCAGCAATGACGACCCCGTTGGACCTAGGTTGGTCAATGTGAACAGGTGCTAAGGCCTCACGTGCCACGCCACCAGTCAGATAGCTACATTCGGAGAACGACGAATGCGAGGACGACTATGAGGTTGACCATCGACAGAGAGGCAGACGCACTCTACCTGCAACTTGGCGAGTCGGAGATCGTGGGATCCGAACAAGTTTCAGACGGCGTGGTGCTCGACTACAGCAAAGATGAAGCAGTGGTCGGCATCGAAATCTGGGGCCTGTCCAAGCGAGCGCCTGGCATTGACTACTCTTCGCTGCACTACGAGATGCTGTCATCAGATGAGGAACCCCGCCCATCACAGCCCGCGGCCTGATAGCGATGCGACCAAGGCCTCATACTCCGACTCCGTCATCGGCGGACCGACGAATCCCGGGCAGGCCAGGTCCCGCTCAACCCTCGGCGGACGGCCCTCCTCGATCTCCAACCGGAAGGGGTAGTCCCGACAGCCCTTCGGTCTGACCTCATAAGCGCTGCAACGCAGGTCGCCGCTGAGCAGAACGCAGGCGTCGTCTGCCTGGCGCATCAAGATCATCGCTGCGCGCTCTTCTACGACCTCCCAGACATCAACCCGTCTTGCGAGGCGCGTGACTTCGTCCTCGCCCAGGTCGACGCGATAGGGATTGCGACAGCACATCGCGCCGCACTCGTCGGCCAGGCAGCGGAACGACGGCGTGCCGGGACGCACGACCGGGTCGTCGACCTGCCGCACGTCGTCGGTCATCGGTCCGACGACTCAGGCGCCGCCCGCGGCGGCCGAGTCGAGCAGCATCACCCGAGTCTCCTCGCGCGACCAGGGCGATCCCTCGTTGGCCAGCAACTCTCGCAGGCGCGCCTCGTAGAAGAACTCGTCGCCCTCGGCCGGCTCCAATTCGTCCAGCCAACTTGCCGTGTCCGAGTACTTGGCGAAGAAGGGCTTGCCGACCCAGTCGGGGTCGCGTCCCTGGAGGAAACGCAGCACGATCAGTTTCTCGCCGCGGAACTCCGACACCCCCAGGACCTGCACCTTGCCCGGACCTGCCGACATCGACGGGCCGCGCACTGTTCGCGATACGCCTGACACCTTGTTGTACGCCTGGCGGAAGATCTCCTGGCAGTCGACCAATGGCAGCTCGAAGTAGCGCTTCGCGCCGGTGTCGCGGGCGACAAACAGGTAGTACGGCACGCAGCCGGCCTGCGTCTGCTCGGCCCACATGTCTGCCAGTAGCTGTGAGTCGGCGTTGATGTGATTGAGCAGCGGCGTCTGCGTCCGAATCTGCGCTCCGGTCTCGCGAATCCGCTTGACCGCTTCCAACGCGACCGACGTGCGCAGCTCGGCCGGATGGTTGAAGTGCGCCATCAACGCGAGCTGCATCCCCGCGTCCGTCACCTCGCGGAACAGATCGAGCAGGTCTTCTGCGTCATCGTCGTAGAGGAAGCGGTGTGGCCAGTAGGCGATCGCCTTGGAACCAATCCGCACCGTGCGCAGGTTGTGCCCGGCGTCCGGCTTGGTCAGCGGCTCGATGTACTCGCGCAGCGTTTTCGTCTTCATGATCAGCGGGTCGCCGCCGGTGAACAGGATGTCCGAGATCTCGTGATGCTCCGACAGGTAACCGCTCAGCAGTTCGCCCTCCCGCATGGCGAACTTCTTGCCCTCCAGCCCCACGAACTGCGGCCAGCGGAAGCAGAACGTGCAGTAGGCGTGGCAGGTCTGGCCCTGCGAGGGGAAGAACAGCGCCGTCTCGCGGTACTTGTGCTGCATCCCGGGCAAGGGCTCTCCCTGGTAGCTCGGCATGTTGTGTTCCATCTGACCCGCCGGATGCGGATTCAACGTCATCCGGATCTCGTCCGCCACCACCTTGAGCTCGCGCGAATTCTTGCCCGAGTCGATCGCCGCCGCCATCTTGTCGAAATCGGCCGGCGCCAGCATGTCCTTCTGCGGGAACGTCAAGCGGAACATGCCGTCATTCAGCGCATCGTCCCAGTTGATCAGATGATCCACCACGTACCGATTCGACTTGAACGGCAGCACCCGCCCGACCACGTTGATGTTGTAGACCACCTCATCGGGCAGCGCCTGGATCTGCTCAAGCTGTTCGAAGTTGTGCAGGTTGATCGCCTGGTACTGATCGGAGCCGAAGTCCATCGATTCCAGGTTCACCACGTCATAGTTGTTCGATACCATCGCCAGCGCTCCTCACTTCACCACCCAGCCGAGGCGACCGACATCGACCGTAGCAGCGAGATACTTGTCATATTCGCTCACTCTGCATTCTAGCGAGCCCAGTTTCAACCCCCGCCAACGCTTGCGCTTCCCCTCTCCCCCCGCCGTCATGCGCTGCCTCGCCTCCCTTATCCCCCCGCCGTCAGGCGGAGAGGGTCAGCCACAGCCGCGACTTCCCCTCTCCCCCCGCCGTCAGGCGGGGGGAGATGCCGTAAGGCAGAGGGGGGCTCCGCGCGCGCGACCTCGGGCGTGCCCCCCTCTGTCACTCCGTGACATCTCCCCCCGCTGGCGCGGGAGGAGAGGAGAGAAGCGTCGCTCACTCACAGGACGTGAGCGTCAACAATCCGATCTCTGGTCGGCACGCGACTCGCAGCGGCACATGCGCCGTGCCGAAGCCTCGACTGACCACCACCTGCGCCCCCGCCATGGGGAACACGCCGTCAGGCTGCCGCCTCGTCACCAGCCGCGAGTGCCGCAGCGGCGCGCCCCACCCGGGAATGCGGATCTGACCGCCGTGCGTGTGACCGCAGAGCACCAGCGACGGACCGCTCTCGGCCGGCGGCGGCAACCGCAGCACCGCGTCGGGCGCGTGCGTCAGCAGCATCAGGAATCCACCAACAGGTGGAAGCGCCCTTCCCAGCCGCGCCATCCCTACCGAGTCGTCACCCGCGCCGCCGATCCGCACCAACTCTCCGCCGATCTCCAGCGACCGCCACTCGTTGCGCAGCACGTCGATACCGGCCGACTCCAGGCGTTCAACGAACGGACTCGGATCGACGAAGCGTCGTCGCAATCCCCTCAGTCGGTCGAAGTTGAACGACATCCACTCCGCCGTCGTTCGCACCGGCGCGCAGTAGTCGTGCGCGCCCAGCGTGGCGAAGACGCCGAACGGGGCTCGAAGTTGGGTCAGCGCGTCGGCCGCAGTGTCCCAGCCGGCGGCCGTCTCGACGTAGTCGCCCGTGCACACGACCAGGTCAAACTCCAGCGGCGCGACCGCATCGAGGAAACGCCCCACGGAATCGCCTGACGCTGGGAAGTGCGTGTCGGAGACGTGCAGGATGCGAAGGCCCTCGAGGCCGGGCGGCAGCTCGGGGATTGTGAGCCGCCGTTCGGTCACCTCGACCGCCGTCGACTCCCACCAGGCGTACAACGCCGCGGCCGCGCCTAGCGCGCCTGCCCAAGCCGTCGGTTTGCCGAGGTTCAACTCAGCCCAGGATCTCGTCGACTGCTGCGAAGTCCTCCGCCGAGAGCTCCCAGCTCAGCGTCGATGCGACATTGGCCTCGATCTGCTCCGGCTTTGTCGCGCCCGCGATCACCGATGACACCGCCCCATCCGACGCGAGCCAGCTCAGAGCGAGATCAAGGATCGTGTGACCGTTCTCCTCCGCGAATCTGGTCAGGCCGTCGAGCTTGTCCCAGTTGACATCAGAGGTCAATGCGCCGATCCGCGCAGGCATCGCCTTCGACCACGCAGCCAACCGCGTCCCCTCCGGCAAGTCGGCGCCGCGACTGTACTTCCCTGTCAGGAAACCCGATGCCAGCGGGAAGAACGGAAGCTGTCCCAGCCCGAACTCGCGGCAGGCGGGCATGATCTCCGGCTCAATCTTGCGCTCAAGCAAGCTCCATTCGTTCTGCGCCGACACGAACCGCGCGTAGCCCTTCGCCTTCGCCGTCCAGTCAGCGTCGGCGATCTGCCAGCCCGTGAAGTTCGAATGTCCGATGTAGCGCACCACGCCGCGATGCACGAGGTCCGACAACGCCTCCAGCGTCTCCTCGATCGGAGTATCGGGATCCGGCTGATGCATTTGGTAGACGTCGATGTAGTCGGTGCCCAGGCGCTTGAGCGATCGCTCGACCGCCTTCTCGATGTAGTGCCGCGACCCGCCGCGAGTGAACGGTCCATCTCCCACCGCCATCCCGAACTTCGTCGCGATCAGCACGTCCCCGCGCCTCGATCCCAGCGCCTTGCCCAGGAACTCCTCCGACTTCCCGCCGCCGTAGATGTCGGCCGTGTCGAAGAAGTTGATCCCGGCATCCAGCGCCGCGTCAACCACCGACTTCGTTCCCTCGTAGTCCAGCCGCATCCCAAAGTTGTTCGTCCCCAACCCAGCCAGCGACACCTGCAATCCCGAATTCCCCAGTCGGCGGTACTTCATTCGTCAGTCCTTTCGCAGTACGTTGCGGAGCGCAGATTCGATTCGACTCAGATGAATGTTACGACTAATGATGGCAATCTCCCCTTCTCCCCCCGCCTAAACGGCGGGGGGAGATGCCGAAGGCAGAGGGGGGCTCGGTGCGCGCGACGTCGGGCGTGCCCCCCTCTGTCCCTACGGGACATCTCCCCCCGCGCGCGGGGGGAGAGCTGTTGCCGCCGCTGGCAGGGGCACCCCCGACTCAGGAACTCTGTAGAGTTTGAGAGAGATTGCGGTCGGGCGACAGTTGGGGCATCGTCGGGCAAATGAGTGCTTGTTCACGGGCGGCACGGCCGATCCTGGCGTTTGCATTGGCGCTGCTTGCAGGCGTCCTGTTCCTCACACCTGCAACAGTCCGAGCCGACGGCGGCGTGCCAATCCCCGCGCCGGCCGGCACCACCTGGAGCATCATCGCCGGATACAACACCGCCACGCACTCCGAGGCCGACGGCCACGATCCCCACGCCATCGACATCGTCCGCACCGACGCCCCCACCGACTGGACCAAGGTCCTCTCGCCGGTCGACGGCGAGGTCACCTGGCGCGGCCCCGAGTGCCTGACCATTCGCGACCCCGCCGGGTACGCGCATTTGCTCTGCCATATAGAACCCCACGATCGCATTCAGCCCCAAGACCAGGTCCGCATCGGCGACGAACTGGGCAAGGTCTTTCCCGCCGGGTTGGCAGTGAACGGCGGCGTCGCGCACATTCACTACGCGATCCACCACACCCACGGCGGCGGATACCTGGCCGAGAGCATCCCCTTCACCGGACGCTATGCGCTCGAGGGCCGCGAGCTGCACTACACCAACGACTACAACCTCCACGCCGGCGTCGAGTTCACCTCGACCAACGCCCCCGGTTGGACCGCGCCGCATCCGGTCGTGACTGATCCGCCCTCCGACTCGACCGAGCCGAGCCCAAACACCGGACCGCACGACCATGCTGACTCGGCGACGGATCCGGGGACCGAAGTGGATTCAGCACCGGCCTGGACCATCCCCTACGACGCCCCCGTCGGCGGCTGGCGCACCGTCGGCGTCTCCGAGCAGACCTCTGTCGCCGGACTCTTCGCCAACCTGCGGTCGCCGCTGCTCGAGTTCGTCGTCCACAACCCCTTCATGGACGCCTATCACCGCTTCGACCCCACAGACTCCGACTCGGCCCAGATCGCCGTGCAAACTCTCCAACCGGGACATGCCGTCTGGGCCCGAGTCGAGCCCGGCGCCCGATGGCTGCCCGCCCCGCCGCCGACAACGCGCTCCGTCACGATCCGCCTCGCCCAGGGAACCAACTTGATCTCCTGGCAAGGACCCGACCGCGACATCGCCGACGCGCTCCGCAACGTCGCACACTTCGAGCGCGCCTATCGCTACGATCCCCGCGCCGACTCCTGGGACCTCTACGACCCCGACGCGCCCGACTTCCTCAACACCCTCGACACCCTTAGCGCCGGAGACGCCTTCCACCTCGTCGTCCGAGCCGGCTCAACCTGGACCCAACTCCCCTGACGCTCCCCTCTCCCCCCGCTGTCAGGCGGGATGCCTCACCTTCCCCTCTCCCCCCGCCTGACGGCGGGGGGAGATGCCGAAGGCAGAGGGGGGCTCCGTGCGCGCGATGTCGGGCGTACCCCCCTCTGTCCCTACGGGACATCTCCCCCCAGAGGGGGGGAGAGGAGAGACTCCCTGCTTCCCCCAAGGGGGGAAGCGGGAAAGGGAGAGGGGCCAAGGGTTATCGCTACCGCTGCAGCCAGCCGAACTGCTGCTGCCGACGCTGCGCGCCAGGCGCGATCTCCACGTTGATCAATGTCGAACCCTCCTGCGCGAACGAATCGTCCAGAGCCGCCTCCAGCTCCTCCGGACTCCGCGCGTAGTAGCCCTTGCCGCCGAACGCCTCGATGATCTTCTCGTAGTGCGCCATCGGCGTCAGCTGACCCGGCGACAGCCCGCCCGTCTCGTAGTCCTCAGGCAGCTCCGGCGATCCTCCGCCGATCCCGTTGTTGTTGAAGATGATCCACGTGATCGGCAGCTTCTGACGAACAGCCGTCTCGACCTCGCCCGGACCGAACCCGAACGCCGCGTCGCCCTCAAGCGCAATCACACGCTTGCCCGGATGCACCACCTGAGCCGCCAGCGCGAAGCCCGGTCCGACCCCCATCGTGCCCCACGTGCCAGCGTCCAGACGCTTGCGCGGCTCGTACGACTGGATCACCTGGCGAGCAATCGCCATCGTGTTCTCGCCCTCCGTCACGAACACCGCATCGCGAGGCATCCGATCCTGGATCTCCTTCAGCGGACGGTAGTAGTTCATCGGCGACTCGTCCGACGACGCCCACTCCGCCTGCTCCGCCGCCTTGCGCTCGACCTCCGCGTTGATCGACGCCACCCACTCCGTCGTGTCCTCGAACGACCACGGATGCTCGTCCAGGTACGAGTTCAACTGACCCATCACCGCCTTGCCGTCGCCGACCAGCGCCACCTCGGTCGGCACGTTCGTACCGATCTCCTCCGGCTCGATGTCGAGCTGGACGATCCGCACGCCTTCCTTGAAGCGCGGCGGCTTGCCGAAGTGCAGAATCCAGTTCAGACGCGCGCCCAGCAGGACAACCAGGTCGGCGTTGCGCAGCACGTGCGTCCGAGCCGCCGCCGCGTTGTTCGGCGCGTCCGCAGGCACCACGCCCGCGCCCATCGGCGTCGCCAGCCAGGGAATCCCCGTCTTGTCGACGAACTCCTGCACTTCCTGCTCGGCCTGCGACCAGGCCATCCCCTTGCCCACGATCACCAGCGGATTCGACGCCGTCTTCAGCGCCTCGATCGCCGCCTCCACCGACTCCGACGAGACCGTCGGTCGCTGCGGATCCTCGATCCGCGGCGCCCACTGCACTTCGTCCTCGTCCACCTTCGCGTCGATGATGTCGCCCGGCAGATCCAGGTACACCGGACCCGGCCGACCGTTCACCGCCGCCCGCGTCGCCTGCGCGATCAGCCGCGGAATCGTCCGCACATCGCGTGCCTGGTCCGCCCACTTGACGAACGGCCGCGCCGCCTCCACCTGCGGAGCGTCCTGGAAGTCGCCCATCTGCGACAGCCCGATATTCGCCGCGCCGCCCAGCAGGATCATCGGCCAGCAGTTCGCCTGCGCGTTGCCCAGCGCCGAGACCACGTTCGTCATCCCCGGCCCCGACACCACCAGCGCCGCCGACAGATGCCCACGCATATACGATGCCGCCTGAGCCGCATACCCCGCCGCCTGCTCATGCCGCACCCCGATAAACGGCTTCCCCTCCTGCATCCAGGCAATCGAAATCGGCACCACAGGCACGCCGACGAGACCAAACATCTCCTCGACCCCCTGAGTTTTCAAAGACTTGGCGACAATCTGCGCCCCACTCAGTTCAGCCACGGCAATACTCCTCAAGTGAATCCGCTCACACTCAAAGCAGACTACACCAACGCGTAGGACCCCCCTCTCTCTTCTCCGCTGCCCCCTGGGGGGAAGCTCATCTCTCCGCTGCCCCCTGGGGGGAAGCTCCCCCGTAGGGGGAGAAGGGGGGACGCCCGAAGTACCCACCGCCCCGGACCCCCCTCTGCCTTCGGCATCTCCCCCCGCTGGCGCGGGGGGAGAGGAAATCGGATCCCGCTGCCCCACCCCCGGGAAGCTCATCACTCCGCTGCCCCCTGGGGGGAAGCTCCTGCGGAGCAGGAGAAGGGGGGACGCCGCCGTCAGGCGGCCCTCGGTGGGACCCCCCTCTGTCACTCCGTGACATCTCCCCCCGCTAGCGCGGGGGGAGAGGGGAACCCCACCCACTACACTCCACCGGATGTCCCGCGACTACCAACGCCAGATCGACTTCGCCCGCGACCAACGACGCAACCCCACCGAAGCCGAACGCACGCTCTGGCTCTACCTCCGACGACGACAACTGCGCGGCTTCCGCTTCCGCCGACAACATCCCGTCGGCCCCTACATCGCCGACTTCGCCTGCCTCAAGCCACAGGTCATCGTCGAAGTCGACGGCTCACAACACCTCGAACATCCCCAACAGGACCAACGCCGAGACGCCTACCTCCGCGCCGCAGGCTTCCACGTCCTCCACTTCACCAACCACCAGGTTCTCAGCGACATCCACCCCGTCCTCGAATCAATCCTCCAGGCCCTCGAATCCCCACCTCCGCGCTGAAGGGGGAAGCTCTTCTTCTCCGCTGCCCCCTGGGGGGAAGCTCCTGCGGAGCAGGAGAAGGGGGGACGCCCGAAGTACCCACCGCCCCGGACCCCCCTCTGTCACTCCGTGACATCTCCCCCCGCTAGCGCGGGGGGAGAGGAGAGATAAGCGGCGCAACATCTCCCCCCGCTGGCGCGGGGGGAGAGGAGATCGGATCCCGCTGCCCCCTGGGGGGAAGCTCCCCCGTAGGGGGAGAAGGGGGGACGCCCGAAGTACCCTCCGCCCCGGACCCCCCTCTGCCTTCGGCATCTCCCCCCGCTGGCGCGGGGGGAGAGGAGATCGGAAACGCAAAGAGGCGGGGTCTTCCGACCCCGCCTCTTGCTTCGGCTTGTTGCCGAGGAGTTGCGACTAGGCTCGGTTGCGCACTCGGCGCAGTCCGAGACCCGTGATCGCGACCGCTCCGATGGCGATCAGCAGGCCAATCAGGCCAGCCGAGACGCCGCCGTTGTCGGCCAGACCACCGCTACCCGTCTCCGGGTAACCGTGCGTCTCGTCCTCAGAGTCGAGCCTCGGGTCTTCCTCATCGGTCATGTCGACCATGCCGGTCTCGCCGTTGCCCATGCCCTCTTCGTCCGAGACGTCCTCAGGGCAGTCCGCCATCGCGGACTCGTCCGACGGATCCTGAGCCAACTCGCCGGAGTCTTCAGCCAGCTCGCCGTCGCCCATGGCGCCCTCTTCGTCGGGGCAATCCACCGGCTCAGGCTCGGGCATCGCGACGACCAGGGCGACCTCAGTCTGAGTCTCGCCGGCCTCGCTGTAGGTCGCGTCGGCGTTCTCGCCGTTGACCGTCCAGATCAGCTCCGAGGTGTCGCCGCTGGCGGCGTCGATGTACCAGCCGCCATTCGAGACGGTGGCCGAGCCGATCCGATCGTTGTGGTCGCCATGCGACACCCACAGGCCGATCTCGTCGCCGTCGGCTCCCGAGCCGAAGAAGCGGTGCGGCGGCTGCTCTTGCGCGAACAGCGTGCCCGCCAGCGCGCCGACTGCAAGCAGTCCGGCGACCAGCACGGCCGTCATCCTCGACATCAGTTTGAACTTTGTCATGTCAGCGTCCTTTCACAGGTGCTGCATCAGTGGGGAGCGCCCCCCTCTGGCTTCGCCATCTCCCCCCAGAGGGGGGAGAGTGTTCCGTTTCCCCTCTCCCCCCGCGCGAGCGGGGGTGAGAGGCTTGCCCCGCACGCGATGCGGGGTCACGGAGTGACAGAGGGAGGCTCCTTCCCTAGTTGCTGATGTAGAGGATGTCGTTGGTGTGGATCATGAAGTCGCTCGAGCCGGGCAGCTCGGCGCCGTCACGAACCGCGTAGCGGACCCAGGCGGAGCCGTTCCACAGCAGCAGGGCGGTCGCGCCGCGACCAGCCAGGTCACCGTAGATCTCCGAGGCCGATGCGCTGGTCTCACACGTCCAGGTCGCGAAACCGGCGGTCTCGCTCAGACAGTTGAGTCCAATCTCCTCGACCTCTTCGACGGCCTCAGCAGCCTCAGTCGAGACCGATGTCACCGCGTCAGCCTTGCCGGTTGTGACGATGATCGTCGCGGTGCCGCTGCCCGCCGTAACGACGTAGCGAACGCTCGCAACGCCGTCGTCCAGCGTGGCCTGCTCGCCGCCCATGTCGTCATCGGCGTCGTCGAGACCCACGAGCGTCAGGGCGCCAACTGCATTGAAGGTCACAGTGCCGGCGTCTGGAACCAGGTTGCCACCAGCGTCCGTCACGGTCGCCGTGACCGTCACGATGCTGCCAACGTTGACTGTGGACTCCGAGACCTCAAGCGCGATGTTCGCGGCAGGGCCGGCGACAATGATCGTCGCGGTCTTCTTCTCAGTCGCGCTGAGCGTGACTGTCACGGTGTACTCACCAGGAGCGGCTTCAGTGCCGTTCAGCGTGATGGTCAGCGAGGTCGGCACCTCGTCGCCCTTCGCGTTCAACGTCTGAGTGACGGTCGCCGTGATTTTGTCGCCGACGGACTCGTCGTCCGCGTCGATGATAGCGACAGTAACCGAAGGCGCGGTGTCGCCCGCGTCCTCAAAGTCACCGTCGTCATTGGCGTCGTCGCCATCCACCAAGGTGGCAGTGTTTCCGGACTTGTCGGTGGCGGTCACCGCGATGGTGGCCTCGCCACTCGACTCCACCGGGGCGGTGTCGCCTGCGTCGTCGAAGCTGCCATTGTTGTCGGCATCAACACCAATGACCCTAGCCGTTCCGTTCTGCGACAGCGGGCTGCTGGGAGGACCCAAAGTAATGATTGCGGCGTCGCCAGTGAAGGTCAGCGACAGCGCAGCAGAAGTCTGCGAACCGCCGGTGCCAATCACTACGGCCGTCACGTCAACGGTGCCCGCGTTGTTTGCGCCGATATAGAACTGTGTCTTGGCGCCCACGTCGTCGGGATCGCTGCCATCCTCTTCAAAGGTGGCCGAGTTCGGGCTAACGGTACCGAGGGTGACCGCGCCGGTTCCGCTGTCTACCGCAGACACGGGGTACACGTCACCACCTGCAGCGAAGACGATGACCTGAGAAACCTCTGTCGGGTTGGGCGCGTTGCCCAGCGAGTTCAGGACGCTCACCTCAACCGGGATCAGGTTTGCGAGGTGATCGTTGTCCGTGCCAGCAACAGTAGCGTCAACCGCAGCCTTTCTGATGGCAGTGGAGGCAGCGTTCGTCGCGACGTGGTTCACCTTGCCAACCGATGTCTCAACCGCGCCGATCGGGGTGCCCGGATCGCCAACGGTGACATCCAGTTCAGCTTCAAGGGGGTTGTCCCCTGCTTCATTGGAAGTGACTCGGGCGCTGATGGTGTAAACGCCCTCAGCGGCGCTCGGCACAACCAGGTTCGCAGCCAGGCTGCTAAGTGCGACCGGGGAGCCACCGCCGGTAACGATGACACCAGAGGAAGCCGTCACATAGGTGACATAGGCGCTTCCATATACGGCGTCGTCGTCATCCTCCACAGTTAATGTGATTGTGTGGCTGCTCGGAGCCTTGATGACGTTGTCAGAGTCGCCAATGCTGATCTTCAGCGAAGGTGCTGCGGAAGCCGTCTGCAACACGGCGAACAGAGCGACCGCCAGCGCGGCAAGCACTGCCAGAGCCGCCCAATTGGTGCGCTTTCGCGCGAGAGTTCCAATCATGTTGTGCCCTTTCGTTGGGCCGATTCGGCGAGCGGAACCTCTCCCCGCTCGCCCTCTGCCTGCTTGCTGCGTGTCGCCCTAGGCGCCTCCTTCTCCATGCGGGGAGACCGACACGGGCCCCGCCCGCGCATGGTTCGCCCAAATACTCGAGTTTCCACGTCGTGATCATCGCCGATCCCACACCCCACACGCAACCTCAGCCCCACATCCCAGATACCAAAATTACACTCCCGCAACATTGCCCCCCTCGGACCCCCCTCTGGCGCGGGGGGAGAGGAGATCCCCGCTGCCCCCCTTGGGGGAAGCTCCCGCGTAGCGGGTGAAGGGGGTCCCTCCACGTATCGCGCACGGGGACCCCCCTCTGTCACTCCGTGACATCTCCCCCCGCTAGCGCGGGGGGAGAGGAGAAATGACCTCCGCCACATCTCCCCCCTGAGGGGGGAGAGGAGATCCCCGCTGCCCCCCCTGGGGGAAGCTCCCGCGTAGCGGGTGAAGGGGGTCCCTCCACGTACCGCGCACGCGGTCAGCCGGAGGCGTCTCAGCCGTCATAGCCCACAGTCTATCCCACAGGCCAGCGCCCAGGCCGAGGCCGACACCCCCGCCGCCGTCGAGTCCGCCGATGTGTCCGAACCAATCCAACCAGTCGACCAACCATGCCAAGCCTCCATTCAACAACTCCCCCGCACCATACCAGAACATCAGTCCTACTTCTCCGCTGCCCCTCTTCTCCGCTGCCCCCTGGGGGGAAGCTCCTGCGGAGCAGGAGAAGGGGGGACGCCCGCGTCAGCGGGCACTCGGCGGACCCCCCTCTGTCACTCCGTGACATCTCCCCCCGCTGGCGCGGGGGGAGAGGAGAAAGGAGCTCCGTGACATCTCCCCCCGCTGACGCGGGGGGAGATGAAATCCCCGCTTCCCCCCCTGGGGGAAGCTGTCCCGTAGGGACTGAAGGGGGTCCCCCCTCGTATCGCGCACGCGGCCCCCCTCTGCCTTCGGCATCTCCCCCCAGAGGGGGGAGAGGGGAATGGAGCTCCGTGACATCTCCCCCCGCTGGCGCGGGGGGAGAGGGGATTGGCTCCCCGCTGCCCCCCCTGGGGGAAGCTCCTGCGGAGCAGGAGAAGGGGGGACGCCCACGTATCGCGCACGGGGACCCCCCTCTGTCACTCCGTGACATCTCCCCCCGCTGGCGCGGGGGGAGAGGGAAACGCACCCCCCACTACCATGACCGCACACCTTAAGGACCATCCCACATGACCTACCACGACCTCACCCTCGACATCAGTAACCACGTCGCTATCGTCACGCTGAACCGGCCCGAGAAGATGAATGCGATGGGGCCTCGGCTCGTCCACGACCTGCTTGGGGCGCTGGAGGCGACTCGCCACGACGACGCGGTCAAGGCGATGGTGATCACCGGGGCGGGGCGCGGCTTCTGCGCCGGGGCCGATGTCTCCGGCGGGGCCGAGGCGCGCAAACTCTCCGATCAGCTCGACGAGGCGGACAGCTATCGCCGACACAAGGAAGCGCCGATCGGACACTACGGCGTGCTCTTCTCGGCGCTCAACGACTATCCCAAGCCGATCGTCGCCGCCGTCAACGGCGCCGCCGCCGGGGCCGGCATGTCGCTCGCCCTGGCCTGCGACATCCGTCTCGCCTCGACCAACGCGCGCTTCATCTCCGCCTTCGTCCACCGCGCCATCGTGCCCGACACCGGCAGCACCTACTACCTCCCGCAGATGCTGGGCAAGGGCCGCGCGCTCGAATTCATGTACACCGGAGAACCGCTCAGCGCCGCCGACGCAGAGCGCTACGGCCTCGTCAACCGAACCCTCGACCCCGAAACCCTGGTCGACGAAGCCATCGCCCTGGCCGAAAAAATCGCCCGAGGCCCGTCCCTCGCCATCGAGCTGACCAAGCGCCTCGTCAACAACCAGGCCCCCAGCTTCGACATGCAGGTCGAACGAGAAGCCTGGGGCCTCAGCATCACCGGCAACTCGGAGGATCGCCAGGAAGGAATCGACAGCTTCCTCGCAAAGCGCCCCGCGGAGTTTCGCGGTCGGTAGAGGAGCCCCCCTCTGCCTGCGGCATCTCCCCCCTCTTCTCCGCTGCCCCCCCCCGCCTTCGCGGGGGCAGGCTCTGGGGGGAAGCTCCTGCGGAGCAGGAGAAGGGGGGACGCCCGAAGCGCCTGAGACTCCCAGGGTCGCTAGTAAGATCGGGCAAGCGCCGGATTAGCAACCGGCGCTAGGGCGGTCGTGGCGTGCACTAGGCCTTGCCCAAACGCTGCGGCCGCCTGCCCTGCGGACAGCATACGCGACCCACAACGGCAGCGGAGCCCCCTCTTCTCCGCTGCCCCCCCCGCCTTCGCGGGGGCAGGCTCTGGGGGGAAGCTCCTGCGGAGCAGGAGAAGGGGGGACGCCCGAAGCGCCTGCGGGGACCCCCCTCTGCCTTCGGCATCTCCCCCCGCCTCACGGCGGGGGGAGAGGGAAACACAATCCTCTCCCCCGCGCCAGCGCGGGGAGAACAAAATCCCCTCTCCCCCCGCGCCAGCGGGGGGAGATGTCACGTAGTGACAGAGGGGGGCACGCCCGACGTACCGCGCACGATGCCCCCCTCTGCCTTCGGCATCTCCCCCCGCCTCACGGCGGGGGGAGAGGGGAACACAATCCTCTCCCCCCGCGCCAGCGGGGGGAGAACAAAATCCCCTCTCCCTCCGCGCCAGCGGGGGGAGAACAAAATCCCCTCTCCCCCCGCGCCAGCGGGGGGAGATGTCACGTAGTGACAGAGGGGGGCACGCCCGACGTACCGCGCACGATGCCCCCCTCTGCCTTCGGCATCTCCCCCCGCCTCACGGCGGGGGGAGAGGGAAACACAATCCTCTCCCCCGCGCCAGCGGGGGGAGAGGTGATCAGGAAAGGACCCCCCAATGCCCACCATCACCGACCTTAAGATCGATGTCTTCAACTGGGAGACGCCCAACTGGCGGGTTGGCTCGGGGATGCGCTTTGGCGGACAGAACCAGCTTGCCGTGCTCAGCGTCGAGACCGACGCCGGCGTCACAGGCAATGCGTTTCTCTCGCGGCCCCAGCATCACGCGCAGGCGCTGATCGACGTGCTCAAGCCTCGCGTGATCGGCAAGAACGCACAGGACATCGGCCGCATCTGGGCGGACTGCTACAAGCAGAACCGCGCCGTCTCGCTGGCCGCCGTGGGCGCGGTCGACATCGCGCTGTGGGACATCAACGGCAAGCTGGCCGGTCAGCCGATCCATCGGCTGCTGGGGACCTGCAAGGACGAAGTCCCGGTCTACTCCTCGACCGCCTGGTGGGCATCGCCGGAGGAATACGTCCAGGAGGCGCTCAAGTTTCAGTCGGACGGCTGGATCGCCCACAAGATCCATCCCCACGGCGAACCAAAAGCCGACATCAGGATCTGCCAGGCCGTGCGCGAGGCGGTCGGCGAGGAGATGATCCTGATGCTCGACTCGATGTGGTCCTACAGCTACGAGGACGCGGTGCGGGTCGGGCGGGCGATCGAGGAGCTCGACTACTACTGGTACGAGGATCCATTGGCGGAGGAGGACCTGTACAGCTACGTCAAGCTGCATCAGAAGCTGGACATCCCGATCATGTCGACCGAGTACGCGCCGGGCCGCTACTACGGGATGACGCAGTGGATCACGCAGTACGCCACCGACATCCTGCGCGGCGATGTCGCGGTGACGGGCGGGATCACGCCCCTGGTGCGGCTCTGTCACCTGGCCGAGGGGTTCCAGATGAAGTGCGAGATCCACCACGGAGGCAACAGCCTCAACAACGTCGCCAACCTGCACGTCACGATGGCCGTGCCCAACTGCGAGTTCTTCGAGTACTTCCCCGCAACCGGCGGCTTCCTCTACGGCCTGGTCGAGGACATCGACATGTCCGGCGGCCGCGTCTCGGCCCCCACCAACCCAGGCCTCGGCTACGAGATCGACTGGGACCTGGTCCGCAACCAGCACATCGCCACGTTGGCGTAGCCCCCCTCTGCCTTCGGCATCTCCCCCCGCCTCACGGCGGGGGGAGAAGGGGAATGAAATCCTCTCCCCCCGCGCCAGCGGGGGGAGATGTCACGTAGTGACAGAGGGGGGCACGCCGTCCCTACTCGTACACAATCACGCCCCGACCGTCCTCACCCCGCTCGAGCGCGTGGAAGGCCTCGTTGATCTCGTCCAGCGGATACCTGCGCTGGACGATGTGATCGATCTCGATCCGCCCGGTCACGTACATGTCGACCAGCTTCTGGAACGTCCGATGCGGCGACGACGAGCCGTAGTACGAGCCGACCATCGTCTTCTGCTTGCGCACCATGTCGACGAGGTCGAACGAGCCGACCGCCTCGGTCGGCGCGATCCCGACGATCACGCCGGTCCCGCCCTTGCCCAGCGAGTCGAAGACCTGGTTGGCCGTCACGTCGGAGCCGAACGTGTCGAAGGCGAAGTCGACGCCGCCCTCGGTCAGCTCGCGAATCGCCGCGCCGACATTGACGTTGCGCGCGTTGACCGTGTCGGTCGCCCCGAATCGTCGGGCGAACTCCAGCTTGTGCTCGTGGATGTCGACCGCGATGATCCGCGAGGCGTTAAGCATCTTCGCCCCCTGGATCGCGTTGAGTCCGACGCCGCCCGCACCGATCACGGCCATCGTCATCCCCGCCTCGGCGGTCGGCTGGTTGATCACGGCGCCGACGCCGGTCGTCACCGAGCAGCCGATCAACGCCGCCACTTCCATCGGCACCGCGTCGGGAATCGGGAAGCAGGCCTGCTGCGCCGTGACGACGTGCTCGCCGAAGACGCCCAGCTTGCCCATCTGGAAGACTTCCGAGCCATCCTGGTCGTGCAGCCGCACGGTGCCGTCGAGCAGTCGCGAACCTGTCGCCTGGTGAAGATCGCAAAGCTGCGGCGATCCCTTGCGGCAGGTCGGGCACTGTCCGCAGGGAGTCACGAAGGAGAGAATGCAGCGGTCGCCGGGCTTGAGCTCGGTCACGCCCGGTCCGACCGCCTCGATCGTCCCCGCGCCTTCGTGTCCCAGCACCGAGGGCAGCGGAAACGCGGCCGTGCCTTCCATGATGTGATGGTCGGAGGCGCAGATCCCCGCAGCGCCCATCCGGACCAGCACTTCGCCGTGTTGCGGCTCGTCCTGGACCAGGTCCGTGATTACCAACGGAGTGTTCGGAGCATTGAGTACGGCAGCGCGCATCGCGGTCCCTCCCAGAGATCGTTGTTTGGCCAGCAGGGTATCGGAAACGGTCTCCAGTTCAGTGCGTTCGCCTCTCCCCCCGCGCGCGCGAGGGGAGAGTGGGAGCCGCTCCTACTTCCCCTCTCCCCCCCGCCTGGCGGGGGGAGATGCCGAAGGCAGAGGGGGGCACCGCGCCCGCGACGTCGGGCGTACCCCCCTCTGTCGCTCCGCGACATCTCCCCCCGCTCGCGCGGGGGGAGAGAAAGACTACGCAATCGATATCGGATGCGGCAGCGGTTGATTGAACAGGTAACCCTTCTCGTTGAACGGCACCGAGTCAGGCTGGGTGTTGCCCTCGATATCCGTCGCCCGGGTCGTGATCGTGTGCTCCCCGGGAATCGCCGACCAGTCGAAGTCGAACCGCACCCAGGAGTAGTCCCGTTGCCGACCAAGCCGCGCGTCGCGCCACGAGCGCCCGCCGTCGTCGCTCCACTCCACCCGCGCGATCGACCCGCGCGGCGAGTGCGCGAATCCGTGCAGCCGATGCTCCCCGCGATCCAGCCTCGCCGGCCAGGGCAACGCCAGCGCGCTCTTGATCGACTGCACCGTGACCACTTCGCCCTGCGCTTGACCTGCGGACTCGTAGTCGTCGCCGAGCATCACGTACGACGTGGTGTTGTTCCGCGTCCACAACGGCGTCTCCGAGACCACAATCCGGCTCAGCCACTTGATCTGCGACGCCCCCACCCAGCCGGGTACGATCGCGCGCAGTGGATACCCGTGATCGGGCGGCAGCGGCGCGCCGTTCATCGCATACGCAAGAATCGTGTCGGGATCCAGCGCCTGTTCGATCGGCAGGAAGCGGCGGAATCCACGCTCGGGCGATCCGACGTCGAGCCCGATCAACAACACGCCCGCCGCCGAGCCAGAGACTCCGGCCACTGACAGGACATCGGCCAGCGCCACCCCTTGCCACTCGGCGTTGCTCACCGCCCCGCGACCCCATTGCGTCCCCTCTGCAGGGCGTCCCTGGATAAGGTCAAACATCGCACGCTGATTACCCGCGCACTCGATGTACGAGACGAGCGTCCGGGTCGGCAGCGCAAACAGATCGTCCAGCGTGAGTTCGGTCTGCCGGTCGACCGCGCCTTCAATGCGCAGCGACCAGTCCTCGGTCGCAATATCGACGCTGCGCGAGTTGTTGCGCACGAAGAACAGCTCCCGTGGCGTCAGCCACTCTTCCAGCAACTCCATCCGAATCTCCAGCCCGGCGCGGCCGTGATCGAAGAACGGGAACGTGTCCTTGAAGACCAAAGGCGCCACACCGGCGCCTTTGGTTGTCTGCTCCGGAACGATGTCTCGACAAGCCGCCAGCACCGCTGCGGCGCCACCCGCGACTACCAACGACAGAAATCGTCGCCGGCTCATACCGCTCTCGCATGCGAGCCGCCACAGCGGGTCCCTCGACTCCCCGCCTACCAGGTCAGCCATCACACGCTCCCCCCAACACAGTCACCGGATCGACAGGATAGAAGAGCAGCGAACGTGGCCATGCTGGCTCGTCACAGCTATGCCACGACGGCCAAACTCCCCCACGTGACGTCATTGCCGCGCTTGCCGCGGCAATCTCGCGGTTCGGAGCGCCAACGTCTGCGCTGCACACTGCGAGATGCCCGCGGCAAGCGCGGGCATGACGGTGGTTCGTTCGATGCCATCCCCACCCATGTGGCCAAGCCCTAGCCTGATATCCAGCCGCGCGAGAGCGAGCTGACAGGGAACCCCCATGCAACGATCCGACTTCGAAGCCATCACCCGAGCCGCCGGCGTCGAGCCGACCACCTCCGATGTCCGTTTCGCCGGTGACGGCGACCCGATCTATCCCTCACCGCTCCGCCTGGCTGCCGGCACGGCCTCGATCCTGGGCAACATCGCCGGCGTCGTCGACGACATCCGCTGCCAACAGACCGGACGACGCCAATCGGCGGAAATCCACCTGGGGCAAGCCGCGGTCGGCATCTCCTCCATGTGGGTGCTCAAGGTCAACGGCGAGTTGGCGGTCGACACACTGATGGACGTGAACGCCGCCGGTCAGGGAATCTACCCGACCAAAGACGGACGACTCTTCTACCTCCTCAGCGGGTTCCCGCACATCGTCGAGCGGACGCTGGCGGCGCTGGGCTGCACGGCAGAGGGCCTACCCGACCACGTCGCCGCGAGGGACTCGGCGGAACTGGAAGCGAAGATGGTCGAGGCCCAACTCACCGGCGTCACGATCCGCTCGCCCGAGGAGTGGAACGCCCACCCACAGGGCAAGCTGCTGGCCGATTCTCCCGCTGTCACCATCGAGAAGATCGGCGACGCCCCGCCAACGCCCGTGCCCGGCGGCGAGCTGCCGCTCAACGGCGCCCGCGTGATCGACAACACGCGCGTCCTCGCCGGACCAACCATCTCCCGCACGCTCGCGGCGCTCGGCGCCGACGTGCTGCACATCGGCTCGCCGCATGTCCCCGATTTGCAGGCCTCGCAATGCGATACCGGTCACGGCAAGCGCCGTGCGTTCGTCGATCTTGAGACCGCCGAGGGCATAGACGCGCTCTGGGACCTGATTGACGGCGCCGACATCTTCAGCCAGTCCTATCGCGCCAAGTCGCTCGCCCGACGCGGCCTCAG
Source organism: Dehalococcoidia bacterium (assembly GCA_965211635.1). Taxonomy (GTDB): domain Bacteria; phylum Chloroflexota; class Dehalococcoidia; order Bin125; family Bin125; genus Bin125. Next base: position 1,346,364 of record OZ242948.1, read on the forward strand.
CCCCGAGGCGCTCGCAGAGCGGCGACCCGGGATCATCTACATCTCCGAGAACGCCTACGGACAGTTCGGTCCCTGGCAGGAGAAACGGGGCTTCGACGGCAACGTCCAGGCGGCCTCTGGCATCCACCACCTCCAGCAGAAGGACCCGGCCACCCTCGGCGGTCCCGGCCCGGCCATCGCGCTCAACGACTACGGCACCGGCTACTGGGGCGCCTACGGAGCGCTCGAAGCCCTACGCCGACGTGCTGTCGAGGGAGGAAGCTGGCACGTCAAGGTCGCCCTCGGCCAAACCGCCGCCTGGTTCCTCAGGCTTGGCACGCCATACCAGATAGAGGATGCCGACCCCGACGAAGGCTTCCGCCTCGCCGCCAAGTACAGCGAAGAGGTCGACTCCGACTACGGAACCCTAACCCGCCTCAGCTTCCCCATCCAGTTCAGCGACATCACCCCAAAGTGGAGTCGAACGGTAAAGCCAGGCTCGCACGAGGCGGCGTGGTGGTAGCACCTGGCCGTGCGCGGAAGGCCAAAGCAGATCCCTACCACATGCTCGGCGCGCAAACGAACCAATGTCGGCCCCGCGAAGGCGGGGCCTCTCAGCGCTCACTACTCCGCCACGCCCTCACCTTCGGAGACCTGTGCGTAATCCCAAACTCCGTCATTCCCGCATAGCCTGCCCCGCACTTGACGCGGGGGCGGGAATCCATTCGGCAATCTGGTCAGCGGACAGCAACACTTACCGAACACCGGCGGCCGACGACTTGCGCAAAGCTCTCCCTTCGCAGGAGCGACTCTGTCGTGGGGGGCTGGACAGCTTTCCTCTCATAGAACAACCGCAAGCCGTGCGCACTACCGAGCAACGGCTAGCGCGACGCCACTTCGGGATCCGTCGGACGGGGTATCTCGTACCAGGGACGATCACAGAACTCCATGTCCTCATCGGTCAACACAACCTCCGAGTACTTGAGCGAATCTTCGATCTGCTCGGCCCGTGAGGCTCCCACGATTGCCGATGTGATCCCATCCTGCGCCAGGACCCAGGCGATGGCGGCGTGGGTGATTGAGACCTCTCGCTCGGCGAAGTAGCGCTGCAGGTTGGCGACCTGCTCGAACTGGATCTCGTCCCAGTAACGGTTGCGATAGCGCGGACCGGCGTTGCCGAGCGTGAAGCGGGTGTTCTCCTGCAGGTCGGCGGTGTTGCGGTAATTGCCGGTCAAGAAGCCGCCGGCCAGCGGGTTGTAGGCGATGATGCCGACACCCTGGTCGCGACACAGCGGCAGCAGATCGGCCTCGATGTCGCGCCAGAGGATGTTGTAGCGCGGTTGGTCGCAGTCGAACCGCGCGATGCCCGACTTGTCCGACGCACCCAGCGCCAGCGCGAGCTGCCAGGCGCGATAGTTCGACGCGCCCACGTAGCGCACTTTGCCCCAGCGCACCAGATCGTCCAGCGCCTGCATCGTCTCCTCAACCGGCGTGCGCGGATCGGGACTGTGCAACTGGTAGAGGTCGATGTAGTCGGTGCCCAACCGCCGCAGCGACTCGTCCACTGCCGAAAGAATGTGCTGTCGCGACGCGCCGCGCTGGTTCGGCGACGGTCCCATCGCGCCGACGCACTTGGTTGCCAGCACCACCTGGTCGCGAGGCCGCCCTGCAAGCCAGCGCCCGACGATCGATTCCGTCGTACCGACATCCTCGGTGCCGATCGGGTACACATCGGCCGTGTCGATGAAGTTCACACCGCCGTCGAACGCCGCGTCCATGATCTTGAACGCCTCCTCCGATTCCGTCTGAAAGCCGAACGTCATCGTCCCCAGGCAGATCTCCGAGACGTGCAGTCCCGTCCGTCCCATTCGTCGGAAGTTCATCTCATTCCTCCGAGTGCAGTACACGAGCTCGTCATGCTCGTCCGGCCTTATCGACATACTCGGTGAAATTGACTACCGAGTTTGGAAACAGAGCGACCCCTGCCAGATAGAGCTCGAGATCGGTCGTTATCAACCACCTGTCTGAGGATAGCAATGCCAGCAACGCACAATCGGCGATGCCCAGTCGCAGGAACTCCAGTCTGCCTACAGCTTCTACACTAGGGACAACTAGCTCGATAACATCGTCTTCAACGAGACCCTTCAGTGCCGATCGGTATTCATATCTCATGTTCCTCTCTCCGTAATCCAAAAGATTTGAGGTCTCCGTCAACGTATTAGGAGTGACACAAACCCGGCTCGCTCGGGATATGATATCAAGAAGGTGTTCGAAGTGATACTCACTGAAAGGCTTTGTTCTTCGGTGCCGGCCAATCAAATGCCGGTCCACATTGCCTACAACAGTAAGCACCAACAGGTTGGAATCAAGCAAGATCTCAGGCATCCTGCAACTCACTTCTTTGGTTCAAGGATTCTATCTCGAATGGACATTACCTTCCCACTATCATCCTTCATCCGCACGACCTTGTACGACCGACGCTTGACGTACTCAGGAAGACCCAATGTGGTGAGCACAGCTCTCGAGCCGGCACGTTGGGAGACATTCCACGGTTGAAAGAAGCCGACAGTCACCTCCCATTCCTCATCAAACTCGTTGAATTCAACTTCCTCAAGCCCCAAGTCGGAGATCTGGTCGTCATCGAAGACCTTCTGCACGTACTCCTTGGCCAAGACTACAGCCTCTGTGACATCCATCTCTCGCTCCTGCTCTCTCGGCGCGCTGACACAAGAGTACCTGATCATCAGCGGAATTGCGAGATCACTTCTTCGTCGAGCCGCTGGAAGTAGTCGGGATCATTATCGCCTCGGCGACCAAACATGATCTCGTCAATGCCGAAGTCGACAAACTCCCCAATCCGTTGAACGATTTTGTCCGCCGTGCCGTTCAGCGTGCCCGCGCCAATCCGCTCCTCCCACTCCTTCGCCGCGGCCTCATCGTCAGTTAACAGACAGGGCATAAGCGCGGTAATACTAATCTCTGAAGGATCTCTGCCAACGTCTTCGCAATGCGCATGAAGAATGTCGACCTTCTCCTTCAGCAGTTCCACCGACATCCCGCGTCCCGCCCATCCGTCAAGATTCATGATGTCGCCATACAATGCGAGAGTTCTTAACGTTCGCCTCGGACCCGTGCCGCCGACCAGGAGCGGAATAGGCTCGTTGTAGCTGCCCGGCGACAAGGGTGCGTCGTCAAGCGAATAGTATTGACCATCAAATGTGACGTTCGCACCGTCACTATGAATGATGCCGCGCAGCATCTTGCACGCTTCTTCGAACCGATCCTGACGCTCCTTCATTGCTGGGAAGTCCCAGCCGTACGCCTGGTGTTCGCGCAGGAACCAGGATGCGCCAATACCCAAGGTGAAGCGACCATGCGAGATGTGATCAAGCGAGCCCGCGATCTTCGCAACCAATCCCGGATTCCGATACGTGTTGCCCAACACCAGGTGACCGATCCGCAGCGTCTCAGTCGCCACCGCAACAGCCGCGGCCAGCGAAAACGCCTCGAACGCCTCGCGGCCCTCGACCTCCTTGCCTCGGTTAGGCGGCACGAAGTGATCGGCGAACCAGATCGAGTCGTAGCGCCCGGCATCCATCGTCTCGGCCACGGCGCGAATCTCGTCCCAGGAAGTCAGGTACGCGGAGACCTGTGCTCCAAACTTCACCCTGACCATGACACTCTCCTCGTCCATGCTCGACATCGTCTGACATCGTCCGACATCGCGTACGACGGAGAGTCTAGTGCCGGTTTCGCAGCCGCCCGGCGATGCTAGTCTGACCGTCGGCGATTGCCCGAAGATCGACAGCTTGAGTTCAGGAGACTGCGAAATCATGCGCGTACTTGTGATGCCCGGACTCACCCTGCCCGAAGTCTCCGATGCGCAGCTCGACATGATTCGAGCGGCCGCCGGACCAGATGCGGATGTGGTCGTCGCCAACAACCGCGAGGACGCGATGGAGCTGATCGCCGACGCCGAGGTCCTGCTTGGATATCTCACTCCCGACCTGTTCGCCGAAGCCAAGCAGCTCAAGTGGGTCCACGCGACGGCGTCGGGCGTCGACGGTTACCTGTTCGACGAGTTCAAGGACGCAGACATCCCCTTGACCGGCGAGAAGGGACTGGTCGGACCGCACCTCGCCGACCACGCCTTTGCGCTGCTGCTGGCCCTGGCGCGCTCGCTGCGACCGGCGCTCACGCTCAAAGGCGACGCCTGGGGCTCCCGCGTCCCAATGCGCCGGGCCGCCTTCGAACTCTCCGGGCTGACCATGGGCATCGTCGGCTTCGGCGGTACCGGACGCGCGATCTCCGAGCGCGCCAACGGCTTCGGCATGAGCGTCCGCGCCGTCGACGCCGTCGCCGTGCGCGGCACGCCGATCGTCCCCGTCGTCGGACACATGAACCAGCTCGACACACTGTTGGAGAAGTCCGATGTCGTCGCCGTCTGCACCCCGCTGACCGATGAGACCCGACACTTGTTCAACCGCGAGTCCATCGCCAAGATGAAATCCGGCGCCGTGATCGTCAACGTCACCCGTGGCGAGATCATCGAGCTGGAAGCGCTCATCGAGGCGGTCGAATCCGGTCACCTACGCGGTGCGGCCCTGGACGTCGTCGAAGGCGAGCCTCTGCCCAAGGATCACCCCGTCTTCGAGATCGAAAACATCGTCATGACCCCGCACACCGCCGGCGCATCCCAGCTCCGGGCCGGTCGAAACCTGGAGCGCTTCTGCGAGAACCTGCGCCGCTATCGAGGCAGTCGAGAACTCGTCGGCCAGGTCGACAAGCAGGCCGGATTCTAGCCCCAGATCTCCCCCTCTGGGGGAGATGTCGCGGAGCGACAGAGGGGGCCGCCCGTGGACTATCTCGCCGAACTGGAAGCCGCACAGGAAGCGGCGCGACGCGGCGGAGCGGTCCTTCAGCGCTATCGCGAATCCGGCGCTCGATACGGCTGGAAGCACGGCGATCCCCTGCAGGGACGCGCCTACGAGATCGTCTCGGAAGCCGATGTCGAGGTCGACCGGGCGCTGCGAGAGACGCTGATGGGCGCGTTCCCCGACGACGCCTGGCTCTCCGAAGAGGCCCACGACGACCGCGAGCGGCTGCTCCATCGTCGCGTCTGGATTGTCGATCCGCTCGACGGCACGCGCGAGTTCCTGCAAGGCGTCCCCGAATACGCCGTCTCCATCGCGCTCGCCTACAACGGACAACCGGTACTCGGCGTCGTTTTCAACCCCGACGCAGACGAGATGTTCGCGGCGACGGTGGACTCGGAGGACGAGCGCTTCCACCTCGACGAAGCGACCACGCTCTCGGAGAGCTTCATGCTGGTCGGTCGCGGAGAGTGGCATTACCGCGAGCTGCCTCCCGTGCCCGACGGTACCAGGGTGATGCCGGTCGGTTCGATCGCCTACCGCATGGCCTTGCTCGCCAGCGGACAGGGCTGCCTCGTCTTCACGCCGGGCCGACGCAGCGAGTGGGACCTCGCCGCCGGCGCGGCGCTGCTCACGGCGGCAGGCGCCACGGTCACCGACATCGACGGCAAACCGCTCCAGTTCAACCAGGCCGAGCCGACCGTCAGAGGTCTAATCGCCGCGCGAACCGACATCCACAACGAAGCCCGAGAGTTGTGGCGCCGATCAGGTTGGCGCATCCCCTGACAGGGTGCTGATCAACCCGGGTTCCGTCATTCCAGGCTCTGCCTGGAATCTCGTTCCCGCCCGCCGCCCTATCTGCACAGGTGATTCATCACGGCGTCTCCTACTCTGCCCGCACGATGAGTCTGCCCTGAAAGGCAGTGCGAAATGCCCAATCTTGAGAATCGGACAGCGGTCGTGACCGGTGGGGGACGCGGGATCGGTCGCGCGATCGCGCTCGAACTGGCCCGCCACGGCGCCGATGTGGTCGTCTCCTCGCGGACGATCGATCAGCTTGCCTCGGTCGTCGCCGAGATCGAGGCGATTGGCCAATCCGGGCTGGCTGTGGTCGCCGACGCCCTGGACCGTGAGCAGGCGAAGGACCCGGTGCGGCGGGCCGTAGAGCGATACGGCGCCTGCGACATCCTGATCAACAACGTCGGCGGCGGCGCGCCCCTGCGCGGATCGCAGGAGGCGTTCACGCACGACGACGATGTCTTCGAGGCGAACCTGGCGCTTAACCTGACCTCGGCCTACTGGACCACGCGCGAGGCGCTGCCGCACATGCGCGAGGCCGCCTACGGGCGGATCATCAACATCGGCTCGGGCTACGCCAAGCGATCCGGGGGCGCGCTGGCATACACCGCGGCGAAGCACGGCCTGGTTGGCTTCACGCGGGCGCTGGCCCACGACACGGCGGCGCACGGCATCACGGTCAACTGCCTCTGCCCGGGATGGACCAACACCGCGTTGGTCGACTGGGAAGCCATGGGCCGCGCTGCCGGCATCTCGGCCGAGGACGCCCATGCCTGGCGCGCATCGGAGAACCTGCAGGATCGGGTCCTCGAACCGGAGGAGTTGGGCCCAATGGCTGCCCTCTTGGCCGCCCCAGAGTCGGCCGGCATCACAGGCCAGGTGATCAGCGTCGACGGCGGCTACAAGGTGTGATGCTGTGTGATGCTGATCTCCCTCTCCCCTCGCCTATGGGCGGGGGGAGATGCCGAAGGCAGAGGGGGGACATCTCCCCCCGCTCGCGCGGGAGGAGACCAGACGATTCCCTAGCCAGATGCGTACAGCTCCAACTCGCCGCGCTGCAACTCGTCTCCGACGAGCTTGAGAATCTTCTCGAGTTGGTCGAAGTCCCACTCGCCGACGAAAGAGATGGCCGAGCCTTCGGCGCCGGCTCGGCCAGTTCGGCCGACCCGATGCACGTAGTCCTCAGGCGTCTGCGGGAGATCGAAGTTAACGACGTGCTGCACGTCCGGAATGTCCAGACCGCGAGCGGCGACGTCGGTGGCGATCAGGAACTGCAGATCACCGGCGCGAAACTGGCCCATCACCCGATCGCGCTTGCGCTGATCGCGGTCGCCGTGGATGGCGTCGGCGTTGAGGCCGCGATCCTGCAACCGCCTGACCAGCCGGTCGACCGTCACCTTCATGTTGCAGAAGACCAGCGTACGGCCCGACAGCTCGGGCAGCAGTTCCTCCACCGCGCGAGTCTTGTCGCGGTCGGCGACCTCGTAGTAGCGCTGGTTGATACCCTCCGCCGTCGCCGTCTCGGGCGCAATGTGGATGTGCTCGGGATCGCGCATGAACTGGTGGATCAGCGACTTGATCGGCGTCGGCACGGTTGCCGAGAAGAGCGCAGTCTGCCGATCGTCGGGGCAGCGCCGCAGGATGCGCCGCATGTCCGGATAGAAGCCGATGTCCAGCATCCGGTCGGCCTCATCGAGCACGGCCACGCGCACATGGTTAAGTCGCAAGGTGCGCCGTTCGAGATGATCGATCACGCGACCCGGCGTGCCAACCACGATCTGCGGCCGCCGCTCGAGATTGGCGAAGTCGTCCGACAAGCGACGACCGCCCATCAGCACGGTCGCCTCGAGGCCGCCGGCGCGGGCGAAGAAGTCGAGCACCGAGCCAACCTGCTGCGCCAACTCCCGCGTCGGGGTCAGGATGATCGCCTGGCACTCGCCCAGCTCGGGATCGCAGGCCTGCACGGCCGGCAGTCCGAAGGCGACCGTCTTGCCGGTCCCGGTCTGCGCTTGTCCGACCACGTCGCGGCCGTCCAGCAGCAGCGGAATCGACTGCGCCTGGATCGGCGTCGGTTCCTCGAACTTGAGCGCGGTCAGCGCCGACAGCATCCGCTCTGTCAGGCCCAGATTGCCGAATGCGCTCGGCCAGTCGTCAGGCGAGACCTGATCGAGTTCATCCAGCGCTGGCAGCCTGTAGCCGCCGGAGAGCAGGGCCTTCTGGGTCGCGCTCTGCGGAGCGGACGCCGCGCCACCGCCGGAACGTCGCCGACCGTTGCGGCGGCGTCCTGATCGAGAACGCGGTCGTTCGCCGCTCGCCGGCGCAGGGGATGGCGCCGCAGCCTGTGTCGAGGTCTGCGAGCGGGCCGAGCGTGGCTTGCGCTTGCGCCGACGACCCTTCGCACGTCCGTCGACCGGCGCTGCGCCGTTGGAACCAATGGAAGTAGTGGCAGGTGTCGAAGGAGAGGGAGGTGGGGGTGGGATGGCCTGGGAGTTCGCTGTCTCTGGAGTCTTGCCCAGGAGCCGCCGAAGGATACTCAAACGTTCCGCCGCACTATGCGCTACTCGGTGCGCAGTTCGAGGCGCGTCTCGCGCCGGTCATTTCGCTTATGCCAATCAGCCTATCAGCAGGTCAGTCGGACCCGCGCGGAGTGAGGGCCACCAACGGTATCCGGCGCGACGTTTTCTCCTGGTAGCCGCTGTACGGCGAGTACATCGAGATCAACCGCGCCCATACCGCCTCGCGCTCTTCGCCCTCCAGCTCCGAGGCCACCATGTCCTCCGGGCCGCGCGCCGCCGACCAGATCCGACAGTTCGGCTCAGCCAGCAGATTCTGCCACCACTGCGGATGCTCCGAGTGCCCGCCGTAGGACGCCACCACGATTACCCGAGACCCGTCATCCAGGTACAGCAGCAACACCGCCCGCTCTTGACCCGAAGTTCGCCCCTTCGTCCAGAGGCGAAGCGTCGGCGGCCCCTGCAGCCGGCCGCGCATCAACGTGAAAATCGGGCTCTGCAGCCGGGTCAGTGCCTTGATCAATCGTGGTCCCATGCGTCGATGCTAGCCGAATCGAATTCGGCTGTTGCTCACCGCCGGGTGCACAGAACGGTCCTCTCGCGTATGCCCTCTCTCTTTCTCTCCCTCCGCTGGCGCGGGGGGAGATGCCGAAGGCAGAGGGGGGCATCCGTGCGTCCTGCGTGGGGCGTGCCCCCCTCTGTCCCTACGGGACATCTCCCCCCGCTGGCGCGGGGGGAGAGGGGAAGAGCGTCGCTAGGGGGTGGCCCTCGTTGGCAGATAGCGGTCGAACAGCTCGTTCGGCGAACGGGAGTCTCCGCGAGTCGTGTGCGCCGCGACCACTCCGTCGGGACGGACGACGACCGCGCCGGAGTCGGAGTAGGGCGTGTTTGTGGCGTGCCGCATTTCTTCGATTCGGATCGGGGAGCCGCGCCTCCGGTAGTCATCGACGGCCGATCGCCAGGCGGACTCTTCCGCCTGGTCGCCGCGGCAAAGCATGACCACGTACTCGGTAACGAACCAGTCCAGAGTTGAGACGGTTCGGTGCGGATCGAGCCAGGCGTGCGGGGCGCGGCGGCCGCCTCTGACAACGGGGATGAAATCGCGGTGCTCGTTCTCGACAGCAGGCGGCGGCTCGGTCTCAGCCTGGCACAGGGCCGAGCGGTACTCGTAGGCCATGATCATGCCCTCGTAACTGCCGTACTGGTGACAGTTGCGCTGCGCCTCCTCCATGTCGCCGCCGCCCATGTAGGCGCGGACGATGCCCGCCGCCAACTGTCCGTTCTCGATACTGAGCGCGACCCGGTGCTCGGCGACGGCGCGGTGCTCCTGCTCGTAAGTGTCGAGCAGCGAGACGGGCGCGTGCCCCTGCAGCACGTAGGCCAGCTTCCAGATCAGGTTGTGCGCGCCCGAGAACCCCGCGTTGCTGCCCATGCCTCCGGTGGGGATGAAGGCGTGCGCCGCGTCGCCGGCGAGGAAGATGCGCCCGTTGGAGAAGTGCTGGGACAGGCCGGCGATGAAGCGCCAGGGCCTGATGCTCTGGATCTCGAGGTCGAGCTCTGAGGCGTCCACGCCGACCGCCTCGACGATGTAGTCACGCGCCGTCTCGACGGGCAGGTCGCCCCGCTCTGGATCCCAGTTGGGCAACTGCACCCGCCAGCGCAGCGCCCCGTCCATCGGTTGGTACACGCCCATCCCGTACTGGGTCAGCATGAACAGCAGACCACCGACGCGGTTGCCAACCCAGCGCGAGAGATCGGCCTGGAACAGGATGTCCTGCATGTAGACGTCGAACGTCTGGCCGCCAAGCGGGCAGCCGATCAGCTCGCGCGTCTCGCTGTGCACGCCGTCGGCGGCGACGACGTACTGTGCGCGAATTCGCTCGACCCGATCGGTATCGCGATCGCGCAGATTGGCGCTGCAGCCTTCGGAGTCCTGTTCCAGGTCCTCGGCGTTGGTGTAAAACCGGATGTCCGCCGTCGGCTGCTCGCGCGCCGCCTTCCACAGCGTTTCCTCGATCAGATCCTGCGCGCCCATGACCGGCATGCTGGGGCTGTAGTCGACCGGCGCCATCTGGAACGACTCGGTCGGCACGGCGGCGATCTGTGCGCCCGTGAGGCTGTGAATCCAACGGTTCTGGCGGGTCCAGAGGTCGCCGATGCCCGTCGCCTCAACCTCGCGCTGCACGCCGAAGCGGCGCAGCAGCTCCATTGTCCGCCGGTCGTAGAGCCGAGCCCGCGGATGGTCGCTCGTGTGCGGCCGCCGGTCGACCAGCACGTGCTCAATCTCCAGGCTCGAGAGCAACAGCGAGCAAGTCAGGCCAATCAGGCTGCCGCCGATCACCAGCACCTGCGTCTCGCGGGTTTCAGTCATGGGAGATCTCCGCTCTGAGCGGAATCGTATCGAACCGTCAGTTCGCCGCCACACCAAGCACCGTCATACCCGCGCTTGTCGCGCGTATCTCGATTCGCTCGGCACAAACGTCCTTGCAGGTAGGGGCGAGATTCCCGCCTTCGCGGGAATGACGGAGTGTTGTTGAGCGTGGGAACGACGGAGCAAGCCATGCCTCCGTCATTGCCGCGCCCCGTCGCGGCAATCTCGCCGGGCTCGGCTCCGGCGTCGTTACTGCATGCGGCGAGATTCCCGCCTTCGCGGGAATGACGGAGTGTTGTTGAGCGTGGGAACGACGGAGCAAGCCATGCCTCCGTCATTGCCGCGCCCCGTCGCGGCAATCTCGCCGGGCTCGGCTCCGGCGTCGTTACTGCATGCGGCGAGATTCCCGCCTTCGCGGGAATGACGGAGTGTTGTTGAGCGTGGGAACGACGGAGCAAGCCATACCTCCGTCATTGCCGCGCCCCGTCGCGGCAATCTCGCCGGGCTCGGCTCCGGCGTCGTTACTGCATGCCGCGAGATTCCCGCCTTCGCGGGAATGACGGAGTGTTGTTGAGCGTGGGAACGACGGAGTGTTGTTGAGCGTGGGAACGACGGCAGGCGGGTGCGAAACACGACCGAAATGTTCGCGCAATCCAAACGACACATGCACGCAACGCTTGTGAAACCATTCACGCCCTTCCCCTTCATAGGTTGCTGAGCAGACCGGAACTCGGGAAGGAGGCTTCTATGACAGTTGCCCGCACGTTAGCCGGTAGTGTCAGGACCCCGTCAATCTCATTCGGCGCGGTCCGCAAACCTGGACTGGGGTTGTTCCTCGGTATCCTCACGGGCCTGCTGGCCACATTCGGTATCGCCTATGGGCAGACGGTCGAAGAAAACGCGGCCGCGCTGGCCGACATCATCCTCGCCGTCGACACGATCTGGTTCGTGATCGCCGGCATCCTCGTCTTCTTCATGCAGGCCGGCTTCGGACTGCTCGAAGCCGGATTCGTCCGCGTCAAGAACACGGCAAACATCCTGATGAAGAACGTGCTCGACGCCTCGCTCGGCGCGGTCGTCTGGTGGGCGGTCGGCTTCGGCTTCGCCTTCGGCGGCTCGCAGGGCGGATTCATCGGCGGCGACTCGTTCTTCCCCGCGCTCGGCGGACTGACCGAGACCGACGGCGTCTCCGAGGCGGCCGTCTTCTTCTTCCAGTGGGCATTCGCCGCGACCGCTGCGACGATCGTCTCCGGCGCGCTGGCCGAGCGGACCAAGTTCTCCGCCTACCTCTTCTACACCGTGTTCGTGACCGGGATCATCTACCCGATCGTGATTCACTGGGGCTGGGGCGGCGGCTGGCTGGGCGAGCGCGGCTTCATGGACTACGCCGGATCCACTCTCGTCCACTCAGTCGGCGCATGGGCCGGCATGATGGGCGCCATCCTCGTTGGACCGCGCATCGGCAAGTACGTCGGCTCCGAGATCCGCGCCATCCCCGGCCACAACATGACGCTAGCCACGCTGGGCATGTTCATCCTCTGGTTCGGCTGGTACGGCTTCAACCCCGGTTCGACGCTCGGACTCTCCGGTGGACTCGCTACCGAAGCGGCCTGGATCGCGATCAACACCACCCTCTCCGCCGGCGCAGGCGCGATTGTTGCCGTTGCCGTCGCCAAGATGCGATACGGCAAGGCCGACCTCGGCCTGACGCTCAACGGCGCGCTCGCCGGACTGGTCTCGATCACGGCCGGCTGCGGCTTCGTCGAGCCCTGGGCGGCGCTGCTCATCGGTGCGATCGGCGGCGGACTGGTCGTCTTCTCGGTCGAGTTCTTCGACAGGATCAAGATCGACGACCCGGTCGGCGCTATCTCGGTACACGGCGCCTGCGGCGTCTGGGGCACGTTGGCGGTCGGCCTGTTCGCTACCGCCGCCGCGGCCGAGGCCTGGGGCGCACCCGGCCACGGCCTGTTCATGGGCGGCGGCTTCCGCGCCCTGCTTGAGCAGCTGATCGGCGTCCTCGCCATCTTTGGCTGGGTCACCGTCACCGCTGGCATCCTGTTCTTCGTGATCAAGAACACCATCGGACTCCGTGTCCCGGAGAACGAGGAACTCGCCGGACTCGACGTGCAGGAGCACGGCATCGGCGCCTACCCCGAGTTCCCGACAGTCGCGCCAGGCGTAGCGGTCGAGGTCTCGGCGGGCGAGGAGCTGCCCGCAGCCAGTCCCGCCGGTGGCGGTGGAGCTGCAGGCGGCGGCGACTGAGCCATCGTCGGCGTGCCCCCCTCCGTCACTCCGTGACACCTCCCCCCGCTCGCGCGGGGGGAGAGAGGGAATGGGGGGATCTCCCGCTTCCCCCTGGTGGGAAGCTCCCGCGCAGCGGGTGAAGGGGGGACGACCGACTTAGAGCCCCCCCTCTGCCTTGCGCATCTCCCCCTGCTCTGCGCGGGGAGAACAGAATGGGAAGCAAGAAAGGAACACGATCATGAAAATGGTGATCGCCATCATCCGCCCAGAGCGACTCTCCGTCGTTCGCACGGCCCTCGAAGCCATCGGCATCGTCTCGATGACCATCTCCGAAGTCCGCGGACGCGGCGCCCAGAAGGGCGTGGTACAGGAGTTTCGCGGGCAGCAGGTGCAGGTTGACTACCTGCCCAAGATCAAGATCGAAATCGTGATCAACACGACGCCCTTGGACGACGTGATCGACGCGATTGTCGAGAACGCGGCCAGCGGCCAGATCGGCGACGGCAAGATCTTCGTCCTCGACGTCGAGGACGCCGTCCGCGTGCGCACCCGTGAACGGGGACCGGCCGCCGTCTGAATGGACAGACGGCCGCTCCCCCTCCGCGGGGACCGGTTGGGGCGGGGACTGCTCGCAAGAGCGGTCCCCGCTTCGCGCGCTTCTAGCGGAGTTCCCTCCATCACTTCGTGACATCCTCGCCTTCGCAGGGACAGGTTCTCCCCTGAAGGAGAGTTGCGAACGCTCCCTCCAGGAAGTCGCCCCCGCGAAGGGAGACCTGTGCGTAATCCCAAACTCCGTCATTCCCGCGTAGGCGGGAATCCATCCGGCTATCAGGTCAGCGGACAGCGACAATCACCGAACACCGGCGTCCGACGACTTACGCAACGATCTCCGAAGGCGGGGGAGCGGTGAACAGATAGGCGCCGATGGGCCCCGCCTGCGCGGGGCCGACGCTGGTTGGTTTACCCGCGACTCTCCAGAGGAAAAGGCGAACTGCCGACTACCCTGACCCCCTGATGCCGCTCACCATCGAACTGCTTCCCGATCCCGCCGCCAACGATCTGCGACTGACTGAGCTTGTCTCGCGGCGATCAACCCCGCTGGAACGGCTCAACATTCTCCACGGATCGGGTCTGCAACGACTCGCGACGCAACGGATGTTGGCGCGAGCCAGCGGGGGCGGGCTCGCAGCGTTTTACGGCTTCACCCCGGTCGACCTCGCCCAGCTCGCCGCTCAGCTCGGCAACCCCCCGCCGCGAATCGCCTGGCCACGTGGCGCAGACCTGGCCAGCCTCGAACGCGTGCTCTCCGACCTGACCCTCCCGCAACTCGATCCAGTCGCACCAGGAGTCCCCCAGGCCCTGCTGCGTACGTTGACAGACCTGCGCGAGGCCGCGCTCACTCCCGACCGCGTGCCCGAGGGAGCTCTGCGTACAGTCTTCGCCGCCTGGCGCGACGCGCTCTCAGGCGCAGCGGATCGCACGTCCCGTTACGAGGATGCAGTCGCCCAGACGACGCCCCGCTCGGCCTTCCAGGAGGCGCTGGGCGGCGCGCCGCTGGTCGTCTCGGGCATCTACGACCTCACGCGTATCCAGCGACTGTTGCTCGCCAGGCTCGCCGACGCAGTGGATGTGCACATGCTGCTGATCGCGCCGTCCGATGCACCCGCGTCCCCTCCCCGGCGAACCTTGGACGCACTCTGTCGAGAGCTCCAACCACGAGTCGTGCAGTCGGCGATCCCACCGACGCCCCTCGCGCCCCATCGGTTCTTCAGTGTCGGCGATCCCACAGCGGAGGCCGACGAGATCGCGCAGCGCATCCTGCAACTGGGACGCGAGGGAATCGCGTTCCACCGTGTCGCGATCCTGCATCAACAGGGAGCTCCGGGCGACGATCGGCTCTGCGCCGCGCTTGACCGAGCCCAGATCCCGAGCTGGAGAATCGGCGGTCGACAGCTTTCGCACTCACCAGTCGGTTTCGCAGTCCAGTCATTGATTCGCATCCTGCTCAACCCCAGCGCACTTGAGCGAACCACGCTGATCGACTGGCTCTCCCATCGGGCGCTTCAGCCACGACCGCTGGGCATCACCGCGCATCCCACCGCCTGGGATCAGATCGCGGTCGAGGCGGGACTCACTCGCGGATTGAGCGAGATGCGGGAGCGGCTCGAATCCTGGCACGCCCTGTCTCGCAACCAGAACGGCCGCGATTTGGCCGATATCCTCGCCGATCTTTGCAGCCGCAGCCAGTTGCTCGCCGAAGCCGAGTCCTGGAGCGCAGCCGCGCAGGCGCTGGTTGACGCCGTCGATGCCTACATCGCGGATCGCGACGATAACTCCGATCAGGCCGAGCTACTTGCCGCATCTCGAGAGACCATCGGCCAGGTCGCGGCGAACGACGCCCTCGGCTCGCCTTGGTCGCAGTCAACAGGCTTGACCGCCCTCAACCGCGCGCTCGGTGCCAGCGTGGTCCGCGATCCACGGCGTTTGGTCGGCGGCGTCAACATCGGAGCCGCAACTGGTCCCGCGCGCGGGATTCGCTACGACGCGATCTTTGCCGCAGGAGTCGCCGAGCGAGTCTTCCCGGCTGTGGGTCGCCAGGATCCCCTCTTAAACGACCGGCAGCGCGCCGAGATCAACGCCCGCATTCCCGACGCCCTGGCGCTGCAGCGTGAGCGCTCGGACAGTGATCGGCAGGCGTGGGATCTCCTGCGTAGCGCGGCGAGAGTCGCATGCTGCGCAAGCTGGAGCCGCCGCAGCAGCGCCGTCGGCGGCCCGGCCCGACCCTCCACGTTCATCCTCGAGGCCGCCGCCGCCTCGCTCGATCCCGCGGCACGACCGTATTCGGAACAGTCGCTCGGCCAACTGGGACGGATTCAACGTATTGCCTCCGTTGGCGTCGCAGCAGTGCAGACGGAGTTGAATGTCGGCAAAGTCGCGGACCAATGCAGCCTCGAACTCTCCATGCTGTCCGCGGCGAATGTCGACATCAACGAGGTCCTGCCTCAAGTCTGGCCGGAGTCCGACTCCGCAATTTACGCCAGGCAGCGTCGCAGCCGGCCCGCCTTCACCGAGTTCGACGGGTTGCTGCATGCCGACCAGCTCGACAACTGGCGGCCACTCGAACGCTCGTGGTCGGCGGCGGCGCTGGAGACCCTTGTCACCTGTCCCTACCGTTTCTATCTGCGCAACGTCGTCGGCGCCAGGGGCGATGACGAGGCCGATCGCCCCGATCGCAAGCGACGCGACGCCCTGGCTCGGCTGATCAGGCGCATCCTCTCGACCTGGGTCCGTGAGTACGAACACTTCAAGAGCGACCGAACCTGGTTCGAGTACGCCGACAGCTCCAGCTACCTCAACACCGTCGCTCGCCGGATCCTCGACTCACCAGCCGACACCGGCATCCTCGGACCGCCCGCCGCAATCTCCGCCGCTCGAAGTGAAATCATGAGGGACCTCGACCGGGCGCGCCGACGCGAATCCCTCGATGCGCGCGACGGCTGGCGCCCGCTGGAAGTCAACGTCGCCTTCGAGGGCGCCTCGATCCGCGTATCGACTAACCGGACGCTCCTGTTGCAGGGAGTCATCGACCGTCTCGACGCCCACGTCGGCGGCCGCTATCGCGCGCTCAGCTTCTACGCAGGACGGACCTTGCCCGACGTGCGCGGATTCATCAACGGGTCTTCATTTGACTCGATCGCAAGCCTGGCCGCAATGACGCAGCGAGGTATCGCAATCCGCGACGCCGAGGTCGAGCATCGCTCCGTCACTGCGCGAGGTGAGTTCCAGTCACAACGGCTGACGGGCGAGTCGCTGATCACCCGGGGAAGCGCCTCAGCGCCCAGCGACGCCGAACGCCTGGGCAGAACGCTCGCCGTGGTTGCCGATCATCTCGAGTCGGCCAACTTCATCCCTGAACCGGGACAGCCCGCGCGCGAGCGTCCAAACTGCCGGCAGTGTGCGTATGAGTCGACCTGCACACCGGATCTCGTCCAGCGGCTGCAACACAAGACCCGCCACGACCCTGATCCGGTCAGAGAACTCACCGTCCTCAGGCGGCAGCGACCATGACCGACCAGATGCAGCCCGCCGACCACCAGGTCCGCGAGCAGTTCGTTTGCGAACTCAACACCTCGTTCTTCCTCGAAGCGGGCGCCGGCTCCGGCAAGACGTCCGTGATCGTCGCTCGCGTCGTCAACCTGGTCCGCAACGGCTGGCCATTGCCTCAGATCGTGGCTATCACGTTCACCGAGAAGGCCGCCGGCGAACTTCGCGACCGCATCCGCGCCGAACTCGCCGCCGCAGGCGAGTTCGGCGCATTGCGCGGCGTCGACGCAGCGCCGATCCAGACGATTCACGCCTTCGCCGCCAACATCCTGCGCGAGCGAGCGCTTGACGCCCGACTCGATCCGGACTTCCGCGTCCTCGACCAGCTCCAGGCTGACCTGCGCTTTGCTCAGTCCTGGCGCTCCTGGCTTTGGAGCGGCGACGCTCCACAGGCGCCCCTCCAGCGAGCGTTCGATCTCGGCCTCTCGGCCGGCGAACTGCAGTTTGCGGCCGAGCATCTCGCGCGCAATCGCGACCTGACTGGCGAGTATCCACCAGTGGAGCCCGCAGACGAACTGCCTGAGGATCAATCTGAGCGGGACGCAGCCCTCTCCGATTTGACCAAGGCAATGAGGTCCTTCATCGAATCCGACGCAGCCCAACGAAGAAGGGCGGGAGTCCTCACCTACGACGACCTGCTGCTCGAGACTCGCGATCTGCTCGTTCGCTCGGCCGAGGCTCGACACGATCTGCGTGACCGCTACCGGACCGTCTTGATCGACGAGTTCCAGGACACCGATCCGCTCCAGGCGCAGATCGCGCTGCTGCTCGCCGCCGACCCCGACACCGACGAGTGGACCCAGTGCAGGCCAGGGCCCGGGCGACTCGTCCTCGCCGGAGACCCAAAGCAGTCCATCTATCGCTTTCGCCGCGCCGACATTGACGTCTACGAGCAAGTCCGAGACATCTTCGCGAACTCCCCGGAGACCTGCTCGATAGCCAGCCTCAGCGTCAACTTCCGAGCCAGGCCCAGGCTCCTCAAGTGGCAGAATCAAGTGCTCTCGCGAGTGCTGAAGCCCGACCCCGACTATCCCCGCGCGCAGACCCGATGGATAGCGACCGTGCCACACCGCACAGCTCCAGGCCCAGGCATCGCCGTGATCCCAAGCAATCGCCAGTTCGACAGGGCCCCTGAAGCTCGTAACGCCGAGGCGACCTTAATCGCGAACCTGATCCCGCACATGCGCGAAGCCGCCTCGCCGCTGGGTCAGTTACCGACCGAACAGGACACTCGGTCCCCGCAGTTTCGCGACTTCGCCATCCTCGTCCGCACCCGCGCAGGCGCTGAGCTCTATACGAGCGCGCTCGACCAGGCCGGCATCCCCTATCACTTCGACAGCGGTCAAGGATTCTACTTACGACCGGAGATCCGCGCGTTCGCCCAACTGCTCCAGGCGCTGGACGATCCGCGTGACGAAGTTGCGACAGTTGCCGTGCTCAAGTCGCCGCTCGTCGCCGCGTCGGACCAGGAACTTTACGAGCTGCGTTCGGCGCTCGGCTCCCTGCCTATCGCGCTCGTTCCGGACGCGCTTCCGCAAGAGTATGAAGGTCGGCTGCGCGAGCCGATCTCGCGGCTGGCCGAACTGCGCGCCAATCTGCACCGTTTCGCCCTTCCCGAGTTGATTGACTACACGATTCGCCAGTCGGGAATCATGTTCGCCCAGGCCGTCGGCGTTCGCCCTCCGCAGATGCGCCAACGCCAGGCCAACCTGCGCATGCTCGTCCAGCGCGCGGCTCACTTCGCCGACAACAACGACGACGCGCTGCGCCCCTTCGTCCGCTGGCTCTCCCAGCGCGGCGTGCGCAACCTGCCCGAGTCGGAGTCGCCCACCACGGAGGCCGACGACGACGCGGTGCGAATGCTGACCATCCACCAGGCCAAGGGACTGGAGTTCCCCATCGTGATCGTGCCCAAGCTGCAGGACCTCCCTGGCTTCGGCGCGGACTTCATCGTTGACCGACCCAATCAACGAGTTGAGTTCAGACTTGGCGACGAACGCGCGTCGTTTCGCACGCCCGGCTACGCTTCAGCCCTGCGTCGAGACGGCGCCTATGCCGACGCGGAAGCGCGGCGCATGCTCTACGTCGCCGCGACTCGCGCTCGCGACTGGCTGATCCTTCCATCGTTCCCCGCCGACAGCCTCGCCCATCGCGACTCGTTTCACACGTTCCTCGACGAAGCCGCTCCGCACTGGCTGACCAGGGACGCCGATCCCGACGTTGTCGTCCTCTCGCCCCGCGCATTCGACGCGGTCCGCACGCCACCTGTCGAGTTGACGGTTCTGCCGGTCGAAGAACTCCGAGAACAGTGGCAGACCCTGCACCAACAGGCAGTTGAAGGCGGAACACGCAACATCGAGGCGCTGACTCCCTCGACCATGCGAATCGACCCTGCCGAACACGATCCCAAGCTCCCCGCCCAAGAAGAAACGGACGAGGGCGAGCGCGTCGATCCGCTCGCCTTTGGCAGTGCGGTCCACCAATCGCTTGAAGCCGCCGACTTCAGCGATCCTCAAGTCACCAGATCCAGGTCGATTCGCGTCTGTCTGGAGTACGACGTTCCCGCAGAGGCGGTGATCGCCCATGTCGAGCGGTCGATCAGCACGCCCTTGATCCAACGCGCGGCCCAGGCCGACGCAGTCCATCGCGAGCTGCCGCTCACTACAGTCCTCGATGACTCCCAACAGACCACAATCACGGAGGGCGTCGCCGACCTGCTCTTCTTGGAGAACGACCGCTGGGTGCTCGTCGACTACAAGTCCGATGCAACGCTGCCTGCCGAGCGCCGCGAAATCTACCAGCAGCAGGTCAAACAGTACGCATCCATGCTCAAACTCACCGGGGTCGAAGTCGCGGAGGCCTACATCCTGCTGACCTCCACTGGAGAAGCCTCGCCGATCCCTCTCGACGACTTGCCTGCCTCGTAGGTCGCCTAGCGGATATCGTCAGTCCGATCCGAGCCCGAGACGAGGAGTTCCGCATGGCCGTCAACCCGACCACGCCTCAGCAGATCCGCGAAGAGTTGGCCCTGCGGCGGCAGAAGATCGTGACCGAGATGGGCTCAGCCGAGCGCATCGCCCGGCAACACGCCAGGGGCCGTCTGACAATCCGCGAGCGGCTGGACCGACTCTTCGACCCGGGCAGCTTCCGCGAGATCGGCACCTTCGCCTTCTCCGAGGTGCCGGAAGTCCGCGACCGCACGCCCGGCGACGGCAAGATCGGCGGCTGGGGCAGGATCGACGGTCGTCCCGCTGCAGCCTGCGGCGACGATGTCACGGTGCTGCACGGGTCGTCCTCCGTCGTCGGCGGCAAGCGGATGAAGCGCATCTACGAGCAAGCGCTCCGCCAGGGCGTGCCCTACGTCTACTTCGGCGAAACCGGAGGCGCGCGTCTGCCCGATGCGCTCGGCTCCGAAGGCTTCAGCAAGATCCCGGCCGGCATCGAAATGGGCCGACGGCGGAGGCGCATCCCGCTCGCAACGGCGATCGTCGGCGAATCCTTCGGCGGCTCCAGCTTCCACAGCGCCTACTCCGACTTCACTGTCCAGGTCCGAGGCTCAGCCCTCAACGTCTCGTCGCCGCGGGTGATCGAGATCGCCACCGGCGAGAAAATCTCGCTCCAGGAGCTTGGTGGCGTCGATATCCATCTCGACCTCACCGGCCAGATCGATCGCGCAGCCGAGGACGAGGACGACGCCATCGCCCAGATCAAGCAGTTCCTCTCCTACATGCCCTCGAACTGCTGGGAGACTCCGCCGGTACTCGAGGGCTATGACCTCGCGGATCCAGACCCGATGCTGGCCAACCTCGTGCCCACCCGACGCCAGCGCGCCTACGACATGCACCGAGTCATCGCTCGCATCGTCGACGACGGGCAGATGCTCGAACTCAAGCCGCGCTTCGGCCGCTCGCTGATCACGACGCTCGCCCGCATCGGCGGACACACGGTCGGCATCCTGGCCAGCAATCCGATGTTCAACGCCGGCGCGCTCGACCCCAATACTTGCGACAAGGCGACCCAGTTCGTCTGCATCTGCGAGGCGTTCAACATCCCAACGATCTGGCTGCAGGACGTGCCCGGCTTCATCGTCGGTTCGCAGCCCGAGCACGCCCGACTGCTGCACAAGGCGATCATGTTCATGGAGGCAATGGCGCAAATGACCGTGCCGCGCATCACGGTAGTCTTGCGCAAGGCGTTCGGTCTCGCCTACTTCTCGCTCTCCGGCGGCAGCATGGACAACGCGCTGGTCACCGCCTGGCCCGGCGCCGAAATCTCGTTCATGGATCCGGGCGTCGGGGTCAATGTCGTCCACGCCCGAGACATCGCCGAGGCCGCCGATCCGGACGCCGAACGCCAACGCCTGATCGACCAGTGGACGCTCGGCCACGAGCCCTGGGGCGCCGCCGGAATCATGAACTTGGACGAGATCATCGACCCCGCCGACACCCGCCGCTGGCTCCTCGAAGCCGTCCAGCGCTTCCCAGTCACCCCGCCCCGCCGAGGCAAGACGAAAGAACTCGCCAGTTGGCCAACCTGCGTCTGACTCATCCTGGGACGAGGACTCAAGTAACCCGTCGTTCCCGCATCCGACGTACCATCGCCTCCGAGGGCTTGGCCTGCTTGTGACCGGTCTCCAACTTGTTGCGCACTTCGCGCAGGACCCTGGGCGCGAGCCGATCCTCGTGCAGCAGGACGAACTCGATCACCGCATCCGGATCGCGGATACCCAGCTCTCTCAACGCCCAGCTCAACGCCTTGACGTGCAGGTCGGCCCTATCGTCCACGAACAACTCGCAGATCGCCAGCGTCCGCTCCGCATCACCCTTGCCCAGGTGACGCTCATTGAGGGCAATCGTGGAAACCAATCCGGCTCGACGCCACCAGAAGTCGGACGATGTCGCCCATCTCATCACTCGTGCGTCGGTGATCTGTCCCCGTTGCCAGGCTGGACCGCTGAGTTTGCGCGCAAAGTGATCGACCGACGCCCAACCGTCCAGCGTCCGACCCAATCGCTCTAACTCCCGCCGATTCAGCAGAGAAAACACGCCCTTGTGCATCCAGGCCAGGTCGAACGCGACCATCCGCGACTCGTACGCCGGTCCGTGCTCGACCCGCCGAACCCGTCCACTGCCGCCATGCTCCACCAGGAAATTGCACAGTTCGAGAACATCCTCACCGGGAGCCGACCTCAACTCCTTCGCCTCCCGCCGCGCGATCTTGCGCAGCTCCGGCGTCATTAACACCTGGGGAGAATCGACAATCTCCCGAAGCAGGGATTCCGCGCGCTCAGCTATCTCCACCTGCCGCGCTCCTTCCCGCAATACGACCGAACACGCTGCCCGCCATCAGACCGGATCCGCCTGCGTAGTTGTTGTAGAACAGTCCGCCGACCAGCTCGCCTGCCGCGTACAGCCCCGGCATCGGCCGATCCTCAGTATCGAGCACCTGCCCGCTTCGCGGATCGATCTTCAGTCCGCCGAACGTAAACGTGATCCCGCAGGTCACGGCATAACCCAGGTACGGCGGTGAGTCGAAGGGCAGCGCCCAGTTCGACTTCGCCGGCCACACGCTGTCGTCGGTGCTCACGCCGTCGAGCGTCGACGGGTTGAACTCCTCAATCCGGTCCCACTGGATCGCGGCGTTGTATTCGTCGACTGTTTCAGTCAGTAGCTGCGGATCGATCCCCAACGCCTCCGCGAGATCCGGAACACTGTCCGCCGTCGCCATCGTCGCCTGGCGCACGCGATACTCATCGCGCAACAGACCGACCGTTCGTTGATCAAACAGTTGAAACGCCACCCGCTGCGGTTGTTCGAGGATCTCCCGACCATACTTCGCATACGTGTAGTTGCGAATGTCCGCCCCTTCGTCGACGAATCGCTGACCGTCTATGTTGACTATCAGTCCGTAGGGATACGAGTGCTTCTGGTACAGGTCGGCCACAATCCGGTTGCCCGTCGGCGGAGCGTTCAAATCCCAGGCGACCGCATGCGCGCCCGACCAGTTACCGAACGGCTGCGCGCCGGCATCGATCGCTGCCTGGATCGCGTCACCCGTATTGAACCTCGAGCCCCGGACCTTGGCCATGTCCCAGCCCGGACCGAGATAACGAGTGCGCATCTCGATATTGGCTTCGAATCCGCCCGCCGCGAGCACCACACAGTCCGCTTCCAGGTGTTCGACCGAGTTCTCCGTCCACAGCTCGACCCCGCGAATCCGCCGGCCCTCGTGCAGCAGGTTGACCACCTTGCTGTCGTAGCGCACCACGCACCCCGTGCGCTCCGCCGCGTCGAACTCTTGGTCCGACAGGCCCTTGCCAGCGCCCACGGCCTCGACCGTCAGACCTCCGTAGAAAACCAGCTTGCCGCCGACCTCATTCGCCTGCCGACCGGTCATCAACGTGAACTTGACGCCCTGGCCGTGCAGCCACTCCATCGTCGGTGTGGCTTCGCGTACCAGGGTCGAGGCCATGCCGTCATCGATCAGCCCATCGGTCACCCGGGCAAGATCGTCTCGGAACATCGCGGACGTGTATGAGCCAACATCGACCCGCTCAATCTCCGCCTCGCTCAGGTCCGGGATGATGCGCAGGATGTCGGACATCCCCTCATAAGTGAATCGAAATCCTCCGCCGGTGAAGTACGTGTTGCCGCCGCGCTCGCCCGCGGGCGCCTTTTCCAGCACGGTCACGTCCGCGCCGTGCTCCCGAGCGGACAACGCCGCGCAGAGCGCAGCATTTCCCGCGCCCACCACAATCACATGCGTCACGTCAGCTCCTTGCTCGTGTGCTTGATTCGCCGACCGATGCCGGCTGCCGCCTGTCCGACCCGCTTCTACCGTTGCGCGGTTCAGTGGCCGACTTCTGACCCCGGAACAATGGCACCATCCCGGAAATCTCACCCTCGATCGCAACTCGTACGACCTTGACGCCTTCCACGGCCTTGCCGGCCGCCCGCTCCGCCGCCCGCTCTGCAGCTATGCGGACGCCGCGTTGACCGCCGAACAGCGAAAGCAGGATTGCCGGCGATGCTGCCAACGCCCCCACCACCAGTGCGGTGCGGAACCCCTGCATTACCGCCTCGCCGCTCTCCGCCGGGACACCGTTGTCCAGGGCAAAACTGGCCGCGACTGAGGCCATGATCGCCACGCCAACCGACGTGCCGAAGGCGTTGCCGAACGTCCGCGCCGTCGTCTGCGACGCCGACGCCGTGCCCAGCCGTTCGGGCGGCACCGCCGACATGATCACTGCCGTGTTCGGGGAACTGAACGTCGATGTGCCAACCCCCAACAACAGCATCCGCATGGCGAAGTCGACCGGCGACGTGTCGGCAGTCGTGCGCGAGAGCAGGAACAATGACAGGCAAACCATCACCATCCCAGCCGTCGTCAGGGGACGAGAGCCGAAGCGGTCCGATAAGCGGCCCGAAACGGGCGACCAGAGCAGCATCATCAGCGACAACGGCATCATCATCATCGCCGTCTCGGTCGCCGTGAACCCACGACCATCCTGCAGCAGTGTGGGCACCAGGTAGAAGGTGAAACTCATCCCGAAAAACTGCAGGATCGCCGCCAGGATGCCGAATGAAAACCCGCGCCCCTTGAACAGACCCAGGTCGACTACGGGCGAAGGCGAACGCCGCTCGACGATGATGAACCAGACCATGAAGACCAGTCCGGCGGCAATGACGAGCGTCACCAGGGTCGATGTAGGTCCCAGGTCTCTCGCGCGGTTGATGCCGAAGGTCAGGCAGGCCAGCATCCCGAACAGCAGGATCGCGCCCGGCACGTCCAGGCCCTTGGGACGCTGCTCGCTGGGCGCGTCGACTAACAGCCGCCAGGCCAGCACCGCCGCCACCAGACCGAAGGGCACCCGAGTCCAGAAGATCGCCCGCCAATCAAGCAGATCGATCAGCAACCCGCCCAAGATCGGTCCCGCGGCCGCGCCCGCGCCCACCGTCGAGACGATCAAGCCGAGACCGGTGCCCCGCTTCGAGGGCGGAAACGCCGCCGTGATGATCGCCGCGCCGTTGGCCATTGTCATCGCGGCGCCGATCGCTTGCAGCACCCGCGAGCCGACCAGCTCCTCCAGCGAACCCGCGATCGAAGACAGCAGCGTTGCCACGGTAAAGATGACGTAGCCCCAGGCGTAGAGCTTCTTGCGGCCATACAGGTCCCCCATCCGGCCCATCGTCAGCGAGAGCCCCGTACTGACCACGATGAAGGCCAGCGCCACCCAGATCACATCGTCCAGCGGCCGCTCGAACTCGTTCTTCAGGGTCGGCAGGGCGATGTTCGTGATCGTGTTGTCCATCACACCAAGAAAGGTGCCCACGCAGACCACGATCGCCGCAACCCAGTGATAGGGAATCGGTCCCAGCGACGGCCCGGTCACCAGCGGCCGGTCGTCCTGCGGCTGTGGGCTTCCGGGTCCCCGAGGGGCCGAGCCGTTCCTCTGCGCCATCGCCGCCTCTTCACCAATCCGCTGGAAGCCGTTCCCTGCGCGCCGCTCGGTCAGTTTAGATGGTCGATTCGGATGGACGAACTAACTGGGCCGGGGCCATAGCAGTCCGTCATTCCCCCGCAGGCGGGAATCTCGCCGCGTTCGGCACTGACGTTGGTACCCAATACGGCGAGATTGCCGCGGCAAGCGCGGCAATGACGAACCCTTTCGGGGCTTGTTCGGCCACTGTGAACAGGCCCTGGTCGGGCAGAGGAGAACGACGCTGGCCGACGCCGTAGACTCAGCGCATGACCACCGCCGATACCCACACCCTCAACGACGAACTCTCCGCCATCGACTACTGCTACGAACAGGGCTGGACCGACGGACTGCCGGTCGTGCCGCCAGTTCGCGAGCGGGTCGAGCGATTCCTCATGGCCGCCGGACGCCCGTCCGAAGAGGTCGTCGCCCGACACCCGGCGACGGGCCGCGAGTGCAACGTCCAGTCGGCCGCGATCAATGCCGTCATGGCCGGCTGCCTGCCGCAGTACTTCCCCACCGTGCTGGCTGCGCTCGAAGCGATGAACGAGGACGCCTACAACTTCCACGGCTCGACCGCCAGCACCGGCGGCTCGTCCCCCGTGGTGGTCGTCTCCGGCGACATCCGCGACGAGATTGGCATGAACGCGAGCGTCAACGTCTTCGGACCCGGCAATCGCGCCAACGCGACCATCGGCCGCGCGATCCGCCTGATCATCATGAATGTCTTCCAGATGATCCCCGGCGTCTCCGACCGATCGACCACCGGCTGGCCGGGCAAGTACGCCTGCTGCATCGCCGAGAACATCCTCAACAGCCCCTGGGAGCCGTTGCACGAATCGCTCGGTTTCCCGCCCGAGGTCTCGACCGCGACCGTCTTCGCCGCCTCCGGCTTCTACAACATCGAGAATCACTACACGTCGGAACCCAAGGCGCTGCTCGATACCTTCGCCGACGCCATGGCTTCGCTGGGCGCGCTGACCGACGGCCAGTCGCTCGTTGTGATGTCGCCCGAACACGCCGAGATCGCGGCGTCTACCGGGATGTCCAGGCGGGATGTCCAGGCCTACTTGTTCGATCACGCCGACCGCGATCGCGACATGATGGAGCGGGTCGGCAAGTGGCCCGAGGGCCAGCCGCTGGACGGTCTGGCCGAACGCCCCTTTGACATGACCAACAATCGCTTCCACCGTGGACGCAGCCCCGAGGACATCCTGCTGGTCGTGGCCGGCGGCGAGGCCGGCGGTCACTCCGCTTTCCTTCCCTCCTGGAGCCGCGGTCGAAACTCTATCTATCAGACCAAAGCCATCGGCGTCTGCCTCGACTGCTGAGTGGGAATCAAGCCTCCCCCTCTGGGGGAGAGCCTGCCCCCGCGAAGGCGGGGGTGTCACGAAGTGACGGAGGGGGCCCAACATGCCGCTGGAACTGCTCGACCCGACCGGAGAACCCGCGCCGACCGGCTATTGCGCCGCGCCGCGACTGACCACCCTCGACGGCCTGCGGATCGGCCTGTTCTCGAACGGCAAGGTCAACGCCGACAGACTGTTGCGTTACACCGCCGAAGTCTTCGAGCGCGAGGCCGGCTGCCGCGTCGTCGTCGACACCGGCAAGCGCAACGCCAGCCGCATCGCCGAACCGCAGGTGCTCGAACGGATCGCCAACGATGTCGACTTCCTGATCACGGCGGTCGGCGATTGAGGATCCTGCTCAACGTGCAGTGTGCACGACGGGATCAGCTTCGAACAGACCGGTAAGCCCGGACTCGTGCTCTGCACCCATCCGTTCGATCCGACCGGCCGGATGATCGCCAGGACCCTCGGTATGCCCGACTTCCAATACGCCCTCGTCGACCACCCCATCGGCAGCGCCGGCATTGAGGGACTGCAAGCCCGGGCCCTCGTTGCCTACGGGCAGGGCCGGCGAATTCTGCTGGGCGCGTAGACAGAATCTGGAAACTAGCGCGCAATCCAAACAAAGTCGGCCCCGCGCAGGCGGGGCCGGTTGGCGTCTACCAGGCGGCGGCGGCGCCGCCTACGGAGACCTGTGCGTAATCCCAAACTCCGTCATTCCCGCGTAGGCGGGAATCCATCCGGCTATCTGTTCAGCGGACAGCAACACCTACCGAACACCGGCGGCCGACGACTTACGCAAAGCTCTCCCTACGCGGGGGCGACTTTGGCGGGTGTACGCACAGGTCTGCAGAAGGATCAGGTATCGCCCTACTCCGGACCCACCAACTCGCGACCGATCAGTATCCTTCTGATCTCGGATGTCCCTGCCCCGATCTCCAGCAGTTTGGCGTCGCGGACGTAGCGCGCTACCCGGCTCTCGTTCATGTAGCCGTAGCCGCCATGAATCTGCACGGCCTTGTCCGCCACGCGGCTGGACATCTCGGCCGAGTACAGGATTGCGGCAGCCGCTTCCTTGTTGCTGCGAATCCCTTGCTTCGCCGACGCCTCCACAACGTGCGCCGTCCGATACACCAACCAGCGCGCCGCCTCCAGCTCGGTGTACATGTCCGCCAGCATTGCCTGGATCAGTTGAAAGTCGCCGATCCGCTGACCGAACTGCCTTCGATTCCGGGCATACTCGACCGCTTCATCCAACGCCGCCTGGGCGATGCCCAGCGGCTCGCCGGCGAGGAAGGCCCGTTCGACCGCCAATCCTTGCATCATCACACCCGCGCCCTCGCCCTCGCCGCGCAACACGTTCGAGGCCGGCACGATGCAGTCTTCGAGAATCAGCTCGGCTGTCGGCGATCCGCGGTGCCCGACCTTGTCCAACACCTGACCAATGCTGAAGCCCTCACAACCCGACTCGACGATGAACGCCGTTACGCCGCGCGACCCGGCATCGGGATCGGTCTTGGCGTAGAGCACCAGCGTGTCGGCGACCGACCCGTTGGTGATGAACATCTTCGAGCCATTGAGTCGGTACACATCGCCGTCTCGCGCCGCCGTTGTGCGGATGCCCATCGCGTCCGACCCGGCTTCCGGCTCCGTCAGCGCCAGCGCCCCGATCTGCGTGCCGTCGCAGAGGCCGGGCAGATACTGTTCCTTCTGCGCCTCCGAGCCGTTCGCTGCAATGTTGTTCGCGCAGAGATTTGCGTGCGCTCCGTAGGACAATGCGACTGAAGCGCTGGCGCGCGCAATCTCTTCCGTAGCGATGATCCCAGCCAGCAGCCCGGCGTTCGATCCTCCGTACTGTTCTTCGATTGTCACGCCAAGCAAACCCAACTCGCCAAGCATCGGCCAAAGATGTCGGGGAAAGCGGTCTTCGCGATCAATATCATCCGCGATTGGATCAATCTCAGCACGAGCGAAATCTCGTACGGTCTGTTGTACTAAACGCTGCGCCTCTTTGAGCTCGATCATGCGAACCGCACCCTTCCTCCCGCTCACCCAATCGTACCGCCCGCTCTCCTTGGCAGACCGAGGCGCATCCTCAACGCCGCCCCCGCTCGTCATCGTCGCCCCCGCTCTTCACCGTCGCCCCCCGCGCTTCACCGTCGCCCCCGCGCAGGCGGGGGGGTCAGCTCAAGCAGGAGCGCCGCGATCGGGCGCCCGCAAACAGGCCCCGCCTGCGCGGGGCCGACTTCGATCAATCTTCCCGTAGCCCCCGCCTACGCGGGGGCGACTCTGGGTTGGGCGCCTGGCCCTACACTCGCGCCATGATCAGCGCGACCGATCTCGTCTCACAGTTCGCCGAGGCCTTGCACGCCGCTCAGGGCGAGATCGCCTACTTCGACTCCTGGGACGACATCTGGGAGTTCGCCGTATTGCTCAGCCACGACACGCCGGTTGTTTCGCCCGTCGCTCATGGGTTCATGCAACGCGGCGAGCCGCCCAACGCCGGTGATCCGCTGCGCTCGATCGCCGACCGCCCCGTCGGAGTCACCGTTGCCGCGCTCGGCGTCGCCGAGACCGGCTCCCTGCTGCTGGTCGAACGCGCGCCGATCGACCGCGCCGTCTCGTTGCTCACCCGACACCTGATCGTCGCCGTCGGCCAGGAAGACATCGTCCCTGAACTCGCCGACGGATTCCGCTGGCTCGCCGACCAACCTCGAGCCGCCGCCTACGCGACCTTCGTCACCGGCCCCTCCCGGACCGCCGACATCGAGCGCTCGCTGACCATCGGCGTCCAGGGTCCCAGCCGGCTGACCGCGGCGGTGTTGACATGATCGCTAGCTTCAAGGAGCGCTACGAGCGCTCGGTCAACGATCCAGACCTGCGTCCGCGCCTGCTCGCCTTCCAGCGCTCCTGGCGCGAGAGCCGCGACGCTCAGGTCGCCCTTCTTGAGCGACGCACAGAGCGCTCATTCGACGACCTGCGGCGCGACTTTGCCGCGGTCAAGGATTCCACTCTTGAGCAGCTCGACGACTACATCGCCGAATTTCGCGCCAATGCCGAAGCGGCAGGCGCAACGGTCGTCGAACTGACCACTGCCGAGGAAGCGGTCGAGTACATCGCCGGCGTCTGCGAGGCGCGCGGCATCGACCTGGTGGTCAAGAGCAAGTCGATGGTCTCCGAAGAGATTGAACTGAACGATGAGCTCGCCGAGCGCGGGATCACCGCGATCGAGACCGACCTGGGTGAGTGGCTGCTGCAACTTGCCGAGCAGCGACCGTCCCACCTGGTCATGCCCGCGATCCACCAGAAGCGCCAGTACGTCGCCGAAATCCTGGGCCAGGAGCTGGGCCGCGAGTTCGATCCGGACGACATCCCGGCCATGGTCGCCAGCGCGCGCGAGGGACTGCGTCGCCACTACCTTGCCGCCGGCGCCGTTCTGACCGGCGCCAACGCGCTCGTCGCCGAGACCGGCAGCATCATGGTCGTGACCAACGAGGGCAACATGCGTCTCGCCACCTCCTTGCCCGACGTCCATTTCGTCACCGCCGGGATCGAAAAGCTGATCCCCACCTGGTCCGACGCCGAGCGACAGCTTCAGCTCCTGCCGCGCTCGGCGACCGCGCAGACGTTGAGCACCTATACGACCTGCATCACCGGCGCCCAGCCCGGCAAGGAGATGCACATCATCCTGCTCGACAACGGCCGCCGCGAGATGCGCGACGACGACACGATCGGCGCCGCGCTGCGCTGCATTCGCTGCGGCGCCTGCGCCAACGTCTGCCCGCCCTACCAGGTCGTCGGCGGGCACACGTTCGGCCACATCTACACCGGCGCGATCGGCCTGGTGAACACGACCTTCCACCACGACATCGATGCCGCCGCAGGACCGCAGGGTCTGTGCGTCTCCTGCGGCGCCTGCGAGACCGTTTGCCCCGTCGCCATCCCGCTGCCGAAGCAGATTCTCGGCATCCGGCGGCGAGCGACAGAGTCCGGCCACGCGCCCCGTTGGGAGCGCTGGCTGCTGCGGGCCTGGTCAATGCCGCTTCTCTTTCGCGCCGCGATGAAGCTGGGCTCGGTTACCTCGACGGTAGCCCGAGCCGCGGGACTGCTGCATCGCGACCACATGCGTCTGCCGCTCCCCAGACGCTTGAACTGGCGATCCATTCCCGCCATCCCTGCCCAATCCGGCAGTGACCTGATCGGTAGTCGACCTCCCCAGCCGACCCTGGCGCCATCGCCCGCCGCCGGAACTATGGTCGATCTGTTCGCCCAGTGCCTCGCCAATCGCCTGATGCCCGCCACGGTCGACGCCTCCGCCCGCCTGATCGAAGCGGGCGGTGCGAGCGTCAACATCCCGCCCAACCAGCACTGCTGCGGCCTGCCAGCCTTCGACGCCGGCGACTGGAACACCGCGAGGCGCATGGCACGCTCCACTATCGATGTACTCGGCCGCAGTGACCGCACGATTGTCACACCGGCGACGAGCTGCGTGATCTCGATGCGGGACCACTGGCCGCAGCTCTTCCGCGACGAACCCGACACCCTGTCTCGCGCCAAGGCGGTCGCGGATCGCATCCACGATCTCGCCGCCTGGCTGGACGATCAGGGCCGCCTGCCCGACGGCTGCCTCGAGCATTCGGGATCGAGTGCGTGGACCGCGCATCGATTCTGCCAGTCCTCCAACCGGAACGACCCCGGCGCGCGCATCGATCTGCTCGTGGAGCGGTTGACCGGCGAAGCTCCATTGCCGCTAGAGGAACCGGAGATCTGCTGTGGCTTCGGCGGCTTGACCTCAATCGCCGCGCCCGAGGTTGGCAAAGGCATCCTTGAGCGCAAGCTCGACTGCGTTTCGGCGAGCGGCTGCGAGACTCTGCTGACCAACAATCCCGGCTGCGTCTTACACCTGAGAGCCGGCGCCGTCGCGCAGGGAGCGGCGCACGAGACATTGCACTACGCCGACTTCCTCGCCGCCCGCCTGCCCGAGACTCCGCCCAGCTAGGAGATCGTCATGCCAACCGTGATCGACGTCCACGTCCATCTCTGCCGCTCGGCGCAGCAGGAAGCGATCGTCTTCCCGCGGCCCGGCCTGCCGCTCGAGTGGCGCTGGGCCAACGGCGACGCCTGCGGCGAGTACATGACCCGCAACAACGTCGAGGCGATCGTCGGACTCAACTACATGGTCGTCCCCCAGATGTTCGAGCAGCAACGCGCTCGCCGACCTGAGGCGCCGGACGATGAGATCTACGGGATGCTGCGTCAACGCCTGCGCGACTTCAACACCTGGACCCTGGAGCGCCAGGCCGAGGACCCCCGCATCCGAACCTTCCTCTGCTGCGACATCGGCACCTGGGGCGAGACCGAGCTGCTGATGGAAGAGCTGGAGCGCGGCGTCGCGATGGGCGCGCGCGGCGTCAAGATGCATCCCGGCCTGGGCCGCTACTTCCCCTCCGACGAACGGATGATGCCGCTCTACGCAAGACTCGAAGAACTGGGACTGCCGATCCTCAGCGACACGGGCGCCTTGCGCGGTGGACCCGGCGACGACGTCTACGGCATGCCCGACCACTTCATCCCCGTCTTCGAGCGATTCCCGCGCCTGCAGTTCATCATGGCGCACATGCCCGGCGCCTACTGGGACCAGCGCATCCGCATCGCCGACCGCTTCCCACAGGTCATCTTCGACACCGCCGGTGGCTTCGACGACGGTCATTTCACCTGCCGCGACGGTCGCCGCGCCTGCGCGCTGGAAGACGCCGCCCGCCTGATCCGCCGACTCGGCGTCGAGCGTGTCCTCTTCGGCTCCGACGCGCCCGGCGCAGACCAGCAACCCCAGGTGCTGCAACTCCTCCGCAGCGGCCTCACTGATCGGGAGCTCGATCAGGTCCTCGTCGAAAACGCCCGCCCCGTCCTGGGTCTGGGCTGACCGTGCCACCTGCTACGACAGATGCGCCTGCAGAAACTCAATCTCCGCCTGCTGGTATGCGTTGTCGCCGTCGCTCAGCGCCAGCAAGTGCCAGGCCCTCTCCACCGTAAACAGCTCGGCCCCGGAAATCTCACGAGCCGCCCGCTGCGCGTGCGCATACGGCACATCGCCGTCGTGCGTGCCATGCACCACCAGCGTCGGGCATTGGACCTGATCGCGGGGAAGCTGGTCGGCGGACTTGAACTGCTCCATGTCGTTCTCAAAGCCGGCGCGCAGCCATCCGAACGGGGGACCGTCAAACAGCTGGTGCAAGATGTCCATTTTCTGTGTGTCGGCAAGCACGTCGGCGGTGATCCGCTTGACATCCGGCGAGTCCAGCGTGCTCTCCATCTTGACCATCTGACCAACCGCGAGGCGAGGCGCGCGCCGCAAGAGCTTCCCCTGGGCCCAGAATGCCAGTGAACTCATCGCCAACGCCACGGTCAGTCGTGACACCTCCGGCCGATACGCGCCCGAGATCGCCACTTCTAGGATCAGACCCTTGGCGCGATCCGGGTACCGGGCGGCAAACTCGATGCTGCTCGGTCCGCCCCCGGAGATGCCGTAGGCGGCGACCTGGTCAATCTCGAGCACATCCAGCAGCGCGGCCGCCGCGTCGGCCTGCTCGGCGAACGTGCGACCGGTCTCGAGCGGCGTTCGCAAGTATCCCGGCCGCGACGGCGTGATCGTCCCGAATCCCGCCGCCCTGAGCGGCTCGCCGAAGTAGCTCGCGTGATGCCCTTGCGGCGTGCCGTGGAATATCAGCACATACGGCGCGGCCCCGTGTCGGGCGAACTCAACGGCCCCCCGAGCCGTCTGCACGACTTCCGAGGCGGCGTTGAGCGCCTCCAACTTCCTTGCGCCTGGGGTGCGGATGTCAAACACCATGCGTCACGACTCAACCAACCGGGGCGCCGCCATTTGCGCAAAGATAGTAGCTATCGACAACGCCGACGATGTATCTCGGCCATACTGAAGCAATGGACGGAGTGAGCCGCGCATGCCTATGTCGCCAGTGATCGCGACGCGTCGGGCCGAGATCGACTCGCTTTGCCGCGAGCACGGCGTGAGTCGACTCGTCCTCTTCGGCTCAGCCGCGCGCGGCGACGACTTCGACGAAAAGCGCAGCGACATCGACTTTCTCTACCACTTCCTGGATGATGACAAGAGCCGAACCCTGGAACGCGAGTGGGCGCTGCGGGACGCGCTCGCCGCCCTCCTCGACTGCAAGGTGGACTTGATCCCAGATCGACCGTTTCGCAATCCCTACCTGCAGCAGTCGATCGACGAAGATCGGATCACGATCTATGAAACGTGACGCTCGCGTCTGGCTCTGGGATATCCACGGCGCCGCACTCCGCATTCTCGAAGCAACTGCCGATCAGACTGAGGACGAGTTTCTGTCCGACTGGAGGTTGCAAGCCATCGTCGAGCGGCAGATCATCCTAATCGGCGAGTCGATTAGGCAACTGTCCCACCACTATCCTGACTGGGCTAACCGCATTTCCCGCTTTGAGGCAGCCATCGGCATGCGCAACATCGTCGTCTACAGGTACTACGAGATCAGATACGACACGATCTGGCAGTCCATCCAGACCAGCATCCCAAAGCTGATCACGGAGGTCGAAGCGCTGCTTGACGAGCTGAACGGCGCTCAAACCGAATGAGCATGCCTGTCAACGCTGTGGATGCGAGCGCGCCACTTGCGCCAGGTGCTCTACGCGAACGCGACCGTTGGTCCCGTTGATGCCATTGACCGCGGCCGGCGACGTCAGCGCCCCTTCGGGTACCTCGGGCAGGTCGTGCTCGCCCGTCCGCAACTGTTTCTCCCGCAGCGTGATCACGGCGAAGAACGCAACCACGCCGACGCCCACCGACAGCCAGAAGTTGCTCGTGATCGCGATCGCCAGCGCCTCCGGCAGGGCCCCGAGTATCTGCAGGAACCCCGCCTCGCCGATCTCAGCCAACAGGCCGCTGCTCGCCTCCTCGCTCAGCAGCTGCACCGGATCGGCATGCGCGGCGAGGTCGGCCGGCAATCGCGCGGCAAGCTCGCTCGTCAATCGTCCTGTCACCAGCGCGCCGACCAGGGTGACCCCGATGATCGCGCCCATCTCCTCGAAGAACTGCGTCGCGCCAGAGACCGTCCCCAGCATGCTCTGCGGGAGCGCGTTCTGGGCCGCAGTCATCAGCGCGGGATAGAGAATTCCCAGACCGGCGCCAAACAGGACCAGTCGCCAGACCACGTCAATCGCATCAGTCTCGGTGCTGAGCTGGGTCATCAGCCAGCCGCTCATCACAATGATCACCGTCGCCACGATGGACATCGCCTTGTAGCGACCCGTCCGCGAGACGATCTGTCCACCAATCGTTGCGGTAATCACCAGCGAGATAATCTGGGTACTGAGCAGCAGACCGGACTCGGTTGGCGTGTAGCCCAGCACGCCCTGCATGAAGTACGCGAGGAAGAAGGAAACGCCGAACAGTCCGCCTCCGATCACGGCCATCACCAGCGCCGCGACGCGGAAGGTGTGATTGCGGAACAGCGTGCCGGGCAGGATCGGTTCCCTGGCCGCCCGTTCGGCGCCGATGAACGCCAAGACACCCAGCGCGGAGGCGCCGAACAGCGCCAGCGTCTTGATGTCCAGCCAGGCCGTCCCCGTCGAGACCAGGCCCAGCGCAAGCATCGCAGGCATCAAGGCCAGCAGCATCGCCCCGATCCCCAGCCAATCGATCACGACTTTGCGCGGCGGCGGCCGCAACCAGGGCATGATGATCGCAATCGAGCCAAAGGCGAGAGCGGCCAGCGGCAGGATCGACCAGAACACCCAGCGCCAGCTCAACGCATCCACAATCAGACCCCCGAGCAACGGTCCGACGAGTCCGCCAATGCCAAAGACCGCGGCAAAGATGCCCATGTACTTCGCGCGCTCAGACGGAGGAAACAGGTCTCCGGAGATCGAGAACGTGTTGCCCATCAGCACCCCGCCGCCGATGCCCTGTAGCGCGCGGAACCCGATCAGCATCTCCATCGAGGTGGCGAACCCGGCCAGCGCAGTCGCGCCTGCGAAGATCACCAGTCCACCGAGCAGGAACGGCTTGCGGCCGTAGACATCGGACATCCGACCGGCGATCGCCACGGCCGGCACCGAGGTCGCCATGAACGCCGATTCCATGAACGCGATCAGGTCGATCCGACCCAGATCGGCGGCCAGCACCGGATTCGCTGTTGCGACGATCGAATGTTGAACGGCCGACAGGAACATGACCACGACGGCGCTGCCCAGAATCACCATCTTGGTGCGATGCGGCAGCGCAAAGCCGACGGAGGCGGCAGTCGGCGATGAAGGAGCGGCGTGGGCCATCTGGAGTCCAAGGGCAGGTTCCGGCCGGAACCCCACACAGGGTCGAACATACCAGCAAACTTCGAGAGTCCGAAGCATCTCCGCCGCACAGGGCGGGAAATCAAAGAGGTCTCCGTCATACCCACGCTTGCCGTGGGTATCCCGCAGAGTCCGGCCCGGAGGGCGGCGGCCCTCACGGCGAGATTGCCGCGACAAGCCCGGCAATGAAGGTCGCTGGGACTGCCTGTCTCCAACGAACGCACACCCTAGACTCGCGGCATGAGCAACCAATCCGACCGCAGCGCTCTGCGCAATCTCCAGGACAAGACCGCCATTGTTGGCGTCGGCACGACCGAGTTCGGCGCGATCTATCGCGACCTCGATCCCGAGCGTTCCGCCTACGAACTCGGGCTGATCGCATTCCGCGAAGCGCTCAGGGATGCCGGCCTCAAGCGCACTGAGGTTGATGGGGTAATCGTCTCCCGGCTGCCGCACTACGGCCGCATGTGCGAGATGATCGGTCTGCGCCATCCTCGATTCGTCAACGTGCTGCCCGGCGAAGGCCGTCAGTCGGGCATCGCCTTGCAGTACGCAGCGCTGGCCGTCGCCAACGGCATGGCCGATGTCGTCGCCTGCATCTATGGCAACAATGGGCGCTCCGCCGGGGCGAAGTATGGCGGCGAAAGCCGCGGCATCTCGACCCAGGCGATGTTTGAAGCGCCCTACGGCATGACCTCACCCGGCGCGGTCACCTCAATGATGTTCCGACGCCACCAGTACCGCTACGGCACCACAACTGAGCCGCTCGGCCACCTGGCAATCTCCAATCGCGCCAACGCGGCCCTCAACCCGAACGCCGTGATGCAGCGTCCAATCGCGATGGATGATTACAACGCGGCCCGCTTCATCGCAGAACCCCTATGCCTGCTCGACTACTGCCTGATCAACGACGGCGGTGTCTGCTTCATCGTCACCTCGGCCGAGCGCGCCCGCGACCTTAAGCACACTCCCGTGCTGATCCACGCGACATCGCAGGCCTCGGACATTACGCCGGTCTACGTCGCCGACGACTTCTGGCTCGAGCCGATGTCGCAGATCGCCGACGACCTGTTCGCCAACTCTGAGGCGCAACGCGATGAGCTCGCGTTCGCCCAGCTCTACGACAACTTCACGCCAACCATGCTGTTCACGCTCGAAGGCATGGGCTTCTGTGAGCCGGGCGAAGGCGGTGACTGGATTACGCCCGAGCGCATCGGATTGCACGGCGAGCTGCCGCTCAACACCGGCGGCGGACACACCAGCGAATCCTACATGCAGGGCTGGGCGCTGCACGTCGAGGCCGTGCGCCAGCTCCGCCAGGAGTGCGGCGATCGCCAGGTCGATGACGCCCAGTACGGCCTCTACGCCTGCGCCGCGCCGCTAGCCACCGGACACATTTTGAAGCGAGATGATCGATGACAACGCAATCGCACTCCCCCGAACTGAACTACGAAAAGCCGCTACCACCGGTGCTTGAACTGACCAGGCCGTTCTGGGACGGCTGTCGCGAGGGCGTCTTGCAAATCCAGTTCTGCAACATTTGCGACCTGCCCTGGTTCCCGCCGGCCGAGGCCTGCCCGCGCTGCCTGCAAGACGACTGGGAATGGCGCCCGATCTCCGGACACGGCACCGTCTGGTCCTGGATCCGCATGTGGCAGAAGTACTTCCCCGGCTGGTCGCCCGACGAGTACCCCTACACCGTCGCCCTGATCAAGCTCGAAGAGGGCCCCTACATGTACTCCACCCTGGTCGATATCGACGACAGAGACGTCAGTTGCGACCTATCCGTCGAAGTCGATTTCCGCAAAGTCAACGACGAGATCACCCTGCCAGTCTTCCGGCCACTAAAGAGGTAGTCTCCGGT
Source organism: Dehalococcoidia bacterium (assembly GCA_965211635.1). Lineage (GTDB taxonomy): Bacteria > Chloroflexota > Dehalococcoidia > Bin125 > Bin125 > Bin125. The sequence goes on from OZ242948.1 coordinate 1,384,281, forward strand.
GTTGGAAGAACAGCGGCTCGAGTCCGGTTGGCCCGCACGCGACTTTGACCCAGAGGCGCGATCGTTCCTGCTTCAGGAAGCGCGTCAGCGTGTCCAGGAGCAGCTTGCGCAAGTGAGGAACTACGACGTCAAGATCGCCGCCCTGTTCACTGCGAGCGCCGGCCTATTCGCCCTTAGCGGCTTTCTCGGAAGCCTCAAGCTTGAAGCTTCTCCAGCCGCCCTGCTCACCATGATGGCGGTGTCTGCTTCGCTCGTTGCCTGGATTCTCATGGGATTCGCCTATTGGCTTAGAGAAACGGGCACAGGTTTGGAGATGCAAGTCATACGTGAGAGCTATGCAGGTATATCAAGACAGGAACTAGAGGATGCCGCGCTGGAGTCTCATGTTGAGGACTTCATTCTCAATGAGCGCACAATTCGCGCAAAAGCACGTTGGCTAACGAGGTCATTGTTTGCGGTGGCTGCACAACTAGTGCTGCTGTTCGCCGCTACCATTGCAAGCTCATATGGCAGCCGACGGACTCAACGCACCGAAACCACCGCTATGGCAGAGAGGACTGCTATGCGCCATTCCTATAGATGGTTCGCGGAAGGGGACGGCGACGTGGCTGCGTGGCTTTCGTCGAGGACTTCCCACTGCCGGCCTTCTCTGAGTCGTCAACGGTGCCTTTACGGTCCTTTGCAGTCGCCATCTTAGCCCTCACTGTCGGTCGGCACACTTATCACGTCAGTTGCGTTCATCCTAGCGAATCCAACTCCCTCAGCACCTCCGCTTGATGTTCACCCAGCCGCGGGGCCGGAGGCATCGCCTCTGACACCGGCGTCCCCTCGAAGTCCCACGGTGGCGCGACCTGACGCATCACCGACCCATCGCCCTGCTCGACGTCGATGATCGCGCCGACCGCCCCGACCTGCGGGTCCTTGCTCAGCCGCTCATAGTCGTGCATCGGGAACGCCCAGCCGCCGTGACGCTCGACGATCTCAATCACTTCCTCCGCGTCGAATGTCGCGAAGCCTCGCTCCCATAGCGGCTTGAGCTCCGCTGCGTAGCGCCCTGCTCCGCCGGCCCCGTCGGTGCGCAGTTTTTCGTAATCGGGATGCTCTCGGGCCCAATCCATGCCGAGCTCATCGATCAGCGACTCAAACGAGTCCCCGCGGATTCGCGCCAACGAGAAGTAAATCGGCAGGTCTCGGCACTGGTATCCGTGATCCGGCGGCTTGACGTAGCTGTCGAGGTGGAAGCCCCACCACTCATCGGGATTCGACAGCGCGACCCACAGCGTCGAACGCATCGCGATCAAGCTGCCGAACAGCGACACCTCGACTCGTTGACCGCCCGTTGGGTTCTGGGGATCGCTGTCATCACGCGCATACAATGCTGCACAGATCGCCTGGATTGCGTTGTTCGCTGCAAACACCGAGCCAATGTCGCTCCCGTGACGCACCGGCGGATCTCCGAGATTGCCGAGCGATGACGTCGCTTCGCTCGCCATTTGCGTTGCAATCTCGGAAGCCGGACGGTCGGCCCACGGGCCATGTGGTCCGAAGGCCGAAATGGCGCAATAGACGAGGCCTGGGGAATCAAGTCGTTCCCATTGCAACTCGGCCGGCAAACCGTGTTTGTCGACCACGGCGACATCGGCCTGAGCGAGCAAGCGGCGCGCGGTCTGAACGTCATCATCGGACGACCAGTCCAGAACGATTCCTCGCTTGCTTCGATTGAGTGCCAGAAAAAGCGCTGAATCGTCACCTGCGCGAGGTTCCCATCCGCGCGAGCGGTCGCCCTGGGGCGTTTCGATCTTGATCACGTCTGCGCCGGCGTCGCCCAGTGACATTGCGGTGTACGGACCCGCGACGCCTTCGGCAATCTCGATGACGCGGTAGCCGTCGAGCGGTCCCGACACGTCTAGTCCCCGACCGCTTCTGTCAGCTCCGGCTCTGCCACTCGCCGAGCCGCCATTTCGTCGAGAATCTCGCCGGTGTGCTCACCGGGGAGGCAAGCGCCGAACCAGCGAGCCGGCGTACGCGACAGCTCCCAGGGCGCGCCGCCGGTCCAGACCTTGCCCCAGCCCGATGTCTCGACTTCACGCAGATAGCCGTTCTCGATGACCTGAGCGTGATGCTGCAACGTCTCGAACGGAATCGGGTAGCCACAGGGGATGTCAGCCGCGCTGAGCCGCAGCATCCAATAGTGTCTCGGGCGCTGGAGGAATCCCTCCTGGAGCAGTTCAGCCAGTTCGGTTCGCCTTGCGACGCGAGAGCGGTTGCTGCTCCAGCGCGGATCCGAGGCTAAATCGTTGATGCCTGCAACTTCCGCCTCAGACTCGCGCATGACGGCGGCGAAGCGTCGCCATTCGTCCTCACTACTGACCGAGACGCCGATCCAGTCGCCCCACTGGCACTGGAAGGCCTGATCGGGGGCGGCGGCGAAGGCGGCCGATCCCAGCGGCTGGTGCAGCGTTTCAGTGTGCAGATACTCGGCGATCCGCCCGCTTTGCAAGGCCATCCCGGCTCGCAGCATGCCGACGTGGATGCGCTGCCCCTGTCCACTGCGCTTGCGCGCCAGCAGTCCCATCAACACCGCCTGCGCCGCCACGTTGCCTGTCGTCGCGTCGATCTGAGCCATATGGCGGTACACCTCCGGTCGACCGCCCTCTGCTCCGCTGACCGACCAGAACCCCGTGAAGTACTGCGCCTGCACGTCGGCGCCCGGTCTGTCCCGCATTGGACCGACTTCACCCCAGCCGGTAATCGCCGTGTAGACAATGTCCGGATTGACCGCCTTGACCTGTTCATAACCGACGCCCATCCGTTCCGCCGCGCCGGGACGCATGTTGATCAGGAACACGTCGCACGTCTGCAACAGCTCATAGGCCGTCGCTCGGTCTGCGGCCGACTTCAGGTCCAGAAACAGCCCGCGCTTGTTCTGATTCCAGGTCATGTATCCAATCGAGGTGCCGTTGATCGTCGGCGGCACACCCGCGCCCAGGGTTCGCGGATCAATCGAGGGCTGCTCAATGTGGATCACATCCGCGCCCAGCGCGCCAAGCTGCGTCGAGGCCCACGGCCCCACCATCCACAGCGTCAAATCAAAGACGCGCACACCATCAAGCGGTCCCGGCATGGCGGTCTCCCATTCCATTCGTCCAACGCCGCCATGATAGGTCCGGCATTGCCTATGCGTCGGAGGTAGGCAATGGCTAGTCGAGCATTCTTCGAAATCTCCGTGTGGAGGTTGGACGAGCAACTGTCCCAGATCCGCGAACTGAATTCGCGGCTAGCAGGTGTGTTTACCGCCGCGACCGCGTTGCTCGTCCTGTTCGCGGCGTTTCAGGACTTTGAGGGGATCGAACACCCGCTGTCATCGCCCTTCTCAGCAGTGGCGGCCTATGCTACGCGCTGTTGGTGGTGGTGACCTTCTTCGGGTACATCGATCGCAGCGTCGAGCTCGGCCCAAGCCTCCAGACTCTGCGAGACCTGTCGAGTACCCAAGACGATGAGCATCTGTTTGGCTGGGTGGCAAGAGAAGTCACACAGGCAGTGCTACTCAACGAAGCGCGCATAAGCGCAAAGTGACAGATGTCCACCTACGCCCTTGCGTTGTGGGCGATTGATGTCCTGCTGTTCGCTTCGGCGGCCGCAGTTGGTGCGCTGTAACTGCGCGACATCCGCACGAGACGCCTCGTTAGATCTGCGGCGGTCGTGGTTTCTTCCAAAGCATCTTGATCGCCTCCCATGGCGACATCAGACCGCGATCCACGATTGCGCGCGGACCTCGAGGTAGACCTGACACCTGAACAGAGGAGTCCGTTGTGGAGCCATTCGCGCTGATTTGTGCCTGCCGCTCTTCCGCCTCACGCTGTGGCATCATGCTCATCCTCTCAAGACTTTTCTATTCGACTCACTCGTCGCTCATCCCCCGCCGCGCTGGGCCTTGAGCATGAATCGATCCAACAATGACTCCAACTCCTCCTCCGACTCCGCTGTGAAGACAAAGTAGTGCTCCTCAATCTGCGTCGGCAGACGGGGATGCATCGGGCGCCGTTCCGTCCGCCAGAGCACCGTCCAACCATCCCCCGACATCGCCTCATCGGGACGAACGACCCCGTCAAGATCCGTGACTCCGGGAGCCGGAGGGTCGATCCCCCGTGCCCCGAGCTGCTCCAGGTATTGACGCAGCAACCAGATCGGCACGCCGCGCAGGGTCAACTCCCTCACTGTCTGAGCCACCAGAAACTCCTTCGAATCCGCGTGACAACTGGGTTACCTTAGCCCGATCCTCGTGTATCGTTGCGCGATACGAGTGAATCCGTCGGCGGGGCGGAGGCTCGGTGAGGAGGAAACGATGAGCGAGCGTTCCTACTGGCAGCGCATGAGCCGCAAGCGGATGAGCCGCCGCGGCATTCTGCGAGCCTCGGCACGGGCTGGCGTCGGCGCGGCCGGACTGGCCCTGGTTGGGTGCGGCGACGATGACGATGATCAGTCCGTCATGCAGGTCCAGCAGCAACAGCAGCAGGACCAACCTCAGGCCCAGCAACAGGCCATGCAGCAACAACAGCAGCAGGCCATGCAACAGGAGCAGGCCGATCAGCAGGCGCAGCAACAGGCCATGCAGCAGCAGGCGCAAGAGAGCCAGGATGAGCAGGCCATGCAGCAGCAGGCCGCTCAGCAGCAGGCTATGGTCTCCGACAAGAAGTACGGCGGCTACCTGATCGAGCAGTCCGCCAACGTCTACGAGACCTACGATGCGCAGCGCACGGTCGCCTCGCCTGTGCTCCAGGTCCTTGCTCGCGTGCAGTCGAAGATCCTGCGCTTCGCCCACCCGGACACCGGCGTCCTCGAGGGCGACCTGGCCGAGACCTGGGAACTGCCCGACTCGACCACCGTCGTCCTGCATCTGCGTGACGGCGTGAACTGGCACTCGGACGGCCCCGGCGCTAACCACCCGGCCGCAGCTCCGGGCCGCGCGCTGACCACCCAGGACATCGTCTGGAACATCGATCGCCAGCGCAACAAGCTGCTGGAGAGCGGCGAAGAGGCCGGCAACTTCGGCCGCTCCGCCTACTGGGGCGGCGTCTCCTCGATCGACCAGGGCGACAACAGCGTCACGCTCAACCTGGTCGAGCCGGACGCAACCTTCGTCCAGGGCTTCGCCAACGAATTCAACCTGATCAACCAGCCGGAACTCGTCGGCGGCACCGAGGACCAATACACCGAAGTCGACGCCTCCAAGGTGATCGGCACCGGACCCAATATCCTCACCCGCTGGGACCCGGGCGAGGGTATCTCGGCCGTCAAGAACCCTGATTTCTATGGCCTGCCCAACAAGCCGTACCTCGACGGTTGGGTCTGGGTGCAGACCTTCCAGGACCCCAACGCCTACCGGATCGCGTTCGAGCAGAAGCAGGTCGACTCGATGACCGACCCCGACCCGAACACGATCCTCGCGATCCACGACGACCTGATCGACGAGACCTATCTCACTTTCCAGGGTGTCGCCAACACCGTGGCGATCTTCACGCCGTCGAACAAGGCGCCGTGGAACGACCTGCGCCTGACCCGAGCCATCGACCTGGCGACCAACCGCCGCCAGCTCATCCAGCAGCTCCACAACGGCCTGGGCAAGGTCTCCGGTCCGGTCTCCTGGATGCAGGAAGCCTGGGCGATTCCCCAGGAAGACCTCGAGACGATCCCCGGCTACCGCGTCGACAAGGAAGCCGACCTCGAAGAGGCGCGCGCCCTCTGGAACGCCGCCGGCGGACCCGAACTCGGCCAGATCGACTGGGTCACCTCCGAACTCTGGGCATCCCGCGCCGCCTGGTCGGCGACGCCGGGCATCATCGCCGAGATGTTCAACCAGGCCTTCAACACCGACCAGTTCAACGGCATCACCAAGCCCTACCTGGAGATCATCCCGTCCTGGATCGCCAAGGACTTCGACCCGTTCTTCAGCTGGATCCCGAACATCGAGATTCCCGACGCGCGGGCCGACATGATCGGCGCATTCACCACCGGCGCCGGCTCCAACTACTGGGACGTCTCCGACCCCTACATCGACGAGACGTTGATCGCCGCCAAGCAGGAGCTTGACTACGAAACCGCCTACCAGATGGTCCGCGACGTGCAGGCCTACGTGATGGAGCGCGGTCAGTTCGGTCGCAGCATCTGCTACAACTACATCTACCCCTGGATTGGGTACAACTACAACAAGATCGAGAAGAAGACCGACGAGGAAGGCTGGAACTTCCTCGCCGTCAGCCTCCAGGCGATGGAGCACTACCTCGATCTCGACGACCCATCTGCGTCCGACCGCGAGGCGCCGTCGCCGGTTCCGCTCTGAGCCAAACGGTCGCGCCCCCACGCGGGGCGCGACCACCTCGGGAGATCCGGCCAGGCTCACTGCAAACGCGGGGGAGCGGAGAACGAGGATGGCATCTCTGCTGCCAATCCTGTCATTCCCAGCTTGCCTGGGAATCTCGCCCCCCAGCAGAGATCGGACGAGATTCCCGCCTTCGCGGGAATGACCGAGTGGACTATCGGTCGCACAGGCCAAGGATGAGACGATGCAGGCCTACATCATCCGCAGGATTATCGGCGCCGTCTTCGTCGTCTTCCTCGTTGGCACGTTCTCCTTCTTCGCGATTCGCGTGCTGCCCGGAGACTTCGCCACCGCCTCGCTCGGCCTCGACGCCGGCAGCGCGTCCGCAGAGAACATCGAACAGCGCCGCGCCGACCTGGGACTGGATGGTCCAATCGGCGAGCAGTACGTCAACTGGATCTGGGACACGATCCGCCTCGACTGGGGCAACTCGTTCCTAACCACTAACACCGTCTGGTACGAAATCGGCCGCTCGCTGCCCTACTCGATTGAGCTGGGCGTGCTAATCATGATCGTCGGTTTCTCCGTTGCAATCCCGGTCGGCCTGATCTCGGCCATCTTCCAGGACAAGGCGCTCGACTACGGCTTGCGCGGGATTGCCATCCTGGCGCTGGCCGCGCCCGTCTTCTGGACCGCGGCGATCGCCTCGTTGCTCGTGCTGCAATGGGACCTCTTCCTGATCGATGTGATCGGACAACCGCATCTGTGGGAGGATCCCGGCCGCGCGATCACTTGGTACCTGATCCCGATGTTCGCCGGCGGCTTCGCCGGTACGGCGACGACAATGCGGCTGCTGCGCTCGCAAATGCTCGAAGTCCTGCGCCAGGACTATGTCCGCACCGCTCGCTCCAAGGGCCTGACCGAGTCGGCCGTCATCATCCGCCACGCCCTGCGCAACGCGCTGCTGCCCGTCCTCACAGTGATGGGCGTGACGATCGCCACGATCATCGGCTCCCAGGTCATCCTCGAGAACATGTTCAACATCCCCGGCATCGGCAACAAGGTGCTGACCTCCCTGTTCGCCCGCGACAATCCCGTCTTCCAGTCCGTGGTCCTGATCATCGCCGTCTTCACCGTGCTCACCAACCTGGTGGTCGACGTCATGTACGGCGTGATCGACCCGCGCATTCGCCTCTCGTAGCCTGATTCCTGTAAGGGACGAAGATGAGCCAGATCGCCGATCCCACCGTCGTCCCGCTGCGCGACCCGACAGTTCTCGATCGACTCAGCAGCGGCTCGCGCTCGCTCGTGCGGTTCATGCGCACCAAGCCGTTGGGCGGGACCGGGCTGGTCGTGGTGGTCGTCTTCATCGCCGTCGCGCTCCTGGCAACCGTGATTGAACGCAACGACCCCGACGAGATCTTCGACGCGCCCAACCCCGACTACAAGACGAACCCGACCGTGATCGAGCTGGCGCGCAACCCCGATGTCGGCTCGCCGGTTGTGGTTGCGCAGTTCCTCGAGCCAGGCGGCGAGTTCTGGTTCGGCACCGACAAGTTCGGCCGCGACATCTGGTCGCAAGTCGTGCACGGCGCTCGGCTCAGCCTGATCGTCGGACTTGGCGCCTCGGTCATCGCGGTAGTCGGAGGACTGATCATCGGTATGATCTCCGCCTATTACGCAGGCATCGTCGATCTGTTGATCCAACGCATCGTCGACATGTTGCAGGCGATCCCCTTCCTCGTACTCGTGCTCGTCTTCACCCAGATCACGGAGCGTTCCGTGCTCAATGTGGTCTTATGGCTCGGAATCGCGGGACTGGCGATCACCACACGCCTGATCCGTTCCGCCGTGCTGCAGGTGCGAGAGAGCGAGTTCGTGCTCGCCGCTCGAGTCGTCGGAGCCAGCGACCTGCGAATCATGATTCGTCACGTGCTGCCCAACTGCGTCGCCGTGTTGATCATCGCCTTCAGCATCGGCATCGGCGCCTACATCCTCGCCGAGGCCTCGATCTCCTTCCTCGGCGCCGGTCCGCAAGGCATACCCAGTTGGGGCCAGATGGTCCAGGCAGGTCGCGGCTCGCTCGACCTGCACCCCTGGCAGACCGTCTTCGCCGGCGGTGCGATCATGCTCATCGTGCTCGGATTCAACCTGCTGGGCGACGCGCTCCGCGATGTCCTCGATCCTCGCCTGCGCGGCGCTTGACCCCACCCGCAATCGTCTCCGCCAGACGGCGGAACATCAGCATGTGGACCGGCCAGAGCGCGTACCAGTAGACCAGACCCCACGAACCGGCCGGATGGAAGTGCGCTTGCAGAGAGGCAATTGCGCCAGATCCGTCCGGCTCCACCGACAGCTCCAGCACCGCCGATCCCGGCAGCTTCATCTCCGCGACCAGCGTCAGGCTGCTTCCTGGCTCCACCGCCGCGACGCGCCAGAAGTCGAGTGGGTCGTCCACCCGCAGGTCAACCGGATGCCGCCGGCCGCGACGCATCCCCACCCCGCCCAACAGACGATCAATCGCCCCACGCAGCTTCCACAACCAGGTCGCGTAGTACCAACCGCGAGTCCCTCCGATTGACGTGATGTCGCCCCATACTTCATCCGCCGACCGCTGCGTCGGCGTCGAAACGCGCACCGACTTGTCGAACCACGAGACATCGTGTCGACGCCCTCGATAGCGGAAGCCGCCCTCCGTCCAACGAATCGTCAGCGCCGCCGACTCTTCCTCGTCCAGCGCCTGTCGAACAGCCTCGGCGTAGCTGCGTTGCCCTATTGGGATCAGCGCGCGCAGTTCGTCCGCTGTGTCCGAGACCAGGTCATGCTTCAATCCATCAATCAGCGGTCGGGCGATGCAGGCCGGAACGGCCGTGACCAGGTCCAGCCAGTACGACGACAGCCTTGGACTCAGCACCGGCAGCGGCACGATACGCACATTGCGCCCCACGACTGCCCCGAACTGCTGCAGCAACTCGGCGTAGCTCAACGTCTCGGGACCGACGGCGTCGAAGCCATGTGATTGACCATCGTCCTCCAGGGCGAGCAGGCCGACGAGATAGTCCATCAGGTCATCAAGCGCGATTGGCTGGCTGCGCGATCGCACCCAGCGCGGCGCAAGCATCACGGGCAGGTGATAGACCAGGTCGCGAATCACCTCAAAGGCGGCCGAGCCGGGCCCAACTACGATGCCGGCCCTCAGCTCGGTCACGGGCACAGCGCCGCCGCGCAAGACTTCGCCGGTCTCCAGCCGCGATGCCAGGTGCGGCGACGCCCCGTTCGACGGCTGCAATCCTCCCAGGTAGATGATGCGCTTGACACCCGCCGCAGCCGCCGCGTCGCGGAAGTGAGCCGCGGCTCGACGATCCAGCTCCGAAAACGCCTTACCCGCCGCCATCGAGTGGACCAGGTAGTAGGCGACCTCGATGCCATCAAGCGCGTCCGCAAGTGAGGCACGCTCCAGCGCGTCGGCGCGGACGCACTCGACATCTTCCCAGCCTCGAGCCCGCAGCGCATCAATCCGCCGGGCCGCAGCCCGAACCTCATATCCCGCCGCCGCAAGTCGAGGCGCCAGGTGCCCGCCCACATACCCGCTCGCGCCAAGGACTAAGACTCGCTTCATGAGTCAAATGTATGTCCACACCAGCACGCCGACACCGCCGCCATGTTGCCCGCAAAGCACCTCCATTCGGAAGTCTGCGCGACCACTGTCCCCTCCCCCTTTGCAGGGGGAGGCGCCGAAGGCGGAGGGGGTCCCGCTTGCGCATGAACCGCCTGTGCAAGGAGAACGAAACTGCCCGTATGTCACCTACGGCAGACGCTCCAGGATTCGCCACTCAACTCGGGTCTCGGCGAGCCCTTGCTCAATCACCGCTTTGCGCATCGCCTCAGCCGCGTCGCGGCGGCCATCCTCCCAGCCTTCCCGGAATCCGGTTGCCCACGGAGCAAGGTCATCTCTGCCATCTTCAAACACCAGCTCCTGCAGACGCTCCGCGTAGCCCAGCTCCCGATTGCGAACCAATGCCTCGGTCCAGACCTCTCGATAGTTCTCCTCGAGCGCGATTAAATCGCCGCTCAGGTCCTCGACATCCGGCCCAACATCGAATACTCCCGTCAGAATGCCGAGAGTCAGCGGCAACGCCACGCCGACCAACGCGGCGAGCGTCGTGTGCCAGCCCGTCCAGTCCCTTCGCCGCCGCCAATCACGGTCTGACGCCTGGGGCCGCGACCAGCCGCTCAGCCAAGGACCGCGCCTGCTCATCGCAGCAGCTCGATCCACTGCGTCCCCTCTGCGCCCGCATTGAGTTGCAACGTCGCCACGCGAGACGATTCCCAGATCAGCAGATTCCAGCCGTAGCGATAAGCGAGCTCGTACCCCTCTGCTTGCGTTCCCTCGGCAAGCAGCGCATCTATCGCCCGCTCCGCTTCGCGCCGGCCAAGGAGGATTCCCTGCCTGGAGCCTTCGTACGTCGCAGCGCCTCGGTTGCGCGCGTCCACCGTCTCCGAAGACTCGAAACCCGTCACATTGACGTAATGCGGCGATCCGGAATCCAGCGCGAACGCCGCCCCAACGACGATCGCCATCACACCGCCCGCAATCGCAAACGCCGTCAGCGATTGGCGAATCAGGTCAATCCGCCATAGCCCCTTCAGCCGCCTCATCGGCTCCACTCTGCAACTACCGTCGATCCATCGCCTCCAGGATCCGGAACTCCGTGTAATCCCTCGGCAACCCTTGCCCTATTGCCGTCTCGCTCATCGTATCCAGCGCATCGTTCCATCCCTGGGTCCAACCGATTGAAAACTGTTGTCCGTAAGAGGTGTCGGCGCCCATGCCCTCAGTGACGACGCGCTGGCCCAGGTGCTCCACCTCTCCATATGGGAGCCCGTCCTCATAGCCCTCCGACTCGATTGCCGCGAATGCGGCTTCGTACGCGGCCTGCTCGGCACGCCGCGCATCGTCCGCGGTGCGCAGGTTGAACGGATCCAATGTCGCACCGATCAGCGCCGCCATCAGCACCCCAAGCACCGCGGCGACCATCGTGTGCCGGCCAAGCGGATCGCGGCCGCGGCGCCACCAGGACCCTTCGCGGTCTTCGGTCCCCCAGGTCGAGAGCGTTGTGCGACGTTCATTCATCGGCGCAACTCCTCCCACGCCTCAAACGCCGAGTCCACCTCCAGCTTGTTTCGCTTCGCGTCGTGCAGCGCCAGGTCAATGGCGTCGTTCCAGGCGAAATCGTAGGCCCGCCGGTAGCCTGACTCGGGATCGCCCGCCGCCAGCAACTCCGGAAGCTTCAGGGCAGCCCGACCCGCTCCGTCCAGCCGACCGCGTTCAAACGCCGCCTCGTAGCCATCCAGCCGACCTTCCCGCTCGCCGCGCACTTCCGCCTTGGCGATCTCCTCCGGCGTCACCTGGTCCAACACCGCAATCATCCAGCCAACGGCAGCCGTTACCGCCATCGCGCCAAGAAACGCAATCAGGGTCTGGCGGGGCAGGTCATGGCGAATCAGGCGCATTTCGTGAGCGTACACGCGAGTCAATCGCAACGGACCCGCAAGTGCAACGCAGTCGCGATCAATCCGACGACGCCCGTGCCTGGCCGCCTGCGACCGGGGGGAAAATGTCCAGCTCGCTGTCGGCACTCACGCGGCTCCGCAGACCATCGACGTGGCGGATGTCGCGGCCGTCAACCATGATCGCCACAAATCGTCGCACCGTGCCGTCGTCGTCAAAGAGCTGCGAACGGAGACCGTCGTAGTCGTCGGCGAGACGCTCCAGGACCGCGCCGATCGTGTCCGGGGGATCAGACAACTCGACGCTGCGACCCCCAACAATCGGCCGCAGCGTCGCATAGAAGCGGATCTGCATGTTCTCCTCGGACGGAACGCTATCCGCCGCCGCACTCGGTCTGTAGGGGCGACCCTTGTGGTCGCCCGTGCCGCGACACTCAGGCCGAGGCCTTGACCCGGAGCGCGGGCAACCACAAGGGTTGCCCCTACAAGAGACGCCGGGCTTAGCCAGCTACGAGATGATCTCCAGCTCGCGCAGCTTGGCCTCGCCGACGACACCGTCGTCCCAGCCTCGAGCCTCGTAGTACTGCTCCTTCATCTGGTCGAGTTCACAGATGTGACCCTCGGCCGGTCCCGTCGCCGGTTCCGTCAGGAAGCGGTCGGGCAGCGAGTCGTCGGAGCCGTCGAAGCCGGCCAGGTTGTTGAAGTGCCGCTCGAGGTTGTAAATCCGCTCGCCGGCGACCATCACGTCTTCCTCGGACATCGGCAAGCCAACGACCGTCTCGTACAGCGCCGCGTACTCGGGCGCGCCGACCGCGAAGGCCGAGAACTTGCACAGGTCCAGCGAATCGGAGAACGCATGCAGGTCCTGGAAGATCTTCAACAGCGGACCCTTGCCGTCCCACTCCAGCGGGTCGGTCTTGACCGGGATGCCAAGCAGTTCGGAGGCCGGCGTGTATCCGCGTAGGTGGCAGGCGCCGCGGTTCGAGGTCGCGTAGCCGAGGCCTTCGCCTTTTATCCCGCGGGGGTCGTAGGCGGGCACCGCCTGACCCTTGACCGTCATCGAGATCTCCGGGTGGCCCCAGGCCGCCGCCGCCTTGGCCGTACCCTGGCCCAGCGTCTGGCCGATGCCGGATGAGCCCATCGCCATCTCCTCGGTCACGCGGACCATGCCGGCGCCATCGCCCCAGTCGAGCGGAGTGTCGACGTAGCCGCGCTCCGACGCCTCCATGTACATCGAGATCACGTTGCCGATCTCAATCGCGTCCATGCCGTAGTCGTTGCACTGGTCAATGACCTTGGCGATCACGGCCGGGTCGTCGTTGCCGCAGTTGGCGCCCAGCGACCAGGCCGGCTCGTACTCGAACGACTCCATCTTCAGGCCCGCGTGCGGACCCTCGGTAATCTCAACTTCCTTCTTGCAGGCCACCGGACAGGCGTGACAGGTCGGTTCGGCAGTCAGGAAGTCGTCGCGCATGCGCTCGCCCGAAACGGCGTTGGCCGCTTCCGGCGTCGTCTGCGTCATCTGCGAGTTCTTGGTGCCCAATCCCCCGATGGCGTTGACCGCGTTCATCAACACGTTGGTGCCGAACGCGGAGAGTCCACCGGAACCGTCCTTCAGCGATCCGTCGTCGTTGACCGAAGACGGCGCGGTGACCGGCGATTCCATGATCAGCTTGAGGTGCTGGCCCTGGGCGGCGCGGAAGGCCTGCCGCTTCTCGCCCTGTTCCGGTCGCCAACGTCCCTCGCGCGTCCCGCGCACGACCACGCACTTGAGGTTCTTCATGCCCGCCACAGCGCCGGTGCCGCCACGACCGGCCGCGCGGTCGTCCTCGTTGAGGAATGAGGCGAACAGCACGCCGTTCTCGCCGGCCTGGCCGATCGACATCACCGAGACATCGGTCTTGTTGCCGCTGTCCGAGCCAAAGTGCGCAACCGTGTCGTGGATGCCCTTGCCCCAGATCTCCGCGGCGTCGCGGATTTCCACCTCGCCGTTCTCGACTTCGAGGTAGACCGGCGAGTCCGCCTTGCCGGTCACCAGCACCGCATCGAAGCCGGCCCAGCGCAGCCGAGCCGCCGACCAGCCGCCCATGTGCGAGTCGGTCACGGTGCCGGTCAGCGGAGACTTGGTCACGAACGCCAGGCGTCCCGACATCGTCACCTCGGTGCCCGTCATTGGCCCGTTGACCAGTGCGAGCATGTTGTCCGGCGAAGTCGGGTCGGTCTCCGGCCCGTTGTCGAGCAGGTACTTGACTCCCAGTCCGCGAGCGCCAATGTACTTGCGCGCGTCGTCCTCGTTGATCCCCTCATAAGAGACCGAGCGGTCGGTCAGATTGACTCTCGCCACCCGATTCGCAAAGCCGCCAAGTGCCATGATCATTCCCTTCACCATCGCTATGGTTTGCGCGTCAAAGATAGCGGATTGCCGGTCGGGGACGGGCGACCGGCGTCGTAGAATGGAGATTGGGAGAGAGCTGATGACGACCGACTCGAAGCCGCAGCCGACTCGCCCGACTCTTTCCTGGACGCTGGAGGAGCATCGCGCCGAGCGTCGGCGTAACCGGGAGTACTGGGAGGCCCACCAAGAGGAGTTGCTTGCCGCATTTCCCGATCACATGATTGTCGTCTACGGCGGGGATCAGGTAGCCGCATACGTCGACGGCCGTTCGCTCATCGAGCATCTCAATGAGCTTGACGATTTCACCCGCGCCGGGGTGAACTGGGCTTGGCCGCCGAAGAGGAGCCCACGAGCGTTGGTCGGGCGCTCTCCGGCTCGAGCACAATGACCAGACAGGTCAACGGTTGGTTGAACTCGGTCTGGGATCCAGCTAATCCAGCGCCGTTTGTTAGTGCGATCGTCGAGTCGAACGGTACTCGGCATGAGCTTGACTTCTTCGTGGATACCGGCTGGATGTCACATGCATCATGCCAAGGGACAGCCTGGAGTTGCTCGGTTCGCGACTCTCTGCGACGAGCTTTCGTAAAGCAGCGGATGCAACGATCATCGTAGGAGTCGGCGAGTCCGGCTACTACGCGTCGGAGCTAGAGGACGCGGCGCTGATACTCGTTGATGAGGTTGGCGTCGAGGTTCGTATAGACGTTCAAATCTTGTTAGCAGAACCGAGCCCGCCAGACCAAGCACCAGGTGGCAACTGGTCGCTGCCCTCGATCTTCGGCCGTGACGCCATCCGACCCGGCGACTTCCAGCTCAGCTACATAGAGAACACCGTGACCCTAGTCCGTCCCGACGATGAGTGGCGGTATCCTCGAATCAGCAACGCCGGCCAGCTTCGAGGTACCGCATGACCACATCCGCAATCACGATCGAACCATTGACCCCGACCATCGGCGCGACCGTGCACGGCGTCGACCTGACCCAACCCATCGACGAAGAGACCTTCCAGTTCATCCACGACGCCTGGATGGAACACCTTGTGCTCTTCTTTCGCGACCAGCAGATGACGCCCGACCAGCATCTCGAGTTCGGCCGCATGTTCGGCGACCTGCACATCCATCCCGCGGCGCCCTACGAGCACGGCAATCCCGAGCTGATGCGCATCCACACCGACAAGGACTCGTTCCGCAACAACGGCGAGCGCTGGCACTCCGATGTCTCGGCCGACGACGAGCCGCCGATGGCGTCAATCTTGCACATTCACCACATCCCATCGCAGGGCGGCGACACCTGCTGGTCCAACATGTATGCCGCCTGGGATGGGCTCTCACCGCAGATGCAAGCGTTCCTCGAGCCACTCACAGCCCTCCACGCCGCCGACTACAGCGGCCAGTACGGCGAACACAAGCCCCAGCGCGACAACCCTAGCTCCGTCCACCCAATCGCGCGAACCCATCCCGTCACCGGACGCAAGGCGCTGTTCGTTAACGAGGTCTTCACCAAGCGGATCGTCGAACTGCCGCACGAGGAGAGCAAGGCCATCCTCGGCTTCCTCGCCGAGCACGTGAAGAACGTCAACTTCATGTGCCGCTTCAAGTGGGACGCCAACTCCGTCGCCCTCTGGGACAACCGCTGCACGCAGCACATGGCGATCTGGGACTACTTCCCCGAGTCGCGAGGCGGCATCCGAGTCACGATCAAGGGCGACAAGCCCTTCTGAACGCGGAGAATGGCGGGGGATCGGAAGCTCCCTCTCCCCCCGCTGGCGCGGGGGGAGAGGGGAATCGTCAACCAATCGCCAGGCCGGCCAGGTCGCGCGCGGTGTCGCGCGACACGTCGGGGCAGGTCATGGGGAACACCTCGGTGCCATGGATCGTGCCCATCACCTGGCGGCAGCGCGCAGGGACGCCCGACTCCAGCAAGAGGCGATAGAAGGCGATGCCCTCGTCTCGAAGCGGGTCGCACTCGTTGACCGAGATCACCGTCGTAGGCAGGCCGATCACGTCCTCCGCCGACGCGAACAGCGGCCAGGCGAGCGGGTCCTCGGACTCGAACGCCTCGATCCCGTAGCCCATCGCGCCCGTGTTGTTGTGCAGGTCGAGCAGGATGCCGTTGTTCTCGGTCGTCGAGGGCAGGTCGTCGCGCGGCCAGCTTCCCGCGATGTACGGGCAGAGCGCGTACAGACCCTTGACCAGGCCGATGTCGCCCTCGCGCAGCAGCTTCATCCCCGTCGCGAGCGTCAGGTTTCCGCCGCCGCTCTCGCCGGCGATGATGATCCGCGAGCGGTCAATGCCCAGCCGCTCGGCGTTCTCCGACAACCAGCGCATGCCCGAGGCGCAGTCGTTCAGTCCGGCCGGGTAGGGCGCAACCTCGGGCGCCGACGACGGCGTGACCGCGTTGCGGAAGTCAACCATCGCAACGGCGACGCCGTTCTGCGCGATGATCCGTCCCCACGCCTTGTAGTTGCCGTCGTAGCACGACATCGACGCCATGCCGCCGCCGTGGATGTAGTAGACGCCCGGCAGCGGTCCGTCGGATGTTCCATTCCCGTTGGGCACGATCATCTGGACGTTGATCGTGTTGCCGTCGGGCGACGAGACGAACGTCTCGGTCGTGATCGTCAGTCCGTCCGAGGGCGCAATCTCCTCCGTGTCGCTCATGCCCAGGAAGGCGGCCAGACCCTCGCGCATGGCGACCGCCTCCTCCGAGTTGGCCTGGGCCAGGATTTCATCGCGGCTGGCCGCGTCGGGCTGACCGGGAATGTCCAGCTCACCAAACATCGCCTTGATCCGCGGGTCGATCCGTGGGTCTTCCGAGAGCTTGCTCATCATCGCCGCCTTCCTGCCGGTCGCATGTTTGGGCACAAGCTACACCTCACGCCCTAGCCTGACTGAGCACCACAACAGAGAGGACCGCGACGCATGAGCAACATCGCCATCTGGGTCAAGGTGAAGGTCAAGCCCGAGGGTCTGCAGAAGTTCCTCCACGCCATCGAAGTCGATGCCCTCGGTTCGGAGGCCGACGAACCCGGCTGCCTGCGCTTCAACGTCCTGCAGGACGCCTCGGATGAGCTGACCTACTACTTCTACGAGGTCTACGAGGACGAAGCCGCGCTCGGCGCCCACCGCGAGGCCCCGCACTATGCCGTCTGGTCCGCCGCCCGCGACACACTGGATGGCGACATCGAGATCACCCGCACCGCAACCGTCTTCCCGTCCAATCAGGACTACTGGTCCAAGGACTGACCTACCCTTCCAATCTCGCTTCGTCACGCCATAGCCCGCCTCCCCTTCCGGGGGGAGCCGTCCCCTGGCAGAGTGCTAAGCAACTCCGCGGCTGTCATTCCAGGCCCTGCCTGGAATCTCGTTCGGGATCTGCGTCTATCTGCTGGGAGCGACATTCGGGGCAGAGCTTGGCATGACGGAAACGGAGTAGCTCAGATCCCTGCTGGGAGTGAGCCGAACGATCCTACCGCTCTACCGGCGCCACTGCTCGTAATCCATCAAAGAAGGGGGCTTGCCGTCTCAACAAGATGAGGGGACTTGAGTCTGACCTGCGCTCAGACTTCGCATGGAGGCCCGTCAGTCCTGAGCAATCCGATAGCCGACGCCGGGCACAGTCTGGATGCAGGAATCGTCCTTGCCCTCTTCCCCGAGCTTGCGCCGGATGCGATTGACGACGGAACGGATCAGGCGCACATCCCCCGAATGACTCCCTCCCCACACGCGGTCAAGAATCTGCTCGTGTGTCAGCACGCGGCCGGCATTCTGCGAGAGCTCGGTCAACAGGCGGAACTCGGTCGTGCTCAGATGGATCCCATTGCCGTCGACGTAAACGAGCCGGGCCGCATAGTCAATCGTCACCCTGGATGTCTGGAACGGAGCCAGCGCTTCAACGCCGACTGCGGCTGTAGTGTCCCGCAGGGCGGCGCCAACACGCGCCAACAACTCCGTTTGTGAATATGGTTTGACGATGTAATCCGCCGCGCCACCTTCAAACGCGGTGGTGATGTACTGCTCCTGTCCATACGCGGACATCACGATTACCGGGATGCCGCGTAAGCCCGGTAACTGCTGGATCAGGTCAATCGCGCTCAACCCAGGCAGCATGAGGCCAATCAGCGCCAGATCGGGACGCTGTACTTCGATCAAGCGCTCAACTTCCCCTGGATCCTGGGTCACGATTGGGGCATATCCATCATCCGCCAGCACCCTGCGCGCGTGATGTAGCGCTTGCGGATCGTGGTCAACGACCAACACTTTCGCTCTAGGACGCCCGGCCGAGCGAACTCGCTCCCGGGGCCGGCCGAAGTCGGTCATCGCCACCGCGGAGCCTAATGGCAGCGTGAACATGAAACTTGTACCGAGCCGAGGGCCGTCGCTCTCCGCCCAGATCCGCCCGCCGTGCGCCTCGATGATCCCTTCGCAGATTGCCAGCCTCACTCCTGACTCACCCAGGCCTCGCGTGTCGTCGCCCTTCTCGATCCGCGAGAATTTCCGAAACAGGTGCGGCAGCAGCGCCGGCTCCGTACCCGCGCCTTGATCTCGCACTTCGATTTCAGCGACGTTGCCCTTGCGCACGGCCCGAATCTCGACCAATCCGCCATCGTCGGAGTTGCGCGATGCAACTGCCAGCAGGTTGTCGAGCACTTGCAAAATGCGATGCCGGTCGGCCATCACCGTGGGCGGCACTATCGGCACATCGACCTCAATCGTCTGGCTCGCGCCGCTGGACAGAAACGCGTGTCGCGCCTGTTCGAGCAACGTATCCACTCGAACCGGCTCGGGCGCGACCGACATCGTGCTGGTCTCGACCCGCGCGAGATCCAGCAACTCGTCAATCAACCCTCGCATCAGGTCGGCGCGTTCATCGATCATGCTCAGAAACTGTTGAATCTCGTCCGGCTCAAGTTCAATCGCCGGATTGAGTAGCGCCGACGCGCAGCTCTTGATCGATGTCAGCGGCCCGCTGAGCTCGTGGCTGACCATGCCCATGAACTCCGAGCGCATCTGCTCTAGCTCCTGCAACGGAGTCATATCTTGCATCGTTGCGAGCACCGACCTGAAACTCCCGTCTTGCTCGCGCAGCGGCGTCGCGCTCATCAATATCGCGACATCAGCGCCACCAGGCACACGCACCGAGAACTCTTCGGCCTCAACCAACTGACCACTTGCCGCCGCGCGTTCAATCGGAGTGTCACCCGGTTGCACTTCTCGTCCATCCGGCCGTGACAGGGTCAGCGTTTCGCTTCCACTGCTTCCGGCCACGCTGAGCAAGGGCAACTCGCCAAACATCCGCCGCGCCGCCTGGTTGCGAAACAGCACCGTGTGACTGGCAGCATCTATCACCATGGCGCTGACCGGCGAGTCCTCAATCATGCGCTCGAAGACCGACTTCGTATCACGCTCCTCCAGATAGCGTCGCGCGCTCCCGACCGCCGCCGCGAGTTGACGGGCAAACGCCCCCAACAGCCGTTCCTGCTCCGGACCGAACTCGCGCCCATCCTCAAAGTGGGACACTATGATCGCGCCGATGCTAGCGTCGCCCTTCATGATCGGCGAGATTATCGAGCTGTTCACCTCAGCTAACTCCCCCGATACTCCAAGCGCCGCCGAGTCCGCTCTCACCTCTTCCGCATCCGCACGGCGAACAACCGTTATGCCTTTGAGACGCTCGCGAAACACTGTTGACATTTGTAACGGTGCGAGTTGACCCATCTGCTCTGGCGAGACTCCCGATAGAGTCCAGTTGTAGTCTCGACCGCTTTCATCCAGAATTCCGATTCCTGAGAAGCGACCAGAGACCAGTCTCCGAGCCGAATCTGCCGCCTCACTTATCATGTCCTGATATTCGGCCGCGTTTCCGAGACGTATCCCAGCCTCGACCAGTTCTGCAAGCTGACTGCTCGTTGCATCGAATAGTTCCCTATGTTCGCCACCGCTCGTCAAGTCTGTTCCCCTCGTTGTCCCTCCGCCTGTTGTTGCACTATGCACGGGTGGCCGTCTCCCTCACATTCCACGTCGTCTGTTCGCTACAAGCGAACCATACTGCATTGTCCGGTACCTACACAACCTGTCAAGTACCAATAGCCTCGTGAATCCCTTCTCAATGCATCCCCTTCATCCTTGCTCAACCTCTCGTCTCAGACCCAGGTACTGCAATCCGACTTGACCTGTGACTACTTGACAACTTTGCAAGGGTAGATATGACCCGTTTGTCGGAACCACAAGTACCTGACCACTCGCGCCGCAGCGCAACCTGGACTTGCGCCGCGCCAGCCAATCCCTCGGCCGCAGTCCGCTTCCGGCCATCCTCCAGCCCGCAGCAGTCGACGCTCCCCTGCCCAAACAGGCTGGGCTCAGACTCTGCTGGACAGTCCCCTGGTCTTCTTGAGACCTGCTCCGCCCGGCTCGCAACACGCCGCCACACGACTATCTCGGTCACGTCCCACGCATCCGCAGCTACTCAAGGTGCTGGATGCTGGATTGCAGGCCGCACTGGGCCCTGGGGCCGACGGCGTTTCAATCCACAGCCGCGCTCGCGAACCTTCGCCTTGCCTGATCGCTCCCTGAGACCCCGATAAGCCCTGCACCGTCCCCCGGGCGAGGCCGTCCGCTCATGGGGCGCGAGCGATCACACGAAGCTCCGCCTTACCGGCGCCTACTGTGCAGCCCGTTCCTCGACTGCGCGTCGCCACCACTCCACCCACAGCTCGAACGTCCGCCCGCGCCACAGGGGCCTGAGGAATCGAGCAACGATCATGCCAGGGACGACAGGCAGCACTGGTCTGTTCGCCTTGACAGCTACAGAAGCGTTCTTGAAGCGGCCAGGAGCATTCGTCATACGGCCACGCACTCGGCGAATCGCCATGCTCCCCAAGGCTATCGTCTCACGACCGTACTGCGCTGCGAAGCCACGACCAGCCTGCGTGACCAATCAGCCGCCGCAAACGCGCTCAATCGCCGCCAAGTCGGAAACCAGCAAAACTGCAGCGTTCGAGCGGTAGTCGGCGTCGCGTTTTGCGCTCCACCTGCCAGTCTCTGATGCGACCGGATCCACCAGACTCCAGCCCGATTGACGACGACACTCTGCAAGCGCAATCGACCATGCTGGCTCGCCGATTGGAAGTACCGACCGTCATCCTCCAATCTGTTCAACGCCGCTGAGACACCCTTCACCCTGTTCGCATTACTTGGATCAAACGCCGGACAACAGTAGCGATCGCGGACAGCCCCGGCCTACGAGTTGGCTCCAGTCAGACGGCGAAGCCGACCAGGCCTTCTCCGGCCTTCAACAACAGGCTTGTGAAAGCCGGCTTACGAACGCGTCCTGTCGATCTCGTTGTGACAACCACTAGAAGTATGTGGAGCGCCGGGCCGCATCAGTAAGATGGATTCCAGGTGCAGCACGACCGTTCCGCCGCGAAGCAGCGGCTACGAACCATACCGTTCCGACTACCATCCATCGCGGTGCATACGGGCGACCGAGTGAATCTACCGAGCATCGTACGCGCGCGGGATCCGTCGTCTTTCTCGCACTCCCTTTGGTCAGCTCAGTCGACGCATGCAAGTCTGCAAGTCAGCTGGAATGCCCCCAGGCGTTCCCACGCCATCCCGAGGTCTCGCCTCCATCACGCAGCCCATCGCGGCTAGGTCGGTTGAGATTGCCGCCACACCTCCTGCTCCATTGGAGGTGAGAGTCGGCTCGAGTCCCAGGTTATGTCGTCCGCGTGACCGGCTCCAAAAGGGGGCGTGCAAGTGATTCTCAGCCATCAAGTTCCGTGCCCGACTCCCGCTCGCCGATAGCGCTGCGGCCGCGTGTTGCGGCCAGCGTTGCCAGTGCCGCGCCGGTGAACATGCTTCGCTGCGACCAGCCACGCATCCGGCCTCGCCGCCTACAGGTCGTTGGTCATGCGATTGAATCTCCGCCGAGTCCCTGGGCGCGTATCAGTGGTTCGAAGGACATCATGTCGGATCCGCATTGCTGCCGTACATCGTTCCCTGCTCGTCCCCGCTCGTGAAGGATTGTGAGCACGAACCTTGATGTGCGCCTCGTTCGATTCCGCCCGCGCGGCCTGGTGGCTTGTTCGATTAGCTGTTTGACTGGCTATCGAACGAGACTGGCAAGCGGCTGCAGGAACCCCGTGCGCACGTCGAAGGACGATAGTATTGACCGACCCGTCGTCCAGCGTTGGTTGAGCGCACGCCACGCTCGCCAATGGCGCGTCCGATCTTGTAGGTCACCGTCAAGAGAACTGTCGAGTCGACATGTAGTCGTACTGACCGTGCAATGCGCATTGTATTGCTACGCCTTCGCCATCAGCTCGAGAAGCGACCCACAGTGCGTTTGTACCTCAAGGTCTCTACTGGCCAATGGCAATCTCAACACAACAGGTGGTTGAACGGGCGGGGCGAGTGGATGTTCGGCCCGTTGGTTGGCGCCGAGCTGGCCCAGGCCGCTGAGACGCGCACCCTTTGGCTCCATGCCTTGGGTAGGAACTTCGGTCCGGGAGTCGGTAACCCTGGCGTCTGAGGACCATGTGGCCAGACTCTGTGCGGATTGATCAACCCGCCCAGCGAGATATCCAGCGCGTCAGCGATCTCAGTCTGCTGAACCACTCCGCATCCATCATTCCAGGCTATGCCTGGAATCTCGCTCCCTCTGCTGCCAAGTCTGGTCCCGCGAAGCCCGCCCCGCAGCGGGCGTAAAGCGGACTTCGCGGGTGTTACGAATCAAGGGGTCGCGGTATGGTCAGCATCCTGCTGGGCCTACAGCCGCCGCGGCTCGCCGCCCGATCAAGCCCTCACTCCCGCGTCAACAGACCATCCGGCAGATCGACCGAAATCACGCCCTGGGCCGTGTCTATCTCGACGACCACGTCGCCAATGGCCGGGAGCAGCAGATCCGGCTCATCGCCTCGATCGACGATGTAGACGTCGTTCGCTCCGGTTCGCAGCACCTCACGCACCGTGCCCAGCTCGCTGCCGTCGATCTCCTGCACCCGAAGACCCTCAATCTCGTCGATGTACCAGAACGGCTCGTCGGACGTCGGACGTTCCTCCAATGGCACTTCTATCAGTTCACCGCGAAGCCGTTCCGCAGACTCCCGATCGGCGATCCCGTCCAGGTACAGGTAGACGCGGTCTTTCTGCCAGTTGACACCTTCGATTTGACGCGCCTGGCCCGAGATATAGACACGAGCGCCCGGCTCGAACCGCTCCGGGAAGTCGGTTAACGGCAGCGCCTTGACTTCGCCCTTGAGGCCGCGCGGCCGCTCGACCACGCCAACCGCGCGATAGCCGTCGCGCGGCATCCGATCCTGCTGTCGGGAACGGCCGAGACGACGCGGCATGTCTAGCTTCAAGAGGTGTCAGTGAATGTCAGCGAATGTCGAGCGAGGTGTCCACGGCGCGGGCGTGTCCCGCGACAGAGAGCAACGTCCTCATCGCTGTTGCCAGCCGGCCCTCGCGTCCAATGATGCGCCCCATGTCGTCCTCGTGCACGTAGAGATGCACGGCGACGTGATCGCCATCCTGAACCCGCTCGACTCGAACCGCGTCAGGCTCGTCGACCATCCACTTCGCAACGTACTTGACAAAGTCTTCCATGGCAGGGCTCGAAAATCCGCTTACTCAGCGGCTGCGGCGGCAGCAGCGGCTCGCTTAGCGTCGGCGCGTTTGCTCCGAGGCTTTGGCTGAAATGGCTCAATCAATCCTTCCTTGGCCAGGAAGCGGTGCACGGTCTCCGTGGGTTGGGCGCCATGCGAGAGCCAGTGCTTGACCCGCTCTTCATCCACCTGGAACGTCGCAGGCTCGGTCAGCGGGTCGTAGTGACCAAGGTTCTCGACAAAGCGCCCGTCACGGGGCTTTCTCGAGTCCTGCACGACCACGCGATAGAAAGGTCGTCCCTTGCGCCCGTGCCGGGCGAGTCGAATTTTCAGCATCAGTCCTGCTCTATCTGCGTTCCCTGTGTCCGTATCGAACCAGCCTAGCGCCGTTGGCCAATCTACGCTGCTGCCCCGATGACGCTGCCGATCTAGCGACGCCCAGCCCCCACCCGACCTCCAGCCATGCCCGGCATCTTGCCCGAGGCCAGATCTTTCATGATCCCCTTTGCCTGCTTGAACTGGTTGAGAAGCTGATTGACCTCCTGCGGCGTAGTTCCACTGCCCTTCGCGATCCGTCGGCGCCGCGACCCGTTGATGATGTCCGGCTTGTGCCGCTCCTCCGGCGTCATCGAAAACACGATCGCCTCAAAATGGCGAAAAAAGTCGTCGTCGATCTCGTCCACTTCGATCTGATCCTTGATCGAACTCAGACCGGGAATCATGCTCACGATCTGCGAGATTGGACCCATCTGTCGAACTTTCCCAATCTGATCGATGAAATCCTCCAGGTCGAAGTCTCCGTCCTGCAAACGCCGACGCCAGACCTTGGCATCCTGCTCGCCAAACTCCTGCTCGGCGCGCTCGACCAACGTCGACATATCGCCGCGGCCCAGGATGCGCCCGGCTAGCCGATCGGGGTGAAACGACTCCAGCGCATCCGCCCGTTCGCCGATCCCGAGGAACTTGATCGGCGCGCCGGTCACCGCACGGATCGAGAGCGCCGCGCCGCCGCGCGCATCGCCGTCCATCTTCGACAGCACGACGCCGGTGATGCCCACTGCCTCGTCGAATGCCGAAGCCGCATTCACCGCGTCCTGACCTGACATCGCATCAGCCACCAGCAACACTTCGGTCGGCGAAAACCGGTCGCGTAGTTCGCTGATCTCCGACATCATCTCTTCGTCGATGTGCAGGCGGCCGGCGGTGTCGACGATGACGGTACCCGCGCCGATCTGCGCCGCCCGCTTCAGTCCCTGCTCGACAATCTTGACGGGCTTTTCGTCGGCGCCGAGCTCAAACACCTCGATGTCAAGCTGTTTGCCCAGCGCCTGGAGCTGGTCGATCGCCGCCGGTCGGTAGACGTCCGCTGCAATCAGCAGCGGCCGCTCGCCGGCCTTGCGTGCCCGCAGCGCGAGCTTGGCCGAGGTTGTCGTCTTGCCCGAGCCCTGTAACCCGACCATCAGGATCAGCGTTGGACCCTGCGAGGCGCGCTGCAGGCTCGGCGACTCGGCGCCCAGCAGCGTGATCAGTTCCTCGTTGATGATCTCGACCACGCGGTTGAGCGGCGTCGGTGACTTCATCACTTCGTCGGTGTTGGCTCGACCGCGCACGGCCTTGATGTAGTCGCGCGCGACCTTGTAGTTGACGTCGGCCTCAAGCAGCGCCAGTCGCACTTCGCGCAGCGCCGCCTCGAGGTCTTTCTCCGAGATCGAACCGCGACGCCCAAGCGTCGCAAAGACGCCCTGCAGTTTCCCGCTCAGCGAATCAAACATTGGCATACGGGGATAACCCTAGCTAGGACAACCCCGACTCCGCCATCCGCACGCAGAGGTCGCCGACGCGGACGCTGTAGCCCCACTCGTTGTCATACCAGCTCACGACCTTGACCTGCGTGCCTTCCAGCACCATGGTCGATAGCGCGTCGATGATCGAGGACGACGGCGAGCCCTTGAAGTCGCTGCTGACCAGCGGCTCATCGGTGTAGTCGAGAATCCCGTGCAGCGGAGACTCGAGGTCGGTCGCCGCCTTCTCAAACGCCGCGTTGACCTCTTCCGCGTCGGTGGCCCGCTCGGCGTCGATCACCAGGTCGACGACCGAGACCGTGCTGGTCGGCACGCGGTAAGCCATTCCGTTCAGCTTGCCGTTGAGGTGCGGCAGCACCAGGCCGACGGCCTTGGCCGCTCCCGTCGTGGTCGGAATGATGTTCATCGCCGCCGCCCGCGCGCGCCGCAGGTCGCTATGCACCGTGTCGAGAATCGCCTGGTCGTTCGTGTAAGCGTGAATCGTCGACATGATCCCGCTCTTGATCCCGACCGTGTCGTCCAGCACCTTCGCCATCGGCGCCAGGCAGTTGGTCGTGCACGAGGCGTTCGAGATCACATGGTGCGACGTGGGATCGTAGGCATCGTCGTTGACGCCGAGCACGATCGTCAGATCCTCGTTCTTCGCCGGCGCCGAGATCACAACCTTGGATGGCCCGTTGTTCAGGTGCCCCCGCGCTCGGTCCGCGTCGGTAAAGATGCCGGTGCTTTCGACGACGATCTCGACTCCATGGTCGCCCCAGGGAATCTTGCCCGGGTCGCGCTCCGAGATCACGGCGATCCGCCGGCCGTCGATCACCAGGTCGCCGTCGACCACGTCGACCTCGCCCGGATACCGACCGTAGTTGGTGTCGTACTTGAACAAGTGAGCATTGGTCTCGGAGTCGGTCAGATCGTTGATCGCGACAACCTCGAGGTCCTCGCCGTGGAAGTCGAGCATGCCCTTTAGCACTTGCCTGCCAATGCGGCCAAAGCCGTTGATTCCAATCTTCGTGGTCACGGAAGTCTCCTGAACGAATGCGGGATTGAATGCGTTGCCCGCAGGTTCGCAGAGACGCGCGATGCGCTCAAGCTGTGGGGGTTCAGAGTCTCTCCTCATTGGCAACCCGAGCGCAAGTCACGTTCTCATCACCTCTTCCTGAGGAGAGAGGTGCACATGAGTCGCCGAGCGATGGTCGAGGACGGCCTCCTCCCTCCGCAGACCTGAGCGCAAACGCCGTCCCCTCCCCCTTGCAGAGCCTGTTCCCGCGTAGGCGGGAAGGGAGGTGCCGAAGGCGGAGGCGGTCCTGCTCGCTCAGTTCTTCCTGGTCGCGACGGCCGAGGGACCCCCTCAGTCCCTACGGGACAGCTCCCTTCCCGCCTACGCGGGAACAGGCTCTGCGAGGGGGAGCGGGTTTACGCGCGGGTCTCCAGACAGTGGGAGGACCATTGCCCTACGCCCGGCGCAGTCGGCGGCCGAACATGATGCCGCCGTAGTGGTTGAACCAGCGCTTCGCTACAGGATCCGTGAACGGGTAGTCGGCGCCAAGCTGCCTGGCGATCACCAGACCAGTCACCAGGCAGGTTTCCTGGCTGTTGATCAGCGTGTGCGCGCCACAGTGCCAGGTGCGCTGTTTGCCCTGGATCGCGCGGAACATGTTCACCAGCAGCAACACGTGCTTCAGGTCGTGGACGATGTGCTGAAACCAGCGACGATTCACAATCGTCTGCTCGTCGATCGGGCTGATCGGGTTGTACGTCACCAGGCAAGGCCTGGCCGAAGACTTCGCCCAAGGCTGCTGGTTGTGCATGATGTATGTGATCTCGTAGTTGTCCGGCCGCGCCCCGTACTGCTCGATGTGATTGCTGCGCGTCTCCAGCGGCTTGACCTCGTTGTCGGGCAAGACCGAGGCGTCGGAATGGACGATCGCGTGGTTGTGCAGTTCGCTCTCGTATCTGATCGACGAGAGAATATAGCGCTCCACGAAGGACGGCTTGTCCAGCAGCATCAAGGTCTGGTTCGCATTACAGGCGAACACGACGTCGTCGAACTCTTCCCTCTCGCCGTTCTCATCCTCGACCACCACCCCCGCCGCGCGTCGGTACACCTTTCCCACCGGACGATTAAGGTAGATCCGCTCACGGAAGCCCTCCGACATGTTCTCGTAGATGCGTCGCGTGCCCTGGTCCCAGGTCTGCATCGGCGTTGCGCGCTCGATGTCGAAGAAGTCGAGATAGCGCGAGAACAGCGCCGCCGGCAAGTCGAAGACATTGGTCGCCATCAGGAAGTTGACAAACATCGGTTTGAGGACCTTGTAGCGGAAGTCGCCTGAGAATCCGCCAAGGTTGAGCAGCGTGCCCATGCTCACGTAGTTGAACGGGTTCAGCGCGTTGAGCGCCTGTGACCGCGTTCGCGTCAGACCGCCAAACCAGTGAAGCACTCTGAGCAAGCGTTGAAATCGGCCTATCTCTTCCCGCAGTTGCTCTCGAATCGTCGAGTCGAAGTCGTGAGCGTAAATCGCTCCCCGGTACCTGACGCTGTAGTTGAATCGCGTCTCGACCAGTTCAATCCCGAAGCGCTCCAGCAGCAGCACCATGTGGTGGTAGACCGATGGAATGCAGGCCGTGACCGAGATGTCGAACGGAATCGAGCTTCCGTCCGGCTGCGGCATATCGGCAGTGAATGCGTTGCCGCCAAGTTGCGCTTCGGACTCGTAGAGCCGGAAGTCGAACTTATCCGGGTGCCGACTCAGCGCCCAGGCCACGCCAAGCCCCGAGATCCCGCCTCCGATAATCGCTACGCGTCGAGGCATCGGCTGTCGGGAGTTCAATCTGCAACCAGGTGCAGGTTGTCGGAGTGTCGTGCTTCAGCGGTATTCGCGGTCTCAACAGCCTGCCACGCCTCGGCAACCGGATAGAACTGGGAACAGTACTTGCGATAGGTGGCGATCTCACCATCAGACCTGCACAGGCGAGGGAGCGGTCGGTAGCGCTTGCGACTCCAAATCGTCACGTCCTGCAGTACGTCGCGCCGCTGCAAGACGTTCAGGAACCTGTTCAGTAGTGGCGCCCGCCAGCCGAGCGGCAGGAACTTGAGTCCCATCACTCGCCGCTTTGGATCACGAAGTTCCTTGACCTGAGTAACGATCGACAGGTCGATCAACTCGCCGTCGATCGGCGTCGGCAGGATCCACAGGCGCGTGTCCATCCCGATGTCCTGCTCGCGTACCTCGACGAAGGAGTATCCCAGGCCGAGCAATGTCGCCGTAGCGTCGACATCAATGGTCAAGTACGTCCATCGGCCGAGCTTGCGTTCGGATTTGAACAGGAATCGGCTAATCAACTTATGTTCTTCGACCGTTACCTGTTCTGGCTGGGCGACGCTCCCGTAACCGTGGACGTAGCGGAGGTGCGCAAGATCAACCGAGTTCTCCGCGGTCTCCTGTGGGTGTCCGGGAAAGCGCAGTTTACTTATCCGGATCCCGCTCCAGCCATCCTGGGCCGGCGCTTCGTCCGGCAACTGCCATTGCGGCTGCCGATTTGCAGGGCTCCACCAGGCGAAGATCATGCCCAGCATCTCGTGCGTCGGAAAGACGCGCAGGCGTGCTGAGCGCGGCGGCGGGGCATACGGCGTCGCCACGCACTGACCGCTTGCGTCGAACTCGAACCCGTGAAACGGACAGACCAGGCGTCCGCCGCAGACCTCTCCCCCGCCGTCGGGTCCGAGATATGCGCCGAGATGCGGACAGTACGCCTCGGCGACGCAGGTGTTGCCCTGCTCGTCAATCCACACGACAACCTCAAGGCCCATCCAAGTCTTTTCGATCAGCTTCGCTCGTCCCAGATCGCGTCTGCTGGCGACGAAGTACCAGCCCTCGGGATAGGGGGCAAGCACTAACTCTTGCTCAGTCTCCGCTATCCGGGATCGCATTGCTGAACCATTCATCAGATTGATACGCGCCGACAGGCCTGTGTGGTTCCTTCAGTCTTCAATGTAGCCCTTCAGGGTCGGGCTATGGGTTGGGTTTTGCGCAGGCCGACACGACTTAACGCAGTCTCAGACATTGAATCGCTGTTGGATTTGCCTTGCGCTCCGTTGGCGCTGGTAGGATAGAGACGTGGACAGCCTGAACAGGCTACCGATGTGCTACGGGTGATCGTACCAACGCTCGTGCCGGAGACAGAACGATGACGACAGCCACCCAGACGAAGACGGCCGTGCAACAGCAACTCAGCCTGCCAGAGGAGCTGGTCCTGATGCTGCTCAACGAAGAGAGCGGCTACTTCCGCCAAGTGCCCGGTTGGAATCTGAACTGCTCGATTGTTGGCGCGGCGCTCGCTGAACTCTCGCTGATCGGCCGCATCGACACGGATCTCACATCTCTGATCCTGCTTGATTCGACGCCTACTGGCGACCCTGCCCTGGACCCCATTCTAAGGGAGATTGCCGCCGACTCCGATCCGCACAACGCCCAATTCTGGATTGAACGGCTGGCTGGTCAAGCTGAGGCGATCATCGATCACTCCCTCGACCGTTTGGTTGGGATGCAGATACTCCAGCATCACGATGGCGACTACTGGTCTCTGGGTCGGATGGCCTTGCGTGGCGAGGAACACCCAGGAGCGGCAAGCGGCTCGGCGACCGAGTTTGTCAAGTCGCGCATCGCCGGCGTGATTCTGGACGAAGAGATTCCCGAGCCGCGCGATGTGATCATCATCTCGCTGATCAACACCTGCGACGTGCTGCGCTTCATCTTCGAACTCGACGATGCCGCAGAGGAGCGAATCGCTCTGGTCTGCAGAATGGACCTGATCGGGCGTTCGATATCGGAGGCAGTCGCTGAGTCGCTTGCCGCGCCGCTGCTGCGACGACCGGGGCTGGCCCGAGAGATTCCCGTCGTCCCCCTGCGCAAGCTCCTGTTTAACCCGCATCGGCGCAGCGGAAATCTTCCGGCGATGCTCGCCAATATCGCCGAGGAGTTTGGCCCGGTGTTTGAGATTCGCCCTCCGTTCATGGAGTCGATGATCTTCCTGGCTGGTGAGAAAACGAATCACTGGGCCCACCGCTACGGTCGCCTCTACCTGACGGCCGGCGTGTACATCCGCGATTTCGAGACTGCCTATGGTGGGCATGGCATTCTGCCGGCCCTAGATGGCGCTGACCACTATCGATACCGAAAGTCGATGGGGCCCTCGTACTCGCGACGCAGGCTGGAGGGGCAACTGGATTCGCTGTTCAGTCTCGCCCGAAGTCACATGGACACATGGACAGTCGGAGACTCGCTACAAGCAAACAGCAT
Organism: Dehalococcoidia bacterium; assembly: GCA_965211635.1. Lineage (GTDB taxonomy): Bacteria > Chloroflexota > Dehalococcoidia > Bin125 > Bin125 > Bin125. The sequence goes on from OZ242948.1 coordinate 1,415,209, forward strand.
GTGCCGACGAATGATCAATGCCGAGATTTCACCTATCGCGGTCGGCGTTGATTCTCAGGACATTATCGACGACGTGCTCGACTACAAGAAGCGAGCACTGATGACACATGCGATGAAGGTCCTGCCCAAGTTCATGTTGAACACGCCTAGCATGAGACGTAAGGGCAAAGCGATCGACGAGCTGATCAGTCGAGTGCAGAGCGCGCACACACCGGCCCAGCGAGCCGGATGTCCGCGCGACATCGTTGACGATCTGCTCAGCCTGCACTCCACTGACCAACAGTTCATGCCAGAGTCGAATCTGCGCTTTGCGCTCTCGTCCCCGCTGGTAGCCAGCTTTTATCTCGGCGACGTGCTCAGCTTCGCCCTCCATGCCATGGTGACCCAGCCTGGCATGCTCAAGGGAATCAGAGCCGAGGCGGACGCTTTGTTTGACCACCGCGACCCTACTGCAGACGACTTCACTGACGAGGCAATGGATGTCACCAACCGGTTCATCAAGGAAGTGATGCGGATCTATCCGATCGTTGCCGTTTCGGTACGCACCGTGACGAACACCGTTCAGGTCGAGGGCTATGAGCTCCCAGTCGGGGCTCGTGTCTTCATCGCTCAAGCCGCCTCGCACTACATGGAGGATGTCTTCCCGGAGCCTGAGCGCTTCGATATCGATCGCTACCTACCCGATCGCAGAGAAGATGCAGGCATGGGCTACGCGCCGGGCGGTTTGGGTCCGCACGCCTGTCTCGGCTATCACTGGATGGAACTCCAACTGGCCATCAACCTGCTGTTGCTGGCGCACCACTTCGAGATCACAGCCTCGCCCCCAGGGATCCGACCGGAAATCGAGCCGTTTCCCTCGCTCTCGCTGACCGACAAAATGAAGTTCGTGATAGCCGAACAACGCCGCGAGATCCGAGCAGCAGATGCGTTAACCGACTCAGCGCCCGCGGCTGGCTGCCCCGTCGCCCATTAGCGGCCCGCGCGAGAAACCAGCTTCTGTCATTCTCAGGCAAGCTGGGAATGACGAGAGGGGTGACTGTGGCTTGCGGGCCTCCGTTAGTCTGCGTCCGCTCTCAAGACGTCGATGACTCCCGCTCGTGGCGTTCCTGGATATCATCGATTGCCTCGTCGAGCTCATCCCACATTCGTTGCATCGTCGAACGCAACCGCATGTTCTGGAACGCCCCCCAGACGGTCATCGCCGGGGGCACAACGAGAATGGAAACAATCAGCGAATAGGCAATCGTGATCGCCGCAGTGATGCCGAAATGTTGCGAAGCCAGCAACGGAGAAGCAATCAACACGCCGATGCCGAGCGCGGTCGTCATGGCCGAGCCCAGCAGCGCCGAGCCGGTCGTGGCGAGCGTCCGAATCGCGGCCCGCTCGGGGTCGCGCAAGCGAGTGAACTCCTCCCGATAGCGATGGATCAGGTGGATGGTGTAGTCAACACCGATGCCGATCGATAGCGCCGTGATGATCGAAGTGGTATTCGAGTAAGGGATACCGAGCAGGGCCATGGTGCCCAGCACCCAGATGAGAACAAAGACGATCGGTACAACGGCAACGAACGCCAGCGAGGGCTGTCGCTGGGTGACCCAGAAGAAAACGGCGAGAATTCCGAGCGCCACCGCGATCGTGATGCTGATCGCCTCGGTCTGTCGGTCCGTGATCGAGTCGGTCACTTCCTTCGAGAGGATGGTCTCGGATGTCGCTGTGATCGACTGATCATCGCTGCGCCAGAGCGCCTCAAGTTCGTCCTGCGCCTGCCTCGCCCCGGCGATATCACCCGTCAGCATAGGGAACTGCACCAGGATTGCGTCGGCACCGTCGGGATTGTTGACCAGGCTGTGTGAGAATGCTGGATCGATCGACTCAAGTCGATCAAAGATCTGCTGGAGCAGAGCCGCGTCGGCCTCCAACCCTCCCGACGCTTCGCGGAACTGCGCCGCCAGTTGCGGGTCGTACCTGTCGCCTGGCTCGCCGCTGTCCGTCACCCAGTCTCGAATCAGCAGTTCGTACGAAGTCTGGAGCGGGCCGGCGGCAAACTGCGGACGGCTCCGTTCGTCCTCGAACGTGTTCGCGAGGTCGCGCAGGTTGAGCAAGGTCCTGGTCTCCGTGGCCTCGGCCTTGATCAGGATCGTGGTCACCTCCGTCGAACCGCCGACCGACTCGTCCAGCGTCTCCAGATCTTCCACTACCGTCCCTCCACGAGGCAGGACGTCGCGGACGCTGAACTCCGATTCGAGGCCGGTGCCGGCGAATCCAAACCCGATAGTCAGCGCCAGCACGATCAACAGGAAGGGTGCCGGTCGCAGGGCGACGCTGGTTCCCAACCACTCGGCCGCACGCTCGACGCCGGGCAACGCTTGTGCAACCGGCCTCGCCGCCGGCAGACTGCCGCGCGCCTCGCGGCGCCGATCGATGATCGTCCGTCCTGCCGGCACCAGCGTCAGCATCACGATCAGGCTCATGCCCACGCCCAGCGCAGCCACGACGCCGAAATCGCCGATGAATGTCAGCGGCGAGAAGAGGTTGGCCAACAGGCTGACCATCGTCGTCACGGCCGCCAACACGAGCGGAATCGTCACGTTTCGCAGGCCTGTCTGTACCGCTTCCAGAACCGACGCGCCGGCGGTCCGCTGCTCGCGATAGTGCGAGACCACCTGGATCGCGTAATCAACGGTCAGGCTGATCACGATGATCGGCACCAGAGCCGAGATCGCGCTGGGCGGGCCAATCAACCCCAGCGCGTTTGGGCCCAGCCAGCCTTCGGCGCCAATCACCCAGATCAGCGAGAGCAATAGGCCCACCAGGGCCAGCAGGAGGTCCGAGAACGTGCGCAAGAAGAGCAGGATCAACAGCAGGATCAGCACCAGCGCGAGACCGATAAAGGGCACCATGCCTTCTTCGGTTGCTTGCTGGTACTCGTCCTCGACGACCACAGGGGAGACGCTGCTCACGCTCAGGACACCGCTGCTGGCGGTCGCCAGTTGAAGAATCAGGCGCTCGGCGACGCGGACCTGCTCTTCATTGGTGTTGCGCAGGCGGATCGTGGCGATGGCGACGGATGTACCGTCCGCGTCGGTGCCGGTCAGCGCGTCGAGCGCCGGCCCGAGTTCCGCGGTGGCGAGGACGGCATCGATCTTCGCCTGCGAGATGGAGGCGAGTTCGCCGGCTCCAGGCGAGGCCTTGACGATGGCGGCGGGCGAGAGCACCGCGTCTGTCGGAGTCAGCAGTGGGGTGATATCCGGGTCAGAGGTGATTTGATCGATCAGACCGTCCATCTGCGAGAGGCCGTCGGGGGTGAGCGCCTCGCCGCGGAAAATCAGCGTGACCAGGTTGACGCCGCCAATCTCCTCAAAGAGGTTGTCAATCTCGCGGTCGGCCATGACGACGGCGTTGTCGCCAATGCCGCCCGCCAGATCCGTGCCTCCGATCACAGGCGCTCGCTGGCCCGCGCCCGCCGCCATCACCACGGTCACCGCCAGCAGCACGCCCAACGTCACATAGGGGCGCGCTGTAACCAGCCTGCTCAGTCTGCCAAGTAGATCATCCATCGTCTCGCCCCGGCTTCCCGATTCGAACGCAACGTCTCAAGCGAACAGACCCATCCGCACCGCAAGTATCGCTGCATCGCCGTTAGAAATACAGCGCCGTCCTCGCGCTGACAGATTCGAGTTACCGACCGCCCCACGATTGTCGTCTGCCAGTCGGACCAGTCGGACCAGTCGGACCAGTCGGCTGAATCGAGCGATCCCTCGCATCCCTGAGCAGGGTGCTGAGCATCTCTCTCCTGCATTCCAGGCCCTGCCTGGAATCTCGTTCCCTCGGCTGCCCTATCTGGTCGTGCGAGATTCCCGCCTCCGCGGGAATGGTGAATCAAGAGGACGCAGGACGTTTCAGCACCCTGCCAGGATGCCTGGCTTGCATCGACTCTTCCTATCAGTAGAAATGCAAGGTATAAGATGAGTTATGAATAAATCGGTTTAAAGGAACTCCTGACCAATCGGCAGTGACGTTTGGTGAATGGGACATGATGCTCCAGTCCAAAAGTCGCCTCCGCTCAACCACCCTGCCTCGGCTGGCGCTATCGACGATGTTGATGTGCTGCTTCGTAGTCGTCGCCGCGTGCGGCCGTGACGCAGAACCCAAAGTGAGCCGACCGCCCTCGGATCTCGCCGAGCACTCACAAGCCTCGGAGATCCAGTCGGCAGCGCTGCAGACGAACTCAATCGACGAACCACACAGTAGGGACTCCGCTGAGGCCGCCGGCGTCGCCCGCGATGGACCAGCCTCCGGCGTCAGGCCCGAAAACCAACGAGACTCCGACAGCGCCCGCGCGACTTCGACGGACGCGTCGACTCATCCTTCACCGCAGTCGCATCAGTCACAGCCATCGAGCCGGGCCGCCGCTGCCGAACTCGACTCCAACACCCAGTCGAAACCGGCAGCCGCGCAATCCGTGAGCGACATCCAGCAACCAACGGCACAGCGGAAATCTCAGTCCCAGGCGAAGGAGATGGACGAACCAGACTATGCCTCCCGCGCCTCCGTGCCGCCCGTTACCGACCCAGACGACGCAGCAGAAGAGGCGGCGGAAGACGCAGCACATGTGAATGGGCATGGCGACCTAGATGAGCAGGAGGCAGCTGTCTCCTCACAGCCCAGCATCGCGTTCGTCCAGGTCGAAGCGGATGCCGCGATAACGGTCGGCGCCGATCCCGAAGTAACAGGCCCTCGAACCAGAGAGCCAATCGTGATCGTCGTGGACGAAGATGAAGATCCGCAGACTGGCAAGAGCGGCAGCGGTCGCAACCTCGAATCTGCCCAGGGCGCGGAGTATGTCTACTTCGATGGCCCGAACCGGCGGACGGTCACCATTCAGACCGACCTGGCAATGGTCACTACATCGTCCGCGCAGGGACAGACGCGCAGCCTGGTCCGTCGGAGTGAGGTCGCGCTCGGGGCGGTGACCGAACCGGTGTTCCGATCGGACACGGGGCAGGTGATGACCCTGCCGGGCGGCGTGCTCATCAAGTTCGAGGACAGTTGGTCTCAGGGCCAGATCAGTCAGTTCTTCTCGCGCAACGGCATCACTCCAGACCGTTACGTGGAAGAGAGCTACGCGCCCAACGCCTACTTCATCGAGACCGCCGCCGGCCTGCCATCGCTTGAGCTGGCAAACCTGTTGGCGGCGCAGGACGGCGTCGTCTACTCGCTTCCCAACTGGCAAGCAGAGGCGACGACGCGGTGAAACCGCCGCCTGGTCTGGTCAAGCTTGCGGTGTGGGCCGCGGTCATCGCTGGCGGATCCGTCGGCGGCGCTCTGGCTCAGGCGCCTGGCGCGCCTACGATCAGCTCCACCTCGGCGACAGCCAACACGATCACAGTCAACTGGACCGCGCCCGCGGACTCCGGTATCACGAGCTACGACCTGCGTTACATCGAGTCCAGCGCCGGCGACAAGGCGGACAACAACTGGACGCTGTTGACCGCTGTCTGGAGGTCCGGCGACGGTGATCTGGCCCACACGCTGGCCGACCTCGAAGACGGCGTCGGCTTCGACTTCCAGGTGCGCGCTTTCACGACCGAGTCGGGCGCCTGGTCAGCGACCTCGGCCCGCTCAACCTTGGACCACTCCAGCTCAAGGGCGAGCGCGACACAGCTCACGGTCGGTTCGTCCCTGCCCGGTCGGCTCGGCTCAAGCTCCGACAGAGACGTGTTCCAATTCACGGTCGACATGTCCGGCACCTATTGGATCTACACCCTGGGCGATCTGGACTCCCGTGGAGAACTACACAACAGCAGCGGCATCCGACTCTACATCCAGTCGAGCGAGTCGCTCTTCCCGGACGGATCGCGCGGGTTCTCGATTGCCGCCTCGCTTAGTCCGGGCGACTACTTCGTCAGCGTTCTGCGCGAAACGCCATCACCTTCGTCCTCTTATCGGCTGTTCGTCTCGCGGCGCGGCGATCACGGCAACACCGCATCTACGGCGACCACGCTGAGCGTCGGATCCCAGGTCATCGGACGGATCGATCCGCCCGACCGTTCGGATCCGAACAACGTGGTCACGGACTCGGAGCTGTTCACATTCGTGCTGACCGAAACGACTGATATCTGGATGATCACGCTCGGCGGCGCAGACACCAATGGTGAGTTGCTCAACAGCAGTCTCTCAGTCCTGAAGAGCACCGACGACGGATGGCTCCCGTTCGAACCTTACGGATTCATGATTCGACGGTCCCTCGGCGCGGGTACCTACTACATACGGGTGACTGGATTCAACAACCCGGACGACGACGACTATTCGTTCGGCACATACCAGCTGTTCCTCAGAACTGCTACCGCTGGTTCCGCATCATCAGCCTCGCCAATCGACATCAGTTTCTTCAAGAGCCACACCGGACATGTCAGTACGACGAGGCAGAACGAGTACTACCGGTTGAGCCTCGCTGCCGATACCTATCTGGGCATCAGGCTGCTGAACTTCGGCGAGAACTTCCCGCTCGATCTGACGATCACGGACAGTGACAACGTCGCGCAGTCCTTCTATCGGATTCCGCACTCGAGGTGGGTTGCGCGCCGCAGCAGCAGGGGCTCCGTCAGCGACCAGGCCTTCCTCAAGCTGGCCGCGGGAGACTACACGGTCAAGGTCTCCATACCCACAGCCGGCAGCGGCGGGCGCTACCTGTTGTACAGCTACGCCAGCTCGAATCCGCTGTCGCAAGAGCGGACCTGTACCGGAAGACCCACCAGCTTCAGCGATCCGTGGTTCGGCTGTCAATGGCACCTGCACAACACCGGGCAGTTCAGTGGAACGAACGGCAGGCAGGACATCAACGTGATCGAACTGTGGGACGACAGCGATGAAACCACCATGGGCGGAGGCATCACAATCGGAGTGGTCGATGACGGACTCGACTTCAACCACGTCGACCTTAAGGACAACGTGGACAACACCAAGCACCACGACTTCAGCGTCAACAGCGTAGGAGTCGACGACCCGTTCGAGAGCCACGGCACGGCGGTCGCCGGCGTCATCGCGGCCAGAGACAACGACCTGGGCGTGCGCGGAGTAGCGCCGCGCGCGACGCTCTACGGCGCCAATGTGATCACTGGAGCGAACAACGACAACGACGAAGGTGAACTCACCTTGCGAGATGCAGCGACAGCCGCGGGGTTGCACCGCAGCGACACCGCGATCCAAAACAACAGTTGGGGATGGCCGGATGTTCGAGCTCCGCGCCGCGTCAACGCGGCCTGGGAGAGCGCCGTCGAGACCGGCCTGCAGCAGGGGTTCGTCGTCAACGGCACGGCCAAGGGCACCGTTTACGTCTGGTCAGCGGGCAACGGCCACGTTAGTGGCAGCTACTCGAACCTGGGCGGGTACGAGAGCCACTACGGTGTAGTCACCGTTTGCTCGGTCGGCTATGACGACCTTCGCAGCGTGTATTCAGAGCATGGTTCGAACCTGTGGCTCTGCGCGCCATCCGACGATGTCACCGGTCCAGGGATTGCCACCACCGACAACAGCGGCAGCTACGTTCCCGGTCTGTATCGCAACAGCTTCGGAGGGACGTCGGCAGCGGCCCCGATCGTCTCCGGGGTTGTGGCGCTGATCCGCGCCGCGAACAATGAGCTGACCTGGCGCGATGTCAAGCTGATCCTCGCTGCATCGGCGCGAGTCAACGACACCTTAAACAGGGGATGGCTCGCAGGCGCGTCCAAGTATGGGGCCTCGGGCGCCTACAGGTACAACCACGAGTACGGCTTCGGCGTCGTCGACGCGGGTGCCGCTGTCGCCCTGGCCAGGAATTGGACGAACGTGCCCACCGTGCTGCGCAAGTCGGAGTCCGAATACAGCTCGCCCGACCCCGGCACCACCGTGCCTGATCGTGAATCCAGGACAAGCAGCATCAGGTCGCTCCAGGTCCGCCTGCCCATCGACAGCTATGTCGAGTTCATTGAGTTTGTGGAGCTCCACATCGAGGTCGAACACGACTCCTTTCGCGATCTCTCCATCGCTCTCTACTCCCCGGCCGGCCGGATCTCCGGGCTCACGCCGGCGATCACCGCAACTCCAGGGTCCGGAGCAAACACGACCAAAGTGAAGTATGAGCTGAGCGGCGAGTACAGGTTGGGCTCCGCTCGGCACCTGGGAGAGAGCGCCGCAGGCGTCTGGACGCTGCAAATCGCCGACTTTGTTCCTGAGGACGCAGGCCAGTTCATGAGCGCGAGACTCGTCGTCTACGGACACGGCTCTGCGCCCGGCTATCCAACGGTCGACTCCGCATCGCCCGGGACCGGCGCCTTGACCGTCGACTGGTCCGCTCCGAGCGAGTCGGCGGCTCCGCGATCAGCAGCTACGACCTCCGCTATCGCCGCAGCGATGGTCGCAACATGAACTGGACCGAGGCGCTCAACATCGCAACAGACGACACTGCTTCCTATCAGGTCACTGAACTGGCCAACGGAGTCGAGTATGACATCCAGGTCAGGGCCAGAAACGACTCCGGCGCCGGCGCATGGTCGGAGTCGTTCCAGGGCACGACAACCGATGCCATGCCGACTGCGCCGACAGTGGTCTCTGTCAAACCACGCTCGAAAGAGCTGACCGTCGTCTGGACTCAGCCGCTCGACGGCACCGCCAGCCTGACCCAGTACGACCTGCGCCACATCCGCAGTGATGCGGCGGACAAGGCGACTGACAGCAACTGGACGGAGAGCAATGGCGCCTGGAGATCGGCGATCGACGAAGAGCTCCAGGCCTCGATCGGTGGCTTGACCAGCACTCTGCTCAGCAATGGCCTGCAATACGAGGTTCAGGTCCGCGCCAGGAATGCAGTCGGCACGGGACCGTGGTCCGCGACCACGACCATGAGCGTGGCCACGCCCGTCGCCGTGAACAGGCAGCCTGCATTTCCGGCCACGGAAGCCGGCGCCAGGCAGATTGACGAAAACACCGCTGCCGGCCGGCCTATCGGCGCTCCGGTCCGCGCGACTGACGACGACTCCACTCTCGTCTACACGCTTACCGGTACTGATGCGGCGTCGTTCGACTTCAACCGGTCCAACGGTCAGATTCTGACCAAGGATCGCTTGAACCATGAGAGCAAGGACATGTACCGGGTCGCAGTACACGTCACGGATGGCCAGGATGACAACGACGAAGCCGATGGGTTCGCCAATGATGCAGAGAAGCCGGTCACCATCACCGTCAACGACGTCAACGAAGCGCCCGAGATCGCTCCCGCCACCGTGCACTTCGATTTCCGCGAAGATCGGGCGAACTGGAACGTCTCCACCTTCTCTGCCAGCGACCCGGAAATGGACACGATTGGTTGGTCGGTCTCAGGTGAAGACCAAAGTCAGTTCCAGATCGACCAATTCGGCCAACTGAGCTTTCGCCAGGCGCCGGACGCCGACCAACCGAGCGACTCAGGACGCAACAACAAGTACGAGGTCAACGTGGTCGCCTCGGACGGCCGCCTCACGGACACGCTTGACGTCACCGTGGAGATCGAGAACGTCGACGAACCGCCCGTGGTCGGCGGAGACGCCGATATCGAAGTCAATGAGAACTCGACCAGCAGAGTCGGCGCGTACACAGCGAGCGATCCCGAGAACCCGAGCAACCCCGTGGTCTGGTCCCTGGGCGGCTCCCATGCCAGCCAGTTCGAACTCCGCGGAACCAGCCGCGGGAGACGCGACCTGTACTTCAAGTCGCCCCCTGACTATGAGACGCAACAGACATATGGCGTCACCGTCCGGGCATCCGACGGGTCGCTCCCTGGCCGACTCGAAGTGAACATCGAAGTCACGGATCTCGACGAAGGCGAAACGCTTAGCGTGTCCACTGATCGGCCGGTCCAGGACATAGCGATCAACGCCACTTTGAACGAAGCGGATCGAGTGAGCGCCAGCAACAGAACCTGGCTCTGGGAACGCTCGGCCAACCGCAGCAGTTGGTCGGCAGTCGGAAGCAACAGTCCTTCCTACACGCCCACGTTGGACGACGTGGACAGCTATCTGCGCGTCACCATCACCTACGACGACGGGCACGCTGCAGACAAGACGCTGCGCTGGACTTCCAGCGCGCCTGTGAGTCGAAACCGCGCAAACAACAACTCTCCCACGTTTCCGAGCGGGCAGCCGACCCGCACGGTGCGCGAGAACTCCGGCGCCGGGATTCAAGTCGGCGCGCCGGTCGTCGCCGACGACGCCGACGACGATCCCTTGAGATACTCGCTCTCGGGCTCCGACGCCGCCAACTACGAGATCAGCAGTTCTGGGCAGATCACGGTCAAACCCGGCGCGCTGATCAACTATGAGGTCAATCCTTCGCACATCGTCACCGTGACTGCCCGGGACGACTTCGGCGGCGAAGGATCGATTCCCGTAACGATCACGATCGAAGATGTCGACGAATCGCCGACGGCGATGGATGACAGCGCCAGCACGCTCGAGGACACCCCGGAACTCATCAACGTGCTCAGCAATGACAGCGACCCCGAGCGCCAGACGCTTACGATCAGTCCGACTCAAGGGCGCACCGCGAGAGGAGGCGCCTGGACGGTCGACGGCAATCTTGTTCTCTACGAACCAGCTCTCAACTACCACGGGCAGGACTCGTTCAGCTATCGAATCAGCGACGGCACCCACAGCAACAGACCGACAGCGACCGCCATCGTGGTCGTCACGCCGGTCAACGATCCGCCCGTCTTCCCTGACCAGCCGGTCGAGCTGAGCGTCGCTCAGAACGCCGTCGAAGGCGCCAGCGTCGGTCGTCCCGTAACGGCGACAGATGTGGACGGGGACCGCTTGACGTACAGCGCGTTCGGAGCCTCGGAGTTCACGATCGACGAGAACTCCGGCCAGATCCTGGTCGCCGCCAACGCCATGTTCGACCCGACCATCCAGGACACCTACACCCTTACTGTTCAGGCGCGGGATCAGGACTTTGCCAGCGACACCAGCAACGTGACAATCAAAGTCGTCGAGCGCGTCGCACCACCCATCATTGTTGGTCCCGGCGGCGGCGGAGGCGGCGGAGCGCCTCCGGTCCCGATTCCTTCGGACGAGGACTTCGACTGGAACGTGACGCGTGATATCGAGGAGCTGGATCGCACGCACGAGACGCCGACCGACATCTGGTCGGACGGCGAAACGGTCTGGGCGCTGAACAACGCTTCTTCGGGCGCCGACGCGGTCTTCGCCTACGCACTCGACAGCGGCGAGCGGCGAGAACACCAGGAGTTCGCCCTCGACAACCGCAACCGCTTCTCGCACGGCATCTGGTCCGACGCTGAGACGGTCTGGATCGCGGACTCGGGTCAGGACAAGCTGTTCGCCTACACGTTGGCGTCGGGGGAACGCGATGAAGAAGGGGATATCGTGCTGGCCGAGCGAAACCGTGACCCGCGCGGCATCTGGTCAAACGGCGATACGATCTACGTGCTCGACGCGGTCAAGAACGCGCTGTTCAGCTACAGTCTCGAGTCTGGCGAGCCACTGACCGAGTACGCGCTCGCCAGCCTGAACAACAACCCGCGCGGCATCTGGTCGGACGGATTCATCTTGTGGATCTCGGACGACGGCGCTAACAGGGTCTTTGCGTACCGGATCGAGAACGGCGAACTGGTCCGTCAGGAGGACGAAGAGTTCGGCTTCCGCGTGTTGCTTAAGGCCGGCAACGGCGACATCCGCGGTATCTGGTCGGACGGCGACATCCTCTTCGCAGTCGATCAGCAGGACCGCCACATTCGCAGCTACAACATCCCCGACGCCTCACAGGCCTACCTGCGCGCGCTCTCACTCAGCGGCATCGAGCTGGATGGATTCTCGCCACTTCGCCTGTCGTACGAGAGCAGCGCCGACGCCGCGGCGGTCGTTACAACCGTTGAAGCGGCAGCGACCCAGGAATCCGCAACCGTGAGCATCAGTCCCACTGATGCCGATAGCGACTTGGAGAACGGCCACCAGGTGAGCCTGGGGCAGGAGACGATCATCAACGTGACGGTCACTTCGGCAGACGAGAACAGGACCCGCAGCTACAACGTTAGCGTGAACAAACCAACTTGCCTGAGCGGACTGACGAGCGCTCGCTTGAGCAAAGTCGTCTACAGCGGCGGCACGGTCGCCGACCTGGAGGCATGCGCGCGCAGCATGGGCGTCGACGCGTTCTTCCACAATGTCGGCCGTTCCTGGACGGCGCTGTTCATCGATGCGCCGTCCTTCCTCAGCCGAACCTTCCGCAACCGCTTCGCCGACGGCATTCCGGCGGGTGAACCGCTGATCGCCGCGCGATACGGGATCGCGTCGCAGCACACGCCCGCCGAGGGCGGAGGCTAACCGGCGTTTCGCAGCCCGTTCCAGACCCTTCCGCCGAGCTCCGGGCCTGAGTCAACTTGGAGGCGGTCGGCAAGGACCGCTGCGTTACAATCTTCGACCATAGGAATGGCGCATGACCAGCGAACTCCTGCATGGCTACCAGACTGCTGGAATGTCGGACGACGAGATGTTCGACGAAGCAGGTGCGTTGCGAAGCGACTACCGCGAACTTGGCGAAATCCTACAACGCTGGTCCCTGGAGGAACATCTCGAGCGCGAAGAGCGCGCCGACCTGGCGTTGCTGAGCGCCGGCATCACCTTCAACGTCTACTCGGAAGAGGAAGGCACCGAGCGCATTTTCCCGTTCTCTTTGATCCCGAGGGTCATCGGCGCGGGTGAGTGGGCGAACCTTGAAGCCGGGCTCAAGCAACGGCTGCAGGCGTTGAATTTGTTCCTGCTGGACATCTACGGCCGACAGAGAATCATTCGCGAGAAGATCATTCCGGAAGAGATCGTCTTCAGCTCACCGGGTTACAAGCCGGAGATGAAGGGTTTTCGTCCGCCGCTGGGAATCTACGCGCACATCGCCGGCTGCGACCTGGTCCGCGACAAGCACCAGGGACTGGTCGCGCTTGAAGACAACCTGCGCACGCCGTCGGGCGTGTCTTACGTGCTCGAAAACCGCACCGTGATGCTGCGCGTGGTGCCCGATCTGTTCCCGCGCTGGGGCGTCCGCGCAGTCGCCGACTATCCCAACCAACTCATGTCCATGTTGCTCTCCGTTCGACCTGCGGTCAGCAGCGACTCGCCGCGGGCGGTGCTGCTGACCCCGGGCATCTACAACTCGGCCTACTTCGAGCATTCCTTCCTCAGCAATCAGATGGGCATCCCGCTCGTCGAGGGCTCCGACCTGACCGTGGGCGACGACGACTTCGTCTACCTGCGCTCGACCAGCGGGCTCGAACGCATTGACGTGATTTACCGGCGGATCGACGATGACTTCCTCGATCCCGAGGTCTACCGGGCTGACTCGATGCTCGGTGTGCCGGGCCTGATGCGCTCCTACCTTAAGGGCTTTGTCAACCTCGTCAATGCGCCCGGCGCCGGCGTCGCCGACGACAAGGTGGTCTATCGCTGGGTGCCCGAGATCATCCGTTTCTACCTGGACCAGGATCCGATCCTGCCCAACGTCGAGACCTACTCGCCCCTGGTTCCCAGCGAACTGGACCACATCCTGACCCACTCGCGCGAGCTGGTAATCAAGCCGGCCAACGCATCGGGCGGCTATGGTGTCCTGATTGGGGAGCAGGCGACCGAAGCCGAGCTTGAGCGGACGTTGGCCCAGGTCAAGGCCGAGCCGCGCAACTGGATTGCCCAGCCGCTGCTCCACTTCAGTTCGATACCAACGTTCGACGGCGACCGGCTCAAGCCGCGTCGAGCCGACCTGCGCCCCTTCGTGCTCTCCGGTCAGGACACCTGGGTGATTCCCGGAGGTCTGACCCGCGTCGCGCTGCGCGAGGGCTCGTACATCGTCAACTCTTCCCAGGGCGGGGGCAGCAAGGACACCTGGGTGCTGAACGAGGAGCCGTCCTGATGCTCAGCCGCGTAGCCGAGAATCTCTACTGGCTGGGTCGCTACCTCGAGCGCGCCGAGAACATCGCCCGCATGGCGCGGGTCGAGCACGAGGTATCGCTCGAGAGCGGCCAGGAGATCTGGCACAGCCTGGTGAGCACCACAGCCTCCAACCAGCTCTTCTGGGACACACTGGCCGAATCGCCCGACCTGACCCACTCGGAGTTCCTGATCTACTCGATGAAGAATCCGGCCTCGCTGCGTTCGACGCTCGTCCGCGCCCGTGAACTGGCGCGCGGTCTGCGTGAGCACATCTCACGTGAGGCCTGGGAGGAGATCAACGCGCTCTACCTGTTCCTCGCCATGCGCAAGGAGTACATCGCGCACGACATCCACGAATTCTGCACTGAGACCCAGCGGCGCACGCAGACAATCCTCGGCCTCTACGACAACACGGTGCTCAGGGATGAGGGTCGCGAGTGGTTCCGCTGCGGGATGTATCTCGAGCGGGCCGACATGACCAGTCGGATCATCGATGCCAAATACCACATCCTCTTGCCCGGCGGCGACTCGGTCGGCGGGCCGTTCGACCGCTTTCAATGGATGGCGGTGCTGCGTTCGGCCTCGGCCAGGGAGGCCTACCGCAGGATGGGCAACAGCGAAGTCGACGGCATTCGCGTCGCCCAGTTGCTGGTCTTCTCGCAGGAGTTTCCGCGCAGCCTCGCCTTCTGTGTGCAGGCGCTGCTGCGTCACTACCAGCAGGGCGCGGCAGAGGCGCCCAAACGAAGACGCGCGGCGGCAGAACGTGGCATCGCCCTGCTGAATCTCGACATCGGCGCGATGGATATGGAGCAGCTGATCAGCGAAGGCCTGCATGAATTCCTCGACTCCCTCCAGCAGCGGTTGATCGAGATTGACCGCGCCATCACGGACGACATCTTCCGCGCGGTGCCGATCGCTGCTCAGACGCAAACCCAGAGTTCCAGCCGGGCCGCGATGGATCAGGGCTGATATGACGTTCTGCCTCGGCATCAAGTGCAAGGACGGTCTGGTCGCTATTGCCGATACTCGGATCACCAGCGGTTCCGAGCTCTCGACGGCCAGAAAGATCGCCATTCAAGAAGGCGAACGGCACTCCCTGTTCGTGCTCACCAGCGGCCTGCGATCGTTGCGCGACAAGTCGATCACCTACTTCGAGGAACGCCTGCGCCAGAACGGAACCACGCTGGCCCGCTCCTACCAGGCGGTCAACGCGCTGGCCGAGGAGATTCGCAGGGTCTACAACGAGGACAACGACTGGCTGCTCAAGGGCGGTATGCACTTCGACCTGCACTGCATCGTCGGCAGCCAGTTGCCGGAAGACGACGCTCCCCACCTCTTCCTGCTCTATCCCCAGGGCAACTGGGTCGAGGTCTCGCAGGGCACTCCATACCTGATCATCGGCGAGACGCGATTCGGCAAGCCGATCCTCGATCGCGCGCTGCGCTACGAGGCCTCGCTGGAGCAGGCGCTGCGACTTGGTCTGCTCGCACTCGACGCGACCGAGGCCAGCTCCGCTGATGTCGGACCTCCCGTAGACGCACTGGTCTACCCGACCGACTCATTCGCGATCCGCGAGCGCCGCTTCAGCGCGGAAGAGCTGGAACCGGTGGCGCAGTTCTGGGGACAGGCGTTGGAGAGCGCCGTGCAGCAGGCCGCCGCCAGCGTTGCTCCACTCGCCGAATCACTGGGCATTCGCCCGCAGAGCGAATGAACTCGACTTTGCATCGAGTCGTTGCGCGATCCCTGATCACGGGAGTCGCGATGCTGTCGCTATGCAGTTTGCTCAGTCTCTCAATGGCCTGCCAGAGCGACGCGCCCCAGGAGGTTCCGGCTGATCAGACTTCGACTCAGGCAGAACCGAAGCCAGCAGGTGAGGTGGAACAACTCCAGGTGTCGAGCAGCGAGCGAGGTGTGCTGGAGGTCTCCTGGAGCGCCGCCGATCCCGAACCCGCCGACTACTGGCTGGCCTGGACCCGCGCGCGTGAAGACTATCCCTCAGCGTCCAGTTCTGAAGGCAACGCGTTTGTGGCCGCGACCGCTTTCACGCTGTCCGGGCTTGAGCCCGGCGTGTTCTACAAGGTCAGAGTTCGGCCTCGATACTGGCAGCGCGAAGATCCTGAGGCAATCCGACTCGGTCCCTGGACCGCCAGCGTTCGGGCCAGGGTCATCGCGCCTCCGTCGGCCCCCACCGGACTGGTCGCAACCGCGACGCCCCGCGGAGTTGTCCTCGAATGGGATGACCCGCAAGACGACAGCATCCGCGCGTACGTGATTGTCCGCGAGCTACACCGAACTGTTCTTCGCAAGGTGTTTCGCAGCGAGTCCCTCGAGACGAGCTTCCTCGATTTCGAGGCCGAACCCGACACGCCTTACGACTACACAGTAAGGAGCGTCAACAGCGACGGCCCAGGCGCAGAGTCCGAATCCGCCTACGTCAATACGCTGCCGCCGATTCCCGGTCGCGAAATACTCTACAAGCGCATGGTTCTGCCTATCACTCCCAGTCGCGCGGACTGGTATTGGGAGGCAGGCCGCAGCAGCATGCGAGAGCTGGAGATTGACTTCACTATCCACAACGACGTGGGCGACTGGTCCAACCAGAATGGTTACTTCCTGATCCTGATGAGCGGCCAGATATCGGGCGTCACGTTCTACTTCGGACTGCAGACCGACATCGACGGCGTCAAGGGCGCCGTCTTCTCCAGGTGGGAGACCAGGGACCTGTCACACGCGAGGTTCGACCCCACCCACGGTTGGACACAATCGTCGGGGCACGAAGGCGACTTCATTGGCGTGCGTCGCGCCTACGACTGGACTGCCGGCGACTACCGTGCGCGGATCGCTCCCGAAGGGGCAGACTCGGGCGGCGAGTGGTTCGGCGTCTGGCTGACCGATCTGAGTACCGATGTCGCGACCTGGGTCGGCTCGCTCAGGTTCCCTACCATCGACGGTTCCGCTGCGATGCCTGCGCAGGCGACCGCGGCGATCGAACTGTACGGTCGATCCACACGCCCAATCGCTACACCCGAGTGGCACGTCACCGTCAAGCGCCCGACAGGCGACGGCATGCCTGCCGCCTGGGGCCAGACGCACTACGAGCCTGTCGATCCGCGCAGCGCCATGCCCAACTCCGACGTATTGTTGGACCACTCGAACGGCGCAGCGCACTTCCGCATCGGCGGCCTCACCGAACGCATCAATCCGCCCGACTCCCTCGCGCTTGAGTGATGCGACCGTGGGTCAAGCCACTTGCTCCGCGCTCCGACGATCCGCTGTCGGTATCCTGCATCTGCGCCGTGGCCGTTTGAACGGCCCCGCCCATCGAGGTTCGGACATTGGGGGATGAGATGACCAAGCAAGGCGTCGAGCCGGACGAACTCACTCAGCCCTTCTGGGACGCCGCAAACGAACAGCGTTTGGTTATCCAGAACTGCGTCAACTGTGATCGATTGCAGCATCCGCCGTCCGACACCTGCCGCGATTGCGACGACGGCGGGGAACTCGAGTGGAAGCAGGTCAGCGGCATCGGCAGGATCTACAACTACGGCGTCGTGCACGACTGTCCGGTGCGTCTGCTCCAGCAGGATCAGCCCTTCAACCTGGCCGTGATCATGCTCGACGACGACCCCGGCATCCAGATGTACTCGCATCTGCCCGGAATCCCGGTCGACGATGTACCGGTCGGCGCTGCAGTGGAGGTGATCTTCGAACCCTCCGTCAACGGCCAGCTCGTGCCCGAGTGGCGCGTCGTCACCGACTGATCCGCAATCCTTCACGGATCGCAGCGCAAGGAGAGCGCGCCATGACCACACCGACGGCACCCGATGCGATGTACCGCAACGACGAAGGCCTGGGTATCTGGGAACACCGCGGCAAGGTCGCCGCCGTCGGCGTCGGCCACGCGCCCACGGCCCGGCGCTGGGACGGCCGGCCCGAGACCTGTGTCGGCGCGATCACCATCGACGCCTTGCGCAAGGCAATCGCCGACGCCGGCGTCGCGCCCGAACAGATCGACGGCCTGGTCGTTGTGCCCGTGACCACGACCGGCGCGTTCTGGGAAGCGGGCAAGCCGCTGCCGATGGACGTGGTCCAGAGCTTCAACCAGACCGACGATCCGCTCGACGGGATCGCCAAGCTCAGCGCCGAATGGCTGCTGGCCAACATGCCCGAACTGACGAACGTCCAGTTCACGATGTACGGCCCCGGCTGCATGTCGAACGCGCTCAACGTGACTGCCCAGGCGGTCGGCGACGGGCTGGCCCACACCTGCCTTGTGGTCAAGAGCTGGCACAACTTCGAGGGGCGCTACTACCAGGGCGGCGCCAACGCCGGCGACGCTCTGCCCGGCACCCCCGCGATCACGCAACTCTGGGGCGGTCCCGCTTCGTACAGCACGGCGCTGCAGTTCGCCGAGTATTGCCGCAAGTACGGCAAGACCCACGAGATGATGGCGCCGTTCATGGAGAACTCGCGCCGCAACGGCCTCATGTTCCCCGAGGGCTACTGGGCCCAGCACCGACCCGAGGAACTCACACCAGAGGACTACCTCGCCTCGCGCTGGATCGCCAAGCCGGCCAACCTGTTCGACAACGACATCCCGATCATGATGTCCGGCGCGTACCTATTCTCGACGGCCGAGCGCGCCGCCGACATGAAGCAGAAGCCGGTCTACATCCTCAATCACGCCTCCAGCAACACCCGACCGCGCAGCCTCTTGCCAACGCTTGACGAGGTGGAAGCAGACACCGCGCGCACCGGCCGCAAAATCTACGAGGGCGCAGGCATCACGGCCGACGATCTCTCCTTCGAGAACATGTACGACGGCTTTTCGCTCTTCCATCAGTTCCACCTGGAGGGACTGGGCTATCGCGGGATCAAGTTCGGCGAGGCGCTCGACTTCTACCAGACCGACATCAGCATCGAAGGACCCAACCCAGTCTCGCCCAGCGGCGGCAACGTCGGTAGCGGGCGCAGCCGCGTCTGGATGCACACCGATTGCATTCAGCAGCTCCAGGGCCGCGCCGGCGACCGACAGGTCACCGGAGTCAAGCCCGAGGTCGCCGTCTCGGGCGGCCCCATGCCGCTTGGAGGCAACTTCACCGTCTGGAGCGCCAGCCCGGACTAGGGGCTCTCTGCTCCTGCCATATCCTGACCCACGTCTCCGTCATTGCCGCGCTCCGTCGCGGCAATCTCGCCGCGTTCTGCACAGACGTCTGAGCTGACAATGGCGAGATATCCGCAGCCCGCGACGCGGTTGATGCGCGGGATAGCGCGGGTATGACGGTGTTTGGGGCTAGGAGGAATTCGTGACAACACTGATCAGCTTCGACATCGACGGCACGCTCGAAGTCGGCGATCCGCCTGGACCGCTCACCATGGACATGGTCCGGCTGGTGCGCGACAAGGGCTACCTGATCGGTAGCTGCTCCGACCGCACGCTCAGCGCTCAACGGGCGATCTGGGCCGAGCATGAAATCGAGGTCGACTTTGTCGTCGGCAAGCACATGCTGCCCGACGTCAAGGCCAAGTTCGATGCAGATATCTACCTGCACATTGGCGACCGCGAGGACCTCGACCGCCAGTATGCGCTCAAGGCGGGATTCGACTTCCTCTGGCCGGACGAAGCCGTCGCCCACCCCCACTTCCAGCCGGATCCCTAATCCTCCCTATCTACACAGACCCTTGCTCGCACGCCCACTTCCCATCTCCCCCCGCTCTGCGGGGGGAGATGCCGAAGGCAGAGGGGGGTCCGCCCGGATGCCCGCCCTCGGCGGTCCCCCCTTCAGTCCCTACGGGCCAGCTTCCCCCCAGGGGGCAGCGGGATTCCCGCGTGACACTCCCACTGCAGGGGATCGCAGTAAGCGCCCGCAAGCCTTGCTCACAACGACTTCGCCCGGATCGGTTCGTCCCAGTCGATGCCGCATTGCGAGCACCAGCGCCTGAGCCAGACGTCACCGGAATCGCTTTCGTCGCCTCGCTCCGCGTGGATCTGACCGCCGCACCGACACGCGCGCGGAAACGATGCCCAGCAGCCGCCACACTCGGCATCGAATCGGTGCTCCCGGACAAACTGCGGATGCGTGGACGAACTCATCCTCGACCACCTCTCCGGGCCAGCCGCAATCGGGATTCGCAGTGTAGTCCGCGCTGTCTTGCGACTATCGGCC
Source organism: Dehalococcoidia bacterium (assembly GCA_965211635.1). GTDB lineage: Bacteria > Chloroflexota > Dehalococcoidia > Bin125 > Bin125 > Bin125. Next base: position 1,435,322 of record OZ242948.1, read on the forward strand.
ACAGCCAACGGTCGCCGCGCTTTGGCCCAGAGAGCACTGCCTCAGAGCAAGGCAGGTTCGATACCGAGAACGCTGTAGTCGCCATCCAGGATCAGTCGGATGGAAACGTACAACCCCACGATCGGAATCAAGATCCAGATCGAGTTGGGGCCAACGATGTACAGGTAGAACTCACGCCCGCTTACGAGTCTCCGTTTCTGCCCCACGAAGAAGCTGACCAGGTAGAGCGAGGACGCATAGGTCCACTGCCAGAAGAGCATCGTTCCAAGAATGCCGGCGGCCATCGCCGGCAGCAGGGCGTCGGTGTACGTCACATAGAGAATCAGGGTCGGGACAAACGTCACAAACCCGTTGCCGATGTCGATGTTGAATCCGTACGTGTTGCGATCGGCGTAGGCCGAGTCGAACATCGAATAGGTGGCCCAGACTTCGGCCCAGACCGTGGGCGACAGCGCGCGCCGCAGGGGCACCCGGCCGGTCAGAAAGACGAGGGCCGGGGTGCGGCCGCCGTCGCGCTGCCATCCGCGCCAGTACTGGAGGCGTTGTTCGATCTGGTCACGGCGGAAGTACAGACACATTTCCCAGTAGCAGATCAGCAGGTTGATTGAGAAGAACAGGCTGAAGAGGAAGTGGAAGGCGTCCAGTCCGCCGTGCAGCGCGAAGCGAGTACCGATCCCGGGCAGCGCCAGGAGCATGATTGCCACCACGGCGAGCAAACCGGCCGGCACGCTCCATCGTCCCGCTTGCTCGCTCGCTTCGGTCAAGCTGCCCGACCTCTCTCAGCCCCAGGATCGACCCGGCGCTGCCCCGCCAACCAGGTGTGCAGCATAGCGATGCGCCATCGTCGCTCGACGGACATCTCCGCCGTCTTGAAGCTGCCGAACCCACGCACTATTGTCTTGTACATATTCCTCGGCGACGACCGAGCGCTCATCCCGGGAGCCAAATGGTCTCAGACGCACCTGACAGCCCAAGCGGCACTTCCGCTCCTCCGGTGTTTCTGACCGGCGTCGCAGGGCATGTGGGAGCCAACCTGGTGCGCAGATTGCTGGATGACGGCCATCGAGTCCGGGTGCTATTGCGAGCGGAGGACAACAACGAAGCCGTGGAAGGCCTCAACGTTGAGCGCGTCTACGGAGATGTCCGCGACCTCGAAGCGACCAGGGAAGCGATTGCCGGCTGTCACGGCGTCTACCACTGCGCGGCCCTCGTTTCGACAATCGACGGCGACCACGCTCATCGGCGGGATGTCTTTGAGAGCAATGTGCTCGGCACGCGCAACGTGCTCCAGGCGGCGCGTGAGATGGAAGCCGGCAAGGTCGTGGTCACCGGTTCCTTTAGCGCGGTTGGCTACGATCTGGACGACACCTCGGCTCCGACCAGGGAGTCGATGCCGTTCTTCCCCATGGAACGCACGATGCCGTATGAACGCAGCAAGGCGATGGTCGAAACCGAGTGCTGGCACGCGGCAGCCGGCGGCCAGGAGGTTCTGATCGCCACCTCTTGCGCGGTTGTCGGTGGCAACGACTTCCTTCCCTCCAGAATGGGCAGGACATTGTGCGACTTTGCCAATAGGAAGCTGCACGCCTACGTCGATGGCGGGTTCGAGTTCGTTGCGGCTCGGGATATCGCCGAGGGGCATGTACTCTGCATGGAGCGCGGACGATCGGGGCAAAAGTACATCTTCAGTTCCGAGTATCAGACGATTTCCGACATGCTTGATCACTTCCAGGCGGTGACGGATGTACAGAGGCCGCGGCGCCAGATTCCACTTGGACTAATGCTCCCGTTTGCCGAGGTTGCGAGCTACGCCCTCAGCCGACTCTGGCCAAGCTATCCGCAGCGCTTCACACCGGGTGCGATCCGCCTGTTGCAACAGTGTCGCCACGCCGACACGAGCAAGGCGAAAGAGGAACTCGGATTCCAGCCGACCACGATCCGCGAAGCTGTTCGGGAGGCCTACGCGTTTCACTATCAACGCAACGCGATCACGAACCCGCGCGCCAAGCGCCCGGAACTCAACGTTGCGGCAGAGGTCTAGACATGACCGCCACACGGAACGGCACACTTCCTCGGAGCGATGTGACATGAGCGTCGAGCTCGAACCGGCAGTCGAACCGGCAGTGGTCGGACCGCCAGATCTCGAGAAAGCCGAGAACCTGCGCCAGCAGGCGCGCGCGGCAGGCATGAACCCGAATTACTGGTACGCCGTCGAGGAGGTGCGCAACGTCAAACCGGGCGCCGTGACCGAGGTCGTGTTCTGGAAGCAATCGATAGCGCTATACCGCTCGGAAGACGGCTCATTTCACGCAATCGAGAACCGCTGTCTGCACCGTCAGGTCAAGCTCTCCCTGGGCGAGGTCGAGGGTTGCCGGCTCGTCTGTGGCTACCACGGCTGGGGCTACGACGAAGAGGGACACGTCATCGATATCCCCGACCTGTTCGGACGCACGAAGGTGCCGAGGCTCTCGGTGCGTTCGTTTCCCGTGCAGGTTCGCTACGGGCTGGTCTGGATCTTCCCTGGAGATCCGGCCCTCGCGGAAGAGCGACGGATCCCGGACATCCCCGAGCTCGAAGGACCCGGGCGTTGGGCCTGCGTGCCGTTGACCTTCGACCTCTTGGCCCACCACTCGATCATCATCGACAACGTGAGCGACTTCTCTCACGCATATCTGCACCGTCAATATCGGCCCTTCGACGGCGCCACGCTGACCCGGCACGAGACTATCGGCGACAACGTGCATCTCGCCTACGAGACCCGCGTCGGGCGCGGACGCATCTCCGGCAAGTTTGTCGATCATGGCCGCCTCAACACGAATCACATGGAACTCTGTTACGAGTATCCCTACCAGCGCTCGAACACCGATGACGAGATCAAGCACTGGCTCTTCGTGCTGCCGATCGATGAGCGGACGACGCGCACGTTCTTCCTCTTCTACTTCAGGTCACTCAAGATTCCCATGCTGCCCGTCCGCATTCCTCGCTGGGCGATGACCACGGTCCTGCGACTGGCCAATCGGATGCTGATTGGACCGCTGCTCTCACAGGACCGCTGGGCGGTGGAGGCCGAACAGGCCGGCTATGACCACAACTGGGGCGCCCCGCCGATCGAGGTCAATCCGGTCGTCCGATCGTTCCAACAGGTCACGGTCCGCAAGTGGCGCGAACACCTGGATCGCGAGTCCGTCGCGAACGCCGGCGATGCCTGAGATTCCCTCGGCCTGGACGGCGGTATCCGGCATTCATCTGCTTGAGGCGGCGGCCATCTTCCTGGCCTTCGTCGGCGTCCTGCTGCTGGGTTCGAAGTGGCTCCCGGGACGGACGGAGATTGGCAGGCCTGACGCCGACGGAGTGTCCCGCACCTACACCTTGAACGGGCTCGCGCTGTTCCTGGTCGTTCTGCTCGCGGCTGTGCTCGGCGACATCTTCGACGTGCTGTCCCTGTCAGTGCTGCACACGCACTTTGCCGAGCTGTTCATTGTGGCGAACATCTTTGCCTTCGTCCTCTCCGCCGGGCTCTACTGGCAAGCGGTCCGCGAACGGAGCCCGACCGAGGGCGAATCAGATGACGAATCTGAGGGATTCTTACGGGGAGTCTTCTTTGGTCGTCAACTCAACCCGACCTGGTTCGGGATTGACGTAAAGCTGTTCAGCTACCGACCCTCGCTGATCGCCCTGGCGCTGTTCAACGTGTCGTTTGCCGTTGTCCAATACGACGCGTATGGCGAACTCACGCTGCAGATGATCCTCTATCAGGCGTTCACGCTGCTGTACGTACTGAACTACTTCCAGTTTGAGTACGGAATGATCTATACCTGGGACATCGTCGCCGAGCGCTTCGGCTGGATGTTGGCCTGGGGCGACTATGTGCTGGTGCCGTTCTTCTACTGCTTGGCGGGATGGTGGCTGATAGACGCCACAGATTCGATTCCAATCCCGGCCGCAGTCCTGATCTGCCTGCTGTTCGTGGTCGGATTCTGCATGTTCCGCGGCGCCAACGAACAAAAGCACCGATTCAAGCAGGATGCCGAGGCCTCGATCTGGCGACGGCCGGCCGAGTCGCTCGATGGTCGGCTGCTGGTCTCCGGCTTCTGGGGAGTCGGTCGCCATCTGAACTACACCGGGGAGATCTGCGTCTACTTCGCGTTTGCGTTGACGACCGCGCTTGTGTCCTGGATACCATTTGCCTTGCCGGTCTGGCTGACGGCGCTGCTCTGGCATCGTGCCAGGCGCGACGATCGTCGCTGCCGAGCCAAGTATGGCGAGCTCTGGGAACGCTACACACAGCGGGTACCCTATGCGCTGATTCCTCGGCTTTACTAGGATCGGCGAACTCAAGTCTGTAGAGGGCAGCGATGGTTCAATTGCGCAGCAAACCGAGAGCAAGCGGGGAACATCGGACGATTCCTGAGCTGAGTGGCGGGGCGCCGTTGGTCGGCCATCTGCGCGACTTTCAGCGCGACCCGGTTGCGATGCTGAGTCGCGGCCGCAGACAGTTGGGAGACCTGTTCCGATTCCGACTCGGACCGCGGCAGTTTGTGCTTTTCGCCGGCCCCGAAGCGCATGACGCGTTCTTCAGCGCGCCCGAAGAGCAACTGAACGCCAAATCCGTTTATCAGTTCACGGTCCCGATATTCGGTCGCGGCGTGGCCTACGACGTTGCCCCCTCAATCATGGACGAACAGCTCGGCTTTCTTTATCCGGCCCTGCGCGAGGCCGCGATGCAGGAGTTTGCCCGCATCATGTACGAGGAGACCTCCCAGCTTGCGGATTCCCTCGGCGAGCAGGGAGTATTCGACCTGCCGGAGGCGATGAACCAGCTAACCGTCAACATCGCCAGTCGCAGTTTGATCGGGCAGGAAGTCCGCGATCAGGTGGACGCGGGGTTCGCCGATGCCTATCACGATCTGCAAAAGGGCATCAACACCCTCGGCTTCTTTCTGCCCAGGCTGCCCACTCCGGCGCATCGCAGCAGAGACCGCGCCCGCAGACAGGTAGCCGAACTCTTCAGTCGCATCATGGCAGCGCGACGCCAGAACGGCGCGCGCCCCGACGACTTCATGCAGTCGCTCATGCAAGCCAGCTACGAGGACGGTCGCACGCTGACGGATGACGAGATCACCGGAATTCTTCTGACCGTGCTGTTTGCCGGCCAGCACACCAGCGCGGTGCTCGCGACCTGGACCGGACTGGAACTGTTGCGCGCGACCTCGTACCTGTCGCGGGTCCGCGATGAGACGCAGTCGGTCTATGGCGAGCAGGCGAGCATGAGCCTGGAACGTCTCCGGCAACAGGTATTGATGGAACACGCAGTACGTGAGGGCGAGCGGCTGCACCCGCCGCTGATCATGCTGATCCGCAAGGTGCTCAAACCAATGCGCTACAGGGATGTTGTCGTGCCTGCCGGCGCGCTCGCCATGGTTTCGCCGGCTGTCTCGCACCGTTTGCCCGAACTGTTCAGCGACCCCGACCACTACAACCCGGATCGGTACGCTGCACCCGCCCGCGAGGACAAGCAACACCCCTACGCGCTGATCGGATTCGGCGGCGGCAAACACCGTTGCATGGGCAAACACTTCGCCGAGATGCAAGTCAAAGCGATCTGGACTGTGCTGCTCGACCGTTTCGACTTCAGTCTTGAGTCAGACTTCCCCGCTCCTAACTACGGAAGTTGGGTGACGGGGCCGGTCACTCCCTGCCGACTCCGCTACCGACGCCGATCACAGGGAAGTGTGTTGCGGTGACCGACGCCGATGTCGGCCGCTACGACGTAGCAGTTGTCGGCGCCGGGCCGGTGGGCAGCGTGTGCGCGATTGCCCACGCGCGCAAGGGTTATCGGGTCGCGCTGTTCGAGGCCAATCCGGAGGCGTCCAAGCGACTGGCCGGCGAGTGGCTGCATCCGCCCGCCGTGCGGGTCCTGAATGAACTCGGCATATCAGTCGAGGGAGAGGTGCCGAGCAGCTCGGGCGAAGGCTTCGCCGTGTTTCCGGAGGATGGCCGGGAGCCGATCGTTCTCCCCTACGCCGATGGATCGCGCAGTTTGGTCTGCGAACATGCGGCACTCGTTTCGCACCTGCGCCAGATCGCCGGAAACGAGCCGGGAGTCGACCTGCGAGTGCACGCCCGCGTGCGCACGGTCGAGGATGGGCGGATCACGTTCGAGCAGGATGGCGTGGAGTACACGGCCATCGCCGAGCGCATCGTCGGCGCCGATGGGCGGTCGTCCGTCGTCCGCCGATCCCTGGGCTTGAGCACGCAAACGAGAACCTGCTCGCGGATGATCGGGCTGACGCTGAACGGGGTGGACTTGCCGCTCGAGGGTTACGGCCACGTCGTCAGCGGCGCGCCCGGCCCGATGCTGATTTACCGCCTGAGCGAGGACAGCGTCCGGGCCGTGGTTGATATCCCGCTTGACCTCTCGCCCCACGAATGGAAGAGCCTGCTCTCTGACTCATACGCGCGCTGGATTCCGGAGACGCTGCGCCCCGCGTTCCTCGACGCCTGTTCGGACGAACGATTTGACGCCGCCGCCAATGTCGTCAGCCCACGTCTCACCTACGGAACCTCTCGTCGCGTACTGATCGGCGATGCGGCGGGTCACTACCATCCGCTCACCGCGACCGGGATGACCCTGGGCTTCGGCGATGCCTTCGCCCTGGCGGAGGGCGAGGAGTTCAGTGAGTTCCGAAACCATCGATTCGAAGCCACGCGGGTGCCCGAACTCCTGGCGATGGGGATCTACGAAGCCTTTGCCGATCAGCGGATCGAAGGAACCGCGCTGCGGCAGGCGATGTACAGCCGCTGGCGGGCCAGTTCCGGTGTGCGGGGCCGCACGATGCGGCTGCTCGGTTGTGAAGACACGAGGATTCGCAGCCTGAGCCTGGAGTTCTTCAACACGGTGCTCTGGGCGCTCAGGGCGAGGCTGCCCAAGTCGCTCAGTCTGAAGGCATGGCGCGAGTACCGCGATGTCGCTCGGGGCCTGAGTAATCGCCTGGCCTGGCTCCTGCGGGCCGCGTGGCACCTGTACAACGTCAGACGGGCAGGCGGGACGGGCGCCGAACGCCCGACCGAGGCGCTGGCCCGCGCATTCTTGACCTCGATGCCCTCCGGATCAGCGGCCCCGCCGCGAACCGAGCGGCCGGCTGAGGTCGAGGCGGATTCCCCCGATGTGAGCTCCGCGTTGCAGCGCGCCGCCAAGCGGCTGCTCGAACAGCAGGGCGAGGACGGCGGCTGGGAAGGCGAGATGGTCTGGTGCCCCATGATCACGGCGCAGTGGGTTTTGCTGCACCACATCATGGGACGACCAATCGACCCGGGAAGGCGCCGGCGGCTGCTGCGCTACTTCTCGCAGTCTCGCCTGGCGGATGGAACGTGGGGCCTGCACGATCACTCGCAGCCCTATCTGTTCGTCACCACCCTGGTCTACGTCGCGTCACGCCTGCTTGGAGTTGAACGGGACGATCCGCTAATCGAGCCGGCGCGCCGGTTCCTCCAGTCCCAGGGCGTGCTCGGAATCCCAAGCTGGGGCAAGTTCTGGTTGGCGCTGCTCAATCTCTACGACTGGCAAGGATTGCACCCGGTTCTGCCCGAACTCTGGAGCCTGCCCCGCCGACTGCCGCTGCATCCTTCCAACTGGTACTGCCACACGCGGCTGATCTACATGGCGATGGCGGCGATCTACGCGCGTCGATTCCAGGCGCCAGCAACGCCGGTAATCACAGAGCTGCGCGAAGAGCTGTTCCCGCAGGGTTTCGATTCCATAGACTTTGCCGCCCATCGCAGTCATTTGCGACGGGCCGATCTGTTTGCCGAACCGACCGTGTGGCTGCGGGTGCTGTATCGCGGCGCGCAACTCGTAGAACGACTACACATCAGCAGATTGCGCGGCAGGTCGACGGAGGCGCTGACCAGGCAAATCAAGTGGGAACTGAACACGACTGATCACACGAGCATCTCTCCGGTCAGCGGACTGCTCAACATCCTGGCCCTGTGGCTCCACGATCCAGACGACGCCGACTGCCGGCGGGCGCTGGAGCAGGTCGAGCTCTGGTTCTGGGAAGACGATCAGCGAGGAGCCCGCATCACGGGAGCGAGAAGCGCCTCGTGGGACACCGGATTCGCGCTCCAGGCGCTCTCAACAGTCGATCAGGTTGAGGGCGTCGTGGACGCGCTGCAGCGTGGAGCCGCATTCCTCCGGGAGCAGCAGATCGACAGCAGCTTCCCCGGCTTTCGCGAGGCCTACCGCAACGACCCACAGGGCGGCTGGTGTTTCGCAGCGCGATGGCATGGCTGGCCGGTGAGCGATTGCACGGCGGAAGCGGTGCTGGGGCTTCTGGAGGCAGATCGGACTGCTCGGGCTGCGATCGGCGCGGACGCGCTCCGTGATGCGGTTCGCTTCATGTTGCGCAGTCAGAACCGCGATGGCGGCTTCGGCAGCTATGAGTCGCAGCGGTCCGTCATTGATCTCGAACGAATCAACCCGGCCGAGATGTTTGGCGAGTCGATGACCGAGCACTCTTATGTCGAATGTACGGCATCCTGCATCGCCGCAATGGTTGCCTGTCGAGAATACTCACCGCAGACCATCGATCAAGCGGCTGAGCAGGCGATAGCGCGGGCGGACGCCTGGCTCAGGCGGACTCAGGCGGACGACGGATCGTGGCGCGGGGTCTGGGGCGTTCAATACATCTACGGCACCTTGTTCGGCATCCGCGGTCTGATTGCAGGCGGAGCGAGTGCGGATGACCCGGCGGTCAGACGGGCTTGCCAGTGGCTGCTGGATCGGCAGCGTGAGGATGGAGGCTGGGGCGAGCACCACAGCGGCTGCCTGACCGGGCAATACGTCGCGCATCAAGAGAGCCAGGTGATCCAGACTGCCTGGGCCGTGATCGCGCTGCTCGAAGCGGAGGATCCGAGCTGGAAGGCAATCTGCCGCGGCGTCGACTTCCTGGTCCGCGCGCAAGCCGCAGACGGGACGTGGCCAAGGCAAGACATGGCCGGCGTGTTCTTCCGCACCGCGCTGCTGGACTACGTGCTCTACCGCCAGTACTTCCCCCTGCACGCGCTCGGTCTGTACGAGAAGCAGCGCATCGCCAGGTGCGTGTCAGTCTCGTAGCCGCTTGTCGGTCTCACCGGCGAGGTCAGCCTTCGGTAGCCTCGGGCTTGACCGCGAGATAGTAGAACATCGGCGTAAACACGCCGGCGATTCCGCCCTCAACAAGAGCGTCAGCGCCCTTGTTCAAGACGGTGCTGATCTCCCGGGCGCCCTCGGGAACCACCCGCAGTCGCTCTCCAACAAGCAGCGTCAGGTTCGTCAGCGCCCGACCTAGTGGCGTGCGTGGGATGCTGGACAGGGTCAGATCGCGACCCTGCAGGGCGCGATACCAGGGAGTCTCGGGATCCGACTCGGGCGCCAAATCGTAGGCTTCCACCAAATCGAACCCCGCCGCCTGCAGCGCCGAACGGATGCCAGATGCCCCGGCGATGTCGGGCAGACCATTGCCCTTCATGATGTCTCGCTTGATCCGCTCGTGCTCCGCGTTCTGCGGATCGAATGCATCGGTCAGGCACCAGTCATAGCCCGCGAATCCAGCGCCGGGACGGAGCACTCGAAAGATCTCCTGGAACACCGCCGTCTTGTCCGGCGCGTGAGGTGTCGCTTCGATGTTGAAGGCGGCGTCAAAGCTGTTGTCGCCCTCGGGCACCTGCATGTAGTCGCCGTGGATGAAGCGGCATTGCGACTGCACATTGCGGGTGTGGTGCCTGGCCCGCTCGATCTGATAGGCGTTCAAGTTGATGCCGACAAAGCTGGCCCCGGTATGTCGCGCCAGATTTGCCATCGGGCCGCCGACCCCGCAGCCCACGTCCAGCACCTGCATGCCCGCTTTCATTTGGAGCCGTTCGGCGAGAAACAGCTCGTGCCTGAGCATGGAGTCGCGAAAGCTCTCGCCTCGTCGTCGGGGCGCGAAGTGGAACGACCGGCCCCAGCCGAACTCATAGAAGTCGGTCACCAGGTTGTAGTAGTGATTGACGACCGCGTGATAGCGATCCTTGCGCTGCTGCACGCTTCCATCGAAGAGCCCCGAGTAGTCCTCGACCGCGGGCTTGACCTCGGCAGGGGCCAGGTCACCGACAGTGCGGCCGCTCGACCGCTTGGCAAATGGACGGCTCACGCAATGCCTCCCTCAGCTTGCTGGAGTCGATTGCCGGCGATGAGGACTCAGTTCTGCTGTCCCTGGCTGGCCGAGGCGATCCGCTCAGCCGCTGCCTCATCCCCATCCGCATGGCAATCGCACTGGTTCGATGCTAGTCCAACAGGCCCGGTTGACGCCACATATCACGCTATGAGCCCAGGTCGGGCCACTCTCGGAGCCGACCCGGCTCGTCGACCGTGCGCCGGATGAACTAACACAACTGATACCTCAATTGCTACATATGACTGGTTTTCATCTGGCAAATCACCGCTACCTTCATAGGACTCGATTTTGTCGGATGCACAAGGGTCCGTGTTTCCGTCCGGGGGAGTAAGGAGTCTTCAAATGCGGTTCTTCGACTTGTTCCAAGGCTTGAGAATGCCGTTCGTTCGGGCAGCCGCAGTCTTCGCTTCAGTATTCTTCATAGCTGCCTTCGCCTATCACGTGATACAGAAGGGGATTTTTGATGATGCCGAAAGGACGATTTCGGAAAGCCTACAGGACGGCTTGGGCATTACCGTGCTCTTCGCCGGCGCCGCGACTCTGACAGTTGCCGCTTTCGATCACTTCGCATCTCGAAAGGAGAGAACCGCGCCGGCGGACGGTTCTGCGAGCCGCCTGCGAGGCTTCGCTGGTTCGTTGGCGATGGTGGCAGCCATCGTGCTGTTAGCAGGTACGGTTTTGGTCATCGCCACTGAAGATGTCGAGCCCACCGACCTGATCACCGGCCTCGGAACAGTCGATGATTTGAACAACACCGTCGCCAACTTCGATAGCACAGTTGAAGATGACTTCACCCCGGTCGTCAACGAGCTGAAAGGAACGGTCCGCGATCTAGACGAGACGTCCAAGTCGCTGACGGCGACAACAGACGACTTGGACGAAGCTGTGAAGAAGACAACCGCTGCCACTGATGCGCTAACCACACGTGTCGACGTTGTAGAAGACTCGGCAGATAGGGCAGAGGCTGCAGCAGGCGCTGTAGAAGCAGCAGCGGAGGGGTTGACCTCGTCACTCACCGAGTTCGGCTCTGGGCAGGAGAGATTGGAGCAGCGGATGGCAGAAATCGTCGAGCGGCTCGATGCTGCGTTCGCAGATCCCGACGTTGAGCCGGCCTCTACTGTCGGGCCTTGCGATCGCGGCCTTGAGGCGTCGATCGGCGAGTCCTGCAGCTACCCCCAGCTCGGTCTGCAGTTCGTCGTCTCCGAGGACGGCGCCTCGTTCCTTGCGCCGACAGATGCCGAGCCGCAGCGCGGCTATGTCCAAGCCGACCTGATCGTCCGAGGCGAGCAGCACGCGCTCCAGGCGGTTGAGGAGGCCGAGGGTCGATGGCGGATCTACGCCGCTGGTCTGTGGCAGTCAACCGACGGTGTCGAGTGCCAGGTCGGCGGCAGGGTTGAACCGGGCGAGTACTGTACCTGGCGAGGGAACACCTTGCGCGTCTACGCCACCAACGACTTCGTCTCCCCCGATGGGAATCGAGCGCAGTTCTCGCGCGGCTACGCGCACCTGGACTTGCAGTACTACCGCGACGCATACAACGACCGCTTGATCAGCGTCTCGGACGACTTCGAGGACAAGCAGGGCAACCCTGTCAGCCGCAAGTTCATCGCCCAACGCGATCCCGAGTCTGACGCCAGAGCCTGGATCATCATCTGCGCCGACTGAGAGCGTGCGCAGCCCCTCCGCTTCGCGCTGCCGTCTGTTGCAACGGGAGCTTGAACCTGAGCGTCGACTGGGAGGCGCTCGGTGTTTCCGGGTGTGGTGGCCCCAACGGGATTCGAACCCGTGCTACCAGCTTGAAAGGCTGGCGTCCTAGGCCTCTAGACGATGGGGCCGACCGAAGTTCAGCTTACACGGCAGACGCGAGCCGAGCGGGCGCCCCGGTGTGCTCTGGGGCTGAGATCTAGCGGCCTGTCAACTCCGACATCGCGGCGGCGAAGCCGGGCGCGGCGCCTTCGAGTTCTCGTTGCTCGACGCAATAGGAGATGCGGAAGTAGCCCTCCATGCCGAAGCCGCGACCGGGCACTACGAGCACGCCGTGACGCTGCAGCGCCGCGACCAGCTCCAGTTCGTCGGGTACGGGAGACCTCGGGAACATGTAGAACGCGCCTTCGGGCTTGCGTACGTCGTATCCCGCCGACGTCAGCACGTCGTACAGATAGTCGCGCTTCCTGCGGTAGTCGGCCGTGTCGATCGTGACCGTCTGCAGGTTGCGAACGACGTGTTGCATGATCGCCGGTGCGTTGACAAAGCCAAGAACGCGATTGCAAAAGATCAGTGCGTCCAGCAGTTGCGCGCCACTATCCGAGGCTGCGTACTCGGGATGCACGGCGATGTAGCCAATCCGCTCGCCTGGCAGCGCCAGATCCTTGGCGTGCGAGGTGACGGTCAAAGTCCGCTCGTACGAGAGTTGAGGGAAGGGGTAGACGTGCTCGTCGAAGAGAATCTTGCGGTATGGCTCATCGCTGACCAGGAAGATGTCATTGCCGTACTCGGCGGACTTGGCATCGAGCAAACGCGACAGATCTTCGATGAAGGACGCGGGATACATCGCACCGGAGGGGTTGTTTGGCGAGTTGACAATGACCAGCCTCGTTCGGGCTGAGAGTTTGTCGGCGAGCTCTTGGAGGTTGGGGATGAAGTTGTCATCGCAACCGACGACGACCGGCGTCGCGCCGTGGTTGGTGGCGTAGAAGAAGTACTCGCCAAAATACGGGGCGAGGATGACCGCCTCGTCGCCGCGGTTGCAGAGCGAGTGGATGATGATGTTGAGCGCCGCTGCCGCGCCAACGGTCATGACGACGTCATTCGCCGCGTAGCTGAGGCCCGTCTCGTCGGACAGCGCGTCGGCGACGGCCTGTCGGGTCTCGACATAGCCGGGGTTTGGCATGTATCGATGCGCGCCGGGATGGTCGCCCGACGAAAAGCGGCGCAGTTCGTCGAAGAACTCGGGCGGCGGCTCGGTGATTGGGTTGCCCAGGGAGAGATCAAAGACGTGTTCGGCGCCGCGCTCCCGGCGCAGCTCGATGCCGAGCTCGAACATTCTGCGGATCCAGGAGCTGTCCTCCATGCCGCGCTGAATCTCGGCCGCAATCACCATGCGCTCTACCCTCCATCCGCTTATGGATGCACTGGGCAGGCTACCCCAGGTGCGACTCCGGGAATCCTGTGCGTGCGTCCAGTTCCTGTCTCTCCCAGCCTGTCTGGGAATGACAATAGGGGCGATCGCGGGTCTACACACAGGTTCACGTCAGCAGCTCGCTGTCGAAGTGGTCGCCCAGGAAGCGTTCAACGTGCTCGGATGTGTGTGGAGATGTCCGAGGGCCGGATCATTGGCGACAGAATCTCATGCCCATCGCAGCGATCGAGAGGCATACACTCCGACTTGGGAGGGTGGTGGATGAGCGAGCAACGGGGGTATCGCCGGCGTCCGGGTGATGTGGTGTTGCGCAGGGCGCGTTTACAGCCGGAGCGAGTGCGCGCGCTGCCTCGCCGACGCATTCGGATCACTCCGCGCTCCTGGATGGTGGTGGTGCTGTTCGGCGTCGTGATGCTGCTCGGCGGGGTGGTGTTGCACCTACCGTTCTCATCGGCGACGGGCGAGTCGGTTCCCTTCCTCGACGCGTTGTTCACATCGGTCTCGGCGGTGAGCGTGACTGGGCTGACGCGCTTCGACACGCAGGAGACCTTCTCCAACTTTGGCGAAGTGGTCACGCTGGCGCTGTTCCAACTCGGTGGGTTGGGCGTGACGATGTATGCCGGCTTGCTGATAGTCCTGGCCGGGCAGCGGTTGGGCATGCGAGGACGCGCATTCTTCGGTCTTGAGCTGATGACCGCAGGGGTAGACGGCTCCGGCGCCTCGGTGCTGTTGCGTCGGGTGATGGTTTACACCGTGATCATCGAGTCCATCACCTTCATCCTGCTGCTGCCCTGGTTCGTGATCGAGCAACCGGGCGGCGTTTCTTCGGAGCGGGCCATCTGGCTTGCGTTGTACCACGCGATCTCGGCCTTCAACAACGCAGGCTTTGACCTGATGGGCGGCAGCAACAGCTTTGCCGGGCAGGCCCACGATGTCTGGCCCATGCTGGTGATGGGCGTGGCGGCGTTCCTGGGCTCGCTGTCGTTTCTGACCGTGTTCAACTTGCGCCAGCCGCGGCGGCGCTGGACGCTGGACACCAAGCTGGTCGTCACCGGCATGGGACTGCTGCTGGTGGTGGGGATGGCGTTCTTCCTGATCGCCGACTGGTCACGCCTGTTCGGCGATCAGAACGCCGGCTCGAAACTCGTGAACTCGCTGTTTCTCTCGGTGAATCGCACGACCGGCATGACGACCGTACCGCTCGATCAGGCCAGCGACGACACATCGCTGATGATGATCATCCTGATGTTTATTGGCGGGGCCTCGACCTCGACTGCGTCCGGGATCAAGATCGGCTCATTCATGGTGGTCACGTTCGGCGTAATCTCGGCGTTGACTGGCTCCGCGCGGGTGGTTGCCTTCGGCCGCGAGATACCGCCATCGGTTGTGTTGCGGGCAAACGCCCTGGTGCTGATCGCGCTCGGCGGATACGCCTTTGGTCTGCTCTTCTTCATCGCGGTCGATCCGGAGATCGAGATGCTGCCCGCCGCATTCGATGTGATGTCGGCGCTGGCCAACTGCGGCTGGACCCAGGGCGCATCGCAAGCGGCCACCCAGGCCGGAGCCAATATCCTGATCCTGATGATGTTCGTGGGTCGACTGGGGCCGCTGGTGATTACCAGCCTGATCCCTGATCGTCCGCGCGAACGCTTCCGATTCCCGACCGAGCAGGTCAGGATTGGATAGGAGCCGACATGCAGGTGGCTGTGCTGGGACTGGGCCGCTTCGGCTCGCATCTGGCTGAAACCCTGGACGACCTGGGCCACGATGTGCTGGCTATCGATCTGGACGAAGGCAATGTCAATGAGACCGCGCCGAACGTGACCGACGCGCGAATCGCCGACATCACCGACATCGACGCCCTACGCGCCCTGGCGCTCGCCGATGTGGATGTCGCAGTCGTGGCGACGGCCGAACTCGAGGCCTCGGTGCTGGCGATGATGAACCTGCAGCAGCTCGAGGTGCAGATGGTCTACGCGAAGGCCTCGACCGATCGCCACGAGCGGATCCTGCGTCTGCTGGGCGCGCACCGGGTGATTCGTCCGGAGCGCGATGGCGCGGAACGCTTCGCGCACATGATTCAGGTCGCGCTGGCGAGCGATTTCCTGCCGCTGACGGCGAGCTACGGGATCGGCGTGTTCCCGATTCCTGCGACCTGGGTTGGTCAGACGATTGACTGGGCGCTCGAGCGGTCCGGGGACCGCCGCCTGATCGCGCTGGTGCGGGGGGACGAGGTGCTGCTCAATCCGGTCATGTCGGAGCAGGTGCTCATTGGCGACAGGTTTGTGTTCTCGGCGCGGGACGAGGAACTGGGTCGACCGCTGGATGGTCGGAGCTAAGACACGGGTACCCTCCCTCAACTCTTCGGCGGGCGCCCTAATGGGTCCTGTAGGGTCGCCCCTACGCCAGACCACCTTCCCAATGCGACGAACACGACAAACGGCCGATGCCTGGGCATCGGCCGTTTGCGGTGGGTGTGGTAGCGGGAGTGGGATTCGAACCCACGACCTCCGGGTTATGAGCCCGACGAGCTACCGCTGCTCTATCCCGCAACGCGGGGAGATAGTGGTGAGATGCGCGTGTGTGATTGACGCATGCTTGATGCTGCGCTGCGCCGTGCGGCACGGTGCAAAGTTCGTGCTGCGCATTAGCTACGCGCTGCAGTTGCTGCGCGTGGCGTAGGGCAGGTCAAGCCATTCGGCCATTAGTACGACTCAGCTGCACCCGTTACCGGGCTTCCACCTGTCGCCTATCAAACGGGTCGTCTTCCCGTGGCCTTATCCGCTCAATGGCGGAGGGAGCGCTCATCTTGAGGTTGGTTTCGCGCTTAGATGCTTTCAGCGCTTCTCCTGTCCGGACATGGCTACCCAGCGGTGGAGGTCGGCCCTCCAACTGGCACACCAGCGGTCCGTCCACCCCGGTCCTCTCGTACTAGGGGCAGTTCCCCGCAACGCTCCAACGCCCACAGAGGATAGAGACCGAACTGTCTCACGACGTTCTGAACCCAGCTCGCGTGCCGCTTTAATGGGCGAACAGCCCAACCCTTGGGACCGACTCCAGCCCCAGGATGCGACGAGCCGACATCGAGGTGCCAAACCTTGCCGGCGATGTGAACTCTCGGGCAAGATAAGCCTGTTATCCCCGGGGTAACTTATATCCGATAAGCCACGGCCCTACCACTCGGAACCGTAGGATCACTTTGGCCGACTTTCGTCCCTGTTCGACGTGTCTGTCTCACAGTCAAGCTCCCTTATGCCAATGCACGTGCCAGGTGATTTCCATCCACCCTAAGGGAACCGTTGCGCGCCTCCGTTACTGTTTGGGAGGCGACCGCCCCAGTCAAACTACCCACCAGACACGGTCCGCGTGCTTGCTCACGCGTTAGAAGGACACCATATGAAGGGTGGTATTCCAAGGTTGCCTCCCCCAGGCCCGCAAGCCTGGGTTCACCGGCTCCCACCTATCCTACGCATCATAAGGCGACCTTCAATGTCAAGCTGTAGTAAAGCTCCACGGGGTCTTTTTGTCCATCTGCGGGGAGGCCGCATCTTCACGGCCACTTCAATTTCGCCGAGCTCCTCGCCGAGACAGTGCCCAGATCGTTACGCCATTCGTGCGGGTCGGAACTTACCCGACAAGGAATTTCGCTACCTTAGGACCGTTATAGTTACGGCCGCCGTTCACTGGGGCTTCGGTTCGAGCCGTGAAGCCCTCCCCTTAACCTTCCAGCACTGGGCAGGCGTCAGCCCCTATACGTCCGCTTTCGCGTTCGCAGAGACCTGTGTTTTTGTTAAACAGTCGCCTGGGCCTGCTCGCTGCGGCCTCCGGCCGTTCGCCCGAGCGAGTCGGGGACCAGCCGCGAGGCGTTCCTTCTCCCGAAGTTACGGAACTATTTTGCCGAGTTCCTTAGCGAGGAATCACTCGTCCACCTGGAGGTACTTACCCTCACCTACCTGTGTCGGTGTGCGGTACGGGCGCTGAATGTATTCGCGACCGAGGGTTTTCTGGCCGAGGGTGTCACGCGAGTCGCTTTGACTGACGTCGCCGCTTCCGCGCCGCCTCTGCTTAACCGAGCGGTCTTTGAACCCCGCTCGACGCGTACGCGGCGCGACGGACCATGTCCAATAGGCCCGCTCACGCTATCTTCCCGGGTCGCCCCTGTCGCTCAGGCACACACTCAGCGGGGACGGAATATGAACCGTCTGTCCATCGCCTACGCCTTTCGGCCTCGGCTTAGGCCCGCCTAACCCTACGCGGATTGCCCTGCCGTAGGAACCCTGAGGTATTCGGTGGGCGTGGTTCTCACACGCCTTTCGCTACTCATACCGGCATTCTCACTTCCGTCCGCTCCAGCGGCCCTCGCGGGTCCGCCTTCGCTGCTGAACGGAACGCTCCCCTACCACCTGACTCACAGCGAACTGAGAGTCAGATCCGCGGCTTCGGTATTCCGCTTGAGCCCCGTTGAATTGTCGGCGCCCAATCACTCGACCAGTGAGCTATTACGCACTCTTTCAAGGATGGCTGCTTCTAAGCCAACCTCCTGGTTGTCTGCGCGACTGGACTTCCTTTCCCACTGAGCGGAAATTTCGGGACCTTAGCCGGCGGTCTGGGCTGTTTCCCTTTTGACCATGAAGCTTATCCCCCACAGTCTCACTGCCGTCGGTTCGGCCGTGGCATTCGCGGTTTGATAGGGGTTGGTAGGCTTTCCGCCCCCGTACCCAGTCAGAGCCCTACCTCCACGGTCGTTGCCGACAACGCTGCCCCTAAAGGCATTTCGGGGAGAACCAGCTATCGCCAGGTTCGCTTGGCATTTCACCTCTACCCACAGGTCATCCAATCCATTTGCAACTGAAGAAGGTTCGGGCCTCCACGGGGCTTTACTCCCGCTTCACCCTGCCCATGGGTAGCTCACCTGGTTTCGGGTCTACGTCTTGCGACTCGCTTCGCCCTGTTCAGACTCGCTTTCGCTGAGGCTGCGGCACAGAATGCCTTAACCTTGCCACAAAACGTAACTCACCGGTTCATTCTTCAATAGGCACGCGATCAGCCCGGTTACGGGCCTCTCACTGCTTGAAAGCACACGGTTTCAGGAACTATTTCACTCCCCTTCCGGGGTGCTTTTCACCTTTCCCTCACGGTACTGGTCCGCTATCGGTCACTTCGAGTATTTAGCCTTGGGAAGTGGGCTCCCCAGCTTCCCACGCGCTTTCACCGTGTCGCGTGGTACTCAGGGACGCTGCCAACAGCTGCGTCGGGTGTCGGCTACCGGGCTGTCACCGTCTTTGGCGGCCCGTTCCAGGGGCCTTCGCCTACCCGCGCAGTTTGTAACTGCTGTCGCACCACCCTCGGTGCGAATGCAACGCCCTACAACACCGACTGAGCAGAGGAGAGGGCTCCATTAGGCTCAATCGGTTTGGGCTGCTCCGGGTTCGCTCGCCGCTACTACCGGAATTGTTTCTTCTCCTCGGGGTACTTAGATGTTTCATTTCCCCCGCTTACCTCCACCAGGCCTATGTGTTCAGCCTGGGGTGATGGCGCATGACCGCCACCGGGTTGCCCCATTCGGAAATCCAGGGATCAGCCTGCTTGACGGCTCCTCCTGGCTTATCGCAGTCATACCGCGTCCTTCATCGGCTCGAAGTGCCAAGGCATCCACCGTGCGCCGTAGTCACTTGACCTGCGCTACGCCACGCGCATGCACTGCTGAGCGGGAGCCAGTCCCCGAGGTCGTTGCACACCTCAAGGCTCCCGATCGTGCCGCGCGCCACGCTGTTGAATCCCCGACTTGGTCGGGAACAGGCGCAGTCATCTCTGCATGTTGTCAGAACCACACACGTACCCCTCGCGCCTCACCGGCTGCAGCAAGCAACCGACTCGCGCGAGAGTTTCCCGCAGCCCCCCTTGATGTCACGAAACCGGGCTTGGCACCCAATCTCAGGGGGGATGCTGTGGACGCATCTCATCACTATTTCCCTTGTCAAGGCGCATCCCAGAGTCGGTCGCCCCGACGCGTTGCGGGGACGGTCGAATCAGGGGTGCAAGAGTCAATGTTAGACATCCCGCTCGTCCGATGTCAACAAGCGGTTTACACATCCACCGCGAGTTTGGTGGATACTCCAGCGCAGCTCAGTCGGCGACTTCGGCCACACTGTCCTGCGTCCGCTCCCACGCGTCTAGCTCTTCTTCGCTTAGCTCTGGTAGGCGGGAAATCTCCAGTGCGCCAAACTCCTCTTTCGCCAGCGCAAGGTCGTGCGCGGTCTGCATTCCGAGCCAGACCTCTGGCGAGCTGCCAAACGCCTTCGCGAATCGGATCGCCAGCTCAGCCGTAATCGGCGCGCGCTCGTGGCAGATCTCAGCAAACTCGTGGGGATCAATCCCCATGTGCGCAGCTGCCGCCTCGATCGACATGCCCGTGCCCGGCAGGCAGATTTCCGTGAATGTGCCTCCTGGATGTGGCGGGTGCCGCATCGGCATGGATGCCCTCACTCTCAGCGACCGTGGTAATCCACGTAGTCGATGTCATACAGGGTACCTTTGTTGGCTCGGAAGATGATCCGCCAGTTGGCGCTCACGCGAACAGACCACATGCCGTCCAAGTCGCCGCGTAGCTGGTGCAAACGCAAGCCGGGCTGACGAAGACCCTCTACGTCGCGCGCTTCGTCCATGATTGCGAGGATGTGCTCCACTCGCTTCACAAAGCGAGAGTCCACGCCTCTACGGTCGCCGGACTCGTGCAGGGCGCGCAGTCGTCGCGAGCGAAACCGAAGCTCGGCCATTCGCTAGAACCGGTCCTGGTAGGACCTCGCCAACGACTCGGAGGGATCCGCCTGGATGCCCAGCGGCGGGATGGGGTAGCGCAGACCGTTGCGCGAGAGCTTGTCCAGGCCGTCGAGCAGTTTGGGCAGGTAGCGCGGCGGAATCGCCATCAGCAGCTCGTCGTCCTGGACGCCGCCGAAGCGGCGCTCGGCGTAGCAGGGGATGCTCAGCGAGGGCTCGCCCGTGCGCAGCGCGCGGCCCCAGCTATCGGCGCAGGCCGACTCGCCGACCGAGGCGAACTCGAACTTCTTGAAGCCCGAGAACTGCAGCCCGTTGATCAGGATGATCATCTGTCCCGGCGTGCCGTAGAGCAGCACGACGTCGGGCGGATCGAGGCGGCCATTGGCAATCGGCGAGAGCGCCAGGGCGGCGTAGCGGCCGTAGGGCAGCACATCCATCGCCTGCTGGTGGGCGATCGCGTCCTCGTCGGTTTCGAACCAGACGTTGGTCATCGTCGTGCGCAGTCGCCACTCGCCGTCATCCTCGTTGGGATGCAGTCCTACCGGCGCGCCGCACTGCGCACCGATCAGGTCGTCCATTGTCACGCCGAGCGTGAAGTTGAGCCATCGCGCCTGAGCCACGAGCTGATCGAGCGCGTACTTGGTTTGCGGCCGACGGACTCGCTCGACCGCGAGCATCTCGTCGACGGTATCGAACATCTTCATCCCGACCGGCGTCGCGGTCAGTCGCAGGTAGCGCTGCAGTCCGGCGACGATCCCTGGCCAGTCGTAGCTGTCGGGCTCGGGCGGTGCGTCGGCGGCGACGCCGACGGTTGCGGTGGTCATGACTTCAACTCCATCACTCGCTCTTGTTTGCTTGAGGGGCATGGTACGCGGTACGCCGGAGTCCCCCCCTTCAGTCCCTTCGGGACAGCTTCCCCCAAGGGGGGCAGCGGAGCACCTGTCCAATCTCCCCCCGCTCGCGCGGGGGGAGATGTCGCGTAGCGACAGAGGGGGGGCTCCCCGCGTCCATCCCTATGATGGGGAGCAAGTGCCGCTACCCGACCGCGAGAGGATCCCCCCATGCCAGCACTCGACGGAATGCGCGTCCTTGACATGACGCAATACGAAGCGGGAACCTCCTGCACGCAGGCGTTGGCCTGGCACGGCGCCGACGTGGTCAAGATCGAGCAGCCCGGCGTCGGCGATCCGGGACGCGGCATCGCCTGGGGCGACGGCAAGGACTCGCCCTACTTCATCAACTGGAACGCGAACAAGCGCTCGGTCACGATCAACCTGCGCGAGGAACGCGGCCGGGCGCTGCTGTTCGAGATGCTGCCCCACTACGACGTCTTCGTCGAGAACTACGGCCCCGGCGTGATGGAGAAGCTGGGCCTGACCTATGAGGCGCTCAAGGAAGTGTATCCGAGCATCATCTACGCACGGCTCAAGGGCTTCGGGTTGACGGGTCCGTACGCCGACGTAAAGTGCTTCGATCCGGTGGCGCAGAACGCGGCCGGCGCGTTCTCGGTGACCGGCAACGAAGACGGACCGCCGATGAAGCCCGGCGCTTGCGTCGGCGACTCCGGCACCGGGATGCAGCTCGCCTTCGCGATCACATCGGCTTACGTGCAGAAGCTGCGCACCGGGGAGGGCCAACACATCGAGATCTCGATGCAGGAGGCGATGACCTACTACATGCGCACACCGGTCGCGAACACGCCCGGCTCCGGCTGGGGCGAGATTGCGGCGGAGCGTCGTGGCAACGCCTGGGCCGGTCCGACCGATCTCTATCCCTGCAAGCCGATGCCCGGATCGAACGGCGCCAACGATTACCTGTACATGATCGCGCTGACGACGCGGATGTGGGACACGCTCTGCGCGGCGATGGATCGGCCCGATCTCACGGTCGATCCGCGCTTCTGCGACGAGGCCGCTCGAGTCGAGCACTCCGAGGAGCTCAAGGCCGAGATTCGCGCCTGGACGATGCAGCACACCAAGTGGGAGGCGATGGATATTCTCGGCAGCGCAGGGGTTCCTTGCTCGGCCACGCACGACACCTACGACCTGTTCCACAATCCGCACTTCGAGGAGCGGGACTTTATCCAGGACATCGAGCATCCCCAGCACGGCCCGATCCGGCTGCTGGGCTGGGCGCCGATCATGGAGAAGAGCAGTGTCCCGATGACGGCCGCCCCGCTGCTCGGCGAGCACACGCAAGAGGTGCTCTGCGACGACCTGGGCATCGAGGGCGCTGAGTTCGACCGGCTCGAGGCCGAGGGCATCGTCAGCGTTCTCAGCGACTGATGGTCCAATTCGATTGCGTAAAGGCACAGAGCGAAGATACTTAAGTACTATCGGCAGATACCACAGTTACAACACAATCATGTGGACATCTGGGCCGTCGGGGGCAGCGGTAGTCCTACATTGAGCGCTCATGTACCATGCTGCGACTGCCGAGTGACTACCACTCGGCAGATGATACAAAGAGAACTCGACCAGAGGAGTAGTTATGCGCCGGTTACATAGCTTGATCCATCTCCCATCGAGACACGCCGCAATCGCGATCGCGCTGTTGCTGACAGTCGGCGCAGCGCTGACCAGTCTCTCGCTGCTCAATGTCACGCAAGCGCACTCGCCCTCCGAAGACCCAACCGTCCGCGTGGCGGCGCTCAAGAGCGATGACGGGACAGTGCGCGTCAGTGTGCAGACCCTTGGAGCCGATGGCGAGTGGGGCGAGCGGATGCTGCCAACGAGCCGCTTCATTTTGGCCACGGCCCCAACGAACACCTGGCTACGCAGTTCGCCCGTCGACATCGCGAGCGGCGAAGCGGACCCGCTCTTCTGCGTGGTCGCCCACGGTGCGCCTGACGACCGATTCTGGGTCAAGTTCCGCGCCTACCTATTCCAGTCGGCAACGCTGACCGACACCAACCTTCGCTTTGAGACCTACCTGGACGGCGCTGACCAGGCGGCGGCACTTGAACGTTGCCTCGACGACGGCGCTGCGGTCGTCGCCTCGACCCTGGCCAGTCCTGACGAGGTACGTGAGACCCTGCTCAGAGCCAGGGAGGCGGAAGTGCGTGTCGTCACCTTCAATGCCGGCGTCGAGCACGCCGAAGACGCGGGCTCGCAGGTCCACATCGCGCTCAACGACCGCGCGGCAGGCGAGCTGGCGGGACGCCAGTTCAACGAGCGCGGCATCAGTGGTCAAGTCGGCTGCCTGATCCATGAGCAGGACAATCTGAGCCTCGAACACCGCTGCGACGGTCTAGAAGCCGTCTATGCAGGGGCGGGGATCACGCGGATTCGACTCGACGAGGTGTTCACGCATCAGCAGCACGATCACAACAGTTTTATCCAACATCTTGCCGACCAGCTGACCGATGAGCAGGGCGCGCGATTCGACGCCGTGTTGACGCTCAGTGCGGACATGATGCATTTCGCGCTGACGGCCGTGGAACAGTCAGAGGGCGCGGCGGACGGATTGCGTCTCGCTTCAGTCGGCGCCTCTCGCGAGGACCTGTCGGCGTTCCCCGCTGCGTTGCTCGATCAACATCTCGACGTGCTGATCAGCGACAGCGTCGACACCCAGGGATTTTTCGTCGCCAGCGCGATGCACCTGTCCCATAAGCTGCACCACGCGGTATACATCAACCAGCCTCAGCTCTGGCTCGCCGATCCTTCGCTGGTCGGCACAGCTACGGCCGGCGAGGATGCCGCCGCTGTCGAGGCTGCATCCGCAGCGCTCGATCGACTTATCCTGCAGTCCAACGCGACAGGGCCAGGAGACGACGGCGTCAATGTCCGAGTCTCTGCGCTGAAGCGCTCCGACGGGTCAATCGTCTTCGCGATTCAGTCGAGGCAGGCGGACGGCAGTTGGAGCCAGCATCTGTCGCCGCAGCAGCGAGTGCTCACCGGCGATGCGCCGAGCGGGGTCTGGCTGGTGAGTTCCGAGGTTGAGCTTCCCAGCGCGGACGCGGAGGAGGGACCGCTCTTCTGCGTGGTCGCGCACGGTTCGAAGGCGGACCGTTACTGGCAGGTCGCGCGCGCGTACATGCATGTGTCCGCGCACCTTGCCGACGCCAACTACCGCTTCGAGTCGCATCTCGACGGCGCCGACCAGGCGGCGGCGATCGATCAGTGCAGCGCCGATGGCGCGGCGGTGATCGCGTCCACGCTCGCCGATCCCGACGCAGTCACCGGCTCGCTGCTGGCTGCCAAAGCGGCGGGCGCTCGAATCGTCACGTTCAACTCCGGCGCGAGCTTTGCCGCTGGGGCCGGTTCCGAGATTCACGTCGCCCTGGACGACCGCGAAGCGGGCGTCCGGGCGGCTCAGCGCATCAGCGCGCTGGGCGTGACGGGCCCAATCGTCTGCGTCATGCACGAAAAGGGTAACGTCGGACTCGACGAGCGCTGCGAAGGACTGGAAGCGACTTACCAGGGCGAGAGCGTGCGTCGGTTGCACCTGACCGAAGGCGCATCGGATGAGGAAGCAGTCGAGGAGCTGATCGCCAAGCTGACCGAACCCGAATGGGCGGATGTCGAGATGGCGATGACGCTCAACGCCAACACTCTGTTTAACGCGCTGAAGGCCTTTGACCGGATCTACGCCGACACCGGCCACACGATCAGGATCCTGCCGATCGGCTCGCACGTCGATCTGCGGCTCACCGATCTGGCGGCCAGGCAGCGCCACATGGCGTCGCTGTTCAACGACAGCGTGGAATCGCAGGGCTTCCTCGTGCTCAGCGCGATGCTGTACGTCCAGAACAGCCACACGCCGCCCGAGCTGATTGGCAGCCCGCAACTCTGGTTGGCCACGCCGTTCGCCCTCAATGCATCGCGGGCGCAGAGAGACGTAGCACGGACGCGAATGTTCGTGCAAACGCTCTTGCGCTACGTGGACGAGGCGGCGGCCGACGACGAGTAGCTTCCGTAGCGAAGGGGATCGACTCCGCTTCCCCCTGGGGGGAAGCTGTCCCGTAGGGACTGAAGGGGGGGCAGCCCGAAGTGCTGTGCGCGGGAAGCCCCCCTCTGCCTTCGGCCTCTCGCCCCGCTGCGCGGGGGTAGAGGGGAACCCTGTGAGCGGCGCGTGCTCGCTTCCGATTAGTATGCAGGTGACTCATTGGCGCGCGCCGCGCCTGTAGGAGGACCTGAACATGCCGGCACTCGATGGAATGCGGATCCTGGACATGACCCAGTACGAGGCGGGCACCTCGTGCACGCAGGCGCTGGCCTGGCTGGGCGCGGACGTGGTCAAGGTCGAGCAGCCCGGCGTCGGCGACCCCGGACGCGGCGTGCGCACCGGGACGCTGAACTCGCCCTACTTCATCAACTGGAACTCCAACAAACGCTCGGTCACGATCAATCTGCAGGAGCCCAAGGGCCGCGAACTGCTGCTGGAAATGCTGCCCCACTACGACGTCTTCGTCGAGAACTACGGGCCCGGCGTAATGGAGCGGCTCAACCTGACCTACGACGTGATGAAAGAGGTCAACCCCTCGATCATCTACGCGCGGCTCAAGGGCTTCGGACTCTCCGGGCCGTGGGCCGACTACAAGTGCTTCGACATGATCGCCCAGGCGGCGGCCGGGGCCTTCTCGGTCACCGGCGAGCCGGACGGTCCGCCGATGCTGCCCGGCTCAACTGTCGGCGACTCCGGCACCGGGGTCGAGCTGGCGCTCTCGATCACCGCCGCCTACGTGCAGAAGCAGCGCACCGGCGAGGGCCAGTTCATCGAGATCACGATGCAGGAGGCGATGACCTACTTCATGCGCACGCGGATCGCGTACGCCGAGTGGGGCGAGAAGGTCGCCCCGCGACGCGGCAACGCGGCCGGCGCGCCGACCGACCTCTATCCCTGCAAATCGACGCCCGAGAGCGAGGAACGCGGCGGCAACAACGACTGGGTCTACATCATGGTCGTGACCAGCCGCATGTGGGACACGCTCTGCGCGGCGATCGACCGGCCAGAGCTGCTGGTCGACCCGCGTTTCGAGGACATGTGGAAGCGAAACGAGAACGGCAAGGAGCTCTACGCCGAGATTTCGAAGTGGACCCGGACGAAGACCAAGTGGGAAGTGATGGAGTTCCTCGGCGCGGCCGGCGTGCCCTGCTCGGCCGTGCTCGACACCTACGACCTGTTCCACAACCCGCACTTCGAGGAGCGCGGTTTCGTCCACGACCTTGAGCATCCGGCTCACGGCAACATCCGCCTGCTCGGCTGGGCGCCGAAGATGTCCAAGAGCGATGTCCCGCTCGAGCGCGCCCCGCTGCTCGGCGAGCACACGGCCCAGGTCCTCTCCGACGACCTCGGCCTCTCGGCCGGAGACCTCCAGGAGATGGAAGCCGCCGGCATCATCGGCGGCGAACCGGTCTTCCCGGCGAAGTAGCCTCCAGAATGCGCCGATAAGTCCCAGTCCCTGCTTCACGCTGGGACCCGTTCCCCTCTCCCCCCGCTCCACGAGGGGCGATACCGCAAGTCCACTTCCCCTCTCCCCCCGCTCCGCGGGGGGAGATGCGGAAGGCAGAGGGGGGCTCCCCGCCATGCCTCCCGACGACCTGCTCCACGGCCTCCCGCCAATCCTCCCCGACGGCCCCATCCGCGCCCTGATTCTCGGCTCGTTCCCCAGCGTGCAATCGCTGGAGCGGCAACAGTACTACGCCCACCCCCAGAACTGGTTCTGGCGAGTGATGCAGCACTGCGGCGTCGTGGACGACGCCGGCGCGGCGTACTCGAAGCGGGTCGAGCAGGTCCGGTCCGGGCGAATCGCCATCTGGGACCTGTACGAGCGGGTGCGTCGCGAGGGCTCGGGCGACGACAAGATCCGCGACGCCGTGCCGAACCGAGTCGGCGAGCTGCTGGAGTCACGTGGCCCGTTCCCAATTCTGCTCAACGGCCGTCGGTTGAGGGAGTTCCGTCGGGCATTCCCCGACCTGAACGCAGAGCTGATCGCCCTACCAAGCACCAGTCCGCGTCCGCTGCATTGGAACACCGAGGAGTCGAGGTCGGCGGCGATCGAGGAGTGGTGCGCGGCGTTCGCGCTGCAGTGTGATCGGCATACAGTGGACGGCTAGCTCACGACCGATCGCGAAAGAAAGCGACGTGTACCACTCAGTCGAGGAAGAAGAGCTTCCAGCGGAGCACCTGGACAAGATCGCCGACATTCTCGGTCGGCTGGACGTAGCCAGCGAGCCGTCGAGCATGGACATCCCCGGATTCCAACTTCGACGTCTGGACGGCTATCACGAAGGTCAATGGGCCGTACGGGTTGCCGATGACCTGCTGATCAGCTTCCGCTTCGTCGGCAGCGACATCACCGAGGTCGACCTGCTCTCTTCCGCCCAAGGAGGCCCAACATGAGGATGGCCAATCCACCCCATCCGGGAAGATCGCTGCTCCGGGACTGTATCGAGGAATCCAACCTCAGCATCGCCGGAGCGGCGGAGCGCCTGGGCATCCAGCAGTACTACCTCGAAGAGGTCTGCCGCTGCGAATCGCCGATCACACCGATGATCGCGATCCGCATCGTCGCAGAATTCGGGGGCGGCGCAGAGACGTGGCTGGCGATGCAGTCGGCGCACGACCTGTGGTTGATGCGGGAGATTCTGGCTGTGTTCGAGGGATCTCAGTCGGAGCAGGCATAAGAATTGTTAGTGATTGAACGCCAGACGTCTGAGATTCCGACAGCGATCCTGATCACCTCGTCATTGCCGCGCTCCGCCGCGGCAATCTCGCTGTGCGGGGCACGGACGTCTGTGCTGCACGCGGCGAGTGATCCCCGCCTTCGCGGGGACAGGCTCCGCGGCAGGCGCGGGTATGACGTTGGTTGTTTGGGGGCGGGTACAACGTTGGTTGTTTGGGGGCGGGTACAACGTTGGCTGGATGGGAGCGGGTATGACGCTGGTTGGGCGCGGGTATGACGCTGGTTGGTTGGGGCGGAAGTGGCTCTCATTCTGTGGTTTCTCAGGCCAAATCGAGATAGAGGTCCCTCCACTCAGGATTGAACTCGTCGATTAGACCGCGACGACGGGCCTTGCTCCAGCGCTTGATCTGCTTCTCCCGAGCGATCGCCTCGTCCATGCGGTCGTGTGGCTCCATCCAGACCAGCTTGTCGATCTGGTAGCGCCTGGTGAAGGCGGAACCTTCTCCTCTCTTGTGTTGCCAGACTCGGCGAACGAGGTCGGCGGTGACTCCGGTGTAGATCGCTCCGTGAGGTCGGCTGGCGAGGATGTAGACGCAGGGCTGGCGCGGCATGGTCGGCAGAGTAGCGTGGGTTCGTCTTCGTCACGGCGAGATACCCGCGGCAAGCGCGGGTATGACGGTGGTTGGTGGCGGGAGAGTGACGGGATTACGCCCCCTCGTCATTGCCGCGCTTGCCGCGGCAATCTCGCCGTGCCGGGTACTGGCGTTGGTCCTGGAAGCGGCGAGATACCCGCGGCGAGCGCGGGTATGACGGGGTTGGTTAAGCGCGCTTCCCCACTTCGTCATTGCCGCGCTCCGTCGCGGCAATCTCGCCGTGCCGGGTACTGGCTTTGGTCCTGGTGGCGGCGAGATACCCGCGGCAAGCGCGGGTATGACGGGGGGTCTTGGGTCGCCCCTCCACCTCGTCATTGCCGCGCTCCGTCGCGGCAATCTCGCCGTGCCGGGTACTGGCGTTGGTCCTGGTGGCGGCGAGATACCCGCGGCAAGCGCGGGTAGGACGGGGGTCTTGGGTCGCCCCTCCACCTCGTCATTGCCGCGCTCCGTCGCGGCAATCTCGCTGTGCCCCGGTCTCGCGTTGGGACTGGAAGCGGCGAGATACCCGCGGCAAGCGCGGGTATGACGGGGGTTTGGGGGGCGCGGGTATGACGGTGATCTACGCCGTCAGCGGTCCAGGATCGCAGCGACCCTCCGCGCCACCTCCGAGAACCACGACACCTCCGACACGCTCAACCCCCGGCCCAGCACCTTCGATTCTCGGTAGCTGAGCCACTTCTTGAGGACCTGGTAGCCGCCTAATCGGTATTCCCACACCTCGACCGGCACATCCCGCCAGTACGCCCGATCGTTCAGATATACGTCTACCACGTCTCCCCGACGCTCGAGCTTGCCCTGGCCGGGCATGACGGCTTGATTGGAGCCGAAGTGGCCCCAGCCGGCGGTGAGGTGGAAGTCGGCCGGTTGCATGGGGTTGGCGTCGACCGTGGTGGGGACGGCGATGTGGGTGTGGTCGGCGAGGAGGTCGGCGACATCGGACTCGGTGTCGAGCAGGCGGGCGAGGCGGTGGCCTCGGGCGGCGGACTGGGCGAGGTCGGCGGGGTCGTCGGGCAGGGGAATGCGGGGCCAGCCCATGCGCAGACCGCCGGCGTTGGCCTCGCGGTAGGCGGGGTCGTGCAGCGTGGCGAGGACGTGGTGGAAGAGGTCTTCGGGCGAGGCGTCCATGGAGTCGATGTAGGCCCGCGCCTGCTCGCTCAGGTTGGCGGTGCGCTTGACGCCGTCGACCTCCTCGCCGAGCAGCTCGTCTCGGAGGTAGAGCGGGAAACACGTAGCGCTTCGATCCATAAGGTCTAGGCAGCCAATACAAGAAAGAACCTGTGGGGGAGACCATTCTCGTCTGGGCTTCTGTTGGGATACCAAGGTCAGATTGTCGGCGAATACATGTGGACGGTACTTCGGCCGCGGACGGTCCAACAACTCGCTGGCCGGAGCCCAGTAGAGCCAACGTGCATCGAATGGTCGGTACGAGTAGCGGATCAGTTCTGAGCCATCGACGTCCATGTAAGGGCCCAGTCTCACAGCGAGGAGATCATGGTCAATATCCACGACCAACTCGTCGTTGCCGGTCTTGACTCCTGCGTAGTAACCGGGGAACAAGTCCGGAAGAGACGGCATGTTAAACCATCCCTTACTTGGTTCGAGCGGGGCAAAGGGGAGCCCGACCTTAGGCTCCGAATCGATTTCCTTATACAACTCCACCGGTTCTGTGCCGGCCGAGCATTCCAATGCCTTCAGTTTCTCTACGCCCCAAAGGTCCCTCCATCCAACGCTCGATGCTGGCTCGTGTTTCTCCTTGCGAACAAGAGTCGCAATCGCCGTACCTACCTGGATGCCGACCGGATCGTCCTTGGTCGAGAAGACGCTCGGATCGGGATCACCCTCCGGTGTGAGCTTGCCGGTGCGGTACTTGTCGCCGTTGAGGTTGTCGATGCGGATGATGTCGAATGCGTCGAGGTAGCGCTGTCTCATGCCGGGGAAGGAGAGGCCGTCGAGCCAGGAGTAGTTGCTGATGAAGCAGACAATGCCCTTGCCCGTCTTCTCGGCGATGCGCCGCTCGGCCATGCGGAAGAAGCGCACGTAGAGGTCGTTGAGTCCCTGGCCCTGCGGCTTGGGCACGTCGGCTCCGGAGACTGGCTGCTTGACCGTGCGGTAGGCGTCCGACAACGCCCGCTCCTCCGCCACGTCGGGCACGCCGGGGAAGCCGTTGTAGGGCGGGTTGCCGAGCACGACGAGGATCGGGCGCTGCTGCTTGACCTCGTTCGCGCTGCGGCGCTCCTGTTCTAGCTCGGGGAAGGGCAGCGGCTTGGTCGTGTGCGGCTCCCAGCCGGTCAGGGCGTTGGTCAGGAAGACCCCGGCGCGCTGCTCTGTCGAGAGTCCCGCGCCCAGGCGCTCCAGCGCGAGGCCGATTTCGAGGTGCGAGACGACGAGCGGCGCGGGCATGATCTCGAACCCAAAGACCCGCGTCGCGGCGGCCTGTCGGACCGACTCGGCCCAGGTCGCGCCGCCCGAGGCCTGCTCGGTCTCGGCGATCCGGCGCAGCGTCTCGACCAGGAAGGCGCCCGTGCCGCAGCAGGGATCGAGCACGTAGACGCGCTCGTCGGCAAGGCCCTTGGCGATTCCCAGATCGTCGCGCAGCGCCCGGTCAACCCGGGCGACCATGTAGCGCACGATTTCGCGCGGCGTGTACCAGACGCCGAGCTGCTTGCGCAGGTCGGGATCGAATGCTTCGAGGAAGGGCTCATAGAAGTACTGCACCGCCTCGCCCTCCGAAAAGCGCTTGAGAAACGCCTCGCGGTCAACGCGGTCCAGCGCCGCCTCGGTCCAGTCCAGCACCTCGTCCAGCCCCAGCCGTTCCAGCCGGCCGGGATCGGTGATCTGGTGGAAGAGCATGCGCAGCACCGGCGCGCGCAGCTCGTAGACGGTGTCCTTCCAGCCGAAGCGTCCCGATTTGCCGGCCCGCGCCCAGAGCACCCAGGCGGCGAAGACTCCGTAGAACAGCGTCTGCACCAGTGTCGAGCGGAAGAACCGGCCGCCGTCTTCGCTCTCGAACGACATCCCCAGCGCCTGCTCGATCGCCTCGCGGATCGTCTGGAGCGAGTCCTCTTCCTCCGCCGCCTGCTCGACCCGCTGCAAGGCGTCGCGGGCGTAGGAGGCGAGCAAACGGGCGAGGTCGCGCGGTTCGGAGATCGTCGAGCGGTGCGACATCACGCGCAGCAGGTACTCGCCCAGCGAGATGCCGTGCCGGTTGGCGGCTCGGGTGGTGTGTTGGAGCAGGTCGTCGAAGGCAGGGATGGAGTCGGCGAGCGAGTAGCGCTCGAGCGTCGCCTTTGCGCCGTCGTTGTCCTGTCCGACCAGCGCGAACTCGCGCAGGTTGGTCACGAGGACGAGGTTGCGCGCTTGCCAGTAGCTGTCGACCTGTTCGGAGGCGATCAGCGCGTCGAGGTCGGCGTCGGCGCCCTTGACCTCGACCACGCCGCGGTCGGGGTCGGTGTTCTCGCCGGAGAAGAATCCGAGGTCGGGTTGGCCGGAGACGGTCTCGCTGTAGTGAACGACGGCGCGCACTTTGGGCGAGAGTTCATCGCCGACGGCGTCGAAGAGGTTGTCGAGCGCGGTGTAGTGGGAGAGCTCGGGTGTCCCGACGCGGCTGCCGGCTGAGATGGCGTCGAGGTACCGCTTGACGGCCTGGCGGAGTTCGACGGTCACTCGCGTCCCACGCCGCCTCGCCAGACGAGCGGCTCGCCGGTTTCCTCGTCCAGGAGGCCGTCAAGGATGGGCGGATCGGCGGGGTCGGCCATGGCGGAGTCGAGTTGGGCCTGGGTCAGTCCGATGGCGACGCCTTCGAGTCGGTCGGAGAAGATCGCGCCGCTGATGTCTGCGCCAAGCAGGTTGGCTCCTGTGAAGTTGGCGCGCCAGAGTTCGGCGCCGTGCAGCACAGTGCGGGAGAGGTTCGCGTTGGTGAAATCGGCGCCGGACATGAGTGAGCCGGTCAAATCTGAGCCACGAAGATTCGCGTCAACGAACCACTTGTCCTCCGCGATCGCTCCGCGCATGTTTGAGTACGGCCAATCGATGGGAATCGGTCGCTCGCGCTCTGCGTTCTTGGGATCGGCGCGTATATCGACGATCGCCTGCTGATCACGCCGCATAAACGGGACGGATTTCCTACTGCGTGCTGGATGATTGCTGGTCGTCATCAGCTCCTTCACCGTCCCGTTCGAACTTGTCGATCCTGAGTAGTAGGGCGACCTGTAGCTCGTACTCTTCAGGGTAGGCGCTCGCAAGCTGCTGCAAGGTCCGGGCGGCCGTCTCCCTCACCGATTCATCTGCGCTTTCCAACATCCCGACGGCTCGATGAAAGCGCTCATCCAACTGGGCTCGATGGGCTGTTTCCGCCTGTCGTTCGCTGACTCGGCTGCGCCAAATCGCGAGCGGCAGCGCGATCACGGCGGCGGCGATCAGGCC
Organism: Dehalococcoidia bacterium; assembly: GCA_965211635.1. Lineage (GTDB taxonomy): Bacteria > Chloroflexota > Dehalococcoidia > Bin125 > Bin125 > Bin125. The sequence continues at coordinate 1,468,136 of OZ242948.1, forward strand.
GAAGTTGCGCACCTCGTCGGACGAGTCCCACCAGATGGCGGTGACGGCGATCAACAGGGCGAGCGCGGCCAGCGTGACCAACGCGAGCCGTGACTCCAGGCGCCAGAGCGCGGCGCGCACGAGCGCTTCCAACCACAGCAGCGGGTCGCGCCAACTCACGGCTGCGGCCCGCCCAGCTTGCCGACCAGCGTCGCGACCATCGACATCATCGGCACTCCCACGCCTAATTCACTCGCCCGCTGCACCGGTTGGCGGAAGATGGCGTCGAGTTCGAGGGGGCGGCCCTCGTTGTAGTCGATGACAGTGCTGGGGCGGTAGGCGCCCATGCCGAGGGTCTGGGTGAGGAACTGGTGGGCGAGTCGGCCGCCGTCGATGCGGACGGCTTCGCCACGCGCGTCGAGGTCGGCGTTGCCGGCGGCCACGATCTCCATGATGATCTCGTAGGCCGCGTCGTAGAGCGGCGGCTCGGTGATCACCTGGTCGACGCCGACGCCACCGGCGATCACGCAGAGGCCGTTGAAGGGGATGTTCCAGCAGAGCTTCTCCCAGCGGGCTTTGAGCAGGCTCGATTCGGGCCGGATCTCGACCTTGCTGCCGGCGAACAGGTCGACCCCGCGTTGCAGCTCGTCGGGGTCGTCGCCGTGGTGTCCGAGGTTGATCGCGCCGAACTCCTGGTGCAGGATCTGGCCCGGCTCGCCGCGGATCACGCCGATGAATCCGAGTCCGCCGAACAGCGACGTGCCTTCCGGCAGTTGCTCGGCGATCTCATCGTCAACCGTGAGGCCGTTCATGATCGCGAGGACGCGCGTGTCGTCGGAGAGCAGCGGTCCGACAAGCGTGGGGATGTCGGGGATCGCGGTCGCCTTGAGTCCGACCAGGACCCAGTCGACGGGTCCGTGCGCGGCCAGCGCCTCGGGTGTGCGCTCGACGGTCGGGGCGTCGAGAGACAGGTCGCCGAGGTGGCTGGTCAGGTGCAGTCCGTCGGCCTTGACGGCGTCGTAGTCGCGGCGCATGAGGAAGCGGACGTCGTGGCCGGCCTCGGCGAGCCGCATGCCGAAGTAGCAACCGATCGCGCCGGCTCCGATCACCGCGACCTGTTGGGGTTGTGGATGCAAAGGGCGCCCCTTTGTGAGTTCGTACTGCCTTAAGACCGTCCGAATCCTGCCCAGAGCACCGTCATTGCCGCGCTTGCCGCGGCAATCTCGCTGTGTTGGGCACTGATGTCCGCGCTAAACGCGGCGAGTGATCCCCGCCTTCGCGGGGACAGGCTCCGCGGCAAGCGCGGGTATGACGGAGTCATGTCTGTTGATTCGTTGCACATGAACTGGCCTCAATCCCCAGCCGCCGATTGGGCCTGGAGCGGTTCAACAAGGCGGTCGATGCGGAAGAGGCCGAGGTTGTGCTCGGTCTTACGGTGCATGCTGAGGTCGGCGAGGGCCTCGCCGATGGCCGGGGCGAACTTGAAGCCGTGTCCCGAGCAGGGGCTGGCGACCACGATGTTGGGCCGCTTGGGGTGGATGTCGATCAGGAAGTGGTGGTCGGGCGTGTGCGTGTAGAGACAGGTCTCGGCGCGCAGCAGCGTCCCGGAGACATCGGGGAAGGTGTTCGCGAGGAAGTCGCGCACGCGGCGCATATCAGTCTCGGTGATCTCGCGGCTGTAGTCCGACGGCTCGACCTCGTCCAGCGGCTGGTGCAGTCCCAGCTTGAAGCCCTTGCCGATGTTGGGAAAACCGTACCCGGTCTCGGTTTCGCTGCGTTGCCACATCCAGAAGGGGATCGCGCCGAACTCGAAGTGGTCGGGATTGTCGCGCGCCTCGAACCAATACATCACCTGGCGGGTGACGGTCAGCGGCAGGTTGAGCTTGCCCAGCAGTCCTGCGTTCCAGGCGCCGGAGGTGACGACCAAGCGCTCGGCATCGTACGTGCCGCGCGCGGTCTGGATCCTGATTGGCGATTCAAGGTCGTCCATCTCGATCGGCAGCCAGCGGTCGACCGGCTCGTCGAAGTGCAGGTCCGCGCCGTGCGCGGCGGCCTGGTCGAGCTGACCGTTGAGCGCCGTGTCAATGTCCAACATCCCGGCGCGCTGTTCCAGCACGCCGACAAGGTCGTCGGTGACGTGGATGCCCGGGTAGCGGCGGCGCAGCTCGGCAGCGTCCATCTGCTCGACCGCGATGTCGTGCTCGCGGGCGCTTGCGACCACGCCCTGGACGAGGTCGTTGCCTTCCGGTCCCAGCGAGAGCGCGCCGGTCTGGGTGAAGATCGGTTGTCCGACGGCGTTGGACAGTTCGTCCCAGAGCTCGTAGGCGCGGCGGACGAAGGGCACATAGGAAGGCCCCTCGGTATAGGCCTCGCGGATGCCGCGGCTGTCGCCGTGGGTCGAGCCGAACAGGTGCGGCGGCCGGAATCGGTCGAAGCCGATCACCCGCTGTCCGCGTCTGGCCAGGTGCCAGGCGGCGGCGGAGCCCATCGCTCCGAGCCCGACGACGGCTACGTCATATCGATTGTTCGAAGTGCTCATCCTGATCCTCCTGCGGCCGCGGAACCGGCCTGCGATTTCATCTCCGAGGCCACCTGCGACATCGAGTTGTGTTCCCAGTAGAGGACGTGTTCGACGTGTTCTCGGATTGACCACTCGTCGTTCGGCGCCTTGGCGTCGAGCAGGGCGTCGTCCATGTGCAGGAGCTGTCCGACCAGCTCGGCTCGCTGGAAGATCAGGTCGCGCGCGAGGTGGGAGAGCGGCGACTCCTGCATCTGCTTCGCCGTGTAGCGCGCGGTCGAGACGGCGCCGGCGTGCATGCGGTCGTGCTCGGCGTTGTGCACCAACAGGCGTCGGACGCCGCCGTTCATCGCGCAGCCGTGCTCGGTCGGGAACGAGAGGTCGTCGTCCGAGAGTCCGGAGAGCTGCTCGACCGTGTCGGTCAGTTGGCGCAGCAGCTTGAGCGTGAGTTCGGTGGATTCATTGGTAGGCATGAGCCCCCTCCGCCCCTTCGGGGCACCTCCCCCAGAGGGGGAGGTCTTCGTTCAGTCGTTTCCTTTTGCGAGGAACTTCAACAGCGTCTGGTTGGTGAAATCGGGCGCTTCCTCGGGGAAGAAGTGGCCGGCGCCGGGGACGCCGACGGCGGTGAGGTCGGGGAAGTACATCGAGAACTGGTCGAAGAACGGGTTACCCGAGGGCGCCTCGGCGCCGGACCCGCTGTCGGGCGCGAGGCGGGCGTTTCCGTACATCCAGAGTGCGGGCTTGTCGAAGCGCTTGTGCCGATCCTCCGGTCCGTACTCCATGAACTCGCGGCCCCAGGGGTGGTCGTTCAGCCCGCGGCGCCAGACCTCGCCGACCAGCGACGATGTCAGCCGCTCGCAGCGGTAGCCTCCGTCGACGTTCGCATCCGGACGCATGCGGTGGAAGGGCAGTGCGTGGCGGTAGTAGGAGATGGCGGCGGCGTGCGACTCGGGATCGGAGAAGGCCTGCTTGTAGACCTCGACGTCGACGTCGGTGGCCCAGCGATTTTGCGTCAGCCGCCGACCGGACACGTTCCAGGGCGAGGCGGGCCAGCCGGGCAGCTCGGGGTCGGACTGTCCGGTGAAGATGGTCTCGATGAACTGCTGGTGGTACTCGGCGAAGAAGTGCTCGGGCAGCGGGCGCGCCTTGAACCAGAAGCCGTGGATTGCCGCCGGCGTCCAGACCGTGCAGAGCGTGTCCATCAGCGCCGTCCGCGAGACCCGATCCTGGTAGTCGATCACCACCTTGAAGCCGATGATTCCGCCCCAGTCGTGCCCGACCACTGCCGCCTGTTCCACGTCGAAGTGGTCGAGCACGCCGACCATGTCGGCTGCCAGCGTCGCCCTCGAGACCGGCCCCGGCGGCTTGTCGGAGTCGCCGAAGCCACGCGTGTCAGGGACGATCACGCGGTAGCCGGCGTCTACCAGGACCGGCACCTGGTAGCGCCACTCGTACGAGGTCTCTGGAAAGCCGTGGATCAACAGGACGGGCGGTCCGTCGGAGGGTCCGTCCGTGGTGACGTGGATCCGTATCCCGTTGGCATCGATGCGCTGGGTCTCCATGGGCGGCTCCGATCGCTACATCGCGCAGGCTAGCGCGGGAGGGCGTCGACTACACTGACCCCATGGCAACCGAGCAAGTCGTTCACTACCGAGGCATCAGCGCCGAGCACCTGGACCACGCCCAAGGGTTCCTGGCCGAGGGCGATCTCAAGCAAGCCTCCGAGAAGGCCTGGGGTGCAGCAGCATTGCTGGTCAAAGCGGCTGCGGAAGAGCGGGGGTGGCGACACGAGGGGCACCGTGACTTATGGCGCGCCCTGCATCGGCTCGCCGACGAAACCGAGGACGAGGAGATGCGCCGGCAGTTCGGTCTGGCCGGTGCGTTGCACACCAACTACTACGAAGACTGGCTCGACACGAAGGCAGTGGAACAGTATCTCGGCGAGGTTAGGCAACTGACTGGCAAACTCAGCGTGCTGGCCTAGCTGTTGCGTTGTCTTAGCGTCACCCGTTCCCGCTCCGTCACTGCATGGCCCCCGCCCGGAAATCTTGCATGGTCGGACAGTGCTACACAGGGGGCGAGATTCCAGGCAGAGCCTGGAATGACGAAGACGTTGGAGCTCAGCACCCCGCTACTACTCGCGTGGCACGCGGAACTGGTTGAGGTAATCTGCCAGCTCCCTCTGCGTCTCCTCCGACAGTTCCAGAGGCTCGTAGGCGAATGTCTCCAGCAAGACCTCTGTGAGTGAGCGCTTATCCGTCTCCGGTATCGGCTTGATCGGCACGTACCAACTGGGCCGCTCGCGCGGCTCAGTTCCGTCTGCGCCGTTGGTCGTTGGGTTGTCCGCCATCTCAATCTCCTATCACCAGCCTAACTCGGCTGAGCAGCTGCTGAGGCTGGGGAGATTCCGATCAGATGCGCTCTAGTCAAATGCCGGCAGGACCTCGTTGACGACGCGGTCGTACGCAGCTTGCTGGTCGTAGCCGACGAGGCGGAGGGTGATCGTGGTGGCTCCGGCGTCGATGTAGGACTGGATGCTGGCGATGCACTGCTCCGGCGTGCCCATCGCGACCCAGAGGCCGAGCATCTCGTCGGAGTACTCGGTGTTGTAGTAGGCCTCGAGGTAACGTCGCGATTCGGCCAACGCGGCGTCGCGGTCGTCGTTGACGTTGATGTTGTAGTAGATGCAAACCTCGAAGTCGTCCGGCAGCTCGCGGCCTTCCTCATCCGCGTAGCGGCGGATGTCGGCCATGTACTCCTCCACGATCGCGGGCGGCTGGAAGGTGGTCATCCAGCCGTCGCCGAGGCGCGCAGTGCGGCGCAGACCGGCCTCGCGGTTGCGTTTGAGGTCGGGGCGGGGATTGGACGTGACCCAGATCGGGATCGGCCGCTGGACCGAACGCGGCTCGATCGTGACGTTGTCGAAGTCGTTGTACTCGCCGTGGTAGGAGACGTTCTCCTCGGAGGTCAGCAGGCGCATGACCTCGATCGCCTCCTCCATGCGCTTCATGCGCGACTCGGGCGCGACGCAGAAGGCGTCGAACTCGTGCAGCATGTCGCCGCCGCCGGGCGCGGCCTGGCCCATGCAGGCGGCGAAGATGGCGCGGCCGTTGGACATGAAGTCGAGCGAGGCGTACTGGTATGCGAGCAGCAGGGCGTCGCGCAGCGGGGTCGAGGCGAAGCAGGCGGGGCCAATGCGCACGCGGTCGGTGACGACGGCCAGCGCCGACATGAGGTTGAGGGCGTCGAGGCGCGGCTTGGCCAGGATCGAGTCGCCGACCCAGACCGAGTCCCAGTGCTCGTCGGCGTCGGCGCGCTGCGCCAGGGCAATCATGTCGTCAAGAGTGGAGGCGCCGGTGACGACGCCGCGGTTGGAGAGTGTGAGTCCGAAGTTGACCATGGGAGTGCTCCGTTCGTGCGAGGCAGTCTAGGGCTCGGACGGTGAGAGCACACTCAGACGAACGCGGGCAGTACTTCTTCGGAGATGCGCCGATACTGTGTCGTCTGATCAGCGCTGCAGATGCGCAGCAGAACCGAAGTGGCTCCGGCGTCGATGTAGCGCTGGATGTCCTCGACGGCCTGCTCGGGCGGGCCGTATGAGCACCAGCGGCGGACCATGGCTTCGGAGTGATCGAGGAAGTAGTAGTCGTCGAGGAAGCGCTTGGCCTCCGCGTAGGCGGCGTCACGGTCGTCGTCGATCATCACCGAGTGGAAGGCGACCACGTCGAAGTCGTCGGGCAGCTCGCGGCCGGCCTCGGCGGCGTAGCGACGGATGTCGGCCAGGTACTCGCCCAGCAACTCCGGAGTCAGGGTCGTCGACATCCAGCCGTCGCCCAGTCGGGCGACGCGGCTGAGGCCGCGCTCGCGATTGCGTGCGTCGTTCGGATTGGGATTGGAGACGATCAGGATCGGGATTGGCCGCTGGATCGAGTGCGGTTCGATGGTCAGATTGTCGAAGTCGTTGTACTTGCCGTGGTAGGACGCGTCGTCCTCCGAGGTCAGCAGTCGAATGATCTCGATCGCCTCTTCCATCCGGCCGGATCGGGTGATGGGAGGGACGCAGAAGTGGTCGAACTCCGACGCGTCGGCGGCGCCCATGCAGGCGGCGAAGGTCAGGCGACCGTTGGAGATCACGTCGATGGCGGCAAGCTGATAGGCGAGCAGGATCGCCGGGCGGACCGGCGTCGTGGCGAAGCATCCAGGCCCGATCCGAACCCGCTCAGTCCGAGCCGCGAGCGCGCTCATCAGCGACAGAGCGTCCAACCGAGGCTTCGCCGTGATCGAGTCGCCAACCCAGACCGAGGTCCAGCGCTCGTCCTCGTCGACGAGCCGGGTCAGGTTGTACATCTCCTCCAGCGAGGAATCGCCGGTAACAACGCCGCGGTTGGTTAGGGTCAGCCCAAAGTTGGTCACAGCATGCTCCGATCGTGCGAGCGCAGGTTACCGCCAGACCGGCGCTTGCTCGGCCGGTTAGTGCCCGGAAGGGATATTGGCGTCAAATCCCCAGGGCCTGGTGTCTCTTCCATCTTTGAGCGGTGGACTGATGAGCTCCACGCTTAGGTCGATCCCTTCTGGAATCCGAAAGTAGCGGACAGCCTCCATCGGCTCACCGCTCGGGTCATAGCGCTTCCACCAGGAGCGGCCGTTGGAACGTAGCCCAACAACGTAGGCCCAGGCCTCCGATTGACGCTCCCACGTGGCAGTGACGGTCTGCTGCTTACGCTCGATCGAGAGTTGTTGTGGTGGTCCGAGAGTAGTTACAGTCTGAGTCTTCGTCCAACGCAGGCGTTCGAGACTTCGATGCTGGGAGGATGGCTCGAATCGAGCAAGTTGGTACTCATAAGACGTGACGGGCTTGAGCCCGTCCCACGTTCCACGACAGCGGAAATCTCCGTCCCGAGTTTGGCGTAGCTCCGTCGCGTAGTTCCAGTCGGCTGCGCCCAGCTCGCGCCAGCGAAGCGCCGTTGTGAAAGGCCAGTAGCGGCAGCTCCAACTCAACAGGACAACATGCCGATGGACGCTGCGCGCTGTGAGAGAGACACCGAAGGGGTCTTCTTCGGGGTCGGAAGCACCGTCCCACAACGTCGAAGGCCTGAACCAACCGACATGGGTATCACCATTCGCGTCCATAACCGACACGTGCATATCGGCGGCAGTTCCGGGCGCATTGGTTCGGCAAGTGACGACGCTATGTCCGGAGCGCTCTTCTGTCTGGAAGCCCAACTGATCGCCCAGCGACACAGTGAACGGAGGCGCGCCGCCTCGGACGCCCCATAGGACCATGATGGGCGCTTGCTGAGCTGGAGGGCACGGGGAGAACTCGGCTGTCACCCTGAGTTCAAGCGGGCTCCGCGCGTACCAACCATACCCGCCGCCACTGACTTCTCCATAGTTCACCGCGATCGCATCGACGGCCACCCAGTAGCTCTCGTCGTCCGGGTGAATGGGAATCGTTGCGCTGGTCACTTGCCCAACATCGACTACTTCGGCTTCTTCGTAGTTTCGGCGAACGTGGAGCCGATACTCGAGAGCGACCTCGCTGTGCTCAGGTGGATCCCAGTGAATCTGCAGGGAGCCGGCTTGCTCCCAGATTCGAACGTTGCCCGGCGGGGTGACGACTGTGGGAATCCTTGCGGGGACTGACCACGGGGTCCACGCACCGTCTTGGAGCAGGCGTACTCGAAGAGACTGAGGAGCGGCGCCTGCATCCAGTTGAATCGTGAAGTCGCTGTCGCGGGATTCGCGGATGAAGGTGCGACCACGGGCCTGCCATGACAGCTCGGCCAACTCGGCGTCATTGGATTCCAAGTCGAATCTCCAAATGCCGGCGTAGATCCCGTAGTGACCGCCCGAGGTATCCACCCAGTGCAAGTCTACGAATGCAGGCGCCGCAGGCGGATCACCGGCGGTGAGCAGGTTTGGCTCATAGGTCGGCACGTGCATCTCTACCAGGCTGGTTCTCGGCGGCGCCGCGAGGGTGGACACTCGAATCTCAAGCGTGCCGCCCGGATGGTGCCAGGGCATCTGTAGCTGCGCGCGACTTTGACCCGCACTCACCTTCTCGCAGGACTGCTGCCACTGGAGCTCGAGCGAACGGGCGCAGACCCGAGTCTCGAAGCGAGATCCTACGGGAGGAGGTGTCCAGTTCACCTCCAGTTGCCTGTCTTCGACGGTCGCCTGTATGTCGGTCGGCGCCAAGATCAATGAAGACCATCCTTCAGGCGCCGGCTCTGTCCGTAACTCGAATCGATTGTGTTCCAAGGCGTATCCCCACTGATGACCTTGATCCAGATACACCCGTACGTGATAGAGGGTGTCGGGCAGGAGATCCTCAAAGCGCGCTTCAACGATCGGCTCGCCGCGAACTCCAAGCTCCAGCTCCGATCGATAGGGATATCCGGGCTGGACCGCGTAAAGCTCAGCAATGTAGCGTTGTCCGGATGTGTGCGGACCCCAGGTCAGCGTAATCGTGTCGTGTGTTGCTTCGGCCTGTAGTTCCCAGGGATGGTCAAGGATGGTCACTGAAGTGGTCGGCGACCAGTTCAGCACCAATGGCGTCCGCAGGTCAAAGAGATGGCGAAGTTGGGCGGCCTGCAACTCGAGCCGCTCACCTCGATGTGTGAGCGCGGTTGTCCAGCGGGCGCTATCCGAGTCGTCGTTGGACCGTAGTCGGCGAAGGTGTTCGAGCGTCCACTCGGTGCTGCCCCTGACCCTCCAACGCAGTGCTATGTCGTCGGGACGCTGTCCCTCCGAAATCCCTGCAGTCCACCACCTTGCCCACAGGTACGCAGTGGAGGGCCCATATCCCTGATTAGAGACTTGAAGACGTACGGGAGCTGGCAGTCCCGGCACGAGCCGATGCTCCGAGGCGGCATAGGCGCGATTCCCCACCGAGTCGGTGACGCTGACGATTATCCTCTGGATGTCTTCGTTGCCGGGCGGTCCCGGACGGGTCCATCCTGCAGATGTTCGGCAAGGGATGTAGTGCGGGTCCGATGACTGCTCGACTGCCCGACCGTCGACGGTGAGCTGGTAGGGCGGTTGGCCTCCCTGGATGTCGTAGTCGAGCGTGGTGACGGAGCCGAGCGTGCAGGTCTCGCGGGTGGGCTGGACCGCAAGACTCAAGGGTTCGGAGTCGTCAAGGCCGGCGACTGCGCCGCCGAGCAGTATCCACCAGGCAATCAGCGGCACAAAGGCTGCGGGCCAGCGACGTCGCATACATTCAGGACGCTCGCGGAGCCGACGAGGTTCCCTCGCTTACGCGGTCACTCCGGCTAGGGCGAAGTTGCGGACGAGGTCGGCGAGGGCGGCAGGGGCCTCGAGGTCGGCGATGTGACCACTGCCCGCGAGTTCGACCGACTGCGCTCCGGGAATTGCGGCTCGCCAGATGTCGCCCATCTCGTGCGCGACGACGTTGTCGTGCTCGGAGGTGGCGATCAGCGTGCGCGTGTCGATCCGCACCAGTCGGCGTCCGACGCCGGTGTCGGGGATCGGCCAGAGGAACTTGGCCGAGGCGCGCAGGTCGAGCAGCTCCTCGACGTACGCGTCCATCGGGTCACGGTCGGCCATCAGCAGCTCGTTGCGCTTCTCGGGGTCGCTGAACAGGACGGCGGTGGGGAAGCCGGGATGCTGTGCGAACGGGTCCTCGCCGGGATGGTTCTCGGACCAGAGGCCGAGCGGATTAACCAGGGTCAGCGACTGCACGGCGTCGGGCCTGATGGCTGCGATCTCCGCGCCGATCCATGCGCCGATGCTGACGCCGACGACGTGCGCCGAACCGACGCCCAGCGTATTGAGCAGGTCGACGTTGAAAAGCACGAGGTCGAGTCCGTCGCGCACGCCGGGCAGGTCGTCCTTGGCCGGACCCCAGCCGGGCTGGTAGGGCGCGATCACATGGAAGTCTGAGGCCAGCGACTCGAGCGCGTCGCCCCAGCGCGGGATGCCGGTGATCGGGTGGAGGAACAGCAGTGCCGGGGAGTCGGCGTCGCCGCCCTGCCAGACGTGAGCGGTCTGTCCGCCGGGGGTGAGGTCAAGGGTGCTCAGTTCTGCCATCAGTTCACTCCTGCGAGATCGCGCCCCGGGGCGCGTGATTGTTGCGTCGCTATCGGTCGCGGCGACCAGTGGTCCTCGTGATCTTCCCACAAGTGTCGCAGACGCGGGATTACCTGCTCAGCAAACAGGCGCGTGCTGCGCAGGGTGAGGTCGTGTGGCATGTCGCCGACGTGGAAGACGCCGATCAGGTGTCCGGCGCGGAGCGTCTTGACGAGGTGCTCCAACTGCTCGGTCACGGTCTGGGGCGAGCCCGCGGCGAGCGAGCCGACGTCGAGGCGTTCCTGCCACGTCGGGATGCGCGACGGCTGCGGATTGGCCAGTTCCTCCATCGTCTGCGCGGCGCGCTCGCGGATGCCGCGTTCGGTGCGCCAGCCCGGAGCTTCGGTCCAGCCGGGGAAGTCGTCCAGCGTGTGGCGGGAGGAATACTCGAAGTGCGGCTCGTAGCGCTGCTGCGCTTCGTCGTCCGTATCGGCGACGACGATGGTCTGCGAGACCGCGCCCTGGTAGGGGTTGGGCTCGACGCCGTGGATCTCGATGCGCGACCAGAACCCGTCCATCGCCGATTGCGCCGGGGCGATGCCGCGGCTGGCGAGGCAGACGTAGTTGTACCCGCGCTCGGCGCAGAAGTCCCAGGTCTCGGAGGAGATGCCGTCGGCGGGAATCCAGATCGGAGGGTGCGGACGCTGGATCGGCCGCGGCCAGATGTTGACGTAGCGCAACTTGTCCGAGTCGCCATTCCAGGCGAAGACGTCCGGGTCCTGCCAGGCGCGCAAGATCAGGTCGTGGTGCTCGCGGTAGACCGAGCGAAAGTCGGAGGGATTCGCGCCGTAGGCGAAGTTGGCGTCCATCGGCGTGCCCAACGGGAATCCAGCGACAATGCGCCCGCCGGAGAGGACATCGAGCATGGCGATCTCTTCGGCGGCGCGGGTCGCAGGACGGTAGAGCGCAATCGACATGCCCAACATGATGATCGCGGCGCGCGTCGTGCGGCGCGCCAGGACGGCGGCCATGAGCTGCGGCGACGGCATCAGGCCGAAGACGTGCTGATGATGCTCGTTGAGCACCAGCCCGTCAAACCCTGCCAGCTCGGCAAACTCAAGCTGGTCGAGGTACTCGTGATACAACTGGTGACCCTCGACCGAGTCGTACAACCGAGAGTCGGCGTCGACCCAGACGGATCGGTTGCGCTCACGGAAGTCGTCAGGCAAATGCGGCCACGGCATCCCATGAAACCAGTGGAACTTCACGAAGTCACCCAGCTTTGCCTGGTTTCCCGCTCCCCCTGCAAGGGGGAGCGGGGAAGATTTGGCAGCTCCCGTGGAAGGAGGGAGCGGGATTTCTCTTACAGCCGTTGATGCGGCTTTGGTCAGTTCGATCCTGTCAGCACCGGAGCTGGTGTCGCGACCTGCTCGGAGTCGATTGGCTTCGGCGACCAGTGGTCTTCGTAGTCTTCCCAGATGTGCTTGACCCTGGGCATGACTTGCTCAGCGAAGAGCTTGGTCGAGGCTCGAGCCTTGTCGTCGGGCATGTCGCCGACGTGCAGCAGGCAGACCAGGTGGCCGACCTGCAGCTTGGTCGCCAGCGCTTCGATCTGCTCGGTTACCGAGTCGGGCGAGCCGGCCACGATGTAGCCCTCGCGCACCCAGTCGTCCCAGGACAGCGTGTGGGCGACGCCCAGACCCTGCGCGCCGCCGGCGCGGAGACCGGCGCGGATCGTGTTCTCGGTGCGGTAGCCCGGCGCGTCGGCGAAACCGGGGTAGACGTGCAGGCACTTGTCGAAGAAGTACTGCATGTGCTCGGTGTACATCTGCTCGGCCTGATCGTCGGTCTCGGCGACCACGATCTGCTGCGCGAACGCGCCCTGGAACGGGTTGAAGTCGACGCCCAGCTCGCCCAGCCGGTTCCAGAAGCCCTGCATCAGCGCCTCGCCACGGACGTAGCCGTTGAACGACAGATACGAGTAGTTGTAGCCCATCTCGGCGCAGAAGTCCCAGGTCTCAACCGAGCCGCCGCCGGGAATCCAGATGGGCGGGGGCTGCTGGATCGGGCGCGGCCAGAGGTTGACGTAGCGAATCTTGTTGTACTCGCCGTTCCAGGAGAAGACCTCCGGGTCCTCCCAGGCGCGGCGGATCAGGTCGTGGTTCTCGCGGTACTTGTCACGCAGCGTGGCTGGGTTCGAGCCGAAGCAGAAGTTGTCGTCCATTGACGTGCCGACCGGGAATCCCGCGACCAGGCGGCCGCCCGACATCACGTCGAGCATCGCCATCTCTTCCGCCACACGGGTCGGCGGGTTGTACAGGGCGATCGACTGACCCAGCAGCAGCAGCGTCACGTCCTTGGTCCGACGCGCTAGCGACGCCGCCATGATCTGCGGCGAGGGCATCATCCCGTAGGCGTTCTGGTGATGCTCGTTGACGCCAATCCCGTCGAAGCCCAGATTGGCCGCATACTCAAGCTGGTCGAGGTACTCGTTGTACACCCGGTGCCCCTCGACCGGGTCGTAGAGCCGAGAGTCGACATCGACCCAGACGGAGCGATTCGTCTCGCGGAAATCGTCCGGCAGGTGAGGCCAGGGCATCAGGTTGAACCAGTGGAACTTCATGGGAAAACTCCTTGCGTCGGAGGCAGTCGCGGGTATCGAAGTCAGTGTAGACGGTGGCATGCCGAATCAGGAGTAGACTCGAACGTGAGGTAGGGAGCGAGTTCGGTTCGTGAGCAAACCCATCAACGACGACATCCGATTCATGCTGGCGGGCGGGCCTCGCGTCCCCCGTCCCGAGGATCCCGACGCCTGGCGAGCGATCTGCGATTCCTACGAGCGCAACGAGGCCTGGTACGACGAGCACGTTGACGAGGTGTGGGCAGACCGAAGCGAGGCGTGGGTCGTGGTCTACGATGACGCGTGCCTCAGGGCCTCCAACGATCTGACTGGTTTGTTCAGGTGGCTCAGCGACCAGGAGCCGCTGAGTCGGATTGGCGCGTATGGTCCGGTGACCAGACCTGGACAAAACAGGGCCCTGATCCTTTGAGCCGCACTGTCCAAGGTCACTTTCGTCAGACCCCAGGCGCGTCGTCCCTGGTCCCGGCCATGCCCTTCGTCAACGTGCGCTTCCCGGGTACCACCGGAGAATTCGGGTACGAGTTCCTGATCGACACGGGCGCAGATTTCACCACTCTCAACCCGCGAGACGCCGTCGCCGTCCTCGGCGCCGGGTACTTCAACATCGACTTCGCCGATACCGTCCGGCAGATCAGGATGACCGGGATCGGCCAGGGCGATTCGGTTGGCCTGCTGTTTCCATCAGAGCTACAACTGCTGGCGTCCGATGGCGAGTGGATCAACGTCGAACTCCCAATCCTCATTCCGGAACCTATGCCGCGTGTCCCCGGAGATCATGGCAACTGGCAGCTTCCCTCACTCCTCGGCCGAGACATCCTCAGCCACTTCGACCTCGCCCTCTCCTACAAGCCGCCCGCGGTCTCGCTGACGGAGGCGGCGCTGGTGTGATAGGTTGGCTCGCTACGCTGACGATGGGAGCTAGCCAATGACCATCAAGCAACCCCCCGACGCCACTGCCCAGGAACTGCTGAGCGCAGCCCGCGAGCTGGCTTGGTCCGACGACGAATCCGCCGCCGTCGACGCCTACGACTGCGCCATCCGCGCAGTCGAGCAGGCATTCCGCAGCATCGCCACGCCCGACAACCCCACCGACGACCTCGGCGTGATCCTCAAGCACTGGCAAGACCGTCCCGACCTCTGGTGCGAGGGCTACTCCAGTGTCCTGGATATCGACACGGTCATGCCGGTGCTCGCTGATCTCTGGGAGAGACGACCGGAAGCGGATGAGGCCTTCCCTGTGTCTCTCGAAGACGCCCGCACTGCGCTGGTAATCGCCGAATGGATCCTGAAGCTGTTCGACCTGGGCTTCATTGAACTCCTGGACGAACTCACGCCTGAGGAAGAGGCGGCGGATCTAGCGTTGGCGGAACAGCGATCGCGGGAGCGCGAAGAACGCAAGCGTCTCGGGGTGGAGGAGGAGACCATCCCGTGGGAGGAAGTGGAAGAGCGTCTTGCCGCCCGGTGGCGTAAGGAATGACAGACAGGTCGCGGCTGCCCTATCGGGTCGTCACAGAGCCGAGAGTTGAACGGCAGTTGGCGCGTCTCGAGAGGCGGGACCTTGCTTCAGTCAGGAAGAAGATTCGCGGCCTCGCCGTCGAGCCTCGTCCGCGGCGAGTGCTCCACCTCGGAGACAGTGAGTATCGTGTGCGCCAGGGCAACTGGCGCATCTTCTACGACATCAATGACGCCGAGCGAATCGTCACCATCACCGACGTCCTACGCCGAAACGAACGCACCTATCGTGATCGCTAGCCGCGCGGCGGGAACGGGTCCTTTGCCGGAGGGATTGTGTTCTTCTGGCGAATCTGTCCCTGCTTGTTATGGGTAACCAGTTCGCCACCACCTTGCTTGGCCAAGCCTCGGCGAGCCGCTCGCTGAGCTGCCGCCTGGGTCCCGTGAACGCTCGACGCCCGCTGATTGCCCGCCTTCTTGTTTGCCCAACCATTGCCTCGGGGTGTCACGTGCCTAGCATTGCGAGCCATTTTCGACCCTTCATGTACTCGACGGCTTCGATTTCGATCAGCCGACTATTCAGTTGTACCGAGATGAAACCCAGTTGTCAATCCTCGGTTCGCTTGTCCAACAACCGACCCACCAACTCCTCCACCCGCCGACCCTCCGGCGACTCCGACAGCCACTGGCGTATCTCCCGACGTGCGACCGTGACCGACGTGGATTGGCCGTTTTCCTCCCGCTCGGCCCGAATCTGGTCCCACAGAGCCTTCGCGCCGGCCGCAGCATCCTTACCAGCCTGGGCAATCTCGACGTGCAGCGAGTCGGAGTCGTCGTATCATTCGTTGGAACGGGGCGCGACTGCGCCGTAGGACTCTCCCTCATCGGGACGGGAAAGCGATATTGTGCCGCTCTTTCGCCGAAATCCCGACGGGAACGCGTTCAATGAGCGACTCTCCTTGCCTTATGAGCTTAGGACTCAGGATTTCTCCCTTGTCATGCAGGACGTCTATGACTTCTTCTACGATGTGAACACTCATCTGCAGGGCAAGGGCATCAGGCGACTTGACGAAATGCTGCGACCAGCTGCAATGTCAGGCCTCATCTCCGACATGGTCTCGGCGAGTTTGGCTCGCCACTCACGAGTCTTGGTCGAGAATACCTATCACAACGGCCATCCGGACCTCATTGTTAACGGAGTCTACCCGAACGACTCGGTCAAGTCCGGGTCGGAGGGCGTCGAGATCAAGACAACACGCAAACGCGGCGGCGCGGTTGATACTCACGGCGCACGCGACCAATGGATGTGTGTGTTCGTCTACCAAGTCGACAACACTACGGAACCTGCCGTCGACAGAGCTCCAATGCGTTTCACAGAAATCTATCTTGGCCATGTGACGGTTGATGACTTTCGTCGGAATCCCCGCGGGGAGTTGGGAACGAGAACTGCGACCCTTGACAGATATGGCATTCGAAAGCTCCGCCAGAGCTGGGTGTACTTGGACACTTAATCTTCTCCAGTGCAGGAATAGCCGATTCGGCCACCTTCACATACCGGGAGTCGTGTTCTATGCCGACGCTACTGAACTCGAAGTGATTGGCCGCCGCCAGAGTAGAGCCGGAGCCGGCAAACGGATCCAGGATGACGCCTTGCTCCATGGGCAGCGCCGCTCGAACCAGCTGCCTCAAGAACGCTTGTGGCTTCAACGACGGATGCGGCGCCAGTTCTTTCTCTTTGGGTCGCGTTGGACTCGATCTGATGACGTCGCCGAAAGGCCGTTGGTCCGACAACCTTCGTAAACCGCCTGTCCCCCAGGTCCTGAGGTTGTCTTGCACGCGGCCTTCCAGGGGCTTGCGAAACAGCAACCATGGTTCGGACATCGACCGGGGCATGACAGTGACCTGCGAAAACTCATCATGGGCGTTCTTCGGGCGATCGCCACCGCGCATTGTCATCACGAGACGCGTCACAACCCCTCGGTTCTCGAGTCCCGAACTCGCGAGGGCTGACGCGACCACATGCGACACCAGTGGATTGGAGGCGACGAACACATGGGCTCCAGGCACCAGCACTCTGGTTGCTTCGTGTCCAAGGCGATGAAAGAACTCACTCATGTATTGCAAGTCTGCGGCCTTTAGTGTCGTAAACCGAGGTACGGGCGACCTTTGGTGTCCATCAAACGATGGAGGGATTCTCCAAACACCGCCCTTGCCCTCGCGCAACTTCTGCTGCTCCGTCTCCGTGTACTCGACTAAGCCGTAAGGAGGGTCTGTGACTATCGCATGAAAGCTGTTCTCTGAGCAAGACCGGAACCACTCAAAGCAATCGGCTTGATACAGCGCTGCGCCTCCGTGTTCGAGTGTGGGAGCGTTGTAGTAGGCGACGGATTCCTCGACAGATGGCCGGGCTCTCAAAGCGGTCCTCTTCAACCGATACAGACCATGCCCCGTTCTTTCAAATGTGTCGGGACGAAGCCGCAAGTACGACCGCACTGAGGACGCGGGTACGTGGCCAAGTTCTGCCTCAACGGCACTTCTGATCTCTGTCACGCTCGCATCTCCATACAGCCCGCCTAGGAAGCCGACTATCGCATCCCTGACGGTGCCTGGCGAGTGTTTGCGCTGTGTCACGCTGCGTCTCCTTGCGTCAGGGTTCAAGGTAGACGTCCAGACGTCAAAAGGCAAGGCTCTGTCGAGCGGAGCCAGCGATGGAGCGGCGGAGCGGGACCCCCTCCGCCTTCGGCACTTCCCCCTGCAAGGGGGAGGGGGAAGAGTGAGGCCTGGGTCTCCAGAGGGACAGGGGCGAGATCGTCAGTGGGCTAGACCAACCCGCACATACACTGACTGCATGAGCTCCCGCGATGCGACCTGCTATCGGCATACGGATACCTGGGCGGGGGTTCTTTGCCAGCGTTGCAACCGGCCGATATGCACGCAGTGCATGGTTCAGGCTCCGGTCGGCTTTCAGTGTCCGGAGTGCGTGGCCGAGGGGCGGCGACGGACTCGCGAGTGGTCGACGGCGTCGCCTTACCGGGTCACACAGGCGTTGGCGCTGGTCAACGCGCTGATCTGGCTGGTCGTATCGGTGTACACGGGGTCGCTGTCGCTGTGGGGCAGCGGTGTCAGCGAGATTCACCGCGACTTTGCGCTGCACGGGGCGTTTGTGCATGAGGAGGGCGAGTGGTGGCGGCTGGCTACGTCGGCGTTCCTGCACTACGGGCTGCTGCACATGGTGATGAACATGTTCATCCTCGTGCTGCTGGGTCGGATGCTGGAGCCGGCGATCGGCGGCTGGAGGATGCTGCTGCTGTACGCGGTGTCGCTGACCGGCGGCGCGCTGGGCGCGCTGCTGGTCGAGCCGAACGCGTTCACGGCGGGGGCGTCGGGCTCGGTCTTCGGCTTGGCCGGCGCGGTGGTGATCGCCGAGCGAGCATCGGGTCGGCGCTGGCAGGACTCGGGCATCCTGGTGTTCCTGATCATCAACATCGTCTTCTCGCTGCTGATTCCAAGGATCAGCATCGGCGGACACCTGGGCGGGATGATCGTGGGCGCCGTGGCGGCGTTGATCCTCTGGAGTTTCCCCAACTGGACGGGATTCATCCGCACGGCGACGAACATCAAGGTGCTGCGTCCGCTGCCGGAGCTGTCGGTCTTCGGACTGGGCGTGCTCTGCGTCTACCTGGCGCTGGAGCTGGCGGCGCCTCGCTGGTCGGATCCGCTCTTCGGGTAGCGGCTTTCTCTCTACCCCCGCTCTGAGGGGGGGAGGTGTCGCGTAGCGACAGAGTGGGGCTGCGAGGAGATTGCAGAAGTCGGCGTGCCCCCTTCAGTCCCTACGGGACAGCTTCCCCCAAAGGGGGGAAGCGGGAAAAGGCGCCGACTATCATCTCCATGAGCACGACGAAGAGAGGCAGCAAGCAATGAGTGATCGATTCGAAGGCAAGGTGGCAATCGTGACCGGCGCGGCCGGGGGCATTGGACGGGCGGCGTGTGTGCGATTCGCGTCGGACGGCGCGAAGGTGGTCGCGGTCGATCTGGCGGGCTCTGACCTGGACGAAACCGTGGCTGCGATCTCTAACGCTGGCGGCGAGTGCATCACGGTCGAGGCCGACGTGACGCAGGAATCGGACGTAGCCAACTACGTGGCCGAGGCGCTGTCGGCCTACGGTCGCGTTGACGCCTTCTTCAACAACGCCGGCATCGAGGGCGTACGCTCGGCGCTGACCGAACTGGACGAAGCCGACTTCGATCGTGTGATCGCGGTCAACCTCAAGGGGGTCTGGCTGGGGATGAAGCACGTCGCGCCGGCGATCCAGCAGTCGGGCGGCGGGGCGATTGTCAACACCGCGTCGATCGCCGGTCTGTCGCCGACACCGGGCATCATCGCCTACGGCGCGTCCAAGCACGCGGTGGTCGGGATGACCAAGTCGGCCGCGCAGGAGCTCGCGCCCGACATTCGCGTCAACGCGGTCTGCCCGGGACCGATCGAGACGCGCATGATGCGCTCGTTGGAGCGCCAGTTCGATCCGGACAATCCCGAGGCCGTCCACCAGATGTTCGCCGCATCCAATCCCATGGGTCGCTACGGCGAGCCGGAGGAAGTCGCCTCGCTGGTCACGTGGCTGTGCTCGGATGACAGCGTGTACATCAACGGAGCGGCCCACACGATCGACGGCGGCGGCAATCGGGGACGCTAGCGGTCTTGTTGCTCGCTGAGTCTGGTTCGCTGGACGATGGCGCGATCGATCAGACCATCAATGGTGGGGTCGACGTTGCGCAGAACTATGCGGGACATGAACGCTCGCGGGCCAAGCTCCACGAATAGTCGGCCGAACACCTCGTCGGCGAAGCTGCTTGTTATGACATTTACGCCGGCGAAGTCCACGACGACCTGGCCTTGAACCCTGAGGAGGTTTCGCAGCTCTTGCCGCACTCGGGCACCCCCTCGTCTCGACCCGAGATCTCGTCCTGCATGTTGCGAGATCGCGTACAGGGTCTCGCCGATGTCCGTCTCAAATGTCCGCTCGACGTAGTCGCTCGCAATCTGGTGAGTCTCACCGTCGAATCGAAGCGCCTCTTCGAGGAGCTGACCATCGAAGCGCCCAATTGAACAGCGAACCGAGGTACCCGGAAGGGAGACTTGATCCTCGCGGATGTGCGGTTCCGGGAGACTACTGTCAGATCTGAGCACCGCCCTCAGCGAATGGACTTCGAACTCTCCGTGAGAGACGGCGGAGATTCGGCGACTGCCGTACAGACCGTTGCCCGCGTTCGACATGCGATCACGAGTACCACCTTCGGAAACAGCCTCCAACAGCGCCTGTTTTTCGTCTTCCATGGTCAGACTACCGGGAATCCCTATTCCGGCGTCTGCAACAACAAACTCGATGAATGACGGATCTTCGGAGGCTTGAACAAATCCTCCTACTGTCGACTGAGCATGAGTAAGGACATTCTCTGTCACTTCGTTGATCGACCACTCCAGGGCCTTGAGCGTCCCGCGCCCGATGTCTCGACCTCGCAACAGAAACCGCAACAGATCATTGATCGCATCGGACATCTCCGAATGGTTCACGTATCTCCTAACAGGTACCCGATCTTGAGCCTCGCTTAACGCTGCAAACTCCTCTGGTTGAATAAAGTGCGCCCAGTTAGTACGGACAAATTTGTCATTCAGTGATGATTCAAGTGAGGATCCCGTAGCGTCGGGCAGCTTCAGATCGAACTGAGCGCCATGCTCCTCGCGATACCGGACTATCTGAGGGAGAATTGGTAACATCACCGCCTGGGTCAGGTTGGCGCAGGCGCCAAAATCTAACTGGACTCTGTCTGTTCCGCCTTCATCAATCGTCTGCCGCAAGCCTTCGAAGAGCAATCGAATTGCTTGCGTGTCCGCGATTTCGCCCCTGGCGGTGACCGTATCGTCGGACCAGAGAATCTCGAACGACACAGAGCACCAGATCCGAACCTCGTAAGTCGCTACTCCACCTGCCAGGTGGAGCGGCCTCGGAGGAGTTGGCCGACTTCGTGGCGGTTCTTGAACTTGGCGACTTCGATCTGGCCGTCGAGGTAGTCGCCGTAGGTGGGGGCGTTGACGCGGCGGATGACGCCCATGGGGACGGGCATCTCGGGGTAGGAGCAGCGTGCCAGGAGCTGGTGGACATCGGGCGCGGGGCGCGTCGCGTCGTGGTTGAGGATGAGGCCGGCGTCGGGACCATCCGCGTCGACGACTCGCAAGCCAGTGGCGGAGACGGCGAGGCCCTTGTTCTTGTTCTCACCGAACAGCATCGGCTGGCCGTGCTCAAGGTAGAGCAGTCGATCGTCGCGCACGTCGCGGTCGGTGTAGTCGGCGAAGGCGCGATCGTTGAAAATGTTGCAGTTCTGCAGGATCTCGACGAAGGCCGAGCCGTGGTGGCGGGCGGCGATCTCAATCGTGGTCTGGAGATGCTGCGGGTCGGTGTCGAAGCTGCGCGCGACGAAGGTGGCCTCGGCGGCGAGTGCGACGGAGAGCGGATTGAGCGGTCGCTCGGTTGTGCCGACCGGGGATGACTTGGTCACTTTGCCCAGCTCGGATGTGGGCGAGTACTGACCCTTGGTCAATCCGTAGATGCGGTTATTGAAGAGGAAGATCTTGACATCGATGTTGCGGCGCAGGACGTGGAGCAGATGGTTGCCGCCAATCGAGAGGGCGTCGCCATCGCCGGTGATCACGAAGACCTGCAGGTCGGGCCGGGAGAGCTTGAGGCCGGAGGCAATGGTAGGCGCGCGACCGTGGATCGAGTGCATCCCGTAGGTGTTCATGTAGTAGGGGAAGCGCGAGGAGCAGCCGATGCCGGAGACGAAGACCATCTTCTCGGGAGCGACGTTGATGTTTGAGAGCGAGCGCTGCATCTGGGCGAGGATCGAATAGTCGCCGCAGCCGGGACACCAGCGCGTGTCGACGTCGGATGCGTAGTCCTTGCGCGTGAGGTCCTCGTCGGCGAGGGGAATCACTGCTTCGAAGGGCTCG
Organism: Dehalococcoidia bacterium; assembly: GCA_965211635.1. Classification (GTDB taxonomy): domain Bacteria; phylum Chloroflexota; class Dehalococcoidia; order Bin125; family Bin125; genus Bin125. The sequence goes on from OZ242948.1 coordinate 1,489,763, forward strand.
GGGGTTGGCGGCGTGTGGAGTACCATGTCGTGCCTCCTGTGGCTCTCTGTACTCAATCCTACGTGAGTGTCGACGTTACTCGCCGGCCATCTTGACGATTGCCTCGGTCAGATTGCGCGCCGAGAGTGGCTGGCCGGTGACTTCGTTGTAGCCGCGGGCGTCAATCAGGAAGTTGGCTCGAATCAGCATTCGCAGCTGGCCGGTGTTGGCCTCGGGAATGAGCACCTTCTTGTAGCGCGAGACGACATCGCCGAGGTTGCGCGGGAACGGGTTGAGATACTGGAGGTGCGCATGCGCGAGTTCATGTCCGGCTTCGCGCGCGTCGTTGACAGCCGTGAACACCGCTCCGTAGGTCGAACCCCAACTGAGGACGAGCAAGTCGCCCGACTCGGGGCCGTCGACCTCGATCTCAGGGATGAAGTTGGCGATGCGTCGGATTTTCTCGCCGCGCAGGTCGGTCATGCGCTGGTGATTTTCCGGCGAGTAAGCGACATCGCCGGTGATGTCGGACTTCTCCAGGCCGCCGATGCGGTGCTCGAGGCCCTTGGTGCCGGGCGGCACGAACATGCGCGCCAGTGTTTCAGGGTCGCGACTGTACGGCTCGAAGTCCTCGGGGCTGATGTGTTCGAGCTTGCGGTAGGGCACGTCAATCTTGTTGAGCTGGGTGATGTCCGGGACCGGCCAGGGTTCGGCGGTGTTGGCCAAGTAGGTGTCGGAAAGCAGCACGACCGGGGTAACGAATTGGAAGGCGAGTCGAACCGCCTCGAGGACCATGTAGAAGCAGTCACCCGGTGACTTTGCGGCGAGAATGCAGAGCGGGGACTCGCCGTTGCGGCCGAACATGACCTGGAGCAGATCGGTCTGCTCGGTCTTGGTGGGCATGCCGGTGGAGGGACCGGAGCGTTGCACATCGAGAACGAGCAGCGGGAGTTCTGTCATGACGGCGAGGTTGAGCGCCTCGCTCTTGAGCGCGATGCCAGGACCGGAGGTGCCGGTCACGCCGAGCCCGCCACCGTAGGCGGCGCCGATCGCGGTGCCGATGGCTGAGATTTCGTCTTCAGCCTGGAATGTGCGAACGCCGAACTCGCGCAGCGCGGCGAGTTCGACCAGCACGTCGGAGGCGGGCGTGATCGGGTAGGAGCCGTAGAACAGCTCCAGATCCGTGAGGTGGGAGGCGGTGATGAGGCCAAGGACAAGGGCCTGGTTGCCGGTGATTGTTCGGTACTCGCCTGGCGTGAGGACAGCTGGCGGGACGCGGACGTGGGCGTCGGCGATCTCGGTGGTTTCGCCGTAGGCGTGTCCGGCGAAGAGTGCACGCCGGTTGGCCTCGGCGATGTTGGGCAATCGGCCGAAGCGCTGGTCGATCCAATCGAGCGTCGGCTGCAGGTCGCGGTCGTAGAGCCAGTAGACGAGACCAAGAGCAAAGAAGTTCTTGGTCCGCTCGGCGTTCTGGGTGGTCAGGCCGAGGTCGTCAACGGCGGCGATCGCGGCGGTCGTGATCGGCGCCTTGATGATTCGATAGTCGTCGAGCGAACCGTCGGCAAGTGGATTGCTGGGGTAGTTGGCCTTCTTCAGGTTGCCGGAGGTGAAGGCGTCCTCATTGACGACGAGCAGCCCACCCTTGGTCAGAGCGGAGAGGTGAGACTTCAGCGCGGCGGGGTTCATGGCGACAAGCGTGTCGGGTTCATCGCCAGGCGTGAAGATCTGGTGCCTAGAGAACGAGATCTGGAAGCTGGAGACACCGGCGAGCGAACCGGCAGGAGCGCGGATCTCGGCGGGGAAGTCGGGCAGCGTGGAGAAATCGTTGCCGAAGATGGCTGTGGCGTCGGCAAAGCGATTGCCGGCCAACTGCATGCCGTCACCGGAGTCGCCCGCAAAGCGGACGGTGACGCGGTCGCGTTCCTGGATCGGTGCGGCAGCGGTTTTTCCCGATCCGTTCGCCTGCGGTGAAGTGGTGGTCATTTCTCAACGGCCTCCGCGGGCGACGCGGGAATGCGATGCGCCGCCCTGTTTACTGGGGAAGGAGCCTCCAAATGCGGGCAGCACAGACCGTTCCCGTCCACGACATGGTCGTGTGCGGAGTCAGGTACGCGGCACCGGAGCACAGCATGCTGGAAGCAGGGGAATTGGCGCCGTACGGGCCGTTCATTCAGTACCCCCAGGGACATCCCCGTCACAACGGACGCTACGCCTATTGGCGCGTTATCCGCAAGTAGTTTCGCGATCTCGAATGAAAACGAGGAGTCTCTCCGTGGCGCCGGTGGGCGGCGCGTGCCCAAGTTGCCCGACGTGCCTGCTGCGTCGCCTGTTGAAGAGACCCGCGCGGATCGCCGAGAAGAAGTCGTTTCCGCGTTGGCAGACCCCTTCGTAGTCCCCAACCTGTCGATCCCGTCCCCGTCAATTCCGCCGAGGGCGCGAGTCCCGCTCCCATCGAACGGACGCGGATCCCAAACGAGATTCCAGGCGGGACCTGGATTGACAGAAGGGCGCGGTTGCGCAAGTTCCTCCGCGGGCGGGGACCACGCGACCAGGTAGGCGCCTCCAGGCCCCGCCTGCGCGGGGCCGAATCTGATCGAATCATGGGCAGGTCTCACTGAGGATGAAGCGGACCTGCCTCTCTTTGGGCGGGATGCCGGAGTCTGGGTCATTCGTAGAAGGTGTCGAGGATTGCCTGCATCTGCTCGGCGTTGCCAACCGTGGGTGTGATCAGCAACTGGGCGCTGTTGAAGTAGGAGACGGGATCGATCCGGAAGCGCTCGGCGAGGAATGCGCCGACAGCCGCCAGGAAGGACTGAATCTCGGGGTGATCGGGGATGGCGAACAGCATGCGGCCGTCAGCAACGTGCTCAGCGACAGAACGGGTGAAGCCGAAGGTGGCCACCGGCACTCTGCGGTAGTACTGCCGCGCCGAGGTGAGTGCCTCGCGGCCGACCGATGACGAGAGTGCCAGGACGCCGTTCACGTCACCCTTGCGGATGCGGGCATAGAGCTCTTCGACCGTGGTCTCGCGGTCGGTCATGCTCCAACGTTCGACGGTTCCGTTGAAGGTCTCTTCGAGCCCGTCGCAGCGATCGTGGAGGCCCTGGTTTTCGGGCTCGTGAATGATGCAGAGGAGGCGTCCCTCGACGCCTCGAGCGTTGAACTCACGACCGGCGACTCGACCGGCCTCGAGGTCGTCCAGCGCGATGTGCAGGGCGGTGCCGACGTCGGCGGCGTCCTCGGCGCCGGAGTTGAACGAGATCACGGGCACGCCCGCAGCCAGCGCCTGTTGCACGGCCGGCTTGAGGACTGCGGGCTCGGCCAGCGTGGTGGCGATGGCGACAGCGCCGTCGGCGGCGCAGCGGCGGATGCCTTCGGCTTGTTCCTCGCCGCTGAAGTAAACCTCGTTTCGAAGGTTCATGCCCAGCGCGCCCGCAGCGGCAACCGCAGATTCAGAGGCGAGCCCCCAGAACAGGTCCGCGTCGCTGCCGTGGCTGATCACGCAGTACAGGTTTTGCGGGTCGGGCAGCAGGGGATCGATCAACTCGATCCATGAGGTCCAGGTCAATCGGCGGCCGACCGCTTCCCTGGTGACATCTACAACGTGGGCAAGCTGGATGCTGGTGGCAAACGCGCCTCCGAAGTCGCGATCATTGAGCAGCCTTGCCTGGAAGTGCTCGGCGAATGCGTCGTAGTCGGATACGGCAACGCGCTCGACCGGACCGGCGTAGCCGCTCTCGAAGCCGTCGCAGAGCGCGCCGATTCCCGGCTCGTTCAGGTCCTCGATGCAGAGGAACTTCGTGATTTCGTCGTCGGAGAGGTCCGGACGGCGGAATCGCTCGGTGTAGCGCTGTCCAATCTCAAGTCCGGACTGTGAGAGGAAGGCCGCGTAGTTGTCGGCGACTGTCTCGTAGCGGCTGTCGGTGTCGACGATCACGGGAGAGCTGTGCAGCGGAGTGCCGACTGCTGCGTGAGGAGGGAGGAATCGATACGTTGACTTGAGCGTTTCACCCCATCGGCCGTCGTTCTCACGCTGCTGCAGCCCGGCTTCGACTCGGCCGTCACCGAGTCGCTCGAGCACGATGCGCACATCGACTGCGCCATCCGGATCGGCGGGCGTGTTGGCGACGTTGGCCCAGACCGCTCCCAGAGCGGCAACACCGACGGCGACACCGATAATCAAGAAGATGAGACTCCGCATTCCTCACTCCGTTCGTTACGTCGAGTGACCCGCTTCATGGCTATCGTATCGAGAGACTCTATCGAGCCGACCCTATCGGACGAATCGCCAAGAAGGGCAGGAGGTCGTGGACGCCCAGGCGCGGCCCGACGCGCGACTGAGCGCCTATCCTGCCGTCGGCGGGTTCAACACAACGGATCAACTCACTGTCCGGCGCTGCTGGAGGATTGAGAGATTGCTGAGATGGCTGGAGCTCTGGAAGGCAAGGCGGCGTTGATTACAGGCGGAGCGAGCGGAATCGGCGCGGCATGCGCAATCCGCTTCGCCGAGGAGGGCGCCAATGTGCTGCTGGCCGATCTGTTGCCGGATCGGGCGGCAGACACGGTGGCGGCGGTCGAAGCCATGGGTCGCAGAGCGGTCGTAGTCCAATGCGACACCTCGACGGAGGCGTCCAACGACGCGGCGGCGCAGGCCTGCGTAGACGAATTCGGTCGGCTGGACGTGGTTGTCGCCGCGGCTGGCATCTCAAACGCGGAGTATGTCTCCGGCGAAGTGACCGACATCGGCGATGACCGCACCGCGTCGTTCATCACCAACCAGAACGTCGAGCACTGGGAGAAAGTCCTGGCCGTCAACCTGACCGGGGTGATGATGACCGATCGCTCCTGCGCGCGCAAGATGATCGAGCTGGGCAACGGCGGTGCGATCATCAACATCGCCTCGATCATGGCCAAGTTCCCGCAGCCCGGCGCAGGCAACTACTGCGTCTCCAAGGCCGGCGTCTGGATGCTGACCAAGGTGCTGGCCCAGGAGTTGGTGCAGGACGGGATTCGCGTGAACGCGATAGGTCCAGGATTCATCGAGACGCCGATGACGGCGGCGATCTCGGGGAGCGAAGAACTCAACCAATGGGTCTTGAGCATGACGCCGATGCGTCGCTTCGGACAGCCGGAGGAGATTGCCAAAGTGGCGCTGTTCCTGGCCTCGGACGAGGCGTCGTACGTGACCGGCGAGATCATTCATCCGGATGGCGGCTGGTTTACCGAGTAGATCGATTTTTCCTCTCCTCCCGCGGAGCGGGGGAGATGCCGAAGGCAGAGGCCACCATGTCGCTCCATAAGATTGCTTCGCAAACGATCGATGCGGCATCCGAGTCGTTGCGGGCTCTGAGTCTCGACATTCATTCACACCCTGAGGAGAACTACGAGGAAGTGCACGCGCACGGGGCGCTAACTTCCTGGTTGACCGATGCCGGGTTCGATGTGACTCCGTCGGCGTACGGGATGGAGACTGCATTCGAGGCGACGCGGGGAGTTGGCGGACCGACGATTGCGGTGCTGTCGGAGTACGACGCGCTGCCAGGGATCGGGCACGCCTGCGGTCACAACTTGATCGCTATCTCGGGCGTTGCGGCCGGACTGGCGGTGGCGGAGGCGCTGGAGCGCGAGGGCGTCGAGGGCACGGTCAAGGTGCTGGGATCGCCGGCGGAGGAAGGCGGTGGCGGCAAGATCCGGCTGATCGACGAGGGCGCATTTGACGATGTCGGCGCGGCGATGATGATTCATCCGGGAACGGGCAACATCATCTATCCGTTCGTGCTGGCGATCGACACCTGCTTTGTCGAGTTCAGAGGCAAGAACGCGCACGCCGCGGGAGCTCCGTGGGAGGGGCGCAACGCGCTCGACGCGTTGGTGCTGGCTTATCAGGCGATCGGCTTGCTTCGCCAGCAGTCGCATCCGACTGTTCGAATTCACGGCAAGATTCACCACGGCGGCGAGAAGCCGAACATCATCCCCGACTACGCGCAGGCGGAGTTCTACGTGCGCGCGCCGTACGAGAGCCGGCTGAACGAAATGATCTCGCGGGTGGAGGACTGCTTTGCCGGAGCGGCGCAGGCGACCGGCTGCGAGTGGTCAGTCGACTGGCAGGCGGGCGAGCGCTACAGCAACATGGCCAACAACGGACCACTAGCCGAGGCCTACGGCCAACGCTGGGGCGACCTGGGTGTCAGCGCCGCCGACCTGGACGGCGGCATCCAGGGCAGCTTCGGCTCGACCGACATGGGCAACGTGTCGCACGTGGTGCCGTCGATCCATCCGATGTACTTCATCCCGCACGAGAGCGGTAATCACACGCCGCAGTTCACCGCAGCGGCAGCGAAGGACGAGGGGCATCAGCTCACTCTGACGGCGACCAAGGCAATGGCGCACGCGGCTCTGGACTGGTTGACCGACCCGGACCTGCGAGATCGGGCGCAGGCCGACTTTGAGGCAACCCACGGCAACTGAGGAGTTAACTCATGCTCGACCACATTGTGCTGGCCACGCCCGACGTGCAGGCGACTGTTGACGAAATCGCAGCGGCGACGGGGGTGCGAGCTGAGGTCGGCGGGCGATTCACACAGATGGGCGCCTACAACCACCTGCTCGCGCTGCAGGACGGCGCCTACCTGGAGATCATCGGTCCCGATCCCGAGAACGAGGGCGGGGGATCGATGCCGTTCGGCCTCGATCCCGAGTCGGGACGCGGCGCGCACATCGCCCACTGGTGCTGGAAGGGCAACGAGCAGATCGACGAGCTCGCCGCTGCGATCAAGGAGGCCGGCTACGACCTGGGTCCGGTCGTCCCGCTGGGCCGCGACCTGCCCGACGGCGGGCGTCTCGACTGGCGGCTGACGATCGGCGAGTGGCCGCCGCATCTGGGTGGGTTGATCCCCTTCCTGATCGACTGGGGCGACGCGCCGCATCCATCCACCACGGCAGTCCAGGGCGTCACGCTCGCGTCCTGGCACGGGGAGCATCCCGACCTCGACACGGTGCGTGCCGCGCATGAGGTGTTGGGCATCGAGATCGAACTGCGAGAGGCGAGCGAGCCTGCCCTCGTGGCCACCTTCCAGGGCCCCGACGGATCGATCACCTACCGATAGAGAGGCCAACATGCTCGATCACATCGTGCTCGCGACACCCGACGTCCAGGGCTCGGTCGCCGCGATCGAAGCGGCGATTGGCCTGCGACCCGAACTCGGCGGGCACTTTCCCGGGCGCGGGGTCTACAACTACCTCTTGGCGTTGCAGGACGACGCCTACCTGGAGATCATCGGTCCCGATCCGGCGCAGCCGAATCCGGAAGGGCCGCTGCCCTTCGGCATGGACGACTTCGGCGGGCGCGGCGCGCACGTGCCGCACTGGTGCTGCAAGGCCGGGGCGCAGATCGAAGAGCGGGTCGCATCGGCGAAGGCGGCTGGCTACGACATCGGCGAAGTCCGACCGCTGGGTCGTCAACTGTCCGACGGGACCCGGCTCGACTGGCGCCTGACCCGCACGGTCTGGCCGCCGCTGTTGGGTGGACTGGTCCCGTTCCTGATCGACTGGGGCGACGCGCGGCACCCGTCGACCACCGCGGTCACAGGCGCGCGCCTGATCTCGTGGCACGGCGAGCATCCCGACCTCGCCGCCGTGCGCCGCGCTCACGACGCGTTGGGAGTCGAGCTTGAGCTTCGCGAAGGTCCCACATCGGCGCTGGTCGCGGTGATCGAGGGGCCGGGCGGATCGATTACGTTGCGATGACGCACGGCAGGAAGGACTGAACGATGAAACTCGGACTCTCGCTGGGCTACTCCGGCGCGAACATGACACTGCCCGTGGATACGGTTCGGCGGGCGGAAGAGCTGGGCTACGACTCCGTCTGGACGGCGGAAGCCTACGGCTCCGACGCGTTCTCGCCGTTGGCCTACCTGGCCGCGGTGACGGACAAGATCCGCCTGGGCACGGGTGTGATCCAACTCGCCGGGCGGACCGCCGCCAATGCGGCGATGACGGCGGCGACGATCGACGCGCTGGCAGGCGGCGACCGGGTGATCCTGGGCATTGGCGTCTCGGGTCCGCAGATCGTCGAGGGCTGGTACGGCGAGCCCTGGGGCAAGCCCAACACCCGAATCCGCGACTACGTGGCGATCATCCGCAAGATCCTCGCCCGCGAGGAGCCGGTCGAGCACGACGGCAAGGAAATCCAACTGCCGTTCACCGGCCCCGGCAGCCTCGGACTGGGCAAGCCACTCAAGTCGATTCTGCACATGAATCCCAACATCCCGATCTGGCTGGGCACCGGCACCGAGATGAACGTGCGCATGACCGGTGAGGTCGCCGACGGCTGGCTGCCGCTGGGCCTGACGCCGTACAACGCCGACGTGTTCTTCCCCTGGGTCGAGGAGGGCTTCAAGCGGTCTGAGGCCAAGAGCGGCTCGCCGAAGTGGTGGCCCGACTTCGAGGTCCAGTCGTCGGCCAATGTCGAGATCACCGACGACCTGCGCGACGCGTTCCGCAAGATGAAGCCGGGCGTGGCGCTCTACGTCGGCGGGATGGGGCACCGCACGATCAACTTCCACAAGATGAGCATGGTCCGCCGCGGCTACGGCGACGCCGCCGAGCGCATCCAGGAGCTCTACCTGGAAGGCCGCAAGGCCGAGGCGATCGAGGAGGTGCCGGAGGACTTCCTCGACGAGCAGGCGCTGCTCGGTCCGCCGGCGCGGATCAGGGAGCGCTACCAGGCCTGGGCAGACAGCTACATCACCGGCCTCACCGTCCGCACCGACCAACCGGAGGCAATGGAACTGATGGCGAAACTGGCCCGAGAATCATCGGGGGCGTAACGCCTAGCGGAACAGAGTGACGGCGGCACTACGCCACCACTGAAGGGAACGATTCATGTCCGACGCGGAAGCGATCGTCAACGCATTCATGGCCGAGTTCGACGCCGAGCACCCCGACGCCGAGAAGCTGGCGTCCTACTTCACGGACGACGCGGTCTACCACAACATGCCGATGGCTCCGGCCGAGGGCATCGAGGCGGTCAAGGCGGCGTTGGCCGGCGTCTCGCAGATGACCTCCAGAGGCTGGGAAGTGCTGCACTCGGCGGCGAATGGCGATGTCGTGCTGAACGAGCGGGTCGACCGATTTGACATGGGCGGCACAGAGGTTGCCGTGCAAGTCTGCGGCGTGTTCGAGCTCCGCGACGGTAAGATCGCCCGCTGGCGCGACTACTTCGACATGGCCTCATTCCAGAAGCAGATGCCCGGCGGGTAGTGCGAACGACCGTCATACCCGCGCTTGCCGCGGGTATCTCGCCGCAGTTAACACGGACGTCGGTGCACATCACGGCGAGATTGCCGCGGCAAGCGCGGCAATGACGGAGTTTGCTTCGGTTCCTCGCTGAGTGTAAGCAGCCGTTAGTCCATGCCGAAGGCAGCGCGGAGTTCGGCGGCGATCTGGTCGAGGGCCTGGCTGCCTTCGGGGACGGCGGCGAAGGCGCTGACGAAGCCGTGGATCACGCCGTCGTAGCGCGTGCAACTCGACTGAGTGCCGGCGGCGGCGAGCGCGGCGGCGTAGGCTTCGCCCTCGTCGCGCAGCGAGTCGTACTCGGCCGTGATCGTCAGGGAGCGCGGCAGGTTGGACAGATCGTCGGCTCGCAGCGGTGACGCGTATGGCTGCGAACCCTCAGAGTCGTCGTTCAGGTAGAGGTCCCAGAACCAGCGCATGCCCGCCTCGGAGAGTCCGTACTCGCCGCCGCCGTTGACCTTGTACGACTCGGTCTCGAAGTTGAAGTCGGTGACCGGGTAGATCAGCACCTGCGCGTCGATCTGCGGTCCGCCGCGATCGCGCGCCATCTGTGAGACGACGGCGGCGAGGTTGCCGCCGGCCGAGTCGCCGGCGACGGCGATGCGGTCGGAGCGCCCGCCCTGCTGGTCGTACATGCTGTTGATCCAGCAGACGGCGGCGTAGGCGTCTTCGGCCGCCGCCGGATACTTCGCTTCAGGCGCGAGCCGGTAGTCGACCGACAGCACGCTCATGCCGGCGCGGTTGCAGAGCGCGCGGGCGACGGCGTCGTGCGAGTCGAGGTCGCCGATCACCCAGCCGCCGCCGTGGTAGTAGACGATTGTGGGCAGGCCGCTGGGATCGTCGGTGGGCAGGTAGCCGCGCGCGGGGACGTCGCCGGCCGGACCGGGCACGGTCATCTCGTGGACCTGGGCGACGGGCTCGGGTTCCGTTGGCGGGCGCAGGGCTGCCATCGCCTCGCGCGCTTCCTGCGGCGACATCTCGTTGAACGCCGGCGCGCCGGCGCGCATGTCGAGGATCGCCTGGGTTTCAGCGGTGACGGGCATCGTGGACTCCTTGGTTCCTATTCGCTCCCCCTTCCAGGGGGAGCTGTCACGTAGTGACTGAGGGGGTCCCTCCGAGTGTCGCGCATTGGCGATCGCTGGACCGGAGCCCCCCTCTGCCTTCGGCATCTCCCCCCGCTCCGCGGGGGGAGAGGAGATTAGCCTTTGGCATCTCCTCCCGCGTAGCGGGGGGAGAGGAGATTAGCATTCGGCCTTTCCCCCTGCATAGCGGGAGGAGACCGAGCGGGTCCCCGAGTAAATCGGGGACTGGACGCGTTGATCAGATCCGCGCGTTGATGAAGGCGGCGGCTTCTTTCAGACATTCGACCCCGGTGGGAATGACCGCGAACATCATGAACGGGTCGTGGACGACGCCGTCGTAGCGATGCACGCTGACCTCGGTGCCGGCAGCCTCGAGCGCGGCGCCGTAGGCCTCGCCCTCATCGCGCAAGGGGTCGTACTCGGCGGTCTGGACCAGCGCCGGCGGCAAACTCGAGAGGTCGGCGGCCTTGAGAGGCGATGCGTAGGCCTCCTGGCCGTCGGCGTCGCTGTTCAGGTAGTGGTCCCAGAACCAGACCATCGAGGCGCGCGTGAGCAGCATGCCCTCGGCGTTCTCGGTGTAGGAGGGGTAGCTGTAGTTGTGATCGGTGACTGGGACGTGCAAGACCTGCGCCGCGATCGCCGGGCCGCCCCGGTCGCGGGCCATCTGCGAGACGACGGCGGAGAGGTTGCCTCCGGCAGAGTCGCCGCAAACGGCCATACGCGAGCCGTCGCCGCCGATCTCGGAGGCATTCTCGGCGACCCACCTGGTCGCTGCGTAGCAGTCCTCGGCGGCCGCCGGGTACTTGTCCTCGGGCGCCAGGCGGTAATGGACGGAGACGACCACGGCCTCGCCCAACTCGGCCAGGAGCTGTTTGCAGGTGCCGTCGTGCGAGTCGATGTCGCCCAGCACCCAGCCTCCGCCGTGGAAGTACATCACGACCGGCAGATTGTCGCCTTCGGAGGCATAGACGCGGACGGGAATGTCGCCGGCGGGACCGGGGACGGTGCGGTCAGCGACGCGGGCGGGTTCAGGCGCGCCCGCCTGCATGGCGGCGAAGTTGGCGATTGCGGCCCGCGCCTCGGCCGGCGTCTGTTCGGAGATATCGGGGCCGCCGGCCTCTTCGAGCATGGCGAGCAGTCCCTGGGTTTCCGGGGTTGGTGGCATGATTCACTCCTTGTTGTGGTGCGCGGTGTTCGAAAGTGATTGTGCGCATTTGGCGCAACCAGGACAGGATACGAGGTCGCAGCAGCTAGGGGGCTGGCGGCAACAGGCCAAACAGGCGCCGTTTCCTGGCAGGCGGATTGCGTCGTTCCTGGACTTGCTGGGCTGCGAGCTGGATCAGCTCCATCATCCCGCGCGCGGACCAGCGATCCTGCTCCAGCCAGGCGGCCAGCCTGGCGTCAGCCGCTGCGACGCTGCCGTCGATCCGCCGATCGTGGAAGCGTTCCAGTCGGCGTACGATTCGGTATGCAGTGAGGGAGACCTTGACCACTGCCACGAGGAACAGGAACGCCGCGAGTGCGGCTCCGATCCCGGCCAGAATCAGCACGGCGTCGCGCAGTTCTGCGAGATCGTCGAAGACCGCTAGCTCGAGCATCGGTTAGCCTGTCCTGCGGAGGTCGACGATGCCAAAGCGAGGACCCGCCGAGAGTCTCATCCTATTCCAACTGCTACTGGGCGCCGGTTTCCTCGGGATGGTCGTCTGGACCATCCTGGCCTGGGCGGGCGCGTTCTAGGCGAAGGCGACGATCAGGCCGACGCCAAGAACATATCCAGCGAGCAGAATCCCCACCGCTTGATTGATGTGTCTTGCCATCCTGGCTTCGGATTCTGCTATCGCTCGTAACAATTGCTCGTGCATCGACGCGAGCCGGTCGTTGTTGGGATAAGCAGACAACGCTTCATCGAGCTGCGAGTCCATTTCTTCGATGAACTGGGTCGCGACCGTCTCGGAGGCGATCTCGCCTCGCACCATGATGGACCTTAACCGACCGGCGTTGAAGACTGCCATCACTTGTCCTGTCTGACTGGATTGTAGCCAATACTGACTGGACTACGCGAAGTAGCGACCCTGGATGTTGCGCGCGATCACCATTCGCTGGATCTGATTCGCGCCTTCGAAGATCTGGAAGATCTTGGCGTCGCGCATCCACTTTTCGAGCGGGAGTTCTCGCATGAAGCCGACACCACCGCAGACCTGCACCGCGTCGGTGGTGATCTTCATCGCCATGTCCGAGGCGAACGTCTTTGCCTTGCTCGCCTCTTCCAGGTCGAAGGGTTGGTTCGAGGCGGCCATTTCGCCTGCCCGCCAGGTCAGTAGGCGGGCGGCGTCGATGGCGATGTCCATGTCGGCGAGCATGAAGCCCACACCCTGGTGCTCGATCAACGGGCGGCTCATCGTCTTACGTTCGCGGGCGTAGTCGGCGGCGTACTCGAACGCGGCGCGGGCGAGACCGACCGCGAACGCCCCGATCCAAGGCCGCGTCGCCGCCAGCGTGCCAAGCGCTCCGCGACCGCCTGAGCGGTAATCGGGATCCGGGTCCCCGAGCCGGTTCTCCAGCGGAATGCGCACGTCGTCGAAGGCCAGGTCGGCGGTGTGCGAGGCGCGGATGCCCATCTTCTCCCAGACCTTGATTTGGCTGAACCCCTCGGCGTCCTTGGGCACGACGAAGGCCGAGACGTCGCGCCAGCCTTCGGAGTCGGACTCGCGTGCGAACACCACAGTGAGATCGGCGATGCCGCCGCCGGTGATAAATCGCTTGGTGCCGTTGATCACGTACTCGTCACCGTCGCGTGTGGCGCGCGTCTTGATCATGCCGGCGTCGGAACCGGCGTCGGGTTCCGTCAGGGCGAGTGCGCCGAGACGCAGCTGGCCGTCCTCCGACGTGCATTCGGGAATCCAGCGCTCGTTTTGCTCGGGCGTGCCGATTACCGAGATCGCGGTCGCCGCGAGCCCGGAAACCTGAGTGCCCAACGCGATGCCGGCGCAGCCCCAGCTCAGCTCCTCCGCGGTGATCATCGCGGTGATTCCCGGCACCGCCGAGTGTCCGCCCAACGGGACCCCGGTCAAACCAATCTCGGCCGCCTTCGAGGCCACGTCCCAGGCGTACTCGTCGCGCTCGTCGTACTCCATCGCGACGGGCCGCACTTCTCTGGCGGCAAAGTCGTGCGCTGTCTGCTGCACCATGCGGTCGGCTTCGGAGAGTTGGAAGGTAGTCATCGTCGGGTACGCTCTCTTCCCGCTCCCCCTCGCAGGGGGAGCTGTCACGGAGTGACTGAGGGGGTCCCCGTCTCGGACGCCATCGGCTCGACCCGATCTTGGAACCCCTTCAGCCTACGCCAGCTCCCTCCCCAGTCCAATCAAGTTCGGGGCTGGCTCTGCGAGGGAGAGCGAGACGGTCGAGACTGTTGCAGGGGTGGCAGCCGATTGAGCAACCGCGCCGTCGCCTGCTCGATCTCGTCCACCGCTTGCTCAAACGCCGCCTCGTTCTTCGCCGTGGGACGCGGCATCCCGCTCACCTTGCGCACATATTGACGCGCCGCTACGCGCACCTCAACCGCGCCGGCCGGACCCTCCGTCAGCCGCAGCCGCTTGATTGATCTGCACATGGCGAGCCCCTTTCGTTGCCAACATTCGGCGCCTGGGTGTAGGGGTGACCCTTGTGGTCGCCCGCCGGTCGGTCCTACCGGGTGGATGACCATACGCGGGCGACCACAAGGGTCGCCCCTACGCGGATCTCGGGAACGCCGATGATCAGAACCCCGTGAACTTCGGCTCCCGGCGCTCGACGAAGGACTGCACGCCCTCGATCCGGTCGAAGGAGTTTTGGACCAGTGGGAGGACACCACCGGAGAGTTCGAGGGCTGACTCGTAGTCGAGATTGGCCGTCCGGTAGGCCATCAGCTTGCCCACCTTTTGGCCGATCGGCGGGCCATTCTCGACCTCCTGGGCGAACTCGCGCAACTGCTCCTGGAAGTCCTCAGGCTCGACCAGGTAGTTGCTGACGCCGGCCTCGTGGCCTTCCTCGGCGCTCATGAAGCGGCCGGTGAACATCAGCTCCATCGACTTGCGCCAACCGATGATCTTGGGGATCGCCCAGAACCCGCCGAGATCCGCGTATAGGCCGCGCTTCACGTATGCGACCTGGTAGCGTGCGTTCTTCGAAGCGACCAGCAGGTCGGCGAGGCAGGCCATATCGAATCCGGCGCCGACGCAGGCGCCGTTGACGCCGGCGATCACGGGGATATCGAGCCGCCGCAACTCGGCGAATGTCTTGGTCTCGTAGCGAAAGTTGAGCCGCTGGCCCTCGTTGTCGGGATGACCCTCCGGCGCAGGATTGCCCACCAACGGGTCGGGATTGTCGTCCCAGAAGTCGATCCCTCGCGCGCCGCCGCCGTGATCCATGCCTGCGCAGAATCCCCGCCCCTTGCCGGTGATCACGAGCACGCGGGCCGTGCGGTACATGCGGATCTTGGTGAGCGCGTCGAGCATCTCGGCGAGCATCGGAAAGGTCAGCGCGTTCAACTTCTCGGGACGGTTGAACTCCATCCAAATCGTGCCGTCCAGGTGGCCGGTCCGCTCCACGGTGATGAATTCGTAGGCCATTCGAGTACTCCAGGGTGATGTAGCGTCTGCCGAACTACTGGAAGTGCGGCATGACATCGTTGGTAAAGCGGACGAACGAGTCGTGCGAAAAGGGCGAGGCGATCAGGTAGTCGAGGTCGATCGTCTCGCGTAGCTCCTCGATCTGATCAATCACCTTGGATGGGCTGCCGTGAATCACGACCTGGTTCGCATAGCGATCCACGCGATCGTCTACGGACAACTGTCTCGTCGGACTCGAGTTGCCGCTGACCTTCTCGTTGGCGTATGAACCGATCGTCCACTGCGCGCCGTTGATTGCGATCTGTTCGGCTTCCTCGTCGGTCTCGGCGACGGCGATCAGGCGGGCCATGGGGATCACGCGATCATCAGTCTCGTGTGAGTAGCTCTCGAGCGCCTTGAAGTAGTTGCGGCGCTTCGCGCCCAGTTCCTCGTGCGTGGCGTGCGGGTCCATGAGGATTGAGTAGCCCTGTTTGGCCGCCCAATCGATCGCATCAGGTCCGCCGGCGGCGACCCAGAACGGCGGCGTCGGCTGCTGATGCGGCTTGGGCAGTACCTCGATTTCGTCGAAGTCGAAGTAGTCGCCGTGCCAGGTGATCCGCTCTTGCCGCCAGGCTTCGAGCACGACCTGGACCGACTCGCGGAAGCGGGGATACGACTCCTCGAAGTCGACGCCGAAGACACGGAACTCGGTGCGATCAAAGCCGCGTCCCGCGCCCCAGTTGACGCGGCCGCCGGAGAGGATGTCGAGCAGCGCCACTTCCTCGGCGATCCGCAGCGGATGGTAGAACGAGGCCAGCGTCACTGCCGTGCCGATGCGGATACTCTTCGTCCGTCCCGCGACGTGCATGCCCATCAGGTGGACGGAGGGGCAGACCGAGTATGTGGAAAAGTGATGCTCGGCCAGCCAGACGCAGTCGTAGCCCGTCTCGTCCATGATGTCGATGCGGTTGAGGGCGCGCTCGTAGACCGTCTGCAGCGGCACACGTCGTCCCGGCCAGCTAAAGAACTGCAGCACACCGAACTTCATCGGATCGAGGGCGGCCGACATGGGCACAGGGTAACCGCCCCTCGCAACGACCCCGAATCAGCGCCAGATCTTCGCGCAATCCAGTGTGAAGCCCTCGAGGACACTCTCGCCTGAGAGCGTCGGCGGCCGATCCAGTTCCTCGGGTTCATCCTGTCCGGCTCGGTAGATCCAGGCCTTGCCTCGCCTGCGGTCGATCAACCAACCGAGCTGGACGCCGTAGCTCATCCACTCGCGCACTTTGCGTTTCTGCGGAGCGACCGACTGCTTCGCTGAGATGAGCTCGACAACAAATGGAGGACAGAGCGAAAACTCGCCTGTCTCGTAGTCGTCGTCACTGATCTCGTCCAACATCTCCTGCGAAATCCAGGAGACGTCCGGCTCCCGCGATGGCCGCTTCTCTTCGAGTTCCGGCGGCGGCGTTGGTCCGAGCCGATAGCCGGCGCTGGAATCGCGGACTTCGCCGCGGCCGCCTGCGTCAACCCAGTACGTCAACTGGGTACTGATGCGTGTGCCCATAGCGGAGCTTGGACCATGTGGTACGGGGACGATGACGAGGTCTCCTTCCGCCGTCCGTTCGAACGACAGCCCTTCGTTCAGTTCGTAGATCTCGAAGAGTGCTTGATCGGTCAGCCGCCACTGCGGGGGTAATCGCAGGACGATGGGATCGTCGACTTCCGACCGGACATCGGGTGCGTCAAGGCTTGGAGACGGCGAGATCTCCTCGTCTTGCACCTTCGTCTGAGTCTTCCCAGCAGTCGTGACCATGATGGCTCCCTACGGTCCTCGCCATACTATCTGCAACATTGAGCATCCGTTCTGAATCGAGAACGAAGGCTCCTCAGGGGCTGTCCTTGTGGTTGCGGCGGACCGTGACTCCGGACAGCGTCTCCAGCACGACTCGATTGCCAAGCAGCGCGGTGACTTCGGACTGGTCGTAGGCCGGCGCGACTTCAACCACGTCCATGCCCAGCAGATTGGACTCCATCCCGATGCGGCGGACCGCGTCGAGTAGTTGGCGCGAAGTCAGGCCGCCGGACTCGGGCGTGCCGGTACCGGGCGCCATGCCCGGATCGACCACGTCCACATCAACTGAGAGAAACACGCCGTCGCAGTCCTCGGCAGCTCGCTCCAGCGCTTCCGTGAGGCACGCATCGAGACCGCGCTCTACGACCTCGGTCATCTCGTACCAGCGCATCCGCTGCTCGGCCATCCACTCCAGGATCGGCGGATCGGGCCAATAGCCGCGCAGGCCGATCTGCAGGAAGCGGTCGCCGCGAATGGCGCCGCTCATGATCAGTCGGCGCATGGGCGTGCCGTGGCCCCAGAGGCCGCCTTCCGAGTCGCCGGTGTCGGCATGAGCGTCGAAGTGGATCAGGGCGACGCGGCCGAATCCATGATGCTTGGCCACGCCCTGCGCGGTTGCGTAGGTGATCGTGTGATCGCCGCCGAGGACGACAGGAATCGCACCCGCCTCGGAGACGACACGGCAAGCCTCCATCAGGCGCGCGAGACCTCCCTCGCTGTCGAGCTGGGGCATGTTGACATCGCCGACGTCAACGACACCCAATTCGCCCAGCGGATCGA
Source organism: Dehalococcoidia bacterium (assembly GCA_965211635.1). Classification (GTDB taxonomy): domain Bacteria; phylum Chloroflexota; class Dehalococcoidia; order Bin125; family Bin125; genus Bin125. Next base: position 1,507,336 of record OZ242948.1, read on the forward strand.
CGCGCAACGCCAGATGGGGTCGATAGCCGCTGTGGGGCAGGTAGTCGGTCGAGCGAATTGCTTGCGGACCGAGTCGTGCCCCGGGCCGATAGCTGGTGCCGGCGTCGAAGGGCGCGCCGATTACCACGGCCTGTGCCTGCGCAAGCGACTCCGGTTCTCTCAGGTTGGCGCGCGGCACGCCGAGGTAGGTGTTGCCTGGGCCGTACCGATTTGGCGGGCGATTCCTGACGTGCGCTTCGGCGTATGAACCGGGAAGGTCGGTTTGATCGGACATCGGTCGCCTGTCCTTCCGGTTGCCCTCGGAGGGGTAACTAGAATGGTATCCAGCGCGTCCCACGGGGTGGCAACCACAGGCTGGGAAGGAGCGGACGGCGGTGGTCACTGAGTCGACGACCGAAGCGCAGCTCGCTGATCTCCGCTCGGCGCTGGAAGATCTGCCGCGACGCAGAACCCAGGCGCTACCCGCGCTGCATGTGGTCGATCACGTGTACGGATATCTGGACACGACAGCCCTGGAAGAGGTCGCCAGGTGGATGCACATGCCGCGCGCCGAGCTGTTCGCAGTCGCCACCAGCTACACCGAGTTTCGCTGGAGTCCGCTGGCCAATGACGCGGCGCGCATCTGCCGAGGGCTGCCATGCCAGATTGCATCCGGGGAGTCTGACGTCCGCGGCGAGGCGCACGAGTGCATGTTCCTCTGCGCCGCTGCGAGCGACGGTCCAATCGCAGTGAGTGGAAGCGGACGCATTGAGTCATTGACAGAGAGCGCGGTCTTCGACGCGGCGAGAGGTCTCGTTCCTGGCGGTCTGACTCGTGTGACCGCGAAGCGAACGGCTGATCGACCTGACTGGCGGGGCTGGCACGCGGCATCGAAGCTGAGTCCAGGCGAGGCAATGGAAGTCGTCGCTCAATCGGGCTTGCTGGGACGCGGCGGCGCCTACTTCCCCGTCCATCTCAAGTGGGGCGGAGCCATCGACGCTGCGGCTCGCAACGGCGAGCCCTTTCTGGTCGCCAACGGCGAAGAGGGCGAGCCGGGCACGTTCAAGGACCGCTGGCTGATGGAATCGGACCCTCAGCGCATCCTCGAGGGCATTCGCATCGCCTGCTACGTGCTCGGAGCGACCCACGCGTTCTGGTACATCAACGGCATGGCCGACCGCTCGGCGGCGGCGGCGGAAGCAGCGATCGCAGAGGCAACTTCCGCCAACCTGCTCGACGGCCTGACGGTCGAGATCCGTCGCGGCGCGGGAGGATACGTGTGCGGCGAAGAGTCGGTCATCCTGGAATCAATCGAAGGCCGACGCGCGGTCCCCCGGCTTAAGCCGCCGTACCCCACCGAACGCGGTCTCTGGGGTCGGCCGACCGCGATCAACAGTGTCGAGACGCTGTCCAACGTCCCCGACATCTTCGAGTTCGGGGCGGACTGGTTCCGCGAAGTCGGCGGCGAGACGACGCCTGGGACCAAGCTGATTCAGCTCAGCGGGGCGTTCCGCAACCGCGGTGTAATCGAACTGCCGCTGGGGACGCCGGTGTCCGAGATCATTGAACTCGCCGAACCGTCCGAGACGCTCGCCGGCGTGACGATGGGCGGTCCCTCGGGAGGATTCTTGTCGCCGGACAGCTTCGGCACGCCAATCGCGCCTGGCGCGATGGACGGACACGGCGCGCTGCTGGGCGCAGGCGGGATCATCGGGATACCGGAATCGTTCGGGATCGAACGGGCGTTGTCGGTCTGGGCCGAGTACAACGCCAACGAGTCGTGTGGCAAATGCACACCCTGCCGCGAAGGATCAGGTCGAATGGCCGAGGCGTTGGCCCAGGGCAACTGGGCGGACGTCGAGGCGCTGATTCCCCTGATCACGGCTGGCTCGCTGTGCGGTCTGGGTCAGATGGCGGCCAACCCCATCACCTCGGCCCGCCACCAGTTCGGCGGCTCAGTCGCTTGATCTGCCCGCTCTCAGTCCCGGCCCGCGCGCCGGGACCCGCTCGGCACATGACAGCGCATTTCACCAAGACAGCGCGTTTCACCAGGACAGCGCGTTCTAACAAAGTCGCCCCCGCGCAGGCGGGGGCGCCTCGAGTCGGTTGACCCGGCCGGGCCCCGCCTGCGCGGGGCCGACGATGGTTGGCGCGGGGCCGACGATGGTTGGCTTGCGCTCCGTTCTACAGAGAGCGGCGTAACCTTCGCACTGCGACTCAGTCATCCGTCGATGTGAATCCGCCCCGAGCGATCAGCAGCGGCGCCGTGGGCACGTCTGATGTGATCTCCAGCGCGTACAACTCCGCAATCTGTTCATCGTCATAGCCAAGCTCGGCGAGGACTTCGCTGTTATGCTCGGCGAATCTTGGCGCGGCGCGACGGATCGAGGGTTTGGTCCGGCTGAACTGCCAGGGCCAGCTGGGATAGGGATAGACGCCGATCACCGAGTGGTTCAGCCACTGGTAGAAGCCACGCGCGTGGATGTGGGGGTCATGCAGCACCTGCCAGTTGGCCAGGATCGGCGCCGCCGAGATACCGGCCTGCTGCAGCTCCCGGACCGCCTCGTACTGCTCGTGTTGGCTAGTCCAGACCTCAATCGCGCCGTCCAACTCGTCTTGACGCTCGGCGCGGCCCTGCAGGGTCGACAGCTCCGAGTCGGACAGCAGGTCTGTTCTGCCAATGATTGAGCAAAGCGCCGACCAATCTGCGTCGGTCTGCGCCGAGAGCGCGATCCAGGAGTCTTCGCCCATCGCCCGATACGCGCCCTGGGGCGCGAAGCGTCGGTCGCGGTTGCCGTTCGGCCGCATCACCTGACCGCTGGTCTGGTACTGCATCAGCGACTCGAAGAAGTATGCGGCGCCGGCTTCGTTGAGCGCCACGTCGATGTACTGACCCTCGCCGGTCTCGTCGCGATGCTCGAGCGCGGCCAGGATGGCGACAGTCGCGTGATTGCCCGAGACCGGGTCTGCGTAGAACAGCGGTGTGCGGCGGACTTGCTCGGCGTCATAGCCGGTCACCGAGGCCAGGCCGGAGGACGCCTCGATGTTCGAGCCATAGGCTGACCAGTCGCGCCAGGGACCGGTGGCGCCGAAGCCGGACATCGACACGTAGACGATGCGCGCGTTCTGTTCACGCACGGTCTCGTAGTCGAGCCCAAGGTTGGGCATCACGCGGGCCGAATTGTTCTCGACGAACACGTCGGCCTCACGCATCAGCTCTATGAAGATCTGCTTGCCCTCGGCGGCTGAGAGGTCTACGACGAGGTCGCGCTTGTTGCGGTTGAGCAGGTTGAAGTACATCGCCCGGTCGTAAGGGTACTTCTGCGGGTCCTGGGTTGGACCAGGCATGAACAGCGCCCGAGTCGCCGGACGCGCCGCCCACTCCAGCTTGACCACGTCGGCGCCCAGATCACCGAGGTGTCGACCGACGATTGGACCGGCCCAGTTGCTGGTCAACTCGACCACGCGCAGGCCTGCCAGCGGCAGGTCGGCGGTCGCCATCGCCGGCGGCGGCGGAGGCACCGGCACCTGGGCAAACTCAGCTTCCAGCGCGTCGGTGTGCTCGCCCAGCGCAGGCGCCGATCCCTGTCGTTCGGCCGGCGTGCCCGACATCAGGAAGGCGGGTCCAGGGAAGCGGAGTTCGTCCCACTCGGCGTCTTCTCCCTGCTCCCACCAATCGCGCGAAGCGAGCTGGATGTTCGCGTCCAGGCCCTTCGCGTCGAGCACCGGTGTGCAGGCGATGCGCAGCTCCTGGGCGAGCGTGGCGACCTCGACCGAATCGTGGTCCTGGGCCCATGCTTCGACATCCTCGTAGAGTTGCGCCAGTTGCCCGCGCCACTCGTCGATGTTGGTGATCTCGACCGACTCCATCCGCTCGGGTTGACCGATCAAGAGAAAGATGTTTGGATTCGGCACCGCGCGCATGAACAGCGCCCAGCCGTCTCGCGTCTTGGTGAAGTCGTGCGGTACCCGATTGAGCGGCAGGCCGCTGGCGATCCAGGATGAGATCAGCCAGGCGTGAGCCGAGAGGTTGGACTCGAGCGCAGAGATTTCGACGGTCTGACCGTGACCCGAGCGCCGACGCTCCCGGACTGCCGTCATCGCGGCGATCGCCGCGTGTACCCCGGCGTGCAACTCCGACTGTCCGCCCGGCAGCATCAGCGGCGAGCCCTCAGGATCGCCGGTGAAGAACATGTAGCCGCCCATCGCCCAGGTGGCGATGTCGGAGCCGCGCCAATCCGCGTAGAGACCATCGGAGCCCCAGGGGGACAGCTCTACGGTGACGACCCGTTCAGGCAGGACGTTGGGGAGTTCCGTTCTCCAATGAGAACGCTCATCAAGGATTACTACGTCCGCCTCGCGGGAGAGTCCTCGCAGGAGACGGCGAGCGGCAGCCGGATCGCTCGGCGCCGCCGATTGCTTGCCGCCGCTGAGATGTGCCCAGGGTCCGCCCCAGGACTTCTCGCCGGCGGCCCAGGCGCGCAGCTCGGAACCATTGGGCGGCTCAACGAGGATGACTCGCGCGCCAAGGTCGGCCAGCAGCTTCGACGCGTATGCGCCGCCAAGACCCGAACTCAGGTCAATGACCAGCAGCCCGCCGAGTGCTCGATCAGTCATCTCAGCACCTCATAGCTCCCAGCCCCGGCGCCTGAGCCGGGACCCGCTTGATCCGCCACTCGCAAGCTACAAGGGTCGCTCCGGCAGCTTGTTGGGGCGACCCTTGTGGTCGCCCGCGCGTGTGCATGTCCCCGCCTTCGCGGGGACGACCTTGAGGGGTCGCGCTCGCGGCCGACCACAAGGGTCGCCCCTACGAGATCGGCGCGGTCCCTAGACCAGCGGCCATGGATATGACCGCCGGCCCGTCGGCGGCGACGGCAGGTGTCGCTCAAGCACAACCAGCTCGGCTCGCAGGCGCAGCACTTCGATCTCTTCGGGACTGAGCAATCCAACCAGCGATTCCGCCGCATCTCCACCCTCTTCCAGCCTGGGGATCAATCGTTCCACATCGTTGAGCGACTCTGCGTCGATCGGTTCGCCAGCGTAGTCCCAGATCACGGTGCGGAGTTTCTCGTCCTGGTGGAAGGAGAGACCGTTATCTATGCCCCACAACTCGTTGTCTTCTCCCTTAAGTATGTGGCCGCCCTTGCGGTCGGCGTTGTTCGACAGCCAGTCGAACAGTGCGAACCGACGCATGACGTTGGCGTACTGTTCTCTTAACTCAAAGAACGTACAACTGTAATCAGTCGGAATGTAAGCTTGCAGGGATCCGACCCCGTACTCCATCCCTTGCTCGCGTTCAACTGTTGGCGGAATCAGATTCCAGCCCAGCGCCGCCGACAGCCGGAAGGCCGCGACTTCTCTTCGGTACAGGTTGGGTGGGAAGTCCCAGAGCGGATTCTCACCTCGTCCCGGCTTGTAGACCGCGTAGCCGAGGGTCGGCGCGTCGTCGTGCTGCAGTTCGAGCAGGAACACGTAGTTCGAGGCGTAGGGAATGCGAGCGCCATCGATCACCGTCCCCGAGGACAACCACTCCTGCACCCGCTCGTCCAGCGGGTCCCACGACTGCTCAGGAAAGCGCTCCATCCCCGAATCTTAGGGCCTTCGATCCCTCACTCCTTCGAGGGAGCTGCTCGCAAACGCGCTGCCCCCTGGGGGGAAGCTGTCCCGTAGGGACTGAAGGGGGGACCGCCGACAGTCGCCATCTGTTCCGACTCCCTCTGACCTCCGCCTTGCGGGGGGAGAGGGAACAAGAGGGGCCCTACTACACCACAGTCAGCTCATCCCCGACCCGCACCTCACCTCCGACCAGCACATTCGCCTCGACGCCGAAGTTGAGGTGGCCGTACTCGTCGTGCAGCAGCTTCATCAGGTCCAGGTCTCGACCTTCGCCGGTCGGCGAGGCGTTGACTGCGTTGCAACGCTGGATCGGCGCGGTGACATCAATCTCAACCGAGTCGCCGATCCGCAGGCGCTTGCCGACCCACTCGAACTCGTCCCACTGATTGACGCCATCGACCGAGAAGTTGAGCCGGAAACGGCGCATGTCGACGTCCACTCCCGCTTTGGCAGTCAGGTCGGCCAGCGACGACATGCCACCCAGCGAGATCTGGGTCGGTCCGCGATCGGTGAAGCGCGAATCGCCGTCTCCGAGCAACTGCAGCGGTTCGCGCTCCGGCCGACCGCGCAGCGGATTCTCGGGCAGCCCCAGCACCACGCCAGTCATCCACTCCGACATCTCAGCCCGCGACACCGGGTCGTCCACATCGGCCGTCCGCGCCTGCCCCTTGACCGTGACCGTCAACTCCCGTGTCTCCGGGTCCCAGCCCGACTCGATCCAGGGCAGATACGGAGTGTTGAGCATCGTCACCGACTGGCGCTTGGAGACCCAGCCGTGCGCACCCATGATCTCGGCGTTGCCGAAGGCGAAGATGAACGCCCGGTCGCCGACCACCGATTGGCCCGGACGCAGGGCCAACGAGGGCGCCAGGTGCGCGGTCATCCCTTTGACGGGGTAGGTGTAACAGGCGGAGATGTGCATGGCTAACTCCCAGCTTGTGAGATCGCATACTCGCGACAGGCCCGAGCGCGCCTGGCCTCGTCGACGGCCTCCCTGAGCTGACGGGCGAGGACCGGCTGTTCCGGTCCGAGTCGGCCCAGGACTGCTTCGGAACGGTCGATGATCTGCTCCGACGGCTCCATCTGTCCCGGATAGAGCGCGCCGAAAAAGCGCGAGGCGTATTCCTTGTCCTTCTTCTCGAAGACATTCTCGATCTCGTCGAAGAAGCGGTCGATGTAGGAGGCGAGGAGGTCGGCCTGCGGTTTCCACCAGAATCCGTGCATCGAGGCGGTCAGCATCTGCAGCGAGGTCTCGGTGTCCTCCTGGTAGCGCGTCCAGGCTTGCGACTTCACCTCGGCATCGGCGCGAGAGGTTCGAATCTGTTCGGCAGCGCGGCGTCCACGGTCGGAGCCGTCGCGTTGCAGCTCGGTCTCAAGCCGCTCGAATCCGCCGTCGAGCCCGTAGGCGGTGGCCTTGGTGATCAGGGACCAGCGCATGTCCTGGTCGAGTTCGTATCCGTCGATCCCGGTGCCGTCGTCTATCAACGCGAGCGCTTCGTTGATGTGATCAGCGTTCTGCGCAGAACTGATCATGACGCGCGACCACATGATGCGAAAGTCGGGCTGTGAGGTGTCGAAGAGCTGTTCTCGCGCGAAGGCGTAGAGTCCGGCGGCGCTTTCCAGCCGCATCTCGTCGGGTAGATAAGAACTGACGGCGTGCAGGGCGTTGTAGGCAACCGTCTGGGCGATCTCCAGCGTGCCTTCAGAGGCGAGCTTCTCAGTCGCCAGCGACGCGTAGTCGGCAGGTGAGAACTGCTGATCGCGGACCATGTCCCAGAGCGTGTGCCAGAGCAGGAGCCGCTGGAATCCGTCTGGGAAGCGGTCCAACTCGTCGCGCACGAACTCAAGCGAGCGGTCATCCAGCGCGATCTTGGCGAAGGCGTGGTCGTCGTGGTTGGGGAAGACGGCTGCCGGCGCGGGCATGCCCGACAGCTCCTCGATCACGGTCGACGCGCCGTCGATGTCGACCGGCTGCGCGTCGCGAAGCTGCGGACCCGCGTCCGAGCGGTCGTAAACGGCAATCTCCGTCCGGTGCGGACGCAGCGTCGGATGCTCCGCCGGCGCGGTCTGCTGGATCGTGAACGAGTTGACCGCGCCCTCGGCGACATCCCACTGCGGCGCGATCGTGTTGACCCCGGCCGACTCCAGCCAGAGCTGGGACCAGCGCCCCAGGTCGCGTCCCGAGCCGCGCTCCAGCGCCGCCAGGAACTCGCTCAGCGTGGTGTTGCCCCAGGCGTGGGTGCGGAAGTAGTCGCGCATCCCCTCGCGGAAGCCGTCGGCGCCGATGAACGCCACGAGCTGCTTCAGCACCGCCGCACCCTTGCCGTAAGTGATTCCGTCGAAGTTGAGGAAGGTCGCGTCCGTGTCGGGCACCTCGCCCGCGATCGGATGCGTGGTGGGCAACTGGTCCTGCTCGTAGGCCCAGGCCTTCATCCGCGCGTGGAACGCCGACCAGGCGCTCTCCGACCAGCGGGTCGCGTGCTCCATCGCCAGATAGGCCATGTAGGTCGCGAACGACTCGTTGAGCCAGAGGTCGTTCCACCAGCGCATCGTGACCAGGTCGCCGAACCACATGTGCGCCATCTCGTGCAGCACCACCTCGGCCCGGTTGAGCCGTTGGATCTCCGTCGGCGGGTCTCGGAAGATCATCCGCTCCGAGAACGTGATGCAGCCCACGTTCTCCATCGCGCCCATATTGAACTCCGGCACGAACACCTGGTCGTACTTGTCGAACGGATAGCGGAAGTCGAAGAACTCCGAGAAGAACGTCAAGCCGTCCCGCGTCACCTGGAAGAACTCGTCCGGGTCGAAGTAGGGCGCAATCGACTCGCGGCAGAGCACGCCCAGCGACGTCGTCCCCGCAGAGTCCGACCATGTGTCCTCGTAGCGCTTGTACGGACCCGCGATGAAGGCGAAGAGATACGTCGAGATCCGCGGCGTCTCGATGAATACGTGCGTCGTCCGACCGTCGCCCGCGTCCGACGACGACACCACCGGATAGTTCGCCGCCACTTCCCACTCCGACGGCGCCGTCACGGTCAGGTCCAGCGAGGCCTTGATGTCGGGCTGGTCGAAGCAAGGCAAGAGTCTGTGTGCGTCATACGGCTCGAAGTGGGTGTATAGATACTCCTCGCCGTCCTCGGGATCAACAAACTGGTGGAGTCCGGCGCCGATGTGGTCGTACTCGTTGGTGTAGGAGATCTCGACCACGTTGTCAGAGGCCAGCGTCGATCCGTCCAGGTACAGCCGATTGCGCTCGTGCTTGATTGGCACAGCAAGATACGAGCCGTTGATCATTGCGCCTGACATGCGCAGCGAGTGGATCGTCTTTGAGGTGCAGTCCAGGAATGTCCCGGCCGAGGGATTCGCCATCTTGAATCGAATCCAGAGCCGTCCTTCATAGGTGTCCGATCCTTTGGTCAGGTCCAACTGGAGGCGATATGCCACCTCGGAGATCTGCACGGCACGCTCCTGCGCCTCCTCCTCCGTCAGCACGTTCAAGGTGTCCGTCGCACCGTTCGCCATCGCTCTCCCCATTTCCGCTCTCCCCCGCGCCAGGCGGAGATGCCGTTCCCTCATTTTCTCCCCCCGCTTCGCGGGGGGAGATGTCACGGAGTGACAGAGGGGGGCTCCCCGCCACCTCTCCGTATCAGCGAGGCTATCAGCGCCGGCCTCCGCCATTGTCTGCCGTACCATGCCGCTGGAACCGCAGAACCGAGGTAGAGAGGTCCAGACCATGTCCGACGGCTACACCGAGTCCACCATCGAGGTCGCCGGCCTCCCCATCCAGGTCCTCCGCGGCGGCGATGGACCCAACGTTCTCGTCATCCACCACGAGACCGGCAATCCCGGTTGGCTCGAGTTCCACGACGCCCTCTCCGCCCAACGTGACGTCATCCTCCCCACCCTGCCGGGCTGGGACGGCACCGAGCGTGGCGACTGGATGCGCAGCGTCCGCGACATCGCCGCCGTCTGCTCCCTGCTGCTGGACGAGCTCGGCGTTGGCGATGTCACTCTGGTTGGCCTCGGTTTCGGCGGCTACATCGCCGCCGAGATGGCCACCGCCAATCAGTCCCGCCTCAGCGAGCTTGTCCTCGTCAACGCCGTCGGCCTCCAGCCCGAGGACGGCGAAATCCGCGACCAGTTCCTCGAGGCCCACGCCGACTACGTCAAGTCCTGCTTCGCCGACCCCGCCAACTTCACCGCCCTCTACGGAGAGGAAGTCTCAACCGACCAACTCGTCGCCTGGGACGCCAACAGAGAAATGACCGCCCGCACCGCCTGGAAACCCTTCCTCTACAGCCAGACCCTCCCCCACCTCCTGCCCAACGTGAAGACCCCAACCAAGGTCATTCGAGGGACCGACGACACCGTCGTCCCAGCGTCGGTCGCGAGCCAGTACATCGAACTTCTGGGAGACGCCCAGCTCATCGAGATCCCAGGAGGCCACAACCTCGAATCCGACGCCCCCGAACCCCTCGCCGAGGCGATCGTAAGCGACTAGCTCGCCGTCTCAGAACGTTAGACTGCCCACCGACAACGCCGGAAAGGCCCTCCCATGCACCTGATGTACTTCACCGAACAGCCGATGTCGGCCTATGACGAGCACGCCGCCGAGGAGGGCGTCACCGCGCTGCTCTTCTCCAACTCCAACTTCGACCCCATCGCCGGCTCGGAGCTCTACAACCATCGGTTGACTGAGTACAAACTGGCCGAGGAGGTCGGCGTCGACGGGATCATGCTCAACGAGCACCACAACGCGCCCTTCTGCATGCAGGCCAAGTGCAACATCTGGGCCTCGGTCCTGGCCGGCGCGACCGAGCGCGTCAAGATCGTCCTGCTCGGCAACCCGCTGCCGCTGGCCGATAACCCGATCCGCCTGGCCGAAGAGCTGGCCATGATCGACATGATCTCGGGCGGCCGCCTCGTTTCCGGCTTCGTCCGCGGGGGCGGCACCGAGCAGCTTGCGACGGGCGTCAACCCGGCCTACAACCGCGAGCGCTTCGAGGAAGCCCACGACCTGATCGTCGAGGCCTGGACCCGTCCGGGACCGTTCCGCTGGGAAGGCCGCCACTACCAGCACCGCGTCGTCAATCCCTGGGCGCTGCCGATGCAGCAGCCTCACCCGCGCATCTGGATCCCCGGCGTGCTCTCGCGCGAGACCGTGATCTGGGCGGCCAAGCACCGCTACCCCTACATCGCGCTGAACACCACAATCGAGGCGACCAAGCGCATCTGGCAGACCTACGACGACGCGGCCCACGAGGTTGGCTACGACCCGGGCCCGGAAAACCGCGGCTACCTGCTCCGCGTCCACGTCGCCGACACGACCGAGAAAGCGATGCAGAACGCGTCGCAGTTCATGTGGATGCAGGGCGAGTTCACCGGACTCGCGCACCCTGTCTGGTCGAACCCGGCCGGCTACGCCTCGCCGCGTAACCGCGAGGCGCTGGTCGAGGTCATGAACGGCCGCCGACCGCCGCCGCGCGCGCAGTCGTTCGACAACCAGATCGAGAACATGCAGATCATCGCCGGCACCCCGGACGAGTGCATCCGCAAACTGCGCACCATCCTTGAGGAAACCCGCCCCGGCATCCTCGCCCTGTGGGGCAACGATGGCCGCGTCACCCACGAGGACTCGATGCGCTGCATAGAACTGCTCGGCACCGAGGTCATGCCCGCCCTCCGAGACATGGGAGCCGAGCTCGACCTCGACGGCCCCTTCGACTCCAACCCGCCGGTCAGCATCAGCTACGACGAAGCCGCCAAAGCCCGCGCCGCATCCGCCGCCGCGGCCTCCGGCGACTAGCAGAACCCCCTCTCCCCCCGCGAAGCGAGAGGAGAGGGCCGATTCTCTTCCCTTCTCCCCCCGCGAAGCGGGGGGAGATGCCGAAGGCAGAGGGGGGCTCCCCTCACTCGAGACGAAAGACTCCTAGAAATGGCAACCCTCGACATCCTCCTCCCGGGCTACTCGTTTGGTACCGACTCCGGCACGCCCGCCTTCTGCGCCGTAATCCTGGTCGAATCGGACGGACGCCGCATCCTCGTCGACACCGCCCACGTCGGCCGGCGCGTGCAACTGCAGGAACAGCTCGCCGCCCGCGGACTCGGCGTCTCCGACATTGACCTCGTCTTCATGACTCACGCGCACTGGGATCACGTGCAGAACTTCGATGCCTTCCCCGACGTGCCCATGGCGATCCACCCGCACGAGCGCAAGTACGCCTCCGAGCCGCACGTCAACGACTGGGCCACGCCGCAGTGGACCGGCGCCGCCATCGAGACGCATCCCATGACCGAGGTCGACGAGGGCGACGAACTTGCCAAAGGCGTGCGCGTCATCCACTTGCCCGGACACTCGCCCGGCAGCATCGGACTGCTGGTCGAGACCGAGGCCGGTCTCTGCGGGATCACCGGCGACGCCATGCACACCGCCGCCGTGGGCAAGGCCGGACGCAGCCCGCTCGTCTTCTACAGCGAGTCCCAGGCGAACGAGTCCATCGCCCGCGTGATGAGCATGTCCGACATCCTCTACCCCGGACACGACCGGCCGTTCCGCATGGTTGACGGCGATCCTGAGTACGTCGAGGAGTACAAGCTCACGCTCAGCGGTGTGCAGCCCAACATGGAGGGTCTGACATTCGCCGACCCGCCAACCGAGCTCGTCACCTGGGTCATGCCCGGCATCGAGGATCAGCCCAAGTACGACTGAGGTGCAACTAGCACTCATCAATGGTCGACGGGTCGCCTACGAGATCTCGGGCGATCCGATCGGCCGCCCGGTCCTGGTCATCCACGGCGCCTGGGGCGGCCCATCCTCAACGCTCTGGAACGGGCCGCGTGTCCGATGGTCGGCGCCAACCGACGGCCTCCAGCTCATCTGGTACGACCGCCGCTGCGCCGGCCTCTCCCAGTACGACACGGAGCCGTTCACGCTTGAGGGCCTGGCCAACGACGCCGTCGATGTGTTGGACTATCTCGGCATCGAACAGGCGGCAGTGATCGCCACGTCGGCGGGTGGCCCAATCGGCCTCCGGCTCGCCCTCGATCACCCCGAGCGAGTCGAGTCGCTCGTCCTGCTCAATACGGGCGCATCGCTGATGTCGCTGAGTCCCGACGGCGTTGACTCCAGTGATCCGTTCGTGGCCGACCGCCTGTCCACCGTCGCCAAACGCCTCGCGCTTCTCGACCTGTTGGACTCGGAAGGAATACAAGCCGTGATCGCCGAGTCGGAAGAGGAATGGCGCTCGCCGCCGCAATCGCCCGAGCCAGATTCGGTGCTGGAGACGCATAGGAACAACCGCCAGCGAGCGCTGACGAAGATGTCTCGCACCGAACTCGAACGGCTCGCCCACGGAGCGCTGCTCAACATGCAGGCCCAGCGTGGCATCGATCTGAGCGCCGACATCAGCCGGATCAAGTGTCCCGTGCTCATCGTCCACGGCGACGCGGACACGACGGTGCCGGTGGCGTTCGGTCGAGCGCTGGCTATTGCGATGCCGAATGCTGAACTCGCGACGCTCGTGGGAACTGGCCACGGGCTCATCGTCATTCCCGTGGCTCAGCAGATCGCCACGAGCTGGCTTCGGCAGTTCGCCTAAGCCAACTCCGACAGCACCTCGTCGGTGTGCTCGCCGAGCAGTGGCGGACGACGCGTGATCCCCCAACTGCCCTTCGTCAACTGATACGGCGCGCCCGGATAGATCACTTCGCGGCCCAGTTCGGGATGCTCCACCTTGACCTGCATCCCCCGATCGACGAAGTGCGGGTCCTCCAGCGCCTCTTCGGGACTGTGGATCACGCCGACCTGGAAGCCGAAGTTCTGCGCCTTGGTGAAGAACTCGTAGGCGGTCAGCTTCGACGCGAGCAGGTCGAACGCCTCCCGGCCCGCGCCGAAGACGGCCAACAACTCCTCGTTGTCGCCTCGGAACACGTCGGCCAAGGAGAAACTCTCCAACTCCGCGCCAACCAGGAGCAGCGCCGCCTCGGGCAACTCGTCGAGTAGTCCCTCGGCCTCCAGCCAGTCGTAGCACAGGCCGAACTCGGCCGGACGACGCGGCGGGATGCCGGTGTTCACGTAGCGGCCGTCGGCGCATCTGATCTGTGACGGCATCGACGGCGCGACGCCGGCATGGCGACCGGTCTGGCGCTGCACGGTCGAGTGCGAGACAAGCCATGAGTACGAGCCCGCCTCGGTGGTCACGTTGACGGACCCGTTGATGTTGACGTTGATGTGCTGCCCAACGCCCGTCGCGTCGCGATGCAGCAGCGCGGTCAAGATTGACATGAATGCGTAGTTCGAACCCGTGTGGTACGCCTGTTGGCCGCCCCCGCGCACCGGCGGCAGCGAGTGGTCGTCGTAGCCATTCATCCAGGCGAAGCCGCCGTTGGCCGCCAACGTCAGATCGGTCTGCGGTTCATCGTCGCGCGACGAACCGAAGCCGAAGTTGGTGATCGTGCACCAGATCAACCCGGGATTGTCCGTCATGATCTGGTGGTAGTCGAGGCCCAGGCGACCGATTGGATCGTACGTGTTGGTGTCCAGAATCACGTCAGCGGACTCGACAAGCTTGAGGAACGTGTCGGCGTTGGAGCGGTCGTCGAAGTCCATCACCACGCTGCGTTTTGACGTGTTGTAGTACCAGAAGAACAGTGATCGTTCGTGGTGCGGTTCGTCGTCGACAAACGGTTCGTACTGTCTCGACGGGTCACCCTCGGGCGGCTCGATTTTGATCACATCGGCGCCCATGTCGGCCATCAGCTTCATGCACCAAGCGCCGCGCTCGTCGCCGATCTCCAGCACGCGGAGATCGTCGAGCGCCATCATTCCGGAATTCGGATTGGTCGTCATCAGAGCACGCCCTCTTCGTACAAACCCGCGATCTCGGATTCACTTAATCCCAGCAGTTCGCCGTAGACGTAGTCGTTGTCCTCGCCCAGCACCGGCGCGCCACGAGTCATTGACCAGTTGGTTTTGGTGAACTTGGCGGGGATCCCGTCCACTCGGACGCGTCCCATCTCGGTCTGGCGGATCGTCGGCCAGAGCTGCGACTCGGCCGAGTTCACGTCCTGGTCGATCCGCTGTTCGGGCGTCTGCACCGCGTTGGCGGGCACGCCCGCCTTGCGCAGCAACTCGGCCGACTGGAACGGATCGCGGCGCATGCACCACTCGCCGATCCGCGCGTCCAACTCGTCCTGGGCCGCCATTCGGCCGGCGAGCTGCCCGTAGTCGTCGTTCGCGGCCCAATCGCAGCCGTCGGCGACGAGCACATCGCGCATGGCGTGCCAGTCTTCGTCGTTGCGGCAGGCGATCGCGATCCAGGCCTCGTCGAACGAGCCGGGGATTGGCTTGGCCGCGAAGATGTTGTGCGGCGCCATCGCGGGATGCAGCGAGTGGTTGGCGTCGGGATAGCCCTCGCGCCGCAGCGGTCGGCCGTTAACCGTGTAGTCCAACAGCACCGGACCGTTCAGCGTCAGCGCCGCCTCGGTCGCCGCGACGTCGACGTACTGACCCTCGCCGGTGCGGTTGCGGTGATGGATCGCCAGCATGATCGCCATCGCCATGAAGTACGCGCCGGTGTGGTCCATGTAGGAGTAGCCCCAGCCAGCCGGCGGCTGGTCGGGAATCGCCGATGACATCGTCAGACCGCTGGTCGCCTGCACGATCGGACCCCAGGTCTTGAACTTCTCGTAAGGACCCGAGTGCCCGAACCCGCAGTTGGAGATGTAGATGATGTCTTCCTTGAGTTCCTTGAGCTTGTCGTAGTCGTAGCCCCAGGAGCGCAGCACGCCGGAGGAGAAGTTCTCGGTCACGCAGTCCGAGATGCCGACCAGCCGCTCGAACAGCTCGCGGCCCTTCTCCGTCTTGATGTTCAGCGTGATCCCCAGCTTGCCCACGTTGTGATTGTTGAACGGACCGCCTAGCTCCGGACCGCGCCGATCGTCGACGTAAGGCGGCATCCCGCGCAAGATGTCCCAGCGGCCGTGATTGGTCGGGTCCTCGATCCGGATCACCTCCGCGCCGAAGGCGGCCATGAACTTGGTCGCGCCCGCGCCGGCCAACTGGCCGGTGAAATCGCAGATACGCAGATGTGAGAGCGCCTGGCTCTTGACGTGATGGGGCATCGTCCTACTCCTCCTGCGGAAGTCTAACTGGCAGGTATCCTGAGGCCCGCAATGCGGTGGCTCCTCTCGGGGAGTTGATTCGTGATCCCGCTTCCCCCTCGCAGGGGGAAGCTGTCCCGTAGGGACTGAAGGGGGTCCTGCTCAACATCGCCGAGGGAGCCCCCCTCTGCCTTCGGCATCTCCCCCCGCTTCGCGGGGGGAGAGGAAGAGTACAAGAAGTAGCAGCTCCGCCCGCCGAGCGGGGGGAGAGGAGAGTTGCAAGGAGACACCACCATGGCCAAAGTCGCATTCATCACCGGCGCCAGCCGAGGGATTGGCAAACAGCTTGCGGCCGACTTTGCCCAGGCCGGGTACGACATCGCCGCTGTCGCCCGCTCGACCGCCGACACACCGACCAAGCTGCCTGGCACGGTCAACGAAACCGCTCAGCTTGTCGAGGAGGCGGGACAGCAGTGCCTGCCGATCGGGGCCAATCTGGCAAAGGTCGAAGACCTTGACCGGGCCGTGGCGGAGACCTTCGACCGATTCGGCCGGATCGATGTGCTAATCAACAACGCAGCGATCGCACCGCCCGGTCTGGCGCTCGAGTCCGGACGCCAGCTCTGGGGACTCGCGGTCGAGATCAACGTCAACGCGCCCTTCTACCTGACCCACGCCGTCGCGCCCAAGATGGCCGAGAGCGACGGCGGCGCGATCATCAACATCGGTTCCGGCGCCGCGGTTAGCCCCGACTTCGGCCGCGCCAGCTACACCACCACGAAGCGCGCCCTCGAAGCCATGTCCGAGTCGCTGGCCAGCGACCTCAAGGGCACCGGCGTCTCCGTCAACTGCCTGCGACTCGAACTCTCCGTCTGGAGCGAGGGCTACGCCTTCACCCTCGGCGAGCGGGCCAAGGAGATGGACTTCGAGGATCCGATCATCATGTCCGACGCCTGCCTCTGGATCGTCGCCCAGGGCCCCGACTGGACCGGCCGCATCGTGACCATCGCCGACCTCCGCAAGTACGGCGCCGTCCGCCCCCGAACCCGCAAACAGTTCGACGACTAGCCAACTCCCCTCTCCCCCCGCGAAGGCGGGGGCAGAGAGGGGCTCCGCGCTCGCGGCGTCGGGCGTGCCCCCCTCTGTCACTACGTGACATCTCCCCCCGCTGGCGCGGGGGGAGAGATTAACTTCCCCTCTCCCACCGCCTACATGCGAGCCTCGACGCCGTTGGCGCCACTCCCGATCGACGCCTGCGGCTTGGCCATGGTCTGCAGCCGGAACGCCAAACGCGCCTGTTCGCGTCCGTGCAGCAGACGCCAGACCAGGGCCGAGATGCCCCCGGCGACCACCAGAATCACCAGGAGCAATCCGAACGAGGCCTGGAAGCCGACCGCGTCGGCGACCGCGCCTGCCTGCGGCACGACCAGCGCCACCACCAGCGCCGCCGAGAGCTGGAACATGGACAGTACCGTCGCCCGTTGGTCGGACGGTATCCGCCGGTTGATGTAGCCCGTCGCGATCGGCCGCGTGAGGCCGCGAATCACCGAGAGCAGCCCGATCGCCCCGACCACCCAGAGCGAGTCCCACAGCGTCGGCGCCAGCAGGACGATCGCGCCGACTGCCATCGGGATCAGCAGCGATCGGCGTTCACCCAGCCGAGAGGCCAGCCAGGCTGCCAGCAACGACCCGACGGCCATGCCGGCGACCGGCGACATCAACATGCCCGAGTAGACGAAGCCCGCGTCGAGCCCACTGGCCGGATTGACGCCGTGGTGGACCACGAACGGCTGCAGCAGGAAGTCGCCCGAGGTCATGATCACGCCCGACAGCACGGTCGCCAGCAGGATGTACCAGAGCAAGAGCTTGCTCCGCCAGATCACGAGCACACCGCCGAGCATGTTGCCCAGCACGCTATGACGCGGCGACGCGCTCGCGCCGTTCTGGCTTGGCGACAGTCCGGAGAACTCCGCCTCGCTGCGCGGCGGCTCGCGCAGGAACAGGGCGATCGAGCCAGCCACACCCATGAACACTGCGCCCAACAGGATTGTGCCCGAATAGCCGATCAGCGCCACCAGTGGACCGCCCAGCAACGTCGCCTCGAGCATCGAGCCGAACGCCAGCGCGTCCGAACGGCCGATGTGCTTCTCGTACACCTTGGTCCGCCCGAGTTGGCGCAGCGTGTCGTAGACCAGCGCGTGGCCGGCGCCCGAGTACATCGTGATCGCCACCGCCATCGTCAGATAGGCGGCCAGCAGCACAACATAGGTGGAGCTGAAGGCAAAGACGACCGAGCCCAGGCAGAGCATCGCCCCGCCCAATGCGAGCGAGACCCGTCGTCCCCATTGGTCAGCGACCGCCCCGGTCGGCACCTCGGCAACGACCACCGTGACCCAGAAGATCGCCTCGATCGAACCAATTTGGGTCAGGCTCATCCCCCGGAACTCCTGCAGGTAGATGACCCAGATCGGCATCCAGATTAGAAACCCGCTGACGCCATGAAACAGGTAGTAGATGGGGATATTGCGCGCGAGCCGCCGCCGCTGCCGTTGCTCCTCGGCATCCATGGCCACCGAGCCCAGACCAACGCTCGACATCGCGCTCAGAGTCTAGTCCCCGCATGCGGAGACGACTGCAAGTCGCTGCGATCAGTCATTCCAGGCTCTGCCTGGAATCTCGGTCGGGATTCGCGCGCATCTTGTAGGAGCGAGATTCCCGCCTCTGGCGGGAATGACGGGAACCGAGAGTTGGCTGACTTACTCAAGGGTCTTTCTTGCGATGGTTATGATTTCCGGGCTTGTCTCCGAATGCGGCTGCCCGTCCCAGTCCCCGAACTGATCCTCGACCTTAAGTCGTGCTTGCGAGAGGAAGATGGAGAGCGCTGCGCTTTCAAGGAAGCGCAACGTGCTTCGACTGGTCTGAGGTTGGCTCCAATCGGGACTGGTGAATGTTGTGGTGAACGAAACGACGTCGCCGGACACGGGAAGATCAACCTGGTGGGCCATACGAACTGATTGTCCGTTGTGAACGACTTGTACTGCGTGCACTGGAGTCCACGATCGCCATGTTCGAGCACTGGGGTTGCGAGTTTCGAATGCGAATCGTCCCCGGTTGGTCAGTGCCGCGCTGATTGTTCGCAGTGATTCGCGCAGATGCGCATCATCGACGAGCACCTGAAACGCATGACCGGTCATCACGACGAGATCGAACTCACTCTGAGGCGTGACCGACGACAGATCTCCGAGTATCCACTCGACATCGCGACGCTTGTTCCGCGCAACATCCAGCATCGCGGCGGCGGGATCGATCCCGCATAGCCGCCCAGAGTGGCCGGCCTGCCGGGCTAGGGTCAACAACTCACCGGTGCCGCAACCGACATCGAGCACGCTGGCGGCGGACATGACATAGGGAAGATAGAAGTCGAAGTCGCGACGGTGCAGCGAGAACGCGTCGTAAAGTTCGGCGAGTTGGGGCTCGGAGAAGACTCGATCGACCATGATGCTACGGCGCGCCTGAGGGAATCGAGATGATCGTGCCGTCTCGACCGAGCGTGACCTTGCGCTTGTAGACATCGGAGACGCCGCTGAGAAAGACGCGCTCAAACGCAGGGGAGAGCAAGGGGCGAGCGTTTCGGAAGCTCAGCAGTCCAGCCACCTCGGCGATCGGGTGGATGACAGCGCGACGAAGTGCGTTACCCATCAACATCAGCGATGTGTCCATGGTTCAGGCCTTGGCAGGCTGCTGAACTACTCCGTTTCGGTCATTCCAGGCTCTGCCTGGAATCTCGTTCCCTCTGCTGCCCGTTCTGGTCGGGCGAAGCCTGTCGCTGCAAGCGTATCGCTCAAGCGCGCGCCAGCCGAGATACCTCCGTTCAAGCAGGGGGCATGCGCCGCAACAAAAGCGGGTATGACGGCGATTGAGCGGCTGTCCGGGCCACGAGGTCCGGCAGCGGATGATGGCGTCGGCAATCAGCGCCCGACTAGCGCGCGCATGGCGAACAGTGCGTTTGCGGGCCGCTCGGCGATTCGCCGCATGAGGTAGGGATACCAGCGCTCGCCGTAGGGAATGCTCAAGCGCAGGCGTTCTCCCCGCTCACGCATTGCGCCTCCCAACTGTGGGCGCACGCCGTAGAGCATCTGGAACTCCCAAGATCCGTCGGTAGGCAGATCGTTGGCCAATCGACGAGCCGCTGCGTGCAGGCGCGGATCGTGGGTGGCCACGCCGAGGTCTGCTCCGGCGCGCCACAGTTGTTCCAGCAGCTCGATGTACGCGCGGCGGACAGAGTCGGCGCCGCGGTGCGCGATGCGGCTCGGTTCGTTGTAGGCGCCCTTGACCAGGCGCACCCTGGCGATGCCCTCGTCGATCAGCGCCCGCGCGTCGTCCGGTGTGCGGCGCAAGTAGGCCTGCAACGCCACGGCCGTGTGATCCGATTTCGTCGCGGCCGCCCGGTACAACTCCAGCGTGGCATCTACGGTTTCGGAGGCTTCCATGTCGATTTCGACCCAGACGTCGTGCGCCGTTGCGGTTTCGACAATCGTCAGCAACCCACGCTCTGCTGCCTGATAGGAGATGTCCAGTCCCAGCAGGGTGGGCTTGACCGCGATCCGCGCATCGGATTGGGAAAGCTCGCCAATCGCGGCGGTGAGCGCGCTGTACTCGGCGACCGCGAACTCGGCCTCCGACGCTTCGACCACTGCCTCGCCCAGGAGCGCGAAGCTCACGCCGACACCGTCCGTTCCGCTGTCAGCGTGCGAGAGCCGCCGCGCCGCGGCCAAGGCGTCGGTTCTCGAGTCTCCGGCGACAAAGCGGCGCACGAGCAGACGCTGGATTCCGGCGGCGCGGGCTCCGCGCTCGGCCCAGGTCTGTTTGGAGAGCCAGATCAATGTCGGGCGTAGCATGCTCGCCTCAAGTCCGACCTATGGTCGAGCGCGGACGCGCAGGCTACCAGCGAGGCAGTCACATTTGTAGGTCGCTAGTCATGATCGAGGGAACGAATCAGCGGCGGAGTCAGCCCGAAGTAGCCAGGTTACGCGTCACGTCAAGGACACACGAAGTTACTTTCTTTGGTGGACGAAACGCTACCGAACTGCGAACTTTCGTCTGGGAAGTGGCAATCTGAGATTCAGGAGGTCCCTTCTCAAGGCGGGAATGGCACCGCCTCAAGGGCCTTTCGCTCCGTGCCAGCAGATTTGAGCAGAACTCGTATCGGGCCCGATGTAGAGACTTCGGTCCATCTCCCTAAGCCATTAGGCGCGCCACGTAGCGTGGCGACTGGCGCGAGAAACGGTGGGTGCCGACAGCGGGCCGCCAGGGGGAATGCTCCAGGTAGCTGCCGACAGTCAGCAGCGCTCGCATCGTACCGCGTAACCCCCAGGCTGTCTGCTGAGGCCGAAGGTGTCGGGAGTTGCCGCTCTGAAGACCCTGTGCGAACCTCCTGCACATGACAATCGACTTCGATGTGGTCCCTCCTCAAGCGGATGCTCTCATGGAATCCCTGAGAGCAACCGGATACTCCCTGCCCGACGCGGTCGCCGACCTCATCGACAACAGCATCGCCGCCGGCGCCAGAAACGTGTGGCTGGACTTTCATTGGGCTGGGAAGGATTCGCAGGTCTCGATACTTGACGATGGCTGTGGAATGTCCGAGGCCGAACTGATTGCGGCCATGAAGGTCGGTTCGAAGAGCCCTCGCCAAGAACGGGACCCGTCAGATTTGGGACGCTTTGGCCTTGGCCTGAAGACGGCATCGATCTCTCAAGCCAGGGCGGTAACCGTTGCCAGCAAGGTCTCCATCGACAGTTCAACTGACGCGCGGCGGTGGGATCTGGATCACCTGGCGACTGCAAAAGACTGGCAACTCTTGCGCCTTCCGGTGGCGGCAATCGCAGATGGTGCCGCGAGACTCTCCGAACTGAGCCATGGCACCCTGGTGCGTTGGGACAAGTTAGATCTATTTGTCGGTGACGCGGCAACGGACGACGAGCGGGCTCGTCAGCTCTTTCACGATAGGCTCCGAGCCATCGAAGAGCACGTTGCCATGGTGTTTCACCGGTTCATGGCTCCGCCGAACCCAATCTCCATCTGGATCAATGGTCAGCCGATCAAACCGTGGGATCCATTCCTCGCCGACGAGCCCGCCACACAGCGACTTTCCTCTGAAACTCTTCATCCTCAAGTCACCGTGATTCCCTACGTTCTTCCACATCACTCACGTCTTCCTGCTGAGACTCACCGGGTAGCGGGTGGTCCCGAAGGATGGAATGCCCATCAGGGGTTCTACGTCTATCGCAATCGGCGATTGCTTGTGGCGGGAGACTGGCTCGGACTGGGATTCGTGAAGGAGGAGCACTACAAACTCGCACGCATTCAGGTTGACCTCCCGAACTCCCTCGACGACGAATGGGAGCTAGATGTGCGGAAATCGCAGGCTCGGCCTCCTCTTCGCCATCGCGACACATTGCGTCGGATAGCTCGAGCCGTGCGACAGAGGGCAGTCGATGTCTATCGCCATCGTGGCAGGTCGATCGCTCGTAGCACCGGTCGAACTTCGACCTTCGTCTGGACTCGGCGCATCAGGGAGAAAAAGGTCTCTTACGTGATCAACCGGGACCATCCTCTCATTGAGGATGCGCTCAGCGCAGGGACTGTCGAGAGGCAGCGTGTGCGACAGCTCTTGCGCCTGATTGAGGAGCACGTCCCCATTCAGCAGATCTGGGTTGACCTAGCGGAGGGCGATGAGTCCCAAAGTGCTCCATTCGAATCGGCTGCGGATCGTGAGATCATCCAGCTGATCCGGGAGCTGTACACAGCCTTCATTCGCGTCGGGCTGACCCACGAGGAGGCCACGGAGCGAATCGGTGCTACCGAGGCAATAGGCCAACGGTTCGAATTGCTCGAATCGACCTTGGAAGACCTGTTAGGAGAAGTCACCGATGAGTGACATTGAACGAGCGTGGCGCATCGCGCTCAGTCTGCTTGACGGGGAATCCGCGGTGGATGAGAACGGGGTGAGGCGGGCAGCGGAGATCGCAGTCGATGCGATCGGGTCTCACTCACCTAGCGAGAGAATCGACCTCGAGATCCTGGTTCGAAGGCTTGAGGCATACGTGACAGTAGTCATTGACGACGCTTCGACGCTCGTTGACAACGCCACCGATCACGAGCAATGGCTGCCAGACCAGCGAGCCTCCATCGAATGGAGCTTCGCGCGGCGATACCAGCGATTCCTGAAAGAAAGGAAGGGCTGGGCAAAGGCAACTCTGGACCAATCCCACAACCTCACCGACGAGATACTCGGACTACTAGAAGATCCAGCTCGATCTGGTCGGTGGGATCGGCGCGGGATGGTCGTGGGGGAGGTCCAATCTGGAAAAACATCCAACTACATCGAGCTGATCTGCAAGGCGGCCGATGCTGGCTACAAGTTCATTGTCGTGCTAACCGGTATGACTAACAGCCTCCGCGCCCAAGCTCAGCTGCGCGTCGATGAGGGCTTCCTAGGCTGGGATACAAGGCTGCATTTGCAGCTCGACAACGCCAACAAGCGGGTCGGAGTAGGAACTCTCTCTGGACAACCACTGCTCAGGGCAATCTCATCCACCAACGCCGCAGAGAACGGAGATTTCAACCGTTCTGTCGCCAGCCAGTTCAACGTTCAAATGGGCGGCGATCCGATGATCATGGTGGTGAAGAAAAATGGGAGCGTTCTTCGAAATCTCATTCGCTGGGCGAAGGCGCTGAATACAGACGGCCCTGACCAACCGATCGCCAACATCCCCATCATCTTGATCGACGACGAGGCAGACTTCGCATCTGTGAACACGAGGCCGGTCGGAAGCGACGATGAAGATCCGACCGTGATAAACGGGCTCATTCGCCAGCTTCTAAACACCTTCGGGAAGAGTGCGTATGTCGGTTACACGGCGACTCCCTTCGCGAATATCTTCATCAATCACGACCAGAGTTCGACGGACTTCGGAGCCGATCTGTTCCCTCGTGACTTCCTCATTAACCTCCCCGTCCCAAGCAACCACGTTGGCCCGACGAAGGTCTTTGGGCTACCCGCTGTGCCCGATGAGGACACCGAAGACATCAAGCCCCTGCCGCTCGTCAGAATTGTTGCCGATCATGAGGGCCACATTCCCAGTGTGCACAGGAGCAGTTGGATAGTAGACCAGCTACCTGTGTCACTCACTCGCGCGATGAAGGCCTTCATCTTGTCGTGCGCTATTCGAGCAGCGAGGGGCGACCGAGGTGAGCACAACTCGATGCTGATCCATGTGACGAGGTTCGTTGATGTTCAGGGTCAGATTGCAGACCTAGTCAGGTCGGAGCTCCGCGATCTCCAGAATCGCATCAGGTACGGCGATGGGGACTCGAGCGTTCGCATACTTGACGAACTGCGCACGCTGTGGCTCGACGACTTCTCCCCTACATCGAAGGAGGTCCGGCACCAACATCAAGAACTGGCCGCCGACTGCCAAGAGGTTTCCTGGGATGACATACAGTCCCAACTGGTCGAGGCGTCTCAGAAGATTCAAGTGAAGGTCATCAACGGAGCCGCAAAGGACGCTTTGGACTACTGGGACCAACCCGACGGCTTGAGCGCGATAGCGATCGGCGGCGACAAGCTCTCTCGCGGCCTCACGCTTGAAGGGCTTTCTGTGAGCTACTACCTGCGAGCATCGCGGATGTACGACACCCTGCTTCAAATGGGTCGGTGGTTCGGCTATCGACCGGGTTACGTCGACCTGTGTCGACTCTATACCACAGATGAACTGCGCGACTTCTACAGCCACATCACGATGGCGACTGCAGAGCTCCGACAGGAGTTCGAGTTCATGTCGGCCACCGGCATGACACCTAGTGATTTCGGCCTGAGAGTCAGAACACATCCGGCTGGCCTTGACATCACGGCCCCTAACAAGATGCGAAGCGGAACCCCGATGATAGTCTCTTACTCCGCCGACATCAGCGAGACAATTTCGTTCGAGCGATACGCCAATCCAGCGAACCACGAGCTACTTGACAGATTCCTCGCTTCACTAGGCCCCAGCAATGAGCAAAGGGGCGAGAGCAGAGTCTGGAAGGGTGTTTCAGGCGCAACCATTGCCGATCTACTGGAGGATCTCAGGGTCCATCATGCGTCCCGAAAGGTGCGAGGCAACTACCTTGCCAGCTACATCCGAGCACAGATCACCCAAGGTGGACTGACAAGTTGGGCTGTTGCTCTGATCTCCAACCTCAGTGGCGACTCACCCGCCCAGCTTGGCGGCTGGAGGGTCCATCCGGTTCGCAGGGCCCCTTACCCCGCTGACAGGTCGGAGGAAGATCATACCTACCGCATTCGCCGATTGCTTAACCCAGCCGACGAAAGCATCGACCTGACGAAGGAACAATCGGAACGGGCGTTCGATCTCACAAAGCAGCACTACGACGATTTCGGTACTCAGCATCGAGCTCCGCCGACAGGACCCAGCGGCCCCAACATTCGCCGGGTGCGCTCTCCTAGGTCCGGGCTTCTTCTTGTCTACCTTCTTCAGGAACGGGATCTTGAAGACAATCCCCTGGTTGGCTTCGCCGCGAGCTTCCCGGAAGCAGCCAGCGATACGCCGGTCAGTTACGTGGTGAACTCTGTGTACTTGGATGAGGAGGCCGGCGCGTGAGCTTGGAAGAAGTTTGGCGGCATCTCGAAGGCGATATCCGCGTTCCCGGAGAGTCAGGTCGGGCCCAGCGGCGTATCCGGCCCACCGACCGTCGAAACTTCTTTCTCGGTCTGGATATGCCATCGATGAACCGCATGCTGATTCTGAAGGTCGCCGCAACTTCGCTCGACGAGCAACCAGAGGCCGAAAACACCCATGGCCTCGTCGTACGAATCGCACTTCGTGAGTCCAACACCAGCGAAGCCGAGGTCTCTCTTGTTCTCACCGATGCAGAGCAAGGAGACATCTTCAACCTGCTTATCCAGGACCTAGTTGGCGCTTCAGAAGAGCCAGTTGACGAGGCGGAAGGCGTGAGGCGATTCCTCGCACGCCTGTCGGCTTGGCAGCAGCTTCTACGGCAACTTGGCCGCGAAGGGCTGTCGCGCGAGCGTCAACAGGGCCTCTGGGGCGAACTATGGGCCCTGCGGGAAGTCTTTGCGCCGGTGACAGGCCTTTCCGAGGCGATTCAGGTTTGGCGTGGCCCGGTGGGGGCAGATCAGGATTTCCAGCTGCCTGGGCTCTGCGCCGAGATAAAGACCAGCAAAGCGTCAACCCTTGATCACGTGTCAATCTCGAGTGAGCGTCAGCTCGAGGCGCCTACTGACATGATTCTCCTGTTGATCGCCCTATCTCTTGACGATCGGCCCAGCCATGGCGAGACGTTGCCAGAAATCGTGCGAGGGTTGCGTTCCGAGGCATCCACCCTTGGATGCATTGGTGCCCTCGACGCACGTCTAGCACTTTCTGGCTACCGGGCCGAACATGCCGAATCTTATGAGGAGATCGGTTACGCCGTACGCTCCTTCACTCCATTCCAAGTTGAAGAGGGATTTCCGAGAATCAAGTCCAGCGATCTCCGCACAGGGGTTAGTGACGTGCGCTACTCCCTTTCGACCGCAGCCGCCGCTCCATTCGTGATCAATCAGCAACGACCAGATGAACTGCTCAAGGACCTGGTGTGACAGCTCAGAACCCGCTCAACAGGTTCGCCGAAGACCTGCGTGAGGATGTCCTCGCCTTCGCTGAGGCACGGGAAGACGAGCTAATGCTTGCTGACTCCTTCACGCAAGTCGCCTTCGACATGCTGTCCGAGGCCGGGGAGTTCGACGATCCGCTTACGTGCTACCACAGAGCTCGTGGCATGGAGGTCAGCGGGTATGGAGTAGACGAGGACGAGGGCCGGCTCGACATCTTTCTCACTATCCATACCAACACATCCCCGCCGACCACGGTCACGAGGCAACAGGTCGATGTGGCCTTCCGGCGCTTGCGAGGGTTTCTGGACTGGTGCCTTGGTGGTCGATTCCTCGATCTGGAGGAGTCTTCCCCAGTGTTCGATATGGCTTCACACATCCACAGCGTCGGGAGAGAGCTGACGCAGGTCCGGCTGTGCGTGATCACGGATGGAAGAACCACTGTGGAATCGCTCTCGCAGGATGGCCTCGGTGATCTCGCAGTCACCAGTTCGTTGTGGGACATCGTCAGATTGCATCGGCTCAACACATCCGGTAGGGAACCTGAGGCGATCACAATCGACTTCGGACAGCGCTACGGATCGCCCCTCCCATGTCTTGAGGCCGGCGGTACGCACGAGGGATATCGAGCTTTTCTCTTGCTCGTCCCCGGAGAAGTGCTGCGCAACATCTACTCCGATTTCGGTGCCCGGCTACTTGAAGCGAATGTCCGGTCGTTCCTGCAAGCCAGAGGCAAGGTGAATCGCGGCATCCGGGACACAATCGTCAAGGAACCAGAGAGGTTCCTGGCGTACAACAACGGCATCACGCTCACAGCTGAGTCGGTGCAACTCTGCGATTTCGAGGGAGGCCACGCGATCGAGCGTTTGGAGCGGCTGCAGATCGTGAATGGCGGCCAGACCACAGCCTCGTTGCTAGCCACGGACAGAGGACGAGCGGATCTCAACCATGTGCACGTTGCAGCGAAGCTGATCGAGATTGAAGCGGGAGACGTTCACGACGAACTGGTTCGCAATGTCTCCCGGTACTCCAATTCGCAGAATCGAATCTCCGAGGCGGATTTCTCGTCCAACGACCCGTTCCATGTACGGATCGAGGAACTCTCCCGAACCACCTGGGCGCCGGTGTCGGCTGGCACTCAGAGGCAGACGAAGTGGTTCTACGAACGGGCTCGTGGTCAATATCAGGACGCCAAGGCGTCGGAGCCAACGGCGGCCCGGCGCAGGATGTTCTCAGCCGAGAACCCGACATCGCAACGCTTCGCGAAGACCGACCTTGCCAAATTCGAGAACACGTGGGATCAACTCCCGCACATAGTCAGCCGCGGAGCCCAGAAGAACTTTGCCGACCACATGATCCGACGCTCAGACCGTCATCCTGTAGAGGTTGACCGAACCTACTTCGAACGGGTTGTTGCAAAGGCGATCCTTTTCCGGACGGCCGAACGGGTCGTCCAGCGGCAGAACTTCGGAGGCTATCGCGCAAACATCGTCACGTACACACTGGCCCTTCTTTCGAATGCAGTCAGTCAACGCCTAGACCTCGGAAGCATCTGGAGAGAACAGTCCCTGACAGAAACCCTGCAGCTGACCATTGCCGAGCTAGCTCACGAGGTCCACCGCATCATTACCAACCCGCCGTCTGCTCGGAACATCACAGAATGGTGCAAGTCTGAACAGTGCTGGAATAGCGTGTTGGCCTCAGCCTCACGCGGACCCGTGAACCGGATTCGAAACGAGCTCCAGGACGCTGAATCCACGAGAAATGAGCAAAGTCGCCTTGTCTCGGAGCTTCCCGGCGATTACGTCGACAACCTCACGCGGCTAGTTGCCATCAGTCCAATGGCCTGGAGACTTCTCGCTGAGTGGGGAGCAGAAACGGCGGCGCTCGAACCAAAACAGCGACAACTTGCGATTCGCATTGGCAGAGCCATTGATCGGGGGAGAGATATCAAACCGTCTGACGCCGCGGAGGCAGTTGGCATCCTCGACTATGCCCGTTCGCTCGGCTACGAGGCCGAAGCGGGATCGGTCTAGTCGTGAATGGCACGAAAGGGTCGGATTCTCTTAGTAGCGACAGCGGGCGAAGGCACCGCCCCGCTTCACCAATCGGGCGAATCAGAATCCAATGAGCCCTGGTGCTTTGGGCGACTCCGCGCCTCAGGTTCCCATTGTGGACCTCTTTGCCGGCCCCGGCGGCCTGGGCGAAGGATTCAGCGCTCTTGACGGGAATCTGTTCCGGATCGCCATCTCTATCGAGATGGACGAGACGGCCCACGAGACGCTGCAGCTTCGCTCGTTCTTCCGGAAATTCGATGTAGGATGCACTCCGCGCGAGTACTACGAATACGTTCGCGGCGACCTTCCGATCGCGGACCTGAAAGCGGCGTATCCCTGCGAGTGGGAACACGCCCAAGCGGAGGCGTGGCGGGCAGAGCTTGGTGCAGTAGAACACGCTAAGGTGCGAGAGCAGGTGGACAGAGCGCTTGGGGTGGAGCGCAACGGCGGTGTTGCTGTCCTCATTGGAGGCCCCCCGTGTCAGGCTTACTCGCTGGCTGGTCGTTCGCGGATGCGAAGGGTGCAAGGTGCACACTTCGAATCTGACAGTCGCCATTTCCTCTACCGAGAGTATCTGAAGATTCTCGGTGATCACGCGCCATGTGCGTTTGTGCTCGAAAACGTCAAAGGGTTGCTGTCGTCCACCAGCGATGGAAGACAGATCTTCGGCAAAATCCAGGCAGATCTTCGCAGCCCGGGGAAGGCGCTAGATGACTACGGAACGCGGAACCGAAACGTCGAGTACGTGCTCTTTCCGCTGGGATCGTCGCCGCCCCAAACCGATGGTGATTGTGACCCGCCTGCCGAGAATTACGTGCTTCGTTCGGAGGATCTAGGACTTCCACAGGCTAGACACCGCGTGATCATCGTAGGAATCCGCAGCGATCTCGCCGATCAGGCTCGAGCCGCGATACCGCCCATGGTTCAACGGACCAGACGCGCGACTGTTGCAGATGTCCTACAGGGGTTGCCTCGACTTCGCTCCGGCCTGAGTCGGGCGAGTGATTCGAACTACCAGTGGGAGATCGCCGTTCGGTCGTCAGCGATAAGCCTCTGGGAGAATCCCCGATTCTTGCCGAGACCGATGAGGGACGAGGTTGCGCAGTTTCGGGACAAGCTCCGCGCACCCCCAAGTGGGCGGGGAGCGCGCTTTGTGAAGGAAGCGGGTGCGATTCCGCAATATGAGCCGTCATGGTTTGCTGATCCCAAAATCGAAGGTGTCCTCAATCATGAGTCTCGCGGGCACATGCAAGAGGATCTCACCCGCTACCTATTCGCCGCTGTGTTCGGCCGAACCCAAGGGCGCTCTCCTACCCTCGCCGACTTTCCGCAGAGCCTGCTGCCGAAGCACAAGAACGCTCGGTTCGCACTGGGTGGAAGCATGTTCTCTGATCGGTTTCGCGTGCAGCTGTTCGACCGGCCTTCGACCACGGTCACCTCACACATTTCGAAGGACGGCCATTACTACATCCATCCTGATCCCAGCCAATGTCGCAGCCTGACGGTTCGCGAGGCGGCAAGGCTTCAGACATTTCCAGACAACTACTTCTTTGAGGGGCCTCGCACGAAGCAGTACGTCCAGGTAGGAAATGCAGTGCCTCCCCTGCTCGCACGCCGCATCGCCGGTGTCTTGGCGGACGCACTAGGGTTGGTCGCTCGTGAGCGCCCATGACAATGCAGACCGACAAGATCCCTCGGATGAATGGGTAGCGGATGTCCGTGGCGCGCTTCTGGACTGGGGGACCACCCACTCCCAGAGCTACCCCTGGCGAGACGACGGCCTTCCCCTCTGGCAGGCCCTTGTCGCTGAATTCCTTCTGCTGAGGACCCGTGCTGACCAGGTGGCACCCATCTTCGAGTCGTTCCGGCGACGCTACCCGACCGCGCACTCCCTCGGAGACGCACCAGAAGAGCGCTTGACCGAGATGATCGCTTCGCTCGGGCTTCGATGGCGAAGGCCGCTGTTCATTCGACTCGCTCGCGCGATCAGCGACTGCGACGGAGATATACCCGCAACGGTTGAGGAGTTGATGGAACTGCCCGGCGTGGGAACGTACGTGGCAGCGGCGACCGCCGCACTTCACGGTGGGCACCGCGCCTCGATCATCGATTCGAACATCGTTCGGCTTTTGTGCCGATTGACGGGACGGGACTATGACGGTGAGACTCGTCGGAAGAGATGGCTGCTAGATCTCGCGGAACGGCTTACCCCGGAGATCGAGTTCCGTGCGTACGGGTACGCCGCTCTCGATCTCTCGATGACGATTTGCCGACCGCGACAACCCCTATGCGCCGACTGTCCACTGGCAGAGATCTGTGTAACTGGACGCGCCCGGACGACAAGTCGATAGTCCTCTAGGCCAATGATGCTGCATAGCCGAGTTGCTGCGCGACGGCCTCCGTAGACGAGATCGCGCCCAGTCTCACACCCTTCGACCTGCTATCCCCGCTCAACGTTGAGGATGGACTGCAAACGAGCCGCCGATTGCGTCCTAGCCTCCCTTCCACCCTCTGTGCTTCACCAGCCTGCCAATCAGAAACTGTCCCAAGCAACCTCCGCAGCCAGATACTCGTAGATCACTACCCGGATCCGGTCGATCCCCTCGATCGCATAGCGGTACACGCCTTGCTGCACTGGGATCCAACCTCCAGGGTCAATCTCGCCGAGCACGAATCGCTGAAACAATCGGCTTCCTACCTCCGGCCACAGCATCGGCTCTTGAGGTGCCTCGAAGCTCTGTCTTTGTTCCTCTGACAGGCTCGAAAGCGGAGTGATCGAAACATGCCGGGGTGACCAGGGCAATGCTTGACCAACGTCGAAGAGCGCGTGGCCACGGGCATTCTTCACAATCACCTGCTCCACGCGTTCACGCTCCGGCTTCCACAGAATCACCTGCCCGCCATCCAGCGAAAACTGAACTGTCCGGCAACGGTCGATTCGCTCAAGCAGGAGACTGTTTCGCTGCAGCGCTCGAGACTGGTTGGGAAACAAAGATGTATCCACATCAGTTGAGCCGGAGATCACAGATGCGAGAAAGCAGGCAAGGTACTCCTCGTCCATTGCGAATCGCCTGTTGCATTCCAGGTGAACCGGCACGACAGGTAGATTCTGTGGATAAGGGCGTTTCAACAATGCCTTTGTTGGTACGTGGTCCTTAGTCGTCTCGCTCGCTGGAACGTCCTCTCCACAGTAGATGCATGGCCCTCTCTGCCTTTCGTCGGACCAGTCCTCTAGCTGCCGCATTGCGAATCCTTCTCAGCTTGGCCGGCTACCCCTTTCGAGCGTAACCTGCATTGATAGAGTGGCCGTCTGCACCCTGTAAGCCGTACAGTTCGAAGCCACGACAGCCGTCTGGCTCTCGCGTCCAGGTCTCTCACACCGAGATAGAACACTGCCGGCAGCGTTCTATCCGTAGCCCACTTCGCACTCGGTCACGGTGACGCCGCCGATAGTCGGGCAGGGATCCAAGATAAGAACGCCAGAGCCGGGCTGACCGCGTCCGAGCGCAGGATCGAGCTGTCAGGCTTGAGGGAAGTGAGCCGGGACGCTGTTCTGTATCGCGACAATCAGTCGCGACGGGCCAGGTCCCGAGCCCGCGCTGGCTGCGTTTAACTGCCGGTATGGGAGTGTGTTTCGGGTGTCAGTTGCTACCCAGCGCCTCGGCGAGGACGTCCGTTCCGCGAGGCAACCTTGGAGTTGACATCACAGGCTCTCGAAGTTGTGGCCGGCGTACGCCGACACTATCGGAGGAACGAGTGGAGCGAAGCCCAGCCTGGATCCGGACACGCCCTACCGCCCAGATCTCAGGGTGACCATGCTCAGGCCCGCCGGGAACTGTGCCCGCAGCTCGGAGACGACGCTCCAACATTGCGGGTGCAGGACGCCCAGGACCTCCCCTGAGGCGACGATGATGGCACACTCATGCGTCATCGGCATTGAGGCGGTCTATGTCGAGGTCCGATAGGGGAAGACGCGGGATGGAGGAATCAAGGCAGACGCTCGATCGTCAGGCGACCACCGTCGTGTACATCGGCACAGAGTCGATAGCCATGGAGCAGCCGCATCCCGACCAATGGGGTCGTCTCGGCGGCGTCAATCTCGATCGGCAGAAAGCGATCATCCCACATCACCTCACCGGCGAAATAGGGGAAGTGAGTGATGCTGCCGTCGGCAAGCAACGATTCTCCAATGCCCTGTTGCGGGAGGGCAAGGGCTGACGCCAGTGCAGGCGGGACGGTGAGATATCCGCTGAAGCCCGTGTCGACGATCGCATCAACTTCACGGATGAGCCCGCTGGGGCCGCGCAAGGTCAGAGTGAAGCCAGCTTCCAGGTCGGAGCCGACCGCACCCTCCATCACTGCTGACCTCGAGGCGACCGGCCGCCGAAGCGGTGGATCACTTTTTCGCCCACGCGCACAAGAAAGACATCGTTTACCTCAGGCAAAGCGACATCCAGCCGCTCTCGTGCCTCAAGGATGTTCTTGCCCAACCCCCAGCAGCCGCTGTCAATGTCGATGGCGACGATCTCGCCCTGGTGCTCAGCCTCGACCTGGGCGCGGATGTCGCGCTCGTAGATTTCGTCGCCGATGCGGGCGACCTCGTCGGCGGTCCTAGTCATTGTCATGACGGCGTCCTCGTCGGTGAGTGTGTCCTCGGTGTCAGGATACCGCTCTGAGCGCCCCGAACCCGACGCCCGCGCCATGGTCGACCTGCTGAACGGCAGGCACACTTGAGCTGACGTGCGCCCGCGAGAGAGGTTCGATACGCCGTGCAGCACTCGACATCGGCCGAGCAGATTGAAGCAGTCCGAGAGTACCTGCGCACCCGCGCGTGGCGGCGCGGCGTGCAGCGCACCGCCGACCGGTACGGCGTGTCGCGCTCCACCTTGTGGCGGTTCCTGTGGACGGAGCACGTCAGCCCGAAGCTGGTGACAGCCGTGACCGCCGATGTCAGCGCGTCGAGCTGGGAGTTGCGTCGGGCGGCCGAGCGGTTGCGCCCACTGAGCGGGGCGGCCGGGGCGAACCGACTACGCCCGCGGCTGACTTCTGCGGACAAGCAGACCGTCGAACTGCTCTGCCACACGCCGCTGGCCAAGGTCGACGAGATGGCGGCGCTCGTCAGGCTGCCGGCCAACACGCTGCGGGAACGGCTCGCGCGGCTGGCGCGGAAGGGACTCGCCGACTCGCGGCCGCACCGCCTGGAGCTGCTGGGCGTGCGACCGCAGCGGCGCTTCTTCCCTACGCGGGAGGGGATCGTCGCCCTGGCCTCGGGCGGGCGAGCGGGGATCGAGCGACTGATGCGGCTCTATCCGGTCTCGCGGCAGTGGTTCCGGGTCCTGGCCGAGCGTCTGGACGCCTTAGCCGTGCTGTACCGCGTCGCCTCCATCATTGCGGCGCTGGACGCGAGCGACGCGCCGGTCGTCGTCACCCATTGTCGGACGGGACCCTACGACCTCCTGCTGCGCCTGCCCAGCGGAGGCACGATCGGTCTCGTGCGCCAGGGCCCGATGCTGACCAGCGCCAGCCTGCGCTACCGGATCCGCACGATCGAGCGGATGGACCCGTTTGAGCGGCCGCTACTCACGCTGATCCTGACTGATTCGGAGCAGGACACGCGCCGCGTTCTGCGCACCATCGCCGACCCATCCGCGCACTCAGAGACGCTGGTCGCGGTCACGGGCGAGGTGATCGCCGGTCGCGGAGAGGGCCGAGGCGAGCCCCGCGTCTGGCAGCAGGGCGGCTACGGGTTCGCCTCGACGCCGACGCTGGAACCGGACGTCCCGTTGTCCACCATCGTCGCCCACGTGCACCGGCTCGCCGAAGGCTATCCCAGTCTCAGCCGCGCGCCGATGCGAGGGCCGTCAGGCGGGTCCCGCAGCGACCTGCCCGACCCGGCCGAGCAGCTCGCCCACGCCCCGTCGGCCCTGTCGCTCAGTCTCAGCCGCGCCGAGAAACGCGCGCTGGACCTGCTCGCCGGCTGGCCCTTCTGTTCGCCCGCGCAGTTGGCCGGACTGATGGACGGGGTCGGCGAGCGCCGCGCCAACCAGGTCCTGCACGCCCTGCGCCAGCACGGGCTGATCCAGCGCGAGGAGTTGGGCTATCTACTCACAGACGCCGGGCTGACCTATCTCGCCCGCCGCGACCGCGCCGCCGTCGGCCCCACCCTCGACCGCTGGACGCCCGTGCGCGACGAAGAGGGCTACGTCGGCTCCCTCGTGCAGACCGCCGCCAACCAGCACCGGCACCAAGCCGGCGTCACCGAGTTCTGCGCCCGGCTCAGCGGCGAAGCCGCCCACTCCCCCGACCACGAGCTGCTCGACCTCTTGCCCACCCAGCGCTCGCAGATCAGCTACGAGCACCAGTGGACCCGGTACCCGCTCTACCCCGACGCCTCATTCCAGCTCCGCGCCCATGACGACTGGCACTGGTGTCTGGTCGAGTTCGACGCCGCGCCACCACGCCCCGCCGCGTCCCTGAGCGGCTGCGCGCCTACCGACGCTACTTCGGGAGCGACTACGTCCGGCCCGACCACGGAGGGCAACTGCCGCTTGTGCTCTTCGTGTTCGAGACCGAGCGGGCCGAATCCACCTTCCTCGACACTGCTCAGCAGGTCAGCCCCGCCCCCTTCCTGAGCAGCAACCTCGACGCCGTCAAGGAGCACGGCGTGCTGGGCCGCAGCTGGCGCGCCTGGGGCGCCCGGGTCCCCGACCGCCACCGCCTGGAGCAGTACGGACAGCTTCTTGGACAGCAGTCCACTGCCCCAACCACCCGTGCCCAGCAGTTCCGGTAGGGCCGGCCCCGCCCCACCCCGCCCGCCGCCCGTTGCCATCACGAAAGCCTGTGCTGCATGCCGCTGGAGCATCGAGCGCCATCCCCGATGCCGCTCGATTGCACTCCCCCAACCCCTGTCAGGGCTCCCTTGCCGATCACGGGGCAAATGTTGCAGCCACCGGCCGGACAGCTGACGTGGCTGCTCTCGCCGATCGGCGCAGGGCGAATGCGGGCATCAGAAGTGTCCGCTGTTCCTCCGCTGTTCACGGCCAATGGCCTAACTCACGAAACCGCCGGCATCTGTGACGGCCTCAGTCACAATGGCCAGCACTTCCTGGAGGAACTCTTCGGCGTCTCCATCTCTCACGTACGCAATGTTGGGCGCAGCGTCACTATAAATCCTGTTCATCGCCCGTGCCCTGTCGCGGCTCGAACCCCGACCACGGTACCGATAGGCCTGCTCCCACTCGCGCTTGTGGCCGTCGACTAGTCGCTTGTCGGCGAAGATGTGCATTCGTCGGTAGACCCCACTGCGAATACGCTCGGTCACCTGCTCCCGTTCGGAGTCTGTTGGTGTTCGAGTCCAGGCATTTTGACTATCGAGCCACAGCGAGACCGCCCCTTGCAGTTGGCTCACGAGATCGGCGGCGGGCTTGAGGTCGTCGTACTCGTTGGTTCCGAAGTGGGCGATGCGCCGGCAGAGCGCCTTGATCCGAGTCCAGTGCTCTTTCTGCGTGCCGTCCTCCTCGCGGAGTCCCAGCCGTCCCTCCCATGGTCGCGTGAACCCGTCTACAGCGTCTCGGAGCGCTAGTTCTAGCCCAACGGTCCTACAGATCGGCGTGGCATCGATCGAAATGGAGCGCACCCCCGACTGCTGCATCTGTTCCAGGAGGCAATGCATCTCAGAAATGATCGGCGACGGCAGCTTTGCCGTAGAACGATCTAGCGCTCCGAAGTAGAACGCGGCATTCTCGAGCCGCCGCTCGAGTATCTCGGTGACGAGTGGTCCTTCTGTCTCCCTGAGACTGCTGAGGGCGTTCCGCGTTGACCCACGGATGTGGTCGCGTCGCTGTTCCATGTTCCTAAGATTGTCGCCCTTGACCTGGTCGACGTGAGAGAAGGCAACACCGATCTTGCTGCCGTGCCCACCTCTGCCGGCCGCCCTTAGCAGCTCGATCGGGGACGCCTGCATCGGTGACTCCGCGTTGTCGACGAGCAGGATCATGTCAACGTCGGCGAAGCGCTCAGTGATCCTCGTCGACACGCTGGTGACTTCCTTCGCAGAATGTCCCAGTCCCTCACCATCGATCAGCACGAGTTTCCATTCCTGTTCTTGGAGCTCGGCGATGCCCGGCCCAAAGGGCCCTTTGACCCGGATGCCGTCTACGAGTGGCGTGAGCAGGCGGCCGAACTGCTCATGATGGTTGCTGCTGAACCACCGGACGTGCTTCAGGAACATGTCTCGATCGTCGTTTGTGAGCCTCCACGTCAGCGGCCACTGATTCGACGAGGGCGCGAATTCACCGTGGGAGATGAGTTCGAATCGCTGCTGGATGTCCAGCATGATCTCACTGGAGATCTCCAGGAATTCCTCGTTCTGGCGTAGCGCGTCACTGAAGGCCTCGAACCACTCCTGACGCCTGACCGGGCTTTCCATGTCGGCATACCGCCGCTGGTCTGGGGCGATCTCGTCTTCAACCGCTTGCGCGATCTGAGAAATCTCGTTGACGAATCGCTGAAGCCGCCGATTGTTGGCCTCCAATTCGTCTCTGGCGACGGTCTCACTTGTCGGAAGAATCGTGGAGGAGTCCTCTTCAGCGAACAGATCATCGATGTCCGGCTCAGGCGGTTGCTGCTGCCACCTGCCCAAGGGGTAAGAGAGTCTGAACCGCTGTTCCGGGTGTTCGAGCAGAGCCTCGGCGATGTCGGGCTCGTGGCGTCCCTGGATCGCAGCCTTGCAAGCCTCTTCGAGGCACTCTTCGACGGCGGCGCGAGCCTCGTGCCGTGTCATGAAGGTGATGACGACCTCGTACGGGCCGGGACCTAGGATGATTTCAATGTCGGCGGTCGTGGTCTTTGCGGTCGATGTGGACGGAAACCGGTCCGACTTGTGGTCGGCGCCAATCAAGTGCCGCAGCAAGGTGGTCTTTCCCGCCCCGGTAGGACCTACGAGCATCACGTGGGCATAGTCTTCCTCGTGAGTGGGTAACGGAATTGCGTCTTCGCGGAGGTCGATGGAATTGACCTTGCCAAGCTCCATGTCATCGAAAAACGCACTTACTACAACGCGATCGAACTGGTGCTGAGCCTCGTCGCGACGGCCGAGGTCCCACCAGGACCGATCGGCCAGCAACTGATTGATCTGTCCAACGAGGCGGTCAGCTTCCGCCGGGTCCGTTGTTCCAAGCCCTCTTCTCACCTTCAGCCCGAACTTACCGCGGGCATCCCGTCGGAGTGGATGTGTGAAGGTCACGCTCCAGCCGGGACGATTCGAGCGCGTCTTGGATGCGGTGTAGGCGCGTTGGTTCACGATCATCAGGCCCTCCGTTGTTCTGTGTTGTTCCAGCAGCTAACTTAGGCTTGTTCGAGAGCGATGTCAAGCCGAAACTGTACAACGCAGAACAACAAGGTCTATCGAGTCGATTCAGGGCCGCTGCGCCGCGGATTCTCGCAATGGTGTCAACCGCGGCAGACAAAATCTGTACATACGGCACCAACATGGGGTGCCCATTCAAGACTAAGATGTTTCGAACATAGATCGCGACACAAGCGGGCTGTGCGAACTCGCAAGTTGGCCGAGAGGAGAGACCCATGAGACCTGAAGCAGGGCCCATCCCAGCCGCCCTCTACGCCCGCGTCTCCTCGGACCGCCAGGACGTCGACCTCTCCGTCGCGGCACAGCTCAGGGCCCTGCGCGACTACGCCGAGCGCAATGGCTACGTGGTCGCTCGCGAGTACATAGACGAAGCCGAATCGGGCCGCGTCGCCGACCGTCCCCAGTTCCGCATGATGCTGGACGAAGCCTCCGAGGCAGAGTCGCCCTTCCAGGAGATCCTGGTCTGGAAGTTCTCCCGCTTCACGCGCAAGCGCGAACACGCCGTCGCCTTCAAGTCGATGCTGCGCCGACGCGGCATCCGGGTCACCTCAATCACTGAGCACGCCGACGACACCCCGACCGGCAAGCTGATGGAGGCGATCATCGAGTCGGTCGACGAGTTCTACTCGGAGAATCTCGCCCAGGAGGTCACTCGCGGGATGCGCGAGGCCGCCGCGCGCGGGTTCTGGGTGGCCAGTCGGCCGCCCTATGGCTACAAGCGGGTCAAGGTCG
The DNA here is from genome assembly GCA_965211635.1 of Dehalococcoidia bacterium. GTDB lineage: Bacteria > Chloroflexota > Dehalococcoidia > Bin125 > Bin125 > Bin125. The sequence goes on from OZ242948.1 coordinate 1,545,869, forward strand.
CCGACGGCGGCAAGGAGCGCCCCACGCTCGTGCTCAACCCACCTGTCGACGAGGTCGTGCGGCGCATCTTCGAGATGGCATCCGCCGGCCAGAGCGTGCTCGACATCACCCGCACGCTCAATGACGACGGCATCCCCACGACGACGGGCAAGCCCTGGCTCAAGACAACCGTGCATCGGCTCCTGACCAACGAGGCCTACACCGGCACGCTCGTCTGGGGCCACAACGCCAAAGACGGTGCTGAGCCGGTGCGAGTCGAGGACGCGTTCCCGGCGATCATCACGCGCGACGAGTTCCAGTACGTACAGCGCCTGCTCAAGTCGCGGGCGCCCAAGAAAGCTAACCCGCGGCGCGTCTCCAGCCCCTACCTGCTCTCGGGACTCGTCGGCTGCGAACCCTGCGGCGTGAGCATGTCGGCGGCCGAGGCCAAGGGCGGGCGGTACAGCTACTACGTCTGCCAGTCGAAGATCAAGAAGGGCTCGGAGACCTGCCCGACGCCCAGGCTCAACGCGCGCGACTTCGAGCGCACGATCATCGAGCAACTGCGCGGCCATATCCTGACCGAGCACAACATCCGCGAGCTAGTCAAGATGGTCGACGAGGAGATGGACGGTCTGGCGGGTGAGCAGCGGCGCAAGCTGGAGACGGTCCAGCATGAGCTGGCGGAAGTCAGCCGGGCCCTCGACCGCATCTGGCGCCTGGTCGAGACCACCGACCTGGAGATGGCCGACGCCGCCGATCGCATCCGCGAGCACAAGCAGCGCAAGCAGCAGCTTGAAATCGCGGCGGATGAATCGAGGCGGATGCTGGCCGAACGGCGAGAGCTGCTGGACTCGGCCGAGCTGGTTGCCGCCTTCGCCGCCGAGATGAGCGAGTTCCTCGCGACCAGCGAGCTGACCGAGACCCGCGCCTTCCTGCGCACGTTCATCCAGGGCATCGAGGTGAGGCCGGGCCGGGCGATGATCCGCTACACGATCCCCATGCCCGAGGACAGCTCGATCGGCCGCTCAGACCGCTCAGAGGTGGGGTTGGAGAGCGGAGTTCGCAAATCGGTACGTGTTGGTGGAGCTGGGGGGACTCGAACCCCCGGCCTTTTGACTGCCAGTCAAACGCTCTCCCAACTGAGCTACAGCCCCACGGATGATGGTGATGCTCAGCGTAAGACGGCACTGGCCGACGCGCCACTCCCGAACTAAGGGCGGAGTGCGGTTGCGCTGAACTGTGTCGAAAGCGCCACGGAGTGGCTGGACTCGATTTACGCTGGTCTAACTGAGATTGCGCATTCCATTTGTCGGCGTCGGCGAAGGCTGCGTACATTGACGATACTGGCGTCGGGGTTGACGCAGGGGAAGCACGGCGATGCTTGAGCGAGTGAGGGAGTTGTGGCTGGAGCGGCCGGCAGTGGTGGCTGCCGCAGGTATCGCTCCGGTTGCCTTCTTGGTGACCCTCCTGGTGCTGTTCCTGGTCGTCGGCAGCGGCGATGCGGGCCAGTCGCAGCAGGAGACGTTGGCCCAACAGGCGCAGTCGGACGAGTCCGATAGCGGGAGTCAGCAGGCGCAGCAACAGCCGAATCGAGGCCAGCCCGAAGTCACCGTGATCGTGCGCGGTGGGCAGCCGTCGCAACAGGAGGACGAGGCTGACGCCGCTGATGAGGCTGAGCAGGACGACGCCGCTCAGGGTGAGTCCGAGCAAACCCAGCCGATACAGCCCGATGTCCAGCAAGAGGACCTGGAGCAGCAGGAGCAGGTACAGACGGGCCCGCTGTTCGTGGCAGGGTACGAAGTCGTTTCCCTGGACAGTCTGGTGGACGACAGGGTTGATTGGCAGTCGCTGAAGCACGGCAGCGACGGGTCTGAGGGGGCGATCCTGCCGCTCGGCAACGGAGTTGTACGGTCGAGCGGACCTGACCACGAGACAAGCTGGGAGCTCATCATTCCTTCGGCCGGCTTGCGCAGCGCGGTGGTCGCGCTGGGCAAGACGCCGAATGGCGCGATGGGGTCGCCGGATAACCCGTACGTCGTGGGTTGGCTCGACTCCACGGCCGCTCCCGGAGAGGTCGGCAACACCCTGCTCGCTGGACACCGCGACTACGAGGACATCTCGGGCAATATCGGCACGGGAGTTTGCTGGGAACTAAACAACACCCGAGCAGGCGACTTCATGCTGATCTGGGATGACGAGTTGAACGTGTACTACGTGTACACAGTGACGGAAGCGGTCACACTCGACCCGACCGACCCCGATTCGTCTCGATATCTGCACAACACCGACGTTTCCGTCATCACGTTGATCACCTGCACGGGGTCGTTCAACACCGAGACGCACAGGTACTCGCACAGGCTGGTGGTGGTGGGGGAGCTGGCAGCCGTCGCGTCGCCGGACGCGTAGGATGCCTGAGGCGAGCCGATGCGCCAACCGCTCCGCGCTTTGCTTGCCTGGTGCTACGACTTGCTCTGGTTCCTGAGCGATTTGCGATACACGCAACCGAGATTGTATGTGTCGCTGGCGGGGGCGCTGCTGGGGTTGCTTGTGGTTGTGCCCGCCCTGACGTTGTCGCTGGACGGCGGCTCGGAGGACGAAGCAGTCACGCGTGCATTGGAGACGGGTGTCAGTTCGTCGGCGCGACCTGACGATCAGCGATACGTTTCCTACAACGGCCTTTCGAACTCGAACACAGGGATTGAGCGGCTGTCCGACTCGACCTTGAGCGAGATTCCGACATCTCAGGTCGTGGTGAACAGGCTCTCGGATGTGCTGCGGCAAGAGATTGACGACGGCGAGCTGATCTACGGCTCAGATGGATCCGAGGGCAGCATCCTGCCGCTGGACAACGGGGTCGTGCCATCGAGCGGACCGCGGTTCGACACGACCTGGGAGATCATTTTGCCATCGGCCGGCATACGCGCGGCGGTCGTGCAGGTTGGACTGACGCACAACGGCGCGATGGGTTCGCCGGACAATCCGTTCGTGTTCGGCTGGTTCAATCGCTCGGCGATTCCCGGAGAGTTGGGCAACGCGCTGCTGGGCGGTCATCGCGACTACGAGGACGTTGACGGCAACATCGACGTAGGCGTCGGCTGGAAGCTCGACGAGACTCGCGTTGGTGACCAGCTCATCATGCGCAATGCGGCGTCCAATCGCTACTACGTGTACGACGTGGTTGAGACGGTGACGATTAAGCCGGACTCGGAGGAGGCAATCAAGTACCTGAGCCAGACGCGGGAGTCGGTGGTGACGTTGATCACCTGCTCGGGTGACTTCGACGAGCAGACGCACAGTTATGCCGATCGGATCGTGATCGTGGCATTGCTGACGGCCGTGGCCGAGCCGGAGACATAGGCGCGGTTCTCTGCGCGAACGTCCGCGTCCCCCCTTTAGTCGCTACGCGACAGCTTCCCCCCAGGGGGCAGCGGGAGGCCGCCTACGGTGGCTACGAAGCAACTTGCCGCTAGGGGCAGCGGAGGAGGCTCTTACCAGTACTGGCGACGCTTGCCTCGCTTGGCGCTGGCGCCGGAGCGGCGCCACTCGGATGGTTCGGCGGCTCGCTCGACGGCGACGGCGCAGACCTTGTACTCGGGAATGCGCGCGACTTCGTCGTAGACGTTGTTGGTCAGCCAGTTGGCGGCTGAATCCGCGAGCCGGACGAAGGGGACGAAGACGGAGCCTTCGGCGACATCTTCGGTGACGAAGCTGACGCCTTCGAGCCGGCCGCGACGCGAAGCGACCCAGACGGCCTCACCATCAACGATTTCCTGGCGGGCGGCATCGTTGGGGTGTATAGCGACACGGAGTTCGGGCCAGGAGTCGACCAGGCCGTCGACGCGGCGCGTCATCGTTCCGCCGTGCCAGTGATAGAGCACGCGGCCAGTGTTGAGAATCAGCGGGTAGCGCTCGTCAGGCGTTTCCTCGGAAGGCGGGAGCTGGCGAACGGGAATGAACTTGCCCAGACCTCGGGGAAAGGACTCGTCATAGAGACGGGCCGTGCCAGGATGGTCGGGCGTCGGACAGGGCCACTGGATGCCACCCTCATCGTCGAGGCGGCGGTGGGAGAGCCCAGCCATGATCGTGGTGAGCGATGCGAGTTCGTCGAAGACGGAGGCGGCGGACCCGTGCTCGAATCCGTGCGCGGAGATACCCAGACGGTGCGCGGTGCGTCGGGCGATCTCCTGGACGATCTCCCAATCCGCCCGCGATTGACCGACCGGAGGAATCACCTGGCGGACTCGCTGCACGCGACGCTCGGAGTTGGTAAAGGTGCCCTCTTTCTCGGCAAACGAGGCGGCGGGCAGGACCACGTCTGCCAGTTCGGCGGTTTCGTGCAGGAAGATGTCCTGGACGACGAGGAAGTCGAGCTTTGTGAACGCCTCGCGAGCGTGGGCCAGGTTGGGCTCGGTGAGGAGAGGGTTCTCGCCGACGATGTACATGCATCGGACTCCGTCGCCGGAGAGGATGCTCTCAACCATGTCGGTAGCGCGCAAGCCTTCAACCGCCGGAAGGTCAGATTGCCAGGTGTGGTTGAACTTGCCGAGCACCTCCGGGGTGTAGCGCTGATAGCCGGGCAAGGCGTCGGGGATGCAGCCGGCATCACCGGCGCCCTGCACGTTGTTCTGTCCGCGCAATGGCGAGACCCCGTTGCCGACCCGTCCAACCTGGCCGGTCAGCAGCGCGAGGTTGAGCAGGGCGGTCGCATTCGCCGTGCCGTTGGTGTGTTGGGTGACGCCCATTCCCCAGATCAGGCAGGAGCCACCGGGGCCGTCTGGACTCGGATTGGGTTGGGCGTAGGCGCGGGCGGCGCGGACGAGCAGCTCTGCCGGAACTCCCGACATCTTCTCGACCGCTTGCGGGGTGTACTCGTCGAGTTGAGCTCGCCACTCGGCGTAGCCCTCGGTGCGCTGGGCGATGAACGGTTGGTCAGCAAGGCCATCGTCAAGGATGACGTTGGCCATGCCGTTGAGCACTGCCACGTCGGTGCCCGGATAGTGGCGGAGCCAGAGATCGGTGTGGTCGCAGAGCTCAATGCGCTTGGGATTGAGCACGATCAAGACTGCGCCGCGATCCACGGCGGCGCGCATCCTCGATGCGGCCACGGGGTGGTTGGAGGATGGATCGGCGCCGACGACGAAGAGGCAGTCGGCGGCCTCGTAGTCGCTGTAGCTGTTGGAGGTCGCTCCCGAGCCGAGTTGGGCGAGCATCGCCTCGACCGAGGGCGAGTGGCAGAGCCGCGTGCAGTGGTCGATGTTGTTGGTTCCCATGATCGCGCGGACGAACTTCTGCAGGATGTAGTTGTCCTCGTTGGTTGCCTTGGCCGATGAGAAGGAGCCAAACGCGCCGCGATGCTCGGCGAACTTCTCGGCGACGAGGTCCAACGCCTCGTCCCACGAAGCGGGCCGCAGCCCTTCGGCGCCGCGAATCAAGGGCGTGGTCAGGCGGTCGGAGTGATTGACGAAGGCAGTGCCAAACCGGCCCTTTACGCAGAGCAGGCCCCTGGAGGAGAGGTTGTTCGGGTCATCGTCGACGTGGGTGAGGATGCCGTTCTCGGTCGTGATCCTGATGCCGCAACCGACACCGCAATAGGGGCAGACGGTTGAGACGGTCTTGGCTCCGGAGGCGGCGCGTTTGGGCGTCAGCGCTTCGGTCGGGCAGGCGGCGACGCAGGAACCGCAGGAGGTGCAGGTTGATTCGCCCAGCGGTTCGTCGCCAAAGGAGGCGATTCGCGCAGCCTTGCCGGCGCCGGCAATGCCGATTGCTCCGATGTGTTGGCGGTCGGAACAGGCGGAGACGCAGCGGCCGCAGAGGATGCAGTCGGTGGCATCGAAGTTGTAGAAGTGGTTGGAAGAGTCGGTGTGCGCGTTGATTCTGGCCAGCCAGCGCGAGGCGTCGGCCTGGTGGGAGTCGGCGTGATAGCGCAGCTCAGTCGTTGCCGAGCCTTTGGCATGGGCGGCGCTGTCGGTCATGGCGAGCGTGAGCTCGAGGATGCCCCTGCGTGCGGAGCGGGCAGCCTGGGAGTCGGTGCTGACCACCATGCCGTCGGCAGCCGGCGTGTGGCAGGCGGCGGGAAGTCCGCGCTGTCCGTCGATCTCGACGAGGCAGGTGCGGCAGGCGCCGAGAGCGGGGCCGTCGTCGTCCTTGCAGAGGTGGGGCAGATCAGCGCCCGCGGCTAGCACCGCATCGAGCACGGTCGCTCCGGCACGGGCTTCGACCGGTCGTCCATCGATCGTGACAACGATTGTGTCCGTCGCCGCCTGGCTGGTCATCGGCGTTCCCTTCTGGCGCTCATGGGAAATGGTAGCCAAGTGCAGGATCAAGATGACCGAAACGGATTGGAACCCTTCGCCATGTGATCAAGAATGAGAGTAAGACTCCGTCACCCCCGCGCCTGTCCCGCACCAAGTGCCGGGCAGGCTGCGGGCATCTCGCCGTTGCCACCACGGACGTCAGTAACCGGCACGATGAGATTGCCGCGGCAAGCGCGGCAATGACAGCCCGCTGTGGCGCCAGTTGACCAAAGCGCACAGTTCCTAGTCCGGTTGGCGGAGGATGATTCGAGAGCCGGCCTGGTCGATCACCTTGACTGCGAGGGCGATTCGGTTGTCCGGGTCAAGGGCCTCCCAGTATGAGTCGGCGACGTCCTGGAATGAACCGCTCAATGGAAGCCAGAGCGGATCGCCCGCAAAGGGCGGCAGCGGATTGCCGTCATGCCGATAAGTCGTGATGCCGTAACCAAGGCCTCGAGGCGGGAATGGGTAACGCCAGACGATGCGGTCAGTCTGTTCGGAGTCCGCGGCGTTCGCGCGGAGCATGGCGATGGCGACTTCTCCATGCCCACGCAGATCGAGCATCGCGGCGATACGCGGGGTGTAGTTGGGGTGGTCGTCCTCGCGCTCGCGGACGGCGAGCGCGTCTTCCAGTCTGGCCGAGCGCTCGATCGCGTCTTTGATCGTGTGGGTGTGATCGCCATTGGAGACGTAGTAGAGATCCGGCGATTCCAACATGGCGTCGTAGATGATATTGCTCGGATCGGTGACGCGCGCGGGGTCGCGCGCTTCCGTGCGGAGTTCACGGTTGTTCTGGCCGCCGACGACGAAGCGTCGATTGCGGCTGTTCTCACTGCGACCCATAATCCAGTAGATCTGGACCCAGATGTCTGCTTCGCCGGACGTGTCAAGCCGGCCGACGACGATCCCGCGACCGGGGTAGCTATTGGCGGCGATGTGTCGGCCGAAGTTCTGCTCAGCGAAGACTCTAAGTTCGTCGATCTGGGTCGTCATGGCTTCAGAGTATCGGTCGCTGGATGGGTCGGGGATAGACTCAGGGCATGAGCGGCGACGCGCGGCTGCCTCAGAGTGTCCTGATTGCCAATCGCGGGGAGATCGCCTCGCGCATTATCCGAACTTGCCGCGAACTGGGCGTGCGGACTGTGGCGGTGTACTCCGATGTCGACCGTGCAGCGCCGCATGTCGCGGCGGCCGATCAGGCGTTGTGGATTGGTCCTGCTCCGGCCGCTGAAAGCTACCTCAACATCACGGCGATCATCGACGCCACGCTCTCGAACGGGGCGGACGCTGTGCATCCCGGCTACGGATTCCTCTCCGAGCGGGCTGACTTCGCTCGCGCAGTACAAGAGGCGGGGTTGACCTGGATTGGTCCGCCGCCCGAGGTGATCGAGTCGCTTGGCGACAAAGTTTCGGCGCGTCGGCTGGCGAAGGAGTCGGGAGTCCCGGTGGCCGATGGCGTGGAACACGATGAAGGAGACGAAGCGCTGGCCTCGGCGATCGCCGAGCTGGGGCTGCCGGTGATGATCAAGGCGGCGGCCGGGGGCGGTGGACGCGGGATGCGGCTGTTGCGCAGCATGGAGGATGCGCCCGACGGCCTGGAGGCGGCGGTTGCCGGCGCGCGGCGAGAGGCGCAGTCGGCCTTCGGCGACGGCCGGCTGCTGGTCGAGCGAGCGCTGTCCGAGGGGCGGCACGTCGAGGTGCAGGTGATGTTCGACGCACACGGCAACGGCATTCACCTGGGCGAACGGGACTGCTCGGTGCAGCGCCGGAGACAGAAAGTGATTGAGGAGTCGCCGTCGCCGGCGGTCGACGAGTCGCTGCGGGCCGAACTCGGAGCCGCGGCGCTGCGGGTCTGCGAGGCAGCCGGTTATGTCGGGGCGGGCACGGTCGAGTTCCTGCTGATGGCGGACGGCTCGTACGTCTTCCTTGAAGTCAATGCGCGCATCCAGGTTGAACACCCGGTGACGGAGGCGATCACTGGACTCGACCTGGTGGAGTTGCAGCTCCGCATGGCATGCGGTGAGCCTCTGCCACTTGAGCAAGATGAGGTGACGTTCGACGGACACGCGATTGAAGCGCGCATCTACGCGGAGGATCCGGCGCGAGGCTATGTCCCATCCACCGGTCGGCTGCACTGGTTTGAGCCGCAGGACCTGTGGTCTCGGCATGACATGGGAGCAGAGAGCGGCGATCTGGTCACGGCCTACTACGATCCGATGCTGGCCAAGACGATCGTCCATGCGCCAAGCCGCGAAGAAGCGCTGGCCCAGGCGATTGAATCGCTCGACGCATGGGCCGTCGACGGCGTGACCACCAATCTTGGTCAGCTTGCGGCAGTGCTGGAGTCGGACGATTTCCGCGGTGGAGCAGTCGACATCGGTTGGCTCGATCGAGTAGAGCTCCCTGCACGGGAGGCTCCCGCAAACGCGCTCGCCTTTGCGGCGATCGCAGAGGCGGAGACCGGCGCCTGGCGGTCATCGGGTGAGCTGGTCAGGACCTATGCCTTGCACGGCCGCGCGCACGAGGTTCGCGTTCGCCGCGGCGGCGAGGCTTGGATGGTGATGATTGACGACTCCAATCCAGTCACTGCATCGCCGGGTCGTGAGTGGTCGGCCGAGGTGTTGCCCAACGGAGTCGTTGTCAGCGACGGAGCGCGTCGCTGGGTGTTCCTGCGCGAGCGACGACGCAAGACGAGCGGCGGAAGGTCGAGGTTAGGCGGGGCCAATGTGGTACGGGCGCCGATGCCTGGGACGATGATCGAGGTGCTGGTCGCGGTCGGCGACGATGTCGAGGCGGGCCAAACACTGGCGGTAATGGAGGCGATGAAGATGGAGCATCTGCTGACCGCTCCGAATGCTGGTGTGATTACAGCGGTACACACCTCAGCGGGCGCGTCGGTCGACGAGGATAGTGTCCTGATCGAACTGGGAAGCGCCCCATGAGCGACGCCGATGCGCTAAGAGAACGACGGCGGCGAGTTGAAGCGGCGTGGTCGGCGGCCGACTTCGAGGGGCCGGTCTTGATTCCCGCCAGCTTGCCGATCCCGATCGACGGGACCGATCAGTTCCACGAGTTCCATGCCCATCCCGAGTTCCAATACCTGAGCGGCGTCGCCGAGCCGGGCGCGGCTCTGGCCTGGGAACGCGATACGGGATGGACCTTGTTTGCTCCGTCGCTGTCGATTGAGGATCTGGTCTGGATGTCTGCGCCGCCTTCGGCCGAGCAGTTGGCCGCGACGACCGGTGTCGGCCACTCGATCGACCGCTCGGCACTGGCCGGATGGCTGGAGGCGCGTCGTGGGCGGGATCTGGCATTGCTTGGCTCGCGAGACATCGAGTCGCGCGCCATCGAGTACGGCGTCGACGCCTGGTCGACGCTGGAAGCGGTCGTGGACGAAGACGCAACCGAGCGCCTGGGCAAGGCGCTCGCTGAACTGCGGCGGGCGAAGGATTCGGTTGAGCTCGACCGGATGACGCGCGCAGTTGACGCGGCGGTCGCGGGGCATCTGGCTGCGCAGCAGGTGGCCAGGTCGGGATTAAGCGAGCGGGACCTGCAGATAGAGATGGAGGCGGAGTTCTTCCGCCAGGGTGGGGCTCGGACGGCATACGGATCGATTGTCGGTTCCGGGCCGAACTCGGCGATCCTGCACGGGACGCCCGGCGAGCGGATCATGTCCGAGGGCGAACTGGTGCTGATCGACGCAGGCGCCGAGATCGAGGGGTACGCCTCCGACGTCACGCGGACCTTCCCGGTCTCGGCCGCGTTTACGGGCATTCAGCGAGACCTGTACAACGTTGTCCTGGCTGCGCAGGAAGAAGCGATTGCGTCTGCCGGGCCGGGGGTGGAGTACAAATTGCTCCATCTACGTGCTTCGGAGACGATTGCCGAGGGGCTTGCCGACGCTGGCCTTCTGCGCGGAGCGCCCGGGGATCTTGTGGCCGCCGATGCGCATGCGCTGTTCTTTCCGCACGGTCTGGGACACATGCTGGGGCTCTCGACCCATGACTGCGGCGGATACCTGGAGGGCCGCGTGCCCGAGGATCGCTTCGGGCTGGCCTATCTGCGCGCCGACCTGCCGCTTGCGCCGGGGTACGTGGTGACGATTGAACCTGGCATTTACTTCGTCCCGGCGCTGCTTACTGATCCGCAGCGGCGCGAGCGTTACCGCGCGATGGTCAACTGGGATGTCGTTGATGATCTGCTCGACTTCGGCGGGATCCGGATCGAGGACGACGTACGGATCACCTCCGACGGGTGCGACGTGATGAGCGGGGCGCTGCCCAAGGCGGCAAGAGAGATCGAGGCGATTCGTCGCGAGGCGCTGGGTGCTTCGCATGGCTGAGCGGCTGACGATCGCGGATGTCGCGACGTACCCGCGTCCAGGTATGGACGCGCCGGGGATGATTGGTTTCACGCCCGACAGCCAGGGCGTCACATGGCTGCACGCCGCCGATGGCGGACTCGTGCGCTCGCTCTGGCGGATCGATGTCGAAACGGGCGAGCGGTCGGTGATTGCCGGACCGGGAGCGGATGCGCCGATGTCGCGCGAGGAAGAGTTACTGCGCGAACGCACGCGGACGCGCGAGCTGGGCGTTGCCGCTTACTCCTGGGCGTCGGACTCCAAGGTTCCTGTGCTGATGATCGCGGGAGCTGTCGTGCGTGTCTCGGTCGACGGCGAACCGCTGCGCGAAATCGACGGCAGCCAGGGCGCATTGACGCCGACGCTGAGCCCAGATGGGACGCAACTCTCGTTCGTCCGCGGCGGCGAGCTGTTCGTGATCCCGGTTGACGGGTCATCGCAGGCGCGTCAGTTGACCACGGGCGCGGAAGACGGACTCTCGCACGGCCTGGCCGACTACATCGCGCAGGAGGAGTTCGGCCAGCTTGGCGGCCACTGGTGGTCAAAGGACGGCCAGATTGCCTACCTGCGCGTCGACGAGCGGCACATCGCTCCGTATCCGATCGTGCACATGGGCGGCGCCGACGTGGACGTCGAAACGCATCGCTATCCCTTCTCGGGCGACGCAAACGCCGAGGTTTCGCTCTGGGTCGTGCCGGCGTCGGGCGGCGAATCGGTCGAAATGCCGTTACCCGAGGAGGACGGCTATCTCGTCCGAGTCGCCTGGTGGCCCGACGGTCGCGGCGGCGAACGTCTGCTGGCGCAATGGATCAATCGGGAACAGAAACGGATTCGCCTGATCGCGTTCGACGGCGCCGCGCCAATCACGCTGATCGACGAACTGCATGAACCGTGGGTCAACGTCGCCGACGATGCTCGCGGTCTGGACGATGGGACATTCCTCTGGTCGTCGGAAGCGAGCGGCTACCGACACCTCTCGCTGCGCTCGTCGGACGGCTCTGTCATGCGCCCGCTGACTGAGGGCGGGTGGATCGTCGAAGGCGTGATCGGCGTAGATCAGGACACAGGCCGGGTCTACTTCACTTCGACCCGCGGTTCGCCGCTGGAACGCCGAGTGGAGCGTGTATCACTGTCGGGCGGCGAGATTGAGACGCTCTCGTCGCCGGGCGGCGTCCATGGCGCGTCGCTCTCGCGCGACGGCAAGTGGCTGGCGATGCTCGATTCCTCGCTCAACGACCCGCCGTCGGTGTCGCTGGTCGCCGCCGACGGCTCTAGTCGACTGCTGCTGCATCAGTCCGAGATCGCGGCGCGGCCGCTGGGGATCGCACCGCCCGAACTGCGGACGTTCTCCGCTGCCGACGGGACGACCCTGTACGGTGCGCTCTATCAGCCCGACGGCGACGGTCCGCATCCGCTGCTGGTCGCCGTCTACGGCGGGCCGCATGCGCAGACAGTGCTCGACGCCTGGGGGCTGACCGTCGATCTGCGGGCGCAGTATCTCGCCCAGCAGGGATTCCTGGTGCTGAAACTGGACAATCGCGGCATGGCCGGTCGCGGGCTCGAGTTCGAGGCGCATTTGCATCGGCAGATGGGCACGATCGAGGTGGACGACCAGTCGGCGGCGGTCGAACAACTCGCGGCGGAGGGCCTGGCCGACATCGAGCGGGTCGGCGTCTACGGCTGGTCCTACGGCGGCTACATGACCGTGATGTCGATGCTGCGGCGTCCGGACCTGTTCAAGGTCGGCGTCTCGGGTGCGCCGGTCTCGGACTGGGACGGCTACGACACCGGCTACACGGAGCGCTACATGGGCACGCCGCAGAACAACGCCGAGGGTTATCGAGAAGGCTCGCTGCTGACCCATGCGGACAAGCTGCGCGGTGAGCTGCTGCTGATCCATGGCGGCGTTGACGAAAACGTCCACTTCCGCCATACGGCGAGATTGATCACGGCGCTGGTTGAGGGGGATCGCGACTACGACCTGTTGATGTTCCCAGCCGAGCGTCACATGCCGCGCGATCGGGCGGGTCTCGAGTACCAGGAGCGCCGAGTGGCGCGCCACTTCGAGCGACATATGAAGGACTGAGCGGGGGTAGAGACGATGCCGATACCGAGCACACCCTCAGACGCGGCAGCGCTGCTGGGCGTCGAGTTGAAGGCCGATCGAGACACCATTCGCGACCGTTATCGGCGGCTGGCGCGGATCTACCACCCCGACGCGAATCCCGACGACGATGCGGCCGGAGTCCGCATGTTGGAGCTGAACGCCGCGGTCGATCTGCTGTTGGGTTCCGACACACCGACGGCGGAGGAGGTGATTGAAGAGGAGCCCAACCCACGCGCGATGACGACGCGCGAGCGTCGGCGCGATTCGAAAGTTCGCTCGGCGCTGCAGCATCTGCCCTACGGCATCTACGTGGTCGGCACGGTCACTGCGGAGGGCAAACCAAACGCGATGGTGGCGGACTGGGTGATGCAGGTGTCGTTTCGGCCGCGGATCATCTGCATCTCATTCGAACGGGACGCCGCGTCGTTGCGCAACCTGCGCGAGACGCGGCAGCTCACAGTGAATCTGCTGCCTGAGTCGGGGATGGACCTGGCCGCGCGATTTCTGCAACCGAGCGATCCATCCAAGATTGAAGGTCGTTCGGCCGACTTCGCTGCGCCCGACAAGATGCGCGGCGTGCCTCATCAACAGTTGCCGCACGGCGAACTGGAAGGCGGCGCGCCGGTGCTGGAAGACTCGCTGGCCTGGGTCGCGGCGGAGGTACAGCAGTTTGTTCCCGTTGGCGAACACATCCTCGCTCTCTGCAGAGTGTTCGATGGCGACACTACGGTGATCGATGAAGGCCCGCTGACCTCGCTCTACACCGGATGGCACTATGGCGGTTAAGCCGCCTTCCGACTCCATCGTCGCGCGTCGCGCCCGCCAGCATGGGTATCTCGATCCTCCCACCTTGGGGGAGGTGTCACGAAGTGACGGAGGGGGTTCCGCGCAAGCGACGGGTGGCGAGAGGCCCCCTCAGTCGCTCCGCGCCAGTTCCCCCAGAGGGGGAGCTCAGGATGGCACGCCGCCGATGCGGCTGTTTGGCCGGCGGGTGCGGACGTTTGAGTCGTTTCGCGACTCCGCCTTCCGCTGGTTTTTCGTCTCGACGCTGGGCCAGATGTACTCCGCGATTGGCCAGATGTTCGTCCGCACGTATCTGGTTTACGAGCTCACCGAGTCGTACGCGGCGGTCGGACTGGTGGCGCTGGTCAGCGGAGTCGCCCAGTTTCTGCTGGGCCCCTATGGCGGCGTCATCGCCGACCGTTTTCCCAAGAAGACCGTCACGCAGGTCTTCCAGTTTGTGGGATTTCTCAATGCGTTCGTGATCGGCACGCTGGCGATCATGGGGGTCCTGGAGTTCTGGCATCTGCTGATCTCTGCCGTGTCGCAGGGCATCCTGGTTGCGCTGATGGTGCCGGCGCGGCAAGCGATGGTCTCGGAGATCGTGCCGCCCGATCGGATCATGAACGGCGTGGCGCTGAACACGGCGGCGATGAACATGATGCAGTTCGGGGCGCCGCTGATCGGCGGCGTGCTGCTGGCGACCGCCGGCGCGGGAGTCACCTTCTACTCGATGGCCGGCTGCTACGCGCTGGCGATGCTGACGATGTTGCCGATTCCGACGGTCGCAGCTCAGGCCGGTCGCGGGCGCGGCGGTGTGCGCGAGGCGTTCAGCGACATCGGCGACGGCTTCCGCTACATCGCTCGGCATCGCGTGCTGCGCATGATCCTGTTGCTCTCCTTCTTCGTCTCGATGCTTGGTACACCGTTCACCGGATTGTTGCCGGGCTTCGTGCAGGATGTGTTCGACGCCGGGCCGGCGCTCGCCGCGCTGTTTATGACGTTTTCGGCGATCGGGGCGTTCCTGGCGGCGTTGATCATCGCCTCGCTCAGGCGCAGTGGGCGGGGCAAGCTGCTGATCCTGATGGGCGTCTTCCTGGGCGGAGCGATCCTGGGCATGGCGATCTCGCCCTGGATCTGGCTCAGCATGCCGATCATGATCCTGATGGGCATCGGCCAGTCGGGTCGAATGGCAATGGCCTCGGCTCTGATCCAGGAGCAGGCCGAGCCGGCCTATCGCGGACGCGCGATGTCCGTGCTGATGATGCAATTCGCGGTGATGCAGGGCGGCGTCTTCGTGCTCGGCATCGTGGCCGAGCTGGTCGGCATCCGCCTGGCCGTGTTCGTGGTCGCGATCATGCTGCTGGGCGCGCTGGCGCTGTTCGGCCTGTTCTCACCGACTCTCAGGAGGCTTCAATAGCTGTCCTGATTTCCCGACCCGCGGGAGAGGCTCTTCCACCGCAACGCTCCAACATCAAACCTGGCGGCGGTCCGGGAACCGAGCGGGTCCCTGCGTGAAGCAGGGACTGAAGCGTGGTCGATTATCTTGGCCCCAGTCAAGGGCCACGGCTAGGAGCACGCATGATTACCTATCTCGATCACGTGGGCATCGTCGCGCACACGCTGGAGGAGTCGCTCGCCGTGCTCGTTGACCAACTTGGACTGGAACGCGACACCGACCGCACGCCATGGCCCAAGGGCGGGTACTTCGCGCCGGAGCGGACCAAGATCTTCTTCGTCAAGGTGAATCTGGGCGAGACGCGGATCGAGATCCTGCTGCCGGATGACAATCAGAGCGGGATCGGCAGGTTCCTCGAGCGGCGGGGACCGGGGTTGCATCACCTCGGCTACGGCTCCACCGACGTCATCGGCGACACCAAGCTGTTCATGCAGCGTGGACTGCAGTACATCGACTTCGGCGGGCCGATCGACGAGATCACCGCTTCGTTCTTCCATCCGAAGACTACGGACGGCATCCTGACTGAAATCGTCCCTGACCGGCGGCCGCTGGCGTAAGCATCAACCGCTCTCCCAGCGTCTTGAGCGACCTGGACACGGACGTGTAGGGGCGACCCTTGTGGTCGCCCTTTCGGTGCGTCAGAGACGCGGGCGACCACAATGGTCGCCCCTACGGACAGAGGGGAGTGTGACCAGGGAGTAGGGTGAGTGTCGAATGCCCACCGATCGGCGAACAACCCAGACCACCAACGAACACCGCCTTGCGCTCGTGCTGAGCGGCGGCGGCGCATCAGGCGTCGTCCAGGTGCCGTTCCTGGAGGAGCTTATTCGTCGGGGTGTGCGTCCTGACCTGATCGTAGGGTCGTCGGTTGGAGCGGTGAACGGCGCGTTCCTCGCCCTGCATCCGAACGACATTGACGGATTGGCCGAGCTCTGGATGGAGCTGCGCAGCACCCGACTCTGGCATCGCAACATTCTGCGCATCGGTCGCAACCTGCTGACGCGTGGGACGTCCGTCTACTCCAACAGATTCCTGCAAGACCTGTTCAAGCCGCATGTGACAGTCAATGAGATCGCAGCGGCGGAGATCCCGCTATTCATCGTCACGACCAGCCTCTCGAACGGACGTAAACGGATCTTCTCCAGTGGTGAACTGCTGGCGGCGGTGATGGCCTCGATTGCGGTGCCGGGGCTCTTCCCTCCCGTGCGGATTGGCGGCGACTGGTGCGTCGACGGCGGACTCTCCTCCGGCCTCGACCTGGAGACAGCGCTGTTCCAGGGCGCGACCCAGACCCTGGCCGTCGACCTGGGCGTCCAACCGTCGCCGTACCGGCCGCGGGGCTTGGTCGACCTGCTAATGCGATCCATGGAGATTGCCGTTCAGGAGCGGACCAAAGCGGAGATAGACCAGTTCGGCTCGGAGGTGCCCACAGTGATCTGGCGACCTGGATTGCGAGCCGCGTCATTCGGATCGTTCGACGATGTCGAGGAGCTGTACGCAACTGCGAAAGACATGGCGCCGGTGATGATCGATCAGGCGCTGGACGCAGATGGCGAGTGGATACCCAATGTCTACGAGGGCGTCGTGCCTGTGGCGAGGGTTTGAGACGAGTTCGGAGCGGTAAGTTCGATCAGTCATTCCAGGCTCTGCCTGGAATCTCGTCGGGGACGGGCGGCACTTGCCAGGAATCGAGATTCCCGCGAGAGCGCGGGAATGACGAGACTCACAGAGGCACGGCGCAGCCGTCGGCGCGGGGATCGCTACCGCCCCAGAGGACGCCGGCGTCGGGGTCCCGGTAGATGATCTGGCCCTTGCCGACGACGCCGGTGCGGATTGCGCCGGTCGCCGGTACGACAGGATGTCCCAGCTCGGCCAGGCGCGCAAGCAGCTCGACGCCGAACGTGTCTTCGACGTAGATGCGGCCGTTGGGCGGCTCTTCGTACATCGACACGCGCGGGGCGTCGATCGCGGACTGCGCGTCCATGCCGCGGTCGATCAGATTGACCACGACCTGGGTCTGTCCCTGGGGCTGATTCCAGCCGCCCATCACGCCGTAGCTGGCGAACAGGCCGCCGTCGGGACGCGTGATCATCGAGGGCATGATCGTGTGGTAGGGCCGCTTGCCGCCGGCCAGCGCGTTTGGATGGTCGGGGTCGTCGACCACGAATCCCGCGCCGCGATTTTGCAGGCTGAAGCCGCACGCGCGCGGAACGATGCAACTGCCGAAGCCCTCGTAGTTGGAGTTGATGAACGAGCAGGCGTTGCCCTCGCCATCGGCCGCGGAGAGGTACACCGTGTCCGACTTGCCGGGCAGGAAGCCCGAGGAGGCGAGTTCAATCGCTTCGTCTTCGCAGATCAACTGCCGCCGCTTCGCCGCGTAGGCCTTGCTCAGCATTTCCTCGATCGGCACATCGGTCTTCGCGGGATCAGCGACCAGCGCACGGGCGTCGGCGAAGGCCAGGCGCAGGGACTCAATGACCAGGTGCAGCGCCTCGGGCGAGCGCGCCTCAAGCTGATCGATCTCAAATCCCTCGAGGATGTTGAGCGCCATCAAGGTCGTGATGCCCTGACCGTTGGGCGGACACTCCCAGACGCGGTGCCGTCGGTAGGTGGTTGAAATGGCGTCGTCGAAGGTGGAGCGGTGTCCGGCCAGGTCGGCGGCTGACATCACGCCGCCGTGTTGCTCAAGCGCCTCGACGATCCGCTCCGCCGGACGTCCGCGGTAGAAGGCCTCGGGTCCGCCCTCGGCGACCTCGCGCATGACCTTCGCGATCAGCGAGTTGACCCAGATCTCGCCAGCTCGCGGCGCGACGCCGTCCAGCAGCAAGTCCTGGCCGGCCGGCCCTTTGCCCGCCAGCAGCTCGGCCTGACCGGCCCAGCCTCGAGCGATCGCGGGGGTCATCACGAAGCCCTCCTCGGCGATCTCGATCGCGGGCCGGAGCGCGTCGGCGAGCGTCATCCGTCCGAACCGCGAAAGGGTGTCGTGCCAGCCCATGATCGATCCCGGCACCGTGACCGCGTGAGGCCCCTGCCGATCCCAACCGCCGCAGCGCTCGACCACGTCGAGGTTCAACGCCGCCGGCGCGCGTCCGCTGCCGTTCATCGCCGAGACTGACTGATCGTCTGCCTTGTAGAAGAGGCAGAAGCAGTCGCCGCCGATGCCGGTCGAGGTCGGCTCGACCACCGCCAGCGCCGCTGCCGCGGCGACGGCGGCGTCGGCGGCGTTGCCGCCCTCGCGCAGGATGCGCAGTCCGGCCAGCGACGCCAGCGGCTGGCTGGTCGCAACGATGCCCTTGCGCGAGAGCACGGGAGAACGTCGAGACTCGAAGCGGAAGGGGTGATCGGGAAGATTCGTCGTGTCGGTCATCGGCTCATTCTAGGGCCGCGCCATTACCATGAGGACAGGAGAGGCTGGTCGACCGGATGACGACCGAGACGAAGCTGCTGACGGCTGAGGACTTGCTGCGAATGCACAGCCAAGGCGTGCGCGGCGAACTGCTGCGGGGAGTGTTCTGCAAAGCCATGCCCACAGGACGAGAACACGGCGAGATTGCGGCGAACACGGCGTATGAGCTGCTGAACCACATCAAGCCGCGCAAGCTCGGTATCGTGACCACGTCCGATTCCGGAGTGCGGCTCGAACGCGATCCTGACACTGTGCGCGAACCCGATGTCGCGTTCTTTGGTGCGCAGCGCGTCGGCCCGGAGCGGGTCAAGTCGTATTCGGACGTTGTACCGGACCTCGTCGTCGAGATCGTGTTGCCAAACGACGATGCCGAGAAGGTCTACGACAAGGCACGGATGTGGTTGAGCTTCGGCGTGCGGTTGGTTTGGGTGGCGAATCCCGACTCGCGCAGCATGGACGTGCACCGGTCGGGACACGCGGTTCAGTCGGTCGGTGAAGACGGCGAACTGGACGGGCTCGACGTGCTGCCTGGATTCCGCTGCGCGGTGGCGTCGATGTTCGGGGCGTAGGACGGGAGCCCACTTTCTGCCTGCGGCATCTCCCCCCGCCGGGGCGGGGGGAGAGGGGAAATGGCGCGAGAGAGGGGAGGGGCGGGCGGAGGCAACCGAGCCGGAGACGCTTTGACCTTGATGTTTATCCTGTGAGACAACACTGGTTGAGGAGCTCTCATGACCACCGCCGCCGCGCCGACGATCACCCAGGAGCAGGTCGAGTTCTACCACGAGAACGGCTACCTGCTGATGCCCAAGCTGCTGCCCGACGACGTGCTCCAGGCGCTGCGCGACGAGACGGATCGGATTGTCGCCGAGGCGGCGGGTCTCACCGATCACAACGCGCAGTACGACCTCGAGGACTCGCACACGCCGGAGGAGCCGCGCGTGCGGCGGCTCAAGTCTCCGTCCTGGCACTGGCCGTTCTTCCGCGAGCTAGCCCAGCACCCCGTGCTGATGGAGGTCGTGACGGCGCTGATCGGCCCCAACGTGCGGCTGCAGAACGACAAGCTGAACATGAAGGCGGCCGAGTACGGCGCGCCGGTCGAGTGGCACCAGGACTGGCCCTTCTACCCGCACACCAACGACGACCTGCTGGCCGCCGGCATCCTGCTCGACGACTGCTACGCGATCAACGGTCCGCTGCTGGTCGTGCCGGGATCGCACAAGCGCCCGATCTACGACCATCACCACCCCGAGGAGCGCTACTTCACCGGCGCGGTCGAGCCGGACAACTTCGACTGGGATATGGAGAAGGACCTGGTCGCGCTGGAGGGTCCGGCCGGCTCGGTCTCGTTCCATCACGTGCGTATCATGCACGGCTCGGCGCTGAATCGCTCGGAGATTCAACGCCGTCTGCTGCTCTTCGGCTACGCCTCCGCCGACGCCTGGCCGATCATGGGTCTGGGCCCGCAGACCCTGGAGCAGTACTGGAGCTTCATGTGCGCCGGGGAACCGGTTGAGCAGCCCCGCCAGACTGAAGTCCCTGCCTACCTGCCGTTGCCGGCATCGCCGAAGCAGGGTTCGATCTACGAAAACCAAAAGACCGTCAAGAACCGCTTCTTCGACACCTACGAAGATCGCCAACAGCGCTAAGCTCAGCCCCCCCATCTCCCCCGCGGAGCGGGGGAGATGCCGAAGGCAAAGGGGGGTTCCCCCGTCCCAACCCCGACGTTCCGCGCAGCCCCCCTTCAGTCCCTACGGCGAGCTTCCCCCAGGGGGAAGCGGATAGATCTCCCTTCCACGATTGACGATGACCCCGTTTCGATTTCGTTAGCCTCCGTCGAACGGATACGGAGGACTCTGATGACCGACTCGACTTACTGGAAGCGACTGCAGAATCGGCGGCTCTCACGGCGAGCTGTGCTGCGCTCGGCGGCGACGGCGGGGGTCGGCGCCGCCGGACTTGCGCTGGTCGGTTGCGGCGACGATGACGACGACCAGCAGGCCGTCGCCCAGCAGCAGGCTCAGCCAGAGCAGCAGCAGGAAGCGGCCGCCCAGGCCGCCGATCAGGCCGAGCAGCAAGAACAGGCGATGCAGCAGCAGCAAGAGCAGGCTGCGGTCGCCCAGGCGCAGCAACAGGAAGGTCCGCCGCCGATGGGTGGCGAGTTGCGAATCTCGGACACGTCCGACCTCGCGTCCTTCGACATCTTCCTGACCTTCGGATACAAGGCGGCGCTGCACGGGCACAACTGCTACCCGATGCTGACCCAGTTCTCGAACAATCCTGGGCAATCATCGATCGATTTCCAGCCTGAGCTCTGGCTGGCGGAATCGTACGAGCAGCCCGACGACGTGACCTGGCTGTTCACGATCAAAGAGAACGCCGTCTGGGAGGACAAAGAACCAGTCAACGGCCGCGCCGTTACGGCGGAGGATGTGGCCTTCTCCTGGTCCGGAGACCGATACGCCAACTTCCCCAACCGCGGGGCGATTCTGCCGAGCCTTGTAGGGGTCGAGGCAACCGACGACCGGACAGTGCGATTCGATCTGAACGGACCGCTGGCGCCCTTCCTGCTCTACGTCGGCCATCACGCCGGGCCGTATGTGATGCCCCCCGAGTTGCTGGTCGACGAGATGTCGCGGCAGACGATGATCAGCGCCGGTCCGTTCGTGATTGACGAGTACGAGCCGGGCTCTCGGGTGACCTACAAGCGCAACCCGACCTACTTCGATGCGCCGAAGCCGTACGCGGACTCGCTGGTGATCAACTTCATCAGCGACAACTCGGCGATTGCCGCAGCATTTCTCAGCGGCGAGCTGAATACGACCTGGTTCGGCGTCGCTCCGCCGATCGTGGAAGAGCTGGAGAACGGGATTCCCGGCGCGACCTGGGACTACGAGCCGAACCTCGTGATTGGCGGCGTCTTCCCGGACATCGGCCTGGAGCCGTTCACGGATCCGCGGGTGCGGCAGGCGATGTCGTCGGCGATCGACCGGGACTCGATCCTGGCCGCAGGTGGCGCGCTGGAGACGGGCAAGTGGTCGACGGCGCTACCCCCGATGCCGGGCTGGTGGGTCGACCCGAAGGAAGATGACGCGTTGGGCGAGTACTACCGGCACGATCCGGCCCGGGCGATGCAGTTGCTCGATGCGGCGGGCGTCGACGGTCTGAGCGGCGTGCCGTTCCACACGACCACCGCCTACGGTCCCATCTTCGCCGAACAGTCGCAGGTTGTGCAGGCGAATCTCCTGGACGTTGGCATCGAGGTTGATCTGGTTGTCAACGAGCCGACGATTCACTACTCGACGATCTTCAACGGCAGCACGACTGGCGTGATCGGACACACGTTGTCGGTCGCCTCGATCGAGCCGGACGAGGCGTTGCGCAACGTCTTCATTCCAGACAGCCCGCGCTCGCCGATCCCCAACGGCGAGTTGATGGCCGACGACGCCCGGATGGCCGAACTGCTGAATGCACAGCGAGTCGAAGGCGACGTCGAGGTTCGCAAGCAACAGATCTACGACCTGCAGCTGCACATCGCCGAGCAGATGTACTCGGTGCCCTGGGTCAACGCGCCCGTCTCACAGATTGCGCGACCCGAGCTGTCGGGCGTCAACTTCATCCAGACCTTCGCGCCTGCGCCGTCGCTGGAGGACATGTGGTTCAACAACCTGTAGCCGTACGCACGTAGGCGGCGAGCGCTCGACTCTGAAGCGGCGGACGAGGAGGCGGCCAGATGCGCGGCTATCTCGTCCGCCGCCTGTTGCTGGCGATCCTGACCCTGTTCGGCATCAGTCTGATTGTCGCCGGCGTGATGCGCACCTTACCCGGCGACGTCGTCGATGTCCTGGCGGCCGAGGCGTTCTACAACGACAGCGAAAAGGAGCGACTGCGGGAAGAGCTCGGACTCGATGATCCGTTCTTCGAGTACTTCGGCAAGTGGCTGGGCGATG
Organism: Dehalococcoidia bacterium; assembly: GCA_965211635.1. Taxonomy (GTDB): domain Bacteria; phylum Chloroflexota; class Dehalococcoidia; order Bin125; family Bin125; genus Bin125. The sequence goes on from OZ242948.1 coordinate 1,568,203, forward strand.
CAGTGCAGGGCGACTTCGGCAAGGCGCTGCGTACACAGCGCAGCGTCGGCGGCGACCTGGTCAACCGAATCGACGTGACGATCGAGCTGGCATTTCTCGGAATCGTGATCGCGACGATGATCTCGGTGCCGCTTGGCATTGTGGCGGCGCTGCAACGCAGCCGCTGGCCCGACTACACGGCTCGAAGCATCGCGGTGTTCGCGCTGGCGATTCCCGGATTCTGGCTGGCGACGCTTGCGATCGTGTTCGGCGCGAAATGGTTCGCCTGGTCGCCGCCATTGGGCTATCAGCCGATCTGGGAAGCCCCGCTGACCAATCTGCAGCAGATGTGGCTGCCCGCCTTGCTGTTCGGGCTGATCCTGGCCGGTGTGCAGACTCGCATCCTGCGCACCGCGCTGCTGGATGTGCTGCGCCAGGACTACATGCTCACGGCGCGGGCCAAGGGGTTGTCTCGACTCTTGCTGTTGCGCCGTCACGCGCTGCGCAACTCGCTGATTCCGTTCGTCACCGTGATTGGAGTGCAATTTCCGGTGGTGCTCGGCGGTTCGGTCGTGTTCGAGCTGATCTTCAGCTTGCCGGGCATCGGAATCTACTTGCTCGACGGGATTGCGAACCGCGACTACATCGTCGTGCAGGCCGTGAATGTCTGGATCGCGGGCGCCGTGATCCTGACCAATCTGATCGTGGACGTGTCTTATGGCTTCCTCGACCCACGCATCCGCGTCGCCAGTTGAGCCGGCCCTGTTCGAGGCGGGGCGCGCCGTACGCGCCGCGATTCGGGTCGTGCGGCGCTATCCGTTTCCCTGTCTGATCGGGCTGGTGCTCCTGCTGATCGGAGCAGGGTCGGGCCTGGCCGACTTCATTGCGCCCTACGACCCCAACGCCGTCAACCCGATAGACCGGCTGCAGGGACCCAACTCGACCCATTGGATGGGCACAGACCCTCTGGGACGCGATGTGTTCACCCGTGTGCTCTACGGCGGCAGGGCATCGCTGGGCGTCAGCGTGGCGTCTGTTGCGCTCGGCGTGTTTGTCGCGACCGCAATCGGGCTGGTCAGCGGCGCACTTGGCGGTTGGTTTGATGTGCTGATCCAGCGTGTCGTGGACATGTTGATGGCGTTCCCCGGCTTGATCATCGTGATTTCGCTGACCGCCTTCTTCGGCACCAGCGTCTCTCTGCTGGTCGTTGTGATCGCGATTGCCCTGCTCGGCGGCGGCATCCGCATTTCGCGCGCGGCAGCGATCCAGGTCAACTCCCAGCCCTACATCGAGGCGGCCCGCACGATCGGCGCGACGCCGCCGCGGATCATCATGCGCCACATTCTGCCCAACGCGCTGCCGCCGATCATGGTGATCGCGACGGCGTACCTGGGCGTGGCGATCCTGATCGAGGCCTCGGTCTCGTTCCTCGGCTACGGCATCCAGCCGCCGGCCTCGTCGTGGGGCCTCATGCTCGGCGCGGAGGCGCGCATCCACATGATCGAGCAGCCCTGGCTCTCGGTCTGGCCCGGCCTCGCCATCTTCCTGACGGTGTTCTCCTTCAACATCATCGGCGACGCGCTGCGCGACGCGTTCGATCCACGGCTACGCGGTGCGGGCTGAGCGCGTTGAGATCCCTAGACTTCCCTCACCAGCAGGCTGGAGAGGAGTTCGATCATGGCTACCGGACGGGTTGTCGTCGTCAAGGAGTATCAGCAGCCGTTTGTGATTGAGGAGTATCCGGTTCCTGAGCCCGAGCCAGGAGCGATCATGCTTCGGATCACCCAGGCGGGGGTCTGCGGCTCCGACCTGCACACCTGGCGCGGGGACATGGTCGAGACTCCGCTGCCCGCCAATGGCCGGGTGATGGGACATGAGGGCACGGGCGTGGTGCATGCGCTTGGCGACGGCGTTTCGACCGACTCGCTGGGTCGAGAGATCGCGGTCGGCGACCGGCTGATGTACTCGGCGATCACGCCCTGCGGTCGCTGTTACCAGTGCTCGCGAGGCGAGCCCAACTGGTGCTCCGACCGCCTCGCGTGGTCGCGCGAGGCGGGTGTCGAGCCGTACTTCACCGGCACCTACGCCGACTACTACTACCTGCGACCCAATCATCCGGTGTTCAAGGTGCCGGACGAACTGCCCGATGAAGTGCTGGGCTTCGTCAACTGCGCCATGGGTACGACGACCGAGGGCCTGATGCGCGCCGGGTGCAAGGAGAACGACTTTGTCGTCATCCAGGGCGCAGGAGGCCTGGGCCTCAACGCCACCGCGATGGCCAAGGACATGGGCGCGCACAAGGTGATCGTGCTCGACCGACTACCACAGCGGCTGGCGCTGGCCGAGGAGTTCGGCGCCGACCACACGATCAACATCGAGGAGTTCAACACGCCCGAAACCCGCCGACGCGCGGTCTGGGATCTCACCGAGGGCCGGGGCGCGAACATCGTGATGGAGCTGGTCGGTCGAGCCGAGTTGCTGGCCGAGGGACTGACCTACCTGGCCAACGGCGGAACCTTCGTTGAGATCGGCGACATCGTCCGCGGCCGCACGGTGGAGATCGATCCCAGCACGATCCTCAGCGGCAAGAAGATCATGGGCTCGGTCATGTATCGACCGCACCTGCTGCCCTTGATGATGGACATGCTGCTCAAGAACCAGCGCGACATCCCGTACGACAAGATCGTCTCGCACACCTACCCGCTGGCCGACGTCAACCAGGCCTTCGAGGACAGCGAGTGGCACGAGCGAGAGACCAACGTGTCGAGGTCGATGCTGGTGCCGTAAACTCAGCTTCCCCCAGGGGGAAGCTCGCGCTTAGCGGGTGAAGGGGGACGGTGGGCAGGCGCTATCGGGCCGGACCCCCCTCTTCTCCCCGCCTTCGCGGGGACAGGCTTTCGGCATCTCCTCCCGCTCTGCGGGGGGAGAGGAAGACCGCACGACGCTACGCGGATCCGGGGAGGGGCAGGTCATCAGCCTTTCCTACACGATCCAACTGGGCGTAGAGCCCCATTTGTCCTCCGAGACGATCTCTCGGAGTGGTTTGCGGTTGAGGGGACCGAAGCGGCCTCGGGGGTAGCCCAGCGGGACGCAGTAGACGATCTGGGCGTTGTCGGGAATCTCGAAGAGCGCTTTGACTCGCTCGTCAACGACGGCGTGCAGCGTGGTGATCGTACCGCCGATTCCGAGGCCGCGGGCGGCGAGCAGCAGGTTCTGGACCGAGGGAATCACCGAGTTCGCGGCTCCTGGTCCTTGCGCGGTGGCGCAGAGCAGGATCATCACCGGCACGTCGCCGATCTCATCCGCGAGCCGCATGGCCGAGCGGCGGACCGGGTTCTCGAATGCGGGATGGTCAGGCCCCTCGATGCCCTCGTCCGCTCGCTTGGCCCACCAGGCCTCGTGGTAGAGCGTGGCCAGCTCTGCCTTCTTGGCTGGATCGCGGACGACGATGAAGTGCCAGGGTTGGGCGTTGCCCCCGTTGGGCGCCTGGCGCGCGGCGTCGAGGATGATCTCCAGGTCGGCGTCGGCGATCGGATCGGGTCGCATCCGACGAATCGCGCGCATCGAGTAGATGGCTTCGTAGAGCGGGAGTCCGAGGCGTCCGTAGCGTGGCATGTGGCGTATCTCCGATGTCTACTGACTGAGTCGAGCAAGCATTGACGCTCGACGTTATCGTAGGCGTCCTACGGGAAAATCAAGTGAGCAGCTATCGAAGGCGGTGAACATGGCGCTGGAACACCATCACGTTGACGGTCTGGTGAACGCAACATCGTTCTCCCAGGTCGTCACGGCGAGCGGGGGCAAGACGATCTACGTTTCGGGGCAGGTCGCCTGGGACGTCGAGGGCGGCGTAGTCGGCGTGGGCGATTTCGCAGCCCAGGCGAAGAAGGCATACGAAAACCTGGCGCTCGCGCTGGCGTCAGCAGGCGCGACGCCGGCCGATGTGGCCAAGACAAACGTGTACATCGTCAGCTACGAGCCTTCGATGCGAGGAGCGCTGAACGTTGCGCGCAGCGCTGTGTTCGAGGGCACGCCTGCTCCGGCAAGCACGCTGATCGGCGTGCAAGCGCTGGCAGCGCCGGAGTTGATGATCGAGGTTGAGGCAATCGCGGTGCTGGACTGACAGCTTCGCCATTGGAGGGAACCCCCCTCTGCTCCCCGCCTTCGCGGGGACAGGCTTTCGGCATCTCCCCCCGCGAAACGGGGGGAGAGACTTGACACTCACAGTTGGCAGGTAAGGAGCAACAGCATGGGCAAGATTTCACTTGAGGATCGGTTTGCGATCATCGACCTTTGCTCGGTCTACAACTACACAGTTGACCAGGCAGATGGCGAGGGGTGGGCGGCGACGTTTACCAAGGACGGCATATTCAGCGGTCCGGCGGGACAGGCCGAGGGACGAGAGGCGTTGGTCGCGTTCTGCGGGCAACTCGCCGAGGCCTTCCCCGGCGGGATGCACTTCACCGACAACCATCTCTTCGAGGTCGATGGTGACACCTGCAACCACAAGTGTTTCCTCGACTTCAAGGTGCCTTCGCCGGATGGATCGGTCGCCTCGATCCTGCTCGGCTACGAGGACGTCATCGTCAAAGTCGATGGCGAGTGGCTGTTCAAGCGCCGCGACGTGGTCTCGGTGACAGGATACGGTCAGTCGCTGCCAGAGTGACTCCTGCTCTTCGCTAGATCAAGCTGCGCGCGAATGCCCTCTCCTCCCCCTTGCAGGGGGAGCGGGCTTACGTGCAGGTCGCCAGGGGCCACTGAAGCTGAGCGATTCGTGACCGACAATCCGCCGCTACCAGCCGGTCATCAGCATGAGTGGTGGGGGACGGCTGATGATCGCCGCGAGGATGTAGTCGGTGTAGAGCTGCCGACCGAGGCCGTTGAGGTGGGTGCCGTCAAAGGAGACTTCGCTCTCGCGGCCATCGGTGATCTCGTTCCAGTCGACCAGGGTGATCCAGCTGTACTTGGGCGCCTCTTCGCGGAGCATTCTGTTGGTGTCGCGCTCGTAGCTGAGCAACGGCTCGCGCGGCGGGAACTGGCGCGTGAGGACGATCAGGTGGCGCACGCCCTGGGCAGCATCAACCAGTTTTTCGAAGCCGGCGCGATCGAGGAAGTTGGTTCCAACGGCGTGGAACACGACGGTGTCTCGGACCCCGTTGCGGGCGAACTCCTGCTTGAGGATGGCGATGGCCTGATGGGCGAGCCGACCGACCTCTGCGTTGACCTCGACGCCAACCGACTCGAGCCGTGCCTTTGCGCCGACCATGACCGAGTCGCCGATCGCGAGTGGCGGCAGGCCATAGCGCAGCTCGACGATCGTTGAACCACCCTTGAAGGGTTCGATGTGGTCAAGCAGCAGGGTGAAGTCGAGCCCCTCCGACTCCGAGCCGTTCCAGATCCACATGGGCACCGCGCTGAGCGGGTGCTGCGGCATGGCGCTGAGGCGTAACGGCAGCTCAACCAGCATCGTCTGCGAGCGGCAGACCTGGACGACCTCGTCGGCGCCCTGCATGTTGACGCAGCCGTCGCCGGTCTGATCAAGTTGGAGGAATGTGCAGGGAGCAGTTCCCGGACAAGGCACCCTGAGCACATCGCCGGGATGAATGACGCGCCGAATGCGTTCGCTGTTGAGTTCGGCCAGTTCGTCGATGGTCGTGTTGAACTGCCGCGTTAAGCGGAACAGATAGTCGCCGGCCCGAACAGTGTAGAAGGCGAAATAATCGCCCGGGGGATACTGCACAAGCGGCGGCGGTTGGGCAATGCGCCCGCCCGGTTGGTTGGGTCCGGTGCCGTCTCCCGCGTCGGCGGCGTTTCGCGCGGCGATGCCGGCGTGTGTCGGACCGCCACTCTCACTTGCTGCGGCGCTCGATGTGCGGGCATCATCGTCCGGATCGATGGCCTGGACGACCGCCGGAGAACGACGTTCGGTGCTCGGCTCGGAGTCGACCGCGTTGGACGAGGTTGCCGCCGTGTCGCCGGAGCCAAGCTGGCTGTTGCCGAAAGAACGGACGGGCAACGCGCGATCCAGTTCGGAAGCGGACGATACTTCGCCATTCCGCTCCGCGGAGAACGCGGACTGTTCGGCGGAGGCGGAGAAGAGGAGGTCGGATGGCGAGCGGCCGGGCAACAGGGCGAAGCCGATGACCAGCGCCAACAGTACGGCGGCGGCAAGCGAAGCGGAGATCGTCGCGAAGGGTCGCGCCTCGGCGAGCTGGTTGCGAATGCGGGTGATGCTCCAGAAATCGGGGCGTCGCATGGGCCGCTCGACGAGTCGATAACTGAGCTCGGAGAGGATAAAGGTTGCCGCGATACCGGCTGCGATGATTGCGATGGTGTTGGGAACGAAGTTGTACTCCCACTGCAGGGCGAGCATGACCGGCCAGTGCCAGAGGTAGATGCTGTAACTGCGCTCGCCCATCCAGCGCATGGGCGCGATGTCGAGCGCGCGCCCGACCAGGGATCCTGGACGGATGACGAAGGCGACCAGGGCAATCGTCGCGCCCGAGGTGATCAACAGGCCCCAGGGGTACATCCAGTCGCTCCAGTGGCGACCGACGACCATGATCAGGCCGATTCCGACCAGTGCCGCGATGGCGAGCAGGTCCATCACGTAGCCAAGCGGGGCGCTCCATTCACGCCGCCAGGGTTTCCAGAAGAAGGCGACGGCGACGCCAATCAGGATGGTGAAGGCTCGCGCGTCGCTGCCGAAGTAGACGCGGGAGGGTTCGTCGCCCGGGGTGAAGAGGATCAGCATCCAGACGACCGAGAGCGCGGCCAGGCCGACCACGATGCACCAGAGCCAGCGCAGCTTGAGGAATCGCGCGACAACGGCGAAGAGCACCGGCCAGATGATGTAGAACTGTTCCTCGACTGCAAGCGACCAGAGGTGTCGGAGCTGCGACGGGCGTTCAAACATCTCGAAGTAGGAGACGCCGCGGATGATCTGATCCCAGTTGGTGATGTACACGGCGGCGACAAGGACTTCACGCAGGTGGTCGATCAACGTGTTCTCAAGGGCAATGGCCGCGTAGACCGTTGTCACGATCAGCACCAGCGCGAGGACAGGCAGCAGACGGCGGGCGCGGCGCAGCCAGAATTCGACTAAGTCGGTCTTGCCATCCCGCTCCCGTTCCGAGATCAGGAGGGAGGTGATCAGGAAGCCCGAGACGACGAAGAACACGTCGACGCCGAGGAAACCGGCAGGCAGCCAGGAAGCGCCGGCGTGATAGAGGACAACGGCGAGGGCGGCGAGACCGCGGATGCCATCGAGTCCGGACAACCTGGGGAGTCCACGATTGCCGGCATGGGTGCCGGACCAGTGGAAGGGATTTGGCGACGCCATTGTCGGCTACATCCGGAACACGCCGAAGTTGGACTCGGGCACGGGCGCGTTTCGCGCCGCGGCGAGTCCGACAGCGAGAGCCTGTCTGGTGTCTGCCGGATCGAGGACGCCGTCGTCCCAGATCCGGGCCGAGCCGTAGTAGGCGGCGCCTTCCTCCTCATACTTGGCGAGTGTCGGAGCCATGAACTCGCGCTGTTCGTCTGGCGTCATCGATTCGCCCTCGCGGGCGAGCGCGTCCTGGCGGATCGTGAGCAGGACGTTTGCCGCCTGCTCGCCGCCCATAACCGAGACTCGGGCGTTCGGCCAGGTCCAGAGCAATCGCGGTGAGTAGGCGCGACCGCACATCGCGTAGTTGCCGGCCCCGAATGATCCACCAAGCACGATCGAGAACTTGGGTACCTCGGCGCAGGCGACGGCGGTGACCATCTTGGCTCCGTGCTTGGCGATGCCTTCGTGCTCGTAGCGTCGGCCGACCATGAATCCGGTGATGTTCTGCAGGAAGAGCAGCGGCGTGCCGCGCTTGGCGCAGAGTTGGATGAAGTGCGCGCCCTTGAGCGCGGATTCGGAGAACAGGATGCCGTTGTTGGCCACGATGCCGATCGGGTGACCCATCACCCGCGCGAAGCCGCAGACGAGGGTCGACCCGTAGGACGGCTTGAACTCGTGCAGGCGCGAGCCGTCGACGAAGCGGGCAATGATCTCGCGGACGTCGAAAGGCTTGCGGGTCGACTGTGGCACGATGCCGTAGATTTCGTCGGCGTCGTAGAGCGGCGGTTCGACTTGCTCGCGCGGCGTGACCGGCCAATCGGCTGTTGTCTCGCGACCGAGGTTGGCGACGGCGGCGCGGACCAGTTCGAGCGCGTGCTCGTCGTCCTCGGCGAGGTGGTCGGCGACGCCGGAGACTTGCGTGTGCACCAGTCCGCCACCCAGCTCTTCGGCTGAGATTTCCTCGCCGGTGGCGGCGCGCACGAGCGGCGGACCGCCAAGGAAGATGGTGCCGACGCCGTCGACGATGATCGCCTCGTCGGACATGGCGGGAACATACGCGCCGCCGGCGGTGCAGGAGCCCATGACCGCAGCGATCTGCGGTATCCCGGCCGCCGACATGGTGGCCTGGTTGAAGAAGATGCGGCCGAAGTGATCGCGGTCGGGGAAGACGTCCGCCTGCATCGGCAGGAACGCACCGCCGGAGTCGACGAGGTAGACGCAAGGCAAGCGGTTTTGCGCAGCGATTTCCTGGGCTCGGAGATGCTTCTTGACCGTGATCGGGTAGTAGCTGCCGCCTTTCACAGTGGCGTCGTTGGCGACGACCATGATTTCGCGTCCGGCCACACGCCCAATACCGGTGACGATGCCTGCGCCCGGAGCTTCGTCGCCGTACATTCCGTTGGCGGCGAGGGGCGAGAGTTCGAGGAAGGGCGAGTCGTGATCGAGCATGCGCTCGATTCGCTCGCGGGCGAGCAGCTTGCCGCGCGAGTGGTGACGATCGACACTGCGCGGGCCGCCGCCGGCGCGAACTACCGACTCGCGCTCGCGCAGCTCTTCGACCAGTCCGCGCATCCAGGCGGCGTTCTCCTGGAACTCGTCCGCGTGGATGTCGATGCTGGACTGGATCGGCGGCGCAGCATCCAAGCCCTGTGCAAGTTCGACGAAGTGCCGAGCTTCAGTCATCGGAACCGCCACTCCGACTGCCTCAACCCATTGGCCATAGGAACAGATTATTGCGCAGCTAGACTTCATCGCAGGTCAACGGGCAAGCAATCAGGTAAAGCAACGATCGGCCAGGGAGCATAACGATGACAGCACAACTTTCTGACGGCAGTCTCAGCTACACCGCGCTGGACCTGTGGGAGCAGATGCCTGCGGGGGTCACGCTTGTGGAGTGCCCTGGCGTCGCCGTCGATGCCAATGATGCAGTCTATGTATTGACCCGAAACGTAGAGCATCCCGTTATGGTGTTCGGGCCGGACGGGGCCTGGCGAGGTAGCTGGGGGCAGGGCAACTTCACGGAGCGTTCGCACGGCATCTGGATCGGTCCGGAGGGTGATGTCTGGGGCGCCGACGACGGTACGCACACGATTACGCGATGGTCGCCCGAGGGCGAGCTCCTGCAGACGCTGGGCGATCCATACAATCCGGCGCCGGCCTGGGGCGGCAAGCCGTTTAATCGACCGACGCACGCCGCAGTCAGTCCGAAGTCGGGCGACATCTTCGTGACCGACGGCTACGGCAATAGCTGCGTCCACCGCTTCGACGCCGACGGCAACCACAAGCACACCTGGGGCACGCCGGGAATCGATGCTGGGCAGTTCATTCGCCCACACAACATCGCCATCGACGAGGACGGCCTGCTCTACATCGCCGACCGCGAGGCGCATCGCGTGCAGATCTTCTCGGAATCGGGTCAGTTCGTGACGATGTGGAACAACATCCACCGTCCCGACGGCCTCACGCTCGCGCCCGACGGCAACATCTACATCGGCGAGCTCAACGAGATGGGCGGCATGCAGGGAGCGCCGGGGCTCGGCCACCGAGTCAGCATCTATGACCGTTCCGGCAATCGGCTGGCACTGCTCGGTCACCCCGACGAGGGAGACGAGGCGGGCAAGTTCATCGCTCCCCACGGCATCGCGGTGGACTCAAAGGGAGACATCTACGTCGGAGAGGTCTGCAACACGATCCGAGGCAAGGCTCTCGGCGTCGAGTTGCACTCGCTCAAGAAGCTGGTTCGCGATCAGTAGCGGGTACGTCTGACGGCGTCGACTTTCGTGAATGTCGCCGTCCGGTCGTAGGGGCGACCCTTGTGGTCGCCGTGTTCGCGGGGTTGACCTGACAGGGTCGGTCGTCTCGGTCGCGGGCGACCACAAGGGTCGCCCCTACATGGGATCTTGCACCCGATATCGAAGGAACAGCTCGCCTGTTTGCGCAGTCAACGCGTGGACCAAAGACAGTTGCCTGATGCCGGTCACCGTCGGATCGCCCGGCCATTGGACGGCTGGATGCGCGCTGTCGCCTCCGGTGATCCTTGGCGCGAGCGTGAGGAAGTACTCGTCCACCAGACCTTGTGAAATCAAATCCCCGTTCAGGATTGCGCCGCCTTCGACCAGCACTCGGGACGCTCCGAGCTCGACCTTCATGTGGTCCAACGCGGTGACCGCTTCGCGTTCCTCGGGGACGACAACCACCGGCCTTCCCCGAGACTCCAGATCTCGATGCACGGCGTCAGGGGCGGCGCTGGAGAGGTAGACCACGGCCTCGAAGCCGTCATCAGTGAAGAAGCGGCGCTCTGGTGGCAGGTCGCCGCTGCGAGTCAGGACGGCGGCGGCTGGCGACCGCGTCATGCCGCGCTCCTCGCGCCACTGTTCCAGCTTCGGACTTTTGAGCCGTGCAGACGTCCCCGACGCCCGAAACGTCGCGCCGCCGTTCATGACTACGTCGAAATGGATGCGAAGCTCGCGCATGAGACGCTGATCCAGCTCCGAACCCAGTCCCCGTTCGGTGCCGTCAATCACCGTGCGCCCGTCGGCCGACATGACCATGTTGATCGCCACGAACGGGCGGTCGGCGGGCGGATCGGGGAAACTCAGGCGGGTGTAGTCGATCTCAACTCGCTGCGCTTGGCTCATGGGCTCATGCTAGGTTGCGGTCATGTCCGAGCGAGCACGGGAACCCGACAGCGAGGCGGAAGAAGCCGAATCGCCGGACCGCGAGTTCCCAATCTCGTCGATGGCCCGATTCACCATCGGCGGCAAGCCGCTTGTGCTGGACGACTTCATCGACATCACCACCGGCGACATTGCCAATCGACCGGTGGTCGAAGCGCAGCAGCAACCCGCGCCGATGCCCAAGGAAGTGATCTGGAACGCTCGACGTCCTGTGGACGACTAGGGCCTGTTCAGATAGACCGCCATCAGGCCCAGAGTGCCGTCATTGCCGCGCTTGCCGCGGCAATCTCGCCATGATCCGTAATGAACTCCGTGCTGAACGCGGCGAGATACCCGCGACAAGCGCGGGTATGACGGAGTTTCTTCTCGTTCCTTGGCCCATGTGAACAGGCCCTAGCCGTCACCGTAGTCGGCTTCCCAGGTGATCTCGATCGCGTCCTTGACGCTCTCGTGCGCGGGACAACCGGGAGCGTGGAACTTGACGGCCCGCTCGGCGGCAGCTCGCTGTTCCTCCACGATTCCCGGGATCTGGAAGACCACGTGTATCTTCGTGATCCGAATCGTCTGGTTGTCCTCGCCCTCGATCGTGCCCAGGACATCGGCCTTGTAGGTGTTGGGGTCGAACTCGACCTTGCGCACGGACAACGCCCGCGCAAGCGTGCCGTACATTCAACCGCCGACGGCGGCGACGATGTGGTCCAGCGTCGCGGTCATCGGCGGCGCGTCCTCGGGCACGCCGTAATGCTCCTTGAGCTTGCCCTGGACGCCGTAGACGACCGGCTCGGGCACCTCACCCAGCGTTGCGTGTCGGAAGCCGTTCTTGAGTTCGAGCTTGTTGCGAGAGATGTATTCGAAACGGGGCATGTGTGCCTCCTCGTAGGGGTAGGACCCCCTCCGCCTTCGGCACCTCCCCCTGAAAGGGGGAGGGGAAGTGCTGACTAGCCGTTCGCCAACAGGGTACGCATTCGGTCGACGCCTTCGACGATTTCCTCAAGCGAGGCGGCGTAGCTGAAACGCAAGTAGCCCTCGCCGAGATGTCCGAAGCTGGTGCCGGCGATTACGGCGAGGCCCGCTTCCTCCAACAAGCGCTCTTGCAGCGTGCGCGCGTCGATGCCGGTCTCGGAAATGTTGGGAAAGGCGTAAAACGCGCCCAGCGGGGTGACGCAACTGACGCCGGGCACCTCGTTGAGCTCCTTGACGATGACCTTCCGCCGTTGGTCGAAGGCGGTGGTCATGATGTCGACCGCTTCCTGCGGCCCGTCGAGCGCCTCGATCGCGGCGTACTGCGTGGCCGCGTTGGGACAGGAATAGCTGTTGATCGCCAGGCGCTCGGCGAAGGGGAAGAGACCAGGCGGAAAGACGCCGAAGCCCAGCCGCCAGCCGGTCATTGCGTAGGTCTTGCTCCAGCCATCGAGCACGATCAGACGATCGCGGAGTTGCGGGTAGTTAAGCCACGACGTGTGCTCGAGACCTTCGTAGAGGATGCGCGAGTAGATCTCGTCGCTGAGGATGACCACGTCCGGCCACTGTGCAAGCCCCTCAACCAGCCGCTCCACCTGGTCGCGGCTGTAGACCCCGCCGGTCGGGTTAGCCGGGCTGTTGAGAATGATCAATCGAGTGCGCTCGTTGACCTGGCTGAGCACCTGGTCTGGATCGAAGGTGAAGCCGTCAGACTCGTGCAGCTCGATCGGCACGGGCTTCGCGCCGGAGAAGCGGATCACCGATTCGTAGATCGGGAATCCCGGGTTGGGATACATGATCTCCCCGCCCGGCTCGCCCATCAGCAGCGCGGCGAAGAACATCACCGGCTTGGCGCCTGGCGTGATCAGCACCGATTCCGGGTCTACCTCCGCGCCGTGGCGACGCTGCAGGTCGCGGGCGACCGCCTCGCGCAGCTCGGGAATTCCCGCGCCAGGGGTGTAGCCGTGCTTGCCCTCGACCAGGGCGCGCGAGCCGGCGTCGACGATGTTGTCCGGCGTGGCGAAGTCGGGCTGACCGATGCCGAGGTTGATGATCGAGCGCCCCTCGGCGGCGAGCCTGTTGGCCCGCGCCAGCACTTCAAACGCGGTCTCCGTGCCAAGGTTCTGCGCCGCCTGGGTCGGTTGCACCATGATCGACCTCCGATTTCGCCCCGTTGTGCATCGAGGGTACCTGCCTTCCGCCGTCCAGCCACTGGATACCATTGGCCCACGGAGGATGTGGTGCGGCACCGGATTCAGAGCTGTCTCGTGTCGCTCGCGCTGATTGCGTTGGTCACAATGGCCTTTCTGCCCGCTGCTTGCGGCGAGCCCGAGCCGGTCGCTGCGCCGTCCGGCGAACAGTCGAACGACATCAGCGAAGCGCGAAGCGGCGAGCAGACTTTCGCCATGACCTGCGCTTCATGCCACGGCGCCGAGGGTGAAGGCGCGGACAACTGGATGGTGCGCGGCGACGACGGCCGCCTGCCGCCGCCGCCGCTCAACGGCGACGGACACACGTGGCACCACTCCGACGGCGAGCTCTACGGCATCGTCAGCGACGGCGGACTCGGCCTCGGTTTCGGCAGCAACATGCCCGCGTTCAAGGACCAGCTGACCCGCGATCAGATCGTCGCCGTGCTGGAGTATGTCAAGACGCTCTGGGATGGCAAGGAGCTCGATGGCGTCGCCCTTCTGGAGTACCAGCAGGACTCCAGCGCCGACGATCCCTACCCCGCAGATGAGTGATCAGCCATCCGACGGCACGCCCGCCGCGCCGGAGGCGCGCAGGGCGGCGATCTCCTCGGCGCTGTAGCCGTACTGAGCGAGCACCTGGTCGGTGTCGGCGTCGAGCATTGGCGACGGGCCTGAGGCCTCGGTCGGTGTCGCCGACATGCGGAAGGCGGGGCCGATCGCTTCTTCGGGTCCGGTCATCGGATGGTCGAGCGCACTGATGATGCCAAGCGCCTGGACCTGCGGATCGTCCAGGATCTCCTCGCCGAAGTTGACCTGCGACGCCGGCGCGCCGACCTCATCCAACCTGGCGACCCAATGCTCGGTGGATTGGGACTTGAACAGCGCCGCGATTTCCGAGCGCACCTTTGCCACGATCTCCTCGGAGCCTTCGTCGAAGGGATTGAAGTCGGGCGCAGACGTCGGGTCTTCCGCGAGGCCGATCGCGTCGCGCACCTGTTGGCGGTTGGCGGGCGAGACGCAGCCCAGCATGATCGCCCCATCCGAGGTCTCGTAGCCGCCGTAGTAGAGCATGAACGCGCCGCCCACAAGCGAGCGCAGGCCACCGCGCGCGCCGACCATCTCGCGATACGAGCCTCCCCGCGAGCGGATCTCGTTCAGGCGGTCGAGGATTGGCTGCTGGATGACCGCGTCGACCGCGGGCAGCCGCATCACGAAGGCGTTCTGGAGCGTGAGCGCGCCGCCCAACAACGACGTGTCGATCTTCTGGCCCTCGCCCGTGCGCTCACGGTGATAGAGCGCCGCGCAGACGGCCATCGCCGAGATCCAGGCAGCCGAGAAATCAGCCGGCGTCGTCGCGGTGATCAGGTCAGGTCCGCCGTGGTCGTCGACCTTCTCGTCGCCCGCCATCAATCCCGAGTAGGCCTGCGCAATGATGTCGGCTCCGGCCCGGTGCGCGGACGGCCCGTCTGGTCCGTAGGCCGTGTTTTCCAGGTAGACCAGCCTGGGATTGAGCGCGCGCAGGGTGTCGTAGTCGACGCCGATACGCTCGGGCACGCCCGGCCTGGCGTTTATCAGGAACACGTCAAAGTCGGGGATCATGCGGTGGACAATGGCTTGCCCGTCGTCCGAGGCGAGGTTGACGACCATCCCGCGCTTGCCGCGATTGAACGCGTGGAATCCCTTCGACTCGTTGGGCGCGAACTGTCCCAGCACGCGCATCGCGTCGCCGCTCGGCGGCTCGATCTTGACCACGTCGGCACCCATGTCGGAGAGCAGCACGCCCGCGAACGGACCGGCAATGATCTGCGTGACCTCAAGAACCTTGACTCCATCCAGCGCGCCGGGCATCGCAGTCTCCTCTCGTGATCGTGAACTGGTGTGAGGATAGGCAACTATGCGCCCGCGTCCGCACCGACGACTCCGGCTGAACGCAGACCGGCGATCTCGTCGTCGCTGAAGCCGTGTTCGCGTAGGACATCGTCCGTATCGGCATCGAGCGGCGGCGACGAGCGATCGGAGCCGGTTGCGGTCTTGGACATCCGCACGAGCGGGCCGACCTGGCGTTCGGGACCGCTCAGTGGATGGTCGATCGAGGGCATCATGTCCATCGCTGCGACCTGGGGATCGTCAGCCATGTCCTCCAACCAGTTGACCGGAGACGCAGGCGCGCCGACGGCGTCGAGCTTTGCCATCCACTCGTCCATCGTGCCGCGCGCCAGCGTCGAACGAATCTGCTTTTCTACCCGCGCCACGATGGCGTCCGCCTCCGGACCGATGGCGTTGAAGTCGTCATCGTCCGTGGGATCGTCAACGATGCCCAGCGCCTTGCGGATCTGGTCGCGATTCTGCGGCGTGAGCGCTCCGAGGATGATGGCTCCGTCCATCACTGGATAGCCGGCATAGTAGACACGGAATGCCCGGCCCTGGTTGGGACGGTTGCGGCGGGCTTCAATCAACTCGGCATAAGTTGCGCCCGCTTCGCGCATCTCCGACATCATCCGGCGCAACGGGTCGATCAGGATCGAGTCCGAGACCGGTACATCGCCCGCCCATGGTGTCTGCAGCGTCAATCCCGCGCTCAGCAGCGTTGTCGAGACTCGCTGGCCCTCGCCCGTGAGTTGCCGATGAAACAGCGCCGCGCAGACGCCCATCGCGCCGCCGAGCGCAGCCACATAGTCGGACGGCGCCGACGCCGTGATCGGCTCCGGCGCGCCATTCTTGTCCACCTTCATGTCGCCGGCGAGCAGACCCGAGTATGCCTGCACCACGACATCGGAACCGGCCCGTTGGGCGCTCGGCCCTCGCGAGCCGTAGCCGGTCACCTCCAGGTAGATCAGGTCGGGACGCAACCGCACGAGCGTGTCGTAGTCCATCGCGATGCGCTCGGCCACTCCGGGCCGCACATTGGTGACAAAGACGTCGCACTGGGGAATAAGGCGATGCGCGACGGCTTGTCCCTGCGAGGTACTGAGGTCGACCACAATGCCCCGCTTGCCGCGATTGAGGCCATGAAACGCCTTGCTCTCGCCCGGCGCGAACTGTCCGATGCGACGTGAGGCGTCGCCCTGCGGCGATTCGAGCTTGACCACGTCGGCGCCCAGGTCGGCGAGCGCGGTGCCGCAGAACGGCCCGGCAATGATCTGCGCCAGCTCCAGCACCTTGATTCCATCGAGCGGTCCGGGCATCTCGCCTCCTCAATGGCGCAGCGTACGCGAGTCAGGTGCCTAGACTCTGATCAACATGCGAAAGCGAGATACGCCATGCCCGAGTACGAGAACATCCTCTACGAGCAGGACGGTCCGGTTGTCACGATCACCTGGAACAACCCGGAGACGCTGAACGCGATCACTCCGGCGCTGGAGCGCGAGTTCCACGACGCGCTTGACGCGGCAAACGCCGATCCGTCGGCCCGATCAATCATCTTCACCGGCGCGGGACGCGCCTTCTCCTCCGGGTACAACATCGCCGGTAGTGGGGGCATCGAAAGCGAAGTCGGCGGCTCGACGCAGCCGGTCTCGGAACACCTCGAGCGCTGGTTCCGCTTCTCGTCGCGCAACCCCGACATGATGATGCACCTGATGACGCTGGAGAAGCCGATCATCGCGGCGGTCAACGGTTGGTGCATCGGCGGCGGATTCTGGTACTCGCTGGCGGCCGACATCACGCTGGCCTCCGAACGCGCCGTCTTCGCCCAGCCCGAGGTGCGGATGATCTCGAACAGCTCAGTCCTCTTTGCTGCGCTGGCCGGCTGGAAGACGGCACATCGCTACGCGCTGACCGGAGACCACTTCGACGCCCAGGAGGCGCTGCGGATCGGCGTGATCAACGAGATCGTGCCGGCCGAAGAGCTGATGGAGAAGGCTGACGCACTCGCGCGTCGACTGGCCCAGGTGCCCTCGCACTCGGTCCGCTACAACAAGCTGATCACCTCGCGTGGACTCGAAGCGATGGGTCTGCGCAACGCGCTCAACGTTGGCTCGATGCTCTCCACCATGGTCGAAGCCTCTGCCGACGGTCCCGAGGTCGCCCACCTCGACGCCGCCAGGGAAACCGGAGGCTTCGGAGCCTTCCTCCGAGCCCGAGACGAACCATTCATCCCCGAGCCGTTCGGTCCGCGCAGCGAGGGCTAGTCAACTGCGACGATGATTGCGACTGCGAGTCCGACGACGACTATGACGCCAAACATGATTCGGTTGAACCAGCGCGCGAACACCTCGTCCAACATCAGCTGCAGTTCTCGGCGCCCTGGATAGTCGCTCATAGCGTCGGCGAACTCGTCGGCCTGTTCCGGGCTCGCGCCAATGGAACGGATCACCTTACGGACTCGCAGAATCGGAGTCATCACCGACATGTCAGCGCTGCTCCCCGCCATCATCCCGATGCAACTCGGTCGTGACTCAGCGGTACTAGCATATGGGTCTGGTAGTCTCCCGCTAGCCGGACACGCAGAAATGCCAATGGAGATTGCCGATGGTTCGTATTGAAGGACCCTATGACATCGAGGCGGTCCGCCGTGAATGGATAGGACGCAAGTCGCCCGTCGTGCGCGGACGCTACCCGGTCGAGTACGACAGCATCCGGCGTCACTGCCATATGGTTGAGGACACCAACCCGCTCTTCCTTGATCCGGAGTACGGCGCCCAGTCCGAGTGGGGCGCGGTAATCGCGCCGCCGGTGATGACCCGCTACTTCGCCGGCGCCGGCGTCTGGCCGCCTGCGACGGACGAAAGCACCCTCCTGATGCGCCAGGTCCCCGTACGGGGCGGGCGCAGCATCAATCTCAACACCGAATGGGAGTACCTCCAACCAGTCAAGGTCGGCGACCACCTCTCAACGCAGACTGAAGTCATCGACGTTTACGAGAAGTCGATCCGCCTGGATCCCCGGTCGATCTGGATCGAGACCGAGATGCGGATCACCAACCAAGACGGCGAACTTGTCGCGATTGGCACCAACACGGTCTGTAGGCACCGAACCCCTGAACAAGTTGAAGCAGAAGAAGGCGAGCGTCCGCTATGACCACCCAGACGACCCCCAACAGCATTTCGACGGATCAGACATGGTGGGATGATGTCCGCGAGGGAGATCTGATCGAGGGCTACGACCTGACCCTGGACTGGACCAAGATGGTCGAACAGGTCTCGGGCTCGCAGGACTTCTATCCGGTCCACCACGATCCCGAGTTCGCAGCCGAGGCCGGCCACCCGGCGATCTTCTACAACACCGGCTGGACCCAGGCCGCGCTCTGCCGCGTCGTTACCGACTGGGCCGGACCGGCCGGATGGATGTCGAAGTTCCGCTTCGAGATGCGGCGAATGAACATCCCCGACGATGTCGTCCACGCGCGCGGCAAGGTCGTGGGTAAGTCCGACCTCGACGACGCGCACGGCCTGGTCGAGCTCGAGGTTTGGTTGGAGAACGACCGGCTTGGCGTGACCACGCCGGGCTGGGCTACCGTGCGCCTGCCCAAGAGGGCCTAGGCATGACCCGAATCGGCATCATCGGAGCCGGCGCCATCGGCGGTGTCGTCGGCGGCATGCTCACCCGCGCCGGCTACGACGTCACCCTCTTCGATCACTGGGTCGAGCACATCGACGCGATGAAGCGGCATGGTCTCCGGCTCAGCGGACCGCTGATCGGCGACATTCGAGTCCCCGTCAAGGCAAAGCATCTCTACGAGGCGCAGGAGATTTCCGAGCCGTTCGACCTCGGCTTCGTCGCGGTCAAGAGCTACGACACCGAGTGGGCATCCGCCTTCATCTCGCCCTTGGTGAGGGATGCTAGTGAAGGTGGCGCAATCGTCGACTTCCAGAACGGGATCAACGACGAGCGCGTCGCCGCCGTCGTCGGCCGCGAGCGCACGCTGGGCTGCGTGATCACGATCGGCGCGGGCATGTACGACCCCGGCCACTGCGTGAGGACCGACACGCGCACGCTGGGCTTCAAGATCGGCGAGCTGGACGGCTCGAACTCCGACCGCGCGCGCGACATCGCTGCGATGATGAATCACGTCGCCGGGGCCGAATCGACCACCAATCTCTGGGGCGAGCGCTGGGGCAAGCTGGCCGTCAACTGCATGGCCAACCCCGTCGCCGGACTCTCCGGCTACGGCTCGGGCGAGGTCCGCGCCCGCGACGACACGCGCTGGCTCTGCATCCGCATCGCCGCCGAGGTCGTCCAGGTCGGCCGGGCCCACGGCCACCAGATCGAAGCCGTATGGGGCATTGACTCGCAGAAATTCGTCGATGTCGCCAACGGAGGTGACTCCTCCGAGCTCGACGCCGAACTGATCGCCGGCGCCCAGGCCCTCGGCGAAGGCCGCCCCAGCTTCCTCCAGGACGTGATCCGCCGCCGCCGAGTCGAAATCGACGCCCTCAACGGCTGGGTCGTCGAACAGGGCAAGTCGGTGGAGGTTCCGACGCCGGTGAATCAGGCGGTAGCAGAGGTGGTGCGCAGTTTCCCGGTCGGAGAGCTGCGCTCGGACCCGGCGAATCTCGGTCTGATCATGGATCGGTTGGGCTGAGTTAGGGACGTTGAGGGAGGGCCACTACCGTTGGATCCTTCCCCTTCCGCGATGCTCAGTTTCGCCCGAAGTCACCGAACTCAGGCAGGACCTTCTCCGAGAACTCCTCCATCGACCTCAGGATCTGACCTCTGGTCAGCAGGCCGTTGTATTGGTACATGAAGATCCAACTCACCGGCGTGACGTCCATCATGGCCTGGACCTGGCGCTTGACCGAGTCGAGGGTGCCGGCGAAGAGGAGGCCATTTTCGAGTTGCTGCTCTGGGGTCATGATCTCGCCGCCCGGCGGACGCAGCGCCTCGGCGAAGCCGAAGGGAGCGAACCAGGCGCCGCCCGCGAACGCGGCCGAGTGGCGCCAGAGCTCCAACGCCTCCTCGTCCGTGTCGGTGATGATCACGTCGCGCAGCACGCCCAGGCCCTCGCCCGGCTCCAGCTCCCGGCCGACCGACGCCGCTTCCTCCTGGTAGACGTCGTAGAGCCGGTTTTGCAGCTCCGGGTACATCGGCGGCAGGATCGCCGTGATGCCCTCGCGCGCGCACCAGCGTATCGTGCGCTCGGATGAGGCGAAGGGCTGGAAGATCGGCGGGTGCGGTTTCTGCAGCGGCTTGGGCACGACGCCGATCTCGCGCACGATGTTGTGCTCGTCCACGCCGCGACCCCACTTGCGCGTCGCCTCGATGTCCCAGGGCGTGCCCTCGGGCGGAATCTGCCAGGCGTCGCCCTGGTAGGAGATCATGTCCTCGGTCCAGCACTTGCGAATGATGTTGAAGTGTTCCTCGAAGGCGGCGCGGTTGGCCGCGTCAATCGCGTCGTGGTCGCCCGGCCGCGCGGCGTGGACGCCGTGAATCTGCTGCGCCAGCGTGTCCACCCAGCGCCGCTGATAGCCGCGCGCGAACCCGGCAACGGCGCGTCCGCCCGACATGTGATCGAGCATCGCGATGTCCTCGGCCACGCGGATCGGATTCTGCGCCGGCTGCACGAGGCCAAGCTGTCCCACGCGAATGCGCTCGGTCTGCATAGCCAGGTAGAGATCGAGCATGACCGGATTAGGCGAGACCTCGAAGCCCTCGATGTGGAAGTGGTGCTCGGTGAAGCCGATCGAGTCGTAGCCCAGTGCGTCGCCGGCCTTTGCGAACTCCGACAGGTCGGCGAGCATGTCCTGGTACAGCTCGGGCCGCAGCCCGGCCATTCCGGCTTCGATGTCCTCGCGCGTGCCGACCGAGGGAAGGAAAAAGAGACTGACCTGCATGGGAGTTCCTAACTCTTGGGTGTGGATCGTTGTGGCGGCGTCTCGCCGGACCCCCTCAGTCACTCCGTGACAGCTCCCCCTGCGAGGGGGAGCGAAGACAAGAATGCCGACACGGCGTTGTTGAAGTCGGTCGGATTGTCGATGTTGGCGGCGTGGCCGGCGTTGGGCACCACGACCTTGGTGCTGCCCGGGATCTTGTTCGCCATGTAGTCGGTGCCGGCCAGGAACGGCTCGTCGTTCTCCCCGACCAGCACCAGCGTCGGCTTGTCGATGCCGTTCAGCGACTGGATGATGCGGTTGTCGAACTGGGCGAGCATTCCCCGCGCCGCTCTCGCAAGACCCTCGGCAGAGCGGTGCGTCGAGACCCGCACTTCCTCCGAGCCGCCCAGCGCCGCCAGGCCGTCGCGCTCGAGCGACTCGGCGCGAGGAATCGCCATGCCCGTGTTCCAACCCTCGCGAGCCTTGGGATTGTTGTAGCCCGGGCCGGTGTCGAACAGCATCAGCGCCCGCGTCCGCTCGGGAAAGGCGACGTTGAACGCCAGCGACATGTAGCCGCCCAGCGAGAGCCCGCCGATCACAGCGTCCTCAACGCCCTCGGCGTCGAGAATCGCCGCCATATCGCCGACCGTCTCCGCCTCGCTGTAGAGCGACTGGTCCTCAGGCGAATCGGTCTGGCCGTGCCCGCGCATGTCCCAGACGATCAGGCGGTGGTCGGCCGAGAGCAGGTCGAGCTGTCCCGCCCACATCTGAGAGGTCGCGCCGTAGCCGTGCGATAGCAGGACCGCCGGCCCATCGCCATACGCCTCGTAGAAGATGCTGACGCCGTCTCGTTCGATGCTGGACATGATGCGGCTCCGTTGCTGGATTGGGGCTGGCGGTCTCGCTGGGTAGGATAGGGGTCGATACTCGGCGGTCAGGCCGAGGGGACCCCCTCAGCCTTCGGCAGCTCGCCTCCCGCCGTCGCGGGAGCAGGCTTTGCAAGGGGGAGCGGGAAGAGGTGAGCAATGAAGACTCCCATCGGTCCGGAGATCGTGTTCGAACTGGGCGGTGTTTCGTCGCCCGCGATCTCGCCGGACAGCTCCGTGGTCGCCTATGTGCGCGGACAGGTCGAGGACGACAAACGGGTCTCGTGGATCGAGTGCGCCCCCTTTGCCGGCGGCGATTGCCGACGCCTCACATCGGGCAACTCCGACTCGGGCCCGGTCTGGTCGCCGGACGGCTCGACCCTCGCCTTCCTGAGGCCCGGCTCAACCGAGGACGGCGCGCCGCGCCAGATCTGGCTGTTGCCTTCTGACGGCGGCGAGGCTCGCAAGCTTACTGATCTGCCCCACTCGGTGGCGGGATTCGACTGGCTGCCCGACGGCTCGGGCATGATCGCGACGGTCGACATCGACCCGCACCGCGGTCGGCGCGACGGCTCGAAGACGACCGTTGTCCGCGACACCTACTACCGAGGCGACGCGCTGGGCTATCGCGAGGACGCCTGGCACCAGCTCTTTCGCATCGACGCCGGTAGCGGAGCCTCGTTGCAACTCACGACCGGGACCTACAACCACGCCCATCCGGTCGTCTCGCCCGACGGACGCTGGGTCGCGTTCACCGCCGACCGCAACGTCGATCGCGAGAAGCGCCGACCGTTCGGCTCCGAGCTCTGCGTCATGTCCACGCAGGGCGTCGCCGGCGGCGGACACGTCGAACGGTTGACGCCGGGCATCATGTCGGCCGGAAAGCCATGCTGGTCGCCCGATGGATCCGCGCTGGCGGTATCGGTCACCGACATGTCGCAGCGTCACCAGGCCTACCTGGAGCGGGTCGAGCGCTACAGCGGCAAGCGCACGCGCCTCACCGACGACACGGTCAATCCGCAGACCGGTTTCTTCCCGATCGCCGGACCGCCAACGATGGTCTGGGCCGGCGATGAGATCACGTTCGCAGGAGACGCTCGCGGACGCTCCGGCGTCTACCGGGTCAAGTCGGACGGCTCCGATCCGGTTCACGCCGTCCGCTCCGAAGCCGAGTTGATCAACGGCTTCGACGTATCCGCCGACGGCCTGTCCATCGCGATCGTCTCGACGACCCCCGATGCGCCAGGCGAAATCGTGGCGCTTCAAGCGGGGGACCCCCCTCTGCCTTCGGCATCTCCCCCCGCGGAGCGGGGGGAGAGGGGAAAAGTCCTCACGAGGTCTTCAGAAGACTTCGTCGCGTCCCACGAGATTGGCGACGTCGAGTTCTTTAGCGTCGAGCGGGACGGTTGGGAGATTCCCTGCGGACTGATGTACCCGCCCGGCTTCGACCCCGACAAGTCCTACCCGTTGGTCATGGAGATCCACGGCGGACCCAACGGATTCTTCGGAGAGGGATTCAACGTCCTGCACCAGGTGATCGCCGGCGCGGGCTACCTGGTCCTGTTCGTCAATCCACGCGGCTCGTCGACCTATGGCGCGAAGTTCACCGACGCCGTCACGGTCGATTGGGGCGGCGAGGACTCGCTCGACCTGCTGCACGCGGTCGACGTGGTCTGCGAGCGACCGTACGTAGACGCCAGCCGGCTGGGCCTGCACGGCTACTCCTACGGCGGCTACATGACGACCTGGCTGATCGGTCACGATCACCGCTTCAAGGCCGCGATCGCGGGCGCGCCGGTGGTCAACCTCTGGTCGATGTGGGGCGTCTCCGACATTGGACCGTCCTGGGGCTCCTACCAGTGGGGCGATGTGCCCGACGATAACTTCGAGTGGTACCGCGAACGCTCGCCGATCACCTACGTCCAGCAGGTCCAGTGTCCGGTCCTGATCCTGCACGGCGAGCACGACTGGCGAGTCCCCATCTCCCAGGGTGAGGAGTACTTCGCCGGCCTGCGCTATCGAGGCAAGACCGCCGAGATGGTGCGCTTTCCCGGCTGCTCCCACCTGATGATGCGAGTAGGCGATCCGGCGCTGGTCAAGGAGTACTACGAGCGCATGGTCGCGTGGTTCAAGCGCTACGTGTGACCCTCCAACGATCTCACCCCGAAACCGAGATACCCGCGCTTGCCGCGGGTATCTCGCCGCATGCAGCAAAGACGTCGGTGCTCGGCGCAGCGAGATTGCCGCGGCAAGCGCGGCAATGACTGATGCTGTTCTACTTCTGAGGCCGCATCACCGCTGCCACAGGCCTTAACGTCCGTCGCACCACTCGCTCGACTGCCTGCTGGACCTCGATCGTCGGCGTCTTCATGCGCAGGTAGATCGTGCCCAGCACCAGGCTGATCGCGATGGCCGACAGACCCATGATGATGAAGACCTCCTGCTCGCCGATCATGTCGGCGAGCAGGCCGAATCCGAGTCCAGTGAACGACTGCACGCCGAACGGCAGAAACGTCAGCGCCGTGATTCGGCCGTGAAACTCGGGGTTGGATTGGCGGATGACCTCTGCCGTGTTGAGCGTTTGGAAGGCGGAGTAGCCGGAGCCAACCAGGAAGATCACAGGCAACATGACCAGCGCGTTGGGCGTGACCCCCAGCAACGCGACCCCGAGTCCGAAGGCGCAGCTCGTGACCAGCAGCACCGCCCCCGACCAGCGCGTGCCGACCACTCCCGCGACCGAGAGTCCTACGAGGAATGACCCGACGCCTTGCGGCCAGGTGACAAGGCCGAGAACCCTGGCTTCGATGCCGAAGGCGTTCTCCAAGAGGCCGGGGAGCATGACCTGGAACGGTCCTGCCGTGGCCGAGACGAGCAGCAGGGTCGCCAGCAGCACGCGGAGCCTGGGCTCGGAGGCGGCGTATCGCAACCCCAGCAGGAGTTCTCGGAGCACGGAGCCCCTGGCAACGCTTCGTGGACTCCCCGGCGGCATCCGGTACTGCGAGACGATCGTGATCGCCAGGATGCCGGCCATGATGAAGTACGCGCCCTGCGCGTCGATGAACGGCACCAGCAACATCAGTCCACCCAGGACCGGTCCAACCGATTGCGGGAAGGTGAGTCCTGTCTGCAGCAGCGCGACGCCGTTGCCGACCAGGCGGGGCGGAACGATGTCGGCCACGTAGGCTCGGCGCGACGGTCCGGTAAAAGCGAAGCACGCGCCCAGGAAGAGCGTGCTGACAGTCAGCCAGATCACTTCGATCCGGCCGATCAGGATGAGAAACCCAATCAACGCGAAGTTGATCATGATCGCGGTCTGGGCCAGCACGATCAGCCGGCGCTTGGGCAGTCGATCCGTGAGCGCCCCGGCGAACGGTCCGATGAAGAACCAGGCCATGCCGTTGCCGGCCATGGCGATTGCGACCGACGTGTTCGTTCCGCCCAGATCGTGCGCGACCACCGGCAGCACGGCGAAGTTCATCGAGAACGACATGAAGGCCATCACGGTCAGCAGCCAGTGCAGCCGGAAGAGGCCCACGCCAAAGGCTTCGAACGTCTGACCGATGCCCGCGCGAATCATGTTCCGTGATCGTATGCTGGACGCGCGTCTGGGTCGCGGGACTTCATCGCTCCCGCTCCGCTCCCCGCTCCCCCCGCTCGCGCGGGGGGAGACGCCGAAGGCAGAGGGGGGGCTCGGAGCAGATAGCGAGCTTCGGAGCGTCCCTCCTTCAGTCCCTACGGGCCCGCTTCCCCCCAGGGGGAAGCGGGTGTACGCGCAAGCTTCCATTAGGAGAGGGAGTAGGAGACCGGCGAATGGATGTCAACACCGCCATCAGGGACCGACGCACGATCGGGGTGTTCTCCGACCGACCCGTTGAACAGAGCGTCATTGAAGAGCTGATCGAGGCGGCGCGCTGGGCGCCCAATCACAAGCACACCGAGCCCTGGCGATTCCACGTGGTTTCTGGATCTGCTCGCGAGGAGATGTGTGAGGCGATCCTCGCCGGAGGCGGTGAGTTCACGAAGGATCCTCGTGGCAAGCTGCTGCGCTCGCCGCAGTTCATCGCCGTGACCCAGCAAGCTGTGTTGGGCGATCCGATCCGAGACCGCGAGGACTACGCGGCAGTCTGCTGCGCCGTGCAGAATCTGTTGCTGGCGGCGACGGCGCGCGGCCTGGCCTCGAAGTGGAGCACGGGCGCGCTGGCCGAGAATGCCGCTGCGAAGCGATGGTTGGGCATCGGCGAGCAGGATCGGATCGTGGCGTACATCTACCTCGGATACGCGCCCGAGGGGATGCGCGAGATGCCCGCTGAGCGGCAGCCGGCGGTCGTCTCCTGGCGCGCCTGACAAGCGCCCCCGGCGCACCGCTATCCTCAGCGATGAAGACTCCAGTCACGTATTGAACGGACGGCATTCTCATGTCCTGGCGACCCAAGCGCATGAAGTTCGGCCTCTTCCTGGCCCCTTTCCACCATGTCGGCGAGCATCCGACGCTGGCGCTCCAGCGCGATGTCGAGCTGATCGAGCACCTTGACGATCTGGGCTACGACGAAGCCTGGATCGGCGAGCATCACTCGTTCGCCCGCGAGATCATCTCCAACCCGATGATCTTCATCGCGGCGCTGGCGGAACGGACCAAGCACATCAAGCTAGGCACTGGCGTGGTCTCGCTGCCCTATCACAACCCGTTGATGATCGCCGACGACCTGCTGCAACTCGACCACATGACACGCGGGCGGGTGATGCTGGGCGTCGGTCCCGGCGCATTGACCTCGGACGCGGTGCAAATGGGCATCGAGCCGACTACGCAGCGGCAACGCATGGCCGAGGCGTTCGACGCCATCGTCCAGCTCGCCCGCAGCGACGAGCCGGTCTCAATGGAGACGGATTGGTTCTCGCTGACCGAGGCGCGGCTGCAGATGGCCTGGTATTCCGATCCTCATCCCGAGCTGGCCGTCGCGGTGATCCTTACGCCATCTGGACCGCAGCTCGCCGGTCGGACCGGCGCGAGCCTGCTCTCCGTTGCCGGAGCCGACTCGGACCGGATGAAGCAGGTTTGGGATTGGTATGAGGAAGCGGCAGCCGAGAACGGCCATGAGGTCTCGCGCAAGACCTGGCGCGTGGTGACGGCGATCCACATCGCAGAGTCGCGTGCGCAAGCGATCGAAGACGTCCGCGCGGGCTTCCTCAAGCGCGCGTACGTCGGCGATGTGCGCGATCCGGGCCGCCGCGGCGGCATCGCCTTGCAGATGGCCGACACCATCGAAGAAGCGATTGACAAGAACATGGTGATCGTCGGCTCGCCCGACGACGCGGTCGATCAGATCGAGGCGATGCATGATCGCTCCGGCGGCATCGGCGGATTGCTGGGCATGCACCACGAGTGGGCGTCGACCGATGCGACCAAGCGCAGCTTCGAGCTGCTGATGCGCTACGTCGCGCCGAAGTTCCAGGGCCAGCTCGACCGCCTGGTCGCGTCGAGAGACTTCGTCGAAGATCGTCAACTTGACATCTTCGGCGCCGGCGCCAAGGCGATGGCCAAGGCCTTCCAGGACGCAGGCAAGGAACTCCCGCCCGAGTTCCAGCAGATCGCCGAGGCTCGAGGTGCGGAAAGCAACGGGGCCGGCGCGCCCGCAGAGACGGAAGCCGAACCGGTCGCGGACTAACGCCGGTTCTCCAGCGGTAACTCGTAGGGGCAACCCTTGTGGTTGCCCCCCGTTCGCGATTCGCCGTGTGTCGCCGACAAGGGAACGGGCGACCACAAGGGTCGCCCCTACGAGACCGCGTCGCGTGGGGGACTGTGATGCAAACCGTTGTCGCCCTTGCTGGTGAGATCCATGACTCGCCGCTTTTGCGCAGCGCGCTGAACGGCGCGGGGCTGATCGTCGCCGCGGACAGCGGGGCAAACCGCCTTCGAGGTCTTGGCGTGCTACCGCACGTCGTCATCGGCGACCTTGACTCGCTCGCCGGCGACGACCTCTTCCACCTCAGGTCGGTCGGCGTCGAGTTCGAGCCACATCCCGATCCAGAGCAACGCACCGACGGCGACGTCGCCATCGAGTATGCGCTGAAGCGCGGATCAAGCAGCGTCGTCGTCGTCGGACTGTTTGGCGGTCCGCGCTACGACCACGCCGTCGCGAACCTGTACTTGCTCACGCATCCGATTCTGCGGCAGATTCCCACGTGGACGGTTGACGGTTGGACGGCAGTGACCGTGCTCAACGGCGACGGCGTATCGCAGGCGCACTTCCGAGGGCACGTCGGGGATTATGTCAGCATCACGGCAGTCAGCGAGACGGTCGAAGGCATCACAACGGTCGGACTGAAGTGGCCGCTCTCCAACGCAACATTTACCCGTGGGTTGAATGAAGGAACGTCGAACGAGCTGATTCACGAGCGGGCGATGATTCAAATCAGCGAAGGCACAGCCTTCGCCTCCCATCACTTCCGCACCGAGCGTTTGCCTCAATCGTGAGCTGCAACACAGCGTGCCGGACCACCCGACCGACCGCACTCTCCTCTCCCCCCGCTCTGCGGGGGGAGATGTCGCGGAGCGACAGAGGGGGGCACGCGCTCGGCTGCCGGCGTCCCCCATTCAGTCCCTAAGGGACAGCTTCCACCCACAAGACCTGGGCGTAGTCTCACCAAGAAGTCGCCCCCGCGTTGGTGGAGGTGCCGCGACCAGACAGGCATTGCGGGCCCCGCCTTCGCGGGGCCGACTCTGGTTGCTGTGCGCGCTGCTCTCCCATCCGGAAGCGGAACTCCCTACGGATTGAACACGTCCCGCTTGCCGTGGCGGCTTGAGGAGGCGGCGAAGGCGAAGATGCCTCGAGCCATTGAGGAATCCTGCTCGTTGGCGCGGGCGTCGTAGATCTCCGAGCGCAATGCGTGAACCTCAGGGCTGTGCGGCGCGGCGAGCGCGGCGCCCTCGATCAGATGACAGGCGAGCTGCAGATCGCCGTTCTGCAAGTGCAATCGAGCGCGCTCCATGACGGGGTCGAGTCCGCCGGCGAGAGTGACCCACTCGGCGGCCTCGGCCGAACGCGGCGCGGGCAGGAGTCGGTCGGGCTCGCCCTCGTACCAGCCGGCGAAGTAGCGCCAGACGGTGTGGACGATGAACTCGGGGTGGTCGTAGGCGGACGTCAGCCAGGGCTTGGCGAGCAAGTCCTCGGGCATCTCGATCTCGTGCAGGATGCGGTCCAGCGTGTAGCCGAGGTTCATCATCGCCAGGGTCTGATTCTCGATCGATTCGAGCAGATCGGCGGTGTCGGTCAGCGCCTCAAACACCCGGTCGGCGCCGAAGATTGGGAGTCCGTGTCCGGGCGACATGACCTCCGCGCCTTTGCCGGCCATCTGGCGCAGACCAGCCGCCCACTCGCCGGCCCAGCGCTGAGCTTTCTGCGGGTTGCCTGCGTTGGGCACGGCCCAGATGAAGAGGTCGCCGGGAAAAAGCCACTTTCTCTCCGGAATCCAGGTCCAGGCGGCGTCCTCGGTCTCGCCGCGCGTGTGGGTAACCTCGAACGTCAGCTCGCCGACTTTGAAGCCGATCTGATCATCGAAGGTCACGTCGGGATAGCGGAACTCATCCGGCCACGGCAGGCGTACCTGCATGGCGTCCATGCCCGGTCGGATGAACTGGCGCGAGTTGATCGCCGTGTTGTAGCCGACGGTGCGCTTGTAGCGGTCGAAGTGCGCGGGAATGTGCCGCTGTCCGTAGACAATCGGCCGCGCCTGACCTTCCGACTCGACCTCCTCGTCGAATCTGTCGACGCCGAAGATATGATCCACGTGGTGGTGCGAGAACACGGCCGCTCGCAGCGCCGTGTCGGGTCGCCAGGCGCGCACCGAGTTGTACAGACCTTCCGCGTCGCGCGCCGTCCCTGTGTCGAGCATGACCAGGCCGTCGCCGGTGTCGATCGTGTTCATCGAGGCGGCCGACTTGATGTAGAGGAAGCCGTCGTCCAGCTCCTCCGCCTCGCGGTTGTTCCAGGGCGCGGTCACCGGGTGGGCATCGTGGATCACGTCGATATCGCCGCGCCAGAGCCGGTCGCAGAAGTCTCGAAGGTCGGGCATGTTGTCGCTCCCCTGACTGATGGTTGGCTGGTTCTCCGCTCCAGTGAGCATGGTTGGCGTTGTTCGCCGGTTTCAGTCGTAAGATATGACTGACAGCATCAGCAACCACCACCGTCCTCAAGGGAGGAGCGATCTTATGCCCATGTACGAGTACAAGTGCCCGTCATGCACGAACGTCTTCGATGTGCTTGCCAAGATGGGCCAGGCGCCGGAATCGCCCGATTGCCCCGCCTGCGACGACGGCGTCGGCGCCCGCGTGTTTGGAGCGGGCGTGGCGATTCACACCGGAGACTCGTCGTCGTCGTTCGACGACTTCGACATGGGCGATATGGGCATGCCGGACATGGGCATGGGTGGTCACGGGCACGATCACGGTCACAGCCACGACGACTTTGGCATGGGCGACTTCGGGATGGATGACTTCTAGGCGGCCGATTGCATTGATCTTCATGTAGGGGCAAACCCTTGTGGTTGCCCTGCCCGGGCTGACCGCCCGCGTGTGCTGCAACACCGGTGGCGGGCAACCACAAGGGTTGCCCCTACGCGTGGAATGGGTCGGCCCACGCGAGTGCCTTGCCGAGGTCGCGCCATGCTCTACCTCCTCCGAGTCCAGGGCGACTCGATGTCGCCAACCCTGCGTGACGGCGACCGACTGCTCGCACTGGCGCCTCGCCTGGCCCCAATCCGACTTGGACGGATCATCGCGTTTCGCCGCGAGGGCGAGTTGTACCTCAAGCGTGTGCTATCGAAAGAGGGCGAAGGCTGGTTCGCGGTCGGCGACAATCCCTCGCGCAGCACGGATAGCCGCCGTTTCGGTCCCGTGCCTGACTCGGCAGTCGAGGCCGTAGCGGTCTGCCGGTTGGCCCCGTTTCGCTGGTTGTAGCCGACTTAACAGGGATGCACCGGCTTGCAGTCGGCAGGAAACGATAACGAAGCAGAGACTTGCGCTGTGCGGAGATTTTCGACACAATACACGCGTTAGCACTCTCACCCTGCGAGTGCTAAGCGCACAAACCAGCAGACAGACTCCATCAACGAAACAAGAAGGAGACAAGCAGAGATGGCCAAGGCACTTCTGTTCGACGAGGACGCCCGCCAGGCGCTGCGCGACGGCATTGACGCCCTCGCCGACGCCGTCAAGATCACCCTCGGCCCCAAGGGCCGAAACGTCGTGCTCGCCAAGACCTTCGGCGCGCCGACGATCACGAACGACGGCGTGACGATCGCCCGCGACATTGACCTCGAGGACCCCTTCCACAACATCGGCGCTCAGCTCGCCAAGGAAGTCGCTTCAAAGACCAACGACATCGCCGGCGACGGCACAACCACCGCGACCGTGCTGGCCCAGGCGATCGTCAACGAGGGCATGCGCAACGTCGCGGCCGGGGCTAACCCGATGGCGCTCAAGCGTGGCCTCGAGTCCGGCGTTGAGGTCCTCTCCGACGCGATCCGCGACAAGGCGGTGCGGGTTACGACCCGCGAGCAGATGTCGCAGATCGCCGGCATCTCGGCCGCCGACCCGGCGATTGGCGAGCTGATCGGCGAAGTCATGGAGAAGGTCGGCAAGGACGGTGTTATCACCGTCGAAGAGGGCAAGGGCATCCGCTCAGAGGTCGAGTACGTCGACGGCATGCAGTTCGACCGCGGCTACATCTCGCCCTACTTCGTGACCAACCCCGACCGCATGGAAACGGAGATCGAGGACCCCTACATCCTCGTCACCGACAAGAAGATCTCGGCCGTACAGGACATCCTGCCGCTGCTCGAGAAGGTGCTCAAGGTGACGAAGAACTTCGTCATCATCGCCTCGGACGTCGACGGCGAAGCGCTGGCCACCCTGGCTGTGAACAAGCTGCGCGGGACGATCAACGTAATCGCCGTCAAAGCGCCCGGCTTCGGCGACCGCCAGAAGGACAACCTGGGCGACATTGCCACGCTGACCGGCGGCGAAGTCATCTCCGAGCAGCTCGGCGGACAGCTCGACGCGGCTGAGATTGCGCAGCTCGGCCGCGCGCGGCGTTTCATCGCCTCAAAGGAGAACTCGACGATCATCGAGGGCAACGGCGACGCCGTTGCGATTGACGACCGCGTCAACCAGATTCGCCACGTCTACGAGCAAGCGAAGAGCGACTGGGATCGCGAGAAGGCGCAGGAGCGTCTGGGCAAGCTGTCCAACTCCGTCGCCGTTATCAAGGTCGGCGCGGCCACCGAGGTCGAGCTGAAGGAGCGCAAGCACCGCGTCGAGGACGCGCTGTCGGCGACTCGCGCAGCCGTCGAAGAGGGCATGGTCCCCGGCGGTGGCGTGGCCTTGATCAACGTCATTCCCTCGCTCGGCGAGGTCGAGCTTGAGGGCGACGAAGCGACCGGCGTGCGGATTCTGAACCGGGCGCTGGAAGAGCCAATGCGCCGCATCGCGATCAACGCCGGCCAGGACGGCTCGGTCATCGTCCAGTCAGTCAAGGACGCCGAAACGCCGAACTACGGCTACAACGCCGCGACCAGCGAGTACGGCGACATGATCGACATGGGCATCGCCGACCCGGCGATGGTCACTCGCGCGGCGCTCGAGAACGCCGTTTCGATCGCCGGCATGGTGCTGACCACCAACTGCCTGGTCACCGAGAAGCCGGAAGACAACGCGGTCGCAGCCCCGCCTGCCCCGGCCTACTAAGCCGCCACCAACGGCAACCTCCAGCGGGGCCGCCCTGATGGGCGGCCCCGTTCGCATCCCCGCTCCCTCTCCACCCGCTTCGCGGAGGGAGATGCCGAAGGCAGAGGGGGGCTCCCTGCGCGCGTCCGAATACGCTTGAGCCATGACCACACGACGCCGAGCCAAGATCGTCGCCACGCTGGGGCCGGCGTCCAGCGATCCTGACACTGTGTTTGAACTTGTGCGCGCCGGCCTCGACGTGGCGCGAATCAACTTCTCGCACGGCGATGAGAGCTCCTGGTTGCAGGCGGTCGATTCCGTGCGGCGCGCGCAACGAGAGACGGGCAAACCGATTGCGATTCTCGGCGACCTCCAGGGTCCGAAGATCCGCATTGGCTCGGTGCCCGAGGGCACGGAGATTGCTCGCGGCGATCGCGTGAACGTCCTGACTGGCTCGGACTCCGATGGCTGGTTCGATGACGACGGCGCTCTGAGGGTGAGCTGCGGCTACGCGGCGCTGATCGATGAAGTCGAGCCGGGCGGACGGTTGTACCTGCGCGACGGGGAGCTGGATCTCCTGATCGAAGAGATCGATGGCGACTGCATCGTCACGACGGTTCGCGGAGGGGGATTGCTGACCTCGCGAGCAGGGCTGCATGCTCCTGGCGCCGGCCAGCAGCTTCCCGCGGTGACCAAGGAAGATCGCAGGCACATTCGATTCGCTGTTGGACACGGCATTGACTACCTGGCGCTGTCGTTTGTGCGTAGTGCGGTCGACCTCGCCGAGGCGGAGAGCGCCGTTCACTCCGCCGACGGCGAAATCCCGTTGATTGCCAAGATCGAGACTGTCTCGGCGATTTCCGACCTGAATAGCATCATTGCCGTCTCGGACGGCGCGATGGTCGCTCGAGGCGACCTGGGCGTCGAGGTGGGACCGGCGGAAGTGCCCATCGCTCAGCGGCAGATCATTGGCGCTGCCGGTCGAGCCATGATTCCCGTGATCATTGCGACGCAGATGCTGGAGTCGATGACGACCCGCCAGCGACCAACGCGAGCCGAGGCGTCGGACGTGGCCAACGCCGTCTGGGATGGAGCGGATGCGCTGATGCTGTCCGGCGAGACTGCCGTGGGACGACATCCGGTTGAGGTCGTGGCGATGATGGACAGCATCATTCGCACCGCCGAGCAGGAAGATCCTCACCGTGCGGTCCGGGCTGATGAGTTCAGCAGCGACACGGCGCGGACCATTGGCCAGGCCGTCTCCACCGCGGTTGAGCAGCATCCGCAGGTCAAGGCGGTGATCATTTTCACCGTCTCGGGACGCTCGGGGCGGCTGCTTTCGCAGGTTCGCTTGCCGGTTCCGACTTTGGTGTTGGCGCCGTCGGATGCCGTTCTTCAGCGCATGGCGCTGAGCTGGGGCGTAGACCCGCGCCATTGCGATCCACCTGCCACGATTGAGGGCATGCTGCAGGATGTCGAGCGCGCAGCGATCGATGAACTCGGTCTGGTCGCAGGTGATTCGGTCGTCGTGACCGGGGGGTTGCCTTTAGGACAGGGTCAACCAACCAACTTTCTCAAGCTGCACAAGATTCCAGCGCCGATATCCTGAAGCGGAAGGCTGAGGAAGCGCAATGACGGAACGAACCCCTGAACTTGAAATCAACGTCCAAGTAGGCGACGCCTGCGAGATCGATCCGGCGGCCGGACCCATTGAGGCTGCCGACAACATTGGCGAGGGCGACCGCGACGTCCTGCTTTATGTCAATGCCTGGTGCGGCGACTGCCGCCGCGCGATCAACTTCCTCGACGAGTTCGAGATTCCCTATCGCACCATTGACCTCGATGACCACCCCGAGGCGGCTGAGGTTGTCATGTCGCTCAACCGAGGCAGCCGTTCGGTACCCACAATCCTGCTCGACGGTGAACACGTCGCGACGGAACCGAGCCGAGCCGAGCTAGCCGGCATCTTCGGTGTCGAGGACACGTCCTCGTCCGCAGGCGTGCTGGGCCGCTTCCGTCGGGGCTAGTCCGGGTCCTCGATCACATGCACGTCGGCCGGTGAGACTCGCGCGATCACCTGGTCGCCGACCGACAGGCCAAGCTCGTCCCAGGCCGCCAGCGATGTATCGGCTACCAGGCGCAGCCGGCCGCTGGCCAGTTCGCTGCGGACGACGGGACCGCGCGGCCTTACCGCTCGCAGCGTCGCGCGAAGCTGGTTAGTCGAACCGCCCTCTTCGCGGCTGAGCACAATCCGCTCGGGTCGCACGCACAGCAGCGCCGGCGCACCCAGCGCGACCGCCTTTGCGGTCGAGGCCAACCGCACGCCGCCCGCCTGGTAGACGCCCGACTCCGAACGCCGACCGGCCCAGACATTCTCGGTTCCCACGAACTCCGCGACGGCCCGGTCAGCCGGCCGGTCGAAGACCTCGGACGGCTTGCCGGTCTGCCGCAGCCCGCCGCCGATCAACAGCGCGGCATGGTCGCCCAGGCGCAAGGCTTCGTCGCGGTCGTGCGTCACCAACACGGTGGTCGGCCGGGTTTCCGAGACGATCTCGGCGAAGTCCTCGATCAATCCCTCGCGGGTCGGCGCGTCGACGCCGGAGAACGGTTCGTCGAGCAGCAGCACTTCCGGCTGCGAGGCGAAGGCACGGGCCAGGCTGACCCGCTGGGCCTCGCCGCCGGAGAGCTGCCTGGCGTGACGCCGGGCCAGCGAGTCGATGCCGAAGCGCTCCAGCCAGTGCTCGGCGAGTTCTTGCCGCCGTCGCCGATCCACTCCGCGCAGACGCAACGGCAGTTCGACGTTGGCGCGAACGGACATGCTCAGCAGCAGCGGTTCCTGGAATGCGGCCGACATCCGCCGGCGTGTCTTGACGGGATCGGCATCCATTCGCTCGCCGTCGAGCGTCAGCGTGCCTCGGGTCGGATGCAGCACCAGTTGCAGCGCGCCCAGCAGCGTCGACTTGCCTGAACCGTTGGGCCCGATCATGACTGTGACCAGGCCACGGGGAATGTCTAGCGTCTCAATCTCCAGCACGCTGACGCCGCCGCGCTGGACGACCAGGTCGCGGACCTCAATGTGGGCCTTAACCCCGTCCGTCATGTGACGAACCGTCGCTGCTGCACGGCGGTGAGGAAGAGATTGACGATGAAGGCCAGCACAACGAGCACCAGCGACAGCGCAATAGCGACCTCGAAGTTGCCGCGACCGGTTTCGAGCACCGTCGCCGTGGTCAGCACTCGGGTCTCGCCAGCGAGGTTGCCGCCAACCTGCATTGATGCGCCGACCTCGGAGATGGCTGCGCCGAATCCGGCCATCACCGCGGCCAGGAGTCCTAGTCGCGTCTCACGGATCAGCAACCAGAGCACCTGCAGCCGGTTGGCGCCCATGGCCCACATCTGCCCAATCAGGCGGGGATTGACCGACTGGATCGAAGCGAGGGAAAAGCCGACCACGATTGGCAGGCTGAGCAGGAACTGGGCGACGACCATGGCGATTGGCGTGTAGATCAGGTTGAGATCGCCGAGCGGACCTGTGCGCCAGAGGATCAGCGCGACGAGGAGTCCGACGACGACCGGCGGCATGCCCATGCCCGTATTCACGGCGGCGACGATCAGTCCTCTGCCGAGGAAGCGTCGCAAGGCGAGGACGGCGCCGAGCGGGATGCCGATGACCAGCGCCAGGGCAGTCGCTGCAGCGGAAATGGCCAGCGTCCGCAGGGTGATTTCGATGATCTCGGCGTCGCCGGACCACCAGAGTCGGGCCGCCTCGCGAATACCGTCCCAGATCAGTTCCATGCGGCGATCTTAACGGCGGGCACACATGCACCTTGCTCAGTCGGATTTGCCGCGCGCGGCGATGGCCTGCTCGGTCTCGTGGGCGGCGGGGATGAAGAGCGACCGACTATACTCCGCGCGCAGGTATTCGCCGATCATCGCCTGGATGTCGTCGCGGACCAAGAAGTCGGCGAACTGTTGTGAAGCCTTCGTGTTGATTCGTCCCTTGTCGCCGTTGACGATCATCACGCTGTAGAAGTTAAGCAACAGCGGATCTCCCTCGACGAGCGGAGTCAGTTCGAGAATGTCGGAGGACAAGGATAGATATGTGCCGCGATCGGTGAGTGTGTAGGCGCTCCGCTGGTTAGCGACCGTGAGCGTCGCCGACATGCCTTGCCCGACCTCGATGTACCAGTCTTCCGCCTCAACGAATGGCGATAGGCCGCTGTCGGACCATAGTTCGAGTTCCTTTTTGTGTGTGCCGCTGTCGTCGCCTCGAGAGGCGAAGGGCGCGCCGGAAGTCGCAATCCTGCCGAGCGCGGTGGAGACATCGGACATACCTGCCACGCCTGCCGGATCATCAGATGGGCCGACAATCACGAAGTCGTTGTAGGCAACCAGGATGCGGCTGGTGACATCTCCGGCCTCGACGAGGGTCCGCTCCGCTTCGGGCGCGTGGGTGAGCAGCACGTCGGCGTTGCCCTCGGCGCCCATGCGCAGGGCGGCGCCGGTGCCGACGGCGATGATCTTGACCTTGACTTGCGACTCTTCTTCGAAGAGCGGCACAAGCTGGTCGAGCAATCCCGAGTCGTTGAGCGACGTTGTCGTCGCGAGGATGAGCTCGTCTTCGTTGTATCCGGGGTCAGCGCTGCACGCGTTCACGATCCCGGCACAAACAAGGATCGCACATGCGAACCAGCCCAGCACACTCGCCCGACCCATTGCGCCTCCCGAACGGCTAGAGACTTGCCGTAAGCCAGGGATGACGATCTCCGCTCCGACGGTGACCGAGATCGCCTCATCGATCATGATGAAGGCGCCCGTGGCACGCGATTCAGCGTATGTGTCGACCGGAGAAGAGCCAACACGGGCGCTCAACATCCGTCTCATGGCGTATTGAGTACTCTGCTGAGCAGTGCATCCTGGCACAGTTCCAGTCGGGGAAGGATGAGTTATGACAGAGGCCACGTCGGTGGGAGTGGTAGGACAGCTCTGGCGATTTCCGGTCAAGTCGATGGCTGGGGAACAGATACCCAGCGCGGCCATCGACCAGAACGGCGTCGCCGGCGACCGGGGCTGGGCCGTGCGCGAGGCGGGCGATACGCGGTCGGCCAAGCGGATCCCGCGGCTGCTGCAGTTCGCCGCGCGCTATCTGGAGGAGCCGAACCTGGATCGACGTTCGCCGCTCGTCGAACTGACGTTGCCTGGCGACGAATCGCTGACCAGCGCCGACCGCGATGTGGATCGGCGTATCTCGCGCATCCTGGAGCGCGACGTGACTCTGACGCCCGTGCATCCGGCCGACGACCTCGACCACTACCGCCGCCCGCCGCCCGATCCAGATGCCGAACCAGCGCCCGGCTTCCACGAAGTGATGGGCATGGAGGAGGGCGATCCGATGCCGGACTTCGGCGCGATCGAGATGGGCGTGCTGCAGCAGTACTCGTCGCCGCCCGGCACGTACTTCGACTGTTTCCCGATTCACATCATGACCACGGCGTCGCTGAACGAGCTGGCCTCGCTGGGCGGCGGCGAGGATGTCGATGTGCGTCGATTCCGGCCCAACGTGTTGATCGACACGGGCGATGCGCAGGGGTTGCTGGAGGTCGATTGGACCGGCAAGCAACTGCGCATGGGTGGAGTGACCATCGAGTTGATGTCGACGGCGGTGCGTTGCTCGATGCCGGCCCACGCCCAGCGTGATTTTGGCGCCAGCCGCGCCGTAGGACGGGCGCTGATCGAACACACGCAACAACACCTGGGCAGCTACTGCAATGTGGTCCAAGGTGGGACGGTCAACGTCGGCGATGCAGTGGAGTTGATTGGCTGATCGCTGATTCCCCTTTGCTGCGGAAGACCTCGCGTGAATCCGCTTCTCCCCGCAGAGAGCTGCTCCATGAAGGGATCGTGCGCAGCGGCCTGAAGAAGTCGGCCCCGTCTGCGCGGGGCCGACCCTGGTAGTTGTGCTGGCAAGTCGCCACGGAGACCAAAGGCCATTCAGGCATCGGCATTCGCTCTGGAGCCCGCTCTGCCCCCCGCCTTCGCGGGTGCAGGCTCTCGGCATCTCACCCGCTCAGGAGACCTTTGGGTAAGGGGTCGGCCGCCGGGGTCCGGCACGTGTAGCTACTCGCTGACCAGATAGCCGGATGGATTCCCGCCTGCGCGGGAATGACGGAGTGTGGGATTACGCATGGGTCTGCTCCGCGGGGGAGAGGGCAGAGTCGCTAGGAATCGACCACTTCGGTTTCGGGATGGAATGCTTGCCAGGCGAACCAGAAGTGGTCGGAGTGGATGACTCGGGTCAGTTGGGCGCCGGACAGTTCGCCGGCGACGGCTCGGCCAAAGATGTCCCAGACTGAGCCCGTCTGCTGGTCGACGAAAGTTCGGCCGCTTGGATCGTCAGGATTTGCCAGGAACGCCAGCGACTGGCCTGCGAGCGAAGTCTCGAACACCGCCGTAGAGCCGACTTCGCGCGCGTCGCTGATCACGCTGGCATCCAATGCAGAGCGCGCGCCCGGCGTCCAGAAGACGACCAAATCGATGCCGTCAAACGTGTCGTGAAGTACCGGTTCCAACTGCAGCGCCGACCAGGCATATGCAATCGCTGCGCCCGACGGACCTTCTATCGCGACCACTCGTTCCGCCGGTGGCAGGCGCGGATCGACGGAGTCGCGGTCGAAGAAGAAGCTGTAGGGCCCGCCCTGATCGGGGTTGTCGTAGCCTCGATAAGGATTCTGTCCGTAGGAGCGACTCCAGCCGGTGTCACGGGAGAGGACGAGCGCGTCGGGATAGGCAGAACGCAGCTGCCCGATACTGACGACCGAGGCTGGCAGGTACTTGAGCCGGGCGCCGACCATACTGCCGATGATGGCTCGGCCCGAGGACTGCTGCCAAAGCGACTCCGTTTCGCGGTCGTACATAACGAGGTCGGAGTTTCGCAGCAGCCCGGAGACGCCGAAGCTGTACACGGTCTCGCCAATCTGCGACTCGAAGGCGATCGCGGTGTTGCACAGAGGACAGAAGGTGATCGCCACAGGTATCCCGCCGACAACGTCATTCACGATTTCGTGCCAGGTCAGGATTTCCAGGGGATAGCCTCGGACATCGCCGTTGACGTTGACCTGGACGATCGGCGCGCCTTCGTCGTAGTAGGTTGACGCCTCGGCCAGAGGGACGTAAAGCGGCCCGCTCAGCGCAGGGATGGCGTCGCGCACCGCTCCCTGGGAGAGTTCGTCAAAGTCCACGATGCGGATGCCCCACTCGGTTGACCAACCAACGCCGTACCTGATTGGTCGCATGTCGTCGCGGGTGATTGGGATGCCTTCGGCGGTTTCCGTGGCGACACGGGGAAGGAAGGTTGGCCCGCTGGACGCAACGGCGACGGTCCGTTGATCCTGTTGATCCCGTTGTCCCTGTTCGGCCTCTGGTTGTTCTGAGGATTGGTGTTGCGTCGGATCGGCGACCGACTGCCGAGCTTGTTGCCGGGCTTGCTGTTCTGCGCTCTGTGATTGGTCAGAGGGCTCCGCTTGCAGCCCGGATTGTTGCACCGCTGCAGCCGAGTTCTGTGGCTGCTGCTGCTCGATCGCATCGCTGCACGCAGCGGCCGCGAGTAGCAGCGCCGGCGCGGCGCACAACGCGATGACCACGTACGCTGGCGCGCGCCAGGCACTTCGTATGCTTTGCATAAGCCTGAGCATACGCGCGGAACGGCGCTGCGGCGTTGATCGAGCGGGGAGCGGAAGCATGTTGGACGAAGCGGAGCGTGATTGGCGGGCGGACCGTCAAGCGGTGCTGGAGGCGAATCGGGCGTTCTATGAAGCGTTCAATGACCGCGATGTCGAAGCGATGGCTGACCTCTGGTTGCGCAGCGATGAAGTGACCTGCATCCATCCGCACCGCAACGTAACCAGGGGCCACAGCGATGTTCAGCGCACCTGGCGAGCGATCCTGACGAATCCACAGCAGCCGAAGATCGTCTTCGCGGCGGAAGAGGCACGGGTCGTCGGCGACATCGGTATCGTCGCCGGGCGCGAGGTGGTGGCCGGCGTGCCGATCGTGGCGACGAACATTTACCAGCGCTCGCAGAGCGCCGATCTGACCGACAACGCGGACACGCCGGGGGACACCTGGCTGTTGATCCATCATCACGGAAGCCCGGTGCTGCACACGGAGTAGCCGGGTCGTCATACCCGCGCTTGCCGCGGGTATCTCGACGCATGTCAGTCAGAGGTGCAATCATCGAGATTGCCGAAGCAAGTTCGGCAATGACGATTGGAGTTCCCATGCCCGTCACACTAGCCAAAGGCGACCAGGCACCCGACTTTGAATTGGTCGATCAGGACGGCAACGTCCACCGGCTGGCCGACTACGCCGGGCAGACGGTCGTGCTCTACTTCTACCCGCGCGACGACACGCCAGGTTGCACGAAACAGGCCTGCTCGTTCCGCGACGAGATGGATGAGATCCAGGCGGAGGGCGCGGTCGTGCTGGGAGTGTCGACGGATGATGCGGAGTCGCACCGGAAGTTCATTGCCAAGCACGAGTTGAACTTCCCGCTGCTGGTCGACAGCGAGGCCGAAGTGGCGACGCGCTACGGGGCCTGGGGCGAGAAGGTGTTGTACGGGCGCAAGAGCATAGGCATGACCCGTGCTACATTCGTCATCGGACCGGACGGCGTGCTCACCAAGGTCTGGAAGCGCGCCAAGGCCGCGGAACACGGCCAGGCGGTCCTCAAGGCCCTGCGGACGGGCCGCTAACAGATTCGTCCGCCTAGAGCGAGTCCCGTATGTCCCGTTTAGTCAAGTTGGCGCTTGGCGCCTTCGTTGCGCTGTCGCTTGCGGCTGTGCTCGTCGTCGGCTGTTCCGACGACGACCAGTCGCAGCAGCAACAGGCGCAGCCGCAACAGCAGCAGGAGAGCGAGGCGGCGGCGCCGGCTCAATCCACTGCTACACAAGAGCAACAGCAACAGCAGCAACAGGCGCAGCCACAGGCGGTTTCCGCGGAACCGCTCAAGGTCGTGGTCTCAACCCAGATCATCGCAGATTGGGTGCGGCAGATCGGCGGCGACCACGTCGAAGTGCAAGCACTCGTTCCTGCCGGCGCCGACGTGCACACGCTCGAGTTGAGCGTGTCGGACATTCGCGCGGTCGCCGAAGCCGACCTGGTGATCATCAACGGAGCAGGACTCGAGTCCGCGTACGAGGCTTCGATCCTCGAGAACTCAGACCACGTGCTCAACCTCGCTGAGGCGATTGAAGACGCGGGCTTCGAACTCGCGCCGTTCGAAGGGATGATGTCCGAGCACGGACATGAGGACGAGGACGAACACGCGCACGAGGATGAAGACGAGCACGAGCACGAAGACGAAGAACACCAGCAACACGAAGAGCACGAGCAAGACGAACACGACGACGATCATGCCGCGGCGCCAACCGGCCGCCTGCTGATCGCGGATGGCGCCGAGGCAGTCCTCTCAGTCGTCGACCTGATGACCGAAGAGGTTGACTACGGCGCGTTCGCCATCGCCACAAGCGGCGCGACCGTGCATCCCAGTCCGACGCACCGTTACGGCATCGTGCTGGCGCGCGGGCCGGAAGACGACGACGACCGGGTGCACATCTTCGACGGTGGCGTCTTCCTGGTGGAGCACGGCGATCACTACGACCTGTTCGTCGAGCCGGTTTCTCGCCACTCACTGGAAATCGTTGAAGAAGCGCCGATTCACTACGTCAACAGCTACGGCTGGACTGCGATCTTCGCTGACGCCAGCGGCCATGTGATTCTGATCCATGAAGAGTCGCTGACCAGTGCTCAAGGTGACTACGAGCCGATCGTGCTCGAGGCAGGGCCGCATCACGGCGCCGCTCTTGCCATTTCTGAAGAGCACGTGATCGTGACGACCAAGAACCCTGACGATCCCAACGACGCGCTGCCGGTCGGCGTTGAAGTGCGCACGTTCGACGACGAGGTCGTCTATGACGACAGCAACCGCTCTTGCCCAGGCATGCACGGCGAGGCGCACAATGCGCACGGCGCAGCCTTTGGCTGTGTCGGCGGTGTGCTCTTCCTGCACGCCCACGAGGGCGAGTACGAGTACGAGTGGATTGCCAATCCGCCGGAGATGCACGAAGCGGCGCGGATCGGCTCGGTCTACGGACACCACCATCTCGATCACTTCTTCGGCAGCGCCTCTTACCGAGACGAGGACGGCTGGAACTCCGAC
Source organism: Dehalococcoidia bacterium (assembly GCA_965211635.1). Lineage (GTDB taxonomy): Bacteria > Chloroflexota > Dehalococcoidia > Bin125 > Bin125 > Bin125. The sequence continues at coordinate 1,610,895 of OZ242948.1, forward strand.
GGGATCTGGTTGATCGACGCGGCCCGCGGCACAATGACTCGCGTCTTTGACGAGGGACCACTGGCCGTCGCCATTGGCAACCACGGCGAAACCCTCTTCCTGCTGGGCGCGGACGCCGTGCTCTACGCGCTCGACGCGCACGACGGCGAGATGATCGACAGCGCCGAGATGGTCGGACGCAGTGAGGCTGGGTCTCCGCGAGTGATCGCTGTCGGCGAGCATCTGTTCATCACAGACCCCGGTGACGGTCATGTGCTGATGGTCGACGGTCACTCGCTTGAGGTCGTCGAGGAGTGGCACGTGGGCGGCGCACCGGGCTCGCTGGCCTTTGTCGGCGTTCTCGATTCCGAGGGCGCGCCGCACGCGGGCCACGACGAAGACGAGATGCACGACGACGACGAACACGAACACGAGCAGGACGAGGAACACGAGCACGAAGACGAGGAAGAGCACGAGCAAGACGACCATGGTCACGCGCACGATCACGGTGACGAGGACCCGCATTTCTGGTTCGACGTCGATCTGGCATCTGCCGCCATCGCGGCGATCGCCGATGAGCTCGGCCACTTGAGCCCCGACGCCACGGACCTCTTCGGCGACCGGCTTGAGCAGTACCTCGCCGAGATCGCAGAGGCCGACGCCGAGGTGCGGGCCTTGCTCGCGGGCATCAGCGACAGCCAGCGTCTGCTGGTCACGTTCCACGACGCGTTCGGCTACTTCGCCCGCCGCTACGGCCTGGAAGTGGCCGGCTTCGTCGTCGAGGGGCCCGAGCAGGGCGTCAGCGCCGAGGCGCTGGCCGAGCTGATTGAGCTGATCGAGCACGAGGGCGTGGAGACGGTGTTCCACGAGCCGCAGTTCGACTCAGCAATCCTTGAAACGGTGGCCGATGAAACCGGCGCCAAGCGCGGCATCATCTGGTCGCAGCCGACGGAGGACAACCCGACATTCCTCGGCATCCTCGTCGGGAACGCGCGAGCGATCGCCGAGCAGTAGCCGAATCGCTGGTAACGATTCGAAGGGCGCCCACTGTGCTTGCAGTGGGCGCCCTTCTTTGTGTGCTGCCAGTAACTTCATCGCAGCATCAAGGGCATCGGCACGCGTGTCGAGCGCTTGCTATGTCTGCGCCTCGATCTGGACCCGCCCACCAACTCGAACCTGGACGCTGAGGTCGTGGCCGTCCAACAAGAGCATGCCGACGAGGGGGATGCCGCCTGTCGCGTCGGCCTCAATGTCTCTCGATTTACCGTCCCACAGAATCGTGGCCTCGTGGACGTCAAATGTCTCCACGGCTCCGTTGGCCAGGGTCGCCCGACTCGGACCGACGAACGGCAAGGCCATGTCGGCGACAAGCTCCGCCGGCAAGGTGAGAAAGCCGTTGTATCCAGTGTCAATCACGGCTTCAACCTCGAGCATTCGGCCGGTTGGGTGGCTCAGGGACAGGGTGATGACGGCTTCATGATCAGCATTGACGACTCCCTCAATCACTCCGTCCTCCGCGAGGATCCACCGCCGAAGTGTCTCAGGGTGGAGCGTCCGACACGCCTCAACCAGACATCGGCTTCCGGCCGTCGCTCTCGCAGCCCCCTGGCTGCCAACCGCGCGGTGTCGGCGAGGGCGAAGTCGCCACTGGCCACATCAATGGCAATGACATCTCCGAGGTGGGTCGGCTCGACCTGTGGGCGGATGTCCCGCTCGTAGATCTCGTCGCCCAACCGCGCGACTTCATCTCGCGGACGATTCGGCCTCCGTACATCTGAATCCTGCATCAGACTTCCGTTCAGTGCCTGGCGTCGTCGTCTTCATGTTATCTGCGACTGCGACGGGATGCGGCACCACCGGAAGGCCTTAGCCTAAGCGCATGCCGCCAGCCGTGTCGAGAGACCACTTGATCTGGATCGATCTGGAGATGACCGGGCTCGATCCGGAGCGGGACGTGATCATCGAGGCGGCGGTGCTGATCACGGATGGCGACCTCAACGTCGTCGCCGACGGGCCTGAGATTGCGATCCACCGCTCGGCGGAAGAGCTCAGCGTGATGAACGAGTGGAACCGTCGAACGCACCACGGCTCGGGTTTGATCAAGCGGGTGCGGGCCTCGGATGTAGCGGTTGAACAGGCGGAGGCGGAGATCCTGGAGTTCGTCCAGGCGTGGACGGTCGAGGGGAAGTCGCCGTTGTGCGGCAACTCGGTGCACCAGGACAAGCGTTTCCTCTATCGCGAGATGCCGCGCCTGGTCGACTGGCTGCACTACCGGATCATCGATGTCTCGACGGTCAAAGAGCTGGCCACGCGTTGGTATCCCGACCTGGAGAAGTTCGCCAAGCAGGAGCGGCACCGGGCGCTGGAGGACATCCGCGAGTCGATCGCCGAGCTGCGCTGGTATCGGCAACAGATCTTCAAGTCTGGCGGCTAGCCGGTCCGGCCGCGCAACGAGAAGCGCTCGCCGACTCGGCAGCAGGCGCCCCAGCAGACATCGCCGACCCGGCAACACGCGCCCCAGGAGGCGTCTCCGGCCACGCAGCACGCGCCCCAGCAGACTCTGGCTGTTCGCCGCCAGCCGGCCGGCGTAGGTTCCGCGCCTTCATCGAGGAGGAAGTCCATCGATGGCAAGGTTGACCGCAGCCCACGCGGACTGAGGACAAACGAGAGCATCATCAGCACGACCGCGGTCAGCACGATCGACGGGCCGGCGGCCAGGTCGAAGTGGAATGACGCGTACAGGCCGATCACTGTGGAGACGACCCCGACCAGGGTCGAGATCAACATCATCAGCGTCAGCCTGCGAGTCAACAGCGCAGCAGCGGCCGCTGGAGTGACCAGCATCGCCAGCGCCAGGACCACCCCGACCAGGCGGAACGCCACAACGGTCGCCAGCGCGATCAGGATGAGCAGGCCTATCTGCATGAAGGTCACCGGCACACCGGAGACCGAGGCGACCTCGGGGTCGTAGGCGGTGAATCGCAGCTCCGGCAGGAAGCCCAGTACCAGCAGTGCAACGACGAACGTCAGCGCCGCCATCACCATCAGATCGGTCCACGACGCTCCGAGGATGTCGCCGACAAGCAGGTCGTTCAGGCTGATGTTCAGTGTGCGCTGCCTTGAGATCAGGACAATCCCCAAGGCGAACAGCCCTGCAAACATGATGCCAATCGCCGTGTCCTCGCGCAGACGACCGCGGATCGTGAGCAGGGCGACGCCAAGCGCGGTGAGTACGGCGGCGACTCCCGCGCCGAGCGTGATCAGGACGGCGCCTCCGCCCAGCACCAGGGCAACGGCCGCTCCGGCGAGCTGCGTATGGGCGACGGCGTCGCCCATGAAGGCGAGTCCGCGCAGGACGACAAAGACGCCGACCATACCTGCCGCCAGGGAGACGATCACCCCCGCGACCAGGGCGCGATACATGAACTCAAAGGACCAGGGGTCAGTGAACCAGTCCAAGGATACGTCTTGCTAGCCGGGCACTCACTACCATCTTCAGGTGCAAGCTGCACGGATTGAAGAGACGGCACCATGGTACTTGAACGGCAAGTGACACTGATTACCGGCGCATCGCGCGGGTTCGGGCTGGCTGCGACAGAAGAGCTGGCGTTGCGCGGGCATCCGGTGATCGCGACGATGCGCAATCCCGGCCGCGACACACCGAACCTCGCCAGCATCAATCCGGAGTTGGTCGAGATTGCGCAGTGCGACGTGACCGACCGCGCGTCAATCGAGATGGCGGTCGAGGCCGGTCTGCAACGGTTCGGCCGGATCGACGCGCTGTTCAACAACGCGGGATACGGGTTGTATGGTCCGGTCGAGGACCTCTCGGACGACGAGGTCTCGCGGCAGATGGACACCAACTTCATCGGTCAGATTCGCATGGCGCAGGCGGTGCTGCCACTGATGCGCGAGCGTGAGCACGGCAAGATCATCAACGTGTCGTCGTTGGCGGGCCGAATTGTGGGCCCGCTGATGGGACTGTACGCGGCCTCGAAGTGGGCGGTCGAGGCAATGTCGGAGGCGCTGCGCTACGAGGTCTCGCGCTGGAACATCGACGTGACGATCCTCGAACCGGGGATGTATGCGTCGGACTGGCAGACGACGAATCTGGATGTCGCCGCGGCGATCCGGGAGGGCCGCTCGCCCTACCAGGAGTCGGCCGAGCACGCGCTGGCGGCATTCCGCAAGCGCGCGGCAACGCGCCCCGGCTCACGCTCGGTGGCGACAGCCGTGGCGGACATCGTCGAGCTGGAGCAACAGTTGCCGATGCGTTGGCCGATCGGTGAGGACACGGTCCACACGATTCGCTTGCGTGAGGCGATGACGGACATCGAGTGGGAGTCGCGGGTGCGGGGCGACACGGCCGTGTATCGCGGGGCGTTCTTCGAGGGGACGGAGAATCCACTGGAAGGGAAGCCTCGGTAGGGCGGAGCCCCCATCTCCCCCCGCTGCGCGGGGGGAGATGGGAAACGTGGATCAGGCGTGCTTGCCGACGGTCCAGCCGGACTGGGCGAGATGGGCGTCGGAGAACTCGACGGCGTCGGGTTCAAGCTCGTTGGCGAGCGTGTCGTTGAACCGGTTGAGGAAGCCGAACATCGAGATCACGCTGACGATCTCGACGATCTCCGATTCCGACCAGTACCGCGCGAGTTCCTCGAACTGCTCATCGGTGGCGGCGTTGGGCACGACGCCGGAGTCTCGCGCGACGCGGAGCGCGGCGCGCTCGGCGTCGCTAAACAGCTCCGATGTCTCGAAGGCCCAGACGGCTTCGACGCGGTCGTATGTCTCGCCGGCGAGCGTGTGCGCAAAGTGCCCGGTGTGCGCCTGGCAGTACAGGCAGCCGGCGGAGCGCGAGACCACGTGCGCAATCAACTGCTTGAGACCCGCCGGTACGTCGCCCTCGGTCATGATCGAGTTGAAAAACGGCCCGAATGCGTTGAGCACCGCCGGTCTCCGGGCGAGCACGTGCAACGACGTAGGGATGACGCCGCCGCGGTCGATAAGCGACTGGAGATGCGGGGCGACCTCCAGCACTTCCTGTGTCTCAAGTGGCGTGACTCTGTTCATGATTGCCTCCAGCGAATCAGCATCTGTGTCGGTTGATCGGGGAGCGACCAGCCGCCGTCCGCCTCAACCAGGAATCCGTCCAGGACATGCCGCAGGAGCGGCAGCTTGGCCGAGTCCTCCGCTAACCATAGCCGTCTGCGCGCCCAGTCCATTGCATCGTCAACGGTGTCGAAGACGAAGCGCTGGCGGTCGCTGCCGCGTTCGAGCTCGCCGGCGTCGACGGATGCTCCTCGCGCCTCCAACAGCTCGATGAATTCCACTGCTCCGGGCAATCGCGCGTGCTCCTCGTTGTGGATGGCGGGCCAGATCTGCCAGAACATGGAGCCGGGCGCATGGTCGAACTGCAGCGCCACGCATTCACGCCTCGCCGCGCGTTCCATCGTGTCCAGGAACGCGCCGATCCGCTCGATGTCGTAGCCGACGTGGGAAATCAGAGCGACATCGGCGATGTCGGCGACTTCGGGATCGTCGGACGGCCAACGCTGGTCGCGAACCTCGAGGTTGAGGATTCCGTGTTCGACTTGCAGATTGGCGAGTTCCGCGCGCATGGCTGGAGACGGTTCGATGGCGATCACATGTTTCATGTGCAGCGCAAGCGGCAGGCTGAAGCGGCCTGCGCCGGCGCCCACATCGACCCAGGTGTCGCCTTCGAGTGCCAAGCCGAGCAGTGCGTCAAGCGCTGCGTCGCCGCTGCGACGCGGGTCGGCTCGGAACGCGCTGGCAAGCGGACGGTAGTGGTCGCCGCTGTCCGGCTCTTCTCGGACGCGTTCGGCCTGCTCTCGGTTGGCACGGACACGTTGGGTCCAATCCTGCGCTAGCTTGTGAGCCGCCTCGCGCGCGGCTGGAGACCGATTGCTGGAGTAGACTTGATTCATGACCGATTCGCCCGACCTCAATCTAGAAGCGCTGCCCGACCTGACTGACCCAATCCTGATTCTCGCCTGGGAAGGCTGGAACGACGCTGGTGAATCGGCGTCGACCGCTGCCCAGTACCTGATTCAGCAGTTGGGCGGACAACAGTTTGCGGTGATCGACCCGGAAGAATTCTACGACTTCACCGAAGCGCGGCCGATGGCGCGCTATCGCAACGGCGAACGTTACATCGAGTGGCCGGCGACAGAGTTCGTGCAACTGCGTCCTTCGGGCGCGAGCCGCGACATCGTGGTCGGTTTGGGCATCGAGCCGCAATATCGCTGGAAACGCTACATGGCGGCGGTGTCCGAGCTGGTTGATGCGATCGGCGCCAAGCTGGTGCTCTCGATGGGCGCCGTCGCGGCAGGAACACCGCACACGATACCAGTGCACGTACGCGGCTCGGCGAACAACTCCGCGCTCGCCCAGCGATACAACATGCATCCGTCCAGGTTCGAGGGACCGTCCGGCATCGTCGGCGTGTTCCACGATCATTGTCGGCGACGCGGCATCGGCGGCGTCTCGCTGTGGGCATCGGTGCCGCACTATCTGCCGGGGATCACCAATCCGGTCGGGGCGCAGGCCTTGCTTCGGGTGGTTAGCGACATGACCGGTCTACGGATGGACTATGAGCCACTGGAACAAGGCATCCAGCGGTTCAACATGCAACTCGAGGAAGCGCTACGCGAGAACACCGACTTGCGAGATTATGTCGAGAGGTTGGAGGCCGCCACGGCGATGCCCGAACCGGAAATTCGGCAAGAAAGCGAACTGCCGAGCGCTGACGCGCTGATCGCCGACCTGGAGGACTTCTTCCGACAAGGAGGCGAGAGCAGCAACAACTAGTTGCAGCCCGGCAGCGGCTGTGACCGCAGAGAGCATAAGGCTATAGACGCCGGTCAGGGCTAGATGGGCGAGGTCAAATGGCGGACGTGGACCAAGTCAGCGATGAAGATCGCCAGCAAGCGTCGGAGAAGAACCTGAACAAGATGTGGAAGTTCGCCCGCAACTTTGCGGAGAAGAGCGGGTCATATCTGCATCCCGAGCACGACATTACCGAATTCCTGGTGATCGGTCTGGCCAAGCACATCGACGACTACGGACGCCCGCTGTGTCCGTGCAACTTCTACGAGGATAAGGAGGAGGAGGTCAAGGAATCGACCTGGATCTGTCCGTGCGAGGAGATGCAGCGCTGGAAGTACTGTCATTGACTGCTCTTCTGCGATGAGGAAGGTCTTCCCATCACCGAGTATCTCCCCGAAGACCACGAGGGCATTCAAATCTACGGCGTGCGCAAGGACCCGCAGCCGGACAAGGGCCGAGCACTGGGCCGGCTGGAAGAGCAGAGCGGCCGCAAGATCGACAAGCGCAAGCGTCGGGAGTGACGCAGGTACTGGCCTGACTACGCCGAGTGGCACTACGCTCATAGGGATGCACTAAAACGGACTTACTGGACGACGCATGGCCCGAACCTCGAACATTCACCGCGATCTCAAGCGCCGCGAAATGCACGCCAAGTACAAGGACAAGCGCGCAGCGCTGAAGCAGCAGCTCAAAGAGTCGAACAACCCGCGCGAGAAGCAGAACCTGCAGTTTCAGCTCCAGGCGCTGCCGCGCAACAGTTCGCCGACTCGGATCAAGAATCGCTGCGGAGTGACTGGTCGCCCTCGGGCTTACATGCGCAAGTTCGGCTTGAGCCGGATCACCTTCCGCGAGATGGCTTCGCTCGGTCTGCTGCCCGGCGTCCGTAAGAGCTCCTGGTAGCGCTTACCTCCGCCGATGTGCCGATAGCCATGATGGCTGGCGTTTCCCACCAATACTTGCAAGAAATGCAAACTTGACTGATAATCTTCCCGTCAAGGACGGTGACAGTGCGTCTACTGCCCTGTCCGAACGGGAAACGGTCCAGATTGTGACATCTCTCAACGCCGGATTTCGCCTCATCCTGGGTTTCGTGCTTCTCGCCGGCCTGGCGATCGGTCTCATCGCCTGCGCGGACGATGGACCGCAAGCCGAAGTCGCCGGGCAGATCACGATCTACTCGGGACGTGGGGAGTCCCTGGTCGGTCCGCTGATCGAGCGCTTCGAGGAAGTGAGCGGGATCACGGTCCGCGTGCGCTACGCCGGCACGGCCGAGTTGGCTGCGGCGATCCTGGAGGAAGGTGGACGGTCGCCTGCGGACATCTTCTACGCGCAGGACGCCGGCGCGCTGGCCGCGCTGGTCGAGGCCGATGCGCTGACCCGGCTGCCCGACGGCGTCGTCGGGATGGTCGACGCCGAGTTCGCCGACGTGGACGGACGCTGGGTGGCAACTTCAGGGCGCGCGCGGGTGCTGGTTTACTCGCCGGAGCGCGTGCCTAACCCGCCGGACAGCGTGTTCGACCTGGTCGACGAGCAGTGGCGCGGGCGCGTCGGTTGGGCGCCGACCAACGGCAGTTTCCAGGCATTCGTCACAGCGATGCGCCAGATCCACGGAGAGGACGCGACCGAGGCGTGGCTGCGCGGCATGATCGCCAACGACGTGCGTGAGTTTCCCGGCAACTCACCCCAGGTCCAGGCCGTCGGCGACGGCGAGATCGACATCGGCCTGGTCAATCACTACTACCTGTTCCGCTTCACGGCAGAGGATCCGGGCTTCGGCGCTGCCAATCACTTCACCGATCCCGGAGCGGCGGGCGGGCTGATCAACATTGCCGGCGTGGCGCTGCTCGAGGCCTCGGACAACGACGACAACGCGCTGGAGTTCATTCGCTTCCTGCTCAGCGAAGAGGCGCAGAACTACTTCCGCGACGAGACCAGCGAGTACCCGGTCAGCGCAGGCGTCGAGGCTCGGGCGGAGTTGATCCCACTGGACGAGCTTGACCCGCCTTCACTGGCGCTGACGTCGTTGTCGGACCTCGAAGGGACGCTGGCGCTGCTGCAAGAGGTCGGCGCGCTGCCGTGACGCGGCGCGTTGCGGCAACGGCGGTGTTCAGGTTCGGATGCTCGGATAATCTCAAGCCATGAGTGTGTTCAGCGGCGTCGCCGAGTTTCCGCTGCAACTGCGATCCCGCATACCCACACTCTGGATCCTGGCCTCGGCCGCTGCGGCGGCCGCGTGCATCCCGCTGCTCTATCTGGTGATCCGCGCGGCGCAGGCCGACGGCGACGCCTGGGCGGACGTACTCTCGAACGAGACCGGCCGGCTGTTGCTTAACACGGCGGCGCTGGCGCTGTCGGTGACGGCGACCTCCGCCGCGCTGGCCTTGCCCATGGCCTACCTGACGGAGCGCACGGACCTGCCCTTCGCCCGCTGGTGGCGGTCGATCACGATCATGCCGCTGGCGGTGCCTTCGTACGTGGGCGGGTTTGCCTTCATCGTCGCGTTCGGCCCGCACGGATCGCTGCAAGAGCTGCTGTCGCCGCTGGGCGTCGAGAGCCTTCCCTCGCTCTACGGTTTCGTGGGCGCCTGGCTGACATTGACCCTGTTTACCTATCCGTACCTGCTACTGGTCATACGCGCCGGACTGCGGGACCTGGATCCGGCGCTGGAGGAGGCGGCGCGTTCGCTGGGTCAGTCTGCCTGGGGCGCGTTCTGGCGGGTGACAGTGCCGCAGCTTCGCGTACCGCTCGCGGCGGGCAGTCTGCTCGTCGCGCTGTACGTGATCTCCGACTTCGGGGCGGTCTCGATGATGCGCTTCGACACGTTTACGCGGGCGATCTTCGTGCGGTTCGGGTCGAGTTTCGACCGTTCCACGCTGGCCGTGCTTTCCCTGGTGCTGGTGGCGCTGGTCGCCGTGGTACTGGCGATCGATTGGTCGCAGCGGCGCAACGCGCGTTACCACCGGCTCGGCGCGGGCGCGGCGCGTGCGCCGCGCCTGATTCGGCTGCGACGCTATCGCTGGCCGGCCTCGGCCGGACTGCTGATCGTGACGGGGATCGCACTGCTGGTGCCGGTGGCGGTGCTCTTCCACTGGCTGTCCAACGGCCTGCAACAGGGCGAGACGTTTCCGGGCTTGTGGTCGGCGGCGCTGCACTCGCTGGAGGCGTCGGCGCTGGCCGGCGGGGTCGCGGTGGCGGCAGCGGTGCCGATCGCCATCGTTGTCGTACGGCGTCCTGGTCTCCTGTCCCGGATCATCGACCGCGCCTCGTACGTGGGGTACGCCTTGCCGGGCATCGTGGTGGCGTTCGCCCTGATCTACTTCTCGCTGCGGGTGACGCCGGGGCTTTACCAGACGCTGGGCATCTTGATCTTCGCCTATGCAGTGTTGTTCCTGCCTCAGGCGATCTCCGGGTTGCGCTCGTCGCTGGTGCGGGTGCAGCCGGGGATCGAGGAGGCATCGCGTTCGCTCAATCGGAACTCCTGGCAGACGTTCACCGCCGTTACCCTGCCCCTGATCGCTCCCGGTGTCCTGGCCGGCTTTGCCCTGGTGTTTCTGACGACGATGAAGGAGTTGCCGGCGACCTTGCTGCTGGCTCCGATCGGATTCGAGACACTGGCCACCGGCCTCTGGGCGCAGCACCAGGACGTGTACTTCGCCCGCGCCGCGGCCAACGCGCTGCTGCTGCTCGGATGCGCCGCCTTGCCGATGATCATCCTGTTCGGAAACGACCGTGACCTCCGCGCCTGACACCGAACACGCCGCACCCGCCCTGGTCGTGCGCGACCTCTCCAAGTCGTTCGACGACACGGCGGCGGTGCGCGAGGCCACGTTTGCGGTCAGGCAGGGCGAAATCGTCGCGCTGCTGGGACCGAGCGGTTGCGGCAAGTCGACCACGCTGCGCGTCATCGCCGGATTCGAGCGTCCCGACGAGGGACTGGTTCAGATCAACGGAGAGACAGCGGTCGGACCCGGCGTCTGGCGGCCGCCCGAGCGTCGGCGGGTTGGCATTGTGCCGCAGGATTTTGCGCTCTTTCCGCACCTGAGCGTGGCCGAGAACATCGCCTTCGGCCTGGCCGACGGGCACTACGCCTGGTGGACGCGGCCCTGGCGTCGATTCCGCCGCGAGGCGACGCCCGCGCGGGTGTCGGAGATGCTGGAGCTGGTCGGCCTGAGCGAGTTCGGCGAACGCTATCCGCACGAACTGTCGGGCGGCGAGGCACAGCGCGTGGCGCTGGCTCGCGCGCTCGCGCCGGAGCCGGCGGCGGTGCTGCTGGACGAGCCGTTCAGCAACCTCGACCAGAATCTACGCACCAACCTGCGCCTGGCGATGCGCAGCATTCTCAAGGCCGCCGACACGGCCGCCGTGTTCGTCACCCACGACCGCGAGGAGGCGCTCTCGCTCGCCGACCGGGTGGCCGTGATGCGCCAGGGACGGATTGAACAGATTGGCGCGCCGGACGACATCTACTACCGGCCGGAAACGCGGTTCATCGGCTCGTTCGTGGGCGACGCCAACATCCTGCCTGCGACGAGTTTCCGTCACGGCGCGGAGACCGAGCTGGGCTTCGTCATCCTGCTCAACCCGAGCGAGGGAGAGGACGGGCGCTCGCTCGATGTGCTGTTGCGGCCCGAACAGCTCGCGCTCAAGATCGCGGAGGCGGACGACGCCGAGGCGGCGCGGGTGATCAACAGCGAGTACTACGGCCACGACCAGGTCGTGCGGGTGCGGCTGCCGTCGGGCCTCCAGGTCGAGACGCGGCTGCGCACGGAGGCGGTCTGGCAACCCGACGATCCGGTTCAGGTGGTCGTCCTCGACGACGCGATCGGGTTTGATCGCTGAGCGAACCCGCAACCACGGCAGCATTCGACCCTTACCATGCCTGCAAGCCGCGCTGGATCGCGCGGCCCAGGCGTGAGGAGCCGCGATGCGAGTCGCCTTGATGGTCGAGGGACAGAACGGGCTGACCTGGGAACGCTGGCGGCACATCCTGCGGCTGGCCGAGCGGCTCGACTTTCCCTCGCTGTTTCGCAGCGATCACTACTTCACCGGACCGATTGAGACGAGCCAACAGGACAGCCTGGAGTGCTTTCTCAGCTTCGTCATGGCGGCCGAGGAGACATCAACCTTGCGCTTCGGACCGATGGTCACGCCGGTCACCTTCCGTCGACCGGTCGATGTCGGACGCATGGCGGCGCAGATTGACCAGCTCTCGGGCGGGCGCTTCGTGATGGGCCTGGGCGCGGGCTGGAATCGGCCGGAACACGATGCCTACGGACTCAACTTCCCGCCGACGCGTGAACGCTTCGACCGCCTGGAAGAGGCGATCCAGCTAATGCAGGCGCTGTGGAGTCCGGGACTATCGCGCTACCAGGGCCACCACTACCAGCTCGACGGAGCTGATTGTCAACCGATTCCCAAGTCTGGGCGTCCACCAATCCTGATCGGAGGCGGCGGCGAACGGCGGACCATTCCCATGGCGGCGAAGTATGCGGTCGAATGGAACTGCGTCTCGCTGACGCCTGAGGCATACGGACACAAGCGCGACGTACTGGCGCGGTCCTGCGAGGCGACCGGGCGGGATCCGAATGAAATCGAACACTCGATGATGATGTTCCACGCGGTCGGACCTCCTGAGCTGGTCGAGGCGGGCGGCCGTTTCGCACAGGGCATGTTCGGCGGACGCGGCCAATCGCTAGACGAGTTCCTGAGCGCATTCCGCGCAGGCGGCCGGCTGGTGGGCGGCGCCGACGAAACGGTCGACGCGCTGGGCCGCCTGGCCGAGGCGGGCGTGGCCGAGGTCCAGTTCCAACACTTCATGTTTGATCGCGACGACGTGCCTGAGTTCCTCGCCCGCGATGTCGCGCCGCAGGTCGCCGGAATCACGATTGGCGACCACAGCTAAGGTGGGAGGAGCGGTCAAGATGAACGTCCAAGAACTGCTGATCCACTTCATGCAGACGCTGCACGACGGCTACATCGCCGCGCTCGACGATCTGAGCGACGAGCAGCTCAACTGGCGCTACAGCGACGACGCGGTCTCGCCCGGATTCCACGCCTGGCACTACATCCGGACCAAGGACAACATCGTCAACTTCGTCTGCCAGGATCGCAAGCCTCCGGTCTGGCTCAGGCAGGGCTTGAACGAGTCCTGGAACTTCCCCAAGGTCGCGCAGGGCACCGACATGGCGCGAGACGAGGCGCAGCAACTGCTGATTCCGTCCGTGCCGCAGTTGATCGCCTATTTCAACGACGTGCACGAGGACGTGCTTGGCTATCTCAACGCGTCGACGGACGCCGACCTGGCAGAGACGGTGCGCGTCGTGCAGTTCGGCCATCAGGCCAAGTCGCAGCAGATCATGCAGACCTGCATCGCGCACGGCAACGGACACCTGGGCCAGATTCTGAATACGCGCACCGTGATGGGTCATCCGGCGCGGATCGACTTCTAACGGCAGCCAAGCAACAACGGCATCGGAGCACACCAGATGAAAATCAGCGACAACGTCCGCATGGTGCCGGTCCCCGAGGACCAGCCGATGCGGCCAACCTCGACCAACATCTACATCATCGGCCGGCGCGGCGGCCAAACGCTGACGATTGACTCGGGGGAGGCGATCGACAAGTTCCGCTGGATGCTGCGCGGCTATCTCGCGGCGATCGATCACTCCGAAATCGGCGTTGCGGCGATCACGCACCACCACTTCGATCATTCCGGCAATCTCAAGCACGTCAACGAACATCTCAAGGCCGAGGTCGCGGTGCCCGAGAACGGCGTCAAGCTGCTGCGCGGCCGGCTGCCCAAGGACGGAGTCAAGACGTACTCGGACGGCGACGAGATCATCCTGGACGGCGGCATCCGCGTCCAGGTGATGACCAGTCCTGGACATTCGGTCGACTCGCTCTGCTACTACATCGAGGAGGAAGGCATCCTCTTCACCGGCGACACGATCCTTGGCAATACGACCTCGGTCGTGGGCGACGTCAACTCGTACATGGCCTCGTTGCGTCGGTTGCTGGATCTGCCCAACGTCAAAGTGCTCTGTCCCGGTCACGGACCGCTGATCCGCGATACGGACGAGGCAAAGGCGCGCGACCGGCTGGAGATGTACGTCGCCCACCGGCAGATGCGCGAAGACCAGATCCTGGAGCAACTGGAGGACGGCGAGCCGAAGACCTCGTGGCAGATCATGGAGACGATCTACGGCGAGACGATTGATAAGCGCCTGCGCCGCGCCGCAGACGGCAATGTCCAGGCGCACCTCAAGAGCCTGCAGAAGTCGGGCGTGGTCAGGGCGTCGCGGGGCGTGAAGAAGCGGCCCAATCCTGCGACCGTCGCCAAGAACAAGGCAAAAGAGCAGGCCAACCGCAAGATCATTCAGCAGGGCAGGAAGCTCGACAAAGCGCAGCGAGACAGGATCCTGGCGCAGCAGGAAAACCCGCCGACCGACCAGTGGAAGACGCCACCGAGCTATCAGTTGCGTTAGGCGACGGACTCACGGAATCAGGAGACGGACATGGACTACGGCATCGGAATCCCCAGTTGGATCAACGCGTACGAAGAGGTGCAACGGGCAGAGGCGGCTGGATTCACACACGCCTGGTTCTATGACTCGCAGTTGATCTACTCCGATGTGTACGCGGCGATGGCGTTGGCCGCGCATCACACCTCGACGATCAAGCTGGGCACGCTGGTGGCGATTCCCTCGAACCGGATCGCGCCGGTGACGGCGTCGGCCGTCGCCTCGCTGAACAAGCTCGCGCCGGGACGGATCATCCTTGGTATCGGCACCGGCTACACGGGTCGCAACACGATGGGTCTGCCGGCCTACCCGATTGCTCGCTACCGCGAGTACGCGCAGCAGGTGCGCGGACTGCTCGACGGCGAGGACGTGCTCTACACCGACGACGTGACGGGCGAGGAGCGCTGGATCCGGCTGATCCACGGGCACCGCTCGGAGTTCCTCAACCTCGACGACTACATCCCGATCTACGTGGCGGCCAATGGTCCGCGGGCGATGGAGGTGGTGGGGCAGGTCGGCGACGGCTGGGTCACGACCGGGATGGGTCTCAACGCCCAACAAGGCTTCCCCGTCATCGCGGCTGCGGCCGAAGCGGCCGGACGACCCGCGGAGAAGCCGTACACGGTCGGTCTGACCACCGGGCTGGTGTTGCAGGACGGCGAGGGATACGACTCCGAGCGCGTGATGCGCATTCTCGGTCCTGGCATGGTGCCGGGCGTACACGCGATGTGGGAGGCGGCCCATGGACCGGGCGCGAACCTGGGCATGGACAATCCCGACCTGGCCGGCGAGTTCCACAACTACATCCGCGAGTATTCGGCGCAGAAAGGCACGCCCGAGGACCGGCTCTACCTCGACGTGCATGAAGGCCACATGGTCTACCTCAAGCCGGGCGAGGAGCGCTTCGTCTTCCCCCAGGTATTGGAGCGCAGCCTGGTCGGATCGGGGCCGCAGATCATCGAGCGTCTCGAACACCTGGAGTCGATCGGCGTCGACAACGTTGCGTTGACAGCCAACGATCCACAGGGCGCGAGAGAGATCATCGACGATTTCGCTCGCGAGGTGATCCACAAGCGCGGGTGACCCGATCGGGGTGCGAGATTCCAGAGCAAGTCTGGAATGAAGGAAGGGATCGGCATGGACTACGGACTGCTCGTACCGACCTACATCGACATGTGGAAGGAAGTCGTGCGCGCCGAGGAGGCTGGGTTCACCCATGCCTGGTTCCCGGACTCGCAACTGATCTGGTCGGACTGCTACGCGGCGATGGCGCTGGCGGCGGAGCGGACCTCGACGATCAAGCTAGGCACGCTGGTCTCGATCCCGTCCAACCGGATCGCGCCGGTCACGGCGTCGGCGATTGCGACGATCAACAAGCTGGCGCCAGGCCGCACGATCCTCGCGCTGGGCACCGGCTATACGGGTCGCAACACGATGGGGCTGCCGACCTATCCGGTGCGCAAGTTCCGCGAGTACGCGCAGCAGGTCCGCGACTTGCTCGATGGCCAGGATGTCCTGCATACCGACGACGTGACCGGTCGCGAGACTTGGATCCGCCTGATTCACCCCGACCATCCCGACTTCTACAACATCAAGGACCACATTCCGATTTACATCGCCGCCAACGGCCCGCGCGCGACGGCGGTGGTCGGGCAGGTCGGCGACGGCTGGGTCACCTCGGGCGCGGGGCCCTGGCTGGAGAGCGGGTTCGAGATCATCGGTCAGGCCGCGGAGGAGTCGGGGCGCTCGAGCGAGCGGCCCTACACCGTTGGTCTGGTCGGGGCCTGCATTCTCAAAGAGGGCGAGGACTTGATGTCGGACCGCGTGCTGCACCGCGCCGGCGCGGTGGCGGCCGTCTACAACCACACCCTGTGGGAGTCGGAGTACGGCGGTTGGGGCGGCAATCTCAAGGGCATCGACCCCGACTCGGCCGCGGAGTACAACCAGTACATCACCGCCTACGCCGAAGCGCGCGGGCATCCGACCGACCGCCTCTATCTCGACGTGCACGAGGGTCACTACAGCTATCTGAAAGAGGGCGAGGCCGAGTTCATCACGCGAGATCGGCTGGATGACATGATGATCGGCACGCCCGACCAGTTCGTCGAGAAGGCGGAGGCCGCCGAGGCGCGGGGGCTCAGCCACTTCGCCCTGACCGCGCTCGACCCGGCCGCCGCCAACGATCTGATCGACGAGATGGCGCCGATCATCGCGCAAACCTCGTAGAAGTCTGCTCACTGACACCTGCACGCAATACACCAACGATGTCGCCCCCCGCGCAGGCGGGGGCGCGGGAGCGGGGCCCCGCCTGCGCGGGGCCGACTTCGGTTGATGCGCTCGTGCAGTCCTCCGGCAACAGGCTAGGGTGAGGACCAACTTGGTTACGAGGGGATGCCGATGGAGACGCCGCTGGTCTGGAATCTGCCGCCGTCACCGCCCGCGCCGACGCTGGTGTTGACGCATGGCGCCGGCGCGTCGTCGACGCATCCGAACACCACGCACCTGGCGGAGTTGATCGCCGAGCGCGGCGTGCGCGTGGCGCGGTTCGACTTTCCCTACATGCGCCGCGCCACCGCGGAGGGACGCCGACCCTGGCCACCGGATCCGGAAGACGTGCTCGCCGCGGCCTGGATCCAGGTGATTCAGCAGCTCTCCGAACAGGGCGTGCCGCCCAACCGGCTCTTCATCGGCGGACGCAGCATGGGCGGACGGATCGCCAGCTACATCGCCGACGCGGTCGAGCCGGCCGGCATGGTCTGCATCTCCTACCCGTTCCACGCTCCGAAGAATCCCGCGTCCGCGATCACGATTCACCTGCAGCAACTCGCGACGCCGACACTGATCGTCCAGGGCGAGCGTGACGAGTACGGAACCCGCGAGGAAGTCGAGGAGTACGAGTTGTCGCCCGCCGTCCAGCTCTGTTGGATTCCCGACGGGAACCACGGGCTGATTCCGCGCAAGCGGTCGGGTCACACCGAGGAGGGCAATCGCGAGCTGGCGGCGGACGCGATCGCGGAGTTTGTGCTCTCAACCCAGTGATTCGTCATTCCCGCGCCCCACTCATTCGTTGTTCCCGCGCCCCACTCATTCGTCATTCCCGCGCCCCACTCATTCGTCATTCCCGCGAAGGCGGGAATCTCGCCCAACCGGATAGGGCAGCAGAAGGAGCGAGATTTCAGGCAGAGCCTGGAATGACGGAACTGGGTCAGCCCAGGACTTCGGGATTGACGATTGCTTCGGGACGGTTGCCGTTGATGACGTTGACGACGTTGCGGGTCGCGAGGGCTCGCATGGCGTAGCGGGTCTCCTCGGTGGCGGTGCCGATGTGGGGGAAGCTGATCACGTTGGGCAGCTTGATGATCGGCTCGTCGGGGTCGGGCGGCTCGTCCTCGAGCACGTCGAGTCCGGCGCCCGCGATCTGGTTTGCGACCAGCGCGTCGTGCAGCGCCTTCTGGTCGACGGCCGGTCCTCGCGAGGTGTTGATCAGGTAGGCGGTGGGCTTCATCAGCGCGATCTCGCGCGCGCCGATCATGTGGCGGGAAGACTCGTTCAGGTCAGTGTGGACGCTGACGAAGTCCGACTCTGCCAGTAGCTCGTCGAGTGAGCGTTTCTCCGCCGGCGGCGCGTCGGCGGGCGGATCGTCGTAGATGTCGTACCAGAGCACCTTCATCCCGGCGAAGACGGCACGGCGGGCGACTTCCTGTCCGATGCGGCCGAAGCCCACGATGCCGATCGTCTTGCCCAGCGGATCGTTGGCCAGCGCCGGATACGGTTCGCGCCGGCCCCAGCCGCCGGAGCGGTTGTAGGCCTCGAACTCCATCAGGTGTCGCGAGAGCATGAGCAAGAAGGCCATCGTCAGGTCGGCGACGGCGGCGCTGAGCACGCCCGGCGTGTTGCAGAGCGCGATGCCGTTGGCGGTCAGGAAGGGCACGTCGAAGGCGTCGAAGCCCACCGAGGTGGTAGCCACGACCTTGAGATTGGGGGCAAGGTCGACGACCTGCTGGTCGATCCTGACCAGCGGCGAGAGCAGCACGCCGTCGGCGTCCTTGACCGCCTCGAGGAACGCGCCGCGGTCGCGTCCATCGACGACACGGACATTGCCGGCCTCGACCAACATGTCGTGGAGTTCGTCTTCAATCGGCACGGCCTGGACGATGTTGGGCATGGCATGGGGTCTTTCGTTAGTCGGATGTTGGGTGAATGGTAGGACAGTGATCGCCGCAGATCGTCATACCCGCGCTTGCCGCGGGTAGCTCGCCGTCTCCAGCACAGACGTCGGTGTCCAACTCGGCGAGATTGCCGCGACAAGCGCGGCAATGACGGTACAGGAATCAGTGAGGGTCAAGCCGATACACACGCAGCGCAGTGTCGTGGAACATCTGATCCTTCTCGTCCTGCGGGTAATCGGCGACGAGCTTGAAGAACTGGTTGTACATGTTGGTGTAGCTGCACGAGGCCTTGTCGACCAGGAAGTTGCTCTCGAACATGCAGCGGTCGGGGCCGAACGACTGGATCGTGTGCTCGTACCAGGGCCGGTTAACCTCAAGCATCTCGTCCGACGACGGAGCGCGCTCCCGCTCGTGCCAGCCGAAGCCGTTGATGATCATCTGGATGCCGCCGACCTTGGCGACGACGTTCTCGCAGGTGGCGAGCTCGGTGATTGAGTCTCGCCAGCCCGGGAAGATCTCGTCATGCCGCCCCGCGTACGGGCCGACTCCGAGCGGGCCGCCGAGATGGTTGAGGATGATCGTGGTCTCGGGAAAGGCGCGGGCGAGGTCGGTCAGTTCGGGGATCTGCGGATGGTAGAGCCAGCCCTCGAAGCTGAGGTTGCGCTTGCCCAGCTCGGCGAAACCCTCGCGGTAGGACTCATTGAGGTAGATGTGCGGCTGATCGACGATGCGGGAGTTGGGGACATCGGGCGACGGATCCCAGCTCGCGTGGTGGCGGATACCGCGGAAGCGCGAACTCATCTCCATGTGCGCGTCGAGCACCTCGCCGACGGCCGCGCCGAGCAGCAGGTCGGCGTGGCCGACAATGCCGGTGCACGCGCGCAGCTCGCCGTAGAGTCCGCTCGCGCTCTGGGCCGAGACGCCGGCGACGAACTCGGTCTCGCCCACCGGCGCCATCGCGGTCGGTGCGTCGGAGTTGTACATCGCGCCGCACTCGATGAATACGGTCTGGCGGACGTTGAGGTCGGCCGTGTCGTCGAGCAGTTCGTCGAGGAAGTAGCGCAGCATCGGACGATCCGTGCGCGCATCCCAGAGATGGTGGTGGGGATCGATGATTTTCTGATCGGGGTCGAATGCCGGCTCCTGGTTGGTGGCGAGCCAGTCGAGATTGTTGGTGACCATTGGGGACTCCTTACTTCGATTCTCTCTCAGAGGAGGAGAGCTGTGTGCAACTTCTCTCCCTCCCCCTTGCAGGGGGAGGTGCCGAAGGCGGAGGGGGTCCCGCTCGGCCACAACTGGCCGCGACGCCCGAGGGACCCCCTTCAGTCCCTACGGGACAGCTTCCCCCAGAGGGGGAAGCGATGAGCTGGGGCTACATGTTGTCCATGAGTTCGCGTAGGCCGCGGCCGAGCTGGGTGTAGCCCTGGTTGAGGAGGAAGCGGTCCCAGCCGATGCAGAAGTGCTTGACGCCGAGGTCGAGGTAGCGCTGCGCCTGCTCGACCGCGCCGATCTCAATGCGCGGGTGGACGCCGTACTCAAGCGACTTGGCGATCACCTTCTCTTCGGCAGCGCGAATCTCGTCAGCGTCGGGTCGCTCGTCGAACGAAAACCCGTAGTCACTGGGGCCCCACTGGGTCATGTCGACTCCAAGCTCGGCCGATCGTTCGAGGATGGCGTCGATATCGTCGAGCGCGACGCGCTTCTCCAGCATGATCACGGTGACGATGTCGTAGAGATCATCGCCATAGCTGTCGGCGTAGCCGGCCAGCGCCGGACGGCGGGTCTTGACGCCCATGTGTCCGCCGATGCCGAGCGTCTTCGGCTTGTCCGGCCGGATCGCCTGCATCGCCAGGTCGACGTCCTCGGGCGTGCGGATGTCTGTGTAGAGCACAGCTTTGAATCCCGCGCCCAGCGCGGCCTGGGCCCAGAAGGTCTGGTTGGCCTGGTCGAGCTTGATCATCAGCGGCAGGTTGCCGCACTGCGCCGCCCGCGCGAGGTGGTAGAGCGTCTTCATGTCGAAGGTCGAGTACTCGGCTACGTACTCGGCATAGTCGAACTGCCCGGTGTCGCCGATCAGCTCGGCGATGTCCGGGTCATTGAAGAGGAAATGGGTGCCAATCGTTGGCTTGTCGGCGTTGAGCAAGTCGCGCAGGGTGTTGGGAAGCACCGCCATAGGTTCGTCTCCTGGTTGGGATTCGGAAGTCGTCGCCGACAGGGTAGACGGGCTTGGTTCAAGAGAGCCTAGCCTGCGCCGCAGCGCCACCGCCCAGCGGGGCAGACACTGCCAACATTGGATCGTCAAATGGACTTGTACGAACACCGAATCACGATGCTGCAGCCCAAGCGGTTTCCCGAGTACCGCGAGCTGTATCTCACCCAGACGTGGCCGTCACTGGTTGAGGGCGGCTTCAGGCCGTTGTGCCTGCTCAACCCGGTGATCGGCGGCACCCCGGAGGAAGTGCATAGCTTTGTCGGCGTTCCTTCATGGGACGGATGGCGGAGCGCACAGGAGATCATTGTTGGTCTCGGCAACGACAGCTATCGCAGCGCTCGTCGAGAACTGATCGTTGAAGAGACTGCAAGACCGAAGATTCCTTATGCCGGCCGACCGCTCGCCGAGACGCCGGACTCCGACCGCCGAGCCGTCTATGGTCTGCGTCGCTGGACTATCGATCCTGACACTTGGGAGCGGTTTGCGGAGCTGACCGAGTTCGGTGTCTGGCCGGCGATGGATGCGATGGGACATCGCGTGCTCGGCAACTTTCACGACGCCGTGATCAGCGACGACATGGAAGTGACCAATCTCGCCGGATACAGTAGCGCCGGTCACTGGCATGAGACTCGGACTCCCTGGCACACCGATGCGGGAGTACCCCAGGAGCTGGTTGATCTGTTCCGCGAGAGTGTCCAGGAGCGGCATTTGCTCACCCGACACACCTGGGTGCAGCTCATGAACGCGCACTGGCCAGCCTGATAGCCCGGCTATGGGCACGTTCGCCGGCAGGATGCCGAGCTTGCTGTCAGTACCACTTCTGCTTGTCGACGACGTTGATGAACTCGCGGCCGTCGACGAGGCGGCGTGCGTTTTCGAGGATCAGCTCGAAGCGGCGCTCGGGGATGTTTGCGGCGTCGGCGACGGCGATGTGGGGGGTGATGATCACGTTTTGCATCCGCCAGAGCGGATGGTCCTCAGGCAGCGGTTCGATCTCGAAGACATCGAGTCCGGCGCCGGCGATCTGGCCGGTTTCGAGGGCAGAAACGAGATCGTCGAGCTTGCAGGTCATGCCGCGACCGATGTTGATGAAGCAGGCGGTCGGCTTCATCGACTGGAAGCGGTCGGCGTTCCACGTGAACTCGGTTTCGGGCGTGTGTGGGACGGTGGTGACGACGAAGTCGGCCTCGGGCAGAAGCTCGTCCAGCTCCGAGGGCGGGACAAGGTCTCCGTCGAACAGGCCGTATGGGCTCGGATCGACGCCGATCACGCGGCAGCCGAACGCGGCGCAGAGACGAGCGGTCTCGGCTCCGATGCCGCCGACTCCGTTGATCAGCACGGTTGCGGTTGAGAGATCGACGTAGCCGTGCTTGCGCGCGTCGCGATCCCAGCGGCCCTCGGACTGCGCGCTCATGTAGTAGGGGAGGCCTCGGGAGAGGGCGAGCATGTACATGAGGATGTGGTGCGCGATGTGATCGGAGTAGATGCCGCGCGGATTACTGACGGTGACGGGATGCTGGGCCAGTTCCGGGTAGTACCAGCCGACGAAGGGCCCGGCGTAGGGATTCTGCAACAGGCGCAGGCGCTCAACGCTGGGCAGGACCTCGGGCGGTACCCAGCCGTAGGCGGCGTCGGCATCGGCCAACTCCTGCGGGGCGTCGGCTTGGTCTTCGACGATGACGACGTCCAGCTCGGGCAGTTCCGCTCGCATGCGCGCGACCCACTCGCGGATGTCGTCATCGATCGGCGGCAGCATCACGTACTTGGGCATGGCTACTTCTCACTCCCGAGGGGGTCCGCGAAGCGCTCTCCGATGAGCACCACAGGCAGGGTAGGCGGGGCTTAGCGTAGCTGGAGATGCTGAGAACGCGCCGGTTACCATCAACTGGCAAACGGTAGGAGGTGCATGATGCCTGTCGAGTTTTGGACGATGGGAGGCGGCCGTCCGACGAGTGACGACCCGGCGGTGTTCGACGGCGTGCAGATGGCCGTTCAGGCGGAACAACTCGGCTACGACGGGATTGTCTGGGTCGACAGTCAGAACCTGGCGGCGGACTGCTACGTCTCGATGGCGCTCGCCGCGCACGCAACCTCGCGGATTCAGCTTGGCACCGGCGTGACCAACTCGTACACGAGGCACCCGGCGATCACGGCGTCCGCAATTGCCAGCATCCAGGCCGAGAGCCGAGGTCGGGCGCACATGGGCATCGGTCGGGGCGACTCGGCGCTGGCCCACCTGGGACTTGCGCCGCACGGGGTGAATGAGTTCGAGCAGTACCTGATCCAACTGCAGGCTTACCTGCGCGGTGATGAGGTCCAGTTCGGTGAGAGCGACGTGGATGCGCTGGGGCTTGCCGACACGCCGCAGGCCAGCCGCATCTTCTACATGCCGCAGATGGGACCGAAAGTGCCGGTCGATGTCGCGGCGACCGGACCTCGCGTGATCCAGGCGGCGGCGCGTCACGCCGACCGTATCAGCTTCAACGTCGGAGCGGATGTGGAGCGCACGCTCTGGGGTATGGAAGTCGCGCGAGAGGCGCGTACCGAGGCCGGCCTCGATTCCGAGATTCCATTTGCCGCCTACATTCCGCTGGCGGTGCATGACGACCCCGAGCAGGCGATGCAGATTGGCGCCGGCCAGGTCTCGCTGTTCGCTCGCTTCTCCAATATGTACGGCGCGGTTGTCGGCCCGGCCAGTGACCGACAGGCGAAGGTGCTGAACGACATACACGACCACTACGACATGCATGGTCACGGGCGTCCGGGCAGCGCTCAGGCGGGGGTGATTCCGACCGAGTTTGAGCGCTCGTTCGGTGTCTTCGGCCCACCTGACTACGTTGTGCAGCGACTGGGCGAGCTGATCGAGGTCGGCATCGATCGCTTCATCATGCGCGGATCGCCACTTGATCCGAGCGATGCCGGAGCGGAGTCAAGCGTGCGCTTCACGCAAGAGGTTGTACCGCAGTTGAAGGGTTGATGATTATGGCGGTCGAGTTCTGGACATCGGGTCGAGGTCTGGCGGCAAGCGGCGATCCGTCCGCGTTCACGTCCGCCCGACAGGCGCAGCGCGCCGAAGAGTTGGGCTACGACGGGATCACGTTCGTCGACAGTCAGAATCGGGCGAGCGACTGTTACGTCGCTCTGACCGTGGCTGCGCACTCCACGACGACGCTCAAGCTGGGCACAGGAGTCACCAACTCCTATACGCGGCACCCGGCCGTGACCGCGTCGGCGATGGCGGCGATCCAGGCGGAGAGCGGCGGGCGGGCCTATCTCGGCATCGGACGCGGCGACTCGGCGCTGGCCCATCTCGGACTTGCGCCACACGCGGTGCCGAAGTTTGAGCGCTATCTCGAACAGCTCCAGGGATATCTGCGCGGCGAGGACGTGGCCTTCGGCGAGACCGACGTCCATGTGCTCGGCCTGGCCGACACGCCCGACGCCAGCCGCATCGAATGGCTCAATCCGGCGTACGCCAAGGTGCCGGTCGACGTGGCTGCGACGGGACCGCGGGTAATCGCGGCGGCGGCGCGGCACGCCGATCAGGTCAGCTTGGCCGTCGGCGGCGACCCGGAGCGGATCAGGTGGGGAATGGAGGTCGCCCGCGAGGCGCGTTCTGAGGCGGGGCTGGATGCCGAGATATCGTTCGCCGCCTACATGCCGACCGTGGTTCACGACGACCCCGAGGTCGCGCTGTCGATCGGTTCGGCCGGTCTGTCGCTGTTCGCTCGCTTCTCGAACATGTACGGCGAGATCGTGGGTCCGGTGACCGAGACACAGCGCGACGTGCTGACCAAGATTCACGACAGTTACGACATGCATGGCCACGCGCGGGAGGGCAGTCCGCAGTCGGCGCAGGTGACACAGGAGTTTGCCGGCACATTCGGCATCTTCGGCCCGCCCGACTACTGCGTTCAGCGCCTGGGCGAGTTGATCGAGCTTGGGGTGACACGCTTCATGATCGCCGGGACGACGCTTAACCCGAGCCATCCTTACTCGGAGTGCAGCGAGCGCTTCGTCGGCGAAGTGATGCCGCAGCTTGCGCGGGTTTGACGGACCAAGCCAAATCTCCGTCATTGCCGCGCTGCGTCGCGGCAATCTCGATGTGGGGGCACTGAGGTCTGTGCTGTAGGCGGCGAGATACCCGCGGCAAGCGCGGGTATGACGGACCAAGCCAAATCTCCGTCATTGCCGCGCTGCGTCGCCGGCAATCTCGATGTGGGGCACTGAGGTCTGTGCTGTAGGCCGCGAGATACCCGCGGCAAGCGCGGGTATGACGGACCAAGCCAAATCTCCGTCATTGCCGCGCTGCGTCGCGGCAATCTCGATGTGGGGCACTGAGGTCCGTGCTTGACGCGGCGAGATACCCGCGACAAGCGCGGGTATGACGGACCAAGCCAAATCTCCGTCATTGCCGCGCTGCGTCGCGGCAATCTCGATGTGGGGCACTGAGGTCCGTGCTTGACGCGGCGAGATACCCGCGGCAAGCGCGGGTATGACGGACCAAGCCAAATCTCCGTCATTGCCGCGCTGTGTCGCCGGCAATCTCGATGTGGGGGCACTGAAGTCTGTGCCGTAGGCGGCGAGATACCCGCGGCAAGCGCGGGTATGACGGACCAAGCCAAATCTCCGTCATTGCCGCGCTGCGTCGCCGGCAATGACGCGGTTGGCGAGCCAGGCAAGGTCGTCGGAGCTAAAGGTGTGCGTCCTGATCGTGCAGCGACGGCGCCCGAATCGAGTCGCCAGCGGGAGAACCAGACCGAACTGCACGATGCGCGACATCGAGCCGCCGGTCAACAGGTGCCAGTCCCAGGAGTTGACCGAGCTGGCAACGACGCGCACCAGGACTTCTCCAGGCCCAGCGGTCGGGCGCTCAACTTCCTCGACACGGGGCTGGTCGGCGGACCCGTACCTGTCGTACACGACTGCCTTCATTGAGGTGAGTCTCGCTTGAGGATCAGCTCACGCTAATCACGATCTTGCCCTTTGCATCTCCCTGGGCGAACGCGCGGAAGGCTTCCCGAGCCTGTTCGAAGGGGTAAACCCTGTCGATTGTGGGAGCTATCGCTCCTGCCTCGAAGAGTCGGTTGAGCTGATTGAGATCGTCGGGGTTGCGTCGGTAGAGCATGAACTTGTAGGTGATGGCGTGACGTCGGCCGACGAGACCGCCGAGTGTCGCTGCCATTAGCAAACGGAGAGTGGACCCCCCCATTGCGACAACGGCGCCGCCTGGTTCAACGACTCGGGCCACCTCTCCGGGCGCTCGGTAGGCAGAAATGTCGATCACCTTGTGATAACCAGTGTCGCCATCGGTGAAGTCATCCCGTTCATAGTCGATTGTGTGGTCCGCGCCGACGGCTCGCATCGTCTCCTGTTTCGCGGCGCTGTCGAGTCCGGTCACCTCCGCGCCGAGCGACTTTGCCATCTGGATCGCGAATGTGCCGACCCCGCCTCCGCCGCCCGTGATCAACACTCGTTCGCCCGGGAGCATTTCGCCGACGGCAGAGACTCCCTGCCAGGCCAGCGATCCCGCTTGTGCGGTCGCGGCAGCCTGATGGAATGACATCGAGAGCGGCTTGAACGCCAGAGCGCCTTCCTCAGCGACTGCGAACTCTGCCAGACCACCGAGGTTGCACCAGGTCAAATCGCCGTAGACTTCGTCTCCGGCCTTGAAGCGCTCCACGCCTTGACCGATCGCCTCGACGATGCCGGCGACATCGCCACCGAGAATCGGGAACTTCGGCCGAATCGGCGCCCCGCTGAGTCGGTTGAAGGCGGTCCCGCGCAAGAGTTCGCTGTCGTATGCGTTGATTGAGGTCGCCTGCACACGTACCAGCACCTCACCGGGACCGGGGACCGGCTTCTCGATGTCGGCGACTCTCAGTTGGGAAGGAGAGCCGTAGCGGTCGTACAGCACTGCCTTCATGTGCCAATGTCATTCGTCGCTGCGGCATCGAGGAATCTGAGCAGCAGTTGCACCACTGATTCTGGCTGCTCCTGCTGGACCCAGTGACCGGCGCCCTCGACCAGGTGCATGCCCAAGAGCTTCGTGCAAGCGGCCGCCATTCGATCCCAGCCTCCCGGAGACTGGTAGACGCCCCAGTCCGAGGCGCCGCCGATGAATGCGGCGGGTACATCGATCATCCTTCCGTGGAAGAGCTGGAGCTGGGCCAGGCAGTCTGGATCACGGGTCGCTCGATACCAGTTCAGCCCACCCTGGAATCCATTGCGTTGATACTCCTCCGCGTAGACCGCGAGCTCGGCCTCAGTGAGCCAGGAGCAGTTGGCGACTTCCTCCGCCGAGGGCATCTCGTGAGCCACCGTCGTTGGCATGTCCTCGTCCAGGTCCATGACGTAGTAGGTGGGGAGTTTGGCCAGTTCCGTTGCGGTCCATCCTGTCAGCGGATGAGGCTGGTTCTGCTTCCAGTCGGCGCTCTTCTGGTGGTAGTAGGCGCGCAAGAAGTCGTGGACCCCTTGCGGAGCGTTGGTCATGTCCGAGTCGGCGGGTCGAGTGCAGTAGTAGAGCTGATAGTGCTTTCGCGGGCGGTCCAGGCGCGCGAGGTCATCGGCAATGCTCGCCGATCCGGCTGCGCCGGAACCACGATGTTCGCCGTTCGGCAGACCGGGTGGTCCGCCGAACGGTCCGCTCATCGTTACCACCGAATGGAAGATGTCGGGCCGAATCAATGCACAGTAGGCAGCTACGGGAGAACCGAAGTTATGGCCAATCACGCCATCGACAGCGTCCCAACCGAGCGCATTGACAAGCCCAACCGCGTCGCGGGTCAGATTCAGCATTCCATAGGGAACCAGACTGTCGTCATAGTCGGCAGTCCAACCAGTAGTGCGACCGTAGCCGCGCTGATCGGGGGCGACGACGTGGAATCCTGCGTCGGCCAGGAGCGACATCACCCTGCGCCAGCTAAAGGCGATCTCGGGGAAGCCGTGCAGCATCAGCAGGCGCGGGCGATCCTCGCCCCAGCCAGCCTCGAGGATATGCATCGTCAGGCCGTTTACGTCCTCGACAAACCTGGAGCGGATTGCGGAGTCCAGGGTGTCTGTGGCGTAGCCGGTGAGATTGGCCATTGTCACTCCAATCAACGGCGTCGACGGGTCTAGCGGCCCTTGAACTGGGGCGTCCGTTTCTCCATGAAGGCTCTTGGGCCTTCGATGGCGTCTTCACTGCGAAGGCTCTCGCGCCGAGCAGTGATTCCAGGGTCCAGGCTTGCTCCCAGGACATGCCCATGGCGCCACGGACGGCGATTTCCTTCGCGGTCCTCACCGCGAGCGGACCATTGGCGCAGATTAGGTCGGCGATGGCGTGGGCGGTCGGCATCAGTTCTTCCATCGGCACGACGCGATTGATCAGTCCGCATTGCAGTGCCTCTTGAGCGCTGATTCGGCGACCGGTGAGAATCAACTCCATCGCCCAGGCCCAGGGGATCTGACGGGGCAGACGGATATGCGCGCCCTGGTCGGGCACGATGCCCCAACGCACCTCCTGGAGGCCGAACTCGGCGTGCTCGGCGGCGACGCGGATGTCAGTCCCAAGCATGTACTCGAGTCCGCCGGCGATGCAGTACCCGTTGACAGCCGAAATGATCGGCTTGTAGATGTGATGCAGGTTGCGAGTGTCCTGGACCCGCAGCGGATTGTCGCGGGCGCCGGCCGATTTGGCGGGAATCGTGCTGCCCAGGTCGGCCCCGGCGCAGAAGGCTCGCTGTCCTGCGCCGGTCAGGATGGCGACCCAGATGTCGGGGTCGTTGTTGAAATCCTCGGTTGCGTGGCGGAGGAGTCGCAGCAGGTCCCGCGACATTGCGTTCATCCGCTCCGGACGGTTGAACGTGATCACGCAACGACGGTTATCGGGGTCTTTCTCGTAGATCAGCGGTTCGTCGGTCATCGATTCAGTCCTTCGTTTCGTTCGCTTGTGGCACGATGTACCCCCCTCTGTCACTACGTGACATCTCCCCCCGTTTCGCGGGGGGAGAGCAGAGCGCGTCATCGGCCCTTGAATATTGGGTCGCGTTTCTCCATGAAGGCGCGGGGGCCTTCGATGGCGTCCTCGCTGCCAAACGCTCGGGCGCCGAGCAAGGATTCGAGGCTCCAGGCCTGTTCCCAGGACATGCCCATCGCGCCTCTGACTGCGATCTCCTTGGCGGTTCGAACGGCGAGCGGTCCGTTGCGACAGATGAGATCGGCGATGCAGTTCGCTGTCTCCATGAGCTGTTCGGCAGGCGCCACACGGTTGATGAGGCCGCACTGCAGCGCTTCGCGTGCGGACAGGCGGCGGCCGGTCAGCAGGATTTCCATCGCCCAACACCAGGGAATTTGTCGGGGCAGTCGGATGTGCGATCCGCCGATGGGGATGATGCCCCAACGCACTTCCTGCAGCCCGAATTCTGCGTGTTCGGCTGCGACGCGGATGTCGGTACCGAGCATGAACTCGAGACCACCCGCGATGCAGTATCCGTTGACAGCGGCGATGACTGGCTTGTGCACGTCGTGCAAGTTACGTGTCTGGTTGACCTTGAGCGGCTCCTCGCGCGTCGCCTGGGTCGCATTGGGAATCGTGCTGCCAAGGTCGGCGCCCGCGCAAAACGCGCGCTCGCCGGCCCCGGTGACGATCATGACCCAGAGGTCCGGGTCGTTCTTGAACTCCTCAATTGCTTCACGCATCAATGCTTGAAGGTCGGGGCTCATGGCATTCATCCGCTCGGGACGGTTGAAGGTCATCAGCGCTCGGCGATTGGCGTGGTCTGGCTCGTAGAGCAGCGGTGGTTCCGACATGTAAGTCTCCGCGAAGGTGTGAGAGTGCCTGTTGAGAAGATACGCGCAGAGCCCCAGGAAGTGGCGCCGCGCAAGACCCATAGTCCTGAACCACGCGTAGGCTGACGAGAGTGGAGGCATCGTGGGCAGATTTGTGGGACTCATTACTTGGTCAATCCCGGCGCTGCTGCTGATGCTGGCTCTGGTCTCGTGCGCAGGTTCGGACGACCAGGCGACGGACTCGGATGGCGCCTCCAATCAGCAAGCCACAGCGACCGGCGCCCGCGTCGAAGCGCAGCAGCAGGAAAGTCCTGGAGCCTCGCAGCCGCAAGCGGCGGAGAGTGTCGGGTCCGGTGGCGAAGCCGAGTCCCGAGGAGACAGCGCGCGAGGTGAGGAAGCATCGTCAACGGCATCAACAGCAGAGTCCCATTTCGATCCCGACTCGGCAGATCTTGCGCAGTTGATCTACTGGGGACCGTTGGATACCTCGTTCGGGGTCCTCTTGCCGATACCAACGACGGTGCAGTATCTGCTTGATCGACTGCTGTCCTCCGATTCACCTGCCGCCGACAAGTACATCATTGACCTCGCGGCTTATCCGAATCCCATGCGCGAACAGGTGATGGATTATCTCAGCTCTCGATTCGGCTTCGACTCTCAGACCGTTTACCAGTACGAGGAGATCTTCCAGTTCGATCCTGAGGATTCGGCCACGCCGGCGTATCTGAGGTTCAAGCAGGCGCTGTTTGGCGCCAGCTTGCAGGACATCTCGCTGTTTCTCGATCCGCAAGCGGAACGCGCGATCGATGCTCGCGAAGTCATGTGGGGCGGCGTGAACATCGACGGCATCCCACCGCTCGAGCATCCAACTCAGATTTGGCCGGATCAAGCAGCCGACTGGATCAATGACAGCGACGTCGTCGTGGGCGTCGAGATCAATGGAGATGCGCGCGCGTATCCAATCCGCATCATTGCCTGGCATGAGATGGTGAACGATACGATCGGCGGAGTTCCCGTCTCGCTTGCCTATTGCACGCTCTGCGGTTCACCAATCCTGTTTGACGGTCGATTCGGCGCGGAGGTCTATCGGTTTGGCACCAGTGGGCTGCTGTACCGCTCGAACAAGCTGATGTACGACCGCAACACACGCACTCTGTGGAATCAGTTCACCGGCAAACCGGCCTGGGGACCGCTGGTCGGCGAAGACATCCGCCTCGAGGTCTTACCTGTTGTGGTCTCGACCTGGGCCGACTGGTACGAGCAGCATCCGGACACAACGGTGTTGAGCATCGAAACCGGCTTTTTCCGCGACTACGGCCCAGGCGTCGCTTACAACGACTACTTCAGCAGCTCGCTGACCTGGTTCAATGTGCCTGTCGTAGACGGTCGGCTGGCGCAGAAGGATGACGTCTACGTGGTGCGGATAGGCGAGTCGCTAACGGCCTATCCGATCAAGGTGTTGGTCAGGGAGGTGCTGATCCAGGACGAAGTTGGTGGTCTGCCGATCGTCGTGCTCGCAACGGCCGAGCGGGCCGGCGCTCGCTCATACCAGACGCGAGGCGTCACGTTCATCTCGGCCGACCCTGCAGCCGGGACCGTGACCGACAGTGAGGGCGGCCAGTGGGCGATCACCGAGGACCAACTGGTCGGTCCCGACGGTCAATCGCTGCCAAGGGTCGGCGGGCACAACGCCTACTGGTTCGCGGTCACGAACCAGACGGAGAACGGGCAGTTGTGGGAGGGCTGAGGACTACCACTGACGGCGGTCGATGATGGGGACTCCTTGGCTCGAGGAGTGCCTGGAGATCTACCGGCTTGTTGGAAGCTTGTTAGTCTGCTGCTTCGACGCCGTCAGTTGATGCATCCCGTTCGGAGTGGATTCTCTCTGCCTCGCCAAGAATGAAAGCCTCGTAATCGTCCCTTGACTTGAACTGACCCCAGATTAGGTCTTCTCGATGAGGGCGATTCACGGTCTTCTTGCCCACGTAACCATTCGGGTACGTGACGGCGAAGGTCTTGCGGACCCTTCGCTGCGGCTGTGGTGGCCATTTCTGTTTGTCCATCGTTGCGCTCTTCCTTTTCTCAGAAGCGGTTGAGCACGTACGGAACGACTGACACAATCTCTTGCTGGTACATGATACGAAACTCGTAGTCGCCCGGGGAGGGATGGTTCACATTGTCTAGAAACTCGGTGGCATACATTCGGAAGGCGCGGCCGGATTCGGCGGGTTCTCCAACCTCAAAGGAGATAGGCGTCTCGTATGCGATGCCACCATCGGGATCGATGAGTTGGCCGGTGAGCAGGTACTCCCCGATCTCGTCATCGGGACTGAACTCGATTTGAACCGCCAGCGACATCGACGGATGGTCGTAAGGAAACTCCTCTGCATACAACTCGGTGAATGCACCCAGGACGTTGAGGCTGCCCTCTTGGCTGATGTTGGCGGCGTCGTAGAGGAGAGCGTAGCTGAACTGCACTACGCCCTCCCCGGTCGGACAGACTGCGGCCTAGCTGCGCGGAAGCCCCAGGCCTCGGGTGGCGATGATGTTTCGCTGGATCTCGTTGGTGCCTGAGTAGATCGTGCTAGGCACGGCGAGCAGGTACTGCTCGGGCATGTCGCCGCGCCACGGAGCCGACGGCTCCTCGGGGATGAGCTGGCCGGAGAGGCCGAACATCTTGATTCCGTAGTTGTAGATCTTCTGGCCCAGCTCGGACTGGAAGATCTTGATCACTGAGGCCTCGTAGTTGGGCACGTTGCCGGTCGCCTGGATGTGACCGATGCGGTAGCCGAGGTACTTGGCCACGTTGTTGGAGATCACCAGGTCGGAGAGACCGAGCCGGTAGCGCTCGCGCTCCTCGGCGGAGCCGTTCTGGAGCTCCTCGGTCATGCCCTCGAGCGTCTTGCGCTGGCCGGCGGTGGTACCGATACCGGAGCGCTCGAAGTCGAGCAGGGTCATGCCGACGTACCAACCGCGGTTCTCCTCACCGATTCGGTTCTTGGCGGGCACGCGGACATCCTCAAAGAAGACCTCGTTGAAGTGGTGGCGGCCGGCCATGTTGATCAGCGGCCGCACCGAGAGACCCGGCGTGTTCTTGATGTCGTCGATCAGCAAGAAGGAGATGCCGCGGTGCTTGGGCGCGTCGGGGTCGGTGCGAACGAGGCAGAACATCTGGTTGGCGCGGTGACCGCCGGAGGTCCAGATCTTCTGGCCGTTGATGATGTAGTCGTCGCCGTCGCGGACGGCGCGGGTCTGCAGCGAGGCGAGGTCGGAACCGGAGCCGGGCTCGGAGTAGCCCTGGCACCAGATGTGCTCGCCCGAGGTGATCTTGGGCAGATACTCGGCCTTCTGCTCGTCTGAGCCGTGGATGATCAGGGTCGGGCCGATCATCCCGACGCCAAATCCGCGCGTGCCGGTGTCGGGCGCGCCGTGATAGCCGAACTCCTCGTTGAAGACGATCTGTTCGTAGATCGAGGCGCCAAGGCCGCCGTACTCCTTCGGCCAGGCCGGAGCGATCCAGCCGCGGTCGCCGAGCTTGCGGTTGAACTCGACGGCGTTTTCGAAGTCCTCGTCATTCTCGCGGGCGCCGCCGGGACCGTCACTCGAAGTGGGCTCGGGGATGTTATCGAGCAGGAATTGCCGGACCTCGCCGCGCAGGGCTTCCTCGGCTTCTGAGAATCGCAGTTCCATCGTGTCTACCTCACTATCTCGTTTGGTTGAGACTTGCTGATCTGCCTGGAGCGGGAGACGGGATTCGAACCCGCGACCCTCTGCTTGGGAAGCAGATGCTCTACCACTGAGCTACTCCCGCAGGCACCGGCCTTACGCCGCAAATGCGGTGCAGTGGCCAGCGCGGTGTACTTGGTTGCATCGTACACGTCACCGGAGTTGCGAACATGCCAACGCTTGCCGCTCAACGGACCTGGCCAAGGCCGGGAGCGGATCGTTGTTCGACTGCCCGAAGCAACGCTCCAGCGACGAGCGCTGCGGCCGCCACGAAAGCAGCGCCGAGACCAACTACCGCCGCATTGCGCATCAGCATGCCCAGGGAGTCGGCGGCGATCCACCAGAGATCAGCAGAGAACGGATCGAGTGATTGTTCGGCCCGAGCTTCGAAGGACGACTGCAACAGCATGGCCGTGAGCCAGACCAGCGCCACGCCAAACCCGATTGCGATTGCCGGAGCGGCAAACCGGGAGAGTCCCCGCGTCTGCGAGGCAACTGCCAGGACGAGCAGAATCGTCAATGAACCGCTGACTACCAGGGCGAGCGTCGCAATGTCGTGCCCGCCGCGGGTCAGCCTCCCGATCGTCCCGTCGAAGGCTGCGCCGCGCGAGACAAGGCGAAACGACTGCGGAGCGTCGGACAACACGTCGAGTCCACCGTCGTAGATCAGCGACGCGGTGGCCGCCGCGACTTCCTTGGCTAACGCGGCGGGACCGTCGGCGACGCCATCCGGGTCAAGTTGTAGGCCGACCGCGAATCCCGTGAGCGGAATCGGATTGTCCTCAGCAGCGGCGATTTCGAGCGCTGGCCAGGCGTTGGCGACGAACTGATCAATCTCCAACAATGAAGCCGCGGCTACCGCAAGAAACCGCTGCGCCGTGTTGCGTTCGGTTATCTGAGTCGTGGTGAGGAAGACGACGGCAATGGCCGCAGCAACAGCAGTAAGGAAGAGAGTGATCGCCGCCGCCGAGCGCCTCCAGCCGGATCCTCCAGCCGAAGATGGTCGGTTGAGGCTGTGCAAGTTGCTCACGACGCTTCGGCCTCGATCAAGAACGAACCGGACAGCATGTCCGGCAGGCTGCGGCCCATCCGATCGAACCATGGCCACCACATGCCGACTCCGAAGAGCAGCAGCGATGGCCACCAGAGCAGCCCTCGGATGACGAATGTTCGAGCGCCGCCGCGAAGCTCTCGCAAGCCAAGCGCACGAGCTCCGATGGTGCGGGCGCCCAGGCCGGCGTACAGCGAAGAGAGCAGAAACCAGAGCAGCGCAATCGCGTAGCCGAACCCCCACTCCGCAGCGCTCGGGTCTCGTTCAAGCGGATCGACCTGAAGCAACATCGTCAGCGTGGCGGCGACGGCGCACAGGGCGCTGAACAGACCGATCACAAGGAAGTCAATCGCCGCCGCGACCAGCCGAGCCTCGCGTCGCACAATGGGAATATGGAGTGGTTTGGAAGATGTGGTGGACATCGATCGCGTTGAGCGTAGCATCGAAACCATGCGGCAAGAGCGGTCGAAACGCGTTGGATTTGTCCTTGCGCTGGGTGTTCTGGCGATCGGGGCGGCAGTGCTATTGGTGTTGCTCGCCTACCTGCTGTTGCGCTCGCAGTCGTCATCCGATCTTGAAGACATGGTCAGCGAGGCGACCGAAGGACACCGCTTTGAGTTCCTTCAGTTCGAGTTGACGCACCTGCCGAATCGACTCCTGGCAGAAGTCGCGCGATGGTTCGACGAGCCGGAACGCGATGAGGCGGAAGTGATCGAGAGATGGTTCTCGACCCGAGATGAGGCCGATCGCAAGCCTGTCGAGCGGCTGCTCGAGCGCCAGCTTTCAGATGCCGCCAGTCGACTCAGTCTTCACTCCTCTTTACCGCTGTTCTCCGATGTCGAAGTCCTCTGGCCGCCGATCGACGTCGACATCGGCGAGCCACTTCGAGTGCTAGCGGTCTCACCGAGGGACGAAGTTCGCCTGGTTCGCTCGATCCTGTTGACATCGGACTTGGAACCTGAAGAGTACGGGCGTCTGGAAGCGATGGTCGAGTCCAGCGGTGAGTGGTCGGCCTGGGTCACGTCGATCGGCGGTGTGGCGCTCTATCCGGCGCCGGTTGTCTCGTCGCGCAACTACCTACGCACGCTGCAGATCATGGCCCACGAGTGGACGCATCACTACCTCGGCTTCTATCCGCTTGGCCTGTCGTACGGTCGCGGCTCAGACATGCGCACAATCAATGAGACGGTGGCGGACATCGTCGGTGACGAACTTGGCGCGGCAGCCGCTGCCGCTGCGGGCGAGCAGGCGACGGCGAGCCTTGATCCCGAGCGATCTGCTCTGCTGGCTCGCACGGATCCGCTCCTTCGCCAGTTGCGACTTGATGTAGACGAAATGCTCAGCCAAGGCAGAGTTGCGGACGCGGAGCAGCGCATGGAAGCAGTGCGGCTGCAACTGATTGATATGGGACGGCCGTTCCGCAAGATCAACCAGGCATTTCTCGCCTTCCGCGGTGGCTATGGGGCGAGCGGTTCGTCGGCGAGTGAGTGGGGGGCGCGTCTGTTCGCCCTTCGCGACGCCAGTGCGTCGCTGGCCCACTTCCTTGAGCAGGTCCGCGAGATCAACTCTCCAGAGGAGGCGGATCGGCTGCTGAGTCCATAGTCACTCGGACGAATCCTGGGAACTGCTTGTTGGGGCGACTCTTGTGGTTGCCCCTTATCGGGCTCAGCCGGAGCGGGATGCGGTTCGCTAGTCTCGCTAGTCTTATTCGGACTCGATGTCCAGCACGCTGGCATCGTCGGGGATGGCGACCTGGATCTGGTCGGTGACGGTTCCGAGGTAACTGTCGCGGACTTCCAGCCGGAGGTGGTAGACGCCGCTCGGCAGTTCGCTGCTGTCCCACCGAGCGAGCACCCCGCTCGAGACGGCGGCCTCACCCTCGGCGAGGAGGAGCGACTCTTCACCGTCGAGCGCGCGAGCAGTCAGCGTCCAGGCAAGCAGATCGGCGCTGTCGGCGCGCCCGGTGATGACGAGCGCGCCGCGCTTGATTGTGGCGCCGTCGGTGGGCGAGTCGAGACGCGCGGGGACGTGGGACTCGGAGACGGTGCCGGGCTGCAGATAGGCAACCTGGTTGCGTCGCAGCCAGTCGACGACGACGGGATCGAGGGCGGTAGCGGCGCCGCGCGCCACCGTAGGCGCTTCCAGCCAGACGCCCTGTTGCAGGTGCTCTTCGGGCGTGTCGACGGTCGCGCGCTGCAGGGTACGTCGGTCAATCTCGACCTCGAAGCAGATGTGGTTGTCGAGCGGTGGGGCGACGCGGATCGAGATGAAGATCTCTTCGCGCGGGGTCGTGCAAGGGTTGAGCGGGTGGGTCGCCGGGGGGCTCGATGAGTTCAGCGGTGTGACTGCGGGCGCGTACACCGATGCTCTGTGGAGCCCATCGGGCTCCTCGGATTGGCGCACAGAGAGACCATCGTGCGCGGCCAGCATGAACCGATTCCAGATCACGCCGGCAGTTTGCGCCGATGAACCGCCGGTCATCGGCGACTCGTCAGCGTTGCCAACCCAGACGCCAACCGCGAGCTGAGGCGTGTAGCCCATCGTCCAGTAGTCACGGCGGACATCGTCGCGGCCCGGATCGCCTGCGGTTCCGGTCTTGGCTGCCGCGGGCCGATCGAGCACAAGGGGACTCTCGAAGCCGTAAAGCAACGAGCGGGCGCTGTTGTCGGACAGGATGTCGGTGATCTGGTACACCTGCGCCGCTTTGGCAACAGTGCGCGCTTCAGCTTCTCCCGAGGCCGACCACTCGTAGAGCAGACGCCCCTCGGCGTCGCGAATCTCTAGCACAGCAACGGGATCTAGTTCGCGGAAGCCGTCGGGCAGGACAACGGTGGTGGGGTGACCCTTCATCACGCCGCCATTGGCCAGTGAGGCGTAGGCGAAGGTCATGTCGAGCAACGAGACTTCGCCGCCTCCGAGCGTGATCGACGGGCCATATGCGCCGTGGTCGTGCATGGTTGTAATCCCGAGTCGGTGCATCGTGTCCAACAATGCGCCGACGCCAAGCCGGTTTGCGACCCTGAAGGCCGGTACGTTCATCGAGTTGGCCAGGGCACTGCGAATCGTGACCGGACCGCGGAAGATGCCGTCAAAGTTGACCGGGCGAAACTCTGTGCCGTCCGCTTCGGTATAGGTCGTCGGCACATCCCAGAGCACGGTTGCTGGATTCCACTGTCGCGGATCGATCTCGAAGGCGGCGAGATACGTCAGCGGCTTTATCGCCGAGCCGGGGGAGTGCGTTGCCGTGGCGAGATTCACTTGACCATCGATCGATTCGTCGAAGAAGTCGCGACTGCCAACCATCGCAAGGACCTGGCCGGTTGTCGGGTCGATCGCGACGAGTGATCCGTTATGTGCGCCTGTTGAGGCTTCGAAATCGTCGATCGCCGTTCGCAGTTCCACTTCAGCGCGTTCCTGGAGCGCGTAGTCGAGCGACGTTCGGATCCTCAGCCCACCGTTGTCCATCAGCTTGTCGCAGCCGCCGGCGCCGGAGGGCGGGACGAAGCGCTCCAGTTCGCAGAGCCGCTCAACTTGCTCGCGCACATAGAGCACGTAGTGCGGTGCGTCGATGTCGAACTCGGCGGAGTCGAAGTCCAGTTCTTCCGCCCAGGCCTCGTCGGCCTCGGATCTGCCGATGTAGCCATGTCGAATCATCAGCGACAGGACCTGTCCTTGACGCTGCTTGGCGATATCGAAGTTGATCAGCGGGTTGTACCGCGTTGGCGCCTGAGGCAGCCCGGCCAGCATCGCCGACTCGGCGAGAGTGAGCTGCGACGGCGCCTTGCCGAAGTAGCGTTGACTTGCCGCGCCGATCCCATAGGAGAAGTTGCCGTAGAAGATCGAGTTCAGGTACCACTCAAGGATCTGCTCTTTGCCGTACTCATTGGTCAGCTCGACGGCGAGGATGGTCTCCTTGACCTTGCCTCGCACGCGATTCAAAGTTCGGCCCGACCGTTCTTCGGGAGGGATCAGGACGTTCTTGACCAACTGCTGGGTGATTGAAGACCCGCCAGAGCCGCCGAGGAAGTCGGAACTGCCAACGCCGAAGTTCTCCCAGGCCGCCCGCAGCAGTCCACGTAGATTGATGCCCTGGTTCGTCCAAAACGTTGCGTCCTCGGTGGCGACAGTAGCGTCGATGATGTGTTGCGAGACGCCGTGTAGACGCACCGGCGCGCGCAGTCCGTCATAGGGACGCGCATACTCGAACAGCAACACGCCGTCTTCGCCGTTGCGGTCGAAGATGCGACTGCTGCCGAGCAGGCGCTGCGTCTGCTCGATCCGGTCGGGAGGCGCGAGATCGCCGGCGAAGTCGGAGTAGATCAGAAACGCAGCTCCGGCGGCCGCGCCGAGCAAGAGCATCGGCAACCCCAGCGCCAAAGCCAGCATGATCATCCAGCCGCGCATACGCGGCGGCTCGGAGCGGATCCCTCGCTTGCGGCGACGGGAACGAATTGCCAGCCTGGTGGCCAGACTCAGCCTTCGGTTGCGTCCCCGGCTACGTTCGGAAGGCAATGCCATTCCTCCAGCTCATTCTCCACATTACGTCGCAGCCCGCGAAACCGTGATGCGCGATACGCTGCTGTTTACTCAGCACGAGAGCTGTACTTCCGGGCTCGACTGCAACATCACCGAACCAGGGCGCGATGTCGGACGCCGAATCCACGCAGTTCACCAGCGATCAGGTTCGCCACCTGGCGTCGCTTGTGCGTATTGAATTGACGGATACTGAAGTCGAAGAGTTCCGCAGCGAGCTGGCCGGCATCCTCTCGCACATCGACGCGCTCGCCGAGATTGACACCGAGGGCGTGCCACCGACCAACAACGGCGCGGACCTACTCAATGTCGAGGCTGACGACGCATCACGACCCTCAATGTCGCGCGAGGAGATCCTGGCGAACGCTCCGCAGCGTGAGGACGACTACTTCCGCGTCCACGCGGTCCTCGATCAGTCATGACTACGTTCACAGACTCGGACCTGCTCTCGATCACGCTTGCCGATGGCGCGCGCCGCCTGCGCCAGGGCGAGATCACGTCGCGCCAGTTGACGGAGGCGTTCCTGGACCGAATTGCATCGACCGACGACGAGGTCCACGCGTTCGTCACGATCACGGCAGAATCCGCACTCCAGCAAGCCGATGCAGCCGACGAGTTGCTGTCGCGCGGCGACGCCGAAGCGCCGCTGACCGGCTTGCCGGTCGGAATCAAGGACGTGCTGATGACGAAGGGCGTCCGCACGACGGCCGGTTCGAACATGCTCGACTCGCTGATCCCTCCGTACGACGCCACTGTGGTCTCGAGGCTGCGGGAGGCGGGCGCGATCTCGGTTGGCAAGACCAACATGGACGAGTTCGCCATGGGCTCGTCGACCGAGCACTCGGCCTGGTTCCCGACTGCGAATCCGTGGGACCTCGAGCGGGTGCCCGGTGGTTCGTCGGGCGGTTCCGCGGCGGCAGTGGCAGCTCGGCAATGTATCGCAACGCTGGGTTCCGATACGGGTGGTTCGATCCGCCAGCCAGCGTCATTCTGCGGAGTCGTTGGCCTCAAGCCGACCTACGGCCGCGTCTCGCGATACGGACTGATCGCATTTGCGAGTTCGTTGGATCAAATCGGGCCATTCACCCGGACGGTCGAGGACGCGGCGCTGCTGCTCCAGGCGATAGCAGGATCGGATCCGCTTGATTCCACCTGCTACGAGATTTCCGCGCCCGACTTCAGCGAGCGGCTCGATCGCGGTCTGGAGGGACTGCGGATCGCTGCGCCGCGAGAGTTCTTTGGCGAGGGGATGGACGGAGATGTCGCCACGGCGGTTGAGGCGGCGCTCGATCTACTGGCTGCCAACGGGGCGATCATCGACCGCTCGCCGTCGATGCCGTCGGTGCCAATGGCGTTGCCGGTCTACTACATCCTCGCCCCGTCTGAGTGCTCGGCGAACCTGGCTCGCTTCGACGGCGTCAAGTACGGATACGGGGCGCGCGGCGGCGAGTCGATGTGGGCCGACATGGAGGCAACGCGCAAGCACGGGTTCGGGCGCGAAGTGAAGCGTCGGATTCTGCTTGGAGCGTACGCGCTCTCGGCCGGCTACTACGACGCCTACTACTTGCAGGCGCAGAAGGTGCGCACGCTGATTCGAAGAGAGTTCGATCGCGTCTTTGCAGAGCATGACGTGATCGTCGCGCCAACTGCGCCGACCGTAGCCTTCAAGCGCGGCGCGATTACCGATCCGTACCAGATGTACCTCAATGACGTCTTTACGATCCCGGCCAACATCGCCGGTCTGCCAGCGATCTCGATCCCGGGCGGATTCGGCGCCGAGGGCATGCCGGTAGGCCTGCAGTTCGTCGGCCAACGGCTGGACGAATCAACGCTGCTGGGCGTGGCCAACGCGTACGAGCGGCTTGCCGACTGGCCCACGATCCCGCCGGCAAATGTTGGCTCTACGTAACGAGGACCCAGACTCGCTTGACCAGCGCAGACACTGCCCGATTCTTCACGTAAAGTGCGATCTTGATGGACTCGATTCTGGAACCGGTGCTACGCGAACTTGCGCGCGACGCTCGACTCGATGCGGCGCAGATCGCCGCGAACCTGGGCAGCGACGAAGATGCTGTTGCCGATGCCATCCGCGAGGCGCAAGAGCGCAACATCGTGCTGGGCTATGGGGCCAAGATCAACTGGGAGACGCTGGGACTCTCGACCGTCTACGCAGTCGTTGAGGTCACAGTCGAGCCGCAAGAGAACGTTGGCTACAACGCGGTAGCTCGGCGCATCGCCCGCTTCGACGAGGTCCAGACCGTCTACTTCGTCTCCGGCGCTTACGACCTACTGGTGATGATCGCCGCGGACAACATGCGCGGCATCTCCGACTTCGTCGGCGAACGACTGGCCACGATGTCGGGCGTCAAGGGCACAACGACGCGCGTACTGATGCGCCGCTACAAGGAAGACGGCGTATA
Source organism: Dehalococcoidia bacterium (assembly GCA_965211635.1). Taxonomy (GTDB): domain Bacteria; phylum Chloroflexota; class Dehalococcoidia; order Bin125; family Bin125; genus Bin125. The sequence goes on from OZ242948.1 coordinate 1,652,120, forward strand.
CATCGATTCCGACCTGCAGAACGACCGCCAGAAGGTGGTGTTCTGACCGAGCCGCAGCAAACGAGCCTTGCAGGAGCGAAGCAGTTCAGCGAAGCCAGGACAGAGCGAGAGTTCCATGCCGATAGCCTCCAACGACCGCAGCTACGTAAGCGACGACGATCCCCGGCGTACGGGCGCCGCGGGCGCCGAGTCGGCGTCTGCGGCGGGTGGAACCGCGATGGCTCTGACAGAGTCCCGCGTCGCCGAGCGGTTGCAAGCCGTACCGAGCTCGGGGATTCGGCGATTCTTCGACATCATCGCCTCGATGGATCACGTAATCTCGCTTGGCGTAGGCGAGCCCGATTTCGTTACGCCGTGGCCAATCAGCGAGGCGGGCATTCGCGCGATCGAACGCGGTCACACGCACTACACGTCCAACCTTGGTTTACTCGATTTGCGCGAGGCAATCGCATCTGATCTCGCGCGCCGCTACGGGGTCGAATGGGATCCGCTGGACGAGATCCTGATCACGACCGGCGTCTCGGAGGGCCTCGACCTTGCGGCCCGGGCGATCATCAACCCGGGTGACGAAGTGATCGTGGCCGATCCGTCCTATGCCGCGCACGCGCCGGCGATCGTGCTGGCCGGTGGAACGCCTGTCCCCATCACGACTCGCGCAGCGCAGGGGTTTGTCCTGGATCCCGCCGACGTCGAAGCGACGATTGGCGGCAAGACCAAAGCGCTGTTGCTTGGCTACCCGTCCAATCCGACGGGCGCGGTGCTCGACCGACCGACGTTGGCGGCGCTGGCGGACATTGCTCAGCGACACGACCTGCTGGTGATTTCGGACGAGATCTACGATCGCCTGGTCTATGGCGGGGCGACGCACACGCCGATCGCCTCCTTGCCGGGGATGAAGGAGCGCACGATTACGCTGGGCGGCTTCTCCAAGTCGCACGCGATGACCGGCTGGCGAGTCGCCTGGGCGGCCGCTCCGGCGGACCTGTTCAACGGCATGTTGAAGATTCACCAGTACGCGATGATGTCTGCGCCGACCATCGCGCAGCACGCCGCGCTCGAAGCGGTCCGCGCCGGCGAGGAGTATGTCGTTTCGATGCGCGAGGAGTACGATCGCCGGCGGCAACTGATGTGGCGCGGGTTCAACGAGCTGGGACTGGCCTGCTCGGAGCCTCGCGGCGCATTCTACGCGTTCCCGTCGGTCGCCCAGACCGGATATGACGATGAGACCTTCGCCGAGCAACTGCTGCTGCGCGAGCAGGTTGCGGTCGTACCCGGCTCAGCCTTCGGCGCAGCCGGCGCGGGACACGTGCGCGCCTGCTACGCGACCAGCTATGACGACATCGAAGAGGCGCTGAGCCGTATCCGCCGCTTCCTGCACCAGGCGCCGATGGCCAAGTAGTCGCGATTGCCTCGGCTTCTCTCAGGGAAGTGGCGCTGAGAGCGGTCGCGCATGGTCGGGTTGACCATGGCCGTTAGCCTGCGGGCATGACCTTCCGACTGACGCCTCCGGCGGGGGAATCCGACCCTGAAGACTTGACGCTTCGCATCACCGGTGTGCAGGCTCGGCCGCGACCGACCGATGACGGTGTCCCCGATCCATCGCGGTTGGAAGTACGTCTCGCAACGACGCGCGGAGAGATTTCGGCTCTACTCGACGTGAGCGAAGGTCATACGGGCGCGCTGATCACTTGCTCGGGGGCGATGGGCGGTGAGCACGAAACGAGAGGACCCGCTGACAGCGTGTATCGGCGCCTCGCCGAGCGTTTGCCCAGCGAGGGCATATCGACGCTGCGCATCCACTATCGGATCGCGGGTGAGTTTGAGGAGTGCGTGCTTGACCTGCTCGGCGCCTGCTCCTTCCTCAGCGGCGTTGGCGCCGAGAGGATTGTGCTCGCCGGTCACTCGTTCGGCGGCGCGGTGGTGATCAAGGCGGCGCAGATTTTGCCGCAGGTGCGGGGTGTGATCTCGCTGTCGCCCCAGCTGTTCGGCACGCGCCAGGTCGATGAGATGCACAAGCCTCTGTTGCTGATCCACGGAACCGCCGACGCGATCCTGCATCACATGGCCTCGGAGGACATCTACGAGCGCGCCAACGAACCGAAGAGACTGGTCCTGGTTGATGGCGGCGGTCACGGTCTCGCGGAGGATCCGGAACTGGTGACGTCGGAGATGCACGAGTTCGTGCACGACCACGCGGGGCCGGTGTAGGGGCAGCCCTCGTGGCTGCCCGTCTGTTCGCCACACGAGCACTTCACCGACGTACGGCCGAGATTGCGGGCGACCACAAGGGTCGCCCCTACGCCGGCGACGCTGTGGGGGTTCACCCGCCGCCGTCGTTGTTGTTGCCGTTGCCCGAGGCGACACCGACTCCGAGGCGCTCTGCGATGGTTCGGGCGGCATTGGTCAGCTCCATGGGAATGATCCACTTGGTGCTGTCGCTGTTGGCGAGATTGCGCAGCGTTTCGAGGTACTGCAGGCCCATCGTGTTGCCATGGGCAACCTGGGCGGCGGAATTGATCGAGTGGAGGGCGTCGGCGTAGCCCTGCGCTTCCAGGATCTGCGCCTCTCGGTGACCTTCGGCGCGCAGGATCTGGGCCTGCTTCTCACCCTCGGCCTCGAGGATTGCCGCCTGTCGCTCACCCTGGGCGACGTTGATCTGCGCATCACGCGAACCTTCGGACTCGGTGATCTGCGCGCGCCGGGTGCGCTCCGCCGACATCTGCCTCGTCATCGCCTCGGCGATCGCGGGCGGCGGCTCGATCTCGCGGATTTCTACCGCCGTGACTTTGACGCCCCAGCGGTTGGTCACATCGTCGAGCTTGACCTGCATCTGGTCGTTGATGTCGTCGCGGCGCGAGAGCACTTCGTCCAGCGACAGTTCGCCAATCACGGCGCGCAGCGTGGTGGTGGCGAGTTGGCGCGCGGCGCCGAGATAGTCGCGCACCTCCAACACCGTTCGCTCGGGATCCATCACGCGCAGGTAAACGACGAAGTCGACGTCGACGCCGGCGTTGTCGGCGGTGATGTTGCGCTGCGGCGGCACGTCGAAGTACTGCTCGCGCATGTCGACCTTGGTGCCGGCCTGAATGATCGGAATGATCCAGACCAGGCCGGGGCCCTTCATCCCGACGTAGCGTCCGAGCTGGAACTTGGCGATTTTCTCGTAATCACGCACCATGTTGATGATGGCCATGCGGGACTCCTGACTTTGCTTGCCGCTGCGATCGGTTCCTGGTTCGCAGCGAGTATACGCAGACGCGGTTTCGCGTCTCTCAGGTTGAATGTACAGAGACTTCCACACCTGCGCGGCGCATAAGCTGAGCGAGTGACTGAAGAACAGCCCGACTGGCGCGTCCGCCTCCTGCGCAGCCGAGTTGCCGCATTGATCGAACTGTGCAGGCCGCAGACCGGCACCTGGTTGATGTTGTCGGCAGCGCTGATGGTGGTTGCCGCGGCTCACGGCCGCATGGACTGGGGACTGCCGATTCAATACGGCGCAATGATCGTTGCGTTCAGCTACGCCGCCGGGATCATCAACAACGTGCTGGACGCTGAGATCGACGGGCGCACCCGCCTCTGGCGGCCAATACCGGCGGGCAGTATCACAATTCGCACTTCGATGATCGGCTTGCTGTTCTTCCTGGCGCTGGGATCGCTTGTGGGATTCCTGGTTGACTGGCGGGTTGGCGTGATTGGTTGGGCCATGCTCGGCGCGGCGGTGTTGTACAGCTTCGCCTGGCGGGGATCACTGTTCAGCATCGCCCCCTTCGCCCTGATTGGCGTCCTGCTGCCTGTGGGAGCGATCCAGATCATCGACACCCCCTTTCCCAACGACCACCTGTACTGGATTGTCCCTGTCGGCGCTTTGGCGGGCGTGGCGACATTTCTGATCTACAAACTTCCGTTCTTTGAGCTCGATGACGAAGACGGCGCGCGGTCGATCCTGCACTGGCTTGGGATTGACATGGCGCTGCCAACTGCCTGGGCGGTCGTCACCGCGGCGCTCGCCCTGTGCGCCGCGTCAATCAACATTTCCGGCGGCAATCTCGTCTGGCTTGTCGGACCTCTGCTCTACTTCATCTTGGTAGGGCTGTTCTGCATCTGGATGATGATGCGCCGCGTGACTGAGGGCCGACTGCTGATTCAGCGAATCCTGATCGTGCCGATGTTGACGGTGTTGATCATTTGCTGGCTTGGAGCTGCCGCCTCGGCATGAGCCGCCAGATCCGTGCGGCGGGGTAGACTCGATCAAGACTCAGCACCCAGCATTGAGTGAGACGAGCAGCCGCATGTCCGACATCTTCAGCGTTGACCCAAGCCTTCCCGATTGGATCCGTGAACACACCGAGCAATACCTCAACTCGGGGGGCGAAGAGGGCCACATGTGGGACCGTCCAGACGGCTCCGGAGCGATCCCCTGTCTGTTGCTTGCCGCCCGAGGGCGCCGCAGCGGTCAATGGCGCACCCTGCCGCTGATCTACGGCGAGTCGGACGGCGCCTATGTGATCGTGGCCAGCAGGGGCGGGGCCAGGACCCATCCATCCTGGTACCTCAACCTTGAGGCCAACCCGGATGTCCAACTGATGGTCGGCACGGAGCAGTTCGAGGCAACCGCGCGAACGGCCGAGGGCGCAGAGCGCGACAAGTTGTTCGCGCTGATGGCTAAGGACTTCGCGCCATATCTCGACTACGCGGTTCGAGCCGGAGGCGCCGGTCGGCAGATTCCGGTTGTGGTGCTCGAGCGGAAGTAGGGCCCAGATTCCGTCATACCCGCGCTTCGCGCGGGTACCTCGCGGAGTGGAGCACCAACGTCTGAGCAGAGCACGTCGCGATTGCCGCGGCAAGCGCGACAATGACGAGCTGGGCTACGAAACGCGTGCCACCTCCGGCAAGGACGCCGGTAGGCCGATTGCTTCTTTGACGTCGGCGAGGACCTCGGCGGCGGTCACACGTGCTCGACGTGCGCCGTCGATCAGAATCTCGTCGACGGCGGCGGGATTTGAGGCCAGTTCTTCCCGGCGGGCGCGAATCGGCGCGAAGTAGTCGTTGACCGATTCCGTGAGCTGTTTCTTGCAATCGACGCAGCCGATCTCGGCGCTACGGCAGGCTGCGTTGATCGGCGGCTGTTTCTCCGGACCGAAGAAGCCGTGCAGCGAGTAGACGTTGCAGACATCGGGATCGCCGGGATCCGTACGACGGACGCGCTGCGGGTCGGTGATGGCGGTGCGAATCGCCTGGAAGGTCTCCTCGGGCGTCGCGGCAATGTCGACCGCGTTGCCGTAGGACTTGGACATCTTGCGATTGTCGAAGCCGAGCACCATCGGCGCGCTGGTCAGTTCGGCTTCCGGCTCTGGGAAGGTGTCACGGAAGACATGGTTGAAGCGGCGTACGATCTCGCGAGCCAGTTCGAGGTGCGGGAGCTGGTCCTCACCGACCGGCACCTTGTTCGCCCGATACATGACGATGTCGGCGGTCTGCAGCACGGGATAGCCGACCAGACCGTAGTTGACGTTGTCAGGCTGCGACTTGGCCTTCTCCTTGAACGTGGGCACGTTCATCAGCCGGCCGATCGGCGTGACCATCGAGAGCAAGAGGTGCAACTCGGAGATTTCCGGTACATGACTCTGGACGTAGAGAATCGTCTCTTCTGGACGGATGCCGGCCGCCAGCAGGTCGAGCGCCGTCTCGCGGACATTGTCGCGAAGCTGATCGGTCTCGGTGAGCGTCGTCAACGAGTGCAGGTCGACGATCGAGTAGATGCACTCGTACTTGTCCTGTAACGCGACGAAGTTCTGGATCGCGCCGAGGTAGTTGCCAATGTGCTGGCGACCGGTCGCGCGGATTCCGGCAAAGACGCGATCCTGCATGGTCGATTCCTCCAAAGGGCTTACATCTCGTCGGGCGCATCAATGCCCAGCATGCGCAACGTCGAGGCGAGCGCGGCCTGGGCAGCCTGGGTCAAAGTCAGCCGAGCGCCGGACCGCTGCGCCTCTTCGGGCACGACGATGCGGCAGGCGTCGTAGAACTGGGTAAACGACTGCGCCAGGCTCTGCGCGTAGTAGGTCAAGTGATGCGGCTCGCGCTTGGCTGCCATGTCGGCGACGAGTTCTGGCAGACGCAGGATCTCGCCGATCAGGGCGTCCTCCTGCTCGGCGGTGAGCAGTTCCAGGTGGTCCGAAGACGGCGCCAGTCCTGCTTCTGAGGCAGTGCGCATGACACTCGCGCAACGCGCGTGGGCGTACTTGACGTACGTGGCTGGGTTCTGTCGAGGGTCTGCAGAAGCGGCCGCTGCAAGGTCGAAATCCATCTGCGCATCGGCCGAGCGCTGAAGCATGAAGAATCGCGCCGCGTCGGCGCCGACTTCCTCGACCAGTTCACGCAGCGTGACGATCTCGCCGGTCCGCTTGGACATCCGCACGCGCTGGTCACCGCGGCGCAGGTGGACGAGCTGATAGAGCAGAACCTCCAGCGCCTCGCCGTCGCCACCGACCGCCGAGACCGCCGCCTTGGTTCGCGCGACATGACCCTGGTGATCGGCGCCCCAGACATCTATCACCGTGTCGAAACCGCGGTTCAGGAACTTGTCGTAGTGATAGGCGACGTCGGAGGCGAAGTAGGTCGGCTCACCGGACGAGCGGATCAGGACGTTGTCCTTGTCTTCGCCCAGGTCCTCGGCTCGGAACCAGACCGCGCCTTCTTTCTCGACGACATAGGAACCGTCGCGAAGCTTGCCCATCGCGATGTCGTATGTCGATTCATTGTTTCCGCCGTCGTAGAGGGCGCTCTCACGCTGCCAGTTGTCGAACTCAACGCGGAGCAACTCCAGATCCTTACGAATCTGTTCAACCATGAGTTGCAGGCCGCGTTCGGATAGATCTGCGGGCGGGTCGTCGGCGCTTCCGAGCCAGCGCTCTCCCGACTCTTCCTTGAGCCTGGTGGCCAGGTCGATCATGTAGGCGCCCTGATAGCCGCCATCGGGCAGAGGAACTTCACGTCCAAACTGCTGCTGATATCGAGCAAACAGGGTGCGCCCGAAGAGTCGAATCTGAGCGCCGGCATCGTTGATGTAGTACTCGCGCTGGACCTCGAATCCCGCGGCGTCAAGCACCGAAGCCAGGGCATCGCCGAGCACGGCGCCTCGCCCGTTGCCGACCTGCAGCGGCCCGGTAGGATTGGCGGAGACGAACTCGATCTGTACGTGTTGTCCGGCGCCAAGTTCGATTCGTCCCCATCCGTCGCCGGCCTCGATCACCGAAAGTAACTGTCCGCGCTGCCAGTCGTGGTCCAGCGTCAAGTTGATGAAGCCCGGCCGTGCGACATCGACCTCCGCGATCGGCTCGGTGCGCAGAATGCGCTGCGCGATCGCTGAGGCGACTTCCATCGGCGGCATCCGCACTGCGCTGGCGAGACGCAGCGCGACGTTGCACGAATAGTCGCCGTGCTCGCGCTCTTTGGGTCGCTCGATCCGCATCTCTATCGGCGGGATCGGCGGCAAGGCGCCATCAGCCTGGGCGAGCTCCAGAGCGTTGCGGACCAACTCTCCGACCAGATCCCGCGTCGCACGCGCCATTTCGCATTCACACTTTCATTGGTCAGACTCACACTGTAGTTGGCCAGGCGCCAAAGAATCAGAATATCGCGGATGGCGCAGGACGCGTGCGCATCAAGTTCAAACTACCCTCTGGCGCTTCCAAGCAACTCTCGTCATGGCCGCGCCTGCCACAGCCTGTCCCGCCCATGATGCGGGGGCAATCTCGCTGTCGCCGGTGCTGACCTCCCTGCCGGACGCGGCGAGATTTCCGCGGCAGGCGCGGGAATGACGAACATGCTTTGTCTCGGGAATGACGAACATGCTTTGGCGCGCGTATGACGGGAATGCTCTCGAGTCGAATCAACGTCGCCCTAGTGCACCGCTGTCGCGCCCGACACATTGAGCTTCCCGGCCTGTGCCCTGAGAAGCTGATGCTCGGGAGCGCGCATGTTGGGGTCGTCGTCGAGGATGCGATTGGCCCAGTTACGAGCCAGGTTGAGCGTCTGGTGATCGGTCAGCTTGGCGACTCGCAACTCGGGCAAGCCGGACTGCCTTGTGCCGAAGTACTCGCCTGGACCGCGCATCTCCAGATCGGCCTCGGCCAGTTCGAAGCCGTTCGTTGTCTGCACCATCAGATCAAGTCTTCTCTGGCTCTGTTCGATATCGGTGTCCGAGATCAGGAAACAGATCGAGGGCAGGTCGCTGCGACCAACGCGACCACGCAACTGGTGTAGCTGGGCGAGGCCAAAACGCTCGGCGCCTTCGATCGCCATGACCGTCGCGTTGGGCAGGTCGACGCCGACTTCAACCACGATGGTCGAGACCAGCACGTCCGCGTGGCCGCCGGTCAGATCAGACATGACTAGGCGCTTCTCTTCCGCGGACATGCGTCCGTGCAGCAGGCGGACCCTGGAGGCAAGGTCGCGAAGCGGCCCGTTGCGCAGGAACTCGTACTGTTCGGTTGCGGCTTCTGACTCGAGGTGTGCCGATTCCTCGACAAGCGGACAGATGACAAGGGACTGCCGACCCTTGCGAGCCTCCTCGCGGATGCGCTCGTAGACGATTTCGTCGCGCTGTGAAGGATCGACGATTTGCGTGCGCACTCGCTGTCGGCCGGGCGGCAACTCGTCGATCACGGAAGAGTCCAGCTCGCCATAGACAGTCAGCGCGAGCGTGCGCGGGATCGGCGTGGCGGTCATGACGAGCAGGTGGGGACTGCGACCCTTGCCTCGCAAAGCGTCGCGCTGGAGCACGCCGAAGCGATGCTGCTCGTCGACCACGGCGAGCCCAAGGTCGTTGAAGTTGGCGCCTTCCTGGATCAAGGCATGAGTGCCGACGACGAGGTCGAGGGAGCCCGACTCCATCTCCTGGTGAACCTGTCGTTTGCGGGCAGCCGGGACGCTGCCGGTCAAGAGCGCCATTCGAACCGGACGACCCAGCGCGGGAGCGAGGCTGTAGTTGTGCCAGAGTTGTTCATCGCCGTGATGTTCCTTGCCGGCGAAGAGGCGCTGGAAGGTCTCATAGTGCTGCGCGGCGAGCACCTCCGTGGGCGCCATCAGGACGGTCTGGTGTCCGGCCCGCACGGCGGCCAGCATCGCCGCCGCGGCGACTACGGTCTTGCCCGAACCGACATCGCCCTGGAGCAGCCGCGCCATCGGTTCGCGCTGCCACATGTCGTTGCGAATCTCTGTCAGGACACGCTGCTGCGCCGCGGTCAACTCGAACGGCAACGCCTGGAGAAACCTGTCGAGGAAGTCGCCGGGCATGGGAATCGGAGGTGCGTCAGCTCGCAAGCGCGCCTCTCGCTTGCGCGAGAGCACTGCAAGTTGAATGGCGAGCAACTCCTGGAACGCAATCCGCTCCTTCGCCTGGTCCACGTCTTCAAGTCGGTCGGGGAAGTGAATCGTCCGCAGCGCGTCGGCCTCGGAGAGGAACCGCTGCTCCATGACGATGTAGGCAGGCAGCGTCTCGGCGAGGAACGGCAGGTACTCTCGAACCGCGGCGTGGGCCAGCCGGCGAATCGTACGGTTGGGCAGACCGCGTGTCTTCGGATAGACGGGTGACAACCTGCCCACGTGCACGGTGTCGTCATCGGGGTCGTCGAGCCGCTCCCACTCGGGCGATTCCATTTGCAAGTAGCGGCCGCGAATCCCGACCTTGCCGGACAGCCCAACGCGCATGCCGGGCTGCAGCGTGCGAGCAAGATACGGCTGCTGCCACCACCAGACGCGAATGCTGCCGGATCCGTCGCGGACGACTGCTTCGGTCGCCTTCCTGCCGCCGCGCAGGTGCTTGACTTCGATACTGGCGATCTCGCCAACGATGGTGAGTTCGATGCCTTCCAGCGCGTCGGACACCGTGCGCACGTTGCGCCAGTCTTCATAGCGGAAGGGCAGGTGCCAGAGCAAGTCGTAAACCGTGTCGATGCCCAGGGCCGTCATCGCCTTGCGCGATATCGGCGGAATGCGGCCAAGCACTGAGACATCTCGGGCGAGCGGGTTGTCGTCGTCGAATGTGGCGACGGGACGGAGGCGAGTTGATTTGGTGCGCGTTCTTGGTCGGGGTGGCTCGGCTTGGATCGGCTCAGTCTCGCCCGGCTCGCCATTCGGTTGCGCATGAGCAGCCTGAGGGCGCTTGATCGCTGTCTTTGGCGAGGACCCAGGACGCAACGAGGCGCGCACTCGGGACGCCCATCGCTCTCTCTCCTGCGGAGCCAGCGCCGCATATCCCTCCTGGGGGAGCGCGGCGACGATCCGCTTGAAGAACTGCGCCTGGTCACCACGTTCGAGCGCGTTGCGCAGGAAACCATCCAGGCCGCCGGCAACGGCCCGATTTCCGTATCCCTGCTTCGCTTCAAGCGCCAGGATGCTCTGCAGCGTTTGCGTCGGCCGGCGCTGGGTGGTCATGTCTCGACGTTCAGGCCTTGCTCCGCACGGCTACGCCGACCGTCCCCGGTCCGATGTGCGCGCCAAGGACCGGAGAACTGAGGATCAGCGGAACATCCATGCCGCCGCACGACTCGGACACGCGCCCCGCGAGCGCGCTGGCGTCGTCCTCGGCATTACCGTGCAGAATCGCCACGCGTTCCGGTTCGCCGCCGGACATGACTTGAGCGTACAGCCGATCCAGAGCCTTCTTGCGGGTGCGCGGACGCTCGACATCGGCGACCTCGCCCTCAACCAGTTCCAACAGCGGGCGCATCCTCAGCAGCTTCCCGGCGAGCTGGCGAGCGCGTCCGATGCGACCGCCGCGCAGCAGATAGTCGAGCGTTTCGACGAATAGCAGGACCCTGGTCCGCGATACGCTCTCGCGCGCTGATTCTGCCGCCTGATCGAGGCTTGCGCCGTTGCCCAGCGCATTGAGTGCCGCCTCAGCCGCCCAGCCCACTCCCATTGAGGCGGACTCGGTGTCGACAAACTCCATTGGCGGCGCATGCTCCAGCAGCGAAGCGCCCTGGCGCGCCGAGTTGAGCGTGCCCGAGAGCTTGCCGCTGAGGTGGACCGAAACGATTCCCTCGGCCCCGTCGTCAATCAGTTGCTGGTAGATGTCGCGAAACACACCGGGCGCAGGCTGGGATGTCGTTGGCAGGACGCCGCCATCGCCGAGCACTCGGTCCATTCGCTGCCAGAAGTCCGGCTTGGTCAGGGTGACGCCGTCCTCGAACACATCGTCGCCGAAATGCAAGTGCAAGGGCACAACCGTGATGCCTTCGATCTCGCCCTGTTCCAGGTCGGACGCCGAGTCAGTGACGACTGCAATGGACATGTGCTCAATCTCTCATTCCCGTGTAGTCGATCCGGCCCGTGTGCTCGGTCTGGCTCCAGGCCTGAGCTGCTATTCGAGCGCAAGCAGCCACGGATAGTGCGGCTGTCCGCCATCAACCAGATCGACTTCTACTGCGGTCCGTTCTTCAATCGCCTCGGCCATGGCTTCCGCCCGATGGTCGGACACGTCTTCACCAAAGTAGAGCGTGAACAGCGACGCTCCGCTCAGCGAGCCAGCCATTTGATCGGCCAGGGAGAGCGCAACGTCATCGATCGACGACCCGGCTCCAACGATCTCGCCGTCAAGCATGGCAAACGGCTCGCCCTCGGAAATCGGGACGTCGCCTTCGAGCGTGCGGGCGGCGTAGGTCACTCGACCGACTCGCAGCGCCTGCAGGGCTTCCTGCATCTCGGCGACGACATCCTCGACCGGCACACCGCCGATCAGAGCGGCGAGAGCGGCGACCCCCTCGGCCTGGCTGTCGTTGTGGATCACGTGGACGCGCTGCGGCTGATCGGCGGATGCGGCGATTTCACCGGCCCGCTCGGCCGCCGGGCTGACGTTGTGGTTGTTGGGCAAGATGATCACATCCTCGCCCTTGACCGATTCGGCGGCGGAAAACAGCATCTCGACGGAGGGGTTGTCGGCAGCGCCGCCGGAAACGATTGCGGCCGCGCCGAGCTCAGTGAAGACGCGGATGAAACCGCTGCCCTGCGCAACGGCAACAACTGCCGGGTCCGACTCGGACTCGTGAGTTCGCGCGGCCTGCGCTCTCATGTCCACGGCGCGAAAGACGCGGATCCGTCCGGCCTGGTCGGCGGCGGCGTAGGCGTCGGCGGGCTCTGTCGTGTGCAGGTGGATGCGCAGGTCGTCGCCGTCGGGCGCAAGCATAACGGTCTCGTCATCGCCGGCGAGCAGCTCTCGCAACTCCTCGACACGTTCGACCCCGGCCACGACCAACTCGGTGCAGAAGCCGTCGAACTCGCCATCGGAGTCGAGGCGGCGGGCGAGCCAGCCGGGATCGATCACGCCCAGCTCTGCGGGTACGTCGGGAATCGGATCCCCGGCCAGCGCACCCGCCATGCCGCGCAGCATGAACTCGAGCCCGCGGGCGCCCGCGTCGACGACTCCGGCATCCTTGAGCACGGGATTCTGTTCCGGTGTGTACTCGACCGATTCGAATGCGGCACTTACGGCAACCTGCATTTGCTCTGCCGGGCTGCCGCCGGCCGACTGCACCGCCCTCGCGGTGTCGACCGCGACCGAGATCATCGTGCCATCGCGGGGCTCGGCGACGGCGCTGCGCGCTGCTTCGGCGGCGCTGCTGAACGCCGCGGCGAGCGAAGAATCGCCTTCGCTGGACAGTCCCGCGGCGAAGCCGCGCATCCACTGTGCGCCGATCACTCCTGAGCTTCCTCGTCCGCCCAGCAAGGCGGCCGAGGCCGCGGCCGTAGCGATGTCCTGCGCGGTCGCTGTTTCGACGGCCTCTTCTGCCGCCTGGCTGGCCGCCGCGAGGGTACGCCCAAGATTGGCCCCCGTGTCGCCATCGGGCACGGGAAAGACATTGATCTGGTTGAGCGCCTCGCGATGCAGGGCGACCCAGCCGGCAGCGCCCTGAATCATGCGGCGTACGTCAGCTCCGCTCAGTCCGGCGGCGGAAGCATCGTTCACGGCCATCTGTAGCCTCCCGTATAGAGCGCAAGATTTGTGATTGCCTCGATAGCGGCAAGAGTCCAGAGTGCTGATATGATACTTGCCACGTGCCGGCGAATGCCGAGATCGGTGCGTGTGGGGACGACGGATCGAGGACGGACAGATGGCCGGCAAGTGTGACATCTGTGACAAGCGGACCTCGTTCGGCCGTAACATTCGCCACAAGCACTCAGGTCGATGGAAGCGCAAAGCGCCCCGCACATCTCGTACGTTCAAGCCGAATGTTCACCGCCACAAAGTAACGATTGACGGGAAAACGCAGCGGCTTAACGTATGCACCGCATGCCTGCGCACGATGATGAAGCGGCTCGCCGCCTGACTCATCGCAGACCCCAAGACAGATGAATCACACCGGGATCGGAAGACTGCACGCCTGACAGCCAGAGCAACGGACGAAGCGTCCGCCCCTGACTAACCGACCGAGACGGACTCCAGCGCACGCGCGCTGCCACACCGAGACCGAGGAATATGCGAATCTACGTTGGGAACCTGCCGTTCCGCACCAACTCCGAGGAGCTTCGCGACCTGTTCGCCGAACACGGCGAAGTTCGCGATTGCGTCATCCCCGTCGACCGCGACAGCGGCCGATCGCGCGGCTTTGGCTTTGTCGACATGGACGACGAAGAAGCGCGCACTGCAATCACAGCGCTCGACGGATACGACCTTGACGGGCGTCAACTGCGGGTCAACGAAGCGAGGCCACGAGGCGGCAGCGGCGGCGGCGGCGGCGGTGGCGGCGGCTATCGCGGCGGCGGTGGCGGCGGCTACCGCGAAGAGCGCAGTGGCTACCGTGAAGACCGTGGCGGCTACCGCGACGGCGGAAACCGCGATGGCGGTTTCCGCGAAAACCGCAGCGCCGGCGGAGGCTCTCGTGAGCCGCGCTATGACGACCGAGGCGCACGCGACAGCTATGCCGACCGGGGCCGCCGCTGGTAACAGCAGCCCAGGCCAAACCGCTCTGCGACCGATGACATGACCTCTAACGTCCGGATCCGTACCGTCGGATTCGGACCTGAGGCCATGCCGTTCATCGATGTCCTGTGGACCGTCTACGACGGCGATTCTCGCTGGATCCCGACGTTGAGGCGCGTTCAGTGGGAACGACTCGATCCTGACCACACTCCGTTTCTGCGCTATGGCCAGGCGCAACTCTTCCTCGCTGAGCGAGACGGACGGCCTGTCGGACGAATCTCGGCTCAAATCAATCCACTGCACGACGAGAAGTGGAACGAACGGGCCGGATTCTTCGGACACTTCGACTGCCTGAACGACCCGGAGGCTGCCGCAGCGCTGTTCGACGCGGCAGAGTCGTGGCTGCGATCTCATGGCGCTACGTTCTCGCGCGGGCCGTTCAGTTTCACGATCAACGATGAGTCGGGCTGTCTGGTCGAGGGATTCGACACGCCGCCGATGATCGCCATGCCGCATGGCAGGCACTGGTTTCCCCGTCTGATCGAGGCCAACGGATACGCGAAAGTGAAGGACCTCTGGGCCTATCGCTATCCGGTCGATGCGCCGCTTGGCGAACGACGCCAGCGGGCCTGGGAGCGCATTCATCAACATCCGCGGGTGACTGTTCGATCGTTCGACAAGCGCAATCTTCGGCGCGACGTGCGCATTGCCGCTGAGATCTACAACGAGGCCTGGGTAGAGAACTGGGGCTCAGTTCCGATCACGGAAGAAGAGGCCGATCGACTGGCCGGCGACCTCGTCCAGTTCGCTGATCCCGGCCTGACGGCGATCGTCGAGATCGACGGCGACCCGGCCGCGATGGTGATCTCGATCCCCAACCTGAACGAATGCGCTCGTGACATTGACGGCCGGCTGTTTCCCCTCGGCTGGGCCCGACTGCTCTGGCGACTGAAGCGCAAGCCTGAGAGCGGACGAGTGATGCTGCTGGGCGTACGGCAAAAGTGGCGGACGCGGGAGTTCGCTCAGCTCGGCGTGATGCTGACGGCGGAAGTCCACGTTCGGGGCGCCGCACGAGGCTACAAGTGGGCCGAGCTCGGCTGGGTACTGGAAGACAACCACCTGCTCAATCACGCCCTGCGCCGCACCGACGCCGAGGTGTACAAGGTGTATCGGATCTATGAGAAGACGCTCTGACCCCCTCGGTCGCCTTACCCGCGTCTCAGTGGTTGCCTCGGCGCCACGCGCTCATACGTCGAGTCAATGGCGCCATCGCTCGCCCACGATGGCTCGCGTGCAGCCGACGGTGCAAGCTTCGTCGAGATTCGCGCGACAAGCACGGGAATGGCGGAAGTGGACGTGAACGCTACCGCTCTGCAGTCGCCAGCGCACGGCGCAGACGCGCGAAAGCGTCAGCGACCGACTCACGGTCGCTGTAGACCGCCGAACCGGCGACCAGCCAAGTCGCGCCCGCCTCGACGATCGAAGCGATGGTTGCTTCGTTGACGCCGCCGTCCACGGCGACGTGCGCGTCACTCTTGCCGTGGGAATCCAACATCTCGCGAGCCTGACGGATCCTGTCAAGTGACTCGGGAATGAACTGCTGTCCGCCCCAACCCGGATTGACGCTCATGATCTGCACCCGGTCGCAGATCGGGACGACCGCCTCGATCTCGCTGAGCGGCGTTCCGGGATTGAGCGTGACCCCCGCCTCGACGCCCCTGTCGGCAATGCGTTGCAGCAGACGATGTGGATGGCGGGTGCTCTCGATGTGAATTGTGACGCAGTTGACGCCGGCGTCGATGAAGTCATCGATCTGACCCTCCGGGTGTTCGACCATCAGGTGCGCTTCAATCGGAAGTGTGGTCAGACCACGCACGGCGGCGGCCATCTGTGCGCCGAAGGTGATCGGCGGGACGAAGTTGCCGTCCATCACGTCGAGCGAGATCCAATCGGCGCCGGCATCCTCGGCCTCCGCGATCTGCTCGGCCAGCCGTGTCCAGTCGGCGTTGAGGATTGACGGCGCAATAGCGACAGGCAGGCTGCCGGTGGTCATCGCCGACCCTGCTGTTTCGCTGCAGCTCGCTCCGCTGCGCGTCGCTGAGCTCGGTTCAGTCCGGTCTCCAGACTCGGTTCCGCGGCATGAGCGGCCGGCGTGTCGCGTTGACTGGCCGGTTCGAGTTGAAGTCGCTGCTTGGCCCCTTCAAGCGCTGCCAGGACCTGGTTCGGCGCGGTACCACCCGGCACGTCGCGGGACTGCAGGGCAAACTCGACGGACATGCCAACGGCCTCGGTATCGAACGCAGGATGCTCCGCTCGCAGGTCGTCCAGGGACAAGTCGGACAATCCGCAGCCCCGCTGCTCACAGAGCTTGACCAGGCGGCCGACCACGCCGTGCGCCTCGCGAAACGGAACGCCTTTGCGGGTGATGTAGTCGGCATAGTCGGTAGCCAGAATGAACGGATCGTCGTCGACCATTGCGCGTGCGCGGGCGCTGTCGACCGTTGCCGTCAGCAGCGCTCGAGCGAGCACATGCAGCGTGCCGATCAGCGTTTCGGCGGTGTCGAACAGGCCGGACTTGTCTTCCTGCAGGTCGCGGTTGTAGGCCAGGGGCAGACCCTTGAGCGTGGTCAGCAAGGCAGCCAGGTGACCGAGCACCTTGCCGCTGCGGCCGCGAGCCAGTTCGGCGATGTCGGGGTTGCGTTTCTGCGGCATGATCGATGAGCCGGTCGTGAAGGCGTCGGCGAACTGCAGGACTCCGAACTCGGCGGAACTCCAGAGGATCACGTCCTCGCAGAGGCGCGACACGTTGACCATGCAGATTGCGGCGTTGGCCAGGAACTCCGCGATGTAGTCGCGCGAGGAGACGGCATCCATGCTGTTGCGCGAGACCGATTCGAAGCCAAGCTCGTCGGCGACGGCCTGGCGGTCGAGCGGATAAGCGGCGCCCGCGAGCGCCGCACTGCCAAGCGGCATGATGTCGGCCCGACCGAAGGAATCAACCAACCGCTCGGCGTCACGATCGAGCATCTCCAGGTAGGCGAGCAGGTGATGCGCCAGCAGAACCGGTTGCGCGCGCTGGAGGTGGGTGTAGCCGGGCAGGTAGACACCGATTGAGCGCTCGGCCAGCTCGATCAGCGCCGCCTGCAGGCCGCGCACGGCGCCGACGGACTGAACGATTGCGTCGCGCACGAACATGCGCGTGTCGAGGGCGACCTGGTCGTTGCGTGAGCGAGCAGTGTGCAAGCGCCCGGCGGCATCTGCGCCAATGATCTGGCTCAGTCGCGCCTCGACATGGGTGTGGATGTCTTCGAGCTCGTGGTTTATCTCGAAGCCGCCCGATTCGATCTCCGACTCGACCTGGTCGAGTCCCGCAACTATCTTCTCCGCGTCGTCCGAGCCGATGATTCCCTGAGCGGCGAGCATCCGCGCATGGGCGCGCGAACCGGCGATGTCGTGTCGGAAGAGCAGCAGATCAACCTGGATCGAGGACGTATAGGCCTGCACCAGCGCGTCGGGCGCCTCTTCGAAGCGACCTCCCCAGAGGCGTTGGTCGTCGGCGGTGGAACTGTCGGCATCAGCCATGCGCCGCCCGCTATTCCTCTGTAGGCAGCTTCGTCAGCCCGGCGGCGTCGATCACGGTGTCCATCTGCTCTATGGACATGTCTCGGGCGCGAATCGTCTGGATGGCCGGTGGTTCGATGCCCTGGCCGATCTGGGAGCGGTATAGCGCGTCGCCGATGGCGCGAATGATCGCCTGCACTTGCTGTTCGCTGAGTGGTCCGCAGGCGGCTTCAAACGCCTGCTTCGCGTCCAATGCCAGGTAGAGCGCGCACTCGAGATGCGCGTGTCCGGGCCGGCTGATCTGGAAATCGGCGGCGTCGGGACCGCCCGCCGTTGGTACTGCTGTCTCATACTCGATGACGATCTCGGTGTCTTCGGCGTTGGTCGTCATGTCTGTCGTCCTATCCGAGCGCGCTGTCTACTCCCCGTCATGCGCCGTTATGCGCTTCCACCCGATGATACGTCGAGGACGCCGCCCGGCTGCTTCAACAACTGCTTCTCTGCCTGGACGCGAACCGGGAGACCAAAGATGTCGATGAAGCCGACTGCAGATGACTGGTCGTAGATGTCGCCTTCGTCGTAGGTTGCGAGCGAGTACTGGTAGAGACTGTTCGAGCTCTCAACTCCGACAGTGACGGCCTGTCCCTTGTATAGCTTGACCCGCACGTTTCCGCTGACATGGCGCTGCATGGAAGCGGTTAGCGAGGCGAGATCCTGGTGCAGGCCGGTGAACCAGAGGCCGTCATAGATCAAGTCGGCATAGTCATGGGTCAGCCGATACTTGATCCGCAACTGTGCCTTCGAAAGGGTCAGCGTTTCAAGCGACTCATGCGCGGCACGCAGCGTAGTTGCGGCGGGCGCCTCGTAGACCTCGCGTGACTTGATGCCGACCAGCCGGTCTTCGACCATGTCGATCCGTCCGACGCCGTTCGCGCCGGCGACGTCGTGCACCCGATTGATCAGCGTGACCGGATCGAGTTCTTCTCCGTCGAGCGAAACCGGACGGCCGCGCTCGAATCCGATTTCGAGGTACGTAGGCTCGTCCGGGGCGTCCTCGGGATTGACCGTCCAATCCCAGACGTTGACCGGCGGCTCGGTCCACGGATCTTCAAGCGGTCCGGCCTCGATCGAGCGACCCCAGAGGTTCTCGTCCGTCGAGTACTGCTTGTCGACGCTCACGGTGATTGGAATGTTGTGAGCCTGGGCGTAGACGATTTCGGATTCACGGGTGGTCAGTTCCCACTCGCGGACCGGAGCGAGAATCCTCAGGTCGGGCGCCAGGGCCTGAACCGAGACATCGAAGCGGACCTGGTCATTGCCCTTGCCGGTGCAGCCGTGAGCCACTGCCGTCGCGTTGTGCTGCCGCGCAACATCGACCAGCGCCTTGGCGATCAGCGGCCGCGCGAGCGCGGTCGCTAGCGGATATCGTCCCTCGTACAGTGCGCCGGCCATCAGCGCGGGGAAGCAAAATGACTTGGCGAAATCATCGCGCAAGTCGAGCATCTCGAATCCGATCGCTCCTGCCGCATAGGCGCGGCTTTCGAGGTCTTGATCCGCCTCGAGGTAGCCCATGTCGGCGGTCATGCAGATCACTTCCCAGCCGCGCTCGGTCAGCCAACGGGTGACCACCGACGTGTCCAGGCCGCCCGAGTAGGCCAGCACCACCCGCTTGTCTTCAGTTCGTCTAGGCACACGGGGCTCCCTAATGCTCTGGCTCTGGCAGATCTGTCGACTCTCTCGTCACTCGGCGACCGATGCCAGCGCGTCGTCGATGATGCCGATCGCCTGGTTGATCTCGTCTTCGGAAATGGTGAGCGGAGGGACCAGGCGCAGCACGTTCGGCTTGACCACGTTGCAGAGCAACCCACGATCGCGAATCGCAGCTACCAGGGCCGGGCCGACATCCGCGCTGAGTTGGACTGCGACCAGCAATCCCTTGCCGCGGACGTGATCGATCAGCGGATGTCGGTCCTCCAGCGCCCGCAAGCCGGACATGAGCTGCTCGCCCCGCGCTGCTGCTTGCGAGGGGATGTCCTCCTCGGTGATCACGCGCAGGGTCTCCAGCGCGACCGATGTGGTGAAGGGTTGTCCCCCGAACGTGGTGCCGTGGTCTCCGGGCTCGAGGATGTCGCCGCGCTCGTTGGCGACGATTGCGCCGATTGGCACGCCGCTGCCCAGGCCCTTGGCCAACGCCATCACGTCGGGCTGGACACCCTCGTGCTGCCAGGCGAAGAGCTTGCCCGTGCGCCCGATCCCGGTCTGAACTTCGTCGAGCATGAGCAGCAAGTTGTGCTCGTCGCAGATCGAGCGCAGGGCGGCGAGATAGCCATCGTCGGCGACGTTGACGCCGCCTTCGCCCTGCAGCGGCTCGACGAGGATCGCTGCCGTCTGCGGCCCGATTGCGTCGCGCACAGCGCCGATATCGTTGAACGGCACGTGGCGGAAGCCGTCCAGAGGTCCGAAGGGCTCGCGGTAGTTGGGGTTGCCTGATGCATTGACCGATGCCAGGGTGCGGCCGTGGAAGGCCTCGTCCATGACGATGATCTCGGACGCTCCGTTGAGTCGAGTCTGGCCCCACTTGCGGCCGATTTTGATCGCGCCTTCCGTGGCCTCGGCGCCGCTGTTGCAGAAGAAGATGCGGGTCATGCCGGACTGTTCGAGGACCAGATCGGCAAGGTCGAGTTGGGGAACGGTGTAGAAGTAGTTCGAGACGTGGAGCAACGTCTCGGCCTGGTTCTTGATTGCTTCGACGATGCGCGGGTGACAGTGCCCGAGGTTATCGGCGGCGATTCCGGCGACGAAGTCGAGGTACTCGTTGCCCTCCTCGTCCCAGACCTTTGAGCCCTCGCCACGGACGAGCGTGACGGGCAGACGCCCCGCCGACATCATGAAGACGGCAGACTCGCGCTCGGCAGTGGTGGGCATGGTCAGTACTCCGGAAACGCCAACAGGCAGGGTCGGTCCAACTCAGAGTAGGCGAGGCTCTGTCGGGCGTCTATGCAGTCGATGGCTCACACCGGTTCGGCAAGCCGCGCTTCGCTCCGCTTCCTCCGTTTGGCGACCTCCACGCAAATCAACCAAAGTCGGCCCCGCACAGGCGGGGCCATGCTGTCTCCCAGCCCAGCTCGGCCAAGACCTCAACCTCGAGTCGGCCCCGCGCAGGCGGGGCCATGCTGTCTCCCAGCCCAGCTCGGCCGAGACCTCAGCCTCGAGTCGGCCCCGCGCAGGCGGGGCCATGCTGCGCCCATCTGGTGACAAAGCACTCGCCTGTGTAGACCAATGCGAAAGTCGCAGGTTCTAGCCCCGATGTGTTCGGGGGCCTGCTCGGTCTGCGGTTCGCCATCTGTTGGCCGCGGCATGCGTCGCAAGCGAGCGGGTCCTCGAACAAGTCGGGGACTGGAGATGTCTGGTAGCGCACAGCTCTCTGAAGCGGGGGTGAGGGGGAGCGAGCGCTGAGAGTTGGGTTTTGGTTACGGCGACATTCAACGAAGTTGTGCCTACTCGGACGCCGCAGCCAGCCGTTCCAAGATCTGACCAAGTCGCTCGATCGCATCTCCGTAGCCGGCCCAGTCTCCCTCGCGTTGCTTCTCGAGGGCATCTTCAAACGCTTCTTGCGCCTGCTCTGCCAGTTCAGCCGCGTCTGCGGATATCTCAATTGGCGCCGACTGTTCCTGCTGGTCTTGCTGCTCTTGCTGTTCTTCTTGAGCCTGCGCCTCCTGGGCAGGCTCTTGCACGACTATCTGCGCAGGCGTATCGCCGAGGAATGACAGTCCTCGCGCGGCCCGGTTGCCCAGCGCTACTTCGACCGCGCCGACGAACGTGTCCTCGAATGCGATCGTGTCGCCATTGACGACAATCACTCCTTTGAGTTGCGGATAACGGCCGGTCTCCGCCTGCAGATAGATCGGCTCCACATACACGTAGGAGTCGCCGACCGGAATGAAGAGCAGATTGCCGCGAAT
Organism: Dehalococcoidia bacterium; assembly: GCA_965211635.1. Lineage (GTDB taxonomy): Bacteria > Chloroflexota > Dehalococcoidia > Bin125 > Bin125 > Bin125. The sequence goes on from OZ242948.1 coordinate 1,673,564, forward strand.
CACTTCCGAGCCCTGCTGTCCCAGAAGTGTGAACTGCTGCGAGACCGCGACGTCCTGATCGATGCGGTTCTCAATCTGCTTCGGACCGTCGACGTTCTTGTTTGCAGGGAAGCGGAACGCGAAGAGCCTTCCGTAGTTCTCGCCGTCGGAGCGACCGGCCATCCAGGCGATCGAGTTCAAGCGATTGCGCGGCGTGAAGGGCAGGATCAGCAGGAACTCGGGCTCCGGTTGGTCGGGCAATCGCAAGGTCACGTAGTACGGCTCGACGGCGATCTCTTGCTGGCGCAGCAACTCCTGTGGAATCGCCCAGAGGTCCTCGCGATTGAACAGGCCGCGCGCGGTTTCGATGTGGTAGGTGAGGTATTGGTCGGCCTGGATCTGGAAGTAGTCCTGGGGGTAGCGCCAGTGCTCCTGGAGGTCGGCTGGGAAGCGCTCGGCGGGCTTGAACAGCTCAGGGAAAATGTCCGCCCAGACCTGGATGATTGGGTCGGTATCGTCGACGATGTACAGATCCACGGTCCCGTGGTACGCGTCGATCACCGCCTTCACCGAGTTGCGAACGTAGTTGAATCCAACGCCGTGCGGCTGGGAGTAGGGGTAGCGGTCGGTGACGGTATAGGCGTCCTGGATCCAATAAAGCCGGCCGTCCTTGCCGACCACGATGTAGGGGTCAGCGTCGAGCTGCAGGAAGGGCGCAAGTTCGTTGACCCGGTCCTGGATCAGGCGGCGGAAGAGAATTCGGCTGTCGCCGTCGACAGAACCTGAGATCAGGATGTTGGCATCGCCGAACGACCAGGCGAAGGCGAGCCGACGGAAGAAGCCTCCGAGCTCTATGCCGCCATCTCCCGAGTACCGAGTGGTTGCCTGATCGGCGACGCCGTCCGACTCTTCGCCGCTCAGCGGGTAGTCGAATTCTTCGGTCTCGCTGTTGGCGATCACGTAGGCATCGGTCACCTCGCCGTAGTAGATGCGCGGCTCAACGATCTCCAGGTCAATCGGACCGGACGAGGTCTCCTCTATCACCTCTGGCGGAATGTTGGAGACCCAGAACACCGGCTCACCCGCCGGCGAGACCTCGTCGACCGGTGTCATCACGACGCCGAAGCCATGCGTGAACTGCAGGCGCCGGTTGACCCAGCCCTGCTGCGTGGACTGCAGGTTGGCCTGCGACAACTCGCGCGCCGCGAGGAACACCTGGTGCTCCTCGTCGCCCACCTTGTAGCGGTCGACATCGACATCGGGATAGACGTACAGCGGACGAATCGTCTGAATCGTATTGAGCGTGTCGTTCAGCGGCCGATGGTCCCAGAGCCGCACGTTGAGTAGCGCTTCAGGATTCTGCGCCAGGTCTGATTCGCCAACAAAGTCCGCGGCCGGGAACTCCCGCTCGTCGATCGTGTCCAGGGCGAATGCCGCTCGCGTGGCGGCGATGTTGCGCTCGATGTAGGGACTCTCACGCTGCAGCTCATTCGGTTCGACGGTGAAGCGCTGAATCGCCGCAGGGAGGATTGCACCGGCAACGATGGAGACGAGGATCAGCAGGGTGATTGACCCAAGTGGGAAGCGCAGACGCTCGTGGAAGGGCCAGGACAGCACGCCAAGAATGACGAGCACGCCGGCCACCATCTTGACGATTTGGACCGGCGAGCGGATGTTGTCGTCGGTGTACGTCGCGCCGAAGACGAAGCCGCCCGGATTGAGCGCCAGCTCGAAACGGGCCAGCCAGTAGCTCCAGACGAACAGGCCCATCACCATGGCAATCGTGATGGCGATGTGAATGCGAACGCCCAATGTTGAGCGAGCGTTGCCGCGATGCATCATCAAGCGCACGCCGTATGTCGCGGCGGTGGTCAGCATGGTCATGATCGCCAGGCCGGTTGCCCAGCCCTTCATGAACTGCAGCGCCTCGAGCTCGAACACGTAGAAGCCGATGTCCCGACCGAACTGCGGATCGGTCTGGCCAAAGGGCTTGGCGTTGAGATACTGCAGGATCAGCTCCCACTGACCGGCTGCGACCGAGCCGAAGATGATCGCCAGCAGGATCATCGCCACCGCCGCGATGATGTGAATCACGCGGACAAGGCGTGGATCGTCGATTTCGGGAGCGAGCGCTTCAACCGGCATGCGCCAGGCGACCAGATAGCTGACGCCCAGCACGACCAGGGACAGCGCGGCCCCGGCCGCGAACAGCCAGACCTGGGTCACGATGCGCAGGTCGAAGACACCCTGATAGCCGACGTTGCCAAACCAGAGTCGGTCGACGTAGATGTCTATGCCAATGTTGAGCAGGATTAACAGCACCAGCAGGGCGACGCCGGCGACGACAATGCGTGGCCACATGCGTCCGCCGCTGGGCGGCTGTCCCTCGGCTGCGGTGTAGGGCGGCGGCTCATCGTCGCCGAAGCCTCCACCCAGCCCCTCGCGGAAGACCGGCGGTGGCGGACCCAGCTCTCCCGAGCGGCCCTCGTCCGAGGGCGGCACGTCGCGGGGACCCTCGCCGCCGTTGCGCCAACCGCCCTGTGTGCGATGAATCCAACCGGAGACCGATGGGCGAATGAGGAACGTCATACCAGCGCCGTTCCGATTGCTGCGCCGTCAACGACTCGGCGAATGACATGCGGCTGAGTGCCGTCCACGATACGGACTTGCGCACCGGCTTCAACTGCCTGTCGACCCGAGCGCAACTTGGGCAACATCCCTCCGGCTATCGCCCCGGACACGGTCAACCGCTCCTGATTGAATGCGTTGAGGCAGCCGACCCCATTGCCGTTGCCGTCAAGGACCTGTGGTACGTCGGTCAGGAGGATAAGCATTGAAGCGCCGATCGCGGCCGCGACAGCGCCTGCAGCGGTGTCGGCGTTGATGTTGAGCGTGGTCGTAAGATCTTCGGCCAAGCCCACTGGCGCCAGTACCGGGAGCAATCCAGCATCCAGCAGCTTGCGTACGGTCCTGGGGTCACATGATGGCGTTTCTCCCACCAGACCGAGTCGTTGCGAGATCGGCGAGCACAGAGTTCCGCCGTCGACCCCGCTCAGACCGATTGCCGGAGCGCCAAGCGCCTGGAGCTGTTTCGCCAGTTGCTTGTTGATCAAACCAGCCAGGACGGCAACCACAACCTCCAGAGACTCCGGCGTTGTCGCTCTGAGGCCATCGACCCAGGCCGCTTCTGCGCCGAGCCGTTGCTGCCAGTCGCTCACTGCGGACCCGCCGCCATGGACGATCACGATCTGATGTCCCTCGCCGTGTAACTTCACGCAATCCGCGAGCGACGTATCGTGCTCGCCCAGAGTCGAGCCTCCGATCTTGATCACGATCGGTCCGTCGTTCGGCGTTGCATTCATGGATGCAAGCGTAACCGACGACCCAATCTCCGGAGGCCGGGTTGAACCCGATACCGTCGCAGCATGAGCGCACGCGCGACGAACCACGCCATTCTCTTCCTGCTCAGCGTCGAACTGCTCTCTGGCCTGGCCTCGTTCACCGTAGGTAGGCCGGGTGGTGAGTTGGTCTTCTGGCTGCACGGGATCGGGGGCTTTTCCCTGGTCGGGCTGGTGATCTGGAAGTATCGCATCGTCCTGCGTTCGTTCCGGCGACGCGGCGTGGCGTCTGAGACGTTCGGCTCAATCATCCTCGTCCTGCTCTTCGTGGGTGTGTTGTCAACGGGCACGTTGTGGGCGGTCATCGGTCGGGGCAGCCTCGACATTCCGGGCTACGGGAACATGCGGCTGCTGGTGATACACACCACGCTTGGGCTAGCGCTGACGATTCCGCTGATTGCGCACGCAGCGGTGCGCTGGCCGCGCCGCGTCAAGCGGAGCGATTTCACCAATCGCCGTGCCGCGCTGCGGCTGATCGCGGTTGGCATTGGCGGTCTCGCGCTCTGGCAAGGCGCGTCCGCTGCAGCGCCGATAGCGGGAAAGCGCCCAAGGTTCACCGGATCGAGGGAAGAGGCGAGTGGTCAGGGCAATGCGCATCCCGTGACGCAGTGGCTGTTCGACGATCGGCAACGCATTGACGGCGAGCGGTGGCGGCTGACGGTCGAGGGCCTGGTTCAGGATCGACGGGAATTCAGCCTGGATGACGTGACCGACATCGCCAGGCATGGAACCACCGCGACGCTCGACTGCACCGGCGGCTGGTACACGGTCCAGGACTGGAGCGGCCTGCGACTCTCCGATCTGCTCGCGGTCGTGAGTCCGAACCGGAACGCCGAGAGCATCGTGATCGAGTCGGTGACGGGCTTCAACCGCCGGTTTCACATCCATCAGGCCGATCGGCTGTTGCTTGCCACGCATGTCGCGGGCGAGCCGCTGTCGTCGGGTCACGGATACCCGTTGCGCCTGGTCGCGCCCGGCCATCGAGGCTACAACTGGGTCAAGTGGGTTTCCAGGATCGAGATCAGTAGCAAACCGTCCTGGTGGCAATCGCCATTGCCGCTGCAGTAGACGCCGGGTGCGCGCTCAGGCAATCCGGACCGACATGACTCTGACGGATTCGTCGACCATCAGGAGTTCGTAGCTCAGCCGAGTCTGGCCGTTGTCCAGCTCGCGCAGGTCAACGCCCGTCGCGGTGGCATGAGAGACGATTTGACCACGAAGCCAGCGATCGTGGCGAAAACTCCTCACGAGCTGGCGTGCCAAGACGTACCGGACAGTACCCCTTTGTTCCTGCATTTCGAGCTTGGCGGAATCAGTCCACTCGACTGCGAAGGGCATGCTGTGCTTCGCGCAGATAGCTGAAGATGATTAGCTCTTCCCGGCTGGACATGCCAAGCGACACTGCCAGTTGGTCCCGTTCCATGCCGAACTGCTCGACGATTTCCTGATCGCTGAGCCCGGTCGAATCAAGAAGCTCGTGTGGAGTCTGTCCGTTTTCGAGGACAAAGTAGCGGTCGTCAGTGAGACCATCGTTGCGGGCGTCGTGTTCGTCGATCAGCCGCTGAATCTCGGCGCAGGTATCAGCGTCGTACCAGGCCTCGTCAATCCGCACCGGCGGAAGCTTGGATGGTTCCTGACCGGGACGGCGCCAAACTTGTCGGGTCGTCACCAGCTCCTCCGCAGCGCCACGATAAGGGATCCGCTACGTCACGTAGTCGGCGTTGAAGCGGACGTACTCCTCGGTCAGGTCGCAGCCCCAGGCGGTCGCCTCGGATGATCCCTGGCCGAGGTCCATGCGCAGGAAGACTTCCTCGCCTTGCGTCTTGGCCGACGCTTCCTCATCGGGCACGCCGGTGGCGGTGCCGTCGAAGACGCAGAGGTCGGAAATCCAGATCTTGACCTTGTCCAGGTCGTAGGGCACGCCGGCGCGACCGGCGGCCATCAGGATTCGTCCCCAGTTGGGATCGTATTTGCTCAAGGCGGCCTTAAGCAGCGGCGAGACGACCACCGTCCGCGCTACTTCACGCGCATCCTCCCACGTCTTCGCGCCCGACACGGTCATCGCAATCCTCTTGGTCGCGCCCTCACCGTCACGGGCGATCATCTTGGCGAGGGGGATCGAAGCCTCGGCCAACGCATCGCGGAAGGCATCCAGCGACACACCCGAAAGCGCCTCGCCGCCGGCCGCGCCGTTGGCCAGGATGACGGATGAGTCGTTGGTTGAAGTGTCGCCATCGACCGTGACCATGTTGATCGAGCGGTCCATCGCATGGCGGAATGCGGAGTCGAGGTCGGATGCGGCGACTGGCGCATCGGTTGTGAAGAACGCCAGCATGGTGGCCATGTCGGGATGGATCATTCCGGCACCCTTGGCGCAGCCGCCAATCGTATATTCGATGCCGTTCACTTCGAAGGTCGCAACCGATTCTTTCTGGAAGGTGTCGGTCGTCATGATCGAGCGGGCAAAGGCCTCGCCGCCGTCCGGCGATGGCTGAAGTTGGGGGATCGCCGCTCGGAGCAGTTCCATCGGCAGGTAATGGCCGATGATGCCGGTCGAGTTGACGAACACATCCTCGGCGGCGCATCCGACAAGCGCCGCAGCCAACTGCGTCATCTCACGAGCGTCCTCCAGCCCCTGGGCTCCTGTGGCGCAGTTGGCGTTGCCGGAGTTGACAACGGCCGCTCGCAGACTTGCATTCGTGGTGTGCGCTTTGCTGACGTGGACCGGCGCGGCGGTCGACTGGTTCTGCGTGAACACGGCGGACGCGGCTGCTGGTCGGTCGGAGACCAACAGTGCCAGATCAGGCAGGCCCGACTCCTTGATCCCCGCGGTGAAGCCGCAGGCGGCAAATCCCCGAGCCCTGGTGACCGCTCCTACAGCATTGGGGTCTGCGCCCAAAGCGTCGTGCGCAGTTACCGAAGCAGTGGTCATGGGTACACGCCGATCTTGCTGAGACCGAGTTCCTCGGGCAGGCCGAACATCAGGTTGAAGCACTGCAAGGCGCCGCCGGCGGTGCCCTTGACCAGGTTGTCGATTGCGCTGATCACCATCACCTCGTTGGTCATTGGATCGACCATCGGATAGACGATGCAGGCGTTCGAACCCAGTGTCTGCTTCGTCGACGGGGCCGAAGGCGCGACATGAACGAATGGCTCGTCCTCGTAGAACGTCTCATAGATGTCGCGCAGCGCCCCAGCCCGCTCCTCCGGATTCTGCGGAAGCGCTTTGTCGCTGATCGACGGGTAACAGGTGGCCAGGATGCCTCTTGTCATCGGAACGAGATGCGGGACGAAGGTGACGTTCAACTCACACTCGCTCTCTGCCGACTGCTGCAGGGTGGAGAGTTCCTGCACCATCTCGGGCTGATGGCGGTGGCCGGAGAGGCCATAGGCGGAAAAGTTGGAGTCGACCTCGGAGAAGTGGGAAGTCAGTTTCAAGGACCGGCCTGCGCCCGATACTCCCGACTTGGCGTCGACCACGGTACGACCGTCCAGCCAGCCCTTTGCGGCGAGCGGCGCGAGCGCGAGGATCGTGGTCGTCGGGTAGCAGCCGGGCACCGCGACCAAGCGTGACTCTGCAATCGCATCTCGATGCAACTCCGGCAGGCCGTAGACCGACTGCGAGAGCAGGTGGGGCGCTGGATGCTCGCCGTACCACTGTTCGTACACGTCCTCCTCGTACAGCCTGAAGTCTGCCGAGGCGTCGATCACCGGCACGCCGCGTTCGATAAACGGCGCCAGCCGCTCCGCTGCTGCAGCGTGCGGCAGGCCGGAGAAGATCACGTCTAAGTCTTCCTCGACCTCGGCCACAATCGGGAGGTCCAACGACCACAGGTGAGGAAACACCTCAGGCAGTCGTCTGCCGACCTCGGAACGGCCAGTGACACAGACAATCTCAACCCTGGGATGCTGTGCCAGCAGACGCGCCAGCTCGGCCCCGACATAGCCTGTGACATTGATGATCGCTGCCCGGATCGGCGATCCGGAGGTCGAGGTGCTCACGACAGTTACCCAATCAACTCGGAAAAGTCGAATGTACACCCATCCGCCAGGACTCCACCTGTCGTACCTTACTGGGTATGCCGTCTCATATGTCCCAGGCAACGCCTGCGGCGCTCAGCCCGTACTCCGCTATAGATTTGACCGCCGCAATCGGTGGTCTCTCGACGATGGTGCTGGCCGGACTTGGTGTCGATGTGATCCGAGTGGAACCGCCCAGCGGTCACCCGACGCGCAAGCGCGGACCCATGCTGCGCGAGGACGAGGCTTCGTCTCTGTACTGGGCGCAGATGAACGCCGGCAAGCGTTCCGTCACCCTCGACCTCGAAGATGAGGGCGAGCGTGAACGGTTGCGCATCCTCTGCGAGAAAGCGGACTTTCTCTTCGAATCCAATGCCCCAGGCCGGATGGCGGCTTGCGGCCTGGGCTACGACGACCTGCGCGAACGAGCTCCGCAACTAATCTACGTTTCGATCACGCCGTTCGGGCAGACGGGTCCGAAGTCGATGTGGGCGGCCTCTGATTTGATCGGGCACGTCTCGGGCGGGCTGAGCTCTCTGGTCGGTGAGCCGGATCGCGCTCCGCTGCGACCGTCGGTCGAGCAGGCTTACAACATCACCGCGCTCAACGCCGGATCGGCGGCGCTGGTCGCGCTGCACGCGCGACACCTCACCGGTCGCGGACAGCACGTGGATGTCTCCATGCAGTCGGCGATGGCCAACACGCTGGGAAACGCGCGCCTGTACTACGAGATGGACGGCATCATCACCCGGCGCGCCGGCGGCGCGCGCGCCTTCGCCGACCGCGCGACGCGGATCATCTATCCCTGCGCCGACGGCTACGTCGCGTTTGTGCGCATCCCCGCATCGATGAAGGCGCTGCATCGCTGGATGGAAGCAGAAAGTGGAGAGCCTCAGTTTGACGCTGAGCAGTGGGCTGGCGTCTCGATTGCAGGCAACAACCTGCCGACCGACGATGAGGTCGCCGATCTGGAAGCGGAAATCGAGACGTTTTTCGCCGCCCGAGGCGCCCAGTCGCTGTACGAGTCGGGACAACGCCACGGCGTCATGATCTGTCCCGTCAACACGATGCAGGACATCGTCGACAGTCCACAGCTCGCCGAGCGAGGTTTCTTCGACGAGGTGGATGATCCTGCGCTTGGCCGGCTCAAGGTTCCAGGCGCGCCGCTGAAGATGTCGAGGACGCCCTGGCAGACGCGACCTGCCCCGCTGCTGGGACAACACAACGACGAGTTTGATATCCGCTCCTCCTCTCAGGGGGAGCTGTCCCGTAGGGACTGAGGGGTCCCGCCGAGCTTCAGCCAACCATGCGTGTAGCGCTCAAGGAGAATAGACATGAGCGAAGACCATCTGCTGATCGAACAACGCGACAACGGCGTTGTACTGGCGACACTCAACCGTCCGGAAGTGCTCAACGCGCTGTCGACGCGGATCCGCGAGGGACTGCGCGAGATGGTCGCCGATCTGCGCAACGATCCCGACGTACGCGCGCTTGTGATTACCGGCGCGGGACGCGGATTCTGCTCCGGCGCCGACCTCTCCAATCGTGACGAACGGGTCGCAGCCGAGGCGCAGCCGGGGCTGACCTCAACGGAACTTCGCTACGGCTTCGCCGCCGAGCTACAACAGCTCGAGATTCCCGTGATCGCCGCCGTCAACGGAGCAGCCGCCGGAGCAGGCTTTGCGATCGCACTCGCCTGCGACCTTCGCCTGATGTCCGACCGGGCGCGGTTCCATCCGGGATTCATGAAGATCGGACTGGGACCCGACTGGGCTGCATCGTGGACGCTGACCCGCCTGGCCGGTCACTCGCGCGCGATGGAGGCCTTCTGGCTATCCGACCCGATTGACGCCAACCGGGCGCTGGAGATGGGAATCGCCAACCGCGTGGTCGACCACGATGAGCTCATGCCGGAAGCGCTGGCGCTCGCCGATCGCCTGGCTCGGAACGCGCCCTGGGCGATGGCCTTGACCAAGCGCGCCATCTACGCCGCGCTCAACAACGACGCCACGCAGCAGGCGCAGCTCGAAGAGCTGAACCAGTCCCTGCTGCGCAACTCGCTCGACGCCCGCGAAGGCGCGCGCTCGTTCGTCGAGAAGCGCTCTCCCCAGTTCCGCAAGCGCTAGACCGAGTTCGCTCGATGAACAGCAACGACGATCCCGGCGCGCATGTGTTTGCCGGCGTTCGCATCGCCGACTTTGCCTGGGTCGGCGTGGGACCCAACGCAACGATGCAGATGGCCTTCCACGGCGCGGAGGTCATTCGGGTCGAGTCTTCAAATCGCCCCGACACGTTCCGCAACGGCGGCCCGCGACCAGCCGACGTCAACAACCTCGACGCCTCGGCCTACTTCGCCAAGTTCAATCGCGGTAAGAGGTCGGTCGCGATCAATCTTGCCCACCCTCGAGGCGCAGAGGTCGCCAAGCGGCTAATCGCCACGGCCGACATCGTCACCGAGTCGTTTGCTCCCGGGTTCATGCAGCGGATCGGCCTGAGCTACGAGGAAGTGCGCAAGATCAAGCCCAACGTGATCATGTGTTCGATGTCGATGGAGGGTCAGACGGGACCACACGCGAAGTTTCGGGGTTTCGGGCTGACCTTGCAGGCGACAGCGGGCGTAACCGGCGTCACCGGATGGCCGGATCGCAATCCTGTCGGCACCGGCGTCGCATACACCGACTGGGTGGCGACGCACCTTGGCATCATCGGCATCCTCTCGGCGTTGGACCACCGCAAGCGGACGGGCGAAGGCCAGTACATCGACCTCTCGCAGTTTGAAGCCTCCACGTTGGTCCTGGACGCAGGCGTGATCGACGCCGCAAACTCCGGACGCGTCGCCGGGCCGTTGGGCAACCGCGACCTGCGCCACGCGCCGCACGGCGTCTATCCCTGCGCCGACGACCACACCGGCGGCGACCGCTGGGTGGCGATTGCGGTGACCGACGACGATCAGTGGCGTCGTCTGGCGCTGCTGATGGATCGGCAGGACTGGCTCGAATCGAGCGAACTCTGTGACGCAGCCGGCCGTCTGGCGGCGCAGGACAAGCTCGACGCGGGCATTACCCGCTGGACTTCGACTCAGACCGTCGGCGAGGTCGAGCAGATCCTGCAGGCGGTCGGCATCCCCGCGCACCGGGCGTCCAATGTCCGGGATGCGCACGAAGATCCGCAGCTCGCACATCGCAACCACTGGTGGACCAGCGATCACCCGGTGATCGGCAAGATGTCTTACGAGAGCCCTGCCTGGCGGCTGAGCGACACGCCGCCGCCAATGCCGAGACGCTCGCCGCTCCTGGGCGAGGACTCGGAGTACGTCTACCGTGAGCTGTGCGGCTACTCCGAGGAGGAGTTCCAGCAACTGATCGTTGACGGCGTGGTGGAGTAGCGGTCTAACGCCTCACGCCTGCTTGAGTATCGTCCGCCGAACTCGGTACTACGTCATTCCCGCGCAGGCGGGAATCCATCCAGAACGACCTCCGCACGCGATTCTGGCGTCCGCGGTTTCATTGCGGTCAGCCGACATGGATCACGGGATTCCGTCCTGGATACGACCGTCTGAGTGAATGGATTCCCGCCTGCGCGGGAATGACGGAATCTTAAGCTACGGCAGCGAACGGCCCGCGAGCGCGCCCGTCGGCTGGCCTTCGTCGACTGCGAGCTGGCCGTTCACGATCACGTAGGGAATCCCCGCCGGCGGCGTTCTCGGATCGTTGAAGTCGGCCGTGTCGATCACGGTGTCGGCGTTGAAAACGACCAGGTCGGCGAACTTGCCTTCGGCGACGACGCCGCGATCGATGAGACCGAAGCGGCTGGCCGGTAGCGAGGTCATGCCTCGCACGATGTGTTCGAGCGAGACGCCGGTGCGACGCCGCAGGCGACCCACAATCCTGGGGAATGTTCCGTAGGCGCGAGGGTGGGGGATCCCCTCGTCGAACGGAATTCCGTCCGAACCGACCATGTAGTCGTCGCGCGAGAGCAGCGCCATCACGTCCGCCTCGACCTGGCGGGCCACCGACAGGCTGGGCGGCATGCCGTCGCGGAAGCCGCAGGCGAGGCCCGACTCGCGCATCACCGTGAGCATCATCTCGGCCACCGAGCTATCCAGCTTCTGCGCCGCATCGGCGAATGACACGCCTTCGAGGTGCTTCAGGTGGTCCGCGCCGATCCAGGTCCAGATCGCCGCGTCGTTGCGTCCCGGGAACAGGTTCTCCAGCGAGTCGAGCAGGCGATCGTGCCAGGCTGGATCGCCCAGACGCTGCAGCAATCGGTCGATGCCGCCGACGTGACACTCGCCGCGCAGGAAGTAGCCGGGCACGGTCGCAGCGGCGGCGTAGGGATAGCACTCCAGCGTGACGTCGACGCCGTCAGCCTTGGCCCGGTCGACCTCCGACATGATCGAATCAATGTCGCCGGCGTTGCTAGGGAATGTGCGGTAGTGGGAGATGTGCACCTTGACGCCTGAGCGCCGGCCGATGTTCATCGCCTCGACAATGCCCGATCCGTCGGGCGCGCGGTCGTCGTTGTGATTGCGGATGTGGGTCACGTACACGCCCTTGTAGCGGGCAACTACGCGGTTCAGCGCCACCAACTCGTCGGTGTTGGAGTAGGAGTTGGGGTAGTACGACAGACCGGTCGAAAACCCGGTCGCGCCCTGCTCCATGGCTTCGGCGACCATCCGCTCGGCGTTGGCCAGGCCCTCTCCTTCGAGCGGCACGTCCTCAAAGCCGACGCTCTCCAGGCGCACGGGTCCGTGGGGCGCCTGAACGGCGACATTGCAGCCCTTGCTCTCATAGTGCGAGCGAAACGCGGCCATCGTCGACATGTCCAGACCGACCGGCGGCGGACCGTACAAGCCGGCGATGTAGCGCCCGTAGGAGTCCAGATTCTGCTCCGACAGCAGCGCGTAGGAGAGTCCGTCCTGGGTAATGAACTCCGTCGTCACGCCCTGCACCAGTCCGTGGGCGTGGACCGGATCGCGCAGCAACACCCCGTCCGAGTGCGCATGGGTGTCAATAAAGCCCGGTGAGACAGTCAGTCCCGTAGCGTCAATCTCCCGTTCCGCCGACATGCCGGTCAGGTCGCCGACCGCGCCGATTCGATCCCCATCCACTGCGACATCCGCATCGAAACCCGGTGCGCCTGTCCCATCAACCACCTTGCCGCCGCGAAGGATGAGGTCAGCCATCACCCGGAGCCTTTCCGGTCTCGTCCCAGGCCAAAATCTTGTCGGCAATGTACTGCCAGCGATCGTCGATTTCCTCATGCAGCAATCGCACCGCGGCGCGCCACTTGATCTCCCCTGGTCCGTTCTCGTCGGCCAGTACATGTGGCTCGATCAGCTCAGTGATCGCGTCGACTCGTTCATGCATCTGCTCGAGCGTGACGATTTCCTGCATCAGCTCACGTGACGCCTCGATGTAGCGTTCCCAGCCCTGCGTCGCCAACGCGTGGATCACCGCATTGCAGTGCGGCGCGCGGGCATCGATGCCCCAGAACACTTCGCGCAAGCGGCAGCTACGCTCTGGTTCGTCCCAGTCGGGCATGTTGTAGTAGGTGCGGATCGGGCTGGGCGAGCGCCAGCTGTTTTCCACGTCCCAGGGAATCAGGCTGAACTCCCCCGAGAGCGCGTCCTGGTACCAGAAGTAGTTGTGATTGCCGCAGACCGGCACGCAATACCAGGCGACGATCCCGTCCCAGTTGTCGGTCAGGCGGTCCGCGGCCAGGTAACCGTAGAGCGTGTCCAGGTCCTGGATGTAGTCCTCCAGCACGGCGAACACCTCCGCGTCCGGGTTGTCCGACTGCTCCGCCTCGGTCAACGCCGCCGAGAACTCGCGCAGGCCCGAGGGATCTTCGGGCCCGCGCCTGATCGCCCCTTCAATCGTCTCACTGAATGCCGGCAGACGCTCAATGTTGCCAGGCCAGATCTCCTTGTAGAGCACGCCGCGGCCGCCGTCGCGGAAGCGATCAGCAATGAATCGATCGTCGATATCTTCGGACAACGTGTATAGGCCAAGCGGCTCGCCATTGAGGCGCAGCAGGGCAAACACTGAGCGCGGCGCCGCCACCCCAGCGTCGCGGAACACCTGGTAGGTCAACACTTCGCGCATCTGCGCGTCGTCGCTGTTCATCTGGTGGAAGTTGAGCCGCTTCAGGCCGTGGAAGCGCAGCGACGGTTCGTAGTGGTTGAACTTTAACTTCCAGGCCAGCTTGTCGCAGGTGTTCACGCCGGTGAAGAAGCATTGCCGCAGCACCCCGAAAAATCCCTTGTACCGCACACCGATCGGCCCGTAGTGTTCGCCGTCGACGATCACCGCGCCCTCGACATATTGTTCGGCCGTCGGGTTGGCGTCGAGCTTCGCCAGTTCCGCTTCATCGAGCTGGATGTCGTAGATTCGCACCGTGCTCTGATCGAAGACGATGTTGAATGGATCGCTGCGCTGCTGATCGACGCCAATCGTGGCGGCGTCGGCGTTGGCTGGCAGCCGGGGAGACGTGGATTCGCCAGCCGTCGCATACACAACCACCGCGACAATCACGGCCGCAGCGACCGCCAAGCCGGCGGCAATCCAGCGATTGATCGGCATTGCCCGCTCCCGGAGTGAGGTTAACAAGCGGGTAGGCTAGCGGCATGGCTCTCACCCTTCGCCGCTCCCCGACCAGGGGCGATTCCGACGACTCCAACTGGCGGGAGGAGCGCAAGTTTCCCCTGCCGGCGGCCCGCGCTGCGCTGCTGACCGCCTGGCTCGACGCTCGCCTGCCGCGCGATCCTCAGTATCCGGTCGGCGTCATTACCAGCTGCTACTACGACACACCTGCACTCGATGCCTACCAGGCATCGGCCGATGGCGAGTTCGCCAAACAGAAGCTTCGCCTGCGCTGGTATGACGATCCCGTCGATCCTTACGCTGGCGTCTGGTTGGAGCTGAAGTCCCGAGACGGCGCGCGCTCGACCAAGCAGCGGCTTCGCTATCCCTCGACCGGCGTGCCCAATCAGCTCGGACTAATCATCCCCGAGCGCGACGAGCTCGTGCGATGCCTCCGCGACATAGCTCCATCCGCCTGGTTGCCGATCGAGCCGACAGTCGCCCCCACCGCCCTGATTCGCTATCACCGGATTCGCTGGCAATCTACCGAGGGTTCAGTCCGCGCGTCGTTGGACACCAACCTCCAAGCCTCAAACCCGCGAGGAGCGCCGATCTGGCAACCGGTTCCCAACGGTTCCGTCCTCGAACTCAAATCGAGTGGTGAATTGCCACCGCAGCTTGCCCAGCTCGGACGGCTTGGTCTACGCCGGACCGCCCATTCGAAGTACGCGCTCGCCGTCGAGACGCTCTACGGCGGCGAATCCGCTCGCGCCGGCTGAACCGCTGCGCCCTACCTGGAGGAGCCGATGCCCATTGTCATGATCGAGTGGCCCGACATCCTCGGCCCGACCTCGGAGATCGCGCTCGAGGAGTACCTCCTGGCGATGATCGTCTCATTGGCGGCGTCGGTCGCGATCTACGTGCTTTATCTCATCTTCTATCGCGACTGGCAACGCGGGGCCGGCATCCACCGCGTTTTCCTGCTCGCCGGACCTGCGATCACGCTGCTCTTCATCGCTATCCAATGGTCGCTGCCGCTCTCTCTTGGACTGCTCGGCGCGCTCTCGTTCGTTCGCTTCCGAACGCCGATCAAGGACCCGGCCGAGATCGGGTATCTGCTCGTCGTGATCGCCTCCTCGATTGGCGCGGCGACCTACAACTACGAGCTGATCGGCATCCTCTTCGCCGCGGTCGCGCTGGTCCTGATCGGCCAACGCATCTTCGGCTCGACCGGCCTCAGAGGCCTGACCGCCGGCAGCCGCGACTTGATCATCACCATGCCATCGGCCGACTACGCCGATCACGAGGCCGAGCTGCTCAGCTTCCTCAAGTCCAATCTGCGCGGATTCAAGATTGCTTCCACCACTCAGAACGCCGGTACCGCCAGCCTGCACGCCAACTTCCGCCGCTCCAGCTACGACGATCGCTGGGCCGAGTTTCGACGGGAGCTTGAGGCGGAGGTCGGGCCGGCGTCGGTAGAGCTGTATGTCGGCTGACCTCCGCTAACCTCATCTGCACGGGAGCGGAAGGGGACCGGTGTCCCCCCTAGTCTTCAAAACTATTGCGGGGCGGTCCACGCCGTCTCGGGTGGGTTCGACTCCCATGCGCTCCCGCCACTCAGACATCGCCCGCAATCCGATCCCCGCTTCCCCGCAGGGGAAGCTGTCCCGTAGAGCCTGCCCCCGCAAAGGCGGGGGGACTGAAGGGGAGGCGGCGCCTGCGCTTGTGCGTGAGTCGGAGCCCCCCTCTGCCTTCGGCATCTCCCCCCGCTGCGCGGGGGGAGAGGGAGCTAGGGCAGCGCGTCAATCACCGCCTGGGCGAAGTCCTCGGTGCTGGCCGAGCCGCCCTGATCCGGCGTCAATGTCCGACCTTCCGCGTAGACCGCGTCGAGCGCAGACTCCAGCGCCGACGCCTGGTCGTGGTGGCCGAGGTGGTGCAGCATCATCACCGCCGACAGCATCGTGGCAGTGGGATTGATGCGGTGCATGCCGGCGATGTCGGGGGCGGTCCCGTGGACTGACTCGAAGTAGGCCCAGTCCTCGCCGAAACAGCCCGACGGCGCGAGGCCGAGGCCGCCGATCGTGCCCGCGCCTTCGTCGGAGAAGATGTCGCCGTAGAGGTTGGGCAGCAGCACGACATCGAGGTCGTGCGGCGAGGCGACGAGGCGGCGGGCGAAGTCGTCGGCGATGA
Organism: Dehalococcoidia bacterium; assembly: GCA_965211635.1. GTDB lineage: Bacteria > Chloroflexota > Dehalococcoidia > Bin125 > Bin125 > Bin125. The sequence continues at coordinate 1,689,735 of OZ242948.1, forward strand.
ACGACTCGAACTCGACATCCGAGTAGCCCGATGCGACTTCGGCGGCGATCTCGACGAACCAGCCGTCGGTGCGGGCCAGCACATTGGTCTTGGCCGAGCAGGTCAGTTTGCCGGGATAACCCTCGGCCTTGCGCTGCTGCGCCAGGCGGCAGGCGAAGTGGGCGACGCGCTCGACATTGGCGCGGGTGAAGTACTTGATCGCGTAGCGGCCCTCGGCCTCGGCGAAGTGACTGAAGCCGCCCGGTACCTGGGTCCGCGAGACTCCGCCGAATCGCGGCCGGTCGGCCAGGCCCGAAGCCGCGACCTCGGAGAGGTCGCCCTCGATCCCGGCGTACAGGTCCTCGAGATTCTCGCGCACGATGACGTAGTCGATGCCCTCCGGTTGCGCCATCGGCGAGCGAAAACCGGGCCGCCACTTGATCGGGCGCACGTTGGCGAAGGTCTGCTTGCCCCAGCGGAAGTAGCCGACGCCGGGCGTCTGACCGTTGGTCGAGCCGAACAGCACGGTGTCGCAGCGCTCGGCCGTGTCGATCACCAGTTGTGTGCCCTCCTCGCGCGACATCCGGGCGGCGAAGACGGCGCCGTCTGGGAGGACCTCGAAGGCGATCGGCAGTTCCATCGCCTGGAGCACGGTCATCGAGGCGTGCACCGCCTCGGGCGCGGCGTCGTCGCCGGGCAGCACGCCGACGGTCGTTTGCTCGGTGCGCTGGTCGGCCATGATCAGTCTTCCTCCCGGGTCAGGTAGCTGGACTCCAAGGCGCGGAACCACGCTTCGTCAACGGCGATCACACGGCCCGCATAGTCCAGTTCAACACCGAGCTCATGCGTCCGCATCAGGTCGATCAACTCGTCTCCATCGATCAGCCGCGTTGGGTCTTCCGACTTACCGGCTTCGTCGCGCGCGGAAGCGGAGAAGTCGCCGTTTGTGATGTACAGACCTTCGTACTCGTGCTCATCCATGCGTTCGCGCAGGTCGCGGATTTGGCTTGCGCCGAGCGTGCCGAACGAGCGTCGGAAGACCACATAGACGCCGAGGCCTCTTGCGTCCTCGCTTGTGGCAACGCACTCAACGGCGCCGTCAAACGAAGTGCGTTCCACCTGCACATCCGACAATCCGAGCGCGGGTAAGACCTCCAGAGTGAAGCGCCGGAACGCGTCCGAGCCGAGGTTGCGAACTGCGGAGTCAACGCGAGAGCGCCACTCGAACTCGCTCATCGGCTCGAGCTCGGAGACCTCCGCCTCGATCGGCATCTGCGGAGGTTCTTCCGCCGCTCGGCGCTGTTCCTCTTCTTGTCGCTGGCGGCTGCGCCGTAGCGTCCGCCAGCCCAGGTAGACCATGGCCAGCACGAGCGGGCCAAACTGGACCCAGGCCGGCGCCGTCTCACCTTCCTCGACACCCGCAAGGCGAGTGAGGATCGCCCCGCCGATCATCAGGATCAGCAGAGCGACGAGGACATCGACAAGGACAGATCGCATGTTGCTCACCCTGCATCTTCAAACTGGTCGAAGTAGAGGTCGTCAACCATGACACGCTCGATCATTTCTACGCCGACACCCAGTTTGTGCTCCTTAAGGAGCTCACAGAGCTTGTCACCATCGATGAGGTCGATCGTCTTGGCACCATGCCGTCTTGCTTCTTCTCTTGCAGCGCTGGTGAAAGTTCCTGTCGTGATTAGGAGGCCATTCTCGGTGCGTCCGTCCGCAGCTCCCCGAAAGTCACGAACTGCAGGCGCGCCTACTGAACCCTGATATCGCTTGCACTGAAACGCGATTCTCAACGAGCCGAGGGGTGCGTAGGCGGTGCCGTCAATCCCACCATCTCCCGACTTGCCTGTAACTTCGACTTCTCTATAGCCAACGGCTTGCAGAAACGCTGCAGTGAACCGCTCGAACCCCGACGAAGACAAGGCCATAAGGCGGCCTTGAAGCACCTCTTTCCACTCGCGCTCGTCTACAAGGCCGACACTCGGCGGAGCAATGGTGGGGATGGACGGCGATGACGCTTCCACGGAGGACTCGTTCTGGGGAGAATTCCTTGCACCCTTGGCATTCGGCTGCCCTTGCGCAATCTCGGCGTTGGCGGCGGCGGCGGACAACTCGCCAAGACGAAGTCGTTGAGCGTAGTCCGTGCCGCGCATCTCGTCGTGGCGAAGCGCTCGCCTGACTTGTTCAACCGTTGGCACGCTCGTGCCGGCTGCGTTGGCAACCTTCTTCGCAGAAGGCTTCCGACCTTGGCGACCTCCTGCCTCCCATTCCAGCATCAAGAGATCAGTCGCCAACAGAGCCCGTTGCGTCGCTGTCGGTGCGGTTGAGCCCCGACGATGTTCGTTGATCGCCATGACGAATGCAGCAGGGTCCGATATCTCGAGCTCGTCAACCAATGGCTTAGCATCGATCCGCTCGCAGGCGCGCAATCGTTGCCAGCCGTCAAGAACGAGACCGCTCGACCTGTTTATCGTTATCGGGAGCTTTTGGCCCTCGACTTTGATGTTCTCCGCGAGCATCATCAACTCTTCGTCAGGCAAGTCCTCGAAGACAGCCGACATGGGGTCACGTGCGTACCGCACGCCGTGCAGGAAGATGACCTCAGCAGCCTTGCTTGTTTCCGAATGCGACGCCATCGATCACTCCTCCACCCCGCAGCCTACCCGCCGAGGCGATCCTGGAGGTCGGGGGCGGGGCGGAAGACGAACTTCTTGCCTGAGCGGCTGCGCCGCAGCAATCCGCGTTCGGTCAAGTCTTGCAAGTCGGCGCGGGCGGCCCAATAGGAGACGCGATGCTCGTTCTGCTGCTGGGCGATCGTGAAGATGCGGTTGGGCTGCTCGAGCGCCGCAGCGATGATAGCCAACTGACGCTCGCTGAAGCCGCTATCCCCGAGACGCTCCAACAGCTCTCTATTGGCAACGGCCTCCTCCAGAAGGTCGCGGCCAAGTTGGTCAACGGCCCGTTCCATGATGTCGAGTTGGTGCAGGAGGAAGTGCGTGACGTCGTTGTCGTCTGATGTCACGTACTGATAGGCCCGCGAGTACTGAGCCGGCGCTTGCAGGAGGAAGTGCGAGATCGGCAGGTAGGGCGCCAGCCACCATCCAGAGCGCAGCAGCGACCAATAGAAGAGCGCGCGGGCCGTGCGCCCGTTGCCGTCGACGAACGGGTGGTCGTAGCCGATCATGAAGTGCAGCAAGATGGCCCGAACCAGCGGGTGGAAAAACTCAGTCTCGGAGTCAAGCTCCGCGAAGTCCGTGATTCGTTGCAGTCGCTCGGGAAGCTCGTCGGCTGGCGGCGGGCGATGCACGATCTCCTGGCTTGCCGACACGACAAAGACGCGAGCCTCACCGGGTCGCTGCAATCTGCCGGCATCGCTCTCGTCGTGCATTGTGCCTGCAGTGACGATGCGATGGAGTTGCAGGATGTGCTCAAGATCGATCAGTTCACCGCTGCGCGCCCACTCTTCGACGGTCTGCATCGCGGCGAAGTTGTTGACGATCATGCGCTCGCTCTTGTCGCGCGGCGGCCGACCGTCGTGCAACATCTCTCTCGCCAGCAGGCGGCTCGTGTTTGCGCCTTCCAGTCGGCTTGACTGGATCGATTCGTCGATCAGTCCGCGCTGCAGCCAGCGCCGGCGCGCCGCAGTTGTCATCAGTGTTTCATCGGCTAGGACGTGCGTGCGTTGCGCCTGATCCAGGCGATTGAGCGTTGCGAGCAAGGGCTGGGCGTTGCAGTACCAGAACGGTTGACCACCGCGTCCCAGTAGCGGCAAGGTCCGAGCTGACGCTCGTCGCGCCATGGCCATGCCGAACCAACGCAGGCGCACGCTGCCCCCGCCAGGCGGTTGCCGATTGCGGACTTGGTCCCAGGGGAGATAGCGATCGTTCTCGTCAAGCGGGTTGGCGTCGTTGAGCAGAGCCACCTGCTGATCGGCGTCCAGCGCGACAAACTCTGCTGTCAATGCGGCTTGAGAAGGGGCGGTCTGGGGTAGCGACATTGCCTGGTTCTCGAGCAACTATCGGTTTGCTCACGGTTTCTGTGAAACCAATAGTAGCGGAGAATCGGTGTGAGAGCTGGCAGGTCTTCTGGACAAATGTCGGTTTGCTCACGGTTTCTGTGAAACCGTGAGCAAACAGTCCCTCCGGTCCCGATGCCGCCACCTATCGGCTTCCTATCGGTCTCTGTCGATCCGATAGTTGGCCGACTCGCTCCAAGTCCCCTGAGAGCTGAACGCCACGTGTCAGTTTGGAGTCAATCTCGTTGACTTTGACACCTGCTACACCGGCAGCGCGGAGCGGTCGATGTTGTAGAGCTTCTGCACGTTGCCCCAGACCATTTTGTCGACGTCTGCCTGGGGGACGCCTTCCATGATCTCGTCGAGGATGCGGTGCGAGTTGGGCCAGATCGCGTCGTGGTGCGGGTAGTCGTTGCCCCAGAGCAGGTTGTCGACGCCGATGCCCTCACGCGTCTGCACGCCGATCGCGTCGTCCTCGAAGGTGACCATGAAGTTGCGGCGGAAGTACTCCGAAGGCAGCATCTCGAGCTCGGGCGTACGGTCGACCGCGCGGGCGCGGTAATAGGCGTGGTCCCAGCGTTCGAGCGTGTGCGCGATCCAGCCGGTTTCCCACTCGGCCATCACGAACTTGAGGTTCGGATGGCGCTCGCAGACGCCCGAGGTGACGAGGTTGGAGATCGTATTCCAGGCGGCGGCGTGGGCGAGCGTGTAGCTGACCACCTCGTCCCATTCCTTGGGCAGACCCATGCCCGGCTCGGCGCCGCAGAAGATGTGCATTGTCAGCGGCAGGCCGACCTCTTCGGCGGCCGTCCAGAACGGCTCGTAGTAGGAGTCCGAGTAGGGCTTGTCCTTGGGCGCGGTGCAGGGAATGGCGAGACCCTTGATGCCCATCTTGGCGCAGCGCTCCAGTTCCGCGATCCCGGTCTCGACGTCGCGCAGCGTCAGACAGCCGACGCCGATCAACCGCTCGGGATTGTGCGAGCAGTAGTCGCGAATCCAGTCGTTGTGGCGCTGGAAGACGGCGTTGACCACCTCGGTGTCGTCGACCATGTAGGTGAGCATGTTGATCGAGGGGTACATGACTTCGCCGACCACGCCGTCCTGGTCCTGCTCGGTCAGGCGGGCGACGGGATCTTTGACGCCCGGGTTAATCAGGTCCCAGCCGCGCTGCATCTTTTCCTTGGTCTCGGGCAGGTTGAGGTTGGCTCCGGCAATACCGAGGCGACCGACCAGCATGGCGAAGTCAATCTGCGGCCAGGCCAGGTAGACGCCCTCGCGACCCTTCCAGCCGTCGACCACGCGCGGCGCGCGGTCGCCGTACTTCTCGACGAGGCCCTCAAAGACCTCGGGACCCTCGACCACGTGGGAGTCGCAGGAATAGACAATCTCGCTGACCATGACACGTTCCTCTCGGCTTTGCAGCGAGAATACCCGATTACGGACTGGCAGGCCGAGGCAGTTCCTCGTTAGCTCGCTCCTTGAGCCGGGACCAGTATGCCGGATCCAACTGGACTTCCCTCGCCTCTTCAATCCTGTGCTCCAGGATGCCGACGCCTGTCTCGACCATCAAGCCAAGGAGCACAAGTCCGTCCCACATCTCGATGCGGCGCCAGGCAGCTTCTTCGGCAGCCGCCTCTGAGAAGCCGCCGGCGGTGATCATCAGCAGGCGATCAAAGATGCCCTGCCGCTCAGCTTTGCCGCCGAATGTGTGTACGTCGTTCTCGCCGACAAGCGCGCCGGGCGCGCCGCGAAACTTGACTTGCGCGCCGATGCGAAACCTGGCTCCGCTCTGCGACGTTGCGTTAAGTATCAAATCGATACCACGGTCGTCGCCGCCGCCCTGGGCGATGACTTCGTAGCCTGACTGCTCCAGGAGATCAACGCAAAACAGCTCGAAGGCGCGTCCGAGCGCAAGTCGGCCCAGTGGCCTCAGTTCAGCGTTGATGGCGCCGATCACACGTCGCTTCAGCGAGTCGGTGATGACGTGATCGTTGACAAATCTACGGTTCTCGAGTCGCCACTCGCGAACGTCGCTCAAGTACTGCTCTCTGTCTTCGTTTGACTTTCTGGCGACAACATTGCGAGACGTCACGGCGTTGATATAGTCTTGCCACTCTCGATTCCACTCCTCAAACTCGCGGCACCAACGCAGCGCGACCTCTACTCGCTGTCTGTCGCTTCTGGGTCTCAGGTCATCGCTGCTGGTCGCCTCCGCCTGTTGCTCAATGAAGTCTTGCAGTTGCCGGCTCCAGGCCAGTTCAGCCGCTGCGTTCTCCTGTCGATTTGCGTTGTGGATCGCGCCGTCGGCGCCGCTCAACAACGACGATTCGGCGCCCGACTGTACGGCTCGATAGCGCGCCCGAAAGGTCTCGCCACGCTCATCCAGCTCGGTCCATTGCGCCTGTAGTGAGCTAGCGTCATCTCGCAGTTGACGCGCTTCCGGCTCTGCCAACGGCCAGTGCTGCGATACTGCGGACCAACGAATCATGAGATCAGTGCGCCTCGCGAGCAGTCCTTGCTTTCTGGCTATCAGCGCCTCGCGTTCTTCCTCCAGGGTGTTGTACTGAGCCTCGACCGTCTGGCCGCGCCCTTCCAGTTCATCCCGCCGAAGAGCGAGAGCGACGCTCTGAGTGGCAGGGTCTTGCTCGGGACCGCTCACGCCGTGCTCCCGTCTCAAGCCAACGACCGGACCCGTACCACCGATCCGCCCGACTGCCCAGTAAGCATAGGGCTCACGGCCGGCAATACGATTGGAACAACACCGTGAAGAGGCAAACCTCCCATGAAGGTCCGTGCTTCGCTGGAGCGTTGTGCGCTTGCTATAGCCCTACTGGCCGTCATAGCCGGGGTCGCATGCGCATCGGAAGAGCCAAAGGGTCGGCCGGCAGAGCGACCGCAAACTGAGCAGGAGGAGGAGCAGGTCCAGGACGAGTTGGTCGAGGAGGAGCCGGTCCCTCAGCAGTCCTTCGAAGTGCAGGTACAGCAGGAAGAAGTCGAACCGTATGACACGCTCCTTGCCCAACTGACGGTTGCGCCGGAAAACGCATCTGGCATTGACTACGATCGCGACGACTATCACGACGGCTGGAGCGAAACGACCCGCCCCGGTTGTAATGTGCGCGAACTCGTGCTGATTGCTGAGGCGTCCTCAATCTCGGAGGTCGACCAGGATTGCCGCCCGCCGGATGGCGTCTGGCTTTCCTGGTACGACGACGAACCGTTCAGCAACCCGTCGCGTCTGGACATCGACCATATGGTGCCGCTGGCGGAGGCGCATGACTCCGGCGCGGCGACATGGCCGGCCGAGCGCAAGTTCCGATACGCAAACGATATGGAACTCCCCGCCGCGTTGACGGCAGTGTCCGCCTCCAGCAATCGCACCAAGGGCGCCGACGATCCAGCAGACTGGAAGCCACCGCGCCGCGCAGCCTGGTGTCAGTACGCGCACGACTGGATCGTAGTCAAGGTGAAGTGGTCACTCAGCGCCGACCAGGCCGAGATTGACGCCCTGCGAGTCATGCTCGAAACCTGTCCGGCCAGCTATCAACGACCCGCCGAATATCCGGATCGGAGGCCGACGGTCGTCTACATCGCAGAGCAGCCGCAGGAACAGCAGCACACGACACCGGCTCGCGAATCCACAGTCGGCGCCTACGCATCCTGCGAAGATGCCGAGGCGGCAGGCGTCGAACGCCAGCAAGGCGCAAACGGGAATGGTCGGGGATTCCCTGCCGAAGCCGTTCCTTCGGCGCGTGACGGCGATGGCGACGGGGTGGTCTGCGAGCGCTAAGCCCCGCACCTCGCGAACAACCCGATGCCCCGCGCTCCGACCATCCGATGCCCCGCGCACCGACGCGGCGTCCAGAGCAACCAACGCCGATAGCTGAACCCCATGTTCCTTGATTCCATCTCAACAAACGACTACGCCATTCGGCGAACGGGTCAAGAGCCACAACGGAGCTGCATGTGTCGGCCGGGGTCTGGACCCCGCGTCGGTGCGCGGGGAATCGCAGGAGGCAACGTAGAACCTGCAGTACGAACTCCCCGTGCCGGAGCAGTCCCTCAGACCTCCAACGGAATCCGCATCTCCGACGACAGCTCGCGCAGTTCCTGCAGCGTCGAGGGAGGGTACACGACGTGTCCCGCCTCGATTCGTTCGTCGTAGGCGCGCTGTTCGATCTCGCCGGGGGCGAAGACCTCATCGACGCCCGGCAATGGGTCGGCCGACTTGATCTGCTCGACCATCGAGTCGACCTTCTCGGCGAACTCGTCGGCGTCGCCCAAGATCTCGGGGTCAATCACGAGCAGGAACTGGCCCCGCTTGCCGATGTTGACGTCCTTCGAGTGGAAGCCGCCTGGCAGTGCGCCGGCGAGCAGGTTCATGAACAGGCTCAGACCCGAGCCCTTGTAGGCCGCGACCGCGCCGAGAGCCGGGATGATGCCCGACAACGCCGTTTCGGGATCAGTTGTGGGCAAGCCCTCGATGTCGAGGAAGCCCCACTCCTCGGGAATCTCACGTCCTTCGGCTCGCGCCCGCATCACCTTGCCCAGCGCGACCGGGGTCAGCGCCATATCGAGCACGACCGGCGGTCCCGACGATCGCGGCGCGGCGAAGGCCATGGGGTTGTTTCCCGAGATGCGCGTCCGCGAGCCGAACGGGGCGATGTTGGGCACGCTGGTCGTCGTGCAGAACGAGACGAATCCTTCGGCGGCGGCCATCATCGGATAGAACGCGCCCATGCCCCAGTCGTTCGAGTTACGCAGCGTGCCCAGCGCCAGTCCCGTCTCCTTCGCCTTCGCAATCGTGCGCTGCATCGTTCGCGCGACGATGAGCTGGCCGATCCCGCCGTCGCCGTCGACCACGAGCGAGACAGGCGTCTCCTTGAGGACCTCCAGGCTGGGCGACGGGTTGTATCGGCCGGTCTGGAGGTGTCCTGCGTACCAGCCCAGCCGCTGGAAGCCGTGCGTGTCGACGCCGCGCAGGTCGGCGGTGAGCTGAATCTCGACCGTGTAGGCGGCGTCCTCGGAGGGCACGCCGCAGGCCTCGTAGACCTGAGCGCCGAACTCGCGCATCGGTTCAAGCGGGACGACCTCGGTTGCATCCTGATCGGCCATCAGTCGCCGCTCCCGCCGCTGGAGTTGAGAAGTCCGCCGTCGGACATGCCGCGAGCCTCGCCAGTGGTCTGAGCGGCGCAGACGATGAACTCCAGGTCTTCGGGGCCCTGGCTGTAGATCTGGTGCGCGATGTCGGCGGGGAAGAAGAGGAAGTCGCCGGCGGTCGCGGTCGTGCGCCAGGGGCCGCAGTCGATCTCCGCGTTGCCCTTGAGGAAGTAGTAGACCTTCTCGACGTCCTCGTGGATGTGGCGGACATTGGTCTCGCCCACGGCCAGCACGTTGTAGAGCACGAACTGGAACGACGATTCGAAGCGCCCCTCCGCCGCCGTGAACATCCGCCGCGCCTGGATGTTGCGTCCCACGCTGACCGGCGTCTCTGACATCGGCTTGATCACGAAACGCGCATCGTCCGGCGGCGCCACCGGGTCGCCCTCAAGAGCCGGAGCCACCGGCGGCATGTTTCGTTCAGGCGTCTGCTGAGTCATCGCGGCCTCCTCGTCGTTGCACTCGAGTCGCAGGATAGATGGGGATTGTCAACGCTCCCCCTCTGGGGGAGCTGTCGCGAAGCGACTGAGGGGGCTCGCGGCAGTTCGCAGCGTCGGCGTGGGCCCCCTCCGCCCCTTCGGGGCACCTCCCCCAGAGGGGGAGGTTTTCTCAGAACGGCAGGCCGATGGCCTTGGTCAGGAAGGCCATCCACTCTCGGGTCTCCCGGAAGCGCTGGATGGAGTAGTCGACGAAGCCCGGGGCAGTGACGTCTTCGACGTCGAGATAGTGGGTGAGGATGAAGTGCTTGCGCTTGATGTCCTCGATCAGCGGGTGATCGGCGGTGTAGCCGCGCGGCGGGCGCTTGAGGCTGTCTCCGTGCCCCCCGAGTTCCCAATCATCGGACTCGGTCAGCTTCTTCAGTTCGAGCCACTCCCGCGGACGCTCGTCGACGGCGCGGCGGTAGGCGGCCAACGCGTCGCGGTCGGGCATGTAGCTGCCGACCCCGATGAAGCAGTCGTCGGGCGCGATATGGACGTAGTAGCCGGGCGCGTGCACGTCCTTGCCCGACTCGTGGCGAAACTGGATGCCGACGTTGGTCTTGTAGGGCGACTTGTCGCGCGAGAAACGGACATCGCGGTAGATGCGCATCAGCGATCCGCCCTGCTTGCGGTCGGAGGCGGTCATGTGCGGCGAGATGTCGGCCAACGGACCCGCGACCTGGCGGATGTACTCCTGTGCCGGTTCGCGCAACACGGACTCGTACTCGTCCTTGTGGGCGTTGAACCACTCGCGGTCGTTGTGGCTTGCCAGCTCGACCAGGAAGTCGATCAGTTGCTCGTTGAAGACCATATCTGCCTCGCTCCGGTTCGGTGCTTCAACTGACGAGGGTATCGGGCACATGGTCGGGGGCGCGGTAGCGGCTGATGGAGCGCCAGAGCAGGCCGATCAGCAGGGTCGCGCCCAATCCGATCGCGCCGCCCATGAAGTAGGTGTTGTCGACGCCGATCTCGTCGCCCCAGAATCCGACCCAGATGATGCCGATATTGTTGGCCGTTTGCGCCATCAGGACCATGACCGAGAAGGCGCGGCCGCGCATTTCGTCGGGCGTGGTCAGATGCACGGTGACCTGCCGCACGGCGACGGTGACGGCGTCGGCGGCGCCCAGCATCGCGATCACGATCATCCCCACCCAGAGCCACGGCGCCGCGCCGAGCGCGAACAGCAGCGCCGCGTAGCTGGCGGAGGCGGCCAGCACCATGATCCCCTTGGCCCGGTAGTTGACCAGGAACAGGGCGAGCAGCATCCCGCAGGCCGAGCCGACCGCGTTGACGGTCCCCAGCGCGCCGGCCGAGCCGACGCCGGCCATGAACAGCCCGGTCGCGAGCAGCGGCAGGATCTCTCGGTAGTACGAGATCACGGTGATGCCCCAGTCGAGGATGAAGAGCCCCGGCAGGATTGGATGTCGGACGACGTAGCGGGCGCCTTCGATCACCATGCGCAGAGTCGATTGCCGCTCCGAGACTGCCCGGGCCGACGTGCGAATCAGCGCCGGCATGACGGCCGAGACGGCGGCGAATCCGGCGGCGACCCAGAGCATGCCGATCGCGTCCAGGCCGATCGCGAGCGCCGTGACGATCAGGCCACCGAGGATCCAACCAGTCATCTGGGTGCTGGTATCGATGGTCACTGCGGCGCTGAGGTAGCGCGGGGGAACCACGCGCGGCGTGATCGTCGCCCTGGCCGGAGCGACGAACGTGGCCAATCCGCCCAGCGCGCCCAGCGCGACCCAGGCCATCCAGAACTCGAGCGCGTCGACGGTTGCCGCCGTGGCGACGAGCACGAGGATGACCAGCACAATGGTGTTGGCGGCGGCCATTAGCCAGCGGCGGTCGAAGCGGTCGGCCAGCACGCCGCCGTAGAGCACGGCGAAGGCCTGGATCGGCAACTGCACCGCGCCGATGATCGCCACTTCGGTGAACGACTCTGCCCCGGTCTGGTCAAGGAACCACTGGGGGATCGCAATGAAGCGGATCTGCTGGGCGATGATCATGCAGAGCGCCGCCAGCCAGAGCACGCGGTAGTCGCGGATGGCGAACAGGCTGCGCAGGGGCGGCCGAGCGAGGGTTGGACGCTCGCTCATGCCGAGCGCCGCCGCTCGGCATGCTCGTCAGTCATACTGTTCGGCGAACCCAATCGCATGCGGCGCATATCTGCGCAGGGTATCGCCGACTCGGAACGCAACGGGAGGTCCACATGAAGGTCGGCATCTATCTGCCCCAGATCGGCGGCGCGGCGAGTCCCGAGCACATCACGCGCGTGGCTCGGTCGGTCGAGGCGAACGGCTTCGACTCGCTCTGGACGCTGGACCACGTCGTACTGCGGCCCGACCAGGGTTCCGACTATCCGTACTCGGAGGACGGCCGCTTCCTGGTGCCGGCCGAGGCGCCGATGCTGGAGCCGCTGACCCTGCTGACCTACGCCGCCGCCGTGACCGAGCGGGTCGAGCTGGGCACCGCCGTGCTGGTCGCGCCAATGCGCGCGCCGGTGCTGCACGCCAAGATCATGGCAACCCTCGATCATCTCGCCGGCGGCCGGCTGATCCTCGGCGCCGGGGTCGGCTGGTGGAAGGAAGAATTCGAGGCGCTATCGATGCCGTTCGATCGGCGCGGCGAGCGGATGGACGAGTACCTGCAGGTCCTGCGCGACCTGTGGGAGAACGAGGTCGGCTCGTTCGAGGGCGAGTTCTACAACACCGCTGGCTGGTACTGCCGGCCGCAGCCTCCGCGCCGGGTGCCGATCCTGCTGGGCGGCAACAATCCACGGCAACTGCGCCGCGCCGGTCGTTTCGCCGACGGATACCTAGCCAATCCGGCCATGCTCGACACGCTGGAGGCGGACTGGGCGCTGGTCCGGTCGGAGGCCGAGGCGCACGGCCGCGACTCGTCGCAGCTCCAGTTGATGATCAACCGAATCACGGTGCTCGCCGAGGACACGATCGACGAGGCGGCGGCGACGCTGGCCGAGATCAAGTCGCGGGGCTTCGACCACGCGATCGCCAATCTGCACCCCGCCGCCGATGCCGAGGCCGTCCTGGCCGAGTTCGCCGGCCGGCATCTGCAGGGTCTGCAGAGCGCGTAGGGCTGACTGACACTATCGCAAGTTTACCCATAATCTGCGATAGCGGACTGCCTAATGTCAACTTCTTTGATTGCGGGCGGCAATTTGCCGGTCGGGAACCAATCTTATCGCACTTTGCCTCCTAACTTGCGATACAGTGGTTCTAGCAGGGTACCGATAGAGCCCCGCGACGCCCTAACTCGTCATTCCCGCGAAGGCGGGAATCTCGTCCGAACATACGGGGGAGCAGAGGGAACGAGATTCCAGGCAGAGCCAGGAATGACGGAGACTGTGCAGTTCAGCACCCTGCTAGCCCATTCGCTTCGAGGAATCTCCATGTACCGATCCCGTAATGGCGCCTATGAGCGATCTCAAGTGCAGGGCGTCGAGTTCAGCGCCTTCATACCGAATCCGCTGCCGCCGATTCCACCGCTCGTCATGGACGATCTCCATCAGGGCCTCGAGTCGGCGCATCTCGCCATCGGCTATCTGGATGCGCTGATCACTCGCTTGCCGTCGATCGAGCCGCTGCTGTACTCCTATATCCGCCGGGAGGCGATCGCCTCGTCTCAGATCGAGGGAACTCAGTCGACTTTTGAGGATCTGCTGACCTACGAGTTGGGAGGGGCGCCTTCGTCCTCGTTCGATGACGCCGCCGAAGTGTCCAACTATGTCTCGGCGCTGCAGCACGGAATCAGTCGGCTTCGAAGCGGATTCCCGATCAGCAGCAGATTGATTCGAGAGGTGCATGAGGTTCTCATGCAGGGCGAGGCGCAAAGACATCTGCTACCAGGGGAGTTTCGACGCTCCCAGAACTGGATCGGAGGCTCGTCGCCGGCCACGGCGGCGCATGTCCCTCCGCCGCCAACCGAAGTCCTCGACTGCATGTCGCAGCTTGAGCAATTCATCCACGATCAACGCTCGACCCTGCCGACCGTCATCGTGGCAGGCCTCGCTCACGCGCAGTTCGAGTCGATCCATCCGTTCCTGGACGGCAACGGCCGCGCAGGTCGACTCTTGATCGCGCTCATGCTGGATCAGGCGCAGTTGCTCAGCGAGCCCGCGCTGTATCTCAGCCTGTTCTTCAAGCAACGGCGAGCCGAGTACTACTCCCTACTCGGGCAGCTTCGAGAGAACGGCGATTGGGAGCTCTGGCTGCGTTACTTCGTGGATGGCTTGGTCTGGACCGCAGAAGACTGCATCGCAGTCACAGAGGAACTGAGCGAGCGGTTTGAAGTCGATCAGCAACAGCTTTTCCGGCTCGGGCGTCGCGCACTTTCCGCAGGCAGCGCACACGAGGCGTTTGCGCGTCGGCCAATGCTCAACCTGCGAGAGCTCTCAAAGGAGAGCAGGCTGTCTCTGAACACGGCCGCATCGGCGACGGACACGTTGGTTGAGCTTGGCATAGTTTCCGAGCGGACGGGCCAACTCCGCAATCGAATCTTTGCCTATGACGCGTACATTGACATCCTCAGTCGGGGCGGCCAGCCGTTCTAGCGCTGGCCGCCGGTAAGCTGACTACTCAAGTGCAGAGGAGGCACCGATGGGCGACACCGTGACCTATGAACGCTCGGGGCGGATTGCCACGATCACCTACAACCGACCCGAAGCGCTGAACGCGATCAACCACGAATTGCGCTCCGACCTCAACGCCGCCTGGGAAGAGTTCCGGAACGACGATGAGGCCTGGGTCGGGATCGTGACCGGTTCCGGGCGCGCCTTCTCGGCCGGCGCCGACCTGCGCTCGCCCGCGCCGCCCGAGGAACACACCTTCTGGGAGGTGCCCTCGCTGACCTCGCTCGAGTCGGGCATGGAGGTCTGGAAGCCGACGATCGCCGCCGTCAACGGCTTTGCGCTGGGTTTCGGGCTGACGCTGGTGGCGGCCTGCGACTTCGTGATTGCGTCGGATCGGGCCCAGTTTGGATTCCCCGAGGTGCAGATCGGCGTGCCCACGATCCAGGGAGCGATCCGCATGCCCAAGCGGATCGCCTGGCACTATGCGATGGAACTGCTGTTGATCGGCGACCGGGTCGACGCCTGGCGGGCCAAGGAGATGGGACTGGTCTGGGAGATCGTCCCGCACGACGACCTGATGCAGGCGGCGCACAATCTCGCCCAGCGCCTCTGCAAGGGCGCGCCGCTGGCCGTGCGCGCGACCAAGGAGGTCTCGCACCGAGGTCAGGAACTGCCCTTCGTCCAGGCGATCCGTTTCGGTGAGACCATGCGCCGCGTGGCACGTGAGACCAGCGACGCCAAGGAAGGCCCCGCCGCCTTCCGCGAGAAGCGAGCGCCGAGCTGGGGCGCGCACTGATGGCGGACCCTGAGCGTAGCTTCTACAGAGCGGCGCGGGTCGCGAATGCCGCAATGGATGGTTGGCTGCCCGATCACGCGGTCGGCGTCGCGGGCGGCACGATCATCGACATCCTGCCCGCGGCCGACGCGCCGACGGCGGAGACGGTCGACCTCGGCGATGTCTCGCTAATGCCCGGACTGGTGGAGGGGCACACGCACATCCCCTGTCCGCCCCGCGTGGACGCCTTCGACATCATCTCGCAGGAGCCGAACGAGCCGGCGCTGATGCGCGCCGCCCACGCCGTGGGGCTGGCGCTGCGCTCGGGAATCACGACGATGCGCGACCTGGGCTCGAAGAACGAGGTCGTCTTTGCCGCGCGCGAGGCAATCGCTACGGGCGTGATTCCGGGGCCGCGACTGCTGGCGGCGGGCGCGCCGATCACACGGACGATGGACCACTGCTGGTTCTGGGGCGGCGAGGCCGACACGCCCGAGGCAGTGCGCGCGCAGGCGCAGTTGACCGTTGACGAGGGCGCCGACGTACTCAAGGTGATGGCCTCGGGCGGCAACTTCACGCCGACATCGAATCCGCGCGACCGCCAGTATCCGCCCGAAACGATCCGCGAGATCGTCGAGGCCGGCAAGTCGGGCGGCATCGGGGTCGCCGCGCACACACACGCCGCGGAAGGCATCCGCGCTGCGGTCGAGGGCGGCGTCCGGCACCTGATCCACTGCCGTTGGCTGTCGGCCAATCCCGAAGAGGGATTCCGCTACGACCCCGAACTGGCGCAGCGGATTGCAGACGAGGGCATCTGGGTCAATCCGACGATCGGCCTGGGGCTACTGGCCTCGGAAGCGCGGGATCGGGGCGATGCCGCGCCGCGCCGTAATCCCAACCTGCAGGGGCCGTCGCCGCGAGAACGAGGGTTGGAGATTTTGCGGGACATGCGTGATCGCGGCGCTCGCTTTACCTCGGGGCTCGACATGGGCATGGCCTACGCCGACTTCAACCGGGCGCCTGCCGAGGCCTGGGCCTTCGTCGAGGACGTCGGCCTGTCGGAGTGGCAGGCACTGCGGATCATGACTTGCGACACCGCGAGTGCGATCGGCGTCGGCGATCAGGTTGGCAAGCTGGTCAAGGGCTACGACGCCGACCTGGCCGCGTTCCGGGGCGACCCTGCCGCCAACATCCGTGACCTGGATCAACCAGTGTTCGTGATGCAACGCGGCCAGGTCGTCGTCTCTCCGAGCTAAGGCAACGTCAACGCGATCTCCCGGCCTTCCCACGTTTCCAGGTCGAGATGGACGATGCGGTGGTTGTTGGTGTCGGCAACGAGGAGGGAGCGGCCGGGGCCGTTGGTCAGCCCGCCGGGCTCGTCGAGTTGGAGCTCGCTGAAGCTGCCCAATGCGTCGCCGTGGCCGCCGACCAGGGTGTTGACGTTCTCGGTCAACGGGAAGACCTGCTTGATCTTGTGGTTGAAGGTGTCGGCGACATAGAGCTCGTCCCCGACGCGAGCCACGTCGAGCGGGTGCTGGAGTTTCGCCACCGCGCGGCCGCCGTCGGCGTCGCCGAAGTGGAACAGACCGCCCTGCCCGGTCTTGCCGATGAACGTGGTCGTGCGGCCGTCGGGATCCCACGAGATCTCGCGCACGCCGCTTGACTCCGAATCGGCGAACGCAAGTCCCGACGGACCCGGCGCCAGACCCGAAACCTGGGCCAGTTCCGACTGCATGCGCGGACCGTCAACGATGCCCTCGCGTCCCGATCCGCCCCAGGGTCCGACGTGGGAGCCGTCGCCTGCGTTGCCGGAGAGAGGCATCCGCCAGATCTGGTGGATGCCGGCCATGGCGATGTAGAGGTCGCCCTCGTGCACGGCGACGTCCCAGGGCGAGCTGAGCGCGGTCTGCCGGGCGGGTTCGCCCTGCGGCATCATCCGCGCTTGCTGTCCGGTGCCGGCGATCGTCGAGACACTGCCGTCGCTTAGGTCAATCCGCCGAATGGCGTGGTTCTCGTTGTCGGCGACGAAGACGAAGTCGCCATAGACCTCGACGCCCTGCGGCTGGTTGAACTTCGCCTCATCGGCCGAGCCGTCGCGGAATCCGGCCTCGGCCCCGCCGATCACCTGCGACACGTTGCCGTCGAGGTTCGAGACGATGATCCGATCGTTGTTGCTGTCCGAGACGACGAGCCGTCCCGAGGCGTCATCCCAGGCGACCTTGCCCGGGAAGGAGAGGGCGCTGTCGCCTCCGGTCTCGCGGACCAGGCCGAGATCGCGCCGGGTGAGCACCGACTCGGCCTCGTATTCGGCGAGCCAACCGTCGATCAGCGGCGCGGCCATGTCCTCGGTCAGCTCGCCCTCGTGCAGGCCAATCACATTACCGCGCGGGTCGATAAAGAACAGCGTCGGCCAGGCGCGGGCGCCGAAGGTCTGCCAGTACTTGAAGTCGGCGTCGTTGAGGACGGGGTGCTCAATGCGCAGGCGGAGGATCGCCTGGCGCAGATTCTCGGTCTCGCGTTCGGTGGGAAACTTGGGCGAATGAACCGAGACGATTTGCAGCGTATCGGCGTAGCGTCGTTCCAGCTTCCGCAACTGCGGGAGCACGTGCAGACAGTTGATTCAAGCGTAGGTCCAGAAGTGGAGGATCAGCAGGCGGCCCTGGAAGTCCTCCATCGACATCTCGCGGCCGGTGTTCAACCAGGTCATGCCGGCGGGAACGGCGGGCGCGGGCGTCTGTCCAAATGCGCGTGAGGTAGTCATCGACGAGCTCGTTTCCTGTCAATCTAGAGTAGGGCCTGCTTCAGTCACAAGAACACGAGACCGCCCTCCTTCTACATCACTCTGCTGACATGTACACGTCAGTAAGGATGAGTCCAATGTCCGCTCCTTGACGACACAACGGCCATGTGAATGGCAAGAAGAGCGCGAAGGATACTGGCAGATCAGTTGCAGAGGCGCCAGCCCCGCCGCGTCGAGAGGATGACTGCTTGACCTACGAACGAGACAGACATGCCGTCGGGTGGCTCGCGGAGAGGCTCGCTTTGCTGACGCTGTCGGCACTGAGTTGGCCGTCATCCCGCTCGCCGCGCTCATCGCCGCCAGATTCCGCCTGGGAGCGAACCGGCTGAGGTCGGTGCGCAAGAGCGTCGACAGCCCCTACCTCACCCTGCCGATGGTGGCGAAGCTGGTCCCGTTGATCGCGCGTCCAACGCTCTTCGCTAATGTTTGCTACTCGTTCTTCGGCTCGCAGATGCAGATCCACGACCCAGGAGGAGATGGCCCTACGGGATTGGGGGTTGTCTTAAGTCTTCTCGGAACGCTCGTGCGGATTACCGGCGCAGTCTGGTTGAGCCGCCAAGGCGGAATCGGAGACGGCGTAGCCAAGGAAGAACACCCGCATTTCCACGCGATCTAGAGGAGCGCCGCCATCATGTTATGTCTGGCGGTAATCGCAACAATCTTCGAGCAGGTCTGGCACTAGGTCTGCAACCCTACAGATCAGGTCGCGTCGAAACGGAGCCTCAAGGCTTAGCAGATGAACAAGCAAGGCGTCGGCGCGGTTGAACGAGCGATTGAGCGGCTAGGCCAGGTTCTGCTTCTGATCTCGCTGGTAGCGGTCATCTGGTTCATCGGGGTGCTCGTAGGGTCTCGCGCGCCTGACCTCTATCACGGCGATGGGTACGGGTCGTTCGATGACAGCATGCAACGCACTTGGTTTCTGATCTTCCCGCTGGGGGCAATCGTTGCAACCCGACCACGCTTCCTCACGAGGCGCATCCTAGCAATCCGTACGAGCCGCGTCGGATCGATTGCCGCGTTGTTGATGACGGCCTCGCTGGTCGTTCTGGCCGTCTACCTGCTTGCTGTCGGGATGTTGCCGGGGAACCAAAGTGCGCCCGAGGAAGGATTCGGCGTGCGGAGTTGGTTGGGCCTTGTGCTCGCGCTGGGGTTCACCTGGCTGTGGATGCCGCTGTTCCCACGAGTCACGTCGACACTGGTAGGGATGTTCGCCGGCATCGGCCTGATCGCCATCGCCGGTGACACGCTGCAGAATCCATGTTGGGAAAGCTACGACCCAAGCTCCGAATACTGGGGTGGTGTATTGCTGTACTTTCTCTTCATCTTGAGTCCGATTGCGACCATGATTTGGGGCGCAGGCGCGTTTCTGCTGAGCAAGCGGGCGAGCCCCGGCATTGAGACATACGCATTCATCTATCTGCTGCTCTTCGCGCTCTGGAGCGGCGCGATCATGGTCGCCCTGGCCCTGATTGGAACATCCTTCTACCCGGATTGTTGACGCGATCGGCGCAGCTCAAGCGGGCCTCATCGAGGCGTCGAAACGGATCCGCCTTCCCCGGTTGTCCATCGGGAAGGGATTTGCCGCAGACGCTGCCGGTCAGCTTCGTCCATTCGCTAGGCCTGCTACCAAATGATCCGACGAGCGACCTCTATCAGCTGGACAGTCGCGATCTGCCGAACTCCGCCAAGCTGCACATTGGGGCCGCCGTCTTCCCAATCGGCGAGACCGCCAGCCCGCCGGCCCTTGGGGCAGCGGCTACCGCTGGGGAGATGTAGCGATCAGTTGGGCATCGGGTCAGACGGTGTAGCTAGAGTCCGAGGCGGTGCTCCGATGTCGGTTCAGTGGCATGATCTAACCGTTCGTGGTAGCCGTGACCCGATGAGGAACGTCCGGTGAATTCACAAGACGGCGAAACGGATCAAGAACGTGATGTCTTCTGCTGGCTCGTGCTGCTGGCAACACCGGCGGCGGTGATCTGGTTCTCCGGGGCGCTGGTAGCGAGTGGTGTAGACAAGGTCCTGCACAGTGCTCCTTCACACGGTTTGAAGGCAAACTGACAGGAGCTGAGTTAGCGATCGTCCCAGTAGCCGTGTTCGCCTTCTCTCGGCTCCGCTTTCGCGAGGACCGGATCCGGTTGCGGCTTGTGTGGTGCTCGGAGGCTTGGGTCCCACACCAGGTGATGATGGCGGCTTCACTATCGGCAGTATCGGTCTACCTGGTGTTCATCTGGACTTCGCCATTGGCCGTGCTTGGGCCGCCGCCGGAGTTCGGACCGCTCCGCTGGCTGGGTGTTCTGCTGCTGGCGGGATTCGCCTGGTACTTCATGCCGCTCCTTCCCCGCGTCGCCGCGACATTGGCTGGCATGGTTGCCGGACCGGCGCTGTTTGCCATCGTCGGTTACTTGTTCGTTCCCGAGTGCATGCCTGAGTATTCGCGGCTAGCCGGCGACCGGTCATACGCCGGCAGCTTCGGTGCCAGCCTGTTGGCGTTGCCCATCTGGGCTTTCGGCGCACTCTGGCTGTGGTATCGGGCGCGGAGTTGCATCGAGTCGCACGATCCTTCGTCCGTGCTGCCATTTGGCATCTGGAGCGGCGCGGTCATGCTTGGCCTCGCCGCGTGGGGGACGCTCTCGTTCACAGCTTGCTGAAAGCGTTGTCACTGAGTGTCGAAGACCTTCTGCAGCGCCCTATTCCCGTTCGCGCACCAGTTTGAGGATCGGTCCTCCGAACACCAGCACGTAGATCTCGCCGTCGTTGTCGGAGGCGAACGAGGCGATCCGGGAGTTGCTCTCCAGGATGACGTCTCGGACCCAGCCAGTCTCCGCGCTGTCATCCGGCCGGAGACCCCAGATCGTGCCGGAACAGTAGTCGCCGAAGATGTAGACGCCATGCAGGTGCGGCAGCGCCTCGCCTCGGTAGACCAGGCCGCCGGTGACCGAGCAGCCCTCGTCGTGCCCGTAGCCGGCGACGGGCGCAACAGCGTCGGGCAGCGCCGCGCAGTCGTCTTCGCTGCGGAAGCACTCGTCGCCCTCGAACACGTTCCAGCCGTGGTTCTCGCCGGCCCCGACGATCGCGATCTCCTCGACCCGATCCTGGCCGACATCGCCGACCCAGAGCAGGTCGGTCACGGGATCGAAGGCCATGCGCCAGGGATTGCGCAGGCCGTAGGCCCAGATCTCGGGCCGAACGCCGGCGATCCCAAGGAACGGGTTGTCGGTGGGAATGCGATACGGGGTTGTGGCGTCAATGTCGTTGACGTCGATCCGGATGATGGCGCCCAGCAGGGTCTGGCGGTTCTGGCCGTGACCCTGCGGGTCGTTGGCCGCTCCGCCGTCGCCGAGCCCGAGGTATAGCATCCCGTCGCCGCCGAATCGGACCGCGCCGCCGTTGTGGTTGCTGAAAGGTTGTTCCACCTCGATGACGATCAGTTCGGAGTCGACCAGCGCAGCGCCGTCGCGCAGCTCAAACCGCGACAGGCGGGAGACGCTGGTTCCTCTCGGGGAGTAGTAGACGTAGAGGTAGGGAGCGTCTGGGAACTGCGGGTCCAGCGTCATGCTGAGCAAACCGCGCTCACCGGCGAACGAGACCGCTTCGGTCAGGTCGAGCACGCCGAACTGACGGACCTCGCCGTCCTGCTCGACGAAGCGGGTGATTGAGCCCCGTTGCTCGGCGACCAGGAACGAGCCGTCGGCAAGGGAGAGCATCTCGATTGGCTGCTCGAACTGGTAGCCGCCAAGGATTGGTCGAGGGGTCGGCTCGACAGGTGGAGCGGGTTGCTCGACTGTCTGCTGTTGTTCGGGCTCGACTGCGGCTTGTTCCTGAGCCTGTTGCTGCCGAGGCTGTTGCTGCTCCTGCTGGATTCGGGGCTGGGGCGTTCCTTGCTGTGGGCTGGGAGAGGGTTGGGCGTCCTGCTGCTGTTGGTGTTGCGGTTCGGCCGGCGTCACAGCCGGTAAGGGACCTCTGCCGCCGCAGGAGACGACGAGCATGGCTGCGAAGAGGAGGACTGCGCACCACGCGGCGTGCCCCCCTCCGTCACTTCGCGACACCTCCCCCGGCTTCGCGGGGGGAGGGGGATAAGAGTGTCGTGCCATCCTGCCCCGCTTCGCGGGTGGACAGGAAGTGGGGCGTCGAGGCACCCTCCCACGCGTCGCGGGCGGAGGGAGATTCGCGCGTTGAAGTACTCTCTCCCGGCTCGCGGGGGGAGAGCTACGTGGCCGGTTCATACCGAAGCAGCGTAGTCGCGGTGCCCGGCAGATCCTCGAAGACCGGCTGTACTCTCATGCCGACTGCAATCTGGTCTTCATCCACGTTGACCAGCGTCGATGTCAAGCGGGGACCCTCGTCCAGCTCTACGACGGCGATGATCTGCGGCTCCTCGCCGGCGAAGTTGGGCGCGGTGGGGCGGCGGGCGATGGTGTAGGTGTAGAGCGTGCCCGCGCCGGAGATGTCGCGCCACTCGAGGTCATCGGCCAGGGTCAGCGGCGCGTGCGAGCGGGGATAGAAGACCCACTGGTCGCTCGACGGCGAGTACTGGATGCGGACCTTGCGCTCGCGCAGGCCGTCCCAGAAGGGTTGCGTGCGCGGAATCGGAGTTGGTAAGGGGCGGCTGACTTCCTGGTCGGACTGGTCGGACATCAGTCGCCCTCCAGGATCAGCGCGACCTGTTCCGACATCAGGCCGCCGTTGCCGGTGATGAAGGCGACATCGGCGTCGGGGACCTGGTGTTCCTCGGCGCGGCGCATGACCTGGCGCGCGCCCTCGGTGATGTGCGACATCCCGCCGGCGAGCCCGGCCTGACCGAAGCCGAGCTGCCCGCCGTGCGTGTTGCAGGGGAAGTCGCCCCTGAACGAGAGGTCGTGCTCGCGCACGAACCGCTGGCCCTCGCCGCGCGGACAGAAGCCGGCATCCTCGATCGTCATCAGCACCGTAATCGTGTAGCAGTCGTAGACCGAGATCAGGTCGACCTCTTCGCGCGACCGTCCGGACATGCTGAAGGCCTGGTCGGCGGCCGGGATCAAGGCGGTCGAGAGCAGGTCTTCCGCATACGTCGGCGTCTTGTGCAGGACGCGCTCGCCGAAGCCGGAGATCCAGGCGGGGCGGTGCTTCGAGCGGCGCGCCACATCCTCGCCGGCAACGACGATCGCCGCGCCGCCGGAGCAGGGCATCACGATTTCGAGCATGTGGATCGGGTCGGCGATCATCGGCGAGTTGAGTACGTCCTCGACCGTGATTGGCACGTTGTGGAAGACGGCGGGCGGATTGTGGTTGGCGGAGACGCGCTGGTCGACGGCGATCTTGGCCAGCGCTTCGGGGTCGTAGCCGTACTCGGCGCCGTACTTCATCGCGATCTGCGCGTAGCCGCAGTTCTGGGCGACGTTGCCGTAGGGGATGTCGAACTCGGCCTGGGGCGAACCGTAGTTGGCCGACGACGCGCCGTAGCGCCAACTGCTGGGTCCACTGGGCGGATTCGGCGGTCGAGGGGAGGGCCACGAGGGCGCGGCAATCACGACTACGTTGCAGAGGCCCAGTTCGATGGCTGCCGCTGCGCGCCAGACCATCGCCGCGCAAGACGCGCCGCCGAGGTCGACGACCTCGGCGAAGTTGACCTGGATGCCGAGGTACTCGGTGATCGTGGAGGGGACGAACGAGTCGGACTCGCGGATGTTGGTGGCGCAGATGCCGTCGACCTCGGAGGGGTCGATGCCTGCGTCGTCCAGCGCCTCGCGCGTGAGCTGCGCCCACTGCTCGAGGGTGAACATCGGAGGCGCCGTCGGTCGCCGCTCCGGCTTCCACTCCGCAATCCCGACAATCGCCGCTTCGCCTCTGAGTCCCATGGTTCGCTCCGTTTCGTCAACAGGAGCAGTGTACGGCGGGGGTCTCAGGAGTTCGTCTGGGTCTATGCCTTCGCAGGCATTGCAACCGATTCCGGCGGGGAGGCGACGGCGCAATCTTCGACGATCAGTTCTCGTCCGACGACTGCAAGGGCTCGCCGGACGGTGGTGATGTGGCTTCGATACAGGGGATTGAGCAGTTTCTGGGTGCTGATTCGTCGAACTCCAACCGCTCAGCGAGCTGTTCGGCGGTCACACCCTGTTCTCGCATGGCCGTGTACAGCGCGAGCTTGGCGGCGACGGTCGGCGTGGTCGTGATCATCACCTCGCCTGTCTGCAGCGGACTGGGCGTGGGCAGAGCCCGATTAGCGTCGGTGTAGAAGGTTAGGGCAACATCGAGACAGTCCTGGGCCATCTCCAGCGCTTCGGGCCAGGACCAGCCACCAGAAATCGCCGGCTGGACATCCCGGAACGTGATTACGTAGGCCTCGCGACCACTCGCGGCGTACTCTTCCATGTCGCGCTCGATCAAGCATGGGTAGGCGTAGCGCACGAGCTAGAACTCCTTGCGGTCGATCCCAAGTTGTTTGAGCATAGCTAGCAGCGTGCCTGTCGGAATCTCACCGTGTTGAATCGTGGCCTTGTTCGAGCCGATCCACAACTCTCCGTGACTTCCCTGCCCTTTGTCGGACCAAAGTGAATCTGCAGCCGCTTTCGTCGAGCGTAGCGTCTCGCCCGCCTGAGGAACTCCCGGTCGTTCACACCAGTTCAACCGGCTCCGACCAAACCACGCCCTCCGAGCGGAGACGGACGGTGTCGGCTGAGCGGCCGATTTCGGTGAGGATTTCGTCGGTTTCCTGGCCGGCGAGGACGCCGGGGCCGTAGTCGGCTCGGCCGCCGGCCATCGTGGTGAGCGGACCCCAGCGGCGGACGCCGCCCAGGCGGCGATGATTGGCGACCGGGTTGAAACCGTTGGCGAGGACATGTTCGTCGTGGGTGAAGAACTCTCCCACGCTGCCGGCGTCGGCTCGGACGCAGCCGACACCGACCGCGGTCAGACGGCGCTCCCACTCGTCGGCTGAGGCCAGCGCGAAGACTTCGGCGATGGCGGCGGTCATGGCCGCTTCATCGTCGGCGCTGAGGTCGGAGAGATGCGGCGCGGCGGCTTCGCAGAAGGCCTCCCACTCTTCGCAGGTTGGCGCGGCGAAGAAGACCCAGCCCTCGGACGCCTCGTAGAGCCGATACCAGGGCGCGGTGCCGTAGAGCTCGCCGTCGACCTGGCGTCGCGGCGGCTTGCCTTCGTACTGGAGGAAGTCGTCGCTGTTGGCGTAGGCGTTGGCGGTCAGCATGTTGACGTAGATCTCCTGGCCGACGCCGTAGCGGCGCTGCGCGTAGAGACCGAGCAGCGTCGCCGAGGCGACCAGCAGGCCTGTGTTGGGATCGGGATTGGCCTCGTTGGCGCGCATGAGCTGGCGCGAGGCCTCGCGGATCTCCTCGACCGTCTCGCAGCCGGCGGGCGGCATCGCCGAACCGGCCTGGAACAGCGCGCCGCCGATCACCGCGCCAGGAATCGGGTGCGCCGACGGTCGGCGCGCGCCGGGCGCGTCGGGGCCGTAGCCGTTGGCCGAGACCCAGACGATCTCTGGATTGATCGCCCTGGCCGTCTCGTAGCCAATGCCGAGGCGGTCTGGGACGCCGGGCCGGTAGTTGTGCACGATCGCGTCGGCCTGGGCGATCAAGTCGGCGACGATGGCCTGTCCTTCCTCGGACTTGAGGTCGATGCATATCGATTCTTTGGCTGCGTTGGTCTTGGCGGCGAGCAGGCCGCGCAGCGGTCCGCCGCCCATGCCGCGGAACGGATCGCCGCCGATCGGTTCGACCTTGATCACGCGCGCGCCGAGGTCGGCGAGCATCGAGACGCCGATCGGGGTGGCGATGATCGTGGCGAACTCGAGCACCGTGAAGCCGTCCAGCGGCTTGCCGGAGGGAACTGCGCCGTTGGGCGTGGTCGTCATCGGCACAGCATCGCTTCGGGAGGGCCAGGAGAGTCCGTTGGCCTCGCCGATCGCCGGCGCCGGGCGCGAGATCTCGGCCGGCGTCCCGCGCAGGTGCGCGATTGGACCGACCTGCTTGACCGGACCGAACTCGGGATCGTCGAGCGTGATCGTGTCGCCGTTGGCGGCCATGTCGAGGTTGTCGACGGCGTCGTGGGTGGGGGTGAACGGCTCGGCGGCGACGTTGCCCTGAGCGCGGAAGATGTCCATCCACTCGTCGCAAGTCTTCTCCTGCATCCGCTCGAGGATGCGGTCGCGCATCTCTTCGGTCGCCTCGGGCGTCCACTCGGCCTGACCGCCCTGCCACTGCTCCTCGGCGAACAACAGGGTCAGGTCGGCCGCGTCCATGAAGGCGTAGAAGAGGTGCTCGAGCAGGTTGCCGAGCTGAATCCAGCGGCCGTCGCGGGTCATCACCGGGTGATAGTTGAGCGTCGGCATCCCGCCGCCGATGTTGAAGAGCTTCGGGTAGGTCTCGGAGTCGCGCTCGGAGAGTTGCGTGAGCAGGAGTTGGAGCAGGTCAAACGGCATCAATCCCTGCAGCAGCGAGGTCTCGACGATCTGCCCGCGGCCGCAGCGCTGGCGCTCGATCAACGCGGCGAGGACGCCCTGCACCGCGCCCTGCGACGCTCCGTGCTCGCCGACCGGCACTGCGGCGAATCCCGGACCCTCGCGCAAGCGCTGGCCTGAGAATGACAACATCCGCCCCGACTTGGCCGAGGCCAGCGCCTCATAGGCCGGGTACTCGGCATACGGCCCGGTCGGTCCGAAGCCTGTGATCGAGCAGAAGACGACCGCTTCGTTCAGGGCGCGGATGTCGGCGTACTGGAGACCCCGAGCCTCTGCCTGCGCCGGGGAATCGGTCGAGACCACCACGTCGGCTTCGCGGATCAGGTTCTCCAGCCGCGACCGATCCGAACTCACATCCAGTTCCAGCGACCGCTTGCCGCGCAGCCACATCGGCGCCGCCGCCAGCGAGCGCCAGGGGTCGCCGCCGAAGGGCTCGACCTTCACGACCTCAGCGCCGAAGTCGGCGAGGACCATGGTCGCAATGCCGCCGACCGGTCCGGTGGAGAGGTCGAGGACTCGGGTGTCGGTGAGGGGAGGGGTCATGGGATTCCTCAGGATCAGCAGATACGAGGCGAAGTATATTCCCGCCCCGTTGCGGTCCCGTCCCTTTACTGACGCCGGGCTACTCGCTCATCTCTGCAGCGCGGTCATGCCCAGTTGCCAACTCGCTACGGAAGTTGTCGTGTAGTCCCCAGACCCGGGGATCGCGTGCAAGGCCTGACTGGAAGCCGCGTTCACACGGTGTTTCGCGTGCCATCCTCTGCGAGCGTCTCTACTCCGGCGAGATCGGGAGCCAGCGGTTGTCCCATTCGGGGGCGAAGCTGAGGGCTCCGAGGTCGGTGTGGGTGTCGGCGGTGTATGTGCGCAGCTCCTCGTCGGAGAGCAGGTGCACCTGCTGGGCGACCGGGAACGCCCGCCGCGCCTCTCCGTGAACGCGAAGCGCCGATTCCAGGCTGAGTCCCTCAGCGGACACGCGAACTCCGAGGAACGCGCCGTCGTGTTGTTGCCTGAGCCAGTCGTCTTTGGGGCCAACCGGGATCCAGGCGATTCCGTCCTGGTAACGGAAGGCGCGGTGGTCGTGCTCGACCGGGCTGAAGGCGTCCTCGCCCAAAGGAAGGACCGAAATCTGGGTTGGATTCGCCGGGTCGGAGACGTCGAACAACGTCGCCTGCAGGCCCAGTGCCCAACCGGTGTCTGGATCGGCGTCGCGGCCGACGCCGAGCAGCAGACCGCCGCCGAGCGGGTGCAGGTAGCGCGAGAAGCCGGGGATCTTGAGTTCGCCCACCTCCATTGGATTGGTTGGGTCAGAAAGGTCGAGCACGTACAGTGGGTCGACCTGGCGGAAGGTGACGATGTAGCCCACGTCGCCGGCGAAGCGCACGGCGAAGATGCTCTCGGTGCGGCCGAGATCGCTGACTCGGCCGACTTCTTCCAGTCTGCCTGTGGGATTGTTTCCTTGATCCTCGGACTCGTCCTCGACTGCCTGGAGCACAGTTACGCTGCTGACCGTCGGCCAGCGATTCCAGTTGGTGGACGCGACGCGCAGATAGCCATCGTGCTCGGACAATGACCACTGCGAGAGCAGTTGCCCCTCGACGATTGCGCCGCCGAAGTAGGTCGGTTCGAGCGGGTCGGAGATGTCGAAGCGGTGAATCGCCGTGTCTTGCCAGTAGTCATGCGGCGCGGCCAGGTAGAGAGAGTCGCGGCTGGCGTAGACCGTCGGACGCTCGGCCATGCCCAGCACTGCGACACCGCCCCAGTCGCCAATTCCCTCGGTCAGATCGAAGGACAGCATGAAGGCCGTGCTCGGTAGCTGGGCTCCGAAGCGACCAGGCAGCCTGTCGTCGGGCGCATACGCGCGTTCGCAATCAATCGCGTAACCGTCGGTGAACTCGTTGGTTTCATGGTCCTGAAGACCATAGAGCGGGAACCACTGACCCAGCTTGAAGTTCTCCTTGAGGGCCTCGTTGTACCTGCGCGCGTCATCGGCGCGCGTCCAGGTATCGAAGGCCCACTCGTCGATCCAGGGGATCGGTGAGCTGTGTTGGAAGGCGATTCGCAAATCGTCGCCGACCATTCGCGCGCTGAGGAATCGACCGTGCAGATCCAGTTCCCGCAGCAGTTGGGGAGCGCTCTTGTCAGCCAAGCCGACTTCCAGGATTTCCGCCTGCGGTCGGTTGTAGGTCACAGGCCAGCGCGGTTGAGGCACGTCGTCTTGCTCGACCGTCAAGGTCGTCTGAGCGTACGCGAGTTGGCGCACGACGACCGCCCTGTCCGAGCCGATCAACAGCTCTTGTCGGAACGAGAAGCTGGCGAACTCGATGCGCGCAATCTCGACGGGAGGGCCCTCGGAGGTGATCTCCGCGACCAGGAGGGACTGCGGCCTCAGGATGTAGAGATACGCGCCGTCGGTCTTGATGATGTCCGACTCGTCGACGCCGCGCACCTGGACGTTGGTGCCGGTATCCGAGACCTCCCCTCCGTCCCTGGGACCGCCGCTTGCTGGGAAGTCGACAGCCTCTTCTTCCTCAGCGGCCTCCTCTTCCTCCTGCCATTCGACACCGTCGTCCTGGACGGCATCTTCTTCAAACCGATAGCGCGAGGGCGCCTCCGCCAATGCAAGTTCGATGTAGCGCTCATTCAACTCAGAACAGGAGGCGAAACCCTGAAGTCCCGGATCGGACGAGGAGTGCGACAGCGCCAATTGCTGAGCCGCAATCACCGCGATGGCGAGGACCGGGGCAATGGCCAGGAGCCAGAGTCGGGATCGGGTCATGGGAACTCCCGTCGGTCGGTGGAGTCAATCTATCGGGTCTAGAGGATCGACGTTCCCGAGGGCTGCGAAGTTCCGTCGGTCGGCCACACAGCAAGCAAGGCGGCCGATCGGCCGCCTTGCAGTGGAGCATTGCCATTGCGAGGTGAGTTAGCCGCGAGGCAGCCCCAGGCCTCGCGTGGCGATGATGTTGCGCTGGATCTCGCTGGTGCCGGCGGCGATGGTGCCGCTAACGCTGCTGACGTAGCTACGGCTGAGCCGACCCTGGAGCGCGGCGTAGGGGCCGTCCGCCCAGACGTTGCCGCGCAGACCGAGCAGGTCCATACCGGTCTTGGCGATCCGCTGGCCCAGCTCCGAGCCGAACAGCTTCGACATCGACGCCTCGTGGTTGGCGACGACGCCGTGTTCCTGCATGTAGGCGATGCGGTAGGCCATCATCGTGCCGATTTCGACCTCGATGTGGCGCTCGGCCAGCTCGTAGCGCGCGTTGGGGCGCTCGTCCACGAGGTGGCTGTTCTGCTGGGCGAAGCCGGTGATCTCCTCAACCGTGCGCCGGCCTCCTGCGAAGGCGCCGATCCCGCTGCGCTCGAAGTCCAGCGCCACTGCCAGGTGGTACCAGCCGCGGTTGACCTCGCCGACGACATTGGTCTGCGGGATGCGGACATCCTCGAAGAAGACTTCGTTGAAGCCGTGTCCGTCGGCCATGTTGATCAGCGGTCGCACGGTGACGCCGGGCGTGTCCATGCGCAGCATGAACATCGTGATGCCCTTGTGCTTGGGCGCGTCGGGATCGGTGCGGGCGGCGAGCCAGCC
The DNA here is from genome assembly GCA_965211635.1 of Dehalococcoidia bacterium. Lineage (GTDB taxonomy): Bacteria > Chloroflexota > Dehalococcoidia > Bin125 > Bin125 > Bin125. Next base: position 1,719,581 of record OZ242948.1, read on the forward strand.
CCAGTCGGAGACGTGGGCGCCGGAGGTCCAGATCTTCTGGCCATTGATCACATAGTCGTCGCCGTCCTTGACGGCGCGGGTCTGCAGCGAGGCGAGGTCGGAGCCGGAGCCGGGCTCGGAGTAGAGCGTGCACCACCAGGTTTCGGCGTCGGCGATGCCGGCCAGGTGCTCCTGCTTCTGCTCGTCGGTGCCGTAGAGCATCAACGACGGTCCGACCCACTGGACGCCCATGTTGCCGCCGGCGCCGGGCGCGCGGTGGTAGGCCATCTCTTCGGACATGATCATCTGCTGCGAGTGCGGCGCGTCGAGTCCGCCGTGCTCCTCGGGCCAGGCCATGGTCAGCCAGCGGCGCTTGGCCATCTCGGACTGGAAGGCGCGGGTGACCTCCATGATCTGCGGGTCGTAGCCCTCGCCCTGCGATCGGTTGCCCCAGTCGTCGGGCAGGTTGTCGGCAATGAACGTCTGCACTTCCTGGCGGAAATCGACGATTGTCTGGTCCTCGCGATAGTCCATCTTCTGAATCCCCTCTGCGAATCACGAATCATGACTAGTCTAGCGGCTGACTTGGAGTCCTCAGCAACGCCCCAGGCCTCGATGACTGGTAGTGTTGAATTGCGCGGGGTGCGAGGACAGATCGGGCATGCGAGACGTGCCACGATTTCCGACCATCGGCTGGGGCTGGCTGATGCCGCTAGCGCTGCTGTGCGCAGCGTTGTTGTTGAACGGGTGCGTGTTCGGCGGCGAATCAGAGCGCGACCTATCAGTGCACTTTCCCTCGCCGGCCGACGAGCAGGCGGAAGGCGATCAGTCAGCCGCGAACGAGGACGCGTCAGGCGAGTTGGCTCCGCCTGGCGGCCCAGGGGACTACCTTCCACCGGCTGAAGACCTCGAGAATCTCAAGGTTGCGCCGCCTTCGGCCCGCTTCGCGATTCAGAGCTTCTTCCATCTCGTCGCAACAGGGCAACTGCGCAGCGCCTATGAACGCACCTCCACTGAAACGAGAGAGCGGATCTCGGTCGAGAGATTCGAGCAGCGCTACAACGACATCTGGGCTGAGGCGACGATTGGCGGATTTGCCTGGGAGGTCGTGGAACAGGAAGACGAGAACGCGTCCTCGCACGAAGTGGTGCTGCGCTATCAGACGACGTTTTTCGGCGAGATCAAGGAGATCGTCCAGGCGCGCACCCTGCGTCAACCGCACTGGGTCGTCGACTGGACGCCCGATCTGATCTTTAGCGGCCTGGGATCGCCGGGCTACTTGATCCACTCGCAGATTGAGCGGCCCTCGCGAGGCCTGATCCTGGACCGCAACGGGGTCGCGCTCGCGGGAGAGACTGAGGTCGTGATCGTCGGCGTGCACTGGGACTTCATTGACGATGAAGAAGCAGTGCTGGGCTTTTTCGTTGACCGCCTGGGGATGGAGGAAGAAGAGGTGCGGGAGCGGATCTACCAGGATGTGCCCTCTTACCAGTTCATCCAGGTGGCGGCGCTGCCCACGGATACGTCGCCGGAAGTGATTTTGGAGTTTGAGCAACTCGCTTCAATGGGTATTCTGCTGCAGCGCCAGACTCGTCGCTTCTACCCGTTCGGGGAACTCGCCGCTCATGTGATTGGCTATCTGCAGGAGATCAATCCCGAGGAGCTGGCTGAGTTGTACATCGAGGGCTACCGCGCCGGCGACATGGTTGGACGCGACGGCATCGAGCAAACCTTCGAGCGCGTACTTGCGGGTCGTCGCGGCGGCAGCTTGAACATCATTAGTCCGATTGGCAGACCCGTACGTGAGATCACCAGGCGAGCCGCCACGCCGGGCGCCAACATCCGCCTGACGCTGGACGTGCGTGTCCAGCAGCTGGCCGAGAGTGCATTGGGTGAAGAACCGGGCGCCGTGGTCGCGATCGATCCACGCAGCGGACACGTTCTGGGAATGGCCTCGTTTCCACGAATCGACCCCAATACCATCGTCGACGGCGTCACCGAGGAGGAGTATGAGACCTACTTCTTCGACGAACGCCAGCCGTTCATCAATCGAGCGGTCGAGCAGGTCTACGCGCCCGGATCGACGTTCAAGGTCGTGACGCTGGCCGCAGCGCTCGAAGGCACCGACTACGAGATCACGGACCGCATCAGCTGCCCGGCCGAGTGGATGAAGGTCGGCGATCTTCCGCTGCGCAACTGGAAGGACGAGAACCAGGGCCGGATCACGCTGTCGCAGGCTTTGGCCGAGTCCTGCAACACGGTGTTCTACGAGTTGGGCTTGAGCCTGGACCGGATCGATGAAGAGATCTTGCCCGCCACGGCGGCGGGATTCGGCTTTGGCCAACACACGGGGATCATTGGTCTGAACGAGGAAAGCGGGGTCAATCCCGGTCCGGACTGGAAAGCCGTGCAGGTCAACGACGCCTGGTATACCGGCGACACGCTGAACATGAGCATCGGACAGGGATTCGTGGCCGTCACGGTCCTGCAGATGGCCAACGCCTACGCGGCGCTGGCCACCAACGGCGTAGTCAGCACGCCAATCATTGTGCAGTCGATCGAGCCGGGCAACGCGCCGCCGCAGGTCATCGAGCGTCGCCCAATCACCGTCTTGCCTGTCTCAGCCGACACGCTCGATCAGCTCCAGGGCGCGCTGCGGACCACCGTGTCGCGCGGATACGGTACCGCGTTCGGCGTCTTCAGTGGATCGGCGCTGCGCGTCGCCGGCAAGTCAGGCACAGCGGAGGATCAGGTCGTAGACCCGGAACTGCTCGCGGAAGTGGATGAAGAGGCCAACGAGGTTGACGAGGATGGCGAGATTGAGGTGGATCTGAACAGTGAGCAGACAGAACAGGATCAGGCCCAGGAGGAGTCGCAGGAAGAGGGAGAGCCGGAGAATCGGTCGACGAATCACGCCTGGTTCGCGGCCTGGGCCAACTTCGAGGACCCGCGCCTGGTTGTGACCGTGGTGCTGGATGATGGCGATTCCGGCTCGGACGACGCGGGACCGATCGTGCGGCGCATCCTGGAAGGCACGATTCTCAACAACTGGGTACCGTAGTCGAATGCGACGCTCACGATTTCGCCGCCTGGTTGAACGCGCCCTGGACGAGATTCCGGAGGAGCTTGCCGAACGGATGGATAACGTCGTCATACTGCTGCGCAATCAACCGACTCAGGAGGAGTTGGACTCCGTTGGACTCGGACCGCGAGAGACTCTGCTGGGTCTATACGTTGGCCGACCGCTGACCAGTCGCGGCTGGTACGGCGAGACCCTGCCCGACCGAATCATGATCTACCAGCAACCGATAGAGAGCATCTGCCGCAGCGAGGATGAGGTCGTGGAACAGGTGCGGGAAACCGTGCTGCACGAAGTGGCGCATCACTTCGGCATCGACGACGACCGCCTGGACGAGATCGGCATCGCGCCGCCACCGAGGCATCATCATCGGGCGGCAATCAACCTGACCGAGCGACGGACTCCTTACCTGGAGTGACGGCGCAGTAGGCGCTCGACCGCGTGGGGAATCAGTTCCTCGGCGCGAGACATCGCCTCTTCAACTCGCATGCCCGTAGGTGTCGATGCCTCGTGATCAATCAGTCCTGGCAGTTCCGCCGATCCGTCGATGAGACCGGAGACGGCGAGGCAGGGTACGCCCGCCGCTTCGGCCAGCGACGCGACTCCGGCCACCGTCTTGCCGTACGCCGATTGCGTGTCGAGTCTGCCCTCGCCGGTGACCACGAGATCAGCATGTGCGATCCGTTCGGCAAGTCGAACGGCCTCGGCAACTGCGTCGAATCCCGATTGTAGTGTCGCGCCGCAGAAGGCCATGAGCCCAGCAGCGAGTCCTCCGGCGGCTCCGGCGCCGGGCGTATCCGCGACCTGAACACCGAGATCGCGTTCAATGATGCCGGCGTAGTTGGCGAGGGCGCGGTCGAGTTGCGCGACGCAGGCAGGGTCCGCACCCTTTTGTGGGCCATAGACAGCGCTCGCGCCCTCGGGTCCAAGCAGGGGATTCTGCACGTCGCAGAGAACACTGACTTCGACCACTGCCAGCCGAGGATCAAGCTGGCCAACGTCGATTCTGGCCAGGCTCGCGAGCGCAGCGCCTCCAGGTGGCAAGCGAAGTCCATGGTCATCAAGCAGGACCGCGCCCAGCGCTTCAGCCATTCCGGCTCCGCCGTCGTTGGTGGCGCTGCCGCCAACACCGATAAGGATGCGTTCCACGCCCGAGTCCAGAGCATGCGCAATGAGCTGTCCCGTGCCGACTGTCGAAGCTCGGCTCGGGTCCAGCCGTTCGTTGTGCAGCAGTGTCAGGCCGGAGGCAGCAGCCATCTCGATAATGGCGCAGCGGCCGTTGTCGATGCGGCCCCAGCGCGCGTCGACTGGAGCGCCCAGCGGTCCGTCGACGCGCGCAATCGATGCGCGTCCGCCGGCAGCGCGGACGATGGCTTCGACGGTGCCCGGGCCACCGTCGGCGACCGGGGCGTTGTCGATATCGGCGTCGGGGAAGACTTGCAGGACTCCTCTCTGGATTGCCTCGGCAGCCTGTACAGCGGTGAGGCTGCCCTTGAACTCCTGCGGCGCGATCAGAACGCGCATGGGACTAGAAGCCTTCGCCGCTCAGAATGCGCACCAGAGCGATTGCGAAGATAGCCGCAGCCCAGAGCAAGGCAGCCAGTTGAATGCGCCGGAAGAGAGACAGCACCCCGCCGAATTGGAGGTAGCCCTTCAGCCAGAGCGCGGTGATCACGGCCAGAACGATGAAAAGAAGGGCAACGCTGCTCACGTCACCTACTGTAGGTCCTGCATGTCCAGGCGCGAGTTCTTGAGACTAGTTGGCTGAACGCGGCTCACGTCGCGCTCGACCGCCGCGCCGACGGTGAGCAGCAACGGGGCGCGAACCAAAGCCGCAGATCGCGCAGGCGAAGAGTCGGCCGTGACGTCCCAGGGGACCGGCGCAACGTGGACACGAGGAACTGTCAGGCCGCGGCCTGGGCGCAGAGCTCGACAACGCGGGTAGCGTCTGCAGCATCAGCGGAAGCTGTGCGCCGCGGGCGATAGGGGTGGATGTCGTGGAAGCTGCGCGAGACATAGTCGTCACCTGTACGTACGTTCTGTCTACTGACAATGTAGTACGCACGTACTGAGATGTCAAACCAGAATCCCGCATCTGCGTGGCGAGACACACTTGCAGGCCGAGCATCCCTTTGGGGCTCTGACGACAGCGGAGTTACAAGCCGTTGAGGCCGCGGCGCAGGCGATGCGGGGGCAGTGTGGTTCTGAGCCGATAGCGAACATCGGCAGTCCCGCCCTCATCCCCTCCTTCGGCGACCTTTGCGGGGGCAGGCTCTAAGGGACAGCTTCTCCCCAAGGTCGACTCGCGCGCCGACAACCAAAGGTCGGCCCCGCGAAGGCGGGGCCCGGCGTTGCCTATCCGGCCGCGGCGCCCCCGCCTTCGCGGGGGCGACTTCGTCGAGGTACTACGCGCGGGTCTCCTATATGGGGCAGCAGGCCGATGCCAGGGTCTCCCAAAGAGCGGAAGCCGTCAGCCTCAGCTACTCCTCGGGACGGTCGAGCCAGTCGACGAAGTCGCGCATTTTCTCATTGAGCGTGTCGTAGCGACCTCGATCGGCGGCAACCAGGATGCTGACAAACAGAATGGCCAAGCCAATCTCTACCATGCTGAGGCTCCCTTACTGCTTGCTATGAGTATCGTAGTTTGGCATGGAACACAATGCACCCTCTGCATCGAGATCAGCGGGGCCGGTCGTTGCGACCCTGACGCTGGGTTGCAAGCTGAACCAAGCGGAGACTCAGAGCGCCGCTCGCGAGTTGCAGCGGCATGGCTGCGTGACGGTTGACCGGCCAACTCGCGCCGACGCCTTCCTGATCAACACCTGCACAATCACACACGTCGCCGATCGCAAGGCGCGACGTCTGATCCGACTAGCACAAAGACTCTCACCCGGGGCGCCGGTCGTCGTCACCGGCTGCTACGCCGAACGCGCCGGTTCCGAGCTCTCGGAGCTGATGCAGGTCGAGGTGATCTCGAACGAACGCAAGCGCGACGCTGCGGGAGCGGTTCTGTCCGCACTGCAGGGCGCGGTCAGTCCGACATTCCGGCCTGCCGCGGCTAGCGCGCGGACGCGGGCATTCATCAAGATCCAGGAGGGCTGCGACGATGTCTGCGCCTTCTGCATTGTGCCGCGCGTTCGTGGCCGCGAACGCGCCCTTCCGATCGATGAGATTGTGGCGACTGCCCAGGAGCGAATCGAGGAGGGAATCCAGGAGATCGTGCTGACTGGAACTCAGCCCGGCGCCTATGGACGCGATCGCACGGACGAAACCAGCGCCGCCGCGCTGATCGAGGCATTGCTCGAGCGGACTGATGCGCCGCGCATTCGTTACTCGTCAATTCAACCGCAGGACATCACACCTGACTTGCTCGCCTGCTGGGAGGATTCGAGGATGTGTCGACACGCTCACCTGGCGCTGCAAAGCGGTTCGGACGCGGTGCTCTCGCGCATGCGACGGCGATACACGGCGGCCGAGTTTCGCGAAGCGGTCGCCTTGTTTCGCGCGGCCGTACCGGGAGTATCGGTGACGACTGACATCATCGCCGGCTTTCCTGGAGAAACCGACCCGGATCACGAAGCCACGCTGTCGCTGATGGATGACATCCAATTTACTGACGTGCACGTGTTTCCTTATTCGAGTCGTCCGGGAACATCGGCCTCGCTGCTCGACGACGATGTCTCGCCCGAACTCAAGCGAATGCGCGCAGCGCAACTCCGCGAAGTCGGCGCATCGCATCGGCGCGAAGCGCTGGAGGCGGAGGTTGGCTCGATCCACTCGGTCTTGTTTGAGAGCCGTATCTCGGGACTGACGGACACCTATCTCCCCGTGCGAATCGAGTCGGAAGCTGATCCGACCAATCAGATTCGCAGCGTACGAGTCATCGCTGCCGAAGAGGCGGGTTTGATCGGTGAGTTTGCGGGATGAGTGAGAAGGAATCGGCGCCGATCGCACCACCGGAGAACCTGCGGTTGACGCTGGAAGCGCTGTTGTTGGTCGCTGAATCGCCTCCGACGGTGAGCACCTTGGCTCGCGTGACCGGCGTCTCAAGGATGGCAGTCGAAGCGGCACTCGCGGATCTGGATGCGGACAGTTGCGGCGGTATTCGACTACGGCGGCATGAAGACACGGTCACCCTGGTCTCGGCGCCGGAAGCAGCTCCGTATGTGGAGCGTTTGCTCGGCCTTGACACGCCGCCGCGCCTGTCCAGGGCAGCGCTCGAAACGCTGGCGATCGTCGCCTATCACCAGCCGGTCACGCGGGAGCAGATAGAGCGAGTGCGCGGCGTCGGAGCCTCGGGAGTGATTCGCTCGCTCCGAGCGCGCGATCTGATCGCACCCAGCGGCCGCCTGGATACGGTTGGACAACCGCTGCTCTGGAGCGTGACGCCGCGCTTCCTCGACCACTTCGGGCTGTCGGCGTTGGAGCAGCTCCCACCCCTCGAGGGGCTGGAAGCGCCAGCCCAACAGGCCATCCTCCCGCTTGAAGAGACCGACGAATGACTTACGTCACTGTGCTCACCGTCGAGTTGTTGATCTTCGAGTCGGCGTCGCTCAAAGACAAGCGGTCCGTCGTGCGCCAGGTGCTGCAGCGGACACGCAATAGGTTCGGCGTGGCAGCCGCGGAGGTCGGTGACCAGGATGAGTGGTCTCGAGCCACTCTGGCGTTCGCGTCAATCTCGTCGGATTCGCAAATCTCGCACGCAACGGCGCAGAAGGTCATGTCGTACGTCGAAGACCTGCGGCTCGATTGCCAGGTAGGTGAAGTCTCAACGGAGACGATCTCGCTCTAGGCCAGCACTTCGGCCCAGAGGTCGTGGCCCAACGACTCGACAATCTCCACACCAATCATGTCACCCGGATTTGCTTCACCTAGCGCAAAGACCAGACCGTCAACCTCGGCAGCTTCTCGGTACGTGCGACCGGCGATGATTGGCTCGCCCTCCTCGGTGGTCTGTCCCGGCTCCGACTCGACCAACACTCGCAATCTCCGCCCGACCTGCCGCCGGTTCTTCGCGGCTGAGACATCAGCTAGCAGCGACATCAGCTCGTCGTATCGTTGCTGCTTGACCTCGTCGGGAATCTGCTCGGACATGTCTGCCGCGGGCGTGCCGACTTGCGGGGAGTAGCTGAAGGCGCCGGCTCGATCGAACTCGGCTTCGATGGCAAAATCGAGCAGTTCGGCGAACTCGGCATCGGTCTCGCCGGGGAAGCCGACGATGAAGGTTGTACGGATTGCGATGTCGGGCATTGCGCTGCGCATGCTGTCGAGGGTGCTGCGGACCATGCGCATGTTGTGGGGGCGTTTCATGCGTCGCAGAACCGAAGGTGAGCCGTGCTGCAATGGGATGTCGAGATAGTTGCAGACCTGCGGGGTTTGGGCCATAACCTCGATCAGAGCCGGCGTGACGAAACCCGGATAGGCGTACATCAGGCGCAGCCAATCGGCGCCGGACTCCGCCGCCAGTTGCTCGATCAGTCGCGCCAGCCCGTCCGGGTCGCCCCACTCGGCGCCGTACGCGGTGCTGTCCTGGGCGACGAGAACGATTTCCCTTGCGCCCCGCGAGACCAGTTCCCGGGCCTCGGCGAGCAGAGCGTCGGGTCTGGCGCTGCGGAACGTTCGGCCCTTGATTGCGGGGATGTTGCAGAACGTGCAGGGTCGGGCGCAGCCGTCGGAGATCTTGAGATATGCCGAAGGTCCGACTCCGAGCGACGTGTCAGGAATGTCGCGTTCGGCGCCGATCCGACCGGCGTGTTCTGCGATATCCGCCCACGCCTCAATACCGAATGCGGCGTCAATGCCGTCGATCTCAATCACTTGCTCTCGCTCAATCTGCGACCAGCAACCGGTAACGATGACTTGCTGCTCCCCACTGCGCTCGGCAGCGAGAACCTCGGCGGCCTGGCGAGACTCTTGGCGCGCGTCGTCGATGAATCCGCAGGTGTTGAGGATGACCAGGTCAGCGTTGTGTCGGTCTTCGGCGAGGCGGTGACCGGAGGCTTCAAGCGTGCGAGCAATGCGATCGGAGTCGGTTGTGTTCTTGGGACAGCCGAGGGTGACGATCTGGTAGCGCATCAGTTGCCGCCCGTCGTGCCGCCCGTTGCTCCGGGTCTTGGGCCGCGGCTGACGACGAGCGTGACCACCGCGTCTTCGTGCGGCGTCTCGCCGGGCGGAGGGGACTGTTCCAACACCGTGCCGACTTCGGAATCGTCGTAGACCGATACAACAACGAACGGAGCATTGAGCAGCTTGACGTGGTTGATCGCCTGGCGAGAGGGGAACAAGGTCAAATCAGGAAGCGGGTCGAAGTCGGTGTTGACCGGCGCCGATGCAGCGGCCGATTCGAGCTCGGCGGTAACACTGTCAATGCCGGGCACGTCTCGCGTGGTGTCCACCGGCTCAACTTCATCGCGAAGATTCACTACTGCGACAACGCCGGCGATAATCACCAGGACCACGACCGCCGCGACAAGCCAGGGTCCAAGGTGGACCCGTGACGGGCGGAGTTCTTCACTGGGGAGACCGCTGCGTTCTAGCGACTGGTATGACTCAACCGTCTCGTTGGAGAGCTGCAGGCCGTCTCCGGGACCGGTCGGCGCGAGCGGGAAGCGTTCGAGCAGCGGACCATCATCGAGGCCGAGGTACTGGGCGTACGAACTGAGGAAGCCGCGCGCAAAGGGAGCGGCCGGCATCTGCGACCAGTCTTCGTCTTCGAAGGCTTCGAGGTAGTGCCGAGCGATGCGCGTTGCCTGGTTGGCCTGGGCAATGGAGCGTCCGCGTCGGATTCTGGCCTGGCGCAGTTCCTCGCCTATGCCGGTGAGTTGGCCACTGTCGCGCCGCATCATGATGGATCGTCCGGAAGCACGGCGGTCTTGAGCACCGAAGGGTCTTCTCGAGAGCTATACGCCTGATCGGCTGAAGAGAGCGGGAAGCGGTGCGAGACGATTCGGTCGACGGCGTCCAGAGACGGCAGCAACGATGCGGTGCGGCGAAACTGGTCGGGCGTGGCGTTCTGAGTGCCGGTCAGCGAAACCTCGCGGTAGTGAAGGTCATTGACATCCACCAGCGCAGTCGACTCCGGGGGGAACCCTGCGAAGAGGTTGACGCTACTCTGCCGACCGGCGATCCGCAGGGCGGCCTCGGTTAGACCGTTGAGCCCGACGGAGACGACGACGATATCGCAGCCGTTGCCGCCGGTCGCGTCGTTGACCACGGCGTCCAGTTCGTCAGGATCGCCGCTGCAGACGAGGGACGCTCCGATGTCGGACGCTGCCTGGCGACGCACGTCGACCGGTTCGGCGACGATGATCTCACTGGCTCCAAGGGCTCGCGCAAGCAGGACATGGAGCAGACCCATCGGTCCGGCGCCAAGGATTGCAACGCTGGCGCCGGCGCGGAAGCGGCAGGACTCGAGCGAGTTGAGAACACAGGCCGTCGGTTCGGTCAGGGCGGCGCGGCCCCAGTCGGCACCCTCGGCGAGCTTGACCGCGTGTCCCTGCGAGACCAGCGATGCGGGCAACAGCACCTGTTCGGCCAAACCGCCGTTGGCGTCATAGCCGAGCGTCTGGCGCGAGCTGCAGCGGTTGCGCAGACCGCGTCGGCAGAAGTCACAGCCCCCGCAGGCGATGATCGGGTAGACGGCCACATGGTCGCCCAGGCTGAGCCCCTCGACATCGTCTCCGAGCGCGATGACCTGTCCGGCAAACTCGTGACCGGGCACGACGCCCGGCCTGGCGTACTTTTCACCGCGGTAGACGCGCAAATCGGAGGCGCAGACACTGGCTGCGCCGACCTGGATCACGGCCTCACCGGGACCGGGCTGCGGCTCGGGGATCGTGTCGACTCGAATATCGCCGGGGCGGTCGAAGATCAGAGCTCGCATGATTGAGCCTGTCGCAACATGCGCGTTGACGTCGGTCGCAGGCTAGGGCGTGCGGGCCGGCTCGGGAGGGCGCATGCGCGATCGCTGCTCGATGTCGGGGTTGCGCAAGACGTGGTACTGACGCAACAGTCGAGACTTCTTGCGCGCGGCGGTGTTGGCGTGGATCACGCCGCGCTGTGCGGCGCGGTCGAGCGCGCTGACGGCCCGCTGGATAGCCGAGTCAGCATCGGACCATTCCTGGGTATCGACGGCGTCGTCGATCGCATCGAGAGCCGCCCGTACCGAGCTGCGTGCGTAGGTGCGTACTGGCTTGTTTCGCATGCGCCGCTTCTGACTCTGGCGCAGGTATTTGATGGCGGCAGCCTTGTTGGCCACGGTGACTCCTTTTGCTGGATCGGTTTCATCGTATCAGCCGATTGGAGTGTGTCTAGCGGCATGGCCGACTCCCTCTCCCCCTGCTTGCGCGAGGGGAGATGCCGAAGGCAGAGGGGGGCACGCACGAAGCGCCGCGGGCGGAGCCCCCCTCTGTCCCTACGGGACATCTCCCCCCGCCTATCGGCGGGGGGAGAGGGAATCCGCGTGCACCATTGACTACGTTGTTTCAGAGTGCATACATGAGTATCGAAGCGCCGTCGTCGCTTGGCAATCGCCTGTTCAGCAGCCGCAGCGGCGTGATTGGCGCTGTGCTCCTGATTGGGCTGTCGTTCCTCGGCTCGAGATTGCTCGGTGCGGGGCGGGCGGTTGTGATCGCCGACCAGTTTGGCGCCACGGTCGAGCTGGACGCCTTCTGGGTGGCGATGCGCCTGCCCGACCTGGTCTTCCAGCTTCTGGCCGGTGCGACGCTGGCTTCTGCCTTCATCCCTGTCTATGCGAGAGTTCTGCACAATCGCGGTGAGCGGGCTGCCTGGAGGCTGGCCAGCATCGTCCTCAACTGGGTGCTACTGGGCACGATCGCGCTCGCGGCGATTGTGTTCCTGGCGGCAGAGTGGATCGTTCCCGCCCTTGCTCCCGGATTGGGCGAGGATTCGGGGATGCGCGACGCGGTGATCGCAGATGCCATCTTCCTGACGCGGGTGCTCCTGCTCTCGCCCATCCTGTTTGCGGTCAGCGGCATGTTGACGGGGATTCTGCATGCGCGACGGCACTTCTTGCTCCCGGCGATCTCGCCGATGTTGTACAACCTCGCGATCATCCTCGGGGCGCTGCTGCTGCCGGAAGAGCTCGGTGTCGAGGCCCTGGTGATCGGTGTGATCGCCGGATCGGGATTGCACCTGATGATCCAGTTACCGGCATTGTCGTCGGCGCTGTCCAGAACCGGAGGAGGGCTCGGACCACACTTCAGTCTGCGGGATGTTGAAGTGCGCGAGGTGCTGCGTCTGATGGGTCCGCGGACGCTCGGCTTGGCGGCGGCGCAAATCAATCTGATCGTGTTGACGTTTTTCGGATCGTTGATTGGCGACTCGTCGATCTCGGCATTGAACTTCGCCTGGCTGCTGTTGATGTTCCCGGTCGGCATCTTTGGGATGTCGCTGGCTACGGCGGTGTTTCCCAGCCTGGCTGAACAAGCCGCATCGGGCGGTCATGCGGCAGTGCGAGCAATGGTCTCGCAAACGTTGCGATTCACCCTGTTTCTGGCTGTGCCTGCGACGCTGGGCATGCTGCTGCTGCGCGAGTCAATCGTGGCGACGCTGTTAGAACACGGGGCATTCGACGCTGCCGCCTCTGACCTGGTCAGCGATGCGCTGTTGTTCTACTCGATTGGACTGTTCGCTCACGCCGCGATCGAAATCGTGTCACGTGGCTTCTACGTGTTGGGTGACACTCGCACTCCGGTTGGACTTGCGATTGCGTCGATGTTGCTCAACATCATCCTGGCCGCCCTGCTGGTTGGGTCGATGGAGCTGAAGGGTCTGGCGCTGGCGCTATCGGTCTCGGCGATAGCCGAGTTCGCCTTTCTCTTCTTGCTTCTGCATCGGGCGTCGGGGCGTCAGTTGTTCTCGCGCGAGCTATCGATGTCGGCGCTCAGGACCATCGTCGCGACGGCGATCATGGGCCAACTTGTCTGGCTGCTGGTTGAGCTCCTGGTCGAGCTCGGTTACACCCGCGACTCGTGGGTCACGCTCGCGTTGGGGGTCAGCGGCGGCGCCATCGTGTATCTGGCGTTGAGCTTGATCGCCCGGCAGCAGGAGGCAGAGATGCTGTTCCTACGCTTGGAGTCTGTCATCTCCCGTGCACTACGACGCTGAGCAGACGAGCTCCTCTGATAGAGTTGGACGTGTTCCAGGGCCAATCCGGCCAGGCGCGTCCGGACGCCGAGACAATTGCGAGAGACCATGGCATTGCAGGATCGACAGATCGTCTGCCGCGATTGCGGCCGCGATTTCATCTTCACCACCGGCGAGCAGGAGTTCTATCAGTCCAAGGGACTGCAGAACGATCCGGTGCGCTGCCCGGAGTGCCGCTCGGCGCGTAAGTCGATTCGCACCTCGCCCGAGGCAGAGGCCGGTTATGTCCGCTACGGCGGCGCCGCGTCGTTCGGCGGCAGGACGCCGAGACAGATGCATCCGGCCGCCTGCGCGATGTGCGGCGACATGATCGAAGTCCCCTTCCTGCCGCGTGGCGACCGTCCGGTCTTCTGCACGACCGTGAAGCGGATCATGACCCTGGGCTACCAAATGGACGAGATACAACAGCGCTGGGGGATTCGCCCGTGCCAGGTCGAAGGCATCAACCAAGACCTGCGGCGCGGGTTGATTCCGCCCAAGCCGGGAGTTGAGATTCCCGACTTCGAACGAACTCGCTCCTAGATTCCGCTATCCGCTCAGAAGGACGACATGACAGACAGCACGGCGCAACGCTGGATGCGCCTGATGGGCGGACAGGGCCGGCCGACCGCACGGCCGCCGAGCGACGCCGAAGTCGCCGAGAACGTATCCCGCTATCCCGAGCGCGCAGCCCAGGCGTTGGTCGACCAGTCGCGCGTGCGCGGTCAGGCCGCCTCGGCCCGACAGGCGCGGGGCTGGATTAGCGGGCAGCTCGATGAAGCTGCCATTCTGCTCGACCAGACAACCCGCGATCGGATCGCCGCTCTGTCCGATGCGCTGATCGCGAGACGATTTCCCGAGGACTCATCCGACGATGGCACACTCCGCTAATCAGTCAGCCAATCCATCCGCATCATCCAATCTGACCTCCGAATCCGACCTCACCGACTATTCGGATAGGGGTCAGTCGTTCCGTCCCGTCGGATCAGTGATGCCGCACCGCGAACTCGAAGAGCGGATACGCGAGTTTTGGCGGGAGCGCGACATTTTCCGACGCTCAGTCGAGGAACGTCCCAAAGACGTAGTCTTCTCGTTCTACGAGGGACCCCCGACCGCGAATGGGACGCCCGGCGTGCATCACGTGCTCTCGCGCGTGTTCAAGGACCTGTTCCCCCGCTATCAGACGATGCGCGGCAGGCGCGTCCCGCGAAAGGGCGGTTGGGACACGCACGGTCTGCCTGTTGAGATCGAAGTCGAGAAGATGCTCGGCCTCGACAGTAAGCCCGCGATTGAGGAGTACGGCATTGCTGAGTTCAATCGGCACTGCCGCGAGTCGGTGATGCAGTATGTACAGCAGTGGGAGGACATGACCGAGCGGGTCGCGTTCTGGATCGACATGTCCGACGCCTATCGCACCTACACGCCCGAATACGTCGAGTCTTGCTGGTGGATCTTCAAGACGCTGTGGGACGCCGGGCTGATCTACGAGGCGCGAAGAACGACGCCGCATTGTCCGCGCTGTGAGTCCTCGCTCTCCAGCCATGAGCTGTCGCAGGGCATGCAGGACGGCGTCCGCGATCTGGCCGTCACGGTCCGCTTTCGCGCGCACAACGACTCGCTGCCGGAGCGACTGCGATTCGATGGCGCAACCGACTTTCTCGCCTGGACCACGACTCCCTGGACGCTGCCGGCGAACTCGGGACTGGCGTTGAACGGCAATGAGTCCTACGTGGTCGTTGAAATCGCGCCTGCTGAACGAGTGATCCTGGCACGCAAGCTGATGGAGGAATCGCTTGATGGCGTGGTCGATCAGCAGACGGTGGTGGGCGTGGTCGAGGGATCGGAACTCGTCGGTGTGAGCTACGACGGACTGTATGAGCCGGACCAATGGGGCGTTTCGATGTTCCGCTTCGAGGGCGCCCGGCTCGTCGAGTGGCGGGGGGACGATGGTCCACTGCCGGCTCGGACCGTTGCAGCGGGAGAGTTCGTCGAGATGGATAGCGGCACGGGCATCGTCCACATTGCTCCTGCCTTTGGCGAGGACGACTACCAACTCGGCCGCGAGGTGGGACTGCTCTTCCGCCAACCGGTGGACCTGAGCGGCCACATTGTTGGCGATGCCGACTCGGATGTCGCTCCGCCGTTCGTGGGCAAGTGGGTCAAGGATGCGGATCCGATGATCATGGACGACCTGGAGTCGCGAGGGCTGCTGCTGCGCAAGGACATGTACGTCCACACCTATCCCTACTGCTGGCGCTGCGACACGCCGCTGCTCTACTACGCGAAACCGAGCTGGTACATCGCAACATCGCAGGCCAAAGAGCTTCTGACCAGCTCGAATGCCGAGTTGATCAACTGGCATCCGGAGCACACCGGCACGGGACGATACGGCGACTGGCTGGCCAACAACGTCGACTGGGCGGTCAGTCGCGAGCGCTACTGGGGCACGCCGCTGCCCTTCTGGCTCTGCAGCGAGTGCGGCGACGTGTCCTGCATCGGTTCATTCGACGAGCTGCGTGAGCGTGCCAAGGCGTTCAGCGGCGTCGAGCCTGACCTCTCGGATCCGCACCGACCGTACGTAGACGAAATCGAAATCGGCTGCGAGCAGTGCGGCGCTGCGGCACAGCGCTGTCCCGAGGTGGCCGACGCCTGGTTCGACTCGGGCGCGATGCCGTACGCGCAGTGGCACTACCCATTCGAGAACCGGGATCGCTTCGACGAGCGATTCCCCGCCGACTTTATCTGCGAAGCCGTCGACCAGACGCGCGGCTGGTTCTACTCGCTCCATGCCGAGGCGGCGATGCTGCACCGCGCCGAGGCCGTGCCGGAACCGATCTCATTCCGAAACGTGATCTCGCTCGGACACATCCTTGACGAGTCGGGCGAGAAGATGTCGAAGTCGAAGGGCAACGTTGTCGATCCCTGGACGGTGCTTGACCAGAGCGGCGCCGACGCGCTGCGTTGGTACTGCTATGTGGCATCGCCGGCGGGAAATCCACGCCGGTTCTCTCCGCGACTCGTGGGAGAGGCACAGCGCCGCTTCCTCCACACCCTGTGGAACACCTACTCGTTCTTCGTCACCTACGCCAACATCGACGGCTGGCAGCCGGCGAGACACGACGGCGCTCCGACAATAGAGCTGGACCGCTGGATCTTGAGCGAGCTGCACAGCCTGATTGGCTGTGTCACTGGGGCGTTGGATGACTACGACCCAACGACGGCGGCGCGAGAGATCGACGGCTTCGTCGACTCGCTGTCCAACTGGTACGTACGGCGCAGCCGGCGGCGGTTCTGGTCGTCAGCCAGGAGCGGGGCCTCGGCAGATCTGGGCGCGAAGGAGAGCGCCTATCGCACGCTCTATGAGGTCCTGACCACGCTGGCTCGACTGCTGGCGCCGATGACACCGTACCTGGCCGAGGACATCTGGCGAAATCTCGTTGCCGAGCTGGATGCAAACGCAGCCGAGTCCGTACACCTGGCCAGTTGGCCAGTCGCCGATCTGTCTCAGATCGACGAGTCTCTGAATCAAGACATGGAGCTTGTGCAGCGAGTCGCCTCGCTGGGCCGAGCGGCCCGCAGCGCGGCCGGCCTCAAGGTGCGACAACCGCTCGCCGGGGTGTCGGTGGCGGTGCGCAGCGCCAGAGACGCCGACGCAGTTGAACGCCTGCGCGACACGATCGCTGAGGAACTCAACGTCAAAGCGGTGATGCTCGCAGATGCAACGGAGAGTTCGCGTCGTTACACGATCAAACCCAATCTGCGAGCGCTGGGCCCACGCATCGGTCCAAGGTTGCCGGCATTGCGAGCGGCGCTGAGCGACCTCCCATCGGAGCTGGCCTCACACATTGCGCAGGCTGCCGAGGCGGGACAGACGATTGAGGTTGAAGGGATATCGCTGCAGCCCAGCGATCTGCTGATCGAGGTCGACGCGGAGGCAAGTGACAGCGGCGCGTCGGCGGAAGATGAGCGTTGCGCCGTTCAACTGTCGATCGAGCTGACGTCTGAGCTGATTGCCGAGGGCAAAGCTCGGGAAGTGATCAACCGCGTCCAGGGACTGCGCCGCGACTCGGGTCTGGATCCTGATGACCGCATCGCGCTGCAACTGGCAACGAAGGACGACGATCTGCGCTCGGCGCTGTTTACCTTTGAGGCGTTGATTGCTGCAGAGACGCTCGCCACATCGATCTCCGTTGACAACGCCTGGCAACAGCTCGCCAAAGACAAGACGGAAACGGATATTGACGGTGCTGCGATTGTCCTGGCCTTGCAGCGCGCCTAGGCGGACTCCGACGCGGCATGTCAGAGTGGGCTTAGTGATCGCCGAGACGTTTACTGCGCTCCGAGGCTCTGCGCTGTTCGCGCGCGTCGCGCGTCTCGGTCCTGGGAAGATTGGCCGGAATCTCTTGTTCGTGCCTGAGTTGTCTCACCGCAGCTTGCCTGAGCCGCTCGCGCAGCGTGGCTGGCTCCGTGTCTTGCGAAGGATCTTCGTCGTCGTAGTGGCCGTGCATGACTCGGGGCCACTCGGCCGCGACTTCGGCTCCGAAGAGCAGCACGCAAGCGCCGAGATAGACAAAGAACAACAGCGCAATAGCTGCGCCAAGCGATCCGTACACCGCGTCGTAGTTGGAGAAGTTGCGGAGATACAGAGAGAATCCGAACTTCAACAGCTCGAAGAGCAGCGCTCCGACCAACGCGCCGCCAATCACGTCTCGCTTGCGAACCGTAACGCTCGGCACGACAAGGTAGACGATGCCGAAGGTCAACCAGGTGAGCAGGAAGGGCAGCAGGAAGGCAACCACATTGAAGAGACCGGTTGCCTCGGCCCCGAATGGTCCCAGGCTTTCAGAGACGGAGTCGGAGACTTCGCGACCGACTTGCAGGACAGCGGTGGCGCTTATCGAGATCGCAAGCAACGCGCCGACGCCCAGTACCAACGCAAGATCAACCAACTTGCCGCGCACGAAGGGTCGGCGGAACTCGAGATCCCAGACGGTGTCCAGGCTGAAGCGGAGCGCCGACATCATTCCCGTTGCGGCCCAGATCAGACCGAGGATCGAGACCACACCAACCGCGGAGCGACCGCTGGCGATCGGGTCGATCAGCGACTCCAGGTCCTCGCGGCCGGCGCCGGACTGCAGCGGCAGCAGTTCGAAGAGTCCGTCAATAACGTCCTGGCGGAGCCGGTCGTCGGTGAGCAGCACGCCAGCGATCGAGACGACGAGGATGGCGAGCGGAAACAACGAAAAGAAGATGTAGTAAGACATCGAAGCGGCAAGTTGAGGCACGTGGTCGTCCATGAACTCCTGAACCGACCGCTTGGCCAGCAGCCAGAGGTCGCTGCGCCACCATCTCAGGTGCAAGGACCACCATCGACGCCAGCGCGCAACTCGTGGTCTCGCGCGCTCAAGCGCAGTCTTGGCTCTGTTGAACGGATCGACTCTCACGACTCCATTATCCGCCGTACAGCCAGCGAGCGATCAGCTAGCAGCGTGCGGACAGATCCGCCCCTCGTCATGCCGGCTTTGAACCGGAATCTCGGTGACGCGGCTGCCTGCGTTTGGTCGGACGAGATTCCCGCCTTCGCGGGAATGACGGAGTTGGGGGGCGGGAGAATGACGGAGTTGGGGGGCGCGGGAATGACGGAGTCGGGTGGTGCGGGAGTGCTTCAGCACCATGCTCTGGCGGTGGCCGCATGACCGACACGCAGCCACGACGGGTTATCTGCAAGCTGGGCACCAACCTGCTGACATCGGGAACCGAGCGGCTGGATCCGGCGGTTCTGGAGTCTGTTGTTCGCCAAGTCGCCGAGCTGAGGCTTGATGGTGTTCAGGTTGCGGTCGTGACATCGGGGGCAGTCACAGCTGGTCGCGCGCGCGTAGGCGTGACCAAGACTCGCGCCTCAGTCGGCGCCCGCCAGGCGCTGGCCGCGATTGGCCAGGCCCAGCTTGTGCAGCGCTATGACTCGCTGCTTCAGCGCTATGGTCTGACCGCTGCACAGGCGCTGATCACGCGAGGCGACGTGACCGAGCGTCGCGGTTACCTCAACGTTCGCAACACGCTGCTGCGCTTGCTGCAGTACGGCGTCGTGCCGATCATCAATGAGAACGACGTCGTCGCCGACGAGGAGCTACGCGGAGGCGCATTTGGCGAGAACGACGCGTTGTCGGCGCTGATTGCCAACCTGATCGACGCGGACCTGTTGATCATCCTGAGCGACGTGGACGGCGTCTACGAACAGGATCCGCGGGCCTGTCCCGAGGCGAAGCTGATCCCCGTGTTGCGCAATCCCGTCTCGATGATCGGTGCGGCGGGCGAGGTCGGAGAACGCAGCCGCGGCGGGATGCGGGCCAAGCTGGAGGCTGCGCGGCGGGCCTCGGCCGGAGGTACGGACGTGGTCATCGCCGCGGGCAAGGAACCAGACGTGATCATTCGCGTCGCCGGCGGCGAGCAACTGGGAACTCTGATTCCCGCAGACACGACCGTCCGCGACAGCCGAGAGCGCTGGCTGCTGGCCGGTCTGCACAACGGCGAGGGCCTGGACCTCGACTCCGGCGCAGTCAGAGCTCTCACGGACCAGGGCCGCAGCCTATTGCCGGCCGGAGTAGTTGGTGTGCGTGGCGAGTTTGAACGAGGCGACGTGATCCAGCTCTACGACCCGCAGGAGCGGCCGATTGCCGTCGGGATCAGCAACTACTCGTCCTCGGAAACGACCAAGATTCGAGGCAAGAAGTCCTCGGAGATCATTCAGGCGCTGGGCTACTACTATGGCTCGTCCGTCGTGCATCGCAACAACCTCGCACTGCTGCCGGTTGCCGACTGAGCGCCCATAGGAGTCGTGTTCCAGGTCGCCGCTGGTTGAATCGGCGGATACGCTTCAGCAATGACTGAACTCACCGACTATCCCGCGTCACAGATCTACTTCTCGCAGCGACTTCGTCTGCACTATGTGGACTGGGGCAATCCCACTGCGCCGGCATTGATCCTCGTACATGGCGGACGCGACCACTGTCGCTCGTGGGACTGGGTGGCGCTGGCGCTCAAGGATCGTTATCACGTGATCGCGCCAGACTTGCGCGGCCACGGCGACTCGGAATGGGTTAACGGTTCGGGCTACGCAATGATCGACTACGTCTACGATTTGGCGCAGTTGATCCGGCAGAAGCATCTCGCGCCGGTCACGCTGTTGGGACACTCGCTGGGTGGACGGATCTGCATCGAGTACTCGGGCGTGTATCCGGAACGAGTGGAAAGGTTGATCGCGATCGAGGGCCTTGGGCCTTCGCGACGCGAGACCGACATGCACTCGTCGGTGCCCGCACACCGGCGGATGACGGAGTGGATATCGGAGCGACATCGCTTTGCCGGACGACTGCCACGCCGTTACCCGACGCTAGAGGACGCAGTCGAGCGGATGCAGGAGGCCAACCCTCGGCTCTCGTCGGAGCAGGCGCTGCACCTGACCACGCACGCTGTTCATCAGAACGAGGACGGAACGTTCGTCTGGAAGTTTGACAACTACGCTCGCGCGCATTCGCCCTATCCATTCAATGAGTTGGACGCCGAGGAGATCTGGGAGCGGGTGAACATGCCGACGCTGCTGATCAGCGGCCTCGAGTCGGCCGGCGATCCCAACCAGGACGAGCGCACCAGCACGTTCCCCTCGGCCCGCAAGGTCGGCGTCGCCGACGCGGGCCACTGGGTTCACCACGACCAACTCGATGTTTTCCTCGACAAGGTGAATGACTTCCTCGACCCGTAGGGGCAGCCCCCCCCGCCTTCGCTGGCGCAAGCTCTTGTGGCTGCCCTGTACAGCGTCGCCGGAATGTTGGATCGGGCGACCACAAGGGTCGCCCCTACAATCGGCGCATGGATGCCTCTCGCCCCAAACCGAAGTTTAGTTGGTTCGTGCCGATTGATGGCGACGGGGATCGGATCGGATCGTTGCGGGCGCAGCGCCCGCCGACGTTTGAGTATCTGCGCGACGTCGTGCTGAACGCGGAGCGGCTGGGCTATCACTCGCTGCTGATCCCGACCCGCTTCGCCAACGGCTCGTTTGAGCATTCGGCTCCGCTGGCCGAGACGTGGACCATGGCGACCGCGCTCTGCGCAGCGTCGTCGCGGATTCGTCTATTGATCGCGGTGCGACCTGGCATCACTCCCGTCGGACTCTTTGCTCAGCAGGCGGCGACGCTGCATGAGATCTCCGGCGGGCGGATTGACATCAACATCGTCCCCGGCGGCATCCAGGGCGACAACGAGCGCCTGGGCATCACCGGTTCGCACGACGACCGCTACGCGCAGGCTGACGAGTTCATCGCCGCTTGCGCAGGACTCTGGGAGACAGGCGGTCCACTGCAGTTCGACGGCGAGGTAGTGAGGCTGAACGGCGCGATCGTCTCGCCAACGCCGACGCCTCCCGCACCGGAGTGGTATCTCGGCGGCGCATCCGATGCGGCCTTGCGGCTCGCAGCCGGACGGGCTGATGTACTGCTCTGCTGGATTCAGCCGCCCGAGCCGATGCAGGCGTTGCTCGATCGGGCGCGCGGCGCGTTCGCGATAGCGGGACGAGAGCCGCGCTTTGGACTGCGTACCCACCTGGTCGTCCGCGACACGGAGTCAGAAGCTTGGGATGCGGCAGCGGAGCTGCTTTCGGAGGCGCATCCCGAGGTCCTGGCGCAGCGGGCGGCGGCGGTGCGTTCGACCGCCATGGTCGGCGCGGCGGTGCAGGCAAGGCGGGTCGAGGACGACCGGCTGGGCGAGCGATTGTGGAACGGCATCTCGCGCGTGCGGGTCAACCTGGGCACGGCGATCGTTGGCACGCCGAAGCAGGCGGCCGACGAGCTGTCGGCCTACTGGCGGATGGGGTTCGACGAGTTCATCCTCTCGGGCTACCCCCACCTGGAGGAGGCGGAACGGATCGCGCGGGACGTGATTCCACTGGTGGCAGCCGACCAATCGCTCGCGTCCACCCACTCGTTGGGCTTGTAGAGACAACCCTTGTGGTTGCCCTGTTCGCGTTGCCCCAGGGCGCCGTAGCCCAGGACCGAACGCGGACAACCACAAGGATTGTCCCTACGAGAGAGCGCGTCGGTGGGCAATCGGAAGTGTACTAGCCTCTCTCGACAACTTGGAGGTAGCGCATATGGGCTGGCCGATTCATCGTCCGGTGGGGCTGACGCATCATGAGACCGCTCGCTCGTGCAAGGGCTACACGTTGATGTGCGGCCTCGGCGCGCAGGACGCCGTGCTGCTGGACATACAGGGTCGCGTCGCACATCGCTGGCACTTCCCCGATCGACGCCTGTTCAACGTCGAGTTGTTGTCCAACGGCAATCTGCTGGCGATGGTCTCGCCGCTGACGCCTCCGCCGCCGCGAACAGACGAGAACGTCACCCGCTTCACGCTCGATCCCGGCGCGCCGCCGGACACGTTCAACTTTCTCGGCGGCCGCGGAGTCGGGCTGCGCGAATTGGACTGGGATGGCGAGGTCGTCTGGGACTACGAGAACGAGGCGATTCACCACGACTTCCATCGCAGCAAGAACGGCAACACGATCTTGCTCGAGTGGGTAGCGATGCCGGAAGCGGTTAGCGACGCGGTACTGGGCGGCGGTCACCTGCCTGACCAGCCCGGCCCACCGACGATGATCGGCGACGATTTCGTCGAGGTCGATGCGTCGGGCAACGAGGTCAGCCGGCTTCACCTCTGGGAAGTGCTTAGGCCAGAGGATGCGCCGAAGTGTCCGCTGGAACACCGCTGGGAGTGGACGCACACGAACAGCATCGAGCAGTTACCCGACGGCGGGCTGCTGTTCTCGTCGCGCGACACGAGCATGGTCGGCATCGTCGATCCGCCGGATGAAGACGAGCCGGCGTCGCTGCGCTGGAAGTTCGGCTGGCCCGAGATTTCGCATCAGCATCACGCCAACCGCCTGCCGGATGGCAGGATCTTGATCTACGACAACGGGATGCACCGTCTGCAGGACCTGAGCTACTCGCGAATCGTCGCTGTCGACCCCGAGACCGACAAGGTTGATGTGATCTACCAGGGTGTGCCGCGAGAGCAGTTCTTTTCGGCGCACATCTCGGGGGTGTCGCAGCTCTCCAACGGCAACTTCCTCGTGACGGAGGGGGCGGCAGGGCGGTTGTTCGAGATCGACGGACGCGGCCAGGTGGTCTGGGAGTGGGTGTCGCCGTTCCAGGTGAAGCAGCGGGGTGACACGTGCAACTGGGTCTTCCGCGCCTGGAGGTACGACGGCGACTACGCGGGTCTGGCGGGTCGGGAGTTACACGCGGAGCGGTACGCCGAGTTCAATCGACTGCATGGGTTGGACACGTAGGGGCAGGGAGCCCCCCTCTGCCTGCGGCATCTCCCCCCGCTTCGCGGGGGGAGAGGGGAATCGAGTTGCGTGATCTCTCCTCGCGAAGCTCGGGGAGAGGGGAATCGAGTTGCGTGATCTCTCTTCGCGAAGCGGGGAGAGAGGGGAATCGAGTTGCGTGATCTCTCTTCGCGAAGCGGGGGAAGAGGGAAATCGAGTTGCGTGATCTCTCTTCGCGAAGCGGGGGAAGAGGGAAATCGAGTTGCGTGATCTCTCCTCGCGAAGCGGGGAGAGAGGGGAAGCCGAGCGGGCCCCCGAATGAGTCGGGGACTGGAATGTCTTGTTACGAGCCTGAGCGGGGGGACTTCATTCGGCGTGTGGCGATGAGCAGGTCGTGGGTCTTGCCGTCGGCGTCGATCACGTAGTCCCAGAGTACGGCCTCGCGCTGGAAGCCGAGGCGGCGGAAAACGGACTGGGCGGCGGCCTGGTCGAGGACCATGCGTGCGGTAAGCAGCTGCAGCTCGAGCAACTGGGCGATGGCGTAGATTTCCTCCGCCAGGACGCGACCGAGTCCGCGCCCGCGGGCGTTGGGCGAAAGCAGCAGGCGAATCTCGCCGAGGTGGCGTGTCCAGTCGGCAGAGGAGTAGTTGAGGTCGCCCTCGCCGAGCAGCTCGTCGCCGTCGAAGCCGAGCACCGTGAAGGTGCGCTGAGTCTCGATCTCGCGCATCCACTCGTCAACCGCGGAGCGCTGGGTGATGTCGCGACGCAGGAAGAGCAGGTCGTCGGAGGGCAGCGAGCGGGCGAAGTCGAGGATCAGGTCTTCGTCTCCTGGGGCCATCAGCTGCAGGTTGATGCGATGTCCGTCGCGCAGGGAAGCGGAGCGGGGATAGCGAACGGCGATCTGCTGCTGGGCGCCGGAGGTGGAGTCGGCCATGCTGGCAAGCCTCTCACGATGGTCGGAGTGTGTGAATTTCCGCACGAACTCGGTGGGGGTTGATTGCCCCAGAATATAGAGGCGATTCGCCACAGACAGCGATTGAGCGCCTCAATGCATGAGGCGCTCAATCGCGTGGTTTACGTTCGGGGGCTGTGCCCCCCTCTGCCGAAGCCTGCCCCTGCGTAGGCAGGGGGCATCTCCCCCCGCCGAGCGGGGGGAGAGGGAACCTGTCGCTATGCGCGGTCGCCTGGGAAGTCGGGGTGGGTCGTGTCCATCCAGACCTCGCGCCGCCAGTGCCATCCTTCGCGCTCCCAGACCTGGAGACTGCGTGGCGGAACATTGAGGTAGGGCCAATAGATGCCGGTGTCGATGCCATTGCCCATCACGGACGACGGGGCAAATCCATCAAGGCCGTATCGCTCGTCCTCTCCGAGCAGGATCCACGACACCTCGCGCGCCATTTCGCGTCGCGCCTCCGCATCCAGGGTGACTCTCATCTTCGTAACGATGTCGGTGACAGGTTGGAAGTCGTACTTTTCCCAGTTCTCGCCCCCGCCCGGCACGTAGCGCGAGTTCCACGCAGATGTCGGGTCGCCGGTGCCGGCCCCCACCCAGATCGGCATCTGTCCGGGGAAGTTGCCAGTCGCGAGCTGGGCGAAGATGGAGTCATACGGATCGAGTTGGATGTTGATCTTGACGCCGAGCGAGTTCTCGTACATGTTTCGATACAGCTCGGAAGAACCTGGGTACGCGCCCTCGAAGATGTCGGCGACGATCATCGTGTACTCGGTCCCTTCTTCGACGCCGGCAGCATCGAGAAGTTCGCGGGCCATCTGAATGTCATCATCCTTGTTCGGTCGGTACCCGGGCAGCGTTCGAGTCGTTTCCTGGTCGATCGCCCAGCCGTGGTACCAGTTGAGGTGCTGAATGGTGGACGGGTTGCCCCTACCCAGGTAGACCGCATCGATAATCGCGTCGCGATCCATAGCGACATGGAAGGCATACGGCACTCGACGATCGAGCCAGGGGTTGTCGGCCCAGTCCTGGTTGTAGTTGAACCGCATCATGAGCGGAAGCACCACGCCACGGTCGTAGCGGACGTGGTCGGGGAAGTCAGCTTCGACACCTTCGACCGCCACTGCGTTCAGACTGATGGTGTCAAGATCGCCGTTTCGATAGGCGGTCTCGGCGGCGGTCTGATCGCTCAATATCACCCAGGTAAACGAGTCGAGGAAGGGAAGTTGCTGGCCATCGAGCGACATCCAGAAGTCGGGATTGCGCTCGAGATGCAATCGCGTTTCAGGCTCGAACACCGTCGGTATGAACGGACCGCAGCCAGAGACCAACTCGACGTTTGTCTGTTCGTCGATCCAGGTGCGTTCCCAGAGCTGCATCGCTTCAATGGAGGTCATGAAGGACCATTGCATGTGGACCGCTTCGAGGTAAGTCGCGTCCGGGCCGGCTGTCCTGCAGATCAGCGTCATGTCGTCCGGGACATCCATGGATGCGGTGGTGGCGTAGGTAGTCTGTCGCGGGAATCTGACATCGGGAACGCCGTCCGCGTCGAGAGCATCGATCTGCCTCTGGATGTTCGCCTGGGCGTCATGGGCGGTGAACATCCGACCACCCTCGGTCGGGTAGCGGTCCCAGAAACGCGCGCCCTGATCCATCCGGAAGATGTACGTCTCATCGTCGGGTACTTCCGGCAATGACGAGAGATACGGGCCGTAGACGGGGCCCGCGTTGTCGTAGATCTCAACCAGGCGACCCATGGAGTCGTTGAACACCTGGAATGGATGCGCCAGGTTGGTCCGGTGCGGATCGAAGCCGTCCCAGTTCGGCAGCGTGTACGCCGAGTAGTTGCCGCCGTACTGACGATTGCCGACCGCGACTGTTTGCTGCCCCTGTTCGGCCTGATCCTGCGGCTCGGCCTGCTGTTGCATCTGCTGCTGGGCTTGTTGTTCCGCCTGCTGCTCGGCCTGCTCTTGCTGCATGGCCTGCTGCTGTTGCTGCTGCATGGCCTGTTGCTGCGCCTGCTGTTGTTGGGGCTGATCCTGCTGCTGGACCTGCGCCGCCGCCTGCTGCTGGGCGTCGTCGTCATCGTCGCCGCAGCCGACCAGGGCGAGTCCCGCCGCGCCGACGCCGGCGCGACCCGAGGCCCGCAGCAGCGCACGGCGGCTCATTCTCGATCGACGCATCCGCTGCCAATAGTTCCTGCGTTCCATGGTTCGCTCCTTTGTCTGGCTAGTGTCACAACGCTCACTGGTGTTGCCTCAGGAGGTTGCCGGGCGGGACCCCCTCAGCCTGCGGCAGCTCCCCCTGCAAGGGGGAGCGGAACGGACGGCGGTTAGTCGCCGCCGGCGGCGGCGAGCAGGCCGACCTCTTCGACTGCTTCGAAGTCGGGCAGGCGGGTCAGCGGGGCCTTCTCGGGCTCCTCGAAGGCCGGCATCACCTCGGCGGCGAAGCGGCGCAGCGATTCAAGGATCTTCTCGTGGGGGACCACCTGGTCGAAGTTGATCAGGAAGACCATGCGGTCAACGCCGATCGCCTCCCACTGGCGCAGCGCGTTGATCACGGTCTCGGGATTGCCGATCGGCGTGCCCTGCTGCAGCGGGTTGATCACGTCGCCGGGTCGGTTGCGAAGCTGGATGGCGCTGGCCTGGGAACTGTAGGCGGGCGAGGGATAGATGCTGCCCACACCAACGAGATGCGCGGCGGCGTTCATGAAGGCGGCTGCACCGGCTCCGCCGAGCGCCATCGCTTCCTCGTCCGTGTCGCCGCAGTACATCCAGCCGACGCCGTTGACCTGGTTGTTGACGAACTTGCCGACCGGGTCGGCGTTGCGGATCACGCGGCGGTAGTCGGCGATTCGTTGCTCGTACTGGTCGGGCGTGCCGATCGAGACGCCAAGCAGGCCCATGCCGCGCTCGGCGGCCTGGATCGCGGTCTCGGGGCTGGAGACGGCGACCCACATGGGCGGATGCGGCTGCTGAACCGGCTTTGGCAGCACGGCGCGCTCGGGCATCGAGAAGTACTTGCCCTGCCAGCCGGCGACCTCGTTGGTCCACATGTGGGGAATTGCGCGAATCACCTCGTCCCACATGTCCTTGGTGTCGTCGGGCTCGACCTGGAAACCGCCCAGCTCGGTCCAGGTGGCGGCGCGACCGGTGCCGAACTCGAGACGTCCGTTGGAGATGATGTCGAGCGCGGCGGCGCGCTCGGCGACGCGAGCGGGGTGATTGACCTGGGGCAGGCAGAGCGCGATGCCCTGGCCGATGTGGATGTTCTCAGTCATCGCCGCGGCGGCCGAGAGAAAGACCTCGGGCGCGGAGGAGTGGCTGTACTCCTCGAGGAAGTGGTGCTCGACCTCCCAGACCTGGTCGAAGCCCAGCTCGTCTGCCAGGCAGATCTGCTCGAGCGCCTGGTGGTAGGCGCGCCACTCGGAGATCTCGGTCCAGGGTCGCTGGACGGAGTGTTCGTAGAAGATGCCGAATTTCATACCAGTCTCGCAGTCCTACAGGTTGCGATCTCGGGCTGCTCCCAACCTGAACATCCGCCGTCCGATTCGAATCGGCGGCGTGCGAAAATGCTAGCATTCTGTCCGCGTGTCGTTGGCCTTACGAGAATCCGGGTCAAACGAACGAAGGAAGGCGAGAGACAGGATGTCGGTCGCCATTGTGTGTGATTCCTCTGTCGACCTGCCGGTGGAGCTGCTGGAGCAGCGAGACCTGCGCGCCGCCGCAGTGGGGTACAGTCTCGGCTCAAGCATCTACAAGCAGGGAGAGCAGACGCACGCGGAGTTCTACGCAGCGCTGGCCGGCGGCGAGACGCTGATCATCAACGGTGTCAACTCCGATAGCTGGGAAGCCGTCTACAAGGCGGCGGCTGAGGGTCACGAGGATGGCGTCGTCTGCCTGTGCCAGGCGTTCGGTTCGAACAGTCCCTCGTTCGACTTTGCCGAGTACGCGGCGCGGAGGATGACACATTTTGAGGATTTGACCGTCCGCGTCCACCAGACGCCGCGCTCGACGGCGGGTCAAGCGGCGATTGCGCTGGCGGTCGCGCGCGTCGCCCAGAGCGGAGCCGACATGGAGGCGGTCGAACAGGCTTTGGACGACGTGACCTCAAGCGCCGACATCTTCATGATCACCCCGGACGTTGACGGCCTGGATCGGGCGGGCGAGCTGCCGCTCGTCACCTCGTCGAGCGGGCTGGGTGCGCTGGACTTTGGCGTACCCGTGTTCCGCGCCCGCGACCGGATCAAAGCGGTCGACCTGGCCGACGACGCCCAAGAAGCCGAAGACATGTTGCTCAGTCGAGCGGCGGAGATTCTTGGCAACGCACCCTCGATCCTGGTGATCACCCACGCCCTAGCGCAGGAGTCGGCGTCTCGATTGGCGGAGAAGGCGTCGGCGCGCTTGAACGCCGACGAGCTTCACATCACCGAGCTAGGTCCAACGGTCGGCGGGATGCTGGGCGCGGGAGCCTGGGGCATGGGCTTCTGCCAGGCGCCGGCGGCAGCATCGACGTAGCGTGCGATTGATCGAGGATTAGTGGCAGATTCCGAAAGCTCACGTTGGCATCCTCGAAGAATGGGACCCCCTCTGCTTGCAGCATCTCCCCCTGCGAGGGGGAGAGGGGAAAGCGGGAAGGAAGCAACATGCCAGAAGCCGGTCTGATCGAGAGCGCCAACCTGCCCGTCGTGAGCGCGGAGACCGACGCCTCGGAGCCGCCATGGGAGATTGGCGAAGCGATCTTCCACCAGATCACATTCGAAGTGCCGGTGCCGAATGCGCGACGCAATCTGCCCGACGCAGTCACCCGCTCCGCGCCGACCTACGGGCGCATCCTGGTGACTGACCGCGCCGACAGCCCAGTCGGTCCGTACCGCGAGGCGGTGCTGATGGTCGGCTGCCGCGTGGGGATGATTCCGGCCAACTATGTGGTCGCATCAGTCGTCAACAGCGAGGCGGCGCGGGATGCCATCGCGGCCTACTGGAAGTACCTGCCGAGCGTGGCCGAGATTGGATTCGAGCGCTCGGACGATGCGATTCACTCGACGATTGACGCCGGCGACGGTCTGACTGTCGATCTGCACTCGCCGATCGGCGAAGCCGCGGCGGCGACGATCCTGCGCTGGGACCCGCTACTGGTCGTGCAGCCGGAAGACGGTCGCGGCGCGGCCTCCGAGGTCCCCTGCGAGCACGACGTGCGGCTGGCCTGGCTGGCTCGCGGCAGCTCGCTGAACTACAGCGGCGGCTCGCGCTCGAATCCCTGGATCCAGTTGCGCTCGTCGAACCCGATCACGGCGGTGGCGGCGGTCGAGGGACAGACGATCGAGGCGGCCGCGTCAGTCGCGCTGCCGGGCATGTAGTGTCCTGCACAGCCCGACCAATCGGTTTCCAGAGGATCGGCGATACCCTGCGGTTGTTCGCCCATAGCGCGGGCGCGACCAACAAGGGCCGCACGCTGATGGCGCGGCGATGGGCCGTCTGAGACCCCTGTGATCACCAAACTGCGCAACGCCTACTACGGCTGGTATCTGCTGGTTGCCGCTGTGATTGGCATGGCGATCGCATCGGGCGTCTCATTCTGGGTGCTGGGCTACTATGTCACGCCGCTCGAGGAAGAGTTCGGCTGGTCGCGGACACTGTTGCAGACGGGCATCTCCGTCTCACTGCTTGTCAGCGGCATCGCCTCTCCTCTGGCCGGGAAAGTCGTGGACCGCTACGGCCCACGACGTTCGATCATCCTGGGCACGGTCTTTACTTGCGCGTCCTACGTCCTGTTGGCGACCACATCGTCGATTCTCGAGTGGTATCTCTACTTCGCGATCAACTCGTTCTTCCGCGGGTTCATGTTCTACATCCCCTTCCAGGTGCTGATCTCGCGCTGGTTCGACCGCAAGCGTGGCCGGGCCGTCGGGATAATGGCGATGGGCTTCTCGCTGGGTGGGTTCCTGATGCCGCTGATGCAGCAGATCATCGACAACGTGGGCTGGGACGCCTCGTTCCTGTTTGCGGCGGCAATCCTGGCGGTCGTGTTCTTGCCGATCGGCCTGTTCATGGTTCGCGATCACCCGCACGAGAAGGGACTGGAGGTTGATGGCGAGCGCCCGCATCCAGGAGCAGGCGTCAGCGGACCGAGAACATTCACTGGGCTCACTGTGAAGCAGGCGATCCGAACCTGGAACTTCTGGGTGATCGCGCTGGCCTTTGCGACGTTCTTCTTCGCGATGTTTGGCTGGATGTTCAACGGCACGCCGGTCTACGAATCGATGGGGATCAGCCGCGAGACGATTTCGCTGATCCTCGCGTTGCAAGCGTTCGGAGGGCTGATTTCCCGACCCACGTTCGGCTTGTTAGCAGAGCGGATTCCCTCGATTGAACTGGCGTCGGTGGGACTGGCTGCGATTATGTCGGTAGGGATGCTGCTGCTGTTGTTCCTGCATGGCGACAACCTGATGCTCGCCGTGGTGCTGTTCCTCTGCTGTTGGATGATCGGCTCGGCCGGAGGTCCGGTCCTGGAGCCGCTGATCCTACCCAAGACGTTCGGTCTGGCGCACTTCGGCGCGATCATGGGCACGTTGTTCATGATCGAGACGATTGGACAGTTCCTGGTGCCGACAGTCGGCGGGGCAATCTACGAACTGACCGGCGAGTATCGACTGCTGCTGTTGGTCAACGTGGGATGTCTTGGCCTGTCGATGGTGTTCTTCACGCTGGCACACCTAATCCCTAATCCGCGCTTCCCGAGTCCGCCGGTGCGCATGATGCGTCCGCTGCTGTCCATGCTCGTGGCTCGGCCGGAGCCGCAGCATCAGCCTGCCAACGGCGTGCGGGCAGTCTCAGCCAACGGAGCCGGTGCCGAGCCGAGCGGGTCTCCGCGTGAAGCGGGGACTGGAACTATTGACTAGAAGATGCCGAGTTCGAACTTGGCCTCGTCGGAGCACATCTCGCGCGGGTCCCAGGGCGGGGAGAAGACAATCTCGGACTCGACGTGATCGACGCCCTCGACGGTCGAGGCGGCCTGCTCGATCTGCGCCTTGATCATCGGACCGACGGGACAGGCGGGCGAGGTGAGAGTGAACTCGACCTTGACGCTGTCCTCGGTCGGCGTTTCGACGGCGTAGACAAGTCCGAGGTCAACGATGTTGATGCCGATCTCCGGGTCGAAGACGGTCTTGAGCGCTTCAAGGACTTCTTGCTCTGAGGCCATGATTGGCTCCTGTCTGCCTGGTCTGCCTAGCTGCTGGTCACGCGGGTGGGAATGTCGCTGTCGTCGGTGACGGATTCGCCGGTGGCGTTGGCGAGCGCCTGGTCGAGCACCTTCCAGGCGAGCAGGCCGCACTTGATCCGCACGGGGAACCTGGCCACGCCGGAGAGCGCTTCGAGGTCGCCGAGGTCAACGGTATCGAGGTCGAACGAATCGTCGGTCAGCATTTGCTGGACGTGCTTCGACATCTCGCGGGCGGAGTCGACGCTGCGTCCGGTCATCGCCTCTGTCATCATCGAGGCCGAACTTTGCGAGATTGAGCAGCCGCTGCCTCCGAATCCGAGGCCGTTGAGCGTGCCGCTGACGATCGCCACGGAGAGCTGGATTTCGTCGCCGCAAGAGGGATTGAAGCCCTCGGCGGAGACGGTCGCGTCGTCGCGCTGGCCGCGATTGCGAGGGCTGCGGTAGTGATCGAGGATCACGTCTCGGTAGAGGTCATCGAGGTCAACCGGATTCTGGGCTTCGCGATTGGCGGCCACGGTCAAACTCTCTCCAGAATGGCTAGCGTGCGAAACCGAAGCGCTCGCCGGCCTCGAGCAGGCCGTCGACCAGCGCGTCGACCTCAGAGCGTTCGTTGTAGAGGTAGAAGGAGGCGCGAGCCGTCGCGGGCACACCGAGCGTGCGCATCAGCGGCTGGGCGCAGTGGTGTCCGGCGCGCACGGCGATGCCGCTGCGGTCGAGAATCGTGGCGATGTCGTGCGAGTGGATGTCGCGGTAGTTGAAGGCGATCACGGCCGCGCGATCGGCGGGATCGGAGGGACCGTAGATGTCGAGGCCCTCGAGTCGCGACAACTGCTCGACGGCGTAGTGCGTGAGTTCGGCGTCGTGGGCAGCGACGGCGTCCATACCTATCTCGTCGAGGAAGTCGAGCGCGGCGCCGAAGGCGATTACGTCGGCGATGTTGGGCGTGCCGGCCTCGAACTTGTGCGGCAGTGCAGCCCAGGACGACTCCTCGCGGGTGACGACGCTGATCATCTCGCCGCCGCCGAGGAAGGGGTCGAGGTCGGCGAGCAGTTCCTGGCGTCCCCAGAGCACGCCGACGCCGGTCGGCCCAAGCATTTTGTGCGCGGAGAAGGCGACGTAGTCGGCGCCGAGATCGTTGACGTTGACGGGAATGTGCGGAGCGCTCTGGGCGGCGTCGACGATCATCATCGCGCCGACGGCGCGGGCCATCTCGGCGATCTCGGAAACCGGCGCGATGCTGCCGAGGACGTTGGACATGTGCACGATCGAGACGATCCGCGTGTTGGCATTGATCGCGGCGCGGGCGGTATCGACGTCGATCTGCTGGTCGTCGTTGAGCTCGATGAAACGCAGGACGGCGCCGATGCGCTGCGTGGCGAGCTGCCAGGGCACGAGGTTGGAATGATGCTCCGCCGCCGAGAGCACGATCTCGTCGCCCGGGCGCAGGCGCGCGCCGAGCGTGTAGGCGAGCAGGTTGAGCGACTCTGTCGTGTTGCGGGTGAAGACCACTTCTCGGTGGCTCGATGCGCCGATGAAGTCGGCGACCTGCCGACGCACGTCCTCATAGGCCGACGTCGCCTCTTCGGCAAGCGTGTGCAAGCCGCGGTGGATGTTGGCGTTCATCGTCGAGTAGTAGGCGCTCAGCGCATCGATCACTGATTGCGGCTTCTGCGTCGTGGCGGCGTTGTCGAGGTAGACCAGCGGCTGCCCGTGAACCTCGCGCGAGAGGATCGGGAACTGTTCCCGGATCGCGGCGACGTCCAGAGGTGTAGCGGTGGTCATGTCATTCAACTTCGATCTGGACCTGACCGTCGGCCACGGAGACGGCGAAGCAGCGTACCTTGCCGATCGCCGGCAGGGTGACGGCGCGGCCGGTGGTGACGTCGAAGAGCGCGCCGTGGCGCGGACACTCGATGCGGTCGCCTTCGAGTTCGCCCTCGCCGAGCGGGCCGTCGTCGTGGGTGCAGCGGTTCTCGATGGCGTAGAGGTCGCCGTTCTCAACCCGACAGAGCGCGATGCTCTGTCCGGCCACTTCGACGACTCGCGCCGTGCCCGGTTCGATCTCTTCGACACTGCCGACCTGTTCGACGGTCATGAGGATGACCTCGCGGGTTGGAGCTGGATTTCGACGAGTTCGTCGATCACGTCTCGCATGTGTTCGTCGGGCACTCCGTCGGCAATCTCGGCGAGGAAGCCGCGTACGACCATGCGCTCGGCGACCTTGGGGGGGATCCCGCGCGCCTGGAGGTAGAAGAGCTGATCCGGGTCGACGGGTCCGACGGCAGCGGCGTGGGAACACTTGACGTCGTCGGCCTCGATTTCGAGCATCGGGATGGGATCGGCGCCCGCGCCGTCGTCGAGCAGCAGGTTGCGCATCGTTTGGTGCGCGCTGGTTTTCTGGCCTTCCGGCTCGATCCGGATCAGACCGTACTGCACGGCCTGCGACTCGTCGGTGAGGACGCCACGGATCAGCAGGTCGCTGGTCGCGCCGACGCCCTTGTGATGCTGCCGGGTGACGTGTTCGATGTGTTGTTTGCCATCGCCGACAAACAGACCGCGAATCTCGGCGAATCCGCCGTTCTTCGACATGTCCATGTCGATCCGCTGCTTGTCGAGGTTTGCGCCGAAGGCGGCGGTGGTGACGCGAATCGAGGCGTCGCGGCCGACCCGGCCTCGGGTCGTGGAGAGCGCAGCGGTCTGCCGATGCCAGCGTTGGACCGACGCGTACTGGAGCTGCGCGCCGTCCTCGGCGACCAGCTCCACGGAGTTGTGAATCAATGGCGGCTCTTCAAGCTCAACCCGGCGGTCGTCGGCGTCGCCACCGTCGATCAGGGAGATCTGGGACTCGCGATCCGCCACGACCAGTGTGTAGTGCCAGTGATCGCCGGCTGCCGTGTCCTGGGTGACGAGGTAGAAGAGCGATTCGTCGACCACGACCCCGCGCGGCGCGTAGATGAATGCGCCCTGCGTCCAGATGGCACGGCCGAATGCGTCGTAGCGGTCGAGCGGCTGGCCAACTGCGCCGAGCCACTGCTGTACCAGCTCGGGATGCTCGACGGCGGCCTCGGAGAGCGGCCGGATGATCACTCCGCTGGCCTCGGCCTGTTCGGCGATGTCGCTGGCGACGATGCTGCCGTGGTACTTGTGAATCAGACCCGCGTGCGCGTGCGGCGCGAAGACGTGCTGGGGAACCCTGGTCATCCGGCCGTTGGCGCTGAGCGCCAAGTCGCGGAAGTCGGCGACTCGGGCGCGTCTCGGCAGCCGCTCGCGCGGGGTTCTGCGCCAGGACTCCTCCTGGCCCGTCCACCACTCCATGCCAAACGCCTGCTCGAGGCTGGCCAGGCGGAATGCGAGCAGCCAGCCGGGCTCGCCCTTGCTGCGGCTCAGCGCTTCGACCTGGGCGCGCAGGTCGTCCGGCTTGATCTCCTGCTCCGATGGCGCTTCCAGCGTTGCTGTAGTCATCGAGGGTCTTTCGTTGAAACAGAGACGCCAATCGGCTATCCGATCGCGCCGTCCATCTGCAGCTCGATCAGGCGGTTCATCTCGACGGCGTACTCGAGCGGCAGCGACTTGATGATCGGTTCGACGAAGCCGTTGACGATCATCTTGGTCGCTTCCGCCTCCGACAGCCCGCGGGCCATCAGGTAGAAGAGCTGCTCGTCGCCGACCTTGGAGACGGTCGCTTCGTGACCGATGTCGACGCGCTTCTCATCGATCTCCATGACCGGGTAGGTGTCCGAGCGTGAGTGCTCGTCGAGCATCAACGCGTCGCAGCGCACGTTGGAGCGGCAGCCGTCGGCGCCGTCGTAGACCTTGAGCAGACCGCGGTAGCTCGAACGGCCGCCGTCCATCGAGAGCGATTTCGACGTGATCACGGATGTGGTGTTCGGCGCGGCATGCACGATCTTGGCGCCGGCGTCCAACTGCTGGCCCTGGCCCGCCGAAGCGATCGAGAGCACCTCTCCGTGCGCCCCCGGCTCCATCAGATAGACAGCCGGGTACTTCATCGTCAACTTCGAGCCGAGGTTTCCGTCGACCCAGGTCATGACCGCGTCCTGGTAAGCGGTCGCGCGCTTGGTGACGAGGTTGTAGACGTTGTTCGACCAGTTCTGAATCGTCGTGTAGCGGACGTTGGAGCCGGCCTTGCAGACAATCTCGACCACGGCCGAATGCAGCGAGTCGGAGGAGTAAATCGGAGCAGTACAGCCTTCGACATAGTGCACCTGCGCGCCTTCGTCGGCGATGATCAGGGTGCGCTCGAACTGGCCCATGTCCTCGGAGTTAATCCGGAAGTAGGCCTGCAGCGGGATGTCGACGGTGACGCCGGGCGGCACGTAGATGAATGATCCACCCGACCAGACCGCGGTGTTGAGCGCGGCGAACTTGTTGTCGTTGGGCGGGATCACCGTGGTGAAGTACTCCTGGACGAGGTCGGGGTACTCGCGCAGCGCCTGGTCCGTGCCGAGGAAGAGCACGCCCTTCTCTTCGAGGTCCTCGCGGATGTTGTGGTAGACGACCTCGGAGTCGTACTGCGCCCCGACGCCGGCCAGCAGGCCCTGCTTCTCAGCCTCGGGAATGCCCAGCTTGTCGTAGGTGTCCTTGATGTAGTCGGGGACATCTTCCCACGAGGACTCGTCGCGGTCGGTGGCGCGGACGTAGTAATGGATGTCGTTAAAGTCGATATCGCTCAGGTCGCCGCCCCACTCGGGCATTGGCCGGGCGTTGAAGTGATCGAGCGCCTTGAGTCGCAGCTTCCGCATCCACTCGGGCTCGTCCTTGATGTCGGAAATCGTGTTGACGACCTCACGCGACAGGCCCTTGGGCAGCTTGACCAGCGCCTCGACATCGTCGTGGAAGCCGAATTCGTAGTCGGCGCTCGGCGAAACCGGCGCTGTGGTTGCAGGTGTGGTCATGAGCTCAACACCCCTTCTTTGGTTCGTTCCATGAACGGTTCGTAGCCGTCACGCTCGAGGCGCTCGGCCAGGCTGGCGTCGCCCGATTCCACAATCTGTCCATCGATCAGGACGTGCACGTGGTCGGGCTGTACATAGCGCAGGATGCGCTGATAGTGGGTAATCAGGAGAATTGCGTTGTCGTCGGAATGGAACGTGTTGATGCCCTCGCTAACGATCCGCAGCGCATCAATGTCCAGACCGGAGTCGGTCTCGTCCATGACCGCGACCTTGGGCTCCAGCAGTCCGAGCTGGAGGATCTCGGCACGCTTCTTCTCGCCGCCGGAGAAGCCGTCGTTGACGTAGCGGCGGACGAACTGTTCGTCCATTTGCAGCCGGCCCAGCACTTCGTTGAGGACCTGGCGGAACTCGCGCACGGGAATCTCATCTCCGCGTCGCGCGCTCATGGCCCGGCGCAGGAAGTTGATCATCGAGACGCCGGGAATGTCGGTCGGATACTGGAAGGCGAGAAACAGGCCGAGCCGGGCGCGCTCGTCCGGTGAGAGTTCGATGATGCTCTCGCCTTCGAGGCGGATGTCGCCGCCGTTGATCTCGTAGCGCGGGTGGCCCATCAGCGAGTTGGCGAGCGTGCTCTTGCCGGATCCGTTCGGGCCCATAATCGCGTGCACTTCACCCGGGCGCAGCGTCAGCGACAGGCCGTTCACGATCTGCTTGTCGGCCACGGCCACTTGCAGGGCGTCGATCTCAAAGAGTGACGGGGTCATTCACGAAGCGCTTTCTGTGTGCTTTCTGTTGCCCGTGCGCCGGGTTTCGCCGAACGCCAGGGGACCGCCGTTAGACGGCCTGTTTGAACTGTGCGTCAAGCGAACTCGGCTCCAGTGGGACGATGTACACGCAGCCGTCGTCGCCCTTGGCCAGGCGTTCGGTCTGTTCGACTTCCACGCCGAGCAGTTTCTCGATGGTCAGCCGGTCGGCGTCGCAAACGCAGGAACTGGTCGTCGCAGCGCTGATGTACGGGCACGCGTTGTTGACCAGCTTCAACTCTCGCTCGGTGCGTTGCCAATGGTCGAGGATGCCCTCGGGTCGCAATGCGTCGACGACGGCGTCGACTCGCTGTTCGAGCGTACCAACCGGGACTTCACTGCGATGCGCGTTTGCCACCTGGTCGGCAAGCGCTTCGGAGATGGTTGAGCGCTCGACCTGGAGCCGCTCCATCTCGGTCAGCAACCGCTCGGCGAGCTCCGAGGTGCGATTGCGTACGGCGCGGACGCCGTCGTCGGTGGCCCGATAGAGGTAGGAAGGACGTCCGGGTCCGCGGCGCAGGGCCTCAACCTGGAGGAACCCCTCCGCCTCGAGTCGATCGAGGTGGCGGCGCACCGTGGCGTCGGAAACTTCCAACTCCCGGGCAAGCTGTACGACAGTGGCGCCGCCCAACTCCACGACGCGTTCGAGCAGCATGGTTCGAGTTTCGCGTGGCCGCATGAGGGCCTCCTGCCTGTGAAGCCCGAACCCGGCGACCTCAGAGGGCGCATCGAGTCGAGGCTGGTGCTTCTGAGTTTATCGCCAACGCCGCGCAAATATGCAGAAAATCGGAGAATCCATCAGTATTGCTGTTGGCTGGGATACGAGCCGGGTCATCGACCCTGTCAGGCTCTTTCGCGGGAAACCGAGGCCGGCAGAGGCACCAACATCGGTCGCTCCAGGTTGGGGTGGGATTGGAGCACGAACTGCATCCCGAACACGGGCGCGAGCAACTCCGGATCCAGCGCCTGTTCGACCGGGCCATGGGCGACCGTCCTGCCGCGGTGCAGGACGAGCGCGGTATCGGCATATGTGGCGGCCAGGTTGAGATCGTGCAGCACGGCCACGACTGCTGCGCCTTCGGAAGCAAGCTCCTGGGCCAACTGCAGTACGAGATGCTGATGGCGCAGATCCAGATGCGCGGTCGGCTCGTCGATGAGCAGGATTGGCGTCTCCTGGGCTAGCACCCGCGCCAGGGTGACGCGTGATTGTTCACCGCCCGACAGCGTGGGGTACTCGCGGATCGCGTAGTTGCGGGTGTCGGTCAGACTCATCGCGTAGTCGGTCAGCTTCGCGCCGTGCTCACGCTCTCCACGCTCTCCTTCCCACGGCGCGCGACCCATTTTGACGACTTCTCGTGCGGTGAAGAGGAAGGGTAGGTAGGAACTCTGCGGCATCACGGCGCGGCGGCGCGCCAATTCTCGCGAGGTGAACTCGGAGATCGGGCGATCGTCGATAAAGATCTCGCCGCCATCGAGCGGCAGGTCGCCCGAGAGCGCTTTGAGCAGGGTCGTCTTGCCGGCGCCATTGGGTCCAACCACACCGACCAGTTCACCGCCGCGCACGCTGAGGCTGACGCCGTCAAGCAGCGTCTTGTCCTCGACGCGCACAATGAGCTCGTCGCCGCGGATTGCGGGTTGCACAGTCGTCACGCGCTCAGCTTACTCCGCCGCCGGTCTCAGGCACTACCAACCAGCCGACGCCAGGCTACGTCGCGCTCGGTGGATGAGGTAGAGGAACACAGGGCCGCCGATCACGGCGGTGACAACGCCCAGCGGCAACTCAGCCGGTGAGACGATGGTGCGGGCGCCGAGGTCGGCGCCAAGCACGAGAATCGCCCCGGAGAGCGCACTGCCGGGTATCAGCCGACGATGGTCGGGACCGACGACCAGCCGAACCAGGTGCGGCGCGACCAGTCCGACGAACCCGACCACTCCGGCCACGGCGACGCCGGCGCCGGTCGCAAGTGCGGCGGATGTGACGATGATGAACTGTGATCGTTCCACGCGCAGTCCAAGGTGCCGCGCCTCGGCGTCGCCCAGAGTGAGCAGATTGAGCGCTCCCGATTGGCGCATCAGGATCGCGATAGCGATCAGGATCAGTGGACCGGCGCTGACTGCGTACTCCCAGACCGAGCCGCCGAGCGAACCAAGGATCCAGTAGACGATGTCACGCAGCGCGCCGTCGTCGGAGAGCGAGAGGATGAACGAGATGGCGGAGGCGAGGAGCGCGTTGACGGCGATACCAACGAGCAGCATCGTCGCCATTTGCACGCGCCCTGCGGAGCGGGAGAAGGCATAGATGCCGAGCGTGAAGATCAGTCCGCCGACAAACGCGACCAAGGGCTGGATGAAGACGGCCGTCGACGTGAGACCAAGCAGGACGGCCAGCGCGACCGCGAACGCAGCGCCGCTGGACACGCCGATCAGGCTTGGATCGGCAAGCGGGTTGCGGAAAATGCCTTGCAGCGCCGCTCCGGAGACTCCGAGCCCGGCCCCGACCAATGCGGCGAGGATGAGGCGGGGAAAGCGGATTACCCAGACGACGGCCTCTTCGGCGGCGGTGTACTGCACGCCGATGTCGATGCCGAGTTTGCCGAGCAGGATTGCAATGATTCGATCAACGCCGACTTCGAACGCGCCAAGCGCGAGATTGAGGAGGATGAAACCAAGCAGCAACGCGACCAGGAATCCCCAGGAGAGGGGCCCGCGGACTCGCGGTAACGCGGCGACCGGGTCGACCCCCAGAGGTCGCCGATCGCGGAGTTGCGCCAGCGGTCGGGTTGCCATCGAACTACTGAGCCGACTCGCTCGAATCCTGCAAGGACGCCTGGACACCTGCCAGGAAGTCTCGCAACTGCACGATAGACGCCGCCATTCGCGGACCGAAGCCAAGCAGCAGGATGTCCTCCATCACGATCACGCGTTGATGCCGACCGGCCTCAGTCTGGGCCATGCCGGGAATCTCGAGCAGTCCCTCCAATCCGCCAACGGCGTCGTAGCCAAGTTCCATGACGAGGTAGACGTCTGGATCGATCGCCAGCAGCGCCTCGGGGCTGAGCGACTCCCAACCCCCTATCCCGGCTGCAGCGCCGGCGTCGATGCCGCCTGCGGCGGTGATGATCGTCTCCGCTTCCCGACCGGCGCCGGACACTAGCTGGATGCCTCCTCGGCGGAGGTAGACGAAGAGCACGCTGAGCGGTTCGGTATCGGCGGCAGCGGACTTGGGTCTGGCGGCCTCGATTTCGGCTTCGACGCGTTGAGCGAGCGCCTCGGCTGTCCGGGGAATCTCCAACGCTGCTCCGATTGCGCGGATCTTGATGGCCGGGGCGTCGAGGCCGATTAGCTCCGGCAACACCAGGACTTCAATGCCAGCCTGCTCCAGTTGGTCGATGACCCCGGGCGGACCGGGGGCGACAGTACTGCCGCCGATCACAATGCTGGGATTGAGCGCCAGGATGCCCTCGGCGTTGAGCGCGCCGGCAAAGCCGACATCCGGCAGATCCTGCGCTGCCTCGGGGAATACCGAAGAGACATCGACGCCGACGATGTAGTCCTCGACGCCGAGCGCGTAGAGGATTTCAGTGACATCGCCGAACAGGCTGACGATGCGGGTTCCATCGGGAACCGTATCCAGCGCCGCTTCCTGAGAGTGCGGCTGGTCTACGGCCAAGTCGGCGCGGCGCTGCGCTTGCCGGGTCTGCGCGACTTCCTCGTCCTGTTGTTGCGATTGAGCAGGTCGTGTTGGCTGTTCGGGCGGGTCTGGTTGTTCAGGCTGTGCTTGGACTGCCTTCGATTCCTGCGCATCGGCTTGCGAGGTCGCCCGTTGCTCAGCCTGAGCGGTTTGAGCAGGTTGAGAGGACTGAACGGCTTGCTGTGGCGCGCGCAATTGCTGCGGCATTGCGGAGTCGGAGCAGCCGACAATGCCGACCGCCAATGCGATCAGCGTCGCGGCGAGTGCCATGCGCATGTTGTCTAGAACTCCAGGACCGCGCCGTCCTCGGCCAGGAGGACATCGGTTTCCAACCAACTCCGGGCTTCCTCGACGGCCGCCTGGCGATCCGCGTCGTGCCAGAAGTGCGTGAGCATCAACGACCCGACCCCGGCCGAAGCTGCCAGTTCGGCTGCCTGGTGCGCGGTGAGATGACCGCGCACCGATCCGCTCTCGGGCTCATCCAGCGTCGCCTCGGCCAGCAACAGGTCGCTGCCGCTGGCGAGGTCGCGGATGTCGTCAGAGGGCGCGGTGTCGCCCGTGTAGGTCAGACTGGAGGCACCATCGATCCGAACGCCCCAACCAGGGATGTAGTGAATGCCACCTGCGAATCGAGCACAGATGCCTTCCGCCAGTTGGATGGTTTCGCCCGGCTGGTACTCGCGAACATGCCAGACGGAGTCGAAGAAGTGACGCGGAAAGCTGACAGCTTCGAGCAGACGTTGCAGGGACTGCTTGCCAGCCGGGGGGAGGTGCAGATGTCCTCGGCGTTCGGTCAGTCCGGCCATATCCTTGCTGATCGCAAAGCGCAAGGGCAGCAGGTCAACAAAGTGATCCGCGTGCATGTGCGAAATGAAGATGTGATCTATCGTTTCGGGCGACAACCTGGCAACCAGCGTGCTGGCGACTCCATGTCCGCAATCGAGCAGAATGCGAGTCTCAGCATCCTCGACGAGATAGCCGGAGCTGTTGCCGCCCATCCCCGCACACGCCGCGCCCGAACCCAGCACCGTCAGTCGCATGCCGAACCGAATTCTAGGACTTGGCGCAGCCTCGCAAGAGGAGAACAGCGGCTCTGCGCAAACCGAAGGCTGACTCAATGCTACGCACGGGTTCCGGCCTCCTTCAAGCAACAAGCAGGATGTGAGCGCTATCTGTGACACTCTCGGAGACTGATTGGGGACTGTGTTCGAGTTGCCGCTGGGCGCGATCTGTGCGGACCAGGCGCGGGTCGGTCTTTGTCCGCTGCGCTCTC
Organism: Dehalococcoidia bacterium; assembly: GCA_965211635.1. Classification (GTDB taxonomy): domain Bacteria; phylum Chloroflexota; class Dehalococcoidia; order Bin125; family Bin125; genus Bin125. The sequence goes on from OZ242948.1 coordinate 1,761,959, forward strand.
TCGGAGAGCGACCCCCGCTTCGCGAGGTATCCCTCGATTCCTGTGCGCGTGTGCGTTGGTTATGCCAAGCAAGCACAGACTTCAGCTAGCAATTCAGACCTATGATCGCGTCACGCCCTGGAGTTTGGCGACGCACTTCCGCCTGTTTCCCATGACTTCGCTCACACCACAATGGCTCCAGAGAATCTCCGAGTATGCCCTCCGCGCGATCGTCGTGGCGGGCTTCTTGATTCTGCTGGGGCTTGCGATTGATCGTCTGCGGCTGATTTTTCTGCCGCTGTTGGCGGCCCTGATTATCACCTCGGCCTTGCTGCCGGCCAAGCACATCCTGATGCGTCGCGGCGTGCCCAACACGATTGCGGCAATCACCGTCGTAGTCACTGGGCTGGCGGCGCTAGGGGCGATCGGTTACTTCACGATCAACACTCTGACTTCCGAGTTTGAGGAGCTGGAGGTCGATATCGAGGCTGGCTTTAGCGAGGTTGTGCATTCGGTGGGCAACTGGGCCGGCGCGTCTGATGAAGAGGTCGATCAAGCGATCGACGATGTGTTGGACAGTGTCCGAGGCAACGCCGACACGATCGCCGGAGGGGTGTTCTCGGGCGTGCGCCTGGCCACGGAGGTGCTCGCCGGCGTGATTCTGCTGGCGGTGCTGACCTTCCTGTTGGTTCACGATGCGGAGTCGATCCAGCGCGGGATCGCGCGTCGGCTCGGTCGTCGGCATCGGCGCGACTTTCTGCTGCTGAGCAGCGGTCTGGTCGACACGCTGGGCAAGTACTTCCGCGGCGTGACCATCGTCGCCTTTATGGATGCGACGTTGATCGGGATCGGTCTGGTGATCATCGGCATCCCGTTCGCTTTGCCACTTGCGGTCCTGACGTTTTTCGGCGCGTTCATCCCGGTGATTGGCGCGGTTCTGGCCGGCCTGGCCGCATTCCTGATCGCGCTGGCGACGGAAGGCGTAACCGCGGCGCTGGTCGTTGGCGGCCTGGTGCTCGCGGTTCAACAGATCGAAGGCAATGTGATGGCGCCGTTCATCCTCGGTCGTTCGATCTCGCTGCACCCGATGCTGGTCATCCTGGCGGTTGCCACGGGCGGCGCGTTATGGGGCATTATGGGCGCATTCGTCGCTGTGCCGATGACGGCGATAGCGATCGCTCTGTTGGACTTCTTCACGATGTCGGGGCGCTTCGCGGCGCGAAGGCGGCGCGAGCCGATTGCAGGGCCGGTCGGAGAACGGTAGTAAGAGCGGCGAGGCCCTGATCAAGCCAACAAGTACAACAGCGCGCTGGCGCCCGCGTAAGCGCCAACCAGCGTTGCGCCCTCAGGAGTCCACAGCCCTCTGATCCGCTGTCTCGGTCGAGTCATGATGCCGACGATGACCACCATCGTCATCAGAACCGCGATCAAGCCGGAGAGGACGTGCACGGTCGACACCGCCGACCAGACCGCTCCATCCGTAAAGGCGAGATCGTCGAAGAAGAGCACGATGCCCATGTTGAAGACGTTGCTGCCCAGCACGTTCGTGATCGCCAGTTCGGGCGCGTTCAGTCGCAGAGCGGCGAACGAGGTGCCGATCTCAGGCAGGGACGTGCTGATCGCAAGGAACTGCGTGCCGACAAAGCTCTCCTCCCAGTGCATCGTCTCGGCGATCGACTCGCCGGTGTTGGCTAGCCACACTGCCGCTGCGACAACTACGGCCGCTGAAAGCGCATAGACGATCAACGCTCTGGAGAGCGACTGCCCGGCGGAACTCGTCTCATCGATCGGGTCGGACTCGTCTTCCTTCAGCGCAGCCTGCGTCTGCTGATCGTGGCGGTAGATCAGGTACATGGCGGCGGCAAAGCCGAGAATCAGCACAATCGTGAGCGGACTAAGGAACCAGTCGGCGGTGACGTAGGTCTCGCTGTAGATGAAGATTGCCAGCGCGGCCAGGCCGATCAGACCGGCGCCCAGCGCGCCGACCATCACGGAGGTTCGCGAGACGGCGTTAAGCACTGGGCCGTTCTGCCAGTAGATGTCGGCCAAGCCGATGATCATCAGGTTGAAGAGATTGCTGCCAAAGGCGTCGCCAATCGCGAGGTCGGGCGAGTCGAGCCAGGCGATGGCGCTGACGCCAGTCGCCAGCTCGGGCAGCGACGTGGCTGTGGCGAGCATCACTACGCCGATGAACGAGCGGCCCAGGCCGGTGCGTTCGGCGACGGTGTCGGCGGAGCTGGCCAGGAAGTGGGCCGCGAACAGGATCAAGACGGCAGAGGCGACGAATTGAAGCCAGAGCACTGCCATTGGCGTCGGTCCTGCCCTGCCTCTAACTCTCTCTTCAAGAGAGTTACGAGTACACCAACCCAGGTCGGCCCCGCGCAGGCGGGGCCCTGCGCTGCCTATCTGACCATGGCGCCCCCGCCTTCGCGGGGGCGACTTCACTTTGAGACTACGCTCAACTCTCCTGGCGGAGAGAGGCTCTGCGCCTCGCGCGCCCTACGTCCTTAGTCCCAGCTCGGCTTCGACGGCGCCGACGCGCCGCGCATGAGCTCGCGGTCGTGGGGCGCGTTGGTACGCGCGCCACGGAAGTCGCGGAAGGGGCCGTCGCGCCACTCAAGGGCGGACTTGAGTCCATCTCGACGGACGCGCTCGCCCCACTCGCCGGCCTCCGGACGGTGCTTGGACATCGCCTCGACATCGGTGCCGGAGATCATGGCGGTCTTGTAGCCCTGGATCTCGTAGGCGCGGTTGACGGAGCGCTTCGAGTACATCAGCAGATGGTTGTCGATGTGGCCCATGCGCTGGGCGAAGTCCATCGTGAACTCGTCCAGATCGTCGGCCGGCAGCGCGTAGTTGGCCCAGCCCCAGCGGTACATGTCTGCGCCCGAGTGCGGGTCGCCCAGGTAGGCGAATTCCCGAGCCTTGGCCTGCGGCAGATGCCAGGGCGCCCACATCGCGTCCATCGTGCCCATCGCACGGACCGGCGGGTAGCCGACCTGGCAGTCCTCAGCCACGATCCGCAGGTCGCAAGCCGAGGCCAGCTCGGTCGCCCCGGCCAGGCAGTAGCCGTGAATCTGACCGATCACCGGCTTGGCCAGCTCCCAGATGATGAAGTTGCCCATCACCGCATGCCGCGACCAGTCATAGTGCTGCGGATGCGTCGTACCGGTATCGGGCAGGCCGGTCCACTCGTTCGTGTGCGGATTGGAGAGGTCGGGAGAGGGCTGTAGGTCGTATCCGGCGGAGAAGGCGCGTCCTGCGCCCTTGATGATGATCACGCCGATCGACGAGTCGGCCTCGGCCGCCTTGAGCGCGTGGAACATCTCACCGCGCAGCTCGTTGGAAAGCGCATTGAGCTTCTCGGGCCGGTTCAACGTAACGGTCGCAACGCGCCCGTTCGTCTCGTAAAGGACGTTGTCGTAAGGCATCTGAGTCTCCTGTCAGGTCAGAGGGAATGCTATCGCACCTCACGGGAGTTCAGGCGCGTCCTGTACAACTCGTCATTCCCGCGCAGGCGGGAATCTCGCCCGCTAAGGACCGACCTCAATCGAGATACGGCAATGGTCGGAAGGGCCCCAGAAGGCGTCGGATTCCTCGTGCGGGTCATTCAGGGCGGTCACGGTGACACGATCGGCAATCTCCGCGCTGACGAAGACGTGATTCAGGCGTTTGTGAGCGCTATCCGGCGTTTCACCTTGCGGTTTCGAGATGAAGTTTGGGCAGTCCGGCCCGAGATGGCGCATGCCGATCTCGGCCATGTGCGTGAACGTCGCGGGAGTCCGTTTGGGGTTCGTCGTCAGATCGCCGGCGACAATCATCGGCATCAGCGAGTCGAAGCTTGCTCGCGCGAGTGTGCGGCGTACGGCCCTGACAGTATCTGCGAGCCGTATTGATTGCCTGGGGCCGGAAACGACACAGAGCAGACAGACATCGGGCTGCCCTGCTCGACGGGCGACCGCTGCGGCTCGAAAGCGTGGAGTGAGGATCTCCGATTCACCTGGCCTGTAGCTGCCGATTGTGTCGCGATCGAGGCGAGAGAACGTCCAACCGTCCGCGATCCGCAGCACCTCCTGCTTGTAGCGCTTCGGCCTCGCCTGCCAGCGTTCGTAGGGGATATCCCAACCAGCGGCTTGCCGCCGGGCGAACTGAGTGGGCGTGCAAGCCTCCTGGACGAAGGCGAAGTCGTAGTCCTGATGCCGGTCAACGAGGAATCGCCAGCTGTCCTTCTTGTTCTGCATGTTCCAACTGACGATGTTCATGCGGTGTTTCCTTGCGTTGCCAGGCGCAACCTATGGTAGCTCGATGGTGATTCGGCAGTGGTCGGAGGGGCCCCATTCGTCTGGGTCGTTGCGCGCGCGCACAGTGACTTGCTCCGCGATGTTGCGTGTGGCGAAGACGTAGTCCAGTTGCTGCGATGCGTTGGCCGGCACTCGCTCGGCCGGGAGGTAGAAGGTCACTACGTCCTCTGGGTGCCGAGGCTGCCGAGCCTGCCGCCCGCCCTCTGGAGCGTCAGGACCGACGCAAGGCAGGTCCAACGACTCCATTCGGGTGAAGATCGAATCGCGCCGTCTCCAGGCATTGAGGTCGCCGGCGGCGATCAGCCGCGTCCGTTTGCCGACCAGCCGAGAGAGGTCGGAGATTAGGCGATGCGCAGATCCAACCCAGGCGTTGTGCGACGGGCGTCCCGACTCTTCCGTCCAACCCTCAGCCGCCGCGTACATGGAGACCACTGTCAGCGGGACACCATCGGCCGGGGTCACGACAGCGGCGGCGATCGTGCCCGGTCGACTGACCGCGAAGTCGTGATATCCCGCATCGGGAATCGACTTGGCCTCGATCCACTTGACGCTCATATCCGATCGATCCTTGAGCGCGACCACGGCCGCCTTCCAATCGCGCTTGACTCCGACTCCCGCCGTGTTCCACGGACCAGGATCAGCGACAAGCAGGTCAGCGATCGATTGCCGCGGTGGCCGCGCCTCCTGCAGCAGCGCGACGTCAGCTTCCCCGCTCTCCAGCATCTCGACGACCACATCCCAGGGCGCAGCACGACCGGCGATATTCCAGCTGACGATCTTCATATTGGCCTCCCTGCCTCTCTCCACCGCCTGCCGTTAGCCTGCGCGCATTATGGCTGACCTCACCTCCGACACTGTCAGCTTCGAACTGTCCGAGCGAATCGCCACGGTCACGCTCAACCGGCCCGAAGCGATGAATGCGCTCGACCCGGAGACGATTGCGGCGCTGGCCGATATCTGGGCTGAGATTCGCGACAACCCGGAGATCTGGGTCGGCATTGTGACCGGGGCCGGTGATCGCGCCTTCTGCGCGGGGGCCGATCTGAAGAAGACGATTCCCACGCGGCCCGGCGCGCAGGGTGTGAACTGGCCGGTGTTTCAGCCCTCGTTGCGCAACACGATTGACGGCGGCATGCAGATCTGGAAGCCGATGATTGCGGCGGTCAATGGGTACTGTCTCGCTGCCGGGCTGACGCTGCTCTCGGTTTGCGATCTGCGGATCGCGGCGGAGCATGCGCAGTTCGGGCTGCCCGAGGTGATTCGCGGAATCGTGCCGACGCTCGGCGCGACGCAGCGATTGACTCGTCAGTTGCCATGGTCGGCGGCGATGGAGCTACTGCTCATGGGCCAACACATCGACGCACAGCGGGCGTACGAGATTGGCCTGGTCAACCGTGTCGTGCCGGCCGGTGAGGTGATGCCGACGGCCCGCGCCTGGGCGGAGAAGCTGACGGCCGGAGCGCCGCTGACGCAACGGGCGATCAAGGAGGCGGCCGTGCGCGGGTTGTCGCTGCCGATCGACGAGGGCATCCGGATGGAGGAGCTGCTCTCGGCGCACGTCCGCAAGACGGAGGACTTCAAGGAAGGTCCGCAGGCCTTCGCCGAGAAGCGGCCTCCGGTCTATCGGGGGAACTAGGCTGTGGCAGGTACCTAACCCGCGGGCGGGCAGGCACAAGGCCTGCCCCTACAAGAATGGGCGGGCCGGCAACGGGCCCGCCACTACATGTTCTTGTAGGGGCGACCCTAGTGGTCGCCCTCCCCTGCAACTGCAAAGGCGGAACACCATGACCATGCGATTGACCTTCGGGGCGCAGATTCCCGGCAATCAGACGGACTTCTCCTTGATGCGCGATGTGGCGCAGACGATGGACGCCACGCGCTGGCACTCGGCCTGGACCTATGACCACTTCGTCCCGCCGCTGGCGTTCATGGACGAGTCGCAGGACTCGCTCGAGGGCTGGATGACGCTGTCCGCGCTGGGCGAGGCGACCTCGAACCTGATGCTGGGCACGCTGGTCTCGGGTGTGACCTATCGCAACCCCGGCCTGTTGGCCAAGATGACGGCGACGCTGGATCATAACAGCGGCGGGCGAGCGATTCTCGGCCTGGGCGCGGCCTGGCATGAGCGCGAACATGAGGCCTACGGCTGGGACTTCCCTGCGCTGAAGGAGCGCTCGGATCGGCTGGAGGAGGCGACGGAACTGATTCGCGCCCTGTTCCATGCGAACGGTCCAGTGCAGCACGACGGCAGTTACTACAAGCTGGGCAATGCGCCGTTTGCGCCGCGCGTGCATCCGGACCATACGGGCGGATTCATCCAGATCATGATCGGCGGCAACGGCGAGCGTCGCACGCTGCGCACGCTGGCACGCCATGGCGACATCGCCAACGTTCGCGGCACGCCTGAAGAGGTGGCTCACAAGATCGCTGTGATTCACAAGCACTGCGAGGACGCCGGGCGCGACCCTGGGGAGATCGTGCTGACGACCGTGATGCGCCCGGCGCTGGTGGACGAGCAGCACAAGATCGATCGTCTGCGCCAAGTCCACGGTGCCGAGATGAGCGACGAACAACGCGAACGCCTGCCGATCGGCCCGGCCGAGCACCTGGTCAGCCTGTTCCAGGAGTACGAGGCGGTCGGGATCACGGGTTTCGTGTTCGAGTCGATTCCCAACAACCCGCGGCTCTACGAACAGTTCGACGCAGATGTGCTGAGCGCGTTCGACAACTAGCCCCCTCAGTCCCCCTCAGTATTGTTGTATGGCGGTATACGATTTATCGACCAGTCTCCCTGTTGATTGCGAACGGACGCGACCAACTCGATAGTCTGCGGACAACACGAGATGATTGTCACGCCTTACGCAGGAAGGTAAGTGTGTCATGACATGGACAGTTGGACGACATGTTGGAGCAATTGCCGTCGCACTGCTTGTGGCGTTGGCGTTCGGCCTGTTCGCTGCTTGCGGAGAAGATGATCAACAGCAACAGGAGCAGCCGGCCGCCGCGCAACAGGATCAGCAGCCCCAAGCCGCCGCGCAGCAGCAAGTCCAGCAGCAACAAGCAGCCCAACAGCAGGAACAGCCAGGGCCAGCCGTCGCAGAAGGTCCGCTGAAGATTGGCTTCCTGGCCGACTACTCGGGAGCGCTGGCGGAGTTCGGCCCCGCGATCCAGACCGGCGTCGATCTCGCGATCAAGCACCTGAACGACGCCGGCGGCGTGCTCGGACACGACGTGGTGCTGGTCATTGGCGACACTGCGCTGAATCCAACGCAGGCGATCGAGGAGGCGCGCCGACTGATCGAGGTTGAAGGCGTCCACGCAATCGTCGGTCCTTTGGCTTCGTCGATCACGCTGGCCGTCGCCGAGTCGGTTGCGACGCCGGCGGGCGTTCCGGTCATCTCACCGTCGGCGACATCGCCCCAGCTCACGATCGCGGAAGACAACGACTATCTGTTCCGCAGTACAACCTCCGACGCGGCACAGGGGCCCGTGCTTGCGCAACTGGCGGCCGACCAGGGACTGAGCAACGTCGGCGTGTTGTTCTTGAACGACCCGTATGGTCAGGGCTTGGCCGAGTCGTTTGAGAGCGCCTGGGGCGGCGAAGCCACCCTGGTCTCGATTGAGGACGGTCAGGCGTCGTACCTCTCCGAACTACAGCAGGCCGCATCGAATGGCGCCCAGGCGTTGATCGCAATCGCCTTCCCGCAGCAGGCCGAGGTCTTCCTGCGCGAGGCGCTGGAGCAGGGCTTGTTCGATCACTTTCTGTTCGTTGACGGCACAAAGAGTCAGGACTTGATCGACACGATCGGGGCCGAGTTCCTCAACGGGATGCAGGGCACGGCGCCGGCAGCCGGCCCGGAGTCCGACTCGCTGCGGCTGTTCAACGAGTCCTACGTCGCTGAGTACGGCGAGCTATCTCCGCTGCCGTTCATCCGCGAGGCCTATGACGCCGCCATTGCCGTCGGTCTCGCCGCCGCCGCGGCGGGTTCGGTCGACTCCGACGCGATTCGCGACAACCTGCGCAACGTGGCGGCACCTCCCGGCGGAACATACGCGGCCGGCGCCGACGGCATCGCTGCGGCGCTCGACGCAATCCGCAGCGGAGACCCGATCGACTTCGCCGGCTCCGCGACGTCCCTCGACTGGGACGGCAACGGCGATGTTACATCCGGCTACATCGGCGTCTGGCAATACACGGACGGCGCAATCGAAGAGGTCAGCGTTACAGCGTTCGACCTGAGCGGCGGTCCGGTGGTCGCCATGCCCAGCGAAGCCGCGGACGATGCAATGATGATGTCGGACGAGCCGCTGAAGATCGGCTATCTCGCCGACTTCTCCGGTCCGCTCGCCGAGTTCGGCCCCGGCATTCTGCAGGGTGTAGAGCTGGCGATCAAACATCTCAACGACGCGGGCGGCGTACTCGGACACCCGGTGGAACTCGTCACGGGCGACACGGCGCTCGACCCGACCCAGGCAACCGAGGAAGCGCGACGCCTGATCGAAGTCGAAGGCGTTCACGCAATCGTGGGACCGCTGGCCTCGTCGATCACCCTGGCGATCGTTGAGTCAGTCGCCGCCGATGCAGGGATCCCCGTGATCTCGCCGTCGGCGACGTCGCCGCAGTTGACGATTGCCGAGGACAACGACTTCCTCTTCCGCAGCACCGTGTCGGACGCTGCCCAGGGCCCGGTCCTGGCGCAGCTTGCTGCCGACGAGGGATTCGCCAATGTCGGCGTGCTGTTCCTCAATGACCCTTATGGCCAGGGTTTGGCGGAGGCCTTCGGCGCCGCCTGGGAGGGTGCGGCCAACCTGGTATCGATCGAGCCGCGTCAGGCGACCTATCTGTCCGAACTTCAGCAGGCCGCCGACAACGAGGCCGAGGTGTTGATCGTGATCGCATTCCCTCAGGAGGCGGCGATCTTCATGCGGGAGGCGCTGGAGCAGGGACTGTTTAGCCAGTTCCTCTTCGTCGACGGCAGCAAGAGCCAGGAGTTGGTTGACGCGATCGGCGGCGAGTACCTGGACGGCATGAAGGGCACCGCGCCCGCGCCCGGACCCGAGTCGGACTCGCTACGCGGCTTCAACGAGTCGTTCGTAACCGAGTACGGCGAGCTCAGCCCGTTGCCGTTCATCCCCGAGGCGTATGACGCGACCCTGGCGATCGGCCTTGCTGCTCAGGCAGCAGGGTCAGTCGATCCGGCAGCGATCCGCGACGGCTTGCGGCAGATCGCTGCGCCGCCCGGTACGTCCGTCTCTGCCGGACCCGACGGTGTAGCTACGGCCTTGGCGGCAATCGTGGCTGGCGAGCAGATCGACCTGATCGGCGCAGCCACGTCGCTGGACTGGAACGAGGACGGCGACATTACTTCCGGCTACATCGGCGTCTGGGCCTACGAGGGCGGGCAAATCGTGGAGATCAGCGTCACCGCGTTCGACCTCAACTAGACACCGGAACGGTGTGAGAGAAGACCAATGGGCAGCGAAATGGCTGCCCATTGGTCAAGTCAACTCCTTGAACCGACAGAAAGACCTACGCTGACCGTCGCGGCTCGAACATTCGCGTCGGCGGACCATGCCTTATGCGACAGCTTCATTTGCTTGCGTTGCTCTTGCTGATTGTCGCGCTCTTCGGCTGTTCAGCGGACAATCAGCAAGCGCAACCGACGGTTGAACCCACCACCGCGAGCCAGGTGCCCGAACAGGCCGAGCAGGAAGAGTCGCTGGGACCGCTCAAGATTGGCTTCATTGGCGATCTGACCGGCGGTCTGGCCGAAATCGGCGTTGAAATGCGGGATGGATTCCTGCTCGCCATCGATCATGTCAACGAGGCCGGCGGCGTCTTTGGCAGGCCGATTGAGTTCGTCATCGGCGACACCAACACCGACCCGACCATTGCGGTCGAAGAAGCGCGCAGAATGATCGAGATCGAAGGCGTCCACGTGATCGTGGGCGCCCACGCCAGCGCAAACACTCTGGCGATCGCGGAGAGCGTGACGGGGCCGGCGGGCATTCCGCAGATTTCGCCAGCTTCTTCATCGCCTCAGTTGGCGTTGGCGAACGACGACGATTTTCTCTTTCGGGCGACGCTGAATGACGAAGTGCAAGGACCGGCGCTGGCCCAGCTCGTGTCCGAGCAGGGATACACCAACGTCGGCGTGATCTACCGCGACGACGCCTGGGGGCAGGGCATAGCCGACTCGTTTGCAGTCGCCTTCACCGAGACCTGGGGCGGCCGGGTCGTGAAGATTGCCGTCGCTCCGCAGCAGACGACGTATCTGAGCGAGCTGCAACAGACGCTGGCTGACGGTCCCGAAGCGCTGGTCATGCTTGCCTATGTTCCAGAAGGCACGATCATCCTTCGTGAGGCGATCGAGAACGGCATGTACGACGACTTTGTGTTCGGGCCCACGAGCCGCAATCCATCGCTGCTTGACGCGATTGGCTCTGAGCACCTTGGCGGAATGAGCGGAACCGCTCCCGGTACAGCGCCAGGCACGGAGTCGGCCTTGCTGTGGGAGGCCGCTTTCATCGGGAAGTTCGAGCGACCATACGGCTTCCCCTACACCAAACAGGTCTACGACGCGGTGATCGCGTTCGCTCTGGCGGCCGAGGCTGCGCAATCAACGGATGGCGCTGCGATTCGCGATCAGCTGCGTCGGATTGGCGGCGCGCCCGGACTGCAGGTGTTCGCCGACGTAGGCAGCATCCGCCTGGGCCTCGAGGCTGTCGCTCTCGGCGACGACATCGACTACGAGGGCGCCGCACAGTCGCTGGAGTGGGACGAGTTCGGCGACCTGGCCAGCGGCTACGTCGGCATCTGGCGCTTCACACACGAGGGAACGATCGAGGACACCGGCGTAATCCCTTACGGCGAATAGGGTCCTGTCACCGAGTGACCAGATTCGAGCGCAGTTCCCTGATACGCGCGTCTGGCGCGGAATCCGCCCTAGTCGTGCAAGCGGCAAGTCTCATCACTCCCGCGTTGCAGCCTGAAGTGCCATGTGATTTACCTTTGACAGGCATTCCCCACTTGGAACTCGGTAACTTCAGGTCATCCGAATCCGGCTATTGCGGAGTGGAGTAGATGGTGAACCATATGGTCAGACTGTTCTTCTGGGCTGCGGCGCTCATTGCAATTGGTGTAGTTCTCTCGGTCTGTTCTGACGACGACCAGGCGCAGGTACAAGTGAGTAGCGCAGCGCAGCAGGTCCAGCAGGAACAACAATCCGTCCAACAGGCTCAGCAGGCCGTTCCGTCGGAGCCGTTCAAGCTCGGGCTGATGCTTGACTTCACCGGCGGCTTAGCCGAATACGGCAACGAGATGCGGCGCGGTTTCGACCTGGCAATCAAGCACATCAACGCGGCCGGAGGTGTCTGGGGCCAGCCGGTTGAGGCGTTTGTGACCGACTCGACCCTGGACCCGACGGTCGCGGTTGAAGAGGCGCGGCGACTGGTCGAGGTTGAAGGGATTCACGCCTTTGTCTGCTGCACAGCGAGCAGCATCACCCTGGCGGTCACGGACGTTACCGCTCCGGCGCAGGTGCCGACCGTCAGCCCGTCCGCGACCTCGCCGCAGCTGACCCTGGCCGAGGACGACGACTTCCTCTTCCGCTCCACGCTCTCCGACGCAGCGCAGGGACCGATCCTGGCGCAGATCGCGGCTGATCGCGGCTTCGACAACGTCGGCCTGATCTATCGCAACGACGCGTGGGGACAGGGCTACGCGACCGCCTTCGAGGGAGCCTGGGAGGGCGAGATCGTCAGCATCGCCATCGATCCGGCGCAAACCTCGTACATCGCTGAGCTGCAGCAGAGCGTCGCCAATAGCGCGCAAGCCTTGATGGTCGTCACCTTCGTGCCCGAGGCGGAGATCATGATCCGGGAGGCGATCGAGCAAGGCTTCTACGACCAGTTCGTGTTCAGCAACGGCGTCCAGAGCCCGCAACTGATTGAGACGATTGGCGCCGAGCACCTTGCCGGCATGTACGGCGCCGGACCAGCCTCGGCGACCAACAGTGAGTCGGCCGTCGCCTGGCTGGACGCCTTCATGAGTGAGTATGGCGAACCGCCCTCGTTGCCCTACGTCAAGGAGACGTACGACGCCGCGATCGCGCTTGCGCTCGCCGCGCAAGCGGCGGGATCGGGCGATGGTCCGGCGATCCGCGACCAGCTGCGTTTGATTGCCTCTGCCCCGGGCGAGGAAGTGATCGCCAGTCCAGACTCTGTTGCGCGCGGTCTGCAGTTGCTGGCTGAAGGGGCTGACGTCGACTTCGTTGGCTCGGCCACCTCGATGGAGTGGGATGCGCAGGGCGATCTCTCTTCGGGCTACTCGAGCATCTGGCGCTACACCGAGGACGGCGGCTTCGAGGATATTGAGATCGTCAGTTACGAAGCCGAGTAATCGGTGCGCCCCGATGTGTGTTTGAGCGCGCATCCATCGGGGCGTTGCGGTGAAGTCCGATGTTCGGTCTTCAGTTGGGACAATGGCAGTCCTCGTCCTCGCGGCGGGCATCGGTCTCGCGAGCCTGCTCGCTCGGATGCCGATCCAGGGCGTTCGGAGGCAGGGGCATCCCGGGAAACAGAGGTGCGGATCGCCACTGTAAAGATCAACAACGCCGCAGGCGTCTTCGGCCAGCCGGTCAAGAGCGTGATTGCAGATGTCAGCGCGAGACTGCCCCGCGGATACGCTCCCAGACGGTGCTGCTCTCCGAACTGGGCGGTGTATCGGGACCTTTCGAGACAAAGCGGCTGACGCGATCCCGTTCGGCCAGCAATCCCTGTGGTCGCCAGAGCAGGAAGACGACGATCAACACACCGATCAGGAGTTGCCTGACCTGGAACACGCGACTGCCGAGCCAGTCGGGCAGGCTCTCCTGGATCAACGGTGTTCCGAACCAGAAGAACCCGACCACCAGCGCGCCGACGATTACGCCGCGGTGGTTGCCGCTGCCGCCGACGATCAGCATGGTCCAGACGAAGAACGTGCCGAGCAGATCAGTGAAGGTGAGCGGCGATATCGTTCCGCTGCGGTGGGCGTAAATTGCTCCGGCCAGGCCCATCAACATCGCGCCGAGAATGAACGCGCCCATACGAAACCGCACCGTGTTCTTGCCCGATGCCCTGGCCGTATCTTCGTTGTCGCGGATCGCGCGCAGTGTCCGGCCCCAGGGCGAGGCCGACGCCTGAGCCACAAGCCAATAGACAGCGACGAGGACGATCAGCGCAATCGCCAGCTCAACCCAGCGGTAGCCGCCACCTGTGACTTCGTCTTCCAGCAGACCGTCGATTCCGTTGAGTCCGCGGCTGCGGTTGACGAGACCCTCGACAGAGTTTGCAATGCTGCGCAGGATCGCCGCGACGCCGATTGTCGCTATGGCCAGGAAGTCGTCGCGTAGGCGCAGCGTTGGAATGCCCAAGAGCAGCGCAAGCACTGCGCCCGCGATAGCGGCGAAGATCCAGCCGACCGGGATCGGAATGCCCCAGCCGGCGACATAGGACTCGAGACCTTCGGGCGCGGGCAGGGTGAGCACCGCCGAGACGTACGCCCCAACCATGAAGAAGGCGGCAACGCCGAAGTTGAGTATTCCGACGCTCCAATGCACGTTGAGCGCCAGCGCGAGGATCGCAAAGATGCTGACGGTCGTGAGAAAGCCCACGGTCCAGTTGACTGCGCCGTCGAAGGTGACCAGCGTGACGATGAGCTGCTCCATCTCAGCGCACCTGTCCAAACAGTCCTCGAGGTCTCAACAGCAGCACCACGATCACGATGACGAATGGCACGCCAGGTTTGAGCCCGGTGTTGATCCACTGTGTGGAGACCTCCTGCGTGATGCCAACCAGCAGCCCACCCAACAGTGCTCCCCAGGGATTGCCGATACCGCCCAGGATGACCGCCGCAAACAGTGGCAGCAGCAAACGGAATCCCGCGTCGAAGCGCACCTCTGCCTGCAGACCGAGCATGACACCTGCCAGGGCAGCCAGCATCCCGCCGACGATCCATGTTCCGTAACGGATTCGGCCGGTGTCGATGCCGGATGCCTCGGCGAGGCCGGGATTGTCGGCAGTTGCGCGCATCGCCTTGCCGAAGCGGGTCCGATAGAGCAGCCAGTAGAGCAGAACCGCAGCCAGGATCGTGATTCCAACGATGAAGAACTGGTCGGGTTTCACCCGGATACCGCCAAAGAACTCCGAGGCGGGGAAGATTCCAGGCGTGTAGCGGAAGTTAGAGGGTCCCCAGATGAGCTGGATGCCGGCTCGCAATCCGATTGATATGCCAAGCGAGGCGATCGCGAAGACGAAGAACGTGCCACCCGATGCGCGCAGGCGACGAAACACGAACCGCTCGCTGATGACCGAGAGGAGAGCCACCCCGATCATCGCGGCAAGTAACCCGACGACCAGTCCCCAGCCGAATGTCAAGGGATCGAAGCGTCCGCCGGCGAAACCCAGGTTCGCGCCTTCCGATGAGACAACGAAGAAGGCGAGGAACATGCCCCAGCCCATCTTGTCGCCGTGGGCGAAGTCGCCGATACCAAGGACGCCGTAGACCAACGTCAGACCCATCGCGCCGAGCGCGATGATCGAGCCGACGATGATCCCTACCACGACGAGCTGCGCAATATCTATGATCGGCTTCCTTCCTCGATCGTGAATCCCTCTCCTTCGGCCTGCCCGAGGAAGGCTCGCCCGACTTCGGAGCTGGTCAACGTGTCGACACCGGAGCCTTCCAGCGCCTTCGCGCCGTCGACCATGACCACGCCCCGGTCCGACCAGACCAACGCTTCGGTCGCGTTCTGCTCGACCATCAGGATGCCGACACCAGACATGTGAATGTTGTAGATGCGGCTCAGCAGTTCTCCGCGGGCGGCCGGCGATAGCGCTGCCGTTGGTTCGTCCAGGCAGAGCATGACCGGATCAAGCATCAGCGCGCGAGCCATCGCGAGCATCTGGCGTTGACCACCTGACAGGCGACTGGCGCGTTCGCCGGGCCGACTCTCCAAATCGGGAAACATGGCCAACACCTCGGAGATCCGCTCACGCAGACCCTCTTTGCGCATGTAGCCTCCCATCTCAAGGTTTTCGCGAATCGACATCGAGGTGAAGACATTGTCGACCTGCGGAACGTAGCCGACACCGGCTGCGATCATCCGCGGCGTTGACCAGCCGCTCACATCCTCGCCCTGGAACACGCGCCGGCCGCGCTCGAACGGCAGCGCGCCCACGATCGCCTTGAGCAGTGTCGACTTTCCTGCGCCATTGGGGCCGATGATCGTCAGGATTTCGTCCCGGTACAGGTCCAGTTCAATGTCGTGGATGATCTCAATGCCCTCGACGTAACCGCCGCTGAGGGCCTCGACCCGAAAGAGTGGCCGGCGCTCGCTCATGTCCGCTGTCCGCCCAGATAAGCGGCCTGGACCTCGGGGTTGGCAAGCACTTCATCGGCCGATCCGATGTCGAGCACACGACCCTGGGCCATGACGATCACCGGATCGCAGAGTTGGCGTACGAAGTCGAGATTGTGCTCGATGATCAGAAAGGTCAGGCCGAGTTGCTGAGACAGTTCACGGATGTGTTCGGCGAGTCTGCGCACCAGGGCGGGATTGACGCCTGCTCCCGGCTCGTCGAGCAGGATCATCTTTGGTTCGGCCATCAGCGCGCGGGCCAGTTCGAGCAGCTTGCGTTGGCCTCCGGACAGGGCGCCGGCGCGGATGTATGCCTGGTGTCCGAGTTGTGTCTGTTCAAGGACCTCGTGGGCGCGCGCCTCCAGGCGCTGCTCTTCGAACCGAACCTTCCAGGGCAAGAGCCAGTTGCGCCAGACGGCTTCGCCGGACTGGTGCTCACCGGCGAGCATCAGGTTCTCCAGCACCGTCATCGTGTCGAGTTCCTGTGGGATCTGGAATGTCCTCACCAGGCCCTTGGAGAACATGCGATGCGCCGGCAGGCCGGTGACATTCTCGCCAGAGAAGCGAACGCTGCCGCCGTCGGGCTTGAGGAATCCGGCCACGCAGTTGAAGGCCGTCGTCTTGCCGGCTCCGTTGGGTCCAATCATGCCCGCGATCTTGCCTTGCTCGACATCGAACGAGGCTTGGTCGCAGGCGCGCAGGCCGCCGAAGTGTTTGTCCAACTCTGCGACTTCGAGGAGGGCGTCCATGATCCGTCAATCATCCCGGCGGCCAGGACAGCTTGCGCCCGCCCAGCACATGCAGGTGCAGGTGAGCTACCGTCTGACCTGCCGCCTCGCCCACGTTGACGACCACGCGCCAGCCGCTCTCTTCCAGATTCTCCTGTCGGGCAACCGTCTGGGCAGCCTGCATCAGGTGGCCGAGCAGGGCCGGGTCAGCCTGGTCGGCCTCTTGCAAGCCCGAGATCGCGGCGCGCGGAATCACAAGGACGTGGGTCGGCGCCTGCGGGTTAACATCGCGGAAGGCAATGCAGTGCTCGTCTTGGTAGATGATCTCAGCGGGGACTTCTCCCCGCACAATCGCACCGAAGATGGTGTCGGAGGATTGCTCCCTGTCACTCAATCGTCATCCTCCGTATCAACCTGATAACGACCACGGGCAAGCGCAGGGTAGCCTGTGCGCATGCTCGAAGACTCGTCCCCAGCAAATCTGGTCCTTGTGCGCCATGGACAAAGCCAGTGGAACCTGGAGAATCGCTTTACCGGCTGGGTCGATGTCGATCTGACCGAGCAGGGCTTGGCCGAGGCGCGAAGCGCCGGGCGACAGATTCGCGATGCCGGAATCAAGTTCGACGCCGCCTGGACCTCGGTGCTGCAGCGCGCGATTCACACGCTCTGGATCATCCTGGACGAGATCGACGCGCCCTGGCTACCGGTGACACGCGACTGGCGCTTGAACGAACGTCACTACGGTGCGCTCCAGGGTCTCAACAAGTCGGAAATGGCCGCCCTGCACGGCGACGAGCAGGTGCACATCTGGCGACGCTCATACGACATTCCGCCCCCATCGCTAGACGCCGAGCATCCCGACCACCCGCGCTTCGACCGCCGCTATCGAGAGGTTCCCGCCGACAAGCTGCCTACTTCCGAGTCGCTCAAGCTGACCCTGGAGCGCGTGCTGCCCTGGTGGGAGTCGGAGGCGGTTCCCGCGTTGCGCAGCGGCCAGCGAATCCTGATCGCAGCGCACGGCAACAGCATCCGCGCAATCGTCAAGCACCTGGAATCAATCTCGGACGAGGAGATTCCTCAGCTCAACATTCCTACCGGAATGCCGCTCGCCTATCTGCTGGACGACGCAATGGACGTGGTTGATCGTCGCTACCTCGCCGGTGAGCAGGCGGCTGCGGAGGCAGCGGCCGCCGTCGCCGCGCAGGGCCGGGCTTCCTAGCCTGTTGCGTTCCTCATTGGCTACACTGGACTCGGTGTTACTCCGCCAGTGGTGAAGTAACGCGCCACAGGGCGGGCGGACAGTTGACCTGGCAGTCAACACCAACGTTCGCCCTAGCGCGGGGGCTGTTGGGAAGCCTCCCGCGCTGCGCCCTAACGTACAACGCCCTGCTGCTCACCTTTATACTTCACCTTCAATGAGTCCTATGCGGTCACCGCGTCGCGGTACTGGCGGACGGCTTCGATGTGCGCGTCAATGTCGGGCAGGCCGGCGTTCATCGTCGCGATCGAAATCGCCGTCGCACCCAGGTCCGCCCAACGCTGGGCGTGAGTGACCCAGAGGTCGGGATTGCCCCCGCGAATCTGAGCCTGCGGCTCGATGCCGAAGCTGTCAGGGTCGCGACCATTGTCTCGCAGGTAGCCCTTCAGCGCGTCGACCATGGCGGCCGAGTCGGCGTTGGGCGCGCCGACCGGGAACCAGCCGTCTCCGATCTTGGCTGTGCGACGCAGTTGGCGATCGTGCGCGCCGCCAAACCAGACCTCAATCGGTTCACTCGGGCGTGGTTCGATGCCGGCCGCCGTGAGCCTGTGGAACTCGCCATCGAAATCGACCAGGTGGTTGTTCCAGAGCTGCCGCATCAGCTCGATCTGCTCTTCCTGGCGGCGTCCGCGATTGCGGAAGTTCTCGTTCAACGCCTCGTACTCGACGTGATTCCAGCCGCTGCCGACGCCCAGCCGAAACCGGTTGTTGGAGAGCACGGCGAGCTGCGCAGCCTGCTTGGCGACCAGCGCCGTTTGGCGCTGGGGCAGCACCAGCACGGCGGTCGCCAGGCCGAGATCGCGAGTGCACGCGGCGATGAATCCAAGCGTGACGAAGACCTCATGGAACGGGTGCTCGTCGGTGTACGGACCGGTCATCCGATGGACCGACGGATCGGCGCCGAGCACGTGGTCGTAGATCAACAGGTGGTCAAAGCCCATGCCTTCGACGGCCTGGGCGTAGTCTCGAATCGCGGAGGGGTCACCGCCGATTTCATTGGTCGGCAGCACAGCGCCCAGAGTCAGATCAATCGCCATTTCGCACCTCTTTCAAGGATTGTCTGCGCCGCCCCGATCATACGCCGAGCGCCGTCATTGCCGCGCTCCGCAGCGGGCTTGACTGATGCAGGTGCAGATACGCTTGCTCAAGAGCCAACCCTGGAGTCCTATTCATGCCTACGCCCCGACAGTTCCTCCGACCGCTCGTGCTCGGCGCGCCGCAACCTCCGGCCGAGATTCCGACCTATCCATCGCGGATGATTCACTTCTTCGACCCGTCGAACGAGCGCATCCGCAATCGACTGCCGCAGCTTGCGCCGACTGTGGACATCCTGCTGGGCAACCTGGAGGATGCGATTCCGCCGACTGCTAAGGAGGCAGCGCGGGCAGGGCTGATAGGAGTCGGGCGGAGCCTGGATCTGGGCGCGACCAAACTGTGGGCTCGGGTGAACGCGGTCGACAGCCCCTGGTTCCTCGACGACATGCTGGAACTGACGGCCGAGATCGGCGGCGTGCTCGACACGGTCATGCTGCCCAAGGTCAACGGACCGGAGGAAGTTCGATTCCTCGACCTGCTGCTTGCCCAGCTTGAGGCTCGCAACGGCCTGACGCAGCCGATTCTGATCCACGCCATCCTGGAGACGGCCGAGGGTGTGTCAAATGTCGAGGCGATCGCCCAGGCCAGCCCGCGTCTGCAGGGGATGAGCCTCGGCCCCTCCGACCTCGCAGCATCGCGGCGGATGAAGACCACGCGCGTGGGAGGACCGCATCCCGGCTACGTCGTACGCACCGACGCCGACCCGGAGGACGAATCGGCGCAGCGTACTTCGTTCATCCAGGATCCGTGGCACTACACCCTCGCTCGCATGGTCGACGCTTGCGCGGCAAACGAGATCTATCCGTTCTACGGACCGTTCGGCGACTTTTCCGATCCCGTGGGCTGCGAGGACCAGTTCCGTGCAGCATTCATCCTTGGCTGCGCCGGCGCCTGGACGCTGCACCCGAATCAGATTCCGATTGCGAAAGCGGTCTTCCGTCCGAATCCCGAGGAGGTTGCTTTCGCCCGACGCGTCGTCGCGGCGATGGAAGAAGCGGGTGGCTCGGGCGGCGTCGCGGTCGTTGACGGCAAGATGCAGGACGACGCCACCTACAAGCAGTGCCGTGTCTTGCTCGACCTGGCCGAGATGCTGGCAGAGAAGGATCCCGAGTTAGCTGAGTTGTACGTCGGGTAATGGTGGGTCCACGGCACTCTCCCACAGGAGGCTTGGGCACAGGTTGATCAAAGTCGGCCCCGCGAAGGCGGGGCCGCGTGCTGCCTTCCTGGTTGCGCGCCCCCGCCTGCGCGGGAATGACGGAACGTGGGATTGCGCACAAGTCTCCCTACGCGGGGCGACTTCTCATTTGAGGAGCCCGCAGGCCTCCAAGGGGAGAGAAGACTGTCAGATCGCCCGACCGCGCGAGGCGAGTTCTTCGTATCTCTGACCCGTCAGACGTCGCATGATCTGTGCGGCGTATGTGGACAGCGCCCACTTGCCGGCCATGGCGAACACGACGGCAACCGCGATAATCGCCCATTCGCCGCCGCTCAGAGGCGAGAAGTCGAAGAAGTTTCGCAGCGGGGGCGTGTAGAGCGTGAGGATGAAGGCGCCCAGCAGCGCAACGCCGAAGAACGTGACCAGCGCCGGACGCATCAGATTGTCTCGTGTTGCACCCTGATAGCCGATTACTTCGACCATGTAGGCGAGACCGACGATGCCAATCGTCGTGGAGACAAGCGTGCGCGCATCCTCGACCGGTCGTCCGAGGATGCCTTCTGTCAGCAAGTGGACGGCGACCGCCGCCACTGCCAATGCAAGCGAGGCAGGGATGGCGAAGCGCATAGTCGAGGAGAGAAAATCGTCCCCAGCCGCGCGTGGAGGTCTGGTCAGGGTGATAAACACCGCCGGAACGCCGAGGGTAAAGAGAGCTGTCAGCGATCCATGGCGGGGCAGGAAGGGAAACTCGAGCCCCATCATGTTTGAGATGAAAATGATGAGGAAAGCGTAGAAGCTCTTGGTGACAAACAGCTTGGAAAGCTGCGATGCATTGCCGAGCACACTCTGTGCGATGCCCGTGCCTTTGACTAGCGCCTCGAATGAGTCGTTGCGCAGAACGATTGAGGCGACACCTCTGGCGGTGTTCGCACCGGATTCCATGGCCACGCCGACATCGGCCTGCCTCAATGCCCTGACGTCATTCGCGCCATCGCCAACCATGGCCACGTAG
Organism: Dehalococcoidia bacterium; assembly: GCA_965211635.1. GTDB lineage: Bacteria > Chloroflexota > Dehalococcoidia > Bin125 > Bin125 > Bin125. The sequence continues at coordinate 1,782,890 of OZ242948.1, forward strand.
TGGCCGTTCGACTGCAATGCGGCAACAATGCGCTCCTTCTGCTGAGGCGCAATACGGCCGAAGACCGAGTTCTCCTCGACCGCGTCGGCCAGTTCATCCTCGGTCAGCCTCTCCAGCGCAGAACCGGTGATCAGTCCGCCTTGAAGTCGGATGCCGAGCTGCTGAACCAGCGCGGCGACGGTCGCAGGGTTGTCGCCGCTGATCACCTTGGGCTCGATATCAAGGTCGTTCATCATCCTGAATGCGTTGGCGATCTCGGGCCGAAGCTGATCCGCAACTGTGATCAGCGCCACGACCCTCAGTGTCGGCAACGTGTCGGCTTCTGGGTCCGGCATGGCCGATGCTTCAGCGAAGACAACGCCGCGCAGGCCGCGTAGGGCGGCGCGCTCATACTCTGCCAGGAGTTCGGCTCGCGCTTCCTCGTCATCTCCCTCAGAGCGCAGGACTCGCTCAGGCGCGCCCAGGACGAAGACGCGTTGCTCACCGTCGAGACCGAGACGCGCAGCACTCCAACGCCGCTCGGAATTGAAGGGTTCGTCGGCGATCAGTACAGCGCCGTTGGACTGCTGGGCAAATGCCGACGCGAGCGCTTCGGCGGTCCGATTGTTGGCCGAGGTCGAGACCGCGAACGCGCCCAGCCATCCGGCCAGGGGCCTACCGCCCGGCGCCCAGCGGACATCGTCGACCTGCAGCCGGTTCGCCGTGATCGTGCCGGTCTTGTCGAGACAAATCGTGTCGAGATAGTTGAGCGCTTCGACCGCCGTGTTGTCCTGGACAATCGCGCCCAATCGAGACACGCGCAACGCGCCGACCGCGAAGGCCACGGTGAAGCCAAGCATCAAGCCTTCGGGAACGACAGACGTTGCGGTCGCGATTGTCGCTTTGACCGCCTCGTCGAACTCGCGACCGGTGATCAGAAATGAGATCAGGATCAGGAGCCCGAGAATCGCCGTAGCGACGATTAGGCCGTCGAGGATGCGCTTGAAGCGCAACTGCAGCGGAGTCTCGATTCGTTTCAACTCGCGGGCGTCGCGAGTCTCGCGAACCGCTCGCGATTGGTCGCCGACCCTGGAGGCTCGGTAGTAACAGGAGCCACCCACGCAGAACGCTCCCGACTCAAGCTCTTCACCTGGTCCGCGCCGCACCGAGCTGGTCTCGCCTGTCAGAATCGACTCGTCCAGCTCGGCTTCGTCCCAGACGACCGGACCGTCGGCGACCACCTGGTCGCCGCTGCGCAAGACGATCAGATCATCTTCAACCACATCTGTTGCGGGGACTTCCAGCTCTGAGCCTGCGCGCACCACCGTCGCGGTCGGGGAGGTGAGGGCGACAAGTTGGCGCAGCTTTCTCGTCGCGCGCAGCTCTTGAAAGGTGCCGACCAGCACATTGGCCAGCACGACCATACCGACGAACCCGGCGTCCTGGAGATGGTCGGTCTTTTGCTCGGTCAGGGCCAGGATCAAGAGGATGCCGATCAGGCCAAACAAGATCAGGTTGAAGTAAGTGAAGACGTTGGAGATGACGACTTCGAGATCGCTGCGTTGCTTCGAGCTATCGCTGTTGACCCGACCGTCGGCGAAGCGTTGCGATACTTCGCCTGAGTCGAGCCCGGTCAGGTCGGGCGGTTCTCCTTGCTCTGCCGGTCGGCTTGCGGGACTGCGCTCTGGGGTAGCCGCCTCTTCGAGCAGCGGCAGCGGGATCGTCCGTGAGTCATCGGCCAGCGGTGAGGGCGTTTGCCTGTCCTGGCTCGATGGCCAGTCGGATAGCCATCCACTCTCAGCCCGACCCTCCAGCTCGTCAATCGCAGAAGCGACGCGCGCCAGGGTCTGTGGATCGAGCGGTGGTTGACCTTCCTCGAGCGCCGCAAGGTCGAAGAGCGGCAGCGAGTCGTCTTGCGGGTCGCGATTGGAGGTCCAGGACTCGCTCACCATGTGTCAACTCTAGAGAGATTCCTAGATCTGATCTCTAGTCGTTCAATGCCCGTTCAAGACCCGCGAGCCGTTCGGTCCGTCGAGTCGCACGCCGGCCCAGTCTCGACTCAATCGCTCCCCAGGTCAGGGTCAGTGCGAACACGGCCGCCTGCACCAGCACGACGGTCGCGCCGGATGACACGTCAACAAACCAGGAGACGTAAACACCAAGAAATCCAGTGACCACTCCAAGAACGACGGCGATGACGAAGAGGCGAGGAAATGAGTCGGTCAGCAGACGAGCCACCACCGGCGGAATCACGAGCGCCGCGGCAATCAAGGTGACGCCGAGCACCTCCAGGGATGCGACGACGGTGGCGGCCAGTGCGAGCGAGAAGATCGCCTCCACCCAACGGACCGGAATGCCGTAGGAGGTTGCGACATCTTGGTCGAAGGTGATGAACACGAGCTGCTTCCAGAAGACGAAGAGCACGATCGAGATCAGCAGGATCATGCCTGCAGTGACCAGCAGGTCCTGGGTGGTGATGCCGAGGATTTCGCCAAAGAGGGCGGCTTCGAAGTCTCGGGTAAAGCTGCGGGCCCGAGAGATCACGGCAATGCCGATGGCGAACGCTGCGGTGGTGACGATTCCGATTGCGGCGTCGCCGCCAATCTGTCGGCGTCGCGCTGCCTGGTTGATCAGAAAGACCGAGAAGGCGCCCCAGATGCTCGCGCCGAGGAAGAAGTTGATCCCGAGCGTGAAGGACACGACGGCTCCGCCGAAGATGCTGTGAGCCAGTCCGTGCCCGATGTAGGCGAGACGGCGGAGGATGACAAACACGCCGATCGCGGCCGTGACGCCGCCAACCAGGGCAGCGGCGATCATGGCTCGCTGCATGAAGCCGAACTCAAACGGTTCAAGCATCGTCCGCGTCCGGGCCGGCAATCACCTGCACCTCGCCAAGTGGCACCGCTTCGCCTTCATGGGCGCCGGGCGCTTCCTCGGGGACGGGCAGGACATAGGTCTCGTGTCCGCTGCGGACCACGAGCATCGGCTGTCCGTAGGCGCGTTCAAGCACGGCTGGCTGCAGCACCTCGGACGGTGGACCGTCGGCCAGCACACTCTGCTCGCCCAGAGCGATCAGTCGCGGCAAGTGCGAGGCGACGCCATTAAGGTCATGGGTTGTCAGCACCACGGTGACGCCGGCATGGTTCAGGCCCGCCAGTTGGTGCAGAATCTCGTGTCGAGTCTTGATATCGACCCCGGAGGTAGGCTCGTCGAGCAGGAGAAGATCAGGAGAGCGGATCAGTGCCCGGGCCAGGAACGTGCGTTGCTGTTGCCCACCAGACAGCGCTCGGATTGGTCGATTGACCAGATCGGCGATCCCAAGCTGACTGAGGACCACGCGAGCGCGGCTGCGCTCTGCGCGACTGGTCCAGGGCAGCCAGCGCCGCGTCCTCCAACTGCCCAGCAGCGCAACCTGTTCGACAGTAATGGGGAAATTCCAGTCGACCGTTTCAACCTGCGGCACATAGCCAACGCGCGTGTTGTCGGCGACGATGGCGTCACCCGCATAGATCTCGGTCTGACCAAGCAGCGCGCGCAAGAGGGTGGTCTTTCCGCTGCCACTAGGGCCGACGATGCCGACCATTTCGCCCGGCTCGATGCGCACGTTGACGTCGCGCAGTGCGACATCGCCCTCATAGCCGAGAGCCACTCCGTCCAGTCGAACGAGTTCGCCTACTCCGATGGTCGCCACGTGCTGCCTACATCAAAGCCGTCCAGAGCGGAGGCGTCACCGCCGAGCGCCGCGACCATGGTGCGAACGTTTTCAACCATCATCGCCACCAGAGTGTTCTCCGCATCGCCGGGATCTCCCGGCAGATCATCGTCGGACAGTGTAGAGACCTGCACGGCTCCAGCTTCATTGGCGATGGTATCCAGCACTTCCGAGGGAAACACTTCCGAGCCAAAGATCGCAGGCACGCCAGCCGCCTGCACCTGCGCAATCAGGTCTGCGACCTCGCGCGGCGACGGTTCGGAGAAATCCGACGGCTGAATCGCGCCGATCACTTCCAGTCCGTAACGCGGAGCGAAGTAGGGAAATGAGTCGTGATAGGTGATCAGCTTGCGATGCGCTTCGGGAATCGTCTGCGTCGCGGCGGCGATTGCCTCATCCAACTCCCAGAGCCGCTCGATGAAGCGTTCTGCGTTGGCCGCGTAGTAGTCGGCGCCGTCGGGATCAATCTTGCTCAACTCGGCGAGCACGATTTCGGCGTACTCGACTGCTAGATGCGGAGCGGTCCACAGATGAGGATTCGGATTGCCACCCTCCTCAGGGAAGGAGAAGTCGAAGACGTACTCATCGCGCGTGATAGCACGAGCGCCCAACTCAACGATCCTGTCTTCGGGCGCGTTTGCCCTGGCGAGTTCCAACGTGGGCAGTTCAAGGTACAGGCCATTGATGATGATCAGGTCGGCCTGCTCGATCTCGCCGACGGCGGAGGGCGGCGGGTCAAAGGTATGGCTGTTGGTCCCCTCTGGCACGAGCGCAGTCACGGCAATCCGATCGCCGCCGACTTCTTCGATGATGTTACGAAGCGGCGCGACCGTCGTGACGACGAGCAAATCGTCCGTCTCCGTATCGTCGGAACAGGCTCCGGCGACGAACAGGAGTAGAGCGGCGCAAGACGCAATGATCCATCGGGAACCGACACTGGGCATCGTCTGACCTCCCCCGATATGTGGTGTCAGACTACGCGGCATCGTCTCTTATTGCAACCAGTTGCAATAAGAAAACCCTCAAAGTGCTCGGTTACTTCGCGAACTCGTCCATCCTGCCTCTGGAAGAGCCGTACGGACATTCCCTCCTCCATGACGCAGCGTCATAGCCTCGCGTGGAGCGGGTATCTGGCCGCCTACACATTCCAAAGTTGGCGCCCAGCACGTCGAGATTGCCGCGGCAAGCGCGGCAACGACGGAACAACGGGATCTACGCACGTTCATTCCTCAGGCGGGAGACTCGCACCCCACAGAGGGACGAGAGGCCCAAACGAGATTCCAGGCAGAGCCTGGAATGACGCAGGAGGAAATCCCGCGCAGGTATCAAAGAAACCGGTTGTGCCGGCTGTCAGACGAGACCAGGACGGATGCTGTTACGTGGGAATCCGCCCGCGCCCAGGGTGTGTGGCCAGAGCTCAAAGAGGGCATCGAGGTCGATCCTGTTGTCGTCGAAGTGCAGGTAGCGTTCAAGCACCGGTTCCGAGAACAGCGAGATGCGGTGTCCGCTAGCGCCGAAGATTCGGCCGTTGGCGGCATCGGACTGGTCCGAGGCGAGCCAGGCCACGATGGGCGCGACGTTCCTTGGATCGCGCGCGGTGCCGGCGGCAGACTCGGAAGGCGCCGGTTCGGAGGCGTCAATGCCGCGGCCGCGGTCGGTCATACGTGTCGATGCGCCTGGAGCGATGCAGTTGGTAGCCACGCCATAGCGGCTCAGCGCGCCGACGTTGGAGCGCATCAGCCCCAGCTTGGCCGCGTGCGCGGCCGAGTAGTTGGGCTGACCCGCCGAACCGCGAATGCCGGCGTCCGAGGTGAAGTAGATGATCCGCCGATGCTCGCCGTCGCGGTTGGCGCGCCAGTAGATCGAGGCGAACTTGGTCGGCGCGAAGCAGCCCTTGAGGTGAGCTCGGACGAGTCCGTCCCACTCGTCCTCGGTCATGTTGAAGATCATCCGCTCGCGCAGGATGCCGTGCGCGCAGACGAGCACGTCAAGGCCGCCAAACTCGTCGATCGCGGTCTGGACCATGCGCTCGGCCGTATCCATGTCGGCGACATCGCCGACGAAGGGCACCGCCTCGCCACCTGCGCCGCGGACTTCGTCGACGATCGCCTCGACCTTCGATGCGTCCATGCCGAATCGGCCTTCAACGTCGAAGCCGGTGTCGGCAACGACGATCTTCGCTCCTTGCTCGCCGAAGACGCGGCAGAGGTTGGAGCCGATGCCGCCCGCGCCGCCGGTGATGATGCAGATCCGGCCATCGAGGTGCTTTACGGTCCCATCGCTCCTGCCGACGAAGGGTGGCGTGTTGTCGGAATCCTGGGTGGTCATGGTGATCTTCCTTACGAGTCGTGGGGCAGGCCCCCTCTGTCACTCCGTGACACCTCCCCCACAGGGGGAGGTCAGGGTTTCGGCTAAGGGAACTGTCGCGGGGGTGGGCCCATGCCCTGGAGCTCGAAGGTCATGGGGATCAGGTCGAAGAGCGTATCGATGTCCCAGAGAGGATCTACATTCCAGATCGTCTGCTCCCACTCGGGCTCCTTCCAGATGGTGATCCGACCGCCGGTAGTGCCGACGACGCGGCCGCTGATGTCGGCGGAGGCATCGGAGGCGAGATACGTGACGACGGGCGTGACATTGCCCGGGTCCATCATCGTGCCGGCCGCCTGGAGGCTGGGTGCGTCGGCGCTCTGGTCGACTTCGCGGCCGCGGTCGGTCATTCGTGTCGAGGCGGCAGGCGAGATGCAGTTCGAGGTCACGCCGTATCGTTCGAGCGCCTCGGCATTGGAGAGCGACAGGCCGATCTTGCCAGCGTGGGCTGCTGAGTAGTTAGGCTGCCCGGCCTCGCCGCGCACGCCCGCTGAAGAGGTGAAGTAGATGATCCGGCGATTGCCCTTGTCGCGGTTGGCGCGCCAGTGGATCGCCGCGAACTTGGTCGGAGCGAAGCAGCCCTTGAGATGAATGCGGACCAGCTCGTCCCATTCCTCCTCCGTCATGTTGAAGACCATCCGCTCGCGCAGGATGCCGTGGGCGCAGCAGAGGATGTCGAGGTCGCCGAAGGTGTCGATCGCGGTCTGCACAGCGCGCTCGGCGGTGTCCATGTCGGCGATGTCGCCGGCGACGGCGACGGCCTGTCTGCCGTTGGCGATGATCTCGTCAACGACCGCCTGAACCTTGGAAGGATCCATGCCGGCGCGGCCTTCGACATCGAAGCCGGTGTCGCAGGCGACGACCGCCGCTCCCTGCTCGGCGAAGACCTTGCAGATCTGCGATCCCATGCCGCCGGCGCCGCCGGTGACCAGCGCCACCTTGCCATCGAGGTGTCCCATGTCATCCCCATTCCCTCTACGCGAGATACGGAGTGAGGCTAGGCGCGGTCGACGGGCAGGGTCAATGGAACAGGGAGCCCGCATCTGTCACTTCTGGTAGAGGCTCCAACTCGCCGCATATGTCGTCAGGCCCAGTTTGCGCGCCACAGCCAGCGACGCAGTGTTGTCCCATGACGTGCTGTACAGCGGAATCCTGCCCGACTTTCGAACTGCGATTGCCCAGGCGGCGGTGACTTGCTCAGCCATGCCTTGCCCGCGAAACGCTTCCGACGTTTCCAGGCTCGCTTCCGCCGCCTCGTCGGTGCGCCGGGCGCATGCGCACAGACTCACTGCGTGCCCATCGACCGTGACCGCAGCCATCGGCGTGCGGCCGGCTATCTCCTCGGCTGTCCAACCCTGCAAGTGACGTTGCAACACCCGGGCGTCGTCGATCAGACCGACTCCCTCGGGCCCGTCGATCCGATCGGGAAACTCCAGCGCCGGCCCTGAGACCAGATCGCCACCCAGGAGCGCGCGGTAGCGCTCGGCGAAGCGCGGCGGATCACGCCATTCCTCGAGCGGCGGTTCCCGCCTCGCCAGCAAATCCAAGTGCTCGGCAAGCTCAGGAGCGACGCGGGCGCCAACGGCCCAGACTCGGTCGGCGCGACTGCGAATCAGCGTGAACGATGGTCCATTCGTCGGTTGCGGCTCCATCGTCGATTCGATCCGCCCCGCCGCATCGAAGCGATACAACGTGCGCAGATGTAGCGAGGGCGTTCCGTTCAAGACTTACTCAGCCACTCGGGATCAAGCAACCGCCGCACCATCTCGATCGACTCGGCTTTGTCGAAGCGGAGGTAGGACTGCGACATGGAGACCTGCTGGTCGCCGAAGAAGAAGCGCTCGTAGAGCTCCTGGCGGCCGGCGAGCGAGGTGCCGACAACATCCCAGGCGAGGCGGAAGAGCGGCACTTTCTCGATGCCTTCCTCGGTCATGTCGGCGGCGCCCTTGAAGTAACGCTCGACCGACGGTCCCAGCGCCTCGGTCATCGCTTCCAGGTTCGCCTCTGAAGGCGCAGCCATGAAGTTGCTGCCGCCGATCTGCTTGATGTGATCGATGATTCGCACGTAGTACTCGGGGAATAGGCGCAAGCCGGAGACGATGGCGTTGTGATTGCAGTACCAGACCCCGTTGTCGGGATTCTCGACCGCGCCCTCGACGGCGGCGAGCGCGATCGACTCCAACGTCTGCAGCATCGTCACGATCTCGCCGAGCCGAATCTGCACGTTGATGAAGGAGTTGGTCTGCGCGCTCTCGGCGATCAAGTGAGCGACGCCGAGCAGGAAGCGCGTCTTGGCCACGTTCTTGACGATCACGTGGTGCCCGAGCGACTCGTGGAAACGCATCGCCAGCGGCGCGGTGTTGTGCACCTTCTCGTCCTGGTAGTCGAAGACGTGCTCCCAGGGCACTTCCACGTCGTCGAACACGGCGACCGTGTCAATCTCCTCGAAACGACTCGAAATCGGGTAGTCGCGCGCGGAACGGTTCGGGTCGAACGAGTCGCGGCAGACCCAGTGCAAGCCGGGCGTGTCAACGCGAGTGGTGAAGCCGATGGCGTACTTGAGCTCGTCTTCGCCCTTGACGACCGGCATCAGGAAGGAGAGGTTTTCGTCACTGAACGGCGCAAGCGTGCCCAGCACGCGAGCGCCGCGGACAACGATGCCATCGGACGTCTGCCTGACCACTCCGGCGTTGAGGAACGGCTCTTGCTCACCCAGCGGCGTCTTGCGGTCGATTTGCGGCGTGATGAAGGTGTGGGTGAGGCAGATGTCGTTGCGCCGGCAGTGGTCAAGGATGCTGACCGCGCGCTCGCCCAACTCGGAGTTGTTCTGCCCCCAGTGATGCTTCGCCGCCGCGACACCGGCCATGGCGGCGTTCATGTAGTCGGGAGCGCGGCCAAGCTGTCCGCCGGTGTGCTCGGCCCAGGCCGCGTAAGCCGCCGAACGATCACGAAGATCCTGCTGCGAGCGCGGGATCTTGAACGAGCGGTGTGAGCGTTCGCCCTCCTCATCCTCATAGGAAACGATCTCGCGGTTGGTAGGATCGCATTGAAAGTCGTAGTACGCGGCGATCGTGCGGGCGGCATTGGCGAAGCCGGGCGCGCTGGTGACATCGTCCACCAGCGTGCCGTTGTGCCAGATACGTCGTTCGTCTTTCAGCCCGGCCAGGTAGGCCGCGCCGTTGCGCATCGCCATCGGCGGGCGGCCCTAGGACGCGCCGGTGAAGGCGGGCGTGGGCTCGTCGACCAGTGCCTCCTCGCCCTCGGTTGGCAGCACCTCGGCGTAGTTCAGCGCGCCGTCAATGTCGCCCTCCCAGTGCTCGCGCGGTAGCTCGTAGAGCACCTCGATGCCGTGACCATCGGGGTCGTTGATGTACACGGAGTGGGTCATCCCGTGGTTGATGCGCAGGTTGAACTTAATGCCCTTCGACTGCAGGAAGGCGATCTGCTTGAGCCACGAGTCGCGGTCGGGATAGTGGATGGCCAGATGATTGAGGCCGGGTCGGCGCGGCGCCATTGACCAATCGCCCGATTCCTCCGACTCGCCCATGATCTCGGCCAACGCGAGGTCGTGGTGACTCTCGGAGAGACCGTTGTAGAAGCGCATCTTCATGGGGCGTTCTTCACGGTCCTTGAGCGATCCAATGTGTCGGAAGCCCATCACGCCAGTCCAGAACTCGTGCGCCACCTCGATGTCGCGGACGTTCAAGACCAGGTGGTTAACGCCGACGGGAGTCATTGCGCGTGCTGGTGCGTCGCTCATGGTGCGTCGTCCTTCCAATCGCCGATCGGTCCAAGTGCAAGTGTGGACAAGGTAACAAAGTCGCTCGACAGTAGGGCCCTTGTGCAGAAGGGCAAGTGGATGCTCAACGCAGGCGCTTGATTGCCAGGGCCATCGCTTCGCTCTCAACACCGTCGCGAGCGGCGATCTCGACAACGTCTCGGAAACGGCCAACGGTCTGTTGAAGCCGCACTCTTCTGAACAACGAGGCGTCGGCGGTGGATCCGAGGCTGCCGTAGTGTTCCACGATCCGCCAGCCCAGCTCGGTCCCGTACGTGTCGATCAGACCGGCGAAATCGAGCGCAGGGTCGGCCACGCGGAGCTCGTGCCAATCGGTCACCGCCGCCAACTCCCGCACCAGCGGATCAACCAGGAGCCGATCGGAGGCGACGCTGCCGTGCGTCAGCGACGGTTCGATCTTCCAGAGCGCCTCGTCTTCAAGAAACCTCGACCACCAGCGCCGGGCCCAAGTCATGTCGGACCAATTGAGCAGGGGCCTGAGGATCGATTGCGAGCGCCGCGACAGCGCCTTGTGTTCATCTCGCCAGGTTCGGAACGAGGAGACGCCAAGGCCTCTCGCCCGCTCGACCGAGAACCCGTGCAGTTCATGGAAGAAGCTGGCGAGGTCGCGTACAAGCCGATCTCGATTCTGGTCGACGATCAACTCTGTAAGCAGTGGGCGGCCTTCAGGTCTCCGAGCCGCTTGCCAGGATTGGTTCCAGTCATCGCTCTCGCCGGTGACTTCCCAGAGTGGAATCGAAGGACTGACGAATCCGCGCAAGTGCGGCATCACGGCGGCCATGGCTGCTAGCCGACCTGCAGCATCCTGCGACCGCGGGAACAACGCGTGCCAACCATCCCAGTCGACGAGAACGAATTCAGTGCCTGCGTGATCGCGGACCGTGATGTCTTCGACCGAAAGGCCGGGGAACTTCTCCTGGAGGGCAAACGCGTAGGCCGCTCGAGCATCAGCGGCGACTGCAAGATCGGGCATTAGTTGAGTGTATCTGTGGACTCCGATTCGTCCTCCGTTGGCGGCGCGAACGCGGCGTGCAGAGCAGGCTGCTCTGCTCGCGTCCACTGCAGCGGATCGACGTCAACGCCGCGCACGATTACTTCCCAGTGCAGATGCGGTCCGGTGGAGAGGCCGGTCGTGCCGATGTTGCCAATCCAGTCCCCGGTCGACAGTTCGTCCCCGGCGCGAACAGCGATCAGAGACATGTGCCAGTATCCGCTGTACACGCCGGCGCCGTGATCAATGATTACGCCGTTTCCGTGGATCGCCAGATCACCTGTCCAGACCACCACCCCAGGCGCAGGGGCGACGATCGGGTCGCCGTGATCAGCCCCGATGTCGTGTCCATGATGCCATCCATCAGAGGGCACGCCATCGTATGAACGGTACGAGCCGAACACGCCGGTCACCTCGCCCTCGGCAGGCAGGATCCAGGGTCCGTCCCAGCGAGGCGGCCCGGTGACCACAACGTTGTCTACGAACCGGACGTCGTGGTCTCGCTGGACTTCTTCCGGACTGGCGGCCACCCCGCTGCCGCCCAGGATGATCTCCTCGAACGGGGCAGGGTTGGTCAGCACCAGCAAGGTCGCGGGCAGGCTTCGAATCCAGACGCCCTCGTCGCTGTACAGGTCGATGGCAACTTGGGTCACCCCCGCAGCAGCGTCGCGAGCGACCGCGACAACACCCCACCAAGCGTCCTCCGCGACCTGCATCAGGTCCCAGCTTCGAGAGCCGATTGTGGCAATCGCAGAAGCCGATTGGACGCCTTCGACGACCAGTGACAACGACTCGCCCTGGCGAATCGACTCAGGGAACAGTGAGACCGTCCCGACCGGTAGTGCATCACCGTGATCTCCGGTCCCGCCACCATTGGTTTCCCCGTCGCCCAGTTGCTCTTCCGCAATGACGGAGGATGCTTGTTCGGATGTCTCGGCTTGAGGCATGGAGTCAGGCTGCGACTGTTGGTGAATTGGCGTCTGCGCTACTGCCGAGGCTCGTCGCGTTTGTGAAGCACTCTGTTGCTCGGACCTGACCTCTGCCTGGACATGCTGCCGTACCGGCTCCTGGTCCTGGGATTGAAGCTCGGGAGGCCGGTCGGACTCGGTCTGAGCAGGAGCAGGCTGCACCGAAGCGACCACCTTCACCTGAGAGGCGGGTCGTGAATCGTTGCCCGGGTCACTGAGTAAGAGCGCAACGCTCGCGCCGATAGCTGCAGAAACCATCGAGAGCAGAATCACTGCCGCAGCCAGTCGATTGCTCAAGAGAGACCCCAGATCGGACCGAGGGCGAGGCTTTGGTATCGCGAGAAGGGCGTGTCAGCGAGACGGTTGGATGACGCCGCTCATCCTCATACCCTCACTGTATCCAGCGATTCGATGGCCGGTGGGACATCGCCCAGGGGCCATATGGGAGGTGATGCGCCGTGCCGACAGAGTCAGCAGCGGCTTCAGCAGCGGCTAATGTCATTGCGACCCGTCCTGTCGGACGGCCCGTTGCGCGCATTGCCAAGCCCTGGGGTGAAGAGTTAATCCTTGAGAGATCCGCAAGCGCCGTTGTCAAGCTGTTGCGCATCGATCCAGGAAATCGGCTGTCGCTGCAATACCATCGGCGCAAGCATGAGACCCTCATGCTGCTCAGCGGCGCTGCCACGTTGACGTCGGGCGGCAGCGCGAGCACGCTCCGTGACCAGACGCTTCGGTTGGGTGCTCGGCACAACATCCTAGCCGGAGTCTTGCATCGCGTGAGCGCAGGCGGCGCTGGCGCCGAGATCCTTGAAATCGCAACGCGACCATCCGGCGATGGTGAAGACATCGTCCGTGTATCGGACGACTATGGTCGCGTAACGGCGCGGTCGACGCCGGTTGCCCAGTTTGGTTCCCAGCTTGATTGACTCTTGTCGTGTCGCGTTCCGACCTGTATCAGCGAATCGTCGAGGGTGACGAGATCGCCCTGCGTGACGCATTTCGCCGGTACGGCGCCACGGCTAGAGAGATCGCCCGACGCATCGTCGGTCCCGGCCTGGCTGATGACGTGGTCGAGGAAGTGTTCCTATTGATCTGGGCCCAGCCGGACCGTTGGGCCTCGCCTGCTCTGGACGTTCACGTCCTGCGCGTGGCGCGCGACCTGTCGCTGGCCGTGCGTCGACGCGGCGTCACGCCGCACACCGCTGCGCTCGATCTCCGGCCACACGGAATCGCTCCGGACGAGTCGGTGCCTGACGTTGTCGAAGAAGTCGATCACGATGAACTGCAGCGCGTGATGCTCCGCCTGCCCGACGGCCTGGCGAGACAACTGGAGGACGCCTGGTTCGATGCGCAGAGCAGTGATGAGGCCGCCCTGACGGCAGGGCTCGACGCGCTTGTTGAGAGTTTCTTCTCCGGTCGCATGGTCAGGAGCGATGAGTGATTCGAACAAGCCGCGGACTCAACTAATGGCTGAGCAAGAGCGACCGATCGCCGCGTACTATCTGGGACTGCTCGATGGCGAGGAGGAGCTCGAAGTCGAGCGTCTGTTGCGCTCGGACGCGGGCCTGCGTCGCCGCTGCAGCGGTTGGCCGAACGTGATCGCCGCGATCACGATGGGAACGCTGGTCTTTGATCGTGATCGTGTGGAAGGTCGGCTGGAGCAACGCCTGATCCAGCGTGCGCGGCTTGAACGCCCGTCACAGGTGCGCAGTTATCGAACAGTTCGCGCCGTAAGGCGCGGGACCGTCTGGCTGACCCTTGTCGCGCTCACTGTGCTCGTTGCGGTCTTGGGATATCTCGCCTTCAGTCCTGACCAGCCGATATCCGGCCGCGCCGTGGCGCTGACCGAAGACGGCACAACCGGGGTTCTGCTACCTCGATACGACGAGCGACTGTTTGCCCTGATTTTCTGGGGCTTGCCGCCCTTGCCCCCCAACGAATCCTGGCAAGTCTGGTTGGTTCGCGAGTCGGGGGCGGTCGAGCCTGGCCCGCTCTTCCTCGAGGACGAGGAAGGGCGCGCCGCGATCACGATCAATCCCAATCTGATCGAATCTGCAGACGCGCTGATTGGATTCGCTGTCTCACGCGACAATCCAGACGAACGAGCTGAGGGCACGCCATCCTCGGAAGACATCCTGTATCAGTTTCCGCGACGCTAGCGCGGGGTTCACTGCTCTGGGCACTCGCAGATACACTGCACTCGATCAGCGAATGACTAGCGAGGACGCACGATGGACTTTGAATTCAGCGCCGACCAGGAAACTTGGCGGAGTGAGATTCGCGGCTGGATCCGCGAAGAGTTTGGCGAGGACTGGAACGGTCTTGATGTCTCGTTCGACGAGGAGGGCGCCGACGAGGCGTGGGAGTTTTCCAAGGGCATCCGCGCCAAGCTCGCGGACAAAGGCTGGACTGCTCCGGCCTGGCCGAAAGAACACGGCGGCATGGGGCTGACCTTCGCCGAGCAGGCGATCTTCAACGAGGAGCTCGCCTACCACCGCGTGCCGGGACCGGATCTCATCTCCGTCGGCTACGTTGGGCCGACGCTGCTGGTCTACGGCACCGACGCCCAGAAGAGCCAGTTCCTTGACGACATAGTCAACGCGCGCGCTTCGTGGTGTCAGGGATACTCCGAACCGGGATCCGGCTCCGACCTGGCATCGTTGCAAACGCGCGCTGTCCGCGACGGCGACGACTACGTGATCAACGGCCAGAAGATCTGGACCTCCAACGCGCACCGCGCCGACTGGATGTTCGCGCTGGTGCGCACCGACCCCGACGCGCCCAAGCATCGCGGCATCACTTACCTGCTGGTCGACATGGAGACTCCCGGGATCACCGTGCGGCCGCTGATCAACATGCTTGGCGGACACGGGTTCAACGAAGTGTTCTTCGAAGATGTCCGAGTGCCGGTCGAGAACCGTGTTGGCGAGGAGAACCGCGGCTGGTACGTCGGCATGGCGACGATGGACTTCGAGCGCAGCGCGCTCTCGGGCAGCGCCGTCCTGAGGCGAACGTTCGAGGACTTCGTCGACTACCTGGGTGAGAATCCGGCGACGACGCGCGAGGCTAAGCTGGGCGTCGCCGATACGGCGATCAATATCGAGGTCTCGCGGATGCTCTCCTTGCGGGTGCTCTCGATGCAGCAGGGAGGCCTGGCGCCGAACCACGAGGCGTCGGTGGCCAAGATGTTCTCCTCCGAACTCTCGCAGCGCTTTGCTCGATTCGGAATCAACACGATGGGCAGCTACGGTCAGGTCCGTCGCGGCGATCCCTACGCGCAGATGAAGGGCTGGTTCACCGAGCAGTACATGTCTTCGGTTCCAGCCACGATCGCCGGCGGCTCCTCCGAGATTCAGCGCGGGATCATCGCCACCCGCGGCCTGGGACTGCCTCGGGCCTAAAGCTCGTTAGCTCGCAGGAGCGGCCGCATGGCTACGTTGTACGACGACTTTGCGGAGTACTTCGAGGCGGCGGCGGCGTACTCCGAACTCGATCCGCGCCTCCTGGAGCAAGTCAAGACCTGCAACAACGTCTACCAGATGTCCTTCCCGGTCGAAAACGACGACGGAGAAATCGAGGTCATCGAGGCATATCGGGCGCAGCACAGTCATCACCGCACTCCGACCAAGGGCGGCATTCGCTACTCGACCATGGTTGACGCCGACGAAGTCAAGGGGCTCGCGGCGCTGATGACGTTCAAGTGCGCCATCGTGGACGTGCCCTTTGGCGGGGCCAAGGGCGGCGTGTGCATCGACCCATACCGCAGTTCGCCCGAGTTCGTTGAGCGCGTCACGCGGCGGCTGGTGGTCGAACTGAACTCGCACAACTTCATCGGCCCGGCGGTAGACGTCCCAGCGCCCGACTACGGTACCGGCGCGCAGGAGATGGCCTGGATTGCCGATACCTATCGCACGCTCAACCCGCATGACATCAATCACCTCGCCTGCGTCACGGGCAAGCCGCTGTCGCTGCACGGCATACCCGGCAGACGCGAGGCGACGGGATTGGGCGTGTTTCACGGGATCATCAACTGCCTGGCGGACCCCCAGGCGGGACACAGCCTCTCGCCCGGCCTTGAAGGCAAGCGCGTGATCGTGCAGGGGTTGGGCAACGTCGGCTACCACGCGGCGCGGGAACTGTCCGACCACGGAGCGAGAATCGTCGGCATTGCCGAGCACGACGCCGGCCTGTACGACCCGAACGGACTGGACATGGAAGCGATTGCGCGGCACCGCTGGGATCACGGCGGAATCGGCAGCTTTCCCGCCGGACAGGTCTTCGCCAACTCGATCGAAACGCTCGAGCAACCGTGCGACATCCTCGTCCCGGCTGCTCTCGAGCATCAGATCACGGCCGACAACGCCGACGGCATACGGGCAGAGATCATCGCCGAGGCAGCCAACGCGCCGACCACACCCGAAGCGGACCGCATCCTGCGTGCTCGCGGGATCACGCTGATTCCCGACCTCTACCTCAACGCCGGCGGCGTGACGGTCTCCTACTTCGAGTGGATCAAGAATCTGTCACACGTGTCGTTCGACCGAATGCTGACCGGAACGGCCGACATGCAGAACCGCCGAATTCTCGACACGATGCAGGCGATCACCGGCAGCGCAGTGCCGCTGCAGGAACGGGCGATGATCGAGCGCGGACCGACCGAGATCGACATCGTCTACAACTCGCTGGCCAAGACGATGGGCGAGTCGTACCACCGCATCTCCGAGTTGCGCCGAGAACGCAACCTGCCCGATCTCCGCACCGCTGCCTATCTCTACTCGCTCGAACTGGTCGCGCAAAGCTACCTCGAACTGGGCCTCTTCCCCTGAGGAGAGTTGCGCGTAATCCCACACTCCGTCATTCCCGCGAAGGCGGGAATCCATCCAGCCATCTGGTCGGCGAACGGGAACGCGTACCGAGCCCCGGCAGCCGACTACTTACGCGCAGGTCTCCTGAGGGACTGAGCACTCGAGCGAATACTATGTGCTCATGCACCGGCCCAATGCATCAGACACAAACCGACAGATGACGCGACCTATGCTCGTTGACGATCTCAGAGCGATGGAACGCCGCTTGATTCGATGGTTCATCGCTTGTTACATGGTCGTCCTTTGCGCTGTTACTGCCATCGACAAGTTGACCTGACAGGAGACAACACATGGGCAACCCTGAGATGTACGTCGACCTGACGCCGGAGTTCTCGGACACAGGCGAACCGGTCGTTCACTTCACAACCGGCGACGAGGCCAATGCGTTGCTCGCCAGCGATCCGAATGCGCTCCTGATCGCCATCGTGCTCGACCAGCAGATCTCGTCCAACAAGGCCTTCGCCGGTCCCTTCGACCTCAAGCAGCGACTGGGACACCTTGATCCGGCCCGGATCGCCGAAATGGATGAGGACGAGTTCCTTACCATCTTCCGCGAGAAGCCGGCAATTCACCGCTTCCCGGCCTCAATGGGCAAGCGAGTGCAGGCTGCCTGCGCAGTGGTGCGCGACGAGTACGACAACAGCGCCGACAACATCTGGGACAACCAGCCCGACGCGAAAACGATCATGAAGCGCCTCGGCGGCGTGCCTGGGGTGGGACCGGCGAAGCAGAAGATCGCGATCCTCCTGCTCGCCCGTTACTACGGCATGGACATCCCAGGCTGGCGTGACGTGATTCCGATCGAGCTGCCCGACTGAGTCCGAGCGCTATCCTCCATTGACTGCGAGCCCCGCGGCGGAGTCCGCCGCCAATGAGAGTGATTTCCGATGGCGGTATCCTTTGGCGTTCACACGGGACAACAGAATGTGGCGATGGGCGACCTACGCCGCCTCTGGCGCTGGATCGACGAACAGGGAATGGACTGGATCTCGGTCTGGGACCACTTCTACGAGGCGCCGCCAGTTGACGGGATGTCGCCCCACTTCGAGGCGCTGACCTGCATGGCGACGATCGCCGCCGAGACCGAGCGGGTACGCATCGGCTGCCTTGTCTTCTGCGTGCCGTATCGGAATCCCGCCTACCTGGCCAAGTCGCTGATGACGCTGGATCACATCTCCAACGGCCGGATCGAGCCGGGGCTGGGCGCCGGCTGGCACCAGATGGAGTTCGAGGGATTTGGCTACGGTTGGCCCAGCCTGGGGACTCGCTTCGAGATGCTGGAAGAGGGCACGCAGATCATCAAGGGCATGCTCTCGCAGGAACGGACCACGTTTGAAGGCGTGCACTACAACGCGCTCGACGCCACCAACCAACCCGGGGCGGTGCAGGAACACGTGCCGCTCTGGATTGGCGGACGAGGCGAACGCAAGACCTTGCGCATGGCCGCGCAGTATGCGGATGGTTGGAACGTGCCTTACATCGGACCGGAAGAGTTTGCTCGGCTCTCCGGCGTCCTTGACGTCCGCTGCGAGGAACAGGGTCGCGATCCGGCCACGATTGACCGCACGGTCAATCTGCAGTTCAACCTCAGTCCCACGCAGGCCGAGGCGGAGATCGCCCGCCAGAAACTGGAAGATCAGTGGGGAGAACAGGCCGATCGTGTCTCGGAGGGCGCGCTGCAGGGCACGCCTGAGGACGCGTTTGATCGGGTCTCGATGTACTGTGACGCCGGCGCAGTCGGTGTCAACGTCGCGCTCCGAGCCCCCTGGAGCGAGCAGGCGTTGGAGGCGTACATCACCGAAGTCGTGCCCGCCTTACGCGAGAAGTACGGCGCGGTCGAACTCTAGTTGACTGCCGGTCTCGCGCTATAGGGGCTACCCTCAGAGCATGAGCAACGAACGCATCGATGAGGCGCTGACGATTGACGGTCTACCTGACGACCTGCGTCGGCCAATCCTTGTGATCGCCTTTTTCGGCTGGAACGACGCAGCCGAAGCCGCGACCGATGCCGTCAAGTTCCTGCGAAATCTCGAACCCGCGGCTCCAGTCGCCTCGCTCGATGCTGACGAGTTTTTTGTCTTCACCGAACATCGGCCGACAGTCAAGTGGATCGACGGAGACGACGCCCGACGCGAGGTGGTCTGGCCGTTGACTGAGTTCACAGTGCTGCGCCGGCCAAGCGCCGAGCACGACCTGATACTGGGCCTTGGCACCGAGCCCGACCTGCGCTGGCGCCGCTATTGTCGCGCTGTGCTGCAGGTCGCCGAAATGGCGCAGGTGGAGGAAGTGGTCACGCTCGGCGCGCTGCTTGCCGACGTCGCACACACGCGACCGACGCGAGTCTCGGGTGGATCCTCGAACCCGGAACGCCAGAAACAGTTCGGCTTCCAGCCTTCTCGGTATGAAGGGCCGACCGGCATCGTGGGCTCAATCGGAGAAGCCTGCCGCATCGCCCAGGTATCGCATATGGGATTCTGGGCATCCGTACCGCACTACGTCACCTCGAGACACAATCCAGGCGCGACCAAGGCGCTGCTGACCGAGCTGGACCGAGTCTTCAGCCTCGAGTTGGACCTGCGCCATCTCGACGGTGCGCAGGAACGCTACCGAGCCCAGATCGATACGGCGCTCGAGGAGAAACCGGACATCCGAGACTACGTTCGCAACCTCGAAGAGCAGGCCGATCAGGAAATGAAGCAGGAGTCCGAATCGCAGACGCCGCTCGATAGCGAAGACATCATGGAGGCGGTTAATCGGCTCCTGCGCGGTGACGAATCCAACTGACATGTCAGAGCACGCGCAAGACGCCAGCCCGGAGGACGCCGACGCGGAGGACGCCGGGCAACCGTACGTCAACGAGATTGAGGTCCGTGGACTGATCGTGGGCGCGTTTCAGGAAAACTGCTGGGTGATCGGCAATCGGCGCACGCGTGAGGCCATCTGTATCGATCCAGGCGAGCAGGCCGAGGACATCGTGCACATGGCGTCCGAGATGGGTGTGACGATCAAGATGATCGCCAACTCGCATGCGCATCTCGATCACGTCCTCGGCGTTAGGGGCGTGCAGTCGGCGGATAACGCCAGCTTCCTGCTGCACGAGGCCGATCTCGACATCCTCCAGGGCGCCGCCGAGTCGGCCGCGCGGTTCGGAATGCAGGTTGAGCAGCCGCCCGACCCCGACCACTACATCGAGGATGAACAGAGAGTCGAAGTCGACGGCATCGACTTGCAGGTGATTCACACTCCGGGTCACACGGCAGGCTCCGTGTGCTTCTATGGGCACGGCGTGCTGTTCTCGGGCGATACGTTGTTTCGCAACAGCATTGGCCGCACCGACCTGCCCGGCGGTGACTACGCGCAGGAGATGTCGTCGATTGTGGACAAACTGCTGATGCTCCCGGACGACACGATTGTCTTGCCCGGACACATGGACCAGACCACGCTGGGAGCCGAGCGGGTGCAGAACCCCTTCATCTTGCAGACCCTGCAACAGCGCGGCCAACTGCCAGGCGAACGCCGCACGCCCGGTGGACTCATCCTGCCCAACTGACAACCACGGGACCAACTGGAGAGACCGATGACTGACCAATCATCGACGCTGAGCGCGATGGACGAGGCGAAGGCCGAGTTTGACTCGCGGCTCAATCGAATCGACGAGGCGCACGGCTCCTGGGAAGGCGCGATCGGGCAATGGTCTGTGGCCCAGTTGCTGCAACACATGCACGGCTGGTTGACGGAAATGTCGGGCGCTGTCGAACGCATGAATGCCGGCCAACGGCCCACTCCTGAGGGAGTTGACTACTCAGACCCAGACGAATGGAACCCAAAGTTCGTGGCCGAACGCGGCGAGCAGACCTACGAAGAGGCGCGAGCCGCTTTCGATGCCGCGCACGGCGGGTTCCTCGCGGCTGTCGCAGAAGTAGACCCGGGTCGCTTCGGTGAGGGAAAGACGATCAACCGGATGGTCGAGGGTGTGGTCACGCATCACTATGCCGAGCACAGCGAGGACCTCGACCGATTCCTTGGCGGCGATCACTAAGCCGTCCGACATTCGTAGCGCCTGAGCCACACTGGGGCGATACTTGTCCCATTCGGCATGACCCTCAACGTCGCGACGTTGAGGCTGAAGAAGAGGGTCAACCATGAGCGATGACGAGAGTCTGATCACCCCTGCAATGGAGGCCGCCATCGGATCCGAGGGCGAGCCTCGTGAGGCGACGATCGACAAGGAACTGGTGCAGCGGCTGATGGTCGCGCTGGACGAGGATGACGAGGAGCTGCTCGCGGCGGTTGAAGCTGGTGACACTTCGTACCCGATTCCCACCTACGCGCTGCTTACAACGAGCACATCACAGCGCCAGCTCAGCGTTCCCGACACGCCTGAGCGCGCGTTGATGGCGGCCGACGCCTGGGAAGTCAAGGCCGACATTCATCTCGGCGACACGATGACGATCGTCCCGCGCGTCGCCGACATCCAGGAACGCATCGGTGGTCGCGTGGGACACTCGCTGTTCATTCATCACGAGTGGGTCTACACGAACCAGGACGAGGTCGAGGTTGCGCGAGTGCGCCGCACCGTCACCCACTTCCAGCAGCGTCATACGGGGGAGTAGACCAACGATGACTCTCAACTACGATGACCTGCGCGAAGGCGTCGAACTGCCGAACGAACTTCGAACACCGACGACCGACCAGGTCGAGGCCTTTTGCCACGCCACTGGCAACATGGGACCGCAGTTCCTCGATGCCGAGTTCGCCAAGGAACGCATGGGCCTGCCCGGACCGATCATTCCCGGCAACATGAAGCAAGGCTTCCTCGACCAATACCTGCGCCGACAGTTCGGGCGCAACCAGATCACACGGCTGCAACTCAACCATCGCCGACCGGACCTGCACAACGTGGAGATGACGATTGGCGGCGAAGTCACCCGCACCTACGACGCTGAAGGCAGGCGCATGGTCGACCTCGAGATCCACATCGACAATCCACAGGGCGACCGTTCGGTTCGCGGCGCCGCGACGATCGCCTACGACTAGAGCTGGCAATCACGGTGCCGCTTCCGCGCCTGATCGACCTTGGTGACCTGAGCGAAGGCGCGCTGCTGCCAGAACGTGTGCTCGCGCCCGGCATCATGGATGTCGCCAGGTTCATCGAGGGCGCGGGTTCTGCGATTCCAATCTTTCTCGATCCTGCCGCCGCCCGCGACACGGGACTCGACGGTCCAGTTGTTCCGGCTGAGTACAAGTCTGCGTTCCTGCTGGCGTATCTTCGCCAGATTGCCAAGCCGAACGGTCGGATTCTGCGCCTGCAATCGGGATTCCGCCGGCCCGACTATCACGGCAACCAGTTCACGATCGGCGGTCAAGTTACGCGCGTGGACATGGTGGAAGGCGGGCGCGAGGTCAACCTCGAACTCTGGCTGGAGCAGGCCAACGGCGATCGCAGCGTGCGCTCGTCGGCGAGTGTCTTTCTCCCGGACGCCTAACTCACACGCCGCTCACGGTCATCCGCGACATCCGTAGAGTCGGAGCCGAACTTGCGCCGAACCATTGCGCATCGTTGCCGATGGCATCGATCCGCCGGAACATCTCCAGCAGATTCCCCGAGACATTGATTTCCTGGACCGGCTCGGCCAACTCGCCGTTGCGAATCCAGATCCCGGCCGCGCCGCGGGAGAAATCGCCGGTCGTGAAGTTGATCCCGAAGCCCATCAGCGTGGTCAGGTAGAGACCGTCTTCGACTTCGGCGATGATCTGCTCCGGCGGGGTGTCGCCGGCTTCGATGGTCAGGTTGCCGCTGCCGATCTGCGGCAGCCCACCTACGCTTCGCCAGGCCGAGCCTGTGCTTGCGGCGTCGAGCCGGCGCGCGTTGTAGGAGTCGTACAGAAATCCACTGAACACGCCTGCATCAATCAGCGAGTTGCGACGCGTGACCACGCCTTCCCCGTCAAACGGGCGAGTACCGAGCCGTCCGCTGAGCGTGCCGTCGTCGACGATCGTCAGCAACGGCGACGCCACAGTTTCCTGCTCGCGATCTGCGAGGAAGGTGGCGCGTCGATAGAGCGCCTCGCCGCTGGAGGCGCCGGAAACAATGCCGGCCAGGCCTGCCGCCATGCGTGGCTCCCAGACGACCGGCACTTCGCAGGTCGATGCTTTGGTCGCGCCAAGTTGACGCAGCGCCCGAGCGGCGGCCTCGCGACCGACATCGGCGGCGGCGGCGAGCCGATGCAGCGCCCTCTCGGAGGTGGACCAGCCCGCATTGCGCATCTGACCGTCTGCCTCCTGGGCCATCACCTCCACCCACATGGAAGCGGAGGTGTCGGCGTAAGTTCCGGCGAAGCCGTTCGAGTCGACCAGCGCGAAGCTGCTCACGTTGGTGCTGAAGGTTGCGCCGCCGCTGTTGGAGATGCGCTCGTCGGCATCGAGCGCCGACTGTTCGCAGGCCATCGCCTGGGAAAGACGGCGATCGCCGTCGACTTCGGGTATCTGCTCGTCAAAGAGTGCGAGCGGCGGAACGCTGCGGGCCTGGGTGTTGGGATCTGCGAGGCCCGCGTACGGGTCAGGCTCGGAGATTCTAGCCAGCTCCATCGCGGTCTGAACGGCCTCGTTGAGCGCCGCATCGCTCACATCGCTAGTCGAGACTGTGGCCTGGCGACCGCCGAGGATAACCCGCAGTCCCACAGAACGCGAGGTTGATTCGGAGACCTTCTCCAGCTTCTGCAGCCGGACGGTGGTGGATGCGTTGATTGACGAGACTGCGACCGCGTCTGCCTGCTCGGCGCCAGCCAACTCGGCCAGCTCCAGGATGCGGGCCGCGATCTCCAGTGGTTCGGTCGAAAGTGTAGGAGGGGCCATTACGCGGACATCCCGGCGCCCGAGCGCATCTGCGTGCCGCCGACAGTGATGCCGGATACCAGCACCGTGGGAATTCCAACGCCCACCGGCACAGACTGTCCCGACTTGCCGCAGGTCCAGCGGCCATCCGACATCTCCAGGTCGTGCCCGACTCCGGTGACCTTGGACAGCACATCGGGACCATTGCCGATCAGGTTCACGTCGCGGATCGGCGCAGTAATCTGGCCGTTCTCGATCAGGTAGCCCTCAGTCACCGAGAAGACGAAATCTCCATTCGTGATGTTGACCTGTCCGCCACTAAAGGCCTTACAGAATATGCCGTACTCGACGCGGCGAATCAGGTCTTCCGGATCGTCCTCGCCGGCGGTCATGTATGTGTTGGTCATCCGCGGCATCGGCGAGTGGCGGAACGACTGCCGCCGACCGTTGCCCGACGGGGTCACTCCGTAGTGGTCCGAGGAAATGCGATCCTGCATGTAAGCCGCGAGCTGACCGTTCTCGATCAAGAGATTGTGTCCCGCCAGTTCGCCTTCGTCGTCAATGTTGACCGAGCCGCGCGAGCGGTCCAGCGTGGCGTCGTCGATCACCGTGACCAACTCCGACGCTACCGGCTGTCCGATCCGATTGGAGTAGTTGGACGTGCCCTTGCGATTGAAGTCGGCTTCAAGGCCGTGCCCGACCGCCTCGTGCAGCAGGATTCCGGAGTCTCCGGCAGCGAGGACGACCGGGAATGTGCCCGCCGGCGCCTCCCGCGCTTCCTGCTGCAGCACGGCCTGGCGGGCGGCCTCTTCGGCCAGCGATTCAGGTGAGTGTTCGTCGAAGTAGGGCATGCCCATCCGTCCGCCGCCGCCCCAGCGCGCATTGCGACGCTCGCCGTCAATCTCGGAGAGGCAGGAGACGTTGAAGCGCAGCAGCGGCTGATAATCGGCGACCATGCGACCGTCGCTGCGAACGATCAGGACCCGCTTCTCTTCGTCGACCATCGACGCGTCAACGCGAGCGATGCTGGGATGCCAGGCGCGAGCCGCTTCATCGGCGCGGCGCAGGAGTTCGACCTTGTCGGCCAGCGGCGTCGCTGTGCTGGGCGAGGCGATTGCGTAGCGGTCCGCGGGATATGACTCAGCCGTCACATCAATCGGCTCAGTGTCCTCGGAGCCATGGGCGATCTGCGCGGCCGTCTCAGCAGCGCGGCGCATCGCGTCGAGCGAGAGGTCCTCGGTGTAGGCGTAGCCGATCGCGTCGCCTTCGACAACGCGGATCCCGACGCCCTGGGAGAGCGACGCCTGTGTCGACTTGACCTGCTGATCCTCAAAGCTCAGCGAACCTGCGCGCTTGTGCTCGAAGTACAACTCAACAAAGGAACCGCCGCGGCCGAGCGCAGAAGCCAGCACCGACTCGGCAGCCGCTTCGTCAACACCAAGTTGGGTGGAATAGAAGCCGATCACGTCGGCTGGCGAATCGCTCATCGGGATCCCTCTCTGCGGGATTCGTACTTCTGCGTGTCAATCTGGCAGCGCGCCGCTGGCGCGGAGCGCGGCGATCTCGTCAACGCTATAGCCGCACTCGGAGAGGATCGAGTCGGCGTCCGCGTTAAGCTCCGGAGCGCGACCCTGGACGGAGCCCGGTGTCTCCGAGAACGTCCAGGGCAGACCGGTCACGCGACGGCTGCCGTAGCGTGAGTCGGGGATTTCGGTCAGATATCCGTTTGCCCAGACCTGTTCCGAAGCTGCTACGTCGGCGTAGCTGTTGACCGGCGCCGAGGGAACGTCCGCCTCGCGCAGCCGACGCAGCCATGCATCGCGGTCGGCGGAAGCGAAGCACGCCTCGAGCAACGCTTCGAGGTTGGCGCTGTGCTTGAGTCTCGCCGGGGCGGTTGCGAAGCGCTCGTCATGTTCCCACTCCGGATGTCCCAGCAGCTTGCACAGAGCTCGCCAGTTCTTCGCGTCGACAACGCCGATCACGAGCCAACGACCGTCGGATGCCTGGTAGAAGGTGAACGTCGGCATCCGTCTGCGGCGCATGTGCGGTTGCTGACCGTCCTTGAGGAAGCCGGTGATGTAGACCGACTGCAATGCGATCTGCGACCCCAATAGCGACACGTCGACGTGCTGTCCGCGACCGGAGTCCTTTGCCGCGATCAGTCCCGCGAGCATGGCGATGCAGGCCTGCATCGCGCCGACCTGGTCGGCGAATCCGCCCGGCAGCGTGCGCGGCTCATCGTCGTCGCCGAGCGCTTGCAGCGTCATCACGCCGCCAGTCGCCTGGCCGATCACGTCGTAGCCTGGCTCTCCGATCTGCGGTCCACTCGATCCGAAGGCAGAAGCGGAGACCATCACGATCCCGGGATTGCGCTTGCTGAGCGTCGGGTAGCCGATGCCGAGGCGGTCCATCACGCCGGGTCGGTAGTTCTCGATCACTCCGTCGCAGCGCTCGGCCATTGTCAAGACTGCCTCGACTGCTGACCGCTCGCGCAGGTTGAGCACAATCGAGCGCTTGCCTCGGCTGTGCGCTTCGAAGTAGCGGGAGAAGCCGTCGTCGGCCAAGTCCGAGCCTCGGCCCGGGTCGCCGCCGGGCGGCTCGACCTTCCAGATCTCCGCGCCCAGGTCCGAGAGTTGCACGGTCGCGAACGGTCCCTGCTGGTAGCGGGTGAAATCGAGGATTCGATAACCATCCAGCGGTCCCGCCATGTCTGAGTCCGAGTCCCTTCGTTCTTCGCTCGGGGGCAGGATACCGTTGCTCCATGCCACCGCGAGTGCGACTCACTCCCGATGAAGCGGCCAATCTTCCGGGGCTGCTCACACGGACCGAAGCCCTGCGTGCTGAGTTCCCGAGTGAAGCCGGCGCAACTGAGCAAGCTGCGTGGATCCGCCGACGCTACAGCGACGGCGCGCCGTTGACAGTGAACCTGGTCACGTTGCTGCTCTTTGAGCACGGGGTGCACCGCTCCGTAGACCAGGTCTCGAAGGACCTCGCTATGCTGCGTGAGGACACGGAACCCAACGAATCCTGAGAGACGGAAGGAAATCACATGGCACTCGACGCAGCGGACAAGATGGAAATTCTGGAGCTTGCGGCGCGCTACAACCACGCCATTGACTTCGGCGACGGCGAAGCGTGGGCCGGTACATTCACAGAGGACGGCGTGTTCAACGGCGGCCCGCAGCCCGTGACCGGCCATGTCGCGCTGGCACAGTTTGTCGCCGGCTTTGGCCAGCAGATGAACGGCGCCCGCCACTGGACCAACAACCACATCGTCGACGGCGACGGCGACTCCGCCACCCACTCCTGCTACCTCAACCTCGTCCAGACCAAGGATGGCGGCAGTAGCATCATCACCGGGATCTACAACGACAAGCTGGCCAAGGTCGACGGCCAGTGGCGCTTCACCGAGCGCAACGTCACGCCCGACGCGAGGGACTAGGTCTCTCAGCCTGTCAGGCTGTTCGTGCAAACACTGGAGCTGATACGACAACGCGCCTTCCGCGTTGACCGCGCTCGGCGGCAGCGGAAGGCGCGTTTCGGATCACTCCTCCATCCTCCTGGTGAGCGCTTCTACTCGGCCAATGAGTTAGGGTCGGATTGCTCGTCCTCGGCCAGCAGGTCGTTCTCGCCAGTCGTGGTCGACTCAGACGTGCCGGTCTCTGGAGCCACCGCTTCCTGGTCGGTCTGCAGCGTAGCCTCAACCGCCGAGGTCGCCAGGGCGACCGGTTGACTGTTGAGTTCGATGCCCTGCACCTCGCCCTGATATCCGACTGGAACGAGCAGCACTTCGCCCACGTAGATCAGATTCGAGTCGGTGATGCCATTGAGCGCCATGATCGCCTGGACCGAGGTGTTGTTGGCGTTGGCGATCGCCTCCAGGCTGTCGCCTTCCTCGATCGGCACCGGCGCAATCGTATGCCAGTTGACCAGATCGGCCGGCAACGAAGATCCGTCGATCGAGCCCGCAGTGAGGGCTATCGAACCAGAGTCGATTGAGCTCTCGCTGGTCGTGCTCGAAACGACTGGCGTTGTCTGAACGATTTCTTCTGCGAAGCCAACTGGAATCATCAGCTCCTGGCCGACACTCAGGGTCTCCACATCGGTGATTCCGTTGAGCGTCGCGATGGCCGAAATCGTCGTCCCGTAGTTCTGCGCGATCAACCAGAGCGTCTCGCCTGGAAGAACCTCGATCGTCTCAATCTCAGTCCAGGCGGCGAGCCGAGAAGCGGGATCGAGGCTCGAGAGATCGGCGGCCTGTTCAGTTGCGACAGTGGCGGTCGTTGAGGCCTCAGCCTCGGAGGCGGTCGGCTCGGAGGTGGTGACTGCGGCAACAGTCGCCGATGTCTCAGCCGTGGCTGGCGTGTCGGCGGAGGCCAGAGGCGTTACTGCGACAGCGGCGGGCGCAGTCGTCGCGGCCAGCGCCGGCTCCGCTACGGACTCCGCGGGCGCCGTAGTCACCCGGGTGACCGTCGGCGCCGACGCGCCATCGCTGCCGAACAGTTGCCAGGCGACGATCGCGGCCACCGCGGCGGGGACAACGATTGCCAGGCTGACGACGGTCCATGCGCGTCGCCGCTTCGCGCGCATGTCGTCAGGGCCTCCATCGGCCAGGGCCTCACCGCCATCAGCCGAGAAGTCGTACGGATTGGCGAAAGGTGAAGAGGATTGACCCTCAGCGTGCGCCACGTCTTCGCCCACCAGTGGCGGAGTAAACGCAGTTTCCTGACGCTGTGGATCGGTCGTTTGCGCCGCTCGCGGGTTGAACGATCCCGACGAGGCGGCCTCCTGCAGGGACATCCCGGTCTCCCAACCGAGTCACCCCGCCGCATATGTTGCCCAAAGGCACGTCGCCTAGCGGAATCTCGCTGGCCGTTTCTCGAGGAATGCCGCGATAGCTTCCGCATGCTCCGATGTCTGCATCGCCCACTCTAGCGCCTTGCCCTCGCGTTGTTGCACAAGTCCAATATTCGTTTCGAGTTGATTTTGCGAAAACAGCGATTTCACGCGGCGCATGATCGAGTCGGGGTTCTCCGCCAGTTCATTGCCCAACGCAACGGCTCGGTCGACCAGTTCATCGTCCGGTACGACTTCGCGGACCAAGCCGGCCTCGTACGCCTCCTGCGCCCCAATGAATCGTCCAGTCAGGCACCAGTCCAGCGCGCGACCGATACCAACCAGTCGAGGCAGCAGCGTTGTCGATGCCAACTCGGGCACCAGGCCCATCTTGACGAACCGGAATCCGAACTGGGCGCTCTCCCCGGCGATGCGGAAATCGAACGGTAGAATCCCTGTGACCCCGACCCCTGCGGCGTAGCCGTGCACGGCCGCGATCAGTGGCTTGCTCTGGTTACAGAAGTCGGTAAACGTTTCGTCGTGTTCGTCTGCCTGACCCGCGCGTCGCGACGCCTCGCCGCTCGTAACTCTCGACCGCTGGTGTTGGAGATCCAATCCGGCGCAATATGCCCGGCCGTTGCCTGCGAAGACGATCGCCGCGACCTGGGGATCATTATTGAACTTCGTGACGGCGTCCTGCTCCTCGACCGACATCTCGGGTATCCAGGCGTTCAGCTTCTCCGGCCGATTCTTGCGGATGATCCCGACCGGTCCTTGCTTTTCGACTTCGATCAGTTCGTAGCTCATCAGTGATCCAATCGTGGCCGCTGCCCGCTGCGGGCCCTTGCGATGGTAAACCGACTCCCCGTAACGAACGTCATTACGTCGACTGCGGGGAGTTATCAGTCGTTTGACGTTTTGCGGCCCTTCGGGTCCGCAGCCGGTGCATAGAGTGACATATGCGCGGCTTTCGTAGGTTACCAATGCTTGTCCGCTTAGCGATCGTGCTGGCCCTGGCCGGCCCGCTCTCCTTTGCCTCGGCCTGGGATCGCGCCTCCGCGGATACCTACACGATCCAGGCAGGCGACACCCTCTGGGGCATCGCCAACGAGCTCCAGATCGGCGTCTCGGTGCTCTTGGCGTTGAACTCGGAAATCAGCTCGCCTGACAGCATCTATGTCGGTCAGCAGATCCAGGTACCCGACAACACGCTCTCAAGAGGTCTTCCAGGTCGAGGACTGGTCCGGAGCAACGGCAATCCCGACTCCACCGGCCAAACCTTCGTCTACACAGTCCAGGCTGGCGACACCCTGAGCGAGATTGCCATCAGCTACGGCACGACAATCGAAGCGCTCATGGCGCTCAATCCGTTGCTCAATCCGCAACTGCTCTGGATCGGAAGCGAGATCACTGTGCTGCGGGGACGCGCGACACCAGTTTCGGAGCAAAGCGGACAACCCCCCCAGCCCTCGCTCAATGCCGGCATCACGTCACCAACGCCGCAGTCCAGTTCGATCGTGACGAGGGAGTACGTGGTCGAGTCGGGCGACAACCTGTATGGCATCGCGGAGAGCGCCGGGCTCACGATTCAACAGCTTCGGGAACACAACCCGCAGATCCAGGGACTAGTGATCCATCCCGGCGAAGTGATCTACATCCCCACTCCGGACTATCACGCTCCGGCGATAGATCCATCCACTGCAAGCCAGTCGATCACCATGCAATACACGGTGCGCGCGGGAGACAATGCGACCTTCATCGCCGAGCGATTCGGGATCAGCCTCGACGAGCTTGTCGCTCTCAACTTCGGCGCCGATTTGTCGCGCATATATGTCGGCCAGATCCTCACGGTGCCCTGGTCGCAAATGGCGGTGCATGCCGCCGCGGGAACCGTACCTGCCGTTGAGCGGCGACGCCTCAGCTACGAGGTGCAGGCCGGCGACACATTCAGCGCGATCGCCGACCGACATGGGCTCACGATGGAGGAGTTGCGCGAGCTCAACCCGATGCGTTCGACCGATCTACTCATAATCGGCCAGCTTCTCTACCTGCCCGGCTACGTTGAACTTCCGACCGTCACCGAGCAGCGGACGCTTCCCGAGTCCGACCTCGTGCAATACGCCGCGGCTGAGCTTGGGGTGACTCCGCACACGTTGCTGGCCAACCACAGCTGGCTGGAGCCAGGCCAGTGGCTGGAGGCAGGCAGCAGCTGGCGACTGCCGATTCGCGAAGGACTAATCGTCACGGTGCAGCGCGGGGACACTCTACAGGCAATCGCCAACCGCCATGGCGTCGACATGCAGGCCATCCTCGACGACCCCGTGCACGGTGTTGACGATCCGAACGAGATCGTGATCGGCCAGGAGATCATCCTGCCCCTCTCGATGCCTGACTTCGTCTGGCCGCTGATTGGGACAATCACCGATCCATTCGGCCTGTGCCGAAGCTGGGACTGCTCGTATCGGCACAGGGGCCTCGACATCGCCGTCGACCTGTACGAGCCGATCTCTGCTGCGGCCGATGGAGTGGTCACCTTCGTTGGCGGCGACGCGCAACTTGGACTCGGCTGGTACATCGAGATCGATCACGGCAACGGCTGGAGCAGCATCTATGCGCACCTCGTCGAGTTCGCCGTCTGGCAGGGTCAGGAAGTCAGCGCCGGCGATCTGATCGGCTACAACGGCAACACCGGTCACAGCACCGGGCCGCACTTGCACCTCGAGATTCATCACAACGACTGGTACATCGATCCTCTGGCCGTGCTGCCCTAGCCAATCATTCGCTGCAGATCGACGCAGACCCCGCGCAGCACGTCGATACGCGGCTCTGCGTAGATCGTCCGCGAGCGTTCCTGGTAATCGTGTCGCTCACGCCACCCGGGAGACGCAGCTTCAACCACGCCGTCGATATCGGCGGCGGCCGCGATTGCCGTCCATGCCGCTCCGCTCAAGTCGCCTGCGGACTGTTGCGCCTGGCTGCCAGCCCGAGCAGGAACAATGCCACGCTCCAGCCGAGGCACGAGCGCCGCGCCCACCTCAGGCATTCGCGCATCCAGGTGCGATCGACAGAGCGTATGCAGCGAATCAACCGACGTCCAAAGCGATCTCAGGGTCTCGTCCGACTGCACGGGATGCAGCGAGTCGGCGATTCGCGGCCATAGATCCGGCAGCTTCAACAGTCGCCCCGCAGCCCGCATCCGTCGCGGCATGCGCAGAAAGTCGACAGGTTCGCCGACCAACGCGCTTGCCGCCTGGTTGATTCCAGCCCGCACGGCGTCGAACGCGTGGACGGGTCGGCCGGTGGCCTCGCTGTCGTCCAGCGCGACGCGAGCGCGCTGCAAGGCGCGCGACGCTCGCTGCTGCCGACCCTCGGCGGAGTAGTAGCGATCACGGAAGCCGACGAGCACGTCACGCAGCGTCGGGTCGGCCATGCGCAGGGTGTGCATGTCGGCCAGGTTCCCGGCCAATGGTTCGACGTTCAGCAGCTCCTCAAGCTCAACCAGCGCACCGGACGTGATTGAATCCACGACCACCGCCACGCCGTTCTCATCGCTAATGCCGCCCTCGTCGATCAACGCCTCGTCCCGATGTCGGAAGAGCATGATCTGCAGCAGCGAACCTTCCCAGGTTTGGTTGCGGGCGTAGTCGCCGACAACTGCCACGCCGCGAACGAGTGAATCGCGGCTGCGATGCCTGGCGCCGATCCGCTCGGCCAGCAGTTCCCACTCAACGTTCATGACTCGCCGTCTGCCGAGTCGGCTCAGAATCCGCGATAGCGGTTGGCGATCGGGAAGCGCCGATCGCGGCCGAAGGCTCGCGGCGTGATCTTCAGGCCCGGCGCAGCCTGGCGGCGCTTGTACTCGGCGCCCGTCACCAGCGACATCACCCGTTGCACATCCGACTGCTCAAAGCCTGAGGCCACGATTTCGTCCAGCGACCGATCTTCCTCGACGAACGCTTCGAGGATCGGGTCAAGGCGCTCGTAAGGCATCAGCGATTGCTCGTCGAACTGATCGGGACGCAGCTCCGCGCTGGGCGGTTTGGTCAGGACCGAAACGGGAATGATCTCGCGACCTGCGCGCTCGTTGACCAGCTCCGAAAGTCGATAGACGAGCAGCTTGGGCACATCCTGAATCACTGCCAGTCCGCCGGTCATATCGCCGTAAAGCGTGGTGTAACCAGTGGCGGACTCGCTCTTGTTTGATGTCGTGAGGACCAGCGACCCCATCTTGTTCGAGATCGCCATCATCAGGACCCCGCGTATGCGAGCCTGCAAGTTCTCCTCGGTCACGTCCTGCGGCAGCCCTTCAAACAATGGGGCCAGCGTGTCGAGGTAAGACTGGTACGGTCCCTCGATCGGCAGTACGTCCATCCGGATGCCGAGATTGTCGGCCAACGCTCGTGCATCGGCCACGCTGCCCTCGGATGAATAGCGCGAGGGCATCGAGACGCCACGCACATGCTGGGGACCCAGCGCGTCTACGGCGATCACCGCCGTCAGCGTTGAGTCTATCCCTCCGGAGAGCGCAATCACGACATCGCTAAAGCCGGTCTTGTGCACGTAGTCGCGGGTACCCAATACCAGCGCCTCGTAGACCTGCTCATCATGCTCCAGCATGTCCGTGGCCGATGCCTCGAGCTGCTGACCCCGCTCGATGCTCGATGGGGACGAGACGACGGCGAGATCAGCCTCCGTCTGCGGCAAGCGCCGCAGGCGAGGATCGTGTAGCCGAGTCTGCCGTACCTCCTCCACATCCAGATCGACCGTCAGCAGATCTTCGCGGAACATGGGAGCGCGCGCGATCAGCTCACCGCCAGGGGCGAAAACGGTCGAACCGCCGTCGAAGATCAGATGGTCCTGTCCACCGACAAGGTTGCAGTACAGCGTGAGCACCGCGTTGTCGGCGGCGCGTGTGGCGAGCATCTGCTCGCGCTGGAACGACTTGCCCGCGTGAAAGGGCGAGCCGTTGATGTTGACCACGACTTCGGCGCCGGCGAGGCATTGGTCCTGCATCGGACCGGACGAATACCAGATGTCCTCGCAGATCGTCACTCCTACGCGGGCGCCGGCGACATCGAAGAGTTGCACACCCTGCCCCGGTCGAAAGTAGCGAGCCTCGTCGAAGACCCCATAGTTCGGCAGGTACTGCTTGTGATACGCCCCGAAGCTCTCGCCGTCGTGCAGAACGGCTGCGGCATTGAAGACGTCGTGTTGATAGTCGACAAACCCCACGATCGCCGTAACGTGGCGCCCTATCGTCGCCTCTCGGATCCGGTCCAGGGTGTCGATGTTCGCCTCGACGAAGCCGCGTCGCAGGACGAGGTCTTCGGGCGGATAACCGGTCAGTGCGAGCTCGGGAAAAGCCACCAGATCTGCGCCAAGCGACTCGGCTTGCGCGATGAAGTCAAT
Organism: Dehalococcoidia bacterium; assembly: GCA_965211635.1. Taxonomy (GTDB): domain Bacteria; phylum Chloroflexota; class Dehalococcoidia; order Bin125; family Bin125; genus Bin125. The sequence goes on from OZ242948.1 coordinate 1,816,650, forward strand.
GATCTTGGCGGCATTGCCCTCAAGGTCGCCAACAGTCGAGTTGATCTGCGCCAACGAGACGCGCAAGCGTCGCACGAAGACTCCTGAACAGTTTCAGTCGGCTCTGGCCAGTCTGTCCGACTGACTGGTGGCAGCGTATCGCACCACAGATACACTCAAACTCGTGTCCACGACCACATCCTCTGACAGCGAGACGGGCATCCCCGCTCGGCTCAGCGGGGCCGCTTACGCATGGCCCGGAGGCCGCGGCGTCGCAGAGATTGAGATCTCCATCCAACCTGGAGACGTTGTCACCTTGCTCGGTCCAAACGGATCGGGGAAGTCGACCATCTTGAAGATGCTGAGCGGTGAGATCACACCGCAGCAGGGCAGCGTCCAGATCTTTGGCCAGCCGCACGGGGCCGATGCAAGGCGACGCATCGGTCTTGTGCTGCAGGAACCCAGCACCGACGATTTGATGTCGCTACGCGAGACGCTCCAGCTTCACGGCCGCCTCTTCGGCCTGCGCGGCGCAGGCCTGAAACGGCGCTGCAGTGAGGCTCTTGACTCGCTCGGCATCGGCGACCGAGCGGACGATCGCTGCGAAACACTCTCCGGCGGACTGCGAAGGCGTCTCGACATCGCTCGCGCTCTGCTCCACGACCCCGACCTCATGCTGCTGGACGAGCCCACCCTCGCGCTCGATCCAGACTCCAGCGCGGCGATCTGGCGGACGTTGCATGAGCGGGCAGAACGAGGTGCTGCGATAGTGGTCTGCTCGAACGACACGGTGGAAGCCGAGTCGAATGCCGATCGCGTCGTCATCGTCAGTGAAGGACGAGTGTTGGCCGAAGACGCCCCCGCCAACCTTACGGCAGGACTGAGAAACGATGCGCTGGAGCTCGACTGGCCGGATGCGTCGGACGACGATTTGTCAGATCTTGGTAGCTGGGCCGGCGTCGGCCAGATCCTCAGAACAGATGACTGGATTCACCTTACCGTCGACAGCTCGGCCGAGTTCGTGCCGCGGCTGTTTCAGAGCTACGGCTCGCGGATCAGCGGCATCCGCATTCGCGAATCCAGCTTGCGCGACGCCTGGTTCCAAATCGTCGGGCGTCCCTTGAACGGCGGCGTGGATCGATGATCGACTCCGCTCACGCATCAGTGGCGCTGCTGCAGCGTGATTTGCGCGCCGTCGCCCGCTCGCGGTCGCAGCTCTACTCCTCGGTGCTCTTTCCGCTGATGCTGATGGCCTTGCTTGGCACCGGGGTATCCAGCGGGTTGGCGCCCACATCGCCGAGGATTCTGGATGGCGACTACACGTCGTTCCTCGCGCCGGGAATGATCGCGATGACGGCGCTGTTCTCTTCGACGTTTTCCAGCGCAGGATTCTATCGCGATCGCGAGAGCGGTCTGCTGCGCGCGATGTTGGCCTCGCCACATAGCGCTCGGACCATCCTGTTCGGCAAGGCGCTCAGCGCGATTCTGATCGGCTCGTTGCAGGCCTTGGCGATACTCGCGCTCGCCGTCGTGATTCCCGGCATCGATTTCGCCTGGCAGTTCGGCTGGCTTGGCGGTGTGGCCACAGTTGTCGCGACCGTGCTGTGCATGAGCTTCATGCTCTCGGGGCTCTCGTTGCTATTGGCCTTACGGATCAAGACGATGCAGGGATTCCACCTGATCTTCAATCTCGTCCTCTTTCCCCTCTTCTTCCTGTCGGGCGCATTCTTCCCGCTCGACGAGGTGCCGACCTGGCTGGAGGTGATCGGATATATCAATCCCCTGACCTATGCTGTGGACCTGCTGCACTACGCCAGTTACGCCAACTCGCCGGACGGATTGATCGGTCCGTCGATTGACGTTCCCGTGCTCGTGATTTTGGCCGTCCTGCTCTTCGCAATCGGCCTGCGGCGAGCGCCTCGAGCGGTGTGATCCAATGCGCCACCATCGTGCAGCATCCTCCTTGCTTCTCCTGCTTGGGGTGTTGTTCGCATGGACGGCGGCTGCTTGCGGCCAGGACGAGCGCGTCGTGATCACGCCCACCGATGCCGCGTTTGTCCCAGTTGTCGAGTCCTCCGAACTGCATGTCGGCCTGCCGCGCCTCGTTCTGACCCTGCTCGACCGTGATCGACAGCCCCGGTTCGCCGACGATGCCAGGTTCCGAATCCGCTACTTCGACCCGACCGAGGACGGCATCAAGTTCCACTCGGAGGCCGAACTACAGTCGATAGAAGTTGAGGGATTGCGCTACCTGGTTGCGAGTGATGTCCCATTCGATGAATCCGGCCAGTGGGCTATCGCGGTCACGGTCGAGCTCGCTGAGGGCACTGCCGTCAGCAGTCCGCGTCTGCCGGTCCTCGTGCATGAGATCGCTCGCGGAGTCACTCCAGGCGACGCCGCGCCCGAAGTCCCCACTCCGACCGCCGCCGATGGGACTCTTGAACGGATGGCGCCGGTCAGTCAGTCAAACATGGCGCTATATCGGCGCTCGAGCGCCGAGCTTCTCGCCTCCGCTGAGCCGTTCCTGATCGTCTGGGCATCGGCTGAGCGCTGCGCCGGTCGTCGCGCTTGCGCCCGAGCGCTGGATCAGGCGGCATCAATCCTTGCTTCCGGCGAGATCGCGGTGATTCATGTTGAGCCATTCGGTCGGCCCCGCTCGGGAGATCTTCAGTCGACGATTGACGCCGCGATCGAGGCCTGGGGCATCGAGGCCGAGCCGCAGTTCTTCGTTGTCGACGCCTCGGGCACGATTGTGAGTCGATTCGAGATCGTGGTTGACGACACGGACCTGAGGGAAGCAGTCGAAGCAGTGGCGCGCTAGACGAGCACGTCCAGTCCAACTGCGGCAAAGACGATGAAGAGATACGCAATCGAGGCGAAGAACAGACGCATCGGCGGCGCCTGCTCGCGCCAGACTTGCCAGGCAATCCAGATGAACACCGCTCCCGACAGCGCGCATGTCGTTTCGTAGCACCAGCTCAGGTGTCCGCCGAGCGGTCCCAGCAGACTGACTGCGACCAGTCCAACCGAGTAAATCAAGAGCTGCTTGCGAGTTTCCCGCTCACCGGAGACGACGGGCAGCATCGGCACGTTGGCCTTCGCGTAGTCATCGCGATACTTGAGCGACAGCGCCCAGAAGTGAGGCGGCGTCCACATGAAGATCACGAGGAAGAGAATGAACGGCGTCCAGGTCACTTCGCCGGTCACAGCAGCCCAGCCCACTAGCGGCGGGATCGCGCCGGCCGCGCCGCCAATCACGATGTTCTGCGTCGTCGAGCGCTTGAGCCAGATCGTGTAGACGAAGACATAGAAGAGCACCGCCGCCTCAGCGAGCAGCGCTGCCAACAGATTCACAGTCAGCGCGAGTTGCACGCCGCCGAGCGCGGCGAGCAGAACTCCCCAGGCCAGCGCCTGCCAGGGTTGGATCACTCCGGAGGGCAGCGGTCGATCGGCAGTCCGCTCCATGATCGCGTCGATGTCGCGATCGAACCATTGGTTGAAGGTGTTGGCGCCCCCGGCAGTCAGCACTCCGCCCAACAGCGTGAGCAATATCAACGCCAGACCCTCGCCGAAGCTGCCGCGCGGCCAGCCATCGGCGGCGACGATCATGGTCGGCACCGTCGTTACCAGCAGCAGCCCGATGATGCCCGGCTTGGTTAGCTCCCACAGCCCGCGAGCCACCTCAACGGCGCGGCGGCCGCTGGGCAGCGCCGCTGGGCGGTCCAGGGTGAGCGGACGCTCTGTCATCCGTCGCTCTCACTCTCCGCAGACAGCTCCGCCGCCGGTGAAGGAGTCTCGCCGCTTGGTGATACAGCCTCCGGCGCATGGCCCAGCCAGCCGGCGCGACAGGCCGCGACCAGGGCAGAGGCGGCAGCGAGCAACCAGACAACCGAGCCCATCGAAAGGTGCAGCGCACGCGCCCAGGCGTCGAAGTTGATCCAGATCATCGCCGCTCCGATGAAAATCTGCGCAAGGAAGAGCGTAGCCGCGCCGTGCAGCAGCAGCGTCAATGCTCGGCTGCGCGGACGTAGCATCACGACTCCCACCGCCGCGCCGAACAGGGCCAGCCCGCCGACCACGACCAGCAGCCGGTGACTCATGTTCCACTGAGCGTACTCCCCGTCAGGCCAGAGCCCGCCGTAACACAGGGGCCACTGATTGCCGCAGGCCGCGCCGCCGGGCCCAACGTGCGCGCCGGCATCGGGCCCGGCTCCAACATGGGTGACATACGAGCCGACCACCACGACGGCGTAGACAAGCATTGCGGCGACCAACGCCAGCCGGGCAAACGTCCGCGCCTGTGTGGGCGCGTCCGTGCCCAGGGGCGCTTCGTCATCCGCTGTGACCGCCCTCCACTCAAAGCTGTTCAGCCATGAGATCCCGACAGTGGCCAAGATCAGCATCGCCGTCGCAAGGTGAAGCGTGACGATCAACTCCTCGAGCCGCTCAGTCACCGTCAGTCCGCCCAGTCCAACCTGCACAGCGAGCAGCGGAATCGCCACCACGGCGGGAAGCCAGACACGGGCACGCTCGCGGTATCTGCGCCAGGCGGCGATCGCGTAGCCAATCACGATGAACCCCACGATCGCCGCGACCAGCCGGTGCGTCCACTCCAGCCAGACCTGGTACGCCGCAAACTCGCCGAAGTCGCCGGATGGAATCACGCTGCCGTAGCAGGCCGGCCAGTCGGGACAGGCGAGACCCGAACCGGTCACTCGCACGATCCCACCCAGCGCCATCAGGACCAGTAGTCCCAGCACCAGACCAAGTCCCACGTGCTGAAATCGGGTCATCGCTCCGCTCTCGACACCCCCGCGACGCCACGGCTGAGCGCAGGGCAAGTAGCTCCTAGTTTCGCACCTCTGCGCGCGTCGGCGAAGCGCGCACGCCACCGTCCCAGCCTCTGCTGTTTCGTTCCGCTACTGATCACCGGGACGAGGTCCGAGCGTCGGTATCTCGCCGTGAACGCGAATCTGCATATCGCGTACGACATCGTTTCGGCGATCCTTGAAGCCCTCACGCTCGGCCCAGTAGTAGACCGTCACGATGATCGCGAGTGCAAACATCATCGAGCCCGGGACCCACATGATTCCCGCCCCGATCCGCTGGTCCACGAGCGCAGTCGGACCCCATTCGCGCACTTCCGCAGCCGCCGCGTACGTGTCGTAGATCGGTTCGCCGACGTTGATCAGTATCAGACCCAGGCCGATGTTTTGCAGGATCGCGAAGACCAGCAGCACGCAGCGCCAGACGTGATGGGGGCGCAGCTTCGTCGCGTCGACGCCGATAACCAACCACCAGAGCAGGACCGCGCCGAACAAGAAGACTCCGTGCTCGACAAAGTGAACTCCTTCGGAAGCAATCGCGGCATCATACGCATCTGGCCAATGCCAGCTCCAGACACTGCCGATGTAGATCACGATCGCCGCCGGAGGCCACGTGAGAAATCGGACGACTCGCGAGTTCAGCAGCGGTATCAGGTACGTCGTCCGAATACGGGGCGACGCCGCGCGCAGCGCCAGCGTGGCCGGCGCGCCGAGCAACATCAGCGGCGCAACCAACATGGTGATGAACACATGCTGCACCATGTGCACCCAGAAGAGATCGTCGGAATATGTGTCGACCGGCGAGATCAACCCGAGCAGCATGAACACCCAGCCGCCGACGAAGCACCAGGCGTGCCAGCGCGGGAAGTAGAAGTTCGGTGAGTCGCGGCGTAGCCGATAGTAGGCCCAGGCGTAGAGTCCGCCGACGACCGCAAGTATCGCGATGCCTGGGGCGTCAACGCTCCAGATCGTCAGGGCGTTGAGGAAGTCTCCCGACTCCGCAAATCGCCCGTCGTGCGCCGAGACAGCAACAGGCGCACCCGTGCAGGCGCAGGCGAGGACAACCGCTGCCAGCGCCCAGCGCGCCCGCAGGACCAACCTCACAGTGACATCCGCGTCAGCTCAGGAAGAAGACGAGCGGGAAGATCACCAGCAACCATACGAAGCCCACAAAGTGCCAGTAGAGGGTCGCGGCCTCAATCGCCGTGTTGCGTCTGGCATCGAAGTGTCCGAGCAGACCGCGCAGCCACTGGGCAAAGATGAACAACAGCCCGCCGATCACGTGCGCACCGTGGAAGCCGGTCAGCGTGTAAAACGTCGCCGCATAGGGGCCGTCGGAGATACCGAAGTCAGCGTGGTTCCACTCGAAGTACTGGTTGATCATGAACGCGGTGCCGATCACCAGCACGATGCCCATATTGATCAGCATCGTCCGGCGGTTGCCCTTGCGGATCGCGAAGGCGGCGAACTGCATCGGGATCGACGTACTGACCAGCAGGATCGTGAACAGGATCGGTCGCAACTCCGCGCCTTCAAGACGGTGACCGCCGTTGGTCGGTTCCCAGAGCAGCGTGTCGCTGTGCAGGGCGAGCATGGCCGCGATCAGTCCGGCGAAGAACATGATCTCGGAGAAGATGAAGAAGACGATCCCCCATAGACCGGTCGTCATTGGTTCCTCGCCGACGAGGAAGCTGCGAACGGGGTGAACGCGCCGTTGCGGGATTGCTGAAGCTGCCATGGTTAGCCCTCCTCCCGCGCCGCAGCCGAGGTCGCCCGGGAGCCGCCTCCACCATTGCGACCGTTTCCGTGACCATTGCCGTTGCCGACGTGGTAGTGCGGGTCGTCCTGTAGCCGCTCACCGAAGCGCAGGTCGAAGAGCGGGCGCTCGGAGCGAATCTCCGGCAGCGAGTCGAAGTTGTGCGGCGGCGGTGGCGAGGTGGTCGCCCACTCGAGCGTGGTGCCTTCCCAGGGGTCGGCGCCGGCTCGCTCGCCCCACTTGAGCGAGTAGAAGACGTTGTAGATGAAGACCATCATGCCGGCGGCCGAGACGAACGCGCCAATCGTGGTCAGCATGTTCATCAGTTCCCAGCCGGGGTTGTCGGCGTAGTCGTTGATCCGTCGAGGCATGCCGTCGAGACCAAGCAGCAGTTGCGTGAAGAAAATCAGGTTCACGCCGATAAACAGCAGCCAGAAGTGCAGCTTGCCCAGCCCCTCGTTCATGAACTTGCCGAACATCTTCGGGAACCAGTAGTAGCAGCCGGCCAAGAAACCAAACGTGGCCGCGATCGACATCGTGTAATGGAAGTGTCCGACCACGAAGTAAGTGTCGTGCAAGGCAAAGTCGACCGGCACGGCCGCGTGGAAGACGCCCGTGATGCCGCCGATCAGGAAGAGCATCAGGAAGCCGACGCTGAACAGCATCGCCGTGGGGAAGATGTTCGAACCGCGCCACATCGTGGCGATCCAGTTGAACATCTTCACGCCGGTCGGCACCGCGATCAAGAACGTCGCGCCCATGAAGAATGGCAGGAACACGCCCCCGGTGGTGAACATGTGGTGCGCCCAGACGATGAAGCCAAGCAGCCCAATCGCGATCAGCGCCAGCACCATCGAGCGATAGCCGAAGACCGGTCGCCGAGTGAACACGCCGAACACGTCGGAGACGATTCCCATCGCAGGCAAGATCATGATGTAGACGGCAGGATGCGAGTAGAACCAGAACAGGTTCTGCCAGAGCAGCGGTTGGCCTCCGTTGGCGGGATCGAAGAACGCGCCCTCGGCACCATTGCGGTCAATGAAACCGAGCACCAGGGCCGCGGCCAGGACCGGAGTCGAAAGCAGGATTAGCAAGCCGGTCACCAGAGTGGTCCAGGTGAACAGCGGCAGGCGCCACATCGTCATTCCCGGAGCCCGCATTTTGAAGATCGTCACCAGGAAGTTGATCGACCCGAAGATCGACGCCTGGCCCAACAGGATGACCCCGACCAACCACATGTCCATACCCGCGCCGGGAGGTTCTGCGTTGTTACCGGTGTCGAGCGTGACCGGCGGGTACGCCGTCCAGCCGGCCGAGGCGGTTCCGCCCTCGACGGCGAAGCTAGACGCGATCAGCGCGCCGCCAAACAGGAAGATCCAGAAGGAGAGCGCGTTGATCCTGGGGAAGGCCATGTCGAGCGCGCCGATTTGCAGCGGCATCGAGTAGTTCATGAACGCCGCGCCGATCGGCAGCAGGAAGAGGAAGATCATCACGCTGCCGTGCATCGTGAAGATCGAGTTGTAGGTCTCGGCCGATATGATTGTGCCGGTCTGCGCCAGCTCGGTGCGCATGACCAGGGAGAATGCCATACCCACTAATCCGAACGCGCCGGCGGACCAGAGGTACATGATGCCGATCTTCTTGTGGTCAACCGTGGTCAGCCACTCGAGGATCACGCGCCAGGCATTCGCGCCGGCATAGGGTGTGGTCTGTGCCCCCGCCAGTGTCGCCATCGTGTTGCCTCCCTCTGCGTAGTCCCCGGATCTTCGCTCTTCGGGCGGGGCTAGCCGCCGGCCTCGATGAGTTCAGCGAGCTTGCTTGGTATCTCCTGCGCAACCGGCGGTCGCTCGACCGTCTGCAGCCAGGCGTAGACATCGGCGATCTCTTCGTCCGCTATCTGGTCGGGTGGGAATGCGGTCATCGCCTCGAGTGGTTCGCGATACTGCTCAATCACGCGATCCAGCGGCACCACGGTCATCGCAATCGTCGGTCCGACAAGGCCCTCACCGCGGTCTCCGTGACACACGTTGCAGCCCATTGAGAAGAAGAGGTTTTGTCCGTTGACCGGGTTGCCGATCGCGCCCTCTTCCTGTTCGACCTCTTCCTCGCCGCCGAAATCGCCCTCGATCGGCTCAGGCGCGCTGCCGGCCTTGTCTTCGAACCAGGCGTCGTACTCGTCCTGGGGCAGGGCGCGAACGGAATAGATCATCCGCGCGTGATCACGGCCGCAGTACTCCGCGCACTGACTCTGGAAGACGCCGGCCTCATTGATTCGCACCCAAAGGGTCTGTACGCGACCGGGCACCGCGTCGAGCTTGGTCAGGAACTGCACCGTGTAGAACGCGTGCAGCACGTCGGCCGAGGCGATGTTGAAGCGGATCATCGGTCCCACCGGGACGGTGGCGATCGGCGTGTTATCGGCGGCTTGCAGGCGGCCCTCGGCGACGGTGTCGGTCCCGTTGAAGGAACGCATCACCTCGTCGCCGGCGCTGTGCCAGATTGGAACCGTGCCGTTGACCGCCCGCTCGACGGTGACCACGTCGCCCGTGCGCGCGACGACTCGCATGTGTTCGACACCCATCTTCAGGGTCATGAAGGGAACGACCAGCGACGGGTCCTCCAGGTGGACCTCTGTGTCAGCGGGGTCGTTGGAGAGGCTCTCGGCCAGCGTCGTGCCTAAAGGCACCGCGTAGTTGAAGGCCCAGGCCCACTGGCGCCCCTGAACGTCAACGACGACAACGTCCTCATCGTCCTCGGCGCCCGCCTGGACATCTTGCAAGACAAAGAATGAGGCGATGAACAGCACGACGACGATCACCAGCGGAATCCCGGTCCAGAGAATCTCGGCGGTCGTGTTGTGACCGATCTGGGTCGGCAGTTCGTCGTCCGACTTTCGCTTGTAGCGGAAGACCACCCAGATGATCATGGCCTCGACGATGACGAAGACAATCACGCCGACCGCGAGGATGACGAAGAAGAGCGTGCGAATGTCGTCGCCCTGGTCGGAGACCGCTTCAGGCAATGCGACCTGAGCGCTGACCATTCCCGACAAGGCAAACAGCGCCATGGCGACTGCGCCAACGACCAGCGTCAAGCGGCCAAGCCGCGTGCGCCACAAGCGTTGATATGCCGTCACACGCCCGCTCCCTTCTCTCCCGTTTCAGCTCAGTTCGTTGTCGCTAATCGGCGCTCTGCATCAGCGGCGCGTCCGACTCGTGGTCATCGTGGTGATCGTCGTGTGCCGGCTCCTCGAAGTACTCGATGTCTTCCAGGAACCAGCCGGCCCCGCCGATGATGATCAACGTGATACCTGCTCCGAGCACCTGATCGGTGAACACGGCTCCGGCAGCGGTCAAGATCAACCCCACCGCGAACATCAGCGGCGAAAAGCTGGGCGGCGGCATATGAATACCTGGAGGAGGCGATACGTCGGGCATCACTTGCAGTGGATGCTGGCGAAACTCCGCCGGTCCGCCGGCCTCAAAGTAGCCCATGTCCTCAACAAGCCAGCGGATTGCAGAGAGCACCAGGAAGGTGATTCCGACGCTGAGGATCTCACCGACAAACACGGCGCCGGTCGCGGTCAAGATCAGACCGAGCGCGAACAGGATGGGCGCCAGGCTGGGTGGCGGCAAGTGCGTTTCTGGCGAGTCGTGCTCGCCGTGTCCCTGTTCGTCCTCCAACCCGGAAGGCAGCGCCAGCGTCGCGGCGGGCTGCGGCGCCGGAGCAGCCAGTGCCGGCACGTCGCCGCTTCGGGCCGCCGGGGCTGGATTCAGGTACCCATCCACCACACGCAGCCGCTCCTGCCGGTAGACCGTCGGCCGCAGCGCCGGAGGCAAGAGCCCGGCGATTGGCTTGAACAGATCGGGTCCGCTGTAGGCTTCCTGCAAGTCAATCCCGAAGCCGGCCGGTCGCTGCCGGTAGGTCATCAGCCTGTGGAGCTTGACTCCGTTTATGCGGCAGAGTCGAATCGCGCGCCCGCTTTGGCCCATCGGCACATAGAGGATCAGCGGCGCAGCCTGCGAGAGCGGCTTCCATCGTTCAACCGCAGTCTCGTTGTTCACCTCATGGGTCAGCGCCAGATCGGCGGCCATGGCGATGAAGTGTCCGGGCTCGTCCGTCACGACCAGGTCGGGAAAGAGCCAGCCGCCCGAACGGACCCGGACGCCCATCTGCTGCTCGGGGAAGTTGAGCGTGATTTCGCGGTCGGGAAACTCGTCGTTGGGATAGCCGTACGAGGCCTCAGCGATCTGCTGAAGGACGCTCGCTCGTTTCTGCCTCGCCGACTCCACCGTGGGCATCGGGGTCTGCTTGCCTCTCGCTCAGCCGCGCCATATTGCGAACGGCGCGGTCGATCTCAAATCCTACCCCAGCCCCGAGACAGAGGCTATCCCTCCGCCACTCTCTCCCACTACCAGCTCGTCTGGGAGTCTCGCCCCGTTTCCGGCGCAATCGCCCGGGCGAGGTTCCCAGACAGGCAAAGAGTGACAGAACGTGGTTCGCTATGCGGCACCATCAGCCGTTGATCGACTGAGCCGGCTGATTGATCGGGATGTAGCGCGGCCGATAAATCGCCACGCCGCGGCCGTTGCGGGCACGTGTGCGTTCATCAACAATCTGAGCGCCGATACCCGAGATCCGCGACCAACCAAACAGCGTCGTGTAATAGTCGGGGTCTGTGAAGCCAAGCGCATTGACCAAGCTGCCCGAGATCAAGTCGACGTTCGGGTAGGGATTGGAGACCTTGGGGTTCTCCTTAAGCGCTCGAATGCCCCCTTCGCGAACCGCCTTGACTGCCTTGAACCAGTGGTCGTCCGGGCAAAGTTCTTCGCCCACGCCAAGCTGAACTCTGGCCCGCGGGTCTTCCTGGCGCAGCACGGCGTGGCCAAATCCGAAGATCAGTCCGCCGTCGGCCAGTCGCTGCCTCAGGATCTGGTAGGCCTCCTCGGGATCCTCGGTATCAACCTCACGGACCATCTTGAACGCGTCCTGGTTGGCCATGCCATGGCGCGGACCGGCCAGCGCGTTCATGCCCGAGGCCATCGAGCGATACATATCGGCCAGTCCCGAGGCAACCGCGCGACCGGTAAAGGTGGAGAGATTGCCGCCGCCATGATCGGCGTGCAGGTTGTAGTAGACCGAAAGCAGCCGCGTCAGGGCTTCCTCGTCACCGCCGGGCATACCCAGCATGTGGACAAAATTGTTGACGTATCCTCGCGCGGGTTCCGAGGGAATCAGATCCCCCCAGCCCTCGCGCAACCTGAAGATCGCCGCCAGCGCCGTCGGAACTCGGGCGACCAGGTTGACCGCGTCCTCGTGGTAGTCGTCTGTCTTGCCGACCATGCCGAGGATTTGAATCGCCGCACAGAACAGATCCATCGGGTGACCCGACATGGGCAGCGATGAGATTGCCGCCAGCGCGTCATCCGAGACCTCGGAGCGCTTGGCGATGTCGTCGGCAACCGCCTGGCGCTCGGCATCAGTGGGCAACTTCTTGTTGAACAGCAGGTGGATGATGTCCTCTGCCGGCAAGAAGGCCAGCTCGGCGATCGGGTAGCCGACGTATGACACACCCTCCTGAGGGTCGACGTAGCTGGTCTCGCAGGTTCCGACCGGATAGCCGCGCAGGCCGGTATCGAGATTGGCGTTGGTGATCGTGAACTCGACTGTTGGAATGTCAGACACCGTCGTCACTTTCCCCGCGCGCACCGAAACGGACTCGATGACATCCACGGCCCGGTGCGCGCGGGTCGCGGCTCATCTCGCTCTTGCTGTTTCTCGCTCGACTGTCGGCTCGACGTGGTCGATTAGCCGTTCACGGCGAGCAGTCGGAACCGTTTGCGGCCGCTGGGGGCCTGGATTTCGATCCGCCCGTTGGCAGTTTGATCCAGGAGGCCACGCCCAAGCGGGCTCTCAACCGATATCCGCAGGGCCGCGGCGTTCGCCTCGGTAGTCCCTACCAGAGTGTACTCCCTGGCATCGCCGAGCATGTCGCCGTTCTCGTCGATCTCAACGACGGAGACTCGGCTGCCAAGCTTCGCTCGGCCGGTCTCCTGCTGCTCACGGACCACGGCGTGCGCGATCTGGTACTCAAGCTCGTCGATGCGCGACTTCAGTCGTTCCTGGTGTTCGCGGGCCGCCTCCAACGGGGCGTTCTCGCGGATGTCCTTGTCCTCCCGAGCGGCCGCAACCGCCTGCACGGCTTCCGGCATCTCTGCTTGAAGCTGGGCAAGTTCCGCGTGCAGGTGCTCCAGGCCCGATGCAGTCATCTCAAAGATCTGCGCCTCTTCGTGCTTGAAAGACGAAGAGTCGCGCACCACCGTCGTCGGCCGCTTGATCCGCAGGAAGTTACCGAGATTCTGAGCCTCAGCGTCGCCGCTGGCGCCCAGCGTGACCGTGTAACCCTGCTTCCAGCAATAGCGCAGGAACTCCTTCACCGGCTGTAGCCGAGCCGCGGGGTCCATCGTGTTCGAACCGATCGTTTCTTGGAACCCCTCCATTGACTTGGGCGACAGTTCGCTGACCAGCGTGCTGGGGCCAAAATGCCAGAGGAACCTGGTCACGGCCTCGCGCGCCGCTTCGTCGAACACGTAGGCGCCGCGTTTCGGTCTTGGAACGGAGCCGGCCTTGCGACGCAATCGCTTCTCTTCCCGCTCTCTTTCCCAGGCGAAGTAGTCCATCACTGCCGCGTCCAGGGTTACTGGCGCAGCCGCCACCGCGACCACTCCGTCGGTATCGGACCCTGGGGATTCGTCGAAGACTTCCGACTCGCCCTCAACCACGTCTTCTGCCAACTGCTCCGCGGCTGCGGCGTCGTCCAGGATTGCCATGCGTCGTCTCCCACTAGCGATCAGCCGGTCACTCGACGAGAACCTATGTCGCGCTTGACACGAAAGCGCCGAAGAGCTGCTTCCAGCTCCCTCGCGTCGGATATCCCTATCCTAACTGCCCAGCCGATGACGGACTTGATAGACGAGCGTCAGATCAGTCGCGCACTTCAAGGCGCCGGCCTGCGTTATGTCCAGGACCTTAACCCGCAGTTGGCGGAGCAACTCAGTCATTGGCTCAACGCGCTGCTCTCCCAGCCTCACAATCTGACCGCGATCCGCGACCCCGAGGAAGCGATCATCCGACATGTCATCGAACCGCTGCGAGGCCGGCATCTCCTGATCGAGGCGGATATCCCCGTCCCTCACGGACCGCTGATTGAGATAGGCAGCGGCAATGGCGCGCCGGGACTGCCCTTCGCTTTGTGTGAGCCAGACCGTAAGGCCACCTTGCTCGACGCCCGCTCCGGCTCGATACGATTTCTGCGCTCCGTCCTCGACCAACTCGCCACAGAGCGGGTCAGCGTTCACCAGCAGCGAGCCGAGCTGGCCGCGCACACGGACCTGCGCGAGCGATTCGCCCTGGCTCTGACCCGCGCGGCGGCGCCGCCGGTCGCGGCGCTTGAGCTGACAGTCCCATTCCTGCAAGTCGGCGGAATCGCCATGCTCTGGACCGGCCCGCTGAAGCCCGATGTCAATGCAAGCCTCAACGCCGCAGCCAATGTCCTCGGCGCCGATCCCACGCCGCTCGATCCGCCCCGAGACATTGCCGTCTTCACGAAGATCCGACCCTGCACTCCCGGCCATCCCCGTCCCTGGCCCCAGATCCGCCGCCGCCCGCTCGGCTAGGCGCGCACGGGCTAAGTTCTGTCCACGCTCACCCCGCTCGGCCGAGCGAGTTCCTCATTGCCGCGCTTGCCGCAGCCTGCCTCCGACCTGATCGTGGGCAATCTCGCTGTCCTGCGCTCCGCCGTCTGTGCTGAAGGCGGCGAGATACCCGCGACAAGCGCGCGTATGACGGCCTTTGGGCTGCTTCTTCGCTTCATCTCCATAGGCTCTGGGAGGTCGACGCCTGAGCCTGGTCTTCCCAGGGCGAGGTTTCCCATAGAGAGTGAAGGGAGCGTGCCCGGTCGCCGCCACAGCTCGGAGCTTCACGCGCGGTCATCGCCGGACTGACCCTGCTGTCGTGCTGCACAATGCACTAGGCGTACCCTGACTGCTATGTCCGCCTCAGTTCCCGCCGCTTCGCGGATCGATCCTGCCCCCTTCCGCCGCAACATCCGCGTCTACTACCTGTTCATGGCCTCAACCGGCTTCATGATCTTCCTGCCAATCTGGATCATCTATCTGATGAACGGCCGTGGGCTGTCGCTGACCGAAGTCGGCGTGTTCGAGGCGGTCTTCTGGATCACGATCATCGTCGCCGAGGTGCCGACCGGCGCCGTCGCCGATCGCTTCGGCCGCCGCGTCTCACTGGCGCTGGGCGCTTGTCTGTTTGCCGTCTCGACCGTCATTTTCGCGATGGCCGACGACTTTTCCCTGCTCCTGGGTTCGTATCTGGTCATGGGTGTTGCGATGACGCTGTACTCAGGCGCCGGCGACGCGTTCCTCTACGACACGCTGCGAGTGCTCGGGCGGACGCGCGAGTACGAGCGCCTGGCCGGCCGTTCGCACGGGATGTTCTGGGCGATGATGGTCGTCGCGACGGCCGTCGGCGGGCCAATCTCCTACCTGATCGGCTACTCTGCCACGATCCTGATCTCCAGCAGCTTTTTCCTTGTCTCGGCCGTGTTTGCCATGCTCATGCACGAGCCGCCGCGCCGCGAGTCCGACTTTCCGCCTGATCCGCTGCACGCCCCGCCCGCAGATGTACAACACAGCTCGGCCGATCCCTCGCATTCGGGCCTGCCAATCCTTCACGAAATGGTCGAGGGATTCCGCATGGTCTGGCGCATTCGGCCCGTCCGCTACCTGGTACCGTTCGCCGCCGTCGTCATCGCACTGTTCGACATGCCTCGCTTCCTGACGCAGCCGTTCGTCGCCCAGCATGGACTCGATCCGCTCGCCAGCGTGACCGACGGTTTCATCTGGTCGGCGTTGCTCGTGCCCGCCTACCTGGGATCGATGATCGGCATGCTCTCGGCAGGACAGTTGATGGCGAGGTTCGGCGAACGGCGCTCATTCCCCGCGGTCTTGCTCTTTGGCGCGGTGTTTATGATTCCGCTCGCAATCTGGAATCACCTGGGACTGCTCGGCGCCATCTTCCTGATCAGCATCGCGCAGGCGGCCGTGCGGCCCATCGCCAGCGGCTACATCAACCGACGAATCGCGTCCGATCAACGCGCCACGGTGCTCTCGATCTTCTCACTGATCGGCGGCGGCGCGATGGGCGTCATCCTGGTCATCGTCGTGCCCGCCGCCGACTTGATCTCGTTCCCGGCGGCATTCGGCATCGCGCTCGTCATGACCGCTTCTGTCGGTGTCGCGTTGTGGTGGCTTTGGCGGCTTGCCCATCGACGCGATCAGGCCGAGCGCATGCGGCAGTGGTCGCTGCCGATCGCCAAGCCACAGGCCGACCATCGGCCCAAACGGACTACGCCAGCGGTTGGATCGACCGCCGTCAATCGCAGCAACGGTACCGGCGAAGAAGGCGTTCTGTTCCCGAATGTGCAGAAACTCGACTGATCCGCCTCGGCGCTCTGGCGGGGCCGACCCGCGCCTACGTAGCATCAATCACATTGGCGGCGACTGACCGCCCGTTCGCGGTGTCCCGAAATGACCCAGACCCAACGCTACGCGCGCAACATCCCGATCTACTACCTCTTCCAGTTCGCGACTGGCTTCCTGATCTGGGTGCCCGTTTGGATCATTTTTCTCCAGGACGAGCGCGGCCTCTCGCTGACCCAGGTCGGCCTGATGGAGGCCGTCTTCTGGATTTCGATGTTTGTCGCCGAAGTGCCGACCGGCGCGATCGCTGACCGCTTCGGCCGGCGCATCTCGCTCGCGCTTGGCGGGTTCATATTCACCATCGGCACGTTCATGTTCGTGATGCTCGAGAGCTTCCACGGACTCGCGATCAGCTACGTGATCATGGCCGTCTCGATGACGCTCTACTCGGGCTCCGGCCACGCGCTGCTGTTCGACACGCTGCGCACCCTGGGCCGCACGCGCGAGTACGAGAAGCACATGGGCCGCTCGGAGGCGATGATGACCGGCGCGCTGCTCGGCGCGGCGCTGTTTGGCGGACCCATGGCCGGTCTCTGGGGTCTCGAAACCGTATTCCTGATCGGCGCCGGCACGATGGGTTTCGCCGGTTTCATCGCCTTGCTGCTGCGCGAGCCGCCGCGAACGGAAGAGGAGTTTGGCGAAGACGGTCTGTTCGGCGCGCCCACCTCTCCCACCGACGCCGCGGCGGGAGATCACTCACCGCAGGGCGTCGTCAGCTACATCCTCGAAGGCTTCCGCATTGTGCTGCGCCAGAAGCCGGTGTTCTGGATCATCGTCTTGGCCGGCTTGGTCACCGTCGCCTATGAGATGCCCAACTTCTTCGTCCAGCCATTCCTCCGCCACCACGGACTGAGCCCGGAGGGCAGTTTCCTCGACGGCGCCGTCTGGAGCGCGTTGATCATGCCCGGGTTCGCCGCCATGTCGGCCGGATCGCTGCTTGCCGCGCCGTTCGTCGCCCGGGTCGGCGAGCGCCGCGCGCTGACCATCCTGATCTTCGGCGGCGCGTTCCTCTTCATCCCGTTGCTGCTCTTCAACCACCTCAGCATCGTCGCGCCGATCGCGATCCTCGGCGGCATCCACGCCACCATCCGACCGATCGCGACCGGCTACATCAACCGGCGCATCCGCTCCAACCAACGCGCAACAGTCCTGTCGATCTACGAGTTGACGATGGCCGCCCAGATGGCGGTCATCGTGCCAGCGATCTCGGCGTCCGCCGACACGATCGACTTCCGCTTCGCCTACGGACTCTCGGTCGCGGTCGTACTCACGATCGGCGCCGCGCTCTGGTACGCCTGGCGCAGCTCGCACCGCCGCGAACAGGTCGAAGCAGTCCGCAGAATCAGCGTGCGTCGAGCGCCGCAAGCCAACGGACTCCCGCTCAACGGGGCTCGCAACGGTCTGCACCACAATGGCGATCGGGTCGCGACGCGACCCGACGTCGCACTCACGCGCCAGGATGGCGCAGCGCGCACGCGCCAGGATCAGGCGTGAGCGAATCGGGGTCGAGCAGTTCCGCCCCGGCCAACGCCTTCGCGCGCAACATCCCACTCTTCTACGCGTTTCATTTCTTGTTCGGCTTCCACTTCTGGCTTCCCGTCTGGTTCCTCTTCCTACGATCCGAGCACTTGCTCTCCTACACGCAGATCGGCGTCATGGAGGTGTTGTTCGGCATCGCCACGATCATCGCCGAAGTGCCGACAGGGGCGATAGCGGATCGGTTCGGGCGGCGCACCGCGCTTGCACTCAGCGCCTTCGGCTTCGCCGCAGGCATCGCTCTGTTTGCCAGTCTTGGCTATCCGCTTCTTGTCCTCGGTTACGTGCTCATGGCCGTCACCCGCACGTTGCTCTCCGGCTCCGGCGATGCGCTGCTCTTCGACTCACTGCGCAGCATTGGCCGAACCGACGAGTATGAGCGGCACGCCGGCCGCGCCCGCGCCCTGGCCACCGCCTCACTCCTAGTCGCGACGCTGTTTGCGGGTCCGATCGTGTCCTGGATCGGATTCCAGGCGGCCATCCTGTTCAGCGCCGTCGGCATGGGACTCGCAGGCGTCGCAGCGCTGCTGCTGCGCGAACCACCCAGGCGAGAGGCGGACTTCGCCGACTCAATCGAGGCTTCGGACGAGCCTCCGGGCCAGCGGCAAACGCTTCACGACATGCTGCAAGCCGTGCGCGTCGCCAGGACGGTCCGCCCGGTGCTCTGGACCATCCTCTTCAGCGCTGTGATGTTCGCAACCCTCGACCTGCCCGACTTCTTCATCCAGCCCTTCATCCACTCACACGGCATCGACCCCGTCGATGCGCTCGACGCCGGTTTCACCTATTCGGGGCTGATGCTGCCGTCGTTCTTCGGCATCATGCTTGGATCCATCCTTGCCGCGCCGCTTGCCGCCAGACTTGGAGAGTCGCGAGCCCTTCCCGCCGTCTGGCTGCTGGGTGCCCTGGCAATGTTGCCGCTGCTCGCAGTTGACCACCTCGGTTTGGTGGCCGCACTCGCCTTGCTGGCGGCTTCGACCGCTATCGTCGAGCCGCTCGCCGGCGGCTACATCAACCGACGTATCCCTTCCGACCAGCGCGCAACCGTGCTCTCGGTCTTCTCACTGGTCACGGCCGTGATGATCACGGCGGTGATCGGCTCCGCCTCCGCGCTGGTCGACGCCTACGACTTCCGCGCCGGGTTCCTCTTCGCGTTCGCGCTGTTGGTCATCGGCGGACTGCTCTGCTGGCGGCGCTGGTCAGTCAGCCACCGACAGACCGAACTCGCCCGGCTGCCGTAGTTGGCGCGGAACTCAGGCCACGATCTCCTGCTCGCGAAGCGAAGCGACGGCGACGGCATCGAATCCTAGCGACGCCAGCAATTCCTCCGTGTCCTGACCGCGAGTCGGCGCGCCCCCACGGATCCGACCAGGCGTCGCCGAGAGCTTGGGCGCGACGCCTGCTTGGCGCATCACGCCGCCGTCCGGTGTCGGTACCTCGACCACCATCTGCCGCGCGATGTTGTGCTCGTCGCACAACGCCTCATCCAGCGACAACACCGGCTTCGCGCAGACATCGACCTCGTTCAGCAGCTCGTGCCATTCCTCTGCGCTGCGAGTCTTGAAGGCCATGGCGAAGGCCTGTCGAATCTCGGCTCGTCTGCTTGCATCAGTTGTTCCCTGATCCTCGATGTACTGTTCCAGTCCAAGCGCACGACACAGGTTCGCGTAGAAGTACGGCTCCATCGAGCCGACTGAGAACCAGCGGCCGTCCGCCGTCTCGTAGACCTGGTAGTGCGGCTCGCCGCCATTGAGCACATGCGCAGCGGGAGACATGTCAGCCCCAGCGCCTTCGTAGCCCGCCAGCGCCGACGTGATCAACGACATCACCCCGTCGGACATGCCCAGATCGACGTACTGGCCCTCGCCGGTGCGCTCCCGCGCCTGGAGCGCGCAGGCGATCGCAAAGGCCGCCATCAAGCCTCCGCCGGCGAAGTCGGCGATGATGTTCACGGGAATCGACGGACGGCCGCCGGCGGCGTAGTCGCCAATCATCCCCAACGCGCCGCCGGTGGCGATGTAGTTGATGTCGTGGCCAACGTGCGTCGCATACGGACCGGTCTGGCCGAATCCCGAGAGTGAGCAGTAGACAAGTCGAGGGTTTCGCGCCGAGAGCGTCTCCCAATCCACGCCGAGCCGCTTCACCACGCCCGGACGGAAGCCCTCCAGCACGACGTCGGCGTTGTCGCACAACCCGTAGAAGATCTCGCGCGCCTCGTCCGACTTCAGGTTCAGACCGATCGAGCGCTTGCCCCTACCCAGGGCATAGGAAGAGTAGCGCCGCCGCTCCTCGTTGGGGTCGTGCGACAGGTCGCGCCGACCCTGCGGACGGCCTGCCTGCTCGACCACGATCACCTCGGCGCCCATGTCGGCCAGCAGCATCGAACAGTACGGACCCGGCGCCAGCGCCGAGAGATCGACCACGCGGATACCATCCAGCGGACCGTCGAGCGTTACCATCGCCAGCTCCAATCGGATGTCGGGACTCCCAGGGAACAGGCTACGACTCGTGCTGGAGGGCGGTGCGCCAGGGAGACGCCTGGAAGAGCCAAAGGAAGATCAGACCAACGAACGAGATCGGGATGATCACCAGCGCATGCAGGACGGCGGCGAAAGCGACCGCTGTCGCCTCGGCGCCCTGCTCGCCGACCGTGCCCAGGGTTGGCAGCCAGATGAGGAGGGTGGCCTTCGTCGCCCATTCGAACGGTCCAACGCCGCCCGCAGTTGAGGGCGCAGTGATCAACAAGTTCGCAGCCGCGGCGACGAGCAGATAGACGGGCAACGGCACGCCCAGATTGAATGCCTGGCCCACCATCCAGTACATCAGCGCTTCGAGCGACCAGGCAACCAGGCTGGCGATCAACGCGCCGCTCACCTGCCGTCGATTCGCCTGTGCCGACATGCCGGTGATCACGGGACTCAACCACGTCCACTCTCGCTGCGCCTGGCCCGGTATGCGCGCCAAGACCCTGGCGATGATGCGTTCCGCGTCGCTTGGCCGCTGCGCTATCCAGCCGAACACCAGGAACGCGCCGATGATGCCAAAGACCAGGAACGACATCGCCCCTGTGAGCTCGTCGCCGGCGTCGCTCATCCCCCAGAGACCGACCAGGCTCGCGATCACGCCGATCACCAGGAAACAGGTGAGCATCAGTCCGTCATAGACGCGGGTCATGAAGATGCTGGACAGGCCGGACAGCCGCGAGATGCCGTGCCGCTGATAGAGGACGTGTGCGCGAACCAGCTCGCCTGCGCGCAGCGGCAGCACGTTGTTGACGCCAAAGCCGATCGCCACGATCGGAAACAACCGCCACCAGGGAATCCGCTCGATGTGCAGCAGCAGCCAATGCCAGCGCCAGGCCCGCGCGGCAATGCCCGCGAAGTAGACGACCAGCGCCGGACCGATCCACCAGGCCGACACCTCGGTAAAGGCGCGACCAACCTGGTTGAAGTCGGCGTTGCGCAGGAACAGCACCAGGAAGGCGCTGCTGCCGCCGAGTCCCAGCGCCAGCCTCGCTCCTGAACCTGTCGTCCAGCTCGGCAACCGTCGCGTCATCGCCCGTCCCCGCAGAACGTTGCGGGAAGGCTAGCTCGTTGGTTAACTGCTCGGAATGCGCATCGGCGGCAGACGCAACGCCTCGCGCAGCCAGTTTGCGACCCGCAGCCAACGCTCCTCGAGTTCGGCGCTGCGCCGTTGCAGCCAGTAGCGGACGACTCGTCCGCCTTCGACGGCGCAAAGGGCAAAGGCCGCTACGGCGCCTCCAGCGATGATGTCGGCGATGTAGTGCTCGCCCAGGTAGACGAGCGAGAAGGTCAAGGCGGCCGAGTAGAGCAGCGCGACCCCGATCAGCCAGCGCGAGCGCAAGACGATGCCGACTCCCACCACGACAAAGGATGCAGCGAAGTGCAGCGAGGGCATGGCCGCAGAGGGATTTGGCTCGGCCATTGCCGCGAATGCCCAATCGTAGAAGCCAGCGCCGAGTAGCGCCGGGCCGACGCTGTGCATTCCTCGCACGACATCGTTGATCAAGCCTTGCTCGGCCGCCATCCAGGGCGGCGCTGTGGGGACCGTGAAGTAGAGGATGACGCCCAGATAGAAGGTCAACGCCACGATGATCGTCACCCGCCAGGCCATCCGCCGCACGAACAGCCACGTGCCGATCACGGCAGCATGAGGGAAGACGAACCACGTCCAATGTACGATCGCGGAAAAGTAGGCCGGCAGTCCCGGCGCCGACTCCGCTCCGCCGATCCGCGACTGCAGCCAGGCCGACGGCGTCATCCCGGCGAACATCCACAGTTCCCAGTCGAGCACGTAGCTAGTCAGGATGCGCAGACCCGTTTCATCGGCGGCGTCGCGCAACTGAATGAAGAAGCCCATCGCGACCACATAGGCGACAAGGATTCCCCAGTCACCCCAGCCACGCGCCAACACGAACACACCCAGGACTGCCAAACCCGCCAACGGCGCAAACGCAACGGCATCCAACGAGGCGATCTGCCGAAGCACCACGGCGAGGATGCCAAGAGCCAAAGCGGCCCAGCAAACCGCGCGGATCGCTTCTCGAGGCTGAATCTTGTTGAATCGCCGCACGCTGTCGCTCCCTCCCCACACCTGCTGCCTGCGCGTGCTCCTGAGAGTGCTGGTTACAGCCTATCGGCCTTGGCGACTCAGGTTAACAAACTGCGCAAGAGAGTTCAGCCGCTGGCTATGCGGCGCCGGCAAGCTGTTCCGAGATTGCAATGGCAATCCGGTTGATGTCGGTCAATGGCGCGATGTCCCCACTGTCGTCGCAGATCGACGCTCCGCCGCCGGCGGCGGCCGGATCGAGAGTGACTTCAATCACGCTCTTCATGAAGACGATCACACCCTTTTGCGCAAAGACGAGCAACGCCGAACGCCAGCAACCGGCACTGTGTCCGTGGTGCAGCTCTATCAAGACGGAGGCGTCACCCACGTTGGGCGCCTCGCGGAAGCGGGCATCAAACAGTTCGTGCTGGGGGACGATGATTCGCGCCAGGGAAGGAGGCTGCGAGGCCAGGTGGCGTACCCAGTTGATGGCTGAATCAGGCGATTCATCCGTGTACACGTGAATCCAGAACGTCTCCTCGGTGGGACTGCTCAGGCTGGGCTGATAGAGCGCTCCAACCGACGCCTTTGCTCTACCTGGCAGTGCTGCGATTTGCGGATCTTCGGACGCCTCGAGCCAGAACTGCAGTCCCACTTCTATCTGCGTCGCCTCCAGATGACCGCCGATTGCATCGAACGGCACCTCGAGAGTGAACCCCTGCTCCGGCAGCGGCCGCGTCTCGGCCTCGGCGCCGTTGTCCCGCGCATCATCGCCTGACTGCTCGATGTCCTGAGCAAGGGGAGATTGGCCGGGGTCACCGCAGCCGAGGCTCAGCAGAGCGAAACAGAGCATGCCACCGAACAGGGCCCGGACACCCAGCCTCGAGATGATTCGGCGCACGCTAGACCTGCTCCGCGCTCGAAGAGCCCCCCGTGCCGAGCCATGCGTCATTGCCATTGGCGGCGAGCAGCACGATGTGGAACGTCGTCCCGACTCCCTGTTCGCTCGACACTCGGATCTCGCCCCCCTGCGCCCGCACCAGCTCGCGGGCGATCGCCAGTCCCAATCCTGTCCCACCCTGTGCGCCGGGTCGGTCGGACTTGTAGTAGCGGTCGAAGAGGTTTGGAATCGCCTCCTCGGGAATGCCAACGCCCGTGTCGGCGACCGCAATCGACACGCTGCTTCGGCTTTCGATTCTTGCACTCAACTCTACGTCGCCTCCCGGCGGGGTGTGACGCAGCGCGTTGTCCACCAGGTTGCCCATCACCTGGTCAAGACGGTCCCAGTCGCCCAGCACTTCTCCGACGCTGCTTGGCGCGACCACCAGATCGACGTCGAGCTCCTGCGCTCGGAGCGTGAACAACTCCCCAACATGCTCCAGCAACGACGCGACATCGACCGGCGTCGATTCCACGTGGACCTGACCCGCCTCGATTCTGGACAGATCAAGCAAGCCTTCGACCAGGCGCAACAAGCGCCGCGACTCATCCTCAATAATCCGGTAGGCATTGCGTTGCTCGTCGCCCCTGACGACATCATCGATCAGCGCTTGCGAAAACCCGTTGATCGACGTGAGCGGGGTCTGCAGATCGTGGGACACATTGGCCAGGAAGTCACGCAGGGCCGTCTGCTGGCGTTCAACTTCTTCGGTCATCTGGTTGAAGGATCTGGCCAGTTCCTGCGCCTCCTGCGATCCGCCTATGTCGACGCGCTGCTCAAGCTGTCCTCGCGCGACGCTTCGCGACGCCGCGGCGACGCGCTGGATGGGGCGGTAGATCGAGCGAGAGACCAAGAAGCCGACCAGCGAAGCCACCACCAGGGCGACAGCGCCGGCGATCAATAGTCGTGGCGTCAGGTCGGCGAGAATCGCAGACCGCGATCCTCCAACCAGCGCAACGACAATGCAGCAATAGCCTTGCCGCGCCGCTTCCGCGCCCAGACTGGTCAGAACATAGGCCAGCCGCTCGCCGTCCTCTGTCGTGATCTGTCCCTCGACGACGTCGTTCCGATCGAGCGCACCGAAGTCGAGATCAAGACGTTCGCCGAAGAACCGATCGCCGGGTTCGTAAGAGGTCACGACGTCACCGGCGGAGGTGATGCCGAGAACGACGACATCCAACTCGTCCACGATTGAGCCAATCAGCCGCTGCTCGGTCTCGAAGCTGGTCAGCACCCGGTCCAGCGTTCGACCGGCCCGCTCTTCCGAAAACAGTTCGGGACCCCATGCCGTTGCCAGTTCACGGATCCGCGACTGGTCGACGCGATCCTGATAGCCACCTAACAGAAGGAAACTCGTTAGCCCAACCACGAGCAGGGTCAGCACCACGATGGCGACGAGCGTCACGTAGATGCGAGAGCGGATGGTGCCGAACTGCAGACCAGGCCAACGTAGCGCGGTGACCGCTGGTATGGCCGGCAGCGCCGAGATCCAGTTTGCCATTCGCGACGACATCAGCAGCCAGATGCGCGTGCGCTCGGCTCGGACCAGCGTTGCCTAGCCCAGATCGTGTGATTCGCCATTGGAGGAGAGCGCCAGGCTGGACGGATTGTCGCGCAGTGTCATCTTGTAGCCAACGCCGCGCAACGTTTCAATTTGCAGGTCGCTGTCGCGCAGGTGCTGACGCAGGTGGTTGATGTGCACGTCTACGGTTCGCGTTTCGCCACTGAAGGTGTAGCCCCAGACCAACGAGAGCAACTGTTCACGCGACATCACCGTCTGCAAGTTTTGGGCCAGCGCGAAGAGCAGGTCGAACTCCTTGGTCCGCAGCTTCAGCGACTTGCCCGACAAGGTTGCCTCGCGAGTCTGTCGATTGAGCGTCAGGCCGCCAACCGCGACCTCGACTCCCGAGCGGGCGATTCCGTCTGCACGGCGCAGAATCGCCTTGACACGGGCGACGAGTTCTTTGGGGTTGAACGGCTTGGTCAGGTAATCGTCAGCGCCCAACTCGAATCCGGCCACCTTGACCGCGTCCTCGCGACGCACGGTCAACATCAGGATCGGCACGTCCGAGTCCTGGCGGATGCCCTTGGTGACCTCGAAGCCGTCAAGCTTGGGCATCATCAGGTCGAGTACGACCAGGTCGGGCCGCAGCATAACTGCTTTCTCGAGGGCCTCCTGACCGTCAGAGGCGAACTCCAACTCATAGCCCTCGCGCGAGAGGTAGAGCCGAACCAACTCGCGGATATGGGGCTCGTCGTCAGCGATGAGAATCTTCATGGGCGTTCAGCCTGCCAGCCAACCGAATTTCACTATAGAACGTCAACCATGCCTTGTTGCCAGTGGGCGCCGCAGCTTCGCCGGCTGTCAACTCGCTGCCCGTTGATAGCCTCTGAACCACCAGTAGCCGAGGAGATGACGATGCCAAGACGTGAAGTGCCAGCCGGAGTCGAAGTTCGGGCCGCCAACACCGAGGAAATGGAAGACTTCCGCTTCGTCGCGAACATTGCCTTGGGTGAGCACGGCAACCCGATGCGCGATCCGGTCACCTTCCTCCAACCGGAATGGTCGACCTGCGTATTCGAGCGGGGTGAACTATCGACCACGTTCGGCGCCTGGCCGTTCTCGATGCGCTTCAACGGCGAGCGGGCGCATGTCGCCGGCGTGACCGCAGTGGGCACGCTGCCGACCAAGCGCCGCCGTGGCTATCTTCGCTTCGCGATGGAGCGATCACTGGATGAGCAGTACGAACGCGGCCAGTCCTTGGCCGCTCTGTACGCGTCACAGGCCGGCATCTACCAGCGGTTCGGCTACGCCGTCTGCTCTCGCCGCCTGCGATACGAAATCGATCCGTTGGATCTCAGCTTCGTCCACGCGCCGACGCCCGCAGGCAAGCTCACCGTGTCTAATGCCAAGGACCTGCCCGACGATGCCGTCGTGATTCGCGACCTCTACCGCAAGTTCATGCAGCCGCGCAACGGACTCCTCCATCGCGGCCTCAACCTCTGGAATGCCGAGATTCTGTCCGAACCGGAGGACATTCAAGAAGGTCCAGTCCGCGTCCTGCTCTATGAGGAGGACGACGAAGCGTTGGGCTACATGGTCTACACGAGTCGCGAGGATCAGAGCATCAGCCAGCACAGCGCATACCAGCGCGATCATCGAATGACAATCCGCGAGTACGGCTGGCTCACTCCCGACGCATATCTCGCCCTGTGGCAGTTTGCGGCGAGTCAGGACCTGACCTGGCGCATCTACTTGAACGACGCCCCGTCTGACGATCCGATCCAGCACTTCGCCCGCGAGCCGCGGACGCTACGCACCAGGGTCATGGACGGCATCCTGGTGCGCATCGTCGACCTCCCACGCGCCATGATGACTCGCCGCTACGGGGTCGAGTCGGAGCTCACCTTCCGCGTGGTCGACGACCTGTGCGAATGGAATCAGGGCACCTGGAAGCTATCGACCGGAGCGGAGGGCGCCGACATTCGCCAGGTTGACGAATCGCCGCAGTTGACCATGGACGTGTTCACCATGGCCCATCTGGCGACGGGAGCGCTCTCGGCCACCTACGCGCATCGGCTTGGGCGAATCGAAGCAGCTCATCAACGAGATCTGCAGACGGCCGACCACCTCTTCGCCACCGAGTACGCCATGCACTGCATGAACCATTTCTAGTTCGTGGCTGCGATTGGCTCATGACGCCGGCCAGGGGAGGCCCCGTTCACTCACCTGCACTACCTTGATTGATCTGTGCGATCAAGGCAGATACCTCAAGCCATTCGCGCGCGTTCTCTGAGGTGAAGATCTCGGGCGAAATCTGCAATGCAACGTTGGCGATGATCGCGTAGGGATCCGGGAGCTGGTAGTTGTCCAACAGAATGCGAGTCGCATAGACATCGGCGGTGAGCGAACTCATCACAAACCAGGCTTGGTACCAGGGACTGGAGTCGATCGCAAAGAGCATCTCGCCGTCAATGATGGCCTGCAACACAGCCTGATTCTGGTCGAACGTGGCGAGCGCCGGCGCCGGTTCAACTCCCTCAATCGCGTCCCGCGCGGCCAGACCCACTCTTGAGTTCAAGGTCAGCACGCCAACAATCGGCTCAGCATTCGGGTCGAGTAGTCGTTCACGAATGGCCGCGCTCGTCCCATCGATGTCCTCGACCCCGGTCTCGGCCACGCTGAAACGCTCGACCTCTGCGGCATGCCGGTTCGCCAGACCGTTGCAACGTTCCTCGAGTCCAACGTTGCGTCGCTCGTGGATGACGCACAGGAGCCGACCGTCCACACCGCTCTCAGCGAACAGCTCCGCGGCGTGCTCGCCGCTGCGCGTTTCGTCAAGCGCCACGTGGCGGGAAGATCCCACCCGCTCGTAGTCGAGCAGGCCTGAGTTGAAGGAATTGACCACGACCCCAGCCTCCCGCGCCTCGGCCAGGGCGTCTAGCATGCCGTCCGGATCGGCCAGAGTCACGGCGATCCCGACCGCCCCGTCGTTCACGCACGCACGCACCAGCGCCGATTGTTCCGCCGCGGTCGCCCCGGCCACCACGCGATACTGCACTGTCGACGTTTCGGCGTACCGCTTTGCGCCTTGTCGCACGATGTTCCAGAAGGCTTCATCGCCCGGTTGCTCATGAGTCACGAGGCAGTACAGATCGGGATGTTCCGCCGTGCTGACCCTTGCAGTGGCGGCGGCCGGGTTCGCGGCCTGTGTCGACTGACCAGGCCCCGCGGCTGCCATTTCGGGCTCCGAATCAGCCTCTGACTCTACGAGTTCGACCACACTGCTGAATCGCCATTGGCCTACAGGAGAGTCGCTCGGCAGGAAACGCGCTTCGGGCAATTGGGGATCTGCCCAACCCGTTGTTCCACGCTGCTGGATCGCGACCTCGACTCGCCCATCCCCCAATAGCCGAGCTGCGACACGAACCTCGTCTTGCCCATCCTCCGCAAAGATCGTGCCGAGCACGGCAAGCAACGTAACAGCTACTCCAGCAGCGAACCCCACTAGTGATCGGATCATGCTGCCACCTCGTGTAGTTCCTTACGAACGCTTCATATATACTGATACTATAGACCTATACAAATGCACAATAGCCCTGTGCATTGGTCACCCAAGGCATGCAAGAGCATGGTTTGATGTCAACGCCGGCGGCGACATCGGAACGCAGCGGCGGCCGGCTCAATCTCCACCTACAGGACTCAGAACCCCGACGAGCGCTATACCCCCAGCAAGTAGCGGCCGACCGCCTCTTCCAGTGCGCTGACCTCGTGCGGATCAAGATCCCGATAAGGCGGCCGTGTGTGCGTCAGCGCGAGGCCGCTGGTGATGTTGATTAGCTGCTTCAATGCTCCGACCCTGGGGAACATGTTCAGAATCGCATGCAACTCGTTGAGTTGATCCTGCGGTCGCTGGGGCTCACCGCGTTCGCGGTGCGCGAACTGGATCGTCTTGACCAGCGCCGGCACCGCATTCGCCATGCCCGAAACGCCGCCCACGCAGCCCGCCTCGTAGAGCGCGGCGTGGGCCGCGTCGGATCCGGCCATGACGCGAAACTGGGAGCCGGGACCTTCGGAAGGGACCTGGGCCATGTAGCGCTTGGTGCGTTCGGCATCGCCGCCCGAGTCCTTGATTCCAACGAGTTGATCGGGGTGCCTGCGCAGCACCCCGGCCAGGACTTCATCAGGGACATCGATGCCCGCCTGGGCGGGCATGTTGTAAAGCAAAGCGCAGCCTTCGGCCGGCATCGACTCAATCACGGCGCTGAACCAATCAATCATGCCTCGAGAGTCGACGTTCTTGAAGAAGTACGGAGGGAGCAGAGCAACGGCGTCCGCACCGGCCTCGAGGGCGTCGTTGGCAGCGCGGATCGTATCCGGCAATGATGGACATGTCGCTCCGGCAACGACCACCAGTCCGCCGCCGATCCCGCGCGAGGCCTGCTTCACTGCGGCTACAACGCGCTTTCGCTCCTCCATGCCGACGGAGGGACCTTCCCCGTTGGTGCCCAGCGAAAGGATGCCGGTGATGCCCATTGTCCGCATCCACTCGACGTGCATTCCAATCCAGTCGACATCGACATCCTTGCCGCCGCTGGTGAACGGGGTGACCTGCGCGACCATCAACCCGTCAAGCCGCTCGTATCTGAACGCCATGGCATCGCCTCCGGTTACTCCAAGGATCGCAGGCTAACCCTGTCCGAACCCGGGCCCGAACGATTAATCTCTGTCACATGCCGCGCATTTTCCTCTGTAGCGCTACCGGGGTGCTGACCACCGACGCTGCGCCCGTCGGGGGCGGCGTTGCTGTCTTGGAAGCGCTGATTCCTCATCTCGAGCAAGCCGGTTGCAACGTCACGCTGCTCACGCCAGGACGCGAGGAGTCGCGAGAGGGAATGCGTCAGGCGCTGCCGGTGCGCACGCTATCGACCTCCGAGCCCGACCACATCCTGCGACTCAACGCCCGGCGCTACGCCCGATTCGCGATTGAGTGGGAAACCGCGCTGACCGAGTATTTCTCTGACATAGACCCCACCGACGCTGTCGTGATCGCCAACGACACGTCGGAGGGACCACCCTTCGCCCATCTCCACGCCAATGGCTTTCGCCAGATCGCCCTGTTGCACGTGATCGTGAGCGAGTTCTTCAGCCGTCGCTACGTCTCGCAGCCGACCGGTCTGCCGCTCAACGGAGCGCACCTCTCCGCGCTCTGGCGGCTGGCCGAGCGTCGAGGCATCGCCCGTCACGCGCCTGACATTGCCCGCCTGGTCTGGTCGAAGGAGCGCGACATGGCGCGCCATGTCGACGTGCCGATTGCGCCGTCCGCTCCGGTCGCCCGATCTCTCGCCGACTGCTATCCGGGCACCGGCGTGGGGCGGAGAACCGAGATTGTGCCCTGGGGCGTCATCGGCGAAGGCGATCCAGCGTTGAGGCAACACCGCCGTGAGTCGCTGCGGGAGCTTGGCGCCGACCCCAATCGATTCACGCTGCTCACGCTCAGTCGATTGTCTCCCGAGAAACGCGTCCATCTCGCCATCGAAGCGCTCAAGCTGATCGAGCGCCAATCTCCATCAACCGCCGAGCGGATGCAACTCATCATCGCCGGTGCGCCCGCCTATATGGGCGGCGCTGCCTACGCGCGCAAACTTGCGGAAGATGCCGCCGGACTTCGTCGCGCAGAGGTCTTGCTTCCCGGTTATGTATCGGGCGATCAGAAGTGGCGTCTGCTTGCCGCCGCCGACACGTTCCTCTCGCCCAGCTACTACGAGGCCTACGGGCTGACAATTGCGCAATCCCTGGCCAGCGGAACACCAGTAATCTCGGCGCCTCATGCTGGTGCGCATGCGACCGTGCAAGATCAACATGGCTGGATTGCCGAAGCGACGCCACGGGCGTTTGCCGCGGCAATCCGCCGCGCGCTCCACGCCGAGGAGACTCGGGAAATCCTACGGCGCCGCGACGCCGCAGCCAGTTGGGCTGCTGAGCGTCCCTTTGCGGTTGCAGCGGAGCGCATCCTGGCGATCGCGCGTACACTCGCCCTCGGCGAACAACGCGGCATCTAGCGGAGGGATGGACGATGAACCAGCGCGCAGTTCTGTTCGACTTCGGAGGCGTGCTGATTCGAATGGACTGGGAAGGCTACGACGAGTTTGGCAAGAGCTGGAATCTGCCGCCGGGCGCACTGGTCGACGCGTTCTATCGGACGCCGGAGTGGCATGCGATCGAAACAGGTCACGGCAACTGGGACACCTGGCAGCGAGGGGTTGAACAGCGGCTCGCGGCATATCTGCAGGGCGATGTCGAGCGAGGTGTCCAGGAGCTGCTGGACGCCTGGTATGCCCAGCCCTGGCAATATCACTATCCAAACTTCGAACTCGCCCACGACCTCCAGGCCAGGGGACACAGGATCGGCGTGCTCTCCAATGCCCCGGACGACCTGCGCGACCGTTTCCTTAGCGACCTGCCGGTCGAGGTCGACTGGGACGCGATTGTGGTCTCAGGCGAGATTGGCATGCGCAAACCCGATCCGGCCATCTTCCATCACGCCGCCGACGAGATCGGCGTCGCACCCGAGCACTGCTTCTTCATCGACGATCTGGAAGAAAACGTGCTCGGCGCCCAGGCAATCGGGATGAGCGGCTACCACTTCACGCGCAACAATTACAAGGCCCTCAGAATCGCCCTCCGCGCCGCCGGTATCGAGAGCTAAGGGTTGGGCGGTCGCCGGGGTAAGAGGCCTTCGTACGCCACGAGTCGGTGCCTGATCCTCTGCACACGGACCTCGCGCGCGTCGAACTCCGGCACGAACACGATTCGCCAGTCGTCCACCTGAAGGCTCCACAGGTGTTCATACTGGTCGAGCGGCTTGGGACCCTTCACATAGGGACCGTTCCGAAGCAGTTCAAGCGCACCCTTGATCCGCTTGCGGCGTTCTGGATTGAGTCTGCCAAACTCCTCGTCTGCCTCTTCGCCCCGCACGACTCGCCAACGCAGTCCTAGCGGTGTGTTCACTCCACGTCCGCCAGGAAGAATTCCCAGGCCTCCGGGAACTCACTCTTGAGTCTGCGGAAGAACTGCGCTCCGGACCTGGACGCAGGATCAACGATCTGGACCCAGTGATAGCCCTCCGGAAAATAATCCTCCAGTTGCCTGAAAAATCGTGCATCCGCCGGGTACGCCTGATCGAGCTCAGCAAGCCAGTCGCCGTCGACATAGGCGTTGTTGCTCTCCTCGGCGACTCGAGAATTGGACACCTGGTCGGGCACAGCGTCGTTCTCTTCTTCTTCTTCCGCGTCTCTGACCCAGTCCAACGTCTTAGGCATTCCCCACGAGATCCCTTGTTCGATGTAACGCTTCCGCCACCACCCTTCGCGCTGCACGAAGGACATCGCCGCAAGTTGTTCTTCCACTGACTGTTCACGGGAGACCATGACACCCCTCGCCTCAATCCTACTCAGATTCCGATCCTGTCCGATCACGCAACACCGCAAAGAACACCGACGCAAACACCGACCCCAGGCCAGGCGCAACCCAGTAGACCCAGTGATCGTCCCAGAACCAGGCGATCGCCGCTGGACCGAACGCGCGGGCCGGATTCATCGACGCCCCTGACACCGATCCGGCCAGCGTCACAGCCGCCGCCACGTAGAGTCCCACTGCCAGCGCAAACACCGACGCGCTGCGGCCCCGGTCGGCCAGCATCAGGATTGCGTAGACCAAGAAGAACGTGATCACGATCTCCGTGCCGAAGGCCTGGATCACGGGGCCAGTGCTGAAGTTCGCCCCCAGCCACGACTCGCCCTCGCCGGTGTGATTGCGGAACAATCCGTGCATCACCGACGACGCAATCAACGCCCCCACCAGTTGCGCGCCGACATACGGCGCAAGCATGCGCCCTGGCAGCCTGCCTGTCAGCCACAGCCCCAGCGAGACCGCCGGATTCAGGTGCGCTCCCGAGATCGCCCAGAACGCGAAGATCATCACCGCCACGCCGAACCCGTTGGCCAGTCCAACCCCCAACGCCCCCAGCTCTCCGCCCGACCACCAGTTCACATGCGCCGATCCGGCGCAGAAGAAGACCAGCCCGAACGTGCCCAGCACTTCCGCCATCAGTTGACGGGCGCTCGCCTGACTGCTCGCCCGGTCGAGACTCACCCGTCCCAGCAGCGGACGCAACATTCGGCCGATAGGAACCATCGCTTGTTCAATCGGACTCACGATCGGGGCCTCCCGATGACATCAAGATTTCGACCGAAACGCTAACAGCCGACCCCGAACCATCAGTGTGGGCGCTGTTTGGTGTGGGCGCTGTTAAGGTTGAGCCATGCCAAATCGACTCGCCGGGGAAACCTCCCCTTACCTGCTGCAACACGCCAACAATCCCGTGGACTGGTTCCCTTGGAGCGACGAAGCCTGGGCTCGCGCCCGGGCCGAAGACAAGCCCGTCCTGGTCAGCGTCGGCTACGCCGCCTGTCACTGGTGCCACGTGATGGAGCGCGAGTCTTTCGAGAACGACGCGATCGCCGCCATCCAGAACGATCTCGTGGTCAGCATCAAGGTCGACCGCGAAGAGCGTCCCGACGTGGACGAGATCTACATGGACGCCCAGCAGATGCTGCACGGACACGGCGGCTGGCCGCTCAATGTCTTCTGTACGCCCGACGGACGGCCGTTCTTCGGCGGCACGTACTTCCCGCCTGAGCGGCGTACCGGCATGCCTGGCTGGACCGATGTCTTGCAGGGGGTCTCGCGAGCCTTCCGCGAGCAGCGCGAGCAGGTCGAGCAGCAGGCAACCCAGCTCACCCAGCATCTCAACCTGCGCGTCGAACTGGCCGGGGAGGAGTTGAACGAGTCGCCGGCGCAAGTGCGCTCCCGAGCCGCCACCGCCTTGCTCCAGTCCTCCGACCGCACCCACGGCGGCTTCGGCGGCGCGCCCAAGTTCCCCCAGCCCTACTACCTGCAACTGCTCGTCCAGCAAGCCCTGGATGACTCGGCCAGCAACCGCAACGAGGCCGCGCAGCATCTGGCCCACTCGCTGCGCAAGATGGCCGAGGGCGGCATCTACGACCAGCTCGCCGGCGGATTCCACCGCTACGCCGTCGACCAGATCTGGCTCGTGCCGCACTTCGAGAAGATGCTCTACGACAACGCCCTCCTGATCCCCCTCTACCTCGATGCCTTTCGACTCGCAAAGTCAGAGTCTCCTCTCCCCCCCTCTGGGGGGGAGATGCCGAAGGCAGAGGGGGGGCTCCCCCTCTTTGCGCGGATCGCCCGGGAGACCGCCGACTACCTGCTCAACGAGTTGCAAACTCCCGACGGCGCCTTCTACGCCTCCACCGACGCCGACTCCGAAGGCGTCGAAGGCAAGTACTTCGTCTGGACCCGCGACGAGCTGCACCAGTTGCTGGACGCGCATGACGCCGAGATCGCCTGCCGCTGCTGGGGCGTCGACGTCGGCGGCAACTGGGAGGGCAACTCGATCCTGCTTGCCGCGCAGTCTCCTGAGGATGTCGCACGCTGGCTCGATCTGCCGTTGACCGAAATCGAAGCGTCACTTTCCAGGAGCCGCGAGGCCCTGCTCGAGCATCGCGCCACGAGGATCCCGCCCGCCACCGACACCAAGATCATCGCCGCCTGGAACGGCATGGCCATCGATGCCCTGGCCAAGGCCGGAGCCGTACTGGAGGAACCTCGCTTCACCGAGGCGGCCCAACGCGCCGCCCGCTTCGTCCTCGACCAGATGCGCAGCTCGGACGGCGGACTGCTCCGCGTCCACTCCGCCGGACGCGCCTCCGTTGATGCCTTTGTCGAGGACTACGCCGCCCTCGCCGATGGCATGATCTCCCTCTACGAGGTCACCGGCGACGAGTCCTGGTACGTCGAAGCGCGCGCGATGGTCGACTCCATGATCGACCGCTTCTGGGACCACGAGGGCGGCGGATTCTTCACCGTCGGACGCGACGGCGAACAGCTCATCGCGCAGCGCAAGCCGGTCCAGGACGGCGCAACACCCAGCGGCAACTCGCTCGCCGCTCGCGCCCTGGCTCGGATGTACGCGCTCACTGCCGAGGGTCGCTACGCCGACCTGATCGAGGCCATGCGCGAGTCCTTCTCCGCCTACCTGAGCAAGGCGCCGACCATGCTCGGCCTGTTCGTCTCGGTTGAAGACTGGCTCACCGACCACCGCTCCGTCGCGCTGGTCGGACCGTCCGACGATCCCGAGGTCGCCCTGATGAAGCGCGACCTGTGGAGCGGCCTTCCGCGTCCGATGGTCGTCATGCAGCGCTCCGGCGACAACACCACCGTCCCCCAGCTCACGGACAAAGCGCAGCAGCATGGCCAACCGACGGCCTATGTCTGCCAGGCCTTCGCCTGCTCGGCACCGGTCCACACTGCCGCAGAGCTGCGTAAGATTCTCAGTGAACCACTGCCCACCTGAGGAGCAAGCCGTGCCCCACCAGACCATCATTCCCTCCCTCCGCTACGACGACGCCAATGAAGCGATCCGCTGGCTGCATGAGGCACTCGGGCTCACCGAGCACTTCGTCGTCCGCAATGACGAGGGCGGCGTCGAGCACGCGCGACTCGCCTGGCGCGGCTCGATCGTCATGCTGGGCGACGCCACCGACGACGTGCACAGCCTGCCGCAGCACCACGGCTCGATCAGCATGACCGCCGAGTCGGCCGAGCAGGTCGACGAAGTCTTCGCCCGCGCCGTCGCCGCCGGCGCCACAGTGATCCAGCCCCTGACCGATACCAGCTACGGTTCCCATGCCTTCACCGTCGCCGACTACGAGGGCAACCACTGGCATCTCGGTACCTACGACCCACTGGTCGACGAGTAGTAGGAAGGAACAAGCAATGACCCACCAGACCGTGATTCCCGCCTTTCGAGCAACAGGCGCCCAGGCGTTGATCGACTGGCTGCGCGACACGATCGGCCTGACCGAGCACATGATCGTCCCGGACGGCGAGGGCGGCATCGCCCATGCCCAGCTCGAATGGCGTGGCAGTCTCGTCATGCTCGGATCGGCCCGGGGAGACGCCGACTTCCTCGACGAGACGGTCGGCAAGGCATCGATCAACTTGACGGCGGAATCAGACGAACAGGTCGACGACCTCTATCGCAGGGTCCAGGAGGCCGGCGCGACCATCTCGGTCCCGATGGAGGACACGGACTACGGTTCGCACAGCTTCAGCTTCCGCGACCCGGAAGGCAACTTCTGGCACATCGGCACCTACGACCCGCTCGCCCCGGAACCGGAGTAACGCAGTGAACGTCCCCGAACCGGAACGACCGCAGATGCCGGACAGCTTCGGCTTCAGCATCGAGGACTACCCCTTCGAGCCGATGTCGTGGCAATGGGTCACCGAGCAACTACAGACCGCCCGCAACTACTGGGTCGCGACGACCCGGTCTTCGGGCCGACCCCACTCGGTGCCCGTCTGGGGCGTCTGGGTCGATGACGCTTTCCACTTCGCTACCGATCCGAAGGGCGTCACCGCCCGGAATCTGATCGAGAATCCGGAGTCGGTCGTCAACCTCGAATCGGGCGACGAGGTCGTCATCCTCGAGGGCCGCTTCGAGCTGCACGACTCCACGCCCGCCATCCAGGTCGCCTTCAACGCCAAGTACGACATGCCCTGGGGCGAGGACGAGAGGATCCCCGTCTTCACGCTCACGGTTAAGAAGGCGCTCGCATGGACCGAGGCCAACTTCCCCAGCAACGCCACCCGCTGGCGCTTCCCTGCCGACTAGGCCGTACAGAGGCTCACTTGGACACCGCACCAGAGTCCGTCATACCCGCGCTTGCCGCGGGTATCTCGCCGCGCCTGGCACAGAGTCGCTTCTGGTCGCAGTGAGATTGCCGCGGCAAGCGCGGCAATGACAGTCCATTGGAGCGAACTTGGGCCGATGAGGGCGGCGCCTAGCTGCCTGTAAACTCCGCGGACCGGCGCTCGTTGAACGCGGCCACGCCCTCCTGCATGTCGTCGGTGTAGGCCAGCCGCTCGAAGTAGAGCTGCTCGATCCGCAGCCCTTCGTCCAGCGAGGTTTGCATCCCGCGAACCGCCGCCGACTTGCAGGCCCGCACCGCGAGCGGTCCATTGCGGTTGATCCGCTCCGCCATCGCCCGTGCCGCGTCCATCAGTTCGCCCGCCTCGACGACTTTGTGGACGAGGCCAATCTCCAATGCTCGTTCAGCTGAGAGCGGGTCGCCGGTCAGGATGATCTCCATCGCCCGGCTCTCGCCGAGCAATCGTGGCAGCCGCTGCGTGCCGCCCCATCCCGGCAACAGGCCAAGACCAACCTCGGGCTGTCCCATCTGCGCGCCCGCGGCCGCAATGCGAATATCACAGGCCAGCGCGACCTCAAGTCCGCCGCCAAATGCGTAGCCGTTGATCGCCGCGATCAGCGGCTTGGAGATGTACATCCCGCGCATAATCGACGGCGGCAACTCGAAGCGTTCCTTCGACGGCTCGTCCATCAGCGCCGGGATCATGTCGCGCAAGTCGGCCCCGGCCGAGAACGCGCGCTCGCCGGCCCCCGTGATGATCGCGACCCAGGCCTCGTCGTCCTCCTTGAACCGAGCGCAGGCATCCGCGAACGCGAAGTACTGCTCGCGGTCAAACGAGTTCAGCGCCTGCTGCCGATCCAGCACGATCGTCGCAATCCGATCCGAAACCTCATACGTCACTGCCATGATCGGTCCCTTCAACAACCGGGCCACCCCCGGGCGCGGCCGATGCAGACTATCCGACCTCCGCCGGAAGTCATTTCCAGATGCAGCGCTACGCTAGTTCCGAGCAACCAGAACAACACTTCAGGACAAAGGGGTACACAATGAGCCGACGCATTGGCATGGGATTCGACTGGCAGGGATCGATCAACCGCGAGACCGCGCTCAAGCGCGCGCAGGTCGCCGATGAAGTTGGGATCGACTCCATGTGGGTCGCTGAGGCCTGGGGGCAGGACGCCTTCACTACGCTCGTGCAGCTTGCCGAGCGCACTAACAACGTCCAGGTCGGCACCAGCATCGTCAACATCTACTCGCGCACCCCGGCCGCTCTGGCCCAACACTTCGCCACCATCGACGAACTCTCCGAGGGCCGCGTCATCGTCGGCCTGGGCAACTCCGGACCGCAGGTGATCGAACACTTCCACGGCGTCCCCTTCCAGCCCGCATTCAAGCGCATGCGCGAGACCGTCGAGATCATGAAGATCCTCTTCTCGCACGAGCCGCTCAACTACGACGGCGAAATCTTCAGGCTGCAGCGCGGCTTCACCCTGCGCTTCGAGCCCTACCGCAAGCAGATGCCGATCTACCTGGCCACGCTCAACCCGCGCTCCGTCCAGATGACCGCCGAGATCTCGGACGGCTGGCTGCCGGTGATGATCCCGATCGACAGGCTCGGCGAAGAGATCGACCAGGTCAACAACTGGGTGCGCGAGGCCGGCAAGGACCCGGCCGACTTCACCGTCCGCGCACCCGGCGGCGTCACGGTCGCCAACACGCCGGAAGACCAGGCGCGCGCGCGCGCGGGACAGGCCGGTACGCTCGCCTTCTATTGCGCCCGCATGGGCGAGTTTTACTACCGCCAGCTCTCGCGTCAGGGCTACGAGGACGAAGCCAACGCCGTCCGTGTTGCATGGAAGGACGGCGGCGGACGAGCAGGGGCCGAGGCCATACCCGAGGACATGCTGCTCCAGTTCGGCTTCGTTGGCACGACCGAGCAGTGCGTCGAGCGCCTCGAACAGGAACAGGCCGCCGGCGCCCTGCTCCACTCCGTCAACGTGATGGAGCAGGACTCCAACGAGTTCGGCAGAATCCTCGAAGCGCTCAAGGGCTGATCGAAGTTGCTCGTCATACCCGCGCTTCCCGCGGGTATCTCAGCGCACTTGCACGGCGTCAGTAGCCAGAACATCGAGATTGCTGCGACAAGCGCGACAATGACGTTTATCGCGTCCTGGCAATCGTCGAACTGAACTGGTCCAGGACCCTTGAACGCCCCAGTCCCGGCCCCGCGCCGGCACTCGCTCGTTCTTACGCCGCCCACTCGATCCACCAGCCGTGCGGTGAGGACCTGGCCAACACCTGACGCTCGGCGGCGCCGTCGGCGTAGCGCGTGATCGACAGGCTGGGCATCTGCACTTCGTCGATATCTTCCATTCGCAGTTCCAGCGTGACCAGCCAGACCGGACGATCCTTGCTGGTCTCTTGCAGCGTGCGGAAGATTCGCTCACGACCGGCTGACGGGATCTGATAGAGCGCGACTGTGGAGTAGACCGCCAAGGCCGTCTCGGGCGGTGCGTCGGCGATCATCTGCGGCAACAGCTCGACCGCGTCGCCTCTGCGCAGATCGACCGGAGACAGCGCCAACTCGGCGGCGGCGTCGATTAGCCGCTGATGCCGCTCGACGTGCTCGGGCCAGATCAATGCCCTCAGCCAGAGCAGTTCGTCTTCTTTACGCAGGTCAATCGGGTTGAGATCGATCCCTCCCCGAAACTCGATCGCCAGGTCTGCGGCCAGCTCCGGCATCGGACCCTCGCCGCGAAGCTCAGCCTCGAGCGATACCTTCGCCTCAGACCGGCCCCAGACCGCCACCTCTTGGCCGCCGCGCAGGTAGCGATAGCGATAGCGGTCCGCATTCAGATTGAGACCTGCGCTGGCTCCGACATCGACTAGCGCCAGTGGCTGCCCCGACTCTCGCTGCACGATCGAGAACGCCGGCAGCAAACATGTGCAGCGCCGCACCACATTGGTCTGCGTGCGATGCATTCGAATCAGTTCCAAGAGTTCGTTGCGGTGCGAGAGGCAGAAATCGCGAAACGCCGGGAAGGCGGGCTGCATCGGACGCTCCGCGCCCGAGACGATCGGGTAGTGCGACGCGAGCGGATGCTCGGCATGGTCACCGCCGCTGAGCAGCAGATACTGCACCGCCGCGAACAGCATGTTGGGCGCCGGCTGGCGCCGCCGCTTCTGCGCTGCCAGCTCGAGTAGTTCGGTGTCTAGTGATACGCCGTAGGACAACTCGGCGTACAGCGGCGAGGCCAGATCGGGCGCCTCAATCCGCGCAAAGCGATGAAACACGTCGCGGTATCGCGCCGCCGTCGGCGCGTCGAGCTGGCTCCTCGGTGACATGTCCAGGCTCAGGCGCTGAGGAACTCGCCGATCTTGCCCAGCACCGCCTCGGGCTCCTCGACCTGCGGCATATGTCCAGAGGCGTTGAACATCGCGACTTCCGAATTGGGAATCGCGCGGTTGAAGTCCTCGGCGTACTGCGGCGAAATCAAGCCGTCCGAGGCGCCCCAGACGATCAACGTCGGTGAAGTCACCCGGTGAATCCGCTCGGACAGCCGCTTGTCAGGGATCGGCCACATGAAGCGGGCGGCGGTCTGCAGCATCTTGGCCCGCTCGACGGTGACTGTTTGCAGCTCGTCCGGATCGGTCGGCGGCGGCGCAGTCATCATCTGCGCGCCGGGATGGTTGGTGTCGTGGAACAGCGCCGGGACCAGCTCGTTCGGCATCATCGCGAAGAAGTCTGCGACTGGGTAGTCGTCGTTCCACAGCCCGGCCGGCGCGATCAGGACCAATTTGGAAACGCGACCGGGCTGCATCGCCGCGACCTCAGCCGCGAACCAGCCGCCCATC
The DNA here is from genome assembly GCA_965211635.1 of Dehalococcoidia bacterium. GTDB lineage: Bacteria > Chloroflexota > Dehalococcoidia > Bin125 > Bin125 > Bin125. Next base: position 1,856,961 of record OZ242948.1, read on the forward strand.
GAATGCCCTACGACTACCACCTCCTCAACGCCCAGCGCGTCGAGGAAGTCCCAGTAGAAGTAGAAGACATCGTGGTGGTCCATCAGCCACTCGACGCCGGTCGAGTTGGCCGTGCCCGGTAGCTTCGGCGCGATCACGCGGTGATGCTGCGAGAGCTGCTCCAGGAATGGGTCCCACATCAGTCCGCCGGCTCCGTGGATGAAGAGCAGGTCCGGGCCCGAACCAGCTTCCATGTAACCGACGTTGAATCGTCCATTGACGAGCGAGATCGTCTTGTCTTCCATCCTGTTACCTCCAGGAACGCACACTCGGACTCAGACCCGCTCAATGCGCGGGCACACGATGCAAGGCTATGAGTCAGTCTCCGCCAGTGTCAATCGGCGCGAACGGTTGCGCCAGACGATCGCGCCGGTCACAAGCAGCAATCCAAAGATGAGCGTTGCAACGACACCGCCGAGGTCGGAATCCAGCCTCCCCAGTATCAGCGTCAGGCCGGTCGCGTAGATGCCAACGATGCCGAAGAACAGTTCAAGCCGCTGGCGTCGAACGACACCTGCGAGCAAGAGGAACAAGCCCCAGATGATGCCGATCGCCGCGAGCGCGTCGTGTTCAGCGGCGAGCGTGGTTACGGTGACCACACCACCAATGAGCAGCGCCGCCTGCCAGAAGGGCATCAGCCAGTGGTCGGCAAGCGGCCCCAGCAGACGCGGTCCGGCCATGCCGATCGCCGTCACCTGGAGCACCGTGAACAGCACCACGATCGTGAGTGCGAAGCGATGGTCGCTGTCGAGGTAGGAAAGGCCGCCGGCCATCGCGGCAAGCAGGAGCAATCCTGACGCGGGCAGCGGCTCGAATCGATTCCAGCGGAACGCTAACGCGGTCAGGAGCCACCCAGCCAGCAAGGACATCCAGTCAAAGGAGTGCTCGGGCGACGATCCGGCCAACCAGACGATGGCCAAGGCGGTCGCCAGGGCAGCGCCGAGTCGCGCCCACGGAGCCGCCTCCGTTTCGAGCAGCCGACTCGGGTGCAGCATCGCGAGCTGGGCAACACCGCCAACCGCTATGACCGCGACGAACGTGCCCCACAGTTCCAACCCACCGAGCCTGCCTGAACCGCCATTGACGATCGCGTCAAGGATGTTGTCTTCAGCGACGATCGCAAACGGCATCAGACCAAGCGCGACGGCAGCCAGGCATGCCGCGAGACGCGAACGCACCAGGCGAATCATGCCGACAGCGACCAGCAGCGCGCAGAGACATATCAGGAGAAATCCGAGCTCGTACTGGTCGCTCTCGCCTGTGCGCTCAAGCCCAAGACCGAGGCCGAGGGTGACCAGTACGACAACGCTCGCCGCGAATCCGTCGGACACCGCTCGGAGATCGGCGCGGCTGGCGCGCCAGGCGAGGAATCCAGCTATCAACCCCATAACCACAGGTAGAGCAATGACTGCGTCGTTGCTCTCGTCCATCAGTCCGATTGCGAGCAGCGCCCCGGCCAGAACGATGGACACTCCGAGATAGGACAGGGCATCGAGCACGCGGCCACCCGACGATTGCGCGTCCTGCTCAGCTTCCCAGTGGCGAATCGCTTCAGATGTCTCGTCGCCCAGCAGCCCGGCCTCAACCCATCGCTTCAACGCCGCTTCCCAGTCGTTGCGACCCAACCAGGACGACATCTACATCCGCCTCTCAGACGGACTCAGCCTAGAGTGATCTTGTGGCAACGAGTGAAGTTTCGCCTGAGATTGTCCGCGCCTACGACATCAGGGGCACCACGCCAGAGCAGATCAATGCTGCTGTCGCAGAGCGCATCGGTAACGCATTCGCGCAGTGGCTGCTCGACCAAGGCGCTTCGACCATGGTCGTGGGGCACGACACCCGAGCAACGTCCTCCGAACTCTACGAAGCGGCCATCGAGGGCGCGATAGCGGCGGGAATCGATGTATGCGCCGCCGGACTAGCTCCAACCCCGGTGATCGGCTGGTCTGCTGAGCGAGGGAGACTCGGGGGCGGCCTGATCGTCACGGCAAGCCACAATCCGCCTGAGTTCAACGGTTTCAAGTTGCTCGGCGACCAAGCGCAACCACTACTGCCGGAGGAAATCCAGCACGTAGCCAGCCACGCGCAACGCATCGACGCCGACCGGGGTTCGCGCAGGGAGGTCGACGGCCTCGCTCCGTACCTGGAGATGCTGAGTCAACGCTTCGGCGGTAGCACCGACCACTCGATCGCTATTGACCTCGGCAACGGCGCAACTGCTATGACTGCGCCACACGCCCTAATCAACTGCGGAGCGCGGGTCCATGCCATCCGAACGACGGCGAGGCCAACGGCGGAGATCGCCGCCGACCCGCAGAATCCCGAAACGATGCGAGAGCTGGCCGGGGTCGTGCGGTCGATCGGTACCGACCTCGGCATCGGCTGGGACGGCGATGGCGACCGGATTGGCGTGCTCGATCATCTCGGACGGCGATACGAAGCCGACTGGCTCACGGCTGTGCTGGCACGTCCGCTGCTGGCTCGCTTGCCCGGAGCTGAAGTGCTAGTGGACATGAAGACCAGCAGCAGCGCGATTGACGACATCCGTCGGCATGGCGGACATGCGCTCACTGCGAAAACCGGCTATTCCTTCTTCCGCCGCATGATGCGCGAGCAGAAGATCGCCTTCGGCGGCGAAACCAGTGGTCACATCATGTTCGGACCCGAGTATCGAGCGGGCGAAGACGCGCCCTGGATCGATGACGGCGTATACGCCGCCTGCGCGCTTCTCGCCTACCTCACGTCGACGGGCAGGTCTCTGGCTGAGGAGATGGCGGAGATTGATCCTCGACCGGTCTCGCCGGAGCTGCGGCTGCCCTGTCCCGACCGGGACAAGGCGCACGTCGCGAGCGCCCTGGGCGATTGGTTCGCTGAGCGCTTTCCCGAGGCCGCGATCGACCGCGGCGACGGCGCTCGAGTCCACTTGGCGGATGGCTGGCTCCACGCTCGGGCCTCCAACACCGCACCTGCGCTGAGCCTGCGTTTCGAAGGCAACAGCAATGCGGACTACCTCCGGCTGGCAGAGCAACTTGACCGCGCGCTGGCCGCGCATCCGCAGGTCGAGGGCGTCGAGCAACTCCAGCAGCCGCCGATCGTCGGACCGCAAACGCTCATCTGACGAACAGCTCGACCTGGAGTTGGCCGGCCAGTTGCCGCGTCTCGGCAGGGGGATCGGCTTCTAGCGCGAGTAGCGCCCGCACCACGCCATGAAGTCCGTCCAGCGATTGTTCCGCCTCTAACACCGCTCGCATCTTGACCAGCGCGAACAGGGCCTGGTCCAGCTCGTGCGCTTCTGCGCCTCGCGGGCGGACTTCGACGATCAGCGCCTCCGACGCACCGATGAAGGCGGCGTCCGACTCGTCCCCGGATGGAAACCAGCGTTCGGTCACGCCGACCGCATCCATGGGCGCGCCGAGCTGTTCGCCGTTCGCAGCGGCCCATTCCTTGAGTGCTCGATGAGCCGAACTCTCCGGAGTGCCGGATCGGGTCTTGGTCGGCGGCAGACCGAAGGCGTAGATGCCCACTGTGACCCAGTCATAGGTCTGCATCGCCTTGAGCTCTGTCGTCGTTGCGCCGCCCAACAGGCTGCGCAGGTCGGGCGCACCGGGATACATGTCCAACAGACGTTCCTGCATCTTGTCCGCCAGCGACTGAATCTCAACCTCTCTCGCCGACGCGGGGAGTCTCGTGCGCGCCTCGTCAACGTTTGACAACTCGCCCTTGCGAGCCGACTTGGTCAGGAAGCGAAACAGTGTCCGTTGCAGATCGATTTGGTGGAGTTCGAGGGGCATGCCCGTAGGGTATTGATCGATGAGCGTCCCGCCGATCCCTCGTGAGATCTTCCGCGCCTACGACATTCGAGGGCGCGCGCTCGGTTCAGATGCACAGCTCACCCCGGACCTGGCGTTTCGAGTCGGCCTGGCCTTTGCCGAGGTAGTCGATTCGACGGAACGGGTCGTGGTCGGCGGTGACAGTCGACCAAGCACACCAGCACTGCAACAGGCCGCAATCGCGGGTTTGCTGGATGCGGGCCTGGATGTCGTGGACATTGGCCGGGCGCCGTCGCCGCTGGTCTACTGGGCGACCGCCTTGCTCACGCAGGAGCGTCCCACCGCCGGACTGGTCGTCACCGCCTCGCACAATCCCGCCGAGGACAACGGCATCAAGCTGCTGCACACCGACGTGATGCCGTTCTCGCCGAAACAGATCCAGGCAGTCGCCGACCGTGTCGCCTCTGGCGTTTCGGCCGGTGCTCGACAGGGCGCCCGCAGCCTGTGGAGCCCCAGAGCAGCCTACGTTCGCAGCCTGGCCGATTCGTTTCCCGTACGGCGACCGCTGCGGGTCGCAATCGATCCCGGCAACGGCGTCTCGACGGTGACGGCGGGTCCCGCATTGCGGGCAATCGGCTGCGAGGTGATTGCGATCAACGACGATCCGGAAGAGCCCGATCCACCGCATCCCGCCGATCCACAGCACGCCGACAACGTGGCCCAACTCGCGCATTTCGTCGTTGAGTCGGGAGCCGACCTCGGTTTCGCCTTCGATGGCGACGGCGACCGTCTCGGACTCGTCGATCGGCGCGGTCGGAGAGCGACGCCTGATCAGGTACTCGGTTTTCTGGCAGAGGATTGGCTCGATGGCCATCCTAGCGCCGACATTCATGTCGACGTGAAGTCGTCTCAGGCGGTGGTGGACCACATTGTCGACCTGGGCGGGCGCGCTCGGTTTGGCCCGGTGGGCCACTCGCTGGGCAAGTATGCGATGCAGGAGCGTGAGATCGATTTCGGCGGCGAAGCGTCGACACACTACTACTACCGAGTTGACGATCCGCCACACATCACGGACGACGCCGTCAGGACCGCCTGCCGGATCGCGGAGTTGGCTTCGCAGGAGGGCATCGAGCCACTGCTGGACCGCATCCCGCGCTACTGCACCTCACCGGAGATCAAAGTGCCCTGCTCGGATGATCGCAAGCACACGGTCGCCGCTCGGATCGTCGAGGTCGAACAAGCGAACTGGCCAATCGACCAGATCGATGGCGCGCGGATCGACTTCTCCAGCCAGGTTGACGGCGCCTGGTGTGTAATCCGCGCGTCCAACACGACGCCGTTTCTGACCGTGGTCGTCGAAGGCAGGACCGAGCGCGACTACGAAGTCGCGAGACGCATCGCCGCAGCCATCCTGCGCGGACAGGGATTGGATACGACGCCCGTTCTCAACCAGCAGCCGCTTCACTGAGCTCGGTCTTCGGCAGTTCAAAGACGTCCGACAACAACTCGTAGGACCGCACTCTCTTGGCGAAATCAAAAGTGATTGTCAGCACGATGAACTCATCGACGTCATAGGTCATCGCTAGCTGTTCCAGCTTCTCGCGCACTCGCGACGGCGAGCCGTGAATGCTGCGGTTCTGCATGTAGCCGATGTAGTCGAGTTCCGGCTGCGAGTAGGGAAAGTTCAGTGCTTCCTCGACGGACGGAATCCCGCCGCGAGCGCCGCGATTGCCCTTGATCCGCCAGCACCAGCGACTCCAGCAGAGCTGCTCCGCCTCTTCGTCCGTCTCGGCGACCGTGACTGAGACGCCCAGCGATGCTCGCGGCTCGGAGCTCACCGGCGAGGGTTGGAAGCGCTCGCGGTACTTGCGCACGACCTGTTCGCCGCCCTCGGGTGAGATGAAGTGGGCGAAGCAGTGCGACCAGCCCAGTTCGGCCGCGACGTGTCCGCCGTAGTGCGACGAACCCAGTAGCCACAGCTCCGGCATCGGCGCATTGGGAGGCGATGCGCGCACCTCCCGATATTGGTGATCGTGCGGCAGGTCGTCGGCCAGCCAGCCGTAGAGATCGAGCAACTGCTCGGGAAAGTGGTCAATCCCGAGCGCGCCCGGTCCGTGCACCAGCGCCCGCGCCGTGCGACCGTCGGACCCCGGCGCGCGTCCGACTCCGAGGTCGATGCGACCGGGAAACTGCGTCGTGATCGTGCGGAAGTTCTCGGCCACCTTGAGCGAGCTGTAATGCGGCAGCATGACGCCGCCGGAGCCGACGCGAATCGCCGACGTACGCGCCGCGACCTGTGGAATCAGGATTTCCGGCGAGGAACAGGCCAGCGATCCGGCGTTGTGATGCTCGGCCAGCCAGTAGCGCGAGTACCCCAGCCGGTCGGTCGTTTCGGCCAGTTGGAAGGTCTCGGAGATGGCGTCGGCCGCCGTCCCGCCGTCGCGAATCGGAATCTGATCGAGCACGCCGAGGCGGATCTCCTGCGCCATGCCGCAAGCCTACAACCGAAGCCCGAACCTCGCGTAAGCTGATTTCGTATCCGCCGCCGCACGACGCCAGCCCGGAGCGCCAGATGACCACAGGTTCCCAAGCCGCCGACCAGCCGCTCGCACCGATCAGCAGTCGCGCCGCCGATGCGGCGCGCGAGGCGTGGGGCAGCTTCCCGGCGCTGCACACCGCCAACTCGTCGAGCAGGGGGCTGTCGCCGGGCAGTGCGACGGCCTGGGGACTCTCGGAGCGGGCGCCGCTGACCCAGCGCCCGCCGATCTCCCTGGGCGGCGGCATCCCCGACGCCGACACGCAGCCGCGCGCCGAACTGCTTGCCGCGATGGAGCGCGTGCTCGCCGAACCCGGCGACGCGCCGCTGGTCTACGGCGGACCGCTGGGTTACGAACCGCTGCGCGACGAGGTCGCGCGATTCTTCGCTCGCAATCATCCCGCCAACCCGACCGCCGACTGGTACCTGCTGACCAACGGCGCCGCCGGCGCGATTGAGTCGATCTGCGCCGCCTTCGTCAACCCCGGCGACATCATCATCACCGAGATCCCCACCTTCACCGGCTCGTTACGCACGATGCGCGGCAAGCAGGCCAAGGTCGTCGGCGTCGGCATGGACGACGAGGGACTGAAGCTGGACGAGCTCGAGGCGACCATCGATCGGCTCGAGGCCGAGGGCAAGACGGTCAAGCTGATCTACACCCAGCCGACCTTCCACAACCCCACCGGCCTGACCATGACACTCCAGCGCCGCCTTGACCTGATCGAGGTCGCCGCGCGGCGTCAGGTCCTGCTGATGGAGGACCACGCCTACTCCGAGCTCTTCTTCGACGCGCCGCCGCCGCCGACGCTTTCCGAACTGACCGACGGCTGGGGCGTGCTTACGGTGGGCACCTTCTCCAAGGTGATCGCCACGGGTTTGCGGGTCGGCTGGGTCCAGGCGCGGCCCGAGTGGATCCAGGCGATGGTGCCGTCCCGCTTCGACATGGGCAACAGTCCGCTGCTGCATCGGATGCTGCACGAGTACATCGTGCGCGGCGACTTCCACGGGCACGTTGAACAGATGCGACTCCTCTACCAGCGCAAGATGCAGACCCTGACCGCAGCGCTGGAACCCTACGGCGAGCCGTACTTCGATGTGGCCGAGCCGACCGGCGGCTTCTTCCTCTGGCTCAGCCTGCGCAACGGCCTGATCGCCGACCAGGTGCGCGACATCGCCGCCGAGGACGGCCTGATCTTCCCCTCCGGCAACCGCTTCTATCCGGCCAATGAACCGGGCGATGACGGCGAGTCGCTCCGCCTCTCCTACTCCTGGCCGCGCATCGAAGCGCTGGAAGAAGGCGCAGAGCGCCTGGGCCGCGCCTTCCATCAGGCGGCCAACGGCGGCTAACCATGCCCTGCGGCAATGGGTCCGTGCGGCAGGCGCTTCTGGACGGGCATCGGTTCGCGTACGAGTTGCACCGCAGTCCGCGCCGACGCAAGAGCATCACCCTCACTGTTGACGGCGATTCCCTGCGCGTGCTCGCGCCGCTGCGGACGCCACAACGAGTGATTGATGAGTTTGTCCAGCAACGCGCCGATTGGATCGAGCATCTCCTGGGCGCAGAGCGACCGATTGGTCTGAGAACAGAGCTCCGCGAAGGCGGCTCATTGCCGCTGCTGGGCGTTCGCTATCCGGTCGCAGCCGGTCAATCGCCGTTTCACTTTGACGGCCTTCAGTTCCAGGTCGACGTCTCGCGGTCCGACTGCGGAGCGCGTGCCGAGACCTGGCTGCGGAGCTACGCGCGCAACCACTTCACCTCACGGGTCGAACACTGGTCGCCCATCGTCGGCGCCATACCTCAGAAAATCCAGATCCGCAATCAGAAGACCCGCTGGGGCAGCGCCTCAGCCCGAGGCACACTGAGCTTCAACTGGCGTCTGATCTTCGCGCAACCAGAGATCGTCGACTACGTCGTCGTGCACGAACTCTGCCACCTCATCCAGCCCGATCACAGCACCGTCTACTGGCAACTCGTCAACGACAACATGCCCGACGCGCTGCACTGGCGCCGTCGGCTCAAGGAGATCGGCGAGTCGCTGGCCTGGTGAGGCCCCAGCCTCAGTCTGACGCCGCTTCCGCTGGGGCCTGGAGGAAGTCGGGGACCTCCTGGCCGGCGTCCGTGAACGCCTTGGCGAGGACATCGTTTCGACTGAACGAGACCGCGCCGCCGCCGGAGGCGACCCACTGCTGCGTGCCCTGCACCGACTCGAGCTGGCCCTGGAACCGTGGCGCGACGTAGCGCGCAAACAGCTCGTACGAGCGGCGGATGCCGTCGCGGTTGGCCCATTCGTGCGCGAGCATCATCAGGCCGCCGAAGCCGCCCGAGTTCTCCTGCAGGATCTCGATCGCCTTCGCCGCGTCGTCGGGGTCGCCGATGATCGCGCCGCCGGTCTCGACCGCGCCTTCGGGCGTCTCGGCTGTGCCCGGCAAGACCGCCTGTAACGTGTCGCGGAAGTAGTCGATCTGCCAGGCGCGCCAGCCCTCGCGGGCCTCGTTGAAGGCCTGCTCGCGCGTCTCGGCGATGTACATCGGGATCACCAGCCGCCACTTGTTGCGGTCGACGACCTGACCCTCGCGATCGGCGACCTCTTCGACCTCGTTCCACTGACCCTCGAGGTTCGAGCGTCCGCCGGGCAGGTAGACGCCGATGCTGAGCATCCCCATCCCGTACTTGCCCGCCATCTGCCGACCGGCAGGCGACACCGTTGAGGCGACCGCCATCTCGAAGTGCGGCTTGGTGTAGGGCGAGACCTGCAGCCGCGCGTCGGTCAACTCAAACCAGTCGGTCTTCATGTTGACCGGACCGTCCTGCTTCAGCAGGGCCAGGATCGCGCGGAGCGACTCGTCCATGCGTTGGCGCTGATAGAGCGGGTCGATGCCCATCATCCGCGCGTCCGAGGACAGCGCGCCCGGTCCCACGCCCATCATCACTCGACCGCGAGTCATGTGGTCGAGCTGGATCATCCGGTCGACCACCATCAGCGGATGGTGATAAGGCAGCGAGATCACGCCCGTGCCCAGGCGGATGTTGCTTGCCCGCTCGGCCGCTGCGGCGATGAATACCTCGGGAGAGGCGATCAGCTCCCAGCCGGCCGAGTGATGCTCGCCGATCCAGGCCTCGTCGTAGCCGAGCTGATCGAGCCACTCGACCAGCTCCAGATCACGGTGGATCGCCAGCGAAGGATTCTCGCCGACGCGGTGGAAGGGCGCCATGAAGATGCCGAAGTCCATTCGTCCGTCCGATGCCATGTCTTCCCCCAATTCGTCGTCAGGTAGGTCGGCGTTACCTTTATCGCGAGTGTAACCACCAGCCCATTCGATGGGCGGTTGACAGGGATTGCGATGCCTTCCTCCTTCTATCTGCAGAACCGCGAGTCTCGGTTCGATCCCACGATCAACTGGCGCGATGTCTACGCCCAGCGGCTCGCTACGCCAGAGATGGCAGCCCAGCTCTTCAAGTCGGGCGACCATCTCTGGATGCCGCCGGGCCATGCCTCGCTGCCGATTCTCGAAGCGCTGACGGCGCGCAAAGACGAACTTGAGGGCGTTGAGGTTCGCGCGGTCATCGTCCCCGACGCCGGCTGGTTCACCGAAGACATGATGGAGGCGTTCAAGCTTGCGCCACAGTTCGGCACGCTGTTCGATCGCCCTGCGCTGGACACCCGCGTTGCCGACTACCACCCCTACTGGTTGGTCGGCATTCACAAGGCGCTGGACGCAGGACGCGACGAGGGTGAAGCCTGGCCGATCGACGTACTGCAGATACGCTGCTCCGCGCCCAACGATGCGGGATTCGTCTCGCTCGGCGGCTCTGTCTGGGATGGCGTGACCTCGGCCAAACGGGCCAAGCTGGTGATCGCCGAGGTCAACGACAACGTGATTCAGACGTTCGGCGACTCCTGGCTCCACGTCTCGGAGATTGACTGCTTCGTGCCAACCGACTCGCCCGTCGTCGTCAACCTTGAGCATCCGGAGCCGAACCAGGTCGATATAGGGCTGGCTCACTACGTCAGCCAGCTTGTGCAAGACGGCGACACGATCCAGGTCGGCGTCGGTTCGCACACAGGCGCGCTGCCGCGCCTGGGCGCATTCGACGAACGCGAGAACCTCTCTTACTTCGCCGAACTCACTGTTGAAGGCCTGGTCCCATTGGTCGAGCGCGGCGTGATTACCGGTCGTTACTCGCACACCCATCCCGACAAGTTCGTCGCCACGGTGATCGGAAACACGCCGGACGAGCACGCCGTCGTCCACCAGAATCCCGCCTTCGAGACCTACGGCATCGAGTACCTGCTCGACCCGCGCCAGATTGCTCGCAACGAGAACATGGTCGCGATCAATGGCGCGCTGACAATTGACCTCAGCGGGCAAATCGGCGTGCATACGATCGGCCCGCGCATCTACGCCGGCGTCGGCGGACATCTCGCCTTCGCGATGGGCGCCTACCTCGCGCCCAAGGGTCGCTACGTGGCCGTGATGCCCTCGACCAACCGCTCGGGCACGATTTCCACGATCATGGCCCAGTTCGATCCAGGCCAGATTGTCACCGTGCCCCGAGACATCGCCGACACGGTCGTCACCGAGTACGGCATCGCCCGCCTGCTCGGCAAGACGGTGCGTCAACGGGCGGACGAACTCATCGCCGTCGCCCACCCCGACTTCCGCGCCGAACTGCGCCGCGAAGCGCAGAAGCTGTTCTATCCATAGACGTGCGCTACCGCTCTTGTGTCGGATCTGCCACAATCTCCGTCATTCCCGCGCAGGCGGGAATCCATACAAGATGACTGTTGCCCGCAGCACACACCGTCGTCACTCCCCGGCGGACGGATGGGTAACACACACAACGGTCATCGCGACGAACGACGGTTTGAGTGAATGGGTTCCCGCCTGCGCGGGAATGACGAGCTAGGCTGGTCTCCAATGATGCGGTCAGTGCCATGACAACAGGTCAGCACGCCTCGTGAATCTCTACACCATTGGCTTCACGAAGAAGTCCGCTCGCGAGTTCTTTGGTGAACTGCTGGGGCCCAGCGGGGCGAAGCGGGTGATCGACATTCGCCTGAGGCCGTCGTCGCAACTGGCGGGATTCGCCAAGGTTTCCAAGTCCGGCGGCGACTTCGAGTTTCTGCTCGACCGATTGTGCGACATGGACTACGTCCATGTTCCGCTGCTCGCCCCGTCCGATGATTTGTTCACGTCTTACCGAGGCGGCGACATCGGCTGGGATGGGTATGAGGAGAGTTATCTGGAACTGTTGGCGGAGCGTGAGGTAACGCGCGTGCTAGACCAAGGGCTATTCGCCGACGCGGTGCTGCTCTGCAGCGAGGACACGCCGGAGCGCTGTCACCGCCGCCTAGCGGCCGAGTACCTACAGCGGCACTGGGGCGATATCAAGATCATCCACCTCTAAGAGCGTTTGCGGATCCAATCGCCGATGTGCTGGATCGCCTCTTGCCCCTCGGGCAACAGGGGAGCGAAGCCCTGCCAGACGTGGAACATGTCTTCCCAGATCTCTTCCGTGACCTCGACGCCGGCCTCGCGCGCCTTCGCCGCAACACGCTCGGTGTCGCGGCAGATCATCTCCACAGATCCGGCCTGCAGCAGCAGCGGACAGATGTCCTCGTAGTCGGCGAACACGGGAGAGAGGAGCGGGTCGGTTCGATCCGCGTTTCCCGCGTACATGGCGGCCCAACCCTGAGAGGCCGTGATCGCGACAGTATTGTCGGGAATCGTCGGATCATTGAGCCCGAACTCGGACAGTTCCTCGGGTCCGGCGGCGAGATCGGCCCAGGCCGAGAGTCCGATGCCGCCGCTGGGCATCCGCACCCCGCGCTCGCGTGCAGCGAGCAGCGTCGCAAGCATCAGGCCGCCGCCGGCCGAGTCGCCGCCGACGAACACCGAGCTTGCCTCGCCCGGCTCGACCGGACCATTGGCCCAGACGTACTCGAGACCGGCGATCGCATCGTCCACCGCCGCAGGAAACACGTGCTCCGGCGCCAGCCGATAATCCAGGCTCAGCGCGACGCAGCCCGCCGCGCGGCAGATGTCGGCGACCAGGCGGCGGTGCGTCCCGATCGATCCCAGCACATAACCGCCGCCGTGCACGTAGAGCAGTCGCCGGTCCGGATCTGACCCGGGCAACACCGTCCACTCGCCCAGGACGCCGTTGGCGTCGGCTGCGGTCAACGAGATGTCATCCTGCAGCGGGAAGCTGAAGCCTTGCTCCATCGCCGCTCGTTGCTGCTCGACACTGAGCTCGCCTTCGATCATGCTGGCGGCTTGCGCCTGCATCGCCTCAACGACCTGGAAGTACTCATCCGATGGCATGGCCTGATTCTCCGCTCGCCCTGCGGCGGCTTCGCTTATGCGTGTTGGCAGATGAACTCGCCGATCCGGTCAATCGCCGCTTGACCCTCGGGCAGCATCGGAGCGAAGGCGTGCCAGACGTGGAACATCTCGTCCCAAACCTCCTCGACCACGTCGACGCCCGCGGCGCGCGCCTTCTCCGTGACCCGCGTGGTGTCGGAGAGCAGTACCTCGGCGTCGCCGACCTGGAGCAGCAGCGGCGGCAGGCCCGCGTAGTCGGCGTAGAGCGGCGAGGCTAGCGGGTCAGTGGCATCGGTCGAGCCGAGGTAGGCAGTCGCCATGCCGTTGATCATCGACGCGTCGGTGATCAACGGATCCGCCTCGGCGCGAGTCTGAATCGTCTCCCCGGTGATTGCCAGGTCGGTCCAGGCGGAGATGCCGATTGCGGCGTTGGGCTGCTCGACCCCGCGATCGCGTGCGGCCAGCAACGTAGCCAACGTGAGTCCACCTCCGGCGGAGTCGCCGGCTACGAAGACAGCTTCAGCGGCGGCCGCGCCGTTGGGACCGTTCTCCTGGATGAACTTCAGTCCGTTGATCGCGTCGTCGACGGCCGCCGGGAACGGCGCCTCGGGCGCGAGCCGATAGTCCAGGTTGAGGACCGAGCAGCCGCCCGCCTTGGCGATGCCCTCGCAGAGTCGTCGGTGCGTGACCGGCGAGCCGATCACGTATCCGCCGCCGTGCACGTACAGCAGCCGCCGATTCGGGTCGGACTCAGCAACCGTGACCCACTCGCCCGGCACGCCGTTGGCCTCGACCGGTGTCACGGTCGCCGCCTCAGTGGCGGGGAAGGCGGTCTCTTCCATGCCCGCTCGCATGCCCTGGATGTCGGTCGCGCCGCCGCCCAGCGGACGCTGCGCCATCAGATCGAGCACCTTCTGAAGTTCTGCGGAAGCCATAGATCGCGCCTTTCCCCTCGGTGATCTGCAGTAGAAGCCCTGCGCTGGCAAGATAGCGACTCTACTGCGCGATACTGACTGTGGTTTAGATCTCACTGAACGGACATCATCAATGCGCATCGTCTCTCCTCCGCTCGCCTCGACGATGGCGGGCAAGATCGACGCCATCCGCCAGCTCGAAGCCGACGGCTTCGACGGCGCGTTCATTCCCTCGGTCGGACACGACGCGATGACCGTACTCGCGCTCGCCGCCGGCGAGACCAGTTCAATCGAACTCGCGACATTCGTGATTCCCACCTACACCCGGCATCCGGTGGCGATGGCGCAGCAGGCGCTTGCCACCAACGCAGCCGCCGGCGGACGCTTCACGCTTGGACTCGGACTCTCGCACGAGGTCGTGATCAGCGACTCGTGGGGACTGGACTTCGGCAAGGTTGTCCGTCACATGCGCGAGTACCTCGAGGTTCTGCAGCCGCTGATGCGCGGCGAGCAGGTCGACTATGAGGGCGAGGAGTTCCGCGTCCACTCGAAGCTGGAGTTGCCCGACTGCGAGGCGCCTTCGGTCGTGATCGCGGCTCTGGGTCCGCAGATGCTGCGCGTCACTGGTCGGTTGGCCGACGGTACCGCGCTCTGGCTGGCCGGACCGAAGTGGATCGAGGATGTCGTCATCCCCGAGATGGGCGCGGCCGCACGTGACGCCGGCAAGCCCGATCCGCGAATCATCGCCGGCGTGCCGATCTCGATCACATCGGATCCCGACGGCGCGCGAGAGCGCATCGCCCGCGCCTACGCGATGTACAACACGCTGCCGTCGTATCAGCGCGTGATCCAGGGCTCGGGCGCGGACAATCCAGCCGGCGTCTCGATCGTCGGCAGCGAGGAAGAGGTCGAGCTGGAGCTGCGCCGCTGGCGCGACGTCGGCGTGACCGACTTCTACGCCGCCTTCGAGGGCGCCAATGCGGAGGAGCGGCAGCGCACCCGCGAGTTCGTCGCCGCGCTGGCACCGAGTCTGTAGGGTCAAACCACGTGGGCATAGAATCGATGAGAACACCGTCATACCCGCGCTTGTCGCGGGTATCTCGCCGCCTCTAGCACAGACGTTGGAAGCATACGCAGTGAGACCGCCGCAGCCGGCCCCGCACTTGATTTGGGGGCGAGCGCGGCAATGACGGTGAGCAGAGCTTGAATCTGACAGGAGCCCAAAATGGCCGTTTTCCTCGAAGTTCGACACCGAATCAAGCCGATCACCAACACCGCGTTCGACCTGTTCGTCGACTTCTACGCCGACACGGTCGTGCCTGCGACGGAGCGTCACGGGATTGACCTGATCGGCGCGTGGAAGATGACCGGCGGCGAGATGGGCTGGGACATGTCGCTCCAGCGTTACGAAAGCATGGCGCATGCCGAGGAGTGCCTCGCCTCACTCGCTCAAGACCAGGCGCTCTGGTCGGCGGTCGAGAAGCTGCGCGGCGAGATTGAGATCGAAGAGGTCACCAAGTTCACGCAGAGCGTGTCATACGGCACCGAGGAACGCCTCGACGCGGCGCTGAGCCCCACTCCAGACCAACCGCGACAGTACATGCTTGCCGTGCTGCAGACCGCGACCGGCGGTCTGTTGCCCGCAATCGACGCCATCGGCGGCCTGGTCGACACGATGGACAACGCCGGCGCGCTGCAACTCGTCACCGCCTACGCCTCGCGCATCGGCCGCTCCGGTGAACTCACCGACCTCTGGATCATGCCCCACGGCGCGAGCACGATGATGGACTACCGCCCCGGCGACCCGCTCAAGGACATCATCGGCCCGCTGCGCGAGCACGCGCCCGAGGAATCGATCACCTTCCTCAACCCGCTGCCCTACTCGAAGCTGCAGTAGAGGAACGAACGCCCTGATCTTGTCGCAGCGAGATTCCCGCCTACGCGGGAATGACGAGAGTTGGGGCTGCCGTACTCGAAGCTGCAATAGCGCAATCAGAGCTGCACGGCAGGGAGCCGCCGCAGCTCTTCAGTGCGCATGTCGATCTCGATGCCGAGCGATTCCATCGCCGTCGCTCCGAGCAACGGTCGCACACTGTCGTCGGCGAAGACTACGGTTACGCCTGCGACGCCATCCATGAACTCAACTTGGGCCACTCCGACATCCAGCTCGCTGACCCGGCCGTCAGCCATTGTGTAGCGCCGAGCCTCGGCAACGGTGATGCCGATCTCGTGCAGGCGCGAACTCGGAACGACTGTGTCGATTGCGCCGCTGTCGATCAGGAACTCTCCCGACCAGCGACGCGAGCGGTCTGCAGGGTTGCTGATCGTCACGTTAGCCAAGATCGCGCCCATGGTGCCGTCCTTTCCTTCAGCTTACGTCACCATCCGGCGCACGATCTCGTAGGTCAGCTCGACGCCCATGTTGAAGTTCTCGACGGTCATGTGCTCGTCGTTGCCGTGGAAGCCGGAGGCTTCCTCCGGGCTCAGCAGGACGGGGATGAAGCCGTAGGCGGGGATGCCCTGCTGGCGCAGGAATCGATTGTCGGTGCCGCCGACGCAGGTCGAGGGAACGACCGTGGCGTCCTCGACCGCCTCCGTCACGACGGCCTCGATCGTGTGGTACAACTCGGTGTCCCAATCGACCTCGACCGGTTGTTCCTGGTCCCATCCGGAGAACTCGACCTCTATGCGATCGTCGTCAATCACTTCGATCACCTGTCGGCGCCAGTCCTCGCGGTCCTGTCCGGGCAGCAGGCGGCAGTCGATTGTCGCTTCGGACTTGGCCGGGATCACGTTGGCCTTGATCCCGCTGTTGACCATCGTCACATTGAGCGTGTTGATGAACATCGCGTGGATGTGCGGATGCTCGGTGATCAGCGCCGCCAGCTCGTCCTCGCTGTCGAAGGCCGGGATATGTCCTTCGGCGACCAGCCGGTCCAGCCAAATGCGGGTCGAGGGCGTGATCGTGACCGGCCGCTCCCAGGCGGCCAACTTGGAGAGCGCGTTGACGAGGTGTACGGCCGAGTTGTCGTAGTGCGGCCGCGAGCCGTGCCCCGGCGTGCCGATCGAGGTGAGCTGCAGCCAGCAGATGTCCTTCTCGTTGGTGGCGACGGAGAAGATGTCCGCTTCCTGGCCCATCAGTTGGGTCGAGCCTGAGCCCCCCTCGGAAAGCTCGAACTCGACATCGACGAGGTCGGGCCGGTGCTTGCAGAGCCACTCCATGCCCCAGACCGAGCCCGCCTCTTCGTCGGGCACGCCGCAGAAGACGAGGTCGCGCTTGAGCGACGCGTTGCTGCGTTGGAGCAGCAGCATCGTCATCAGGTGCATGATCCCGCAGCCCTTCATATCGACCGCGCCGCGCCCGTAGATCTTGCCGTCCTCGATTAACCCTTCGAAGGCGGGCTTGGTCCAGTAGGTCTCCTCGACCGGGACGACATCGAGGTGGTTGCAGAGCATCATCGGCCGCTTGGAGCCGTCGCCGCGCAGCCAGGCGAAGACCGCCTCGCGCTCGGGCTGAATCTCGACGTACTCGACCTCCATGCCCGCCTCCGACAGGATCTGCCCCATCCAGCGAGCCGCCGGCTTCTCGTTGCCCGGCGGGTTGGTCGTGTTGATCTGCAGGTAGTTGACGAAGAAATCCAGCGCTTCGTCAAACACCGGTTGCCAGTTGATCGTGCCGTTGGTGGTCATTGGTTGTTCTCCATCGCCTCGTCCGTGCTGTGAGTCAGGTTAACTCTCGCATCGGGCGAGATTCCCGCGGCAAGCGCGGGAGTGACGATCTGTGCGAGTTCTTATCCATGTTCCTCAGGTATGATGCGGAACATATGAGCCAGACCGCAGTGCAGCCCTCCGTGCTTGACGATTTCCACCCGCTGGTGCGGGACTGGTTCGTCGATCGCTTCGGAGCGCCGACGTTTGCGCAGGAGGACGGCTGGCCGGCGATTCGGACGGGGGAGGACTGCCTGATTGCTGCGCCGACCGGGTCGGGCAAGACGCTGACGGCGTTCCTGGCTGGGATCGACGAGTTGATCCGCGAGGGCGACTCGATGGCAGATGGCGGCGAACTGTCGGACGAGGTGCGGATCCTGTACGTGTCGCCGCTCAAGGCGCTCTCCAACGACATCCGCCGCAACCTCGAGGAGCCGCTGACCGAGATCCGGCAACTGGCCCAGGAGCGCGGCGTCGAGCTGCCGCGCATCCGCATGGGGCTGCGCACCGGCGACACGACGCAGGCCGAGCGCCAGGCGATCGTCAAGCGGCCGCCGCAGATCCTGATCACGACACCCGAATCGCTCTACCTGATGCTGACCGCAAAGCGCTCGCGGGAGATCCTGCGCACCGTACGCACAGTGATCCTCGATGAAATCCACGCGGTGGTGCGCGACAAGCGCGGCTCGCACCTGTCGCTGACGCTGGCGCGGCTCGACCATGTCGCCGAGCAGCGACCGACGCGGATCGGTCTCTCGGCGACGCAGAAGCCGATGGAGGAGATTGCCGCCTTCCTGACCGGTCTCGACCTGGCCGGCAAGCCGTTGCCCTGTCGCATTCTCGACCTGGGGCATCGGCGGGAACTGAAGCTGTGGATCGAAACGACCGACGCGCCCTTGCAGGCGCTGGCCACGCACGACCACTGGGGCGCGGTCTACGACCGCCTGGCGGAGCTAATCCTGCAGCATCGGACGACGCTGATCTTCGTCAACCGACGTTCGCTGGCCGAGCGGGTAGCGCACGAGCTGGGCATCCGCGTGGGCAAGGAGCACGTCTCCGGGCACCATGGCTCGCTGTCCAAGGAGCGCCGCCACGTGATGGAGCAGCGGCTCAAGGCCGGCGATCTCAAGGCGGTGGTCGCAACGGCCTCGTTGGAGTTGGGCATCGACATCGGCTCGGTCGACCTGGTCTGCCAGGTCGGCTCGCCGCGGCGGATCGCGACCTTCCTGCAGCGCGTCGGACGTTCGGGCCACGCGCTGGGGCTTGTCCCGCACGGCGCGTTGTTTCCCACCGCGCTGGACGAACTGGTCGAGTGCGCGGCGATGGTCCGCGCGGTCGAGCGCGGCGATCTGGACCGCATCTGTCAGCCCAGAGCGCCAATCGAAATTCTGGCCCAGCAGATCGTGGCCGAGGCGGCCTCGGAGGAGGAGTGGCGGGAAGACGAGCTGTTCCGGCTGATGACGCGCGCCGCGCCCTACGCCGAGCTGGAGCGTTCGGCGTTCGACGAGACCGTGGAGATGCTGGCCACCGGCATCGGCGAGGCGGGCGGACGCTCGCAACCGCTGGTCCACCGCGACCGGATCAATGGCGTCGTGCGACCGCGACGCGCGGCGCGGATGACGGCAATCCTCAACGGCGGCACGATCCCGGAGACCGGCGACTACCGCGTGATCAAGGAGCCTGAGGGCGCGTTCATCGGCACGGTCAACGAGGACTTCGCGATCGAGACCGCCGCCGGCGACATCTTCCTGTTGGGCAGCACGTCGTGGAAGATCCGCCGCGTCGAGAACAAGGGCATCGTGCGGGTCGAGGACGCGCACGGCGCGCCGCCGACGATCCCATTCTGGCTGGGGGAGGCTCCCGGCCGCAGCATGGAACTGTCGGCGGCGGTGGGCGAGTTGCGGCGCGACGTGGGACGGATGGCGGACGACGTCGAAGGCGCCGTGCGCACGCTGCAGCGGGAGTGTCACATGCAGGCGATCGCGGCCGAGCAGATCGTCGAGTACCTGTCGGAGACGCAGGACTCGCTCCAGGTGATGCCCTCGGACACCGATGTCGTGTTCGAGCGATTTTTCGACGAGGGCGGCGGACAGCAACTCGTCGTGCATGCGCCGTTCGGCTCGGGGGTCAACCGTGCCTGGGGGCTGGCGCTGCGCAAACGCTTCTGCGTGCGCTTCGACTTCGAGCTGCAGGCGGCGGCGAACGAGGAGGGCATCCTGCTCTCGCTCGGTCCGACGCAGTCGTTCCCGCTGGAAGAGGCGTTCGAGTATCTGAAGGCGGACAATGCCGAGCAATCGCTGCGCCAGGCGGTGCTCTACGCGCCGTTCTGGAACACGCGCTGGCGCTGGGCGGCGACGCGGGCGCTGGCCGTGCCCCGGCGGCGGGCGGGCAAAGAAGTGCCGCCCTACCTACAACGGATGATCGCCGACGACCTGCTCGCCGCCGTCTTCCCGGCGCAGGTCGGCTGCCAGGAAAACCTGGCCGGGCCGCTCGAAGTGCCCGACCACCCGCTGATCGCGCAGACGATGGACGACTGCCTGCACGAGGCGATCGACACCGACGCGCTGATCGGCGTGCTGGAACGGATCGAGCGGGGCGAAGTCCGGCTGCACGCCCGCGACACCGTGACGCCGTCGGCGATGGCGCAGAGCATCATCAACATCAATCCCTTCGGTTTCCTCGACGACGCGCCGCTGGAAGAGCGCCGGGCGCGGGCCGTGATGACGCGGCGCACGCTACCGAACGAGCAGCGCGACCTGGGCAAGCTCGACATTGACGCAATCGAGCGGGTCCGGGACGAGGCCTTCCCGCCGATCCGCGACGCCGACGAGCTGCACGAGCTGCTGCACTCGGTCGTCGCCTGGCGCGAGAGCGCGAGGGCGCGCTGGCGCGAGAGCGCGAGGGCGCGCTGGCGCGAGGACGCGCTGCCGGCGCTCGATCCGGCGTTGCTGGCCGAGCTGCGCGAGAGCGGCCGAGCCGCGCGCGCCGAGGGACCTGACGGCGCCGTCTGGTTCGCCGCAGAACACCTCGAGTCGATCCGGCAGCTCTTCCCCGATCACGCGGTCGAGCCCGGCTTCGGCGTGCCCGAGTCGGCGCTGGTCTTGCCCGACGACCGGGAAGATGCCCGGCTCAAGCTGGTCCGTGGACACCTGGAGATCTCCGGTCCGATCACGCCTGAGCAACTGTCAGAGCGCTGCGGACTTGCGGCGTCGGACTGCGGCTACGGCCTGGCCCAGCTCGAGGCCTACGGCGAGGTCATGCGCGGACAATTCACGCCGACGTTGAACCAGGACGAGGACGAAGAGTACTGCGACCGCCGCCTACTGGCTCGGATTCACCGCTACACGATCGCTCGCCTGCGGGCGGAGATCGAGCCGGTCACGGTCCAACACTACCTCCGATTCCTCTTGCGCTGGCAGCACTTGACGCCGGATACGCGGCTGGCGGGCAAAGCCGGCGTGCGGGCCGTGATCGAACAGCTCCAGGGTTTCGAGGCGCCGGCCGCCTCGTGGGAACGCGATCTGATCGCGGCTCGGGTCTCCGACTATCGCGAGGCCTGGCTGGACGAACTCTGCCTGGCCGGCGACATCGCCTGGGCTCGGCTGACGACGCGTTCGGCGCGCCGTGCGCCAACCAAGACCACGCCCGTGGCGCTGGCCTTGCGCCGCGACTTCCGCTCGTTGCTCGCCGCCGTGCGACGACCCGCTCCGACTGCCGCTGCCCGCGGACGCTCCGCGCCCGAGCCCCAGCCCGATGTCGCCGAGCAACTGCACGCCGACGGCGGCGCGGCCAGCCAGATCCTGCGGATGCTGAACGAGCGCGGCGCGCTGTTCTTCGACGAACTGGTTGACGGCACGCGGCGGATCGCGACCGACGTCGAAAGCGGCCTGCGCGAACTGGTCGCCTCGGGGCTCGCCCATGCTGACGGTTTCCAGGGCCTGCGCCAGTTGATCCGCCCCAATCGCAGGTCGCGGCGGCCGCGTTACGGAGGCGGCGGCGTCTTCATCGGCGAGGGTCCGGCCGGCCGCTGGGCGGCGCTCCCGCCCTCGATGCCGGCCACGACCGATCCAGAGGAAGCGGACGAACTGGCCGAGCGCATCGCGCGCATCCTGCTGCATCGCTACGGTGTCGTCTCGCGGGAACTGGCCACGCGCGAGAGCCTGACGATCCAGTGGCGAGACGTCCTCCGCGCCCTGCGCCGTCTCGAAGCGCGCGGCGAGATCCGCGGAGGCCGCTTCATCCAGGGACTGATCGGCGAGCAGTTCGCGCTGCCCGAGGCCATCGACCGCCTCCGAGCCGTCCGCCGCAGCGCCGCATCTGGTGAACGAGTCACGATCGCCACCAGCGACCCCTGCAACCTCGTCGGCATCCTCCTCCCGGGCCAAAAGGTCCCGTCCAGGCTGGGCGCCAAGCTGACGCTCAGCGACGGAGTGCCGGAGGGAGAGGCCCTCTCAGGCGTCGCCGCGGCAGACTAGCTTCGCTTTCGGTGCGCACAGTCCCCGCCTTGCGCGGGGACCCGCTCGAGTGGACCTCGACTCAACGCCACCTGCTTAGTCGTCAAGTCGCTCCGGAGGCCGCAGATGTGCGTGTACCAGCGCCACTTCAGGACGCGACAGGCGGTAGTCCAGGCGCTCATGCAGCTTGGACACGCTGGCGTCTGGGTCTTGCCCGAGTAGCCGACGAACCAGTTGCACATCATCTGTCGGTGGAAGCGAACGCTTCAGGTCGATCTCGTGACCTTGTTTCATCGCGTTCGTAAGGTGCGACACGACTGTGCCCGGCGACAGCATTCGGCGCTCGGCGATGGCGAGGATGGTGTGACCGTCCTGGTAGAGGTCGGCGCTGATCTGCCAACTTGGAGTGTCGCTATCGTCCTTCGGCGCTGCCGGTGGAGACGGCGCCGGAGCGGACGCGCGGCCACCGAGCAGCTGCAGCAACCGGTCGGCGTGACGTTCAGTCGCGTCGCCGACGCCGTCAACGGCGGCCAGCGCCTCCCTGGTCGCGGGCGGCGACTGGGCGAGCTCGCGCATGGCTGCGAAACTGAGCAGTGACGAGGGATCACGCTGCTCGTCGGCGCTTGTCGCCGTGCGCCACTCGGCCAGCGCGTTGAATCGCTGTTGCCAATCCTCGGGTGGTGAGTCGAGCGTCATCTGTGTCGCTCCTGTCGATTCCTTAGGCACAGCGATGGCGGACTCAGGAGCGTGCTGCGCGACGACATCCAGTAGCTGCTTGCCGAATCGGGCGGCCTTGCGGTGGCGAATGCCCTTGATCTCGATCAGTTCCGCGATCGTTCGTGGCTTCAGTCGAGCAATGTCGGACAGTTCCCGGTTGCTGGCGACGATGTAGGCCGACGTTGCCGCCTCGCTCGCCAGTCGAACTCGCACCTCTCGCAGCGCCTCGTACAGCCGCTCTTCTTCAGCGCTGAGCGGCCTCCGCGCCTCCCGGTCGGTCCGCTCGGCCGGGTCTTCAAGACTGTGCATCGTTGACGACGCAACCTCGCTTGCTTGCGTTGTCTCTCCGAGGCAGTTGTCGCAATGACCACAGGATGGCGATTTCGCTTGTTCGCCAAAGTAGTTGAGGATTCGCGACCAACGACACTGCGGCTGTTCGCAGAAGCTCATCATCGTGCGCAGGCGGTTGACCCGCTGCTGGCGCTCCTCCTCATCCTGGATTTGACGGATGAAGAACTGCTGCGTGTGCCAGATGCCCTTGGTGTAGAACAGCAGGCATTCCGAGGGCTCGCCATCGCGTCCGGCCCTGCCGGTCTCCTGGTAGTAGGACTCGATCGAGGGCGGCATATCGAGATGCGCGACGAGACGGATGTCTGGCTTGTCGATGCCCATGCCAAATGCGATCGTGGCGCAGATCACGGGCGTTCTCCCGCTCAAGAACCGATCCTGTACCGCGTGGCGTGCGTCGCCCGTCATCCCTGCGTGGTAGTGCTCGGCCCGGATTCCCGCCTGGCGAAGCCGCTCGGCGGTCTTCTCCGTGTTCTTGCGGGACAGGCTGTACACGATTGCCGAGCCTTCGCCGAGTTGTCGCAGCCTCGCCGCCAAGCGCTCGGGCGCCTTGCGCTTCTCCACAATGCGCAGGGTGAGGTTGTCGCGCATGAAGGAGGTCAGGAACGTTCTCATGCGCGGGCGGTCTAGCTGGTCGACAATGTCGCGCTGGACCTGCGGCGTCGCAGTCGCGGTACAGGCGACGGTCGGGACATCGACGAAGCGCTCGGTCAACCGGCGCAGCACGCGGTAGTCGGGCCGGAACTCGTGGCCCCACTCCGAGATGCAGTGCGCCTCGTCGATCGCGATCAGGCTGGGATTGCGCTGCTCCAGCAGCGCGCGGAAGCGGTCGGTGTTGACCCGCTCGGGCGCGACGTAGAGCAGCCGCACCGAGCCGTCCGCGACCTGTCGCTCGACCTGCGCCGACTCCATCGGCGAGAGCGTGCTATTCAGGTACTGCGCGTTCGCTCCGGCGCGCTGCAGCGCGGAGACCTGGTCGTGCATCAGCGCGATCAATGGCGAAACAACGACAGTGAGGCCGTCGGAGAGCATCGCCGGCAACTGGTAGCAGAGCGACTTGCCCCCGCCGGTCGGCATCAGCACCAGCGCGTCGCCGCCGGCCTGCACATGCTCAATCGTCTCCCGCTGCTGCGGCCGGAAGGAGTCGTAGCCGTAGTAGGACTTGAGGGCGTCAAGCAAGCGATCCGTTGCCACCACTGCCGGTTGCTCCTTCGCACTCGCGCCAATCTGAGGATAGGCCGTGACTCACTTGCTCAGGTCATTCCCGCCGACGGCGGGAATGACGAGTTGAGGGGTTCAGGGAATGACGGTGGGGTGCGGGCGATGTGCTCTACGCTTGCTCGCCCGCCAGATAGGCGGCGGCTCGGCGGAAAGCCTCCGGTCCGCCGTCGGTGCGGGGCTGTTGGCCCCAGGTGGGGCCGTCGATCCAGAATCCCTCAGGGATGATGAAGCCGCGCATCATCAGCAGCGGCGGATCGCCGACCTCGGCGATCTGATGGCCGATCTGCATCAGGGCGCGGCCCAGCGCGGTCTCCCCAAAGATCCAGGTGTGCATGTCGTGTTGCGACGGCGGAGTCGTGCCCGGTCGCGAGGTCACAGCCTCCTGGTAGAAGGCGCGCAAGTCCTCGACCACGTAGCGCAGCAGCATCGGCATGGGGTGAATCCAGTTCGGGCCCGAGGCAAGCTCGGGCACCTCGTTGAAGCCGGCTCCTTCAGCGCAGGCAACGATCAACTGAATCACCGCGTCAAGCTGTTCTGGCGACGCTCCGCTCATGCCCACGGTGGATCGACCACGCCGACGCCGCGTCTCTTCGTACCACGGCGTCAGGAGATCGACCTCCTGTTGGAGGGCCGATTCGAGATCGCTGACTTCCGTATCGGGCATCGAGATAGAACAAGCCCAGACGCCGTCTCCGTTACCGTCGGGCGCTTCGCGGGAATAGTCCTCGATGACCGGCGCTGTCGCCGTCTCCAGCAGCCGCAACGCGCTGCGCAGGACGTCCGTCTGGAACTCGGGGTCTTCGGCGACGCCCAGCGGCCGGCCGAGCGGGAACGGCACCCACAGGGCTCGGGGCGGCTTGACGATCTCCGTGTGTTCGCGAATCAAACTGATCCCCGTGGTCGCGATGCCCTCCGCTTCGAGGAAGTGCGCAAGGGTACCGACGGTACCCGTGCAGGCCGGTCAAACGGGGGTCAACAGCGCGCAGTGCACGCCTGAATCATGCAATCGCTGAGCGATGTCGGCCGCCGAGGCCTCCAGCAGGATCGGGCTTGGGTTCGATCCCAGCACCGAGAAGTGCCACTCCGAGACGCCGCCTATCTCGCCCGCCTCGGCCAGGTCCCGCAGCCGGTCGAGCGGAAGCACGACGTTGACGTCGCGCTGGTAGTGGGTGCGATCGAAGTTCACACTGACCTGGGTCTGGATCAGGTCTGCCGGATCCACGTCGCTGGGAATGATGCGGTAACCCTGCTCGCCGAAACGAAACGGTCGGTCGTCGCGGCGATGCAGCCCGGCCGAGGTGATCAGCGCGATCTTCGCCTCGGCCAGCGGCGGAGGGCTGACGAACGGTGACCCGTCGAGCGGCATCCGCGCAAATCGCTGACCCATACCGCGCATGTGTTGCGCTTCCTCGGGATGAAGGTCGTCCAGGCGAACCATGCTCAGCTACTCCCGCCTCCTCTGAGGAGACCTGCGCGTAACCCCTCGAAGAAGTCGCCCCCGCGAAGGCGGGGGCGCCGTGACAACATCCGCACTGCGGGGCCCCGCCTGCGCGGGGCCGACACTGGGTTGAGTACGCGCAACACTCCTGTGGGCTTGTCGCCGGTCGTCATGATGGTAGCGGCTCCGGATCCGCCGTATAGTCGGATTCCAGCCGCTGCATGGACTGGAAGCTCACTGGGCGCTTTCGTCAGCGTCCAGTCGCTCTTGCATCTGAGAGGAGACAGCCATGCCCAACTCTTCCGATACCGCAGTTTCGAGACCGCTTGCGTTGGGCGCGTTGATCTTCGACGGGGTTGAGCCGCTCGATCTGTTCGGCCCGCTCGAGATGTGGATGAACCTGGGGCCGGATCTGGTCACCGTATCGCTCATCGCCGAGACCATGGAACCGGTGGCCGTTGCGACCGTCGGCTGGCCATTCGAGCTAGCGCCGCGCCTGCTGCCGCACGACGACTTTGAGCACGCGCCGGCGCTGGACATCATACTCGTGCCGGGCGGGGTCGGCACGCTGCGTGAGGTCGACAATCCGCGCCTGATCGAATGGCTGTCTTCACGGGGCGCGGCTGCGGATATCACCGCGTCGGTGTGCACGGGCGCTCAGCTGCTCGCCAGGGCAGGTTTGCTTGATGATCGGTCGGCGACGACGAACAAGGCCTTCTTCAGCTACGTGGCCGGTTTCGGCGAGCGCACCGACTGGCAAGGCTCCGCGCGCTGGGTCGAGGACGGTCCGGTTGCTACGTCCTCTGGAGTCTCCGCGGGGATTGATCTCAGCCTCGCGCTGATCGCACGGCTCTTCGGCCAGGAGCGGGCCGAGCAGATCGCCGCCGGGGCCGAATACTCCTGGAACCGCGACCCCAGCCACGATCCGTTCGCCGATCAGCTCGACATCGCGATGCCGTTCCTGGAATCACTCCAGCCCGCTTGACGCCGCTCAGCGACAGGCGATTGCTCAAGGCGCTTCCTCAATCGTCGCCGAGAGCGACCCTCGGCAGTGGGGGATCCTCGGGTCCGGACCCCAACCGTGGATTTGTTCCTGGTGTTTCTTGACCGTCTCGTAGTCGGCGGTCTCGACAATGCCGCGTCCGTGGCCGTCAATCATGGACGCGATGGCGAAGGCCTTCTCTCGCGAGTATCCAAACACCGCACCCAGCATCTCGATCACGTACTCGTAGGAGTGGTCGTCCGAGTCGTGCAGGAACAGGTGGAACCGCTTCTCCAGTTCGCTGCCGCGCTCGGCGTCGATATCGTCCTCGACGACTACGTCGGGCCGCGGGATGGAGGGTTGCGAGGTCATGCGGCGGCCTCTTGCAGGGCGCGCAGTTCCGGCGCGTCGAGGTCTCCGTTCGCCCAAAGCTCGGCGGCCCGGCGGAGGGCCTGATTCGCCTCGTCCATTTCGCCTCTGGCCGTCTGCGCCCGACCCCAGCGGAACAGGTCGCGCGCTGTCGCGCCGCGATCCAGCCGCTCTCGCAGCAGACCGAGCGCCTCCTCCGTTCGGCCCGCCCGCAGCGAGGCCTCGACCAGCGTTTCTTCAAAGACATCGCGCTGCGCGTTCGAGCCGCCCAGGGTGACGATGAGGTCGCGGACGTCCGACAGCCCGTTGGCCGCTGCCTCGTAGTCGCCCTGGCCGAAGGCGGCGAGCGCTTCTACCACAGGCGCAACCACCGAGCCGGCGGTCGGGTGTCCCCGATTCGCCGCCTCGCGCAGGCCGTCGATCAGCGCGCCCAGACCGACCTGGTCGCCTAGCGCGGCGAGCGCCATGGCGCGGTGCACGTCGACCCAGGCCGTGCCTGGTCGTGGAAAGGCCGACTCGGCCAGTTCGGCGATCGCCCGCCAGTCCGGGTGCTCGCCATTGCCCCCGGCCACACTGTCGTGAAGCCGACAGCGCCAGAGCAGCGATGCGCCGTCGGCTACGGCGCCCAGCGCATCGCCCTGTTCGTCGGCGCCGGGACGGATGGTGTCGTCGTGCAGAGCCAGCGCCTCCGAGCGCTTGCCGTTGGCGAGCAGGAAGAGCGCCTGGTGCCAGGTCAGATGCCGATAGAAGCCGGCCCGCTCGGGAAACTCGGTCAGCCATTCGCCCAGAAATCCCGCGCCGCCGTCGATGTCGTGTTCCTCGAAGAAGACGTGCGACATCGCGTGCGCGGCCTGACCGTTCTGGCGTCGCAACTCAAGTGAGCGCTCGACCAGGCGCCTGGCCGTCTCCAGCTCATACACTTCGTGGTTGGCGAAGGCGTGCCAACTCAGGAACCACCAGTCGTCGCCGTATGCCGGCGCGAGGCGGTCGAACTGCTCCAGCATCCGCTCTCGTTTCTCGACGCCGCCGCCGTAGAAGTTGCCGCCCAGCCACTGCAGGATGATCGGGGCGTCGCGCGGCGTTTCCGCGAGGTGCGCGTCGATCAGAACCGGCGCTTCTGAGGCCTTACCTCGCGCCGCTGCGCCGAGAATGGCTGCATGTCTCTGTTCTCGCGGACTCGCCCCCTCGGCCAGTTCGTGAGCCTTATCTGCGAGCTCGGCGGCACGCTTGCCATTGCCGCGAAACAGGTGGAACAGACCAAGCTGCGAGTGAGCCAGGGCGAAGTTCGGATCCAGTTCAATCGCCCGATTCAGGGCGTCGTCAACGCCGAGGCTGTAGGAGAGCATCCGGTCGACGCCAAGCCGATAGGCTTCGGCCGCGTCGTCGGACGTCGTCAGGGGCAAGCCCCAGGAGTCATTGGGCAGGGTCATCGCTGGTTCCTCGATCCTGGCTGCAGGCTTACGGCTAAGCGTAATGAGGGTAGTCCGAGTCTTCCTGGCGCTCCCCTATGGCGCGGCTTACGCTGAACCAACGATGACGAGGATTCATGACTCTGGCATCGTCAGCGACGCGCCTCACCTTGCAAACCTGATTCGCGCGTCATGCGGCCGGCCGATCGATCCCGAACAAGCACTCGGAGTCCTCCTCGGTCTAGCGGTCGGCAACCTGTTGGGATTGCCGGTCGAGGGCGCAAACAAGGCCTCGATCAGAGCGGCTTACCCCGACGGGATTCGTGACATCGACTCCCGCGAGTTGAACCGCCCGATGGACGATGATCTGGCGCAAGCCGTCGATCTCGCTGAGGCGCTGGTCAATGACGCAGACCCGTTCGAGGGCTTCGCCAATCGACTGGTCAAGTGGCGCAGCGAGAACGGGCGCGGGATCGGGATCATGACGTCGACGGTGATTGACTACCTCGAAGTCGGGTTCGGCGTACCGGGGGCCGCGAGGGCGTTCTGGCAGGAGCGCGGCAGCCCCGAGACGCAGCCCAACGGCGCATTGATGCGCTGCGCTCCCGTGGCGGTCAGACACGCTGGCCAGCCCGAGCAACTGATCGCGCAAACGGCCGCGACCTGCGCCATCACGCACTTCGCGCCGGGCGCGCAGTGGTCCTGCATCATCGTCAATGCGGCGATCGCCATGTTGCTGTGCGGCGTAGAGCCCAGGCGCGACGACCTCGTGCTCGCGGCTAGCCAGGACGGCGCCCCGGCGGAACTCATTGCCTGGACGCTCGCCATTCCCGACGACATCGCGCAGCGAATCTCCAGTGAACGCGTCAGCGGCCACACATATCTCTGTATGCAGGCTGCGCTTTGGTGCATCAACACTCCCGACAGCCTTGAGCAGGCATTGATCCGCATCGTCAACGCCGGCGGCGATACCGACACCAACGGCGCGGTCGCGGGCGCGGTCCTGGGAGCGCGATACGGCGCGGAGGCAATTCCCGAGCGATGGCTCTCGTGCGTTCCGCAGCGAACACGGATTGAGTCTGTGACGCAAGCACTGCTGAGCGGCGGCTAGCAATCAGGTAGGGCGCGTAAGCCGTCCATGTCAGTCATTCCAGGCTCTGCCTGCAATCTCGTTCCTTCCGCCGTTCTAGCTGTTCGGGCGAGATTCCCGCCTTCGCGGGAATGACGAGTTAAGGGGTCGTGGGACTCTCTCGGCAGCCCGTTAGACGCGGGCGGTGGCGGCGCCGTCAACGGCGATCACCTCGCCGGTGATGAAGCCGGAGTCTGCCGCCAGCCCGACGACAGCGGCGCCGACATCCTCGGGCTTGACCAGTTCCTTGGCCGGCAGCATCCGCGCGACTTGCGCGACCGAATCGGGATCGTCGCCGAAGCCGTGCTGACCCTCGTAGATGCCAACTTGCAGCGCATTGACGGTGATCCCTGCACGCGCCCATTCCTGGGAGAGCGAGCGCGTGATCGCCAGGACGCCCGCATGCGCAGCCGCATAGGCAGACGCATTGGCCACGCCGCGTGCCGCCAAGACGGAGACCAGGTTGATGATCCGACCGTACCCATGGACTCGCATCACGCGCGCTGCGGCGCTCGCGGTCATCGCCGGGGCGAGCAGATTGGCGGCGAGGACAGCCTGCCAGTCTTCAGGACTCAATTCGTCGATCGGAGCCGCGACCGGCAAGTCGGCGGCATTGACGAGAATGTCGAGCCGTCCCAACTCAGAGGTGGTTCTTGCGATCGCCGAATCGATGCTGTTCTGGTCGGTGGCGTCGAGCGTGATCGCTACGTTGCCACGTCCCAACGACCAGATCTCATTTGCGACGGAGTTGACCCGCACCACCTCTTGAGGACCGGCTCGCAGGCTGGCCACGGCGACATCGGCGCCCGCCTCGGCCAGCGCCACCGCTGAGGCTCGGCCCAGTGGATCGCCCGCGCCCACGACCAGGGCAGCACGGCCCTTGAGCAGGAAGGGATCGTCGGGACGTTCGGGATTGGGAGTCGGGATGAACTCTGACATCGCGTGCGCCCTTATGTCGGCTCGGTGAGTCGGACGCGCGGCGCCCAGCCGGTGGGACCGATCGCCGCCAGCCCGCCGCCGTCCTGGGCGATGGTCTCGCCGCTGATGCCCGCGCCGGCATCGGACGAGAGGAAGACCGCCAGCGGACCCATCTCCCAGGCCACGCCGGCCCGACCTACGGGGATGTAGCGGCCGCCGCGCCAGCGCTCGAGCGCCTGCGGGGTATGCGGAAAGATGCCCGGCGCGATGCAGTTGGTGCGCACGCCGGCCGGTCCGTAGGTCACCGCCAGGGAACGCGTCAGGTTGACCACGCCCGCCTTGGCCGACACGTACATCCAGTTCTCGCGCCCACCGCGCAGCCCGAAGCCGCTGGCGACGTTGATGATCACGCCCGAGCCACGCTCGGTCATGTGCGGCAGCACCGTTCGCGCGCAGAGCATCTGCGATGTCAGGTTCTTGTCGATGCCCCAGCGCCACTGCTCGTCGGTCAGTTGCTCGAGCGGAGAGCCGTCGCCTTCGGCCCCGCCGCCGGCGTTGTTCATCAGGATGTCGATACGGCCGAAGCGGTCGATGGTCTCGGCGACCATCGCTTCGACAGCCGCCGGATTGGTGACGTCAGTGGCGATCGAGATCGCTTCACCGCCGCGCTCGGCGACGAGCTCAGCAGTCTCCTCCAGTTGCGACAGCGTCCGCGATGCGCCCGCGACCTTCGCGCCGGCGTCTGTATACGACAGCGCCATCGCCCGTCCCAGGCCTCGACCCGCTCCGGTGAGCAGGACGACCTGTCCGTCGAGCCGGAATCGGTCGGGAGTGGCCATCGGAACCCCCCTCTGCCTCCGGCATCTCCCCCCGCTGCGCGGGGGGAGAGTAAACACTTGGCCTGCGCGACCTCTCCCGCGTAGGGGAGAGCGTGAACGCTAGGTCGCGGCCGCTTTGCGCTGTTGCGCGGCGGCTGAGCCTCGGCCGTCGCCGAAGCGGT
Organism: Dehalococcoidia bacterium; assembly: GCA_965211635.1. Taxonomy (GTDB): domain Bacteria; phylum Chloroflexota; class Dehalococcoidia; order Bin125; family Bin125; genus Bin125. Next base: position 1,888,243 of record OZ242948.1, read on the forward strand.
TGTCGCGCCACTCGAGCGCGGCCTTGAGGCCCTTCTCGCGAGCCATCTTGCCGAACTCCATCACGGCGGGCGCGAGGTGCGCGCGGGCGTCGTTCTCCGACGCCAGCCGCTGCAGCGTGCGTGCGCCCATGATCTCGAGGCCCAGATTCACAATCCGCTTGTTCGCGGAGAGCAGCTCGTGGTCGATCATCGCCATCTTGTCGGCGAGCTCCTCGACCTCTTCGTCCAGCCGGTCGGCGGGCACGGCGTCGTAGACCAGGCCGCGCCGCGCCGCCTCGGCGCCGGAGATGCTGTCTCCGGTCAGCAGCATCCGCTTGGCGAACTGCGGACCGCCGTGGTAGAGCCACATGTGCGCCGGCGGCGCGCCCATCGCCCGAACCGGCGGGAAGCCAATGACCGCGTCCTCGGCGGCGATGATGATGTCCGAGAGCAGCACCAGGTCGGTACCGCCGGCCAGGCAGTAACCGTGCACCTTGCCGATCACCGGCTTGTGCATGTCGAAGATCGCCATCCGCGCGCGCTGCGCCTTCTCCATGCCCCAGGTGTCGTCGTCGAACGTGACGCGGCCGCGGTAGACCTTGTCGTAGGTCTCCTGCGAGTCGCGGGTCGAGCCGGTCAGGTCGTACCCGGCCGAGAACGCACGACCGGCGCCGCTCAGGATCACGCAGTGGACGGCGGTGTCGTTGTCCGCCTCCCACATCGCCTGCGACAGCTCGTCCTGCAGGGCGACAGAGAGCGCGTTCAGCTTCTCTGGTCGGTTCAGCGTCACATACGCCTTGCGGTCCTCAACGCGGTAGAGGATGTTCTCGTAGTCGGTCATGGGAATTGCTCCGCTAGTTTCGATGTGGACTGCGACAGTTTAGGGGAATCATCCCATACGAAGGCCAATGGGCGTCTCCGACTCGAGCCGGATAATCAGATCCAGAAGCCCTGACGGCTCCCAGCTTCGTCGACTGGGGGACTGATCGCGGATTGGCTCAAGGACGCCGGCGTCTTCAAGCTGTCTCAATCCAAGATCAACCGCCGGTAGCGAGCGGCCGCTGAACTCAGCTGCGTCGGCGCGGTTCAGCACGGGGTAGGCCGGTAGCCGTTCGAGAATCAGCCAGGCGGCAGCATCTGAACGAGGATTTGCGCCTTCGCGCAGCCGTCCCTGCCACTCAGCCAGCAGATCAACGACGGATATCCGGTAACGCTCGGACAAGGCAACGCTGCTCAGCGTGGCCGAGACGATGATCTCGAGCCAATCGACTAATCTGTCGTCTCGGTACGCGACGAGCCCCTTGATGTACGCACTTCGAGCATGTGCGAGCGCGACACTGATCGGTGGAGTCACTCGCGCGGCAAGCCCACGTCGTCGCAGCAGGATATGCATGAGCGCGCGGCCGGTTCGACCGTTGCCGTCGTCGAACGGGTGGATCGTCTCGAACTGCGCGTGTGCAATCGCAGCCTGCACCAGTGGCGGCATCTGATCGGAGTTGCAGAAGGCGCAGAGATCCTCCAGCAGATCAAGCACAAGCTCAGGCGGTGGAGGGATAAAATCTGCGCCGCACGGGTTGTGATCATTGCCGCCGATCCAGTTCTGCACAGTCCGAACTTGCCCGGCTGTTGGCAGTTGACCACGCATCAGCACCTCGTGGACGCTCATTAGCTCCCGGAGGGTCAACTGGTCGACCGCAGCGGCGTGGCCGATGGCTAGCTGCATAGCTTCCACGTTGCTGATCACTTCCCGCGCACGCGTGCCCACGCGTCGCCCGATTCGTCGTCGGGCCTCTGCGCGGGCCAGATCACGGGCATCGACCTGAATCCCTTCGATACGCGACGAAGCAATCGACTCCGACCGCATGAGCAGGTGCAGTAAGGGAGCGAACAACCGGTCGTCAGGTTGCTGCAATCGCAGCACGGCCGCCTCCGCATCAGCCAGATCGGCAGTCAGTTCAATCGGCAGAGCGAAGGTCGTGTCCGCAATGCGCTCGGGGATGAATGCCGAGTAGTCGCACGGTCGCCGATAGCGGCGCGTCCCGAGCGCCTCCGATCTCGGCTTCCATACCAGTTGGACGTATCGACCCCGCATCGTTCCTTTGTCTCCTCTCGCAAATACACAAAGGATAGCGGATATCCTTTGTGTTCAGGGCAGATCAGACAAAGGATATCTCATATCCTTTGCTTTCGCGAAGGGGCAGAAGAAGGATCCCAAGCGCCCTACAGGTGCTTGAGCACCCCGCCGTCGACCTGGATCGTCTGGCCCGTGATGTAACCGCTCGATTCCGAGGCGAGGTAGACCGCAAGCGGCGCTGCTTCCCAAGCCTCGCCGAAACGGCGCATCGGGATGAAGCGCAGCAGCAGATTCTCGTCGGCGCTTGACGGTCCACGGCCGGGCGTCGAGTCGGTCCAGCCGACCACGATCGCGTTCACCGTCGTCCCCGACGGCGCCAGCTCCTGGCTTAGCGCCCGCACCAGTCCAATCACGCCCGACTGGGCCGCGCTGTAGATGCTGAGGTTGGTCAGGCCGCGCACCGCTGAGGCGTCGAGCACGGCGATCAGTCGACCAGGCTTGCCGCGAAACTCGCGGCTGGCGCTGCGGAAGGCGGCGTAGGTTCCACCGAGATTGGCCATCAACACGCGCTGGATGTCGGCGTCGAGCGTCTTGCGGATTGGCGCCGCGTGGTAGAGCTGCGGCACGACGATCGCCGCGTCAAGTCCGCCCAGTTCTTTGCTGATCTTGCGGGTCGCGACCTGGATGTTGGTCCCGTTGGACAGGTCCACGGACTCGTTCGGGCCGCCGTCGGCTGCCTTCTTCAGGCGGAAGAGCGAGGTGCCGTCGGTGTTGGCGCTAGTCACACCGACGGCCGCTCCCGCTTCTCGCAGTCCCTGCACGATCGCCGTCGCGACCGGCTTTTCCGCGCCGTAGACGATGACGCGACGCTCGCTGAGGTCGAAGCCCTGGAGTCGTCCTTCAGCAACCTCCGGCGGATCGACTGGATTCTGCAAGCTCACGACGGCACGCCCCCGATTCCCGACTGCACGTCCCAGCCGGTCGGCGCGAGTCCGCCGGCGAGTCCGCCGCCGTCGATGATCACGGCCTCTCCGGTCATGTAGGCGGACGCGTCGGAGGCGAGATACACGGCCAGCGGTCCCAGTTCCCAGGCCTCGCCGATGCGGCCGGCCGGTATCCGCGAGCCCTGGTTGCGGGCGCGCTCGATCTCGTCCGTGCTCTCGAGCGTGTTCTGGGCGACGAAGCCCGGCACGATGCAGTTCACCCGGATCTGTTCGCGAGCGAGCTGAGTCGCGAGTGCCTGGGTCAGCGTGATCACGCCGGCCTTGGCCGCGCCGTAGACGAACAGTCTCGCGTCGCCGCGCAGCGCCGTGCCCGAGGCGACGGTGATGATGTTGCCCGGTTTCGACCCAGCTCGGAAGTGACGCGCCGCGGCGCGGGCGCAGTAGAAGGCGCTGGAGAAGTTCAGATCGACCGTGTCACGCCAGTCCTCGTCCGAGACTCCGGTCACGTGCTTGAGCGACGCCGCTCCTCCGCCTCCCGCGTTGGCGATCATCACCTCGAAGCCGCCCCAATCGTCAATCGTTTGCTGAACCATCGCGTCGACCTGGGCGGAATCGCTGACGTCGGTGGGAACGACGAGGGCGCGCCGTCCCTTCGCTTCGATCTCCTCGGCGACGCCGGCGATCTGCGAATGCGTCCGCGCCGCGCAGACGATGTCAGCGCCGGCGTCGGCGAGATGCAGCGCCATCTGTCGACCCAGGCCGCGACCGGCGCCGGTCACAATCACTCGTTTGCCGTCCATGCGCAGCGATTCGAGCATGTCGGCAGTGTACGCGCCGTTTGTCCATCTACAGATCGCGCGACCGCTAACATGTTGCCGAAACCCCTCCAATACGGATGCGGCGTTCGCTGCATCGTGCGCAGAACTGAATGGAGCTGGATATGGCAATCGGTTTGACCGTGGAGTTCACCATCGGCGAGGGCCAGAACGAGGCCTTTGAAGCCTTCATGGCCGGAGCCACGGCCAAGGTCAAGGCGGAAGACGCCGGCTGCAACAACTACGACCTGTTCCGCAGCGTCGACGACGACACCAGGTACCTGCTCTTCGAGAACTGGGCGACAGAGGAAGACCTGACCGCGCACGGTTCGTCGGAGGCAATGGCAGGCATGGCCGGCATCCGCGAGTTCACGACCGGTCGCCCGGTCCTGCACCGCTACGAGGTTCCTGACTAGCGGCGGCGCCAGTCAGAAGCACCGGGCGGAGGACCCCCTCAGCCTTCGGCAGCTCCCCCTGCGAGGGGGAACGGGATTGCCAGGAAAGGACAACGACATGGTTGAGCAGATGGGATCCGAGCTCCTCGCTCGACAGATGGTCAACGAAGGGGTCGAGCACCTCTTCTACATCATGGGCGGACCGATCATCGAGGCGGCAGGCTTTGCCGCCGAGCATGGCATCCGCACGATCGACTGCCGTCACGAACAGGGCGCGGCGATGGCCGCGCACGGCTATGCCCGAGTCAAGCGCGTGCCCGGCGTCTGCATGGCCGCCTCCGGTCCGGCGACGACCAACCTGCTGACCGGCGTGGCCAACGCCTATCTCGACGGCGTGCCGATGGTCGCCCTCGGCGGCGCGGCGGCGTTCTCGTCGTTCGAGCGCGACGACTTCCAGGAATACGATCAGCTCGCCATGGCCGTGCCGGTCACGCGTTGGGCCAGCCGAGTGACCCACTCGGCGCGAATGCCCGAGTTCTTCAACCTCGCCTACCGTGAGGCCCAGGGACCGAAGCCCGGACCCACCTACCTCGACCTGCCCGGCGACACGCTCTACCAGCAGTCCGACGATGAGACCACCTGGTTCCCCGACGCCGGCGCCGCGCGCTCGCGTCCGGGCGCCGACCCCGACCAGGTCAAGGAAGCGATCGAGCTGCTGGCCAATGCACAGCGGCCGATCGTCTTGACCGGCACGGGCATCTTCTGGTCCGACGCCTCCGCCGAACTGCGCGAGTTCGTCGAGACGTCCGGCATTCCCTTCTACACCACGCCGCAAGGTCGCGGCGTCGTCCCCGAGGACCACGACCTCTGCTTCATCGCCGCCCGCTCCAAGGCCTTCCGCGAGGCCGACGTAGCGCTCGTGGTCGGCACGCGGCTCAACTTCGTCGTCGGTTCCGGCCTGCCCCCGCGCTGGGCGCCCGACCTCAAGGTGATCCACGTCGACACCGACCCGACCGAGATCGGCCACAACAAGGAAGCCGCCGTTGGCATGGTCGCCGACGCCAAGCGCGCCCTCACCTCGTTGACGGCCGCGGCCAAGGAAGCTGGACTTGCGCCGCCGACAGACTGGATCGCCGACCTGCGCGAGTCGGACGACAACCGCCGCCAGCAGTCGCTTGAGCAGGCGCACTCGTCCACAGTCCCGATTCACCCGCTGCGCCTGGCCGATGAAGTCGTGCAGCGCATGGACCGCGACGCCATCGTCTGCGTCGACGGCAACGCCACGCTCGCGTTCGCGCGGCAATACATTCCCTCATACGCCGAGGGCGGCCGACTCAACCCCGGACCCAACGGCTGCATGGGCGTGGGCCTGCCCTTCGTGCTCGGCGCAAAGGCGGCCGCGCCCGAGCGTCAGGTGATCGGATTCGTCGGCGACGGCTCGTTCCTGATGAACGTGCAGGAGATCGACACGATGGTGCGGCACAACCTGCCGGCGACGATCGTGATCTCCAACAACGCCGGCTGGACGGCGGGATCGAACGACACCCCGGGCCGCCCGCTCGGCTACGGCCAGCGCTACGAGGACATCGCGGTCGCGCTCGGCGGCCACGGCGAGCACGTGACCGAGCCCGAGGAGATCGGCCCCGCGATCGAGCGGGCGATGCAGTCGGGACTGCCGGCCGTCGTCAACGTCGAGGTCGAGCAGCACGCGATGCCGGGCCAGGCTCGCTTCGGCGGCTACTCCGCCACCCTCAGCCGCTAACGGATCTCCCTCTCCCCCCGCTTCGCGGGGGGAGAGAACAGAAGAAGGACCAACGATGGCATCCGTCCCCGCCGAACACGCCGACCTGGTCGGCGCGCCCAGCTTTGCCCACCTCGTCACCGTCAACCGCGACGGCTCGCCCCAGTCCTCGCCGATCTGGATCCGTCCCGACCGCGTCTCGGCTGAGGGTGCGGTCGAGTCGATCTTCTTCGTCACCGGACTGCGTTACCGCAAGGTGCTCAACATGCAGCGCGAGCCGCGCGTGGCGCTCTCGATCCACGGGGCGGACGATCCCTATCGCATGCTGGAAATCGTCGGCACGGCTTCGTTCGAACCGCGTACCTCATGGGACGAGCTCGACGCCATCTCCAACCAGTACATGGGCCGCGACTACCCGTTCAAGGGCGACGACCCGTCCGGCTGGCACGTGACCGTCGAGATTGATCGCGTCACCTTGCCCAATGGCGGAGAACAGCCGCCCTCGGTCGACACGCCCGCGGCCGGCTCCGACCTGCTGATGCCGCCGCACTTCGCACACGTGGCGACAGTCAGCTCGACCGGTCAGCCGCGCTCCTCGGTGGTCTGGCATCGGCGACCCGAAGGCGGCGGCGAGCACGACATCGAGTTCTGGACCGGCGCCGAGACGCTCAAGACCCGGCACCTGCGCAACAATCCGGCGATTTCGATCAGCATCCACGACGAAGCCGACCCATACCGCTACACCGAGCTGCGAGGTCGCGCCGAAATCGCGCCGATCGACGGGCGGCAAATGGCGGACGAGTTGACGCGGCTCTACTGGAAGCTGGACGCATTCCCGATGGACGTGAGCGAGATGAACAGCGTCGCGGTCCGCGTCGCAACGACGCACCGCGTCGGCTAGCGGCTACTCCGAAGTCTCCATTGCGTCCATCGCCGCTTGCACTTCTTCGCCCGTGAGCTGCTCGAGTTCCTGGTGGAACCACCAGTGCCCGCCCTCGGGATCCTCTGCGCGATACGTGCGATCGCCGAAGAACTGGTCCTCCGGTTCCTGCAGGACCTTCGCACCCTCGGCCACTGCCCGTGCATAGTGCGCGTCGACATCTTCGACGTAGACCATCACGCTCGCATGCAGGTGCGGCAGACGCCCGGGACCGCCGAGGCCGCCTTCGGGATAGGCGGAGGCCAGGGTGACCTCTTCGCCCTCGATGATCAGCGAGCAATGGCCGACGCTGCCGTCGGGCATGTCCAGTCGAAACCGTTCGTCAAAGCCAAACGCCCGGCAGAGAAACTCGATCATCGCCGGCGCGTCATCGTAGGACAGCGCTGGGACGATGCGCTGTCGTCTGCCTGCACTGAGGTCATTCCCATCAGTCATGTCGTTCCACCTTCCTGAAGCAATCAAATGCCGCAGGCGTCTCGCTCTGCGCGCTCTCGCTCTCCAAGTGAGCTTAGCCCGCAGGCAAGCAGGCGACCGGCGCGCTGACTGCAACGCAGCCAGCGGCCGACCGACCTTGTGAACGCACTGGCTCAAGCCCGTTCTCTGAACACTCCGCTGGGACCGCCCCGGTAGTCCGCCCTAGTTGTCGGGCAATGAGATCACCGTTCCGGCCTGGGTGATTCGGCTCGTTCTCCCGCCTGCACGGATGACTACCCGATCATTTGCGGTGTCGTAGGTGATGTTGGCGCTCGTGATCACGCCGAAGAGCGGCGAATAGTTCGCGGTCACCTGGTTCGGTAGATCGCCGGAGGACATGATCGGACGATCCAGCGCGATCTCAAACACCGGCAACTCGTGCGGCTTGATTGCCCTGGCGCCGAGGACTGCGATCAGAGAGCCGAAGACGTCATGTCGAGGAGCTATCACCGGCGCCTGTCCACTCTCGGTGAAGGGGAACTTCAGGGAACCGAGTTGGGTCGTCACTCCGGTCGATTGCTCGGTGATCGACAAGCCGTACCAACGACCATCTTCATCGTCGTCGCCCTGTGGCGCGAGACGGAATGTGTAGGCGCCTTCGCCCCAGTCGTAGGGAATCCGGATACTGATGAAGTCACCGAACAGCGAACCGGTTTCGACCCATGCACCATCCGGAACCGAGGCGTTGGTTGCCACGTCGTGTGTGCCCCAGCGGTTGTAGATGATGCCCTTGCCCTGCGAGCCATCTGTACCTGGCTGGTCCAGGTCGGTCCGCAATCCGAACGCGACCCGGTGTCCGCCGATGCTGCTGTAACCGAGCGCAGCAACCATGGACACATCCTCCGAGAAGTGACCTGGATCCTCGTTGATCGTGAAGTCAATCGTGATTGAGTTGCTCGCCGTTCTGGCATCTTCCCAGTCCCAGAGGGCGTTAGCTAACACCTCAGGGATCGCCGCGTAGCGCGCGTCAACGGTATGGTTTGAGTCGCTACCGCGCCCACCGCTGTGGAGCCTCGCGTGCAGGCCTGATCGGCCCGTGATCGATCCGCCACGCGCGCCCTTGCTGACGTCTCCGTCCGCGGCCAGAGCGTTCGCCGGAATCGCGATGCCATTGCTGTCGTTGTCCAGCAGCGACACGTGGTACTGCATCACCAACTCGGTACTGCCGCTACCGCTGAGATAGTCGGCGTAGCGGTTGGCTTCGACACCAAGCGCTTCAACTCGCAGGCGCGACTGAACATTGCCGCTGACCACAACCGGCTGACTGAAGCGAGCCCTGACCTCGACCGCCTCACCACGCACGTAGGCGTCTCGGTGCTGCGGCGAGGACGTGATCCGGATGCTGTTGACGGCGGGTCGGACCGCATTCCCGTTGACCTTGTGGTTCCGCTGAGTGCCGAGCTGACCGTGGTCAAGGTTGACATCCCGACCGCCACTTGTAGTCCGGAAGTACTCAGCCGGATTGTGGGCAAGGGTTACGCTCTGATCCCCGATCCAGACTCCGTCGGTATCACGGTCCCCTGAACGGATAAGCGCCGCGAAGATCACCGTTGTGCCTCTGTTTGAGACGGTGGCAAGTCCTCGGAGACGAGAGCCGATCCAGACCTTGAAGGTTGCCTCGCTTGAGGCCCAGACGGCCTCGCTGAACTCGACCTCGACAGCGATCATCTCGCCCAGCCCGTAGGTGTCGTCCGAGGGCTGCCGGACCGGCCACCCGCCGGCCTCAAATGCGTTGACCTCGTACATCCGCACTCCGCCGCTGACGATGTGGGCCATCGGGTAGCCTTTGACCTCTATACGGGCCGGCTTATCGTCCGTGCCTTCCGTGCCGCGGCTGTTCCTGTAGTAGGCCCTGTTGTCGATCGACCAGCCCGATTGGCCGCCGCCGTCTTCGTTGTTGCTGTTGGTAAAACGGACCTCGAGCTTCTCGCCCCGGCCATTGCAGCGGTCATCCCGCTCGCCAATGTCGCAGCGCCAGAGAATCATGTACTTGGTGTTGGGTTCCAACACCGTCGGATTGTCCGGCGTCCACGTGTTCTTCGCCCGCTTCCTGAGCGAGCCGGACATGTCGACAACCTTGTCCCCCAGCTTGTTGCCGTTCCTGACTTCGTGAACGGCGGTGTGCAGATCGAACTTATGGGTCCGTGTCATGTTGTCGAAGTGAGCGATGATTTCGGACAGGGTGTATCCCCCGCGCGAACTCCCCGTCGTGAAGGCCTGTCCTCGTAGCGGCGTGCCTTCGTTGATCGTCCGCTCGTCGCTGTTCGACTGGTTGTAGTTGCTGACTAATCGATCGCCGGCGCTACTAACCACTTGCATGGATACCGCGGCGGCCAGCGCCATGATCACAAGCAACGCAACGAGCACGAGCGGCAAGCCTGGCCTGGTTCGGCCCGCATGCCCAGGAACCGTCTTCATGTCATGTCTCATGCTGACTTCCCTTCCACGATCTGGCGATCCTCACTTCGCTGGGCGCAACGTACCGATAGCGAACTGGCCGACCGCCCTGGTCTGTGTTTGAAGTCAGCCCACCAGTGGTCGGTGACGCCAAGGCCAGCGACCTGAGCATAGGGTTGCAATCGTCATGGCAACAAATCGAGACTTCATATGGATGTTTCTAGTACTATCGAGGCAAGCCACACCATTGGAGTCTCAGGATGACGCTCTCTGGATGCATTGACAACAATCTTGTCGAAGCAGCAGGCTCGAAGGGGCTTCTTCCCGCCATCGGGATGCCTGTGCAGTCAGCTCGGAGTTCTGCGCAGAACGACTTTCATATCAGCAGTGTCAGCATTTCGTAAACATTTGCAATTGCCGTTTACTGGAGTACAAGAGGAAACGGCAGTGATCGGCAGTCGATCTGTTGTTTGAGTGCTCTTTCTGATGCTAGTGCAGCGCCGACATGATCATGTCCGTATCACTCACCCTCAATCCTGTCGGATCCAACTGCATCGTCAACACGTTTCTCATAAGGAATAGCGACGTTTCGGAGAGGCGCCAACAGCACCATGCATGACCTTCGCCGTGGCAGGACTGTGGAGCACTCGACGACCTGCGAGTTCATGAGTCGTCGCACACAGGCCAGGAACAGCTTCGATCGCAGCTTCACTTGGACGCAGCGCGCATTCCAGGGACTGTTGAAGCCGCCCGCTCTGTCAGGCGATGTGTCAGGCTGCGTAGCCGGGTTCAGACGGTGGGCTCAGTTCATCTGGAGTTACTCTGAAGCGGAACCCTGAGGCGTTTCAGCCATCGCAGCCATCATCTCCTCCGGCGTTATGTCACTAACGTGCTGGTGGAAATCCCAACCGACACCCTCCGGATCCACCGCCCGATAGGTGCGATCGCCGTAGAACTGGTCTGCGGGCTCCTGCGTGATCTCGGCGCCGGCGGCGCGCGCTCGCTCGCAGTGGGCATCGAGATCATCCACATAAACGACCACTTGCGCGTGTGTGCCGCCCAGCGCCTGCGGGCTGCTCAACCCCATCTCGGGGAAGGCGCTGGCGAGCATCAGCGTCTCGCCGTTCATCTGCAACTCGCAGTGCCCGACGCTCCCGTCGGGCATCTCCAGCAGCAGCCCTTGTTCGAAGCCGAAGGCGTTCTTGAGAAACTCGATGATGGCCGGCGCGTCTGCGTAGTTCAGGTACGGCAGAATGCGCTGGCTGCCCTCTGGTGGGTTCTGAACCATGGTCTCGTCCTCTCAATCGGTCTGTTCGACTGCGTCGTTCGCGTCCGCCTGCGGCTGCATGAACGCCCAGCGATGGCCTTCAAGGTCGGTCGCCTCGTATAGCCGAGCGCCCCAGGGCTGATCCACTGGTCCATAGCGAATGCTCGCGCCTGTCGACTCGGCACGCAGGAAGTGCGCGTCTACGTCCTCGACATGAATCAGTACATGGCTCGGCAACTCATCCAACATCTGCGGCGAACAATAGCCGCCGCCGTCGAACAGCGAGGCCAGCATCACCTGCGCGCCCTCCAACGAGAGCGCTGCGTGCACTACGCGGCCGTCGGGGATCGTCTGCACATCCACCTGCTCAAAGCCGAACACCCGACAGAGCCACTCGATCGCCGCGGGCGCATCTTCGTAGGCCAGGTAGGGAAAGACGCGCTGGGAGTCCGCCATGGTTAATCCTCTTCGCCCGCGATCTTCAGCATCTCCGCCGCCGACTCTTCGTCGGGCACCGAACGGAGCGGCTGCTGAAACGTCCAGCGATGACCCTCGAGGTCCTCGACCCAGTACGTCCGACCGCCCCAGAACTGATCCGCCGGTTCCGCCAGGATGCGCGCGCCCTCATCGCGCGCTTGGGCGTAGTGGGCGTCGACATCGTCGACGTAGACGGTGATCTGTTGATGCAAGGCCGCGAGGTCGCGAGGCGACATCGTGCCGGCCTCCTCGAACGGAGACGCGAGCATGATCTGCTCGCCGTAGAGGCTCAACGCGGCGTTCCCGATCCGACCGTCGCCAACTTCCATCCGACGCACTTCCGCGAAACCAAACACCCGGCAGAGCCACTCGATCGCCGCTGACGCGTCGGCGTACGTCAACCCGGGAATGATCCGCTGATGGCCGAGTTCATCGGTCCCCACCATCTCGTGCTCCGATCCCTCAGCTACTGCGAATCGTGCGACCGAAGCGCACACTAGCGCATGTATGTTCGGAAATGCAAGCCCCTGGAGAACAAGGCGCCTTTGCTCGCGCAGTCGGGTTCTAACCGATCTGTCCCTTGAGCACAGGGTTCACCAGGTCAGCAGCCTTTCCCGGACTTCCTCCTGCGGCACCGAACGCACCCTTTGGTAGAAGCTCCACCAGTGACCCTCCAGGTCGAGCGCGTGATAGCCGCGCAGACCCCAGAATCGCTCCTCTAACGGTTGGACGATCTCCGCGCCCCCGAGGACCGCGCGGTTGTAGTGCGCATCGGCGTCGTCAACATGGACATGAACCCGCGACGTCTCGAACGAACTCGGCTTCGGCGCCCGGTTGCCGAACTGCTCCAGTTCGGAGGAGAGCATGACGTAGGCGCCTTCGCAGCGCAGCACCGCGTGCGCGACGCGGCCGTCTTCCAGTGGCAGGATGTTATCGGGCTCGAACCCGAAGACGCGGCCGAGCCAATCAATCGCCGCGATTGCGTCGGAGTAGGTGAGGTAGGGAAAGATGCCCTGCCGATCGAGCTGCACTTCGTCAGCGGTCCATTCCTGGTTTGGCGTTCTCGCTTCAGTCATCTCAATCACCTCTCATCTCAATCTGCATTGGAGCAACTGCCCACTGAGATCGAATGTAGGCGCACACCCTCTAGTGAAGTCCTGTGAACTTCGTGCTCTTCATCACAAGTTCACAAAGCGTCAGACGGCGTGTATCGGAGATTCCGCTTCGGCGGCGTCGCAACCTGGAAGAGACGAGTCGGCGACAATCGCAACTCATTCGTTTGCCGGTCGGGATTCCGGTTCGACGCGATAGACGCTTCAGCCGGATCGCTGGTCAACATCGAGAAAGTCGAGAATGCCATCCGCGATCGCCTGTGCAATCAACTCCCGCGCGGCGGGATCGCGCAGAATCCGTGCGTCGCCTCCATGGCTGACGTAGAGCAGTTCAAGCAGCGTCGTCGGCATCAGGTTCCCTCGCACGATCTTTCCCGGACCGCTTTGGGTCTGCGGGTTGATCAGATTAATCGGAGGCTCGCCGACGGTGATGTACTTTTGCCCGATCCAGGCATTCGAAGGGGCATCCCAGGGATCATCCGACAGCCCGAGTTCGCTTGGCTCGATGTTCCAGCGACTCGCGGCGTCCGCGTCCATCAGCAAGAAGGGCGCCAAGACGTAGATCGGGTCGCAGACGCCGTTGACCAGTTCCCAGCATGACGTGTCATACGTCAGCGTGCTCGTGGGGTAGCCGTAGTCAGCCAACGCCTGTTGGACATGGGCAAGAATCGCCTCCGACAGCCTCAGATTCGCTCCGTCGCCATTCCAACGTGGCAGATACCACGCCTCAAGACCGTTGAACGGATAGAGATAGTTGGCATTCGAGTGAATCGAAACGAAGACATCGGCCTTTGCCCGGTGAGCGAGTTCCGCGCGGGCCTGGTAGTCCGGCCGCCACAGAGCATTGTCCAGATTCAGATACGGTCGGCCGGATGCCCGGCGGGTCTGCACCACGACGACTCCCTCCGCTTCCAGCAGCTCCTCAACTCGTAGTGCGAACGCCAGGTTGGAGTCGGACTCCTTGACTCCGTTATCCCAGCCACCGCTGTCCAGCCCGTGTCCGGCGTCAAGCGCCACAACAATCGCGTCCTCTTCCAGATCGGCGATCACCCCGGCCGCTTCCAGTTCCCGTTGCCAGCGAGGATCTTCCGCACCGGTTTTTTCGCGGCTGAACCAGAGCTCCGGCAACCGCGGCGCCGGATCCGGCAGATTCAGCAATCTTGGTCGCGCAATGGTCCAGCGCTCGTCGGAATTCTTGATACTCGCCTGCCAACGAATCTGCTGATTGGCGGTGCGACCGCTCCAGCGCATGACCAGGGTGTCGAACCCCTCTCCATACACTGCAACTGAGTCGATCCAACGCCGCTCGGCGAACGACCAGATCGACGCCTGCCGGCCGTCGTTCGAGCGCAGCAGATACTCCCACTCATCCTTGTCATCGACGCCGGGATCTGTGTCGATCCAGACTCGCAGCCCGCTGGTTGTGCGGATTGGTCCCCATGCGCCGCTGAAGTGGAAGCTGGCAAGACCTGGCTCAGACGACGCTTCGATCGATGCAATCTGCAATCTCGGGGTCAGCCCGACGGGCAAGCTCACTTCAGGTTCCGCTGCCGATCCCCGGCGGGTCACGCCGAACGCATAACTGCCTGTCACCCAGGAACGTCCACCCCGCACCGCGATCACTGTCAGACCGTCCTCGGCGACTTCCACGACGTCGCTGAACGCATTCCCAATCCGGCCTAGCTCGCGAAATCCCGTGTCGGTCGATTCGCGCACTTGCGCAGCAACTGAGTCCAGTGAGCCGGTTACCGACCAGACCACATATCGGTTGCCCGCGGCCATGGGGATGGCGAACCAGTCGACATCGCCGCCATTGTCGATATTCGATCGCTCGATCAGCGTGCCGTCTTCGGTGAACGCGGTTAGCCTTGCGCTGGCCAGATCGGCGCCTATCTCGTCGCTGTGCAGCCGAATCGCTAGCCGATAGGTTCCGACCGCTGCGTCCCGACCTGCGACCCGCGCACGCCACGCGCCGCTTTCCGGCGCCGTCCAGACCAATGGCAGTCCGTCGTACACGGTGCGAGCCACCATGCGAGCGGGGGACTCGCCATGCGCCGGCCTCCAGATCGACAACTCCGCAGCCGGCAAGGTGATTCGTTGCAGCGTTACCGCGTAGGTCTCTCCGGCCAGCGCGAACAGCGTGTGCCAGTCGGTCTCGTCGACGCTGCTGATTGTGCCCTCACGCGTTACCGAAGCAGCCGACTGCGCAGAGGCCTGCTCAATGCCCTGAGCCGACCACGCTCCGGCAAGGGCGCACGTGAGGAGGCAAGCCAGTCCGCCGCCGAGGGCAAGGGCAATCCACGCCGGTCGCCGCGCTAGCAGCGCGCGATAGCCTCGCTCGACACTCCCCGCAAACACCTTTCGATGATATCGGCGCTGAACCGGCGCCTTATTGGAACTCCGACTCGAACGTCTGGCGCGATAGGCGGCCATCCGATAGCCTCAAAGCCGCTGCGCGCTTTCGCGTGCCCAACTCTTGCGCATTAGCGGATCCGTCTACGGACGACGGGTCGCGACGGAGGATGACATGGACCTCGGACTGACTGAAGAGCAGGAACTGCTGAAGAACTTCGCCCGCGACTTCCTCACTAACGAGTGCACGGAAAAGCTCGTGCGCGACATGGAAGAGGACAATCGCGGCTACACCGATGACCTCTGGAACGGCATGGCCAACCAGGGTTGGATGGGCCTGATCACCTCCGAGGAACTCGGCGGGGCCGGGCTCAACTTCCTCGACCTCTGTGTGTTGCTGGAAGAGTTCGGACGCGCACTGGTTCCGGGCCCGTTCATCAACACCGTGCTTAGTTCCGGCCTCGTTGAGGCCGTCGGCAGCGACGAGCAGAAGCAGCAGTACTGCAGCGCCGTCGCCGCCGGACAGCACGTGATGACCTTCGCCCTGACCGAGCCGTCGGCCCGCTTCGACAGCTCCGCAATCGAGACCACCTGCGCGCCCGACGGTGACGGCTACGTGCTCAACGGCACCAAGCTGTTCATCCCCGACGCCCACGTCAGCGACACGATCGTGGTCGTCGCCCGCGCCGCCGGCTCCCAGGGTGACGAGGGCGTCTCGATGTTCCTCGTTCCCGGTAACGCCGAGGGCCTCTCGACCACCGTGCTGCAGACAATCGCCGCCGACAAGCAGTGCGAAGTCACGCTGGATAACGTCCGCGTCGGCGCCGACGCGCTGCTCGGTCCCGAGGCCGGCGCTTGGCCGATCATTGAGCATGCCAAGCGCTACTTCACCGTCGCCTATTGCGCCTACATGGTCGGTCTGGCCCAGCGCGACTTCGAAATCTCGGTTGACTATGCCAAGGAGCGCATCCAGTTCGGTCGCCCGATCGGCTCCTTCCAGGCGATCCAGCACAAGGCCGCCGACATGATCACCGACGTCGACGGCTCGCGCTTCATCATGTACCGCGCCGCCTGGGCCGTCACCGAGGGCGAGGACGACGCCGACCTGCAGGTCGCCATGGCCAAGGCCTGGTGCTCCGACGCCACCCGCCGCGTCGTCGCCCACGGCCAGCAGATCCACGGCGGCATCGGCTTCACCAAGGAGTACATCATCCAGCTCTACTTCCGCCGTCAGAAGATGGCCGAGCTGATGTGGGGCGACGCCGATCACCATCGCGAAAAGGTCGCCGACCTGCTCGGCATCTAATCACCGACCAGTCCCTGCTTCACGCAGGGGCCCGCTCGGATTGTCCAGTCCCGGCTACACGTAGGCGCTTGCCTGGTTCCTGCCGCTGTAGGGGCGACCCTTGTGGTCGCCCTCCCTTCCATCCCGCCGGACCCGATCCTCGTCGAGGGGAACGGGCGACCACAAGGGTCGCCCCTACAAGTCCGAACGCCTAGCGACCAGCGTCCAGCCGCGACTTCTTGCGCAGGAACCACCAGCCGATCAACAGACCCGCCACGCTCAGCCCAACCGCGACAACGACGGCCGCAATCCAGGTCCAGAGCGGCACCGAGTAGCGGCTGTGCGAGTCGGCGAGCGCCGGCGTGACCAATGACAGCCAAGTCGCTAGCGCGACAGCCGCGCTGGCTAGCCGTCCTATCCGATAGCCTCTGGCTATGGCACGCAGACGACGACGCCGACGGCCCGCCGAGGCGCCAGAGCCAATCCAGCCCAAGACTCGTTCGTCCATCGTGCGGCTCTCTTACCCGAATCAGGATACGTTGCGTTTGCGCACGTTCTGGTCCCCGCTTCCCAACTGGGCATACGGAGCGATCCCGGCCGTCGTCACCGCCCTCATCGCGCTGGCCGCCTTCGGCGGGCCCGACCCGCTTGGCGTGGCGATCATCGGACTCGCGGCCGGATACTTCGGCGGCGGCATCCTCTGGGCGATCCTCGGCGTTGTCGGCGGCGACGTGTTGGAGATTGACTTCGACCTCTCCGATGACATGGCCCGCGTGCGCCAGTCGATCCTCTGGGTTATCAACCGCAACTGGATGTTCGATCTGTACGAGATCGAGGCGATCACGATGACCGAAAAGCGCGCCCGACCGCTGCTCCTCCAGTTCGGTGGCTCGCATAGCGCGCACATCGCCTTCGCTGAAGGCGACACGATGCGAATCGGCCGCTTTCCAACACATCAGGAGGCACTCGATCTCGGTCGCGCGGTATCCGACTTTGTCGGCGTCGAGCTTGAGCAACCGCAGGACGAAGGCAGCCGTCGAGGCCGCTCATGACTCAAGCGCTGACCGACCCACAGGCGATCCGCGAGCGGTTTGCGGAGGAGATGTTCGACCGACCCGGAAAACTGCAGCGCCATGTGAAACGGGTCGAGCGGGGTGTGCTTCGACTGGCGGCGATTCACGAACTCGACCGCGACGTCTGCGCCGCCGCAGCCGTCGGCCACGATCTCTTTCGACATTGCAGCGATGCTGAGTTGCTGGCGCTCTCCCGCCACTACCGGGTGCCAATCACAATTGACGAACAGGTCGCGCCAATCGTCCTGCACGGTCCTCTCGCGGCCGCATACGCCCGCGAGGTCATGCAGATAGAGCACGAAGTGATTCTCGACGCCGTCGCTTATCACACGACTGCGCATCCGGAGTACACCGCCGAGGCGCTGGCTGTCTTCCTGGCCGACAAGATCGACCCAAAGAAGGTTCAGCGTGATCCTGGCCTGGCGGCCGTCGTAGCCGCCGCCGAACAGGACCTGTATGCCGCTACGTCGCTCTTCCTGGAGCGCCGGCTCTCGGCGCAGCTCAACAGCGGCCAGCCACTGCATCCTCTCTCTGTCGCCAGCCGAAACGCCTTCTTGCGGCGAATGCAATGACCACGATCAAGGACGCCGACGGCGGAAGCAGCGAAGAGGGCGCCGCCGTCGGCCGGGTGATCGACGCCGGCGAAACGAATCTCGACTCTCAGGATCGGGCGCTGCGGCCGTCCAGGTTGGACGAGTTCGTCGGCCAGGCCGCGGTTCACGAGTCGATCCGCATCGCCGTCGACGCCGCCAAACAGCGCGACGAAGCGCTCGACCACCTGCTGCTCTACGGTCCGCCCGGCCTGGGAAAAACCACCCTTGCGCGGATCGTGGCGAGAGAACTCGGCGTCAACCTGCGACCGACCAGCGGGCCCGCGATCCAGCGCGCCGGCGACATCGCCGCGATCCTGACCACGATGCAGACCCACGATGTGCTCTTCATCGACGAGATTCACCGCGTGCCGCGCTCGGCCGAAGAGGTGCTCTACTCCGCCATGGAGGACTTTCAACTCTTCATGATGATCGGCAGTGGACCCGCCGCGCGCAGCGTCCAGCTCTCGGTCAAGCCGTTCACGCTGATCGGCGCGACCACGCGCTACGCGATGATCTCGCCGCCATTGCGCGATCGCTTCGGCATGGTCCAGCGGCTCGACTTCTACAGCACTGCTGAACTTGAGCAGGTCGTCGTCCGCTCCGCCGCTGCGCTTGAGGTCGAACTCCAGCCCGCCGGCGCGCGCACGCTGGCCGAGCGCGCCCGCGGCACGCCAAGGGTCGCCAACCGCCTGCTGCGCCGCGTCCGAGACTTCGCCGAAGTCCGCGCCGACGGCACAATCACCCGGGAGGTCGCCGACGAAGCGCTGCGCGGCCTCCGCGTCGACGAACTCGGCCTCGATGAACACGACCGCAACCTGCTCCGCTCCCTGATCGAAGGGTTCAACGGCGGCCCCGTCGGTCTCGACACACTCGCCGCCGCAATCGCCGAAGACGCCGACACCGTCATGGACGTCTACGAGCCCTACCTGATCCAGCTCGGCTTCCTCGCCCGCACTCCCAGAGGCCGAGTCGCCATGCCCGCCGCCTGGACCCACCTGGGCTTGACACCTCAAAGCTCAACCACAGACCAGGGCACCCTCTTCGACACCGGCTCCTGATCGTGCCCTCCGCTTATCTCTCTCCCTGCTTCAAGCGGGGAGCTGCTCGCCCCTCCTTGTCACTTGCGTGACGTTCGTTTCTTCTCTACTTGGGAAACGCTTTGAGCAAGTTGCCTCCGCTGTCGCGAGAACTCGGCCAGTATGAGACTTCTTATCCAATTGCTGCCGGTTCGGCCCGCTGCATCAGCCATCTTCTTGGCCGCGGCCTTCTCGGCCACAGAGAGGCGAACATGCATGCTTTCGGTGAGCGGTGGCATCAATGAGTCCTTTCGGTAGCATCGGCTTGCTTGACGCATTGTCTATCTGTCCGCGACACCGGCAACCCCACCGATCCCACATAGGAGCGCTTGTCTCCGCATTGAACACTTGAGATGCCCGAAGATATTTCACTAGCAGTACACAGTGATCGGTAGCGTCGCGCACGAACGACGAGAGTCTTTACTAGGAAATCAGAACCGCGCCAACGATGCTTGCGAGCTACCAGCAACGGACCTGCTTCCCGTCACTGGCTGTCGCCAAAGGCTCAACCTCTAGCTAGGGATGCCAACAATGATCATCGGCAAGAGAACACAGGAGATGCGCCTAGTCGTCATTGATCTACTTCCTTCGCTCCTCGAAGTCGTCGTACCGTTCCTCCTCGTGATGACTGTCCTGTTCTGTCTCATCGTGGGCGCGGCTGAGATTGCCAGTGACACTGTTGAAGCGATACGAGGATCGCTGGAAACAGGCGACTGTCCGCCGCATGGTGCGCCCGGCTAGGCATCCCATGCGACGGGCACAAGCCCGGCGGTGCCTGCTCCTTTCATCTATCTCTGCCGGTTGTTCGCACCCCTGTGGAACTCATCGGCAGCTTCCTGCTGCTCAGCCTGACACAGCTCGGCGTGGACCATACAGTCGGTGTAGCTTGGCGTCCGTGGTTCAGGATCCGGCTTCGGAGTGAGTACATTCACAACCGCCTCCGCTATACTGTTGGCCACCTCTACGGCTTCTTCGGCGATGCCTTCAACAAACTCCCCGGCGTCCCTCAGAGCGTCATCCACTTTCTGCGCGTGCTGCTCCCGACCCTGCTGAGCGACTTCATCAACTCCTGAGTCAGGCGTCACGCTGGTGATCACAGTCTCCAAAGCGTCTTGCAGATCTTCAGAGGGACTTACTCCAAACGTACCAGGGTTGTTCGGATTTCCAGACGGAAACGACGGTCCAGGCCCTCCCGCATCTGGATTCATGGAGTAGAACACGATTGCCTTAGAGACGCCTTCCGCATACCACTCATGCTCGTTCTGCGGAGGTTGGTGGTCGTGACAGATGGGACGCCCGTCAGCATCTGCGCCCGGAGTGCATTCCTGTGCATTCGAGACTCCAGCCCAGCCAATCAGCGCGAGCACAATCAGGACCACTACTCCGACTCTCGATCTCATGCCATTCATTGCTCCACTCCTTCCGAGCATGTGCGACGCGTCTGCAGCGCCTCAGGCATGATTAGGAAGTAGCGGAGTAGAGTGCGGATACAAGATCGCCGCTTCGATCCACAACGGATCGTTTGTAGCTAACTGCATCCAGTCTTGGGCGGATTACGGTGTTTCAACACGGGAGCGGGAACGCCAAGCCAGCGTTTGCCAAACACATTTCCCTGCGCGAGTTGGCTCAATTGACGAGGCCGTGGACTGGATTCGCCATGCAGCCTGAGACCAGCTAGCGAGTGTGCAACGCCTGCAGGGGACCGTGCTCCTGCTGACAATACGTGGGATGGAGTCCGAGGAAGTCTTGAACGAGTTAGCTATTGACCGCCCACACGGCTCGACTGATAGCTCAGCCAAACGCTCCCAGCAGTTCAGCAAGATAAATCGAACTCAGCAGAGCAATCGTCAACCCAGCAAGCGCCAGAAAGATAAACGGCCTGTCCTCAGGTGATCGCAGATCCAAAGTCAATGGCCTACCGGGCTTTGTGCTCTGGAGTTCCATCACGAACACGCCAGCTACTAGTGACACGAATCCATAGCCCAGGGCTATCGGTATGAAAGACACGACAGCATCGTGTCCACTGATGGGATTGCTAATCGCTTCAGAAACAACAAGGGCCAGACTGATGAGCGCACCGACCGGAATCGTGACGACCAAGAGGCCTTCAAGTCCCAACAGATAACGAAGCGCCAGGATGGACATCCTGAGGCTTCGTCTTCTCTGGTCTGACGAGGAAGTCACGCTGCTCACGATGTCTCATTTCAGTGAAGGCCCCAACGGAGACCAGTTGGGGTTGATTGCAGGCTACTAGACATTGGTGGCTGTCTACTCTGTTGAGGCATCAAACAGTGGGATCGCATCGAGACTTCGGCTGCATCAACTAGTGGCCAGCGCCGGCTTGCTCTCCTCCGGCCGCGACCCGGTCCCATTCGTCCCGTTGCGACCGCTTGCGCTGGTCCGCTCGCGCATCCGGTCGAGCACCGCCAGCGCCGCCTCCTCGTCGAACTCCACCGACTCCTGGGCCGCGTACATCATCCGGTAGAGCTTGGCGTAGTAGCCGTCGACCTGGAGCAGCTCCTCGTGCGAGCCCTGCTCCATGATCCGCCCGTACTCCAGCACGATGATCCGGTCGACCGAGCGGATCGTCGAGAGCCGGTGCGCGATCACAAACGCGGTCCTACCGCGCAGCACCCGCGAGATCGCCTGCTGGATCAGGGCCTCGGTCTGCGAGTCCACGTTCGCCGTCGCCTCGTCGAGGATCAGAATGCGTGGGTCGCTGAGGATCGCCCGCGCGAACGCCACGAGTTGACGCTGGCCGATGGAGAGGTTTTGCGCTCGCTCGGCCAGGGGCGTGTCGTAGCTCTGGGGCAGCCGCTCGATCCACTGGTCGGCGCCGACCACCTTGGCCGCCTCGATCGCTTGCTCGCGCGTCGCGCCGAGGTTGCCGTACATGATGTTGTCCAGCACCGTGCCCGAGAACAGGAACGGGTCCTGCAGGACCACACCCACGCGCTGCACCAGCGACGCCCGCGTGACCTCGCGCACGTCGTGTCCGTCGATCCGCACCGCGCCCTCGGTCACTTCGTAGTTGCGAGTGATCAGCGACGTGATCGATGTCTTGCCGGCGCCGGTCTCTCCGACCAGCGCGACCGTCTCGCCCGGCTGCACTTCCAGGTCGAGGTCGAACAGCACTCTGACGCCCTCGACATACTCGAGGGAAACATTGTCGAAGTACACGTGTCCTGCGATGTCGGGCAGCTCCCGCGCATCCTTGGCATCCTCGATCTCGGGGTCAGTGTCCAACACCTCGAACACTCGCTCTGCTCCGGCCATCGCGCGCTGGAACATCGTGTACTGCAGCACCAAGTCGCGGACCGGGTCGAAGAACCGCTGGATGCCGATAGCGAAGGCGATGATCGCAGCCACGCCAGCCGCTTCGTCGAGTTGACCGCCGCTGAGTCGCGCCGCGGCCACCACGATGATCAACGCCGTCGCCAGCGCAATCAAGATCTCGACCAGCGGCATGATCGCCGCTGAAAGCAATCCGGCGCGACGAGTTGCTCGCAGATTCCAGTTGTTGATCCGGTCAAAGCGTTTCGCGTTCTCAGACTCGCGATTGAGGCTCTGGACCACGCGGACGCCGTTCAAATCCTCATTCAGAGTCGAGTTAACGGCCGCAATCGCGACACGCGTCTCCAGGAACGCCTTGCGCGCTCGCCGGCTCCAGAATGCCATCGAGACAATCAGAATCGGCAGCACCGCGAAGGAGACCAGCGCAAGCTGCCAGTCAATGAACAGCATCACGGCCATAATGATTCCGAGGCCGAAGATGTCTCCGATCACCGTGAGCACCCCGGAAGTGAGCATCTCCTGAAGGACCTGCACATCGGATGTCACGCGAGACATGATCGCGCCAACTTCGCCGCGGTCGTAGAATCGATGCTCCAGGCGCATCAGGTGGTCAAAGACATCCTGCCGCATGCGCCTGAGGATCGGATGCCCGACGTTCGCCATCAGCCACTGACGCAGGAACTCGGCTCCCCAGGACACCAGCACGATGACGCCGAAGGCAATGCCGATCCGATCCAGTTCGGAGAGCAGGCCATTCTCCAACGCGCCCTGCAGCGCCACGTAGACAACGAGCACCTGCACGTTGAATGCGACGGCGAAAATTGCATTGGCGACGATCGCGGCCAGCAACCGCTTCTTGTGCGGACCGATGTAGCGGCCGAAGCGACGCACGAGCTGCGGATTGTAGAGGGTGCCGTATTCCTTGTCCCAGCCATCGGCCATTGAAGCTGAACTCGCCCAACCGCTGCGGGGACCGTGTCCGCCGCCGCCCAGGTTGGAACTCCAACCCCCGGCCATGCCGCCGCCCATCATGCCCATCTAGCCACTCCCGCCCGCTGCTGCGACAGCTTCCACCGGCTCTGTAGCCTGGGACTTCGCCGATTCCTGGTCGCGCAGCTCGAGCTCGTAGATCTCGCGGTAGAGGCCGCCTTCTTCGAGCAGTTGATCATGCTTGCCGCGCTGCACAATCTCGCCCTTGTCGAGCACCAGGATCTGATCGGCGTCGCGCACCGAGCGCAGCCGGTGGGCGATCACGAATGTGGTCCGACCGCGCATCAGGGCCGCCATCGCCTGCTGGATCTCGAACTCCGTCGCTGCGTCCACGGACGAAGTCGAATCGTCGAAGATCAACACTCGCGGGTCCATCAACAGCGCTCTCGCAATAGCGATCCGCTGCTTCTGTCCGCCCGAGAAGTTGGCCCCGCGCTCGCCCACCCAGGTGTCGTACTGCTCGGGTAGGCGATTGATGAAGTTGTGGATGCGCGCCAGTTTGGCGGCTGCTTCAATCTCCTCGTCGGTTGCGTCGGGCCGACCGTAAGCGATGTTCTCCTTCAGTGTCGCGGCGAACAGGAACACCTCCTGCTGCACAATCGCGACCTGGCGCCGCAGCTCTTCCAGCGGCCAGTCACGAACGTCCTGACCGTCGAACTGGACGGTACCGGAACTGACATCGTAGAAGCGCGGGATCAGGTTGACGACGGTCGATTTGCCGCTGCCGGTCAGCCCGAGCAACGCGATCAGCTCGCCCGGTTTTGCCTCGAGCTCGATGTCGCGAAGCACGGGCGAACGCGGATCGTAGGCGAAGCTGACGTGGTTGAACTTGATGTGTCCTTGCGGGTTCGCGGGCGCGACTGCGCCCGGGTGATCTTGAACCTCGGACTCCTGGTCGAGAATCTCGAAGATCCGCACGCCTGCCGTAGCGGCGCGAGGGACCATCATCACCATCCAGCCCAGACCGCGAATCGGCATCTGCAGGATGGTGAGGAACATCAGGAACATTGTCAGTTCGCCGACCGTGAAGTTGCCGTTCACAACCTCGCGGCCGCCGTACCAGATCGTCAGCACGATCGCCGCCGCGCCGAGCATGGTCATCAGCGGCATATTGACCGCCTGGACCATTGAAGCGTCGTACGAGCGTTGCTGCAGCCAACTGGCGGCTCGACCAAACTTCCGCCCCTCGAATTCTGCGCGACCGAACGCCTTGACCACTCGAATCCCGGACAGCGCTTCCTGCAGCACCGTTCCGAGCTGCGCCTGCGACTCCTGCACGTCGTTCCAGATCGGCCGCAGTCGTCGAGCCACGAACCCGGAGCGCGCGGCAATCAGGATCATGATTCCCCAGACCATCAAGGCCAGCGGCCAGTTGATCAACAGCATGATCACCAGCGTGCCGACGCCCAACACCAACGTGAACGTGAGCTGCACGCCGCCGAAGTTGATGAACATCCGCACGACTTCGACATCCTGCGTCGCTCGGACCATGATCTGCCCGGTCTCGGCGCCGTCATGGAAACGGAAGGACAGCGTCTGCAATCGCTGGTAAATCGCGTTGCGCAGGTCGTAGGCCACTGTCTGGCCGACCCATTCGGCGAGATAACGCTGGACGAACATCGTCGTGCCGCGCATCACAGCCGCGCCAACAAGCGCCAGACCAGCAACTGCAACCAGCCAGCCGGTGATCGCCACGACCGTATCTCCGTCTACGATTTCGGTTGATATCGCGGTGTCCACCGCCCACCGCAGCAGCCAGGGCGTGGCAATCGCGAATCCCGCAGTGGCAAACACGGCTATCGCGGTGACCGACAGCCCTTTCCAATAGGGCAGGGCAAAACGTAGAACCCGGGCAATGACGAGAATCGAGACCGGCAAACGCAGACCTCGCCGAGGTTGGACGTTGGCAGTCAGTGCGGTCAATTTCGGCTCCCGAGCGGGCGGCCGTCAGTTACCGCCTCGGCGTCGGCGCGCCGTTCAGACTCAGTCATAGTTCGCAAGCAGTATAGGGGCTCGCCCGGCCAGCGACAGCCAAAGACAACCCACGGGTTAACTCTGATGCAGATCAGTCTCGTTCGACAACGGCGTAACCTAGAACGCCGCGAACGACCATCGGAACATGTCGAATCCTCTTCAGCTGCGGCCATTGACGTTGGACCATGTGGATGACGTTGTCGCCATCGACCAACGCGCGTTCGGCAAGTCGGGCTGGAGCCGTCGCTACTTCGTCGGCGAAATCACGGACTCGCCAATCAGCATCTTCTACTTCCTCAGCGACCGCGACACCGGACCGCTCGGCTACTTCGGCACCTGGGTCATCGTCGAGCAACTGCAACTCTGTACCTTCGCAGTCGATCCAAGTCTTCACGGCCAAGGGCTGGGCGACGTGCTGCTCAACTGCGTTTTCAGACTGTCCCAACGACTCGAATGCCAGACCATCCAGCTTGAAGTGCGAGAGTCCAACCTCTCCGCGCGCCGGCTCTACCGCAGCCGCGGATTCGCCGAGGATGCAGTCCGCCGCAACTTCTACTCCAATCCGCCGGAAGACGGCGTCTTGATGAGCCGGGATACGCCGGCCTCTCTGCGAACGAGCTTCAGAGAATCCACGGCGCATCGCTGGCCGGATGGAATCGAACTTGACTGGGATGATCGAGCCGGCCGGCATTTCGAGCACTGGGCGGCTCGCTAGCGGACAGAGACGGACGCTGCGATACACTTCCCGCCATGGACCTCAACGAACAGATAGAGCAGCTACTCGAACGCTCTCGCTACATCCGCGCGATCGGTCCCACGACCGAGGAGTTCATGCGCTGGCGAGACTCCGCCGAAGAACTCCTGAGCGATGCCGTCGGCGAGGATCACCCGGTCATGGCCAGCTACCGAGACGCCGTCGGCACGCGCGAACGTCTCGATGCCGAAGGCCTCCAGATCCACGGCCAGTTCGGCATGGCTCCCAGGCTAATCGCCGCCGAATATGTGCTGCGCTCGCTCGTGACCTAGCAGGCTGCCGAACGGCTCCGCTTTCGTCATTCCAGGCGTTGCCTGGAATCTCGCTCCCTCCGCTGCCCTGTCTGCCCGGGCGAGGCTCAGACCGCAGCCGCCGCCTTCTGCTCCACCACCGACTCGATCAAATCTGCCGCCTGGACGTAAGTCAGGTGGGTGGTGTTGATCACCACGTCGTAGAGCAACGGCGACCAGACGTCGACCTTCCAGAACTTCTGGTGAAACGCGGCCCGACCCTTGTTGAATTCCTCGATGCTGCGCGCGGCCGTCACTTCATCCACGCCTTCCCACTCCTGCACCCGCGCTAACGCCACTTGCGGATTCGCCACCAGTTGCACGTGCGTCGCGTCGGGCACTTCGCGCAGGATCATCTGGGCGCCGCGTCCGATGATCACCACGTTGCCGCGCTGCGCAATCGACTCGATGATCTGCGATGTGGTGTTCAAGATCGCCCGGTCATCCACGACTCCTGAACCGGAGTCGGTCAACTCCTGGTAACTCTGCGAGAGCATCAGCTCGAGGTTGCCCGAACCCAGCATCGGATCGATCGCTCCACCGGCCGCCGAACGCTCCAAGGCGCGCTGCAGAAAATGCCCCAGCCGCGCGCGCAGCGAGTCGGTGCGTTCATCTTTCTCGGCGACTTCAGACACGGTTCTGCCAAGCTGACGCGAGGCGTCGACAAGCACTGTCTGATCGATGTACTCCAGCCCCAGGTCGCGACACAATCGGCGGGAGACATCGCGGGCGCCGCCGCCGTACTGACTTGATACGGTGATCACCGGCATCGCACACCTCCTGCGCTGTCCTGATCTTCGCCACAGGGTACTTCAACGGAAGAGCGCGCAACCGCTCCCGAGCGGCCCGCTCGCGACGACCTGCCAGCTTGTCAGTCCTCGAACATCATCGCGCCCAGTGGCAATGAACTGCGCAGGTTCCAGCCGTTCGCTCCCTCGGACTGCTCCACCGCGTCGAACACGCCGACATGGGTGACGACCAGGAAGTAGCGCTGCGCGGCAAGCGCTTCGGCCGCGCTGATCGCCTCGGCCTCGCGACGGAAGCGCCCTACTGTCAGCGCCGTCCGCTCCAGCGGCGAGCGAGAGCGAATCAGCGCGTCGGGCGCCTGCTCGGGATACAGATCGCGATAGACGATCGAGGAAATCCGCTGAGCATCCTCGGCGCCTTGCTCGGCGACCATCTGCAGCAGGTGCTGGCCATCGTCGTACCACGACTGCGGCGCGCCCAACTCGAGCATGAACGGGTGGAAGAGGCCGAGGATGATCTCCAGCATCTGCTGCAGATCCTCAAGGCCGTAGTGGTCGTCGAACTGGTCGGTTAAGGGAATGTGCGGCGGGGTCGCATCAACCTGCTCCCGGTCGTACAGCGCGCGGACCAGATCGATCTGCTCGCGCGCCTGCTCATCGGGAACCAGGGCCAACATCCGCTGCACCATGCGATCAGGTTAAACCACAACGGCCAGATCCCTGTCGCACCCACGGCAACTTTGTAGGGGCGACCCTTGTGGTCGCCCGCACCATCTTCTTCAGCCAGCTCCTTCAGCCAGACAGTCGCCCAGAAGTCGCGTAAGGGCGACCACAAGGGTCGCCCCTACATTCCGCAAGTCCGGCCGGTGGACGAGTTGGCTAGTCGGTCTCGTCGACGGCCTGGGCGACTGCCTCGCTGACCGCGCCGGTGTGGATCGCGATCTTCTGCGGCTCAGGCTCTTCACCCTTGGGCAGCGACAGCTCGAGCACGCCATTGGCCAGGTGCGCCGAGATCTTCGAGGAATCGTACGCCGGGTCGAGCTTGAAGCTGCGGCTCAACACCGTGCGCGTCACCTCGCGTCGGCGATACTTGCGGTCCTCGCCCGAGCCGTTCTCCGAGGTCTCACCGCTCGCGTGCTCGGCGTGGATCGTCAGTTGACCGTCGTCCACGGTCACCGAGATCTCGTCCTCGCCGAAGCCCGGCACCCAGGCCTCGATGCCGATCCCCTCGTCGTTCTCGTAGACGTTGACCGGAAGCTGCCAGGACGTGGTCGGCATGCTGCCGGCCGCCGTCGAGGCGACCCGGCGGGGTCGGCGCGCGAATGCGCTATTGAACAGGCTGTCGAACTCGGCAAACGGGTCGCGAATCAGAATCTTGCTCATTTCAGGCTCCTTCCTGCCGATGTTGCTGAGCGTGGTTCCTATCGGCGTTGAGCACAACGTACGCCTCCCGTTCCCTGATTGTCAAGTAACCTTACTGTTATGCACTCAACTATTCTGCGGTGTACATGGATAGTACCGGGGAAACCTGATAGCGTTGCACTCAAGAACGAAACTGGACGCAGCCATGCCGCTCGACTTCTACCAGACCCTCGGTGTCTCCAGGGATGCCTCTGAGAAGGACATCTCCTCCGCCTACCGACGCCTCGCCCGCCAGTACCACCCCGACGTGACCGGCGGCGACAAGGACGCCGAACAGCGCTTCAAGGAAGTCAACGCCGCACACGACGTGCTCGGTGACCGCGACAAGCGCGCCGCCTACGACAAGTGGGGCGACCAGTGGGAGCACGCCGAGCAACTCGAAGAGATGCAGCGGCAGAACGGCGGCGGGTTTGGCTTCGGTGGCTTCGGCAACCGCTCCTTCGGCGGCGACCCCAACGTTCGCGTCGAGTTCGGCGACATGGGCGAGATCGGGGACCTGGGCGACATCTTCGGGAGCTTTTTCGGCGGTCAGCGCGCCGGCGCACCGCCCCGGCCCGCGCATGGGCGCGGCATTGAACACAGCGTCAACGTCTCCCTGCGCGAGGCGTTTCACGGCACAACCCGCACGCTCCAGCGCGGCGCCGGCGGCTCGCGCCTGGAACTGACGATCCCCCCCGGCGTCCGCGACGGACAGCGGATCAAGTTCACGGGCAAAGGCGAGGAGACCGTCGCCGGCCAGAACGGCGACCTCTTTCTGATTGTCCAGGTCGACGAGGATCCGGTGTTCGAGCGGCGCGGCGACGATTTGCTCGTGCCCGTCGATGTCCCGGTCACCACGGCCGCGCTGGGCGGCGAGGTGGCCGTCCGCTCGCTCGGCGGCAGCGGACGCCTCGCCCTGCGCATCCCCGGCGGCACTCAGAACGGCCGCGTCTTCCGGCTCGCCGGACAGGGCATGCCCCGCTTCCGAGGCGAAGGACGCGGCGACATCCTCGCCGAAGCCAGGCTGCGCATGCCCGAACCGCTCAGCCCCGAGCAGACCGAGCTCTTCCGCCAACTTCGACAACTTGAAGGCGACGACCAATGAGCGACACCCCCGTCTACACCATCCGCATCGCCGCGCAGATGGTCGGCGTCCACCAGCAGACGCTGCGCACCTACGAGCGCGAGGGCCTGCTCAAGCCGGCCCGTTCCTCGGGTCGCCAGCGGCTGTACAGCGAGGAAGACATCGAAAGACTGAGACTGATCCGCCGCCTGATTGACGAACTCGGAGTCAACCTCGCCGGCGCCGACATCATCCTCCGCCTGCGCAACCGAATCGGTGAACTGGAACGAGAGAACCAGCGACTCAGAACTGAAATCCAACGACAACGAGACCAACAACTGCCGGCCGTCCGACGCCCGCAGTTCGACCGAAAGGAGCGACGACGATGATGAGACGAGACCGATTCACCAACCAGGCTCAACATTTGCTGGAAGCATCCCAACAGCTCGTGCGCGAGAAGCGCCACGCGCAGTGGGACGTCGAGCATCTGCTGGCAAGCATCGCCCGTGTCGAGGACGGCCTCGCCAACGACCTACTCAACTCGCTGAGCGTCGACCGCGCCCGCCTGCGCGCAGACGCCGACACCGCGATCGACGCTGCGCCCAAGCTCAGCTACGACGTCGTCCAGCTCACCGTCACGCCGCGAGTCGTGCAACTGCTGGAGCGCGCCAATGTCGAGGCGGAGCGCCTCAACGACGAATACGTCGGCGTCGAGCATCTGCTGATCGCGCTCGCCGGAGACTCCGGCGGCCCGGCCGCGCAGATCACCCGAGCGCATGGCATCACCGCCGAGCGACTCTACGCCGCCCTCCAGCAGATCCGCGGCTCTCGCCGCGTCGACCAGCCCGATGCCGAGTCGCACTACGACTCGCTCAACCGCTACGCCACCGACATCACCCGCCTCGCCGCGGAAGGCAAGCTCGATCCGGTCATCGGACGCGACGTCGAGATCCGCCGCGTCCTCCAAATCCTCAACCGCCGGACCAAGAACAATCCGGTGATCATCGGCGAGGCCGGAGTCGGCAAGACCGCCATCGCCGAAGCCCTGGCCCAGCGCATGGCCGCCGACGATGTGCCCGACAACCTGCGCGATCGACGCCTGATGGCCCTCGACATGGGCATGCTGCTCGCCGGCGCAAAGTTCCGCGGCGAGTTCGAGGAACGCCTCAAGTCCGTGATCGAGGAGGTCAAGGAGTCCGAGGGCCAGGTCATCCTCTTCATCGACGAACTGCACACCGTCGTCGGCGCCGGCGCCGCCGAAGGCGCGATCGACGCCGCCAACATGCTCAAGCCGGCCCTCGCCCGCGGCGAGCTGCGTGTGGTCGGCGCGACCACGCTGGACGAGTACCGCAAGCACATCGAGAAGGACTCCGCGCTCGAGCGACGATTCGCCCCGGTCTACCTCGACGAACCCTCAACCGAGGACGCGGTCGCCATCCTCACGGCGCTCAAGCCGCGCTACGAGGCGCACCACGGCGTCAAAATTGGCGCGGACGCGATCGAATCCGCTGTCCAACTCTCGCAGCGCTACCTCACCGAGCGCCGCCTGCCCGACAAGGCGATCGACCTCATCGACGAGGCATCCTCGCGCATCGTGATCGCCAACCAGTCGCCTCCTGCGCGAGTGGTCGAGCTGCAGCACCGTGTTGACGAACTCAAGGTCGAGCAGGAAGCCGCTGCCCAGCGTGAGGACTACGAGACCGCCGCGCGAGTCAAGCAGGAGCTGCTCGCCATCCAGGACGAAGCTCAGGCCAACCGCGACGAATGGGACTCCGTACACACCCTGAAGGACACTGTTGACCAACGCGACATCGCCGAACTGATCGGCGAGATGACCGGCATTCCGGTCAGCCGCATGCTCGCCGACGACGACGTGCGTCTGCTACGAATCGAAGAGGAGCTGCACGACCGCGTGATTGGTCAGGCTGACGCGGTCAGCGTTGTCTCCGACGCCATCCGCCGCGCCCGCGCCGGGCTCAAGGACCCCACCCGCCCGATCGGCTCGTTCATCTTCGTCGGACCGACTGGCGTGGGCAAGACCGAGCTGGCCAAGGCGCTGGCCGAGTATCTCTTCGACAGCGAGGACGCGCTGGTCCGCCTCGACATGTCCGAGTACCAGGAGCGCCACACGGTCAGCCGGATCGTCGGCGCGCCTCCCGGCTACGTCGGTTACGACGACGGCGGCGGCCTGACCGAGTTGGTCCGGCGGAGGCCATTCCGAGTCGTGCTGCTCGACGAGATCGAGAAGGCCCACCCTGACGTCTTCAACCTGCTCCTCCAGGTGCTCGACGACGGCCGCATCACCGACGGACAGGGACGCACGGTCGACTTCCGCAACACGATCGTGATCATGACCAGCAACCTCGGCACCACCGCCAGGATGGACACCCGCCTCGGCTTCGCCGGCTCCCATGACGAACGAGCCAGAGACTGCGAGCGAGCGCTCAAGGACTTCTTCCGGCCCGAGTTCCTCAATCGCGTCGATGAGATCGTCTGCTTCGACCCGCTCAGCGAGGTCGAACTGCTGCAAATCGTCGATCTGATCGTGAATGAGGAGCGCGAGCGACTCTTGGATCTGGGCCGTGACATCAACTTCAGCGAGGCTGCTCGTCGACAGCTCGCCAGGGACGGCTACGACCCCGCATTCGGCGCTCGCCCGCTGCGCCGGCTCGTACAGCGTCGCATCGAGAACCCGCTCAGCAAGCTTCTGATCAGCGACGAGTTCCCCGAGGGCCATAGCATCGTGGTCGACTACCAGGACGACGACTACACCTTCACCACCGCCAACCCGACGGCCTCAGAGCCCATCGCCGCCGCAACCTGAGACAACCGATCCACCCAACCCCGTCATTCCCGCGCTTGCCGCGGGAATCTCGATCCCTCCAGCACAGCCACTCCTGGCGCTTCCCATCTCCCCCCGCCTCCGGCGGGGGGAGAGGTCACGGAGTGACTGAGGTGGGCTCCGTCCTCGCCTATACACTCAGGACGACACAACGACAGGAGGCCCAATGACTACCCTTGCCCCGCCGATGACCGAGACGCTGCTCTACGAGGAGCGCGGACACGTCGCCGTCATCACCCTCAACCGACCAGAACGGCTTAACGCGATCTCCGGCGAGATGCTGGAAGCGCTCTCGGCCCAGCTCATCGCCTGCCAGCGCGAGCCGGACATTCGCGTCATCGTCCTGACCGGCGCCGGCCGCGGCTTCTGCTCCGGCCTCGACCTTGTCGACCAGCAGCAGCGCATGTCGGCCGGCGAGGGTCGGCCCGGCTACAACCTCTTCGACCTGCGCGATGCTCCCCCGGTCGTG
The DNA here is from genome assembly GCA_965211635.1 of Dehalococcoidia bacterium. Lineage (GTDB taxonomy): Bacteria > Chloroflexota > Dehalococcoidia > Bin125 > Bin125 > Bin125. The sequence goes on from OZ242948.1 coordinate 1,921,060, forward strand.
CTGCAGAGGATGGACAAGCCCGTTATCTGCGCGCTCAACGGCGCGGCTGCGGGCTACGGCATGGACATGGCGCTGCTCGCAGACATCCGCATCGCTTCCGACCGTGCCAAGATGGGCGCCGTCTTCGCCCGCCGCGGCGTGCTGCCCGAGTCCGGCGGCACCTGGATCCTGCCCCGACTGCTCGGCTGGGCCCGCGCCGCCGAGGTCGCCTTCCGCGGTCGCGTGCTCGACGCTCAGGAATCGCTCGACGTCGGCCTGGTCAACGAAGTAGTCTCCCACGACGACCTGATGACCCGCGCGCTCGAACTGGCCGACGAGATCGCCGCCAACGCCCCACTCTCCGTCCAGGCGACCAAGCGCATGATGCGGCTCGGCATGGACGAGCCCTTCGAGGCCGCCGTCGACCACATCTACCTCCAGCTCCTCCCCCTCTTCCAGTCCGACGACTTCAAGGAAGGCGTCCGCGCCTTCATGGAAAAGCGCGACCCGGAGTTTCAGGGGCGGTAACCCAGCGCCGTCATTGCCGAACTTGCTTCGGCAATCTCGCTGAATGGAGCATGGACGTCTCGATGGCGGCGAGATACCCGCGGCAAGCGCGGGTATGACGAACAGTTTGAGGAGTGGCCTGATGCCACAACGACCAATCCACGACGACGAAATCCAGCGTGTCTCCAGCTACCTGCTCGCGCAGGGCGAGAAGTACACCTGGATCGAGCTCTGGCCCCGCGTCGTCGACGCCCGCATCGACTTCCTCAACACGCTCAACCGAGTCACGCCCGAGCAGGCGGCCTGGAAACCCGGACCGGACCACTGGAGCATCGAGGAGGTCGCCCAGCACGTGCTCGACGGCTCGAAGCGCTGCGCCGACCTCGTCGCCCAGCTCTCGCTGGGCAAGGACCCGTCGCTGACGCCGCAGGAGATCGGCGCGATCGATCCGGCCCAGCGGCCCGCCGACCGGCCCTTCCCGCAGTTGGTCCGCGACCTGCTGATCGACTCGCGAGAGTTCGGCAATGTGATCGATGGCCTGCCCGAACCGCCCGCGTTCGAACCCACTCGGCCGCATCCCTTCTTCGGCGAACTGCACGGCCGCGCCTGGTTCATGTTCCAGCGCGTCCACGACCTCGACCACGTCAACCAGGTCAACGAGATCAAAGAAACCGAGGGCTTCCCCTCTTAACCCCCTCTCCCCCCTCCCGGGGGAGATGCCGAAGTCCTATCTCCCCTCTCCCCCCTCTGGGGGGAGATGCCGAAGGCAGAGGGGGGCTCCTGAAAGGAAGTGCGTGTTGAGAGTAGCCATCGGTATGCACCGCGACGGGATTCACGACTGGGACTCGGCCGTGCGCTACGCACAGGAGGCGGAGCGGCTGGGCGTCTACTCCTTCTGGTCGGCCGAGGCCTGGGGCCACGACGGGATCACACCGCTCGCCTACCTGGCCGGCAAGACGGAGACGATCAAGCTCGGCACCGGGATCATCCAGGGCGGCACGCGGTCTCCTGCGCTGGTCGGCATGACAGCGATGACGCTGCAGTCAATGTCGGGCGGTCGCTTCATGCTCGGACTCGGCACCTCCGGTCCACAGGTGGTCGAGGGCTGGCATGGCGTTCCTTTCGCCGGCGCCGTCTCGCGGCTCAAGGAGACGGCCGAGATCGTGCGTATGGTCTGCAGCGGCGAGCGGCTCGTCTACAACGGTCGCCACTACACGCTGCCCCTGCCCGGCGGCGAAGGCAAGGCGCTCCGCTCCGGCGCTCCGCCGACCGAACCGCCCGGCGTCTACTTCGCCTCGCTCGGACCCAACAGCCTGCGCATGTGCGGCGAAGTCGCCGACGGCTGGCTCGGCACCTCCTTCATCCCCGAGACCGCCGACGTCTTCTTCGACGACATCCGCGTCGGCGCAGAGTCCGCCGGCCGCAGCCTCGACGACATCGATCTCGAGGCCGCTGTGGGCATTGAGTTCACCGACGACGTGGAAGAGGCCGCCGCACGTCATGCGCGCGGCATCGCCTTCACGCTCGGCGCGATGGGCTCTGCCAAGACCAACTTCTACAACGACGCCTTCTGCCGTCAGGGCTGGGCCGACGCCGCCAAGGAAGTCCAACGGCTCTGGATTTCCGGCGAACGCGACCTCGCCCGCGAGCGCGTGCCGGTTGAGCTCGCGCTCAAGGTCAACATGATCGGCAACGACACCGACGTGCTCGAACGGCTGCGCGTCTACCGCGACGCCGGCGTCAACACGATCCGCGCCGGCATCGCCGGCGACACGGTCAACGACCGCATCGCCAACCTGGAACGCCTTATGCACCTGGTCGGGGAGCTTAACTCCGAGGGGTGACTACCTCGTAGCCCGCCTCGCCCTCGGTCACCAGAATCCAGGAGTCGGCCGGCACATCGTTCAGCGTCGTCACCAGTCCGCTTGCCGGCCAGCGGATCACGATGTCCGCTGACACCGACTCGGCCAGGCCGAAGTGCATCGCGTCTTCGCTCTGACCGAGGAAGTGCGTCGACACGCCCGCCTCGCGAATCTGCTCCGGCAACCCGTCGGCGAACACAGACACTTTCGCTCCCAGACCCTGCCTGTTGGTGGTCACGCCGGCGAGCGACACCCGCAGCCAGCTCCCCGCGCCCGCGGATTGATTGCGGTAGAACAGCGGCTCAGAGGCGTTGTTGACCACGAACACATCCAGATCACCGTCGTTGTCCGCATCGAAGACGAGCAGTCCCTTGCCGTCCTCGATGTCATCGAGTCCCACATCCGTACTGCGGCTGCGGAAGCGGCCCGAGCCGTCGTTTTCCCAGTAACGGGTGGCGTCGGCGTCGAAGCCGGGCATCATCTCCATGCCGTTGGTCATCGTCAGATCGAGGTCGCCGTCGTTGTCGGCGTCGAAGAACGCCGCGCCCCAGCCCCACGATCCGTTGCGCACGCCGGCCTGATCCGTCGCGTCGGTGAAGCGCCGACCGCCGTCGTTGCGGAACAACCGGTTGCCGTCGCGCAGACCCTGCTCCCCGGAGCCTGGGCTGCCCGTCCGGAATGAGAAGACCGAAGTCACGAACCAGTCGAGGTCGCCGTCGGCATCATAGTCGCCGAACGTCGTTCCCATCGCGTTCTGCGCCGTGCCGACCCGCGCGTCGAGCGTACCGTCGCTGAATGTGCCGTCGCCGTTGTTCCAGAACAGCCGGCTGGTGCCGAAGTCGGAGGCGACCGCGAGGTCTGGCCAGCCGTCGCCATCGAGATCGACGAAGGTCGAGCCAAATGCAAACGTGCCTTCAGTCAGCTCGTTCTGCGTCTGCGACACGACCTGTTCCATACCGACGCCCGCCGCCTCGGTCACGTCCTCGAAGTGCCCCGGACGCTCCGCGCCGAGATTGCGCAGCAGGCGCACGCCCGCCACTGCCTCGCCGACAAGCTGCGACGGCCGCCACTCGGTCACATGGAGATCGAGGTAGCCGTCCAGGTCGTAGTCGCCAAACGTGGCCGAGAAGCCGATCCGCCGGTCGCCGGTGTCGACTGCGGCGCCCCGTTCAACACCCTCTTCCGAGAACACGCCGCCATCGTTGACAAACAGGTAGTGCCGGGTATCGCCGATGGTGGTGACAAACAGATCCAGGTCGCCGTCGTTGTCGATGTCGCCCCAGGCCGCTCCGTTGGTAGCCAGTTCCCAGCGGCTCAAGCCCGCAGCTTCCGACACCTCCTCGAACTGTCCGTCGCCGCGATTGCGAAACAGCAGATCGTGCCCGTCCAACCGCGTCACGATCAGGTCGATGGCGCCGTCGCCGTCGAAGTCGCCTGCCGCCGCGCCGCCGGTCATCCGCTCCGCGTCGCACAGCGTCTGGTGACGCTCCTCCTCGGTCGCTCGCGAGATGTTGTCGAACAGGCAGTTGCCGGGCTCTTGCGCCTCGAACTGGACGTACATCAGGCCGGCAGCTTCGGCCGACTCCTGGAACAGCGTGCCGAGCGGAGGCGCGGCCGTCACCGGACCATCGGCCTGCGATGGAATCTCATCGCTGCACGCGACGCCCCACAGCGCGGCGAGCGCCGTGAGCGCCGTGAGCGCCGTCATCAGGGTCACGCGTAGTCCGGTCATGGCGGATACTGCCTGCATTGCATTCGCGCGCTTCAGCGTTCGCTCGTGCGCACGCGCTTGAAGGGTAAACGACCATGACGACCACCCACGACGGCTCACCGCATCGCGGGCCGCTGAGCGGCATCCGCGTGTTGGAGTTCTCGCAAATTATCGCCGGGCCGTTCGGCTGCCAGAACCTGGCCGACATGGGCGCCGACGTGATCAAGGTCGAGCCGCCCGAGGGCGAGGCGTGGCGACAGTTTTCGCAGTTCATGCCCGACGAGTCGAAGTGGTTCCAGTCGCTCAATCGCGGCAAGCGCTCACTGGTCTTGGCGCTCAGAGAGCCTGAAGCGCAGGCGATCATCCACAGGCTGATCCCAGAGATCGATGTGGTCGTCATCAACTACCGACCCGACGTCGCCGCGCGGCTTGGCATCGACTATGACACCCTCAGAGCGATCAGGCCCGATCTGATCTACGTCGACAACACCGCCTTCGGCCGACAGGGTCCGTGGGCCCAACGACCGGGCTACGACATCATCGCCCAGGCGGTCTCGGGGCTGATGGCGTCGGACGGCAAGCTCGACGACAACGGGACGGCGCCGGTCCCGGTCTCGGCGGCGGTCGCCGACTACGGCACCGGCATCGTGATCGCGCTCAGCGTCTGCGCGGCGCTGTTCCACCGTCAGAACACCGGAGAAGGTCAGATGGTCGAGACGACCCTGCTGAATACGGCCCTGGCGATGCAGGGCAGCAGCGTGATGCAGCTCCCCGTCGCCGACGAACTGCCCCAAGCCAAGATGGCGCAGGTCAACCAACTCCGCGAGGCGGGCGCGCCCTACGCGCAGATCCAGGAGGCATACAAGGACCGCGGCGTCCAGGGCGCGCTGAACATCTACTACCGCTGCTACGAGACCCGCGACGGCGCGGTCGCCATCGGGGCGCTCTCGGCCTCGCTCTGGGCCAAGGTGCGTGAGGCGCTGGAGACCGACTTTCTCGGTTTCGCCGACCCCGAACTGGACCCGACCGATCCCGAGCAGTACGCCGAGGCGACACGGCGAGTGCGCGAGATCGAGGCGCACGTCCGCTCACTCGACACCGAGCACTGGCTCAAGCGATTCGACGAGTGCGGCGTGCCCAGCGGCCCGATCAACTTCGCCGAGGAACTGGCCGAGGAGCCGCAAGTCGTCGCAAACGGCATGGTCGTCGATCTCAACCACGACCTCGCCGGTCCGCAACGGCAGGTCGGTCCGCTGTTCAAGATGAGCGCCACGCCGACCGCGCCGCAGGGATCGTCGCCGCCGCTGGGTCGGGACACCGAGAAAATCGTGGCGAGCGCAGGCTACGGCGATGGGGATATTGCAGACCTGCGGGAGCGAGGGATCATTGCGTAGGGCGGAGCCCCCCTCTGCCCCCCGCCTTCGCGGGGGCAGGCTTTCGGCATCTCCCCCCGCTTCGCGGGGGGAGAAAGGACTGGGAGGCATCGCTTCTCGCCTCGCCGTGTCAGTTGCTACTCTGTGCATGGAAGCCTGACATGACGGCACGCCGACTGGCTCAGGCAGCCAGGGCAGGCGAGACAGGCGGAGGTCATAGCGTCGCCTGGCTCGCCCTAGCGCGGGGCAACTCATAACTGACACCCGCGCTAGAGCCCAACCTATCAGCGACACCTTCAGTCGTTGCACAGAAGCTCCCCTCAGGGGGAGCTTCTGTGGTGCTAGAGCACGCCATCCCAGGCGGCGACCTCTTCGCCCCGATAGTCCTCTTCGACTCGGGCGGACTCGCCCAGCACGATGGTCTGTCTCGTCTCCGGGTCCCACGACGGCCAGGGAAGATTGTCGGTGGCGGGATTGCCGGTGCGGGCGAAGGCGAGCCAGATGTCCATGGTCAGCTCGGCCAGCGCGTTGGCGGCGACGCCCTCGCCGGCGAACTCCGAGGCTATCGTGTGTGTGCCGAAGACGAATGGAATGTCGAGTGCGTGGCAAGAGCCGAGCGCGCCGTCCATCATCGGCGACTTCCAGTCGAACAGGTAGCTCCAGGTCTGCTCGTTGTGCTGCGCCTGGGCGTCGAGCAGCCGTTGTGCGGGCACCCGGAACAGCTCGTCGCCGGAGGCGGCGGTCTGAATCTCGTACGGAGTGATTGGCTCGCCGCGCGCCTCGCGGGCGGCGCGGTAGATGTCGTAGAGGTGTCGTCCGTCGCCGTGCAACCCGTCCATCACCGCGATTGCGTCCTCCTCGTTCGGCGGCTCGGTCGGGACCATGGCCGCGAACAGCTTGCTCTCCTCGTCGAGGCAGCCGATCAGCGCTGCGACCCCGGCGGCCTGGCCCGCGCGCACGGCATCGATCGGCATCGAGCTCAGGAACTCACCGTCAATAACCGGTCGGAAAGGCATCTCCGGCTGCTTGCCCCCCTCCATGGCGACGTAGAGCATTCGCTCCTCAAGCTTGGCCTGGGCCGCAATGATGTCCTCGACTGACGCCGCTTGCAGCGCCGCGGCGTCGCCCGCGTCGATGCCCAGCAGCTCGCAGAACATGCGCCCGTGCTCAACCGCCTGCACGTCTTCGATCCCGTGATGGCCTGCGCCCGACTGCGGGATCGCCTTGTGGAACAGGCCCGTCGCCTCCGGCGAACCCATCAGCGAGGCGACCGACATGCCGCCCGCCGATTCGCCGAAGATCGTGATGTTGGAGGGGTCGCCGCCGAAGCGCGCGATGTGATCGCGGACCCAGCGCAGCGCCGCCACCTGGTCGCGCATACCGAAGTTCGATTCGTCCAGGGCCGGCAGGTGGAGGAATCCGAGCGCGCCCAGGCGATAGTTGATCGTGACCACGACGACATCGCCGCGCTCGGCCAGCATCGCGCCGTTGTAGAGTCCCTCGCTGCCCGACCCGATCGTGAACGCGCCGCCGTGAATCCAGACCATCACCGGCCGTGCCGCATCGTCCGTGCCCGGCGTCCAGATGTTGAGGAAGAGGCAGTCCTCCGACTGCTCCTGAGGCGCCGCCCCGATCATCGCGTCCAGCGCCTCGTTGGGAATCTGCGGCGCCATCGGACGGAACGACTCGCAGTTGAGCACGTCGTCCCAACCCGGATGTGGCCGCGCGACGCGGAAGCGCAGATCGCCTACGGGCGGGGCGGCAAAGGGAACGCCTCGATAGACGCTGAGACCATCCTCCGAGGATCCGTGAATGCGTCCCGATTCGGTCTCGATAATCGCAGCCATGTCACTGCTCCAATCAGTCCACCAGTCTTTCGGCGCAGGCTACCCCGTACACACGCGCAGCGCGTTCCGGTCGGAGCCCCCCTCTGCCTTCGGCATCTCCTCCCGCCAGCGCGGGGGGAGAGGGGATCAGGGGTTGAGGGCGGCGGTGCTGAAGACGACTCGGAACGGCTTGCAGTAGATGATCACGGAGTTGATGTCGTCGGGGTCGAGGTCGGCGGGGAGAACGTAGTTCTGGTTGCCGACGTTGCCCTTGAGGCGGGCCAATTCGACGTAGCCGGCGTCGGCGATGTCGCCGCGGCCCTGAGGATCGGGGTGCGGACTGACGAGCACGAACAAGGCCGGACCGTTGGTGACTCGGAAGTCCTCAAAGCGCAGGACGTGAGAGCCGTCCTCGAGTTGGTAGATCGTGGCCTTGCCCTCGCCCCGATGGAAGGCGTCGCCGTCGACGAAGCCGCCAGTCTTGAGTTCGACGACGCCGGCTGCCTGCATCGCCTCGGGCATCGCCTCCTCGACTTCGATTTCGAGCTTGGAAGCGGCCGACATCATCACCGTGGCCTCGTCCTCGGATAGCACTTCGGGGATTTCGGCGTCGGCCGACAGGGGGAAGGCTTCGTCGACCACGGTGTCGAAGAACAGCGGCCGGATCAGCCAACCGACGAGCAGCAACAGCGGGATTGCGGCGGCGATCATGCCGGCCAGGACGATGCGGCCTCGTCTCGTGGTCCAGAGCCAGTTCAGCAGTCGTCGTATCTGCCTCATCGCGATCTCCTCTCGACCCTGCCTTGCTCGTCACGCAAGCCAGCTTGCCTCAAACGTACGCCCAAGAGACGCCGTGTTGCGTCAGCGCAGCCATCCCGATATGCGCTCTGTGGCCTGCCCCTCAGAACGCCCGCTCGATTAGTCTCGGGGAAATCCAGCTAGAAGAACAGGCGACCACATGACCGCGACCGCAGGGAACACCGGGATCTCGATTGATGCGCTGGCTCGGCTCGACCGGCACCTGCTGGAACGCTACGTCCAGCCGGAAAAGATCGCCGGATGCCTGACGCTGATCTCGCGGCGCGGCGAGATCGCGCACCTGTCGGCGATGGGGCAGATGGATCGCGAGCGGGCCAAGCCGATGGCGACGGACACGATCTTCCGCTTCTACTCGATGACCAAGCCGATCACGTCGGTGGCGCTGATGCAACTGCACGAGCGGGGCATGTTCCAGCTCACCGATCCGGTCAGCCGATTCATCCCGCAGTGGCGGGACCTGCAGGCCATGTCCGATCCCAATGGGCCGGTCACGGAGACCTGCCCGCTTGCGCGTCCGATGTCGATGCGCGACGTGCTCTCACACCAGAGCGGCCTGACGTATGGGTTCATGGAAGGCGCGCTGGAGCAGGCCTACAACCGCGCCGACGTCTACCAGGCCGGCACGATGAAGGGCCGCGACCTGCAGTCGATGATCGACCGGCTGGCGGAGATGCCGCTCAAGTTCTCGCCCGGCGACAACTGGAACTACGGCGTCTCCACTGACGTCTGCGGCTACCTCGTGCAGACGATCTCGGGACAGCGCTTCGACGAGTACTTGCAAGAGCACGTCTTCGAACCACTGGGCATGGAGGACACCGCGTTCGATGTGCCGCCCGAGAAGATCGACCGCTTCGCCGCCAACTACGAACGCGGTCCCGACCGGCAGCTCCGCCTGCTCGACGATCCGGCGACCAGCAACTACGCCGAGCCGCAGACGTTCTTCTCCGGCGGCGGCGGCCTCGTCTCGACGGCGCAGGACTACCACCGCTTCTGCCGGATGCTGCTCAATGGCGGCGAGCTAGACGGAGCGCGCCTGTTGGGTCCGAAGACGATCGAGCTGATGACGATGAATCATCTGCCCGACGGTGAGGACCTCTCGCAGCGCGCGCTGGGCACATTCTCGGAGACGGCCAACGACGGGGTCGGATTCGGCCTCGGCTTCGCCATGATCGTCGACATCCCCCGCACCCAGAACGTCGGCTCCATCGGCGAGTACTACTGGGGCGGCGCGGCCAGCACGATCTTCTGGATCGATCCGGCCGAGGAGATGATCGTCATCTTCCTGACCCAGTTCATGCCCTCCGGCACATTCAACTTCCGCGGCCAAATCAAGCAGATCCTGTACCCGGGATTGATCAACTAAGTGGAAGGTCTGCTCGAAACAGATCATTGCCGATCCACTCCCGTCATACCCGCGCGTGCCGCGGGAATCTCGCCGCTACTTGCACTGACGCCGTTGGTGGACACATAGAGATCGCCCCCGATCAAGTCCGGGGCATGCTGCGGCAAGCGCGGCGATGACGGGAGCTCTTGGAGCACATCGCCTGTTGTTGGCAGGCCCTAGACTGCGCGGAAAATCGCTAGTTGAACCTGGAACTGAGATGGCCGACATTCCCGACACCCTTCCGACCTACGACCAGCTCCCGTACAAAGCCGGGAATCCCGCAAAGACGGCCTGGGGGCTGTTCGGCGACGACGACCAGGTGGGGATGTTCAACCTGCAGACGCCGGACAAGATCGTCCAGGCGGCGTCGCTGATTCGCACGGGCAAGATGTTCCCGATGAACTGGGACCAGTCGCAGCCCTCGCCGCCGCTCTACAACCGCGGGGCAGTGCGGCACACCGTGATGCGGCGGGCGGGCTTCGGGCACCACGGCGACGACGTGCTGGACAACTTCTACACGCAGCAGTCGTCGCAGTGGGACGCGCTCACGCACGTCGGCGACTTCGAGCACGGGTTCTGGGGCGGAGTGACCAACGAGTGGCTGTTGGAGAACCGTGATGCGCCAAAGCTCGGCATCGAGCACTGGGCCAAGCGTGGAATCGCAGGACGTTGCGTGCTGCTCGATGTGGGCCGCTGGTTCGAGTCGCAGGGTCAGCCGCTGCCGATGGACGAGTACCGGCCGATCACGGCGGACGAGCTGGAAGCCTGCCGCGCGGCGCAAGGCGTCGAACTGCAGGACGGCGACGTGCTGCTGATCCGCATCGGCTGGATCGGTTGGTACGAGCAGACCGACATGATGAAACGACAGTCGTTGTCGCAGATGCCCAACCTCGCCTTTCCCGGGCTGGGCTGTTCGGAGGAGATGGCTGCCTACATCTTCGACCACCACCCCGCCGCGGTCTGCTCCGACAATCCCGCGCTCGAGTCCTGGCCGCCGCCAAACTTCGCCGACCCGGACGGCTTCCTCCATCACTGGATTATCGGGCGCTTCGGCATGGCGATCGGCGAGATGTTCACGCTTGACGCGCTGGCCGAGGATTGTGCCGAGGACGGAGTCTACGAGGCCTTCTTCGCCGCCGCCCCGCTCAATGTGACCGGCGGCACCGGTAGTCCACCGAACGGCCTGGCGATCAAGTAGGAGTAGCCTAGGAACATCTGCTGGCAGAACCCCCCTCTGCCTGCGGCATCTCCCCCCGCTTCGCGGGGGGAGGGGATTGACCCGGCTTCTCCTCCCTGCGCCGAGGGGGAAGTGGGATTGGCCCGGCTTCTCCTCCCTGCGCCGAGGGGGAAGTGGGATTGGCCCGGCTTCTCCTCCCTGCGCCGAGGGGGAAGTGGGATTGGCCCGGCTTCTCCTCCCAGCGCTGAGGGGGAAGTGGGAACGGGAATGATGTACTAAGGCGTCGCACATGACCGACACCCAGATCGAAGTCGTCCAGGGCGACATCACCAAGCAAGAAGTCGACGCGATCGTCAACGCCGCCAACAACCATCTCTGGATGGGCGCGGGCACGGCTGGAGCGATTGTCCGCGCCGGTGGTCGTGAGATCGAGGACGAGGCGATCCGTCAGGGTCCGATTGAGGTGGGCGAAGCGGTTGTCACCGGCGCAGGGCACCTGTCTTGCAAGCACGTGATTCACGCAGCAGCGATGGGCCAGGACCTGCACACGTCGGCCGACAAAATTCGCGCCTCAACCGACAACGCGCTCAAGCGGGCGGAGGAACTGGGCTTGTCGTCGGTGGCGTTTCCTGCACTGGGCACCGGCGTCGGAGGCTTCGACTACACGCAGGCCGCTGAAATCATGCTGACCGTGTGCTACCAGCGTTCCGGCGCCGACAACAGCGTGCGCATGGTCCGTTTCGTGCTCTTCGATCAGAAGGCGTTCGAGGCGTTCCAGGTCGTCGCCCAGAATCTCGAATCCGCTGCGGAAGTACCGCAATAGGTCTGCAATCGGCCGTAGGCTCGGAGGCCAATCATGTCCCGCCAGATTGAACATTGCGAGCTCCAGGTACAGTTGAGGGCCGGATCAGAGGAATGGACCACGGTGACCGGCCTGAGCGATGCTGAATGGACCGGTTTCGCTCCAGCCGGGTGCGGTGTTGACCAGGGCCGGATCATCGCCACGCCCGATGAGGCCGGCTCGGAGCTGCTGGATCCGAACGCGCCCGACCGGATCTGGCGACTGCTTGATGCCCATGGCGAGCCTGTGTTTATGTTTCTTGGTTATGTCGACGATCGATGGCCACGCAAGAAGGGTCGCATAGTCCTTGGCATCAGTACCACACCAGAACTGCTGGGCACCTGGACCGAACTGCAACCGGCAGCCGCGCTCGACTGATACAACGGGCCGATTGAGGAGCCACGGCTCGCGGATACAATCTCTGCATGCCCCACTACACGCGCTCGGGAGACGACGGCTCCACAACATTGTGGGGCGGAGGTCGCATTGCCAAGGACCATCCCCAACCCGAGGCATACGGCGCGATCGACGAAGCGTCGTCCGCGCTGGGGCTGGGTCGAGCGCTCTCGACCGATCCCCGTACTCGTGAAATCGCGGTCAACATCCAGCGGCGGCTCTATCTGATCATGGCCGAGCTGGCAGTCTCTCCGGACAAGACGATTCCTGACGACTTCGCTACTCGTAGCGAGCACGTGGCCGAACTGGAATCGTGGGCTGAGGAACTTGAGCAGCTTGCGCCTCCACCAAACGAGTTCGTCCTGCCGGGCGGCTCGCCCGGATCGGCCGCACTCGATCTGGCCCGTACGACCATTCGTCGAGCCGAACGCGAGACCGTCCGTCTGCGCGGACATGGACATCCCGTGAATGGGGACACGATTCGCTACCTCAATCGTGCCTCGTCGGTTCTGTTTGACCTTGCACGGTACGAGGAACAGCAGTCCGGCGTAGAGGCGATCCGATCTCGTTCAGCCGACGAGGCGTCGCAGTGAGTGCCATGACTGCCACGACGCTCGCGATCATCTCGGAAGACGCTTCGCTGAAGGTTGCGCAGATCTCTTCACAGGCAGATCAGTGGGATGCGCTGGTCGAGACTCGACTCGACATGCGAACCCAGGGCATGGTGTTCATGTGGCCGTCATGGTCGCCAAACGGCGAGCAGATCACGGTCTCCGCTTCTTCGCAGCGTCGAGACGATCCGAAACTTGAACTCTGGCGAGTGCCGCTGAGCGAGGGTCCGGCCGAGGTCATCTTCCGCAATCCGCTTGACGGTCGCCAGATGATCGCCCCAGGACTTGCTCACTACGTCAACTGGGCGCCGTCAGCTCGCGCGCTTGCTGTTGTCGGCAACGTCGGCAGCGGCCTGGCCATCAATCTGCTAGCCGCGAGCGGCCACGGCGGCCCGCGGCGGCTCGTGGATGGCGCGCCGATGTACTTCTCATGGGCTCCCGATGGCCGAGCGATCCTCGTCCACAGAGCAGCGCAGTTGGTTCTGTTCGATCTGTCGGCCGGCTCCGACGGACCGCTTCAGATTCAGAGGGTTCGTCCCAGCTTCCGCTCGCCCGCGTGGTCGTCCGACGGTTCGCATGTCTACTTTGCCAAGCCTCGACCTGGAGGTGGCGCGATCCTCGTTCGGGCCAAGCGATCCGAGGCCGCTGCGCCGGGCGAGCACGAAGACCTGATGGAGTTGACCGGACCCGCGTCCTTTGTCGTATCCGCCAGCGATGAGCGCCTTGCCGTGCTCACGCTTGGACCAGGCGAATCCGAAGGCCGCCAACTCACAATCCTGGACCCGGAGACCGGCGGACAAGTGCCGGTCGTCGATCGATCCATGAACGGCGTCTTCTGGGCGCCCGACGGTCGGTCTCTGTTTGCGTTCGAACCTCAGCCGTCAAGCACGATGATTGGGTTGACTCGGTACGACCTCGACCGCAACGGCGAGTACGCCGGCAGTATGAGGCTGGCTCGGTTCCAGCCCTCGGCCGAGTTTGCCACGATGCTGAACTTCTATGACCAGTTCGCCCATTCGCATCAGATTGTCAGTCCCTGCGGACGCTGGATCACGTTCGCCGGGTTGGCGCTCGGCAACGGTGGTTCGGGTCGCCGTGGTTTCGGTCCGCAGAACGGCTGCTATCTGGTGCCGACCGATGGCTCCGAGTCTCCGCGACGCGTATCGGCAGGTAGCATTGCCTTCTTCCCGCCAAACCGCGAGACCGCAACAGACTGAGCACTCATGGCATGTTCTATCGAGTCGGAACGTCTCTTGCGCAGGAACGATCTCCGCGTGACCCGCCAGCGGCTTGCCGTGCTCAAGGCTCTGCGGCACGCCGACCGGCACATCACGGCTGCTGATGTCCATGAGCGCGCGCGGGGTGAGTATGAAGAACTGAACGCTTCCACCGTCTATCGGACCCTGACGCAACTCCGAGACCTGGGACTCGTTTCGCAGACCGATCTCGGGGGAGGCGAACGCACATACTCGTGGCGGTCGGAGAGACCGCACCACCACCTGGTCTGCACGTCTTGCGGCTCGATGAGCGAACTCCCCCACGACCTGCTCTCGATCTTCGCTGAGCAGGTGAGACAGGACTTCGGTTTTGACGCCCATCCCGACCACTGGGCTGTCTACGGTCGTTGCCGGGACTGCGTTGGCAGACTGAACGAAGGGAGGGCGCCGTGACATCAACGCCCGCGGCGCTGACCCGCCATCACCAGGCAGTACAGGCGGAAATGCAGGCGGCGTTTCCAGCAGTCACGTTGCCGATCTACGACATGGGGCGCTACGCGCTCGGCTGGCTCGATAAAGCGGGCGAGCCGGCGGACGCCTCGGGCAAGGGAGCCCGCGCCGCGCTAACGATGATCGGCGCTGAAGCAATCAACGACGATCCGCAGGCGCTCCGACGCTCCACGGCGGGAGCCGCCGCTGTCGAGCTCGTGCACAACTTCTCGCTTGTCCACGACGATGTGCAAGACGGCGATATCGAGCGTCGAGGGCGGCCGACGGTCTGGAAGATCTGGGGCGTGGCGCAGGCGATCAACACGGGCGACCTGATGCGCGAGTTGGCCGACGCCGCGCTGCGACGCGCGTTGATCCATGGCGCGTCTGCAGAGTTGGTGCTCGAAGCAATCCGACGCCTGAATCAGGCGACGATGCTGATGATCGAAGGACAGTACCTGGACTTGACGTTCGAGCAGCGGCTCGATGTCGAAGTCGAGGAATACCTTGCAATGGTCGAGCGCAAGACGGGCGCCATGATGGGCGTTTCGCTGGCAATCGGCGCGACACTGGCTGGGGCCTCGCCGGCACAGGCGGACGCACTGGACCGGGCCGGACGCCGCCTGGGACGCTGCTTCCAGATGCGCGACGACTGGCTAGGCATCTGGGCGGATCCGGATGCGCTGGGCAAACCGACCGATGCCGATATCCGTCGACGCAAGAAGTCGTTTCCGATCCTCTATGCCCTGAGCCACGCTCCTTCCGACGCGCGGCGGGAGTTGAAGGAGAAATATGGACCGGGCGCCGAAGGAGCGGACATGCCCGATCCTGATGTCGACTGGGTGCACAACCTGCTCGGTGAAGTCGGCGCCGACGCGGCAACCGAACGCGCCGCCCGGGAAGAGTATGACGCGTTCCGCAGCGAACTCGCGGCCTGTCAGCCGAGAGCGGAAGCCGCCGCCGACCTTGAAGCACTGGCGTTATTCACGTTGGAACGCGACCGCTAGCGTTGCGGCATGACGACTTCAAGAGTCTCCATCGCTGGTACCGCGCTCACGAGGTCCGTCGAACGGGCGACCGACTGGTTGATCGATCGGCAGGATCCGGCAGGATTCTGGTGGGGTGAGCTGGAGTCGAATGCGTCGATCACGGCGGAGTATCTGCTGCTGACCCACCACCTGGGCATCGGCGACCGCAAGCAATGGGACGGAATCGCGCATTACTTGCGAGCGCAACAGCGACCTGAGGGGTTCTGGGCGCAGTACCTCGATGGACCCGGCGATGTCTCAACCTCGGTAGAGGCGTACTTCGCGCTCAAACTCGCGGGCGACGATCCGGACTCGGCGCACATGACCCAAGCTCGGGAGTGGATTCTCGAACAGGGCGGCATTGCCAGCGCACGGGTGTTCACCAAGATCTGGTTGGCCATGTTCGGCGAATTCGACTGGGATCGGCTCCCCGCGATGCCGCCCTGGATCAACCTGCTGCCCTCGTGGTCGCCGATCAATCTCTATGAGTTCGCCAGCTGGGCGCGGGCGACGATCGTCGGGATCACGGTGATCATGGCGCTTCGCCCAACTGCCGTCCTGCCGGCCGGCGCGGGGGTTCCGGAACTCTGGGTTCGTTCATCGGATCGACGCAAGTTCGCAGTCCGGCCGCCAACCAATCCCTTCTCGGCCCAATCCGCATTTTATGTCGTCGACTCCTTGCTTCGGTTTCTTGATCGCAACCGCATCCGACCGTTCGAGCATCGGGCGCTGGCCTACTCGGAACGCTGGCTGCTTGATCGCCAGGAGGCGGACGGGTGCTGGGGCGGAATCCAGCCCCCCTGGGTGTACGCAATCCTCGCCCTGCGCGCGATGGGCTACTCACTCGATCACCCCGTCATCCGACGCGCCCTGGCCGGTTTCGACCGCTTCACCTGGAAGCGAGGCGGCTCCAACGACCAACAGGTCTGGACCGAGAGCTGCCAATCTCCCGTCTGGGACACCTGCCTGGCGACCGTCGGCCTGCTCGACGCCGGGGTCGATCCACAGCATCCCGCGCTGCAACGATCCGCTCGCTGGATGCTGCGCGAACAAGTGCTGTCGGGCGGCGACTGGCAGGTGAAGAATCCCGACACGCCGCCGGGCGGCTGGGCATTCGAGTTTGACAATGACGTCTATCCGGATGTCGACGACACGGCCGTCGTGCTGATGGCGCTGGAGCGCATTCCGCTGCCTGGCCTGGAGTCGGAGCGACAACTCGCGCTCGACCGTGGCCTGCACTGGATGCTCTCGATGCAGTCTTCGAACGGCGGCTGGGGCGCATTCGATGTGGATAACCAGAAGACCTTCCTCGCTGAGATTCCCTTCGCCGACTTCGGTGAACTGCTCGACCCGCCCACAGCCGATGTCACCGCGCACGCGCTCGAGTACATCGGTCAACTGGGCTACAGCGGCCAGTACCCGCCGGCCAGTCGAGGCCTGCGCTTTCTGTACAACCTGCAGGAGCCGGACGGCTCGTGGTGGGGTCGCTGGGGAGTCAACTACATCTACGGGCTGGGAGCAGCCTTGCCGGCGCTCGCCGCGCTGAACGAGCCAGTGTCAGCGCCGTCGGTGCGCAAGGCCGTCGAGTGGCTGTTCCGCCACCAGCTCGAGGACGGTGGCTGGGGCGAGTCCTGCGACACCTACGCGGATCCGTCGCTTCGCGGCCTGGGCCCGTCGACGCCGTCGCAGACCGCATGGGCCCTGCTCGGCTTGATCGCGGCGGGCGAGGCAGAGCACGAGTCGGTTGCGAGAGGCGTTCAGTACCTGACGGAGCGCCAGCGAGAGGACGGAACCTGGGACGAACCACAGTTCACGGGAACCGGATTCCCATCCGACTTCATGATCAACTACCACCTTTATCGTCACTACTTCCCCCTGATGGCACTGGGAAGATACAAGCGGGCAATCGAGCCGCAATAGGACTCCATAATCCGGCGATTGCGCAGGGTTCCCGCTTGGGAACAGTTACCATGACATCCCATCCAGAGTTTTTCGCGTGCGGAGAGGGGGCAGCATGACCACGACACCAAGCAGCGGGCAAAGCGCCGGCGCCGACATTGAGATGCATCAACTGCCTCGCGACCTGCGCCGCGGCGACCGGAAGATTCGCCTGCGCCACCTCGCCGCCGACGACGGCAACGCGCTGCTGGAGTTTGGTCAGCGCCAGCCGAACGAGGACCTGCTCTTCCAGGAACGCGACATCACCAACGTTGCCGATATCGGCGACTGGATTCACGAGACGGAAGCCGGACGCATCCGCTCAGTTGTCGCAGAAGAGAATTCACAGATCATCGGTTACACGACGATTGAGCGGGGACGCTTGCGCTGGACTCGTCACGTGGCAGAGATTCGCGTGATGGTCGATGTGTCTGCACGCAGAGTCGGCCTGGGTCACGTGCTGCTGGGACTCGCGTTTGAGAGCGCGCTGTCGGACGACGTGGCCAAGATCATCGCCCAGATGACGCCTGATCAGGTGGGCGCGCGCAAGATCTTCGAGCGGCTGGGATTCGTCGAAGACGCCGTGCTGACGCGGCACGTGGCATCGGCCGACGGCGAGTTGCACGACCTGGTCGTTATGCGCTTCGACACCAAGCAGCGGTTGCTATGCGAGGAGTGCGGGCAGCCGGTGCTGACTCTGATTCCGATGCAGGGTAAACAGCTTTGCTGGGCCTGCTACGAAATCCTCGACCACGAACTTGGAGCCGGATAAGCCACACCTGGATATCGGAGGGCAGCATGGCGGAACATCGAGACCACACGTACAAGATCATCGAACTGGTCGGCTCTTCGCCGGATGGGGTTGACCAGGCAATTCGCAACGCTGTCTCCCGAGCAGGAGAGACACTGCGCAATCTTGACTGGTTCGAGGTGCGGGAAATCCGCGGACCGATCCAGAACGGCGAGATTGGCTGGTTCCAGGTGAAGCTGGGGGTTGGGTTCCGCATCCTCGACCCGGCCGACCTCGAGAACGACTAGCCTCGCTTGCCGATGACGACCTCCAGCGCCGAGACCGCCTTCGCAGGCGACGACGCAGACGCCCTCGCCTGGTGTCGGAGGTATACGCGTCGACACGGCGAGAACTTCACCGTCGTCAGTTGGTTCCTGCCGCGCGAGCTTCGCGCGCCGATGTTCGCGGTCTACGCCTTCTGTCGCTTCACGGACAACATCGGCGACGATCCCGATGCGGTGCCCGAAGAACGGCTTGAGCGCCTGGACAAGTGGCAGGCGGATCTCGAACTCGCCTTCGGCGGCTCGCAGCCGCAACACCCGATCAACGTGGCCCTACAGCACACTGCCACACGGAAACCGCTTCGCCCCGAGCCGTTTCGTCGGCTGATTGAGGCTAATCGCCTTGACCAGCGTAAGAATCGCTACGAGACCTTTCAGGACCTGCTCGTCTACTGCGACCTATCGGCCAACCCCGTCGGCGAGATGGTCCTGCAGCTCTGGGATATCGACACCGAGACGGATGAAGGTCGCTACCGAGTCGATCTCTCCGACGCGACGTGTACGGCGCTGCAGATAGCAAATCACTGGCAAGACGTTCGCCGCGACTACCTGGACGAAGACCGCCTCTATCTCCCGCTGGAGGAGTTGCGCGGCTTCGGACTCTCGGAGGAGGACATTGAAGAGGGCATCCGCAGCGGTCGCTGTCCCGATGCCTATCGCACGATGATGCGCTTCCAGGTCGACCGCGCCGAGGCCTACTTCCGCAAGGGCGAGCGCCTGATCGAGGAAGTCCCATCCGACCTGGCCATCGATCTGCGGCTCTTCACAGATGGCGGCCGCGCCGTGCTCAAGGCAATCGAACGGCAAGACTACGACACGCTGGCGCGACGCCCTCGTGTCGGCAAGCTCACACGAGCCTGGCTGGCCGCGCGCGCAGCCCTGCAACTCAAACTAGCCTGACGCCATCATGTTGCGACGACTCGATCCCCAGGTCGGCGACGCCTACCAAGAGTGCCAGGCCTTCACCCGCCGACGCGCGACCAACTTCTACATCGCCTTCTCCGCGCTGCCCGCTCACAAGCGGCGCGCGATCTATGCCGCCTACGCCTACGCCGGCACAGTCGACGATGCAGTCGACGACGCCGGGACACAGGAGGAGCGCGCGGCCGCCCTCGCCCAGGCGCAGGGACTGCTCAGCGCCGTCTACGACGGCGGCGCAGCCGAGCCCGCCTGGCTTGCGACCGGCCTCGGCGATGCCGTCAGCCGCTTCGACATTCCCCGCGAGCACTTCGACGAGCTGGTGCTCGGCATGGAGCACGACCTGACCGTCACGCGTTACCAGACGTACGACGAGTTGGAGCAGTACTGCTACCGAGCGGCGTCAGTGATCGGCCTGATCTGCATCTGCATCTTCGGCTACGACCGGACTCAGACTCAGCTCGCGACAAAGTCGGCGATCGCGATGGGCAAGGCTCTGCAGATCACCAACATCATGCGCGATGTCAAGGAAGACGCCGAGCGCGGCCGCATCTACCTCGCCCAGGAAGACCTGGCGCGCCACGGCGTCTCCGAGCAGGACATCCTCAGCGGCGCCTACACCGAGCCGTTCCGGCAACTGATGGCCGACTATGCCCAGCGCGCCTACGCGCTGTACAACGAGGGCGACCGGCTCATCCCCTTGCTCAGCGGACCGCGCAGCCGGGCCTGCTGCAACGGGCTGCAGGGCGTCTACCGGATGATCCTCGACGCGATCGTCGCGCGCGAGTACGACGTCTTCAGTCAGCGCGTCTCCCCGTCGCGCGCCGGACGGGTCTTGCGACTGCTCGAACTCTGGCTGCTGGGCTCGTTGCCCAACCTTGCTCGCGTACGCTAATCGCGTGCCCAGCGACTTTCACCCCGACGCCCCGACTGCCGTGATCGGCGCGGGTCTGGCCGGCCTGACCGCCGCCCTGGATCTCGCCGACGCGGGCCGCAGAGTGGCGCTCTTCGAACGGCGTCCTTTTCTGGGCGGTAAGGCCTACTCCTTCACCGACCCGAACCACGATGTCGTGCTCGACAACGGACAGCACATCACGATGCGCTGTTGCACGGCATTCCAGGCACTGATCGAGCGCATCGGCTGTGCCGACATCGTCCGCTACCAGCCGCACCTCGATGTCGCCGTGATCGATCCCGAATCGACCGGCCGGCGGGTCAGTGCGTTGTCCGGACGACCATCGGGTGCGCTCGCTCGCCTGGGGCTCGACCGCTTGCCCGCCCCGCTGCACCTGGCGCCGTCGCTGCTCGCTTTCGAGCACCTCGGCCTCAGCGAGAAACTCCGGCTCGGCCTCGCTCTGCAGGCGATTCGCCAGATGACCGTGTTCGAGCGCATGGCGCTCGACCGGCAGTCGTTCGCCGATTGGTTGCGCTCGCATCAGCAGTCGGAGCGCGCTATCGATCGGTTCTGGGACCTGATCGTGCTGCCGACCTGCAACGATCGCAGCGAAGACGTGTCCGCCGCGCAGGCGATCTTCGTGTTCCAACAGGGATTCAGCCAGGATCGCGACGACGCCAACATCGGACTGTTCATCCGAGGCCTGGGTGAGGTCGCCGACACGGCGCTGCAGCGGTTGTGCGAGCGCGGCGCGCGGATTGAGACCGGCCAATCGGTCCGAGGCCTCGTCACGCGGGAGAATCGGGTCAGAGCGGTTCGCTACGGCCAGGACGGCACACTGGAGGTCGAAGCGGCTGTGCTCGCACTCCCCCCCGATCCAGCGTTCAAGTTGATTCCGAATGGCTGGCGCAGGCGCGAGCCATTCTGGCGGCTGGCGCAGCACGAGGTCAGCCCGATCGTCAACGTGCACATGCAATGGGATCGCGCGGTCATGCAGCGCGACTTCGTCGCCGTGCTCGACCCCGACGCGCAGTTCGTCTTCAACCGCTCGCAGATTCATGGCTGGCCGACACCGCCGCATTGGATCTCCGTCTCGCTCAGCGGCGCGCACGAGATTGTCGATCTGCCGCAGCAGCTGATTGTCGAGCGCGTCGAGCGGGCACTGAGGAGGTCCCTTCGCAGGACCGAGGGCGCTGCACTGCTCGCAGCCCGCGTGGTCAAGGAAGCGGAGGCAACCTTCCGCGCCAAGCCGGGAATGAATGCCCACCGGGTCGGGCCGAACACGCCGATCACCAATCTCGTCCTGGCCGGCGCATGGACCGCCACCGCTTGGCCAGCGACGATGGAGTCCGCCGTGCGTAGCGGCCACGCGGCTGCGCAAGCCCTGTTACAGACTGAGGAGCAACGACCATGAGCAATCGACAACGCGCGCACTCAAACAAGCAGTTCGAGGACCGGTTCGCATACTGCCGCGCCCTACGCGTAGGAGACGTGGTCCACGTCAGCGGGACAGCGGCCGTCGAACCTGACGGCAGTGTGACGCCTGGCGGCGTCGGCCCTCAGACCGCTCGCTGCCTTGCAATCATCAACGCAGCGCTCGAGGACCTCGGCGGTTCGCTCGCGCATGTCGCTCGCGTCCGCATCTACATCACCGACATCAGCCAGTACGAGGCGACAGCCGAGCACTTGCGGTCCGCCTTCGGCGGCGCGCCGCCGACTTCCACGATGGTCGAGGTCAGCGGCCTGGTCGATCCGGAGATGATGATCGAGATCGAGGCCGAGGCAATCATCGACCCTGAGCACGTCGAAGTGGACTGAGTCCGTGACGTTGGCGGATGGCGTTCGCTGCGGCCCACAGGTGCGGCTCCGACGCGAACAGCTTCGTCAACTGGTTGGACGAGCAACCGAGCCGCGAGGCGCAGTCGGCCGTTGATCCTTCGACTGCGTTGAACAAGTCAAGCAACGGCCCTACCCCGGTCCAGAACTCACGATGTTTCGGTCCGACCCGGTCCTTGCGCGCAATCTCGGCTTCGACGGAGCGCGGCAACACCCGCTGCAACGCTGTCGGCGGGTGGTACATCTCTAGCGCGACGTCGCGGCGGACTTCAAGCGCGACCCCGCGGCGCAGCCGAGCCAGGGCCGCCGAGCGATTCTGGTGTTGCGACCGACGCTCGGAGGCGAATCCGACG
Source organism: Dehalococcoidia bacterium (assembly GCA_965211635.1). Lineage (GTDB taxonomy): Bacteria > Chloroflexota > Dehalococcoidia > Bin125 > Bin125 > Bin125. Next base: position 1,943,291 of record OZ242948.1, read on the forward strand.
ACGCCCGTCGGCTCGTGCGTGAGGCGCACGGCGGAGTCGGTCTTGTTGCGGTGCTGTCCGCCGGGACCGGAGACGCGAAAGCGCTCGAACCTGCACTGCGCCAGCAGATCATCGTCCGAGAGGGCCAACCAGTTCATATCCGCCCGCACAACCCGGATCAGATGTCGACCGTCGCCGGCGGCGGCGCGAGCTCCGACGACTTCGGTATCTCGAAACTGATGTATTGCCAGTCCGAGATTGTCGTGTGGGTCACGTGGGAGGCAATCTCGTTCAAAAGCACCAGCCCAAGATCGCGCAGTTCCTCGCTCTCCGCCTGGACCAGATCCGGCGGCAGGTTCGGCATCTCCACATCGCGCGACTCCGAGCGGTCTGTGACCATCACGTCGACAATGCTGTCGTCCGGCGACAGCTCGATCCGCAGAGTCCGATCCGGCTCGCCCTGCGTCGATAGATGCGTGAAGACCTCCTCCAGGCACAGCTCGAGCTGGTTGGCGGCGCGCACGGGCAAACGCATCGACTCGGCCGACTCCTGAGCGAACTTGAGGACCTCCGGCAGCTCCTCCGCGTCCGCGCGTCCGCGCCAGCGGAAACGCTTGCGCGGGGCCAGCCGGAACAAGGCCGTGAGCGTGACCGCCAGCACCGAGGACGCCGAGATCGAGTTGCCTGCGATCGGCTCCAGCGCGTCGGGGATCTTGTCCATGAAAAACAGCCCATTTTGCGCCGCGAAGCCGCCCCAGAACGCGACCCCGATGATCAGCGTCGTGCGGCCGTTGATCCCGCCCGATACCGCGAGCTGCAGCCCCATCACGAATAGCAGCAGCATGGTCACGAAGGTCACGGCCCCGATTGCTGCCAGCGGCAGGTCCAGGACGAAACCGGTCACTACCGGAAAGAAGGCCATCACGATCATCAGTCCAGCGCCATAGAGCGCGACCCAGCGGGAGCCCACGCCGATCACCGGGATCATGCCCGTTGGCGACGAGTAAGTCGTGTTCGGGGTGGTACACATGATCCCGGCCAGGGCGTTGCCGACCGCGTCGGCGTTGAGCGCGCCGCGCACCGACTCGAAGTCAACGCGCCGGAAGCTTCGCTGGGACACCTTCTGCACTGCGATGGCGTCGCCCACTGTCTCAAACGTACCCGCCAGCGTTGCGATCACGAACGCGCCCAACACGGCGAACGCCTCGCCCGTGAGGGGAAAGGTGGGAGTCTCCCACTCGCCGATTGGGAAGCCCACGATCGCGGCTTCGCTCGTCTGAGTGAAGTGCCAGTCGCCCGTGGCCAGCGCAGTCAACGAACCGGCCGCCAGACCAAGAATCGGCGACCACAGCCGGTAGCGCGCGGGCGCCCAGACGATCATCGCAATCATCACCAGCGCTGCCACCGCGCCGATCAGCAAGAACTCGGACGATCCTTCTCTGCCCTCGACGAACGTGCCCTGCCACTGATCGAGGGCGATAGGAACAACCAGCACGGCCACCGACATCACCACGACCCCGCCGACGGTCGGCGTGAAGATGGTCCGCAGCACGCGGAAGAAGTGGGCGATCAACCACTCGGTCGGCGCGGCGATCAGCGCCAGGGCGGCGACGAAGCCGATTCCGGCCAGTTCGATTGCGTCCATCGTTGCCGCGAAGAACGCACCCGAAGTTCCCATGAACAGCATGTATCCCGAGCCGACGCGGCCCAGTCGAATCGCCTGCACTGCAGTGGAGAGTCCGGCCGTGAGCAGCGTCGCCGAGACGAGGAACGCGGCCTGATCGAAGGTCACAATGCCCAGCGAGCGCATCAGGATGGGCAGGAAGATCGCGCCAGAGATCACGAAGAGCGCATTCTGCAGCCCGAGTCCGGCTGCAATCGCGAACGGCGGCCGTTCATCAACGGCGTAGCGCAGCGGCGTTTCGCGTTCTCGCATGGCGCGCGTAGTCTAAGGCGAGCAATCGCTTCTATAGCGATCGATTGCCCTCAAGTGAGTCGAGCGAGGCTTCCCATGACATCCGACCTGACCGCCAAGGTGAACGGACTTGACCTGCACTACCTCGATCACGGCGGCGAAGCGGCGGTCGGCGCCGTGGCCCTGCACGGGTTCGCGCTCAACTGCCACTCCTTCGACGAAGTCGCGCCGGCGCTCTCCGATCGCTTGCACTGGTACGCGCTCGATCAGCGCGGTCACGGACACTCGGATCGCGCCGCCGAACTGTCCGACTACTCGCGCGATCACATGGCCGACGACATCCGCGGGTTCATCGAAGCGCTCGAACTCGAACGACCGATCGTTCTCGGACACTCGATGGGCGGGATGAACGCGATGACCTTCGCCGCCCGCCATCCCGACCTGCTACGCGCGCTGGTCCTGATCGATGTGGGACCCGGCGTCAGCGTCGACGGCGTTCAGCAGGTGCGGCAGTTCGTCCAGGGGCCGTACGAAATGGACACGCTCGACGCATGGGTCGAGATGACCCACCAGTACTACCCCTTCCGTTCCAAGGAGGGCATTCGCAAGCGGCTCGAAGTCTCGTTGCGCGAGACGCCCGAAGGCAAGATGGCGAAAATGTTCGACGAGCGCTTCCGCGAGGCCGATTTCCGCGGCGTTGCCGACGGACGCGACGGCATCTGGGAGACGGCCAGCGCGCTCTCAGTGCCGACCCTGCTCCTGCACGGAGAGAAGAGCCCCGTGCTCAAGCGCGAACAGGCCGAAGAGTTCGCTAGCAAGGTCCCGGTCGTGCAGCTCGTGACGATTCCCGACGCAGGACACTCCGTCGCCGGCGACCAGCCCGACGCGTTCACCGTAGCGGTGCGGGACTTCTTGAGCGATGTCCTCTAGCGGCCGATCGTCCAGCCGCGGCGCGCGAGGCAGATCCTCGCTGCTGATCCCCATCGTCGGCATGATCATCGGCTTCATTGCCGCGCTCTTCCTGCTGCGCGAGTTGGACATCTTTGAAGGCGATCCGGCGCCGGCCGGATTCCGCGTCTCTGAGTCCTGCGACTACCCGGTCGGCAGTTACTTCGACCAACTCTGCAATCTCGTTTCGAGAGCGACCGTAGAGATTCAGACCGTGATTGGCATTGACACAGCGGAGTCCTGCGTCGCGGAGAACGTCGGCTGTCGAGTGCATCGCGAAAACCTGCGACAGGGCTTGCCGACCAGCGAGCGCTTCCGCGATGCGCTGTTCGATTTACAGCCCCCCGAGCACGCCGAGGACTGGCACCAACGCTATCTCAGGGCAGTCGCCTTCCTGCACAGCGGCTACAACGCGCAGTTCGCCGCGCTGCAGGACAACGACCGAGACGCGTTCCTCTCGGCGCACGAGCAGACCCTGGAGGCCGCGCTGGACGCCGCCGCCCTGTTCGAGGACTTCCGGTTCGCCTTCATGGACGAGCAGGGTCCGTAGACCTTCCTCCCGTGACGGCCAAGCATTCCTCAGCCCGCATTCCCGCCCACACTTCTCTCGTCATTCCCGCGTAGGCGGGAATGACGGGGGTGGGCGCGGGAATGACGGTAGCGAGGTGGCGGGACGCTTCTAGTCGCCTTCGAGGATCTCCTTGAGCTGGCCAAGCTCTTTGCGCAGTTGGCGCCTGAACATCATCTTTGACAGCGGGCGCAACAGCGTGAACATGATTGAGGTCACGATGTGATCGCTGCCGGCGGTCATGGCGTTGGTCACGATTGTGCCTGAGTCCGAGCGCTGCAGCGTCAACAATCCGGTCATCGGGAATGGCCCGTCGGACGATTCAATCCCCAGGCTGCGACCTTCGTTGAACTCAGTGATCTTCAGCGTCAATGGCGTCGAACGACCTTCGAAGGAGTAGGTCCCCCGAATCTCCGTGCCCGCACCGATTGGACCGTCGCCCGGCACTTCGCTGTCGGACATGCCGTCGACCCAGTGGTCCTGGTTTCTCACATCGGACACGTAGGCCCAGACATCGGCGGGATCGCGTTCGATTGTGATCTGCGCGGTTGCGCTCAGGTTGACCATCAGGCTGGTACTCCCAGGGCTCGGCGCAAGTGGACAATCTCCTGTCGGAGCATCCTGTTGGCGATGATGGTTCCCAGAGGGCGCAGTGGACCCATGACGACTCTCATCAGGAACGCAGTCGGATAGAGCGTGACGTGGTAGTGCATCCGCGACCTGGACTCGTCGCCGGAGCAAGTGATCACCGTGACGAAGGGCGTGTGTCCGTCGGTGTTCGCCCAGGAGATTCGCGAAGGCGGGTCGAATTCCCTGACGGTCATCGTGATCCGCAATGCCTTGTTCTGCTCCGTCGAGGTGCCAACGATCTCCGAGCCGACGCCGATATCGCCGCCGCCAACAACCTCGGAGTCGGACATGCCGAAAACCCAGTGATCCTGGTTGGGAACGTGTGACACAAATGCCCACAAGTGGTCCAAGGAACAATCGAAGTCGGCCTCAATACTGAATGCGGCTGCCATGGGCGCGTCCTAGCGAAAGAGATCCATCTCCGCCGGCCGAACCAGCGGGGAGTGATCGAACTCCTCGATGGGAACGTTGAGGCCGCGCACGACGGCGACCGGCACCTTGTCGAGCTTGTTCATTACCGGTTCGGCGGCTGAGGCAAGCTCGTCCACAATTGCCATCTCGGTCACCCGCAAGTCATAGCCTTCTTCGTCGACCTCGCCAATGTACGAGCGAATCGGGTTCATCCCGCTCACGCCAATGGCGACGTTGGTCAGACCATTGCGCCACGGTCGACCGAACGTATCAGTCACGATCACCGGCACGTCGACCTGGCCGCGCGCGACGAGTCCGCTGCGGATCGCCGCGGCCGAAGCCGAGGAATCAACTGGCAGCAACGCGACGGCCATTCCGCCGCCAACGTTCGACTGATCAACGCCGGCATTGGCGCAGACCCAGCCGTGACGCGTCTCGGAGAGGATCAGGCCCCGGGCCATGCGAACGATTCGCTTGGATTCGCGGAGAACGAGTTCGACCGCGCGTGGGTCTCTCTCCCAATCGGCCGCCCAATCTTCCGCGAACTCACCAGCAGTTACCTCGTCGAGACGAATGACACGCCCCTCCGCCTTGGAGACGATCTTCTGCGTGACGATCAGCACGTCGCCAGGTTCAAGCGGGGTCTCTTGAGCATGCAACGCGACGTGAATCAGCTCGGCCAGGTCGTCCCCCTCGACGACCTCGGGGATCCCGCCTACGGCGAAGACTCGGTACTCGGATGGCGGCGCCATCAGTCGATCCCCACCATGCGCACGGCCGCCTGCGTCTTGTAGCGCATGTTCATCCCGATGATCAGCGCGGTCAGGTCTTCGACGAACTTGGACATCGACAGCGGTCCGGCGTCAATCGCCCGCAGATCAGGCATCTTGCCAACCAGGTCGACCACCTGCTGCTTGGCCTCTTCGTCGTCGCCGGTGATCAGAACATCGCCCTCCATCGGATCGGAGAGTTTCTGCAGCTTGCGCGCGCTCAAGTTGTGGAACGCGCCCACGACTCTCGCCTCCGGTAGCAGCGCCTGCGCCTGCTCTGTCGCCGAGCCCTGCGGCACATCCTCGATTCCTGGCACCCGATTCTCCATCGTCAGCGGTACGGCGGCGTCGATCACAATCTTGCCGCCAATCGCATCGCGGAGATCGTTCAGCGTCGCCTCGTGGCCGTCGAACGGAACCACCACGATCACCACGTCGGACTGCTCAACCACATCGCGGTTCACACCACCGCCCGCATCGGCGCTGGCGCCCACCTCAGCGACGGCGTCGCGGATTGTCTGCGCAGCATCTTCGGCGCGTTCGATGCGACGCGACCCGATCAACACTCGCTCACCCGCAAGGGCGAGGCGCATCGCCAGTCCCAAGCCTTCCGGGCCCGTGCCGCCAATGAAACCTATCGTCGCCATGCGCACTCCTGATCTACGCCTAAACTGGAAGCGGCTCGCGCCGCACGCACGATACCAAGGCTAGCGCCCAACCCCGTCAGGCTCCTCAGATCACGTGTCCAGTATCAGCACCGCACCGCCATCCAACACACCGCTGGTGATCAAGCACCCGATCGAGCCGGATGCCGAGCCGGCCGTGCGCCTGACGGACGTGCGATTGACCTACGAGACCAAGGAGGGCAAGCCGCTTGACGCGATAGACCCGACCACGCTGACGATTCGCGCCGGCGAATTCACCGCGCTGGTCGGGCCGTCCGGCTGCGGCAAGACATCGTTGCTCAGAGTCATTGGCGGGCTGACCGCCCCGTCAAGCGGTGAGGTCCTGGTCTTTGGCAACTCGCCCGAGAATGCGCAGCGACACAAGCGGCTGGGCCTCGTGTTCCAGGAGCCGGCTCTGCTTGCCTGGCGCAGTGTCAAAGACAACGTGCGCCTGGGGCTTCAGCTCAATCCCAGGGAGACTCACTCTTCCGGCGAGGTCGACGAGCTGATTGAGATCGTCGGCCTGCGAGGATTCGAGCGCTACCGTCCGGCCGAGCTCTCGGGAGGTATGCAGCAGCGGGTGGCGCTTGCACGAGCGCTTGCCATCGACCCTCCGCTACTGCTGCTCGACGAACCGTTCGCCGCGCTGGACGAAATCACGCGGGAGCAGATGCGCTACGAGTTGCAGCGGCTCTGGGGCATCTCACATGACCCAACCGAACCGCCTCGCTCCGCCATCTTCGTCACGCACTCCGTGCCCGAGGCAGTCGCAATCGCCGATCGCGTGCTGGTGATGTCGCCGAGGCCGGGACGCATCATCGCCGATATCCCGGTTAGCGCTCCACGTCCGAGGCGTCCGGAACACGAGCACTCGGACCGATTCATCAACGACACAGCGATCGTCCGCGCGGCCCTTCGTTCGCCAACCACTCCCGCCGTTCCGCTCGACGCGGCCTGACAACCGACATGATCTCAGAACCGATCCGCGATCTGGACGCCTTTGACGCACCTGAAGCGCGTCGCCCTGCCCTGTCGGGCTTCGATCTTCGGCCCGCGCTCGGTTGGGTCCTGCCACCGCTGGTTGCCCTCGTGCTGCTCGCGGTCGCCGTCGAGCTCTGGGTCCGCATTGGGGACGTGTCCATCTGGTTGATGCCCCGACCGACAGCAGTGATCGAGAACTTCTTCATCGACTTTGGTCGGTACTTCAATGAAGGGCTGAGAACGCTTGCCGTTTCGCTGGGCGGACTGGCGATCGGCACGGCCGCTGCGACGCTGCTCGCCGCCGGCGTTGCGCACTCCAACATTCTCGAACGCGCCGTTCTGCCGATCGCGATCATGGTCAAGGTGACACCCGTTGTCGCACTGATTCCCTTGTTCATCATCTGGCTCGGACACGGCTGGAACCCGAAGATTGCGATCGCCGCGCTGATCACATACTTCCCTGTGCTGATCAACGCGATTGCCGGATTCCGCGATGTCGACCCGCGCATGTACGACTTCTTCCGCTCGGTCGACGCCTCGACCTGGGAGATCTTTCGCCACCTGCGGTTGCCGGCGGCGGTGCCGTACCTGTTCGCTTCGCTCAAAATCTCAGTCACGCTCTCGCTGATCGGAGCGGTGGTCGCGGAGTTTTTCCTGTCCGGGCAGGGCGGACTTGGCGCGGTCATATGGATCGAGCAGAACAATCTGCGGCTGGAGCAGGTCTTCGCCGCTGTGTTGATGCTGACAGTGCTTGGCGTCACGCTATCTACAGCCGTGGTCGTCGCCGAACGCCTCTTTTCCTGGCGTCTCGACCAACCCGTGACCGCCTCGTAAGCTCAGCCACTGGAGCCAAGAATGACAACACCCGATTCGTCCCCGGATGACGCCGAGAACACAGACTACCGCCTGCCTCGACAGCAAGAGGCGCAGCAAGCCGACGCCGTCGTGATCAAGTTCTCCAACGACGGCCTTGTGCTCGAACTTGAAGGCGACGACGTTGACCTCGGCACCGACCTCAAGGTGCGCAACGAGCACCGATTGATCGCCGAGTTTCGTCGTGACGCCGTTGATGGCTGGTGGTTCAAATCTTCGGTGATTTCCGATCTGAAGCGACTGGACTCCGAGTCCTGACTCGCCCTGGCCTGAGTCAACTTGCCCGACCTTGCGTCCATCCATAAGCTGGGTAACGGTCGCTATCGCCATGGCAACCCCGTGGAGGCGGCACCGGCTAGCCGGCCCGGCCAGAAGATATGTCCGGCAACCGACCAGCCAGAGAGCCGAGACCTATGCCCAAGATCGACATATCCATTCGCAAGCCGCTCCTGTTCTTGATCGCCGCCGTCGCCTTGCTCGCGGCCGGACTTGGTGTTGCCTGTTCGGGCGACGATTCCGACGACCTGCTCTCGATGACGTACATGGGCGGCTTCGTTCCCCAGGCCAACCTACCCTTCGTCGCCGTCTACGTCGCCGAAGATCAGGGTTTCTTCGCCGACGAAGGCCTCGAGGTCAACATCCAGCACGCCGGCTTCACCGCAGCTCACAAGAGCCTAATCCTCGCCGGCGAGATTGACATCACAACCCTGCCCGCCTCGGAAATGCTGCAGGTCCGAGCCAACTCAGGCGCGCCCTATGTTGCGGTGATGCTGTTCGGTCAGCGCGGTGACTTTGGTTATGCCGTACTCGACTCGTCCGGCATCGAGTCGCCGGCCGACTTCGCCGGTCGCAACGTTGGCTTCAAGGGCATCGTGCAGTCCGAGTTCCACGCCATGCTCGCCGCTCATGACCTTACGACCGAGGACATGAACATGATCGACGTTGGCTTCAACCCTGTCGTCCTGGTTGAACAGCAGGTCGAGGTGTACCCGGTCTTCCTCTCCAACGAGCCCGACACGCTGACTCGCAACCTGAACCAGGAAATCACGGTGTTCGAGGCCGCCGACTACGGCGTGCCCACGCTCGGCGTTGTCTACCTCGTGACGGAGGAGTTCCTCGAGGACGAGACGAACCGCGAGAAACTCGCGCGCTTCTTGCGAGCCACCGTCCGCGCGTTCGAGTTCGCCGTCAATGATCCCGCCGCCGCGATTGAATCCACCGAGAAGTTCCTGGCCGACGACCCGCCGCCCGACCTCATCCACGAGCGCTTCATCCTCGATACTGAGATCGAGAACGCGCTCAGCGACCTGACCCGGGCCAATGGAGTGGGCTGGTTCACTCAGCAGCAGTTCCGCGCGCTGACCCAGGTTTTGCTGGAGTACGGAGCGCTCGAGAACGAGATCGATGTCGATGCGGCTATCGATCGTTCATTCCTCGAAGAGATCCACCGCTAGCGCCCTATTCACATCAAAGAGGTAGCGACCCGCAGCGTCGTCATTTCCGCGCTTGCGGCGGCAATCTCGATGTGCTCGGCACACACGTCGGAACTGGTGGCCGCGAGATACACGCGTCAAACGCGGGTATGACGAATGTGTTTGAGCTGCAGATCGCCGTGCGAAACTGTCCGTCCGGTGCGCGCTACGCCCGGCTGCGGAGGAACTTCTCTTGACCTGGCGTTGGCTTGTCGTCCGGGTAGTGCAGCTTCTTCAGCATTGGCCGTCGCGGGAAGATGTGCACGGCGTCCCAACCACAGGATTGCTCGCAGAGGCGGCAGCCGGTGCAGTTCTTCTCGATCACCACGGCCTGGCCGAAGAAATCGGAAGCGGACTCAGTGAAGTCGAGTTCGAGGGCGTCGAAGGGGCAGACGTTGATGCAGATTTCGCAGCCCGAGCCGATGCACTTGTCGGCATCGACCTCGGCCTTGGGCCACTCCTTCTTGGCAAATTTGCGGCAGATGTCGCCATCTTCATCGAGAATGCACTCGACCGGGCATACCGCGCCGCAGGCGCCGCAGTCGATGCAGAGGGCAGGGTCGATGTAGTGGATCGCGTTGCGTTCGCCCCAGATCGCGTTGGTCGGGCAACGGTTGGTGCAGGCCGTACAGCCAATACAGGTCTCAACAATCTCGTAAGCCACGAGGCTCTCCTCTGCGTTCCCAGAGCACGCTGATCCGATTATATCCGCCCTGTGAAACCCCATTCAATCAACAACGAAACCACACTTCCGATAGCAGAATATGCTCCTATAGTGGGTATGAGGTGGTCGGGATTGGTATCGACTATGCGCAGAATTCGTCAGCGCGCGCCTCGCGCCATCCTCGCATTCTCCCTGGGACTGGTCTTGGCATCCCTGTTTGTCGCAGCTTGCAGCGACGACGCGCCGGACGCCGCCGAGGGCCAGCAAGCGCAGACGGAGCAAGACGCCGCCGCTGCACAGCCCGCGGCGGAACAGCCAGCCGAGCCGATCGACGCGGCCCAACAAGCCCAGGCCGAACCGGTGCAGCAAGAACAGCCCGCTGCGCAACAACAGACGACTCAGCCGCAGGCGCAAGCTCAACAAGAATCGACAGCGGAGCAACCTGAAGCGCAGCAGGAGCAGACGCAGGATGTGGTCAGCGATCCAAGCCGGGACACGCTCATCGAGGGCGAACGGTTTGCCTCATCGATCGGCCCGGACGAAACGGAACGTCAGTTTCGCTTCCAGGCTGCCACTGGCGCCTGGCTCCGCATCTATGTCGACGGCAAGAGCGGAATGGACCCCGTGGTCACGCTGCTCGACCCTGACGGCGTCGAAGTCGGCGTGAACGACGATCTTTCTACGACCAATCGCGACTCCCTGCTGATCGCCCAGGTGCCGATTGAAGGTCTGCAGTTCATTCGCGTCCAGCCGTTCGACTCCAACAGCCGCGGCGACTTCATTATTCAGGTGCAGACGCTGACCATCGGCGAGGACGACGACAACGCGATCATTGCCGTCGGAACCAGCGCCGACGGTCGCTTGAACACGCCAGGTGACGTGGACGTGTTCGAGTTCCAGGCGGAGGTTGGCCAGCAGGTGTTTGTGCTCGTCGATGGCGACACAGGGGTTGACGTATTCGCTCAGCTCTTCGGCCCCGACGGCAACCTGGTCCAGATAGATGACGACGGCGGTCACGGCCTCGATTCGGAGATCTACTTCACGGCCGATAGCGCCGGTCTCTGGCGGGTGGAAGTCTGGCCGGCATCCAACAGGGCGGGCCAGCGGCAACTTATCGGCGCCTATCGGGTCACCGCCCGGGACGGCTTGCCGACCAGCGCGGTGAACGACGCCGTCGCTGCAGATCTCGCGGCCGCGGCCCTGACGTTCCTGCAGGCGCTGCGCGATGGCGACTCGCTCACGATCCTGGCGCTGGCGGGCCCTGAAGCATTGACGATCTGGGGCTGGGACGACGCTGAGGATGTTGGTCGCGATATCCAGAAGATCCAGTCGATCGACCTTGGCGGTGAAATCCTCCAGACCGCGTCCTTTGGCGACGTTTTGAATACCGCCCTCGGCAGGGTCTACCTGCAGTTCAGCGAAGAAGTGTGGATGCGATTTGAGCTGATCCAGCTAGGCGGCCGCTGGCTGGTCGACGACTGGGCACACAGCATCGGACCGCCCGCCTGATCCACACCGCTCGCGCTCACGCTGCTGATATGGTCACTGCGTATCTCTGAAGCGCGCGACGATCAGCGGGTGGAGCGAAGCAAATGAGCGAACAACAGAATGGCGCCGAGGAGCGACTCGACGGCGTCATCGTGATGACCAACGGCGCCGACGCCGAGTGGTCCGACCACCGTTCTGGGATGTCGATTCAGTTCGGCGTCTCGGGCGATCTGTCTGGGTCGGAAGAAGTCTTCATGACTCGGCAGAAAATCCCTCCCGGGATGTACTCGACGCCGCACTGGCATGTGAACTGTGAGACCGCGATCTACATCCTCCAGGGTCCGGTGGTGATGGCCTTCGGCGAGAAGTTGGAACACGTGCACAACTGCGACAGCGGGGACTTCCTCTACGTGCCGTCGCGCGCCATCCACCAGCTCAGCAACCCACGTGACGACCGCGATGCCGAAGTAGTGCTCTGTCGAAACGCTGCAGAAGAGATTGTGGCCGAGGTGGACATCCCAGGCGCGCCTGGGTGCTCGCCGGCTGAATAGGCGAACGGCGGGAGCTATCCCGCCACCATGGCGAGGGCGCGCTCGGATTGCAGTTCTTGGAGGTAGCGGGTCATGCTTGGAATGGCCGCGTGCGCGCTCGCTAGCGCAGTCACGACCAGATCAGCGCCCAGGACGTTGTCGCCACCGGCGAACACGCCCGGCCGAGACGTTCGTCCCTGCTGGTCGACGATCACTTCGCCCCAGTCATTGACATCGATGCCCGAGTCGCCGTAGACATCGCGACCTACGTCGTATCCCACCGCAACGACGAACGTGTCGCAATCGACCACGAACTCCGAGCCTGGAACCGGCGACGGCCGCCGACGCCCACTCTCGTCCGGTTCGCCGAGACTCATGCGCACGCATTCGACCCCGACGACTGCGCCGTCCCGCTTGACTAGCCCGACCGGAGTAGTCAGATACTCGAAGATCACACCTTCTTCTCGGGCGTGCCGGCGCTCTTCCTCGCGGCCGACCATCTCGTTTTCGGTGCGACGATAGAGCAGGGTCACCTGCTCGGCGCCCAGCCGTACGGCCGAGCGAACGCAGTCCATCGACGTGTCGCCGCCACCGACCACGACGACGTTGCGTCCGACATCGGGTGTCGTCCGCAGCGCACTGGGCAGTACGTCGTCGCTGAGATTGGCGCGAACAAGGAACTCAGTCGCGCTATAGACCCGGGCAAGTCGCTCGCCGTCCAGGCCCAGCCGCTTGCCGAGGCTTGCGCCGTGTCCCAGGAAGACGGCGTCGAACTTTGAAAGCTCGTCCCAGCCAATATCAACGCCGACCCGCGTATCGAAGCGGAACTCGACGCCAGCCTCACATAGTGCGAATGCCTTCTCGTCGACGATGTCCTTGGCCGTCTTGAAGTTGGGAATCCCGTAGCGCAGAACGCCGCCGGCCGACGGCCAAGCCTCGAAGACGGTCACCGCATGACCAGCGCCGCGCATACCCTCGGCAACAGCCAGACCGGCCGGGCCCGCGCCAACCACGGCGACTCGCTGCCCGCTCTCTCGCTCGGGTCTGGGAACCGGGAAGCCTCCGCGTTGCTTGCGATCCCAATCGCCAAGGAAGGCCTCAAGTTTGCCGATCGCGACTGGCTTCGCGTTCTTGGCAATCACGCATGAGCCCTCGCACAGGGCCTCTTGCGGACACAGGCGTCCGCACAGTTCCGGCATCTCCGATGTCTGTCGGAAGACCGTGGCGGCATCAGCCAGCTTGCCTAGCTCCAGGAACGCCAGCGCCTTGGGAATGTCGTTATCGATTGGGCAGGCCTGGATGCACGGCGCGGCGGGGCACTGGATGCAACGCTGCGCCTCGAACATCGCCGGTCCGGCGGTATAGCCGAAGTAGACTTCGTCCCAGTTGCGGATGCGGTCGTGCGGCGTCTGCTTGGTGACATGGTGCGGCGGGATTCGCAACCGCTGGCGGCGGTCGATAGGTTGTCCGGCTCGCGTGAACTGCTGCTTGCTTGTCCGCTGCTTTTGCCCCGGCGTCTGGCGTGTGTCCGGCTTGCCTGCCTTTGACGGTTGTGCCGGCTCGCTCCTGCTGGAATCTGTCGTCTCGTCCGACATCTCAGCCAACACGCTCCTCGCTCTGAACCGTGCGACTTAGGCGATCTGCTTTGATCATACGCCCGTCGCGCCAGTTTCTGCCTGCTAGCCTCGATTCATGGCCGACGATGGAGCGCAACATTTGGTAAAACTCGACGGAATTCGCCTGGCCAGGCAGTTCGGAGTCCTCGCCAGAGGCAGTGATCGCATAGTCCGCCTCGACCTCTGCTGCTTCCTGATCGGCCGAATCGTCGAGCCCGACTTCAACCAGTACCAGGCGGTCTCGCGCCTGGAACAGCTCGCCCAAGAGGTGCTGAGCGATGCCGGGCCGACCGTGTCGGACAAGGTCAACAGCCTGCGTCACGTGCTGTTTCAGAAACACGAGTATCGGGGAGACACCGATAGCTACTACGAACCGAAGAACTGCTGCCTCCATTCAGCGCTCGAGAGCGGGCGCGGCATGCCTATCACCCTTGCAGTGCTGATGATTGAAGTGGCCAGGCGCGCGGGCCTCGAACTGCACGGTGTCGGAGCGCCGTTCCATTTCCTGGTCAAGTACCACGATCCCGATGCGGACGGCGATCGCTACCTTGACCCATTTCACGGCGGACGAGAAGTCGACCAACGCGCGCTCGCAGGGCGTCTGCGAGCAACCAACATTGGCGCCGGACCAAACCCCGAGGCGTTCCTGGCTTCGGTCACGAAGCGCCAGATACTGCAGCGGATCCTGACCAATCTCAAGGGCGCGGGCGTGCGCAAGAGGGACTTCCAGGCCGCCATTGCGGCCACGGATTTCCTGCTCGCGCTGTCGCCCTGGTCGCTCGACGATCGTCGTGATCGCGGTCTGCTCTGCTATCAGACCGGTCAGTACATCGAAGCCCTGGACGACCTGCAGCAGTACCACGAACACGCCTCGGACGCTCCCGACTCCGAGCGAGTTGCAGATTTCATCGAGCGGGTCCGCCTGCGCATCGCCGAAGCCGGACACTAGCGCGGAGCGCGCGGGCCGCGAGTTGCTGCTCGTGGGCGGCGTCGGCACCGTCCTCAACATCCCCAACCACTGTCGCCAATCAGGTATATTCAGACGTGGCGGTCGCCGGGAATGCTGCAACCGGCGATTGGTTCTCATTCTTCATCCCATCATCTCGCAGCCTGAGAAACAAAGGGGAATGGCCAACGCGACAGCCCTGCGCAGTGTCAACGGGGCTGTGGTGAACAGCGAAGTGCGTGTCAGCGCCTTCCGTCACGTCCACGACGAACTTCGGTATCGCACCGAGGACGGTCCGTCGTTCCGTGACATCACCGAAGCGGTGCGCGAAATCGTGCATCACTCGGGAGTCGGCTTCGGACAGGTTTCGGTGTTCTCACAGCACACGACGGCTGCGATCATCCTGCAGGAGCACGAACCACTGCTCCTCGACGACCTCCGTGATCGGTTGATCGCGTGGGGTCCGCCAGGCGTCTACTACCGCCACAACGACTTCGAGATCCGCACGGTCAACATGCACGAGAACGAGCCCGAAAACGGACACTCGCACGTGCAGCACATGATGCTCGGTACGTCAGAGACGATACCCGTGCTGGCCGGCGACATGCACATCGGCGAGTTCCAATCGATCTTCCTGGTTGAACTCGACGAGTCCCGCGACCGACGCGTCAGCGTCACAGTCCTCGGAGTGCCGGGAGAGTAGACAGCCCAACGAACACTGTCCCTAACGGGAACCCAACCAGCGACCGCCTCGGCATCCGCCTGGGCGGTCGTTCGTATAATCAAGCCATGCCTCCAAGCGGTCCCACTACCTTCAATCCGCTGGCCGCCGCCGGAACCGCGTTCGACACTCCGCTCGCCCGCATCCTTGCCCAGCGCATCCAGCGCGAGGGGCCGATTTCGTTTCGCGACTGGATGGACACCTGCCTCTATCACCCCCGCCACGGCTACTACCGCCGCGGCCGACCGACCGTTGGACGAGACGGCGACTTTCTCACTAGCCCGGAGATTCACCCCCTCTTCGGAGCCGCCGTCGGACATGTCGCCGCCGCGCTCTGGCGATCGCTCGGGCGCCCCAATCCGTTCCACATCGCCGAAGTTGGACCCGGCACGGGTGCGCTCGCCGAGTCAATGCTGCGATACCTCCACGCCACACATCCCGATCTGGGGGCCTCCACGAACTACACGCTGGTCGAGCCCGACCTGCAGGCGTCGGCAAACCAGCGAGAGCGAATCGGGCCGCTGGCCGAGTTGACCTGCGTCGCCGATCTCGATGACCTCGCCCCGGGACAGCACCTGACGCTTGCCAATGAGCTGCTCGACGCGGTGCCCGTCCAACTGCTCAGCTTCACCGGCGGCCTATGGCACGAACGGCAAGTGGACCACTCGCAGGATCGCGGCTTCCACTTCGTCTCCCAGGAACTTCGCAGCGACCGGGTGCCCAAGCCCTTGCGCGACTCCATGCCGACTGAAGGCCAGCTTGTCGAAGCCGCCGCGCAACGAAGCGAGGTCGTCTCCGCGCTGGCCGATACGGTTGCCCAGCGCGGTCTCTTGCTGCTCTTCGACTACGGCTACCGGCGCGACCGCCTTTACGCGGCCTGGAGGCGCGACGGCACTTTGATGACCTTTCGCCGCCACGTGCCCGGCGACAACCCGCTCCTGCACCCCGGGGAGCAGGACATCACCACCCACGTCGACATTGACCAGGTCCACGAGTCGGCGGTCTCGGCGGGACTCAACGCTCTGCCCGTGCTGAACCAGGCGGAGTGGCTGCACAACCTCGGTGCGGCGGTGCTGCCCGCCGTCGCCGACGCGCAGACTCGTACCGCCGACTACCTGGCCGCGCGCCGCGCCGCAGAGACGCTGACCGATCCTGCCGGCCTGGGCCGCATCGCCGTCATGGGGTTCATGCGAGGCGCGATTCCCACTCTGCCGGGCTGGGAGGCGACATGATCGAACCCGGCCAGCAGCTACCCGACACGCACCTCAATCTGCACAGCTACCTCGGCAAGGGTTCACTATTGGTGTTGTTCTTCACCGAGGCCAACACGCCACTCTGCACGCAGCAGCTTTGCGCGTTCCGGGACGACGAAGAGATGATCCTCGAGCTGAACGCCTCGGTGGTTGCGATCTCCAACGACCCAACCGACCAGCAGGAGAGCTTCAAACGCGAACACTACCTGCCGTTCACGCTGCTCTCCGATCCCGACCTGGAGGCGGCCAGGACGTTCGGTGTGAATGACGGCGAGAGCAAGCGCGCCCACCGAGCTGCGTTCGTCGCCGACGCTGACGGCATCATCCGACTGGCAATCCCCTTCTACCAACCCAACAATCTCGACGACTATCAACGCATCTTTGGAGCGCTGGGACTGGACATCTAGTGTTCGGGTCATTTGACGATCGCGCCGAAACGATCCTTGAAGAGCAGATCACAATCTGCGAGATACCGGCGCCGACAGACTACGAGCAGGGGAGAGCGGACTACGTCCACCGACAGTTGGCCTCGCTCGGGCTGGTTGTAGAGAGAGACGAAGCAGGCAACGTGATCGCGCGGCATCCCAGCGCGGCCCCGAATCCTGTTGTGCTCAGCGCTCATCTCGACACAGTCTTCGACGCCGAGCAAGCGGTAGCCGTCGCTCGACCCGGCCAGGCGAATCCGTATCGTCCTGGAGAGCTGGTCCCCGACAATGAGTATCACGCGCCCGGGATCTCGGATGCCGCAGCGGGGCTCGCGGCGATGCTGGCCATCGCCCGCGAACTCGCCGACAACGAGGCTTCCAGTCAGTTCATCTATCTCGCAACCGTCGGCGAGGAAGGCAGAGGCGATCTGCGCGGCGCTCGCCACTTCTGCGCTTCGTCGCTTGGTCAATCGGCGCGGGCGTTCATCACCATCGACCACTCCGACGAGGCCGCAATCGTGCACAGCGGCATAGGCTCGCTGCGGTACAACGTGCAGTACCGCAGCAGCGGCGGACATAGCTGGTCGCACTTCGGCCGATACAACCCCGCGTTTGCGCTCGCCGCTGCCGTTGATCGGCTTGCCGAGATTCGGCTGCCCCGCTCTCCGCGGACCACATACAACGTAGGAGTAGTTCGCGGCGGCAACACCGTGAACGCGATTCCGGAAACTGCAGAGATGGACCTCGACCTGCGAAGCGAATCGGCGCAACAGCTCGAGCGCCTCGATGCGGATGTGCAGGAGATTATCCAGCGAGGCCACAGGCGGGAGATGAATCGCCGTGCCGCCGGCGCCCGCGAGCCGATCGTATCCAGGATCGGCGATCGCCCGGCCGGCACGACGCCAGTCGACTCGGCGCTGGTTCAGACGGCCTGCTCGTCTTTGCAAGCGGAGGGGTTGCGACCTCGGCTGATCGCCGCCTCGACCGATGCCAACGCAGCCATCGCGGCCGGAATCCCCGCTGTCGCGATGTGCTGGGGTGGGCGGTCGGACAATCAGCACAGCGTCAGAGAGTGGTTCAATCCTGTCGAGCGCAGCCGCTCGCTCCGCGTGCTCGCGCGACTGTTGCTCGAACTGGCCCGCCCTTCCGCTGAGTAGACTGGTTCCATGCCTGACGAAGACCTGCGCGCCTACAGCGACATCGTGATCGATCACTTCCAACGTCCGCGCAATGCCGGTTCGCTCGACGACGCCAACGCGGTCGGCGAGGATCGCAATCCCGTTTGCGGCGACCACATGAAGCTGATGCTGCGAATCGAGCAAGGCGCCATTGCCGAGGCTCGATTCCAGACTCGCGGCTGTCCAGCCGCGATCGCCACCAGCAGCATGGCGACCCTGCTGCTGACCGGCATGGCGCTGGATGACGCTGCGGAACTCAGTCGCCAGGACTTTGTGGATGCGGTCGGCGGACTGCCCAAGGCGAAAATCCACTGTTCCGTTCTCGCCGCAGCAGCCTTGAAGAAGGCATTAGCGCACTACCAGTCTCATGCCCGGTCCGGCCAGACAGCGTGAACGAGCGACGAATCTCTGTCGATCAGTCCGTGCTCGATCTTCAGAGCGAGGGCGAGAACGCGCTCAACGACTGGTTCCGCATCGGCAACTCGGTCTCCACGATTCGGATCTGCCTCGAGGATCGCGAACACAATGCGCTCGCGGCCGCGCTGGTCGTGCTGGACGCAGAGCTCGCCCTTGACAATGGCGCCGGCGATCACCTGTTTGCACGTCTGCTCGCAGACGGAGGCGTTGACATCGACGGCCGTGAGGGTGCGATATCTGCAGAAGCGCTGCGCATCCCCAGAATGCCAAAGGGCGCGCATACCGCGATGGCTGCAGCCAAAGCCGATCCTGCTATCTGCGCATCGGCCCGACTCTCGTTGAACGGCGATGCCGCGGTGATGCTGGTCGGCATTGCTGCGCACCCGATCCGCGCCCGACAGATTGAGTCCGTTGTGCGCGGACGCCAGTTGACCGACCGGGTCATCGATCTCGCTGCGCAGACCGCTCGCTCGGAAGCGCAGCCTTACGGCGTCGGTGATCTGACAGACTCCAGCGCAGTGGACAATGTGGAAGACGCCGTTCGCCGATTGTTTCGCCGCCTACGCGACCGCATTGACGCCGAGCAGTTGCAGGGCCAGGTCCATGATCGCCGCCATCCTCCTCGCCGCCGGTGAGTCCTCGCGTATGGGCGAGCCCAAGCAGTTGCTCGACTGGCACGGCCGTCCACTGGTTGCGGCTCAGGTTGAAACGCTCCGAGCTGCCGGCTGCCGGCCGGTCGTCGTCGTGCTTGGCGCGCATGAGTCTCGTGTCCGGCGCGCCGTTGCGGCTCGGGCGGATGTACAGATCACCACGAATCGGCAGTGGCTCCAGGGTCGAGCGTCGTCCATACGCGCAGGAGCGCGGGCGATACCTGCGAGCGCAACAGCCGTCCTCGTCACATCGGTCGACCAACCAACCACTACGGAAGTCGTTCGCAGGCTGGCCGATACTCTTGAAGACCAGCAGGACGCGCTTGTCGCGGTGCCTCGATACGAGGGACGCAACGGGCATCCGCCCGTCTTCAGCGCGACCCTGTTGCGCGCGCTGCAAACCGTCACGGAGGCCCAGCAAGGATTACGACAGGTTCGGAGGCGCTATGCCGAGCAGACCGTGTTTGTCGATTTCGATGATCCAGTCGTGACGCTCAACCTCAATACGCCAGACGCCTACCACCGCGCGCTGAGCCTTCGTTGACCTGCACCCGATTGTGTCATTCCGCAAAGCTCCCCCGGGTTCCGTCATTCCGCTACCCTGCGCCAGATTCCGTCATTCCGCTACCCTGCACCAGATTCCGTCATTCCCGCGCAGGCGGGAATCTCGTCTGCGCGGGCATAGCGCCGAGCGCAGCAGCTAGAGTGGACGACTCATGGCCACACCGCTGAAACAAACGATCCAGGTTGGCAAGTATGTCGTCGGCCAGCGTCTGCGACGCGTCGAGCGCTACCCGCTCGTGCTGATGCTCGAGCCGCTGCTGCAATGCAACCTCGAATGCGCCGGCTGCGGCAAGATTCAGCATCCGACCGACATCCTCCGCCGACGCCTCACGCCCCAGCAATGCTGGGATGCGGTCGAAGAGTGCGGCGCG
Source organism: Dehalococcoidia bacterium (assembly GCA_965211635.1). Taxonomy (GTDB): domain Bacteria; phylum Chloroflexota; class Dehalococcoidia; order Bin125; family Bin125; genus Bin125. The sequence goes on from OZ242948.1 coordinate 1,963,326, forward strand.
CCGGTCGTGGCCATCGCCGGCGGTGAGCCGTTGATTCACAACGACATCGTCGATATCGCCAATGGCTTCACCGACCGCAAGAAATTCGTCTACCTCTGCACCAACGCCATCCTGCTCGAACGCAAGCTGCAGGAGTTCGAGCCCAACCCATACCTGACGTTCTCCGTCCATGTTGATGGTTTGGAACAAGATCACGACGATTCCGTTTGCCGCGACGGCATCTGGGATGTGGCAATCCGCGCCATCGAAGCCGCCAAGGCGCGCGGCTTCCGCGTCACCACCAACAGCACCTTCTTCCTCGGGGCCAAGCCCGACCGCATTCGCATGATGTTCGACAAGCTGATGGACATCGGTGTTGACGGCCTGATGATCTCGCCCGGCTACCCGTACGAGAAGGCGCCAGATCAGGAGCACTTCCTCGCCCGCAACCAGACCAAGGAACTCTTCCGCGAGATCCTCGACGATCCGCCCAAGCACTGGAAGTTCAACCACTCAGAGCTGTTCCTTGACTTCCTCAAGGGCGAGATCGAGTACGACTGCACGCCCTGGGGCAATCCGACTTACACCGTCTTCGGCTGGCAGCGCCCCTGCTACCTGATGGACGAGGGCTACGCGGAGAGCTGGCAGGACCTGATCGAAGAGACCGAGTGGGAAAACTACGGAGTCGCCTCGGGCAACCCCAAGTGCGTCGACTGCATGGTCCACTCTGGATACGAGGCATCCGCCGTGATCGACGCCACCACCAACCTCAAGGCCGGCCTGCGCAGCTTCGTCGGCTCGATCCGTTAGATCTGCACCGTCTCCAATGGGACTCTTGCGTCATACCCGCGCCTGCCGCGGGTATCTCGACATGGTCGGTAGATGCCGAGCATTTCGCAGGCCGAGTCCACCAATGGGACATCGCCCACTCTTGAGCCCGGAGTGAGTTCGGCGAGATTCCCGCGCCGAGCGCGGGAATGACGGAGACCCTTTTGCTACAACTGTCCGCGTGACAACGATGCCTACACCAGCCGGAACCGCACCCCGCAGAGCATCACGGTTGACTCGTCCTCCGACACCTCAAGCTCGTGATGCCGCGCCGTGGTCACCACATGACCGCGATCGACCGTTTCGACGTCCAGACCGCCCAGTCCGTCACCACGACCGTCGCTCGCCTCGACGAAGCGCAGCGTCGCATCGTCCAGCGCGATAGTCGGATGCCCATCGTCGTCTAAGTTGGTTGGAATCTCCAACACCTCGGACCAGCGGGCCGCCATCGATGTCGGGTCATTGCTCTGCAACTCTGCCGCCGTCATAGCAGTGATGACATGCTCCCGCCTAGCCGGAATCCAGTGGTCACCGGCCGGATTCCACGGACCTCCCGGTTGATCGCCGGTGTTCCAACGGAGCTCGGCGATCGCGCCGGGGACATCCCTGGGATGCAGTTGGATTCCATCCGTCTGATCATTGCCGGAGTCGATGATCAGGCGGATGCCCAGTTCAGCGGCGTGCGCCCGACGCGCCGCCATGTCATCGCACTGCATGATCACCATGTAGCCGCTGTCGCCTCCGCGGCGACGCAAGTAGCGTCCGCCTGCTGTGCCGGGCGTAATCGGCGACACCACTTCAATGAACGAGTCCCCGATCGGCATCAGGAAGTTGTGCAGGCCAAATCGCCCTACGCCGGGATCGCGGTGACAGACTTCCAGTCCAAAGACCCCCCGCAGGTGCGCCTCGATCATGTCCAGATCTTCCGCAACGAGACAGATCTGCCGCATCCTCAACATGATCCACCACCTCTCTCTACTCCCCTCTCCCCCGCTCCGCGGGGGAGATGCCGCAGGCAGAGGGGGGCTCCGAGCCCTCTCATCTGCCCTTGAACACGGGGCGCCGCTTCTCAACGAACGCGCGTCGCGCCTCTATGGAATCCTCGGTCTCGCCCACCCTACGCATCCGATCCGCCTCGCGGCGCACCGCCTCGGACAACGGAATCGTCAACGCATCGTTCAGGTTGTTCTTGATCTCAGCAATCGCGCCGGGATGGGAGTCTCGCATCTGTGCGGCAACCTGCAACACGTTGGGCATCAACTCTTCGGGATCAAACACGCCGTTGGCGAGACCCAGCGACATCGCCTCTTCCGCGCTCACACGGTCGGGCAGCAGATACATCTCCCGGGCCTTGCCCATGCCCACCAGTCGCGGCAACAACCAGGTCCCGCCAAAGTCGCCCGAGAAACCGACCTTGAGAAAGGCCGTGTAGAGATAGGCGGTCGTCGACATGTAGCGCAGATCGCAGGCCAGAGTGAGCGAGCATCCCGCCCCAGCCGCGCCGCCGTTGATCGCCGCAATCGTCGGCTTGGGCATCTGGTGCAACAACACTGAGGCGCGTTCCTGGTTGGTCAGCGAGTAGATGCTCTGCTCGATGTTGTTGATCTCACCGCGGCCGGTGTCCTTGAGGTCGCCGCCGGCGCAGAACAGACGGCCTGCGCCGGTCAGGATCACCACGCGGACGTCGTTGTCCGCCGCCGCCTGCTCGCAGGCCAGCGGCAATTCGTTGAGCATCGTGCTGTTTAGGGCATTCAACGACTCAGGCCGATTGAGCGTGATCGTGCAGATGCTCTCATCAACGTCATAGAGCAGGGTTTCGTACATCCAATGTCCCCTTCGCCCAAAGTCGAGACGGGTCTAGTCCTGATTCAGTCTACTCACCGAGTCGCGAGTCATCTGATCGGGCTTGAACAGCCGGCGACGAGGCGTCATTGCATAACCGCGCCATCTCCTGCAGATGCTGACATAGACTGATCCAGATGCTCACGGTCACAGCCGCACTTCCCTGGGAATCGAAAGCCGCGCGAGCCGGTCAGGCGATCGCCGGTCGCGGTCGCGTGCGGATCATCACATCTGGCGTCGGCCCGGATCGTGCGCGAGACGCCGCGGAAGTCGCGATTGAACAGCACGAACCATCCAGCGTGATCAGCATCGGCGTCGCCGGAGGCCTGACCAACAACCTGCGCCGACCGTCGATCACAATCCCATCGAACGTCATCCGACAGCGCGACGGCGCCGAGTTCCAGCCGGACGACGAACTGCGCAAGCAGATCGTGCGCTTGCTGAACCGGGCCGACATCTTCTGGCAGTCGGTGACGAGCATTACGACTCCAACGATCCTGTTCACTCGCCCAGAGAAGCGCGAGGCTGCCGAAACCGGCGCCGAAATCGTGCAGATGGAAGACGCTGAATGGGCGGATGTTTGCGCTCAAGCCGGCGTTCCTTTCGCGTCGATTCGGGTAGTGATGGACGCCCTCGACGATGACATTCCCAACGAAGTCGTCCAGTGGCGAGGCAAGCCATCGGCCCTCGACATCGCCGTCGGCGCGATCCGCCGGCCCGGCCTGCTGCCCGAACTGCTCTCGCTCGGCATCCAGCGCCAATCCGCCATTCAGGAACTCGAACGCGCGATGACGCTGATCATCCCCGCAATGACGCCCGACCTGATCAGCGCCGACTCCGAGTAACCGCGGTGAGCACACCGTGACCCATGCGCTCGTCACCGGCGCGAACGGCTTCATCGGCGCGCACGTGGTTCGCGCCGCGCTTGACGCCGGCTTCCAGGTGCGCGCGATGGTACGCCGGGACAGCGACCGACGCAGCCTCGACGGTCTGCCGATTGAGATTGTCCACGGCGAACTGACCAACGCGCCATCCGTCGAGCGCGCCCTGGCCGGTATCGACACCCTGTTCAACGTCGCCGCCCGCTACGACCTCAGCCGCCGAGCGCGGCGCGACGCCTATCGAGTCAACGTCCACGGAACGCGGGAACTGATGCTGGCGGCGCTTCGCGCACAGGTCGATCGGATCGTGCACACGTCATCCGTCGCCGCCATTGGACCGCCGGGCGATCCCTCTCGGCCTGCCGACGAGCGTCAGTGGGCGCAGGTTGAGGACGCCCCGGGTCCCTACGAGGAAACCAAGATCCTGGGCGAGCGACTCGTCCATGAACTCGTCGCCGACGAGTCGCTTCCAGCAGTCTGCGTCCTGCCGACTGCGCCCATTGGTCCACTCGACCTCAAGCCCACGCCGACCGGCCGCCTGATCCGCGACGCCGCAGCCGGCGCCATGCCCGCCTACATCCGCAGCGCGGGACTCAACGTCGTGCACGTTCGAGACGTCGCGATCGGTCACGTCAATGCGGCGACCCTGGGCCGCGTCGGCGAGCGCTACATCCTCGGCCACCAACAGGGGAATCTATCCTTGCGCGAGATCATCGAACGGGCGGCGGCGTCTGGCGGCACGTCGCCCCCGTGGATTGCGCTCCCATCAACTGTCGCCTTCGCCGCCGCCCTGGTCGATGAATTCCTGATTAGCGCTTTGACCAGACAGCAGCCACGGGCGACTATTGCGGGAGTCCGGCTCGCCCGCCACCAACAATTCTTCGATTGCCGTAAGGCCATCGAAGAACTGCATTTGCCGCAGACCGATCTGGACGAGACATTCAACGAAGCGGCGGCCTGGTTTCAGAAAGACAGCCCATGAACGACCAATCAACCCCACCCGTGGTCCTGATCACCGGAGCCAACAGCGGCATCGGCAAGGCCGCCGCGACCGAGCTCGCTCGCCGCGGCTGGCAAGTGTTTGCTGCGGCCCGTTCGGTCGAACGAGGTCAAGCCGCCGTCTCTCAGATCCAGAAGGACAGCGGCTCCATCGCCGTCGAGCTGCTGGAACTCGACCTCACCTCGTTCGCCTCCGTCCGACGAGCCGTCGATGAGCTGCGGGAGCGCACCGAGCGGCTCGACGTGCTCGTCAACAACGCCGGCCTCACCCTCACCGACCGACGGCTCACCGATGACGGCCACGAAACGATGATGCAAACGAATCACCTCTCTCCCGTCCTCCTCACATCGCTGTTGCTGCCGAAGCTGCTGGAGTCGGACGATGCCCGCGTCGTCAACGTCAGCTCGCGCGTCTACGAGCGCATCGATGCGATGCCGCTGGACGACCTCAACTTCGAGCACTACTGGGGCGGCATCCGGCCGTACTGCGCGACCAAGCTGGCCAACATCCTCTTCACAAACGAACTTCATCGACGCACACACGACAGTGGGTTGGCGGCCTTCTCGGTCCACCCCGGCGTCGTGGCGACCAACTTCGCACAGAACTTTCCCGCTCCTCTTCGGGCCGGCCTCAAAGTCCTGCGACCGTTGCTGCGCAGTCCCGAGCAGGGCGCAGCGCCGGTGGTCGAGCTGGTCACCGAGTCGGCGCGACGCGCCGACGCCGGCGAATACTTCGACCGCCACACCCTGACGCAGCAGCAACCACAGGCCAGCGACCGTCAGGCGGCCGAACGGCTCTGGGAGCTGTCCAACGAGATCACAGGAGCGGAGTGGCCCGACGCATGAGCATCTCAAACCGCGACGAACTGATTGCCGAGTTGCAACAGGACAGCGAGGAGTTCCAGGAAGCCGTCGCCAGGCTTCCCGAGGAGTCGTTCGAACGCGGCGTCTACGAACAGGGTTGGAACGCGCGCCAGTTGCTGGCCCACATCGCCGCGATCGAATGGACATACCCGCGCCTGATCGAGCGAGCCGAGCAGCGAGCCGGCGGCGAGGACGTCCCCCAGGGAGGCGGCGCAGGCTTCGACATGGACGCCTACAACGCCAGGCAGGTCGCCCGCCGAGACGATCAGCCGGTCGAACAACTCCTCACAGAGTTCCGTCGCAATCGTGCGGAGACGATCGACGCGATCCGAGCCGCCGACGAAGAGTTGCTCAAGCAGCCGACCCGCTCAGCGGGCGGCGTCGAAGGGACGCTGCTTGACGTCCTCGAAGGCGTCGCGGTCGGCCACGTGCGCGAGCACATCAACGACCTGCTCCGCGGCGCGCGCTCAGGTTGAGGACGTCTCTACTGACGCGGAAGTTGCAGGCCTCGCGTGGCGATGATGTTGCGCTGGATCTCGGATGTGCCCGCCGCGATCGTGCTCGGCACGGTCGACATGTAGGCTCGGCCGATCCTCGCTGCGAGCGGAGCATCCGGGTCTTCGGGGTCGATGCGCTGCGAGTGCAGGCCCATCATGTTGACGCCGAAGCGGGCGACCCGCTGGCCGAGCTCCGAGCCGAACATCTTCGACATCGACGCTTCGTGGTTGGGGACCAGTTCTTGCGACTGCATCCAGACGACGCGGTATGAGATCAGCTTGGCAATCTCCGACTCGATCGCCAGGTTGGCGAGACCGTTGCGCACACCAGGATCGTTGATCAGCTTGTCTCCTCCGCGACGTCCGGGGCGCTCCGCGGCGTACTCGGACATCAACTCGATGCTCTTGCGCGAGGTTGCCGACCAGGCCACGCCGGAGCGCTCGAAGTCGAGCAACGTCGCGGCGACGTACCAGCCGCGGTTGTACTCGCCCATCATGTTCGATGCGGGCACGCGCACGTCGGTGAAGTAGACCTCGTTGAAGCTGTGCTCGTCAAGCATGTTGATCAGCGGTCGCACCTCGATGCCCGGCGTGTTCATATCGAGCAGGAAGTAGGAAATACCGCGGTGCTTGGGCGCTTCGGGGTCGGTGCGCGTGAGCACGTGAATCCAGTCGGCGTGCTGCGCGCCCGAAGTCCAGATCTTCTGCCCATTGATGACAAAGTCGTCCCCGTCGCGGACGGCGCGCGTCTGCAGACCGGCCAGGTCGGAGCCGTTGCCCGGCTCCGAGAAGCCCTGCGCCCAGTAGGACTCGGCGTTGGCGATGCGCGGCAGGTGCTCCTGGCGCTGCGCCTCGGTGCCGTGCAGCATCAGACAGGGGCCGACCATCGAGATGCCCTGCCCGCCCGAGCCGGGCGCGCCGCGATAGGCCGCTTCCTCGCGGTAGATCATTTGCTGGATGTGGCTCGCGCCGCGGCCGCCGTACTCCTCCGGCCAGGCCATCGTCAGCCAGCCCTTGGACGCCGCCCGCTTCTCGAACGCGCGCTCGGCCTCAAACCCGGCGTCGGGGTTGTCGTCCGAGGCGGACGCCGGCACCCAGTTGTCGTCGATGAAGTCCACGACCTCCGTGCGGAATGCGTTGTCGGATTCGGTGAATTGATAGTCCACGGTCGGCTCCTCAGGCTCATGCACTCGCCAGCGCACAAAGTATAGACGGCTGGCCCCTTTCCCCGGTCCGGGGAGTGCGGGCCGATCTTGCTCTCCCCCCGCTGGCGCGGGGGGAGAGATAGTGAGTGCCAATACGCCACCACTACGCTGACACCATGACCTCCCAAGTTTGGGACGCCGTGATTGTCGGCGCCGGACCGGCCGGCGCAACCGCCGCGCGACGTCTCTCCGACGCCGGCGCATCGACGCTGCTGCTGGAGAAACAGCCGCTGCCGCGTTACAAGGCCTGCGGCGGCGGCGTGCCCGCCCGCACCATCGAACTCCTCGACGGCCTCGACATCTCGTCAGTCAGCGAGGGTTACGTCGACACGATCGACATCTCCCGCTTCGGCCAACCCCAGTTCCGCAAGACGTCGGGGTGTCCACTGGCCTGGATGGTGATGCGCGACCGCTTCGACCAGTTCCTGGTCGATCTCGCCGCTGGATCGGGCGCCAGCATCCGCGACGCGGCGCCGGTGCAGTCGATTGTCGAACATGACGACCGCTTCGAGGTTGAGACGCCAACCGGGTCCGTTCAGGCGCGTCATCTGCTCGCCGCCGACGGCGCAACCGGCCCGACCGCGCGTTGGCTCGGCATCGACTCCGCCACAACCCGCAGCGCGGCCTACGAGGTCGAGGTCGCCGCACCCCGCGAAGCCCTCGACCACTGGCGCCAGGCCGCCAACGTCGATATCGGCTACCGACCGTGGGGATACGGCTGGGTCTTTCCCAAGCAGGGCAAGCTCTCGGTCGGCGTCGTCACTGCGCCTACACGAGGCCGCGCGATCCGCAAGCAGACCGAACGCTACCTGTCCCGCCTCGGTCTCTCCGACGCCGACGTCATCAAAGTGCAGGGCCACCCGCTCCGCTACCGCCGCTCGATCCGCGAACCGGTCGCCCGGGACCGTGCGCTCCTGCTCGGAGACGCCGCCGGTCTGGCCGACGAGTTCACCGCCGAGGGCATCGCCTACGCCGTCCACTCCGCCAACCTCGCCGCCGACGCTGTGCTCATTAGCGACGATCCTTCAGCCATTTACGCAGACGCCGTCAACCAACACATCCAACCAGAACTCGACGCCGCGCGAACCATCTCCCGCCTCTACTACTGGTGCACCACCACCTGGCCCTGGCTCGCGCTCAAGACCTCGAAACACGTCAACTACCTCTGGCGAGCCTTCTTCCGAGTCATGCGCGGCGACTCGACGTACGCTCACGAACTGTCCATCCTGCCCTGGGCCGGAGCAATCACTCGATCACTGAGCGGATACGCGTGATGCCCCGCCGACAGCGCACGCCCACGCCGATATGACCGAGCGCACATGCGAGACTCTACAGAACACCGCCGTTGACATCGGGAGCGGCTGCATGGAACCACTGGATCCGAACTGGTTTCGGCTCGTCTTGGACATCCCGACTCTTGGACAACTCCTGCCGATGTACATGGCAGTCTCAATAGGTATCGCGCTTGTGGTAGGAGGATTGGGAGCGGTGTCAGCACGCATTTTGGAAGAACCAGGCCGAAGGGCATTTGTGATCTCGGCGATCGTGGCGTTCCTGATCGTATTCTTGGGTCTTGTTGGTTTCACTGCTCTGATCCGATACGCGTGATGCCCCGCCGACGCCGACAGCCCAAACCGCTGCGACCGACCGCGATCATCAACCGACTGATCCGGGAAGCGCCGCTCACGCCCTGGCGCGCGACCAACGATCCCGTCACCGAGCTTGTGCTCACGCTGCTCTCGCAGAACACTTCCGACACCAACTCGGGCCGCGCCTTCCAGCAGCTCCTGAAACGCTATCCCGACTGGGACACCGTGCTCGAGGCGCCGGTCCAGGAGTTGGAGGAGACGATCCGGCCCGGTGGCCTGGCCCGGACCAAAGCGCCGAGGATGCAGGCGCTGCTCTCCCAGCTCCGCGAACGCCTCGGACCCGACTGGGACGCTTCGCGGTTGGAGGACATGCCGATCGCCGAAGCCAAGGCATGGCTCACCGAGCTACCCGGCGTCGGGCCCAAGACGGCCGCCTGTGTGCTGCTGTTCTCGCTCGGCCGACCCGCGCTCCCAGTCGACACCCACGTCCACCGGGTCGCGCAGCGGCTCGGCCTGATTGGCACGAAGGTCGCGGCCCTCCCCGCCCACGACATGCTCGAAACCCAGCTCCCGCCCGACAAGTACTACGACTTCCACGTCACCCTGATCCGCCACGGACGCCGCGTCTGCCACAAGCAGCGACCCAGGTGCGCCGACTGCGTCCTGCTCGACCGCTGTCCCGCCGCCGACGACTTCCTCTACGGATAGACGTCGCCCCCGCGTAGTCGGGGGCCCGTGAGCTGATAGACGCCACTCGGCCCCGCCTTCGCGGGGCCGCCTATGTGTGGTGGACACGCAGGTCAACGGACGGAGAGGGAGCTTGCCTGTCCACCCGCTGCTATCACCCGGCCCAACGACAACGAACAGGACGAGGTAGCCTCACATCGTTTCAACCCGGAGCACGGAGACAAGTCATGAGCGCCATCGCACAGACCACCGCCGGAACGATCGAAGGAACCGAAGAAAACGGACTCTGCATCTTCCGCGGCATCCCGTTCGCCGCACCGCCTGTCGGCGAACTCCGCTTCAAAGCCCCGCGACCGGTCGAACCCTGGAACGGCGTGCGGCAAGCGAAGTCCTTCGGTCCAATCTCCCTGCAGGCGCCGAACGAGATGCTGGAGGCGCTGCTGCCGGTCTCCGACCCGCCGCAGCCGCAGAGCGAGGACTGCCTCTACCTCAACGTCTGGACGCCAGGCCTGGACGGCTCCGCGCGACCCGTCATGGTCTGGATCCACGGCGGCGCATTCACGATCGGATCGGGCAGCGAAGACTACTACAACGGCGCCAATCTCGCCTCACGCGGCGACGTCGTGATCGTCACGATCAACTACCGGCTTGGCGCGCTGGGCTTCCTCAACCTGCCCGCGTTGGGCGAGTCCAACTTCGGCATGCGCGACCAGGTCGCGGCGCTGAAGTGGGTGCAGCAGAACATCGCCAACTTCGGCGGGGATCCCGGCAACGTCACCATCTTCGGCGAGTCGGCCGGCGGCATGAGCGTTGCTTCGCTGATGGCCTCGCCCGAGGCGGCCGGACTGTTCCAGAAAGCGATCCCGCAGAGCGGGGCGGGACACAACGCGCTCAGCGTTGAGGCGACCAACGCCACCGCGTTCAAGTTCTGCCAGGCGCTCGGCGTCGACCCCGATGACGCTGAAGCACTGATGGCCGCCGACCCCGCCGACATCCTCGCCGCCTCGGTTGCGGTCGATCCAATCGCCAGCGCCGAGTCCGCGTCCGACATGGCCGACGCAGGCGCGTCGGCGACGCCGCAGATGCCCTTCCAGCCCGTGATCGACGGCGAGTTCCTCTCCGTGCTGCCGATCGACCACATCCGCCAGGGCTCGGCCGACGGAATCGCAACGCTGGTCGGTTCGCTCGACGAGGAGATGAAGCTACTCAACGCCGCCGGTCCGACCGAGCCGATGACCGAGGAGGCGGCGATCGCGGTCTTCGGCATGATGCACCCGGACGCCGAGTCGGCCTACGCTACCTACCGCGCCGCACGGCGCGAACGCGGCGAGGACGACTCGCCCAACGAGATCTTCGTCGCCGCGATCGGCGACGTGATGCTGCGTGTCCCGGGATTGCGCCTGGCCGACGCGCAGACCATGCGCGCACCGACCTACGCCTACCTGTTCGACTGGAAGTCGCCCGGCATGAACGGTGCGCTCGGATCCTGCCACGCGCTCGAACTGCCCTTCGTCTTCGGCACCCACGCCGTCGCGCCGGAGTTCGCCGGCTCGGGCCCCGAGGCCGACGCCTTCGCCGAGGCGACGATGGACACCTGGCTCGCCTTCGCCCGCACCGGCAATCCCAACAGCGACGCCGCCGAGGCACCTGTCTGGGACACGCAGAGCAAGCCGCTCATGGTCCTCGGCTCCAACGTCCGCGTCGAGCACGACTGGCGAGGCCCCGAACTCTGCGTCTGGGACAACGTCATCTCGTAGGTCTCTCCGCGATGAGTTGAGTTCGTCATACCCGCGCTTGCCGCGGGTATCTCGCCGCCTCCAGCATGGGCCTCAGTGTGCGACCGGGCGAGATTGCCGAGGCAAGCTCGGCAATGACGATGTCGTTCCTTTGCGGGGAGACGTACCCTGTCAGCGACTCCCTTCCACCAAAGGACCAACCCATGCCCCTCACCCCGATCCGCAAGGACCAGCTCAGCAAAGTCGGACTCGGCGTCCAGCGACCCGAGGACGTCGTCGTCTCCCGCGACGGCCGCGTCTGGATGTCGGACCAGGCCTCTGCGGCGGCCGAGGCGCTGCCCGACGGCACGCTCAACCGCGTCGGCAACGCCGGCGGCGCGCCCAACGGCAACAACATGGACACCGAAGGACGAATCATCATCGCTAACGTCGGCGGACTCGACGGCCAGGGTTCCGACGAGAGCGGCACCGGACCCGTCCAGCGGCTCGATGTCGACACCGGCGAGATCGAGATCCTCGCCGATCAGATCGACGGCATCCCGCTGGTGGCATCCAACTACCCGCACGTCGACTCCCAGGGCCGCATCTGGGTGACGCACTCAACCTCCCGCTCGGGCGGCGACGCCTTCTCCGGCGACGCCGACGGCTTCCTCTTCCGCATCGAGACCGACGGCTCGCTGACCATGCTCGCCACCGAGATCGAGTTTGCCAACGGCATCACGCTGGACCCACGCGAGGAGAACGCCTACGTCTGCTCGACCACCGGCTGCCACGTGCTGCGCTATCCAATCCGCGACGATGGCTCGCTCGGAGAGCCCGAGGTCTACGGCCCGCAACTGGGCAAGACCGTCGCCGATCTCGCAACCATTCGCCCGCTGACCGCCGAGCAGCGCGGCGAACTCGGTCTGACCGACGGCTGCGGATTCGACCAGGAGGGCAATCTCTGGGTCACCCTGCCGATGTCCAACAAGGTGGTCGCGATCACGCCGCAGTTCGAGGTCGTCACCATGATCGAAGACCTCGAAGGCGAAGTCATGCAGGCCCCGACCAACGTCAGTTGGGGCGGCGACGACATGTGCGACCTCTACATCGGCTCGATCCGCAGCGACTACGTCGTCCACGCCCGCTCCCCCATCCCCGGCGAGCCCCTCGTCCACCAGCGCTAACCACCGGCTCCGTCATACCCGCGCTTGCCGCGGGTATCTCGCCGCGAACAGCACTGTCCTCGCATTCACGGATTCCGAATATGCGCAAACGACTCTGGCCGCGCGACCGACTCGCGATTGCGATCCTGCTCTACGCGATCTGGATCCCGTTCATCGTCGTGCTGGTCATGAACGCCGACAACAACAACGAAGATCAGACGACCGCCGAGGTCCGCGTAGAGGAAGAAGAGCCCGACGACTTCGCCGAGACCGCCGGCTGGACCTGGGCCGTGCTCTGGATAGGCTACGCCGCCCTCGCCGCCTGGCTGGCCCGGATCAAGGGTCGCGACCCCGTGCGCTGGGGACTCGCCAGCCTGCTCACCTTCATCGCCCTCTTCCCCTTCCTGGCCGTCGCGCCTGACCGCCGGCCATGACTTCCTTCTCCCCCCGCTCCGCGGGGGGGATGCCGCAGGCAGAGGGGGGCTTCCGCTTGCAGCCGAGCAAGGCGCCGAATCTGGCATACTGCGCACATCCAGAGCAATGCACTGAGGGAACTCCTATGCACGATCTCGTCATACGCAACGGACTCATCATCGACGGCACCGGCGCGTCTGCCCGCAAGGCCGATATCGCCATCTCGGACGGTGTCGTCGCCGCCATCGGCGAAGTCAACGACCTCGGCCGCGAGGAAATCGACGCCGACGGCCTGCTGGTCACGCCCGGATTCGTCGACATTCACACTCACTTCGACGGTCAGATCACCTGGGACCCGCTGCTCACGCCATCCTTCTGGCACGGCGTCACCACGGTCGTATTCGGCAACTGCGGCGTAGGCTTCGCGCCGGCAGCGCCAAATCGGCACGACTGGCTGATCGGCCTGATGGAGGGTGTTGAAGACATCCCCGGTTCCGCTCTCGCCGAGGGCATGGAGTGGGGCTGGGAAACGTTCCCTGAGTACCTCGACTTCCTCGACACTCTGCCCAAGGCAATCGACATCGGCACGCAGGTCCCGCACGGCGCGGTCCGCGCCTACGTCATGGGCGACCGCGGCGCGCGCAACGAGGACGCCAACCCCGAGGACATCCAGGAGATGGCCGCCATCGTCAAGGAAGGCCTCGAGGCCGGCGCGCTCGGCTTCAGCACATCAAGGACGCTCGCCCACCGCGCCATTGACGGCGAACCGGTTCCCGGCACCTTCGCCGCCGAGGACGAGCTGTTCGGCATTGGCCAGGCGCTCAAAGACACCGGCGCCGGCGTCTACGAGGTCGCCCCGGCCGGCGTCACAGGCGACGACGCCAACGCGCCCGAACTGGAAATCGCCTGGATGCGCAAGCTCTCGGCTGAGATCGAGCGCCCGGTTAGCTTCGCCATGGTTCAGTTCGACAACGAGCCGGAGGCTTGGCGCGACGCGCTCGACCGCTCGCTCGAGGCGCTCGACGACGGCGCGGAGCTCTACCCGCAGGTTGCGGCGCGCGGCATCTCGCTGTTGCTCACCCTCCGCGGACGCCACCCCTTCATCCACTCGCCCAGCTACCGCGATCTCGACGATCTGGACTGGGCCGAACGCGCCGAAGCGATGCGCGACCCTCAGCGCAAGGAGAAGATCCTCGCCGAGGTCGAGGCGCCAGACGCCGCGCTCGGCTTCATCATGTGGCACAAGCTCTACCCGATGTCCGACCCGCCCAACTATGAGCCGACTGCTGACGAATCGGTCGCGGCCCGAGCCGAGGCGGCCGGTCAGACGCCGCTCGAGTTCGCCTACAACTTCCTCAGCCATGGCGACGGCGAGCACGTGCTTTTCGCGCCGCTGTTCAACTACGCCCACAACAACCTCGACGCCACCCGAGAGATGATGTTGCACCCGCGCGTCGCCATGGGACTCTCCGACGGCGGCGCCCACTGCGGCGTGATCTGCGATGCCGGCATGCCCACCTTCATGCTCACTCACTGGACCCGCGACCGCAGCCGCGGCGACACGTTGCCGCTTGAGTGGGTCGTCAAGCGCATGGCCCACGACACCGCCCAGCTCTACGGGCTCGGCGACCGAGGCACGCTCGAAGTCGGCAAGAAGGGTGACGTCAACGTCATCGACTACGAGGCGCTCCAACTCGAGCAGCCCCAGGCGGTGCATGACCTGCCGACCGACGCCATGCGCCTGATCCAGAAGTCGAGAGGCTACATCGCCACGATCGTCAGCGGGGAGATCATCTCCCGCCACGGCGAAGAAACCGGCGCTCGCCCCGGCCAACTGATCCGCGGCGCCCGCTAGCGACTCGCGCCCGATCCAAGTTGTAGGGGCAGCCCTCGTGGCTGCCCGCTCCTCCGTGTGCGCCACGTCCACGGTTCGTTCGCAACTACCGCCATTCAACCGTCATTCCCGCCACTCCGCCGTCATTCCCGCGAAGGCGGGAATCCATACAGCCTGCGGCCGCCGCATGGGGTCCCCGCCTTCGCGGGGACGACGGAGCAGGCCGCTTGACTGGTTAGTCGAACATATGTACTCTCTGCTCTATGCTTCAACTCTCCCTCTTCGACCCCAATCCAGCGCCCGACCGACCCGCCACCCAGGGCGCCGCCGACGTGATCTATGCCGACGCCTCAGCCATCCTTGCGCGACCGACCGGTCGGCTCGCTGATCTCGACTTCGTCATCAACCCGTACCAGGGCTGCACGTTTGCCTGCACCTACTGCTACGCCGCCTTCTTCGTTCCCGAGGAGGAACAGCGCGAGCGCTGGGGCAAGTGGGTCAGGGTCAAGACCAACGCGATCGCCAAGCTGCGCAACTCCCGCCAGGACCTGCGAGGCAGAACCGTGCTGATGAGCAGCGCCACCGACCCCTATCAACCGATCGAGGCGAAACTCGAACTCACACGCTCGCTGCTGCCAATCCTCGCCGATCGAGGCGCGAATCTCGCCGTGCTCTCACGCAGCCCGCTCGTCACCCGCGACATCGATCTGTTCAGGACCTTCGAGCGGATCAACATCACGATGAGCATCACCACCGACTCGGACGAGGTCCGCAAGCGATTTGAGCCGCAATGCGCCAGCATCGACCGTCGCTTCGAGGCGCTGCGCCAACTCACCAAGGCCGGCTTCCGCACCAGGATCAACGTCGCGCCGCTGCTGCCGCTCGCGGACGCGAGGTCGTTCGCAGCACGCATTGTCGAGACCGGAGTCTCCCGAGTCCACATCAACACGTTCCACGAGTCACCGGGCCCGTTCGCCTCCGGCACGCGCCGGCCTGCGCTCGCCATCGCCAATGAAATGGGCTGGACTGAGTCGCGGAGGACCCGTGTCGAGCGGGAGTTGCGCAGCTATCTGAACCGCGGGGGGCGCCAGCTCGCCGCCTGAGCGCGCGGGCGCTACAGGCTCGCGTAGACCGCCTCGATCATCGGCTTCCAGCGAGGATCGGCGCCCAACCCACCCGACATCTGGTTCATCACGTAGCCGAATCCGATGCCCGCATCGGGGTCGGCGAAGCCCAGCGATCCGCCCGCGCCGGAGTGGCCGAATGTGCGTGGATTCGGACCCCATTCGTAGCGTCCGCCTGCCGTGCTGAGGATGAAGCCCAGCGATCGCCTCACCTGGAATCCAAGCACCAGGTCCTCGCGACCGACTCGCTCGGTCGGACCGCAGGTTTCCATCGTCGCCGCCGACATCAGTTTGCCGCCGCCCTGCGCGAGCGCCGAGTAGATCGTCGCCAACGAGCGCCCGTTACCGTGACCGTTGGCCGCCGGATACTCCGCCGCACGCCACTCGCGCGAGTTCACCGCGCCGGCCAATCGCGGGGCGGCCAATCCCAGCGCTTTCGCAGCGAGGTTGTCCTCGGTCGTGACGCCAATCGGTGGCGCGCCCGGCGCGAGCAGCAGATCCGCCGTGCGCCCATCCTCCGACTCCGGCAGACCGATGAAGAAGTCAACGCCCAGCGTCGCGGCAATCTCGTCGCGCACAAACTCTCCGCATGTCCGGCCGTCAATCCGCCGAATCACCTCGCCGACCAGCCAGCCGTACGAAATGGCGTGATAGCCCATCCCCTCGCCCGGTGTCCACATCGGCGCCTGACGTTCGAACGCCTCGACCATCAGGTCCCAGTCCAGCGCCGCGCCGTCGGGCAGCTCCTTGTCGAGCCCGGCCAGGCCCGCCTCGTGCGTCAACAAGTGGCGAACCGGGATCTCCGACTTGCCTGCCTGCCCGAACTCGGGCCAGTAATCGACAACCGGTCGCTCGACGTCAAGCTCGCCCCGATCAACGAGCAATGCCGCGGCGACCGCCGCAACGCCCTTGGTCGACGAGTAGACGTTGGCAATCGTGTTGCGCTCCCAGGGTCGGGTTCGCGCTGCGTCGGCGTGACCGCCCCACAGATCGACGACGGTCTCACCGCCGACAATCACGCACAGCGACGCGCCGACTTCGCCGTGTTCGCTCCAGTTGGCGGCGAAGGCCTCGCGAACCGCGTCGAAGCGCGGGTCGCAGTCACCCTGCAGTTCGACAGCCGGCACTTGATTAGTCCGCCGAGACGGGCTCACCGACCGCTCGACCGGATAGCGCCTCCGGCAACGTGCCTTCCATGCCGTGAATCGCTGGCAGCACGTCAGAAGCGAACAGCCGCATGCTCCGCTCGGCTGTCTCGGCAGAGACGCCACCGGAGATGCGGAAGTTGGTAATCAGTTCCTCCGCGCCGGTCATCTTCTGGATGTGCTTGAGCTTCTCGATCACCTGGTCAGGCGTGCCCCAGGCCTGCGGAGTCGCCGAGTAGCGAGCTCGCTGTTCCGGCGTCGTCTTGGCGTTAGTCTTGCCGAACTCGGCGTAGTACTTGTAGCCCTTGGTCTGTTCGAAGCGTGCGGACTCGTTGAACAGATAGTGCCGCTCGACGCTTTCCTGGAACTGGCCGGTGCCCTGGAGCATTACTTCCCAGGCTTCTTCCTCGGTGTCGAAGCAGGCCACATTGGCGACCACGGTCGGCTGTTTCGGCTCCCAGCCATTGGCGACGCGAATCTCATTGAAGCGAAGCACATCGGCCTGGTACTCCTCCCACTTCTTCGAGTTGGTAAACAGCATGCCGAGGCCGGCGTTGGCGGCGATTTCGAGTGTCTCCGGAGAAATCCAGGCGACGCGCATCGAATCAAGCAGCCGCTGCGGGTTGCGCGGTCGCGGGCGGATCGTGGTCTCCGGAATGGTGTAGAAGTCACCCTCGTGCGAGAAGTACTCCTGCGTGAGACCCTTGCGCACGACTTCGAGCGACTCCATGAAGCGATCTCGAGACTCGCCCATCGGCGAGCGGAATGCGTCGAACTCGCGCTTTGCAGCGCCGCGACCGAGGCCGAGAGTGAGCTGGCGACCCTGGAGCATGTTGTCGAGCACCGTGATCTGCTCTGTGATTGCCACCGGGTCGTACCAGGGCAGCACGATCACCATCGTGCCGAAATCGATTCGCTCGGTCCTGCCGGCGAAATAGGTGAGATTCTGCAGCGCGCCCGAGGTCATGATGTACGGCGAGAAGTGGTGGTCGATGCACCAATACGAGTCGAAGCCAAGCGGCTCGACAAGCCCACCGAGGTGAAGGTCCTCCTCGTAGACCTGCTGGTCGCTGATCGGCATTTCTTGGCCCACGTTGTGAGCCTCGAAGCGATCCCAATCGGTGTAGTTCTGGAAGTTGAAGTGAACGCCGACTTTCATCTGATAGGCCTCGTTTCAGGGTGGGAGTTGCGATGCTAACCAGCGCAGGATACGCGAAACGGGCCGGCAGCGTCAGCGCCGTCGGCCCGCGTCTGAGAGTCAAGGCTCAATAGCCTCGATTAAGCGAGTACCTCGTCGAGCCGCTTGGCGAGGTCGCTCTTGGGCCGGAATCCAACGATCTGGCCGGCGACTTCTCCGCCCTTGAAGACGAGCAGCGTCGGGATGCTGCGGATGCCGTACTCGGTGGCGATTCCCGGGTTCTCGTCGGTGTTCAGCTTGTAGAAGGCGACGCGACCGTCGTACTCCTCTGAGAGTTCGTCCACGATCGGCGCGACCATCCGGCAGGGGCCGCACCAGGGGGCCCAGAAGTCGACCAGCACGGGCAGGTCGTTGTCTTTCACGTCGACCTGGAAGCTTGCGTCCGTCACTTCCTGCGGCTTTGCCATCTGACTCCTCCAAGCAGTCTGGATTCGAACCGGCTCTAACGAATCAAATGTAACGTATCAAGCGCAATGCCTGACGGGTTATCGACGCCGCTCATATCGCCAAGTGTCGCTCACCTCACGGTCGGGACGCTCTTGTTCCGACATCTCAGACTCATCCTCAACGGGAGCTGTGCCGGCAAAGGCATTGCGGATCTCGTCGACGACTCCGGACTGCACGACGCTACGCGCTGAACGTATTCCACTGGTCACCGCTTCTGCGTTTGCTCGCCCGTGTCCAACGAGCACCGCGCCATCGATGCCGAAGAGCGGCGCCGATCCGACTTTGGCATAGTCCCAATGGGCCCGCAGGTTGTGAAACGTTCCGCGCATCAGCCAGGCGCCAAACATATGCAGCATGTTTGCCTGGATGCTGCGGCGCAGTTCGCCGAAAAGCTGCTCCGCCAATCCCTCAGTCAGCTTGACGGCAACGTTTCCGGTGAAGCCGTCCGAGACAATCACATCGGCGGCTCCGGCCACCATCCGGTTGGCCTCGACGTTGCCAACGAAGTTGGGCTCCTGCCTGGCGAGAAGCTGATACGCCTCCTGGTGGATGCCGGTGCCCTTGATCTCTTCCTCACCTACGTTCAGCAGTCCAACACTGGGATTTCTGTGGCGTAGGACGCGCTCGACATAGGCCCGACCCATGGTCGCAAACTGGCAAAGGTGTTGCGGCCGAGCCTCGATGTTTGCGCCTACGTCCAGCAGCAACGATGTCGTGCCTCGACCGTTGCGAAACAGCGCGCCAAGCGCCGGTCGGGCAACGCCGGGAATCCGCCCGAGAGTGAACATCGAGCCCGCCATGACCGCTCCGGTGTTGCCGAACGACAGAAACGCGTCAGCCTCGCCTTTGGCCAGCAACCCCAGGCCAACCATGATCGAGGAGTCCAGCATCCTGCGCACGGCCGTCGGCGGAGCGTCCATCGAGATGGCTTCGGATGCTTCCTCGATCCGCAGATTGCGCTGAGGCGCAGGCAACAGACCGCGAATCTCGCGCCCCCGTCCGACGAGCACGAGGTCAACATCCATGTCTCTTGCGGCTATCAGGGCGCCCCGTACCACCGCAGCAGGAGCGTGGTCGCCGCCCATGGCGTCGAGCGCAACTGTGATCGGACGCTGCCCCGATCCCGTGCGAGTGCTCTGCGGCATGTGATCTCCAGAGCGAAGGTGAATGTAGCGACGCTACTCTTCCGACTCCGCTTCGGCGCTGCAACGGAAGCCGTCAATCAACGGTAATGCTACGGACTCAGGGTCATTGGCATCGAGCACATGCAGGACAAACTCCCGGCCGCTGTCTGCGCAGTACCAGGCGTAGGA
The DNA here is from genome assembly GCA_965211635.1 of Dehalococcoidia bacterium. Classification (GTDB taxonomy): domain Bacteria; phylum Chloroflexota; class Dehalococcoidia; order Bin125; family Bin125; genus Bin125. The sequence goes on from OZ242948.1 coordinate 1,983,053, forward strand.
CTGGATCATCATCACGCCTTCGCCAAACCGCGTTTCGGTCTCTCCGCTGCGGGCAGGACTGCCGTCGACTGGGTCGGCATCCTGGAATCCGCTCACGTTCTCGATACCAAGCGAATCTCGCAGTGACTGGGTGATTGCGGTGTCGCCGTCGTAAAACGCCTCACCCAGGATTTGCCAGGTCAACACTGCCTTCAATGCCGTGGTCGACTGGAGGACAAAGACGCCAGCCTGCTCGTTGGGTGGATTGCTGGTCGGCTGGCCAAACTCCTGGGCAAAATCGGCGGTGTCATAGTCCAGCACGAAGTCGAATCGCTGGTAGCGTCCGGGACGCGCAGTGATCTCGATTGGCAGAAAGAACGAGTCTATGGCCCGTTCAAGCGCGTCGGACACTGCCTCGTAGTCCTCCAACACCGCGCCGGCGCGGATCACGATCGCCAGTCCGTGCACGCGCACCAGCACCGCGTGCCAGCGCACCTGGAAGCCGCCGGTGGCGCGACGATCCTCTTCCCAGTCGAAGCGCTCCGCCGCTTCGCCGGTCACTGTTGTTGTCGGCTCGATCGATGAGAACTCGACGTTGTCGTTTAGGTTCAACAGAGTACGTAGGAGCGCTTCGGACTCTGAGCTGTCGTCGTCATGTACATCCACGCCAACAAGCGCGCGGCCAGTCTCCGAGCCAAAGTTGACTCGATCAATCGCGTTCGATGTCGGAGAGCAGAACGGAGAGCAGATCAGCTCGATCGAATACCCGTACTTGGGGTTGGTGTAGCGACGAATAACGTCTTCCGCTGTCTGCAGAGGAGCGCCTTCCTGCTGATCCTGATCAGCCTGCTGGGTTTGTTGAGATTGTTGAGACTGCTGCGCGGCTTCATCCTCCGACTGTGTAGCACTGTCGTCCGACGAGCCCGTCTGCTGTTGCTCGGATTCCGAGGTTCGACTTTCCCGTGCATCCTGTTCTTGGGCCTCGGCCTCACCCTGATCACCTTGCTCCTGCGCGGCAGCCGCACTCGGCTGCTGGTCCTCCAATGGGGATGCAGGGCGGAAAAACTGGTTCGACTGCACATGCTCGTTAGGATTCTCGGCGCAAGCGGCCAGCGCGATCACGAAGAGCAGGACAGCGCAGGCCGCCATCATCAGACGCGTCATGCCACCCTCCTGGCCAGGGCGATCAAGCGGTCTCCGTCCCCGGGGTCGTCCAAACCCCACGATCCGAACCAGTCGCCGGCGGCCAGGCCAACCTCGGAGAGCAGGCCGGCCATCTCTGCGGCAGTCAGATTGACGCGAAGCGGGAATCTCGCCAGCGATCTTTGCACCTGGCCCGACTGGTCGACTGCGTCGTACTGGTAGGTGACCCAGGCGATTGGCGAGGCGCGGTCGAGCGCGCTACCGCAGATTCGATCCAGCGCCAGTTCCTGCGCGGCGTGTTTGGTCACCCATTCGCCAGCTTCCGACTCCCGCAGCCATTCAAACTGCATCGGCCCAGGAGCGGGGTCTAGATCGTCGGGACGCGGCGCCGTCCAGTCAATGAGCAATCTCCCGCCGTCAGTGAGATGTCTTCGCGCCACGCGCAAGGTGGCGACCTGATCTTCGCGGCGCAGCAGATGCTGGAATGTCGAAAGTCCGATCAAGACAAGGTCGAACGTCTCCTCCATCGCGATGCAGCGCATGTCACCGCGGAGCAGATTGACTCCGGCATCGAGCATTCGTTGCTCTCCGACTCCGAGCATGGATTCTGATGAGTCGACTGCGGTGACCTGATGGCCTGCCTCGGCCAATGGAGCGGCCAGGCGACCACTGCCGGCGCCGAGTTCGAGTATCCGTTCTCGATCAGCAACGAGTTCCTGAACCATGTTCAGGTCCTCGGTGAGTGGACCAAAGTCGAGGTCGTACCAACGCGAAATGGCGCCCAGGGCACGCTCCTGGTCTGCGCGCGACCAGCTCAGGGGATCGTGCAACATGGCCTCCGCTCGACAGCGACGCCGCTGGGACTCAGCCTATCAGCGAATGCGCCGCATGCCGCGACTCGATCCTGTGGTTGCTTGGTACGCTGCAGGCATGACAGACACGCCAACGATTCAGGACCTGGTTGCCCAGTACGTACGCGCTGTCCCTGACTTTCCTGAGCCCGGCATCCTGTTCCGCGACATCACGCCGTTACTGGCCGAACCGGTCGCCTTTGCCGGAGCGCTCGACTGGCTCTGCCGATTGTGTGATGGCGCCGACGCGGTGGTCGGCATCGAATCGCGAGGCTTCATCCTCGGAGCGCCCGTCGCCCGTCAACTGGGCCTGCCCTTCATTCCCATTCGGAAGGCCGGCAAGCTGCCTGCGGAGACCATCGCCCGCTCGTACGACCTGGAGTACGGCTCGGCGACGATCGAGATGCACTCCGACGCCGTCACCGCGGGCCAACGCATCTCCGTGGTAGATGATCTGCTCGCGACCGGGGGCACTGCTGAAGCCGCGATCCAGCTCATTCTGCAGTCTGGCGCCGAAGTGTCTCGAGTCGCCTTCCTGATCGAACTTGCAGCGCTCAATGGACGCGACCGATTGCATCCACACTCCGTCGAGTCGATGCTCATCTACTGATCGCCCAAGGACAACAAATGCCCAGCAACCGGCCAACCGCACAGCTTGCAGTAATCGGCGGCTCGGGCTTCTACAAGATGCCCGGACTGAGCGACGTCGAAAGTTGGACGACCGAGACGCCGTTCGGCGCGCCTTCGGACGAGATCATGATCGGCACGCTGCATGGAACACGGCTCGCGTTCTTGCCCCGGCACGGGGTCGGACATCGACTGATGCCGCACGAGATTCCTGTCCGCGCCAATGTCTGGGCGCTGAAGTCGCTCGGAGTGCAGGGCATTCTCGCCGTCTCGGCGGTCGGCTCTCTGAGACAGGAAATCGTGCCGGGGCACATGGTCGTGCCCGACCAGATCATCGACCGCACTCGAGGCCTCCGTCCAACCACGTTCTTCGGCGACGGAATCGTTGTCCATGTCGGCTTCGCTGATCCATTCTGCGCCGACCTGAGCGCTCGCCTGGTCGAGAGCGCCGGCCGCGTGGGACAGACAGTCCACGCCGGTGGCGCTTACATCGCGATGGAGGGCCCGCTGTTCAGTACGCGAGCGGAGTCGCAGATGTACCGCTCCTGGGGAGCGGCGATCATCGGTATGACGGCGGTCCCCGAGGCCAAGCTGGCCCGAGAGGCGGAAATTGCTTACGCGATGCTGGCCACCGCAACGGACTACGACGTTTGGCATGAGTCAGAGGCCGACGTGAGCGCCGACGCCGTCGCCCAGGTGGTTGCCCAGAATGTCCGCAGCGCGCAAGCGATCATCGCCGATCTCGTCAATCACCTACCCGAGGAATGGACATCAACCGCCGAGGGCGCGCTCAACGGCGCGATCATGACCGATCCGCGTAGAATCTCAGCGGAGACGCGTGAGCGCTATTCGCTTCTGATCGATGGTCGACTCCCGTGAGCGCCGTCGCAATGGAACAGGCGCCGATCGACCTGGCAGTTGTCGGCGCCATCGCCCTGGACGAGATTCACAGCCACGCAGGCGACATTGACCACCTCCTGGGCGGGTCCGCCGTCTACTCCTGTCTAGCCGCGTCCCTACTTGCAAGCTGCGCGCCGGTCTCCGTGATCGGCGACGACCTGGATCGCGAGCTCCTGCAACCGCTGCTGGAACGACGTGTGCGCCTGGACAGCGTCCTCGAAGCCGTTGGACCGAACTTTCGTTGGGGCTGCCGTTACTCGGAAACGGGTGACTTCCGCGAGACCCTGTACACCCGCGCCGGCGTCTATGACTCGGTACCGGTCGCCGTCTCCGATCCGGTTCGGCGCGCCCGCTGCGTGCTGCTCACGGCCGGCAATCCGGACCAGAATCATCGAGCGATGCAACAGATGCTCGGGCCGCAGATCGTGGCCATCGACACGATTGAACGTGAGGTCGCCGAACGTCGAGACGAGTTCCGCGCCCAACTGCACTACGCCGACCTGATCTCGATCAACACCCTTGAAGCCGCGCATCTGATCGGCTGGCCAGGGGGCGAGAACGACCCCGAGCTTCCGCTGACCGCTTGGCGCGAGATACGTGAACTCGGGCCTCAGATCTTCATTCTCAAGAAGGCATCGCAGGGCGTAGAAATCTTCGAGGATGAGCGGCGCACGCGAGTCAGCGCGGTGCCGGCTGTCAATGCAACCGATCCAACCGGTGCGGGAGACACGTTCCTGGGCGCGTTGCTCAGTGCCTTGTCGCTGGGCCGCGACTTGATCGAGGCGACCGTCTGGGGCTGCGCTGTGGCATCGTTCGCGATTGAGCGCTTCGGCATCGATGGCATCCTGAACACATCGGTGAAGCAAGTTCAGCAGCGCCTTCCGCTCATCGCGGTCGAAGACATCCCGCTGTCAGCGCCAATGCGATAGAGCAGTTAACGTTGCCGCATGGCGCTCTCTCTGCGACTCGGTGATCTCAGGCAGTCCGTTGAGATTCGGCGTGCCGAAGATCGCGAGCAACTGGCGCGGACGCTCCTCCAGGATCGCTACAACGCGGCATACTCGCTCGCACAGCTCGACGATGACGCTTGGCTGGATGCTGAGTTCTACGTCGGTCGCTCCGCCGCCGGCGAAGCGGTGGTCTGCCACTCGCGCGGCGGCCTCGGGTACGCGACCACGCTCTCGGGACCGTCGGACGGGGTGCGGGCCATCCTCGAGTTGCATCCCGGCTTCCCCAGCACATTCGCGATCGCCGGCCTGCATCACCGCGAGGCGCTTGAAACGGTCTTCACGTTCCGCAACATTACCCGGATGCTGCGAATGTTGGTTTCCCGAGAGTCGTTCCGACCTGTCAATCTGCCCGCGCAGCCGATGGTCGGCGCGCACGTTGACCTGCTCAATCGGTTGTACAACTCCGAGGGCGATCCGGCCCACTACCGGCGCGAACACATTGCCGACGGATGCTACTGGGGGGTAGTGGATGAAGAGCGGTTGGTCGCCGTTGCGGGGACTCACGCGATTGGACGCACGCATGGAATCGCAATCCTCGGCAACGTCTTTACCCATCCCCGCTATCGAGGCCGTGGTCACGCGACGGCGGTCACCTCGGCGGTCACCGCAGCATTGCTCAATCAGGTCGGCGAAGTTGTGCTGTCGGTCGATCCGACCAATCTGCACGCGGTGCGCGCGTATGACAGATTGGGCTACCGGCAAGTCGGTGAGATTTACGAGGCCTCCGCTACCAGACATACCAGTACGCTGATTACCGCTGTCCGCCGCTGGGCCGCACGACGCCGCGGCCCTGACGGAGAGCGGGAGGTCGTCAGCACGTGAGCCAGCACGCGAGCCAGATTGTCAATGACATTGCCGACCCCAGGCTCGCCGAATACGGCGAACAGCGCATCGCCTGGGCAGCGCGTGAGATGCCCGTTACGGCGCAGATCCATGAACGATTCGCCCGCGAACGGCCGTTGGACGGTCTGCGCATCGCCGGCTGCCTGCACATCACGTCCGAGACTGCGAATCTGGCCCTGGCGCTGCAAGCGGGCGGAGCTGATGTCACCCTCTGCGCCAGCAATCCGCTTTCCACGCAGGACGATGTGGCCGCCGCCTTGGTGCATCGCGCGGGGATCAGCGTGTTCGCAATCAAGGGCGAGTCGAACGAGACCTACTACGACCACATCCACAAGGCCATAGATGCACAGCCGCAGATCACCATCGACGACGGCGCGGACCTCGTATCGACGCTGCATAGCGACCGTCGCGACGCGCTCCCTGCAGTGCTCGGAGGCTGTGAAGAAACCACGACGGGCGTCATTCGGTTGCGCGCGATGGCTGCCGACGGCGCGCTGGCGTATCCGATCATGGCCGTCAACGATGCCGCGACCAAACACTTCTTCGACAATCGCTACGGCACCGGACAAAGTGCGCTTGATGGCATCATTCGCGCGACGAACATCCTGCTCGCAGGCAAGACGTTCGTCGTGGCCGGATACGGCTGGTGCGGGCGTGGCGTCGCATCACGCGCTGACGGCATGGGCGCCCATGTGATTGTCACAGAGGTAGACCCGCTCAGGGCGCTGGAGGCCGTGATGGATGGCTTTCGCGTTATGCCGATGGCTGACGCGGCGGTTGAAGGCGACATCTTCGTAACCACAACCGGGGACATACACGTGATTGATGCGGCGCACTTTCCACTGATGAAGTCAGGCGCGATCCTGGCCAACGCCGGCCACTTCAACAACGAGATCAACCTCGATGCGCTGGAGCAAGCCAGCGAGCGTCAACGAGAGCTCAAGCCCTACGTCACAGCTCACACCACAAGTGACGGACGAGAGTTGCTGGTCCTGGCCGACGGCCGGCTGGTCAACCTCTCCGCAGCCGAGGGACATCCCGCCAGCGTGATGGACATGTCGTTCGCCAACCAGGCGTTGGCGGTAGAGCATCTGCTCAAGGCGAAACCGGCGCTTGAAGCCGGCGTGCACAACGTGCCGGCCGAGATTGACCAGAGCGTCGCAAGGCTCAAACTGGCGAGCATGGGCGTTGAACTCGACACTCTGACCGCCGAACAAGTCCGCTACTTGAGCTCATGGGACGAGGGCACATGACCACTACCGGGCACTCGGCCAGTCAAGACCAGAGCATCAGCGGACTGTGGACCTCAGAGTCGGTCACTGAGGGTCACCCGGACAAGGTCTGCGATCAAATCTCCGATGCCGTGCTCGACGCATGCCTGGCAGGCGATCCGGACTCGCATGTGGCCTGCGAGACTGCCGTCTCCTCGGATCTGGTCATGGTCTTCGGCGAGATCTCCAGCGCGGCAAGCATCGATGTCGAGGACATCGTGCGCTCGACACTGCGGCGTATCGGCTATACCGACAAGGCATGGGGCATCGACGCCGATACGTGCAAAGTGATGCTCTCGATCAATCGACAGTCCACCGACATTGACGATGGCGTTCGCGGCAGGGCGGGCGAAGCCTCGCGCAGTGGCGACGATCCGTTTGATCGGCAAGGCGCCGGCGACCAGGGCATGATGTTCGGCTACGCCTGCGACGAGACGGAGAGCCTGATGCCATTGCCGATTGAGCTGGCCCACCAGCTCACCAGGCAACTCAGCGCAGTGCGACACGCGGGCCTCGTTGACTGGCTGCGGCCCGACGGCAAAGCGCAAGTGACGATCGAGTACGCCCACGGACGCCCGTACCGGATCGACTCGATTGTCGTCAGCACCCAGCACAGCGAGAAAGCCGGTCAGGACCAGATCGCCGAGGCGATCCGCGAACTGGTCATCGAGCAGGTGGTCCAGTCAGACATGATCGACGACCGCACAAGGATGTACGTGAATCCATCGGGACGCTTCACCATCGGCGGTCCGCTCGCGGATGCAGGCTTGACCGGACGCAAAATCATCGTTGACACCTACGGCGGCATGGCCCGGCACGGCGGCGGCGCGTTCTCGGGCAAGGACCCATCAAAGGTCGACCGCAGCGCCGCCTATGCCGCACGCCATGTCGCTCGCAGCATTGTCGCCGCTGAGCTCGCGGCGAGGGTCGAAGTCCAGGTGAGCTACGCGATCGGCAAGGCCGAGCCTACGAGTCTGACGGTGCAATCGTTCGGAACCGGGCGTCTCACGGACGAAAGACTGACCTGGTTGGTGGGGGAGCACTTCGATCTCCGCCCCGCGGCGATCATCCATGAACTCGACTTGAAGAGGCCGATCTACCAGCAGACCGCCGCGTACGGTCACTTCGGTCGGCGCGACCTTGACTTGCCCTGGGAACATCCCGTGCGTAGCGAGAGCCTCCGCGCCGCGGCAGGTCTGCGAACCTAATCCGTCCGGTAACTGTTCACGGGGGGCGCCGGCTTGAGCGGAACTCCGTCATACCCGCGCTTGCCGCGGGTATCTCGCCGATTCCGGCACTGACATCGATACTCGAAACAGCGAAACTGACCCTGGTCAGGACGAGGACCGGCTGCGGCAAGCGAGGCAATGGCCGCACATTGAGGCGCACACTGGCCGATGTGAACAAGCCCTAGCGCTTGGTGTACTGAGGCGCCTTGCGGGCTCGCTTGAGACCGGGCTTCTTTCGCTCCTTGGCGCGTGGATCGCGGGTCAGCATGCCAGCCTGTCGAAGCGGTCGACGCAGCGTTTCGTCGCTGGCCAGCAGCGCTCGCGCGATGCCGAGTCGAATCGCGCCGGTCCAGCCGTTGACGCCGCCGCCCGAGCACTTGACCACGGCCGAGAAGCTGTTCTGCATGCCGGTATGGCGCAGTGGCTCCTCGATCTGGCGGCGCTGCTCCGGGCGTCGGAAGAGATCCTCGGCCGGTTTGCCATTGACGGTGATCTGTCCGTTACCCGGGTAGAGTCGAACGCGGGCGATGGAGGTCTTTCGGCGTCCCAGTCCGTAGTAGTAGTGTCCTGATGCGGTTGTCATTGGTTACTTCGCTCCCTGAGAGGCAATCTGACCTGCGTGCGGATGGTCGGGACCGGCATAGACGCGCATGTGGCGATATTGCGTGCGCCCAAGCGAGTTCTTCGGCAGCATCCCGCGCACGGCGTGCTCGATCACGCGCTCCGGACGCTTGGCCAGCATGTCCTTGAGCGATGTTTCCTTGAGACCGCCCAGGTAGCCCGAGTGGCGGTAGTACATCTTCTGTTCGAGCTTCTTGCCCGTCACCGCGACCTTGCCGGCGTTGACAACGACAACGTAGTCGCCAACGTCCTGCGACGGATGAAAGGCCGGCTTGTGCTTGCCTCGCAGCAGCGATGCGATCTGGGTGGCCACCCGGCCCAGCGGGCGGTCGGCCGCGTCAATCAGATGCCACTGGCGCGGGACCTGGTGCGGTCCCAGAACGGTGGTTGACATTCCTTACTCTCCCTCACGATCCCATACACAGGGTGAATCGTCTGGTTGTTGGAACAGCCGCCCAGGATAAGCAATCTCGGCCAGAAACAGTCCGCGAGCCGGCGCTGTGGGACCCATCGATCCCGGTTCGGCGCGTTCGACTCGGCGCTGAAACTCTTCGGGCGACAACCGTCCCCGGGCAACTTCGACGATCGCGCCGACCATTCGCCGCACCTGGTGGTGCAGGAACGACTCCGCGCGAAATGTCAGCAAGACCGAGTTGCCGGACCGTCGCATGGACGCCTCGCGCAGCGTCCGCACGGTCGATCGCTCTTGCGTCGGTGGAGTGAAGGCCGCAAAGTCGCGCCGCCCTGACAGTGTGGAGAGCGCGCTCAGGGCTCTTTCGTTGCAGAAGGGAGGATCGACGACCCAGGCGAATCGTTCCCAGACCGGCTGTCGCTGTTGCGCAAGCTGAACGCGATACTCGTAAGTACGAACGTCGGCCTGACGACGAGGATCGAAATCCGCGGGGACCGCACTGGCCGCTTGGACCGCAATCGAACTCGGCAGAAAGTGATTCAAGCCGCGCACCCAGCGTCGAGGGGGCAACTCGCCCTCGCGCCAATCGGAGACGAACGAAGCGACCTGTCCGGTTGCGTGCACGCCCGCATCGGTGCGACCGGCCAGGGAGACGGACGTTTCGACGCCCGTCAACGAGCGCAGCGCATCCTGGAGCGCACCCTGGACGGTCGGACGATGTGGTTGCCATTGCGACCCTGCGAATTCTGTGCCCTCGTACTGCAGTAACAGCGCCCAGCGTCGACTCACTTGCTTGATCCGAGCTGCTGCACCGAGTTACTCTTCGGCGTCTTCTTCGCCGGCCTCTTCCGCAACAAGCGGAGCGGCGCGCTCGACAAGTTCGATGTGGGCCATCAGCGCGCCATCGCCCCGACGCGGCCCAAGCTTGACGATGCGTGTGTATCCGCCGTTGCGATCGGCGAACCGCGGCGCAATGTCGTCAAACAATGTGCGCAGCACCTTGCGGTCGGTCAGCACCGCGCCGGCCTGGCGACGTGCGTGAAGGTCACCGCGTTTGCCAAGCGTGATCATTCGTTCGGCGACCGGGCGAATTGTCTTGGCCTTGGCTTCGGTTGTCACGATCGCCTCATGACGCAGCAGGTCGGTGACCTGGTTGCGCACGAGGGCGGTGCGATGTGAACGGCTGCGACTGAGCGCTCGCCCGCTTTTTCGGTGCCGCATCCATCCACTCCTTCAATCCCGCCGAATCGCTGATCCTGCAATCAACAGGCACTCAGCGCCGCGGGCGTCTGGCTGTTCGCTATTCCTCAACTCCGCTGCCGGCCTCGCGCAGCGCCTCCAACAGGGCCGCGCCCAGCGATCCAGTGATCTCCGGGTCTTCCTCGCTCTGGCCAACGGCTTCTGTCTCTTCAGCCGCGACAGTGCTGAGCGATGGAACCGACGCGGGCTCATCGGGGGGCGGAGGCAGCTTGGTCAACACGTCTTCGCCGCTGGGAGCGAACACGCCGTCCCGCGCACGCCGAACCCGCGGATCGTCGTCCTCGATCAGGTCCATCTCGAGCAGCTTGTCGATCAACTCGATGTACGACTTCTCGCCAAAGTTGCGCAGCGTGAGCAGTTCGTCGTCGCTCTTCTCAAGGATCTGACCAACAAGCATCAGTCCGCTGCGCTTGAGGCAGTTGTGGGCCCGAACAGAGAGTTGAAGGTCCTCGATCGGCATGTCATATTGCTCTGCGGTCAGTCCAACACGAGCGTGTGCGGGGAGCTGGCGGGTCGTAATCGGTTGACCCATGGTCTCGAACAGTTCCAGCTCGGTGCGCAGCGACCTCGCGGCCGACTGAACGGCGTCTACGCCAGAGATTGTGCCGTCCGTCCAGACCTCGATCAGCAGTTGCTCATACTCGCTGCCGCGACCGCCAGAGGCAGGCAAGACCTCGTAGGAGACCTTTCGCACCGGAGTGAACACGGCGTCGATGGGAATGACGCCAAGCAAATGCTCGCCGTTCTTGTTCTGCTCGGATGGGCGGAATCCAAAACCGGTCTCGACATCCATGACAACGTCGAGCCGTCCCTCATCGCCATCCAGGGTGGCGAGGTATAGATCGGGGTTGACGATCTTGTAATCGCCAGGCACCTCGATGTCGCCGGCCGTGATCTGCTGCGCGCCAGCGATGCTCAGTCGCATCTCGGCCGGTCGGTCGGCCAGGGCGTGGATGCGGATCTCGCGCAGGTTGAGCAGGAACTCGGTGGTGTCTTCCTTCATCTGCGGGATCGTCGAGAACTCGTGCTGGACCTGGTCGATCCGCACGGCGGTGATCGCCGCGCCTCGGATTCCGCTGAGCAGGACGCGCCGCAGGGCGTTGCCCTCCGTGTGCGCGAACCCTCGGGTGAGCGGCTCCACCGCGATCCGAACGTAGTCGTCGCGTTCTTCCTCAATCGAGAGCTTGGGAGTTTCGGTAGCCAGGATCACGTTGTTGCGTCCCTCCCTGGGACTGAGTTGGTGCTGCGCGTCGGACTTAGCGCGAGTAGTACTCGACGATCGCGTTCTCGTCGACTCGCATGTCCAGGTCTTCTCGGGCAGGTACGGCAGTCAGCTCGCCTTCCAGTTGAATCGGGTCGATCCGTAGCCAGCCAGGCACTTCTCGGGAACCTTGCCAGGTCCGAGCGTTCTCATAGAACTTGCTCTTGCGGCCCCGGTCTGTCCAGCCGATCGTGTCGCCGACCCGCATCTCGATCGAGGGAATGTCGGCCTTCTTGCCGTTTCGTGTGATGTGACCGTGGCGAACGAGCTGCCGCGCCTGTGCTCGCGACTCGGCGATTCCGAGCCGATAGACAACGTTATCGAATCGAAGTTCGAGCATCTGCAGCAGGTTCTCGCCGGTTGCTCCCGGTCGTCGGTTCGCTTCGGCGAACATGCGGCGGAACTGTCGCTCGAGCACGCCGTATGTCTTGCGGACCTTCTGCTTCTCCTTGACCTGTTCACCGTAGTCGGAGATCTTGCGGCGCCGTGGAGAGCGCTGACCGGGCGGCTGGTTTCGACGCTCGATCGCGCACTTTGGGCCGACGCAGCGTTCACCCTTGAGCATCAGCTTCTCGCCGGCGCGGCGGCAGATGCGGCAGACAGGTCCGGTGTATCGAGCCATGGGCGCTTCTCTCACTTGTTCGCCTCAGGAGGAGGAGGAGGAGGAGTGTGTCGTCAGTGATCTCTAGACGCGGCGACGCTTGCGCGGCCGGCAGCCGTTGTGCGGGATAGGGGTAACGTCGCGGATTGAGAGGAGTGTGAGCCCCTGTGCCTGCAAAGCGCGCACGGCGGACTCGCGGCCCTGTCCGGGTCCTTTGACGTAAACGTCGACCTGTCGCATTCCGTGGCTCATTGCCTTTTGCGCCGCATCTTCGGCGGCGAGCTGGGCAGCGAACGGAGTCCCTTTGCGCGAGCCCCGCGTCGCCGACGTGCTACCCGCCGTTGCCCAGGCAATCGGGTTGCCGGCCAGGTCGGTCATGGTGATGATCGTGTTGTTGTAGGTCGACTGGATGTACGCGCGGCCGTGCGGCACGTTCTTGCGCTCGCGACGGCGACGGGCTCGCTCTCGTCGTTGATTGCTGCTCATCGCGGTTGCCTCTCCTAGCGCTTCACCGCACGCCGGCGACCGGCGACTGTCTTCTTCGCTCCCCGTCGGGTGCGCGCGTTGGTCCGCGTGCGCTGCCCGTGCATAGGCAGATTGCGCCGATGCCGCTGACCGCGGTAGCAGTTGATGTCAATCAGGCGCTGGACATTCCCACGCACGACGCGGCGCAGATCGCCCTCAACCAGGTAGTCTCGGTCAACGACTTCGCGGATACGCGCCAACTCGGCGTCCGACAGTTCGCGGATCCTGGCTTCCGCATCGATGTTTGCCTTTTCGACGATTTCCTTCGCCCGCGTCGCACCGATGCCATAGATGTAACGCAACGCGAAGGGCGCCTTTTTGTTGTCGGGAACGTCCACGCCCGAGATTCTCGCCATCCGTCGATTCCTCTCGCCTTCGGGGAGTGATCAGCTTTTGAATCGGTACACAACCCGACCTCGGGTCAAGTCGTATTCCGACAGCTCAACCAGCACCCGGTCTCCGCGCAACACGCGGATGTGGTGCTGTCGCATCTTGCCAGCAAGGTGTGCCAGGACTTCGTGGCCGTTGGGAAGTTCGACGCGGAATGTTGCGTTGGGCAGCAACTCCTTGACGACGCCCTCGACCTCGATCTTGTCCTGCTTGGGCGGAGGCGAGGGCGACGCTGCGCGCCGGTCTCGCCGTCCCGACCCTGTCTTTCGGTTTCTCGCCACCGAACCCCCGTTGCTATTCGTAACTGCGTTTGTTCGCGGCTGTTGTCTGTCGCATCAGCCCGCTACCGTCAAGATTTCCGCCGGTCCGTCTTCGCGAAGGGCGACGGTGTGCTCGAAGTGAGCCGACAGGCTGCCATCGGCTGTGACGACCGTCCAGCCGTCGTCCAGTACGGCAGTTGCGGGATCACCGGCGGTCGCCATCGGCTCGAGGGCGAGCACCATCCCGCGGCGCATTGTCATTCCAGAGCCGCGCCGTCCGTAGTTGGGCATGCTCGGCGGCTCGTGCATATCACGACCAACGCCATGCCCCACGTACCCTCGGACGACTCCGTAACCTGCTGATTCTATCACTTCCTGGATAGCCGCTCCGATATCGCCTTTACGGACCCCTACACGAGCCGCAGATATCCCCGCCGCCAACGACTCGGCGGTTACGTCCAACAGCCGTCGCGCCCCAGCCGATATCGACCCCACGCCCACCGTCCTGGCCGAATCCCCAACCCACCCGTCGATCGTGGCGCCTAGATCAATCGAGAGGATGTCTCCCTCTTCCAGCACCCGCTCGGTGGCGAACCCATGCACGATCTCTTCGTTCACCGAGGCGCAGATCGTGTGCGGAAATCCCTGGTAGCCGAGGAACGTGGGGATCACATCGAGTCGCTTGTACTTGTCGAGCACGAACTTGTCGAGCTCCGACAGCTTGCGCCCAGGTTTGACCATTTCCATTAGCTCATCCAGCGTTTCGCCCACCATCCGGCCGGCCGTGCGCATCTGCGCAATCTCGGCCTCGGTCTTGAGAATCACCTGTCTTGGACGCTGGCCGTTCGCCATCGGGAGTCTCTGTTCCAGTTTCTGTTAGTGACTTACGGCCTCAAGCGCCGCCAGTAGGTCTTGACCGACCGACTCGGGCGATTGCTCGCCGTTCACTGTGGAGAGCTTGTCGGCATCTGTGTAGTACGAAACCAGCGGCTCGGTCTGATCGGCGTAGACCTGCAGTCGATTGGCGATTGCCTCAGGCTTGTCGTCATCGCGCTGGACCAAGTCGACGCTGTCGCAACAAGGGCTGTCATCCTGCGGCGGATTGAAAACCTGGTGGAAGACGCTGCCGCAGGTAGCGCAACTCACGCGCCCGCCGAGACGGCGCGTGATTTCTTCGTTCGAGACATTTATCAACACCGTGACCGCAATCTCGTCGCCCTGCGCCGTTAGAGCCTCGTCCAGAGCCCTGGCCTGTTCGACGGTGCGCGGGAAGCCATCAAAGAGACAGCCGGCTTGCGCATCATCGCGGCCGATACGTTCGAGCAGCATGCTGATCGTGACGTCGTCCGGGACGAGTTCGCCCCTGTCCATGTAGGACTTGGCGAGGTTGCCCAGCTCGGTGCCGTTGCGCAGATTCTCACGGAACATGTCGCCGGTCGACAGGTGTAGCAACCCGGTCCGCTCGGCGGTTTGCACCGCTTGCGTGCCTTTGCCCGCGCCCGGCGGTCCAAGCAGGATGACGTACATGGTCTGGCCGCTGGTGTCTGACATGGCTAGCGGATAAACCCTTCGTAGTTGCGCATCAGCAGTTGCGCTTCGATCTGCCGCATCGTGTCTAGCGCGACGCCGACCACGATGAGCAAACCGGTTGAGGAAATCGTCAGGGCTGTCGAGTCGGGGATGAACTCGGTCGCCAGGAACGGCACCACCGCCACAAAGCCGAGGAACAACGCTCCCGCCCAGGTGATTCGAGCCAACACGCGGTTGATGTAGTCCTGCGTTGGACGACCAGGCCGAATGCCGGGAATGAACCCTCCCTGCTTTTGCAAGTTCTCCGCCAGGTTCTGCTGCTGGAAGGTCACAAACGTGTAGAAGAAGGTGAATCCGACCACGAGCACAAACGACAGCGCCCAATAGGCTGGACGTCCAGGAGAAAGATTGAGTTGCACCCAGTCCGCGGCGCGAATAATCCAGCCGGGACGTTCGCCCAGCGTCTGACCCTCCGCGATGTCGGGCGTGAGCGGATTGTCAACCGGATCCTCGTGGGTCTTGATCTCCGATTCTTCGATGAAGTTGCCCTCGCGGTCCGAAAGCCGAATCGGATCCTCTGAAATCTCGTTCGCGTCGATTCGCCAGGCATACAGCGTCTCGCCGGAAACCGGATCCGACGTGGTCTCCACCTGCGTCAGCACATTGGAGTCGGAGTTTGAGTTGATCCGGTCAAGCACCTCCTGGAACGTGTCTTCTTCCTTGTTCCAGGCAATCACGCCCTCGTTGACCGTGAACTCCCCCGAGTCGTCGAGATCGGGCAGCAGAGTACTCAGCGATTCGCCCGCGTCCTCGCGAGAGAAGGGCAGTTCAACGGCGACCTGAGTCTGCGCCTCTTCACCAGCGGCGCCGGTGACCCAACCGGCCAGCACCGAGGGGAAGATGATGATCGAGAAGGCGAAGATCAGCGGGATCATGCCTGCAGAGTTGACCCGCAACGGGACGTACGATTGACCGCTCTGGCGGTACATCCTCCCTCCACGGAACACCGATCTGGCGTACTGCACTGGGATTCGCCGCTGCGCCTCCTGGAAGAACACGATCAGCGCGACCAGGGTGATCGCGATTGCAATGACCACGGCGATCCCCGACCAACCGATGTCGGAGAGTCGCACCGAGTTGAACAGCGTCGGGAAGCTGGCCACGATCCCGGCGAAGATAATCAGCGAGATGCCGTTGCCGACCCCCTTTTCGGTGATCAGCTCACCCAGCCAGATCAGGAACATCGTGCCCGCCGTCATCGTCATCAGGGCGGAGATCGTGGGCAGCCATTCCTCGGCTCCGAAGCCGATGCCCGTGATCGCCCGCGCGTTCTCGAGCAGCAGCAACTGCCCATAGCCCTGCACCAGCGACATTGGCACGGCCAGCCAGTAGGTGTACAGCTGAATCCGGTTGCGGCCCGACTCCCCCTCCTGCGCCAGCGCCTGCAGGCGCGGGACGACCGGCTGCATCAGGTTCATCACGATCGAGGCTGTGATGTAGGGGTAGACGCCCAACGCGACGATCGACAAGTTGTCCAGTCCGCCGCCAGAGAACAGGTTGAGGAAGCCCAGCACCGGGTTGTTGTCCAGCGCGTTCTCGAGCTGGGTCTTGTTGATGTCGGGGATCGGTACGTGAGCGACCAGCCGGAAGACGACCAGCATGGCCAGGGTGAACGCGACTTTCTGGCGAACGTCCGGCTGCCGCCAGGCGTCGACCAGGGCCTGCAGCAGCTTAGGCCTGGTCGGCCCCGCTGCTGTCTGGGCTCTCTGCATTGATCACCTCGACGCTGCCGCCCGCGGCAACGATTTTCGCTTCTGCTGCCGGTGAGATCCGCTCCACGCGCAGGTGCAGGGCCGTGCTGATCTCGCCGCCGGCCAGCACCTTGAATCGCTGCGTCGCGCGACGGAGCAGACCAGCCGCCACCAGCGACTCTGCTTCGACCGTATCACCATCCGCAAAGCGACGGTCCAGGTCGACCACATTGACCGGCTGCGCTTCTACCCGGAATGGCGCGTTGAAGCCTTTGCGCCTGGGCAGCGTGCGCATCATCGACATCGCGCCGCCCTCGAACACCGAGTTGTAGTCGCGGCCCGAACGCGAGAGCTGTCCCTTGAGCCCGCGTCCCGAGTACGTGCCTTTGCCCGAAGCGTTGCCCCGGCCAACTCGCTTGCGCCGCTTGCGAGATCCTGGCGCAGGCTGCAAGTCGTTCATCCGCAAGACCATCAGGCGTCCTCGACTTCCGTAACCGAGACGAGATGAGAGATCTTCTGCAGCATCCCGCGCACGTCCGGCGTGTCTTCCTTGAAAGTACTCTGGCCAAGCCGCCTCAAGCCCAGCGAGCGGATCGTGTGACCCTGGTCTGAGCGGTAGCCGATGGCCGACTTCGTGTAGGTGATCTTGAGTTGAGCCATGATCTGCTACTCGCTCGCTGCGGCCGCAGCAACTTCGGCAACGTCCGGCTCCGACTCTACGGATGCCTGCGGCTCGGACGGCACGCGACCGGCGAGACGCAAGCGCTCGCGACGTACCTGAACCGGGTCTCGAAGCTGCTCCAGCGCACGCCTGGTTGCCTGGACGACGTTGACTACGTTGTTGGAGCCCAGCGACTTGGAGAGGACGTTGCGCAAGCCCACCGCCTCGAGCACCGCTCGAACGCCGCCGCCTGCGATCACGCCGGTCCCCGGCGCGGCTGGCTTGAGCAAGACCTGCGAGGCGCAGAACCGGGCGGTAATCGGATGAGGAATTGTGCCGTTGCGAATCGGCACCGTGATCATCTCGCGACGGGCAATGGTCGAGCCCTTGCGAATCGCGTCCGGCACCTCGTTGGCCCGGCCAATGCCGATCCCGACCCGCCCGTTACCGTCGCCAACCACAACGACCGACGTGAATGAGAACCTGCGACCGCCTTTGACCACCTTTGCCACGCGCGAGACCGAGACGACTTTTTCGATGATGTCGTCCTGCGGTTCCTCGCGATCGCGACGCCGGCCTCGCCCCCGCCCGCCATCTCGCTGCTGCACCATGTTCTGCTCCTGCTCCTCGTCCGGGAATCCGGCGGCCCTAGAAGACCAGCCCCGCCTCGCGCGCGGCCTCGGCCAGCGCGCGGACGCGTCCGTGGTACTTGTATCCGGCGCGGTCGAAGACAACCGCGGAGATCCCGGCCTCTTGCGCCACTTGCGCGAGGTGTCGACCGACCGCGCGTGCGCTCGCTCGCTTGCCGGGACCGTCCTCCTCGGTTGCACTTGCCGCATTCCCGCCGAGGTCCGAGGCGCTTGCCAGCGTAACGCCGGCGTCATCATCAATGATCTGTCCGTAGATGTGCCGAGCCGAGCGAAAGACGCAGAGTCGCGGACGCTGGGCGGTGCCATGCACGCGCTTGCGCACACGCAGATGTCGTCGCTTACGTGCGGCACGTGCGGTAAGCCGCTTCCTGCGAGTTGTCATCTCATCATCTCCACGTCCTCGCCACGCCAGCGGTAACCACCGGCTAGCCGATCGCGCTCTTGCCCTGCTTGCGGCGGACCCACTCGCCCTGGTAGCGAATGCCTTTGCCCTTGTACGGCTCGGGCGGTCGCACCGCGCGAATCTCGGCCGCCTGTTGGCCGACGACCTGCTTGTTCGCCCCGCGCACATGCACGAGTTGGCCTTCGACGGCGAACTCGATACCGTCCGGCGGGTCCTTGCGCACCAGGTGGGAGTATCCGACTCGCAGGACGAGCGTCTTGCCGTCCATCTCGGCGCGGTAGCCGGTGCCCTGGATCTCCAGGGTCTTGGACCAACCATCGGACACGCCGGTGACCATGTTCTGAATAAGCGACCGGGCCAGCCCGTGTTGCGAACGATGCTCTCGACGGTCGCTGGGGCGCGTGACGACGATCGCGCCATCGTCGAGAGCAATGTGCAGGTCGGGATGCACGTGCTGGTCCAGCTCGCCACGCGGGCCCTTGACCGACACGTGGCCGGACTCGATCTCCACGCTGACACCTGAGGGCACGGCTACCGGTAGGCGACCAACTCGACTCATCGTCCCGCTCCCATCCAGCTCGGACCGTTGTCTACCAGACAAAGCACAGCACTTCTCCACCCACGTTCTCGCGACGCGCCTGCGCGCCGGTCATTACGCCTCGGGGAGTAGTCAGGATTGCCACTCCGAGCCCGCCATATGGTCGCGGAATCTCCCGCCGTTGCACGTAGACCCGAAGTCCAGGCCGAGAGACGCGCTTGAGCCCGGTTACGACCGAGGCGCCTTCTTCGTCGTACAGCAGCTCGACATCGATGTCCCGACCCGCGCGTCCGTTTCGCTCCCTCACCTCGTACGAGCGAATGAAGCCTTCCTCCTCCAACACGTTGGCGATCGAGATCTTCATCTTCGACGCCGGAATCTCCACGCGCGGATGACCCGCGTGGATCGCGTTGCGAATGCGGGTCAGCATGTCGGCGACGGGATCAGTGACTGGCATTGCGAATCCTGCCTGCTAGCACAGTTCCTGGCTGTTCTGGCTGCTTTGGTGGGTTGAGTTGCGCATGGCGGTCGCTCACTCCGTCCGCTCGAAAGGGAATCCGAGCAGCTCAAGCAGCCGCCGTCCTTCGGCATCGGTCCGCGCCGTGGTGATGATGTTCACCTGCAGGGAGCGAACCTTGTCGACATTGCCGTAGTCGATCTCGGGATACACAATCTGCTCGCGAATCCCGAGCGAATAGTTGCCGCGGCCGTCGAACGCCGTTCGCGAAACACCCTGGAAATCTCGTATCCGCGGAAGCGCTGCGTTGATCGTGCGGTCGAGAAACTCCCACATCCGCGCGCCGCGCAAGGTGCAGGAGACGCCCACGTTGTTGCCGGCGCGGAGCTTGAAATTCGCGATCGACTTCTTGGCCTTGTTGATCACCGGCTTCTGTCCGGTGATCGTGGTCATGTCGGCGACGCAATTCTCAAGGATCGCAGCGCCGCCCTGACCGAGCGCCTCGCCGACTCCCGCGTTGACCACTACCTTGACGACTCGCGGCACCTGCATCGAGTTCTGGTAGCGGAACTCTTCGAACAGCCGCGGAGCGATCTCTTCTTTGAAGCGCTGCTTGAGGCGCGGAACCCCGGCGCCATTGCCGTTTGCGTTCGTCGTCATCAGTCGATATCCCCATCGCACTTGCGGCAGACGCGAGTCTTCACGCCGTCGGCGCGCTCGCGGAAACCAATCCGCGTTGGTCGATCGCAGATTGGACAAACCACAGCCAGATTCGACTCGTGTAACGGCGCCTCACGTTCCACGATTCCAGCAGGCGCGCCCAACTGCGTCGCCTGCATGTGTCGTTTGACCATGTTCAGACCAGTCACGATCACGCGCTCTTTGCGCGGAAACACCTGGCGCACTTGACCACGCCGCCCGCGGTCCTTGCCGGTGCGCACCTCGACGAGGTCGTCGCGTTGCACTCGACGCATTTAGACCACCTCCGGTGCCAGAGAGACAATGCGCATGAAATCGCGCTCCCGCAACTCACGTGCGACGGGGCCAAGAATGCGCGTGCCGGTCGGGTTCAGACCGTCGTTGCCGAGGATCACGGCGGCATTGTCGTCAAAGCGGATGTACGAGCCGTCGACGCGGCGGTATTGCTTGGCAACTCGGACGATGACCGCGCGGACAACCTGGCCCGCCCGGATCTCGCGATTCGGGTCGGCCTGCTTGACCGTGGCCACGATCGTATCGCCGACGGAGGCGTAGCGCCGCTTCGTACCGCCCAGCACACGGATGCACTTGATCACCCGAGCGCCGGAGTTGTCGGCGACGCGCAGCGAAGACTCTTGCTGGATCACTCCGAATCCTCACTCCCCGCGACGGCCTCGGACTCGGCGGACGAAGCAGCCTCCTCCAGCGATGGCGCGCCAATCTCTTGCGGTTGAATCTCAGCAACTTCGCGCCGTTCGAGAATCTCGACCACGCGCCAAGACTTGCGCTTCGACAGCGGTCGACACTCCTCGATCACGACGCGATCACCGATCTTGCAGTCGTTCATCTCGTCGTGCGCCAGGTATCGCTTGCGCCGGCGCATGACCTTCTTGTAGAGCGGATGCCGAACCGTGCGTTCCACGTGAACCGATACCGTCTTGTGCCGAGCGTCGGCGACAGCAAATCCGACTCGTCGTTTGCGGGCCATCGGTTACGCTTCCTCGCTCGACGAGCCGGCTACCGGCTCCGCCTGGTTTTCGCTTTCCGGTTCATCTTCAACCGCTTCTGCATCCGCGACGCGGGCTAGCGGTTCAATCGGCTCGCCCCGTGCTTCAGCCAGTTGGCGTTCTCGGAGTATGGTGCGCAACCGCGCGACCTGACGCCTGGCCTGACGCATCGCCATCGGATTCTGCAGTTGGCGCGTGCCGCGTTGGAACTGGAGGTTGAACACTTCGCGGTAGGCTTCGTTGATCGCGTCGCCCAATTCGGCGTCGGTCATCGCGCGCGCTTCGTCGGCCAGTGGATTCGCCATGGCTAGACCACCTCGGCCTCTCGCACGACGACGCGCGTCCGCACCGGAAGCTTGTGGCTGGCGCGGCGCAGAGCCTCACGGGCGTCCTCTTCGGGGACACCGGCGAGCTCGAACAGCACGCGGCCAGGTTTGACCACAGCGACCCACTTCTCAGGGGCGCCCTTGCCCTTGCCCATTCGCGTTTCGGCGGGCTTCTGCGTCACCGACTTGTCCGGGAAGACGCGAATCCAAACCTTGCCGCCACGGCGCACGTAGTGCGTGATCGCGCGACGCGCCGACTCAATCTGTCGACCGTCGATCCAGGCAGCATCGAGCGACTGCAATCCGATTTCCCCAAAGGCCACCGAGTTACCCGACTGGGCCATGCCGCGGCGTCGGCCGCGATGGTGTTTGCGCCACTTGACGCGTCTCGGCTGAAGCATCAGCGGCCTCCTCGTCCAGCGGCCATCGGCGGCTCAATCGCCTGGGCCGGACCACCAGGAGCCTCGGGCTCGGCTCCGAAGGGAAGAATCTCGCCCTTGTAAATCCAGACCTTGACGCCAATCTTGCCGAACACCGTGTTCGCCTCAGCAAATCCGTAATCGATGTCCGCGCGCAACGTGTGCAGCGGCACCCGTCCCGCCATCTCCTGCGCTTTGCGCGACATCTCTGCTCCGCCGAGGCGGCCGGAGATGATGATCTTCGCGCCTTCGGCACCGCGTTGCATCGTTCGCTGCACCGCTTGCTTGATTGCTCGACGGAACGCAATCCGACGTTCCATCTGCTCGGCGACATTGCGGGCTACGAGTTGCGCATCCAGCTCCGGCACGCGAATCTCGGCGACATCGACCCGCAGCCGGATCGGTCGCGCAATCAGCGACTCAAGAGATTTGCGCAACTCCTCAACGTTCTGTCCTCCGCGTCCAATGACGATGCCGGGCTTCGCCGTATGGAGCTTGACACCGAGCTGGTTCGCGTCTCGCTCAATGTCAATTCGCGAGATCATGGCCTCGCGCAGGCGCTCATTGATGAAGTCGCGGATCTTGCGATCTTCAGCCAGCAGTTCGGCGTACTTCTTCTCGGAATACCACTGCGAGCGCCACTCGTAGATGGTGCCGATGCGGAAGCTGGTGGGATGAACTTTCTGTCCCATGGCGTGTTCCGTCCTCTGCGTCCCTACTGGTCGTTGCCGTCGGACACGACGACGGTGATGTGCGCGGTGCGTTTCAGGATCCGCCCCACCCGGCCACGCGCCTTCGCGCGGAAACGCCGCAGCGTGCGGCCATCGCCTGCGTGAATCGAGTGGATGTGCAGGTCACGGGCGTCAAGACCGTGATTGTTCTCGGCATTTGCGACCGCCGAGTCGAGCACCTTGGCAACGTCTCGGGCGATTGGCTTGGGCGTAAAGCGGAGTTGCAGTCGGGCATCTTCAACAGGCATGCCGCGCAAACCCTGCATCACCAGGCGGACCTTTCGCGGCGAGGTGCGCACGAACTTGGCGCTTGCCTGTACTTGCATCAGCGCACCCGCGTCCCACGGTCGGAACGACCAACATGTCCGCGAAACGTGCGAGTCGGAGCGAACTCGCCGAGCTTGTGACCGACCATGTTCTCGGTGACGAACACAGGCACATGCCGCCGTCCGTCGTGCACTGCGATCGTCAGCCCGACCATCTCCGGCACGATCGTCGAAGCCCGCGCCCAGGTCTGGATCACCGTGCGCGCGCCCGCCGAACGAACACGCTGCACTTTCCTCATCAGTTTGTGGTCCACGTACGGACCCTTTTTCGTCGATCTCGACATCGCGACAGACCTCTACGTCTTCCTTAGCGCCGTCGACCACGTCGGCGAACGATGTACTTGTCAGATTGCTTCTTGCCGCGTGTGCGACGACCGAGGGTGTACCAACCCCACGGCGACTTCGGGCCTGGCAAACCGATCGGCGCTTTGCCCTCGCCACCGCCATGCGGGTGGTCTACCGGGTTCATGACCGAACCGCGTACCTGCGGGCGACGCCCCCGATGGCGGTTGCGTCCGGCCTTGCCCAGTTTGATGTTCGAGTGTTCCACGTTGCCAACCTGGCCAATCGTCGCGTAGCAAGCCGAGCGCACGCGCCGCATCTCACCCGAGGGCAATCGCAACAACGCATAATCGCCCTCTTTGGCCATGATCTGCGCGGATGCACCGGCCGAGCGCACCATCTGCGCCCCGCGCCCCTCGGTCAGCTCGACATTGTGAACCTGGGTGCCGTTGGGAATCGCCGACATCGGCAACGCATTGCCGACCCGAATCGGCGCCTCCGGTCCCGACATCACGCGGTCGTCGACCTTGAGTCCGTTGGGCGCCACGATGTAGCGCTTCTCGCCGTCGGTGTAGAAGATCAGCGCGATCCGAGCGGTGCGGTTTGGGTCGTACTCGATCGCCGCGACACGCCCCTCGATCCCGATCCGGTCGCGACGCTTCCAGTCGATGATCCGGTAGCGCCGCTTGTGTCCACCGCCGCGATGACGGACGGTCACGCGACCCTTGTTGTTGCGTCCCGACTTCTTCTTCAGCGGAGCCAGCAGGCTCTTCTCCGGCTTTTTCTTGGTGATTTCCTCGAACGTGTGACCGGAGGAGTTGCGGCGCCCGGGTGAAGTCGGCTTGTAGTTCTTGATCGGCACGTCAGACCCCCTCGAACAGGCGGATCTCGTAGCCGTCTGCCAACGTCACGATCGCCTTTTTCCAGTCGCGCTCACGCCCCGGCCGGCCTCGCCCGATCCGGCGCGTCGCGCCGCGTACGTTTATCACGTTCACCTTGGTGACCTGTACCGAGAAGGCAATCTCGATCGCCTCGCGAATCTGCAGCTTGTTGGCCCGCGGATCAACTTCAAACACGTACTTGCCTTGCTCGGCGAGTTCGGTCGACTTCTCAGTGATGATCGGCTCGCGCAGCACTGCGTAGGGATGGATGTCCTTAGGCATCGCCCGCCTCCTCACCGGCGCCCACCGGCTCCACGGCCCACATCTCCTCGCAGCGCCGCACTGCCGCCTCGGTCATGATCAACTGGTCGTGGGTCAGAATCAGGTAGCTGCTCAGGGTTTGCGCCGGCATCGCCTGGATACTCGGCAAGTTTCGCGTCCCGCGAACAAGGGCGTCGTCGACGCCGTCGGACACAACCAGCGCAGTGCGCTCGATCCCGAACGCCTGACAGAGGTCGGCCATCGCCGATGTCTTCGGCTCAAACTCAACATCTCCCGCCGTAACCAGCACGCCTCCTTCAGCCGCCCGCTGCGAAAGCAAAGAACGAATCGCCAGGCGGCGCATCCGCTTTGGCAGTCGCTGTCGATACGAGCGAGGGTGCGGTCCGTGGGCGACCGCGCCTCCGATTCTCGTGGGAGACGAGGGTGTGCCCATGCGCGCTCGCCCGCCGCCCTTTTGCCGGCCGGTCTTCTGAGAAGCCTGGCGAATGCCGGACCGATTCAGCGTTGAAGCCGTTCCCTGTCGCGCGTTGGCTCGCTGCGCTGTCACCGCTTGATGGACAACAGCGAGATTGGGCTCAATCCCGAAGACCGAGTCGTCAGCATCGATCTCGCCGGCCGAGTTGCCCTGAGCGTCGATCAGCGGGAGTTTCATCGCTTGCCGCCTCGCCGCTTGGTCTGCCGAATCCGGACTAGACCGTTCGTCGCCCCAGGCACCGATCCCTTGACAAAGACCAGGTGTCGGTCCGCGTTGATGCTCACTACCTCGAGATTCATCGACGTTGTCGTCTTACCACCCATGCGACCAGCCATCCGCGTGCCTTTGAGCACGCGACCCGGCGTTGTGCCGGCGCCCACCGAGCCCGGAGCGCGGTGGCGGTCGCTCTGACCGTGCGTGCGCGGTCCGCCGCGGAATCCGTGACGCTTGACCACGCCGGCAAAGCCCTTGCCTTTGGAGACTCCCTGAATGTCAACTCGGTCGCCGGCCGAGAACACTTCGCTGGCGTTGACGACGGTACCGACTTCCAGGTCGGACAACTCGTCTTCGCCGGCGCGGAACACAACCAAATGCTTGAGTGGGCCGTTTGCCCCAGTATGTCCAAGCTCGGCCTTGCTCATCCGCCAGGGCGGAGTCTCGCCGAAACCGACCTGGACGCCGGAATAGCCATCCCGCGATTCGGTCATGATCTGCGTCACCGGGCAGGGCCCAACCTCAAGCGCGGTGCAGCCTACGACTGCCCCGTCCTGGCCAATGACCTGGACCATGCCTAACTTCTTGCCAAGGAGTCCTGGTATCGCCATGATCAGAGCTTGATCTCGACATCGACGCCCGATGACAGTTGCAAACGCATCAGTGAATCGACGGTTCGGCCGGTGGGTTCGATGATGTCGATAATCCGCTTGTGCGTGCGAATCTCGAACTGTTCGCGCCCGTCCTTGTGGACAAAGGGCGATCGAATCACCGTGTACTTGCGGATCTCTGTCGGCAGCGGAATCGGTCCGGCCACGCTGGCGCCAGTCTTCTCTGCAGTGTCGAGAATCTGGGCGGCCGACTCATCGAGAATTCGATGGTCGTACGCCTTGAGCCGGATACGAATCTTCTGCCGGGCCATATCGTCGTCTCTCTGCCTAGAGTTCGCTCTCGCCCGGCGCTATTCGACGATCGAGGTGACCGCGCCGGCGCCCACCGTGCGGCCGCCCTCGCGTATCGCAAAGCGCAGACCCTCCTCCAGCGCAATCGGCGAAATCAAGCGCACCGACATCTGCACGTTGTCCCCGGGCATCGCCATCTCCACACCCTCAGGCAGACCTATCTCGCCCGTCACGTCCGTCGTGCGTATGTAAAACTGCGGTCGATAGCCGCTGAAGAACGGACTGTGCCGCCCGCCCTCGTCCTTCGACAGGATGTACACCTCCGCCTCGAACGCCGTGTGCGGCGTGATCGACCCCGGCGCCGCCAATACCTGACCGCGCGCAATCTCGTCGCGGTCTATGCCCCGCAAGAGACAGCCCACGTTGTCCCCCGCCTCGCCCGTCGGCAGCGTCTTCTTGAACATCTCCACACCCGTCACCACCGTCGTCCGCGTGTCCTTGATCCCCACAATCTCAATCTCCTCCCCCGAGTTCACAATCCCACGCTCGATCCGACCCGTCGCCACCGTGCCACGTCCCTTGATCCCGAACACGTCCTCAATCGGCATCAAAAACGGCTGCTCCACCGGCCGCGGCGGCGTCGGCACGTACTCGTCCACCGCCGCCATCAACTCCAAAATCGAGGCGTACTCCTCAGACCCCGGATCCCCAGACTCCGACTCCAGCGCCCCAAGCGCCGAACCCCGAATCACCGGCACGTCGTCCCCAGGAAACTCGTAGTCCGACAACAACTCCCGCACCTCCAACTCGACCAAGTCCAGCAACTCCTCGTCGTCCATCATGTCCACCTTGTTCAGATAGACCAGAATCCGCGGCACCCCCACCTGGCGCGCCAACAAAATGTGCTCCCGCGTCTGCGGCATCGGACCGTCCGGCGCCGCCACCACCAAGATCGCCCCGTCCATCTGCGCCGCACCCGTAATCATGTTCTTGATGTAGTCCGCGTGCCCCGGCGCGTCAATGTGCGCGTAGTGCCGCGCCTCCGTCTCGTACTCCACGTGCGCAATCGCTATCGTGATCCCCCGCGCTCGCTCCTCCGGCGCGTTGTCAATCGAGTCGAAACTCGAAAACGACACCTTCTCGTTCGACATCGCCAGCGTCTTCGTGATCGCCGCCGTCAGCGTCGTCTTGCCGTGATCCACGTGACCTATCGTGCCCACGTTCACGTGCGGCTTCGTCCGCTCATAGACCTGTCGCGCCATCGTTCAGTCTCCTACCTGTCGCGTCATTGGTTGACTGCGTATGTTGTCCGTACTCCAGTCAGCGCCCTACCGAGCCTCTGCCAGGACGCTCTGAGGCACTTCCTCGTAGTGGTCAAACTCGATGCTCGCGGTCGCCCGTCCCTGGGTCATCGAGCGCAGGGCCGTGGTATAGCCAAACAGGTTGGCCAGCGGCATCTGCGCCTGGATGATCTGGACAGCGCCTCGCTCCTCGGTACCATTCACCGAACCTCGACGGCTAGAAAGATCGCCCGCGACCTCGCCGAAGTACTCTCGCGGAGTAGAAATCTCCACTCTCATCACCGGCTCGAGCTGCACCGGCGCCGCCTTGCGCAACGCCTCGCGGAAGCCAATCGACGCCGCCGTGGCGAATGCCATCTCGCTGGAATCGACCTGGTGATACGAGCCGTCGGTCAAGGCCACCTTGACGTCGACCACGGGGAAGCCGCCGACAACGCCGGAACGCATCGAGTCTTCGATGCCTTTGCGCACCGAGCTGATGTACTGCTGCGGCACCGCGCCGCCCACGGTCTCGTCCTCGAACTCGAAACCGCTGCCGGGCTCGTTCGGCTCGACCCGCAGCATGACGTGGCCGAACTGACCGCGGCCACCCGTCTGGCGGACGAAGCGCCCCTCAGCCTCCGATGTTCGTCGAATCGTCTCGCGGTACGACACCTGCGGTCGACCCACGTTGCACATCACTTTGAACTCGCGACGCAGCCGATCGGCGATCACCTCGAGATGCAGCTCGCCCATTCCCGAGATCACGGTCTGGGCGGTTTCGTCGTTGTACTCGACGCGGAATGTCGGGTCTTCCTCGGCCAGTTTGCGCAGGGCGGCGCCCAACTTGTCCTGGTCGTCGGCGCTCTTCGCCTCGATCGCGATCGAGACCACCGGCTCGGGGAACGAGATCTGGTCCAGCAGGATCGGCGAGCTGCGGTCGCAGAGCGTATCGCCGGTGAACGTCTGCTTCGGGCCGACGAACGCCGCGATATCGCCAGCCGAGACGCGGTCGATGTCCTCGCGCGAGTCGGCATGCACCCGGAGCAGGCGACCAACCCGCTCATTCTCGTCTCGCGAGGCGTTGTAGACCGCGTCGCCAGCCTTGAGTGTGCCCGAGTAGATCCGCACATAGGCGATTCGGCCAACGTATGGATCAGTAACGATCTTGAAGGCCAGCGCGGCCAACGGTTCGGACCGGTCCGCCAGTCGCGAGGCAGGTCCGTCTCGGCTCACGCCTTCAACCGGCGGCACTTCGTCCGGCGCCGGCAAGTAGTCGACGATTGCATCCAACAGCCGCTGGACGCCGACATTCTTCAGCGCAGATCCACAGAGCACCGGAGTAAAGGCATTTGAAATCGTCCCGCGGCGGACGGCTTTGACGATCTCGTCAACCGAGAGTTCGTGACCCTCGATGTAGGAGATCATCACCTGCTCGTCGAAGTCGGCGATCCGCTCAATCATTGTTTCCCGCCAGCGGCCGGCGTCGGCTGCATAGGCCTCGGGAATCTCTCCTTCGGTCGGAGGAGCGTCGCGGTCGGAGCTGAAGAACCAGGCTCGCATGCGAATCAGGTCGATCACGCCCTGGAAGTTGTCCTCCGAGCCAATCGGGATCTGGACCGGTACCGGGGTCATACCCAGTCGCTCGCGGATCATCTCCATCGTCCGCCAGTAGTCGGCGCCGATCCGATCCATCTTGTTGACGAAGCAGATGCGCGGCACCTGGTACTTGTCCGCCTGCCGCCAGACCGTCTCCGATTGCGGTTCGACACCGGCGACGGCATCGAAGACCACTACGCCACCGTCGAGCACGCGAAGCGAGCGCTCGACTTCGACGGTGAAGTCAACGTGACCCGGCGTATCGATGATGTTGATCGTGTGGTCGGCCCACTCGCAGGTCGTCGCCGCAGCCATGATCGTGATGCCGCGCTCTCGCTCCTGGTCCATGAAATCCATTACGGCGGTGCCCTCATGCACCTCGCCGATCTTGTAGGTGATCCCGGTGAAGTAGAGAATCCGTTCGGTCACGGTGGTCTTGCCGGCATCGATATGAGCGATGACGCCGATGTTTCGGAGCGACGAGATAGGCGGGTCAGCGGGCATGTCGGTAGTGTCCTCTGCTCGACTCTCTGCTCAATCTCTCTGCCGGAAGAACACCCAGGCGAACTCGACTGCGCGCATTCGTCCCTCGCTGGGACATCTGCCGGCTCTCGTGCTGGTTGCTCTTGTGCTGGTTGCTCTTGGCGTGACTTCTCAGTCCCTTGGATTTGCGTTCCGGTGTCCGCCTACCAGCGGTAGTGCGCGAAGGCTCGGTTGGCCTCTGCCATGCGGTGTGTTTCTTCGCGACGCCTCACGGCGGCGCCGGTGTTGCTGTAAGCATCGAGCAACTCGTCCGCGAGCGATAGATGGGCCGGTCGGCCCTTGCGCGATTGCGCCGTGGTGACGAGCCAACGAATGCCCAGCGATGTCCGTCGGTCGTGCCGAATCTCGACCGGCACCTGGTACGTGGCGCCGCCGACTCGTCGGGGACGGACTTCCATCTCGGGTGTAATGTTGTTCAGCGCCTGGTCGAACACTTCGAGCGGATCCTGGCGCACGCGCTCTTCGAGAATGTCCAGCGCCTTGTAGACGATCTTCTCCGCCGTGCCCTTCTTGCCGTTGCGCATCAGGCGGTTGATCACCATCTGCACCCGTTGCGATCCATAAACCGCGTCGGGGCGAATCTCGTGTCGGTCAGGCCGTCGTCGTCGCGGCACGCTGCTGTTCCGTCTCTAACGCGAGTTGGCGCGCAACCGGCCGACGCCACTCGCAACACTAAAGCGACCACCTGTCAGTGGGTGGCCGCTGTTGTCAAACCTGCCGTCTTGCGAGTTCCGTACTTGGAACGCCCTCGCCTTCGATCGGCTACGCCGAGCGCGTCAAGCGCGCCGCGCACCACCTGGTAGCGAACGCCGGGAAGATCTCGAACTCGGCCACCGCGGACCAGGACGATCGAGTGCTCCTGGAGTGTGTGGCCCTCGCCGGGAATGTAGGCGGTGACCTCAATCCCATTGGTCAGCCGCACGCGGCAGACCTTGCGCAGGGCGGAGTTCGGCTTCTTCGGCGTCACCGTCCGCACGGCAGTGCAGACGCCTCGCTTCTGAGGCGAACCCGAGTCCTGGGTCGTGCGGCTGGTCAGCGCGTTGTAGCGGAAACGCAACGCCGGCGCCTTCGCCTTCTTGCGCGACTTTTTGCGTCCCTTGCGGGCTAGCTGATTGATCGTCGGCACGGTCGTTGCTCGTCTTCCGCTTACTCGCTCAGCGCGCGAAGGTCGGCTCTCGTACGTGAGGCTGCCTCTGCACGAATAACGGGTCAAAGCCGCTGGTTGAGCGTACCGACCAGTCGTCGGCGGTCTTCAACCTCAGGTCGGCCTCGACCCTGCTCACGCACAGCCGTTTCCACGACAGGCGCGTGAAGGCCCACAATATCCCAACTGCAAGCCGCGCTGCAAGTCCGCCGCCCAACTCAAACCCGCCTAAGGCTGTACCTCTGTTGCCAAGCTGTCAGTCAACTCAGACCCCTGCATAGGAGTGCAGGCCGGTGATCCAGAGATTGACACCGAGATACGTGAACATCACGGCAAAGAACCCCAGGACTACGATCCAGGCGCTTCGCGCGCCTCGCAGTTGGCGCAGCCCGCGGCCGTGGATGTACACGGCAAAGATCAACCAGGTGACCAGCGCTGCCGTCTCCTTCGGGTCCCAGCCCCAGTAGCGGCCCCACGCGTCGTTCGCCCAAAAGGCGCCCAGGGCGATCCCGGCAGCAAGCAAGGGAAAACCCACCAGCACCGCGCGATATGTCAACACATCGCAGCGCTCGGCCGACGGCAGCCAGTCGAAGCGTCCGCCGCGACTGGCGACTTCCGAGGGGAAGCCCTGGAGCAGGTGCATCGCCGCCCCGCCAAACGCCACTGCGAGCACTGCATAAGAGAGAATCATCAGCGCCACATGGATCGTCAACAGCGTTGGACTCTGCAATGCCGGCACCAGGACTTCTTGCCCCTGGCTGGGAAAGGCCAGCGCAGACCCATACAGACCACATGCGACAGGCAGCACGAACGCGCCGGCCAAGCGGGTCCCGGCGCGCAACTCGAAGATGGCGTACAGCAGGACGATTGCGATGCCGAAGGACATCGAGAACTCGAACAGATTGCTGTACGGGGCGTGATTCAGCGCGATCGATCGCATCACCAGGCCGACCGTGCCCAGCGTCGCAGCGACCCAGACACTCAGCGTCGCGATGCCTCCCAGCGTGGACGAGCGCAACGGCGCCGGCGGGGGCGAGGTGAACGAGGGTTCAGTTGCGACCACGCGCCGCGGAATCCAGGCCAATCGCAACCTCGGCTGCACGGCGTACAGCACGTAGGCGAACGCAGCGCAGCCTGCCGCGACGAAACTCGCCCAGAGCAGAAACAACGCGCCGTCAGCCATCCGAGTCAGCCTCCGACTTGGCCGCCTTGGCCTGGGCCTCAAGCGCCGCGGACCTTCGTGGCGCCTGCGCTTCGCCAAACGTCAGACGACGGAAGCTCTCGGCCCAGGGGACGCGGCCGGCGCGGGCTGCGGTTTGCGACCGCCGCTGCATCCGCTTCTCCATTTCCTCGCGATTCGGCGCCTGCACCTGCGATGCGTGTCGAAGCAACGCGTCGATCCGTCGCCCCTGTTGAGCAGATACGTCAACGAAAAAGTTGGGTTCGTTGCTGCCTGCCAATAGCACGGTGTTCACACGAACCGGCTCGACTCCCACCGCTACTTGTTCGGCGTAGGAGTTGGCATTACGCGCGAGCGGGAACGCAGCGTCCAGCGCGGCGATGCCCACCGTGCGATGGTCGCGGTGGTTGAAGCCGCGGTAGCCGTCCCAGGTGATGAGTAACTCGGGCCGCACTTCGCGCAGCACGCGAACCATCTGCCCGCGAAACTCCGAGCCATCCTCCACGTGACCATCCGGAACCCTGAGAAAGATGCAACTGCGAATGCCGAGCTCGGCAGCCGCCGCCTCCTGCTCCGCCTCGCGCAACGCGCCGAGGTCGGCTGGACCGAGTTTCGGGTCCTTTGTTCCCTTGTCGCCGCTTGTGACCAGGCAGAACGTGACATCCCAACCGTCATCGGAGAGCTGAGCAACGGTGCCGCCGCAGGTGAACTCGATGTCGTCGGGGTGCGCCATCACGACCAGCGCCCGCCGCGCCTTTGCGGGTGCTTCGGCGTCAGACATCTTGGCTCCTCGATCCGTCCGGCGACCGTTCAGCTCGCGGCAACCAGCAGCGATTCAACCGAGTCGGGGCAACAGGAGTCGCGCTGCGCCTCCGAACTCTCCTGATCGCGCATGAGCTCTTCATATGCATCGAGAATACTCGCGCCAACGCAGGGCCAGGAGTACACATTCATTGCGCTCGCAGCCGCAGCGCCCATCCGTCGCCGCAACGAATCATCGCAGAGCAGTCGATCGATCGCCGAAGCAAAATGCTCCGCCTTCCGCTCGGGCACCAGCATGCCGCTGACTCCATGCGCAATCGTGCTCGCCAGGCCGCCAACCTTCGTCGCCACCGCCGGCGTTCCCGACGCCATCGCTTCGACGGCGACCAGGCCGAATGACTCATATGCCGAGGGCACGGCGCAGACGCTTGCCGCGCGATACAGGTCGGGAAGTTGGTCTCGTCCGACGGCGCTGACGAATCGCACCCGCTCCTGCACGCCAGCTTGTTCGGCCAGTTCTCGCAAGCGGATCCGCTCGTTCTCGTCACGCTCATCGCCGCCCACGATCCAGAGGCTTGCGTCCCGCCGGGCATCGATCATTGGCAACGCCTGGACCAGAATGTCCGCGCCCTTGGCTGGCTCCAGCCGTCCCACAAACAGGATCCCTGGGCCATCGAACACGCGCAGTTCGGGCAACGACCGGGCGACCCGGGCTCGGGCGGCTTCTAGCCCGTTGGGATGAAACTTGGCCAGGTCGATTCCGCAGGGCACCACGTGCACTTGCGCAGGCTCCGCGCCGTAGCGGCCGATCAGGAATGCCCGTTCGTGCTCGGTGGCAGCGATGATCTGATCCGAACAGGCCACCACACGCCGCTCTCCGGCGATCCGCATTGAGGGTTCAGGCTCCTGATACATCTGCTTGACCGCGCCCAGTGTGTGGAACATCACAGCGTGAGGGCACTGCCAACCGCGGGACAGTTCGATGCCGCTCAGTCCCGACACCCAGTAGTGCGAGTGAACCAGGTCGTAGGCGCTGTCGTCCGCGGCAATCCGAGCGACGCCTTCGGTGAATTCGGAGGCGTGCGCTGCGATCTCGACCGGCGAGAGTGGGATTTCTGGCCCTGCCGAGACGTGAAACAGACGAACGCCCGGCGCGATCTTCTCCATGAGCGGCGCATCCGTCCGGTCGCGCCGGGTGAAGACGTCCACTTCCCAGCCCATTCGGCCGAGCTGGCAAGAGAGCTCCGCCACGTACACGTTCATCCCGCCGGCTTTGGTCGTGCCTGCTCGCGCGAGCGGCGACGTGTGCGTCGACATCACCGCGAGGCGCCGTGCAACGCGCATCACGACGCACCCTCCCGGGATAGCCGCATGCGCCGCACCACGGCGTTGCGCCCACCCAGTTCGTACTTGTACGGTTCGTCCCCCCGCAGGAAGTTCACGCTCGACATCCCCCGCTCGACTGCATCACGAATGCACATCACCTTCGATCCCAGCCCCGCCGAGATGTCGCGGAACTTGGGATCGTAGCCACTGTTGTACAGCAGCAACTGATTTCGAGCGACGAAGCACAACACCATCGCCGCCGCTTCGCCGGAAATCGACATCACATAAAGCCTCAACAGGCCGGCTGCCGAGAGCGACGCGGTCAGGCGATCGAAGAACGTGCGCATCTCCTCGGTCAGAAAGACCGCTTTGTCGCCTCTCGAGTCGGCCATCATGGCCATCAGCTCGGGCAACCGACCAGCCACCTCAGTCGGCGACTCCAGAGACTCGAAGGCA
This sequence comes from Dehalococcoidia bacterium, assembly GCA_965211635.1. Lineage (GTDB taxonomy): Bacteria > Chloroflexota > Dehalococcoidia > Bin125 > Bin125 > Bin125. The sequence continues at coordinate 2,017,059 of OZ242948.1, forward strand.
ACCGCGCCGCGCAACTGCCGCAGCGGACGAAGCTTGCGCCGAACCTCTCGGCGATCCCGTGAACGCAGTTCGGCCAGGTATCTCTCCCATCCACCGGCGATGTCAACCGTGGGGCAGACCGCCTCGTCTGCGACATCCACTTGCCAACCGCGCTGCGAAGCGACCTCGAAGGCGTCGACCCACCTGGAGCCGGGTTCCAGGCCCCTGAACTCGGCCGACGCCGCGCCGGCTTCCTCGAGTCGGTCGAGCACGGCGCTCGCCAGCGACGATTCGTATCCATTGATCGCCGCCGGCCCCAGGTAGTCGGAAACCTCGTGATCGCCGGCGAATGACCAGCGCGAGGCGCAATGCTTGAGCGGCGCCAGGGCGACAAGGTCGCCGGAGCCGTTTTGCAAGCCCAGTAGCTCGACCTCGGCCTCGCTCGACTCGCCAAACACCGACCACCAGGCCTGGCCAAACTCCGGTGTCGAGAACGGCATGGCCTGCGCGGCGCGGCTCAGTTCAGCCCAGCGCTCGCCCAGTTCGGCGAATCCTCCTCGAACGACTGTCAGACTCACAGGCGCTGCGTCCCCACCAGCGAGAGGAACTCCGCCCGCGTCTCTTGCTGCTCGCGGAAGCTGCCTCGCATCGCCGAGGTCAACATGCGCGAGCCCGGCTTCTTGATTCCGCGCATCTGCATGCAGAGATGCTCCGCCTCAACCGCCACTCCGGCGCCCTGCGGCTGCAGTGTCTCCATCAACATGTCGGCAATCTGCGCAGTCAGTCGCTCCTGCAGTTGCGGCCGCCGCGCTACCGCATCCACCAAGCGAGCCAGCTTCGACAACCCGACCACGCGCCCATTGGGCACATAGCCCACGTGTGCGATGCCGTGGAAGGGAATCAGGTGATGCTCGCACGTCGAGAAGAACGGCACGTCACGCAAAATCACCATCTCGTCGTGGCCTTCCTCAAAGCCGACCGACAGTAAAGAGGGAATGTCCACTTCGCGACCGCCCAGAGTCTCCGCGAACGCTGCCACGACGCGCCGCGGCGTGTCGACCAGGCCCTCACGATCCGGGTCTTCACCCAGCGCGAGCAACAACTCTCGTACGGCTGCTTCCGCGCGCACGTAGTCGACCAACTCGTTCATGCCAGCGCTCCCCGGATCGCCGCTTCCGCTTCTTCATAGCCAGGACCGATCTCAACTACATCGGCCGCGATGGACTCCACCGCCCGCTCCGGATCCTTGAGCCCGTGTCCGGTAATCGTGCAGACCACGCGCCTGCCTGCCAACGAGCTGTCGCTGTAGCGCCTCAGCAACCCGGCAACCGATGCGGCCGAGGCAGGCTCGCAGAAGACTCCTTCTTGCTCAGCCAACATCCGATAGGCCAGCAGGATCTGATCGTCACTCACCGCAACAAAGTCGCCCGACGATTCGTCACGCGCCGTCACCGCGCCGTCCCAGGAAGCCGGCGAGCCAATCCGGATTGCGGTGGCTATGGTTTCCGGCTGTTCAACCGGTCGGCCGAGCACGAGCGGCGCAGCGCCAGCCGCCTGAACTCCCAGCATGACCGGCTTCCGCGAGCACATCTCCGCCTGAAAGTACTCGCAATAGCCGCGCCAGTAAGCCGTAATGTTGCCCGCGTTGCCGACCGGAATGCAGTGCAGGTCCGGCGCGTCGCCGAGTGTGTCAACGATCTCCATCGCCGCGGTCTTCTGTCCCTCGATCCGATAGGGATTGACCGAGTTCACGAGTGCGACCGGCAACCGCTCGGTGAGCTGTTGCGCCGACCGCAAAGCATCGTCAAAGTTGCCGTCCACCGCCAGAATCTTCGCTCCGTGGGCGGCCGCCTGGGCAAGCTTGCCCTGGGCAATCCGTCCCTCCGGCACCAGGACGAAGGCTTGCAGTCCGCAGCGCGCCGCGTATGCCGCCGCCGAGGCGCTGGTGTTGCCCGTCGAGGCGCAGAGCACGGCCGTTGCTTCTTGCTCCACCGCTTTGGCCACTGCGACAACCATCCCACGATCCTTGAACGAGCCGGTCGGATTGCACATCTCCAGCTTCAGCCAGACTTCGTCTGCCCCGGTCGCCCGCTCCAGGCTCCCAGCGCGGACCAGAGGCGTACTGCCCTCTCCCAGGGTGATGCAGGGGGTCGATCCCGTCAGCGGGAGCCAGTCGGCGTAGCGTTCAAGCACTCCGCTGCCTAGAGAGGACTGCGGCTGAACCGCGCTACTGGTCATCGCTGCGCACTCGCAGGTAGGACTTGAGCTCCCGGATCTCCTGCTCCAGTTCTTCAATCTGGCGTCGGCGAACATGTTCTTGCAGGGAGACGAAGCGCTCCTGTTCCTGCGCCGTCAGGCTCGACACACTCTCGATTCGATCGCCCAGGGACGCTACGGAACGCTCTCGTCGCGCGTCACGAGCTCGGAGCTGCTCGCCCATCCGCTCAACATTGCCAATCCGTTCTTCAACCGCCTCGAAGCCGCGCTGCACCGATGAGACGAGCGCCTTCGAGGCATCCAACGACTGCAGCGATTCCTCAACGCGACCGCGCAGCGCCTCGACGTTGGCGCGCAGGTCTTCCCACTGCTCCGCCGTTTCCTGGACCCGGCGCATACTCTGGTACGACAGGTCCAGGCGCTCCGTCAGGTTGCCAATCTGGCGCTCAATTGCCTCGATCCGGGTCTCCAAGGCGCTGCCTTCGCTCGATGCGCGCCGTAGTCCATCGGCGTTCGCCGAGATTCTTGCGCCCAGCGCGACCTGGCTGTTCTCAATCTGCGACAGGCGATGCGCAACCTCGCCACCCTCGGTGTTGGCCCGTCGAATCGCGTCGTCGAACACCTCCAGGCGCTCACGCAGATCGTTCAGCGACTTCTCGCTGGACTGCAGTCGCCTCAGCGAGTCGTTCGACACTTCGCGCTGACCATCAAGGTCCTGCTTCGTCTGTCGCGCGGAGGCATCGACGAACTCCCGCTGCTCGGCCATATCTCCATTGAAGCGGTTCATGCGTTCGCGCAGGCCGGGCATTTCGTCGAGCTGCCGTTTCGCCGCGCCGATTTCTGCCGCGAGCGAGAGCGCCTTGCCCTCCAGGTCCCGCAGGCGTTGGTCGAGCACACTCAGCTCACGTTCGTCACGCGCGTGAGATTGGGCTAGTTCAGCGGTGCGCGCCTGCAGCCCGTTCAGCGATTCTTCGAATCGCATCCAGCGACCCTCTCCGCCGCTCTCTGGCTGATTAGTCGTTGTCACTGCCATCCTCGATCCGGACGCGGACACCGAGCTCGATCACACCTTCAGTGTGCCGCAATCGTTCCAGAACGCGATCCACCGCTCCATCCGTGCAGGCGTGGGTCGTGATGATCAGATCCGCCGACTGGCTGCGCTCCGGATGCGGCGTCTGAAGCACCGAAGCGATGCTGACGCCCTCAGCCGCGAACACCGCTCCTAACTCCGCCAACACTCCTGCCCGATCGGGCACTTCAAGCCGCAGATACGTCCTGACGCAGATGTCGCCAAGCGGGGCAAACTCGGGCGACGCCTGCAACCGGCGCGCGCGGCGAGGAGCCTGCCGGGATGCCAGCCGTCCCGCCACGTCGAGAATGTCGGCGACCACCGCGCTCGATGTCGCGCCCGCGCCGGCCCCGGGGCCCTCCAACACAACAGCGCCAATCAAACTCCCCGATACGGAGACAGCGTTCAACACACCTTCAACGCCGGCCATGGGATCCTCCACGGGGACCAGGGCGGGATGGACCCGAAGGTCCAGGCCCGCAGGTGTCCGCCTGCCCGTAGCCAGCATCCGAATCGCGTAGCCCAGGTCGCGCGCATGGACAAAGTCCCGAGCCGCAAGCCGACGTATCCCTTCACGATGCACATCCTCGGGCGAAACCTGGGCATGAAACGCAAGCGTTGCCAGAATCGCCAGCTTGTATGCCGCATCGATGCCGTCTACGTCATTCGTAGGATCCGCCTCCGCGTAGCCCAGACGCTGCGCGTCCGAGAGTGCGTCGGCGTAGCTCATGCCGTCTCGCGACATCGCCGTGATCATGTAGTTCGTCGTGCCGTTGATAATCGCGCGGACCGAAGAGATTTCGTTGGCTTGCAGATCCCTCTGCAGCACGCCGATGATTGGAATCCCGCCACCCACACTGGCCTCGTATCGCAGCTCCGCACCCTGGGCCTCGGCCAGTGACAGCAGCGCCGGCCCGCGCTTGGCCATCACTTCCTTGTTGGCGGTCACCACCGACTTACCAGCCGACAGCGCCGCCTCGATACACTCCGCCGCCGGCGACTCTCCGCCCATCAGCTCCACTACGACATCGACATCGTCCCGAGAAGCGACAGAACGGGGATCGTCGGAGACGTCAATCTGCAAGGCAGCCAGCCTGGATCTGGAGTCCACATTACGCACCGCGACTGCGCGAACGTCCAGGCGACTGCCGCAGCGACTTTCGTACACCTGGGCGTTTGCCTGCAGCGCTTCGAGGACGCCGCGACCGACGACCCCGACTCCCAACAGGCCAATGCCCAGCGACTCAGCCATCAGGCCCCGGCTTCCTCGCTTGCCGGCGCCGCCTCGGGCGCATCCGCCGTGGTCACTGTCCTGGTTGGCGCAACAGTCGCTTCGGGGGCAGCCTCCTGCGCCGGCTCGGCGACGACGACATCCTGCGGGACGTCGGCGTCAGCCTGCTCGGGAGCTGATGGAGGCGCGTCGTCCAACTCCGCCCGCATGGCCCGTTGCGCCATGCGCGTGATCATCCGGAATCGCGATGTCTGCCGCATGTGCTCAGCCGTGTAGGGCAGCAATGCCACCTGACGCGCGCGCTTGATCTCGCGTGCGATCTTGCGTTGATCCTTGGCCGTCAGGCCAGTCTTGCGACGCGGCTCGATCCGGCCTCGGTCGGAGATCAGTTTCTTCAGTCGATCAACGTCCTTGTAGTCGATTGTCGCTACTTCCTGGGGGGTAAAGACGGGCGCCCGACGCCGCCGCCCGCGACGGCGCGTCCGCTCGATCATCTGCGGCAGCCGCTCACCCGAATCCGCCGCGGGGCGGATCACTGGTGTCGGCGCGGGGGTCGGCGCAGCGGCTGGCGCAGCCTCAACGTTCTGTTCCGGTTCGGTCGTCATCCATTCATCTCCACAAGATTGTCTCGGGCGCTCCATACGGAGCGCGGAATCACCTACTCAAACGGCAAGTCCCCGGCATCGGGACCACCGCCAAAGTCGCCAGATCCTTCCTCCCAGTTGCCACCGCCTCCATCGAAGTCCCCAGCGCCGCTCCCACCGCGACCACCGAGGAACTGGATGTCATTTGCCACCACTTCAGTGGTGTAGCGGTTATTGCCTTCGCGGTCTTGCCATTGCCGAGTCTGTAGTCGGCCTTCGACATAGACCGGTCTTCCTTTACTGAGGTATTGCCCTACCAACTCCGCTAGCCGTTGCCAGGCAACGATGGTGACCCATTCCGTCACTTCTTGGCGTTGGCCGTCGCGATCGGTGTAGCTACGGCTGCACGCGATGCGAAAGTTTGCGACCGCAGCCCCGTTCGCCGTGAAGCGCAACTCCGGGTCGGCGCCCAGGTTGCCAATCAGCATCACCTTGTTGAGTCCAGCCATCAGAACACCCCCGCGATCATTCGTTCGCAGGCTACTGGTCGCGGCGCACGATGAGGTGGCGCAAGACCTGCTCGTCAATCAGCAGCGACTGCTCCAGATCATCACGGCGCGACTCGGCTCCGCCTTCGTAGTGGGCGATCAGATAGTGACCCTCAAACGACTGCTTGATCGGGTAGGCGAGACGACGCCGGCCCCAGTCGATCACCTCGGTCACATCATTGCCGTGATCGGTCAGCGTGCCGCGCAGGTGCGCCATGCGCTCTTCGATCTGCTCGCCCACGACATCCGGGTGGAGCACCACCATGATCTCGTACTCGGTCGTTCCTTGCGCCATCGATTGCTCCTCCAGATGCGTCCAGTCCGCCGATAGTTGGCCAACCGGTTCAGTTCGATATCCCGGGAATCGGAAAGCCCGATGCCAGCTCGCGCACCGCTTCGCGCACGCGGTCATGCTCCCTGGTGTCATCGACATTGTCCAGCACGCGACCGATCAGGCCGGCTACCTGCTCCATCTCTCGCTCGCGCATCCCGCGAGTTGTGAGCGCAGGCGTCCCGATGCGGATGCCCGAGGTCACCGTCGGTCGGCGCGTGTCGTAAGGAATCGTGTTCTTGTTGACCGTGATGCCGGCCGAGTCCAGCGCCTCCTCCGCCGCCTTGCCCGTCAGACCCTTCACGCCCACGTCGAGCAGCAGCAGATGATTGTCGGTTCCGCCCGAGACAACGCGCCAGCCCCCTGATTGAAGACCGTCAGCGAGCTTCCTGGCGTTCCTCACGATCTGCGCGGCGTACTCCGCGAACTCGGATGTCGCCGCCTCTTTCAACGCGACCGCCTTGGCGGCAATCGTGTGCATGTGCGGCCCGCCCGAGGTGCCTGGGAAGATTGCGCGATCGATTGGCCGCGCCATTTCCTCGTTGGTCAGGATCAGAGCCGAGCGCGGTCCGCGCAGCGTCTTGTGCGTGGTCGTAGTCACGACCGGCGCATAAGGGATAGGCGACGGGTGCACGCCGCCGGCGACCAGCCCGGCGATATGCGCCATGTCCACGACCAGAACGGCATCAACCGACTCGGCAATCTCCGCCGCCCGCGCGAAATCATAGATCCGTGGATACGCGGTCGCGCCTACGACGATTACCTTCGGACGGTGTTCTCGCGCCAGGTCGGCCATCGCGTCGTAGTCGATCTGCTCCGTCTCCTGGTCGACGCCGTAGGAGACAAACTCGAACCATCGGCCGGAGATGTTGACCGGCAGACCGTGTGTCAGATGGCCGCCGTGGTTCAGTTCCAACCCCATCGCGGTGTCGCCAGGCGAGAGCAGGGCGAAATACGCCGCGATGTTCGCCTGCGTGCCCGAATGCGCCTGCACGTTGGCGTGATCGGCGCCGAACAACGACTTGGCCCGCTCGATTGCCAGCTCCTCGACGACATCGACGAACTCGCAGCCGCCGTAATAGCGCTTACCCGGATAGCCTTCGGCGTACTTGTTGGTTAGCACCGAGCCCATCGCCGCGAGCACCGGCTCGGACGGGTAGTTCTCAGAGGCAATCAGTTCGAGCCCATCCCGCTGCCGCCCCGCCTCATGCTCGATTGCGGAAGCGATCTCCGCGTCGGCTACATCCAGGGCAGCCCCGGCCAACGTCAACGCCATGTCGCACCCATTCGCGTTCTGGAGACCCGAGCAAGTCGGGCCGCCGCCGGATCACATGCCCGACAGCACACGAACCACAGTCGATCTCAGCTTACACGCGGTCAAACTCTGCGAGTCAACCAGACAACTCCCGTCGAGTCCAGGCTGCGTCGACCGCAGCAAGCAGCCCCCCACTGACAAGCGAGTGACCGCCCACGAGCACAGGCAGGTCGTGCCACTCAAGCGCCAACTCCCCTAGCCAGTCGTCTTCGATAAGTGACCAGTTGCCCAGGTCGGCGGCAAATCGATCGCTGCGCGATATCCCACGGCCTAACTGCGCCAGGAACGGCCGCGTGTCCCAGATCACTGCATCGCCCAGCGACTCCAGTAACTCGATGAACCGTCGTTGACCCGCTTGCTCATACAGGGCGGCGAGCAACGACCGCGCCGGAGCTTCGCGAGTCCTCAGTCCCCGTTCTTCGGACAGCACGCGCACCCGACAGGATGTATCCCGATCGACAACGGCCCAGTCCGAACCGCTCACTCTGCCGGTGATGAAGAGTTCCTTGGTTGGTCGCGTCATCGTCTCGAAGACTCTGACCGCCTTGCGGACTCCTTCGTCGAGCTCCCCCTGATCCATCAACTCCGCTCGTGTCGCTGGCCCCAGGTCGAGCGAGTTCACCAGGACTGCCGTCTTCAACACGACCAGGTCTGCCGGCGTATCGACATCCAGCAACGAACGGGCCGAGCGGGGAAAGGACTCCATGCTCGCGTCGTACTTGGCCCGCACAAGCTGCGCGAAGCGATTGTCCACTCGCTCACGAGCGACAATGCTCATCAACCCGGCGTCTGGTAAGCCAATCCAGTCGCAAGAAAACACTCGATTGGCGGTCGCCACTCCGGACGAAATCCGCTCCAGGACTTGCGACCAATCTTCAACCGACATCGCCGCCATGCCCGAACCGGCGTAGCAAACCGGGCCTCGCGCATCGCTCGCCGCATCGGCGACAATGCTGCCGATCTGCTGGCGTGGATTCGTGCGGACGAACTCGACGCCTTCCAACCCCGCGATGTCCACCGTCGAGTAGACAACTATGCGCGCGAAGCCCGCTTCGCGCGCGCGAGCTGCGGTATCGGCAACAATCGCCGCCCGGACCTGATCAACCAACTTGGTCGGCATCGAGTCGTCATCGAATGGCCGAAAGCAGAGCCAGAACTGCGACGCTCGCTGCATCGTCATCTCAGTCGGCCCGCGCCGCGGTCCAGGCATCGACAACTCGAGCGCCTGAGGCAAGCAGCGTTCGCGCAGCCTCGCTGAGCGTCGCCATCGTCGTCGCCACATCGTCAACCAACAGCACTCCGCGGTCGGCGACGAGATCAGCTTCGGCAATGAATGCGCCCTTAACGATCCGCGGGCGATCCGCTCGCGACCTGGCCTGCGCTTGCCTCGGACCCCACCATCCCCTTCGACGCAACGCTTGGGGCGCCAGCGCCATTCCCGTTCGCGCTGCCACCTGCTTGGCCAGATGCTCAGCCTGGTTCCCGCCTCGCCGACGCTTTCTCAGCAGTGGGATGGGAATCGGAACAATCAGGTCGATGTCCCGCGAGGGACGCACTTCACCGGCCATCCCGACCAGTTCGGACGCCAGCTCTACGATTCCTTGGTGCTTCAGCGCCAGCACCGCCGCACGAGTTGGACCGTCGTATACGAATGCCGACCGCAACTCACGAACCGCCAGGGGCTTCGACAGGCAATCACGACAGACCGGCGCGTCTGCCGACAACCAGCAGTGGCGACAGCGTTGTCCGTCGGCCCGCTGCATCAGCGCGCGGCAGTCCCCACAGATCAGGGTTCCGGACGCCCCGCACGAGGCGCAATGAGGCGGCAAGGCGACATCAATCAACGCAGCGGCCGCGTCCTTGGCCAAAGTCAATGACCGATAAACTGCTCTCATGAGGCTCACCGTACAACTCTTCGCCAACCTCGCCGAGTCCTGCGGCGCGCGTCAGGTCGAACTCTGCGACCTGCCGCAACCGCTCACTGCCGCCCTCGTCATGGACGCGTTCATCCACCGTTTTCCCCATGTTGATCCGATGCGCGACTCGATTATGTTCGCCGTCAATGCCGAGTATGTCTCTGCCGACCATCCGGTCATGCCCAGCGACGAAGTGGCGCTGATCCCACCCGTGAGCGGCGGCTCGGAAGACGATCCGTACTTCATGATCACCCGCGACGTGCTCGATCCAACTGAGATCCACAACCTGGTACTGTCGGATGCCGCTGGGGCTGTGTCGCTCTTCCTCGGCGTGGTCCGCGACAACAATCTTGGGCGCGACGTCGGCTACCTCGAGTACGACGCGTACCCGGCCATGGCGACAAAGGTCATGCGTCAGATCGCCGAAGAAATCCGCGAGCGCTGGGACGTGCTCGACGTGGCCATGCATCACCGCATCGGCCGCCTCGAAATCGGCGAGGCATCTGTCGCTGTCGCTGTGGCCTCCGCCCATCGCGGCGAGGGCATCGAAGCCTGCCACTACGGCATCGACCGGCTCAAGGCGATCGTGCCAATCTGGAAGAAAGAAGTCTGGTCCGACGGCGAGGAATGGATCGAAGGTTCACTTACCCCCGTGACCGAGATCGACGCCGCCTCTGACTGATCACCATCGCCGGCTGATCGGTGCGATAGTCCTTCGCCTTGACGTACTGCACGGTCCCTCTCTGACTGTCCAGCAATCGTGACGCCAGCCTCGGATCCAATTCCTCGGGCGCGACGTTCGTCGTGATCAGCGTGGGCGCCTTGCGCAGATAGCGTGAGGCGCACAACTGGTATAGCTTCTCGCTGGCCCACTCGGTCGCCTGGTGCGCCCCGAGATCGTCCAGGACCAGCACATCCACATCCTTGAGCCAGGAGAAGATCGCCTCGAAGGACGCTTCGCCTTCATCCCGGTAGGAAGCTCGCAGCGCATCGAGCAGTTCCGGCACCACCGCAAAGCACACGCTGTCGCCCACAGCCAGGCGATCATTCGCGGCGGCCGCAGCCAGGTGCGTTTTTCCAACTCCGGTACCGCCAATCAGCGTCAGCCAGCCTGCCGGTCGCTCGGCCCAGGCGACGACCATCGCCTTCGCGCTGGGCAGGTTTTCCGCGTCGCCGCGACCTCCCAGGCCCTGCTCGCGAAAACCCTCGAACGTGTAGTGCGACAGCACTTCCTCGGTCATTCCGCCAAACTGCCGACACCGCGCGCCCGCCTTCGACTGGCCAAGCTCAACCCTGAGCACGTCGAGCGTCAGGAACGACTGCAATCCGATCGCCGTCAGGTCCGCCGACTCGGACACCAGTACCGTCCGACGGCCGCTGTTGCGGCGGTGGTTGAGCAACTGGAAGAGCTTCTCCCGAGCCCAATCCGTTGGCGAGATGCAGTCCAGGTCGTCCAGGATCAGAAACGGCGCATCGCGGACGTGTTCGAACAGCAACGCGAACGAGAAGTCTCCACCCCGGGAAGCGTTCATTGCAGCTCGTAGTCGATCGAGCAGGTCGGCGGTGACGAAGTACAGGGCCGACCGCCCCTCTGCGATTCGCCGATTTGCCATCTCGGCCGACAATCGAGTGCGTCCCGAGCCCGCTCGGCCAATGAGCAACAGCCAACCGGGTTCTCCGTCCGCAACGTCGGCGAATGCGCATGCCGCCGACGCGCGGTCCTCCGATGCTTCCTCGGCCGACATTCGAGCGTCGGAAAGCGGTCCCAGGTTGCTCAGTCGCTGCAGGCGCTCTGCCTGCCTCGCCTCTTGCTCCGCTCGGCGACATTCGCACGGCTGCACCCGTCCGAAGTCCGGATCGCCTACTGCCCTCGATACCCGAACGTATCCCGCGCCTCCACAGACATCGCAGTCTGCGGCGCCGTCCGGCGTCCATAGCGACTCGTCGCGCTCCAGCGTCTCAACCGGGTCAATCGCGGAAGAGGTGTCGGTAGCGCGATGTCTCCAGTCCGCCAGCAGCGGCCCCAGTCGTTTCATCTCCGCCATTGCGTCCCTCCGTCTCCCAGCGTTGCAGGATCGCCTGGACATAGCGCCAGCTCCGCGCGCTGTTGGCGGCAGCCTCGCTGAAGGCGTCGTGCAGCCAATCCGCGCCGTAACGCGCTTCGGCCGCCTTCAGTTCCTCCGTCAGAATCGACGGCATCGGCGTTCCAAATGCACTTTGCCAGATTTCAGGCGCCGAGCTGTACATCGGCTCGCGACCATGCACCTGCGTAGCAGATGGAGTGATCGACGCCGACTCCAGCGAGCGCCGCCCGTCGGCGTCATTGAGCGCCAGCCACTCGACCCACACACCATCCTGGACGCTCCGAGCGCGCAACAGCGCGCCGCGTTGGAGCGCTGCATCGAGACCTTCGACGAACGCTTGACCCACGTCGCGGGGCGCGCACATCGATCCCAGGGCCTCGAGTAGTGAACGCGACTCGCGCAGATCGGCAGCCAAGATTCTACGCGGAAAGCGTCGCTGCCTTGCAATCCCCTCTAGCGCGTACAACATGACGATCAGCTCAGCCGGATCCGTCATCTGGGGCACAAGATCTCGAAGCAGGGCATGCGGCAGCGGAGTGACCGGCGCCCCTGAAGCGAAGCCATCAAACGCCATTAGAACTCATCCACTCCCGGCTCGGGTTGCGCATAGAAGTCTTCGAACTTCGCGATCGTCGAAACGAAGCGCACATCGACGCTGCCCACCGCTCCATGACGATGCTTGGCGACCAGTAACTGGGCCACCTCGTTATCGCCCGTTCTCGCAGCGCTGGTCACGAGTTCATCTTCGTAGTCTTCGCGCACATACATGTCCTCTCGATAGATGAAGATCACGACGTCCGCATCCTGCTCAATCGAACCGCTCTCTCGCAGGTCCGAAAGCTGCGGCACCGGTGGATGACGACGCTCGACGGCGCGTGACAACTGCGACAGCGCCAAAATCGGAATCTGAAGCTCGCGGGCAATCTCCTTCAGCGTCCGAGAGATCAGGGAGATCTCGTTGACCCGGTTCGTGTCCGTCTGGGCTCGCGACCAACCGTGGACAAGCTGGATGTGGTCGACGATGATCAACCCCAGTCCGCCGTCTGCGTTGCCGCGCCGATGGGCTTGTTCCTGCAACCGAGTGTGCAGATTGCGTGACTTGGCGCGAATCTCTGCCAGTGACTGACCCGCCGTGTCGTCGATGTAAATCTCCGCCTGAGTCAGCCATCCGATCGCGCGCGAGATCTTCGCTTCTTGTTCGGCCGTGTGTCGACCGATGCGCAGCCTTGACTGCTCCACTCCCGACTCCGCCGAGACCAATCGTCCTGCGACCTGTTCGGCCGACATTTCGAGCGAGAAGATCGCCACGGGCAACTTCTGTCCGATGGCGGCGTTTCGAGCGATTGTCAGCGCCAGCGCCGACTTGCCCACCGATGGACGAGCAGCCAAGACGATCAGATCGGAGGCGTGCATACCCTCGTTCAGCAACTTGTCCAGTTCCTCGAAACCCGTTCGAGTAGGGCCTCCACTCTCCAGATCCCCGTCTGTCGCGTCTCCCAGGACGTCGCTCAGCAGGTCCTGCAGCAGGCGAAAGTCCTGGCGTCGATCCGCGCCGCGAACGCCGTAGAGAAGCTCGACCGCGCGAGTCAGCGACTCGCCCACGTTCGGGTCTGCCTCATAGGCGAGTTCGCCGATCTCCCCGGCCGCGCGGATCATGTCGCGATACGTCGACGCGCGCTGCACGAGTCGCGCGTAGTGCTCGGCGCCAACGGTTGCCGGCAGCTCGTAGACGAGCTGATTCAGGTACGCCTGGCCGCCCGCCTCCTGCAGACGACCCTGATTGGACAACTCCGCCGCAACGGTGATCTGGTCAATCGCCTCATAGCGTTCGAAGATCGACAGAACCGCAGCGAAGATCGCGCGGTGACGCGGGTCCATGAAATCGTTCGGCTCAAGCATTCCGGCCAGGCGCTCATACACCCCAGGCTCGGCCAGCATCGCGCCGAGGACCGACTCTTCAGCCCCTTGATCCTGCGGCACGCCGCGAGCAGCAGAACGACCGCGTCCGTTCTGTCCGTTCTGTCCGTATGGCTCGGCTAGTTCGTCATAGGTCGGATCAGAGGAGACCACGTTGACCTCCTCGTGAGACTGCGACTGCGCCACCAGTCTCTGATTCGCTCTCGCGGCGGAAACCCGCGTCCAAACTGCAAGCCTTGTCACTCCCGGCTTGTCTGGAAACGTCGATCCAGTCGCGCGCACGCGTGGTCAGGCGAGATTCCCGGACAAGTCGGGCAAGACGGAACGTGAAGCGGGTACTTGGCGCAACGAGACGCAAGGTTGGGTCGTCAACGAAGGCGGTAGCGTCTACTCCTCGGAGTCCTCGTCCGCTTCCTCGGCCTCGCCGTCGCCAATCTCCGCAGCCTCGGCCTCCTCGACCTCTGCAACCACCTCGTCGAAGCTCAGGTCGGCGCTGTCGGCGTCCGGCTCGACGATCACACGCACCTCGGCCGAGACATTGCGGGTCAGGCGAACCCGCACATCCTCGACCCCAAGCGTCCGCAACGACTGCGCCAGCAGCACCTGGCGATGCTCGACGACCGCGTCCGGCACCGACTCGGAGGCAATTTCCGTCAACCGCTCGGCAATGTCGCGAGCCGTGATCGAACCGAACAGGCGACCCTGCTCGCCGACTCGCGCCTGGAAGGTCAACTCCTGACCGGCGATCGCCAGCGCCACCGGGCTCGCTTCGCCGTCCAGCTTCTCCTGCCGGATCGCGTCCGCCTGGGCCAGACGCTCGGCTCGCACCATATTGTTCCTGGTCGTCGGACCGGCCAGTCCGCGCGGCAGCAGGTAGTTGCGCGCAAACCCGTTCTTGACTTCCTTGATCTCCCCAACCAGCGCGGTCCCCTCGACCTCTTCGAAAAACACGACCTTCATCTGTTTGCTCCGCTCGATCCGTCAGCGATACCAGATCACCATACCGATACACGCGGAACCACCAAACACAAACCGACACAAACGAACGTCCGTTCACTATAGAACTGCTGTACATGATTCACAACCCCGCAGCGCTATCGGCGGAACGGACAGTCGCTTCAGCTGGCGCTTCAGGTAGCGCTCCAGGTGTTGTTGCAGGTGGCGCGGATATGTTGACGCTGCCCCGGTCGCCCAACGTTCTGCCGACCATCTGGACGACCTGCTCATTCGCCTGCAGTCGCCATTCATCCGAGCAACGCAGCACTTCAACCCGGTCGCCATTGCGAATCCGCAGGTACACCTGATCGCCGCCGGGATTCATCAGCTTCATCGACGTCAGTCCACCTTCAAGCTGTTCCATCAGCTCGACGTCAGTCGCTTCATCGCCCGACTCTTCGATCGTGATCCACAGGGCTGTTGCAGTTGGCAGGCTCGGCGGAGTCGTCTCCGGCGCTGGCGTCTCATCCGCTTGCGAGGCCGGCAGAGGCGCGACGGTCGGCGCCTCGCCCTGCGCCGACTGGGGCAAGGGCTGCTTCGGCTTGAGCATCCAGGGCGGCGGCGCGGCTTGCCTGATCGGAGGCACGACGACCGGCGCAGGTCCGCCAAGCGGGTCCGCGGCCGTGGCGACGGTTGGCGAGGCGGATGCCATCTGCTCGTTCCAGGCCTCCACCGAGTCCACCGCGAGGGTCAGGCGATCCATCCTCACCCTGATGTTCACCCGAGCCACCACGATCTGGTTCGGCTGCCAGACATCCTTTGTCAGCGACCACTGGTCAGGCCAGACCGTCAACTCGGCAGTCCCCGAGAGATCCTCCAGCATGACCGCGGCGAATTGATCGCCTTTGCGTGTTGTCAGCAGGCGAATGCTGTTGACCAGCCCGGCCACTGTCTGTGTGTTGCCGGCCATCTCTTCGGTCAACTCCGACAACTGGGCATTGACTCGTCCCTGCAGTGCTCGAGTGGCCGCTTGCAGCGGGTGCTCCGACACGTAGGCGCCCAGTAGCTCCCGCTCCCAGTTGAGCTGCTCGTGCGGCGTCGCATCCATGCCCTCTTCCAGCTCGACCGCTGGCGTGGGCGTCTCAACCTCGGCGCCAAACAGATCAAACATCGAGGTCTGGCCGCTATCGCGCAGCTCCTGCGCGCGACGCGCCCGCTTGAGGATGTCCTCGGCGGCCGCGACCATCGCGCCACGAGACTCAATGGCGTCGAACGCGCCTGCCTTGGCCATCGCCTCCAGCGCCCTGCGATTCATCGACTTCGCGTCCAGACGCTCGGCCAGGTCGGTGGCGTTGCGCAGCGGACCGTGTTCCTTGCGCTCTTCGATCAGCGGTTCAACCGCCGCCCGACCAACGCCTTTGATCGTCCCCAGCCCAAAGCGGATCGCGTTGCGCCCATCGGCCATGTTCTCCAGTGTGAACGTAGCCTCCGAGCGATTGACATCCGGCAACAGCAGGGGAATACCCATCCTGCCGCACTCGGCCGCCGCCTCTCGCACTCGATCACTGTTTCCCGACGCCGCCCGCATCACCGCCGCCATGTAGGGCGCCGGATAGTTGGCCTTGAACCACGCCGTCTGATAGGCGATCGCCGCGTAGGAAACGGCGTGCGCCTTGTTGAAGGCGTAGCCGGCAAACGGTTCGATCAGCTCAAAGATCGTCTGCGCGTCCTGCTCCGAATAGCCCTGCGCCACCGCTCCACTGAGGAAGTTCCCGCGCTCCCCTTCCATTACCGCTGCGATCTTCTTGCCCATCGCCTTCCGCATGATGTCGGCCTGACCCAGCGTGTAGCCGGCAAACTTCCGGGCGATGTGCAGTACCTGATCCTGGTAGACGATCACGCCATACGTGTCGTCCAGAATCTCTCCCAAGTCATCGTGTGGATGCGTGACCTCGACGCGGCCGTGCTTACTCTCGATGAAGCGCGGGATGTGCTCCATCGGCCCCGGGCGATAGAGGGCAAGTAACGCGGCCAGGTCGTGCACCGATGACGGCTTCAGGTCTTCCACCACTCGACGCATACCGCCCGACTCAAGCTGGAACACGCCGAACGTGTCTCCGCTCGCAAGCCGCTCATAGGTCTTGCGATCGCCGTCGGCGAGGCTCAGGTAGTCGATTTCAACGCCTTCGTGTTCCTTGACCAGGGCTACGGCCTCTTCAAGGATTGTCAGGTTGGTCAACCCCAGGAAGTCCATCTTCAGCAGCCCAACCGCCGCCACCTGGTCCATGCCCCATTGAGTCATCGGAATCCAGTCGCCATTCGCGGACTCGTTCACGGGCCGCCGCAGCGGGACGTTCTCAGCCAGCGGTTCTTGCGAAATCACCACACCGGCCGCGTGGGTCGAAGTATTGCGCACGACGCCATTCAGTCGGTGCGCGAATGAGAGCAGTTCGGCAACCGTTGAATCGTCTCGCTGGGCCTGCTGCAGATCCTGCGACTGTGAGATTGCATCCGCCACGGAGATATTGAGCTGATTTGGCACCATGCGCGCCACGCGGTCGGTATCGCCCAAAGGCACGCCGAGCGCGCGCCCGCAGTCGCGGATCGCCGCCTTGGCGCCCAGTGTGCCGAACGTGATGATCTGCGCAACCCGGTCCCGCCCGTACTTCTCCGCTACGTAACGGATCACCTCGTCGCGACGGTTGTCGGCAAAGTCCATATCGATATCGGGCATCTCACGTCGTTCGAGATTGAGGAATCGCTCGAAGACAAGGTCGAACGCCATCGGATCGATGTCGGTAATGTCGAGGCAGTACAGAACCAGGCTGGCCGCCGCCGATCCACGAACGGCTCGGGCGATTCCTCGGCTCTTCGCAAACAGCGCAAAGTCCATCACGATCAGGAAGTACTCGGCGAAGCCGGTCTCTTCGATCACATGCAGCTCGTAGGCCAGGCGATCGCGATGCGACTCCGGTGGATGACCGTAGCGCTGATCGAGCCCGCGATAGGCGAGGTCGGTCAAGTGCTCGAGCGCCGACTTGCCCTCGGGGATATCGGGTTGTGGCAGACGCAGGCGGTCAAACTCCAGCTTCACGTCGCATCGCTCGGCGACGAGCTGCGTGTTTGACACCGCTTCCGGGAAGTCGCTGAACGTATTCAGCATCTCTTCTTCTGAAGTCAGATAAAAGTCCTCGCCGTCGAAGCGGAAACGCTTGTTGTCGGTGCGCTCCGCGTTGGTCCCAATGCAGAGCAGCAGATCGTGGGCGTCATGGTCGCCGGGTTCGCAATAGTGCGCGTCCTGAGTTGCGACCATCGGCACGTTGAGCTCGTCAGCCATCTCGACGGTGCGGTGCAGCAGGGGCTCAAACTGAGGCAAGCCCTGATGGCGCTGCAGCTCGAAGTAGTAGCGGTCCTCGAAGACGCTGCGGTACCAGTCCACGACCCGCCGCGCTTCGGCGAAGTCTTCCTGCATCAGCGCCTTCTGCAGCTCCGATGACGGGCATCCGGAGAGCACGACCAGGCCCTCTGAGTACTCGGCGAGGAGCTCGCGATCCAGTCGCGGGCGGTAGTAGAAACCTTCCAGGTGGCCGCGAGTCGAAAGCTGGATCAGATTGCGCCAACCCTGATCGTTCTGCGCCAGCAACACCAGGTGGAAGTAGTTCGATGCAGCCTCGCGTCCGTACGACCGATCATGCCTGCTCCCCGGAGCGACATACGCTTCCATCCCCAGGACCGGCTTGACCCCCTCACTCTCGCACGCCTTGTAGAACTCGATCGCCCCGTACAGATTCCCATGGTCGGTGATTGCGAGCGCTTCCTGCCCCAACCGGCTCGCTCGAGCCGCCAGAGCCGAGATCTTCGACAACCCATCCAGCTCCGAATACTCCGTGTGCGTATGCAGATGGGCAAACATGGCGCGGCGCGATCCCTCCACTTACTCGTTCCGTAGAGAGTGTTCCATGAGCGTCGAGGCGTCCTGATTGATCCCACTTGCCCACAGCGCCGCGTGGGAATGTGGAATCCCGATCTTCCGCCTCGGAACCCTGTGCCTGAACCCCATTATGTCATTCCCGGCCCCGCCTGGAATCTCGTTCGGTTTGGAGTGTTACCCGCTCGGGCGAGACTCCCCGACAAGCCGGGAATGACAGAGGCGGGAGCTAGCAGTAGGTGTTGCAACAGCCGCCCCACAGGCGCGCTGTCAGGTCTCGGCATTCGGCCGGAGCTGGAATCTGAGGTTGTGCGGCAACCTCGACTAAATCTCCTGGTCCAACTCAAACGCCGAGTGCAGCACCCGCACGGCTTCTTCTCCCCGCTCGGCGTTGACCAGGCAGGTGATGCGAATCTCCGACGTGGTGATCAGCTCAATGTTGATGCCCGCATCCGACAGCGAACGGAACATCGTCGCCGCGTAACCAGGACCAGATTGCATCCCGGTGCCTATCAACGAGACCTTGACCAGGTCATGCTTGAGCACCACGTCGGCCGCGCCCAACTCTTCGGCCAGCGGCTTGCTGATCCGCTGGGTCTCTTCCCAGTCACTTCTCGAGACCGTGAACGTCAGGTCGGTCAACTGCAGCTCCGACGCGTTCTGGACAATCGTGTCAACCGAAATGCCGGCGTCGGCCAGAGGACCAAACAACTGCGCCGCGATTCCCGGTCTGTCGGGAATGTGCCTCAACGTGACCGAGGCGACGTCGCGGTCCAGCGCAATCGTGCGCACGCGATTTTCCGGTTCCATTTGAACCTCCCTGCGAATCAGCGTCCCGCTGCCCGAACCGAACTCAGCCTGCGATGACGCCACGAGGATAGGAATGTCGTACAGCAGGCCGAGCTCCACCGCGCGCGGATGCATCACGCCTGCACCCTGCTGGGCAGCCTCAAGCATCTCTTCCGATGCAATGTCGCGAAGACAGCGAGCCTTCGGCTCGATCCGCGGATCAGTGGTGTAGATGCCTTGCACGTCGGTGTAGATCTCAACCCGCGAGGCGCGCAGCGCGGCGCCGAGCGCGACCGCCGATGTGTCGGAACCGCCACGTCCCAACGTGGCGTAGTCGCCCTGCGGGCTCTGACCCTGGAAACCGGCGACCACGACCACGTGACCCTCCGTGAACTCCTCCTCGATCCGCCAGGTATCAATCCCGCGAATCCGCGCGCGGCCAAACGTGTCGTCGGTGAACACGCCGGCCTGCGCGCCGGTCAAGGCGACTGCCGGGCAACCCACTTCGACAAGCGCCATCGTCAACAACGCGCTCGAGACCATCTCGCCTGTGGCCATTAGCAGATCGGTCTCGCGACGCGGTGGCCGGAAACTCACTTCGCGGGCCAGCGAGAGCAACTCGTCGGTTGTCTTGCCCATCGCCGAGACCACGACCGCAACCTGCTCGCCATCGACCGCCCGTGCCGCAACCCGGTTCGCGACGTTGCGCAGCCGCTCGACGGAACCGACTGACGTGCCGCCATACTTCTGTACGACTGTCACAGAATCTGAGCTCCGCCGAGGTCAATCCCGGTCACGAACCCCCTGCCCTCGATGCCCTGCCTTAACGACGCCGCCTCAAACGTGTGCTGCACCGTCTGCGCGCGCGACTCGTCAGTCAGCGCCATCAACGTCGAACCGCCGCCCGACAGGTACGCCGCAAACGCGCCAGCCGACACCACCGCTTCGAACAGCTCAAACATCTCGGGGAAAAGCTTGGACCGGGGAATCTGATGCAAGCGGTCGTCAACTGCTGTGGGCAGCACGTCCCACGAACCAGTTGTCAGCGCCGCAACGAGTAGAGCCGAGCGGCAGGAGTTGTGGACAGCGTCCTTGCGGCTCAGCGCGTCTGGCAGCAGCGCCCGGCCCTTCTTCGTCGACATGTTGAAGTTGGGAGTGAAGCCAACGAAGCGCAGACCCTGGGCCACCGGCAACGAGACTCTCGACACGTCGGAGCCGGACATCGCGACCACCTGGCATCCGCCGAACAGCGCCGGCGCCATGTTGTCTGCGTGACCTTCAAGGTCCGAGCCCAACTCGAGCACGCGCTGCTCGGAGAGTGGTTCACCCAACAGGGAGTTGGCCGCCACCAGGCCTGCGCCGCGGCACGCCGCGCTCGCACCCAGTCCGCGACCCAACGGGACGTCTGCCTTGACCGAGACCTCTATCTCCTCAGCGTCCGGCCGCTCCATTCCGAGTTCTCGGTAGACGGCGCGCACCGCTTTGCGGACATGCCGCGACATCGGCGACCGCTCGCCCTCATTCCCGGAGGCAACCGAAACCGTCACGGTCGCGTAGCGTTGCAGCGCGACGCCAACGGCATCGAAGCCAGTACCCAGGTTGGCGGTAGACGCCGGCACGCGAACAGTGATCGGACCAACCGGCTCGATCGCGTTGCTGTGCTCGGACCAAGACTCAACACTCATCGCGCCACATTCTATGACCGCACTCTGCGTCTCACCAACCACTTGTTCACAACCTCAAGAGCCTCTGCCAACACCTGCTCCGGATCTCTGGTCGCGTCGATGGCATGCACCCGCTCCGGGTGTCGCTCAGCCACCGCGCGAAAGCCTGCGTTGACCTGCTCATGGAATGCCAGGGCAGCATCGCCGATTCGGTCGCGTTCGGAAGAGCGCGCCCGCGTGCGAGCAAGACCCAGCGCTGCGGGGATGTCGAGCATCAGAGTGACGTCGGGCGTCAGCCCTTGCGTCGCTTCGCGACTCAGCAAAGACAGTCGCTCCAGGTCCAGGCCGCGACCGTAGCCCTGATAGGCGAGCGTAGAGTCCGTATAGCGATCGCTGAGGACAATCTCGCCAGCTTGCAGCGCCGGGATCAAAACCTCATGCACGTGCGAGGCCCGCGCGGCCAGAAACAGCCAGGTCTCGTCCCAGTCGCTCAGGCTCAAGCGGGGATCCAGCACCAGCGAACGGAGCTGTCTGCCCAGCTCGGTCCCGCCAGGCTCGAATGTCAACCGAACCGTGTGTCCCGATTGCTGCAGACACTTCGACAAGGATCGAGCCAACGTCGTCTTGCCGGCTCCGTCTCCGCCCTCGACGGTGATGAACACCCCGGGCCTCGACTCAGCCGGCATGGATCCGCACTCGACGGTTCGGCTCGCGACCGCGGCTCACCGACTCCAGCGCCTGATCGCTGGCCAACTGATGCTGCAGTTTGCGGATGTATGGATTCTGCGGCGCAAGGTCGATCGACGACTGATGCCCCGAGTGGATCAGCGAAATCGCATCTTCCGCCTCGGACAGCGCGGCTGTAACCGCATCGTTCGGGGAATCACCCTTGGACAGCGCGCGCAGGCTCTTCTCCATTTGCAGCACCGTGTTGTGCTTCAACACCACGACCGGCAGACGGCGCGACTCGGCCAATCGCAGCTCTGGCGGTCTCCTGCGGAAGCCGGCGCGCAGGGTCATCACGACGTCGGCTTCCTCGACTCGCTCGGCGATGGACACGTTCGCGCCCGTTTCTCGAATCGCCTCACGCAACCGAGACAGCGAAACGCCCAGGGGATAGATCTTGCGGTGCGGTTTCGCAGTAAGGTGCGCCATCCGATTGCCGCTGCGTCGACGCAATGGCGCCTCATGCGAGGATCCGTTTCCAAAGGAAGCACCGTTGCCCGCTCCCGCCCCGGTAGCGAACTGCCGACCGAGCAGCTCGTTGTTGGACGGCTCCAGGCCGGACCAGGCGCTGTCTCCTACGTTCGATTCCACCGAGTCCGTGGAAGTGTGCACGGCCCCGTCGTCGTCCACCTCGCGGATCTCGGCCGCGACCGACTCTCCGCGCAGTAGCGCATCGACGGTGTCACCGAGGTCAGTGTGTACCGCCACCCGCGTGAAGGACTGAATCTCGACCAACACTTCGAAGGTCGGCGGCGCCTTGCGTTCGAGCACTGACTTGCGCGTGCCCCGCCGGCGAGCCTCCTCGTCGGACAATGTGACCGTCTGAATCCCGCCGATCAGGTCGACCAGCGTCGGATTCAGCATCAGGTTGGCCAGCGTGTTGCCGTGCGCCGTGGCCACGAGCTGGACTCCGCGCTCGGCGATCGTTCGCGCCGCCTGGGCCTCGAGCTCAGTGCCAATCTCGTCGATCACGATCACTTCGGGCATGTGATTCTCGACCGCTTCGACCATCACCGAGTGCTGCAACTCGGGTCGCTCGACTTGCATTCTTCGCGCCCGACCGATTCCGTGATGCGGAATGTCGCCGTCGCCGCCAATCTCGTTGGACGTATCGACGATCACGACGCGCTTGCCTTCGTCGGCGAGCACGCGAGCAGCTTCCCGCAGAATCGTTGTTTTACCAACGCCCGGTCGACCCAGTAGCAGGATCGACGTGCCCGCCTTGACAAAGTCCTCGATCACAGCCACAGAGCCGGAGACCGCGCGTCCAACTCGCATCGTCAGACCCACGATCTCGCGCTGTCGATTGCGAATACACGCGATCCGATGCAAGGTACGGGGAATACCTGCCCGATTGTCCGCGCCGAAATCACCAAGTTGCGACACCACGAGCTGCAGCTCGATCTGCGAGACCTCCGAGTCCCTCAGTTCGACTTCACCCGCCAGGTATCGCGCATACGGCCGACGTCCCAGGTCGAGCACAATCTCCAGCAGTTCGGCTTCGTCGCCCCGCTCGCCGACCGCCCGTCGCAGTGCTTCCGGCAGGGTCGACAACAGTTCGTTGAGGTCTTCGCTGCGCGCTGGGCTGAACGCTGTCTCCATCAGCCGGCCCCTCCTGCCGCGACCGACGCATCCTCAAGCCTGCGATTCGCCGCGTGCGCGGCGCACAGGCTGATGAACCGCTCGTGCAGCCGAGTGTCTGCGGTCAGTTCGGGATGGAACGTGGTCGCCAAGAGCGCTCGGTACTGCACGGCAACCGCCTCATCGTCGTACTCCGCGCCAAGCCGCAGCAGCACCTCAACCCCTTCGCCGACCGAGCGGATGCGCGGGGCTCGAATGAAGATTGCGTGGACCGGCGCTCCTCCCAGCGCTCCGGGATCCAGGTCGGCCTCGAACGAGTCGATCTGACGGCCGAACGCGTTGCGTTCTATCGTCATCGGCATCAGATGCAGCGCAGGACGATCGAGACTCACGATCTCCTCGGCCAGCAGGATCGCGCCGGCGCACGTGCCCCAGATCGGTAGTCCGGAACGTCCCAGCGACATGATTGGCTCGCGCAACCCGTACGCGATCATCAGCCGCGCGATTGTCGTGCTCTCACCACCGGGAATGATCAGCCCGTCAACGCTGCGCAACTGATCCGCGCTTCTCACTTCATGCGCGTCGGCGCCAGCGCGGCGCAGAGAAGCCGCGTGCTCAGCGAAATCTCCCTGTAGGGCCAGCACGCCAACGACAACAGACCCGGAACTTCCCGTCCTGCCCGGCCCACCTGTGTTGTTCGTAGACAAATCCGTCACCAACTCCGTTTCTCAGCGTTTGCCGATCACCAGCCCCGCTTCGCCAGGATTTCCGATTCGGGAATCTTGTCAATCTCGATTCCCGGCATCGCTACAGGCAGATTGGTCGACACTTCCGCGAGCACCTCGTCGTCTTCGTAGTGTGTCACCGCTCGCACGATCGCGTTGGCCATGCGGGCTGGGTCTTGCGACTTGAAAATGCCGCTGCCAACGAACACGCCATCAGCGCCCAGCCGCATCATCAGGGCAGCGTCGGCCGGCGTTGCGACACCGCCCGCGGCAAAGTTTACAACTGGCAGGCGACCCATCTCTCGCGTCTGACGGACAAGCTCGACCGGCGCGCCGATGTCGCGGGAGTACGAAACCAACTCCTCGTCGCCCATGCTCTGCAGCCGGCTGATCGATCCCTGGACTGATCGCATGTGACGCACGGCCTCGACGATGTTGCCGGTGCCGGCTTCGCCCTTGGTTCGAATCATGGCTGCGCCCTCGGCGATTCGACGCAGCGCCTCGCCCAAGTCGCGGCAGCCGCATACGAAGGGCACAGAGAACTCGTGCTTGTTGATGTGGAACGCTTCATCGGCCGGCGTCAGCACCTCGGACTCGTCGATGTAGTCGACACCCAACGCCTCGAGAATCGACGCCTCGACGAAATGCCCGATCCGAACCTTGGCCATGACCGGAATCGAAACCGCTTCGATGATGCCGCGAATCAGGGTTGGGTCGGACATGCGCGCCACGCCACCGCTCGCCCGGATGTCCGACGGCACACGTTCCAGCGCCATTACCGAGCAAGCGCCGGCCTCCTCGGCGATCATCGCGTGCTCTGGCGTAACCACGTCCATGATCACGCCGCCCTTGAGCATTTGAGCCAGGCCCGCTTTGACTGTCTGCGTCGCGCTTTCAACGACCATCCCGGATCCTCTCCTCGCTCGCCTCTCGCTGCGTTGTGAGACCCAGTCTATCGCGCAACACCAACGCCATTGCGATGTGCTTGGCAGGTGTCACGAGCTACGCCTCGGCGATTGCAGTCTCTAGTTCGTCCACTTCACCTCCGCCAGCCATGAGATAGGACAGGCTCTCCAGGGTCAGCGTCTCGCTGCGCCGATCTTCGACCAGTCGACCGCGCTGGAACACGAGGAAACGGTCGCCAACCCAGAAGGCGTGTTGCGGCTTGGGCGTGACCAGCACGACTGCCGTGCCTCGCTGCGCTGCGCGGCGAATCAGACGCAACACTGCTCCGGACTGCCGCACACCCAACGCCGACGTCGGCTCATCAAGGATCAGTATTCGCGCTCCGTAGTACAGCGCGCGGGCAATCGCGAGTCCCTGTCGCTCACCGCCGGACAGCGTGTGCGCGGCGCGATCAGGGTCGCCCAGATCGACACCCAGCTTCTCCAACTCCGTCTGCATCGCCTGCTTGGCAAAGTGCACGTCGAATCGCTGGAAGATGCCCCAGCCCTTGACCGGCTCACCGCCCATAAAGAAGTTCCGCCATAGGGACATCAGCGGGGCCAGCGCGAGGTCCTGGTACACCGCGACGATCCCTTGCGCTCGCGCCTGTCGGGGAGAACTGAACTCCGTCGCATTGCCATCGAGGAGGATCTCGCCTTCGCTCGGTCGCATCAATCCACAGAGCATCTTGATGAACACCGACTTGCCCGCCCCGTTGTCACCGACAACGCA
Organism: Dehalococcoidia bacterium; assembly: GCA_965211635.1. Taxonomy (GTDB): domain Bacteria; phylum Chloroflexota; class Dehalococcoidia; order Bin125; family Bin125; genus Bin125. The sequence goes on from OZ242948.1 coordinate 2,042,276, forward strand.
TGTCACCTCTCCGGCGCGCAGCTCCACATTGACATCCTCAAGCGCCACGACTGACCCAAACTGTTTGCCCAGTCCCCGCACTTCGAGCACCGGCAGCTCGGATTGCTCCGACTGCTCCGACTGTTCGGACTGTTCGGACTGTTCGGGCTGCTCGACGGCAGCCGCCTCGATCTGCTCGGTCGTCATCTCTAATCCATCCTCATCCTGTTCGGCCGGCAGACGGGCTAACCGGACCTTGCGGTTCGCACTCGCTCGCCCACGACGTGATTGATCAGCGTTGCGACAAGCAACAGCACGCCGAGGAATGCCCAGCGCCAGTCCGAGTTCCAGCCCGCATGAGGAATGCCGACAAATGCGATCCCCCAGATCAGCGCGCCGATTGCAGGTCCAACCGCGGAGCCATAGCCTCCAGCCATCCGACACCCGCCGACAACCGCCGCGATGATGTAGAAGAACTCCTGCCCAACACCTTGCCCCGCCTGCACCGACGTGTAGCGGATCGCATTGCTGACGCCGACGAACCATGCAGCGCCGGCCGTCAGCATGAACAGCGCGATTTTGGTTCCGTTCACCGGCACACCGACCGCGCGGGCCGCATCCCTGTCGCCGCCCGTGGCGAAAATCCAGTTGCCGACCTTGGTCCGCCAGAGAATCCAGGTCGCAATCAGTATGAAGGCGGCCCACCAGATTAGCGATACGCGAAAGTCCGAGGGCGCCGTGCCAAACACGGTCGCGACGATGGCATGCAGCGAGTCGTAGCCGCCCGCTTCATCGATGTTCTCGATCAATGCGTCGCCGGTGAAGTACTTCGACAACGCCACGTTGGCGCCACGCAAACCGAAGAACGTTCCCAGCGTAATCACGAACGAGGGCAGCCCGGTCCAGACAACCAGCGCGCCGTTCCACAGTCCCAGTGCCAGGCAGACGAGCAGCGAGAGGAACACCGCCGCCCAGAGATTCATCCCCCACTCTGTGGCCATCACCCCCAGCAGCGCGCCGGCAGTGCCGACCATGACGCCCGCCGACAGGTCGAACTCTCCGCTGATCATCAGCAGGCCCACGGCGACGGCGATGATTCCGTACGGCCAGGCGGTGTCGAGTACGCGCGCGATCGTGGGCACTTCCAGCATTGCCCCGGAACTGGCAATGCTGAAGAAGATGAACAGCAGAGCGGCTGCAACCAGTGACCCAAGCTCGGGCCGCAGTACTGCCGTTCTCACCCATGGCCGGGCATTGCCGTAGGCCGGAAGCTGCAACAGTGACACCGCGTCCCCTCTCCTCAAGTGGACTACCGCAATTTACTCCGTTGACGATTCCGCTTCGTTGCTCGAGGCATCACCGCGCTGTGTTGCTTGACGAACCCGCTCAACGTTGTTGGAATCGACGAATCCCGGACCCAACAACACCCCGCGCCCAGCGATCCACTGCAACAACGCATCCGCCAACTCGTCGCCTTGCGTTCGCTGCGAATACTGGGTCAATCTTGAGTAGGCGACCGGGAGATACCCCTGCAAGTATGGCTGCTGATCGACTGCAAACAGGACTCGACCATCGTCGATCGCGTCCAAGACCTCGTCATTCAGTTCAAACACGGCGTGCAGGATCGTCCGTCCCTCGGGGCCGACATCGCGCACCTGTTCAATCGCGGTCGATGCGCGATTCATCAGCCAGGTGTTCATTGTCAACACCGCGTCGATTGATGGATCGTTCTCGAGCGCGGCCTGAATCTCGGTACCTACCGTAGCGTCGGGTACGACGGTCAGCTCGGTCAGCGCTTCCAGGCGCTGACCGGCCCGGTTGCAGCGGGTGTCAAGCGCGATGTTCAAGGCTTCATGCTTGACGCACAACAGATGGGTCACTCCCTCCTCCGACAGTCGGTCGCCGACCGCAAGCCCAGCCACCGTTTCTACCTGACCGAAGTACGAGTCCACTCCAAGCTCTGCACCGGGACCATCGCCAACGTTGATCACGTAAACCGTGGCGCCGATCAGCAGCGCATCGCTCACTACGTCCGACAACGCCTCCGGATCGGACAGGGTGACCACGATGACATCGAAGCCTTGCTGGACCACTTCATCGATCAGCCGGACTCGCTCATCGCTGTCGGGCGTAGAGCGCCAGAACAGATTGACATCAAACGCGGCAGCCGCGTCTTCGGCGCCTTCGCGAACTTCGACCCAGAACGGATCGCCTTCAACTCCGTGGACGATCATGGCGACCGACATTGGCGCCGCGAGACCGAGACCCAGCCGCTCACGCGCAGCCTCGGCGCAACCTGCAACCAGGCAGGCAATCACGGCAAGACTCAGGCAGAGCGTCAGGCGCGTCAGGCGCATCATTCGCATCATTCGCATTGCGCGGCTCATTGGTCGCCGCCTAACTGCGGGAAGCGCCGTGCGTTCGTGCGGTCAACGAACCCGGGACCCGTGACCAGCCGACCAGAGGCGGCCCAACGCTCCATGCCCGACAACACTCCTCGCGTCTCAGCATCCGGTTCTAACGATCGAAAGTAGGCAAACGCGATGGGCAAGAAACCCTGCAGATAGGCCTGTTGGTCGACGGCGAACAGCACATCCCCGGCCTCGATCGCCTGGAGGATCGAAGGCGACACGTCAAAAGTGGCCAGTCGAGCCCCTGACCCCGATGCCGCGATAGCATCCATTGCCAGCTCGGCGATGCTTGAGTTCAATGCCAACACGCCGTCAATCGCATCATCCGCTTGCAGCACGGCGGCAATCTCTCCCGTGGTCGATACACGATCGGCGGTGCCTGTCACGAACAGGACTTCGATCGAGCCCCCTTCAGCCTCCATCGCCAGCCCCGCATTTGAGCAGCGCGCTTCGAGACCAACGTTGCCCGCTTCATGGATCAGACACAAGAGTCTGCTCACGCCCTCGGAGACCAACCGCTCCCCGGCGCCCAGACCTGCGACCCCGTCCGGCTGTCCGAAGTGGGTGACGGCGCCAAACTCCCGACCGCGCTCCTCACCCGAGTTGATCGACATCACCAGGAGACCGGCTGCCACCGCTGAGCGAATCGAGTCCTCCAGCGCGTCAGGGTCAGCCAACGAAACGATCAGTACGTCGTATCCCAGCGCCACCGCGTTGTCGACCAGGCGAACCTGCTCGCTGACGTTGCCGTCGCCGTCGTAGAACAGGTCCACTCCGAACTCTCGCTGGGCGGCGAATGCGCCGGCCGCCACCTCGTCCCAGAACGGATCGCCGATGCCGCCATGCGTGATCATCGCGACCCGGAGATCCGTCTCCGGCCACACGCCCGAGCCGGTCAGCAGGGCCGTATCTCTGTCCACGCGACAGACGTACGCGCCAACCATCGCCAGCGCGACCAAGCCCAACAACAGAATCCAGCGAAGCCAGCCCTCATTCGCGAGTCGTTCGATCCGTCGAGCCACCACTTCGCTTCTTCCTCTGCACGCGACTGTAATGGCGATCAGCAAGGCACAAGGCTGCTAACGACAGTGAGACCGCTGTTGGACGCTAGGCTATCAACCATGCGCATTGGACTCATCTCCGACACCCACGTGCCCGAGGCCGGAACCGAATTGTGGCCGCAGCTCTGGGAGCGGATCAAGACTGCAGACGTCCTGCTCCACGGCGGCGACATCCACGACATCAACCTGATCGACAAGTTGGAGCGTGTGGCGCCGATTTATGTCGCGCGCGGCAACGGCGACGATGGCTCGGGCGGCCGCCCGGTTCAGCCCGAGGACCCGCGCTTGCGCGAAGCCTGGCGCCTGGAGTTTGAAGGCTTCAAGTTTGGACTGACCCACGACATGGCTCTGCCCGAGTGGCCGCCTTATCGCACCGTCGAGTCGATGATGACCCACTACTTTGGCGGTCCCCAGCACGTGGTCGTGCACGGCGACACGCACGTCGCCTCAATTGAGACGATTCGCGGCGTCCTGCTCATCAATCCCGGCAGCCCGATGTACCCGCGCAATCTCGATACTCGGCTTGGAACCCTCGGATTCATTGAGATTGAGAACGGCCGACTGCACGCCTGGCTCGAACAGCTTGACGAGCACGGTTCGCACGTGATTCGCGAACAACCAAAGTACGTCTACTAGCCGCTGGCTCGCCAAATCGAGCTTCACCATCGACTTGTTTCAGCGAATACGCTACGGACATGGCAGGCATATCGGTCCTCGTTCCCTTCGATCGTTCACCGGAATCGCGTCGCGGACTCGAGATCGCTCTTCAGCTCGCCAGGGTTGAGCGCCGCAAATCACGGGTGTTGCCGATCTTCGTCGTGGAGGTTGAGCGCGCCTATCCCGTCGATAGCGATCTGCCCCAGCAGTCTGCGCGGGGTGAGGCCTGCCTCGCCGAGGCCGAAGCGGCAGCCAAACAGGCGCGTGTCTCCTGCGAAGCAATCCTGCTGCAGGCTCGCAACGCCGGTCCGGCCGTCGTCGACGTGGCTGCCACCGAGCAGATCGACCTGCTCGTCCTCGGGGTGTCGCATGCCAACGCCGTTCACAGCACCGGCGGCGAACAAACTGCCCTGGTCCGCCGCGCGGGCGCAGGCATCGACCTCGGCCACACGGCCGACTACATCCTCTCCCACGCGCCCTGCGAAGTCGTGGTCGTTCGCGAGCCTGCCTACCATCCCGGCGATCCCCCGACCGCGACAACGCAGATTCCCTAGCGCTGAAGGCAAGAGAGGCCATTCGCCATGCGCGTCGTGATCATGGGTTGCGGTCGACTCGGTTCCACACTCGCCCGCGAGCTCGACGACGAGGGGCATCAGGTGACCGTGATCGACGTCGACTCTGCGGCCTTCAACTGGCTCGAGGATGGCTTCCGCGGTGTCACCGTTGTCGGCGCCGGAGAGGACATCGAGGTTCAACAGGCGGCCGGCGTACCCGCAGCCGACATTTTCCTGGCCCTGGCCAACGGCGACAATCGCAATGCCATGGCGGTTCAGGTCGCCAAACACATACACGGCGCGCCGCGTGTAGTCGCTCGGATCTATGACCCGGAACGCGCCGAGGTCTACCGCCAACTCGGCATCAACGTCGTCAACCCAACTACCATCCTCGATCAGATGGTTCGCGAGGCCGCTTTCGGCGACGAGCGGGCCTCGCCCGCCGAGGAGGCGTGATGTATATCATCATCGTCGGCGGCGGGAAGGTCGGTCGCGGCGCCGCTCGCGACCTGATCGGGATGGGTCATGAGGTCTGCGTCGTCGAACGCGACGCGAACACGGCCTGGTCGCTCAACAATGAACTTGGAGAAGTCGCGTTGCTCGGTGACGGCGCAGAGATCCATGTGCAGCGGGCCGCCGGCATGAATCGCGCCGATGTCGTAGTCGCTTGCACCGGCCGCGACCAGGTCAACCTGGCCGTCGCCCAGACAGCGCACACCCGCTTCAACGTTCCCAAGGTCATCTCGAGGATCAACGATCCTCGCAACGAGCGCATCTTTCGCACCTTGGGATTTACCTTCACCGTTTCCGCGACTGCGTCGATTGTGAGCGCGATCGAACAGGAAGTGAGCGCCGGGCTTTCCCGCCTGACCCAGATCCGCTCGACCGCATTTGTGCTCTCCGAAGTGCACATCCCCCGCCTCGCCCCCGCGGTCGGCTGCACCGTGCGGGACCTAAGCCTGCCGCCGCACACCGTCTTGGCGCTCATCATCCGAGACGACGATCAGCCTGAGGTGCCTGGGCCCAACACCTTGATCCAGGCGGGAGATGTCGTCGTCGCCGTGACCCAACCGCAACACGAGCACGCCCTGCGCGACGCGCTATCCGGAGCGCCCTGAGACCATGTCCTCAACACCACAGTCAGAGTCGCCAGTCAGGATCGCCTTCCTTGGTCCGCAGGGCACGTTTACCGAGCAGGCTGCATCGCTCTGCGCTCCGCCCGGACGCGAGATCAGGCTGCAGCCGTATCCCAGCATCACCGCTTCGGCCGAGGCAGCCGCCGAGGGCAGCGCCGACATCGCCGTTCTGCCATTCGAGAACTCGCTCGCCGGGGCCGTCGGCGAAACCCACGACCTGATCATCCACCAACTCGACTCACTCGCCATCTGCGACGAGATCATCATCCCGATTGAACATTGCCTGATCGCAGCGCCCAATGCCGACACCTCTCGAATCGATGCCGTCTACTCACATCCCCAGGCGCTCGGCCAGTGCCAGCGGTATCTCCAACGACGATTCCCCGGCGCCCGCACGGAGGCGACCCTGTCCACATCGCAGGCGGTCGCGCGCGCCGTTGAACTTGGCGACCACTCCGCGGCGATCGCGCCTCGGCGCGCAGCCGCGCTGCACGACGCCGTGATTCTCGAAGTTGGCATCGAGGATGACCATCGCAATGCCACCAGGTTCATCGTGCTCGCACCTGAAGACCATCAACCGACCGGCGACGATCGCTCCACCATTCTGTTCAGCACTGCAAACCGCCCCGGCGCGTTGCTTCGCGTCTTGCAACACTTCGCCGACGCCGGAATCAACCTGACTCGGATCGAATCGCGACCGGCGCGTGAGCGGCTTGGCACATACCTCTTCCTGATCGATTGCGATGGCCATCGCAGCGATCCAGCGCTAGCCGATGCGTTGGCCAAGATCGGGATGGAAGTCGAGAGCCTGCGAATCATTGGCAGCTATCCCAAAGCGCCCCGACCCTGAGTCGAAACCGATCAGAGATGCCCGAGATCCCCGAGCTTCAGCACATCGCGCAGGTTTTGACCGATCGGCTCGCCGGTCGGCCGATCACCAGCGTCGACATTCGGAAGCCGATCGTGATTCGCCTGCCCCGCGAAGACTTCGAGGCCGGTCTCCTGGGCGCAGAGTTTCAGCGCGTCGAGCGAAGCGGCAAGTTCCTCTTGTTCCACACCAGTCGAGACAGCGTGATGGCGGTCAATCCGATGCTCAATGGTCGCTTTCAATGGATCGCCGGCCGCTACGGCTCAACCAAAGCGCACGCGCGAACCTGCTTCACGCTCAAGTTTCAGCCAGAAGGATCAACCAACGAGAACTTAGGTATCCGCTACATAGACGAGCGCTTCCTGGGCAAGGTCTACCTGGTCGACGCAGACGACCTCGACCTGGTGCCGGTGTTGAACGAGCAGGGCCCAGACGCCCTCGACCCCGCCCTCGACCTGGACGAGTTCCTCAAGCGCTTGAAGCGTTATCGCGGTCAGGTCAAGAACGCACTGGTGAACGCGAAGTTCATTGCCGGCATAGGCAACGCCTACTCCGACGAGATCCTGTTCAACGCAGGAATCCACCCGTTCACTAAGATTGTCTCGCTCTCGGAAGAGCGACGCGTGCGTCTGCACGCAGCGATGAATGGGACGCTGCACTGGGCCTCGGCGATTGCCGCCGATGAGATCGGAGACAGAATCGACAGCAAGCCCAGGGACTTCCTCAACGTTCACCGCAAGGGCGGACAGCCTTGCCCACAGTGCGGCAACCTGATCTCCGAAGTCTCACCCAATCGTCGAGTCACTTCATTCTGCCGCACGTGCCAAGCGGACTGAGGCGGATTGAGCCGGATTCAGCAAGATTGAGCGCATGCGGCGACAGGGCAAGCTAGTCGCCCGACAGAACGCCCTCGGCTCCGGGAATGAACGGCGCCCACCCTGGCTGACTCTCGAGATACTGGCCAAACAGGTTGATCGGCGTCACCCTTGGACGCCTCGGTTCTGCCCGAAGCTCCATTCGCGCCTCACGCGGGGTACGGCCGGCCTTGCGATGATTGCAGCGGCGACAGGCAGACACGAGGTTCTCCCAGGTGTGCGACCCTCCGCGGAACCGCGGCACTACGTGGTCCAGGGTCAGATCCTTCAGCGCTGTCCGCCGGCCGCAATACTGGCACATGAACCGGTCGCGAATGAACACCTCACGCCGCGACAGCCGCATTACAGGTCGCGGCCTGCGGATGAAGTACATCATCCGAATCACGGACGGCACATCGTACTCGCTACTTACGGTACGCAGGAGCGACTTGGCTCGATCCAGCTTGTCGATGACCTCAGCCTTGCCCCGGGACACGAGCACGACTGCGCGTCGCACGTTGCATACGTGCAACGGCTCGTAGTTCTGATTCAGCACCAGGACGGATTTGTTCAGAACCGACATTGCACCGCGTTGATCGTATCACCGACCACGAAAGTTGAACCTGAGCAGATGGTAGACCGAACTCAAGGACGCGCGGACACCACAACGCTCGGGACCGTCGGTTCATCCTCCGCCGAGCGGACCCGCAGCCCCCTCGACCGCCGAGCGCCACTCACCGACTTCAGCTACGAAACCCTGGATCGCCAGGTCAAACTGCGACGGCAACAGCGTTCGGACGATGGGCGCGTTTTCAAGCATCGCCCAGCCGATCACCGAGTGACCGACGAGTCCCTCTGCATCATCCAAACCGGCTAACACAACGACTGCAAACACAGCCTGAACCAACAGCAAGCCAAGCAGCACGCCAAACAAGCCTCCGGCCGCGCGATCGGCCCAACCGAGCAAGAGCAACGACGCGAGACCGCGCAACAGAGTCCCGACCAGGTAGCCGCCGAGGGATACGAGCGTCAGAATCACGAAAAAGCTCGCTGCTTGCATCGAACCCGAGGGCGACTCAGTGATCGCCAGGTCCATGAACACCCGCTCGTGGTACATCCCGGAGAGGAATACACCCAGGACGATGGCCAGCGAGGCTACGCTCGTGCGCAAGATCCCCATCCTCCAGCCGCACAGGCCGATGCCAACCGCGACCGCGACGATGACCAGGTCGAGGACATTCAGGCCAAGGAACAGCGAGGACTCTGTCACGAAGCCACTGTACACACGGACTTGAAGCCTGTCCGCCGCCCCAACGGCGCCAATTCCGAATCAAGCCTCGTCACTGCCTCCTTCGCTGTCAGCAGCACCGGCTCGCATCAGTCCCAACTGCGACATCGAAGCGAACTCAGAACGAGAGACGATGACGTGGTCGAGCAACTCGATGCCCATCATCCTGGCGCTGTACAGCAGTTCCCTGGTCAGCGTGCGATCCGCTCGCGACGGCTCCGGAGACCCTGACGGGTGATTGTGAACCACGATCATCGCCGGACCTTGATGCACGATTGCCGGCCGCAGCATCTCCGAGACTCTCGCCGATGCGCCATGAACGGTTCCCTTGTAGAGCCGCTCCTCACGGATCAAGCAGTGCTGCTGGTCGAGGACCAGCACCCAGACCTCCTCGTGCCTCAGGTCGCCCAGCAGCCCGCGATACCTGTCGAAGACCTGCTTTGACGTTCGAAACGGCTCCCGCGACGGCCATTCGTCGTCCGCAAGCCCTCGCGCGGCCAGTTCCACCGCGGCCTTGATTCGAGTCACTTTCGCTTCACGCAAACCCGAGACGCGCATCAGCTCCTGCACATCGGAGCGCAATAGGCCGACCAGTCCCCGTTCGGCCAGCAGACCCCTGGCAACTTCAAGGACGTTCTCGCCCTGCCGACCCGAGCTGAGCAGGATGGCGAGCAACTCGGCGTTGGAGAGCGCCGGCGCGCCCAGCCGAATCAGTCGCTCCCGCGGCCGATCCGCCGGATCCATGTCCTTGATCGTCCCACCGCGGCGCTTGCCGTTGGTCAGCGGCCCCGGATCGGCAGCGGATTGATTCACCCCGTCCGCGCCCTCAGAGTCCTCAGCCGCCCAGGAGGCCCTGAGCTCGGCCTCGTGGTCGCGCGCGTCGCTATTCTTCACGGCGGTCGCCGAACGACGGCAACTCCACTCGTTCGCGACGTTCGGCTGCCTGCTTCGCCTCCGCCTCTCGCTCTCGTCGTCTGCGCTCCCAATCAGACTGCGACCGTTGCTGCTCCATCTCGTCCTCGTCAAGTGGCCTCTCGTCCTCACCCAGCGGTCGCCATGCGACCAGCGCGTTCGTGTGCGGGTAATGGACCAGGTAGACCCAGCCGCCGGACTCGGGCATCTCTTCAAAGACGAGCCGAGGCACGCGGAACACCCGCCGCGAGATGAGCACATAGTGCGCCCTGAAGAAAATCAGCAGATCAAACTTGCGCCACTTTCGGGCTACGCGGCCCGTCGTCTCCATCGGCTCGGAGAACCAGTCGCGAAACGCAGACAATGCCGAGAACCCTGAGAGCACGCCGATTAGTGCGAACAGCGAGAAACCAAACCATGACCCGCCGTTGCCATTCAGCGCTTCGACCATCATGTAGACCGCCCCGACCGTGAGCAGTCCAAACGCGGGCGTCCAGATCGCCATCGATCTCAACAGCGCCCGACGCGCACGCTGCTCGTCGGGGACCTGGCTGCCTCGCCAATCCTGGAAATCAGCCGCCGCCACGTCCGCTCTTCCCCTCATCTGTCGAGCCTAGCGTTTCCTCGGCCACGGCAGTCTGGTTCCACTCAGGGATCCAGAGCCACTCGCCTCTGATCAACACAGAGTCCTCCTCCAGCTGCCAGTTCCAACGCAAGAGTTCCGACACCGAGACGCCGCGCGCAGACGCGATCGAGACGAGCGTTTCTCCACGCTGAACTTGATACCTCTGGAACGAGGTCGGCAGCAACGGCGTCGACGGATCCGGCTGTCCCGGCACGACGCCGCTCTGGCTAGGAATCAAGAACTCGTCGGTCGACGCTTGGACTCGGCCCGCTGCGGCAGCATTGACGCCCGCCCGCTCTAGAGTCGCGGTTCGCTCGACAGAGCTGGCAACGGGGACGTCGATAACTGCGGTGGTGGACGCCGCCACACTTGCGGCGTCGAGACTCGATCCGTTGGACCCAACTGAAGTCCTGCCTTCCTGGTCGGGGGCTGTACCCCACAGCGCTGCGACCAGCACGACCGCAACAGTCAATCCAACCACGACAGCCAACTCGAAGATGCGCGAGCTGCGCCCGAGTCTTGGAGTCGTATCTGCTAACACCGGGTTGTCAAGCGCCATCGCATCCCCCGGTCACGGACCATCCGGTGATCCCTTGCCCGCGGGGATCATTGCATGACCGTAAATCGGGTTAACGATAGCGCAAAACACGCACGCCGCGGCGCGGCGCGCCGGCGTCGCTTCGCCACGGCCTGCCGATGCAGACTGTGGGAACGACGCGGACCGAAGCCGTGCAGTTACTTGATCTCGACCGTTGCGCCAGCCTCTTCCAGCGCCGCCTTGATCGTGTCGGCCTCGTCCTTGGTGACGGCTTCCTTGAGCGTCTGCGGCGCCGACTCGACGAACTCCTTCGCCTCGCGCAGGCCCAGATCGGTGACCGAGCGTACAGCCTTGATCACATTGATCTTCTTGTCGCCGAACGCAGCCAGGACCACATCGAACTCGGTCTGCTCTTCGGTTGCTTCCTCGGTCGCCGCCGCGCCGTTTGAGCCCGGCGCAGACACCGCGACCGGAGCCGCAGCTGTGACGCCGAACTCTTCCTCGATTCGCTTGACCAGGTCTCGCGCCTCGAGGATCGTCATCGCGCTGATCAGATCAAACGCTTCGTCAACTTTCGACATGTCTGTCTCCACTCAATCTCGGCCTGTGTGGCCGCCTGTTTCCGGTCTGCTCGCCGAGAACCGCTCCGCGAGTTATTCCTTACTCCGCGCCGTTCCCGGCCGATTCGAGCTGTTCGGCCCGCGCCTCAACGATCGCGGCGACATCGCGGAACACGGCGCTCAGCACGCCGGCCAGCCCGGCTACCGGACTGTTCAGTCCGCCAGCAACCTTGGCCATCAGCTCCGGACGGCTGGGCACATCGGCCAGTTCCGACACCTGCGAGCCGTCCTGCAACTGGCCCTCGACGTACACGCCGCGGATCGGCAACTCAAGTCGCGCATCTCGGATGTACTTCTGCAGCGCTTTGGGCGCATCGGTCAGATCGCCGAAGCCGAACAGCATCGCCGTCGCCTCTTCAGCCAGATCGGCCGCGTTCGGTTCACCCGCGCCCTCAGCCGCTCGGCGCCACAGTGTGTTCTTGATCACCCGCAGCTCGGTCTCGGGCGCCTCCGACCGAATCCCCCGTCGGAGTTGCTGCATATCCTTCACGCTCAAGCCGCGATAGTCGATCCCAATCGTGATCGACGCTCGGCCCAGGCGCTCTTCAAGCAGCGCTACCTGTTCTCGTTTACGTTCTGTCGCCATGCGTTCCCCGCAAGTCTGTCGCTACCGCCGCCGCGTCCCGCTCGACCATCAGACCTGCAACCAAGCGCGCGCCCGCCTACCTGCGGACTTCTCTTCGGCTGCTGCCTGCGCTGGACGTTTCGGCCCCCGAACGAGTCGGGGGCGCCAGCGGTCTCGGGCGGCAAGAGATTCCCTGTTCCGTTCACAGCCTATGCGAACTCCGGCGCCCCCGTCAGTCGCCGTCGCGACATGCGCCGGAACGCAGCTTGGCTACTCAGTCGGCCCGCAGCGCCAATGCCGCTTGCTGCTCGAGCTTCACCCCGGGACCCATGGTCGAGGCAATGCTCAGCGAGCGGATGTAACTCCCCTTCGATCCTGAAGGTCGCGCCTTGACGATCTCCGAGACCATCGTCGTCAGGTTCTCCAACAACTGATCTTCGCCGAAGCTCGCCTTGCCCAGCGGAACATGTACTGACGCCTCGCGGTCGGTGCGGAACTCGACGCGACCGGCCTTGGCTTCGCCGACGGCCTTGGCAATGTCACCGCGATCGACCACAGTGCCCGCGCGCGGATTCGGCATCAACCCTCGCGGACCCAGAACGCGACCAAGCCGCCCAACCTTGCCCATCAACTCACGTTGCGCGACCGCTACGTCGAAGTCAGTGAATCCATCCTGCACTCGCTCGATCAGGTCATCCGACCCGACAATCTCAGCGCCCGCCTCCGTCGCTGATGCGGCGGCGTCACCTTCGGCGAACACGGCCACTCGAACCTCTTTGCCCAGGCCGTGCGGCAGTCGTGCTGTGCCGCGCAACTGCTGGTCCGCATGCCGCACGTCCAGCCCGGTGCGGATGTGCAGCTCGACCGTCTCGTCAAACTTCGCGGTCGCCATTTGCTTGACCAGCGCGACAGCCTCGGGCGGCGAGTAGTGCTGTTCCTTGGTGTACGACTCCAGCGCCGTGCGATATCGCTTGCCTCGCTTTGGCATCGTTAGCCCTCGACTTCCACGCCCATCGAACGCGCGGTGCCGGCAACCATGCGCATCGCGGCTTCGACGTCGTTTGCGTTCAGATCCTGCATCTTTTGTTCGGCGATGGCTCGCACCTGGTCCGAGCTGATCGAACCTGCAACCTCGCGCCGAGGCTCCGAGGCGCCCTTCTCCAGACCAGCCGCGCGACGGATCAGGTCCGAGGCCGGGGGCGTTCGCAGCTCGAATGTGAAAGAGCGATCTTCATAGATCGTGATCTGCGCGGGTATCAACTCGCCCGCGCTGGATGCGGTGCGTTCGTTGTAGCTCTTGACGAACTCCATGATGCCCACGCCATGCTGACCCAGGGCCGGGCCAACCGGTGGCGCCGGGCTTGCCTTGCCGGCCTCGAGCTGCAGCGTCAACACTGCTCGTACACGCTTCGCCATCCAACCGTCTTCCTATCTCGCCGGCCGACCACGCCGACAGGCGCTGATTCGCAACTCAATCTCGTCGTTTTGGACGCACAAGTGGCTAGCTTACTGCTTCTCCACCTGGTCAAAGTCCAACTCAAGCGGCGTCTCGCGACCGAACATCGAGATGCGCACCCGCACTTTGCCCTTCTCCAGGTTGATCTCTTCAACCTCGGCGACCATGTCCACAAACGGACCATCGGTCAGCCGCACCGAGTCATTGACCGAGAATCCCACGCGCACTCGCGGCTCTTCGACCTGGGTCTGGCCGATAATCTTCGCGACCTGGGCGGGCGGCAACGGGATGGCGCGATCTCGAAGCTCTTCTCGCGTGCCAACGAATCCGGTTACGCCCGCTGTGCCGTTGACTACGTGCCACGACTGGTCAGACGGACCACCGGTCTCATCGTCCAACCGAATCTGGACCAGCACATACCCAGGCAGCAGCTTGCGCTCTACTTCCCGACGCTTGCCTCCGCGGATTTCAACCTCTTGTTGCGTGGGTACCAGCACGAAGCGTTTCTCCGGGCCGTCGCTCTTCGACTGACCGACGCGCTCCGGCGCGAGTTCGACGAACTCGTCCTCGACATCCATGTTGCGAATCCGCAAGTCGAGTGAATGTTGCACCCGATTCTCGTGGCCAGTGTAGGTGTTGATCGCGAACCAGGCGGCGCCGGCCTCCTGGATCCCCTCCAGGGAGAGCGCCGGCTCGGATTCTTCCTCTACCCGCTCGTCGCCGCTCAGGAACGTCGGTATCGGGGTCGGAGCCTCTTCCAGCGGTTGGTCCAAACCGAGTTCGACCAACGCTTCGGCAGCCGTCGCATCGTACTCGGGTTCGTCCGACTCCGATTCGGTCTCGATACCCAGGGCCCGTGCGGCCGCGAGAACGTCCTGTAGCTCTCGCTCGGCTGCCGTCATCTCAGGACGTTCGAATCCGCTATCGCCCTCTGGCGCTTCACGTGTCTCTTGTGGTGTTGTCATCAGGGCAACAGCGCTTCCTCAACCACGCGATTCAGTCCAAAGTCGATCGCACCCAGGAAAATGCCCACGGCGATCGCGACAACCAGCACAACGACCGTCAGGTTGCCCGTCTCCTGGCGTGATGGCCAAACCACGCGGCGCAACTCGTCAATGATCGCCATGATCGCGCGGGGATGTGTCAGTCGATAGAACAGACTCTGCACCCGCGGAGCATCACTGGTAGTAGGACGCGAGGAGGCGATCTCCCGCCTGGGGCGCGCCGGTAGCGACGCGGCATCCGACGCAGCCGCCGCCGGGTCAACGTTGTCGGCGGCTGGCGCGACGCTCTCCGGACGCGACACGTTCTGCCTGCTGGGACGCGGTGTCGCGGTCGCGGCCCGCGGTTGACCGCTCTTACGGCCCCGGCGCCGACGGTTGTCTCGCGTTCGGGCCACGATTCACCGCGTCTCCCGGTACTCACGACGCGTCCGGCACTTGGGGCAGAACTTGGTCAGCTCCAGCCGGTCCGCGTCGTTGCGACGATTCTTCTTTGTGTGGTACGTGTGCGACTGGCACTCGCGGCAGCGCAGCGTGATAAACACGCGATCACCCTTCGCCATTGCCAGCTCCCTTCTGCGCGCCTCAGCCGAATACACCCATCATCGCACGAATCGCGACTCGAGCGCTATTCCTGCGTAACTCGGCGCTATTCGACGATCGAGGTGACCGCGCCGGCGCCCACCGTGCGGCCGCCCTCGCGTATCGCAAAGCGCAGACCCTCCTCCAGCGCAATCGGCGAAATCAAGCGCACCGACATCTGCACGTTGTCCCCGGGCATCGCCATCTCCACACCCTCAGGCAGACCTATCTCGCCCGTCACGTCCGTCGTGCGAATGTAAAACTGCGGTCGATAGCCGCTGAAGAACGGACTGTGCCGCCCGCCCTCGTCCTTCGACAGGATGTACACCTCCGCCTCGAACGCCGTGTGCGGCGTGATCGACCCCGGCGCCGCCAATACCTGACCGCGCGCAATCTCGTCGCGGTCTATGCCCCGCAAGAGACAGCCCACGTTGTCCCCCGCCTCGCCCGTCGGCAACGTCTTCTTGAACATCTCCACACCCGTCACCACCGTCGTCCGCGTGTCCTTGATCCCGACAATCTCAATCTCCTCCCCCGAGTTCACAATCCCACGCTCGATCCGACCCGTCGCCACCGTGCCACGTCCCTTGATCCCGAACACGTCCTCAATCGGCATCAAAAACGGCTGCTCCACCGGCCGCGGCGGCGTCGGCACGTACTCGTCCACCGCCGCCATCAACTCCAAAATCGAGGCGTACTCCTCAGACCCCGGATCCCCAGACTCCGACTCCAGCGCCCCAAGCGCCGAACCCCGAATCACCGGCACGTCGTCCCCAGGAAACTCGTAGTCCGACAACAACTCCCGCACCTCCAACTCGACCAAGTCCAGCAACTCCTCGTCGTCCATCATGTCCACCTTGTTCAGATAGACCAGAATCCGCGGCACCCCCACCTGGCGCGCCAACAAAATGTGCTCCCGCGTCTGCGGCATCGGACCGTCCGGCGCCGCCACCACCAAGATCGCCCCGTCCATCTGCGCCGCACCCGTAATCATGTTCTTGATGTAGTCCGCGTGCCCCGGCGCGTCAATGTGCGCGTAGTGCCGCGCCTCCGTCTCGTACTCCACGTGCGCAATCGCTATCGTGATCCCCCGCGCTCGCTCCTCCGGCGCGTTGTCAATCGAGTCGAAACTCGAAAACGACACCTTCTCGTTCGACATCGCCAGCGTCTTCGTGATCGCCGCCGTCAGCGTCGTCTTGCCGTGATCCACGTGACCTATCGTGCCCACGTTCACGTGCGGCTTCGTCCGCTCATAGACCTGTCGCGCCATCGTTGCGTCCTCCTGGTGACTGGCTGAATGACTCCTGGTCGGTAAGCGGAGCGGCGGCGGTGGATGGAGCCCGCATCCAGACTTGAACTGGAGACCTCGTTCTTACCAAGAACGCGCTCTACCGACTGAGCTATGCGGGCCCGAGATTGCTGCCCAAACCTGCCGAGCTGCTCCGCTCCGATGATTCGGTCGACTCAACGCCGGAGCCGCCAACGGCATAGCCATTCGCCGCGGCGACCTCTCTTCAGTTGCTGGTGCCGGGGGCAGGATTCGAACCTGCGAAGCCTTTCGGCGCCGGTTTTACAGACCGGTGGTATTAGCCACTCACCCACCCCGACACTGCTCACATCTTAGACCCACCGGCCCAGCCTCACAGCCCATGGCCGGGCCGCGAAGTGCTCACCGTCTGTTCACCAGCACGCAAACTGGCTGATTCAACCTGGAGCCCAAGGGGGGATTCGAACCCCCAACCTGCCGATTACAAATCGGCTGCGCTGCCAATTGCGCCACCTGGGCCTATCTCGATACTAGTCCCACAGCGCCTCCGCGGTCTCAACTGCAATCGCGCAACAGACAACAGATCAGGCGTGTCAGGACTGAGACCAACAGGACAGTCACCAAGCCCTTATCCTGCCCCTGCGCTCATTCATCTCTCCAGGCGCCGTGAACAGGACTCCTATGACTCGGACTCTGCTCCTCTTGTCCACCACAGCCTTCGTTCTCTCCGTAGTCGGCTTCGTTGCCCTCTATTCATCGTCGCCGACAGCCCAGGCCCAGCCGCCCGTCTGCGTCAACCTGGCCCCTGGCGACCATACGTTCACCGCTCCGTCTCGCGATCGCCCCGGCGATGTATCGTTCACCGTCAGCGTGGGCGAAGGCGGCGTCGTCACCTCAGTGACCGAGCCGGGCGGACAGTCCCTACCGCCCCCGTTGATGCTTGAGCTCTTCGCCGGCGATGACCCTTACCCGCTCCCGGAGGGCGTCGCCATCGTCGAGTGCGACGCCGCCGACAGTCTGGCCGCGGGCGGCCAGGACAGCGGAGAGCTCTGCCTCAACCTCGAACCTGGCAGCTATGAGGAGTCCGTCAGCGCCAGCGGGCAGACCTACAACATCACTATCCACGTCGGCGAAAACGGCCGCTTGATCAGCGTCGACGTACTCGGACAGTCCTACGCGCCCTCCGACGCGTTGGCCTTACTGGCGCAGTTCGGAGCTTCCGTCCCGCCCCACATCCAGATCCTCCCTTGTGAGCCAGTAGTCGGCGCCGCATATCCGACCACCGGCACGGGCGGACTCGCCGACTCCGGCAGCCTTGGCGGACTCTGGGCCGGCCTGGCGACGTTGTCGGTGCTCGCAATCGCGATTGGCGCCGTCGTCCATCGGCGGCGGACGACAATCCGCGTCAAAGATGACCGCTAGGCGGCAATGGGCAGCTAGAAGCGCAGCGCGCTTTCGACCAGCGGATCGGCGCTGGGCGCCTCCTCGACCGCTTCAGGCTCGGGCAGGACCCGGCGCCACCTTGTGCCCTCCCGCGTGTCCTCGAGCGCAACTCCCAGTTCCGTCAGTCGGTCTCGGACCGAGTCAGCCAACTCGTACTGCTTCGCCCCGCGAAGTTCCTGGCGAATCGTCACCAGCAGATCGATGAACGGTGCCGCATCCGACTCGACCGACGCCGACACGCCGGCAAACCCCAACCCCAACACGCCGCCCAGCTCGACCAGCGCATCACGAGCCGCGCCCGCCGGACGTCCCTCAGCTCGCTCCCGATTGATCCCGCGAGCCAGGTCAAACAGCGTTGCCAGCGCTTGCGGCGTATTCAAGTCGTCCTCCAGCGCCGCAATGAACGCCTCACGAGCCGCACTGGGATCGATCGCTCCCTCGCCCTCAGTTAACGGCAATGTCACCGCCGTATGCAGACGCTCCGCGCCGCGAGCCGCCGACACTAGCGATTCCTCCGAGTACGTCAACGGAGAACGGTAGTGTCCGCCAAGCACGAACATCCGCAACCCGTCCGCGCCGTAGCGATCGAGCCCTTCCCGCAGCCGCACGATCCTGCCCGTCGACTTCGACATCTTCTCGCCGCCCACCTGCATCATCGCGTTGTGCATCCAGTGCCGCACGAACGGCTCCTGCCCCGAAAACCCCTCCGACTGCGCAATCTCGTTCTCGTGATGCGGGAAGATCAGGTCCATTCCACCGCCATGCAGGTCAATCTGCTCGCCCAGGTAGCGAATCGACATTGCCGAGCACTCAATGTGCCAACCCGGACGGCCCGGACCCCAGGGACTCTCCCACTGTGGCTCACCCGGCTTCGCGCCCTTCCACAGGGTGAAGTCCATCGGATGCTCTTTCTCGACGCCGATATCCGTCGGTTCCGCCGAGATCATGTCGTCCAGCGTCCGACCCGACAGCTTCCCATAGCCCGGCATCTCTCGCACCCGGTAGTACACATCGCCGCCGGCCGGGTAGGCCATGCCCTTCTCAATCAATCCGCCAATCAGGTCCATCATCTGCGGAATCTCCTCGGTCGCCCGAGGATGCACATCCGCAGGCGCGATCCCCAACTCGCGCCACTCGCCCATGAATGAGGCAATCTGCCGCTCAGCAAGCTCTGTGACCGTCGTCCCCTCCTGCGCCGCCCGAGCGATCAGCTTGTCGTCGACATCCGTAAAGTTGTAGACCAGGCGCACCCGGCGACCGCGCCACTCCAGGTATCGGCGCAGCGTGTCAAAGATGATGATTGACATTGCGTGACCCAGGTGCGCGTCATCGTATGGCGTGATCCCGCACACGTACATCGAGACTGGATCGTCAACCGGTTCAAACGGCTGCTTGCGGCGTGTCAGCGTGTTGTACAGCTCCACGGACCAACTCCCAAAGTTTCAGTCAACGACCCGCTCCGCTTCCCCCTCTGGGGGAAGCTGTCCCGGAGGGACCGAAGGGGGGCGCTCCCGCGCCGACACCTAGCCTATCCCGCCGCCGTCTCGCCCGAACGCGACTCCTGCTCATCCACCTGGTCCCGCAACCGCCGCAGCTCCAGCCTCAAGTCCGACACCGAAGTCTCCAGCGCCTCGATCCGGTCATGTTCAGGATCCGGCAGACGCAGCACCGTATCGTCGCCCGGGTCGTAGTACGCCACCACGTGTCCGGGCACACCGACCACGGTCGAGTACTGCGGCACATTCGAAACCACCACCGCGCCGGCCCCAATCCTCGCGCCGGTGCCAATCGTCACCGCACCTACGATCGACGCGTTCGCCCCAACCAGCACCTCGTCGCCAAACGTTGGATGCCGCCGCTTGCGCATCGTCGAGGTCCCGCCAAGCGTCACACCCTGGTGCAGATGACAGCGCTTTCCAATCCGCGCCGTCTCTCCGATCACCACACCCATCCCGTGGTCAATCAGGCACGGCGCGGCAATCTGCGCGCCTGGATGGATCTCGATTCCCGTCGCCCAGCGCCCGAGATGCGACAACAAGCGGGGCAAGACAGGGACCCCGATTCGCAACAACCCGCCCGAGACCCGATGCAGCATCAATGCGTGAATGCCGGGATAGGCAAGTAACACTTCCAACCAGAACATCGCCGCCGGATCGCGCTCCAGCGTGAACTCGATGTCCGTCCACGTGTCATCGACGAACTGGAGATACCAGTCAACGACGCCTCGGATCGTGGACAGAACAGACATGGCAGCAGCCTATACGTCCATCCGCGGCTTGCAGCGAACCCGAACCGTCGCCACTGCGTGCGCCGCAATGCCCTCCGCGCGCCCAAGCGCTCCCATACCCTCCGCCGTCGTCGCCGCGACATTGACTGCAGTTATGTCAAGCTCCATCGCTTCGGAGAGTCGTTCCCGCATTGCCGCAACGTGCGGTCGAAGCCTCGGCCGCTCCGCGATCACTGTCGCATCCAGCGATTGCGGCCGCGCGCCCAGTTCTCCGAGCTTCGACACCACGACTCTCAGCATCTCCACCGAGTCGGCATCCTCCCACTCCGGCTCCGATGTGCCGAAGTGCGCGCCGATATCCCCAAGTCCCGCCGCTCCCAGCAACGCGTCGATGACTGCATGCGTCAACGCGTCCGCGTCCGAATGCCCGGCCAGACCATCCTCTCCCGAAAACTCGACTCCGCCCAGCACCAACGGCCGTCCCGCCTCAAATCGATGCGAGTCGATCCCAATCCCCGTGTGAATCTCGTAGCGAGCGCCCAACAGAGCTTCGGCCACAACCAGGTCGGACGGCGATGTGATCTTGGGATTCGGCCCACCCACGTCATGCACCACCACTCGCTCACCTAGCCGCTCGACAAGCCCCGCGTCGTCGGTAGCAAGCACGCCGTCCATTCGAGCCGCCTGATGCGCTCGACGAAGAGTCTGGGCGCGGAACACCTGTGGCGTGGCTATAGTTCTCAACGTCGCTCGATCCGGCGTCGCGATGATCTCCTCTTCCTCTCCCACGAATTTGACCGTATCGACGGCCGGACCTCCCGCAATCACGCTCGAACCATCTCTTGCTCGCTCAATGCAACCGGCAATGCCGTCGGAAGTGATCAGCGGACGCGCGCCGTCGTGAACGGCAACGATGTCAATCGACCTGAGCGCCGCCAATCCGGCCCAGACCGAGTCCTGACGCTCCTTGCCACCGGTCACGAGCGCTCGAATCTTGTTCGATCCTCGGCAGAGTTCAGCAATAGCCGACCGATTTGCCGCCGATGTCACGACCACAATGTCATCTATCGCATCGCACCGCTCAAATGCTGCCAGAGTCCAACTCAGGACGGGTTCTCCATCCAGGTCGGCAAGTAGCTTGTCTCCACCGCCCATACGGCTGCTGCTGCCCGCAGCCAACACGATTGCTCCGATCCTCTGGCGTCCGGTCACGCCACATGCTCCCTGGTTGCGAGTTGGGCGAACACCATCCGCCCTGCCTGCGTCTGGATTACGCGTTTCACAGTCAGGTCCCGGACCTCACCGATCGCCGATCCGCCTTCTTCGACCACCACCATCGTGCCATCGGCCAGGTAGCCAACACCCTGATTCTCCCCCCTGCCGGCTTCAATCAATTCGATCGTCAACGGTTCGCCGGGAAGCACATTCGTCTTCACCGCGTTGGCGAGCGCGTTGACATTCAACGTGCGCACACCCTCCAACTCGGCCACTCTGGCCAGGTTGGAGTCCGTCAGGGCCAGCGCCGCGCCGCGCTCTTTCGCTAACCGCAGGAGACGAGTATCCACGTCGCCTTCGTCCTCGGTCGACTCGTCATCGATTAGGTGCGTTGTTACCTGCTCTTCCGCCTGCAAGCGAGTCAGCAGCTCCAAACCTGTTCGACCTCTCCCACGACGCAGCGGATCCGAGCTGTCTGCCACGCGCCGAAGCTCGTCAAGGACGAATCGGGGAACCACGATGTCAGCCAGCAGGAAGCCGCTCGCCGCCACCTCCACGATGCGCCCGTCGATGATCGCCGACGTGTCAAGGACGATCTCGGATGGGACCGCTGGCCGCGTCGAAACAACGGACTCCGCCACTTCATCGGCGCGGCCGCGCACCGTATTGACGAAGCGCTCAACCTCGCCCCGGCGTCCCAGCGCCACCCCGACGCCAATCGGCGCCAGCAGGATCGCGACCCCGATTGGAGCAAACTCCCCGGCTGCTCCGGGCAGCGCGCCAAGCACCGGCGACAGCAATGCAGCGGCGACCAACGCCGCGACCAGACCAAACCCACCCAGCAGGATCTCCAGCGTCGACAGTGATCTCCAGATCCCCTGTCGAAACCACCACACCGGCTGAATCGACCAATCGACCAGGCGCCGAAGTGTCTCCATGGCCATAGGCCTCAAGCGTCCCAAATTGAAATGGCGGCCATGCGGCCGCCAATCAGTCCAGAGCGGACAACCGCCCAATAACACCAGGCGCATCCCTGCGCACCTCAATCATACAAGATTCCCCCAGCCCCTGCTCGATTCCCCTCTCCCCCCGCGCAAGCGGGGGGAGATGTCCCGTAGGGACAGAGGGGGGCACGCCGGCGCCCGCTCGGTCCCCAGCCCCTGCTTCACGCAGGGGCACGTTCGGTTTCCTCTGCCAACGCAAGCGCGGGCGTGACCCACCACGTGTAGCCCTCCGCCAGCGTCACAAACTCCGTCCACAGGTCCGACCCCGTCCAGATGTTTGGAAACGGGATCGGCTCGTCGGACTGTTCAGGAACCGGCACACCCAGCATCGCATTGACCGTCGCCGCGTCGGGGAAGGTCTCGAAGTAGAAGATGAACGCCACGCGGCGAATCTCTTCGTAGTCCGTCACCGAGAACAGGTGTAGCCGGCCGCCGAACAGCGCGGCCGCGCCTTCCGCCTGCTGTCGAATGTTCTCGTAGATCGCGTCGTAGTTCTCGCGACGCACATCGGCCAGGTTGAAGCCGAAGTACGGCGGCTCAAGCGACGGCATCTCCCGACAGAAGCGCGCGCCCCAGTCAGGCGCCTCCGCACTGACCGCCGGCAGAAGCTGGAAGCCCGACGCAAAGTCTCGCTGTGATGACCCTGACGGTGTCGCCATGCCGCTACGATACTCGACCTCATCGCCCTGCCCTCTGATAGCGTGAACCCACCATGTCCGTCGTCGACATCGATCCACTCCTCCAGGGAGTCTCCAAGCCCGCCCGCTACGTCGGCGGCGAATGGAACGTGATTGAGCACGACTGGAACGAGCGCAGCGTGCGCTGGGCCCTGATCTACCCCGACCTCTATGACATCGGTCAGTCCAACGGCGGACTCGCCATCCTCTACGACGTCCTCAACCACACCCCGGACACCCTCGCCGAGCGCTGTTACACGCCCTGGCCCGACATGGCCGACAGCCTCCGCGCGCACGGACAACCGCTCTTCTCGCTCGAGAACCGCCGCGGCCTGCGCGACTTCGACGCCCTCGGCTTCTCCCTTTCGTACGAGCTGACCTACACCAACATCCTCGAAATGCTGGACCTCTCCGGTATCCCCATCCGCAGTCTCGACCGCGGCGAAGACGACCCGATCATCCTCGCCGGAGGCTCCGGCGCCCTGGTTCCCGAACCCCTCGCCCCCTTTATCGACGCGTTCGTCCTGGGCGAGGCGGAGGACGTGATCCTTGAGATCAACCAGCTCCTCCACGAGGCGAAGTCGCAGGCCGCATCGCGACTCGACCTGCTGCGCGCCCTCGCCCGGACCCCGGGCGTCTACGTCCCTCGCTTCTACGAATGGCGCTACGAAGCCGATGGCACCCCCGCCGAAGTCTTCGCCACCGACGACGCGGCCTCCGTGCCCGTCGTCAAGCGATTCCTCCAGGGTCTCCCGACGATCCTGACCAAACCGATCGTGCCCTACCTGCAGACCGTCCACGACCGCGCCGGGATCGAGATCCAGCGCGGCTGCACCCAGGGCTGCCGATTCTGCCAGGCCGGCATGATCTACCGTCCGCTACGAGAACGCACGCCCGAGGAAGTCGTCGCCGGCGCAAAGGAGCTCTTCCGCAACACCGGCTTCGACGACCTCTCGCTCGTTTCCCTCTCCTCCACCGATCACTCGCAGATCAAGGCCATTGTTCGAGCCCTGCGCGCCGAGTTCGGAGACGGCATCGGCGTCTCCCTGCCATCGACTCGCGTCGACAGCTTCAGCGTCGACGTCGCCTTGCTCTGCTCGCCGCGCAAGAAGCACTCGATGACGTTCGCC
Organism: Dehalococcoidia bacterium; assembly: GCA_965211635.1. Taxonomy (GTDB): domain Bacteria; phylum Chloroflexota; class Dehalococcoidia; order Bin125; family Bin125; genus Bin125. Next base: position 2,066,346 of record OZ242948.1, read on the forward strand.
CCCGAGGCCGGCTCGCAGCGGCTGCGCAACGCTGTTAGCAAGGTCGTGGACGAACAGGACCTGCTCGACGCCGCCCGCAACGCCTTCGAACAGGGCTGGACCTCGATCAAGCTCTACTTCATGGTCGGCCTGCCGACCGAGACGATGTCTGACGTGGAAGGCATCGTCGACTGGGCCGCCCAGGTCAAGCAGATCGGCCGCCAGATCGTCGGCAACCGCGCCCGCGTCCGCGTCTCAACCTCCAACCATGTGCCCAAAGCGCACGCGCCCTTCCAGTGGGCGCGGCAAGAAACGCCGGCCGAACTCGAGCCCAAGCATCAGCTCCTCAGGCAGATGACGCGCAAGGCAAGGCTCGACCTGAGCTGGAATGACCCCCAGGAATCGATCCTCGAAGGCGTCCTCTCGCGCGGCGATCGGCGACTCGCTCCGGTGATCGAGACCGCCTGGCGCAACGGCGCTCGCTTCGACGCCTGGAGTGAGCACTTCCGCGAAGACCTCTGGTGGAGCGCAATGTCGGAGCACGGCCTCGATCCTGCCTTCTACTGCCACCGCGAGCGCGACCTCTGGGAGCGCTTCCCCTGGATGCACATCGCCTCTGGCGTCTCCGAGGCCTTCCTGCGCAAAGAATGGCAACGCACCTGGAAAGAACTCACCACGGCCGACTGCCGCGAGGGCTGCAACGTCTGCGGGATGGAACACGCCGCACAGCTCTGCGAACTCAAACTCGGCGACCTGATTGCCAAGCGTCGGGCGCCATCCGAGGAATTGATCAGCGTTCTGTAGGGAGAAAGAGGCCGGCAGCCTATGTCACGAGACGTTCTCGAACATCTCATCTGGAGCCTCAACCAGTCATTCCAGGAAAAGAAGGAACACTCCCTGATCCAAAACCTCTCCTCGGTCACCACAAACGACCTCGACCAAGTGGTCCCCGGCGGTGGACGGACCATGCGGGACCTGATCGTGCACTGCGCCGCCGTCAAGTTCATGCACGCCAATCACGCCTTCGGCGACGCCACCGCCACCTTCTGGAACACTTGGACAGGCGACGAACCGGCCAGCGACGCCTCGTTTGAAGACCTGCTCGAATGGCTTGAGCAGGCGCACGCGGAGGTGATCAAGGCCGTCAACGACCTCAGCGACGACCGCGAACTCGGCGCTAAGCGTCCGACCTACTGGGGCGAAGCGCTGGAGACTCGCTACATCCTTGACGCCATCGCCGTCCACGACGTCTACCACGCCGGAGAAATCAACCACCTCCGCGCGCTCATCCACCAGGTCCACTAACGACGGCGCCGCTCTTCGCCGCATCCCGGACGCGCACACCGAGGCGTAGGCGCGACCCTTGTGCTCGCCCGCGTGGTTCGGTGGTTCGCAGAGCGCGGAAACGGGCAACCACAAGGGTCGCCCCTACAGCCGCAGCATGTCCTGCAATCGCTCAGCCTCCCCCGACGGACCCACGATCGCCAGGCGCAACTCGTCCTCCAACAGGTACTCATTCGCGACCCGTTGGATGTCTTCAAGGGTCACCGCCTGGTAGTCCTCGTAGACCTCATCAACCGTGCGAAGCTCTCCGTGCAGCAACGTCTGACCGCCGTTCCAAGCCGAGACCGCACGGCTGTCCTCCATGCCCATCAACATCCGACCCGCTGCCAGCCGCTTCGCCCGATCCAACTCCTCGGCCGGAACGCCCTCGCGCAGTCGCGACACCTCACCCAGCGTCGCCTCGATCGCCGTCTCCACATTGTCGGGATCCACCCCCATCGCCACCTGAATCGCGCCGCTGTCGCGGTACATCGCCAGCGACGCGCCGACATCGTACGCGAGTCCAAGCTCTTCCCGAACCTTGAGGAACAGCCGCGAACTCATCCCGTCGCCAAGCATCGCCGTCATCAGGCCCAGGGCGAATCGGTCAGGATGGCGCGAGGTCATGCCGGGTAAGCCGATCGTGACCTGGGACTGCTCGGTCTCCTTGATGCGGAGCGCGACTCGTTGACCGTCGTCCGAGATGCCCGCTGCCAACCGTTCCCCAGCCTCGGCTTCCGTCCAGTCCCGCGTCAACTCCGACACGCGCGAGAGCACCGCTTCGGCATCGACATCGCCCGCCACCGACACCAGCGTGTTGGCCGGCGAGTACTGCGCCGACCAGTAGGCGACCGTGTCTTCGTGACCAATCGCCTTGACCGACTCCGGCGTACCGGCGATATCTCGGCCCAACGGCGTGCCGCGCCACATGAGCTCGGCCATCAGCTCACCCACCAACTGGAACGGCGAATCTTCAATCTGCGCCAGTTCCTCCAGCACCACGGACCGCTCGCGCTCCAGTTCAGCCGCTTCGAGCCGTGGTCGGCAGACCATGTCCACGATCACGTCCACGGCGGTCTGCCAGTCTGGTCCCGGCACCTTGGCGTAGTAGACCGTCATCTCGCGGTCGGTCGCCGCGTTGATGTAGCCGCCCACGCCTTCAATCGCAATCGACAGGTCTGCTGCTGTCGGGTGCATCTCCGACCCCTTGAACAGGCAGTGTTCCAACAGGTGAGAGACGCCCGCCAGCTCCTCACGTTCGTACTGAGCGCCCGCGCCGACATAGAAGGACACCGCGACCGAGCGCGCCGAGGCCATCGGCTCGGTGATCACTCGCAGTCCGGAATTGAGTACATCAATGCGCCGCGTCGCGGGCGCCGCGGCGGCCACTACTCCGCACCCCACGTCGTGTCGCCCGAAGCGTCGTCACGCACAATGGTGTGCGCCATCGCACCCGCCACGAACTCGTCAATCGAAGCGCCGATCGTCGTATCGTCGCCATGCCCGTTGAAGGTCAAGGTGTGTTCCGGCAATCCGTAGAGCTTCGTCACGATCGAACGTACCTCCTGCGTCACCTGCGGCATCCCCCGTGTGTTACCCGGTCCTCCGGGAAACAGCGTGTCGCCAACCACGCAATACGGATCGTCGGTGTCGGAGATGTAGTAGGAGACCGAACCGGTTGTGTGTCCAGGTGTGTGCAGCACCTCAAGGTCGGTACCGCCCAGCGGGATCGTCTCGCCGCCCTCAAGGTGGATGTCGATCTCAAGATCCGACTCGAGCCAGGGATGCTGTTCGTCGGCAACCGTGTCCGACGTGTGCATGTAAAACGGCACATTCGGACCCAACCGCTCGCGCAACTCGTGATACGACTTGATGTGATCGGGGTGCGAGTGGGTGAACAGGAGCATTTTCGGGGTCGCGCCCGACTCCTCGACGCCGGCCATCACCAGTTCATGCTGTGCGACGGCGTCGATAATCGCCGCGTCGCCAGTGCTTTTGTCAACCAGGACGAACGCGTTGTTCTCAAAGGGACCCCATGACATCTGCATCACGACGGTCCGCCAATACACTCGCAACAGTCGCGACTCCGCGTGCAGTTCCATGCTCACGTCGCACTCCGTTCAGTTGGCGCCAATCGGATGGTGTTCGCAGTGTAGCCAGCTCACAGGGTTCTCCATGACCAACCAATCACCCATCGACGCTTTGCGCGATGTCCTGCCTCTCACAGCCAATGCAATCGAAGACGGCGTACTCCGAGTCGGCGGTTGCGATGTTCGTGCTCTCGCCAACGAGTTCGGCACGCCGCTCTACATCTACGACGAGCACACGATCCGTCAGACCTGCCGCAACTACCTGCGCGACTTCCAATCGCAGATTCCGGGCGCCCGCGCGCACTACGCTGCAAAGGCTTGGCTCAGTCCGGCACTTGTCGAGATCCTCGTCGAAGAAGGCTTCGGCCTGGATGTTGTATCTGCCGGCGAGTTGCACGTCGCGCTTGCGGGAGGCATGGACCCCGAGCACATCGGTTTCCACGGCAACGGCAAGACGCCCGACGAGCTCGCGTTTGCGCTCGACTCAGGCGTCGGACGGGTCATTGTCGACAACGACGACGAGCTCGCCGTACTGGACGACATGACCCGTTCGCGGGCCACCGAGCAGCGAATCATGCTGCGCATCACGCCCGGCGTCGATGCGCAGACCCACGTCAAAACCACGACCGGACTGCGAGACAGCAAGTTCGGCTTTCCACTACCGTCCGGCCAGGCCGAAGCGGCGTTGGTTCGAGCGCTCGAAGCTCCGTTCCTCGACGTGACCGGATTCCACATTCACCTCGGTTCGCCGCTCTTCAACATCGATCCATATGCCGACGGCATTGCCACGATCGGCGAGTTTGCCGCCGAAATGAAGGCTCGGCACGGCTACGAATGGCGCGAGTTCTCGCCCGGCGGCGGCATGGCCTTGACCTACACCGCAGCTCGCGTCGCTCCCGAGGTTGACCGCTATGCGGTGCACATCGCTGACGCGATCCACACCGCCTGCGACACGCACGGACTGCCAATCCCGGATGTCCACATCGAGCCGGGTCGCTCCGTCGTCGGACGCGCAGGCGTCGCTCTGTACTCCGTTGTCAGCCGTAAACACATCCCCGACACGCGGGATTATGTCACGGTCGACGGCGGGATGGCCGACAACGTTCGGCCTGCGATGTACGACTCGAAGTACGAGGCGGCGGCGGCCGAACAGATGCTGACCATCCCCACCTTGACCGCGACCATCGCCGGCAAGTTCTGCGAATCCGGCGATGTGCTTGTCCGCGACGCGCAGCTTCCGTCGCTCCAACTCGGCGAACTGATCGCCATTCCCGCCAGTGGCGCGTATCAGATAGCGATGGAGAGCAACTACAACCTCGCCCTGCGGCCAGCCATCGTCATGGTGCAAGATGGGGATGCCCGGCTCGTCCGTCGGCGTCAGACGCTCGACGATCTGCTACATCTTGATCTGTGATGACAACCGCACAGTCGCTGAGCAACTGGGGTCCTCACAGCGAGACACGAGGCGGTCGCACAGTTGAGGCCATGCTCGACTCAGGTCGACTCCCCCACGCGCTCCTGATAGTGGGACCGGTCGGCGTCGGTAAGCGCGATCTTGCGATTCGCACAGCCCAGGCATTGCTCTGCGAGTTGCCCGACTCGACTGGTCCCTGCCGCAGATGCCGCACCTGTCTACGGCTCCACGATCCCGCTCAGCCTTCGCTCGAACCGCAACACACTGATGTCGAGGTCGTAGGCCCCGGCTCGCTCTGCGCCGACTCGGACCACGACCACCGCAACACGCGCACAATCGGCATCTGCGTCATCAGACGCATCGAGCACGTCGCCACACTGGCCCCGTTCGAGGCCGACCGGCGCATTCTGATCATCGATCCCGCCGAAGCGATGACAGCGGACGCCGCCGATGCATTCCTCAAGACGCTGGAGGAGCCGCCCGAGCGCGTGCACTTCATCCTGCTTTCTTCGCGGGAAGCGCAACTCTCGGAGACGATTCGTTCCCGCTGCAGGACGATCACGCTTGCGCCGCTGCCGGCGGCGGAGCTCGACGCATGGCTGGAGCAGTGGGCCGCGGAGGCTGGCGCGACCCTCCCAAAGGAGACCGATCGGCGGGCCGAGCTTGCCCGACTGGCGCGTGGGCGACCATGGTGGCTTCAGGCCAACCTGCGCGAAGGAGACCCGATCGCGCTGCGCAGTGCGCAGATCGACGATGCGATCCGCATTGCCCAGGCCGACCGAGCCGAGCGGCTCCAATGGTCCGACCAGCTTGTCGGACGCTCTGTTACCCCGCAGACTGTCGCCAACCTGGAGTTGATCCTCGACGCCTGGACTGATTGGTGGCGCGACCTCTGGTTGTCCCTCGATGGCCAGACCGGCGCCCTCACGCACGCTTCGCAGCGTGATCGGATCGAGCAGAGTGCGTCACTGTACGATCAACGACACATCACGCAGTTTCTTGAGCGCATTCAGCGCACCCGGGCACTGATTCAGCAAGGCGTTGCTGCCCGTCTCGCGCTTGATGTGCTGCTCCTCAACATCCCGCCCGCCAGGATTGAGCTATGAACGAATCGATAGACGCAGCAGACGAGAGCGGGGCGACGCGAGCGCCTGAGGCAGCCGCCGCTTCCCCCGTGAGGGAGACCTCGGAACATCATCAGCTCGCTGATAGCTCGGAAGTCGCGATCGGCATTCGCATCCGCGAGGCCGCGCGCATCTACCACTTCGCCGCGCCGCGCGGACAGGTCTTTGTCGGAGATTATGTCGTGGTCGATCGCGGCCGCGGCGATCAGCTCGCCCGCGTCGTCACTGTGCCCGATGACGACGCGCCCGCCAGCGACGTGTCGCGTGATGTCCGACCCATCGTCCGCCTCGCCGACGCCGACGACCGCGACCGCGCCACAGCGCAAGGTGAACGAGCCGATCAGATCCTGCAGGAGATGCGCTCATCCGCTGTCCGCGCCAGTCTGGGCCTGTATCCCGTCGCGGTGGAACTCAACCTCGACGGCGACCAGGGGACAGCCTGGTTCCAGGCCCCCGATCACGTTGATTTCCGTCCTTTGGTCGAAGAGATCGAAGACCGTTATGACGTGAAGCTCAAGATGCAACAGGCCAATCAGCGCGAGCGGGCGAGCCTGGTCGATGGCTACGACATCTGCGGCCTCCGACTCTGTTGCTCGAGTTGGATGACTGACTTCCCCCATGTCGGCATCAGAGTGGCCAAGGATCAGGACCTGTCCCTGAACCCCGACAGCATCTCCGGGGTCTGCGGGCGCTTGCTCTGCTGCCTGACGTTTGAGCATGAGGTGTACAGGGAGATGCGCGGGACGCTGCCGCGAGTCGGCAAGCGGGTCAGCACTCCAGCCGGCATGGGTAGGGTGATCAAGCTCAATGTGCTGCAGCAGAAGGTCACGATCTCGCTCGATGATCATCCTCAGCGTGTCGAAGTTCCAGCCGAGGAGATCGGCCTGGCCGTGCGTACGGAAGACGCGCCCAATCAAGCCCTGGCTGAGGCTGAACAGCAACAGCGCGAAGCAGATAGACGCGCCGCCGACTTGCGCCAGGCGGCAGCCCCGACACATGATCCCTCAGACGTGGAGCAATCTGACACGTCCTCGGACCGGCCAAAGCGCCGACGTCGACGCCGCTCACGCAAGCCAAAGGGGGATGCGAGGCCGACAACGCCGACAGACGACGCGGAACGCTCGCAGATGGACTCCGACGAGGCGACCGAGGTCGCGCCGAAGCGCCCCTCAAGACGCCGGCGACGCGGTAGAGCGCCAGTAGTGGGTCAGGCAGAACCCGCCCAGTCCGCGGACCACGGCGGGGATACCGAAGGCGGCGCTACGCCAGCGCAGCCGCCTAGCGACGAGTCACGCCGCTCGCGCCGACGCAGGCGTCGCTCACGTCGCCCGGTCAACAGACAGACCGACGACGACGGCGCGTCGGACTAGGAATCCGCTCAAATCCCAAACTCGGCCGCTTCATCGTCGACCGCGCCGCCGCTGTCGGCGAACAGCGAGGCCAGCGACTCCAACTGTTCCTCGTCATACCAGTGGATCACGATGCGCCCGCCGGCGGCCGGACCTTTGGCGCCGGCGCGAACTTCAACCTTGGTGCCGAGCGCGGACTCGAGCCGTTTCGCGGCCCTGAGCATCGATGGCGACGCTACTGGCTCCGTCGACCTTGAGTTCGGCCTGGTCAACGCGCGCACCGCGTCCTCCAGGACACGAACCGTCCAGCCACCGGTGATGGCTCGGTTCGCCAGGCCATGCCGCTCGTCCTCGGGCGCCCCGAGCAGCGCTCGTGCGTGTCCTTCGCTCAACGCGCCGGAAGACACCATGGCCTGAATCGCCTCCGGCAGTCGTCGCAACCGCAAGGCGTTGGCGACCGCTGCACGACTCTTGCCCACCTGCCCGGCAATCCGCTCCTGGGTCCAGCCCGATTCAACGAGCTGCTCGAACGCCGCCGCCGTCTCGATCGGATTCAGATCGCTGCGCTGCAGGTTCTCGACCAGGGCTAATGTCAAGCCATCGGAGTCATGCTGCGAATCTGCCTGGACGACGACCGGAACCTCCGACAGCCCGGCCAGGCCAGCAGCTCGCCAGCGACGTTCGCCGGCGATCAGCTCGTAGCCGCCCGAGCCCTGCGCCCGCACCAACAACGGCTGCAGGATTCCGTGCTCGCGAATACTGGCGGCCAACTCCTCCAGCCCCTCACGCTCGAACTCCTGGCGTGGTTGCGACGGATTCCTGGTGATCGATCCGATCGGCGCATGCAGCCGGCCGTCCGTTGCCTCCTGCTCCGCAGAGGACGGGATCAGGGAGTCCAGGCCTCGACCGAGTCGCCGCTTGCGCTTTTCCTCTTCGGTTAGCGGTTGGGGCGGCCGCGAACCGAAGGTTGTGATCTTCGGCTCCGACGTTGCGATCTCCGATTGAGTCATGCCTGTACTCCATCCACGACGCCGCCTCGGTAGATCGTCGATGGCGGTAGCGCTGCAAGGCGGCGTAACAACTCTCCCGCCAGCTCCCGATACGCCTCCGCCCCTCGCGAAGTCGGAGCGTAGTCGATGATCGGTCGCTGATGGCTCGGCGCCTCCGACAGGCGGATCGAGCGCGGGATAATCGTATCAAATGTCGAACTGATATGCGATTTAAGTTGGGCCGCGACATCCTGCGACAGCCGCGTGCGACCGTCGTACATCGTCGCCACCACACCCAGGAGCTGCAGCCCCGGATGCAGGTGCAACTGCACTCGACGAATCGTTTCCCGCAGCGCAGTCAAGCCCTCCAGCGCTAGGTACTCGCACTGCACCGGCGCGATCGCGGCGTCCGCGGCGGCCAGCGCGTTCAATGTCATCAGACCGAGCGACGGGCCGCAGTCGATCAGGACCAGCTCGTACTGCGGCGCCACGTCTGCCAGCATCGCGCGCAGCACGAACTCCCGGTTCGGCCTGGATGCGAGCTCGAGCTCGGCCGCGACCAGGTCTATCGATGATGGCGCGATGTCGAGGTTGGGCCAGGCTGTAGGCACGACGCACTGCATGAGGGGCGCCTCGCCAAGCAGTGCGTCGAACATGCTGAGCGATGCGTGATTGGACCCAAGCGCCGACGTTGCGTTGGCCTGCGCGTCGGCATCAACCACAAGCGTGCGATGACCCATCTCCGCAGCGGCGGCAGCCAGATTGACGGTTGTCGTCGTCTTGCCGACGCCGCCCTTCTGGTTCGCGATCGCAACCACACTCACGTCGGTGCGCCTCCGGACATCGTGTTACCAAGATAATGGTCAACTCGTTACGTCGGGTAACCGACGCTATTCGTCACGGTACAGAATCCGCACCCGACGTGACGAGCCCTCGCCGAACGACTCGGTGCGCACATCCGGATCGTCCTGCAGTTGCAGGTGGATGATCCGCCGCTCCGCCGCCGGCATCACACCGAGGGTCACCGGTTCGCCGCCATCTCGCACTTCAGACGCCGCACGTTGAGCCATTTCTTCCAGGGCCGTCTCGCGGCGGCGGCGGTAGCCATCGACATCGACGGTCATCGGATTGTTGCCGTCCAGCGCTCGGCTCACGATCACGTTGACGACGTACTGCAGGGCTGACACGTGGGCTCCGTGCCGCCCAATCAGCAGGCCCAGGTCCTCTTCACCTACCGGGTTGACGTCGAGCACCGCCACCGCGTGACCGAGACCGTCCATCGGCGTTGCAGGATCACGGGCCGTGACGTCAACGTCGAATCCAAGCTGATGCGCAATGTCGGTCAGCACCTCGACCGCGAACTCGCGAGGGTTCTCATTCGGCTCGTAGTCAGGGTCCGCCAGCAGATCGAAGGGGCCAATCGGTTCGCGAGCAGGCTGACGATCGCGGGCCTCGTTGCGCGTCCCGGCACGACTGCGTCCCGGGCTTCTGGATCGCGTTCGTTCGCGCCTGCCCGAACTCGCCGGCTCTACCTGGCGAGGACGCGAGCGCGAGCGATGATCTGGCTGTACCTCCCGCTGTGTCTCGCCCGTGTCCGCGGCTTGCCGCGGCGCTCGCGACGCCACAGGCCGTTGAGTCGTGGTTCGCCGAGCGGCAGGTCGCGGACGTTGGCCGGGCTCAACCTCGGTCAGGTCGGAGTAGTCGTCGATCTTGGGCAATGCCGATGCATCATCGGGCGGGGCAGACGCGCTTGCCCCGGCGCGGGGCGTGACGCGCACCAGCGACTGCGCGTGACCAATTCCAAAAATGCCGGTCCGACCCTCCTCCAGCACCTCTACGTCGACCTGCGCGCGAGTCATCCTCAGACGCCGCAACGCAGCCTGGACCGCATCATCCACAGTTCGTCCCGATTGTTCGATTGGATTGCGATTCGCCATTGCCAGTTCTCCAACTCAGCATCGTGTCGGGCGTAGCCGGCGCACTTGAATCTGGTCGGCGGGCCCGGAGTATCCCACTTGCTGTTAGCGCGATCTGCTCGCGCGCCGTCTTCGTTGCCGTCTTCGTCTTGCTGCGCTCGTCGTCTTTCGAGCCGGGCGCTGCGGTTCCGGTTCGTCTGCTTCGACGATCTCTGCCGATTGCTCGGCGATAGCCGTCGTGCCGTTGGCTGCAACCCCTGCAGCCGGAGCAGGAAGGGGCTCCGAGGAGAGCAGCCACTTCCATGACCAGCGCAGACCCTGGCGGTAGAAGTAGTAGTACCAGGAGGTGATGATTGTGAATACCGAGGTGACCAGCCAGTAGAGACCGAGCCCCGCCGGCACTTGCAAGGTGAAGAACCCGAACATGAACGGCATCATCCACAGCATGGTGCGATTCATGGACTCCGAGCGCTCGTCGCGCGGTCCCATCCGAGCGGTCGACACCTTCTGCTGAATGTACGCCGTCACGCCAACCATGATGGCGAGCGGCAGCGACTGCTCGAGCGAGGACGATCCCAGGTCCCAGAAGAGGAAGTCGCGATTGATAGGGATCGCCGACGTGATGTAGGACCAGTCGTACAGGTCGCTGGACAAGCGCAGCAACTGTTCGGGAGTGTCACCCAGCGTCCGTCGCAGCACCTGGTAGAGCGCGATCCAGATCGGCATCTGAACCAACAGCGGCCAGAGGCAACCGAGCGGATTGAAGCCTGCCTCGCGGTAGACCTTCATCAACTCTTCCTGGCGCCGTCGAGGGTCCTTGTACTTCTTCTGAATCTCCTGCATCCGCGGCTGCATCTCCTGCATCGAACGCGTTGCACGGAGCTGTCGCAGCGTGAGCGGATACGTAATCACACGCACAATCAGGGTGAACAGGATGATTGCGACGCCGTAATTGTCATCGACGGCGTGGGCGATCACGATCAGCCCATTCATGATTGGGCCGATCAGAATGTCATTCCAGATAAAGTCGAGAATGTCCATCGTGGTCCGTCTTAGCTCGTTTTCGGCATGCTAGTTCGGCGGGTAGAGTCTGACCGCCTGGTTGGCGCCCAACAGCACTGCGTACAGCACGCCGTCTTCGTCGCTGACCAGGATGCGGTCGTCCTTGAGGACTGCATTGGCCATCAAGTCCTTGGCCTTTTCCAGTTGGAACTGGCGCAATAGCGAACCGTCGCTTGCGTTGAGTTGATGGATCATCCCGCCTCGCGCGACGATCACGAGGATGCCGCCGCTGCTGTCAGGGTCGTCAAACTCAACGAACAGTGGACGCGCGCGAATTCGGTCGTCTGCCGCGTATGGCTGCAGCCAGCGGGGCTGGCCGCTGAGAGCGTCGAGGGCATAGACGTTGCCGCGAAGATCGGTCATGTAGATGACATCGCCGTGAATCAGAGGCGTGCCCCAGATCCAGTGCGAGGCCTGTGCGGTCCAGATCTGGGCGCCGGTTGCCGCATCGATTCCGTAGAAGATCCGGTCCAGTCCACCCACGTAGACGATGCCGTCGGCGGAGACTATCGAGCCGGCGATCCCCGCGTCAATTTCTATCTGCCACGCCGGCGTTCCCGCTTCAGCGCCGGAGATGTGCAAGGCCGTCACCCTGCCATCCAGTCCGGCGACGATGAGTAACTTACCTCGATCTGTCTCGACCAGAACCGGGCCGCTCCAGATTTGCAGGTCGGAGTCGCCGCTCCAGGTCCAGACAGACGAACCGGGTTGCTCGATATCTACAGCATGGACTCGATAGGCCGTATCTGCCAGATAGACGCGTGTGCCTTCCACGACGAGGTCAGCGACGATTCGCGCCTCGGTGGCAAAGAGCTCACGTGCTGACTCCCCGTCTCCGCGTACTGCGTAGAGCACGCCGTCGGAGTAGCCGGAGAGCAGCCACTCCTCCGTCTCAGGCACCCAGACCGGATCGGCGTAAAAGGCGACCGGGTCGATCTCGAAGTCAAGCCCCGGGAATCTGCCGTCGTCGTCGGGAAACTCCCACGCGGCGGCGCCGAGATTGCCATCCAACAACTGCACCGCGACCACGGTGTTGTCTCCGGTTGGAGCGAGCAAGCGCGTGTCCGGTTCGAGCGGATCGGGAGTTGGCGCGGCCCAGCCGTCGGGCTGGTCGGCCACGTCACAGGCGGCGATCACGGGCAGCGTCAACAGCACAATCGCTGCGGCGACCATGCGAGAACGGATCGCAGGCGGGCTGGGCGCCGTTCGATGTTTCACGTGAAACACCCCAACGATCTCGCGCCAGATCCACCGGAGCTGGCCGGACCGGGAGGATGACCAAGACAGTCGGCGCCGTGGCCCAGCAGCGGCGCCGGCGACTTGAGCCGGAAGAGTTTCAGATTGTTTCACGTGAAACGTCCTGCTCGCCTGTCGTCGTCATCTCGTTGTGCCGATTGCGGGCGCGCGTTGGCACCGGGTCGAATCCACCAGCATTCATCGGATTGCAGCGCAACAGGCGCCAGGCGCCAAGTCCGATGCCTACGACCGCGCCGCGCTGACAGACCGCATCGAGCATGTACTGGGAACAGGACGGCTCGAAGCGGCAGCGTGAACCCATCGCCGCAAAGAGCGGAGAAAGCACTATCTGGTAGCCGCGCAACGCCGTCAGTACGCCCCGATCGACGATCCGCGACAGCGGTGTCAGCAAACGAGTCAATGGCGCACGCACGTTCACCGGCGCCCTCGTCGGAATCAACTCCCACCTCTCGAACCATGCGTCGAACCATGCGTCGAACCATCCGTCGAACCATGCGCTTCGGCGTCGCGCATCAATCCTCGCACCAACCTGGCCAGAGTTGCGTCGAGGGTGCGGAAGTCAGCTTCCGCCGAACCATCTCTCGCCACCACAACCACATCCAATCCTGCGCACTTCCCTTCCTGGTTGAGCCGACGCGCTGATTCACGCAAACGCCTTCTGATGCGATTCCTGACCACCGCTCCTCCCAGCCGGGAACTGATGGCAAAGCCGAACCGGCATGGGCCATCGAGCGAGTCTTCAGCGCGTTGAAGGGCCCTCAACGCCAGCACTCCGCTGGATCGGCGTCGACCGTCCTGGAACACTGCGTCAAACTCCGACTTTCGTCGCAGACGCTGATCGGCACGCTTCATGGTCCGCACGGCCTGATCGTTCACGAGAATCGCTTACCCGTTGGATGAGCGGGTTTCATGGACACCGGAACAGACTTGTGACGCTCAGACGACGGTCAGCCGACGACGGCCACGTGCGCGGCGGCGTTTGAGTACGGCGCGGCCGCCGCGGCTCGACATTCGCTTCAGGAATCCATGTTCCCGCTTGCGCGGAATCCGTTTTGGTTGATACGTGCGTTTCGGCATCGTCTCCCTCAACACATCACAGGACACGCCGGCCCGGTCGTCGAAGAGCGGTAGGACAAGTACCGCTCAGTATAAGCCAGTCACGTCGGTTTCCACGTTGCCTGAGTTGCGTTCCTGCACAGTTGCCGCATGCCTGCTGCTCATTGGGCTGCCCGTTCTGTCGCCCGTTCAACCGCCTGGTACGCCGCCCAGGTCTCCAGAACATATCGCACATATGACCTGGTAGATCGGAAATCCATGGCCGCGAGGAATGCGTCGGGACCAGGCAGCAGCGCCTGGTCTTCCCAGCGGGCGGCATTCCCCGGTCCCGCGTTGTACGCGGCCAGGGCGATTAGCGGCTCGTTCGAGAACCCCTCCATTTGTCGAGCCAGGTACCAGGAACCGAATCGGATCGCCAGCTCCGGACGCGCCAGATCGGTGTGCTGGTAGGCAATCCCCAAACCTGCGGCAATGTCAGATCCCGTTAGCGGAATCACTTGCGTCAAGCCCACCTCGCCTGCCAATCCAGCGGCGTCGGCGTCATAGAGACTTTCTCGTCGGATCAGCGACCAAAGCAGCAGCGGATCCAGTCCCTCCGACCCAGCGTGCAGCGCCATCACATCCGGCCATGGCTTGGGGTAGGCCAATCGCAGCAAGTCAACCGGCGCCTCGGTCCAGGTCAGGCCGAAGAGGTCCAGCACACGCTCCGCGGCTCGAGCCGAGGCCGACGTCTCATTGTGCGCAGCGAGGAGTTGCGAGGCTTCAACTAGCTCCCAAGGATCGTCAGCCAGTCGGTCAATCCACTGCAAGAGCATCCGGTCCGCGGCATCATCCCAACCGCCAAGACGCAACTCTTGCGCGGCAAGCCACTCCGGCGCAGTCTGTAGATCGATCACGGAAGGATCTGCCTCGCCGGTCAAGCGAACGAGCCAATCGTCGAGCGAGATATCGAGCGCGTCGGGCGATTCCAGTCCCAGTAGCGATGCCGCCCGCAGTCCGAAGTAGCCGCCTGGATCGCTCTCTACTACTTGTGACCCCAAGTCGCTGGCCGACTCTACGTCGCCGGCCTCCCGGTACATCAATGCCGACCAGTAGAGAAACTCCAGCCTGACCCGCTCGCCCCAATAGTCTGCTCCGGTGTTGGCGATGTCACGAAACCGCTGCGCCGCCTCCAACCACTGACCCCTGGCAACTGCTCGCAGCGCCCAGCGCCGCGCCGCTTCCTCCGCTCGGGCGTGCTGCGGATGCTCAGTCCATACTCGGCGCCAGTATTCCCCAGCTACCGACAGGTCGCCATCGGCGGCGGCGAAGTCGGCCAGCCGCATCATCGACTCAGCTGCCAACGCGTCGCTGGAGTCGCGACCGATCACCGCGACATAACCAAGGGCGGCACTCTCCAGGTCCCCGTTCGCTTGATGGATCGCTGCGATGTAGAACTCTCCTGCGACCTGGTCCGCCACCACACTCGAACCGCCCAAGACGTTCAACATTGCTGCGCGCGCTTCAACCCAGCGCTGCTCCTCAAAGCGAATCAAACCGACAGTGAGTTCATCCACCAGGACTCCGGCATCGAGCAAGAACGCTAGCGCTTCGCTGCTCTCGGGATACTCCCGATATCCCTCAACCAGCGTGAGCCAGACCTCGTGGGCCGCCTTGGAGTCGCCGAGTTCAGATTGCAGTCTCCCCACCCGACTGAGCGCGGCCGCCTGATCGTCGCGCCAGGGAGACAGGTCGATCAGCTCGCCATAACGATCCAGTGCGGACTCCGCGTCGCCGCCGATGTCGAGCTCGGTCGCCAACAGGTGGATCGCTCGAAGCCGATCCTGAAACGACAGCAATCCACCGAGCGACCGCCCAACCCATTCGATCGACTCGGCGCTTCGGCCGGCGCGTTGCAGCACGCGTCCGGTCTCGAGAGCGACAATGGCCCAGGCGGGACTATCGGAGTTGACGTAGCTGCGCATCGCTTCGACTGCGGCGTCTACCTGATTGCGCATCAGCGCGGCCTGAGCCGCCAGTAGCAATCTGCGACGCTGCTTGTCTGCAGATAGCGACTCTCCAAGTTCCATGAGAGCGATCTGAGCGTGCTCAGGCCGGTTCAGCTTGAGCAACAGCCGCGCATGGTCAAGCTGCAGTTCGGTCAAATCATCTACCGGCAGCGAGGAGCCCGAGAGCATGGCAGATTCGCGTAGGTTCAGCGCCTGCTCCCAGTAGCCGTTGCGCTCAAGCGCGTCAGCTTCTGCAATCTGCAACCGCACGGGATCGACCGCGCTACGTTCTGTCGTGACCGAGTCCTGTCCATCCTGCGCATCTGACGCGGGCGGAGCGACGGCCTCCGGCCTTGTTGGGACGGCAGTCCGCGTCTGCTGCTCGGCCGCCTCATCGGCATCTTCCCCACCGCATGCGACCAGCAGGGCGGAGGCGCAGCAAGCAATGAGCAACGATATCGTCAGCCGAAGGTGAAGCGCGCGGGCAAGCTCAGCCACGACGGGTAGTATCACATCGATCCCGCGATTTCCCCTGCCATCGCCCAGATTCACTGTAGCGCCATGACTCGACTCTCGGTGACCAATGTTCCGGCGCCATCCGCCACGAACTGGGTCGAAACCGATCTCAAGGCTGTTCGACATAACGTTGGGGTGATCGGTCGGCGAGTGGCCCCTGCGTCAGTCGCCGCGGTCGTCAAGGCCGACGGCTATGGCCACGGCGCGGTTACGATCTCTCGAGCTGCTCTTGAAGCCGGAGCCTCGCAGTTGTGTGTATTCACGATCCCCGAAGCTGAACAGCTACGAGAGGCTGGGATCGAGGCGCCCATCCTGTGCTTGGGCCCAGTTCTGGAAGGCGATCCAGAGGTCGCCGCGGGTCTCAACGTGGCCGTCGTGGTCGACAGCGCTGAGACAGCACAGCGACTCGCCGCGGCAGCGCGGACCTCGGGGACGCTGTTTCGGGTTCACATAAACCTGGACAGCGGCATGCAGCGCTATGGGCGGCCTTACGAGGAAGCGGACTCCCTCGCCAGAGCAATCTCCGCTCACCACGAACTGGTTCTCGAGGCTGTATTCACGCACTTTCCCGATGCGACCAATCCTGACCAGGACGCAACGCTCGGTGCTTTCGGACGGTTCCAGGAGACCGCCGACCGACTGGGCGTGCCGATACGTCACACTTCTGCCTCGGCGGCCGCATTCGGTCTGCCCCAGACCGGGTTGAGCTTCATCCGCGCCGGCATCGCGCTATACGGCATTGATCCTGCGCCGCACATGTCGGACACGGGCGCCGACGAGCTGCGGCCGGTGCTCTCCTGGCGCGCAAGGCTGCTCACTGTCCGCGAGTTGAACGCCGGGGAGTCAGTCTCCTACGGCGGCCTGTGGACTGCCGACCGTGACTCGCGGATCGGCGTGATCGGCGCCGGATACGCCGACGGTCTACGCCGCGCGAGCTCTCCAGGCGGATTCGCCCTGATTCGTGGTCGGCGCGCACCGTATCGCGGCGCGATCTGCATGGATAGCGCCATGATCGACGTTACCGAAATCCCTGAGGCAGCCCCAGGCGATGTGGTCACCATCATCGGCGACGATGGCGAGTCGATGATTCCGGCGTGGGATCTCGCGCGCCTGGTCGACACGATCCCCTACGAGATCTTCACCAGCATCTCCTCCCGAGTCCCTCGCGTCGTGATCGATGCGCCGGACTGACTCGAAGTTCATGACCGCACCGCAATCGAACTTGTCGGCAACCCGATCCATTCCTAGGATCACGAGTGGAGATATGCCCATGACACTTGCAACCCCGCGTTCCCCGCTCAGCATCTTCGGCATCGTTGCCGTTGCTGCCGCTGTGTGCGCTCTCCTGTTTGCCGGACCGGCCGGCGCGAGCGAGTACCTGATCCAGGAGGAGCCCGAGAGCGGCGCAACGGTGGCGGAGGCGCCACACCAGATTCTGCTCACGTTTGATCGCGACCTGGCGCAAGTCGCGAACGCGCATCACGTCCAGGTCACTGATGCCGACGGGGAACGCGTAGACGACGGTAACGTCAACATCTCCAACTACAGCCTGCGAACGCTGGTCGTTCCAATCCACGCCGAGGGCGACGGCATGCTGGAGGTTTCGTACGACGTGCTGCTCGTTGATGGCCATCAGAACATCGAAGTCGCTTCTTCGTACAGCTTCTCGATCAATCACGATTTCGCGCCGATTGAGGGTGAAGATCTTGAAGCCCTGGCCGACGAAAAGTCCAGCCAGGCGCTGGTGCTGTGGACCATTGCGATCTTGCTAGGCGTCGCGCTCGTCGGCGGCCTGGTCTACTTCCTGCGCATGGCAACGGGGAACTCGCGCAGTTCGCTCGAACCGACCAATCGCAGCGTCTTCCGCGACTGACCCGAACGACTGGCGCGATCGACTGGAACCTAGCCTTCGTCCTCCCGGTCAGTCTGGCCGCTCTGTCGCGCCGTTGGAATCAGGGGCTGCGCGTCGTCGTCTCTACGCGGCTTGCGCTCGGGCAGGTCGAGGACACGCTGTTTGACATCGGCGACATCGCTCGCTGACGCGCCTTCGGCCAGCAAGATCGCTGCCACTCCAGAGTCACGCATCGCCTCAAGATCGCCAACCGAGACGTCGGGCGGACACGTGACGCCCAGCGGCGAGGACGCAAGCAGAACAAGGCGTCGCAGCTCGAGAGCCGACGAGAGAGTCAGCGGAAACTCCAGCTCCGGCGAGATTGCCGTTGGCCGCAAGCTGCCCAGCGCGCGCGCCTCGGACTCATCGACGCGCCGGTCGAGCAAGCGGATGACGTAGTCCACGTCTTCGTCGAGCATGGCGTCGGCTCGGGCATCGTCCAACACAAACGAGACGAACGAGGCGCCGCTCTCTTTGGCGTTGGCGACGCTGTCACGCGTCAGGACAACAAGCCGCGCGCCCCAGATGTCGACTCCTGCGGCCTCGATGGCCTTCGCGTCTGAGTCGCTCAGCGCGACGCAGAAGTCGGCGCCCTCGACGAAGCCTATGGCTCCGACCAGCATCGAGGGGTGCTGTTGCTCCACGGCGGCGCCGAAGCCCATGCGCCGTTGCTGGCCCTTTCGTCGATCCCGAATCGCATCTGCGAGCTTGCCCATCGCGTTTCACCTCGCCTCTTCAGTAACTGCCGGATGTCCACTCGATTAGAATCCAGCTTAATTCAGCGTCGGAGACACCCGTTCGGTGCGCCTCGTTACGGAGTGGAACATGGACTTAGGCGACTGGTTGACGTCCCCCTTCGGAAGCGAGGTGCTTGAGTGGGCGCCGATTCCCCTGCGGATTGTGCTGGGCATCATCTTCATTGATGCAGGCCTTGGAAAGTTCCGGCGTGGAATTGGCGGATTCTCCGGCTGGCTTGAGTCACTCGGAGTTCCGTTTCCCAGACTCGCCGGTCCGGGCGTGGCGACGATCGAACTCCTTGGCGGCCTGCTGTTGTTGGCCGGATTGCTCGTGCCCTGGGTCGCGATTCCTCTGGCGATCAACATGATGGTCGCGACCTACGTGAACAAGTTCAAAGAGGGTTTGCCCTTCCAGGGATCGTCGGACAAGCAGGGCTATGAACTCGACGTTCTGATGGTCTTCGCTTGCATTGGGCTAATCCTCATGGGCGCCGGCCCAGCATCGATTGATTCGATACTTTCGTAACCGCCGAGCACACCGAAGAGCACTCTCGGGATACGCTGACACGCGGCGTACGCGATTGCATGTGTGTCAAGGGATTCCGATAGATGGAGCGTTGGTCGGCGTTCGTCGCGGAGCATCCGTGGCGCGTGATTCTGATGTGGGTGCTGCTGGTGTTGATCGCCGGCGGCTTGATGAGCAGATTCGGCGGCGAGCTGACCGACTCGTTCACGGTCCCTGGCACAGAATCCCAGGCCGCCTTCGACCTCCTTGCGGAGCGCTTTCCCGCTCGCTCCGGCTCCGAACTCGTCGCGGTGTTCCATGCCACTGAAGGCAGCGTGCGGGACAGCGAAGCTCAGACGGCGATTGCGTCCTTCGCCCGTCATGCAGCCACAGTCGACGACGTCGCGCTGGTCACGCTCCCCGATCAACGTCCCGGCAGCATCTCACGCGACGGACGCACTGCACTCGTTCGTGTGGCGTACGGCAAACAGGCGAACGATCTGTCGCACGACAGCATCGCCGCAGTGGTCGAGTTTGGTGAGACGCTTCGTTCCGACGCCCTGCAGATCGACTTCACCGGCGAGCCGATTCGCGAGTATGAGACTGAAGAACCGGGTGCGGCTGAGCTGGTTGGCCTCGCTGCGGCCTTGATCATTCTGATCATCGGCTTCGGCTCGATCTTCGCCGCGGGCATGCCGCTTGTGTCCGCCCTGGTCGGGCTTGCAGTTGGCACGGTCGGGGTGTTCGTCGCGGCCGCGTCGCTGGACATCACCACAGTGGCGCCCCAGTTCGGCGCGATGCTCGGCATCGGCGTCGGGATCGACTACGCGCTCTTCGTGATCGCCCGCTTCCGCGAGCAGCTCGCAACCGGCGTCGATCCTCGCGAGGCGGGGCGCGCTGCTGTCACTACGGCCGGGCGCGCAGTTGCCTTTGCCGGCTCAATCGTCGTGGTCGCCCTGCTCGGACTATTCGCGATCGGCATTCCGCTGATTGCCAATCTGGGTCTCGCTGCCGCGCTCGTCGTGCTGCTTGAAATGCTTGTCGCAGTTTCGCTGTTGCCGGCAATGCTGGTGCTGATCGGCCGTCGCATCGACAGGTTCTCGATTCCAGCCTTGCGCTACACCGCCGGCGGCGAACACGGGCGCTGGTACCGCTTCTCACGTCGAATCGAGCGCCGATCATGGCTCTACCTCGTGCTTGGCACGGTCATCCTGCTGGTGCTCACCGCGCCAGTCTTCACAATGGAGATGGGAGTCTCGGACGATGGCAATCGGCCGGACACCTACACCTCACGACGCGCTTACGACTTGATCTCCCACGCGTTCGGACCTGGAGTCAATGGAGCGCTGTTCGCCGTCGTCGACAATCCCGATCAACGGCTTTCGCAGGGTGAGCTTGATGCGGTGAGCCAGGCGCTCGCGAGCACGCACGGCGTCGCCGCAGTGCTGCCGCCCAACGCGACGCAGAGCGGGGAAACCGCGCTGATCTTCCTCTACCCGACCACGGCCCCGCAGGAGGCCGAGTCGCGAGAGCTCGTCAACCGCCTGCGGGAAACCGCCGTCCCAGCCGCGCTCGCCAGCGTTTCGCCACGCACGACGATCTACATTGCCGGCACCACCGCCGCGTTCGAGGACGTGACGGCCAAGCTGATTTCTCGCCTGCCCTACTTCTTCGTGATCGTGATCGGTGTTTCCATCCTGCTGCTGATGATGGCGTTTCGGTCCATCCTGGTACCGCTCAAGGCCGCGATCCTCAACATGCTCGCGATTGGCTCGGCGCTCGGTTTCATTGTCGTCATTTTCCAATGGGGCTGGGGCCTGGAGCTGATCGGTCTCGACCGGACAGGTCCGATTGAGTCGTTCATCCCCATGTTCATGTTCGCCATCCTCTTCGGCCTCTCGATGGACTATGAGGTGTTCCTGCTTTCAAGGATCCGCGAGCACTGGTTGGAGACGGGCGACTCTGGGGAGTCAGTCGCCTTCGGCATTGGCGCGTCTGCACGGGTCATCACCGCGGCGGCGGCGATCCTGATCGCCGTGTTTGGCAGTTTCGCGTTCTTCGGTGACGAACGCGCGGTCAAGGAGTTCGGCATGGGCATGGCGTTTGCGATCTTCATCGACGCCACGCTCGTGCGACTGGTCCTTGTTCCGGCGTTCATGCAGATCGCCGGCCCTGCCAACTGGTACATGCCTCGCTGGCTCGACAACCTGTTGCCGGGTCTGACCATCGATCCGCCTATCCCCGTCCGCACCCGCGTCAGGCGGATGCTTGGAGTCGCATTGCACATGGTCCTTGCGAGGCCTCAGAAGTCGGCGATGTACTAACGCCGACTTGCGCGTAGATCGGTTACGGTCGGCCCCGCGCAGGCGGGGCCGCGTGGCGCTTTTCGGTCGAGTCGCCCCCGCCTGTGGAGACCTTTGCGTAAGTCGTCGGCCGCTGGGGTTCGGTGAGTGTTGCTGTCTGCCGACCAGAAACCCAGATGGATTCCCGCCTGCGCGGGAATGACGGAGTATGGGATTGCTCACAAGTCTCCCTGCGAGGGGGCGACTTGTCTGTTGAGCTCAGCAGGGTCCGGCTACTCGCGCCGCTCGACCTCGATCTGCCACTCTGTAATGCCGGGCTCGTCGGAGCTGAGTTCGACGACCCAAGGGCCAGCGGCGGATTCGTTGCTAACGAAGATTGCCTGAGCCAGGCATTGACCACCGCCGGCGCAAGATACGAGCACTCGTCCCTCGACAACAACGCTGCCCTCGATGTTGGTCACGGTCAGGCGACTCAGCGCTCCGTCAGCGCCGATCACTGAGACGATGATCTCGAAGGAACCGTCCTGGTCTTCCACCAGCAAGCCGTTGCCGACCGACTGTGACCCCAATCCGAGCAACGTAGCCCGCAGTCCTGTGTCGTCGCCGATGCCCCGCAGTGAGATCGTGGGCGGAGGAGAAGGAGCCGGCAGCATCGCCGACATCATGGACTCGTCGTCCTCTTCCGTCATTGCCTCCTCGGACTCTCGTCCCGGCGCGCGTGGGCCGCTGATCTGCGAGACGGTCAGCAGGTACGGGCCGCTCGACGCATGAGATCGTTCGCTCACTGTCAAGCGGACGACGCCGTCCACGGTTGGCTCGATAGTCAGTTGGGAGTCAAGGTTGAAGGGGCCGCCGCCGCTGTCATCGTCGGCAGCGGCGATGCCAGCTCCCTCGATGGCTAGGTAAGAGTCCAAAAGCAGACTCTGCACCGACGCCTCATATACGCCGCCGGCGTAGACCTGTAGTTCGAATGTGTCAACGTCGCCGGCGATATCAATCTGACCGATGAACGGCTCGTCGATGGCCAGCGATGCGAGCGTCTCGGCTTCCGCCTCGACAACCGACCGCAAGGCAACGTTGGAGCTGACCTCGTATGTGGCCGGCTCGGTCATTGCCTCCGATGGCTCGCCATCACCCATCTCCATGGCCATCGCCATCTCGGGGGAAATGACGATCTCGTACGGCCCGGCAGCCTCGGTCGCGAGGGCGACGATGGTAGCGCCACTCACCAGGTTCGCTTCCTGTCGCAGCTCTCCTGCTCCGTCGAACAGATTCAGCGACGAGGGGGTCTCGGTGCGTACGGTGAGCAGCACGCGTCCTTCGCTCTCTTGCTCGGAGAGGAAGAGCGATGCCGACTGTCGACCTTCGGCAATGGTCAGGGTGTGCTCCATTGCGGTCACGACCGTCGGGACCGGTGCGGCGCTCTCTTCCATCTGCTCGGTACTCAGGCTGCGCGCGAGATCGCCGGTGGAGACGTAGATGCCAAGTCCGGCGATCGATGCGGGAGCGACGCCGATCACCGTACCCGTCGCGTCAACCAGGACCATGCCGGCGGTCGCAAGGGGCAGCAAGATATCGGTGCGCAGGAGGCTGCGCTGACCAGGCGTCCACTCGCTGATTCCGCTCAGGATGCCAGAGAAGATCGAAGGCAAGGCATCGGAGGAATCGCCGCTGGCGAAGCCAACGGAGTAGACCGAGGAACCGGGCCGTAGGCTCTCGCCGTCGCCGAGGCGCGCGGCGGGCAACAGCCTGATGGTGGAGACATCAACAGGTCCGAGATAGGCGAGGCCAGTCAGGGCATCCTGTCCGAGGACCTGGAGCCCGTTGAGGATTTCGCCGTTGGAGAGCGAAACATCTGCTGACGTCGCTCCGCCGAGGGCTGCGCCGTCGACCAGCACCAGGCCTTCGCTGATCACCAGTCCTGTCGCGGCAGCATTGCCCGCCTTGACGCGAGCGATGCTGGGGAAGAGGATGCTGTAGGCGCGTTCGCCCTCGCCTCCACCCCGAGCGACAGGTGGCGGCGGTGGTCCTGCAGGCTCCGCGGGCGGCGGCGCGGCCGATCTGGCCGGCGGCGTCGCCGTCCCCGGCTCTGCCTGCTGAGCCTGCTGCTGCTCGGCTGCCTGTTGTTGCTGTTCCTGCTCATCTTCGTCGTCGGTACCAACCAGATCACAGGCGCTGAGGATCAAGGCGGAGGCGATGATGAGCGCAACCAGCCAGAGTCCGCCGCGGCGCAGACGTGTGGACAGCATCAATTCCTTCATCTCGTCTCCCGTCGCTCTCTGGGCACAATCAAGCGCCAAGCCAGCAGCGTTTCCGGCCCCGCTCGGTGTCTGGGGATTGTTATCGGAGTGTATCCCACATCTGAATCTCGCGACCCCCCGGAGGAGGCGCGATACTGACCTCAACGCGTACGAGCGGAGTACCCCACTGGGACTGGAATGGACAGGTGCGAGGATATGCAGTACATCCTGCTAGTGCGGCTGTGGCCGGAGGGAATCGACGCCACCGCAGAGAATCCGCAGGCCCCGCTGGAGGCAGAACGCAGCGTCTCGATTCCCGGCGTCAGCGCACTTGGAATCTACGCTGTGCTTGGACCCTACGACTTCACCGCGATTATCGATGCTCCCGACAATGACGCGGCCGCACGCTGGTCGATTGCCTTCTCAACCCGGATTCGCGGAGAGATCACGACCATGCCGGCGGTGCCGATTTCGCACCTGCAGGATCAGGGCGGCGGGAGAGACGTTGAGCAGATGTCGGAGCCGTTGCCGGGGCAAACGGGAGGATAGGAGCGGCTCTCACTCCCGCTGCCCTCCCCGCCTTCGCGGGGACAGGCTCTTGGGGGGAAGCTCCCGCGTAGCGGGTGAAGGGGGGACCGCCGACATCGGTGGCTGGCCGGACCCCCCTCTGCCTTCGGCATCTCCCCCCGCGCTGCGGGGGGAGAGGTAGTTTGGGAGATGGCGCGCACCACGCTTGATGGACTGGCGTGCTGGAGCCGGCGGGGGGATTCGAACCCTCGGCCTACGGTTTACGAAACCGTTGCTCTACCACTGAGCTACGCCGGCGTCGGTGCACATCTGAGCGTATCGCACGAGTTTCTCCGAGCCGACCGACGTTTGACCCTCCAGGGGGCCCAAGCAAGCGCCTGTAGAGCCGTCGAAACAGTACAAGGCGATAGTGATGCTCTATAGGTAGAGCTCTATACCTGATGCTTGTTCTATGGTGCCCATATGTTCCGTTTGACCGTGTCTACGCCCGACGACGAACTGGTCCCACCCCTACAACCCGCGCTTGAACGAGCCGGGTTGCAAGTCGTTCGCTACACGCCGGCTGAAGGTGCGGAACCCGACCCCGCCGCCGCCCCGGACGTTCTCCTACTCGACTGGCGCGCAGCGCTCCCGCTCTCCAAACCCTCGGAGGTCCGCGCCTGGCCTGAGGCTATGCGCCTCGCGGTCGTGCGACCGATCGACGCGATCCAGCTCAGTCCAGCACACGAACTGGACGACTTTATTCTGGCGCCCGTGCACGAGGCCGAGCTCGTCGCTCGCGTGCAACTCGTCCTCTGGCGACATGGTCGCGCACTCTCGCGTAACACGCTGGAGGCCGGCGACTTGATCGTTGACACCTCGAACTACCAGGTGTTCGAAGGCGGTCGCTCGATAACCCTGACGTTCAAGGAGTTTGAGCTGCTGCGCTTCCTGATGACTCACAACCAGCAGGTCTTCACTCGCGAGACGCTGCTCAACCGGGTCTGGGGTTACAACTACTATGGCGGCTCGCGCACCGTTGACGTGCACATCCGGCGGCTGCGCTCCAAACTCGAGGCCGGTGGTCAGCGCTACGTCGAGACCGTGCGCAATGTTGGCTATCGATTCGGCCTGCCCCTGCGCTGACGAATGCATGGTTCGTTGAGACAATCGCGACACACAACGCGGCCCTCAGAGGCGCACACGGCGGGCGTAACTCAGGTGTAACTCAATCGCCATTTGCACGGAGCGGGTCGGCCATAGGCTGAGTCTCGGCAAACGTAGACGCCGCGCGGCATAAGCCAGCGCAACGCGCAGGCAGACGGATGACCGGACCCCAATCTCCGCGCGGTACCGAGAGACAGAGAGGCATGAGCCCATGGCTACCCTTGGCGACATCCAGAACCTGATCCAGGATCAGGGCATCCGTCGCGTTGATCTGTTGGTGACCGACCTGATCGGCCGCTGGCAGCACTTCAGCATTCCCGCGTCGAAGGTAGACGAGGACCTGGTCAACCGCGGACAGGGCTTCGACGGTTCCTCGCTGCGCGGCTTCCAGAGCATCGACGAATCGGACATGCTGCTGCGGCCGGACCTTGACTCGGCGCGGCTGGACCCGACCGAGACCGTGCCGACGCTGAAGTTCATCTGCGACGTCCATGATCCGGTGACCGGCGACCGTTACAGCCGCGACCCGCGCTACGTGGCGACCAAGGCCGAGCAGCACATGATCGACTCGGGGATTGCCGATCAGGCCTTTTTCGGTCCGGAGCTTGAGTTCTTCCTGTTCGACCACGTCCAGTTCCAGATGTCGATCAACCAGGCCTTCTACGTCGTCGAGTCGGACGAGGCAGACTGGAACAGCGGACGCGACGAGGACGAAAACAACCTCGGCTACAAGATCCCACCCAAGCAGGGCTACTCGCCGACCGCGCCGTTCGACACGCTGAGTGACATCCGCTGGGAGATGGCCGACGCGATGGAAGCGGTGGGGATGGAGTTGGAGGTGCACCACCACGAAGTCGCGACCGGCGGCCAGGGTGAGATCGCGACGCGATTCAACACGCTGCGCAACAAGGCGGACGAGACCCAGTGGTACAAGCACATCGTGCGCAACGTGGCCAAGGCGAACGGCAAGTCGGCCACCTTCATGCCCAAGCCGCTCTACGGCGACAACGGCACCGGCATGCACTGCCACCAGTCGCTGTGGAAGGACGGCTCGCCGCTCTTCTACGAGTCCGGCCGGTACGCCGATCTCTCCGACACCGCCCGACACTACATCGGCGGCCTGCTCAAGCACGGCTCGGCGCTGCTCGCATTCTGCGCGCCGACGACCAACTCCTACAAGCGCCTGGTGCCCGGCTTCGAGGCGCCGATCTACCTGGCCTTCTCACAGCGCAACCGCTCGGCGGCGGTCCGTATCCCGACCTACGAGACCTCGCCGAACAGCAAGCGGATCGAGTTCCGCCCGCCCGACGCCTCGGCCAACACGTACTTGGCGTTCTCGGCGATGCTGATGGCCGGACTGGACGGGATCCGCAAGCGGATCGAGCCGGACGACCCCGTCGACACCGACATCTACGAGTTGAGTCCTGAGGAAGCCGCCGGCATCCCTTCGGTCCCGCACTCGCTCGAAGGCTCGCTCCAGGCCCTCGCCGAAGACCACGACTTCCTGATGGAAGGCGGCGTCTTCACCCAGGATCTGATCGACGAGTACCAGGACTTCAAGCTGACGGAGGCGCGGGACGTCTTCATGCACCCGGTCGCGGCGGAGTTCTTCCACTACTACCACATCTAGGACGGGCTCTCGCAGTCTCGCCTGTCTCGGAAGGGCGACCGATCTTCTCAGGTTTTGTAGGGGCAGCCCTTGTGGCTGCCCTCCCAGTCGGGCGGGCGACCACAAGGGTCGCCCCTACAGCCGAGGGACCGGGAAACAACAATGACCAGCCTTGATGCAGACCTTAACGCTCCACCGAACGAGCATCAGCACGTCCTGAACGCCTGCCGCGAACATGACGTTCGCTTCGTGCGGCTCTGGTTCACCGACCTGCTGGGTCAACTGAAATCCGTGGCGATCACGATTGACGAGCTGCCGGCCGCGCTCGAAAAGGGCGTCGAGTTCGACGGCGCGTCGATCGAGGGATTCGCCCGACACGACGAGTCGGACATGGTGGCGCTTCCTGATCCGGACACGTTCGTGGTCCTGCCCTGGCGACCTGAGCAGCACCGCGTTGCACGGATGATCTGCGACATCCACCGGCGCAACGGCGAGCCGTTTGAGGGCGACCCACGCCGCGTGCTGCGCCGCCAGCTCGAGTCGGCGCAACAGCGCGGTTACACCTTCTATGTCGCTCCGCAGATCGAGTACTTCTACTTCCGCGCGCCGGACGATCCGTCACCGCTGGACTCGGGCGGATACTTCGATCTCTCCCCGCTCGACACGGCGACGGATCTGCGTCGGGAGACTGTGCTAACGCTGGAGGAGATGGGTATCGGGGTTGAGTCTTCGCATCACGAAGCGGCGCCCTCTCAGCACGAGATCGACCTTCGCTACACCGACGCGTTGACCATGGCCGACCAGGTGATGACCACGCGCCTGGTGGTCAAGGAGGTCGCCATCAAGCAAGGGGTACACGCGACGTTCATGCCCAAGCCGCTCAACGGCGTCAATGGCTCCGGGATGCACGTGTACCTCTCGCTCTGGGACCATGAGCAGAATCTGTTCTACGAGGAAGGCGGCGGTCTCTCTGAGACTGCGCGTTCCTTCCTTGCCGGTCTGCTTGCCTACACGCCGCAGTTCACGTTGATCACCAACCAGTGGTCGAACAGTTACAAGCGCCTCGCGCCGGGGACCGAGGCGCCTGTGTACCTGACCTGGTCACACGCGAATCAGTCGGACCTGGTCCGCATTCCCGAGTACGAGCCGGGCGACGCGGAGTCGAGCCGGCTGGAGTATCGCGGCGCCGACTCGGCGACGAATCCGTACCTCGCGTTTTCGGTCTTCCTGGCGGCCGGTCTGCGCGGCATTGACGAGGGCTTGGCCCCGCCGCCGGCGGCCGAGGACAACGTCTTCGAACTGACTTCGACCCAGCGGGCGGCTCGCAGCATTCTCGAGATGCCAACCACCCAAGGTCGGGCGATCGAAGCCTTTGCGGCATCGGAGTTGATGAAGACGATTCTGGGAGAGTACGTCTGGACGACGGTGTTGGAGAACAAGCGGCTGGAGTGGAACGAGTACCGCTCACAGGTCACTGACTACGAGCTGCGTCGATACCTGGCCGTGCTGTAAGCGGCCGAGAGATTCTGCAGTCGAGGCGAAGACCGCTCAAAGAGGTTTGCGGGCCAGGAAGCAATAGAGCGGCGTGAAGATGCCAGTTTGACCGCCGGCAATGTAGGCCTGCGCGGTACGATCCATCATCCCAATCACGTCTGTCGAACCCTCTGGGAATATCCTCAACAGCTCGGCCAAACGAGTTCCGCCGAGGAACACCCGACGTCCCAACAGGCTCTTGAGGATCCCACCTCGCGCGCCGCCGTACCACTCGACGGGTCGATACCAGGGAATGCTGGCGCCGTCCTGCACGATGCCAAGGTCCTGCCCCTCGACCACCTCGAATCCAACCGCATCGAGCGCGCGATCCACTTCGCCGGTGGTGGCGATCTCCTTGAGCGCGATCCCCTGCTGCAACTCCCGCTTGATTTCCTGGTGTTGAGGATCGCCCGGCGCGAATCGGTCGGTCATGCACATCTCTTGACCCCAGAAGAGCGCGCCTGGTTTGAGCACGCGGTAGATCTCGGCGAAGGCGCCTTCCTTGTCCGGTGCGTGACAGGTCGATTCGATCGCGTAACCGCGGTCGAACGTGGCGTCGGCGATGGCGCTCATGTCCATGAAACTGGCGCAGAGGTAGTCGACCATCTCCTCGAGACCCGCGTCGGCGCTGAGCGACCTTGCCAGGTCCAACTGGCGCTCATTGATGTTGACGCCGGTGACGCGGACGTCGGCTTCACGGGCAACGCGGCGCATGGGGCCGCCAACGCCGCATCCAACATCGATGACGTTCATGCCCGGTTGCAGTTCCAAGCTCCTAATGATCTGGCGCTGGTGCCTGATCTGGGAGTCTTCCAGGCGCTCGTCGGGTGCGAGCGGGGCGAAGTGCAGGGATTCGCCCCAGCCGAAGACCATGAACTCGTTGCAGAGGTCGTAGTAGTCCTTGACCGTCTGGGTGTGGTCGTAGGCAGCGCTGTCATGATTGATTTCGGCGCGTTCCATCCAGCCTTCGAGATGCCGAAGCCGACGTTGGACAACGCCTTCGCTTCCGCGATACGCCGATTTCAGCCGTCGGGAGAGTTCAAACAGTTGCATGGAGCCTCTTGCCGCGAGCGCTGAGTACTGTCCCGATTAAGTCAAGACGCCAGTGAGTGTGGACTAGTTGCCGACAGCAGCCGCAGAGAGTGCTGCCGCCTGCTCGAACAGGCCCTCGGTTGAGCTGTGGATGACGTCGAAGAGCGGCGTCGGGTAGAGGCCGATGAAGAGGACACCTGCGACGAGCACGACCAGTGCTCCGGCCAGCGGCCTGGAGACGTGGAAGCGGGCGCGGTCGGAGCCCTCGGGCTCGTAGAGGTACATCTGCTTGATCACCATCAGGTAGTAGTAGAGCGAGACGAACGAAACGGTCACACCGATCGCGCCCAACCACAGGAAGCCGTTGTTGAATGCGGCCTGGAAGATGATGAACTTGGTCGCAAAGCCTGCGAACAGGGGCATGCCTGCAAGCGAGAACAATGCGGCCGCGATCGCGAACGCCAAGAACGGTTGGCGTTCGGCCAGCCCCCTCAGGTCCACGATGTCGTCGCGGCCGGTGCGGTTGTAGAAGGCGATGATCGCTGCGAATACGGCGATGTTGGTTGTGACATAGCCGATGAGGTGTAAGACGAGGGCCGAGGCGGCGTCCTGGGATTGTGTGATGTTGGCAGCGTCGAGCGCGACGATTCCAACCAAGAGATAGCCGACCTGGGAGATCGAGGAATAGGCCATCAGCCGCTTGAAGTTGGTCTGCTGGAGCGCCATGAGGTTACCGACGATCATCGTGACGGCGGCCAGGATGCCGACGAACCAGACCCACTCGGCGGCGGCGGGCAGGAAGGCTTCGGAGAAGAGTCGCAGGAAGAAGGCAAAGGCCGCGGCCTTGCCGCCGGCGCTGAGGAATGCGGTGATCGGCAAGGGCGCGCCCTGGTATGCGTCCGGCGTCCACTGGTGGAAGGGCACAGCCGAGACCTTGAAGCCGAGTCCGGCAGTGATCAGCACGAGTCCGATCAGCAGACCTGGCCGCGCGCCGTCGGGGTCGACGCCGCCGCTGCCGCCGGCGAAGGATGCAAGCTGGCCGGCGATACTGCGCGTGCCCTCGACGACGTCGGGGCCGATCGCCGAGTATGTGGTGCTGCCGGTGACGCCGTAGATCAGCGAGATGCCGTAGAGCATCAGCGCTGAGGAGAACGCGCCGAGCAGCATGTACTTGAGCGAGCCCTCGTTGGAGAACGGATTGAGCTTGTTGAAGCCGACGAGGATGTAGAAGCTGAACGAAAGCAGCTCAAGCGAGAGGTACGCCGTCAACAGCTCGCGCGATGCCGCCAGGAGCATCATGCCCAGCGTCGCGAAGACGATCAGGCCGTAAAACTCAGCGTGGTTCTTGAGACGGTCGCCGGCGAACTGGACGGCGGCCATCACCGTGAAGAATGCGATTCCCAGGAAGAACACGCGGAACAGCACGGTGAAGTGATCGACTGCGAGCACGCCGCCGAAGTCGTCGTTGGTGTCCCAATAGGCAACGGCCGTGACGATCGCGATGATCGCCAGTCCGACTGCGGTGGCGTAGCCGAACCACTTTTGGTCGACCTGGCGGAAGATCAACGCAGCCGCGATCACGACCACGGCCAGACCGGCCATGACGAATTCGGGGATGATCAGTTGATATTCGAGGTCCATCAGGTTCACCGTCCGGTCAGCGAACTGAGCGTGAACAGTCCGCCGATCTGATCAATATTCGGCAGTTCCGCCACGGTGGGAGCGATGCGGTCGACGAAGGGGTCGGGCCAGACACCCATCGCGACGATTGGGGCGATGAGCACGATGGCGGCGGCGATCTCCCAGCGCGAGAGTTCCTTGAGATTCTCCCAACGCGGGTTGAAGGGTCCAAGCGCGGCGCGGCCCATCAGTCGCAGCACATAGATTGCGGTCAGCGCGGCGGAGAGGATGCCCAGCGCGGCGAAGAGCGGGAAGGTATCGATCGTGCCGACGAAGATGTGGAACTCGGCCACGAAGCCCGACAGTCCGGGTAAGCCGAGCGAGGTGAGGCCGGCGATACCGAAGAAGATCACGAACAACGGCATCTTGCGCACGAGCCCGCCGAACACGCGAATGTCGCGCGTATGCGCCTGGTCATAGAGTCCACCGACCATGGCGAAGAAGAGGGCGGTCATCACGCCGTGCGAGAACATCTGCAAGACCGCGCCGTTGACGCCGATGTTGTTCATCGTCCCCAGACCCATCAGGACGAAGCCCATATGGGAAACGGATGAATAGCCGATCACGAATTTGAGGTCGGTCTGGTGGATCGCCGAGATAGCTCCGTAGACCGCGGCCACGCCGCCGAGGACGAGCAAGACGGGCATCCAGAAGTCAGTCCCGGCGGGCAGGATTTCCATGCCCAGACGGATGATGCCGAACGCGCCCAGCTTCATCAGCACGCCCGCGTGCAGCATCGAGACGGCCGTCGGGGCGGCCACGTGGCCATCGGGCGACCAGGTGTGGAAGGGGAAGAGGCCGGCCAGGACTCCGCAGCCGATCATGAAGAACGGGAAGAACGTGTTGGCGAAGCTGCGCCCGAACTCGATCTCGCGCAGCACGGCCATGTCGAACGTGCCGGCGCCGGCCTCGGCGAAGACGGCGAAGATGCCGACGAAGATCAGCACGGAGCCGCCGACCAGGACCATGGTCAGCTTCATCGCGCCGTATTCCTTGTTGGTCGAGCCCCAGATCACGATCAACAGGTACATCGGCAGGACGGCGAGTTCGTAGGCGAAGAACCAGAAGAACAGATCCTGGCCGATGTAGACGCCGTATACGCCGGTGAAGAGCGCCATGAAGAGGATGAAGAAGTCCTTGACGCGGTGGGTGATTTTCCAGGAGACGAGCACGCCGGCGAAGCCGACCAGGCCGTTGAGCAGGACCATGGGCGCGGCAATGCCGTCAACAGCCAGGTGCAGCGAGATGCCGTTCTCGCCGAGGAAGCCGATGTTCTCGATCCAGGGGTACTGGAGGTTGAACTGGTAGCCGCCCTCGGCGAAGTCGTAGACGGCGAAGATCCAGATCGAGTCGATCAGCGTGGCGGTCGTGGTGATCAAGGCGATCCAGCGCACGACATTGGCGTGCCGCGAGGGCACGAAGATCGTGAGCAGCATCGCTGCCCCGGGAATCAGCAAGAGCAGGAGGAGAGCTTCACCTGCGTCCACGCTGTGCGCCTCTTTCTTTCCGTATCGCTCGTTATCCGCGCAGCAGGAAGGCGAGGCCGCCCGCGAGGGCGACGCCGATCACCATGAGCAGCGCATAGTCGGGAATTCGTCCAGTGACGTGGTAGCGCAGCCAGTAGGCGGCGTAGCGCGTCGCGTCGGCCGGCGCATTGATGCCGGTGTCATTGACGATCATGCGGTCGAACCAGGCCACGACTCGGGCCAGCGGCAGCATCGCGCGGTCGATGCCCCACTGGTAGGCCTCGTCGAAGTAGAACTTGTTCTCGATCACTGCAGCCAGTCGGGGCTGGAACTCGCGCACGGCCTGGGCGCGATGAGCGTTTCGTCCCCAGAAGAACCAGTACGCGGTCAAGAATCCGAGCAGTGAGACAGTGCCGGTTACCGCGGCGATCGAGTTGGAGAAGTGGAAGTCGTGGGGCTCGGGGAAGTAGACGTAGTTGTTGATGCCGCCGGGGAAGCCGAGCGCGTCACCGACCTGGTCGAATGCGACGAACCCGATCAGGAAGGTGAGCACGGCGAGAAAGACGAGCGGGATCAGGATGGTTGGGGATGCCTCGCGGGCGCGGCGGATCACCGCAATGTCCTTGGGCGGACCGAAGAAGGTGATGATCACCAGCCGCGCCATGTAGAGCGCCGAGAGGAAAGCGGCGATTCCGAGCAGGATGGCAATGGCGGTGTTGGCGCCGCCAAGCGTGGCGACGAAAATCTCGTCCTTGGAGAAGAAGCCGGACAGCGGAGGGATGCCGGCCAGCGCGACTGAGGAGATGATGAAGGTCGAGGCGGTCACCGGCATGCGCCACCAGAGTCCGCCGAGCTTGCGCGCGTCTTGCTCCTCGGTCATGTGGATTACGGATCCGGAGCCGAGGAAGAGACAGGCTTTGAAGAAGGCATGCGTGAGCAGATGGAACATGGCAATGCCGACGGCGCCGACCCCCAGGGCGACGAACATGAATCCCAGTTGCGACACAGTGGAGTAGGCGAGCACTCGCTTGATGTCGTTTTGCGCCAGCGCCATCATCCCTGCGAGCAGCGCGGTAGTCAGGCCGACCGCGAGCACGACGTTGGAGGCGCCCGGGGTGACCTCGAAGACGGGCAGCAGCCGCGCGACCAGGTAGACGCCGGCAACGACCATGGTGGCGGCGTGGATCAGCGCGGAGACGGGTGTGGGGCCTTCCATCGCGTCGGGCAGCCAGACATGGAAGGGCACCTGGGCCGACTTGCCGGCCGCGCCCAGGAAGAGCATCAGGGTTGAGAGTGTGAGGTAGCCGTCGCCCATGACCTGGGGCAGGTCGTTGACGCGGCCTGCTTCTGCGGCGGCGATGATGTCGGAGATCTGGAAGGACCCGGTTGCGCGCCAGAAGAGGATGATGCCGATAAACAGGCCGACATCGCCCAATCGCGTGGTGACGAACGCCTTCTTGGCCGCCTCGACGGCGGAGCGGCGCTCGTAGTAGAAGCCAATCAAGAGGAAGGAACAGAGACCGACGCCCTCCCAGGCGACAAACATCAGCAGAAGGTTGTCGGCCAGGACCAGGGTCAGCATCATCGCCACGAACAGCGAGAGCACGGCGAAATACCACCAGTAGCGCGGCTCGGGACGTCCGTGGTGTCTGAGGTAGTTGGTCGAGTAGATGTTGACCATCAGCGCCACGGTCGCGACCACGAAGACCATCACCATTGCGATCGAATCGACCGTGAACCCGAGGCGGACGACGAAGCTGTCGAAGTTGATCCAGTCGGTGCCGACGTTGCGGATTCCACCTAGACCGGCGCCCAGCCAGTCGAGGTGGGATTCAAGCACGAAAAAGAAGAGCACAAACACGGCGAGCGCCGCGCCCACGGAGATGAAGTCGCCGCCGCGCGGCAGCTTGCGACCGAAGAGGAACAGGACGACGAAGGAGATGGCCGGGATCGCCGGCAAAATCCATGCGTGGTCAGCCCAGATCATCAGCGCACGCTCCCGCTTACCACTTGAGGAGATTCACTTCGTCGACGTTGGCGGTGGCTCGGTTGCGGAAGGTCCGCACGACGATGCCCAGCGCGAGCGCGACCTCGGCGGCCGCGATCACGATGATGAAGAAGGCGAAGACAATCCCGGTGATGTTGCCGAAGTCGACGTGACCATAGACGGCGAAGGCGACCATGTTGAGCGACACGGCGTTGAGCATGAGCTCGACCGAGAGCAGGATCAGTACCGCGTTGCGACGCGTGAGCACGCCCATTGCGCCAATGGCGAAGAGCACCGCGTTGACGACGAGGATGTGCTCGAGTGGCGGCATCAGTTCTCATCCTCGTCTGGTGAGGCGAGCATGATCGCGCCGTCAAGCGCAATCGAGAGCAGCACGCCGACGATGATGAAGGGCACAATCCAGAGGGTGAAGATGGCGTCGCCAATCGCTTGCAGGCCAACCGGCTCGAAGGCGGCTGAGGACTCGGGTGTGGTCCAGGTGGTCGCGACGATGCCACCGATTAGTGCGGCCAGCAGGCCAAGCGCAGCGGCGACGCCCAGCGGACGCGAGCGTCCGAAGAGCGCCTGCGGGCGCTCGCGAGCGCGTGTCAGCATCAACGCGAAGAGGATCAGGATGACGACGGCGGAACCGTAGATCAGGAGCTGGACGAGGGCGATGAACTCAACCGTGAGGATCAAGTAGATTCCGGCGACGCCGGCGAGCGAGGCAATGAAGAAGAGCGCGGCGTAGACGATGTTACCCACGGTGACCACGCCAATCGCGGAGATCAGCATGACCACGGCCAGGATCCAGAACACCACCTGGGTTGCGGTTACGCCGTCCTCCACTGGTCCCCTCTCCCTCTGCTCTGGATGACTAGTCGCCGCCGGCTTCGACCGGGGTGACTTCGGGTGCGGTGATCACGCGCGGCGTGGCCGGCGTGGTCTGTACGGTCCGGGCGCCCTGGCCCTGCTTGCGGCTCATGATGTAGTAGACCAGTCCGCCGAGCGCGACGAGCAGCCCGAACGAGACCAGGCCCACGACCCAGTCGGCGCCGCCATAGGCGAGGATGATGCCGTTGGCGATGACCTGAAGAATGGCGAAGGGCAGCAGAACCTTCCAAGAGAACGACATGAGCTGGTCGATGCGCAGCCGGGGGAAGAGTGCGCGGGAGCCGATCACGAGCACGATCATGACCGAGGTTTTGACAAAGGTCAGCACGATCTGCAATCCGAGTCCGACATCGGCTCCGAAGGGCCAGTTCCAGCCGCCAAGGAAGAGCGACGAGGCGAGCACGACGAGCAGGAAGAGCGCGGTGTACTCGGCGAGGAAGAACATACCCCAACGCATGCCGGAGTACTCGACGAAGTAGCCGCCGACAACCTCAGACTCGGCGATCGGCATGTCGAACGGCGGGCGGTGCAGTTCGGCCAGCATGCCGACGATGAAAATGAAGAAACCAAGCGGCTGCAGCAGGATGTACGGCGTTGTGGTCTGATCGCCGACGATGGCGTTGATCGATCCGGCGGCAGAAGCGTCGCCGTCAACGGCAAGGCGTCCGGCGGCGACCATCACCACCGCGACGACGATCAGCAACATTGGGATTTCGTAGGAGATGGCCTGGGCGGCGGCTCGGACTCCACCGAGCAGGGCGTACTTGTTGTCCGAGCCCCAGGCGGCCATGACGACGCCGACGATGTTCAGGCCGAGCACGCCGAAGACGAACAGCAGGCCCAGATTAAGGTCGCGGATGAACCAGGTCTCGGTAAAGGGCATGGGCACGAATACGAGAAAGACCGGGACGAAGGCCATGTAGGGCGCCAGCTCGAAGGCCCAGCGATCGGCCGTGATCGGCCGGACGTCTTCCTTGGTAATGAGCTTGAGCGCGTCGGCGATTGATTGGAGTGTGCCGACGGGACCGGTGCGGGTTGGACCGACCCGCGCCTGGAAACGCGCAAGGATTTTCCGCTCGAGGTAGATCAGGGCGAACGCCATGATCGTCATCAGTGCGACGATGAAGATGATGCGCAGCAGCGCATCAATCCAGTCGGGCATGCTGACGCCTGCGAACTCGCTCAGGACCATTTAGCGCATCCCCACCCGCTGTTGCGGCAACTCACGCAGGTTACACGCGATCCGGCTTATGCCCATCCTGTCGGGAGGGCCACTGATGCCGGGAAATCGAGATTCCCGCCTCCGCGGGAATGACGGAGGTGGAGGCGGGAATGACGGAGGTGGAGGCGGGAATGACGGAGGTGGAGGCGGGAATGACGGAGGTGGAGGCGGGAATGCGGGAGGTGGGGGCGGGAATGACGGAGATGGTGGCATTAGCGGTCAACCTCGCAGAGCACGATGTCAATCGAGCCGAGGGCGACGACGGCGTCGGCGAGGTATGTGTTGAGCACCTGCGGCCTGAGTGACGAGAGGTTGTGAAAGCATGGCGAGCGCATCTTCACACGCCAGGGCTTGTCGGTGCCGTCGGAGACCATGTAGATGCCGTACTCGCCGCGTGGGTTTTCCTGGCGCATGTAGATCTCGCCGGGTTCCGGGCGCAAGCGGGCGGGCATGCGTTCGGGCATGATCGGGCCTGAGGTCGGCATCTGCTCGAGCGCCTGGCGGAGGATGGTGACGGACTGGCGCATCTCTTCGAGACGCACGAGGTAGCGGTCGTAGACGTCGCCGCGCTCGCCCACAGGGATTTCCCAGTGGAAGCGGTCGTAAATCGAGTAGGGCTCGTCGACGCGCAGGTCGAAGGGCACGCCGGAGGCGCGCAGCATGGGGCCGGTGACGCCGTAGCCAATCGCCTCGTCGGCGGTCATTGCGCCGATGTCGCGGCAGCGGGCGACGAAGACCTCGTTGTTGGTCATCAGCTCGTCGACGTCGGTGATGCCGACTTCGACCTGGTCGAGGACCCAGTGCGAGTCTTCGACAAAGGTCTCGTGCGGCTCCCAGGCGAGTCCGCCGACGCGGAAGTAGTTGTACATGATGCGGTCGCCGCAGACGGCCTCGAACAGGTCCTGGATACGCTCGCGCTCCTTGAAGGTCCAGGTGAAGGCGGTGCCGAAGTAGCCGACGTCGGTGCCGAAGGCGCCCATGAACATGAAGTGCGAAAGGATGCGGTTGAGCTCGGCCAGGATCAGTCGGACGTACTCGGCGCGTTCGGGGATCTCGATGCCGGCGAGGCGCTCGACGGCGTTGACGTAGACCCACTCGGAGTTGAAGGCGGCGAGGTAGTCGGTGCGGTCCTGGTAGCCGAGCGCGCCTCGGTAGTCGAGGTTTTCGGAGAGCTTCTCACCGCCGCGGTGCATGTAACCGATGTAAGGGATGGCGTCCTTAACGATCTCGCCGTCGACGGTGAGGACCATGCGGAACACGCCGTGGGTCGCGGGGTGCTGGGGCCCGATGTTGATGTTCATGTCGACGGTCTCGAACTCGCGCTCGACGACAACGGGTTCGGTCAGGACTTCGCCTTCGAAGGTTTGCTGGACCACGCGGTCTTCTCCTTCGTATTCCGTTAGTCGCCGCGCAACTGCGCGCGCCTGGCGGCGGCGAGTTCACGGCCGACACGGATGCGTTCTGCCTGTGCGGCTGCGCGACCTTCGGGGTCTTCTTCGGCGTCTGGAATGGTGGGTAGCTCGGGCGGCGGCGGCGCGGGGGGTCGGTCGTCCTGAACCGGAGCCGCGGACGGCGCGGCCTGGGTCGCCGGGGCGGCAGCCGGAGCAGCCGCCGGGGGCGGCGGCGGAGCGGCGCCTTCGGGTCGGGGCCCTCCGGCGGGCGGCGCGCCAGCCAGGCGTTCGGCGCGGCGGACGGCCGCCAGTTCTCGGGCGCGGGCGACGCGCTCGGCCTGCTCGGCGCGGCGCTGCTCGCGTTCTTCCTCGGTCATGTCCTCAACGCGCTTGCGCTCGGGAGCGGCGGCTGTGGGCGTTTCAGCAGCCTCTTCCTCTTCGGCAGGCTCGGGCGGCGGGTGTTGCTTGGTGAAGAACTCAACGTCGACGCCCTGCTCCATCTCGATCGGCGCGAGTGGATAGCTCTTGCGCAGCGGGTGAATGTCAATGTCTTCGTCGAGCAACAGGTTGCGTGGGTCGGGATGGCCGATGAACTCGATGCCGAACATCTCGCGGCATTCACGCTCGGCCCAGTCGGCCATCGGATAGAGGTCGGCGACCGATTCGACGACAGCGCCTTCCGATGGCAGCCAGGACTTGATCGTGACGGCCTGGCGCTGGGGAATCGAGTACAGGTGATAAACGATTTCGAGGCCGCGGTCTTCCCAGTCGACGGCGGTCTGGTTGCGCAGCAGGTTCATCTGCAGGCGATCGTCGTCGCGGCCGCGCTCGAGCACCTCGTGGATGGCGTCGGAGGGAATGGTCAGCGCGACGTCGTCGCCCTTGGTCAGGGCTGCCTCGAAGCTGATCAGCGGCATGACCTCGCGATAGGTCTCGGCGATCGAACCGGGCGGCGGCTCGTTGCTCGTCGGCTCTTCAGGAGCAGCGGGAGTGCGGCGTGACGTCATAGTCGATCAGTAACCCCGCGCGCGTTCTTCGACGATTTTCTCCTGCAGGGCCAGGAGGCCGTCGATCAGAGCTTCGGGACGCGGCGGACAGCCGGGAACGTAGACATCCACAGGGACGATGTTGTCGACGCCCTGGACGACGCGGTCGTACTGGGTGTAGGGGCCGCCGTTGGTGGCGCAGGCGCCCATGGAAATGACCCACTTGGGATGCGGCATTTGCTCGTAGAGCAGCTTGACCGCGGGCGCCATCTTCTTGGTCACGGTGCCTGCCACGATCATCACGTCGGACTGCCTGGGCGAAGGCCAGGGGACGATGCCGAAGCGGTCGAGGTCGTGGTTGGCCATGTAGGTGGCGATCATTTCAATGGCGCAGCAGGCGAGACCGAAGGTCATCGGCCACAACGAAGACTTGCGCGCAGCGGAAATCAGCGCCTCTGCAGGCGCCTGCATCACGCCGGGGAGGACGACCTTGTAGGGAACGGTGGGCGGCGCGTCATCGACCGCCTGGAGCCGGAGCGATTCGGGGGAGATGATGACGGGCGTCGGGTCGCCCATGTGTGGTGGCTGAGAGGTCGTCATGCGTCCCGTCTCGCTTCGTGTTGCGTTAGTTGCGTTGCCAGTCGAAGACGCCCTTGCGCCAAGCGTAGGCCAGCGCGATCAGCAGGGTTCCGATGAACAGCACCATCTGCCAGAGAATCACCTTGCCGAACTCTGGCCCGTCCATCAGACCGAGGAACGAAACGGCCCAGGGCAAGAGGAAGACGACCTCGACATCGAAGACGAGGAACAGCAGGGCGTATGTGTAGTAGCGCACGTGAACCTGGGCCCAGTTGCGCCCGATCGGCAGCATGCCGCACTCGTAGACCTGTCCCTTGAGCGCGGTGCGGCGCTGAGGCGCGAGCAGCTTGGTCGCCAACAGCGCGGTGAGGACGAGCATGATCCCGACCGGGATCGCGACCAGCACTGCGCCGTAGTTCTCGAACAGTTCAGACACGACTACCTGCCGTCACCCGCACTGGAGATGAGCACCAGATTTCGTGGTGCGAAGAGATCGTACCCGCGCTCAGTGATCAGGGTCAATGTTTGGCCGAACCAAGCGGGTGCCTATGAGGAGATTTCCGCCTGTAGGGGCGCCCCTTGTGCGTGCCCGCGGCATACATCGCCGTCCTACAGGCAGGGCGCCCACAAGGGGCGCCGCTACCGGGACCCATCAGGCAGATCGCGTTCGTACTTGAACTCGACCGTGTCGTTGACGTCGTCTAGCTTGCGGGTGTCGGACTTGACGTAACCAAGGCGCTCGTAGAGGCGGTGGGCGTCTTCGAAGCGGGTGTCGGACCAGAGTTCAATACGCGAGGCGCCCTGCTCCCGCGCCCAGTCGACCGCGGTTTCGAAGAGGCGGCGACCAAGACCCTTGCCGCGCAGGTGGGCGTCGAGATAGAGGCGGTGCAGCTCGACGGTCGGTCCATCGATCCGATTTGCGGCGATCGACCCGACGACCTCGCCCGTGTCGTCGCGCATCACCCACATTGCACCGATCGGTGCGCGGTAGGGAAAGGCGTGCTCCTCGGACAGCAGGTCCCAGAACTCGTCCTCGGGGTCCCAGATGAAGCCGTATTCGTCGAACACGCGGTGGATCAGTTGGATTACTTCCGGACAGGCGTCGTGGCCGGTCGGTTCAATCGGGAAGGTCATGGCGCGTTACCCTGCTGACTGAATCGACAGATCTGCATCAGGTTGGTGAGGAGCACGATATGGGACCGCTGAGCGGCATTCGCATCATTGAATTCCAGGGCATCGGACCGGGACCGTTCTGCGGGATGATTCTGTCCGACATGGGCGCGGACATCGTGCGCATCGACCGAGCGTCGAACGCGCCCTCGGAGGCGCCGGCGAATCCGCCCGGCGATTTGCTGGCTCGAGGCCGGCGTTCGATCGCGCTGGATTTGAAGAATCCCGAGGGCGTCGAGGTGGCAATGAAGCTGATCGAAGGCGCTGATGCGCTGTTCGAGGGCTTCCGGCCAGGTGTGATGGAACGCCTGGGATTGGGTCCGGACGTGTGCCTGGAGCGCAACCCGAAGCTGGTCTACGGGCGAATGACGGGTTGGGGACAGGAGGGTCCCTACGCGCAGATGGCGGGGCATGACATCAACTACATCTCGCTAGCTGGAGCGCTTGCGCCGATCGCACGCAAGGGACAGGCGCCGGTGCCGCCGCTGAACCTGGTCGGCGACTTCGGCGGCGGCGGCATGTATCTCGCTGTGGGCATGTTGGGCGCGTTGATCGAGGCGCAACGCTCGGGCAAGGGTCAAGTGGTGGACGCGGCGATGGTGGACGGCGCGTCGTCGCTGATCACTTCCGTGCATGCGGGACTGGCGACGGGCGGCTGGCGTCGCGGCCGCGCGGCCAACGTGCTCGACACGGGCGCGCACTTCTACGATGCCTACGAGACGCTGGACGGCAAGTACGTCTCGATTGGCTCGATCGAGCCGCAGTTCTACGCCGAGCTGCTGCACCTGCTGGGCTTGGAGAACGAGGAACTGCCGCGCCAGATGGACAACACGCGCTGGCCGGAGCTGAAGGAGCGGGTGACGGCGATCTTCCGCACGAAAACCCGCACGGAGTGGGAAGCGATCTTCGAGGG
Organism: Dehalococcoidia bacterium; assembly: GCA_965211635.1. Taxonomy (GTDB): domain Bacteria; phylum Chloroflexota; class Dehalococcoidia; order Bin125; family Bin125; genus Bin125. Next base: position 2,108,221 of record OZ242948.1, read on the forward strand.
ATCGGACGTCTGCTTTGGACCAGTGCTGGAGCCGTGGGAGGCGCCGAACCACCCACACGCAAAGGCTCGCGGCGCGTTCGAAGAGGTCGCGGGCATCGTGCAGCCTGCGCCCGCGCCGAGGTTCAGCCGGACGAAGTCGGCGATCCAGGGTCCGCCGGCGTATCCGGGTGAGCACACGGACGAGATCCTCGCCGAGATCGGACTGAACGGGTCGCAGGGCGAGGAGTTGAAGACGGCGGGCGCCGTTCGCTAGGCCAGTCGTCCACTCGGAGCGCATCTTCGCTCTTGCTCTTTGAGAACCAGGCGCCCTCTCTCTTCCCTCTCCCCCCGCTCCGCGGGGGGAGCTGCCGAAGGCAGTGAGGGGTCCGAGAAAGTGGCAGTTGGCGGCGCCCCCCTTCAGTCCCCCCGCCGACGGAGACCTTAGCGAAACTCGTCGGCCGCCGGGTTCGGTATGTTTTCCTGTTCGCTGACCGAATAGCCGGATGGATTCCCGCCTGCGCGGGAATGACGGAATGTGCGATTACGCGCAGGTCTCCTTACGCGGGGGCAGGCTCTACGGGACAGCTTCCCTCCAGGGGGAAGCGGGTTTCGCGCAATCGGACACGAACAAGCCCCCGACGCTGCGCGTCGGGGGCTTGTGTTGATGCTCGTTGGAGCGGTTGGACTTAGTAGTCCATGCCCATGTCGGGCATGCCGGCGGGCATCATTGGGGCCTCGGGGATCTCGGCGACGAGCGACTCGGTGGTGAGCACCATGCCGGCGATCGAGACTGCGTTCTCGAGCGCGGAGCGGGTGACTTTGACCGGGTCGACGATGCCATACTCAACGAGGTCGCCGTAGCGGTCGAGTTTGGCGTCGTAGCCGTGGGTGTCGTCGTCGACCTTGCGAATGCGGCCGATCACGACGGAGCCTTCCTGGCCGGCGTTGAAGGCGATCTGTCGCAGCGGGGACTCGAGCGCGGTGCGCAGCAGGCGCACGGCTGTGCGCTGGTCGCCGGTCGAGTCCTCATCCATCTGGGCGAGCGCGCGGTCGGCGCGGAGCAGGGCGCAGCCGCCGCCGACGACGATGCCCTCTTCGACGGCCGCGCGGGTCGCGGAGAGCGCGTCTTCGAGCTTGGCCTTCTTTTCCTTGAGTTCGACCTCGGTCGGGGCGCCGACCTTGATCACCGCAACGCCGCCGGCCAGCTTGGCCATGCGTTCCTGCAGCTTCTCGCGGTCGAAGTCCGACGCGGTGACGTCGATCTGGGCCTTGATCTCCTTGATCCGGTCCTGGATCGCCTCGTCGGAGCCGGAGCCTTCGACGATGGTCGTGTCGTCCTTGGAGGAGACGACGCGTCGGGCGCGGCCGAGGTCGGCGACCTGGGTCTGCTCGAGCGTTCGGCCGAGTTCCTCGGTGATCAGGGTGCCGCCGGTGAGCACGGCGATGTCTTCGAGCTGGGCCTTGCGGCGCTCGCCGAAGCCGGGCGCCTTGACGGCCAGCACGTTGATCGTGCCGCGCATCTTGTTGACCACTAGCGTGGCGAGGGCTTCACCGTCGACGTCGTCGGCGATGATCACGAAGTTCTTGGTGATCTGGAGCAGCTTCTCCATCAGCGGGACGATGTCCTGGACGGCCGAGATCTTGCGGTCGGTGATCAGGATGTAGGGGTCGTCGATCGCCGCTTCCATGCGCTCGTTGTTGGAGACGAAGTAGGGCGAGACGTAGCCGCGGTCGAGCTGCATGCCGTCGGTGAACTCGGTTTCCATGCGGATCCCTTGTCCCTCTTCGACGGTGATCACGCCGTCTTTGCCAACCTTCTCCATGACGTCGGCGATGATCTCGCCGATTTCTTCGTTGTCACCGGAGATGGTGGCGACGGCCTCGATCTCTTCCTTCTTCTCGACCGGCTCTGCCATGTCGCGGAGTTCATCCACGACGGCGCGGAGGCCCTGGTCGAGGCCGCGCTTGAGCGCCATCGGGTCGGCCCCGGCGGCGACGTTGCGCAGGCCCTCGGTGACGATCGCCTGGGCGAGCACGGTGGCGGTGGTGGTGCCGTCGCCGGCGACGTCGTTGGTGCGGATCGAGACTTCCTTGGCGAGCTGCGCACCCATGTTGCGGAAGGGCTCGTCGAGTTCGATTTCGCGGGCGATGGTAACGCCGTCGTTAATGATCAGCGGGGCGCCGAACTTCTTGTCGAGGACGACGTTGCGTCCGCGCGGGCCAAGGGTGACCTTGACGGTGTTGGCGAGCGCGTCGACGCCTTCGCGCAGCGCCTTGCGGGCGTCCATGTCGAAGGCGAGTTGCTTACTGGCCATGATTGCTCCTTCTGGGTGAGCGGACTGCGGATGGATTCCCGCCTGCGCGGGAAAGACCGAAACCGGCTAGACGACCAGCTTGGCGAGGACCTCGCGCTCTTCGAGCACGATCAGGTCCTCGTTGTCGATCTGGATTTCCTGGCCGGTGTACTTCTTGTAGAGGATGCGGTCGCCCAGCTCGATGTCGAGCGGGACGCGGTTGCCGTCGTCATCGCGCTTGCCCGGGCCCACGGCGATGACCTCACCCTGCTGCGGCTTTTCCTTGGCCGAGTCGGGGATGACGATGCCAGAGGACAGGACCTGCTCCTGCTGGAGGGGCTTGATCACGAGGCGGTCGTTGAGCGGCTTGAGCTCGGTGGCCATAGTGCGGTCTTCCATTCCCTTGTTGCTGGTTGCTTGCCTGAGTTGAGACGTTAGCACTCTCACACTTCGAGTGCTAACGAGTGAATCGTAGGCAAGGAATCTGGCTGCTGCAAGAGCGTCGGGCGTTGCAGTGTGGTCGTTACGTCAGGATTGGAGTGTTGCGTAATCCACTGAACTAAGCACGAGCCGTTGTCGCCGTCATTCCCACCGTATCCGTCACTCCATCGCAGGCGGGAATCCATCCGGCACAGCGGTTGCGTGAGGAACCGGCTGTCGCCTTCCAATCTTAACTGCAGTCGAGCAGGCGCGACAGTCGGCGCTGCGTACGGAGGTCGTCCTGCATGGATTCCCGCCTGCGCGGGAATGACGGAGGGAGCGCGGGAATGACGGAGGGGGCGCGGGAATGACGGGGAGGGGGGCGCGGGAATGACGGAGGGGGGCGCGGGAGCGATGTGCGGTTCATCCACCGAGGCTTCGTGTACAGCCTTGACAACCGCGGCGCGGGACTGATCGATGCGGGGTCGTGGGCTAAGGTGACCGCATACGCCGACGAGCCATGCGGGGGTGCGCTGCGATGAGTCGATACATGGGCGACCCGATTGTCTTCACGGGCAATGCGCATCCGCAGCTGGCGCAAGACGTCTGCGCGGCGCTCGACGTCGAGCTGGGCTGCGCCAATGTGTTCGACTTCGCCAACGGCAACACGTTCGTCCAATTCCTCGACAACATCCGCGAACGGGACGTGTTCCTGATCCAGCCGGGGGCGAAGCCGGTCAACCACCACCTGGTTGAGCTGCTGATCATGATCGACGCGGCGCGGCGCGCGTCGGCCGGGCGGATCACGGCGGTCGTGCCCTATTTCGCCTACGGCCGGTCGGACAAGAAGGACCAGCCGCGGGTGCCGATCACGGCGCGGCTGTTCGCCGACCTGATCCAGACCGCCGGCGCCGACCGGATGCTGACCATGGACCTGCACGCCGGGCAGATACAGGGCTTCTTCCACATCCCGACGGACGAGCTGACAGCGCAGCGGCTGTTGGCTGAGCACTTCCGTTCACAGGGGTTCGATGGCGTGGTGGTGTCGCCTGATTTCGGGGGGGCCAAGCGGGCGCGAGCGATGGCGGATTTGCTCAACCTGCCGGTGGCGATCGCGGAGAAACGGCGGACGGGCAACGACGACCGTGCGGAGATGCTGCAACTGATTGGCGAAGTCGGCGGGCGTGACGCGCTGATCATCGATGATGAGATTGTCACGGCCGGCACGCTCTGCGAAGTGGCGGAGTTGTTGCGCAGTGAGGGCGCGCAGCGGATCCGGGCGGCGGCCATCCACGGGATTCTGTCACCTCCGGCTCTGGAGCGGTTGGCGATGAGTCCGATTGCTTCGGTCGTGCTGACCGACACGCTGTCGTTGCCCGAGGATGATCAGGGGGCGGAGTTAGAGACGGTCTCGGTCGCGCCGCTGCTCGGCGAGGCGATCCGTCGGATCCACGAGGGGGACTCGGTCGGGGCGCTGTTCCGGTAGGGGAACCCGGCAGCCTGCGGCTGGGTCGATTCACGGGCATCTTCGTCACCGTTATACTGGATGTGTATGCCTGCGAGCGTGGGCAGGCTGATTGGGGACTGACGGATGGGTCTGTTTGACCGGGCGAAGCAGCGGGCGGGGTCCCTGATTGGCGATGCGAACGCTCGCGAGGTGAAGCGGCTCTCGGGGGCGGTGGACGCGGTGGCGGAGTGGGAGCCGGAGTTCGAGCGGCTGCGCAACGACGAGCTGGCGGCCAAGACGACCGAGTTCATCGAGCGGCTCGAGGACGGAGCCTCGCTGGACGACATCCTGCCTGAGGCCTTCGCGGTCGTGCGCGAGGCGGCCAAGCGACAGGTGCAGATGCGGCACTACGACGTGCAGATCGTGGGCGGGATCGTGCTGCACCAGGGCAAGATCTCGGAGATGCGCACGGGCGAGGGCAAGACGCTGGTGGCGACGCTGGCGCTGTACCTGAACGCGCTCGAGGGCGACGGCGCGCACCTGATCACGGTCAACGACTACCTGGCCAAGCGCGACGCGCAGTGGATGGCGCCGATTTACCACTCGCTGGGACTGTCGGTCGGCGTGCTGCAGCATCGGGCGGCGTTCATGTTCGATCCGGAGGCGGACTCGACCGTGGATGTCGAGAATCCTGAGTCGATGGACGCTGAGGAGTTGCAGCGGCGTCGGGAGCTGGGCGATCTGAAGATGCTGCGTCCGGTGACGCGGCAGGAGGCTTACAACGCCGACATCACCTACGGGACGAACAACGAGTTCGGTTTCGATTACCTGCGCGACAACATGGTGATGAAGGCGTCGGAGAAGGTTCAGCGGCCGCTGGCGTTCGCGATTGTGGACGAGGTGGACAACATCCTGATCGACGAGGCGCGGACGCCGCTGATCATCTCGGGTCAGGCGGAGGAATCGCTGGATACCTACCGGGTGTTCGCCAACCTGGTGCGCGGCTTGCAGCCAGAGGCGCACTTCACGCCGGACCCCAAGTCGAGGACCATCGCGCTGACCGAAGAGGGGATCGGGAGAGTCGAGGAGTCGCTCGGGATCGACAACCTATTCGAGGGCGAGAATGCGCGGCTGACGCGCTTCCTCGACTCGGCGCTGAAGGCGAACTTCATGTACCAGCGCGACCGCGACTACGTGGTGCGCGGGGGCAAGGTCGTGATCGTTGACGAGTTCACCGGGCGGATGATGGACGGGCGGCGCTACTCGGAGGGTCTGCACCAGGCGATCGAGGCAAAAGAGGGCGTGTCGGTCGAGCGGGAGACGGTCACGCTGGCGACGATCACGTATCAGAACTACTTCCGCATGTACTCGAAGCTCGCCGGGATGACCGGCACGGCGGCGACCGAGGCGGAGGAGCTGCACAAGATCTACGGGCTCGACGTGGTCGTGATTCCCACGCACCGCGACATGGTTCGCGACGACCAGGCCGACCTCGTGTTCCGCACCGAGGAGGCGAAGTTCGATGCGGCGATCGAGGCGATCGCGGAGCTGTCGTCGGACGGGCGGCCGGTGCTGGTTGGCACGGCCTCGGTGGAGACATCGGAACGGCTCTCGACGATGCTCAAGCGTCGGCGCGTGCAGCACGAGGTGCTGAACGCCAAGCAGCATGAGCGCGAGGCGCACATCATCGCCGGCGCGGGCGAGCCCGGGGCGGTGACAATCGCAACTAACATGGCCGGTCGCGGGACGGACATCAAGCTGGGCGAGGGCGTCGCAAAGCGAGGTGGCCTGGCGGTGATCGGTACCGAACGGCACGAGTCGCGGCGAATCGACAACCAGCTTCGCGGTCGGGCCGGTCGACAGGGCGATCCGGGTTCTTCGCGCTTCTACGTCTCGTTCGAGGACGGGATCATGAAGCGGTTCACGCCCGACTGGCTGCCGGGCATGCTGGAGAAGGCAGGCCTGGAGGACGGCACGCCGCTGGAGTCGGGAATGGTGGGTAAGGCGCTGGAACAGGCGCAGCAGAAGGTGGAGACCTACCACTTCGACATCCGCAAGCACCTGGTCGACTATGACGACGTGATCAATCGGCAGCGCGAAGTGATCTACTCCGAGCGCGACAAGATTCTCACGGCCAAGGAGGACTTGCCGCTAATCGTTGAGGACATGCTGCTCCAGACGATCGATGATCTTGAGCAATCCTTCGCCAACGAGTTGTGGGACGAGACGACAGCGGACGAGTTCTGGCAGGAATCGGCGCAGGTGCTGCCCTTAACCGGACTCGATCGCGACGCGCTCTACGGGGCCGAGCTGGACGAGTGCGTCGCGGCGCTGCACGAGCACGCGGCCGCCGAGTTGCAGAAGTTGGCGGCGCGGATCGACGCGGAAACCTCCGACGGCACCTCGGTGGAGCTGTTGCGGGGGATGGTGCTGCGGACGATGGACAAGCTCTGGATTCGACATCTCACGGAGATTGACGGGTTGCGCCAGGGCGTGGGTCTGCAAGCGTACGGCCAGCAGGATCCGCTGGTCACGTACAAGCGCGAAGCGTTCGACATGTTCGATCAGCTCGTTGCCGCGTTGCGTCGCGAGGTCTCGGCGTCGGTCATGCACGCTTCAATCCGGATCGAACATGGCACTGGACTGGGCGCAGGACCGGGCGCAGGACCGGCAACGCCTCAGCGCCGCGCGCGCGGCGTTGGGCCAGCGCAGCGAGGCGATGCCGTTCGCGTCAGCAACGTGCGCGAGTCGGGTGGCGGAGGCGGCGGTGTGGCGGTGGCTGCGCGTCCAGCGGCGGCGACGGGACAGAAGGTGGGACGCAACGCGCCGTGTCCTTGCGGCAGCGGGAAGAAGTTCAAGCGCTGTTGCGGCAAGGCGGCTTGAGTATGGCGAGCAGCGAACCGTCGACCGAGTCGGGCGGCGACGTCCCGTTCCCGCATCTCGCCGAGCGCGACGGCGCTGCCGACACCGGCTTCGCGCCCGACATCGATCCTGACGATCGTGCGCTTGACGGTCAGCTGATCGAGTCCGGTCCGGATACGCTGCTGGCCTCATTCTGCTCGCAGGTCCTCGGGGGGCGGCCGTGGTTCGACGCGCTGCTCGATTGCATCCGCGACTGGGAACCTCCGCGCGAGGTCGTCGATGGGCGCGAGTATGTCTACCTGATCGAGCAGGAGGCCTTCGACTGGTTGCTGCTGGCCGAGCGCATCTGCGACGCGGCTCCGCCAGGATTGCTGCCGGCGCACGAGGTCGAAGCGATGCTGGTGGACGAGTCGCCGCCGGTGGCGCTGAGCGAGCCGGAGTTCCAGGAACGGCTGGGCACGCCCAAGTACTGGGCGCACCTGAACTTCCTCTATGGCGTGCGGGTCGAGCAAGCGCTGCACCTGGCGATGGAGCGGGTGCTGCAGAAGGAGCGCAGCGGGTTGTCGTTCTCGCACCAGCGGCAAGAACTGGATGCGGATGTGTTTGGACGGGTTTACGGCGCTCGGCAGGCGGACCTGCTGCGCGAGTACCGGGCTGCAAACAACCGCGAGCACATCGACCCGGAGCGGATCGAGCATGCCGAGTGGCAGGCGTTCACCTATTGGCTGTTCCGTCGCCGGCTGGAGCGTCAGGATCCGGCCCGAGTCGCGAGCGACACGCGGCAGGGGCTGGAGATGCTGTACGAACTGGAAGCGGCTCGACAGAGGCGCCGGCGACGACGAACGGTCGTGTCGGCCGGCCCGACTGACGAGTCGGACGTCATTGACGGCGTACTGGTCGGCGTAGGCTAGGTTCGGCGCGCTCGATGGCTGGCACGCGCCGAACCCGCAACCTCACCCCACTTGCCACACCCCAGACCCTCGATCAAGCGGAGTTCAGCAGTGACCACCTCTGAATTCGACCTGTCCATCCTCAGCGAACTGAGCGGCGCCTACGACGCCTCAGTCGTCGAGGATCCGATCTACGCCTACTGGGAAGACAATGGCTGGTTCCGACCGAGCGGACCTTCTCTCTCCGCCTCGGCGGAGCCTGTCCGCGCGGAGGCGGGGAGGGAGGCGACGCAGGTAGAGGGGGATTCGGTCGCGGGATCCAGAGGGACCCCCTCTGTCCCTACGGGACAGCTCCCCCTGCCAGGGGGAGCGGAGGCTCGGAAGCCGTTCACGGTGATCATGCCGCCGCCCAATGTGACGGGAGTGTTGCACCTGGGTCATGCAGTGACGCTGACGATCGAGGACGTATTGATCCGTTGGCACAGAATGCTCGGCGAGCCGACGCTCTGGTTGCCGGGGCTGGACCATGCGGGAATCGCGACGCAAAGCGTGGTCGAGCAGCAACTCGCGCGCGAGGGGATGACGCGGCACGACCTCGGTCGTGACGCCTTCGAGGAACGTGTCTGGGATTGGGTCGGCGTGACCCGACCGCGGATCACCGCGCAGGCTCGGCGGATGGGCGCGTCGTGTGACTGGGAGCGGACAGCGTTCACGCTCGACCCGACGCCGCGCGCGGCGGTGCGCAAGACGTTCGTCGATCTGTTCAAGGACGGCAAGATCTATCGCGGCGCGCGGATCATCAACTGGGATCCGCAGATGCTGACGGCGCTCTCGGATGTCGAAGTCGAGTACGAAGAGGAAGACGGGTACCTCTGGCACGTGCGCTATCCATTCGTGGACGAGCGCGGGAACGAACTCGACGACGGCGTGGTGATTGCCACAACGCGTCCCGAAACGATTCCGGCCGACGTGGCGATCGCGGTGCATCCGGACAGCGAGCGCTGGCAACCGCACCTGGGCCGGCGCGTGCGACTGCCGCTGCGCGGCTTCAGTCGGCTGATCCCGCTGGTCGCGGACAGCGCGGTCGACCTGGAGTTCGGCACCGGGGCGCTGAAGATCACGCCCGGTCACGATCAGCTCGACTTCGAGATCGGCGAGCGGCACGGGCTGGAGCCGATCCGCGTCGTTGACTGGGACGGCTCGATGACGGCCGAGGCCGGACTGTACGCCGGGATGGATCGGGACGGAGCTCGCACCCTGGTCGCGCAGCATCTCGAAGAGGACGGCTACCTGGTTGAGACCGAGGCGCACGTACACAACGTGGGGCACTCGCAGCGCTCGGGCGTCGTGGTGGAGCCGCTGGTCTCGAACCAGTGGTTCGTCGACACCGACGATCTGGCGGCCGAGGCGGCGCGGGTCGTGCGCGAGGGCGAAGTCAAGATTGTGCCCGAGCGCTCGACCTCGGTCTACCTGCAGTGGATGGACAACATCCGTCCCTGGTGCATTTCGCGCCAGCTCTGGTGGGGACACCGGATTCCTGCCTGGTACTGCACCGTCTGCGACGCCGCGGCGATCATTCGCGGCGACGACGGAGAGATCACGATCGACGAGGACTCGCATCCGATAGTCGAGATGGAGGATCCGACAGCCTGCCCGACCTGCGGCAGGTCGGATCTGGTCCAGGATCCGGATGTGCTGGACACGTGGTTCTCGTCCGGCCTGTGGACGCATTCGACGCTTGGTTGGCCCGAGACGAGCGACGACCTGTCGCGCTTCTATCCCTCGTCGGTGATGGAGACGGGCTACGACATCCTCTTTTTCTGGGTCGCGCGAATGATCATGCTGGGCTGCTTCAACATGGGCGAGCCGCCCTTCCACACGGTCTACCTGCATGGTTTGGTCCGCGACGCGCAGGGTCGGAAGATGTCGAAGTCGCTGGACAACGTGGTCGATCCGCTGGAGAAGGCGGACCAGTACGGGATGGACGCGCTGCGCTTCACGCTTGCGACCGGCTCGACGCCGGGCAACGACATGCGCCTCACGGATGAGCGGCTTGAGGGGTCGCGCAACTTCGCCAACAAGCTCTGGAACGGGGCGAGGTTTGTCCTCGGCGAGATTGCGAATGCGGCGGATGTCGCCCAGGCTTCGTCCGGCGTAGGGGCAACCCTTGTGGTTGCCCGTCCGGACGAAGATGCGACCAACGATACGAACGGGCGACCACAAGGGTCGCCCCTACAGGAGCCGTTGGAGGACCGTTGGATTCTGTCGCGACTGCAGGCAGTAACGGACTCGGTGGATGAGTTGCTGCGCCAGTTCCAACTCGGCGAGGCGGGGCGGCAGATCCAGGACTTTCTCTGGGGCGAGTTCTTTGACTGGTACGTCGAGGCGAGCAAGGTGAGGCTGCGCAACGGGGATGCGTCGCCGCTGCCCGTGTTGGTCACGGTGCTGGACGGTGGATTGCGGCTGCTGCATCCGTGGATGCCGTTCGTGACCGAGGCGATCTGGCAACAGCTTCGGCCGTACGTATCTGGGGAAGAGACGACGGCGTTGATCGGAGCTCGCTATCCGCAGCCCGGTGACCGGGAGAGGGACCTTGAGGCGGAAGCGGCCTTTAGCGCGGTGCAGGAGATCGTCACGGCCGTGCGCCAGGTGCGCGCCGATTACCGCGTCCAGGCCGGACAGTGGGCGGAGGCGTACGTCCTTCCGCGGATTGAGGTCGCCAATGCGGTCAGCGCCTCGGCGCCGATCGTTGAGGTCCTCTCGAGAGCGCGCCCGCTGACCATCGTCTCGAATCGTGAAGAGGCGCCGACGGAGCAGATTGCGTCTGCGGTCTTGCCCGCAGCCGAAGTGATTCTGCCGCTCGGCGGACTTGTCGATCTGGAGCAGGAGCGCGCCCGACTGAATAAGGACCTCGAAGGCATCGTCAAGCGTTTGCGCGGCGCGGAGGCGAAGCTGGCCAACGAGGGTTTCCGATCAAAAGCTCCGGCCGAAGTGGTCAAGCAGGCGGAGGAGCTGGCCGCCGAGTTGCAACGGCAGCAGACAGACCTGGAGTCGCGGATCGGTGCATTGGGCTAGGCGCTCATACGCGCACGCCGCGCCGCACTCTGGCGAGGACCAGGCCGGCGGCGACTGACGAACCTGCCGCAAGCGTGTTAAACAGCATGTCGACGGGATCGAACACCCGGTGCGGCAGCGCGAGCTGAATCACCTCGTCAATCACGCCGATCGTCGCCGCAGCCACGATGGCCAAGGCTGCCGGCAGGCGAACGTGGCGGCCCTGCGCAGCTCGTTCCGACAGCGCCGCATGGATGAACACTGCCAGCACGCCGTACTCGATCAGGTGGGTGCGCTCGGCAAGCGTCAGCCGCAGCAACATCATCAAGACGACAGCCGCGATTCCGAATGCCACGGCGACTTCGGCTCGTGCGGGTCTCGACTGCAGGCCTTCAGTCAGGACAGTCGCGGCGACGAGCAGCAGGGCCAGGCTGAACGCGACCGCCCCTGCAGTGTCGTCGCTAAGCAGGTCAACGATTCTGCCGCTGAAGCCAAGGGAGGCGAAGATCAGTGCGACGACCGCGAGCGCCCAGAGCCAGAGCCGTCGTTCGCGCGGACTGCTGAACGGGCCCATTCGCTCCGGCTTACCTGACAAAACGATGCAACAGATTAGAGACTCAGCTTCGACAGCGCCTCGCGGAACTCGGGGACATCGGTGCGGAAGTCGTCGGCGTTGATGTCGTCGTTGGCGGCGAGGTGGGCGGCCAGGAGTTGGGCGGGCGCGACGGCGGGGATGCCGAGCAGCTCTGGCGGCAGCTCGGCGAGGGCGAGATGTCTGGCCGACTCCGGCGCGGGCACGCTGCGGGGCGCGACCCAGGCGGCCGAGCAGCCCATGTCCATCGTCAGCTGGGTGATGGCGCGGGAACGCTCGGCCGATTGGTCATTGGCGGCGAAGCCGAGGATTCTGTTGGAATCGAGCAGTTGGATGGCCGGTCCGTGGAGGAAGGACTCCGGTTCCTGGTGCCGGATCTGACGGCGCGAGGCCTCGGCGATCTTGATGTGCGCCTCCTCGGCGGCGGCCAGCATCGGCCCTGCGCCGAGGGCGATCAGCGCGCCGTCCGACCACTCGCCAGCCAGCTCCGCGATCTCGTCCTCCAGCGCGAGCGCTGACGCCAACGCTGAAGGAATCTCGGCCGTGTCCCCGATGGAACCGGGCGAGACGAGGTCGGCGATCATTGCCGCCGCCGTCATCGCGGTCGTGTGCGAGACGGTGTACATCGAGGAGGGGTCCTGCGTCGTGGTGTGCAGGACGGTGACGTGGTCGGGGAAGGACTCGATGTCGAATCCCGTCTCGATCTTGGTGATCAGGACTACCGGAATGCCGCGCTCGATGCAAAGCGCCAGCGAGTTACCGCTCCAGGTCTTGCGGCCGGTGTGGGCAAAGAGCAGCACGGCGTCGCCGTCGGAGACGGTCGGCCAGGCGGCGAACTCGAAGCTGGTCAGCGGGCGCGCTTCGAGGCCGGCGGCGCGCAGCATCCAGCTCGCGGCGTTGGCGGCGTTAAACGAGGTGCCGATGCCGACGGTCCAGACGCGGGTCGCTTCTGAGAGCGTCTCGGCTGCGAGTTCGAACGGCTGGGCGCTGCTCAGCACCTTGGCGCACTCGGAGGGTTGGGCCTGGATTGCGGGGTAGAGGCGATAGTCGCGGACGGAGGTCATGGAATGTCAGCTCCCTGCATGTGCTCAACCTCCCTTCTCCTCCCGCAATGCGGTAGGAGATGTCCAACGACTGCCCCGCACTTGACGCGGGGCAGAGGGGCGTGTCTCGGCCCAATGGCGACGGGACCCCCCTCACCCGCTACGCGGAAGCTTCCCCCAAAGGGGGAAGCGGGGTTGCGCTCTCGGACTACTCGTCGGGAACGGCGATGTAGCCGCCCTCCTCGTCGAAGCCGCTGGCCGAGACGCCGATTGCGTCGATCTCGTCCTCGTCTTCGTAGCCAAATCCAAACTCGCCGAGTTCGTCATCGTCGCCGTTGTAGATGCCGGTCGAGCTGGCGCCGGGCAAGCCGGCGGCCAACGGCAGCGGCTCGGGGGCCGGCAGCGGCGGAACCTCGATCTTGGCTCGGGCCGGAATCATCTTGCCGATGATCACGTTTTCCTTGAGTCCCGTGAGCTCATCAATCTGACCGTTGATCGCGGCCTCGGTCAGCACGCGCGTGGTCTCCTGGAAGGAGGCCGCCGCGAGCCAACTGTCCTGCTGCAGCGAGGCCTTGGTCACGCCTAGCAGCAGGGATTTTGCCGTTGCCTGCAGCTTGCCCTCGGCTGCGAGCATCCGATTGAGCTGCTCGTACTTGTGGCGGTCGATGAAGTCGCCCGCGAGCCACTCATCCGAGTCGCCCGGGTCGTCGATCTCCACCTTGCGCAGCATCTGGCGAACGATCACCTCGATGTGCTTGTCGTGAATGTCGACGCCCTGCGAACGGTAGACATCCTGCACCTCGGTGACGAGGTAGCGGTGAACCGCGCCTTCGCCGAGGATGCGCAGCATGTCCTGCGGGTCGAGCGGACCCTCAGTGAGCGGCTGACCGGCCTCGACCTCGGCGCCGTCGGCGACGCGCAAGCGCGCGGTGGCGGGCAGCTCGTACTCGCGAGTGTCGCTGGTCTCGTAGGAGATCGTGAGCAACCGTGATCCTCGGCGCCGGCTAACGCGTCCACCAACGCGGGCGCGGATCTGTCGCGCCTCCGGGTCTTCTTCCTCTTCACTTGATTGCGGCTTGCGGGCAAGCAGGTGACCTGCTTCGACTTCTTCTCCGTCCTTGACCAGGACGCGAGTCTTGATCGGAAGCTGGTATTCGTCGCGGTGAACTTCCTCGGCTGTCAGGCGCAGGCGCCGCAACTCACCGTCGGTGAGCACGTCAACGCGGCCGTCGATCTCGGCGATTAGCGCCTGCCCCTTGGGCGAACGAGCCTCAAACAGCTCGACCACGCGCGGCAGGCCGGATGTGATGTCGGAGACGCCGGCGATGCCACCGGTGTGGAAGGTACGCATGGTGAGCTGTGTACCGGGCTCGCCGATGCTCTGCGCCGCGATGATTCCCACGGCGGCGCCGAGTTCGACAAGATCGCCCGTTGCCAGGGACTGGCCGTAGCAGCGCTGGCACAAGCCGCTCTGCTCGCGACAGACCATAGGTGAACGAACGTGGAACGACTTGACGTCGTGGTTCATGACCAGGTTCTCGACGGTGGGCTCGTCGAGCAGTTCGTTTGCGGCAAGCAAGATCTGCGAGGGGTCGGATGGGTCATAGACGGGGGCAGCCGTGTAGCGACCCATCACGCTCTCGCGGAACTTGGTGATCACTCGCTCGCTGTCCTCACTGCGGTCCTCGATCGTGATGCCGGGGATCATGTCGCCTTCAGCGGTACAGTCAGGCACTCGCACGATCACATCCTGGGAGACATCGATCAGGCGGCGGGTGAGGTAACCCGAGTCGGCGGTGCGCAGGGCGGTGTCGGCCAGACCCTTGCGGGCCCCGTGAGTCGAGATGAAGTACTCGAGCACCGAAAGGCCCTCACGGAACGAGGAGCGAATCGGCAACTCGATGATCCGTCCGGACGGGTCCGACATGAGACCGCGCAGGCCGGCCATCTGGGTTACCTGGGCTAGGTTGCCTTTGGCTCCCGAAGTGACCATCAGCCGCAAGGATCCAGGTTCGTTGAGTTGCTCGTCGATCTTGTCCTTGACCTGTTGCGTGACGGTCTGCCAGACATTGACGGTCGCGGCGTAACGCTCTTCCTCGGTCATCAAGCCGAGACCGTAGTCGTCGCGGATCGCCTCGACTTGCTTCTCTGCGTCCTGCAAGAATGTGACTTTGGCGTCTGGAGCGCGAAGCTCGTCGATCGCCATGGTGGTGCCGGACTGCGTGGCATAGCGGAAGCCGATCGACTTGATGCGGTCGGCCATCAGCGCGGTCTCCTCGGGACCGAGCAGTCGGTGGCACACGGTGATCAACTCCTTGAGCGACTTCTTGGCCAGTTCGTGGTTGATCTCCTCGAAGGGGATCGCATCGGGGATGACTGAGTCGAAGATCACGCGTCCGACGGTGGTCTCAACCAGTTCGCCATCGGTGCGTTTGGCGTCACGCGCGAGAATCCGCTCGTGCAGGCCGACGGCGTGAAGCTCGTAGTGCAGTCGGACATCTTCGAACGAGGGGAAGCTTCTGGGCTGGTGTGCGCCGGCGGCGTCGGCATCTGCGCCGTTCTGATGCGCGCCCGGAGCCGCTTCCGGCTCCAGCGTCAGATAGTAGCAACCGATCACCATGTCCAGCGTCGGGGCCACGGTCGGCTCTCCGTTTGAGGGTAGGAGCAGGTTCTTGGTCGAAAGCATGACCTGCCGCGCCTCGGTCACCGACTCGTGACTGAGCGGCACGTGGACAGCCATCTGGTCGCCGTCGAAGTCGGCATTGAAGGCTGAGCAGACCAACGGGTGAATCTGGATCGCGGAACCATCAACCAGAACCGGCTCGAATGCCTGGATGCCGAGGCGGTGCAACGTGGGCGCCCGGTTGAGCAAGACCGGCCGCTGCTTGACGACGCTCTCGAGCACTTCCCAGACGTCGTCGTGGCCGCGCTCGACCATGCGCTTGGCCGACTTGATGTTGGCCGCTCGTTCCTCTTTGACCAGCGCGTACATGAGGAACGGCTTGAACAGCTCGAGCGCCATCCGTCGGGGCAGGCCGCACTGGTGCAATTTGAGCTCGGGGCCGACAACGATGACCGAGCGACCGGCATAGTCGACCCGCTTGCCCAGCAGATTCTGACGGAAGCGACCCTGCTTGCCCTTGAGCATGTCGGAGAGCGACTTCAGCCGATGGCTGCCCGATCCGGTGACCGGACGACCGCGGCGACCGTTGTCGATCAACGAGTCGACCGCCTCCTGCAGCATCCGCTTCTCGTTGCGGACGATGATTTCAGGCGCGCCGAGCTCGATCAGCCGCTTGAGTCGATTGTTGCGGTTGATCACGCGGCGGTAGAGGTCGTTGAGGTCCGAGGTGGCGAAACGGCCACCGTCGAGTTGCACCATGGGGCGCAGGTCGGGCGGGAGCACGGGCAGGGCGCGGAAGAACATCCACTGAGGCGAGTTGGTCGACTTGCGCAGACCGTCAACGACCTTGAGTCGCTTCATCGCCTTCTTGCGCCGTTGGCCGGCCTTGGTCTGGACTTCGACCTTGAGCTGCTCGGCGGTGGCGTCGAGATCCATGCGCGAGACCAGCGAGAGGATCGCTTCGGCGCCCATCTCGCAGCGCACCACGCCGGGGTACTTCTCCATCAGTGACTCGGCGTGCTGTTCGGTCAGGATCGCGGCGTCGAAGTTGCCGGTCGTGACCGGGTCAACGAGCGGGTCGAGGTCCTCGCGAATCAGCCTCTCGAGTTCCTCCTGAGCCTTTTGCTCGGCGTTATCGAGTTGCTCGCGCAGGCGCTCCTCCTGCTGCGCAACGTTCTCTTCGACTTCCTTCTTGTCTGCTTCGGCAAGCGCGTTGATCTGGGCGATCTCCTCGTCGCCGATCGCCTGATGCCTGGCAACGGCCGCAGCAAGCTGGACCTCCAGGTCCTTGCTCATCACTTCGGAGATGATCGGATCTCCGCGCTTGGCGAAGACATCATCGCCGAGCTTGAGGTTGCGACGAGCCTTCTTGCCGTCGAACTCGGCAATCGTCTCGACGATCGCGGCCGCGTCGTCGCGCAGTCCTTTGACGACTGCGCGGATGCGTTCCTTGACCTCGGCGGTGTCGGCCTCGGTGCGCAGATCGATCTCGGCGAACAGCCGCTCTCGCGCCTGGGCCAGTTTCTCCAGGGTCTCGATCAGTTTCTCGCGGTGGTCCTCAAGCGCGTCCTCGGCATCCATCCGCAGGTATTCGATCGCCTTCTGCTTCTCTTCTTGGTTCACCTGGGTGATGATGTACTGGGCGAAGTAGACGACCTTCTCGAGCTTGCGCGGCGACAGGTCGAGGAGCAGGGCGACTCGGCTGGGGGTGCCCTTGACGAACCAGATGTGGGAGACAGGGGCGGCCAACTCGACGTGACCCATGCGCTCGCGGCGCACCTTGGAGCGGGTCACTTCGACGCCGCACTTGTCGCAGATCACGCCCTTGTAGCGGACCCGCTTGAACTTGCCGCAGGCGCACTCGAAGTCCTTCTGCGGACCGAAGATCTTCTCGCAGAAGAGCCCGTCCTTTTCCGGCTTGAGGGTGCGGTAGTTGATCGTCTCCGGCTTCAGCACTTCACCGTAGGACCAGTCGCGGATTTTCTCCGGCGAAGCCAGGGTGATTTGCATCGTCTCCGTGCTGCGTGTTTCAAGCACCGCTCACGTCCTCTCCTTCGAATCCGGACAGGTTGACGCCCAGTTGCGGCATGTCGTCGCGGCTGGGCACTTCAAGCACCATCGCTTCGTCTTCCTGGTTGCGGACCTCGACGTGCAGGCCCAGGCTTTGCAGCTCGCGGAGCAGCACGCGGAAGGACTCCGGCATCGCCGCATCGACGACCGGCTCGCCCTTGACGATTGCCTCATAGGCCTTGACCCGACCGACGATGTCGTCGGACTTGACGGTCAACAGCTCCTGGAGGATGTTCGCCGCGCCATAGGCTTCCAGCGCCCAGACTTCCATTTCGCCGAAGCGCTGGCCGCCGAACTGCGCCTTGCCGCCGAGCGGCTGCTGGGTGATCAGCGAGTACGGGCCGGTCGAGCGCGCGTGAATCTTGTCTTCGACCATGTGCGAGAGCTTGAGCAGATAGATGTAACCGGTGGTGACCGGCTGATCGATCAGCTCGCCGGTCCGCCCGTCGACGAGGCGCTGCTTGCCGAACACAGGTCGCGAGACGCGGCGCTCGCGCTCGACGCGGGTGGCGTGCTCGGCCAGGGTGGCGTCGCTCCAGTGTCGGGCCGCGCGGGTTTCGCCGTGATTGATCAGCCATTCCGACAGGGCAATGCGGCTGGCTGCGCCGGTGGTCTCACGATCGCTGCGGTCGAAGGCGATGTGGATCGTGTCCTGTTCGTAGCCGCGCTCTTTCAGCCACTCGGCAGTCCGGTCGTCGATGCCGACGCCAAGCACGGCGGCTTCGACGGCGGCTCCTGGGGGCTCCGCTTCGGCGCTGCCGTTCATATCCCGCGCGGCCTGCGCCTCGCGAACGATCCAGGCGCGAGCCAGCGCGTCCTGCAACTCCTCCTCGGAGGCGCCGTCGAACACGGGCGTGATGGCGCGAAAACCGAGTTCGTTGGCTGCCCAGCCGAGCTGAGTCTCAAGGATTTGGCCGAGGTTCATTCGTGAGGGCACGCCGATCGGCGAAAGCACCACGTCGATCGGAGTGCCGTCCTCTAGGTGTGGCATGTCCTCAACGGGCAGGATGGTCGAGATGACGCCCTTGTTGCCGTGCCGGCCGGCCATCTTGTCGCCCACCTGCAGCTTGCGCCGCTCAGCGATCGTGACGCGGACCAGTTTCTGCATACCGGCCGGCAGTTCGTCTTCCTCGTCGCGGTTGAAGACACGGACGTCGACGACGACGCCGCGCACTCCGTGCGAGACGCGCAGCGAGGTGTCTTTGACCTCGCGCGCCTTCTCGCCGAAGATGGCGCGCAGCAGCTTTTCCTCGGCGGTCAGCTCGGTCTCGCCCTTGGGCGTGATCTTGCCGACCAGGATGTCGCCGGGGCGGACCTCGGCGCCGATGCGCACGATTCCCTCTACGTCAAGGTGGGCGAGTGACTCGTCGGCGACGTTGGGGATGTCGCGGGTGATTTCTTCGTTGCCGAGCTTGGTCTCGCGCGCGCCGACCTCATGTTTGGACATGTGGATCGAGGTGAATTTGTGGTTCTGCACGAGCCGCTCGGAAACGATCACGGCGTCCTCGAAGTTATAGCCCTCCCAGGACATGAAGGCGGCGAGCACGTTCTGCCCCAAGGCCAGGCGGCCCTGGTCGGTCGATGACGAATCGGCCAACGGTTGGCCGGCGGCGATGCGGTCGCCGGAAGAGACGATCGCGCGCTGGTTGATGCAGGTGCCCTGATTGGAGCGCAGGAACTTGAGCAGCGAGTAGCTATGCAACTGTTCGCCGCGCACGGGTTCGTCATAGTGGACCACGATCGCCTCGGCGGTAACGTGCCGCACTTCGCCGTCGGCCTCGGCCGAGAGCACCTGGCCTGAGTCGCGGGCGGCGGGCTGCTCCATGCCGGTACCGACCAACGGCGCCTCGGGGCGAACCAGCGGCACCGCCTGGCGCTGCATGTTGGCGCCCATCAGCGCGCGGTTGGCGTCGTCGTGCTCGAGGAACGGGATCAGTGAAGCGGCGACCGAGACGATCTGGCGCGGGGAGACATCCATGTACTGGATGTCCTCGCGGGCGAACTCTTCGAAGCGGCGACCGAGACGGCCCTCGACGCGGTCGTCGAGGAAGTAGCCGCGCGCGTCGAGCCGGGCGTTGGCCTGGGCGATCACTGCGTCGCCCTCGTCGTCGGCCGTGAGTTCGACCACGTCATCCGAGACGTAGGGCAGGATCTGAACTGGCGCGTCGTTGGCCGCCGCGATTCGCTCGGCCAATGCGAGCGTGAGCTCGTCGCCCTCGTCCGCGATCAGCTCGCCGGCATCGCCTTCGACCGGCTGAGTCAGGACGCGACCGATCAGGTCGGGATGATCGGGCGGCAGTTGCGAAACCACGATGCGGTAAGGCGTCTTGATGAAGCCGTAGTCGTTCAACACGCCATAGGTAGCGAGCGAGCCAATCAAGCCGATGTTGGGACCTTCAGGCGTCTCGATCGGGCAGATCCGTCCGTAGTGCGAGTAGTGCACATCACGCACATCGAAGCCGGCGCGGTCGCGGCTCAGCCCGCCGGGTCCGAGCGCCGAGAGGCGGCGCTTGTGGGTCAGTTCGGCCAGCGGGTTGGTCTGGTCCATGAACTGGGAGAGCTGGTGACCGCCGAAGAACTCCTTGACGGCGGCCTGGACCGGGCGGATGTTGACCAGCGCGGAGGGCGCGGCCTGGTCGGGATCGATGATTGTCATTCGCTCGCGGATCACGCGTTCCATGCGCACCATGCCGATGCGGAACTGGTTCTGGAGCTGCTCGCCGACCGCGCGGATGCGGCGGTTGCCGAGATGGTCAATGTCGTCGTCGCTTTGAATGCCGTTGTTGATTGCCACCTGGGTAAAGACGATGGCGAGCAGGTCGCGCATCCAGAGGGCCTGCTGCCTTGCCTCGTCGGCGTCGTCGCGGTCGCGATCGAGGGCCAACTGGTCGCAGCGTTCGTCAATCTGGGAGTGCAGGCCGCGCAGGCGGTTGTTGACCTTGTAGCGGCCGACGCGTCCCAGGTCGTAGCGGCGCGGATTGAAGAACTGTCCCTCGAGCATCGAGCGGGCGGCTTCGAGCGTGGGCGGGTCGCCGGGGCGCAGACGCTTGTAGACCTCGAGCATCGCCCATTCCTTGTGACGCTGCTCGGGCGGGACGCCGGGGGCCTCTTTTTCGAGCGTGGTGTCGAGGAACTGGTGCTGAGAATCCTGGAGGTCGATGCCGCCGAGCATCTGCCGGATTCGCTCGTCGGTGCCAAGTAGTTGCTCCAGCTTCTTGCCGTGCTCCACGTCGCCGTTCTCGTAGAAGGCCGGGTCGTCGGAGTCGTCCAGCGCGCGCAGCAGGGTGGTCACGGCGATCTTGCGCTTGCGGTCGACCTTGACCGTGAGCACATCGCGGTTGGACGACTCGAACTCGAGCCAGGCGCCGCGCGAGGGGATCAACTTGGCCGCGCAGAGTGTGCGTCCCGAAGCGGAATCGACCGAGGCGCCGAAGTAGACGCCGGGCGAACGGACCAGTTGCGAAACGACAACGCGCTCGGCGCCGTTGATGATGAACGTGCCGGTCTCGGTCATGTGCGGCAGATGGCCGAAGTACAGCCACTGCTCCTTGCGCTCGTCGGTCTTGACGTTGCGCAGGCCAACGCGGACCCGTAACTCACCCTGGTAGGTCTTGTCCTTCTGACGGCAGTCGAGCGGGGTTTCCTTGGGCGGGATGTACTCGTAGCCGGGGCTGCCATCGTCTTCGCCGCCGTGGCGGAAGTAGAGCTCCATGCGGTTGCCCGTGAAGTCCTGGATCGGCGACATCTCTTCCAGCAGCTCCTTGAGTCCCTCCTCAAGGAACCAGTCATAGGAGTCGCGCAGCAGCTTGATCAGATTGGGCAACGGGTAGGTTTCCGGCAACCGCGAGTAGTCGACGATTTCGCGGTTCGGCAGAGCATCTCCAGCGAACCCGGACTGGTCTCCGATCGGCGCCAATACCATCAGCGGACCTCCTCGTACGATGTCTTGCGGCTCCAGCCCGAGGCATCAGGCGTGGGCAGCGTCAGAGTGACCTGTCAGAACGCCAAAGCGCAAGGGCGACGAGTTGTTGCTCGACCAGCGGATCGTTGGCTCAACGATTCGGTGGTCGACAATCAGCAGCGACGCGCCAAACGGACGCGCGAACGGATTGGCCGCGAGCGTCCACATGATGACCGCCCGGGCCGCTCCAGCGCGCAACTTGCAGGTGCAATGACGTTCTGGGGCATAGGTTGAAACCTCATCGTATGCGCAGGCGAGCGCTGCGTCAATGCGCTCAAGCAAAGCAACGAACAATGATCTGCGGACTCGGGCACGCCGGAGGCGACGCAGGGAAGATCAGCGGAGTGCGATACACGGTATCGTGTAGGATTGGGTAGCAGGGGCGCTATGGGTATCAGCGAGGACCGACGACGCCAGGACGAACGCTGGGACGCCGAGGCGATTCGACGGTTGCGTCGCCACGCCGGTCTGAGCCAGCGCGCGCTGGCCGAGCAACTCAACGCGCGCCAGCAGACCATTTCCGAGTGGGAGCGCGGGGAGTACAGCCCGCGAGGCACGGCGGCGCGGCTGCTCACGCGGGTGGCGGAGGACGTACAGTTTCCCTTCGCCGCGGGAGACCCGGAGGCGGAAGCGGACCAGGGCAGGGCCAGCGAAGAAGACGATGGAGAGTCCTGAGCGATCGATGAGCGAAGATGACATTGGCCGCCGCCGCGGCGACGAGCAAGGCAGCGATGAGGCCGCGCTGCAGCGGCGCTGGGCGGAGTCCCGCTGGCCCGGCCCGTTTCTGTTTGGCGCAGGGCCCAGTGCTCACCGGTTGCAACCCGCGCGGGCCGCGCCAGGCGCGCCGGGGGGACAAGACACCCAGGGAGCTGAGGACACCCAGGGAGCTGAGGACGGACAGGGGGCGGAGGCGGCAGGGCCCGGGCCGATGCGGGTCATCAGTCCGGGCCGCTGGAACCACGGACCGGGCCCAGACTTTCGCGGCGCGCAGATCCTCGATCCAGCCGGCAGAGCGCGGCGCGGCGATGTCGAACTGCATCTGCGGCCCAGCGGCTGGCTGCAGCACGGTCACGATCAAGACCTGGCCTACGACGGCGTCATTTTGCACGTCGTGGAATCCTGTCCGTCCGCAGGCCGAACCGGAGGGCCGCGTCACGGGGAGGTTCCGGAGGCCGTGGTTTTGCCGCCGGCTGACGCCGTGCAAGCGGAGTCTGGCGCCGCGCCGCTGCCCTGCGTCGACATCGTGCAACGCGCCGGCGGCGCGGCGGTCGAGGCGCGTCTCATGCAGATCGCCGCACGCCGCTTCGAGCGCAAGGCGCTGGAGTTGCAGGCGTTGAGCCTGTCGCAGGGGCCGGGCTCGGAGCGCGATCGGCGCGCGTTGCTGGCGACGGCGTTGGCGCTGGGACAGCCGCACAACACGGCGCGCACCCTGGCCGGCACGGCGGATGCGATTCGTACCGCCTCGCGTTGGGCGGACGTGCAGCCGCAGATCGACGCGGAGGGCTGGCGGATCGGTCGCGGGGCGCTGGGCAAGCCCCGCGGCGTCGCGCAGATCCTGACCACCCTGATTGACCGCTGGAGCCAGGGCGCTTGGACTCCATACCAATCAGTAGCCGAACTGGCCCTGCTTCCCTACCGCGAGGCGGTTGACAGACTGCGAATCCCTGGTGTGTTCGGCGGCGCTCGCGCGACGCAACTGCTGGCGGACGCCATCTATCCACTGACTGGAGCCTGGCAGCGCTGGCGAGAGCTGCCAGCCGTGCGATACCGGCGCAGCGACGATCTGCGCGGTCGGCTGGGCGACGCGTTCAAATGGCGGCACCCGCACAGCCAGGCCCTGCTCGAGCTCGATCAGTCCCGCTGCCAGCAACAAGCTTGCCGGATCTGCCCTCTGGCCGGCATCGCGCGTGGCTCCTCGCGCAAGGGACTGTCCAGATAACCCAGCTTCAACCCCGCAACGCCGTCATTGCCGAGCTTGCCCCCGCATCACGTGCGGGGCAGGCTCCCGCATCACGTGCGGGGCAGGCTCCCGCATCACGTGCGGGTATGACGGGGTAGCAGTTCGCCTCTTGGCCCAGGCGAACCGGCCCTGGGCGCCGATCAGGCCTCAGGCGCCGGCCGAAAAGACCTCCGGGCCGGAGGTGGAGAAGACATCAATGTCGAGTCCGGCGTGGATCCGCCGATAGCAGGCGGCGGCGCCGATCATCGCCGCGTTGTCGGTGCACAGTCGCGGCGGGGGAACGCGCAGCGGCACTGCGCAGTGCTCGCGAAGCGCCTCACGCAGTGCGCCGTTGGCGGCCACGCCGCCGGCCACAATCACGCAGGCGGCGCCCAGTTCGTCCGCTGCGCGGGCTGTCTTGCGGGCAAGGACATCGGTGACCGACTCCTGGAATCGCGCCGCCATGGCGGGCACGTCGATTGGCTCTCCAGCAGTCTCGGCCTTGCGCACGCGGTTGAGCACGGCGGTCTTGAGTCCGGAGAAGGAGAAGTCATGCGTGCCCGGCAGCCAGGCGCGTGGCAACGGAGCGACGGCCGCGATCCGATCGGGCGAGGCCTGCCCGGCAGCGCGTTCGATCTCGGGGCCGCCCGGGAAGGGTAGACCGAGCAGGCGGCCAACTTTGTCGAACGCTTCGCCGGCCGCGTCGTCGCGCGTCTGACCGATCCGCTCGACCCGCTCGTGATCCTGCATCCAGAAGAGTTCGGTGTGGCCTCCGGAGACGACCAGCGCGACCAGCGGGAATGGAGGCGGCGCATCGTCCCATTCGTCCCGCGCGGGTCGCAGCCAGTTGGCGTAGAGATGACCGGCGATGTGGTGGACCGCGATCAGCGGCAATCCCCGCGCCCAGGCGGCGGCCTTGGCCGCGTTGACGCCGACCAGCAATGAACCGCCCAGTCCGGGTCCTTGCGTGACCGCGATTGCGTCGAGTTCGTCCCAGGTCAAACCGGCCGATTCCAGCGTTGCCTGCATCACGGGGGCCAGGTTTCGCAAGTGCTCGCGGCCGGCCACTTCCGGCACCACGCCGCCGTAGCGGGCGTGAATGCCGGCCTGTGAGGCGACGACCGAGGCGAGGACCTCGATCCCGTCTTCGATTACCGCGCCGGCAAACTCATCACATGATGATTCCAGCGCCAGTACGCGAAAGCTCATAGACTTCCTCGATTCTCAGACCCCGTTGCGAATCGCTGGCCGTAGCGAGCGAGATTTGAGCGTCGCCAGCCTAGCTCGATCAGGCGGCCGTCGGTGCCGCCAGGGCGAGAGGGCCTTGGCGCTGGGCGCCGGAGTGTGAGCCGAAGTTCCGGCGCGACCTGGCCATCGGAGTCACCTTGAGTCAGCCTGCAGCTTATCGTCGGGCCTGCGGCAGTCGCCAACACCGGCGGGCGCCAACACCGGCGGGCGCCAACAGTTGCCGAATGTCTGCCATGTATCGCTATTCCTGCCATGTGTGGCTATTCCTGCCAGGAAGGCAGACGCCCGATCAGCAGAGAGTCGGGCAACGCGTACGTGACTTGACCGCTCGCTTCATCGATCCAGGCGCCGCGCACTTGGCTCAGCTGCGGAGACTGGATCTGGCTGACCACACCTCCTTCGGCTCCGATAGCGACGATTCGACCGTGGCCGCGGTCAACCACGTAGATCAAGCCCGACTGCGCACCGATCGAGATCGAAGCGGGCGCCAACAGACTGCGTTCAAGCTCGATCGCCAGGGGCAGTTCCTCGTCGCCGCGAAAGCGGCGCAGGCGTCCGTCGCCGGAGGCGACGAGGAACTCGACGATGCCCTCCTCGCCCACGTTGGCCAGGAGTTCGGTGGCATTGTGCAGGTCGGTGCGGCCGACCGATAGCGAAGGCGAACTCAGTTCCGCGCGCTCAACGGCGAAGCGCCAGACCGCGCCGCCGGATTGGTCGAGCAGATAGATGCTGCCAGCGGTTGCGGCCACTGCGTCGACCGAGCCAAGCCGGACCAGGTCGGGAATCGGCACGAGCAGAACGCCCGAGGCCGTCCAGCGGAAGAGGTGTGCGTGCGAATCGAGAATCCACAGACCTTCGGTGGCGGGCAAGCCGTCGACCGCGTTGGTTTGGCGCGGTTGCCAGGCAATCGAAATCGGCCGCCCTGCTCGGAGTTGGCTACCGAGGCCGAGCAGCTCTCCTTCCTGGAAGGCGACCTGCGCCGCGCCGTCGGCCGTCACAGCGAACACGCGACCACCGGCGTCGTCGAGGACGAACGTTCGGCCGCCGCCGAACTGCAGCGAGCCAAGCGCTAGCGAAGGACCGAAGCCTGACAAGTCGGACAGCCGCGTAAGCTCGCCCGGCGACTGTACGAGATTGAGTTCTGCCAGTACGGCCTCGATCTCATCGCGCAGTTGCAGGGCATCGGCGGCGAGCGGATTGAGCTCAAGCGCAACTTCCGCATCGCGTAAGGCATCCTGGAGCGCGAGCCGCGCACCCTCGGTCGTTACGGCGAGCTCCGAGGCGGCGAGTCCGTTGCGCGCCCGCTCGAGGCTGGAGCGGAACTGGTCGTCGTCGGACTGCAGCAGCGATGGTCCCAGAAGCGCAGCCGCGACTCCCAGCAGCACAACGACCATGCCGGCCAGGACAACTCCGACGCGACGCGCCGTGGCCCCGCGTGTCGGTGGGTCTCCGGGCCGAATCCTGGGCCGTTCGCGCGGCGTGTCGTTGCTGCGCTCGAACAGCGAGGGAAGGGAGCGGCCCAGTTCGACGATCGGCCTGCCCAACCGTGGCGCCGGCAAGGCGACCCGGGGCAGGGCGCTGTCGATCTGCTGAACGCCGCTCAAGGCAAAGGGATTGACCGGCCAGCCGACTGCTTCGAGTTCGGCTACTGGCACCGGCTCGAATGCCAACTCGACCTGAGGCAAGGCAGCCACGGGCGAGTGGATGGGACGTTCCGGCTTCGACTGCATGTCGGCCGGCGACTGCTCGACTGGATCCGTCTCGCGGCGAGCCGGATCGACAGCGCTGGGCCTGCCTTCCTCCTGCTGCTGACCTGATCCGGTGCTCCGATCCGTTGATTGCGGCTCTGCCTCGGGCTGATCGCCCGGCTCCGAGCCTGCATCAGCCTGAAGTTGCCCGCTGTCCGGCGGCGGCGACGAGACCACGCCAACCGCCAGCACCGAGGCATCGCGCAGATGCAATATCGCCGGATAGAGATAACGCAGGGTCTGCTCGACCTGCAGACGGCTGAGCGTGACTCGAACCTCCGGATCGAGTAGCGGAGCGGCGTTGGAAGTGAACAGCAGCGCCCAGCCAGTCGCTGCCGGTGAGGCGGCGAACTCCAGGGAGATCGGCGCGGAACCGCCGATCGGCGCGGCCACCGGATCGTTGGTCTGCATGTATGCGGATGCCGGATGGCTGTGGAATCCGAGCCGTCGCAAGTCAGCCAAGCCCGCGTCACCGGCAAGCAACGCGACCGACGGCCCTGCCTGTCCCAGAACGGCGGGTTGGTCTGCTCTCTGGATCAGGCAAGAGAGCCCATACATCGCGTGCTCTTCGGGCAAGTGTTGCCGATTCCAGTTGAGCAGTTCCTCATGCGCGGCTTCAACGGCGAGTTTGAGCGCCCCGGTGAGTGAGCGAGCGGCCGGATCGAAGAGTTCGCTGATTCGCTGCACAAACTGGTCGATGAAGGCCTCTGCGCCCTCAGTCGCCGGCTCAGCCAGAATCGAGAGCCGTACGAGGCGGCCAAGTTGGTCAGTCTTCTCGGCAAATCCCACGTGAGGAGCGTCTTCGACGGCTCGGCCGCCTGCGATCCGGAGCTGCGAACTCCAGATCTGGCCCTGCTCAATGGTTGGCTCGGTCATCCGCTGATCCTCTGCGTCAACCCGTTGACGACTCCCGTCCCCCAACTATCGTACCTATTCGTCCAGCGAATCCTGAACCGTTGGAGTTGGAGTTGGGCGCTGAGCCACAGCGCCGTAGATGGCGAAGCTGTCACCTGACAGGCGGTTCGGATCGGCGTTGCTGCGTATACTCATATTTCACCGAGCCGAAATGCTGTATTCGGCACAGATCCGTCGAGTGAGTCTGTCGAGCGAGAACGATGTCCGAGACCGACCAGGCAGCCGCGACCCAGCGGGCCGTGCGCGTCGAGCTGCGCCAACGCCTGGCAGAGGAAGCATTGAGCTCGGCGGCCGAGCAGGTCGAGGCGCTGCTGCGTGAAGCGGCGCTCGAGTTGCGTCCTTTTCCGCCGTTTCCCGGAGCGTTCTTCACGATGGGCGTTGAAGTGGAACCAGACGGGTTGCGCGACAAGAACATCGGTTGCGTGATCGTGACCGAGGAGGGCACGCTGCGCGAGCTGCAACTCTCGTTTGACGACGAGGGACCGGCTGCGATCCTGGGCGCCACCGATCCGGTCTCGATGCGCGACGAAACCCTGGCCGAACTGGAGGGCGTGTCTGCCCAGGACCGGCTGACGCTGGTCCTCAACGGACTTGAAGCGGTGAGCGCCCTGCTCGCTGAGCAGCACCCTTGATCCTGGAGCGGTTGCCCGACCACGGGCGCGACCGCAGAGCAGAGGAGATTCCCTTGCAATTCATCGCCACCGTCCTGCGCATCCTGTTGCCCTGGGCAGCGATCCTCTGGATTTACCGTGCTCTGCAATCACAGCAGCGTCTGGAACGGGAGCTGACCGAAGAGCGGATCGATCACCTCGAGTTACAGTTGCGGACCGAGCGCGCGCGACGCGAACAGGCGGAGCTGATGGCGCGACAGATCGCGCAGGCCAGCGGCGGCGAGGATGTGAGCGCTGCGCGGCCAAGCGCGCCCGTCGCTCCGCCTCCTGCTCCAGCGGTATCGGCAGCTCCAGCGGTATCGGCGGCTCCAGCATCCGCGCCGGCGCGGGCGCCGGAAGCGCCGCCCGCTCGACCTGCGCCGCCGCCGGCTCCGGCTGCCCCGCCAGCCCCTCCACCAGCGCCAGCGACGCCCGAGCCGCCGGCTGCGGCTCAGCCACCGATGCGGCCGCCAGCGCCGCCGAGCGCTGCGCCCGAGCCGCCGCCCGCGCCTGCGGCTCCTATCGCAACCAGACCAGCGGACGTGGACGCGCCGCCGGCCGCGACGATTCCGGTCGAGCGCAGCGCTGCATCGCATCTCGACGAAGGCAACGCCTACTTCGGCGCGGGCAACTACGACGCGGCCGTCAACCAGTACGCCCGAGCGATTGATCTCGACGCAAACTCCGCCGCCGCCTACTACAACCGCGCCAATGCGCTGGTTCGCCTGGACCGCACCGAGGAGGCGGCCAGCGACTACGAACGCGCAATCGAGCTTGCTCCGGACGATCCGGACATTTACGTGAACCGCGGTTTGCTGCGACTGTTCGGTCGAGAGTTCGACACGGCGGAAGGCGACTTCCGACACGCACTGCGTCTGCGACCCGACGACGGCGCTGCGCACACGAACCTGGGCCTGACGCTGCTCTACGAAGATCGCGCGCAAGAGGCGCTTGAGTCATTCCAGTCGGCGGTGCAGCTTGAGCCTGACCAGCCCGGGGCCCACTACGGTCTCGCCTCGGCTGCTGCCAAGCTGGGCCAGGCCGACAACGCGATCGCCGCGCTGCGCCAGGCGACGCAGCTCAACCCGCGTTACGCCGAAGCGGCGAGGACCGACGACCATTTCGACTCGTTGCGCGGCAACCAGGGATTTGAGGCGCTGGTCAATCCGGGCGGGTAGGACCTGTTTTCGTTGGTCAATCTGCGCCCAGAGGATCGTCACTGCCGCGCTTGCCCCTGCATCTAGTGCTGGGCAGGCTGCGGCAACCTGGCTGTTCTCGTACTTACCTCAGTGCCGAACACGGCGAGATACCCGCGGCAGGCGCGGGTATGACGTAGATCTGTTCTGTTCCTGGACGGGTAACTTGCTCAGTCCAGCCGCAGCGAACCGGAGCGGCCTCCGTCTTTCTCTCTGAGACGGACGGCGTCTATGCGCATGCCTCGATCGACGGCCTTGGCCATGTCGTAGACCGTCAGTCCCGCGACTGACACGGCTGTCAGGGCTTCCATCTCGACGCCGGTCTTGCCCGAGCAGCGGACCTCGGCGCGGATCGCGACCGAGGGCGGCTCGTCAACGAGGCTGAGTTCGACCAGCACCTTATTCAGCATCAAGGGATGGCAGAGCGGGATCAGTTCGTGGGTCCGCTTGGCCGCCATCACGCCGGCGATCTCAGCGGTCGTCAGCACGTCGCCCTTCTTGAGCGCCGAGTTGCGGATCAGCTCGAGCGTTTCAGGCTGCATCAACACGCGACCCTCGGCGACGGCGCGGCGCTCGCTAACGTCTTTGCCGCCCACATCAACCATGCGCGCCCGGCCCTCGGGGTCGACGTGGCTCAATGACTGCTGCGGTGTCTGTTTAGCCGCCAATGTGCGACATCTCCACTCGGCCCAGGCGCGGCAGGTCGTCGGTCATCGCCGCGCGCAGCTCGGAGTAGCGATCCTCGCGCACGGTCCAGATTCCCGCGATGCGTTCGTACAACTCCTCGTCGCTGGCCCCGTCGCGCATCGGTCCGCGTAGGTCATTGCCTACGGAGGCGAAGAGACACGTGTAGAGCGAGCCTTCGGCTGAGAGCCGGGCGCGGGTGCAGTCGCCGCAGAAGGGTTCGGTGACCGAGGTGATCACGCCGATCTCGCCCGAGCCGTCGGTCCAGCGCCAGCGCCGCGCGACTTCCCCCGCGTAGGCGGCGGCGACCGGCTCCAGGCCCTCGACCTGCGCCAGCCGCTCGATGATCTCGCGGGCCGGCACGACCTCGTCCAGCTTCCAGCCGTTGGTCGCGCCGACGTCCATGTACTCGATGAAGCGGACGATGTGGCCCGTGCCGCGGAAGTAGCGGGCCATATCGGCGAGGCCGTCGTCATTGACGCCGCGCTTGACCACGGCGTTGATCTTGATCGGACCGAGTCCGGCGGCGGCTGCCGCATCGATCCCCTCCAGCACCCGTTCAGGTGGGAAGTCGACTCCGTTCATCTCTCGGCACACGTCGGGGTCGACCGAATCGAGGCTGACCGTCACACGGTCCAGACCGGCCGCCTTCAGGTCCTTGGACAGCGCGACCAGGCGTGAGCCGTTGGTGGTCAGAGCCAGGTCGATTTCGGGCAGCGACTCGCGCAGCATCCGTACGAGCGTTGGCAGTTCGGCGCGGACGGTCGGTTCGCCTCCGGTCAGGCGTAGCTTGCGCAGCCCCATGCGACCGAAGATTGCGGCCAGACGGACGATTTCCTCGAAGCTGAGGATGGCCGAACGGGGCAGAAACTCGTAGCCGGGGCCAAAGATCTCCTTTGGCATGCAATAGGGACAGCGAAAGTTGCAGCGGTCGGTGACAGAGATGCGCAGGTCGGCGAAGCGCCGGCCGAGCCGATCGATGGGGGCGTCCGCTGCAGGGTTCATCTTTGTCCAGCCGAAGTGTTCAGGGTCTGCGCCATCGTATCGAGCGCCCAGGCGGCGTTGGCCAAGGCAAGGGCGCGATGCGAGATCCGGTTCTTCTCGGCGACATCGAGTTCGGCCATGCTCCGACTGTCGGGCAGGGCGAAGATCGGGTCGTAGCCAAAACCCAGGTCACCGCGCTCGTCCATCGCGATCGCTCCTTCAAGCACGCCCTCGCCCAGCCGCACATTGGTGGTGTAGGGAAAGGCGAGGGCGATCACACAGCGGAAGCGCGCCGCTCGCCGCTCGGTTGGGATGTTGGCCAATGCCTGCAACAGCTTGGCGCGATTTGCGGCGTCATCCGCTGCCTCTCCAGCATATCGAGCGCTATAGAGTCCGGGCGCGCCGTCGAGCGCGTCCACTTCGATGCCCGAGTCGTCGGCCAGCGCCGGCAGTCCGGCCGCGTTGGCGTACGAGCGCGCCTTTCGCGCGGCGTTCTCGGCGTAGGTATCGCCATCCTCGACGACGGTGAAACCCTTGAGCCCGACATCGGCCGGCGCGACGAGTTCCCATTGCGAATCGACGTGCGCGTCGAACAGCTCGCGGAACTCGCGCAGCTTGCCGGGGTTGCCGGTGGCGATCAGAAGTCGGTGGGGCAATGTGCTGTTCCTGGGGCTCCCCCGGAGGGGGAGCTGGCGCGCAGCGCCTGAGGGGGCGTCGGAGCCGGAGGCTCCTTCCGTCACTTTGTGACACCTCCCCCAGAGGGGGAGGTCTTGCTGGCTAGCGCACGTACTCGCCCTTGCGGGCGGCGGAGGTCATGCGGGCGCGGTCCTGGAATGCTTGCTGCGCGGCGTGGACGTTCTCCGGCTTGCCGGCCCAGACCGCGAGCGGGGTGGCCTGCAGGCCTCGACCGTAGGAGAAGCTCAGCTCCCAGGGCGCGGAAGACGAGCCGGCCGCGGCCTGGTTGATCGCGTTGAGGTTGACGGTCGCCTCTTCGTCCGACTGGCCGCCGGAAAGGAACACGCAACCGGGCACCGAGGACGGCACCGTGTCGGCGAAGACGCGCAGGGTCTCGGAGGCGACGACCTCGGCCGCGGCGCGATCCGCTGCGCTCTTGCCCGAGAGCACCATATTCGGCTTGAGCAGCGTGCCCTCGAGGTCGACCTGCTGCGTGGCCAGCGCCGCGTACGTCGCGCGCAGGGCGCGCTCGGTCGCGGCGGCGCAGGCGGCGATCTCGTGCCCTCCGTCCATCAGCACTTCCGGCTCGACGATCGGTACCAGACCCGCTTCCTGCGAGAGCGCGGCGAAGCGAGCCAGCGCGTGGGCGTTGACATCGAGGCAGTAGTCGGTCGGGCGGTCTTCGGCGATATCGATGACCGCGCGCCACTTGGTGAAGCGGGCGCCCTGTTCGCGGTAGACGTCGAGCCGCTCGCGCATGCCGTCGAGGCCCTCGGTCACCTTCTCGGCCGGTGAGCCGGCGAGGTCCTTGGCGCCCTTGTCGACCTTGACGCCGGGAATCACGCCGTTGGAGGTGAGTACCTCGACCAGCGAACGGCCGTCGGAGGCATCCTGGCCCAGCGTTTCCTCGAACAGGATCACGCCGGAGATCCAGTCGCCGATGCCCTCGGTCGTGAACAGGAGCTGACGCCAGTCGCGACGGTTGGTCTCGGTCGATTCGAGTCCGATCGTGTCGAAGCGTCGCTTGATCGTCGGCGCGGATTCGTCGGCGGCGAGGATTCCGCGTCCCGGCGCGACCAATGCGCGCGCGGTCTCGTGCAGTTGATTGCTCATCGATAGTCGCCTCTCGGACTGGTTTGCTTGTCGACGTGCCTGTATGAAGTTATCCGGCCAGTTTCGCTGCGACGCGTTCGACTACCTCGGCGTTGCCGACGATCAGCGGCGTGCGCTGGTGCAGGATCTGCGGTTGGACATCGAGAATGCGTTCGCGGCCCGTGGAGCCGGCGCCGCCGGCCTGCTCGGCGACATAACAGAGTGGATTCGCTTCGTAGCCCAGGCGCAGCTTGCCGGCCGGCGACTTCACGTCGCCGGGATAGAGGAAGATGCCGCCCTTGAGCAGATCGCGGTGGAAGTCGGCCACCAGCGAGCCTACATAACGCAGCCCGTAGTCGTTGCGCAGTTCTGCTACCGCCGCCTGCATCTCGGGATGCCAGTTGCCCTGGTTGCCCTCGTTGACCGAGTAGGCGGCGCACGTGTCCGGAATGCTGATGTCATCGTGCGAGTGCAGGAACTCGCCGGAGGCCGGATCGAGGGTGAAGCCGTCTACGCGACCCTCGGTGGCGACCACGAGCACCGTGGACGATCCGTAGACGACGTACACGGCCGCGCATTGTTCGCGTCCGGGTCGGAGCAGCGACTCCTCTGTGACCGGCGCGTCGTCCGTCCTTCGATAGACGGCGAAGATCGAGCCGATCGTGACGGCGACATCGATGTTGGAAGAGCCGTCGACCGGATCGAAGAGCACGAGATACGGGTGATCGGCGTCGTTGGAGACGAACACCGCCTCTTCCAACTCTTCGCATGCCAGCGCCGCGACGGCGCCGCAATCGCGCAATGAGGAGACGAAGGCATCGGTGCCGGCGGCGTCGAGGACCTGTACGATTTCCCCCTGGACGTTGACCTCGCCCGTGTCGCCGAGCACACCGGCGAGAGCGGCGCGGCGGGTGAGGCCGTCAACCCGTATGGCGCCACTCGCGATCGCGCTAACAAGCGTGAGAAAGCCGTCGGCTACGAGTTCAGCGGGTGCGGTCTTGGCGACTACATCCGCCAGAGTCTTCAGTGAATCGCCAGGGTCAGACATGAAGTCCGTTCCATCCGTTGCGCGACATAGTGCGGTAGCTGTTGGGCGGATCGTCGCAGCCTGAAAGCGCCTGATCAAGTGGCGTACGATGAAACAATCAGGAAGCATGGCGGAAACAGGCTGGGGGAAGCAGAGCGGGAGACAATCCGATGGGGACACTTGAAGGTCGTGAGGGTCGCGGTCCGCTGCTCGGTTCCTCGATCAGCGATTACGCACAGGCGGTTGACTGGCTGATGTCGTTCGCCGACTTTGAGCGCGGCTCGGGGCCACGTCGCTCGAAGGGAGACTTTGCGCTCGATCGGATTCGCTCGATCCTGCGCCGCCTCGGCGACCCGCAGCATGGTCGCACAACGATTCACATTGCCGGCAGCAAGGGCAAAGGCTCGACTGCTGCCATCCTGGAGTCGATCCTGCGGGCGGCGGGATTCCGTACCGGCCTGTTCACCAGTCCGCATCTGCACGAGTTCACCGAGCGCATCCGCATCCTGAGCGCCCCGCTACCGGAGGAGGAGTTTGCAGGGCTGTGCGAGCAGATTCGTCATGTGATTGAAGCTGAACTGGCCGACGATCCGGGACACATCAGCACCTTTGAGATTCTCACCGCGCTCAGTTTTCACTCCTTTCACGCGCATGATGTGGACGTGCAGATCGTTGAGGTCGGCCTCGGCGGCCGACTCGACTGCACAAACGTCTTCTCGCGTACCGATGCTGCCGTGATCACATCGTTGTCGTACGAGCACACCGACATCCTGGGGGACAAGATCACACAGATCGCATCGGAGAAGGCTGGCATCATCAGCGCGGCCTGCCGTCAAACCGTGCTGGCGCCGCAGCGCTACTCGGAGGCGGCAGAGGTTATCCGCAATGCGGCAGACGACGTACCGGTTCCGCTGATCGACGTCGGCGCCGATTACGGGTGGGAGCCGGCCGGGGTCGAATCCTGGGGACAGTGGTTTCGGTTGCTGCGCCGCAGTCCTCGTGCGGGAGAACCAGAGCGTTCGATGCATTTGCTGCCGTTGCTCGGCCGCCATCAGATCGACAACGCCGTCACGGCCGTCGCAACGATTGACGCGCTTGTCGCCGCCGGCAGCGTGGCGGTTCCCTCGGAAGCGTTACATAAGGGGCTTGCGACCGTGCGCTGGCCGGCACGGCTGGAAGCCTTTGAACTGCCCGCGGCGCTTGCGTCGTACGGCCCGGCCGGACCGCCTCGGGTGGTGATCGACGGCGCCCACAATGCCGAGTCCGTTCAACGGGCGCTCGATGCCTGTCGCGAGTACTTCCCGCACGAGCAACTGCACGTGATCTTCGGCGTCCTGGGCGACAAGGCGCTGCAGGACATGGCCAACATCATTCAAACGCGCAGCGCAAGCGTCCATGCAACCACGTCCGACCATCCCAGGGCTCGTCCGCCACAGCAGGTGGCCGATGCGTTCTCCGAGTCTGACTGGGGTGGAGAACTTGCCGTGCACGACAACCCGCAGGCTGCGCTCAGCGCCGCCGGTCAGCGCGCGAGCGGCGACGACCTGATCCTGATTCTTGGCTCTCTGTCCCTCGCCGCCGACGCGCGACGCTTGCTGAGCGCCCCGCCCGAGACCGCTATCGTTCGTCGCGCCGAGGACCCGACCGTATGACAGAGACCGAGCACCTGGGACCCGCCATAGACACGAGTTCGGCTCGGCCGAGGGTGGTCGTCACCGGGATGGGCGCCATTTCGCCCTACGGCCCTGGGGTCGAGTTGTTGTGGGATCGTTTGCTGGCCGGGGAGAGCGCGATCAAGCCGATTGAGAACTTCGACATCTCGGGCTTTAGCTGCACGATCGGCGGAGAGATCCGCGACTTTGAGCCGCGCGACTTCATTGACAGAAAATCGGCCCGCAGGATGGCGCGCTTCACCCAGTTCGCGGTCGCGGCGGCTCGCGAGGCGATCGAAGACGCACAACTCGATCTCGATTCTGCAGACCGCAGCCGCATCGGTGTCGTGCTTGGCAACGGCGCCGGCGGCTACCCGGAGATCCAGGCCACTGCGAGCACGCTGTTCGAGCGTGGCGGGATGCGACTCGACCCGCTGTTCCTGCCCAAGGTGCTGCCCAACATGGCAGCCGCCAACATCGCCATGCAGTTCGGCTTGCTTGGTTACAACACGACCGTGGTCACTGCCTGCGCGGCCGGCACCCAGGCGCTGGGCGACGCTGCCAACGTGATCCGCAACGGGCTGGCCGACATTGTCATCTCCGGCGGCAGCGAAGCTGGATTCTGCCAGCTTGGTCTTGGCGGTTTTGCCGTGATGCGCGCGCTGACGACCCGGAATGAGGAGCCGAGCGCCGCCTCACGTCCATTCGATGCGGATCGCGACGGCTTCGTTCCGGGTGAGGGCGCTGGAATCATCGTGCTCGAATCGGAGGAGTCCGCTCGGCGACGAGGGGTCGACTACCAGGTGGAGTTGGCCGGCTTCGGGTCATCGGCCGATGCCCACCACCTGGTCATGCCGGATGCCGACGGCGCGGGTCCGATTCGCGCTATCAACTGGGCCATGCAGGATGCCGCCATCGCGCCTGAAGAGATCGACTACGTCAATGCGCACGGGACATCCACGCCGCTCAACGATGCCTCGGAAACCCGGGCCATCAAGATCGCCCTTGGCGAGGCAGCGCGCAACGTCCCGGTCTCTTCGACCAAATCGATGATCGGTCACATCTTTGGGGGTGCCGGTGGGTTGGAATCGATCGCGGCGATCAAGTCAATCATGGACGGCCGGCTGCATCCTACGATTAACTACACGACGCCCGATCCCGATTGCGACCTCGACTATGTGCCCAACCATGCGCGGGAAGCAGAAGTCAACGCGGTGCTCAAGAACTCGTTCGGCTTCGGCGGGCAGAACGCCTGCCTCGTCTTCCGCCGCGTGCAATAACGCGCACGTGGCGCTTGTAGGGGCGACCGCCCCTCTACGGAAGCTCCTGCAAATCCTTCTAGTTTTGTCCTTGCCATTCCCGCCACCGGCAGGAATCTCGTCCCCGCCAAGCGAACGCAGAATCCGAGCGAGATTCCAGGCAGAGCCTGGAATGACAACAGGGACGATGGCTGGGCCTACTCGCTTGCCACCCTGGGAGAGGGTGTGAACGGCGCCATCTGTCTGCCAGGGCCTCAGCTCGATCCCCGCAGATTCCCGCAGTGAGAAGGGAGTAGATCAAGTGAGCTCGTCGAATCTGAGGCTGTGTTGGAGCGCTACTTCCCGCTGGAGAAGGCGGGGCGATAGGCCTCGGGCAGCATTTGATCGAGCACTCGTTCGAGGGCCATCGTGTGCGAGCAGGTGTTGGCGTCCTGGAAGAAGTAACAGTCGCAGTTCCAGCCGTCCGGCCCCAGCTCGGCAGTGTGCGTGGTCGAGTCGCCGCGCACGTCACAACGCAGCGAGGTGACCTGGAACCGCTCAAGCTGTTCCGCGTAGATCTTGGCCTTCTCAATCTTCGAGATCAGGCTGCTCTGCATCGCCGAACTCCCTCGGTTTCTGCCGTCGGGTGTTGATTCTACTCCCGAATGCTACAGGTCTGCGGTCGCCGCACGCTGGTAGCGCGGTCCGTCTGTCAACAGGGTCGAATGGACCAACGCAACCCGTTCTACAGTCGCTCCAATGCGCAGCGGGCCCGCACCCCGTAGCGCCTCTCGGATTGCCGCAAGATCTTCCGGCGAGGCGGCACGACGTACTCGACCCAGGGTCAGGTGAGGCCGGAACACCTCGCCCCCTGGTGAGAGTCCAAGCGCAGCGAGCGAGTTGTCCAGTTGGTCGCGAAGCGATCTCAGCCGCTCCAGACCATCATCGTCAGCAATCCCGATCCAGAGCACACGAGGCCGTCGACCACCGAAACTGCCCATCCGGTCAAGCCTCAGCTCGAATCCGCCGGTTCCTTCGAGCGCGCGCAGCGATCGGGAGATTACCGGGACTTTGTCTTCGTCCAGCTCGCCAAGAAAGCGCAGAGTGAGGTGAAATGCTTCTCGCCTGACCCATCGAACGCTGCGCAAAGGGATTGCGCTGTCGTTCGCGAGCCTCTGGCCCGCTGTCCAAGCCGCATCGAGCGCGGACTCGTCCAAGACGGCCTCTATGAACAGTCGCATGTGTCAGCAACCCTTCCCCCGTCTGCGTTGATCCACAGCGCTTGACGGTCCCCGCTATCTGCAATCCGGATCCCGCATTAGCATTGGATTGCGTTCGCCGAACGTCTATCCAGTAGCGAGAACTCTCGATTCATGACTACTTCGCCTGCTCCGCATTCCGATGCGCGAACCGCGACAGCAGCCGACGCAGACGTGTTGCTCGACATGTGCAAGCGCATACGTCGGCACATCGTTGAGATGACCCACGCCGCCCAGTCGGGACATCCGGGCGGGTCGCTCTCGGCGACCGAGATCTTCGCTGCGCTGTACTTCGGCGGAGTCGTCCGTCACAAGCCCGCCGACCCGCAGTGGGAACATCGTGACCGAGTGATCCTCAGCAAGGGTCACGCAACACCGGTTGTCTACGCAACCCTGGCCGAAGCCGGATACTTCAGCACCGACTTGATCCCATCGTTCCGCTCCCTGGGGACGGAACTGCAGGGCCATGTCGTGCGCAACAGGCCGGCCGGCGTTGAGATGTCCGGCGGCGCCCTGGGCATGGGACTGTCGTTTGCCGTCGGTGTCGCGCTGGGACACCAGCTCAGCGGATTGGCGGATGACGAAGGCCAGGTCTTTGTCGTCGTCGGCGACGGTGAGCTGAATGAAGGTCAGAACTGGGAGGCGATCATGTCGGCCTCACACTTCGGACTGCATCGCATCACGGCCGTTCTCGACCGCAACCACTTCCAGAACGACGGCGCCGGCGACGAGATCATGCGGATCGATCCGGTCGGCGAAAAATGGGCCGCCTTCGGCTGGGGCGTTCAGCATGTCGATGGTCACGATGTCGTCGCCGTCCGCGACGCGCTGCTGAGCGCTCGCGCCAGGACAGACGCGCCGCAGGTCGTGGTCTGCGAGACGGTCAAGGGTCGCGGCGTCTCGTTCATGGCCGAGAATCCAGCCGGTTGGCATGGCAAGGGCCCGTCCGATGAGCAGCTCGCTCAGGCGCTGGAAGAGATAGAGGCGGGGCTGTCATGACAACGACCGCAGCACCGCCGC
The DNA here is from genome assembly GCA_965211635.1 of Dehalococcoidia bacterium. Taxonomy (GTDB): domain Bacteria; phylum Chloroflexota; class Dehalococcoidia; order Bin125; family Bin125; genus Bin125. Next base: position 2,146,783 of record OZ242948.1, read on the forward strand.
CAGCCGCCACGCGTGAGGCTTATGGGCCAGCCCTGGTCAAGCTGGCCGACGCCGGCTACGACGTCGTCGCGCTGGACGCTGACCTCTCCGCCTCGACCGGTGGCAACAAGCTCGCCGGGGCATATCCCGCGCGCTGGTTCACCGTGGGCGCGGCCGAGGCGAACATGATCAGCATCGCGGCGGGGCTCGCTTCGACCGGCAGGACCGTCTTCGCCGCATCCTTTGCCGTCTTCATGCCCGGGCACTGCTTCGACCAGATCCGCGTCCAGATCGCCCAGCAGCGAATGAATGTCAAGCTGATCGCCTCGCACGGCGGTATCTCGGTCGGCGAGGATGGCGCCTCGGCTCAGGCGATCGAGGACCTGGCGCTGATGACTTCGCTGCCCGGCGTGAACGTGGTGGTTCCCTGCGATGTCGTCGAGGCCGATGCCGCGATTCGTCAGTCGGCCATGGACGATCAACCCTGGTACATCCGCCTCGGCCGACCCAAACTGCCAGTTGTCTATCAGGACGGCTCAAAGTTTGAGCTTGGCAAAGCGCACCAACTCCGCGGCGGCGGCGATGTCACATTGATCGCTTGCGGTCTGATGGTCGAGCCGACGCTGCGCGCCGCTGATGCGCTCGCTCAAGCTGGTGTGAGCGCCCGTGTCCTCAACACGGCCACGCTGAAGCCCCTGGACGAGGCCTCGATCATCCGCGCCGCGGAAGAGACGGGCGCCATCGTCTGCGCCGAGGAGCACAACGTGATTGGCGGCCTCGGCTCGGCCGTGGCGCGCACGCTGGCTCGGCATTGCCCGACGCCGATGGAGCAGGTCGGGATCGAGGATCGATTCGGTCAGTCCGGACCCTGGACGGCGTTGCTCACGGAGTACGGTCTGACCGCAGAGTCGGTGGTCGCAGCGGCCACGCGGGCCATCGCGCGGAAGTAAGCAGAGCGCCCCGCTAGTCGGCTGCTGCAATCGAGTCAGATTCGCCTCGTTCCTCCAATGCCGCCCGCGCCTGCGCCATCACCGAGTCATGCATGATCTCAAACGCTTGCACAGACGCGCCGAACGCCCGGGACAACACTGCGATCTCCTCGCTGGAGAAATGCACCGTCAAACCCATCCGCCCGGATGGCTCCCAGTCATCCTCAGGTTCGATCTCGTCGAACTCCCATACTCCGTCCGGCTTGTAGTAAGAGATTTCTGCCTCGACCTCTGCCCGAGTACTTGGGTCGAGCCCTTCTAGCCACTCCTGATGCCTGGACCTTGTATCTGCGCTCATGATCCCCGATTGTACAGTTCTATCTCGGACCATGATGCCGGCCAGCCGGTCACCACCTTTGACACACCCTCGACGTCCGGCGCTTCCAGTACAAAGGTGACGACGAACTCGTCTAGTCCCCGGCCGATCATTACCCAGGCCCGGGTCGCATTCCTGGCCCTTCCTCTGGGGGGCGCTCTTGGCGAGGTTGCCAGTTGAGGACGGGTCGATGATCGATGGCGTACTGGGCGTCCGCAAACTCAATGCCTCGCTCAGCCAGCTTCGCCTCGGAATCGTCGCTGATCCTGAGAGTTCGCGGTCTCGGTCGTCTTCGCATCGCCTAACCGCCCAGCCACCTCGCCACCCCTGACAGATCCTCGCACCAGACCGCGTCGCTGCTCAACCTCTCGGGACGCGGCCGGTCGTCTTCTTCGACCAGCACTGCCGCCATCCCAGCGGCGAGCGCTCCCTCGACATCCGATTGAACATTGTTTCCAATGTGGACGCAATCGCGCGGGTCTACTCCCAGATCGTTGGCCGCGTACTCGAAGATGCCTGGTTCGGGCTTCCAGACGCCGACTTCGCCGGAGATGTAGACGCCGTCGAACTGACCCTCGAGGCCGGCGCCGCGGATCTTCTGGCGCTGCATTGGGCCGTCGTTGAAGTTGGTAATCAGGCCGACCGGGCCGTGGGCTCGGGCCGCAGCGAGCGCCTGCGGCCAACCGGCGATCGCCTCCGCCCGACTGCTTCGCTGATCTCGGTAGACCTGGTTGAGCTCACGGAACTCGGTCTCGGTGACGTCAATCTCCGCCACTGCCAGGCTGCGCCTGAGCCACTCCTCCGAATGCAACCAGAGCGGCCACTGCCAGTCGTTGTCCTCCAGGATTCCGCCGATCACGATCTCGATCGTGTCGGCGAAGGCCGAAGCGGGCTTGCGATAGAGGCCGAGTTCGACCAATCGAGCGCCGATGGCGGTTCTCGCCTCGTGCACGCCTGCGCGTTCACTGACCAGCGTGCCGTCGAGGTCGAAGAAGACGGCGGCGAACCGTCCGTTGAACGGGCTCACTCCCCATCCTCGTCAAACGCTTCAGCGTCCTCGAGTTCATCTTCGAGTTCGTCCTGGTAGATCTCCAGCGGCCAGATCGGCCAGTCGAGGAATTGCTCCGGCGGGTCTTCGGTTGCGCCCTCGGGATGTTCGACGTCCGGCTCATGGTCGGGGACATAGGTCTGCAACGGGTTGGCCTTGAACTCGATCCCGTCCTCGTGCGTCACGATGTTGGCCAGCGTGTATCCGATCCAGGCCAGACAGCGACATTCGAGCCGGAACGAGACGGCGAAGCGTCGGCGCATCAGCGCCTCTTCGCGGATGAAGTCGTGAAACTCTTCGATCTCTTCGGGCGGCAGCATCACGTCGACGTGGCCGTCGAACAGCATCTGCAGCGCGTCGGCCGCGTCGGCCTCTTCCTGCGGGTCTTCGAGCGCGTCGTTGACCATGGATTCTTCCTCAGTCATCGGCCCCTCCCTCTTCCTGCGAATACACGCCGACTTCCTGACCACGCCAGACGGTAACAATCAGGTCGTCTCTGAGCGGATCAGCGGTCAGCGCCCAACGATCGTCGGCATCGGCGATTACGTCCTGGATGTCCTCTTCCGTCCACGACTCAGGAATGCACAGCGTGGCGTACACGAGCGGCGGAGCGAAGTGCAAGTCCATCCGGCCGCGCGAACCAGCCTCATTCTCAATCACATAACACTCCGAGTGCGCCGTGCGGCTTTCGCGTTCGTAGTGAAACATCTGCTCAGCGCCTCGTGGTCCCTATGAGCTCAGAGCACGTGATACAAGATCAGGTGATCGCCCAGGATGTCGTTGGCGAAGTCGTTCTCGACGTCGCGCCAAACCGAATGGATGTGATTGGCGCTGTTCTGGCGGTTGTCGAACTCGACCAGGAAGCTGCCGCCGTGGATTCGATAGTAGTGCGGCTCACCGCTCTGGACAGGTCCGGCCCAGGCAAAGTGCATGCCATCCCCAGCGGTCGCAGTGATGCGGGCGCGTCGCTCTTCCGCCAGTTCGGGCGGGGCTTGATCGACATAGACATTCACCAGCCGCTCGAGCAGAGCCCGTTGATCGTCGTCCATATCCGGGGCGGCCAGCCCCTCATACGCGGGCAAGACGGCGCGGGAAGCGTTGAATGTGAGGATGTCCCACGGCGCCTCGGGATAGATCACGGCGCGCTCCACCTGTTCGCCGTCCAGCGAGGCCATCAGGTCGAAGGCGAGGTCCTCGCGCCGATCCAGGATGCGCAGACCGGCCTGCGGACCCTGCCTCACCTCGGCTGGATTCGTGCCGAAAAAGAACGGCGTCAGCGAGAGCAGGCCGTCGGCCCAGGGCGAGTAGTTGAACGAGATGTGGTGTCCCTCGACGCGCCAACCCCAGGGAGTCTCGTCGCCGGAAGGGTCGCCGAAGATGGTCCAGTAGTAGAGCTCGGGGTTCCGTTTGAACGTCTTGCGCCCTGCGGCGCGTTCGATCTCGCCGAGAATGAGCTCCAGATCGATGATCCCAGTCGCCTGCTCGTAGGCGCGCTCGCTCAGCCCCGTCCGCATCAATGCGTAGGCCAGATCTCGCTGGTCCTGCGACATGTCGCGGAGCGGCAAGCCGTGACGATTGGTCGGCGGGTAGTACCAGAAGATGCGTTCGCCATCCATGAACTCGTAGATCGTCTTCACGCGCTGCTCGGCGCCGAGGCTATTGGCGAACGCGTTCGCCGCCCGCCGCATCGCGGCGCCGGCTTTGGTGGGCAGGGGTCGTTCAGGCATCGTTCGGTCTCTCTCGGCGCTGAGTTCAGAGTGGGCGAACATGCCCGTCGCCGCGGATCACCCACTTGTACGAGGTCAGCTCGCGCAGACCCATCGGGCCGCGCGCGTGCAGCTTGCCCGTCGAGATGCCGACCTCCGCGCCGAGGCCGAACTGTCCGCCGTCGGTGAACTGGGTCGACGCGTTGACGTAAACCGCGGCCGCGTCGACTTCGCGGAGGAAGCGCCGGCCCAACTCCTCATCGGACGTGATCACGGCTTCCGAGTGTCCGCTGCCATGCTTGGCGATGTGCGCCAGCGCCGCCTCGGCATCGTCAACCACACCGACTGCGGCCGTCAGCGAAAGGAACTCGGTGTCGAAATCATCGGGCCCGGCAGGAGAGAAGCGGGCGCGGCTGCCGGCCAGTAGTTCGGCCGCGCGCGGATCGGCGCGCAGCTCGACCGGCGTTGGGCCGTCACCTGCCCAGCGGCGGCCCAGCTCCGCCAGGAACTCAGGGGCGATGGCTTCATGCACCAGCATCACGTCGAGCGCGTTGCAGATACTCACACGCCTGCGCTTGGCGTTGTCGACCACGTTGAGCGCCATCTCCAGGTCGGCGGCGTCGTCGATGTACGTGTGGCAGATGCCGACTCCTCCGGCGACGACCGCCATCGAGGCCTCGTTGCGGACGCGGTTGATCAGCGCCTGTCCGCCGCGCGGGACCATCAGGTCGATCAGATCGTTCATCGCCAGCAGTTCGCCGACCAGGGCGCGGTCGGTCGAGCGCACGAGTTGGATCGCGTCAGCCGGCAGGTCATTGTCGGCCAGGGCGTCGCTGAGCACGTCGGCGAGGATGCGGTTCGAGCGCAGCGCTTCGCGGCCGCCGCGCAACACGGCGGCGTTGCCGGACTTCAGGCAGATGGCGCCGATGTCGATAGTCACGTTGGGCCGCGACTCGTAGACCGAGGCGATCACGCCCAGCGGGACGCGAACACGCTCGATCTCCAGTCCGTCGTCTGTGGTCGTACAGTCGATCGTCTCGCCGACCGGATCGTCGAGCAGGACGAGCTCCTCCAGCGATACGGCAAGGGCCTCGACCCGCTCCGGGGTCAGCGTGAGGCGGTCGATCATCGCCTCGCTCAGGTGTCCGCTGGCTTCGGCGACGTCTTCCTGGTTGGCTGCCACTACCTTGGCCGAGCGATCGCGCAGCAACGCGGCGGCGCGTTGCAACACGGCGTCCTTTTGCGTCCGCGTGGCCAACCCCAACGACGGCGATGCGGCTCTGGCCGCTTCAACCTGCTTCCTCAGTTCCGCCGAGGCGTCCACCGCCTGTGCCGTCGCCATGTCAGTCGGTCCTGTCCGTTGTCGTGTCTGACAGTGAGCGTAATCGTCTACCGGCCTCAGCGCCGACGCTTGCGCTCTCCCGCGCTGGGCGGATCGCCCGAGCCGATAAAGCTGTACTCATCCGAGGTGACGCCGAGCCGCTCCTCGAAGCCGTCGATGATCTCGATGCGGCTGCCTTCGCCGGATTCACCTCGCGGTCGGAGCTGATAGACGCCGCCGAGCGAGTGTTCGGGATTGGAGAACGAGGAGAGCTTGCCGCGCCAGCTTCGCTCGCGCACATCGCCGCTACGGGTCGTCTCGATGTCGATGATGGCAAAGCACTCGGTCAGCATCGACCCGCGAGTGGTCCACAACTCCGCCTTGAACTGCCGCCGCCTGCGCATGGTGGTCATCGGTCAGCGCCTGATTGGTACTGATGCACACTCTGCAGCGTGCTGGATGAAGGCGTGGTGGTCGTTTCCAGAATCAGTTGGCAGATTCGTTGGCCGGGATAGAGCTGGAGAGAGAACGGGCCGGCATTGGAAAGTTCAAGCTGTAAGTCGCCTTCGAGTGTGGCGTGGACCGTTGGAGCGGTCTGGTGAACGGAAAGCCCAAGCCGAGCCAAGGTGCTTCTGCCCTCCACACGTGCGGCAAGCCAGCTTGGCAGGGAGACGCGCTCCCGCGTCCACGCCAGCACGAACATGCCCGGGTCGAGAAGAAATGGTCTGCCGTCTACGATTGTCTGTACCTCGCAGTACGCTCGCACGGCCGCCATCGCTGCTTGTGAGTCGCGAGAGTCAATCAGTACTTGCGCCGCGGGACCGCCAGGAACACGAGGAACCTCGAATCGACTGCCGAGGGTAAGGTCGATAGCGGAAGGGGACATCACATCCGGCGACGGATGAGGAGTGATCGTGAGTTCTCCAGAGAGAAGCAACTCCCTAATGTCGCGATTAGACAGCGCGGTCACGGGCAATCTTCTCGTCAGAAATCCACATGCGCTCAAACTGCCTTCCTGTTTGAATGTCAACGAGCCATTGGCTCGTGTCGTCGGGCCAGGCAGCAGCCTTCTTTCCGAACACCAACCCACGCTCGTAGTCAAAGTGATGTGGTTGTACGAACACGAGCCGTGAATCCCCATCGGCCAAGCCGATAATGCAAGCCACTTCCGTTGGCCCAAGTTCCTGGGAATCTTCGCACTTGATCCAGACCGGCTCGCGCGGTTCGAAATACTCCGGCCATTCCGGTCGTTGTTGTTTGACATCTTGAGACATGCTCAGTTCACCTCTCATTGAACTAGCGTGCTACTAATGTAGCGAAGATCGAACTGACGCACGTTCAGCCCCGAGGCTAGCGCACCCGCTGTGGCGCAAAGGTGGCTGCAGTGCGCGGATCGGACCCAGCCAGCTTGCGGATCACCACCGGCCAGATCAGGATCGCCAAGAGCAAGAAGATGGCGGCTTCGATGACGACCGAGATCACGCCTCCCTGGATGCCGAACCACTCGAACATGAAGAAGACCTGCAGACCGGTCACGGGACCCATGCCGATCACCATCGAGAGCACGCCCATGACGCGGCCTCGCATCTCGGCTGGAGTGCGGGTGACGAGCAGCGAGGTCTGCATGATCGCGAAGGCAGAAAAGCCGAAGCCCATGCAGAACGAGATCAGCATTGACAACTCGTACCAGGGCGACAGGACCATCCCGGTCACGCAGCAGAGGAACCAGGCGGTGCCGGCGTAGTAGATGCGTCCCGACTGTCCCCAACTGCTCCAGCCCGCGATGGCCAGGGCGCTCACGAACGACCCCGCGCCGACCAGCGCCTCGAGCACGCCGATGCGCAGCTTGTCGACGCCCAGCAACTGCTGACCGATGTCGGGCAGGGCCGCGTTGTAGGCGGGAAAGAGCAGGTTGAAGGCGAGCGTGACCATCAGCGTGCCCAGCAGCAGCTCGCTGCGTCGGATGTAACTGAAGCCGTCGCGGATATCGCGCCAGGTCTCGCGGGCGACCTCGCCGAAGCCCTCCGCGCTGCCGCTGCGCAGCGGCTTCTGGTAACTCAGCGTGGAGGCGATCGCGGCTGAGGCGATAAAGGCGCAAGCGGTGAACAGATAGGCCCATTCGGCCCCCAGTTCCTGCAGCAGTCCAGCGCCGATCAGCGGTCCAGGAATGCGCACGATCGAGTCGGTCGACCAGTCCAATCCGACCGCGCGTCCGACCTGGTGGGGAGCGACGACGTCGGCGATCATCGCGCGGCGGGTGGGGAACTCGACCGACCAGACGATGCCGGCGATAAAGACGAAGACGAGAAGCGTCCAGAAGTCGATTCCGAACATCATCACGTACACCGTGAGGACGAAGTACATGACCGAGAGGATCAGCAGCGCGCTGATCCAGATCTTCTTGCGGTCGAAACGGTCGGCGATCGCGCCGACGAACATACCGAACAGCAGTCGGGGCAGCATGCGGATGAGAAAGGCGAGCGCGACGAATCCGGCCGCCTCTGCGAGATCGCGGGCGAACAGGGTGAGCACCAGCATGTCGAGCCAGCGCACCATGCCCGTGATCGCGCCGGCCGCCCAGACGCGGCGAAAGCCGGTGTTTTGCAGCAATCCGCCGCTGGCGCCGCCCTCGCGATGCCCGATTCGCAGGCTCACCTCGATGCCCGCTACTCCGCAGAGCTCTGCTGCGCCTGGAACTCCCGATCGGCTCGCTTGCCACGGTAGACCGTGAGGTCAATCGCCCGCCAGACCTCGGGCGTCACACGGAACAGCATCCGAGGCTCGGTCTGCATGTTGGCGAAGAAAGCGTCGACCGCGTCGTCGTTGGCCGGATCGCCGCGGCCGACATACTTCTCGGCGAGCTTGCGGGAAATCGGCCAGATGTCGAAGTCGGGCAGTGTCATCGCCTCGGCTGTGCCGTCGATCTCGACGTGCTGCGCGGGCGGACCCGAGTTCTCGATGCAGTAGGACATGCGCGGATCGTTCATCAGTTGCCGGCACCAGACACGGCTCAGCGTGCCGGTCAGCCAGAGGTGTCCGCGTGGAGGCTTGCGCAACGGGTGCGCGTCGTCATCGATCTCGCCCTGCCAGAGGAACCAGAGCGGAATCGTGTACGGCCGCCCGTCCTGCCTGAGCGTCGCCAGCACGCCGCTGTGCGGCTGCTTCATGAACTCCCGCCAGGCATCCGCTCGCATCCGGGGCATCGCTCACTCCTTCGCGCATTGTCACATTTCCGCAGGGTACGCCCTCCGCCTCCGGTGCTATTCGACCAATCGCGCCGCGACCCACTGACATTCACGAGCAGCTCTTGCGGCTGCCCTGCCGGCACCGCAGGCTTGATCCACGCATGGACCGTCGGGCGCGGGCAGCCACAAGGGCTGCCCCTACTGCAGCACGTGACCCAGGACTCAGTTCGTGCCTACGCCGGCTCGAACTGCGACAGGTCAATCGCGCGCCACCGGGTAGGCGTCACTTTGAAGAGCATCGGGGTCATCGACCGGGTCGACTCCATGTACTGCTCGACGGCCGGCTCGTTGTCCGGGTCGCCGCGACCGACGTACTTCTCCACGAGCCGTCGCATGATCGGCCAGGGGTCGGCGTCCGCGGCGGTCAGGACTTCCACTGTGCCGTCGATGCCGACGTGTCGGGCCGGCGGACCTTCGACATCGACACAGAGCGACATACGTGGATCCTGCTGCAGGTGCCGAACCCAGGTGCTCGTCTCGCCGCCCAGGAACCAGGCATGGCCGGTCGGCGGATTCTGAATCGGGTCGACATCGTCTGGCACCTCGCCCTCCCACAGGTACCAGAGTGGGATCGTGTAGGGACTGCCGTCGCGCCGCACGGTCGCCAGGATCGCAATCGTCGGCTGCTCGAGCATGTCTCGCAGCGTCTCAGCGCTCATTTCATACATCGCTCGGACCTCTCCTATGGCGTCGGCGGCAGACCGAGCAGCGTACGCGCTTCCGACGGCGAGGCCACCGGCCGGCCGACTTCGTCGCAGAGGCTGACGGCTTCTTCCAGCAGCTCGGTGTTCGTCGGTGTTCGGTCGCCCTGGTAGAAGTCCTCGAGGCCGACGCGCAGGTGCCCGCCCTTCTCCAGGGCGAGACGAGCGAAGCCTGAGCCGATGCAATCGCCGCCGAGGATCGCGACTGACCACTCGAGGCCGGTGCCTTCGAGCATCGAGAGATAGGCGTTGAGACAGGGCTCGGTGGGGAACATGCCGAAGCCCAGCAGCCCGCGTTCCATGCCGCCGAAGTAGAGCTTAACCAGCGATCCCTGCGGCACCAGCCCTTGCGCGTGGTAGGCCAGCACGACACGCAGGAAGCCCGGTTCGAAAATCGAGATCGACGCGCCGCGGCCCATGCGTTGGCAGGTCTCGAACATGTAGCGCGCGTCGCGGTACGTGTTGATGTAGACGTTGTCCGTCGGCGCGGGCAGGCCGTGCTCGTCGGCGGGGCCGAGTCCGACGCAGCCGGGATCGATCAGGCCCTGTCCCAGCACCCCGGCCTCGTTCAGCGCCGGCAGGTGCGAGTAGCGCACTGCGATCTCCGAGTCGGGGCCGCCCGAGCCCATCGTCGGGTAGAGGATCGTGTCGGGCCGCTGCGACAGCACCTCGCGCCAGGCGTCGATGTAGGGCTGCGGATTGTGCCAGCCCGCCGTGGTCCGGCCTCCGGGCACGATGACCTGGTCATCGTTGTGGTTGTGGACGATGGCCGCGCCAGCATCGACGACGCGGACGGCGTCGGCGGCAATTTCCTCCACCGAGCGCGGCGAGTTCGGGTTGCGGGTCTTGGGCGTTCCCCCGTTGATTGCGGCTTCAATCACGACTGGCTTGGACATGGCGAACCCTCCATCACGGCACGCAGTCTAGGGTTTCATGCCTCCCAGACAGACCAACGCAGGTCTCTGACTCCCCGCGCTGCGACGCGGAGCCCAGAGCAACCGGCGCGGTTGCGGCAGGGGCGCTCCTCTCAACTTCCACATTCGCCCGGGTTCGTCTGCCGACACCGGAGGTGAGAGCGCCCGTATCGCTGCCGTCAATGCTCGAGGACTGCGCCCCGCGTCAAGCACAGGGCAACGTGGGAGAGAGGCGGGCACTTTGCGAGTCATCAGCGCTCTTCGTGGTTTGTGGCAATCTCGATCTGGATTTCAGATACTGCCAACGAAAGCAAAGGAACTCGCCATGCTGATCGGCTACTTCACCGAGCGTCCGTACCAGGACCCGCAGACGGGGTTCTTCGGCGCCACCGGACTCGACCTGACCGACCTTGACGCCTCGAACTCCGCGTATGACCCTCGCGTGGGCTCGGAGCTCTACCACCGCTACCTCGACGAGAAGCTGTATGCGGAGGAGATGGGCTTTGACGCATTGATGCTCAACGAGCATCACTCGACGCCGTTCTGCATGGGCTCGGTGATGAACGTCGAGGCGGCAATCCTGGCGCGGATCACACGCAAGGCGAAGATTGTCTTGCTGGGCAACATCCTGCCGATCTGGGAGGACCCGCTCTGGTTGGCCGAGACGCTGGCCCAGATCGACATGATCTCGGGCGGAAGACTGGTCACCGGCTGGGTGCGCGGCGGCGGCCGCGAGTCGGTCTCGCACAATGCCCAAGCGCCGTTCAACTGGGAGCGCTTCCAGGAGGCGCACGACTTCGTCGTCAAGGCCTGGTCGACGCCGGGGCCCTTCCGCTGGGAGGGCGAGCACTACAACTTCCGCTACGTGAATCCCTGGTCGCGACCGATCCAGGATCCACATCCGCAGATCTGGATTCCCGGCATCATGAGCCGCAACACGGTCAAGTGGACGGCCGAGCATCGTTACCCCTACGTCATGCTCGCGACCGACCTTGAGCCGACCAAGCAGTCGTTCGAGTACTACGACGAGGTTGCACGCGAGAACGGCTACGAGGCCGGCTCGGAGCATCACGGCTACCTGTTCAAGGTCCACGTTGACGAAACGGAGGAGCTGGCCGAGGAGGCCGGCCGCCGCTACCTGCAGGGTCCCTCGAACCCGTTCCTCGAGGGCAACCAGGGCGTGGTCAAGTCGCACCTGCAGAATCTGCCCGGCCTGACCTCGCGCACGAACGTGCTGCCGACAATCCAGAACTTCGCCGCCGCCGCATCACGCGGTCGCACGGCGGCCGCCGAGGCCGCGCTCGCCGCTCGCGAGCAGCAGCAACCCGAGGCGTCGGACATCTTCGGCTCCTACGAGGACCAGAAACAACGCATGACGATCATCACGGGCACGCCCAAGACGGTGATCCCCAAGATCCGTCACGTGCTCGAATACCTGCGTCCCGGCCAGATTTTCTTCTGGGACGGCGATGGCGCGATGACGCACCAGGACTCGATGCGCTCGCTGCGACTGTTCGGGGAAGAAGTGATCCCGGCGACGCGCGAGATCGCGAAGGAGCTGGACCTGAAGTCGGCGTTCGAGGTCGACACGAAGTCCGGTGAAGCCCTGACGATATCCTCGTGATACACTTGGGGCATGACGACATTCAACCGCATCAACGAGCTGCGTTTCTTCCAGATCTTCCGACCGCACATCGGCGAGGAATGCGCCGAGCAGTTTGCCGACGCGCTTCAGGAAGAGTTCTCACCAGTGGCAACCAAGGGTGATCTTGAAACGCTGCGATCCGCAATCCGCGCCGACATTACGGACGCGGTTAACTCGATGCTGTTCAAGTTCACGGCGCTGTGGGCGGCCCTGCTGGCTGCTGCGGTGCTGGTCCTCAGATTCACCTGACCGCGTTACCTCAGTTCCTCGATCATCTCCGACAGTTCGGCCATGGCCTGCATCTGCTGGTCGGGTGGGACGTCCCAGTTGGGGGTGCGGTATGCGGGGATGGTGAGCGCGTGGTCGAGGCCGGCCTCTTCGTACTGGCCGAGCGAGTCGACGATCTCATCGCGTGAGCCACCGACAACCGCGGGGAAGCCTCTGACCGACTCGGTGTCGCCGTCGAGCAGGACGAGTGGGCCGAGCATCGAGACCTCGATTTCTTCCATGTCTCGGCCGGCCTGGTCCATCTCTTCCTCGACGATGGCGAGCTCTTCACGGATCTGATCGGGCTCCGAGGTGATCGTGTGGTAGCCGTTGCCGTAGCGGGCGACGCGGCGCGCGGCGATCCGCCCCTTGCCCCCGACCCAGATGGGCACGTACGGCTGCTGGAAGCAGGCCGACATGCCACCGAGATTGTCGAACTGGCGGAAGTGGCCCTCATGCGAGATTGGCTCTCGGTTTACGCCGTGCGTCCAGGCGCTGATCGCGATCGACATCCACTCGTCGGTCAGCGCGCCGCGGCGTGTGAACGGCTCACCCTTCAACCCCAGCGCTGCAAACTCCTCCTCCATCCAGCCCACGCCGATGCCCAGCAATACGCGTCCCTCAGAGAGTTGGTCGATGGTCGCGATCGCCTGCGCTTGATAAAGCGGGTCGCGGTAGGGAATGATCAGCACCGAGGTGCCGATCTGGATCTCCGACGTGCGGATCGCCACGGCCGACATCACGGCCAGCGGGTCCATGATGTCCTGGTGGTAGGCAAAGCCAGCCACGCCCGAGTCGTTGTAGGGATAGCGCGACTTGATCGTCGCCGGCATGAAGATGTGGTCATGCACCCAGACCGAGTCGTAGCCGAGCAACTCGGCGCGCTCAGCGATGTCGACGACGTCGTTGATGTCGCCGTACTTGCCGGCAGTGCCAAAGTTGCCAATCGGGATTCCAAACTTCATCGCGCGTTCCCTTCCGATTCGTCATTGCCGCGCTCCGTCGCGGCAATCTCGCCGTGGTGGCCAACTACGCTCGAGTGCGCTCAGCGAGATACCCGCGGTAAGCGCGGAAATGACGGGTCTTGTGATCATGCAAACGCCGGCAGGATTTCGTCGGCCACGAATTGCATACTGTTGAGGACTCGCTCGACCGTAGTGTCTCCGGTCGGGCTGACCATCATCGGCGTGGCGACCAGGTGTTCCACGCCGACTCGGCCGAAGGCGAGCAGGTCGGCGGCGATCTGCTCTGGCGAGCCATGCAGCAGCGGTCGCTCATCCTCGTCCAGCGCTGTCTCGGACGGGCGCATGTTTTGCAGCAACTGGATTTCCAGTTCGTCGGGATCGCGCCGATCGCGTTCGCTGGCCTGGCGCACGCCGTCCACTTCGACCGCCATGTCCTCAACCGTCTGGAAGGCGGCGTGAAAGCCGTCGCCGTAACGCGAGGCTCGGCGCCAGGCATTGATCCCGTTGCCGCCAATCACGATCGGGATCGTCCCGCCGTCGTCGCGTTGGACGGGCTTGGGATAGACGCCGACGTTGTGGAACTCGACGAAGTCGCCGTGGAACGAGCATGGGCCGGGGTTGGTCCACATCTCGCGCATCGCCCGCAGATATTCATTGGTCACCGCGCCGCGACGGCGGTAGTGGACCTCGGGAAGACCGAGCGCTTCAAACTCTTCGCGCATCCAGCCGACGCCGGCGCCCAGCACGATGCGCCCACCGGAGATCTGGTCGGCGGCGGCCAGCATCTTGGCCGTGACCGCAGGGTGTCTGTAGGGAATGACGAGCACCGAGCAGCCGATCTCGACCGACTGGGTCGCTTCGGCCAGCGCGCACATCACGACCAACGGGTCGAAGCACTGGATCGTCGAGGGCGCTGGGAACTCGCCCAGATCGTTGTAGGGATAGCGCGACTCGATCTCGGTTGGTACCACGATGTGGTCGTTGGTCCAGACCGAGTCGAAGCCCAGGTCCTCTGCCGCCTGCGCGACATCGATGCAAGCGTTGGGACCCGATTCGTCGTTGAACCCGTTCATATTGCCTACGGTGACCCCGAATCGCATGATCGCCTCCCAGTCTGGCATTCAACCTCCCCCTCCGGGGGAGGTGTCACAGAGTGACGGAGGGGGCTGCCCCGTCCGTGAATGGTACGCGTTCGTGGATAGACTGAACATCCGTCAACTGTCGGTGAGGGAAGGCGGATTCCGGGGTGTCGCAATGGGCCAGGGGCGAAGGACCAACAGAGGAGCGACCCGCTCCCGCGCCGCCGATCGTGCTGAGCGAAACTGAACCGTTGCCAGCGACGGCGATTTTCGATGACTCACCCCTTGGCGGACTGCGAGGGGAGATTGGCCGAGTCATCGTCGGCCAGGAAGGGCTGGTTACACGGCTGCTGGTCGCTCTGCTTTGCGACGGGCACTGCCTGATCGAAGGGGTGCCGGGGCTGGCGAAATCCCTGACCGTTTCCACGCTTGCAAGCTGCCTGCACGCCTCCTACACGCGCTTGCAGTTCACGCCGGACCTGCTGCCCGCAGACCTGACGGGCTCGGAGATCTACAACGCAGCAGAGTCGCGATTCGAAGTCCGCAAAGGTCCAATCTTCACTAACGTGTTGCTCGCCGACGAGATCAACCGCGCTCCGGCCAAGGTGCAGTCCGCATTGCTCGAAGCGATGCAGGAGCGCCAGGTGTCAATCGGCGGTGAAACCTTCTCCTTGCCTTCGCCATTTCTGGTCCTGGCCACTCAGAATCCGATCGAGCAAGAGGGCACGTATCCGCTGCCGGAGGCGCAGCTCGATCGATTCATGCTCAATGTTCGCGTCAGCTACCCAGGCGAATTGCACGAGCGCGAAGTTCTGGATCGCACACTTGCGGGCGACGCTGCAGCGGTTAGGCCGGTCATGGAACTCGACGATGTGCTTCGGGCTCGCGTCGCCGTAGCCAATGTACGGGTCGAGCCTCGCCTTCGCGACTACATTGTGCAACTGGTCCGTTCGACGAGGTCGCCCGGCCGCATGGTTCGGGAATTGTCGGCTTACGTGGAGTTTGGCGCCTCACCACGCGCGACTACGGCGCTGGCGATGGCCGCGAGAGCTCTTGCCTGGCTTTCCGGGCGCGACTACGCGACTCCCGACGATGTCAAGGCGGTCGCCCTCGACACGCTTCGCCATCGGATCGTGTTGACCTATGAGGCGGAAGCTGACGAAGTCTCGTCGGACGACGTGATCACCCAGTTGCTCATGGCGTTGCCGGTGCCCTGACGCCGGCTGGTCAGGTCAGGCAATGTCCCGAGCGCCGCGATCCAGGTCCACTCTCGACCGTCTCCGCGAGTGGATCGCGCCACCCATGCCTGTCGTGTACGAGGAAACGCCCACGGTCGACGACGTGCGCAAACAGGTACGCCAGATCGAGATTCGCGCGCGACGCGTCCTGCGGGAGACGCTGGCGGGGGAGTATCGCACAGCCTTTCGGGGTCGTGGAATCGAGTTCGCCGAGCTGCAGCCCTACAACCCGGGCGACGATGTCCGGGCGATCGACTGGAAGGCAACCGCTCGCTTGCGCACGCCTGTCGTGCGCCGGTATGTCGAGGAGCGCGAACAGACGGTCATGTTCCTGGTCGATGTGTCCGGCTCGATGGGCTACGCCGCCTCGGGGCCGTCGGTCCGCGACCGGGCGATCGAGATTACCGGAGTCCTGGGATACGCCGCCGCAGCGGCGGACGATCTTGTCGGAGTGGCGGCATTCGCCACCGACGTCGTGATGTCGGTGCCGCCGGCCAAGGGTGCAAGTCACGTGCTGCGGATCCTCCGCGACCTTCTCACACTGCCGCCGGGAGGACGAACCGAACTCTCGCGAGCCTTGCGCTACCTCGGTCGAGTGATGCGCAAGCGGGGAGTGGTCATCGTGATCTCCGACTTCATCGTGACTCATCCCGATCACGTCTGGGAACCGGCGCTGGCCCGACTTGCTCGCCGACACGACGTCGTCGCCATCTGTATCCGTGATCGGCGCGAGGTCAATCTCGCCTCCGCCAACTCGAAGTCAATCGTCCACTGGGGAGGATCCGAGCGCGGCGACACACTGCTGGCCGACGATGAGACCGCGCAGCGCCAGGAACTCGCCTTGCGCGCCGAGCAACAGGGATTGTTGCAGCGGCTGCGACACTGCGGCTGCGACGCGGTGCTGATCAACACCGACGACGATTGGCTGCCAGTCCTGATTGGACTCTTCCGCCAACGCCGGAGTCGGCAATGATCCGCTTCAGTATTGCCTTGGCAGCGATCGTTTTGAGCGGCGCGATTGCACTCGGACAACGCCCGACCGCGGAAGTTGAAGTCGAACCGTTTGTTGGCCTCTCGGTCGGCGATCCTGTATCGATACGAGTCTCGATCCTGCACGAGTCCGGCGCGCAAGTTGCTATGGACGGATCGCTGGTCGATTTGGGCGAGATGGAGCCGTCTACGCCACGCATAACGGTCGTCAGCGATACCGAGACGCTGGTAACGTTCCAGACCCGTTCGTTCACGATCGGTTCCTTCGAGGTCGTGTTGCCCGCGATCCCGATCCTCCTGGCGGACGGAACACGGGAGGAGGTGATACTCAATCCGGTTCTGATCTCCGTCGAATCGGTGTTGATCGACGACTCGCAGCCGCGGCCGAACACTGCTCCGGATGTGCTCGAAGCCGATCGGCGGACGTTCACCCCCTGGATCGTGGCGATCATCGGCATCGGACTGGGCTTCGTCGTGGCCAGATTCGCCCTTCGAAGAGCGCGAGCGCCGGCGATCGCAGAACCGTCCGAGGAGCAGACGCCCGTCGCCCGGCAACGAGTCACGTTTGCGATGGACGACAACCTCGACGCAGCCGAACAGTGCCGCCGGCTCGCCAACTCGGTGCGAACACGCCTGAGCAACGACTGGTCGCTGCCTGCGAGTGCCCTGACCGCATCGGAAATCGGTCCGGCGCTGGCTGCCGCGGGGGCGCCGGGAGTCGTTGTGCTGCGAGTCACTCGCCTGCTCGAAGCCTGCGATCGCGTGCAGTTCGGTGGAGAGCAGCCAACGTCCGAGCGATTGCACGGCTATCTGCAGCTCGCCGAGGCGATCTGGGAGGATGGAGATTCCACTTGAGACTGGACGATCCGGCCCTGTTGGCGCTGCTGTCGCTGCTAGTTCCCTACATCTGGCTGTTGCGGCGGGAAGCGCGGCTGCCTCGACCGAGATATCGGCTGCCGCAGCTATTCGGCGCGCCTCCCGTCGCGGGGCCCGGCAATCGCCGACTCCGCTCGCTTCCACTTCTCGGCGTCCTGCGTGCGGTTGCGCTGGTCCTGATCATCTTCGCCATCGCGCGGCCGCAAGCAACGACTGTAGAAGCAGTGCGGCCGGCGGAGGGTATCGACATCGTGTTGGTCATGGACACGTCTTCCTCGATGACGATGGCGCGGCTCTCGGGCAATGAGACCCGCATGGACGCCGCCCGACGTGTCGCGCGCGACTTCGTCGCCGAGCGGGAAGCGAGCGGCTCCGACCGCATTGGATTGGTCATGTTTCAGCGCCGGGCGCTGGTCCTGAGTCCCCTGACGCTGGATCTGGACGCAATCGACGAGATGATCGAAGTTTCCGTGCGCAGCGGATTGCTTCCCGACGGCACGGCGCTGGGCATTGCAACGATGGAGGCGATCGACCTGCTGCGCGAATCGGACGCCGCGTCGCGAATCGTCGTGGCGCTCACTGATGGTGAGAACAACGTGCCCGACATCTCGCCAAACCAGGCAGCAGCGGTCGCGCGAGCAGTCGGCGTTCGGCTCTACACCATCGGTCTGCCCACTCAGGTCACGCAGATCGGCGTTGCCTTGAACGAGTTGACCCTCGTCTACATGGCCGACGAAACCGGCGGCGTCTACTTCCGCGCAACCGACGCAGAGGAACTGGCTGACGCCTACCAATCGATCTCCGATTTGGAACGGGAGCGGGTCGGAGACGTGGTGTTTCTGACTACGCGCGAACTTGCGCCCTGGCTGTTGCTGGCGGCAGGTCTCGTGATCTTGTTGGAGCTCAGCGCGCGTTCGACCTGGTGGCGGAGGATGCCCTGATGGATCTGGGTTCGCCCGCCTTGCTGGCATTGCTTGCGCTGGTTCCGGCCGCGGGAGTTGCCTGGTGGTGGCTCTGGCGATCTCGCCGACTGCATCGCATCGCGGTTGGCGCTCAAGTCGATGGCGTGCGACCAGGTCGTATGCTCTCGCGTGCGCTGCTTCTGGCGGTACTGACGCTGATCGCGGTTGCAGCGGCTCGGCCGATGTGGAGTGCGGGCGAGCAACAGCTCGGACTCTCCAACTTCTCGCTCGTGGTCGCGCTCGATGTTTCGCTGAGCATGGCGGCCAGGGACGTCGGCGAGCAATCGGGCGGGCCCGTGAGCCGCTTCGAAGCGGCGCAGTCAGAGATTCGTCGGTTGATCGACGGACGACGAGGCGACCGCGTCGGCCTGATCATCTTCGCCGGCGACGCCTACCTCCGCTTCCCGCTTACTCGTGACCACGAGGCAGCGCTGGCGGTACTGGAGGCGTTGCAGCCCGGGGAGGCGCTGGTCCGCCCGGGCTCAAACATTGCCAACGCGCTCGACCTGGCATCGTCGACCATCGTGCGGGCATCGCTGGAAGACGGCGCTGAGCAAGCCCACGGCGCAATCGCTGTCGTCAGCGATGGAGAGACGCATGACGGCGACGCGGTTGCGGCGGCGGCGACAGCTCGCGAACTCGGCCTGCGTGTCTTCGCAGTCGGCGTCGGCTCCGAGCGTGGCGCAACCATCCCGCTCGCACAGACAGGCGCCCTGAAAACGGACTCCCGCAGTGGAGAACCAGTCGTGTCCAGAACCGATGTCGAGCGTTTGGACGAGATCGCTGCGGCCGGCGGCGGGCGACTGATCATGCTCAATTCGCCGGGCGCGATGTCGAGTATGAACGCCGATCTTGCCGCATTCGATCTCGCGCGGGAGCTCGTGGTTGAAGAAACCGCGCTGGTCGAGCAGTTTCAGTGGCTTGCCGGCGCCGCCGCCCTGCTGCTGTTGGCCTCGACTGCGACCCGGGTGTTCGGCTGGTCGCCCAGGTCGTCCTGGACCAGTGGTCGCAGGTGGGGACTCGGCTCGCTGACGGCGCTGGTCGGATCGCTGTTGGTCATCAGCGGCTGCACAGACGTGGGCATCGAGCAGGCCAATCGGGAGGGCGTCGTCCACTTTGAAGCCGGAGAGTACGCCGAAGCGCTCGATGATTGGCGCGAAGCGCAGCGCCTCTCGCGTCGCGCCAATGGCAGCAGCGATCCGCTTCTACAACTCAATGCCGGCCGCGCTCTCCACCAACTCGGAGAGTACGAACGCGCAGAGACGGAGTCGCTCTCCGCCCTGCGCTCGGACAGCGCTGCGATCCGCGCGACAGCCTGGTTTCACGTTGGCAATCATCGCTGGGCCAATGACGATCTGCTCGGCGCGCGGTCAGCATTCATTGAGGCGCTGCGGGAAGCGCCCGCGTTGCAAGATGCCAAGATCAATCTGGAGATGGTTGACGCAATCCTCGACTCTCTGCAGGAGAGACGGAGCGACGACCCTGAGCAGCGAGCGGACGACGACGGCCAGGAGGGAGGGTCGCAGCGGTCTGCAACGTCACAGATCCCCGAGGGTGGGGAGGGCGACATCGACTCCGACGACGAAGCAGGGCAGGATGGCGCCAGCGACTTGCCTGCGAGTGGTTCGGAGGCCGGTCTTCCCGGTCTGGGCGCTAGCGCGCCGCCAACTGCGCCAACGTTCGGCGAGGACGAGTCGCTGACTGAGCGTCGCGAACGGGCGCTCGAGGAGCTGCGCACGGCGCTCAACGAGCTGCCGCTCGAGGATGCCAGCCTGGAACAGGCGCTCGCCGTGTTAGACGCGCTGCGAGCCGTACCTGGCGAGCGGCTGGCCGCAGGCAGACTGGATCTGACAGAGCGGCAGCTCGACTGGTAGGAGGGGCTGCGATCCGCCTGCTTGCTCGGGACCTCTTGCGCAGGTCCGATGGCGCAGACACGTTTGCTCAGTCGCCTGCCGGGGCTGGGGCGGGCGAATCGAGCTCTGCTTCATTCACGGCAGGCTTGATGGGTATCCGCAGGGCGCAGCGGATCAGGCTGGTTCGCAGCCGCTTCCAGATTTCCACAGTCTCGGCCCGCTCATCCTCGTTCAAGGTCTTGCGTCCGAATCGGGTTGCGGTGTAGCGAGCGGCCAGTTCGACAGCCAGGTCGCCCAGGCCGAGCACCCGGTCTATCGCTCGCGCATGCTCCTGCGGAGTGGTTGATGGATCAGCGCGGACACCAATCCAACGGGCAAGCCGAGCGGCCGAGACCCAAAGCCGCGCGGTCGGCTCGAGACTCCTCAGCGACAGCCACCAGGCGAACCAAATCAGGAGCAAGACGCCAGCCGCGACTGCCGCAGCGATCGTGGGTCCCAACCAGTACCAGTTGCTGGGACCTTGCGATAGCAGAGCGTCCTCACCGGGAATCGCGCCGGCCGCAAGGTACTCCAGGATGTCTGTCAACTCGACATCGGTCAGAGGCGCCCCGCCGGCTCCTGGACGCAGGTCAAAGCGCGGGGTGGTGAGTCTCTGCGCCGCGATTCTCCGCACCCCTGCGCCGCCGCCGGCGATCGAGGCCAGAGCCTCGTCAGCCGATGTACTCGGCGTGGGATCGAAATCCACCCAGCCGTAGCCGGGGAAGTACACCTCGACCCAAGCGTATGAGTCATGCCCTCGCACGATGTAGTTCTGAGTGCGATCGTCAAAGTTGTTCGCGCTCAACACAAAGCCGGTCGCGATCCGGGCCGGTACGCCCGCCACGCGAAGCAGAATCGCCATTGACGATGCGTGGTAGTCATAGTAGCCGCCGATCGGCAAACCGTCTTCCCAGTTCTCGAACAAGAACCAGTAGACCGCGTCGGACTTGGCCGGCGGCAGTTCGATCTCCGTTGTCAGCGGGTAGAGCGGGACCGGCTCGCCATTCTCGTCGCGGACGATCTGACCGTTCTCGTCAACTGCCGGGGCCGACCTCAGGTACGTCTCAATGGCCGCCGCGATTGAGTAGGGATTGTAGCCGCCGTCCTCACGCTCCGGATCGGGCGCCAGGCCGAAGCTGTCGGCGATGTTCTTCAGCAACCCGTCCAGGTTGCCAATCTCTTCCTCTTCGTAGTCCGGCAACTGAAGGAACGTCTCCGTTACCCACAGCGGATAGTCATGCCCGGCGACAGCCAGGATTTCTTCGTTCGCTCCCGAGACTGTGCCCGTGATCTGATAGGTGAATCCGGCGCGAACCCTGCGCTGCAGCGGCCGCAACGAGAGCACGTCGGTCTCATCCGGATCGGAGCGCAGCAGCAATCCGACGGGCATCCCCGTGAGGGAGTCAACGTTCACGTCAATCAACGTGTACTGGGCCGGGACATAGGATGCCACCTCGTCGGCCGATGGAGCTTCGATGTCGTCCTCAGGATCCGCGTTGCCGGCCGCGATGCGATCGGCGATGGCGCTGAGCGCGGGTTCCAGGTCGGTGCCGGCAAAGCGTCCTGAGTCGGCGAAGCTCACTTCAAACTCAACCGACGCCAGGGTGTCGACTCTCGTGTCCTTGTTGGCCAGGACCGGAGCTCCAAACGAAAACAATACGGCCGGGGATTTCTCTACGGAGATCTGCGCCGCCACCGGCCGACGTTCCAGGTATTCCGACGAGACGATCGCGCCGTCGCTCTCAATCGATGTCTGATCTGCAGGCTCGGCCCCGCTGATCGGCTCGAGCTCGCGGACCGTGCGGGAGACAGAAGGCGACTGTCGCCAGCCTCTGCCGGTGAACTCGTCGTAGGCGGCTCCTCGCAGCAGGCCCGGCTCGGTTGCTGCCGCGCGCATCACGATCGCATCTCCCGGATCGATGTCGCCCTGCATGACGAGGAAGTCGTCAAAGGAATGCACCGGCACCCCGCGGCGGGAGTCGATGCCGCTGAACAGTCGGCGGAAGTCGTCGTTCAAGCCTTCGAATGGCTCAGCGATCGCTGTCCATGCATCCTCCAGCGCCTGCGATTCGTCGGGCCGGGGCAAGACGCGAGAGAGCGTCAACAACAGGACAATCGCGAGGAAGGTCGCGCTCAGGAACGAGAGCGAAATCCAGTCTGGATAGGCCGATCCTTCCGAGCGCCAGCGATCGATGCGCCGCAACAGCGAGGCTCGCATGAGCAGCAGCATCGCCCCGGTCAGGAAGAACCCGTAGGAGAGATTCCACTGTCGATCCGACAGATAGGAGACGTTTACGGCAAGCAAGGCGCCGAGCAGAATCATCGCCACCCAGGCGTTGCGCCAGCGCGCGACCGCATACGCCCCGAGGAAGGAAGCGACAAAGACCATGACATCGGTAAAGAACACGAATGGCAGGTTGTCTGTGGTCAAGCCGCTGCTGAAGGCCTGCGTGAACCAGTCCTGGAAACGGAACCCAAAGTCCGTGAATCGGTCCCAGAACAACGGCTGGCCGCCCAGTGTCTCGAGCTGCGTGACCTGGGCCATCACGATCAGCCCACCGACGACAAAGCCGGTCAACATGGCGAGACTGACGCGAATCCGCCGCGTACGGCCGACAAGCATCGCCAGCACTACGGCGGCGACCGCCGTAATCCGGAGGTCAGGCATGTCGGCCACCCAGTTGGCGTTGTAGATGCTGTTCGCGGTCGAGAGCGCAACCAGCAGCAGGATGCCGAACGTGATCGTGGTTTCAGTGAGGCGCTGCGCCAGCGACAGTGGTCTCTGTTCACCGGAAACGACCAGGGTTTCGCCCGATGAACGTCGAGCGAAGAAGCGACGCTCGGCTTCTGCATGCAACGTCGGCGGCTGGTCCGACTCATCCGACTGCGGTTGCCTGCTCATTGCACCGCTGTCTCTTCGTCCGCCGATGATGTCGACTCAACAGGTTCACCGTCCAAGGCGGCGTGCATTTCCGTCATCTCCAGGTTGGCAGTCGCGGCGCTTCTGCTCGCAGCGCCGTTCGCGCCATTGGTGGTCACGCCAGCCACGTCGGAGACGGAGGGCGCGGCCGCCTTGACCGGACCGCCGGGAACCTGACCAACCATCACCGCGGGAATGTAGTCCCCCTTGCGAATCACGTTGACC
This sequence comes from Dehalococcoidia bacterium, assembly GCA_965211635.1. Classification (GTDB taxonomy): domain Bacteria; phylum Chloroflexota; class Dehalococcoidia; order Bin125; family Bin125; genus Bin125. The sequence continues at coordinate 2,170,061 of OZ242948.1, forward strand.
TGGACACCCAGGGCACGCAGCTCGGCGGCAGTGCCGACCGCGCCGGCGCGGCCGCCCCAGGACTCGAGATCGAGCAACGCGACCGCAACTTTCACTCCGCGCTGCGTCAATGTGCGTATGGCGCCCTGCCAGCGAGGATCAGTCGATGCAGTGACCACGATCACGGTCGTGTGCCGGCCCCAACGTCTTGATTGCTGATAGAGAATCGACGCAACCGGCACCGTGCCGATTGGCTGCGCGACGGCCAGCGACTCGAGGATTCGGCCGAAATGCTGCGTTCCGCGATCTGGCTCGATTACATCGAGTCGATCGCCAAACATCATCAGTCCGACGGAGCGGCTCTGGTTGATGAACAACCTGACCACCGAGGCGGCGACGGTCACGGCGGTCTCAATCGTGGCATCGTCGCCGCTACCAACGTGATCCTGGCTGGACAGGTCAAGGATGACCCACAAGTGAGACGCCGGATCGAGCTCAAAAGTCTTGACCTTGAGCGAACCGGTACGCAAGCTGCTCTTCCAGTGGATGCGATTGACGGAGTCGCCGGCTTCGTAGTCGCGGATTCCGGATGCGTTCGGCGTGACGTAGTGGGTGCGACGGCGGAACCTTCCCTCGCCGGGTAGATTGGCTGGCGGCGCCGAGTAGCGAGGCAACTCGAGCGCTCGCGGATAGACCACCAACCCGCGTCGATGTCCGAATCGGAGTTCGCGATTGAAGATGTCGAACGGGTCCGAGCTGCGAACCGTGATCGGTCCCAGGTTGAACACTCCGCGTCGATGACAGGTCGTCTGAATCCGCCAGTTGCGGTGGTTGGAGCGCCCGAGCGAGGTCACAAAGCGCGCCGTGTGCCCGGGCAAGTCGGACTGTTCCTCCACCTCCAGCCATAGCTTGGGAATGACCGAGTCGTTGATCACCTCGAAGCGCTCGATGATTGATTCGCCCGCTTGTACACGGTCGCGCGAGCGGGACATGCGAACGCGCACGCCCTGGCCCGAGGACCAGGTCCACAGGGCGGCCAGCGCCAGACCAAACAGCAGCGTGTATCCCAGTCGCAGCGGCAACCAGTAGTTCGATGCGAAGCCCACCGCAAATGCCACGATCATGAGCGTTACGACGATGCTCAACGAGCGTCTTGTGCCAAAGGTCGCACGCCACGCGCGACGGAGGGGATTGGCAATGGCTGCGCCGAGGCCGCGCACGATCTGATCCTTACTCCGATCTGCCTATCCCGAACGGCATTCCACCTGCAGAGTACGAATCCGAGAAGTCGTCGTGAAGGTCGTCGTGAAGGTCGTCGTGGAGGTCGTCGCGCGAGTCATGATGCCGCTCGGGCGCCCGGCACCGCAACTCGATCCAGCACGTCGTCGACTACGGTCCGCGCGTCCTGGTTGCGTACCTGCGCCGACGGGCTCAGGATGATTCGGTGTCCCAGCGCCGCATGTGCCAGCGACTTGATGTCATCGGGGATCACATAGTCTCGGCCGAACAGGAGAGCGGAAGCCTGCGCGCAGCGGAACAGCGCCAGCGAACCCCTGGGTGAGGCTCCCAGGTAGACCGCTTCGTGCGATCGCGTTGCTGCGACGAGTTGAACTGCGTACTGCTTGAGCTGCGGATCGACCCAGATATCGCGCGCGACACGATGAATCTCCCGCACTTCTTCCGGCGATGTGACCGGCGCAAGCGATTGGATCGGATGCTGTTGCTGTTGTCCCTCCAGCACTGCAACCTCGTCGTTGGCGTCGGGGTAGCCAAGGTGAATGCGCAGCAGGAATCGGTCGAGCTGCGCTTCGGGCAGCGGGAACGTGCCTTCGTACTCCACCGGATTCTGCGTTGCCATGACCATGAACGGGGGCGGCAATGGTCGAGTCACACCGTCAGCGGTGACCTGCCGCTCTTCCATCGCCTCCAACAACGCCGATTGAGTCTTCGGCGTCGCGCGATTGATCTCGTCGGCGAGCACGATCTGCGAGTAGATCGGACCCTGACGCCACTCAAAGTCCAGCGTCTTCTGGTTGTAGACCGAGACACCGGTGACATCGGAGGGCAACAGGTCGGGCGTGAACTGGATGCGATTGAATGTGCAGCCGGTCGATATCGCCAGCGCGCGCGCCAACATCGTCTTACCCGTGCCGGGCACGTCCTCGATCAGCAGGTGGCCATCGGCCACGAGGGCAATCACGGCCTGCCGCACCTCGGGCGTTTTGCCGAGAATCACGCGCTCAACATTGGCAACGACGCTGAGCAGCACTTTTCGAGGATCATCCATCGCAATGCTCTCCGCTTGCAGGCCGGCTTGGCTCGGTCAGAACGGCTTCAAGCCCGCGAAACCATGGCAACTCGGGCTGCAATCTGGCTTGAATCGCACTCCTAGAGAGCGTAACTGATATGTGTAAAGTGGTTTCGTCGAAATGCCGGAGTTAAGTGATCCTGGGCGAATCGCAAGCGGACCGGTCAGGCTCAGCCGCCGGACGGTGTTGCGTGCCTTCGTTGGCGCCGGAGTGGGCGTGTTGCTCACCGCTTGCGGCGGAGACGACCTTGACCCTTTTGCAGCCGACCGCGAGGTGTCGCCGCCGGCGCCGGATAGCGGCGCCGATGACAGAGACCCAGCAGTCTCAGAACCGTCGGCGGTCGAGCAGCAAACCGCGCCGGCTCAGGTTGACGCTGCGATTCCCGAAGTAATCGCCGAGCCGCTGGTCTACGTGCTTCCCAGTCCCGTTTCGCAGGGAGAGACCGTGCTGATCGTGGTCGAGGCGCCGGGCGCCGAGGCTGCGTCCCTGTGGTGGCAAGGACAGACGTTTTCGCTGCTCAGGAGCGAGGATCGATTCGTCGGCTTCTTTGGCATAGACGCCAACGCGCAGGTTGGACCTCAGGCGCTGGGCGTCTCGGTCTGGGGGCCGCGCGGCGAGCAACTGCTCTGGCAGGAGACGGTGATCGAGGTGGTGGCATTCGACTGGACCGTGGACGACATCCAGATCGATGGGCCTAACGCCGCGCTGCTCGACCCAGCCATCCGTCGAGCTGACGAAGAGGAGCGGCGTCCCCATCAGGCCGGCCTGTCGCAGGAGCTGCACTGGCTGGGCGTGTTTGACCCGCCCGCCGATGGACAGATCACTGCGCTCTACGGCGAGCAACGGTCGTTCAATGGCGGACCGATATCGGAGTACCACACCGGCATCGACTTCGGCGGAGAGACCGGCTCATCGATCAGGGCGGCCAACAGTGGCATCGTCAGTTGGGCAGGGCGCACGCGGCGTCGAGGCAATGGAATCATCATCGATCACGGCGCCGGCATCTTCACCGGCTACTACCACCTCTCCGAAGTGCTGCGGACGTCCGGCCAAGTGGTCGAGCAGGGCGTGCTCATCGCCAGAATGGGGGCTACCGGTCTCGCCACCGGACCTCACCTGCACTGGGAAGTCGTCGTCCGCGGCGTGACGGTCAATCCGCTCCCCTGGATCCGCCTCCTGGAGTATCCGGACCCATTCCAGGACTTAAGCCCGAGCAACGCGCTGGGCACCACCAATCTCGCGCAGAGCTGAAGCACGCGAAACGACCCACGGCATACTGTCCCGCGGATTGTCTGGCCGCTTCTTCGGTCGAACCCGCTATGTTCGCGCGGCTTCCTGGGTAAGCGCGATGGCAATGATGGCCGCTGTCTCCGCACGCAACGGTCGATTGCCCAGCGAGATCGGTAGCCAACCATGAAGACGGGCAAGATCACCTTCTTCGGAGGTGAATCCGCCCTCGGGACCGACAAGGAGGTGCACGGACTCGGGAGCTGGCAGTCCCGCCTCCCGTCGCCGCTGAAACACGGGCGCGATCCGTTGGTCGGGTTCAAGGGCTGAGGCCAGCAAGCGCAGCGTGTTGGGCGTCGGGGCTTCACGGATCAATTCGATCACTTCCGTCGGCGGATAGATGGACGGTCGGTACTCCCGGCGACACTGCTCTGCCGCCTCGGTCGCCAGTCGTCGCCAGCGGTGCAGACGTTGGCTGGCGTCTCCCTTGATCAGCGCCCGCTGAGACCAGACCGGGCGAATCTCGTCGATTCCCAATTCCGTCGCCTTCTCGATCATGAAGTCATAGCGCTGAGGACGAATCAGCGAGGCAGAGATGACGATGCGTGGCGGCGGCAGTACCCGACGCGGCCGACTCGCGACAACCCGACAGATCACTTCGTCGCGAGTCACACGCGTCACCAACGCGTCGTACAGCCGGTCCGTTGGTGGGTGCACCAGTTCCAGCGCGTCGTCGCGGCGAATCCGCATGACCCGCTTGAGACGGTTGGCCTTGCCGCTCGTGATGACAATGCTCTCGTCCTCAACCCGGGCCGAATCGTCGAGGAAGTAGCGCGGAACCAGCCCGGGTGCCGGTTCCCTGTAATGATGCTCGGCGTCGGCGAGCGAGCCTTCGTCGTGACGGGTCATGCTACCGAGCCCCTCTCGGTCGAGCGCTAGACTCCGCTGGGACACGCACACTACCGGATTCAGACCAGATTGGATGTTGCGTCATGGACCTTGGGCTACAGGGCAAGGTGGCGATTGTAACCGGGGGATCAGAGGGCATCGGCCGGGCGACAGCGGTCGTGCTCGCGCGCGAGGGAGCGTCTGTCGTCATTGGAGCGCGTCGACAGGGTCCGCTGGATGAAGCCAATGCAGAAGTGGCAACAGCGGGCGGTCAGTGCGTGGCGGTTTCAATGGACGTCACCTCCAACGCCGACTGCGAGCGACTGGTCAATGCCGCGGTCGAGCGCTTTGGCGGGGTCGACATTCTGATCAACAACGCCGGACAGTCATCGTCGGGTCGGATCGAGGCGCACGAGATCGACACCTGGGCGGTCGATCTCGACCTCAAGCTCTACGGCGCGATTCGCCTGTCCAAGCTCTGCATTCCGCTGATGCGCGAGCGAGGCGGCGGGCGCATCATCAATCTGTTGAACACCGGATCCAAGACGCCGGGCGCAGGCTCGATGCCGACCGCGGCGTCCCGTGCCGCCGGTCTGGCCATGACCAAGGCGCTGAGCAAGGAAGTCGCTGCTGACCAGATCCTGGTCAACGCAGCCTGCATCGGATCGGTCGAGTCGGCCCAGTGGCGCGGTTTCCATCAGCAGCGAATGCCCGACGCGACGTACGACGAGTTTCTTGAGGCCGTGGGTCAGGGCATCCCGGTCAAGCGAATCGGCACCTCCGAGGAGGCGGCCAACATGCTCGTCTTTCTCGCCTCCGAGGCAGCGAGTTTCATCACCGGCTGCGCGATCAACATCGACGGCGGCGCATCGCCGGCCTGGTGAGTCATCGTGTTCGGACGGTGCTCCTAGGGCCTGTTCACATGAAGTGAATGAGCAGCCCAGACTCCGTCATACCCGCGCTTGCCGCGGCAATGACGAAAGGCGACGCTGGACATTGGTCTCCCTGGGCGAGAGTCTGTGAGTTCAGCAAGAAGCTAGAGCCGGGTCAAGAGCATCGCGCGCCACTCATCCTCCCGCTCGGTGAGACTGCGCGTCAGCCCGAGATTCCGTAGAGCGTCACTAACCTCTTCGGCGCGCGCGTGAATCAGCCCGCTGACGATGAGCCTCCCGCCCGGCCTGAGCACGCTTGCGAGGTCAGCGGCGAGCAACTGAAGGATGTCGGCAGTCAGGTTGGCAGTGATCAAGTCGAACCTTGCACCGAACGGGACGGAGCCCTCCGACACCTCAACCCGTTCAGCCAACTGATTCTGTCGAACTGTATGATGCGCCGCCTCGACCGCCAGTGGATCGATGTCCGTCGCCAGCACGGACTTCGCGCCCAGCTTCGCCGCTGCGACCGCCAGGATGCCGCTTCCGGTTCCGACATCCAGCACACGTTCGCCGCCTTGGATCTGCTCGGACAGCAGCCGTAGGCATAGTCTCGTCGACTGGTGCTGGCCTGTGCCGAAGGCGAGACCGGGCACGAGATCGACAACGACTTCACCTGGCTTTGCTTTGTAGGCAATATGCGGAGGGCGCACGATGAGTGGTCGCTTCGCGGGGATGCGCACCAGGTCGAAGTGGTCATGCCAGGCCATGCGCCAGTCGCGGTTGGGCATGCGCCTGGTCTGGATTGTGTGTTCACCGCCCAGCAACTCGACGGTCGCAGCAGCCAATCGAGGTTCCAGCTCGGTCCACTGATCGGCGCTGAGATAGGCGGCAACCTCCGCTGTATCGCTGCGATTGTCATGCCCTGGCCATGGCTCCTCGGTTGGCTCCCATAGCAAGTACTCGACGCTGGTGTTGAACACGCCGACGACTTCCCAGGCGGCAATGGCGAGTTCCACCTGCGCGGCCGGCACACTGATTGCCACTCGAAGCAGGTTCGGGGAGCGGCTAATTGGAGAATGCTCCACGGATGCGGGAGAAGACGCCATTGTCGTCGCCGCCTGCGGCAGAGGGCACGTCCAGTTCCTCGGCGAGCTGCTCGAAGAGGTCGCGCTGCTTGCCGTTCAGTTTGGTGGGGATTTCGACCACGACGTGCACCCGCAAGTCGCCGCGACCGCGACCGCGCAGGTGCGGGACGCCCTGACCACGCAGGCGAAACTCGTGGCCGTGCTGCGTCCCTGGCGGGACATTCAGCGGTTGCGCATGTCCGTCGATTCCTGGAATGTTCATCTCGTCGCCAAGCGCAGCCTGGGCGACGTTCAGGTGCAGCGGCAGAATCAGGTCATTCCCGTCGCGGATAAAGGTCTCGTGCTGGCGCACGCTGATGTCGACGTACAGATTGCCGGCAGGCCCGCCGCGCAACCCGGCGTCTCCTTCGCCCGAGAGTCGCATTTGGGCGCCGTCGGTGACGCCGGCGGGAATCTTGACTTTGAGCCGCCGATTGCGCTGCTCGCGACCGATCCCGCCGCAGGACGTACAGGGATGCTCGATCACTGTGCCTTCACCCTCGCAAGGCTCGCATGGCGCCACGTTGACAAAGCGTCCGAACACGCTGCTCTGCGTGCGCCGCACCTCGCCCGAGCCGCCGCAGGATTCGCAGGCCACACGCTGGGTACCCGGCTCCCCGCCCGAGCCGCCGCAGATCGTGCAGTGCTCAAGCCGCGAGGCGCGAATCTCCTCCTCGCAGCCGAAGACCGCCTCTTCGAAATCAAGCTCAATCTGGATGCGCAGATCACCGCCCCGAATCGGGCCGGCGGCGCGGCGGCCGCCGAAGAATGCGTCGAAGATGTCGCCGAACCCGCCAAAGTCGAAGCCCTCGAAGCCAGTGCCCTGCGCGAATGCGCCGGCCGAGCCGTACTGGTCGTACTTGGCGCGCTTCTCCGGGTCAGAGAGCACCTCATAGGCCGCCGCGATGCGCTTGAACTTGGCCTCAGAAGTTTCCTTCTCCGCCGGGTCGGTGACGCGGTCGGGATGGTGCTCCATCGCCAGCTTGCGGAACGAGCGGCGGATGTCGTCCTGTGATGCCTCCCGCGAGAGGCCAAGAATCTCATAGAAGTCGTCGGATTGAGCCATGGGGCCGTTTCGGTCGAAGGAGTAGTGCTTGGACTAGGGTATCGCGCCTTGCCCACAACATCGCGCAACGCACCCTGCGCTCTGTGGAGGATTAGTCTGAAACTGGAGACGACAGCATGGGCGACCCCGTAGTCAGCAGGGAAGAGTCGCTGGCGCTGTTGCGCGAGCATATGCCGGTGCTCAGGGAGCGCTTCGGTGTATGCGAGCTCGCGCTGTTTGGATCCACTGCTCGGGACGAGGCAACGGCCGACAGCGATGTCGACGTCCTGGTCACATTCAACCGGAAGCCCGAGGCATCATGGGGCTGCTATGCGGCGCAGTCGTATCTCACCGACATCTTCGGCCGGCGGGTCGATATGGTCGAGCGTCACCTGATGCGCAAGGAGTACCTTCCCTGGGTCGAGGCTGACGCCGTCGTTCCGCTGAATCCGAGGCCCCATATGCCCGACAGCTCGTGTCCCAGGCGCTGGGATGTCTACATCCAGGACATGATCGACCAGTACAACTACGCGCTCGATTTCACGGCAGGCCTGAGCCTCTCGGCCTATCTCGACGCACGCGTCGTGCGCTACTCCGTTGAGCGTTGTCTCGAGATCCTCGGAGAGGCGGCAAACAAGGTACCTGCGCATGTCCGCAATGCACATCCGAACATCGAGTGGCGGGGATTCGTCGATGTACGCAAACGGATCACCCACGACTATGGGAACGTCAACGACGAAAAGGTCTGGTCACTCGTCAATGACGAGCTACCCGAGCTGATACCCCGCTTGCAAGAGTTGTTGGAGGAGGCGAAGGCAGAAGCGGAAAGGCCCGCGAAGTAGCGCTCTACTCCGAGCGCCCGGTCCAGTGAATCGGTCGCCATCGCGCTGTGACGAATCAGACCTCGCGGAACTCGCCTTCGACGGTGTCGTCGCCCGGAGGCGGTGCGGCGCCTGCGGCGTCGGCGGTGGCTCCGGCCGGTTCCTGTTGACCGTAGATTCGTTCGCCGACCTTCATCAAGGTGGTGTTCAGATCGTCCAGCGCTGACTGGATCGCTGTGGCTGAGTCGGACTCGAGGCTGGCCCGCAAGGCATCGATCTTGCCCTGCATCTCGGTCTTCAGCTCGTCGTCGATCTTGTCTTCCTGGTCAGTGAGGACCTTTTCCGCTTCGTAAGCGGTGGTCTCGGCACGGTTGCGGACTTCGACCAGTTCGCGCTGTCGCTGGTCCTCTTCCGCGTGCTCCTCGGCGTCACGCTGCATCGCGGCGATCTCTTCTTCTGAGAGACCGGACGAGCCCTGGATCGTGATCCGTTGCTCTTTGCCCGTGCCCTTGTCCTGGGCGCCGACGTTGAGGATGCCATTGGCGTCGATGTCGAACGTGACTTCAATCTGCGGCATGCCGCGCGGAGCGGGCAAAATGCCGTCGAGGATGAACTTGCCCAGCGACTTGTTGCCCGCCGCCATCTCGCGTTCGCCCTGGAGCACGTGGATCTCGACTTGCGACTGATTGTCGGCAGCAGTCGAGAAGACCTGCGACTTCGAGGTCGGAATCGTCGTGTTGCGTGGAATCAACTGTGTTGAAACACCGCCCAGGGTCTCGATGCCGAGGGTCAGCGGGGTCACGTCGAGCAGCAGCACGTCCTTGACCTCGCCGCGCAACACTCCGGCCTGGATCGCCGCGCCCAGCGCCACGACCTCGTCCGGGTTGACGCCGCGATGCGGCTCCTTGCCGAAGAACTGCTGGACCTTCTGCTGGACCAGCGGCATTCGTGTCTGTCCGCCAACGAGAACGACTTCGTCGACCTGTTCGCGCGAGATCCCAGCGTCATCGAGCGCGTTGCGGCAGGGCTCAAGCGTGCTCTCGACCAGGTCGAGCACGAGTTGCTCGACCTGCGCTCGCGTGAGCGTGTGAGTGAAGTGCTTGGGCCCCGAGGCGTCGGCGGTGATGTAGGGCAGGTTGATCTCGGTGGACTGCGTTGTCGAGAGTTCCACCTTGGCTCGCTCGGCCGCTTCCTTGAGCCGCTGCAGCGCCATCCGGTCTTGCGAGAGGTCGATCGCCTGTTCCTTGCGGAACGTGTCAACCAGGTAGTCCATCAAGCGCTGGTCGAAGTCGTCGCCGCCGAGAAAGGTGTTGCCGTTGGTCGAGCGCACCTGGAATGTGCCCTCGCCCAACTCCAGGATCGAGATATCGAACGTGCCGCCGCCCAAGTCGTAGACGGCGATGTAGTGGTCGTTCTCTTTCTCCAATCCGTAGGCGAGTGAGGCGGCGGTCGGCTCGTTGATGATCCGCAGCACGTTCAGCCCGGCAATCCGGCCGGCGTCCTTGGTCGCGTTGCGTTGCGAGTCGTCGAAGTAAGCCGGGACCGTGATCACCGCTTCGTTGACGGTCTCGCCGAGGTAGGCCTCGGCATCGGCCTTGAGCTTCTGCAAGATCATGGCCGCGATCTCCGGGGGCGAGTACGGATTGTCGCCCATCCGCACGCGCGCATCGCGGTTTTCCGCAGACTCGACCGTGTACGGCAGCCTGCCAATTGCGCCCTGCACGTTGGGGTCTTCGTAGCGCCGACCCATCAGTCGCTTGACCGAGAACAGCGTGTCTTCAGGATTGGTCACCGCCTGCCGCTTGGCGGCGGTCCCCACGATGCGCTCGCCGTTCTTGGTCAACGCCACGACGGACGGGGTGGTGCGGTTGCCTTCGGCGTTGGGAACCACGGTCGGCTCGCCGCCTTCCATCACCCCGACCGCGGAGTTGGTGGTGCCAAGGTCGATGCCAATGACTCTTCCGGGCATAGGGATCTCCTACTCGTCTTGCTCTGCTTCGTCTGTTGGGCTGTCTGTTGTTGCCGTGGGTATCGAACCGTCGCCGACCATCACCTGCGTGGCGCGAAGCACGCGCGGATTGCTGGGCGGTCCGATGGTGTAGCCGCTGCGCAGCTCGGCGACAATCTCATTTTGCTGGCCAGGCAGTTGCCCAACGGCCTCATGGAAGTCGGGATCGAACGGCTGATCGATGGTCTCAATCCGAGCAACTTGCTGCCTGAGCAGAAGCGCGTGCAGCTTCTGTGAAATCAGTCCGACGCCCTGACGCCAGGGATCATCGCCGTCAGAGCCATGGTTTGGCGCTTCTCGCTCCGCGCGCTCAAAGTCGTCCGCCAGGTCCAGCAGGTCCAGCAAGATGCCCCGCTGCGACTGCTGGACTCGATCACGAACCTCTTGGGCGCTTCGCCGCTTGAGATTCTCGTAGTCTGCTTGCGCCCGCTGCCATCCGGCGAGGTTCTGCGCGGATTCCTGTCGCAGCGCTTCCAGGTCGTTCATCGAGCCGTCAGCAGCGTCCTGAAGGTCCGCTTCGACCACCTCGTCAATCTGCTCGGCGGGCTGGCCGTCTGCTCTCATCGTTGCACTCCATAGACAGCGTCGATCATCTCCTGGAGCAAGCGAGAATAGAATCTGGCGGCGGCGATGCTGCGCGGGTAGTTCATTCGCGTCGGACCGACAATGCCTACGTAACCGGGTATCTCCGGAGCCCCACCGACACCGATCGACGAGCCATATGGGGCCAGCACCAGCGAGCACTCCTGAAGCAGATCGTTGGGATAGTCGTCTCCGATCAGGACGTGCATCTCGCCGGCATGCATCGACTCTTCGATCACCGCTGGAGGGATCAGGTCTTCAGCAGCGTGCTGATCGACCAGTTCAATCAGCTCCAGTGACCGCTCTGGCTCCTGTTGAAACTCCGGCTGCGCGACCATGCCTCCGAGCCCGGCGATAGAGGGAGTGCCCGCCCGCTGAGCGTCTCGATCGAGCACCTGGGCCAGTGTTTCGAGCACGAAGTGCTGGACCGGGTGTACCTCTGTCGAGTCGAGCGCCCCGCGGGCTGCCTCGCGAACGTCGGGCGCTGAGTGGCCGCGCAGGGTCCATGAGAGCCGCGTCGCCAACTCGTCAAGCTCATCCACTTCAATCGGCTGGGGCAGAGGCATCAGCTGGCGGATCATGCGTGCTTCCTGGACCACGACGATCATTAGGACGAGCAGTTCGTTCAGCGAGATCAGCTCTAGCTGGCGCACGCGAAGTTGTTCGGGGTGCGGTGGCGCGACGATGACCAGCAGGCCCAGGGATCGGGCGAGCACGTTCGCGGCGAGTTCCACCCACTCGTCTACCGACGGCGCCGCCTGGAAGAACTGGTGGCGGACTTGCGCTTGCTCCGCCAGACCTAGCTCGGCATGTCCCATCAATGACTGGACGAAATGTCGATAGCCCCGATTCGACGGTACCCGTCCTGCCGACGTGTGTGGATGGGTCAGGTATCCGTCCTGCTCCAGGGCGTGCATCTCGTGGCGGATCGTCGCGGGCGACGCGGGGATCGAGTACTTCTCGACTACGTGGCGGGAGGCGACCGGGGTCGCCGTCTCGATGTAATCCTGTACGACCAGCTGCAGAATGCCGGCCCGTCGCTGAGACAACTGCTGGGATGGCATGGCTCGACTCGACTGGAGTTTCGCTGTCTCTCAGCCCGTAGGCTCCGTTAGGCTGCACTTAGCACTCTCGCTGGGAGAGTGCTAACGCGGTCATCCTAGCAGCGTTTCCGGCGTTCGGCAAAGATGATTTGCTACGCCCGAGGTGTTCCAGAACACCCGATTCAGTGGACAATGACGGCCAGGCGAGCGCGACAGGAAGGAGCGGCGTGATGGTCAGTGGCGGGCCCGGACGAGGTGTGCGAGCTGAGGATTCGGGCGAGCGCCGACGTGTCGTGATCACCGGCGTCGGCGCCGTCAGCGCAGCCGGCCTGACCGCGGGCGACTTCTGGTCCGCGCTCTGCGAGAGCAAAGTCTGCACCTCTTCACTTTCCGCGTTCGAGCCACCACGACCTGCCGCGGCCGGGCAGCTCGACGAGTCCTGGCGTGGACCATCGGGCGCGCCCGACTGGCTACTCTCGCGCATGGACCGCGCCTCGCAGCTCGCTCTCGACGCCGCCATCCAGGCGCAATCTGATGCGCGCATCCAGTTCAATCAGCAGAACGCGTTCGTCGTCGGCGCTGTCAGCGGTATCGCTCATCCAGGGGCCGGCGAGGAATGGGCAGCACTCGGCTCCGGCCTCTCCGGCGCGTCGCTGGGACTGGACATCGCCGGACCCGTGTTCACGGTCTCCCTGGGCGGGGCCTCCGGCCTCGCCGCGATCGTCCTGGCAACACAGATGATTCGCTCCGGCGTTGTCCGCGCCGCCCTTGCTGTTGGAGCCGAAGCTCCGCTGCGCCCTGAGGTCTGGCAAGCGTACGAGTCCTCCGGCCTGCTCGATCCGACCGACGACCCGCGAGCGCAGCGGCCGTTCGATGCCAACAGACAGGGCATGGTCCTGGGCGAGGGCGCGGCGGCGCTGATGCTCGAAGATCGCCAACTCGCGACCCAGCGGGGCGTGCACATCTATGCCGAGATCGGCGGCGAGGCGATAACCGCAGGACCGATGGGTGACGGCCTTGCTCCGACCGATGTCGAGATCGCACGTCGCGCAACCGGCGAGGCGATGTTGGGCGGCGAAGTAACGCCGTCCGACATCGATGTCCTCGTCACTGCCGGGCTCGGCTCGAAGCAAGGCGACGAGCGAGAGACCGACATCGTCGAGCGTGCCTTCGGCCGCCGGACTCTGGACATGTACGCCACCGCCGTTTCTCCCAATGTCGGCTACACCGTAGGCGCCTCGGGAGCGTTCTCGGCCGTGGCCGCAGCCAAGATCGTCGACCAACGCAAGATTCCCCCGCACGCGACGTACGAGGAACAAGACATCGCCTGTAAGTTGGGATTCGTTCGCAACCTGGTTGAGGACCGCATCGTGGGCGCCGCCACAGCGGCGTATGGGGCGCACGGCCAAAATGCCGCCCTCATCCTCCTGCCTCATGTCGCAGAACCTGGAGATGAGCTGCCTGTTCTGGTTGGCTGACGCTCTTCCCTGGGCGAGGCGCATAGGTCGGGTGCTCCGTAGGCTGTGAGCATGGACATTGCCTGGTACGGACACGCCGCCTTTCGACTTCGCGGCCGCGAAGCGGCGGTTGTCATGGACCCCTGCGCTCCGCAGACCGGCTTCCGTATCAATCGGCCCGGCGCCGACGTCGTCACCATCTCGCGCGCCTCCGACCCGGCGCACAACTGGATCGATGGCGTCGCGCTAGAGTCGTCCGGTCAGTCGCGTCCGCTCGACGCGCCGGGTGAGTACGAAGTCAAGCGAGTTCTGGCGACAGGGGTTCGCACTCCCGGCCTCGAGGGCACGCGAAACGTCGCATTCGTCATCACGATTGACGAAGTCATCATCGCCCATCTCGGTGACCTGCAGGGCATGCCACAGGGAGCGGCGATGGAAGAGTTGCGGCGCGCCGACGTCGTGTTGTTGCCCTGCGGCGGCGGTGAACACCTCTCCCCCCGAGCTGCCGCCGACATCGCGGGCGCCATCGCCGCTCCGATGGTCATTCCCATGCTCTACCAACCTGACTCGGCCGAGGCGGTAGCAACCGGCCTGGAGCCGCTCTCGTCCTTTCTGCGTGAGATGGGCGTGACCGTCGAACCTCCGGCTGACAATCACATCAACGTCACCCGCTCCACGATTCCATCCGCCCCGACCGTGACCCCGCTACTGGCCCGAGGAGCCTGAGATGAACCGACAGAGCTCGCGACCCGACTACGAAGTCGTCATCCAGCGCAATCGACGTGTGCCAATGCGCGACGGCGTGGCGCTCGCGACCGATGTCTACCTGCCCGCTCGCGACGGCGTCGCGGTCGAGGGACCCTGGCCAACCCTGTTGACGCGAACTCCGTACGACAAGCTTGGCTTTGCCGCCGACGCTGAGTGGTGGGCGCGACGCGGCTATGCGCGGATCATCCAGGACGTGCGCGGCCGCTTTGCCTCGGAAGGCGATTTCTACCTGCTCAAGAACGAGGCCGAAGACGGCTACGACACGATCGAGTGGCTGGCCGAGCAGACCTGGTCGACCGGCAAGGTGGGCACCGTCGGCACCTCATACATGGGCTGGGTGCAGTCGGCTGCGGCGACGCAGAATCCGCCGCACCTCTCCGCGATGTGGGTCAACCAGGGCGCATTCAACGGGCTCACTTCCTCGCTGCGGCAGGGCGGCGCGCTCGAGCTGCGCTGGCTCGCCTGGGCGTTCTGGAATGCGCCGGTCAGTCCCGAGGCGATGTCGGATTCGTCGCTCTACGCGGCGCTCGACCAGGCGGCCGTTGACCTGCGCGGCTATCTCAACAATCTGCCCTGGCGCGACGGCGACACGCCGCTCGCTCTGACGCAGGATTACGAGCGCTGGGCGATCGATTTGCTCACCCAGGCCCGCGAGGACGATTGGCTCTGGCAACTGCCCTCGATGAACTTCGAGAAGTACATCGGCCAGACCGCCGATGTACCCAGCGTCTACTCGGGCGGCTGGTACGACAGCTACACGCGCGCCACCTGCGAATCCTTCATGGCCTTCTCCGAGGCGATGTCCTCGCCCCAGTACCTGCTCATGGGTCCCTGGACGCACGGCGAGGTCACGCTCGACCGCACCTGGTCGGGCGACGTCGACTTTGGCCCGACGGCCCCGACCTCGGGCAACCTGGCGGCGAGCATCTCCGACTTGAGGCTGGAGTTCTTCGACCAGACGCTCAAGGGCCTGGACAGCGGCTGGGAGCAGCGCCCGCCGGTGACGATGTTCGTGATGGGCGGCGGCTCGGGACGGCGGCTCGTGTCGGGCCGGATGGACCACGGCGGCGCCTGGAGCGAAGCCTCGCACTGGCCTCCGGCCGGCGCCGCGCAGTCGCAGATGTTCCTGCAGCCCGGCGGCGGTCTGGCCTCGGAACCGGCCGGCGAAGACGGAGGTTCATCGACGTACTTGTTCGACCCTGCAAATCCCGTGCCCTCGATCTCGGCCAACGTCTCCTCGCTGCGCGAGTACGCGCCCGAAGACCCGACCCTGCGGCAGCAGATCTGGCCGCCGACGCAGCGCTCGCGCGAGTTGATCATGCCGGGCGGCGCCGACCAGCGCACTCGTCCCGATGTCATGGGCGCAGAGGCGCCCTACCTGCCGACGGCATCGCGTCCAGACGTGCTTTCGTTCCGCTCCGAGACCCTGGAGGAAGACATGCAGGTCACGGGACCCGTCACCGTGCGCCTCTTCGTCTCCAGCGATGCGCCCGATACCGACTTCACCGCCGCGCTGCTCGACTGCTATCCGCCCAACGCCGACTATCCCGAGGGCTACAACTTGCGCATCTCGGACAGCATCAAGCGTCTGCGCTTCCGCAACGGCTTCGACCGCGAGGAGTTTGTCACGCCCGGCGAGGTCGTCGAAGTCACGATCGAGCTCTATCCCACCGCCAACGTGTTCAAGGCCGGGCACCGGATCGGCGTCGAGCTCAGCAGCAGCAACTACCCAAGGTTCGACGTCAACCCCAACACGGGAGAGCCGATCGGTCGGCAAACGCACACTCGGACCGTGCTAAACACCATCTGGCACGACGCAGATCGTGCGTCGAGGGTGGAGTTGTCGGTCGTCAACCGCTGACCGGGTGCCGGTATTGCTCGTTCCTAACGGCTTGGTGACGGCTGGCGCAGGATATATGGCGTTACTTGCTATCACTTGTTGATAGTTGTTAATCTGAGCGGCAGACGGCAAGGAGGCGCGCCATGAACGGCCTGCAACGCGATTTGCGGCTGGGCGAGGTATTCACGCCAGCCGCACCGATCGATCGCCTGAACCTGTTTGCCGGTCGCGATCAACAGCGGCGCGCAGTCCTGGATGCGATCTTGCAGCGGGGTCGGCACGCGGTCCTGTTTGGCGAACGCGGCGTGGGCAAGACATCGCTGGCCAGTGTGCTGAGGGAGTATCTCGAAGACGCCGGCCAGTCGGTGATCGCGCCGCGAGTGAACTGCGATGTGGGAGACGACTACACCGCGATCTGGCGCAAGGCGTTCGACGATCTACAGATCATCGAGCGTCGGCGAGGAGCCGGCTTCGCGGGGGAGTTGCAGGAAGTCGTGCGCTCGGCGAGCGAGTTGTTCTCAAGCGAGCAGCCGATCACCCCGCACGACGTGAGGCTCCTTTTGGAACAGCTTGGACAACAGGCGATGTTGGTGGTGATCGTGGATGAGTTCGACCGCGTGGCGGCTCGGCTCGGCCCGCAGATGGCCGACACTATCAAGATGCTCTCCGATCACTCCGTGCCGGCCACACTGGTCCTCGTAGGTGTGGGCGAGTCGGTCAACGCCTTGATTTCGGAGCATGAATCCGTGGAACGCGCGGTGGCCCAAGTATTGATGCCCAGGATGTCGATCCCCGAGCTGCAGCAGATCGTGGACGGCGGCCTGGCTGAGGTCGAGATGAGCGCGGAACCACCTGCTCGTGATCGGATCGCAACCCTGGCGCAAGGACTGCCCCACTATGCGCATCTGATCAGCTTGGCGGCGGCTCGCCATTCCAACGATGCCGGCTCAAACCGATTGACGCTGGCAGACGTCTCCGCCGGCATTCGAAGCGCTGTGCTCAATGCGCAGGAGACGATCACGACAACACATCACCGCGCCGTGATGAGCGCCCGATCGGACTCACTGTACGGCCGCGTGGCGCTCGCCTGCGCCCTTGCGCAGTGCGACGAACTGGGCTACTTCACGGCCGGCTCGGTGCGAGGGCCAATGAGAGTGATAATGGGCCGCCCTTTCGAGATCGCTTCCTTTACCAGGCACATGAATGAGTTCTGCCGTGAGAAACGGGAGGCGATTCTGGAAAAGATCGGTTCGCCTCGCAACTATCGTTACCGCTTTCGCAACCCGCTGTTGCCGCCCTACATCGTGATGAGCGGGATCACGCAGGGTCTCATCTCTGATGAAGATGCCGCACGGCTGCAAGCTCACGCCTTGGATGACTGGAATCCCGCTCCGCAAGGCGCACTCGATTTGGGCTGACGATGTTCGCTATTCCTCGCCGCGAATCTGACGCTGCTGCTTCTTGCTGAAGCCGCTGAGGATGCGCTCGTAGGAGTCGACGATCAGCTCTTCCAGCTCGTCGTCGGGCAGATCCGTTTCCAGCGTGATTGCGACCCAGTGGGACTCGTTCAGGTAGCTGGGGAAGGTAACGGCTTCGTACTGCTGGTGCAGCGCGGGCACGATCGCCGGGTCGCACTTGATTGAGATTGCCTGCGGCTTGCCTTCAGTCGTTCCGCCGCCGAGGAAGCAGAAAATCTTGCCGCCCTTGCCCTCGGCGTTGCGTTGGCCCAGCTTGTAGACCAGGTCGTCCTCGCCCCAGGGAGAATCGGGCCAGGCGCCGGGCAGCGACTCGCAGAGGTCGGCGACTTCCTCTCGGTTCATCATCGGCTCCTTCAGGTTGCTTCGCCGCTCAGGAACTGGCGAGGCACAGTTCGCATCATCTGATCGATGGTCGCCTGCGACACGCCGTCGGCCAGCAGGGCGGGGATCGCTGTCGTCGTGAGGAACAGGTAGCGGGTCGGGTGATCGCGCAGCGTCTCGGGACGCGGCGCGTAGTCGTGACCGAGCATGAGCTTGTGCGACCAGCCGCGGCGGATCAGTTCCTTGACCGTCGCGTTCCTGGCCACCCAGTTCGGCCGTTCGCGGCCGTCCTCGGGGCCTGGATAGCGGTCCATTGAGATGTAGACGCCGGTGTCGAGCAAGTCCTCGATGTAGTCGGCATCGACCGTGTCCGCAGTGTGTCCAATGCAGATGCGGTCCATCGGCGCGTCTTCCTCCTGAAAGATCTCGGCCTGGCGACGGCCCACTTCGAGCGGCGCCCAGTGGTGTGTCGAGATCGGAGCGCCAGTCCGTTTGCAGGTTCGCGCCGCCGCTCGGAGAATCAGTTCGCCCTCGGGCGTCACGCCTTCGGCGTCGTTGGCGACCTTGATCACACCCGCTTTGATGCCCGTATCGGCAATGCCGACCTCGATCTCGCGGACGAAGATGTCGGCGATCTCGTCCGGAACCTTTCCCCACATCCAGCGCGGCACATCGCGCCAGATGCCGGTCGCGCAAATGATATTCACGCCCGACGCTTCGGACGCGGCCCGCATCCCTTCGACATCTCGGTTCAGGTCGGGCGTCGAGAGTTCGATCAAGGAGTCGACGCCGCCTTGCTTCGCCTCGGTCAGCTCGGCTTTGGCTCGCTCAAGCACCGCGTCTCTGTCGATTAGCCACGGATAGTGCTGCGTGATCACGCTGGGCGTCATCGCGACGTGCTCGTGCGAGAGCGTGAAGCCGAGGTCGGCGGGGTCGATCGGTCCGAGGACGGTTTCGATCTGGGGCACTTAAACACCTCGATCCGGAATGTAGGGGCGACCCTTGTGGTCGCCGGCGACGGTGCCGGGTTGCGCCACGACCCTTCGCGCGGTGGTTCGCGGTCGGCGCGGGCGACCACAAGGGTCGCCCCTACACGAACACTCGGCGAGTCGGCGACAGCCTACGCCTCGGCGGCGGTGAGGTTCTCGAGGAACTCCGTGTTGGTCTTCGTCTTGGCCAGCCGGTCGAGCAGTCGCTCGGTCGGCTCGGTCGCGCCGCCGCCAGAGCCGGCGAGGACGGACATCATCCGGCGCAGCAACCAGACGCGCTGCAGTTCCTCGCCCGAGAGCAGCAGCTCCTCGCGCCGCGTTGAGGAGGCGGCGATGTCGATCGAGGGGTAAATGCGGCGCTCGGCCAGCTTGCGATCGAGCCGCACTTCCCAGTTGCCGGTGCCCTTGAACTCTTCGAAGACCACATCGTCGAGGCGGGAACCGGTGTCGACGAGACAGGTGGCGATGATCGTCAGCGACCCCCCCTCCTCGGCCTTGCGAGCGGATCCGAAGAAGCGCTTGGGCGGGTAGAGCGCGACCGGGTCGATACCGCCGGAGAGTGTGCGCCCGGTGGAGGGCATTTCGAGGTTGTAGGCGCGAGTCAGGCGCGTGATCGAGTCGAGCAGAATGACGACGTCCCGTCCCATTTCCATCAGCCGCTTGGCGCGTTCGAGACCGAGCTCGGCCACGCGCGTGTGTTCCTCGACCGGCTCGTCGAAGGTTGAGGCGATCACTTCGCCGCGCACCGAGCGCTTCATCTCGGTGACCTCCTCGGGCCGCTCGCCGATCAGCACGACCATCAGGTGGACCTCGGGATGATTCGAGGTGACTCCGTTTGCGATTGACTGCAAGAGCATCGTCTTGCCGGCCTTGGGCGGGCTGACGATTAGGCCGCGCTGACCCCGTCCCATCGGTGCGACAAGGTCGATCACACGGCCCGACAGCTCTCCGGGGTCGTCGGTCTCCAACTCGAAGCGTTGATGGGGAAAGACCGCCGTGAGATTCTCGAAGTTGGGACGGGCGGCAGCCTCTGGCGTGCTGACGCCGTTGACCAGGTCAACCCGCGAAAGGCCGTAGTACTTCTCGCCCTGTTTGGGCGGCCGCACAGATCCGATCACGTAGTCGCCCGTGCGCAAGCCGGAGCGACGAACCAGGTTCTGCGAGACGTAGACGTCGGTCGGAGCGGGAAGCAGCGACTCGCCGCGAAGGAACCCGTAGGAATCGTCGACAATCTCGAGCACGCCGCCGGAGAGGATGTGGCCCTCAGCCTCCGACTGGGCCTGCAGGATGCGCAGCACAATGTCCTGCTTCTTCAGGCCTGAGAGCCCGCTGACATTCAAGTCGCGAGCCTGGGCGAGCAATTCATCGCGGGTCAAGTGCTCAAGGTCGGGAATGCTCAGGGTCGTCATCGGCTACCTCGGGTGGGATCGCATGCTGCGGTCTCGGTTCGGCTGCATGTCTGGCTGCGTCTGGGTGGGTGTGCGTGCTCAAGCGTGTGGCGGCGGATGCGCTGGCGGACAGCGTCTGTCTTCGGTCTGCATCGGATTGGGCCTCTGCGCTCAACGGCGCCGTGCTCTTCGTCTGGCGCGGTGCGTGGAGGCCTTGCTAACGGGGACAGTTCCAATCCTAGCCCCGCGAGTATCGCAAGGGCAATAGTCGACGCGCAAGAGTGCCCCGGTTTACGAGACCGGCTGCGCCCGCCTCTGCGACTCCGCCTGCGCTCGTAGCTGCGCCTGGGCGGTGTGCCAGTCGTCGAGGAACGCCTGGATGCCCTTGTCCGTGAGCGGATGCTGCTGCATCTGCTCAAGCACCGGGAAGGGAATCGTGGCGATGTGGGCGCCGACTCGCGCCGCGTCCGCGGTGTGCTCGGTGTTGCGCAGCGACGCCGCGATCACCTGAGTGGGCAAGTTGAATCGGTCGAGCAGCGCCACCGTGTCAGCGACAAGCTGGATCCCGTTCTCATTGATGTCGTCCAGCCGGCCCACGAATGGCGAGACGTAGGCAGCGCCGGCCCGCGCGGCGAGCAACGCCTGGTTGAGCGAGAAAATCAACGTTGTGTTGATGCGAATGCCCTCCTGCGAAAGCGCCTTGATCGCGGCCAGCCCCGGACCGTCGATCGGAATCTTGACCACCACGCTTGAATGCCAACTCGCGAGTTCGCGCGCTTCCTCGATCAGTTCCGCAGTGGTGCGCGTCACACATTCGGCCGAGATCGGGCCGTCGACGTTCTCGGCGATCCGTAGAATCCGCTCGCGATAGCCGATCGCCGCCTCGCCCTCGTGCGCGACTGCGCGCGCGTGCAGCGACGGATTCGTGGTCACGCCGTCGCAGACGCCCCAGTCGACCGCCTGCTGAATCTCGTCGAGCCGAGCGGTGTCGAGAAAGATCTTCATGTCGTCGGGGTCCTTTACATCGGCTATGGCTGCGCCACGCATCTGCAGCTATGGCTGCGCCACGCATCTGCAGCTATGGCTGCGCCGCGCATCTGCAGCTATGGCTGCAAGGTAACGAGCGCGACCTGGACAGGCAGCAGTACGCACATCAGGACCGCGAAGACGAGGGGTCCGCGGTCGTGCAACGCGTCGGTCAGTTCCTCGGAGATCTGCCCGGTCTTGCGCGCTTGCAGCGACAGCAGCCGCACCCGCCGTACTCCGGCGAACATCCCAGGCACGAGAACAAACAGCGAGACCAGGTAGAGAATCTCCACCGCGAGCAGCCAGCCGGTCTCGATCGGGTCGACCAACTCCGCTCGAATCCCCCAGAGCGCGCCCAGCACACCGGTCGCGATGATGCCCGGCAGCAGCATCCTGGTGTGGGCTCGGTCGGCCGATCTGAACAGCACGTCGCGCTCAACCGGGTCGTCGGTCTGCCAAGCGCGAGTCAGCGCGAGAGTCAATGCGGCAAGGCCGCCGGCATAGACCAGCGCGGCAACCGCCAAAAGGAAACGGAAGATGTCGTCTTCGGACATCCGGCGGGACCCCCTCAGCCTTCGGCAGCTCCCCCTGTAAGGGGGAGCGGGGACGCTACGGTGCCTTGGGTGGCGCCTGCCGGGTGGCGTAGGGCGGTCTCCGATTCGGCCAGGACGGAGTCGATGAAGCCAAGGAACAGCGGATGTGATCGCTCCGGCCGCGATTTCAGTTCGGGGTGAAACTGGGAACCGAGCATGAAAGGATGGTCGTAGACCTCAGAGATCTCGACCAGCGCGCCATCGCGCGAGGTGCCGCTGGCGATCAGACCGGCCTGTTCGAATCGCTCACGGTACTCGGGGTTGAACTCCCAGCGATGACGGTGCCGCTCGTGGGCCAGGTCGGCGTCGTACAGCTTGCGGGCGCGGGTCTCGGGATGCAGTTGGCAGGTGTAGATGCCCAGCCGCATCGTGCCGCCCATCTCGGCCACTTCTCGCTGTTCATCGAGCAGTGCGATCACCGGAGCATCGGTGTCTTCGTTGGCCTCGGTCGTGTTCGCGGTTGGCAGGTCGAGACGCTCGCGGGCAAACGCAATCACCATGTTCTGCATCCCCCGACAGAGGCCGAGGTAGGGAATCCGCTGCTGCAACGCGAATCGGGCGACCCCGATTTCGCCTTCAATCCCCCGCTCGCCGAATCCGCCCGGCACGATTACGCCGTCAACGTCCGCGAGCGCGGCGGCAATCTCCGGTTGGCCGGCCTGGTCGAGGTCGTCGGACTGGATCCAGGTGATGTCGACGCTCGCCCGTCGCTGCGCGCCGGCGTGAATCAGCGCTTCCTTGACCGAGAGATAGGCGTCGCGCAGTTCGACATACTTGCCGACAATCGCGACACGGCAGACTCGCTCCGTCTGCGCCAGGCGATCGGTCCAGTCTGTCCAGGCATCGAACGACCGCTCCGACACGCAAGGCCTCGGTTGCAGCCCAAGTCGATCCAACGTCAGGTCGGTCAGTCCCGCACATTCCAGCATCGCCGGGACCTGGTAGATCGACGGCGCCGTCTCCAGTGTCATCACGGCCTCCGCCGGCACGTCGCAGAAGAGGGCGAGCTTGTCGGTGATGCCCTCATCGGCCGGGATGTCGGTTCGCGAGATGATCACGTCCGGCTGGATGCCCATGCTGCGCAGCGTGCGGACTGAATGTTGCGTCGGCTTGGTCTTCAGCTCGTTGGTCGCCTTGAGGTGAAACAGCGGGGTGACGTGGATCGCCAGCGTGCCGTTGCGCGGCTCCTCGTAACGCATCTGTCGGAGCGCTTCGAGGAAGGCCTGCCCCTCAATGTCGCCTACGGTTCCGCCGACCTCAACGATCAGCACGTCAACACCCGATTCCTCGGCCAGCCCGCGAACGCGCTCCTTGATGTGATCCGTGACGTGCGGCACCGTCTGAATCGTCCCGCCGAGGTAGTCGCCGCGCCGTTCGCGCTCGATTACTTCCGCCGATATCTGCCCCATCGTGACCGAGGATTGGGCCGACAGGTTCTGGTCCAGGAATCTCTCGTAGTGGCCCAGGTCGAGGTCGGTCTCGGCCCCGTCGTCGGTCACGTAGACCTCGCCATGCTGGTAGGGCGACATCGTCCCCGGATCGACGTTGAGATAAGGATCGAGCTTCTGAACGGTGACCGACAGCCCGCGCGATTGCAGCAGCCGACCCAGCGACGCGGTGGTGATGCCCTTGCCGACGGAGGAGATGACACCGCCGGTGATGAAGATGTACTTGGGCCTCGGCTGATCTCGGCTCACTGCTTCGCTGTCACTCCTTCTGCCCCAGGGCGCAGATCAGCCGCCCTGCAGATTGACCAACAGGTCAACCTCGTCGCCGTCGTTCAGGAAGTCATCCGGCTGCGCCTGGACCGAGTTGATCACGACCGCGATCGCTTCCTGATCCTGCTCCGAGAACTCCTCCGCCTCGAGGATGTGCTGCGCCGTGATCCCGTCGAACCAATCGACGGAGAGGTTGGACTGCTTCGACTTGGAAAGCGGTACGAGAGTCATGAACAGTTTGACGCTGATGGCCATGAAACGCTCCGTCGCTGGTTGGTTGGGAGTGTATCAACGGAGGTCGGGCAGGATGTCCAGTACTTCACGGAGAGTGTGGACTGCCGCAGTTCGAACGCCTGGATTGTTCGGCTGCCCTCCCATCGGGTAGGGAAACAGGGTCGCAAATCGAGACAGCGTAACCGCCATCTGCTGAGCCATCGGCGTGTAGCGGTCGTGCCGCAACTCGCGCCAGAAGGTCGCGGCCTCTCCCCAGTTCGCGGCGAGCGCCTGGGCCTCGTAGGAGTACCGCTGCGCCTCGACCTCGACCGCGCTGTTCAGCACTTCGATTCGATCGAGCAGATCGCGGCGGGCACGGTCGAGCGCTCCGGCCATAGCATCGGAGGCGACCTGCGGGAGGCGCTCGGGCACGGAAGCGCCGCTGCGGCGTGCGACAACGGCGATCACCGCAGGCGCGGCGTTGAACTCGGTCTCCGGAAGCCAGGGCGAGACCTGTTCGGTCATCGGGCCGTCGCGGCGCCAGGCGCCGCGCGCGTCGTCGACGCCGACGATCAGTCCCCAAACCGGACCGAACGCGGAGACGCCGACGCCATAAGTCGCGACCGCGCGGCCGGCTCGCAGCTCCTGGCGGATGCGTCTGCGCACGCGGAATCGTTGCAAGCGATTGGGGTGGCTGAGGTAAGTGATCCGAGCGGAGACGCCGAGCACGGCCAGTCCGTCTTCAAGCAGTTCCGGGAGCCCGGCGTCCTGCGGCGGCTGATAGCTAATCCCGGTGGCCGCGCCGATGACGTGACTCGGTTGCGTCGCGCCGAGATGGGCAAGCTGTCCGACGAGACAGCCGAGCAGTGGCGCCCAGTGATACTCGTAGCGCGCCTCAACGAATGCCTGCATCGGCTGCTCTCCCTGGGCTGGATTGAGCATAGGCAGGCGCGAGTATGCTGAGACAGCCCATGCCGAATCGCAGCACAACCCAGGCGTCGATTGAGCCGACGATCGACCTCCTGTCCAACGGGATGCGGGTGGTCGTCACCGCGATCCCGCACTCGCAAGCGGCCGTGCTTGCAGCCTACGTCGGTGTTGGTTCCCGCGATGAAGCGCGGGCGACGCTGGGGCTGTCGCACTACCTCGAACACATGCTGTTCAAGGGCACCGAGTCGCGCCCCGAGCCGGCGGCTATCTCCGCCGCAATCGAGGGCGCGGGCGGCTCGCTCAACGCGTTCACAACTCGCGAGCTGACCAGTTACTGGAACCGTGTCCCATTCGATCGGCTTCCGCTGGCGATGGATGTGCTGGCCGACTCGGTCCGACACTCGCTGCTTGCCGAGTCAGAGATTGAGCGCGAACGCACCGTGATCTGCTCGGAGATTCGCCGAGCCCACGATCAGCCCGGTCAGCGCGTGGGCCAGCTGCTGACGCAGGTGACTTACGGCGATCAACCGCTGGGTTGGGAGATCGCCGGAGATCTTGATTCGGTCGGCGCCGTCACCCGTGAGCATCTGACAGAACACATCGAGACCTGGTACCGACCGGCGAACCTCGTCCTCTCGGTTGCGGGCAACGTGCAACGCGAGGATGTCCTGGAACTGGCCGAGCGTCACTGGGGCCACGGTTGGAACAGCGAGGCGCTTGAGCGATCGCCGGGACGCAGGCGGGCGAGTGAGTCAATGTCGGATCAGAGCATCCAGATCGAAGTGCGGGACAACGAGCAATGCAACCTGGCCCTGGCCCTGCGAGCATTTTCGCGTCTCGACCCCGATCGCTATGCGATGCACCTGCTCAACGAGGTGCTCGGCGGCGGGATGAGTTCACGGCTGTTCACCGAGATTCGCGAAAAGCGTGGGCTGGCCTATTCGGTCGGATCGCACCCAACGGGGTTTGACGACACCGGTCACCTGACGATCATGGCTGGCGTCACGGCGGAGCACGTGCTCGAGACGGTCGATGTGGTCATGGACGAGCTGGGCAAGCTCGCTGCGGATCGCGTAGGCGATGACGAGCTGAAGCGGGTCCGCGAGCACGTGATCGGCTCCTTCCGTCTGGGCCTCGACGCCGCCGCGAGCTGGTGCCACCGTGCCGGCGGGATGCTGCTCTCGAATGGCTTCATCGAACCGGTCGAGGAGACGAT
The DNA here is from genome assembly GCA_965211635.1 of Dehalococcoidia bacterium. GTDB lineage: Bacteria > Chloroflexota > Dehalococcoidia > Bin125 > Bin125 > Bin125. The sequence continues at coordinate 2,195,896 of OZ242948.1, forward strand.
CGCGGGCTACGAGCAGGTCAGCGCAGCGGACATCCAGCGTGTCGCCCAACGCTTCATTCGCGAAGACAATCTCACTGCCGCCGTTGTCGGACCCTTCGACGATCTCGAAGCGCTGAGGGAGCGCGTCAGTGGCTTCAGTCCCAACTGACGACTGGACCGTGGATTCTTGACATGGATGACGTCCGCGCCACGCTGATCTTGCTGCCCGGCCAACCGCTGCCCGAGGCCGGCGACGTCGCCGAGGCGGGCGCGCTCGTGCTCGTACCCGACCCCGACGCCCTCGTCGCTTCAGCCGAGCAGGTCAAGGCCGCGCTCGAGCTCGGCCCACCCGTGTACATCGCGCTGCCGCCCTTGCATGAGGGTCCGATCAGGGATTATCTCCAGGCGCTGCTGTTGCCCGGGGTGTATGGAGTCGCCTCGCGGACACCGCAAAGCGTCGATCAGTTGCGCTATCTGGAGGGTCTGCTGGAAGAACTGGAGATTCGCGCCGGCATTCGACCTGGGCTCACCGCGATGGCGGTCGGCTTCGAGCACCCTCGTGCGCTCGTGATCATGGCCGATGCCTTGCGCGCCATGCGCGACTCGGCCGACCGCATGACCTGGATCGCGTTCAACCACGTGGAACTCGCCGAGACACTGGGCATCGATCCCGCGAGCCCCACGATCACGGCGGCGTCGGCGCAGGCTGTGCTTACCGCAGCCGCCTTTGGTCTGCCCGTTGTCTACGACGACCCCGACGAGGCAGAGTCTGCCGCCTCGCTCGGCTTCCGCGGCTGCGCGACCACCTCTCCGTCCGACATCACGCGGCTACGAGGCATCTTTCCCCAGCCCGAGACGGAGCAGAACGAGGAGGACTGATCTTGGCAGCCACCGTGATGCGAACGATGTTGTCGGTGCCCGGAATTCGCGAGCGATTCATCGAGAAAGCGCGCGAGGCCGAAGCCGACGTGCTCTGCTTTGACCTGGAAGACTCGGTCGCGTGGGACGACAAGCCAACCGCTCGCGACCTGCTCTGCCGCGTGCTGCCCGACTTCCCCAAGCGCGGCCGCCAGGTGTTCGTCCGCACCAACGGCTATGACACGGGTCTGATCGAGCAGGAGTTGCACGCCATCGTGCAGCCCTGGCTGGACGGCGTCAGCGTCTCCAAGATCGAGTCCGCCCGCGATGTCCAGCGAATCGACGACTACCTCACCCTGCTCGAACGCGCACGCGGCCTACCCGACGGCCAGGTCAAGCTGGCGGCCTGGATCGAGAACGCGCACGCGGTCGCCAACGCGCATGAGATCTGCGCCGCCTCGGAGCGGTTGGTGGGCATTTGCGTTGGTGGCGAAGACTACGCAGTCAGCATCGGCGTGCGCCGGAGCAAAGGCGGCGCGGAGCTGGAACTGGCCCGGCGCGCCTCGGTCAACGCCGCCCACGCCGCCGGTATCGCGCCGCTCGACACGCCCTGGACCGACATCCGCGATCCTGAGGGCTATGAAGACGAGCTGCGGCGGATGAGGGAGATCGGTTTCCAGGGCAAGTTCTGCATCCACCCCGATCAGCTCGGTCCGGCCAACCGCATGTTCACGCCGCCCCAGGACGATGTCGATTGGGCCCGGCGCGTGGTTGAGGCGTACCAGGACGGCGTCGAGCGGAATCTCGGCGCGGTCGCGCTGGACGGGCAGATGATCGACAAGCCCGTCCTCGAGCAGGCCGAAAACGTCCTCGCATGGTCGGAGCAGATAGCGGCAATGGAGTCGGCGCGCTAGAAGCCGCCTTTGGCTTCTCGGCCGAGACGGAAGGCGCCGGTGCGCTCGTATGCGACATCGGCGACGAAGATGTGTTGGCTGGCGACGAGGATGTCACGCAGCACCTGCTGCAACGGACTGTCGGTGAAGGCCGCCGCGCCGCCGCCGTGGTGATGGGCGAAGCGCACCACGTCGACGCAGGTGTCGGTCACCCAGGTGACCATGGCGCGAATCCGCGCGTCGTAGTCGGGCGGGATCGGTTCGCCCGCCTCACGCTGAGCCATTGCGTCGTCGAGCGTGGCCAGTGCATAGGCGCGCGACGCCTCGTAGCGGCACGACATCTCGCCGTAATCGCGCTGGAAGGCGCCCCGGTCGGCGACGGCGCCGGCCTGTCCGAATCGTGTCCGGTTGCCGACATCGCCGGTCAGCAACTCCAGCGCGCGCTTCGCAGATCCCAGCGCGATGCCGGTGTGTCCCGGGCTGAGGAAGGTAATCGTCGGGTTGGCGAACCAGGGACCGCCGCGATATGAGTGGACGCCGCCGAACGAGGTCATGAAGGGTCGCTCGACGATCACGTCGTGGAGCTGATAGTGGCAGCTTCCCGTGCCCTCCAGTCCCATCACGTTCCAACTGTCTTCCACTTCCACTTGCTCCAGCGGTACCAGCGAACCGACCACCGGAGGCAGTTCGTCTTGTGGCGCGGGCCGCGAGCCGTCTTCCATGCGCACGATCGCATTGGCCAGCACCCAGCCGCAGTGACGGATGCCGCTGGCGAAGGACCAGCGGCCGTTCAGCCTGAACGAACCGTCGGGGAGAGCCGTGGCGATCCCTTCCGGGTTAGCCGTGCCCGCGACCCGGGGAAACTGCCCGCCGAAGACCGTATCCAGCCCGATCCCGTCGGGCAGATGCGACGCCGCCAGGGCGGACGACTCCGCCTGGATCATCGCCACCCAACCGCTGGAGACGTCAACCGAGGCGAGCTGCTCGAACGCCTCGACCTGGGTGGCCGGGTGCACATCGAAGCCGCCGACTTCCAGCGGCGATGCCATCGAGAACAGCCCGGCGTCTTCCAGGGCGGTAACCGATTCGAGCGCAAGCGTTTTGCCGTTGGCTGATGCGGCCGCAAACTCGCTCAGCGTTGGGCCGACCGACTCGGCCCGCTCGATCCATTCAGAGCGTTCGCGTTGGCGCTCGACACTGGTGCGGCTCATGGTCGTTTCCAACACCCCGGGAATTCTCAGGCTAGCGATTAGAGGCCGGGGCGGACCGGGATGCCGAGCTGGTGCTGGCCTCGGCGGATGTATGCGGACTGGGTCTGGATCACGTGCTGACTGGCGGTCTGGATGTCGCGCAGGAGTCGGGCGAGGACGTTGTCCGAGTAGACGGCCGGACCGCCGGCGTGCTCGTGCGCGGTGCGCACGACGTCCTCGGCGGCCTGGTGGGCCCAGCGCAGCGCGGCGCGGGCGCGATCATCCATCCGTACGGCGTCCTCCATCGAGTGGATCGGCGTGTCCAACAGCTCTTCGAAGAGATGGTGGCCGTAGCCCTCCATCGCCTCGATCAGCGCGACGCAGCGGCCCAGATCGCCCTGGAAGTGTTGCTGCTCGGCGATTGACGCGCGCTGGCCGGTGCGGGTGTGCGACGTTGCCTGCTCGGTGATCTCCTCGATCGCGCGCTTGGCCACGCCCAGCGGGAAGCCGTAACCGGCGGCGGTGAGGAAGGTCACGGTCGGACGCGCGAGCCAGCCGTCGCCGCGCAGGGGCGGGCGCTCGAATCCGGCCAGGCACATCTCGTCGGGCACGAAGACGCGATCGTAGCGGTAATGCGTCGAGCCAGTCCCGCGCATGCCCAGCGTGTGCCAGGTGTCTTCGACCACCACGTCCGCCTTGGGCGCAGCCGCGCAGAGCAGCGGCGGCGGCTTGCCTGGTTCCGGTTCCTGACCGGTGATTCGCGACATCGAGAGCACGAAGTCCGAGTGATGGATGCCCGAGGCCCAGCCCCAGCGTCCCGTGACCGTCCAACCGCCCTCGACCTGCTCCGCCTCGCCCTCGGGCGCGATCGAGCCGCAGGTGACGGGCCAGCGAACGGCGGAATCGGCGAAGATTCGCTCGATTGCGCTATCGGGCAGGCGCGAGGCGAGCCAGGCCGACTCGTGCGCGCCGATCAGCGCGCACCAACCGGCGGAAGAGTCGTGCGCCGTGATGTCGGCGATGACCTGGGTCTGCAGACGCGGGTGGGCGTTGGCACCGCCCAACTCCTCGGGCGAGCAGAGGCTGAACGCCTCGACGCTGCGCAGCGCGGCTTCCGTGGCCGGCGAGAGTCGCCGCAGCTCTTCGTTCGCTTCGGATTCGTCGCGCAAGGTGTCGCCGATGCCCGCGATTCGCTCGCGCCACTCCGCACGCTGGTCGGCCAAGGTGCTGCTCATCGATCCCCTCGCTTCGCTGGCTGCGTCTAGGGTACGCGGGGCGTCAGATCCCCGGCTCGACCTCAAGACCCAGCCGATGCCTGCCCAGACGGACGTATGCGCTGTCGCCGGGCATGACGTGCTGCGACGAAGTCTGGATGTCACGCAGCAGGCGCTGGACCATGCTGCTCTCGAACACGTCGGCGCCGCCCATGTGATCGTGGACGATCTTCACGATCCGTTCCGTGGTCTGGTTGCACCAGCGATAGGCGGAACGGGCGTGATCGCCCAGCCTGACGGCCTGTTCCGTTGACTCCAGCGGTGTGTCGTGAAGCTGCTCGCAGAGGTTGCGACCGTAGCCCTCGAGCGCGTCCAGCATCGCCTGCGCCTCACCGATGTCGTGCTGCACGCGTTCGCGCTCGGCAACTGACCCGGTGTAGGCCCGTCTGCGACCGAGCGGGGCGTGCAAGGCGAACTCTTCCAGCGCCCGGCGGGCGATGCCGAGGCTGGTCGCATACATCGCTGGAACGAGAAAGATCGGATTAGGTCGCGTCACGAACCCAGCGCCGCGCAGCGGCGGCAGCTCCAGGTTCACCAGCTCCATCTCGTGCGACACGAAGAGATCGTCGAACCGATAGTGGGCCGAACCGGTGCCTCGCATACCCAGCGTGTGCCACGAGTCCTCGATCTCGACCTGCTCCCTGGGAGCGGCGACGGTGACTCGCGAACGTTCGCTCGCACGCGCTGGTTGATCGGTCGTGACGAAGCTGTGGATCAGCACGTAGTCGCACGTGTGGATGCCCGAGGCCCAGGCGGAACGGGCGTTGACGATCCAGCCGCCCTCGACCGGCCGCGCTTCGCCCTCGGGCGCAAGACCGCCGGCAGCGACGGGAAAGCGCCAATTGCCTCGCTTGGGATCGAAGATTCGCTGCGCCGTCTCGTCGGGCAGCCGAGTCGCGAGCCAGGCCGACTCCTGGCAGCCGTTCATCAGGTTCCATCCGGCCGCCGGATCGGAGCAAGACACGGCGGCAACCACCTCCAACTGGGCGATCGGATGCAGGTCGGAGCCGCCAAGTTCCTCAGGGGTGCAGATGCTGAACGCGTCGATCCCACGCAGCGCGTCCATGGTTGCGTCCGAGAGATGTCGAAGCTCTTCGTTGTGATCAGCCTCGGCGCGCAGCGTCGAGTCGATCGACGCGGTCCGTTCGCGCCAATCACGCAACTGCTCTGCAAGAGCGAACGGCATCCGAGACCTCTCTCGACTGCGGCAGTCGAGGCTGACCGTACCGCGCATACACTGGGTTCGCAACGCGGTTGAGCCAGTGTTGCTGCAGATTGGAGCGCGCTCATGGCCAGTGTGTCCGACGTGCGAGAGATCATCGCCGGCGACGGCGAGACCGGCGTGGAGATCACGCGCAACGTGCGCCGCTGGGTCGACGAACAGGTCGTTCCCTACGCGACCGAGCTGGAGCATTCGGGCCAGTTTCCCGCCAAGATTCACGCCGACATGTGCGAGATGGGCATCTTCGGGATCACGTTCCCCGAGTCGCACGGCGGGCTGGGGCTCTCGTTCGAGACTTACTCGGCCGTGATCGAGGAGATCTCGCGCGGCTGGATGGGCCTCGCCGGGATCATCAACACCAACGTGATCGACGGCTGGATCATCGACGAACACGGCACGCAGGACCAGAAGGATCGCTTTCTGCCCGGTCTCGCCACGGGCGAGAAGCAGGGCTGCTTCACGATCACCGAACCCAACGCGGGCTCCGACGCCCAGGCGATCCGCACCACGGCGTCGCGTGCCGGCGACGACTACATCCTCAACGGCAACAAGCTGTTCGTCACCAACGGCGACCGCGGCGACGTCTACCTGGCCATGACCAAGACCGACCCGTCGGCTCAGCCCAGACATCGGGGAATCTCGGCCTTCCTGGTCGAGAAGGACACGCCGGGATTCTCGGTTGCGCGGACGATCGACAAGCTGGGCTACAAGGGCCCGGAGACGGCCGAGCTGTTCCTCGAGGATGCGCGCGTACCCGCCGACAACCTGCTCGGCGGTTCGGAAGGCCGGGGCTTTCAGCAAATGATCTCCGGACTCGAGATTGGCCGGATCAACGTGGCCTCGCGCGCGACGGGCGTGGCGCAGGCGGCGTTCGACGAGGCCATCGTCTACGCGCAGCGGCGCGAGACGATGGGCGTGCCGATCGCGCAGCACCAGGCGATCCAACTCAAGCTGGCCGAAATGGCGACCAAGATTCGCGCAGCGCGCCTGCTCACCCGCGACGCAGCGCGCAAGAAGGACTCGGGCCAGCGCTCCGACCTTGACGTCGGCATGGCCAAGCTGTTCGCGACCGAGGTCGCGCTGGAATGCACGCTGGAATCGATGCGCGTCCACGGCGGCGTCGGCTACACCAAGGAGCTGCCGGTCGAGCGGTTCTACCGCGACGCCCCGCTGATGGCCGTCGCCGAAGGCACGAACGAAATCCAGCGCATCGTGATCGCACGCCGCCTCCTGGAGATGTACGCGGTCGAGTAGCGAACTCCGTCATACCCGCGCTCCGTCGCGGGTATCACGCCGAACGCGGGACGGCGGTGCTGAACGCGGCGAGATTCCCGTCTTCGCGGGAATGACAGTGATGGATGCGGGACAGACGGACTTAACGCAGGAGGACTTCCATGCCAACCAAGGAACTGTACGGTCGCTACCTGGACGAGTTCGAGGTGGGCGAAGTGATCGAGCACTGGCCCACGCGTACGGTGACCGAGGCCGACGACTTGCTCTTCTGCATGCTGACCATGAACCACCATCCGCTGCACACGAACAAGGAGTTCGCCGAGGATACGCAGTTCGGCCAGCGGATCGTGTCGGGGCCGTTCGTCTACTCGCTGGTCTTCGGCATCACGGTGCCGACGGTGTCGGGCAAAGCGATCGCCAACCTGGCCACGACCGACCTGCGCCATACTGCCCCGGTCTTCCACGGCGACACGATCACGGTCAGGACCGAAGTGCTCGAAGTGCGCGAGAGCAAGAGCCAACCCGATCGCGGCATCGTCACGGTCCAGACCACAGGCGCAAAGCAAGACGGCACTGAGGTGATCTCCTTCCAACGCGCCGTGATGATCCCGAAGCGCCCAGGGTAGCTATGCCGGACATCGCATCTCACTCGGACATGGTGGCTGCTGTCGTTCAACTGGCCGAGGCCGTCGGTCTGGAAGCCTCAACCTTTCATAGCCACGGACAGCGCATCTGGGGCGCAGATCGAGTCATCGACGTCTTGCTCTACCACCCGAACAGCCATGAGCGGGTAGGGATTGAATGCCGGTTCGACAGTGGCAGCGGCAAAGAGGCTGAGCGGGTGCTGACGCTCATGGCGGACGTGCAGACCTGGGTGATGCGCGGTGTAATCGTCGTGGCTGGCAAGGGTTTCGAATCGTACCTTGGCATGCTCTGCGGCAAAGGCCTCGTCGTCCGGCTCCCAGAACTGGGGAAAGTCCTGCCCTTCTACTTCGAGACGCAGATCCAACAAAGGCGCCGGAGCTCTTGAGCACGGTCGTTTCAAGCCGCTGTCGGAGTCTCGAGACCGGCCAGGGGGTTGTTTGTTTGGCCAGATGTCAAACCACAAGTGTCGTCATTGCCGCGCTTGTCGCGGCAATCTCGCTGTGTTGAGCACCGACGATGGTGCAGGACGCGGCGAGATTCCCGCGGCAAGCGCGGGTATGACGGAGTGTTGGTTGTCCCTCTGGGCCACGGGAGGGGATCTTATGCCGACCGAATCAAGTACTCCCGCACAACGCCTCGGCTGTCGGCTTTCGAGTTGATGTTCCTTGGTGCTCTAACGTGTTCGATGTTGAAGCACTGTTCTTCGTACAGTGCGGCAACATCGGGATGATCAGAGTTCGACAACACGACTGACGCGCCGCGAAGGGCACACCAGTTCGCGGCCTGCGCGAGACGATGCTGCTCACGCGCATCGAAGTCGGTTGATGTGTAGGCGGTAAAGTGCGCCGTCTGACTAAGGGGCACATAGGGGGGGTCGAAGTAGACGAAGTCGCCCGGTCCTGCCCGGCGGACGCGCTCGCCGAAGTCACCAACCCTCAGTTCTACTCCTTGAAGTGCCTCCGACGTCGCCCGTAAGTTCTCCTCGTCGCAGATGGTGGGGTTCTTGTAGCGGCCGTGGGGGACGTTGAAGCGGCCCTTGCTGTTGACCCGATAGAGGCCGTTGTAACCCGTCTTGTTCATAAAGATCAGGTTGGCCGCTCCGCCCAGGCTGCAGGTCAGCCTCTTGGCCCGAATCGTGTAGTAGTACTCGGCCCGATCCTCGGCCCGCCGGTACTTGCGCTGGTGGACCTTGAGCGCGCGGATCAAACCCTCAACGTTGTCGCGAACCTGGGTGTACGCATTGATCAGTTCCCTGTTGCTGTCGGAGAGCACGGCGCGGCGGAAGCGGCCTTCGGCCTGCAGGGCGAAGAACAGCGCGCCTCCGCCCAGGAACGGTTCGTAGTACGTCTCAATCTGTTGCGGCGCCGCCCTGAGCAGCTCGGGCAACAGCGCCGTCTTGCCGCCGGCCCACTTGAGGAATGGTTTGGCCACTTCAGACGCTCCCGTTGCGCACGGACTCAATCGCGCGCTCGACCGCGCTGTCGATTCGCTGCATCAGCAGCTCCGCCCTGTTCGCGAAGAGGTCTCGCGTCCATTCGATCCGCCAGCGTTGATCGAGGCTCAGCTTTCGCTCGGCGATCGCCTCTTCGACCTCATCCTCGTCCTCGATGGTCACTTCGCCATCGGGACGAATCAGCGCGTCCAACAACAGGTCGTGGAACTCCACCGTCTGGCCGTCAAAGCAAACTCTGTCAACCGTATCCAGCCGATAGATCCGCAGCGATCCGTCGGGTCGGTGCAACCGGTAGGCGCTGTACGGTTTGTCCGGCCACCAGACACCCCAGCTCGTGAATCCGCTCGCTCGCGGATAGCGCTCAATCGCCCGCGGGTCCTGGTCCGCGACCCAGCGGCCGACGATCAGATCCGCCGACGTCAGCCAGCGCTCGAGCGGAAACTCCAGGACGCGACCGTCCAGCGCAACCTTGCGTTCGGTAATCGTCGCGGACGGCGAGGGAGGCAGGTCCAGGCAGGGATTGGACTCGCTCATGTGCGCAGACTACTGCGACGAGCGCGAGTTGCGATCACGATCCGCCGTGCTACGCTTGCCTGCGGATCGCGGTGGTTCTGCTCATCACGGTCGAATGAAGCCCGGCGTTCGCCGCTCGCGGTCGAGCGCCCGACTTGGAGTGCGCAGCGATGCCGGCAGTTGTGGCGATTGGCGGACAGTGGGGCGATGAAGGCAAGGGCCGCGTTGTCGATCTGCTCGCGCGGCACGCGTCCATCGTCGTGCGCTATTCGGCCGGCAACAATGCCGGGCACACGATCGTCAACGACAAGGGCAAGTTCGCGTTACACCTGATTCCGGCCGGCATCTTCTACTCCGACAAGACTGCGATCATTGGCAATGGCCTGGTGATCGACCCGCAGGCCTTGATCGACGAGATCACGATGTTGGAGACCCGCGGCGTCAGCACCGACCGGCTCAAGGTCTCGGACCGCGCTCACCTGGTCATGCCCTGGCATCCGATCATCGACCAGCAGGAAGAGCAGTTCCGCGGCACGGCTGCCGTCGGCACGACCGGCAAGGGCGTTGGTCCGGCCTTCTCAGACAAGGTCGGTCGCTGGGGCATCCGCATGTCCGAGCTGGCCGACGCCGAGGGCTTCATGTCGCGATTGCGGTTGGTGCTGGACTACAAGAACGAGATCTTGACCCGACTGTACGGACTGGAGCCGCTCGACTTCGACGCCATCTACGAGAGCTATCGAGAACACTGGGCCCGCCTGGCTCCATACGTCACCGACACATCGCTGATTTGCCACGAGGCGTTGCGACGCGGCGATCGCATCCTGCTCGAAGGCGCGCAAGGCTCGCTGCTCGACCTTGACGCCGGCACCTACGACTACGTCACCTCCTCGGTGCCAACCTCGATGGCCGGCGGCGCCGCCGTCGGCGCCGGCATCGCCCCACGCGACATCGACCGCGTGGTCGGCGTGTACAAGGCCTACCAGACGCGCGTTGGCAATGGGCCGATGCCGACCGAGCTGTTCGGCCGCGAGGGCGAACGCCTGCGCGACGCCGGGCAGGAGTACGGCACGACCACCGGCCGTCCGCGTCGCTGCGGCTGGTTCGATTCGGTCGCCGGGCGCTATACGATCCGGCTCAACGGCTGTCACAGCATTTCCCTGACGCGACTCGATGTTCTTGATCGCTTCGAAATGCTCAAGGTGTGCGTGGCCTACAACATCAATGGACGCCGCGTAGACGAGTTCCCCAGCTCGCGCCTCGCGCTTGAGGCCGCCGAGCCGATCTACGAAGAACTCCCCGGTTGGGAAGCGAACACCAGCGACTGCCGGCGATTCGATGACCTGCCCGACAACGCGCAGCGCTACGTGCGCCGGATCGAGGAGTTGATTGGCGCCCCCGCCGCCCTGGTCAGCGTCGGCCCCGAACGCGACCAGGCGATTATCGTGGATCCGATCCTGTAGACAAATGCGGTCGTGTGCGGTGCCCATGATTTGCTTTCGCAGCCACATCACCATGGACGTCATACCCGAGCTTGCCGCGGGCATCTCGCCGAGTCGCGCGCCGAACGTCATGCCGAGCACCGCTAGATTGCCGCGCTCCGCCGCGGCAATGACGGGAGCGGATTGTTGCGTTTCGGCGTTCGCCGGGATCGCAGAGGCATAGACAGAGGGGCGGCAATGTCAGAAACTGTCATCTCCATCCTCACCTGGTTGCACGTGATCGGCGTCGCCATCTGGCTGGGCGGGCAGATCATCACCGCGGCTTGCGTCGTGCCTGCGCTTCGGGCCGTCGGCGACCGCACCATATGGCTCAACGCCCTCGAGGGCTTCACCCGCCGTTTCGGCCGCATCGGGATCGTCGCCATGATCGTGATTGTGATCACCGGCGGAGCGATGATCGATCCACGCCTCGACCAGGTTGAGAACTTCGGCGAAGACCTCTACGCCGCCCGCTGGGGCTACATTTTCGTGATCAAGATGGCTTTGTGGGCGGTAATGATCGCGTTGATTGGCCTGCATCAGTTCGTCTTCGGCCCGCGGCAGCTCGAACTCGCGCGGCAGACCGCTGAGACCGACGAAGACACGCCGGAACTGAAGCGAGTTCGCACGATCACGATCGCGCTTTCGGTATCGGGACTGATCATGACCCTGTTCGTCGCCGGCGCCGGCGCGTTCCTCGGCAACCACAACTTCTCGATGCTGCCGTCCTGATGCTGCGCTCAAGAGCGTTCGTCGCGGCCTCGGTGCTCGGCGTCCCGCTGATCGTGATTTCAGGCGTGTTGGGCGCGCTGACCGGCAATGAAGCGGTTCGCGCGCAGGAGGCATCGCTCAGAGCCAACATGGCGATCTGGACATCGGATGCCGGCTATGCCGAGTTCTGCGTCGACCTCCGTGACGCCGTTGCAGGCCAAACGCGGCAGTGCCCGGAACGACGCCGGCTCACGTTTGCACGGGCGCCCGAGGGACGTTGGTTGCGGTCTGCCAATCTGCACATCGCCCCCGAGGTGGCGATCTACGCGCGCGCGCGGCGTTCCGGCAGCCTGTTGCATTACGGGTTGGGCGTGACCATCGAGGGAGTTACGCGGGGGCTGAGCTCGCGCACCTGGCGCCTCGATTGGGATGCGACTGAATCGAACCAGTGGGTATTGAGCTCCGCAGTCAGCCTCAGCCTGCCGGTCGCCCCGCATCCGGAGCTCTGGCCGGTCATCAGCGGAATCGTCGCCGGAGCCCATCGCCTGGAAGTGGGAAAGACCGCTCCCGAGTTCATCTTGCCCGTACTTGGCGGAGACGACGAGTCTCTGGTCTCACTGTCCGGCGCTCGTGTCGGCGGCGAACGGCTCACGCTGATCGTCTTCTGGTCATCGTGGGCGCCCTTCGTCGGCCAAACGCTCGACGCGCTCGCGGACCTCGCTGCTCGCCGGGATGACGTATTGGTGATCGGCATCAGCGTCTATGAGGTTGACGAAGGCGCCGGCGAGGAGTTTGTCATCACCCACGGGACCGATCTTCTGCACTTGGTCGATACGACAGGCGACGTTGCGCATCACTACCGAGTTGACGGGGTGCCCGAACTGTTCGTGCTCGATCAAGACGGCGTCTACCGCGGCGTGATTCGAGGCGCGGCGCCACTCGCTCAGATTCTCTCGGTTCTCAACACTGTGGAGTGACGAGTGGAGTGAAGTGCTGAGTGAAGCTCCTGGAGCCATTCCGATAGCCTGCCCACGGCAATCGAAAGCACAGGCACACGCAACCAGGCAAGCCGACTGTCGGCTGCGGTCAAGGAGAACACACCCATGCCGGAATACGAAGACATCCTGTACGAGAACAAGGGTCGCCTGGGGATTGTCACACTCAATCGACCGGAGAAGATGAACGCGCTCAGCCACCGGCTGCGAGCCGAGTTGTTTGACGCGCTCAAGGTCGCCGAGGCCGACGAGGCGGTGCACGTCGTAATCATTCGCGGCGCCGGTCGCACCTTCTCGGCCGGCTACGACATCACCCCGGTCCCGAACCTGTCCGAGTCGGACTATCTCGACTACCGCTCGGGTCTGCCCTCGGTCGGGCCAATCCACCCCGGTCAGGGTCAGTGGCCGCAGCACTTGCTCTCCGGCTATTGGCAGATCTGGGAGCTGACCAAGCCCGTCATCGCCCAGGTCCACGGCTACGCGCTGGCCGGCGGCTCCGAGCTCGCCTCGATGTGCGACCTCATGTACGTCGCCGAAGACGCGATCATCGGCTATCCACCGGTTCGGGCGATGACGACGGTCGACATCCTCTATCACCCGTGGCATATGGGCATGCGCAAGGCCCGCGAGCTGCTCTACACCGGCGACTCGGTGACCGGCCTCGAAGCCGTTGAACTCGGCTGGGCCAACCGCGCCTTCCCGGTCGAGCAGCTTGCCGAGGAGACCGAGAGAATGGGCGAGCGCATCGCCAACATCGCGCCGGACATGGTCCAGATGTCGAAGCGCGGCCTCAACCGCGCCTACGAGGTGATGGGCTTTCGCACCGCCCTCCAGGTCGGCGCCGACATCCAGGCGCTCTCCACCTACCGACCGTCGGCCGGGGACTTCGGCCGGATCGCGCGCGAGAAGGGTCTCAAGGCCGCGCTGGACTGGCGCGACGGTCCCTTCCAGGACTACGGCGCCGCGAAATCTCGGCCATCGTCGCCGACCGGGTAGGGGCGACCCTTGTGGTCGCCCAAAGCATCGGCATGAGAGGTCTGACCGCGCAACTCCAGCGCGGGCGACCACAAGGGTCGCCCCTACAGTCAGGCCAATTCCACCTAACCAGATGCTGCGGTAGGATGTCTCGGAGCCGCGCGTGAACATCCGGTTGGGCTGACCGTGTGGCGCAGCGAAGCAGCGAGATGAAGTAGGGACCTATGCCCAGTCGCACCGGGATACCTCAGTCGTTCGGCATCATCATGGTGTTCGCCCTGCTCGCCGCAGGGATCTTTGCGCTCGTCGGCTTCGCCATCAACAAGGGCGCTGACCGCAGCATCGTCGAGGCCAAGCATCTCTCCGAACTGGCCGCAGTCGAGGGCTGGGAGACCGGTCTGTTCTGCATCGAAGACGGGAAAGAGGACCATCCTTCGCTCTCGCTGACCGAGCGGCCGCCCGAGACCTGCGCCGAGGCCGAGCCGCTGCCGATCGAAAACCTGGCCGATGACGAGTACGACGGCGAAGAAGCCGTCCGCGCCGGAGGCAACGCGCTGAGAGGCGCCGAGCTGTACGTCGCAAACGGTTGCCAGGTCTGTCACGGCGAAGTTGGGGAAGGACTGGTCGGACCGACGATCGCCCGCACCGGCCTCGACATCCAGGGCATGATTTCGCAGTACCGTCAGCCGCGCGGGATCATGCAGGAGTTCCCGGCCGAGGAAGTCCCTGTCGCCGACATCGCCGATGTCTGGACCTGGCTGCAGACGCTACCGGCAGTCGATCCGCTCGTCGACCCGAACAACGACGCGCTGGGTCACGAGAACTACGGCCAGTGGGCCGAGTAAGCTCGCACACCCTACCCTTCGCTTGACCGCATCGCCACACTCTCTCGCTTCCCCTCGCAGGGGAGCTGCCGAGAGCCTGCCCCACACCTGATGCGGGGGCGGAGAGGGTCCCTCTCCTTGGTCAGCAGGGAACACGCACCATGGGCAACCACGTCACACCGACTGCCGCGTACTGGGCTTTCTTCGAGCGATTCAACGCCAAGGACGCTGACGGCTGGGCAGGCGCGATGTCTTACCCGCACGTCCGCGTCTCGGCGGCTCCTGCGCGGGCGCGGGAGGCGCAGCCGGGCGCACGGACGGCGTCGGGCGTCTATCCGACGCAAGCCGACTATGCGGCGATGGCGGCCAATGCCGGCTGGGAACGTTTCGAGGTCACTGGCTGGGTGCGTACCCAGGGAATCACGCCGCGCGTCGTGCATTCGTCGGCGCACAAGGCGCATCTCGCCGGCGGCTGGACCCGGCATCGAGCCGACGACTCGGAGATCATCACCAACCGCGTGCTCTACGTGATGACCCAGACCGAAGAGGGTTGGGGCATCCAGGCGCGTTACGGCGTCGACGGTTTCACGAGAGGCGCAGACCGCAGCGCCGAGTCGGAAGCGGCGCTTGCGGCGCTCGGGCGGCTCATGCACACGCTCGAACCTGGCGATGTCGACAACTGGCTCAACTGCTTCCACTATCCGCTGACGCTGGTCGGAGGTCCCGCCGAGGTCAACATCATCAACGACGCCAATGAGATGCGGGCCGCCTACGGAGACTGGGCCGGTCAGGCGCTGCCAATCCACTACACAGCCGAGGTGATCGCCGCCGGAGTCAGCGGCGTCACGCTCGCTCAGTCGATCACTCGCGGCGACGATAGCTTCCAGCAGGCGTTCCTGGTCGCCGATCGCGATGGCGAGTGGAAGATCCTCGCAGTCTCGGCGGTCCGCTAGCTAATCTCGGTCGGATGGGAGCACTCATGGGTTCGTACGAGTCAGCCGAGGCGGCCTACTGGGGCTTCTTCACCACGTTCAACGACCGCTCGGCCACCGGTCGCGCCGATGTGATGTCCTATCCGCATGTGCGCGTCTCAGCGGCGACCATAGCGCCGAACGTCACGGACACCGCTGAAGAGTTCGAGGCAGCCGCCTCGTGGCAAGCGGTCGATCGCACGGGCTGGGCCCGGACCCAGCCGATCACACCGCGCGTGATGCATCGCTCCCCTGACAAGGTCCACTTCGCCGGCGGCTGGACCCGCTACCGCGCCGACGGCTCGGCCATCAGCCAGAATCGGCTCCTCTACGTAGCGAGCAAGATGGACGACGGCTGGGGCATCCAGGCGGGATTCGGGGTCGAGGGTTACCTCAGCGGCGAGGACGCCAACGAATCGAGTCAGGCGGGGATGGCGCTCGTCGACCGCATGATGTCGACGCTCGCGGCCGGCGACGTCGATGCCTGGCTGGATTGCTTCCACTACCCGAACGTGATTGTCTTCGCGCCCGGCCAACTGGAGTACTACGAGACGCGAGAGGCGGTCGACCTGGCCTATCGAGAGTTCTTCAGCGCCCCAGTGCCGATCTCGCAGGAGACCAAAATCACGGCAACAGGACCCAGGGCGGCGCTGGTCGAACAGTCGATCACGCAGGGCGGCGTCTACTTCGAGCAGTGCTTCCTGGTGGTCGAGCGGGACGGTGTTTGGGCGGCGTCGGCAGTGTCGGCCGTTCGACCCTTCGGGTAAGGCGGTGTCAATGGGGCACTACGAATCGCCCGAGGCGGCATATTTCGCGTTCCTCGAGACCTTCAACGCGCGAGACGCTGAGGGCTGGGCTGAGGTCAACTCCTGGCCGCACGCGCGAGTCTCGGCGGCGGCGGCGGACAGCTCGGTCCACTGGCGTCCGCCGACCCGGGTCTTTTCGACCACCGAGGAGTACCTCGCCGAACCGTTCTGGGAGGACCTTGAAGCGACCGGCTGGGTACGCAGCGAATCTCTGCCGCCGACCATTGTGCAGGCATCCGAGGTCAAGGCTCACATCGCGGGCGGCTGGACTCGCTACGACGCCAGTGGTAACGCGATGGCGTCGAACCGCATCGTCTACGTGATGACTCAGACCCAGGACGGCTGGGGCATGCAGGCGCAGCTCAAGACAGACAGCTTCGTCGAGGGGGTCGATTTCTCGGCCCAGGAGCAGGCGGCGATTGCGGCAGTCGAGTCGGCGCTCGAACTGCTGGGCTCGGGCCTGGTTGACGCGTACGCCGATGCACTCGCCTATCCCTTCACACTGGTAGGGCCGCCCGGGGTTGTCATCGTGATCGAGACTGCCGCCGAGATGGCGGAGGCGATGCGCAGTGTCGGCGACGACCAACTCGATGCGCCGCCGGGCTCGGCGCAGATCGTCAACTGCGGTGGCAGCGGCGCCAACGTCACGCTCCGCGTAGAGCGCGAAGGTGTCCCCCAAGTGGCGCTCGCGATGGTTGGGTTACGAGACGGTGTCTGGCAGATGCTGGCAATCTCGGGAATCTAACGATTTGGCCTCGGTCGCGGGGCGAACGCCTCGACGCCGACGGTAAGTCGGCGCGGTTCGACTCATGCCCTAGTTCTCGGGAGAAGAGAACACCAGCGGTCCGCCGGCGGTGAGCTCCAGGCTGGCGACCAGCTCGACTCTGCCGGCGTTCGAATAGAACTCGGCTGTGGTGACCTGGCTCGTGACTTCACCATCGTCGCCGAACACTGTGAGGATCGACGCGAAATGGTCGACTGACTCGATGACCACGTTCTCTGCCAGCAGTTCTGCGGTCTCGGCCTTGAGCAGTTCCACGATCTTGTCGAAGAAGTCGTCGCCAGGCAGGCGCGGCCCACTCTCGATGACCAGCTCGTAGACCGGCCGCCCGCCACCCTCAACTGTGCGAGTCAGCCATGACAAATCGACCAGCGCCCTGTATGGCGCAAGGCTGATCCGGTCCGGATTGGCGAGGAACTCATCGACAGTGAGGTTGGAGAATCCGAGCAATGCAGGATTCGACGGTTCCCAAACCGGTTGCCCGTCGATCTCTTCGCCGCTTGTCCAGATTCCGTCGCGGCTCCAGTGCAGGCGGAAGGTGCTGGCGTCGTCGATCACCACCTCTGTCTCGAAGACGCCCTGCGATCGCGAGCCGCGAACCACGGTTGACGCCAGTCGCGGTTCATCGTCGATCACGGCCTGAGCAGTGAACTGCATCTGCAGTTCATCTACAGCGTTAGCCCAATCCCAGGCGAGAACCAGCAACTCGTCCGCGGTCAACAGTCGATCCGCCGATGTGAGTGTCATTGCGCCGTCGTCGCCGTCGTCGCCGTCGTCAAGTTCACCAACGGCACCGTCAAGGAGGGACGAATCCAGGAGCGGCTCTGGCGTTGGAAACTCGACCGGCTCGTTCACGCTGCGGAGCCTGCCGATGGAGTTGACGTAGAAGTCTGGCGCATCCTCGTCGCCGTCAGACTCGTCATCATCGAATGCGAAGGCGTTCATAAGCGTGGCGTACGACTCGACCTGCAGCGGGGCGCCCGTCTCGCGACTGACCACGGCGCGCAGTTGCATCGTCTCGATGCCGGAGTCGGCCAGCTCAAGGCCGAGCGCCGCCAGCTCCTGGGTTGCGGGTTCGCTTATCGAATCAACCTCGATCTCGCATTCGATCTGCCAGGCATTCTCGCCGTTGTAGCGCGTGAACAGCACCGAGCCTCCGAGCAACTCAGCGCACCCGAGTGTCTGCCGCAGCGCCGACAGGTCGCCCAGGCTGGCTGGATCGCCGAGCAGCACGGTCAGTCCCTCAAGCGTCCCGCTGACGTCCCCACTCATGTCCACCCAGCCACCCAGACCGGGCAATGACATGTACGCTCGGTCACCGCTGACGAGCACCTGAATCACGGCGAAGCCCTCGGGTTGATCCAACGATTGGTCGGCCAGCTCCGCACCGGCTTCGAGCAATCCCTCAACGTCGATCGTGGCAAAGATGGCAAACGGCTCGGCCCGATACACCGCCGAGGCTGTGACTTGACCTTCAAGCCCTAGCAGATTGAAACCGATTTCGAAGTCGATCTCCATAGTCTCGAGGTCGTCCGCCCAGGCTTGGTAGGCGGCAACAGCATCGGCAAGCAGCGGATCGCCAGTGGTCGGCTCGACGGTTCCCTCTTGCTCATCCTGCTGTGCGCCCTGGTCTTCGTCAGCGTCCGCAGGCGAGTCCTGGGCTGCCTGGGATCCCCGCGCGCCCGCGCGAGACGACTCTGCCGTCGATTGCTCCTGGGACTCCTGCGCCTGATCCGGCGAATCGGTTCCGCGAACTGCCCCCTCGTCCCCGTTACAGGCGACGAGCAACATTGCGAGGGAAATCAGACTTGCGACCAGAAGGAGCAGCAGTGAACGCATCAGCAAACCTCCCGATTGCGAATCACTGTATCGCGCAAACAGGTGCTGGCGATGTCGCGCACGACAGGATTGATGGATACCGGGTGGACGCTACGCAGTCGACAGCACCAGCGCGCGAATCTCTCCGAACTCTCGTGCCACTTTGCGCCAGGAGTCGCCACCGTCTTCGCTGAGGTACACGTAGCCGTGCAGCGTGGCGGCTGCGACCGTGTCGGGCAAATCGGGATGGCTGGCCAGCCAATAGAACATCGAGTTGGGCGGATGCGGCAGTTCGCAGGGCGTCCAGGTCGCGCCGCCGTCGGTAGAGCGCTGGATCGCGCCCGTCTCGCCGGGACTCGTGTCGCCGCCGGCCACAAAGACCGTGTTGGGATCGTCGTGCTTGACCAGCATCCCGCGGCTATAGAGGCGCAGCGTTCCCTCGCGTAGCGGCGGGAACTGGTGCTGCTGCCACGACTCGCCTTCATCCTCCGAGCGGGCGATCCCGTATGGGCTGGTCGCATAGGTTACGGCGCCCTCGGGCCCGACTGCGCGCCCCATGTGGTGCACGTCCTGCTGGAAGAACTCGGTCCCAATCGGGTTTCCGCGCGACCAGGTATCACCGCCGTCCAGCGACTTGTGCACGCCGTCAACCTCGATCCCGGCATAGACGCGGCGCGAATCGAGCGGATCGATCACCACCGACGTCGTACGCGGGATCCCGGCCCGGACGTCTCGACGGATGTCGATCGCCAGGTCTTCCCACGTCGCCCCGCCGTCGCGAGAGCGCCGCAGACCCGGATGTCCGCCGGCAAAGATGGTCTCGGGGTTCGACGGATCAAAGGCGATGGACCAGATCTGCGCGCCGCCTTCGTAGCCCTCCACGACTTGCCAGCTCTCGCCGTTGTCCTCGGAGGCGAGCATCGCGTGGTCAGCGCCGGCCAGCAGCCGGTCGGGATTGTTGGGAAAGACGGCCATCGAGCGAACAGCGGCCTCAACCTGTCCGCGACCCATCTGCCACGTCCGGCCTCCGTCGAGCGAGCGAAACGGCCCCTGCCCCATCGTGCCGACGTGGATGGTGATCTGGTCCGGCATGGTGCGCCCCTTCTCAACCCTGGATGCCGTCAGGGTAGCCGTCCTATCCCCGTCGTCATTCCCACCCCGATCTCCGTCATTCCCAGCAGAGCTGGGAATCTCGCCATCTTCTCGACGGCGCCAGGCCGGCGAGATTCCCGCGCTGCGCGCGGGAATGACGGAGGGGAGACCTTTCATGGCTTTCATGGCTTTCATGGCATGTACGGATACGGACTTGGCCCCAACTGGGTCCTCAGGATCGCCTGGGCGTCTTCGACGAACTCGCAGAGCAACGGGCGGGTGTCCGCGGGATCGATGATGTCCTGACCTGTTGCCTCCGCCGTCCGGAACGGTGAGGCGAGGTCCTGCAGGCGCTGCTCGATCTCCGCCCGCTTGGCCTCGGGATCGTCCGACTCGTCGATCTCGCGGCGGTAGGCGGCCAGGGCGCCGCCCTCGATGTGCATCGAGCCCCAGCGTCCCGAGGGCCAGGCCCAGCGCTGGAACATGCCTGCCGGCCGGTGCTGGCACTGCCCGGCAACGCCGAAGAGCCGGCCCATCACCACCGTCGCCCAGGGCATCCGCGACTGACAGGTGGCCATCACCAGCCGCGCGCCCGCGCGCTCGATTCCCTGTTTCTCCGACTCGACACCGACCATGAAGCCAGGCTCGTCGGCGAACGAGATCAGCGGCAGGTGGAACGTGTCGCAGAGCTGGAGCAAGCGGATCACCTTGCTGCCGCCCTTGACGTCGGTCGAGCCGCCCTCGTGCATCGGGTTGTTGGCCATCACGCCGACCGGGTAGCCGTTGATCCGCGCGAGGCCGGTGATCCGCGAGCGTCCATAGAATGGCGCGATCTCAAAGAACGAGCCCTCGTCGACGCACCAGTTGATTGCCCGGTGGCCGTCGTAGGCGCGACGACGGTCGCGCGGCACGAGCCGACGCAGGCGCTGCTCGCGGCGGTTGGGATCGTCGGTCGGCTCCGTCCGCTCGGGCATCTCGTAGACGCTCTGCGGCAGGTAGCTGAGGAACTGCCGGATCTGGCGGAAGGCATCCTCCTCGTCCTCGGCCAGGTTGTCGACCGAGCCCGACTGGTAGACGTGGATGCGCTCGTCGCCCAGGTCCTCCTTGGTCACGTCGTAACCCAGCGCCGCCTTGACCACCGGCGGCCCACCGGGGAAGAGCTGCGAGATGCCTTTGACCATGATCGTGAAGTGGGCCATGCAGGCGTTGACCGCTGGCAATCCCGCGACCGAGCCCATCACCGCCGAGACGACAGGCACGGTGCGCAGCAGGTCGGTGTCGACGGTTGACCACATGTTGCCGTCGGGCAGGTAGGTGCGGCCCAGCGTCTCGAAGCCGCGCACCGAACCGCCGGCCGCGTCGAGCATCCGTACGTATGGCACGCGCCACTCGAGCGCGCGCTGGTTCGATCGCTTCTCCGAGCCCAACCCATCCGATCCGTCGCCGCCGCCCGATCCGCCGCGCACCGTGAAGTCGCCGGCCGAGACGACGACCTTGCGGCCGTTGACCTTGCCGAAGCCCTCGATCGCCCCCTTGGGCGTGAACGCCACCAACTCGCCCGCGACGTCGTACTCCGGCCGGCCGACCAGCGACATGAACTCACTCAGCGTGCCGGGATCGAGCAACCCGTCAACCCGCTCATTGACCAGCAGCTTGCCGCGCCGCCGTTGACGAGCCACGCCCTCCGGCCCGCCGCGGGCCTGGGCCAGCTCCTTGCGCTTGGCGATCTCGGCAATCTCACGTTCCCAGGTCATAGTCGGCTCCGTCGCTTGGTAATCTTGGAGCAGGTTACGAGGCCCGTGCCTCGGGGAGGAGTAGCGGATGACGACGACGAAGTTCGTGTACTGGCAAGACGGCGAATGGTGGCTTGGATACCTGGAGGAGTTTCCCGACTACAAGACCCAGGGCGAGGATCTGGAGGACCTGAAAGTCCACCTGCTCGATCTGTACCGAGACCTGACCAGCGGCGAGATTCCACACGTGCGAAGAGTCGGCGAACTCGTCGTCGCGTGAAGCGCAGAGACCTGATCAGACGCATTGAAACTGACGGCGCGAGGCTCGTTCGGCACGGCTCGAAACACGATTGGTACGTCAACGAGCAAACCCGCAAGTCTCAGCCCGTACCGCGGCACCGTGAGATTCACGAGCGGCTAGCACGGGACATCATCAAAGAGTTGAATACTCCAGACGAGTAGGAAACCTGCAACGGGCGTCGCGCCTGAGTCAGCGCGCTGCCGCGATTGCCGACTGGGCGCGCTCCTGGAGATCGAATTGCGGTGACCACTCGGTGTCGATCCGCGTGCGAATCATGGTCGCCTTGACGGCCGAGGCGAACTCCTGCATTGCCAGTTGCTGCAACGACACGGTCAGCGTCTGTTCCGGATCCTGAGCCAGACGCCTGGCTCTCGTCCACCAGACTTGCTGCATGGTCTCGTCGCTCGCCTGCATCAGGATCTCTTCCGTCACTGCACGATGTCGCACCAACGCATAGAGCACTTGCACCGGCGTCTGCGGCGGAACGAGCTGGGCCGGCGGCAGGTCTTCGGGCCAGATCAGATTGGCCTCGGCCGCGCAGGCTTCGGCCGCGGAGTCGGCGAGCGAACCGAGCGGCGTCGGTTGGTGGAGTTGCGCCTCGGTCGCGCCGGCGAGCGCGGTCGTCAGCACCCGCCTCGTGAGCAGCAGCGCGTAGCCCCAGGCTTCGGCGGAGTCGGATTTCATCTGCGCGCCGAGAGAGCTAGACCAGGTCCTGGCCGCCCGCGACTTCGAGCGCGGCGCGGATCGTCGCCTGGATGCCCTCGTCCGGGTCTACCAGCGGGGCGCGCAGCGGGCCGGCGTTGAAGCCGATGTCGTTGAGCGCCCACTTGACCGGGGCCGGATTGCCGATCAGGAAGAGCGCTTTGACCAACGGCGCGAGCTTGACTTGCAGGCGGCCCGCCTCGGCCGTGTCGCCGCGCTCCCAGGCGTCATACATCGCCGCAATCTGTCCGCCGACGAGGTGCGAGAGCACCGAGACGGCGCCGTATCCGCCCATCGCCAGGATGGCTAGGTTGTCGCCGTCGTTGCCGCTCCAGATGCGGAACGCCTTCGGCGCCGTGCGGATGATCTCCGCGATCTGCTCCAGGTCGCCCGAGGCCTCCTTGACGCCGGCGATGTTGGGACAATCCTCCGCCAACCGCACGGTCGTCTGCGCCGACATGTTGAGTCCGGTCCGGCCGGGCACGTTGTAGAGCATGATCGGCATATCGGGCACAGCGTCTGCGACGGCCTTGAAGTGCTGGTAGAGGCCCTCCTGCGAGGGCTTGTTGTAGTACGGCACCACCTGTAGCAGGCCGTCGATGTCGAGCTTGGCCGCTTGCTCCGAGGCGTCAACCGCGGTCACGGTGCTGTTCGATCCGGTCCCGGCGATCAGCGTCCCGCCGGCGTCGTGGACGACCGGCGCGAGCTCGCGAAACAGTACGCGCTCTTCCTCGTGCGTCAGGGTCGGCGACTCGCCGGTCGTGCCGGCCACGACGACGCCGTCGGAGCCCGACTTGAGCAGCGCCGAGGCCAGGTGCTGGGCCTGCTCGACATCGATGCCGCCGGCCTCGGTCATCGGCGTCACCATGGCGGTGTAGAGGCGTCCCCAGTGCGGGGCGTCGTTTGGCTCGGTCATGATTCGGGCTTTCCGTCGCTCGGGGTCCAAGCATCAAGGCTACTAGGTTCTGGAATGGAGCTTGCGGCATTGGTCCATCCGCAATGCCGTTGCGACTTGGGTCACCCCGCCCTACTGCCGGCGCGTACCGTACATGAATGCAGCGACCAGTGCACCAACCTCTAGGCTGCCCAGAACTGCGCCGGCCGTTGGATATCCCGCAAGTACGATGCCCAACGTGACCCCTGCGAATGCTAGAGCTACGACTCCGCCGATGATTGCCCCGAGCCGAGAGCGTGCCCACGCCTCCCGATTGGAGGCAACATCACTGCGCACCTGCTCGGCTTCCATTTCTTGGTGATGGATCATGGCGCGCTCAGCCATGTCAATGATCCGTTTTGCCGACCCTGGCTCTATCTCTTCGTACTCCCTGAGAATCGACGGGTGTGGAAGGGGCCCACTGAAGGACTCTTGGCGGACCGAAAGGCTGACTTGAGTCGCGTCGTCGCGATCCTCTGCGTCCTCTGGGATGATGATCTCATCCTGTTCCGCCACAGCCCCTCACCCTTCATTCGTCGCTGTCATGTTGCCCTTCAGATGTAGGCAACAGCACCCTTAGCGAATCGCCAACGGACCACCACGCATCTGCGATCGCTCGTTCGGGTGTTGAAACGATGACCCTCACCCTCCGTATGGTCATCTCTTCGGCCACGGCATCGCCACTCAAGTCGAGAAGGCTGGCGATTCCTGACATGAAGGAAGGACGAAGCGGGTCGAGTGCGTGCAATCTGTGACTGCTCCTCTTCGGAGCTTCATCGTCGCCCCTTACCGATTTTCTCTTCGGCCGGCCCTGCTCGACATGCTGATCATGAGGGCTGTTGGCGGCTGCTACCGACATTCGGCTCTCCTCATCTTCCAACGGCGAGATCTCAAACGGATTCTAGGGTTTCTCGACACACTCGCTCGAAACCCTCTCGCTTGCCTGCCTTCAGGGTACGACCGCCATTGCTGTTGAGCCTCAACTGGCTGGCTCGATTGCATAAGGCGATCGACTGGCTGCCCGCAAGTGGACTCCGCAAGACGAAATCGTCGTCCTCGTTCGTTAGAGGCAACCGTCGTCGAGCATCCATTCGACCATCTGGATGATGTTCAGGGCGGCGCCTTTGCGCAGGTTGTCGGCGACGACCCACCAGGCGAGACCGTTGGGATTAGTCACGTCGACGCGAGCGCGGCCAACCAGGGTGTCGTCGATCCCGTCGGCGTCGAGCGGCGTGGGCCACTCGCCGGCGGCGCGGCCGTCGATCACGCTGAGGCCCGGCTGCCCGGCCCAGCGCCTGTGCGCTTCCTCCGGTGTGATCGGGCGATCGAAGTCGGCATGCACCGCGATCGCGTGGGCGCGCTCGGTCGGGATGCGGACGCAGGTCGCAGAGAGCGGTAGCTCGGGCTGGTGCAGAATCTTGCGCGACTCCACCAGCATTTTCCACTCTTCCCTGGTGTAGCCGTCGTCGAGGAAGACATCGACCTGCGGCAGCGCGTTGTTGGCGATCTGCTTGGGGTACTCGTTGAACTGGTCTGCGCCGATATCGACGCCGCCGACGATCGCTGCGTTTTGCTCGCGCAATTCAGTCACCGCCGCGCCGCCCGAACCCGAGGTGGCCTGGTAGGTGTCGGCGATCACGCGGGTCACCGCGCGGTCCTGGATCAGCGGGTGGAGCGAGAGCACGAGCGGCACAGTGGTGCAGTTCGGGGTCGCGATGATCCCGTTGTGCTGACGCAAGTCCTCGGGGTTGACCTCCGGCACGACCAACGGCACGCCCTCTTGCTGGCGGAAGGCGGATGAGTCGTCGAAGGCGACCGCGCCCTTCTGCGCAGCGACGGGACAGAGATCCTTCGAAGCGGCCGTGGAAGCGGAGATGAAGGCCACGTCGGCGCCGTCGAACGCGTCGTGCGTGGTCTCGTGGACGACGTGCGTCTCGCCGCGGAAGCTGAGTTCGCGTCCCTCCGAGCGCTTGGTCGCGAGCAGCCGCAGTTCCTTGACGGGGAAATCCCGCTCCTCCATGCACCTGAGGAACTCCGCTCCAACGACGCCGGTTGCGCCGACCAGAGCTACGGTCAGTTCACGTCCCACGGCGTTGCTCCTTACTCTCCGCTCCCCCTCGGCAGAGCCTGTTCCCGCGCAGGCGGGAAGGGAGCTGCCGAAGGCTGAGGAGGTCCTCTTGCCGATTCATCTTGTGTCGCGTCAGTCGGTACGTAGGCCCAGCAGACGGTCGAGGCCGATCACGAGGTGGTCGAGATCCGGCGCGGCGCGGACGGCGCGCAGGATCTCGGGGATGAAGGATGCGCGACTCATCGAGTCGTGACGGATGGTCAGCGTCTCGTCGGCGCCGCCGAAGACGATCACCTGGTGCGCGACCAGCCCCGGCAGTCGCACCGAGTGGAGCGATGCGCCGCCGAGTTCGGCGCCGCGAGAATCGTGGCCTTCGACGTTGTGACGCTCTGCCTCGCGTCGGACGAAGTCCCGTCCGCGAGCCTCGCGCATTGACTGTGCGGTGGCGACTGCCGTACCGGAGGGCGCGTCGACCTTGCCGTCGTGGTGCTGCTCGATGATCTCGGCAGACTCGAACAGCGGCGCGGCAACGTTAGCCAGGTGCATCATCAACACCGCGCCGAGCGCGAAGTTGGCGGCAATCACACCGCCGAGCCCAGCCTCGTTCACACGCCGCTCCGCATCTGCGGTGGCAGCGTCCGACAGGCCACTGGTGCCGATCACCGGTCGAACGCCGGCATCGACCGCGGCGGGGACGAGTTTCACCGTCCATTCCGCGTTGGAGAAATCGACTACAACGTCCGGCGACCAATCGGCCAGAGTGGCGAGCGAGTTGCTGAGCGGGACCTGACGGCCGGCAATCTCGACCGAGTCATCGCTAGAGAGGCCGTCCAGCGCTCCGACCAGATCAAGGTCCTCCGCCGATTCGACGGCAGTCATGATCTGGCGGCCCATGTTTCCGGCGCCGCTCATCACGACTCTGATCTTGGAGCTGGCCATGGCTCACCTGTCGAACTAGCTGCACGAGCGGGGCTATCGGCTAGGCGCGCCGAAGTCGCTGCGGGGCGGCGGTGGCGGCGGCGGCGGACCGTCGGACTCGGGCTGCCCGCGGCGAATGTTGACTCGCGAGAGGATGCCGCCACGGCGGCGAGGCGCAACGTTGGAGTCGGGCTGCCGCTCTTCCTGGTCGCCAGATCCACTGACGGCGCCATCGGACTCCGCTGCGTCTTGCCCCTGGCTCGGCTGGCTCGATTGGCTCGATTGAGATCCGCCCGTAGGTCCTTGCTGCCCGGTGTTTCGGCGTCGCCGCCGGCGTCGGCGTCTTGGCGGACCATCTCGAGGCGGTGCGACCGCGGCTGAGTCGCCGTCCTCGCTCGGCGCGACGCTTGCCGCGCTGGCGGGGGTCTGCTCGACTTCCGGCTCCAACGAGCTCACCGCCTCCGCCTCGACGGGCTCGGCAACCGGCTCTTCGACCTCTTCGATCGCATTGGCCGGCATAGTCTCCTGCTCCGGCTCCGAGTCAATCTCGCGCGCCACACGTGGCCGACGCTGTCGCGGTTCGCGCGGTTCGCGCGGTTCGCGCCGCGCGGGACGGTCGTCGCGACCTCGCCGCTCGCGTGGTTCGCGTGGTTCGCGTGGCTCTCGCGGTCCGGAATCAGTGTCGCCGTTGAGCAGCGCCTTGCGCGAGGCGTTGACGCGTCCAAGGTTGTCCACCTCGATCACGATGATCTGCATCTCATCACCGACGCTGACCACGTCCTCGACCTTGTCGACGCGATAGTCGGCGAGCTCAGAGATGTGCACCAGCGCATCCTTGCCGGGCACCATCTCGACGAACGCGCCGAAGGGCAGGATGCGCACCACCTTGCCGGTGTAGATCTGACCCGGCTCGATGTCGCGTGTCATGGCGGAGACGCGATCGAAGGCCGCCTGTCCTGAGGCCTGGTCGACGGCCGTGATGAAGACCGCGCCGTCATCCTCGACGGAGATCTCGGCGCCGGTCTCGTCCTGCAGTGCGCGGATGTTGCGTCCGCCGGGTCCGATCAGCTGGCCGATCTTGTCCTGCGGCACGTCGAGCCGCAGGATGCGCGGCGCGTGCGGCGACATCTGCTCGCGCGGCTCGGCGATGCACTCGGTCATCACGTCCATGATCTTGAGCCGGGCATCTCGCGCCTGGTCGAGCGCGCGCGCAAGGATTTCCAGATCAATGCCTTTGACCTTCATGTCCATCTGCAACGCGGTGACACCCTCGCGCGAGCCGGCCACCTTGAAGTCCATGTCGCCCAGGTGGTCCTCCATGCCGACGATGTCGGTCAGGATCGCAACCGCTTCGTCCTCCTTGATCAGGCCCATCGCGATTCCCGCAATCGGCGTCTTGATCGGGACGCCGGCGTCCATCATCGAGAGCACGCCGGCGCAGACCGAGGCCATCGACGTCGAACCGTTCGAGGCGAGCACCTCGGAGACGACCCGAATCGTGTAGGGGAACTCCTCGAACGGTGGCAGAATGGCGGCCATGGCGCGCTCGCCGAGCATGCCGTGGCCAATGCTGCGCCGCGACGGATTGCCCACCCTGCCCGTCTCGCCGGTCGAGAAGGGCGGGAAGTTGTAGTGGTGCATGAAGCGTTTCGAGTCCTCGGGTGTGAGGTCGTCGAGCCGCTGCGCCATACCCGAGCCGGCCAGGGTGGTGAAACTGAGCACCTGCGTCTCGCCGCGCTGGAACAGGCCCGAGCCGTGCGTGCGCGGCACCAGGTCGACTTCGGCCGACAGCGCCCGCACCTCGGCCAGGCCGCGACCGTCGGGCCGCACGCCTTCGTCGAGGATGCTGCGCCGCACGATGCGCTTCTCCAGCGCGTCGAAGGCCTCTGCGTAGGCGCCGGTATCGGCCTCTTCGTCGAGGTTCTCCAGCAGCGCGGTCTTGACAGCCGCTCGTCGACTGTCGCGGTCGGCTTTGTCTTCGGCGTCGCGCAGGGCGGCCACGAGATCGTCGGCGGACTGTTCCTCGACACTGACCATGATCGCGGAGTCGACCGACTGCGGCGTGTACTCCCTCTTGGTTGGCGAAACTTCTTCGGCCAGCGCCTCCTGCATCTCACAGATCTTGGTGATCGCCTCTTGACCCATGGCAAGCGCTTCGACCAGCAGCGACTCCGGTACCTCGCCGGCCTCCGCTTCGACCATGGTGATCGCATCCTTGGTACCTGCGACCACGAGGTTGAGATCCGACTCCTCGAGCTGAGCGAACGTCGGCTGGAGGACCAGTTCGCCGTCGACGTTGCCGATCCGCACCGAAGCGACAGGGCCGTCGAAGGGAATGTCCGAGACGCACAGCGCCGCCGATGCGGCAATCGTGCCCAAGGTGTCGGGCGGATTCTCCATGTCGACCGCGAAGATTGTGATGATGAGCTGCGTGTCGTCGTTGTAGCCCTTGGGGAACAGCGGACGAATCGGCCGGTCGGTCAAGCGCGCAGAGAGCACTGCCGTGGTGGTCGGTCGGCCCTCGCGACGGAAGAACGAGCCGGGGATGCGACCGGCGGCGTAGAGCCGCTCTTCGAACTCCACCGAGAGCGGGAAGAAGTCAATCCCCGGTCGCGGCTTCGATGCGGTTGCGGTGCCGAGCATCATCGTGTCGCCGAAACGAACGGTGACCGCGCCGCCAGCCTGGCTGGCCAGCTTGCCGCTCTCGATGGTCAGTGTGCGTCCGGCGACTTCCTGCTGGACGGTACGTGTAGTGATTTCCATGTGTTGGTCGGTTCCCATACTTCCTGTGTGTTCGGCCTCTGCTTTCGGCCTGTGTGTCACAACGCTGGCCTCGACTGTGTCGGCCCGTAGCGCTGACTGTCTGATTGCTGCAACTTCCGCATGGCATGGCTAGCGAGATTACGGCGCGTCGCCCAGCTCACCACTACTCGGGCTTCGCCGCGCCGTTCGATCGGCTGCGCTAGCGGCGCAGACCCAGCTCGCTGACCAGCGTCGAATAGCGGTTGACATCCTCGCTGTTGAGGTAGCGCAGCTGGCGACGCCGCTGGCCAACTAGCTTCATCAGCGCCCGACGCGTGTGGTAGTCGTGCTTGTGCTCGCGCAGGTGGTCGGTCAGTCGCGAAATGCGCTGCGTGAGTTGTGCGATCTGCACCTCGGGCGAGCCGGTGTCGTTCTCGTGTTGGCCGAAGCGGGCCGCGATCGCCGCCTTCTCTTCCTTGCTCAGCATGTTCTCTCCACGCCCTGGGGGCGAGTTGGTTGCGACGGCGCCGTTGGGTGCGTGCTTCGGTCTGCCGCAGATGGCGTCTGTCGGCGGCTCTCCAAGCCGTCCGCCCCGCCGCTGTCCTACCTGTTGTCTCTCTTCCGTCTCGTTGCCTAGACGTTATCAGACGCGCTTCCCAACGATGTCCAATCCTGGGTGACGTATGCGACACTGCACCTGATGACTGTTCTGATGCGGCACCCGATCATGATCGTTCGTGCGCGGCTCGACCCCACGGTCTTGGACCAGTTCGAGGACTGGCACCGCACAACGCACCTTCCCCATGTGCTGGAGATTCCCGGCATCGTCTCGGCCTTCCGCGTCCGCGCTGCCGACCCAATCGCCGGCGCGCACCTGATGGGATACACATTCGAAGACGAGACCGTGGTCCAGGCTGCCCTCTCCTCGGAACAGGCCCAGGTCGCCCGCCGCGACTGGGACTCGTGGGCCGACCAGGTCTACGAACTCTCGGTCGAGATCTACGCCCCGCTGGCGCCGCTCCCCATCTTCCAGCACCACAACTGACAATCTGCGTTCACCCGTTCCGGGCAGCTACACCACCACGCCCCCGCCCTTCATCCTCAGTCCTGCCCCTATTCGTCGTTCCCGCGTCCCACCCGTCATTTCCGCCGCTCACCCGTCATTCCCGCCGCTCACCCGTCATTCCCGCGCAGGCGGGAATCCATCCAGGAAGACGACCGCAAGTCCTCGGCGTGACGATTCAACGCAATCGCCCGTTGTTGCCGTGAGGTCGCACTGTTCGTCGGGGTGCTAACTGCGTTGGTTCTGAATGGATTTCCGCCTGCGCGGGAATGACGAGTTCACATCGCCTACAGATCCAACGCCACCTCGTCCTTGATCGCTGTCTTGCCCTCGGGCAGGGTGAAGAAGTTGCAGAAGCAGGTGCCCTCGAAGTCGACCAGGCCATTGAGGACCGGTTCGCAGACGCAGATCGTGTCATCGTTGTTGGCCGGCTGGCAGGGACAATAGAACTTGCCGAAGCGCAGACGCATGCTGACGAAGTCCTCGATTGTCTGGTCGGCGTTCATCAGGATGTAACCGCGCTCCTCGCAGAACTTGTCCGCAAGCTCGGTCATCTCCGCCCGGTACTGGTCGCGCAGGGCGCGTTCCTCTTGCTCGGGCAGATCGGTGAGGCGTTCGAATTCAGCCATGATGCGGCCTTTCCCTGCGTGGTCTGCTCAGGTTACGACGTACCTGCGGCGGCCCGGGCCTCGGCGAAGCGGACCAGGGAGCGCACAGGCACGCCGGTCGCCCCCTTGACTTGTGTGCCGCGGGTCTTCGACGCGTCGTCGGTGCCGGCCATGTCGAGGTGCGCCCAGGGCGTCTCGCCGGCGAAGCGCGCCAGGAACTTGGCCGCCGTGATCGCGCCGGCCAGACGACCGCCCGTGTTCTTCACGTCCGCAACCTGGCTGCGAAGCTGCTCGTCGTACTCGTCGAACATCGGCAGTTGCCAGAACTTCTCGCCGGCGCGCTTGCCGGCCTCGATTACTTCGGCTGCGAGGTCGTCGTCGTTGGCCATCACAGCCGTGGCGACATCGCCCAGCGCCACCGCGGCCGCGCCGGTTAGCGTCGCCACATCGATCAGCGGGGAAAGGCCGAGGTGATTGGCATAGGAAAGGGCGTCGGCGAGCACCAGGCGGCCCTCAGCGTCGGTATTGATCACCTCGATCGTCGCCCCGTTCATCGCGGTCAGCAGGTCTCCCGGCTTGATCGCATTGCCGCCGGGCATGTTCTCGGTGCACGGCGCGAGCGCCGTGACGTTGATCGGCAGCTTGAGGTCGGCGATCGCGCCCATTGACGCGACCACGGCGGCAGCGCCCGACATGTCCTGCTTCATCGCCTCCATGTTGGCGGCCGGCTTGATCGAGATGCCGCCCGTGTCGAAGGTGATGCCCTTGCCGCAATAGCCCAGTCCGGGTTCGTCCGCGCCGCCGCGGTGGCGCAGGATCAGGAACTTGGCCGGCTGATGCGAACCCTTGGCCACACCGAGGAACGAGCCCATGCCCAGCTCGGCGGCGGTCGCTTCGTCCATCACCTCGATCTCGACATCATGTTCGCCGGCCCAGGCCTCGGCTCGGCCGGCCAGCTCGGTCGGCGTCAGCACATTTGACGGCTCATTCGCCAGATCGCGGGCGAAGTTCGCCGCCCCGGCGAGCGCTCGGCCGGCATCGATTCCAGCCTCGACGCCGCTCACGTTGTCGGAGTGCAGCGAGACTCGCTCGATCACATTAGGCGTCTTCTTCGGCGTTTGATGTCGATCAAAGCGGTACAGCCCGAGATCGAGGCCTTCAGCGATGGCGCCGGCAATCTCCTCGGTCGTGAGTCCGCACTCCTCTCCGTCGACTGCAACCGCCAGTCTGCCCGAGGCGAGCGAGCGCGCCTTGCGCGCGCCGTTGGCCGAAGCGTTGCGAATCTCGTCCAGCCCCATCTGCTCGGCAGATCCCAGGCCCGCTATCACGATCCGCGGCGCGGACGTTTTTCCGAACGTGTGGATGACGACCGTCTCGTTCGCCGCTCCCGACAGCTCCCCGGCTTTGACCAGCGGAGCCAGTTCTCCATCCAACGCCTCGTTGAGCAGCCGCAATGTGCCGCCCTCGAGAATGTCGTCGTCCTTGGTTGCGAAGATCAGCAGGTGCTCGGCCTCGGCGCTGAGCGCTGGCTGACCGCTGGCGTGGATGTCCATGGATGTCTCTCTAGGCGTCGGCGTGTGGCCTCGAAACGGCGTCGAAGCAATGCAGATCATCCTAACGATCACGCGGAATACCGTGGTCCAATGCGGGAATTCGCGCGTGAACTGGCCGCCGTCGCGGTGGCCGCGCTGATCTACTACCTGGTCCGCGGCGCCGTCTCCGACCGGGCCGACGAGGCCTTCCAACGCGCCCGCGACATCCTCGACCTCGAACGCCGACTTGAGCTCGATTGGGAGCTGGCGATCCACGAAGCGATCCTCGGATCCAATGCGCTGATCGACTTCGCCAACGGCGCGTACTTCTGGGGCCACATGCCGCTGCTGATCGCGATCGCGATCTGGCTCTGGCGGTCGCATCGCGACACCTGGCGCCTGCTCCGCAATGCGCTCCTGATCTCGGCCGCCGCCGGCATGGTCTGCTACTACCTCTTCCCAACCGCTCCGCCCAGGCTGATGCCCGAGCTGGGCTACATCGACACGCTCGCCATCCGCGCGGCGCCTGCGTACCAGGCCCAGGAGGTTGGGTTGTTCGTCAACCCGTACGCCGCATTGCCTTCCTTGCATGTCGGCTGGGCGCTGCTCGCCGGACTCGCCGTCTGGCGGACCTCGCGTCATCCACTGATGCGAGCCTTTGCTGTGGCGATTCCTCTGTCCCAGGGCTGGGCGGTGGTCGCCACCGCGAATCACTGGACGCTCGACGCCTTCGCCGGCCTCGCCATCTGCGGTGTCGCGTGGTCCGTCGTCATCCTGCTCCGTAGGCTGAGCTTCAGATCGCCAATCCAATGGAACAGGAAGCCCTGATGCTGATCCTCACGACCGAGACCGTGCCCAACCGCGAGATTGACCAAGTCCTGGGCCTCGTCAGCGCCAACAGTGTGCGCTCGAGGAATGTCGGCCGGGACATCCTGGCCACGATCAAGAGCCTGTTCGGCGGCGAAATCCACGCGTACACGCGACTGATGTCGGAGACCCGAGAGCAAGTACGCGACAAGCTCGAAGCCGCAGCCGAAGACCTCGGCGCCGACGCGATCGTCTGCACACGCATGATGTCCTCCGATGTCGGCCAGGGCCTGGCCGAGGTCTACATGTACGGCACGGCAGTCAAGCTGAAGTGAATGAGGAGAGCCGAGAGCCTGTTGCTGCTCCCGTTCGTCGTCCCCCTCCCCCGTCGTCCGCGCCCACCCGTGATAGGCGCTTCCTCCCGTCATAGGCGCTTCCTCCCGTCATAGGCGCTTCCTCCCGTCATTCCCGCGCAGGCGGGAATCCATTCAGGACCAAGCCTGATATCTCCACGATCCTCCGAGGACGCCGTGGCCGGTAGCGGCCTGAATACCAACTCCGACACGCCATCGTGTCGCAAAACGTCGCGCAGGATGGATTCCCGCCTGCGCGGGAATGACGGAGTGGACGCTAGTGTGGCGTTTTGGGCGCGGGCGTGACGGAGTGGGCGCGGATCGGACGGATGGGAGGCGCTAACCCGCCCGGACCGGCCACTCAGGATGCGACTTCAGCCGCTCGAGGATCGCCACGCCCACGTCGTACTTGTGCAACAGCGGCAGACGCTCGGCATCTCCGGACCTGTCGAGCAGCACGACTCGATTTGTGTCGACCTGGAATCCCGCGTCGGACTGCGTCACGTCGTTGGCGACGATAAACGCGAGACCCTTCTTCTCGATCTTGGCCCGGGCGTTCTCGATCAGATCGTCCGTCTCGGCAGCGAAGCCGACCTTGAGCAGATGCGGCGCGTCGATGGACGCGATCACGTCGGGATTCTCGACCAGTTCGAGCGTCATGCTCGATGTCTCCGCGTCTTGCTTTTTCAGCTTGGAGTCGGCCGACTCGGCAGGACGATAGTCGGCCACTGCCGCGGCCATCACCAGAGCGTTCGCTCCACGCGCGGCGTTCTGGATTTCTGTCTGCATTTCTATCGCAGTGCCGACCGAGCGGACCACGATCCCGTAGTGTCCTCCCGGCGGCGGCTGGGTCGTGATCAAGGTCACTGCGGCGCCCTGGTCGCGGGCCGCCTCGGCAATCGCGAAGCCCATCTTTCCGCTCGAGTGATTGCCCACAAAGCGAACCGGATCGATTGGCTCGCGGGTTCCACCTGCGGTCACGATGATGTGCCGCCCGCGCAGCTCGCCGACGGTCCGCCCGATGGCTGAGCGCACCGCCGCGGCGAGCTCAACCGGCTCGATCAACCGTCCCTGGCCGGTGCCGCCGGAGGCGAGCCGCCCGATTGCCGGCCCGGCGATGAATGCGCCCCGGGCCTTGAGCAGTTCAAGGTTGGCCTGTACCGACGGCTGGCTGTACATGACCGAGTCCATCGCCGGCGCAACCACCAGCGGCGCGCTGGTCGCCAGCGCCGTCAGCGTCAGCGGATTGTCGCCAATGCCGTGCGCCAGCTTGGCGATCGTCGTCGCCGAGGCCGGCGCCACCAGCATGGCCTCGGACCGCCGACCCATTGCCACGTGCTGCTCGGCCGGGGCCGATGGATCCCAGAGGTCGGCCGCGACCTCGCCCTTGACCAACGAGCGGAAGGTGAGCGGAGGGATGAAGCGCGCCGCCGACGGCGTCAGCGCTACATCGACAATCGCGCCGGCGTCCTCGAGTCGCCGGGCAGCTTCCACGCTCTTGTACGCAGAGATTGACCCGCTCACGCCGAGCGTGATCCTCCGTCCTCGCAAGGGCTGCGGGCTGGCCGCTTCGTCCGCGCGGCTCTGGGCCTGGCTCATGGCGTGCCTTCGGCGTTGAAGTAATACAGCTCCCTCAAGCCCCAGAGGATGAGGTCCTCGTCGACCACGTCCAGAATCTCCGTCTCCTCCGCGATTCTGGGCGCCCAGCCTCCGGTTGCCACGACCTTGGCCTCGCCCAGCTCCTGGCGGAAACGAGCGATGATCCCCTCAACCAGGCCGACGTAGCCAAACAGGATGCCGCTCTGCAGCGCGGTCTCGGTGCGCTTGCCGATCGCCGTCGGCGGCCGCTCCAGGTCAATCCGCGCGAGGCGGCTGGCACGGTCGAACAGGGCATCGGTGGAGATGCCGATGCCCGGCGAGATCGCCCCGCCGACATAGACGCCGTGCTCGTTGATCGCGTCGAAGACCGTCGCCGTGCCGAAATCGACCACGATCAATGGTGGCGGTCCATACCGCGACACCGCCGCAACCGCATCGACGATTCGGTCGGCGCCCAGCTCCTCCGTGTGCTCGATTGCGATCCGCACCGGCTTGCGCATGTGCGTCGAGACCAGCAGCGGCTCGGTGCGCAGGAAGCGACGGCACACCTCCTGGAACACCGGGGCCAGCGCCGGCACCACCGACGAGATGATCGCGCCGTCAATCTGCTCGATCCGAATGCCCTCGTAGCGCAGCAACGAGGCGACAAAGATCCCGTATTCGTCCGACAGACGGTCGTGATGCGTGGCCAATCGCCAGGTGTGAACAATTTTACGATCGTTAAACACGCCGATTTGGAGCGTAGTGTTGCCGATGTCGATCGCGATCAGCACCGCGCACCCCCGTTCACGACCGCTCCCTGTGGATGGCTTGGCGCCGCTCGCGTAAGCCATCACGACAGATCGGCTCATCGATTTCATGCATTCTAGGCGCGATAGGCACACAAGCCTTGCCGTTTGTTGCGGCTGGTTGCGAGCGCTAGCGGGATACGTAACGAGCACCGTCAAGACGCCGCATCTGCTCGGTGGAAGAAATGGGGATGGTGTGGATGATGTATCTGGTCAGTGGGCTACGTTGCGCCTCAGCGGGCTGCTCTGTTGTCAGCGCCAATGGCGATTAGTATGTTCCCTCAAGCGGCCCCGTTATCTCGCGTGTTCTCTGGTCGCAGCTCGGAGAACCCGCAGCAATCGAGCGCATTGCCATAAGGAGGCTGGAACGGCATGGTCAACCGCACAGCCCGCTCCTTCGGCGATCCGCACTCCGATCCTCGAGCCATCTGGCAGCGCGCACTGGAGATGCTGCGCAACTCGCTCGGCCGCGACACATTCGACACCTGGTTCGCAGAGACCCATGCCATCGAGGTCCGGGGCGGCGTACTGCATGTCGGCGTTCCTACGGTCTTCAAGCTCGAGACGCTGCGCGGCAGCTATTACCCGAATCTCGCCTCCGCTGTCCGCGAGGCGGCCGGTCGCCCAATGGAGATCGAGCTGCGCGTCGCCGCGCGGCCGGAACCCGTGGCCCCCGCACTGGACCTCGGCGGCTCCAATCAGGGCCTCGACGGCGACCGCGCGCAACCAATCCAGCCGGCACGCAGCCGCCCCTCTGTGCTCGGGCAGGCCACCTTCGACCGATTTGTCGAGGGTTCGTCCAACCAGATCGCCGTGACCGCGGCGCGGCGTGTCGCGTTCCATCCGGGTGAAGACACCAACCCGCTGTTCATCTACGCCAACTCGGGCCTCGGCAAGACCCACCTGCTGCACGCAATCGCCCACGTCACCATGCAGCGCCACTACACCGTCCTCGTCGACACCGAGTCCTACGTGCGGCAGTTCGTCAACAGCGTCGGCGCCGGCGAGCGAGCTGCCTTCCAGGAAAAATACGAGTCGGCTGAAGTGCTGATCGTCGACGATGTCCAGAAACTGGGCGGCAAGGTCCAAACTCAGGACGAGTTCTTCAATGTCTTCAACGCATTGCATCATCGCGACCGTCAGATTGTGATTGCATCCGACATGCCGCCGCGGCTGCTCACCGGACTCAGCGAGCGGCTGGTCACGCGCTTCGAGGGCGGCCTCGTCGTCGAGATCAATCCGCCCGACCTCGAGCTGCGCATCGCCATCCTCCAGCGACGCCTCAACGAGTGGCAGTTGTCAATCGACGACAGCACGCTGCTGATGATCGCCGAACGCGGCGGCAGCAACGTCCGCGCGCTGCTTGGAGCGTTACAACGCGTACGTGTCTTCGCGGAGAGTGAGCGCTCTCCCGTCACCCCGACGATCGTCATGCGGGCCCTGGCCGGGCACGCGGTCGAGGAGACGCGCAAGACCAAACCGACGATCGCCGAGCTCATCGCTGCCACCTCCGACATCACCGCTGTTTCGCCCGAGCTGTTCACCGCAGCGCGGAAGGATCGCCGCACGGCCCGCGCTCGGCAGATCGTCATGTACCTCGCTTGCCATCACACCGACCTCTCGCTCAACGCCATCGGCGAAGCGCTTGGCGGTCGCGATCACTCCACCGTGCTGCACGGCCGCGACAAGGTCGAGAGCCTCTTGGCCCAGCCTGGCGATACCGAGTCGCAATGGTGGCTTCAGCAGATCTCCGAAATCCGCTCGCGCCTACATCTCTAACCGCGCCTCGGCATTCGCGCTTCAGTCCGCGAGTTGTCCGGGGACCCGTCCTCTCGCGACGTGCGCCGCGCATCCCGAATGGCGAAGCGTAGGCCGAGCGGGTCCCCGAACAAGCCGGTGACTGGAGCTGTTGGGTTAGTCAAACGCCTCCGCACTGCGGCGATAACGAACCACGCCGCTTACACCAGCCTCTTCTCCGCGGGCGTGAGGTTCACCTTCATCACCGAAACGTCCACCGCGCATCCAGTAGCGAGCCACGACCATCCACGACAGGCCAACTCCCATCATCGCTGATTGACCCGCCTGGGACGGCCCAACGTAACGTTGCCCACATTGCCCAGACCGCAGACGACAACAACAGCAAACCAATAGTCCCTGTCAAGACACCTTGATCTCCCTGATCCGAAGTACCCGTCGACCGTGTGGATAAACTCGAATCATGATCGACGCGGTCGAAATCGAGGTCGAGGCCGGATCGGGCGGACGGGGCGCAGTCTCGTTTCGGCGCGAGAAGTTTGTTCCCCGCGGCGGACCGGACGGCGGTCGCGGCGGTCGCGGCGGCGATGTCGTGGTCGTTGCCAATGGTCAGCTCAACACGCTGCGGCGGTACCGCCGCCAGCGGCGCTTCCGCGCAGAGTCGGGCGCCAACGGCGGTACCAACCAACGCCGCGGCCGAGGCGGCGCGAGCTTACTGCTGGAGCTGCCCACAGGCACCGTGGTGAGCGATGTCTCGCGCCCGGAATCCGAGCAACTCGTCGACCTGGGCGAAGATGGCCAGTCACTTGTTGTCGCCTGGGGCGGCCGTGGCGGGCAGGGCAACATGTACTTTCGCAGCGCCACCAACCAGACGCCGCGGGTCGCCCAGAGAGGCGAGGCCGGCGAACGGCGCCGGCTCAGGCTCGAACTTCGGGTGCTTGCCGATGTCGGCATCATCGGCCTGCCCAACGCCGGCAAGTCGTCGCTGCTGCGCCACTTGACGGCCGCCCAGCCGCGTGTGGCCGACTACCCCTTCACGACCCTCGAGCCGCACCTCGGCGTCGTCTCGGTCGGCTGGGACGAGTTCGTCATGGCCGACCTGCCGGGTCTGATCGAGGGAGCGGCCGACGGCGCCGGACTGGGCCACGATTTCCTCCGCCACACCTCGCGGACCAGGCTGCTGGTCCACTTAATCGACGGCGCCGGAGACGACCCTCGTGCCGCCAAGGCGACGGTCGACCGCGAACTCGCCGGCTACTCAACGGAGCTTGCAGACAGGGCGCAGATCGTCGTGATCAACAAGGTCGACCTGGAAGAAGTGGACGTCCTCAGGCAGGACATCGCCGAGACCTTCGCCGACCTCGCGCGACCGCCGCTCTTCTGCTCAGCGGCAACCGGCGAAGGGACCGAGGACGTGGTGAAGGCCTGCGCCTCGGCCCTCGCCGCGCTGCGCGAACAAGAGCCGCCCAGGGAAGCCAAAGTACCGGTCGTACGACCCAGGCAGGACAGCCGTCGGTTCGAAGTCGAGCAGGTGTCCGCAAACGTATTCGCGGTGCGCGGCACCTCGGTCGAGCGATTCGTCGCGATGATGGAGCTCGACGACGACGAGGCGCTGGCCGAGACCTACCGTTGGCTGGACCGCCGGGGCATCGCCTCGGCGCTCAAGAGAGCGGGCTGCGCGCCCGGCGATGCGGTGCGGATCGGCAAGACGTCGATTCGCTGGGAGTGGGAGCGCTGACCACCGTGTCCGCTTACGGAGCTCAGTCGAACCTGCAGTTCGAGCCGCATCAACGCGTTGGGCTGCTGGGCGGCACATTCGACCCGCTGCACCGCGCTCACCTGAACCTCGCCGACGCTGCCGCCCAGGCGCTGGAACTCGACCGACTCATCCTGATTCCGGCCGGCGACCCCTGGCGCAAGCACGACCGCGACGTCACCCCGGCCAGGCACCGCCTCGCGATGACGGCGAGGGCTGTCGAGGCTCGCCAGGGCGGCCTGGAAGTCTCTGATATCGAAGTCAATCGTCACGGACCGACCTACACCCTCGACACCGTCCGCGAACTGCGTGATCGCGGCGCCAAGCAACTCTGGTGGATCATGGGCGCTGATGCCGTGCTCGACCTGCCTCACTGGCACAAGCCCGGCGAGATCCTCACCTGCGCCCGCATCGCAGCCGCCGTCCGTCCAGGCGCCGAGCTTGAGCGTCGTCAGCTTGACCGCACCGTCCCCGGACTCGGCCGCTGGCTCGACTGGGTGCCGATGCAGCCGATCGAGCTGTCCGCCTCCGACATCCGCGACCGCATCCGCAGAGGCGAGGACGTATCGGCTGATGTGCCTGCGTCCGTCCTTGAGTACATCCGCGAACACCGCCTGTACGTGTAGGGGCAGCCCTTGTGGCTGCCCTTGCACAAAGACCGCTTGCGGCTAGCCGCGGCCGACGTTCTCCGATGTGTAGTGCTCCTTGCGCACCAGCACGGTGAGCCTGGGACCAGGCGGAAACAGGAACGGTCGCAGCGGCAACGTCTGAACCCAGGCGAAACCGGCGTCGTACGCAAGTTGTCCGAGTTGTCCGAATGTACGCAGTGTCGGCGCTGTCCCATTGCGACCGAGGACCAACGTCCAGACCTCGTTGACCGCTGTTGATCTCGACGCCGCAATCTCCCACATGACCGCCACGCCATTGTGGGCAAGCACGCGCCAGATCTCCTCCAACACACGCACGGCATACGTGTCGTCCCAGTGTCGGAGTTGATGCGGCAACACGGCGAAGTCAACGGCGCCCTCGCGCAGCGGCAAGCGGTGCGGTTCGGCCCGAAGCAGATCTACGCCTTCGGCCTCACCTGGTCGCCGATCGTCGCTAAGCACGGCGATCGGCCGAGGCTCCAGATCCGCTGCGCCGGCAAGCAGGGTCGCCAGCCCGGGCGCGTCGGGGCCCAGCACCAGCAGGCGCTCCAGCGGGGCCATCGCGGCGAGCGACACGAGCTGTGCAGCGGGAGAGTCTTCCAGTGCAAGCCGGGGTTGCCCGCGCCACCAGCGACGAAGCGCGGGCGGGATTGCGACAGGAACGCGCGCGGCCGAGGACACGGCGTCAGATGTCGATTCGAGCGAGGTCGGCGTGTTGCTCAATGAAGTGGCGGCGCTTGGAAGGATCGTCGCCCATCAGCTTGACGAAGAGGTCGTCGGCGGCGTGCTCGTCTGCGATGTCGACGGACCAGAGCAGGCGAGCTGCCGGGTCCATCGTCGTCTCCCAGAGCTGGTCGGCGTTCATCTCACCCAACCCCTTGTAGCGCTGCACCGAGACCTTCTTCTGGCCCTCTTTCTGCTTCTCCATGAACGACTCGAGCTCGGCGTCCGAGTAGAGCCACTCCGCTTTCTGGCGGCCCGCTTGCACCCGGTACAGCGGCGGCTGCGCGATGTAGAGCTTGCCGTCGTCGAGCAGATCGCGCATGTGGCGGAAAAAGAAGGTCAGCAGCAGAGTGCGGATATGCGCGCCGTCCGAGTCGGCGTCGGTCATGATCACGACCTTGTGGTAGCGCAACTTGGACAGATCGAAGTCTTCACCGATACCCGTGCCCAGCGCCGTGATCAGGGTGCGGAACGCCTCGTGTCCAAGCAGCTTGTCCAGCCGCGCGCGTTCGACATTGAGCACTTTGCCGCGCAGCGGCAGAATCGCCTGCGTGCGCCGGTCGCGGCCCTGCTTCGCCGACCCGCCCGCCGAGTCGCCCTCGACGATGAACAGCTCCGAGAGCGCAGGGTCGCGCTCCGAGCAGTCGGCCAGCTTGCCTGGCAGCGACGCGCCCTCAAGCACGCCCTTGCGCTGCACGATTGCCCGCGCCTTGCGCGCCGCCTCACGCGCCCTCGCTGTTGTCAGGCACTTCTCCACGATCCGGCGGCCCTCGCGCTGTTGGCCGTCGAGATACTCCGCCAGGGCTTCTGACGTTGCCGACTCGACCAGGCCCTTGATCTCCGGATTGCCCAGCTTCGTTTTCGTCTGACCTTCGAACTGCGGCTCGCTCAACTTGACCGAGACGACCGCCGTCAGGCCCTCGCGCGTGTCCTCGCCCGTGATGTTGGGGTCCTTATCACCGAGCTGCTTGTTGCGCCGCGCAAAGTCATTGATTGCCCGCGTCAAGGCCGAGCGGAAGCCGGTCAGGTGCGTGCCCCCCTCGTGCGTATTGATCGTGTTGGCGAAGGCGTAAACCGAGTCCTGGAAGTCGGCGTTGTACTGAATCGCCACCTCGACGACCACTGCCGTCCCATTGGCCCCAACCTCGCGGTCGAGGTGGAAGGGCAGCGCCTGTAGGACCTCACGGTCGCGATTGAGGAAGCGGACGTAGGACTGGATGCCACCCTCGAAGTAGAAGTTCTTTTCGTCGCGCGGCTCGCCCTCCGAGTCTCCGGCTTGGTGTCGCTCATCGCGGAAACAGATCCAGAGGCCCTTGTTCAGATACGCGATCTCGCGGAAACGCTGGGCCAGAACGTTGAAGTCGTACTCCAGGTGGTCAATGACCTCGTCGTCGGCGATCCAGCGAACCATCGTCCCGGTCGGCGGCGTGGGGTCCTTGGCCAGCTTCTTGCGTTTCACTTCCCCGCTCGCAACGCCGCGCACATAACTCTGCGTGTGCGAGTAGCCGTCGCGCCGCACCTCGACTTCGAGGTGCGCGGACAGCGCATTGACCACCGACGCGCCCACCCCGTGCAGCCCTCCCGAGACCTTGTATCCGCCACCGCCGAACTTTCCGCCT
Organism: Dehalococcoidia bacterium; assembly: GCA_965211635.1. Taxonomy (GTDB): domain Bacteria; phylum Chloroflexota; class Dehalococcoidia; order Bin125; family Bin125; genus Bin125. The sequence continues at coordinate 2,238,255 of OZ242948.1, forward strand.
GCGTGCAACACGGTCAGCACTGTCTCCAGCGCCGACCGACCGGTCTTCGCGTGCTTGTCCGTTGGAATCCCGCGGCCATCGTCCCGGACCTGGACCCAGCCATCCGGCTGCAGCGTCACTTCGATCCGCGAGGCATGGCCGGCCATCGCTTCGTCGACCGAGTTGTCGACGATCTCGTAGACCAGGTGATGCAGCCCCGCCTGGCCGGTTGAGCCGATGTACATGCCTGGGCGGCGCCGAACCGCCTCGATACCTTCGAGCACGTCGATGTCGGAAGCGTCGTAGCTGTCCGTGCCGTTGCTGGGTAGATTGTCGGGCGCCAGGCCAGCGCCTGTGCCAGAGCCTTGGGGCTCCACCAGTGCCGGCTCATCCGGTTCATTGTGCTGGTCGGGTGCGACGTCCGCTTCGCCGAGGGACATTCGGGGTTGTGCAGCGTCCTGCTGGGCCAAGGCATTGTCCTGACAAGGAAAAAGCGCGCCGCTCAAACGCAGTCAACGATCGGGCGCCGTGGCGGTAGGCTGACTACGTCCACTTTACCACCGCCGTTACGTTGCGAACACCCGAACGAACGCAGGGAACGGGGACCGTATGACGAGCTGGCGAGAGCGGCTCCGACTCGTAGATCCCGCGCTCGCGCGCGATGTATCGCTGCGCGTGCTGCCCGACCGAATCGAGGATCTCGCGCCCGTCGCGGTGGTCCGCAACGGGATCAACGACACCTCCGGTCGTGTCTGGGCTCAGGTTCGCTCCGAGCTTGTCTTCCGACCCGAGTTCGAGCCCGCGCTGGACGGACTGTCGGGCTTCTCGCACCTCTTCGTGATCGGTTGGATGGGCGAGGTCACGGAGGAAGGCCGCGCTTTGCTCAAGCTGCATCCCTCGGGCGGCAGTGATACCCCCGAAGTCGGCGTCTTCGCCACCCGCACCGCGCATCGGCCCAACCCCATTTCCATCTCCATCTGTCCACTCGAGTCGATAGACGGCGCAATCGCCAAGGTGATCGGCCTGGACCTTGTCAACGGCACGCCCATCCTCGATGTCAAGCCCTACGTCACCTTCTACGACTCGTTCGACGCGACGATCCCCGGGTGGGCCGAGTAACCCCGGAGGTAGCGACACCAATGCCTCGCCTGCGCAGCAACATTGTGGCGGTGTACGTCGTTCGGACGGCCATCGACGGCATTGAGGTCCTGATGCTGCAGCGACCGCAAGGCCACCGCTTCGCAGGCTCCTGGCAGACCGTCGGCGGCCACATCGAAGAGAAGCAGGGAGAGTCTGCCTGGCAAGCGGCGCTGCGAGAGCTCGATGAGGAGACGGGCATCGAGGTTGAACAATGGCTCCGCATCGACCGCCCCGAATCCTTCTACAACCCCGACAACGACACCATCTACTTTGTCCCCGCATTCGTGGCCGTCGTATCCCAGGACGCCGAACCCACCCTTTCGGACGAGCACCAAGCGTTCCGCTGGTTGAAGGCCGAAGAAGCAGCCGCATCAGTCGATTGGGCCGCCATGCGTGACTCGATTCTCCTCGTCGGCGAAGCGTTCGCCGACCCGCAGCATCCTGGCCCTGGGGTGACCGAGATAGATTTGAAGTCCCTTTGCTGAGCTCTCGCCCCTGGGGGAGATGTCGCGGAGCGACAGAGGGGGCGGTCGTGCCACTAGGCAACTGACCATCGGCCCAGAGCGTGCGACGATAGCGCCATGACCTCCATCGGACTGATCGGTTTCGAGCGATCGGGCAAGACGACCCTCTTCAACGCACTCACCGGCGCCGCTCGACCCACAGGCTTTGCCGCACACCAGGAGCCACAGGAGGGCGTCGTACCCGCCGCCGACGCGCGGCTGACGCAGCTCTCGTCGCTGTACCAGCCGAAGAAGACCACACCTGCCGTGCTCGATGTCGTCGACTTTCCCGGCAGTGGATTCGCCGCCGCGCTAGGAGGAGACAACGAAGCTCCCTCCTCGAAACTGCTCGACCAACTCGCACAGCTCGACGCTCTCGTCCATGTTGTGCGCGCCTTCGATAACGACGCCGTCCCCCACCCGGCCGAGCGCATCGACCCCGACGGCGACATCGAAGCAATGCAACTCGAATTGACCTTCGCCGACCTTGCCCTGATTGAGAAACGTCTCCAGCGCATCGGCCTCGAGACCAAGTCAATGAAGGCCGCCGATCGCGTCGCGGCCGACCGCGAGACCGACTTGCTGCAGCGGCTGCAATCTCACCTCTCAGACGGCGGCACGTTGCTCGACGCCCCGATTTCCGTGCTCGAACGCGCCGACATTCGTCACTATCGATTTCTCACCGAACGTCCGCTGCTGACCATTCTCAATGTCGACGAGGACCAAGCTGCCGCCAACACAATCGAAGGCGTCACCCTCTCCGCCAGGCTGGAAGAGGAGCTACGCGATTTCGACGAAGACGAAGCCGCGGCCTACCGCGAGGAACTCGGAGTCGGCGCGGGCGCGGTCGAGACGGCGCTGCAGGAGACCTTTCGCTTGCTCGGTCTGCGCACGTTCTTCACGGTTGGAGCGGACGAGTGCCGCGCCTGGAACGTCCGCGCCGGCGACACCGCGCCCCAGGCAGCCGGTCGCATTCACACCGACTTCGAGCGCGGCTTCATTCGCGCCGAGGTCGTGAGCTGGGACGACCTGCTCACCTGCGGCGAAGCAGCCGGAGCATCGGGCGCCGAAGCCGAAGCCAAGAAACGCGCGCTTTCCCACACCGAAGGCAAGGGCTACGAGGTCCAGGATGGAGACGTCCTTCACATCCTCTTCAACGTCTGATCCGAGCTTCCGTCATACCCGCACTTGCTGCGGGCATCTCGCAGTGCTCTCCGCACAATGCCGCGTATCCTGACCTCATGGCCAACTCCGCCGAGATTGCACTTGCCCTGCTGATGGCCGCCCGCGAGGGACCGGCCGTTGCGTCCTGCACGGTGATGGCTGCGACGGACGGCGTCGAGGTGACGCTCGGCGCCAAGATGCTCGTCTACGACGATCACACGCTGGGCGAGATTGGCGGCGGAGCGCTCGAAGCAGCGGTTGTCGACTTTGCCCGCAGCGCCATCCCTCGACATCTCGTCCAGACCTGCGTCTTCTCTCCTTCGGGAGAGTTGGTCGAGGGCCGACGTGCCATAGAGGCCGCCGACGCGATCGTCGAAGTTCTCGTCGAGGTGGTCGAGCCCGCATCCACTCTGCTCGTGGTCGGCGGCGGACACGTGGGACTCGCCGTTGGCCAGCTCGGCGCGATGCTGGGCATGGACGTGGCCATCATTGACGACCGTGAGGAGTACGCCTCTGCTGAGCGTTTCCCATACGAAGCACAGGTGATCTGCGGCGACATCGCCGAAGAGCTCGAACGCTTCCCGATCACGACCAACACCTACATCGTGCTCGTTTCGCGAGGGCACAAGGTGGACGAACTCGCCCTTCGTACCGTCGCTGAGCGCGGCGCCGGCTACGTCGGCATGATTGGCTCCAAGCGCCGCACTCGCACGGTCCTCCAGCACTTGGCCGAGGAAGGCGTCGATCGAGAGGTCTTGGACAGGGTCTTCACGCCCATCGGCCTCGATATCGGCGCAGAAACCCCTGAGGAGATCGCCGTCTCGGTGCTGGGCGAGATCATCCTCGTCCGTCGCGGCGGCGGCGCGCAGCCGATGTCGGTGTACGGGCGCTCTCTGGCGACGACTCGGCGCTAAACTGATTGCACAAAGTGACAGGGAACCGCCATGCCGCACGACGAGGTCTACGAAGCGATGTCCGACGCCTTTGATCGCGGCGCCCCCGTGGCGCTCGCTACCGTCGCGCAGACGCTCGGTTCGACGCCGCGCAAGACCGGCGCCAAGATGCTCGTCCGCGAGGATGGCTCGTTCGTCGGCACGATCGGCGGAGGCTGCGGCGAGGCCGAAGTCTGGCAGGAAGCGATGGACTCACTCGATGACGGCGCAGCCCGCATGGTCACCGTCGACCTGACCGAACCGGTCGACGGCGAGGACAAGATCTGCGGCGGCGTCATGCGCATCTTCGTCGAGCGACTCGAGGCCTGAAACGAGTCGCCCAGGAACTCCCATGCCGGACACCGCTGTCAATCCAACCAGCGAAGTCGAGCTCAAGTTCCCCGACGATCCGCGGGTGACCCCACTTGTCCGCCGTCTGGCGAACGAGAACTGGGAGATCTACCGCGACGGCGCCCTGCGCTGCGGTATGCCGATCGTCGCCGCCTGGATGGACGTCTACGTCGATCGCGAAGACAGAACGCTGTTCTTCGTGGCGATCCATTGTGACGCGACGCGCGAAGAGGCGCGGGACTTCAGGGAATCGCTCAGCCATCTCACGGAGGCTTGGTTCGACGGGCTGCCCGGAGAAGAGTACGAGGTTGCCTCATTGATTCCGTTCACCTTCGCCGGTGTGAAGCGCGACAATCGAGTCGCCAATGGCGCTTGATCCCATTGAGTTGGCTGAGTTGGCCGAGCGCCTGCTCGCCAATCCGCGGCGAGACGAAACCACCTGTCGGACCGCAATCAATCGCCTCTACTACGCATGTCACTTGACCGCGCGAGACCAACGCTACGGTCTCGATGCCCACACTTACCAGGGCCGTCGACCATCCCATCAGGCCATCCTCCGTGTTGTGAAGGAGCAGGCCGGTACCGATCTCGCCAGAGACCTTGAGGACCTAAAGCGCATGCGCGAGGTCGCCGATTACGTCCTCAACTCGGATCATCCCGAGATTCGCGCCGTGTTCACTCGGGTCAGGGCATCCAACTGGTATGAGCTGGCTGGCGAAGCCGCGGCTCTCGCTCGCGACCTGCTCCCGTCTTTGCAGGCCATCCCCGCCGTCCAGCCGCAGGATGCATAAGCAGTCGACCGCCAACGGCGCAGGAGGCTGGTAAGCTAAGTCACAGCCGCCCGTACCGGGCCTCGCCGGTGTCCGTTGGCCGGAGGGGTAGACCGAGGCGAGGCGTCGCACCCAGCGAGCGGCGTCCGCTGAGCGCCGGCGGCACAGCAGGAGTTCGGTATGGCACTGATCGGGTTTGGTCCTGTCGAAGCAATCGTTGTCGTCATCGTCGTGCTCGTCGTCTTCGGCGCCGGACGCCTCGCAGGGGTCGGCAAGGCGCTCGGCACCGGCTTGCGCGAGTTCCGCGAGGAAGCCCGCACCCCCGCCGGGGAGGAAGGCGAAGACGACGCTTCGGACGAAGCCGCCGTCAGCTCGACCTCGTCCGACGAAGACGAGCCGTCGTCATCCCGTTGATGCCGAGACGCTGACCTTCAACCATTGCCCCAACCCCACCTCATTCGAGCCGTTGCCCTTGACCTCTGGGGCACGCTGATCGTTGATGCTCCCGGTGGCGGGCGGCGCAGGATGCGTCGCCGTGAGCGCCTGCTCAGCGAGGCGTACCAGCGAGCCGGAGCCGGTCCAGGCGCCGCTGAGGCGGTACCCAAGGCCATCCGCTTTGCCATCGATCAACTGGTCGTCGCTCACCAGTCCAACATCGACCTCTCCGGCGAGGATCGGATCAACGCCGTCCGACAATCAATGCTGGAGCATTGCCCAGGCATTGTCGAAGACGAAGAGCTACTCGCCGCGCTCGTGGAAGGCGTGTGTGAGAGCGCCAGCTGGGAACCACCGGACATCATCGAAGGTGCAACAGACGAACTCGATCGGCTCAAGCAACATCGTCTGCGTCTCGCAGTCGTCTCTAACACCGGGCTGGCCCCGGGCCGCCATGTCGAGTCCGCGCTGATCGAGCGCGGTTTCGACCGCTGGATTGACCACTGGATCTGGTCCGACGTGGTTCTGAGCTGGAAACCCGGCCAGGCCATTTTCCAGGCGGCACTCAACAGCCTGGGTGTTGAAGCGCAACAGACGGCATTCGTCGGCGACACCCCCGAGGCCGACATCCTTGGCGCCCAACACGCCGGCTTCGTCGCAGCCGTCCAGGTCGGCGACAAGGCCAACCCCGCCGTGAAGCCCGATATCCATCTCCCCACCCTCGTCGGCCTCAGCGACGCGCTACAGCAGTTCGGCTTCCTCCTCCCGGAACAGACCTGCCCGTAAGCGCCTTCGCTGTCCTTCCAAGCTCATCCTGGAATCTCGTTTAGGTTTCGCGTCTGCTCCAGAGGAGCGAGACTCCCGCCTCTGGCGGGAATGACAAGATTGAGAGGGACGCCTATCTGGTCAGGTCTCCTCAGTCACAAGGCAAGATGCGCCGCATCCTTCATGCCGCCGCCGACGTTCTCATGTACATATGCTGAATACATGCGATTCGGCTTCTTCGGCGGCAACGGCATCAGGGTCGGACGGATCTTTGGCATCCCGATCCGCCTCGATCTTTCCTTCTTCCTTGTCTTCGCTCTGCTCGTCTTTGTGATCGCGACGCAGGCCCAGATCCTGCCTGACGACCTTGATGGTCTCGGCGGAGCCGAGCGCTGGCTGTACGGCGTCGTCGGCGGTCTGGTCTACTTCCTGTCTCTGCTCATCCACGAACTCGCCCACTCGGTCATGGCTCGTCGCTATGGCATGGAAGTCTCGTCAATCACGCTGTTCTTCTTCGGCGGCGTCTCGCTCATCCGCGAGGACTCCCATCGCCCGGGCCAGGAGTTCTGGATTGCGATCGTAGGCCCGCTCGCCTCCGTCGTCCTCGGCGTCGTGTTCTTGCTCCTGGCCATTGTCGCGCTCACCCCGGACACGGCGCTTCATAACATCGTCTTCGTCCTCGGTATCCTCAACTGCTTCCTCGCTGGCTTCAACATGCTTCCCGGCTTCCCGCTCGATGGAGGTCGCGTGATGCGATCCCTCGTCTGGCGCATCACCGGCTCCCGCCATCGCGCAACCCGAGCCTCTGCCCGACTCGGACAGATCCTCGGCGCAATCATGATCATCTACGGGATTGGCGGAATCCTCACCGACGCCGCATTCTTCAACAGCGGCTTCAGCTCCCTCTGGGTCGCGCTGATCGGCTTCCTGCTGATGACCCAGGCGGCGCAAGGCGTCAAGGCGGCAGAACTCGAGAAGGACCTGGCCGGACTGCGAGTCGGCGAGCTCATGCTTGAACCGCCTATCGCCCGAACCGCTGAGGCCGAGCTGCCCATCCGCATCCTGGTCCCGTCCCGCGCGCAACTCAATCAGCAGGATGTCTTCATCGTTACCGAGGCTGGAGTCGCGATCGGCATCTGTTCGGCCGTGCAGATTCTCCTGCTCGAGGAGGAGCGCTACCAGAACGAACGCCTCGGCGACATCATGCTCAGCGCTACCCAGGTACAGCCGCTCAAGCCGTCAACCGGCGCCGACGAAGCCCTCCGCCGCTTGCAGAAGGAACGCGCCTTCGTGCTCCCGGTTGTCGAACGCGGTCGCTTGTTGGGCGTCGTCGGTCTCGAGCAAATCCTCACCGCTCTCGGCCAAGGTCCAGCGCCCCGCCTTGACCCTTCTGCCGGCGCTTGACGGCGAGACAGTCAATCACGTGTTCTCGCCGCGACTGACCACAGCCATCCTTGCTGGAAAGGTCACCCGACTGGCCGCCCGAACATTGGGTTCCGGCGGCACAGCCTTGCCCGGACTTGTCGTCGAACGTCTGCATCCTACCGCCGCCGAACACCTGGCTGCGCGACTCTCCGCAACCGCTCTGATCACCGGAACGAACGGAAAGACCACCACGGCCGCGATGCTCGCTCGGATCCTCCGAACCGACGGCCGCAGTGTGCTCCATAACCGCTCCGGCTCGAACCTGATGCGAGGCGTCACTGCCTCTTTGGCTCAAGCCGCCAGCCCGTTTGGCAACGTCCCTTCTGGATGCGCCGCCGTGTTTGAGGCCGATGAAGCCGCGCTGTCTCAGATCGCTGCCGCCGCGCCGCCAACCGTCGCCGTCTTCACCAACCTCATGCGCGACCAGCTCGACCGCTACGGCGAGATCGAGGCCATCGCGCTGCGCTGGGTCGAGGCGTTGCACGACTTCCCTCACGAAGCAACGCTCGCCCTGAACGTTGATGATCCGCTTATCGCCATGCTCGAATCGCGTTGGAGCGGACGCTGCCTGCGCTACGGCATTGAGGATCCCGATCTGCCTTCCGCGCCGGACGGCGAAGTCATGGATGCCGTCTGGGATCCCGAGACGCACGATGACTTCCGCTACACGCGCCGCTACTTCGCCCAGCTCGGACGCTGGCACACCAAGTCGGGCGCACAGCGACCGACTCCACAGATCGCCGCCGACCAGATCGCCGCAAACGAACGGGGGATGGGCTTCAGGCTGCGCCTGCCTGCGGGCGAGAAGCAGTTGACGCTCCCCGCGGATGGTCTGTACAGCGTCTACAACGCGCTCGCCGCAGCATGCGCCGCAACCGCGCTCGAGATAGAGCCCGACACGATATGTCGGGCCTTGGAAGCCCACGAAGCCTCCTTTGGACGCCAGGAAGACTTGCTCGTCAACGGACGCCGCGTTCGAGTCCTGCTGGGCAAGAATCCCTCAGGCATGAACCAGGCGCTGCGAACCCTACAAGCCCCTGGAGAGCGCCACCATCTCCTCGTCCTGCTCAACGACGGCATCGCCGACGGAACCGATGTCTCCTGGATTTGGGATGTCGACTGGGAATCGCAGGCTGCCCATTGTCAGTCGCTGTCCGTCGGCGGCAGCCGCGCCGCCGATATGGCCCTGCGGCTGGAGTACGCCGGCTTCCCTCCCCCGTGCACCGAGGTGGCGCAAGACGCCAGGGAAGCTCTGGCCAATGCCCTGCGCATCATTCCCGAGCAGGAGCAACTTGTTGTGCTGCCCACCTATACCGCGATGCTCGACGTGCGCCTGCAGCTTGGCCAGATGGGCGCATCGAAACTCTGGGACGTGGCCTGATGTCCGCAAACTGGCAGTTGAACATCGCCGTCCTCTATCCGGATCTGCTCAATCTCTACGGCGATCGAGGCAATGCCAGGGCCCTGGCGCGACGCTGCGAAGCTCGCGGAATCGACACTGTCATCGACGGCGTCGACACTGGCGATGCATGGTCTCCGAGCAACGCCGACGTCGTGCTCATTGGTGGCGGACAGGATCGCGAGCAACGCCGCGTGCACGCCGACCTGCAGCGCAGGGGCGAAACGCTTCGCGACTATGTCAATGATGACGGCGTCGTGCTCGCCGTTTGCGGCGGCTTCCAACTATTCGGTAACCACTACCGAGGTTGGGACGGTGAGCTTCTGGATGGCATCAGCGTCTTCGACGCGGTAGCAAACCATCCCGGACCTGCAATCCAGCGTTGCGTCGGCAACGTTGTCGCGATCTGGGAGGGCGAGACCGTCGTCGGGTTCGAGAATCACGGCGGACGCACCTATCTCAACGAGGGCCAGGACGCATTCGCCAGCGTGGTCAGCGGATTCGGCAACAACGGCGGTGACGGCCTCGAGGGCGCTCGCGTTCGCAACGCCTTCGGCACATACCTCCATGGCGCCGTGCTGCCAAAGAATCCTCGTCTCGCAGATCGCCTGATTGGACTCGCCCTCGAACGCCGCTACGGCTCCGATGCCCCCGAGCTATCGCAACTAGACGACAGCGGCGCCCTCCGCGCGCACGCCGAGGCGTTGCACGTAGCGCTCTCCCCTGCTGAGGCGCCTCGCGGGCGCCGCTTCGCATAACCTAAAGTCCAAGAGCAAACGCCTGGACCAAGGACTCCTCATGGCAGCGACCAGCACGTTGACCCGCATTTCGCCCGATATCTCCTGCGAACACTGCGCCAATGCGATTACCGGCGCCCTGTCGTCGATCGACGGGGTCGCTCGCGTCGCGGTAGATATCGAGGACAAGCGCGTCGTCGTCGAATACCACGACGCCGACACCAGCGTTGACCAGATCGATGCCGCCCTGGAGGAGGAAGGCTATCCCCCGCTCCGATAGCCCCTGGACGCCGCAAGACTCCGGCCCAGGCCTCCCGCCTCCCTATGGCAGCCGACGCCGCTTCTTCTCCCACAATCGGGGCGGCTGGTTGATTGGTCCGACCTGGCTGTACATCGCAATCGCGCTTTGCGTCTTTGTCGCCGCTGCCGCAGTCGCCCTGGTCCAGGCCACCGGCTCCAACGAGTCCACGCCCCCAGCGGCCGCTCAAGACATACAACCTGCGCAGGAACTGGACGCCGCTGCGCAGTCCTCGTCGGACCCGCAGCTGGCGATCGCGCAGACTCAGACCAGCCAACCGCAGCCCACCCAACAGCAAGTCATCGAGCCACCACAACCGCTTGAAGCAGCGGAAGAAGAGCCGGCCCAACAGCAAGAATCAATCCCGCCCCAGCAAGAGCAACCCGTTGAGGTCGCCGAGATTGGCGATCCTTTGCGCGGTTTCAGCGTCCCGATTTCAGGCGCCTGCATCACCGAGTTCGAGAATCACCTGCCCAGCGCCAACCGGGCTTACCGCAACGACGGCGTCCACGAAGGTCTCGACTTCTATCAGTGGGCCTCGTGCACCGTGGTCGACGAATTCACGCCCATCCTCGCCGCCAAGGACGGAGTCGTGGTTCGCGCCGATCTCGACTACGCCGACATCACCCCGGCCGATTGGGCCCGCTTCGAGGCCGCCAACTGGGAGGGCGAAGCGATCCTCGACGAGCTGCGCGGCCGCCAGGTCTGGATCGACCACGGCCTTGGCGTCGTCACCCGCTACGCCCACCTCTCGGCGATCGCCCAGGGCATCGGAGTCGGCGTCGAGGTCCAGCGAGGACAAGTTATTGGCTTCCCTGGCGAGTCGGGCCAACGAGAGGTCTACACCGACGAAAACGATGTCCATCTGCACTTCGAAATCCGCATCGGCGACGGCTACCTGGGCCAGGGAGAGACTCCGCTGCAGGCCCGCCAGCGCTACCTCGAAGCCTTCGGCCTCGCTAGCAACTGACTCGCTCGCTGCGTCAATAGTCGCTGGCCCAAGCGCTCAGGCGTTGAACTGCGGGATCAGATAGTCGTGGTCCTTCTCATACACCTGGATCCTGCCTCGTCCACCGTCCGAGACGGCGATCCGGTCCTGAGCGTCGATGGCAATGCCGCGCGGCCGATCGAACACCCCGAACTTGAGCAACTCGACCGGATTCACGCGGCGGAAGGCCTGCGCGTACTCCATGTTGACTTCCATGACCCGCTGGGCGGCACTGGAGAACTCGTGCGCGTCGCCGTGAAGAGCGCAGATGATCTCTCCGTCGGGATAATAGATTTGGACGCGCCGGTTGCCCCAGTCGCAGACGTAGACTTCTCCCTCGCTGTCAACCGCCACATCGGCCGGTCTGTTGAGACTGCCGCCATCGTCAATCTCGATGTCTTCGTATCGCGATCCGAACCGAACCAGCAACTCGCCGTCGGGCGCAAACTTCTGCACTCGGTCGTTGGCCCAATCGGCGATGTAGTACGCCCCTTCGCGGTCGATGGTCAAGCCCCAAGGATGATTGAGCTGGCCCTCAGCGGCGCCCTCGCTGCCCCAGACGCCAAGAAACTCCCCTCCCTTGCCGAACTTCTGCACGCGATGGTTGAGGCTGTCGACCACAACCAGGTTGTCGTCAGCGTCGAACGCGATGCCCGAGGGACGGTTGAACTGACCGTTGCCGCTGCCGAACTCGCCCCAGTCGCCAATCGGTGAACCCTCGGCGTCGTAGCCGAAGATGCGATTGCGGTAGGCGTCTGCGCACCAGACCGAGCCGTCGCGAGCGAGCGCCAGACCCTCTGGCCAGACCAGATCGCCTGCGCCCATCTCGCCCAGGAACTCATCCTCGATCCGGTGCTTGAAGATCTTTGGACTCAACCCGCCGCCGCCGCCGTACTCGGCCAGGCCGATGTCGGCGACATGCATCGTGCCGTTGGCCGCCATTGCAATCGATGTGGGATACGTGAATCCCTGGGGTCCGACGAAGTGGCCGATTGAGTGTCTGAAGTGCCAGGTCCGCCCGGCAACTGTTGTCGTCAGCATGGCTCGGATCCCTTCTGACTCGCCGTGTTGAGTATTCCTGTAGGGGCGGCCCTTGTGGCCGCCCTTCCACTGCACTGCGTTTCTTCCCGATGGGGTCGGATCCCGGCTGTCGGAGCGGGCGGCCACAAGGGCCGCCCCTACGGCGGGCCACCTGCCGCAGACCTATGTGGTCGCCATCATCGGTTCGATGAAGCGGAGCTTCTCGAACTCGCCATCCACGATCGGCTTGGCGTCCAGGCCCATCCAGTCTTCGAGCAGCGTCGAGTAGACGCCGCGGAAGTCGTGGTTGGGCACCAGGTCGCCCTGCTCGAGATCGCTGGGCTTGATGCTGGGGAACTCGCCGTGCATGCCGCCCACCGCATGCGGACCGATGACAAAGCAACCGCCGCCGGCGCCGTGGTCGGAGCCGGAGCCGTTGTCTCGCACCCTGCGGCCGAACTCGGTGAACAGGAACATGATCACGTTGTCCGCGCGGTCGTGGGCCTTGACGTCGTCCCAGAAGTCCGAGATCGCCCGCGAAAGGTCAGTCCAGAGCTTCTCGAACACCGGCTTCTGGTTGGCGTGTGTGTCGAAACCGATCAGCTGCGTGTAGAAGACGCGCGTGCCGAGGTCGGCGCAGTGGATCGTGGCCATGTCTTTGAGGCTGCGCGAAATCTGCTCGGTGCCCCACTCGACCTCGGTCTCGTAGCGGCCCAGCCCCTCCTTGAGGATGTCGGCGCCCTTGAGCGCGTCGAGTCCCGTGCGGCCCAGGTATTCCTGGACATAGCCGGTGCCGATCGCGCGGCCATACATGTTGACGAAGCGTTCGAGCATCTTCTCGCGCTGCCGCTGCTGCTCGATCCCGGTCAGCAGACCGTAGGTCGAGAGGTCGGCAACGGACGCCACGGTCACGCCGGGCACGACCAGCGCTCGGGGCAGACCCTGTCCGATGTGGACGCCAGTGACCGGATTCTCGCCAGTCGGGTCAAGGTCGCGGATCGCGCGGCCGACCCAGCCCTCGGTGCCCACCTTGTTGGGCTCACAGGTGTGCCAGATGTCCATCGAGCGGAAGTGCGAGCGCGGCGAGTTCGGGTAACCCACGCCGTGGACTAAGGCCATCTCGCCCTGGTCGTAGAGCTCCTTGAGCGGCGCCATCGTCGGGTGCAGGCCGAAGTGATCGTCGATCTTCAGGACCTGATCCTCGCCGATACAGAGCTCGCCGTTGCGGGCGTCGTTGTAGTACCCGTCGGCATACGGCACCACGCTGTTCATGTAGTCATTGCCGCCGGTCAACTGGATGATGACGACGACCGGGTCATTGCTTCTGGTGCGTTCCATGTCCGTGTCTCTCTGCTGGCTTCCTTTTGCTGATTCACTCGCTCTATCGCAGGGAGAGTCGCGCGCAATCCGCTGCCCCCTGGGGGGAAGCTGTCCCGTAGGGACTGAAGCGGGGACCGCCAACGGTTGCTGGCGAGACCGACCCCCCTCTGCCTTCGGCATCTCCCCCCGCTTCGCGGGGGGAGAGGGCAGATCGAGGCTTATCCGCGGCCCTGCACCAAGAGAAGAAGCGAGAAGACATCATCCGAACTGGTACTCCGTGGTCGCGGCGATCAGCGCCAGCATCTCGCCGACTCGCTCCGAGGAGCCGTCGTAGTCTTCGCCCCAGGAGAGGTCGCCGTCCTCTGAAGCGTGCTCGATCAGTTCCAGCCGGGTGGCCTCGCCCACGTCGAGCGGTCCAAACAGGTCGAGGCATTGGTCGACCATCTCGTCCGGCGCCATGCTGACCCCGTTCGAGCCGGCGATCCGCTGGCAAATCTTCTGCACGCCGGGCAGCTCGGTGTTGCTGACCCGGTCAGCGACGAAGTTGATCCGTCCGACGACGGCGCCGGAGTTGATCCAGTTGGGTCCCGTCGACCAGCCCTCGACCGAGGGCGGGTTGTGCAGGCTCTGGCCCATGTGCGCCGATTCCTGTCCCAGCCGAATCAGCTCAAGCTGCGGGCCGAACATGTCCCCGGTCAGGCGCAGCGTGCCGACTACGACTTCGACCGGGCTCTTGACCTTCTGGAACGTCGCCTCCTTGAAGAAGTCGGAGTTGAACAGCGCCCGCAGGACCGGCTTGATTTCAAAGTTCGAGTCCTTGAGCACCCCAGCGAGATAGTCGATCGCGTCCGGATCCCTGGGCGGCTCGATATTCCAGGCCGGCACCTGCGGCTCGTCGGCGACGAAGAAGTTGTACAGGTGGCGCGCAATGAAGCGCGGACAGGCTTCCTCCTCGAGGATGATGTCGATGATGTCGAGCCCGTCGAAGTTGCCCGTGCGGCCCAGGAACTCCTTCTCGCCGTAGTCGTGCTCCTCGGGGCGGAACTCGAACTGGAAGAAGAAGCGGTGGTTGGGCACGCGCGGGATCTTTGGGCCCAGCGTCCAGCCAGTGAAGGCGCGGGCGCACTCGAACACGTCCTTCTCGGTGTAGTTGCCGACGCCCATCGAGAACAGCTCCAGCAGCTCGCGGCCCCAGTTCTCGTTGGGCGAGCGCTTGTGATTCTCGTGGTTGTCGAGCCAGTAAATCATGGCGGGATTCTGGGCCAGCATGATCAGCAGGTCCCGGTAGTTGCCCGTGCCGTGATCGCGGAACATGTCGATCTGTGCGATCAGGTGATTGTCGTTGTCGACCTTCGAGTTGCCGACCGCAAACACTCCGTGCCAGAACAGCGCCATCTTCTCTTCCAGCGGACGCTGCGTGTTGACAAGGTGGTACAACCAATTGGCCGCGCCGGGCAGGGTCACCGGCCCGCCCGTCTCCAGCGACGGCATGTAGCGGAACAGCAGGTTCAGATCGGCGCGAGGCGCATCGTCCGGAGGATCAACGAGCTCCTCCACCGTCGCTTCATAGCCCTGCGCCACCAGCCGTTCCAACTCATCGCGACCCGCGCCGAATCCCGCCCGACGCATCAAGTGCGCCATCAGGCCAATCGCATCGTCGTTCGCCATCTCAATCCTCAGGTTCCATCTGCAGTTCGGGCACGACAACCAGCCCTCTAGCCGCAAGCTAACGTTTCGGAATCGCCTGTGTACGCCCGGCCCTCGACACCGCGACCACATCGCTTCGACAGGACGGAACTGGCATGTCATCCTCGACGCGCATCATGGATTGGGATCGCTGGACTCGTGTCTACAACGACCCGTCTGTGTGGCAAGGACTGATCGACGACATCTGCGACCAGGAAGCCATCCGATACCGGCAGCTCCATCCGGCCAGCGCCAACACCAACGCGGTCTTCCTGCTCGACCGCGCCTTCGTCATCAAGATCTACAGCCCCTTCTGGGAAGAGTTCGAGTTCGAGCGCGCCCTGCTCGACCGCCTCAGTCTGCACGACGAGATTCCTGTGCCCGAGGTCGTCGGCGCCGGTCAGGTCGCCGACTCCGAGGCCGTCGCCTGGGACTACCTGATTACGCGCTTCTGCCCTGCCCGACCGTTCTCGGAGTTGCGCGCCGACCTCTCGGCGGAGGACGCCCGCTCGCTCTCCACGCAACTCGGCAACCTCGTCGGTGCGCTGCACTCGATCGACGCAGGCGGCCTGGCAAGCGACAACACCGATAAAACCTGGGACGAGCTGGTCGCCAGCCGACGCGAATCGACGCCCCTCGAACTGACCGAGGCGGGCGTCCTGGACGCTGCGGTCGTCGCACCCCTTGAGTCCTTGCTCGACCAGGCGATTGAAGCGGACGAGCCGCAGTCCCGAGTCGTCGTGCATGGAGACCTCGGCCCCGACCACATCCTCTGCGCGCCCGCCGAGAGCGGCTGGACGATCGAGGCTGTCATCGACTTTGGAGACGCCAAGATCGGAGCCCCGGCCTACGAGTGGATGCCCCTCTGGTTCGGCTTCTGCGACCAGGATCCGGAACTCGCCCGCGCCTACCTCGACGCCTACGACTCAGCCCTCCTGGAGGACCCAGACTTCCAGCACCAGGCAATCGCCTGGACCCTGCTCCACGACTTCGGCGCAGAAGAGCTCATCCGCATCTGGCGCGAGAGAAGTGGCTCAATGCCGATTGATTCGGTGGCCACGCTGCGACAACTGCTCTGGCCCGACCAGACAGTGCAGCAGAGGGAACGAGATTCCAGGCAGAGCCTGGAATGACAGATACGGAGTTGTTCAGCAGCTTGCTAGGCGCGGGCGGCCGCCCAGACGCGCAGACGCTCCAGGCGGTGGTCGACGATCGCCTCCCACTCCTCTTTGGTCGGCGACGCGGTGCTGGTCTCGCCGACGTAGGCGCTGCTCGCCAGCAGGTCGAAGGACTGTTCGCGCAGCGCGAGCAGGGTGCGCTCGAGGTCGGCAGCCGTGCCGCCCTGTTGCTCGGCCACGGCGGTCGCCCAGCCGCCGTCGTCCTTGGGCACGATGGTGTCGCCGGTGAACAGGTAGGTCCCGCCGTGCGGCGATTCATAGCGGACGCTGATGCTGCCGCTCGTGTGCCCCGCCGTGGCCATAATCTCCAGGCCGTCCAACGCCTCGTCGGCGCAGCCGGGCGTCCAGGCCAGGTCGATGCCGAGCCCCTCGGCGTAGCCGTCGATCTGGTCGACCTCCACAGCGCTGCAGGCCAGCCGCGAGCCGAAGCGCTCGCGCACCGCCTCCAACGACCGGCTCGCCTCGTCGCCGTGCGAGAGCAGTTGCACCTGTACCCCGCCCAGCGCCGCAATCTCGTCCAGCACCTCCGCGTCCGCCTCCTCGCGCTGGTAGCCGAGCCCGTAGATCAGCACATTCCCCCGCGGCCGCGTCAACAGGTACCCCCGCGTATTCGCATACTCACCCACCGGCCAGTGGGGAGTCGCCCACAGGTCCTCCGCAATCCGACTCAACTTCATCTCGCGCTCCTTCAAATCATCAGCCAAAGGCTAATCCCGCCCAACCCTCTCGGCAACGAGGAATCCAGCGTGGGATCGGTCAGATTCTTCGGCGCAGGCGGCGATTCACCTGTGCTGAATCCTCGACGTCAGGCGCTGCCAGACTCTACGGAGTCGAACACGGAGGTCACTACGGCTGGAGGCAGAGGAAAGCAGACGTCTGCGCTCAGTCTCGAGATAGTCCGCGTGCAATCCTGGGTCAATGCTGTCTAACCAGGTGACGACATTACTCCGAATCAGATAGTGGCTGCCGCACCCGGAGTTGGCCCAAATGGACCCGCCGGCAGCTCCCTCTAAGGTCACTGATCTCCCATCAAAGCAAACGTGCCAACGACTTGGGTGGATCGACAACACGGTGAGATCGCCACAGCCGCACGGGCACCGAAGGTTGATGGTCCGGTGCTTGTGACTGATCCAAAGATCGCCTTCTTCAATCGAGTCGAAGTCAGGCATTACTTCCACGAAGATCGGCCGCAGTCTCACGGCGACTGACCTTCATCGCTGGCTTGCGCTGTTCTGATTGACGGACCCTCGATGCGCAGCTTGTGGAGGAATGACGTGGACTCAGAGACGTACTGCCCGGTGCGTCGTCGCCACTCCATCACTGCGAGGGCAGCCGCAAGTGCATTCACTTCTGGCAACTGAACGTTACGGTAGCCAGGCACGTCTCCTGAGACCCTGGCATTTGGAATGGCAGTCCATTCCATGGAACCGGGACCGTAGCCGCTCGTCGTCACTGCACCTCTGATGGCATCGCCATCAATGGTGATGCTCACACCCGAATCAACGAAGGGAATCTCAGTCTCAGAGAGCGCGCGGTAGACGGCATCCTGCCTCGGTGACTCGCGATCGACAAGCTGATCGATGCAGACGAAGGCGAAGTCAATCGGATGGGCATTGAGGAACTCTCGCCACATCGTCACGTCGCTCACCATGACAGGGTGGGCGTGAATGCCGTGCCTCAAGGGCGCATACTTCGACGCGTAGTAGGTCACTTTGGGCAGTGTTCCAGCGCCTACTGACTCAATCTCCTCAACAGTTGGAGCGCTTGGGGCCCGCATTAGGGTGTGCCAATCAACGACATCGGAGTCGAGTAGATGGATGTGGCTCACAGGGGTCTTGGACACGAGGTCTAGCACATAGGAGCCTGTTCCACCCAGGCCGATGATCGCGATGCTTGCGCCTCGGATGCGGTTCTGAACTGGACGGATTGCAGCTCGGTCCTCGAAGGTGTTCGGGATCTTGAATGTGTCCGACCTGGCGCCGGATGCCTCGTCAATCTTGCCGACCGCAGATGCTGCCCCGACGATCTGCTTGGCGTATCGGTGGACCACATCTGTGGCGGATTGGTCTTCCTGAGGGCTGCCGGCGCCTCCCAGCTTGACGGAGATCACGGACCAAGCCTTTCCGTCAGTGTCGACGAGATTGCCCAGTGGTGTTCCATCCGCCAGGTACACCCGTCCATCACTCTCCTGGTCCGTAGTGATTCGCACAGCATGGGTCACGCCCCCTTCCCGTGTGGCTGGCCCCCCTGTCGCTGGATCGCAGGACTTCTCTATGGAGCATGCGCCGGGGACCCCGTCCTTGAGGAGACAAGGCACCCCAGTTGCTCGAACAGTGTCAGATTCGATCGTGACGACAAATCCGACCTGTTCACCAAACACGGAGAGGCGATCTTTACGAGACATGTTCTGGATCCACGCTGAAGCTCGTGCCGTCTTTGACTTCAAGATTCTTGTCGGGCAGAAGAACGCCATCTTCGCCTTTCAGGTCGTCTTGGTAGTCAATTCCAGGGGTGCCGATGATGTGCTTGCCCTCGGGCTCGTGCAGCTCGTTCCAGATATTGACGATTTGTTCGTAGGTCACTAAGTGGCCCGGCACCTTGTACTCTCTGCCGCTCACGTAGATCTGGGTGTCACCGTTCATGGGTCTCCTCCTCAAAAGAGAGGTTCTGGAAGTGGGATTGCCTGGGCTGTGATGGGCTACATGTGCGTGCTCCTAAAGCGGGATGCGAAAACCGGCCTGGATTGGTCTGCCAATCCCTTACTCGGCAAGTGAGCGATCAGCCCGGCCTCAGATCCCATAGGCTCAAGGGTGATTGAAGTGGCTGGCTTGCGGCGATGAGCCATTGGCGATGCCAACATTCGCGTATCCTGCCGGTGTCTCAAGCACGGTACATCGTATCGTGCCAAGAACAGCGTAGTTGGTCGCCGAGTGGATGGCAACCCCAAAATGGTTCGGTGTATCCTCTGACGCACAAGGAGTCTCCGTGGACAGCGAGCGCGTGGACCTAAGTGAGCTGGGCAACCTAGTCGCGTCAGAGCGAGCGCGCCGAGGATTGAGCCTGCGAGATGCGGCGGCCGACGTCGGCATTCCATTCAACACCTTGGCACGCATCGAAAGAGGGCATGTCCCAGACTTACCGAAGTTCAAGCGACTCCTGGAATGGTGCGGCGCTGACATCAACCAGTTCTTCACCACCCAGGAACGGGCAGTTGCCACGCCAGATGCGATCGCAGAGCACCTTCACGCAGACCGCAATCTCTCTTCAGAGGCTGCGGATCAGATTTCCAGGATCGTTACCGAGTTGTATGAGGCGCTTGTCCAGCCCCATGAAGTGGTCGCAGCTCACCTGCGAGCAGCAAAGACGTTCCGGCCAGACGCCGCACATGCTCTAGGTGAGTTGCTCACTGATATGAACAAAGCTTTGCTGAAAGAACCAATCGATGGCCCTTCGAAGAGGATTTAAGTCGGAAGCCGAGCGAATTGTGCAAGGCATCCGCGGTGACCTAGGTCTCTCGCGATCCGATCCGGTTGACCTCAATGCGCTGGCTGAATCCCTAGGTGTTGAGATTTGGGCCGGCGATAGCCTTGTCCCTCTGTCCCGATTCGAGGAACTCGACCAGATCCAGGCTGATTGCTTCTCTGCCTGCACGTTCCGGCCCTCGCCCAATCGAGTCGTGGTGGTCTTCAATCCGCTGTCCGCGAGAACTCGCAAGAAGAGTGATGTCGCCCATGAACTCGCTCACATTCTTCTCAACCATGACCTGAGTCGGATCGAGAAACTGGGCGGCATCACATTTTTCTCGTGCGATCCGGCCCAGGAAGAGGAAGCGGGTTGGCTGTCCGGTTCGCTCCTCTTACCGCGGGAGCTATTGACCTTGGAGGTTCAAGATGAGCTGACGGCGGAAGAGATCGCCGAGAAGCACGGAGTCAGCGTTCATATGGCGCGGTACCGACTCAATGCCACCGGAGTTCTTCGACAAAACGCCGCTCGACTGAAAAAGAGAGGCGCAGGCCGAAGACGAAGAGCTTGAGTTACATCAGTGAACACAAGAGCGCTGCCCCCCGGACTCGAACCCAGGACCTTCTAGCCAAGAGTCCACCGCTCCGGCCAACCGAGCGCACGACCAGTGTACGGCGATGCCCTCCAACCAGCTTCCTGATACGGTGAGAACAAACGTTCACCTCAGGAGGCCCGCCATGAACCCCTTCCGCTACCGAGCCAGAATCGAGCGGCTCTGGCGTCAGTCCAACGACCACAACCCCGCCTACGTCCGGCTCAAGGCCCTCAACACCGTCATCCGCGAACTCTTCGCGCCTAACCCCGCGGCCCAGGCCAACTACGCGCTCTACCTCGCCACCGACCCCTTCGACGTCGCCCGCCACAAGCTCCGCGACCTCTACGACTCCCCTCTCCCCCCGCCGACAGGCGGGGGGAGATGTCCCGTAGGGACAGAGGGGGGCCTCCCCACAGAGGACCAACTCCCCGACGAGGACGACGACCCCCTGTAAGTCCTCTGTCTCTGTTCTCCGCGCGTTTTTTTTCTCACGGGCCGCAGCCGCCACCCCGGCCCCGCCGTGCACGCAACCCGAACTGGTGGGTCCTCTGGGACTCGAACCCAGGACCTTCGGATTAAAAGTCCGCTGCTCTGGCCAACTGAGCTAAGGACCCAGAGCCAGTCTATGCGGGGATGGCGTCGAGCGGGGGCAGCCCCAGTCCCCGATTCATTCGGGGACCCGCTCGGCTCCGGTCCCTGCGTGAAGTAGGGACGGGGAGACAGGTAGGCTTGGCCGCGATATGCGTGAACTGGCGATCCTGAGCTTTGTCACCCTGGACGGGGTGATGCAGAGCCCGACGAGTCCCGAGGAGGACGCCTCGGGCGGGTTCGCGGGCGGCGGCTGGGGCGCGCCCTACTGGGCCGAGGTGATGCCGCAGGTCTACGCCGAGGCGATGTCGACGCCCTACGACCTGCTCTTCGGCCGCAAGACCTACGACACCTTCGCCTCGCACTGGCCCAGTGTCGGCGCGGAGGATCCGGTCGCGGCGCGGCTCAACGGCGCACACAAGTACGTCGTCACGCGGTCGGACGAGGCTGGCTTGCCGTGGGGTCCGGCGACGCGGATCACGGGGGATGCGGTTGGCGAGATCGAGCGGCTCAAGCGCGGCGACGGTCCGCTGCTCCAGGTGCACGGGAGCACGGAGCTGATCCAGACGCTGCTGCGTCACGACCTGATCGACGAGTTCCGCCTGTGGATGTTCCCCGTCGTGGTTGGCGACGGGAAGCGGCTGTTTGGCGATGGCGCGGCTCCGGGGAGCCTCGAGCTGGTGCGGACAGGGTCGACAGAGAATGGGGTGGTGATGTCGGTGTATCGGCGCTGAGCGGGCTGCCCCCCTCTGCCGCAGCCTGCCCCTGCGTAGGCAGGGGGCATCTCCCCCCGCGGAGCGGGGGGAGAGGGGAGCCGGCTAGCTGGTGTGGTCGAGGACGGCGGTGATGAACTCGTCCCAGATGGGGCGCGGGAGTTCGTGGCCGACGCCGTCCATGGTGAGCATCTTCGCGCCGGGGATCGCGGCGTGCAGGGCTTGGCCGTGGTCGTAGGGCAGGATCGGGTCGTCGTTGCCGTGGATCACGAGCGTCGGCACGTCGATGTCCTGGAGCCGCTCATCCCAGGGCTCGGACTGGGAGATGGCCGGTCCGTGATTGAAGCTGCTGGCGTAGTTGATGGCGCGGTCGAAGTCGGCGGCGAAGAAGTCCTCGTTCAGCGAGCCGTCGTCGGGGTACTTCGAGCCGGCCAGGGCGCGGACCATCTGCATCTGCACGCCGACCACCGAGTCGCGGTCGGTCCAGTCGACGCCCGCCATCGCGCCGATCGCCTCCAGGATCTTCGGCGCGGGCGGCGACAACGATTGCCCGTGCCCTCCCGACTCAAATGCGTCAGCGGCTTCGAGCGTCGCGCCGGGATTGGGGGTGGACATGATCGGTGTCAGGGTGAGCACGCGGTCGGGGTGATTGAGTCCGATGAGCTGGGTGATCATGCCGCCCATCGAGGCGCCGGCGATGTGCGCTCGGTTGATCCCGTAGGCGTCGAGCACGGCGACGCCGTCGGCGGCCATGTCGGCGAGTGTGTAGTTCGGCTCGCCCAGCGGACAGGAGGTGGTGCGGCCGGTGTCGCGGTTGTCGTAGCGGATGACGAAGCGTCCGCCGTCGGCGAGCCGCTGGCAGAGGCCTTCTTCCCAGCGCAGCATCGACGCGCCCGCGCCCATGACCAGCAAGATGCAGGGATCGGCGGGATCGCCGAAGGCGTCGCTGCAGATCTCGATGCCGTTGCCTTCGATCATTCGCTCGGGGTGGTGGGTAGCCATGTCGCTGCCTCCGTTGGATCCTGGTGCTATTGCAACGCGCCCGACGCTACCAGCTCGACGATTCGTTCGTCGGAGTAGCCGAGCAGGTCGCGGAGGACGGCGTCGTTGTCCGCGCCCATCGTGGGGGCGACGGTCGGTCGCCCCGCTGGGGTGCGGCTCAAGACGATCCGCGCCCCCTCGACGACCGACTTCCCCTGCGTCGGGTGGGCGAGTTCGACGAAGTGGTTGCGATGCTGGAGCTGAGGGTCGGCGAAGCAAGCGGCGGAGTCTTGCACCGCGTGCGCGGGCACGCCGGCCGCCTGGAGCGTATGCATCGCGTGTTCGTTCGAGCGGGATGCAGTCCAGTCTTCGAGGGTTTGGCCATTGAGCACCGATTCCAGCGAGATGCGGTCTGCGTCGTCGCGGCAGGCGATCGCCACCCAGCGGTCCTCGCCCTCAGACGCGAAGACGCCATGCGGGGACATGTCGGGGTCGGCATTGCCGTTGGCCAGCCACTTCTGCTCGGTCAGGTGATATTGCAGGAAGGCCGGAGTGAGGAAGTGGATCGCCGCCTCCATCTGCGAGACGTCGATGTACTGGCCGCGACCCGTGCGGTCGCGCTCGTGCAGGGCGGCGAGCAAGGCGGCGGAGGCGAAACGCGGGGCGACATAGTCGGTGTACGCGCCGAAGGGTCCGGCCGGCGAGCGGTCGGGCCAGCCGCAGAGCGGAGTGAATCCGGCGAAGGCGGCGGCGAGGTTGCCGAAGCCGGCGAACTCGGCCAGCGGGCCGTCCTGACCCATCAGACAGGAGGACATCATGATTGCGCCCGGGTTGACCTCGTGAATCGTCTCCCAGGTCAACTCCCAGCTACGCATCGCGCGCGGCGTGAAAGACTCGGTCACGATGTCGGCCCAGCGGACGAGGTCGAGGATCAACTCGCGTCCCTCGGGATTGGCCGGATCGACCGTGGTCATCCGCTTGCCCGCGTTCATGTTGTGGAACATGGACGAGCCCTCGGGCTGCGTGTTCTCGTCGTCAATGAACGGCTGCAGCGTGCGAGCGGTGTCGATCCGCGTGCTGGACTCGACCCTTACCGTGCTAATCCCGAAGTCACACAACGCTCGGGTGCCCGCCGGTCCGGCCATGACCCACATCAGGTCAAGCATCTTCAGGTCGGAGAGCGGCGGCGTTGTCGGCGCATCGCCGTCCGCACCGTGGAGGCTGGCAGCCGTGCGCGACTCACCGAGCACCTCCGCCGTATGCTCGCCGAGCATCGGCGCCGGGCGGCTGTACTCGATCGGCGTCTCGGAGAGGCGGGCGAACGGCCCCGGGAACTTCATCGTCGCGCCGTTTCGCTCGACCTCGCGCCAGTAGGAGCGAGCGGCGAGGTGATCGTTCTGGTCGAGATCATCCATCGTCGAGACCGGCACCAGCAGCAGGCGGCGCTCCTGCGCGACCTGGAACAGCTCGGCCTTGGTCTTGTCGGCGCAGAGCGCGCCAATCACGTCGCAGCAGCGCAGGTACTCCGAGATCGGCTCTTGTCCCGAGAGAATCAGATTGGTGTAGTTAAGCCAGTCCTTGTCCCGCGTCTCCTGGTCGCAGTACCCCTCTTCGAGCGCGTACTGCATCAGTCGGTCGGTGAACGGCCCGATCGCCGCGCCGAACAGGTAGGTGATCGCGACATGGCCGTCCTTGCAGGGCCAGAAGAGGCGGATTTCCACCGGGCCGAGTGCGGCCCCGATTGCCGAGCGCGTGAACTGGCCGGAGTTGTTCGCGGCGGCGATGATGCCGGACTGCGTCGCCTGGGCGTATGCGGCCTGGGCGGAAACATCGATGAACTGCCCCCGGCCTGAGCGTCTGCGCTCGTGCAAGGCGGCGAGGACGCCGATGGCGGCCTCTGCGCCGGCATGGAGCGCGGTCTGCGGCAGCCCGACGCGCAGCGGCGGCCGATCCTTGTCTCCGCTCTGGATCATCGGACCGGCCGCGGCCGCCACCGTGATGTCGGTGGCGGCCCAGGCGGCCTTGGGTCCGGTTGAGCCGAACGGGGTGATCGCCGCGTAGATTAGACCGGGATTGACTTCGGAGAGTGCGTCGAAGCCCACGCCGAGCGCGTCCATCGCGCCGACATCGGCGGATTCGATGACGGCATCGGCGCTGCGGACCAGCTCGAGGATGCGTTCGCGGCCCGAGTCCGACTCCATGTCCAGCACGACCGAACGCTTGCCCCGCGCGTAGGACTGCCAGATCAGAGAATCTTCGATGCCGCCGGTGTTGGAGCCGTCGGCGAACGGGCCGCGCCGACGGGCGGCGTTACCGGAAGGTGGCTCGATTGCAATCACATCCGCGCCGAGGTCGGCCAGGATCATTCCGCCAATGAGACCTCGGTCGTCGGTCAGATCAAGCACTCGATACTCGCTCAACATGAGGCTCCTCGACTCTCGCAGGCAGCGGATACGGCCAAGGCTAGCGAAGCAGGACCTGCGGAATGCTCAGAACCCCTTGAACCATGAACTCTTCAGTCCGCCAGCGCCCACGTCGCCGTGAGCAACTCCAGCGCCGCAGCTTCGACAGCGCGCTCAGACTCCAGCAGCGCCGCGCGAAGATTGGCCGGCTGCCCGGCAAGCGCCACTTCGAACCCTCGCGCCGCCGCCTGGTGCAGCGACGTGCCCACGTTGATCTTTGCAACGCCCATGCCGACAGCGACCTCAAGCTCTTCGTCGGTCAAGCCGCTCGCTCCATGGAGTACAAGCGGAATAGACACCGCATCCCGAATCGCTCGCAACCGCTCGATCTGTAGTCCGCCGCTTGGCGGCCCGCCGTGTGTGTTGCCAACGGCAACCGCCAGCCAGTCAACTCCGGTGGCCTCGACGAACCTGGCAGCCTCGTCCGGATTCGTCCACGACGCTTCGCCGATCGTGACTCCCGCCTCGTCCCCCGCGACATGTCCCAATTCTGCCTCGATCGGCAAGCCTGACCATGTTGCGAGCCCCTTCGCTGACTGCGCCAGCGTCACGTGCTGATCGAATGGCAAGGTCGAACCGTCGACCATCAGCGAGCCAAAGCCGGCGTTGATCGCCTCCGTCAGCTCGTCCAGCGTGTCAGCGTGATCGAGATGTAGACCTACCTCAACTCCGGAGTCCGCCGCACATCGCTGGACGATCGCGGCGGCGACGGTCACTCCCCCGATCAGTGACAGGCCGGACCGGTTGAACTGGATGAGCACGGGCCGATGTGAGCGCTCCGCGGCGTCAATCACGCCGCGGACCATCTGAATCGTGGATACGTTCGCGCCCACGACCGCGCGCCCCTGCCTGCGGGCGCGCATAACGAGCTGTCGTGATTCAACAAGCGGCATGACAGCAGTCTCCCACAGGCCCGAGGTGCGGGATTGGTACTCTCTGTAGGCTCAGCAGTTTGTTGGCAAGCGTGGAGCGTCTGTGTGGGACAGTTTGGCGGCCATGGAGAACTGGCAACGCTCGATGATGACGTGCTCGTGACGATCTCGCTCGACGGACGGCTCGACGCCTTCAATGTCCTGGTGCTGCGCCACCAGGGCCGCGTGCGAGCGACGTGTCGCGGAATCGTGGGTGTCTCTGAAGCGGACGATCTCATGCAGGAGGCATTCATCAAGGCCTGGGATCGGCTCAGCACCTACCGGCAGAGCGGGAAGTTCCCTGCCTGGCTCGGAGTCATTGCTCGGCGCACGTGTTTCGATCACCTGCGACAGCGCCAACGCCGACCATCCACATCGCTCGACCGCCTCACAGATCTGCTCGGCGACCAGTTCGCTCCCGAATCCCCGGATCGCTCGCTTGACGAACATATGCTCAATCTCGAACTGAGCAGCACGCTGCGCGCAGCCCTCGACTCGCTGCCGGAAGATCAACGCCGCGCCGTCTTCTACCGCGACGTGATGGACATGGAGTACCGCGAGATCGCCGATGCGACTGGCTGGTCGATGGGGACGGTCAAGTCGCGCATTAGTCGAGGCAGATCGGCAATGCGCGACGCTCTGCAGCGAGATGCTCTGTAGACACGAGTCGAGAGCGGGAGCGCGGATTATGAAACCGTAGGGAACCACAGGCGTGGCGCTCGTCCATTCCGGCTTATCCAAGTTGGGTTATGTATTGTCAATTGCGGCAGTTCAACCCCGATGGCCGTTCCGCGCGGAACCATCCCCGCCGGGATTGCGTCTAGATTTGTAGATGCGGAAATCGCACAACGCCTCACGATGGGTGGGAAACGGCTTGCAGGAACCGGGTTGAGATCATGTTGCGTCTTCTGCTCTCGCAACTACTCGGACGCCGCGACTGGCGTGACGATGTCTCCGCGTACCTCGACGACGAGTTGACTCCACGTGATCGCCTGCGCGTCGAGGCGCGCCTGGCCCAGTCAGAGGAGATGCGGACGTACCTCGAGGATCTGCGTGAGATGCGCTCGGTGCTGCGCGGCTTCGCGTCGCAGCCTGCCCGCGCGCCCTTCCAGCTCACGCCGGAGATGATCAACTCGAACACTGCCACGGAGATTCGTCCTAGCGGTGTTGAGCGAGCCCTGAGAGTGTCGATGACCACCGCCGCGATCGGCGTCGCCACGTTCAGTGCCGTACTGATCTTCGACGCCGTCGATCGCCCGTCTGTGGCCTTCACCCCCACTTCCGCCGGCGATGCGTCAATACCCGTCCCGACGGCTCAGATCGTGACCGATCAGGTTGTGCAGCAGGTTTCCGTCGCCGATGACGCCGGCCCCTCGTCCGTCACAGTGGTTTCGATTGAGTCGGCCCAACAGCAACAGGCATCCGTCGCTGCCTATCGCCAGGAGCAGTCGGCGGCCGGGGACCAGGAACTGGCACACGCGCAGGAGCAGGCAGAGCAGCAAGCACAGCAGCGAGCACGGCAGCAGGCCTTCCAGGACCAGGAGGTTCAGCAGCAGTACGAGGAACAGGACTTTCAGCAAGCTGCCAGCGATCCTTCTCGACGCGCGCTGAATGCAAGCCGCGACGGCGCCGAGGTGGATGAGGAGCAGGTCAGCGCGGCCGATGTGGTGAGCCCTAAGCAAGAGGCGCCCGCAGAGTCCTCCTCGCAAGCGGCCGACGAGGAGGTGGCGGGGCAGCAAGTTCAGGCAGCGGATGTCGCCTCGGTTGCCGAGCAACAGGACGAGCAGCCGGTCGCGCATACTGAACAGACTGAATCGCAAGTCGAGACGCGGACCGTGGCGACATCGGTTCGACAGGTCGAGACCGACTGGCCGTTGGAACAACGCCCGCAGACGAGCAGCGTTCGCGTCGCAACCGATCCAGCCTGGGAGGCGCCAGTGCAGATCGTGCTGGCGATCATCGCATTCGGCGCAACCTTCGCCTGGTTGTTCCTGACATTCATGGATCGCCGTCGGCAGACATGAGCACTCGTCCCGCGGGCACTTCTCGTCACATGGCGCGCGCCTTCGAGCTCGCGCGGGCGGTGCGCGGGACGACCAGTCCCAATCCCGCAGTTGGCGCAGTCATCCTCAGCGGATCGCGGATCGTCGGCGAAGGCGCGACCCAACCGCCCGGCCGGAGCGACCCCAACTCACACTTCGGACGGCCAGGACGATCTTCATTGGCGGATGCAGAGTCGGCCCTGGGTGGCCCGCACGCTGAAGTGATGGCCCTGCGCGAGGCGGGAGAACTCGCCCGCGGCGCAACAATGTACGTCACGCTCGAACCGTGCGCGCACTTCGGCCGCACGCCGCCTTGCAGCGAGGCCATCATCCAGGCTGGCATCGCCAGCGTGGTCGTCGCTGTGACCGATCCCGACCCCCGCGTCTCCGGGCGCGGACTGGAGCAACTTCGCGACGCCGGCATCGAAGTCAACCTCGGGGACGGCGCCGCCCAGGGCGCGTTGCACTACGAGGCGTACGCGCACCATCGGCGCACCGGTCGGCCATTCGTGACGGCCAAGTTCGCGGCCTCACTCGATGGCAAGATCGCATCAACCAGCGGCGACTCCCGCTGGGTTTCCGGTCCGCAGACCCTCCGCTGGGCGCATCAGAATCGTCCCCTGTTCGACGCCATGCTCGTAGGTGTTGAGACCATCATCGTCGATGATCCGCAGCTCAGCGCACGACCCGACGACTGGCGCGGACCGATACCGCAACCTTTGCGCGTCGTGCTCGACGGCCGCGGGCGGACCCCGCTGGATCGCCGCGTTCTGGAGGACACATCGTCCTCGCCGACGTTGATCGCGACCACCGAGGCCGCTCCTCCGGAATGGCGCGACGCAATCCAGGCGCGCGGCGTCGATCTCGTGCAGACACCTTCCGACCCGAGTCGCAAGGGCCGCGTCTCGCTGCCTGATCTGCTCGACCATCTGGGGCGTGAGCGTGGAGTCGTCAACCTGTTGGTCGAGGGCGGCGGTGTGGTGCTCGGCTCGTTCTTCGACCAGCGGCTCATCAACAAAGTGACCGCCGTGCTTGCCCCGATGATCATCGGCGGCGACGCCCAGACCGCAGTCCGCGGTCGCGGAGCCGAGCGCATGCGCGACGTAGTGCGGCTGAACAACATGACGGTCGAACGGCTCGGGGCCGATCTGCTCGTCAGCGGCTATCCGTCCCGGCCGGAGCTTGAGCTGCAGGTTCGCATTCGAACCGCAGGACCAGCGGACGTTGAAGATGTCGATCTCCTGTTGGCGGCCCAGGGAGTGACTCAGGTTCCTGCTTGCCAGGAGCTGTTGGCTCGGGCGATGACAGGCGAAGCTGTGGTCTGGCTCGCTGTTACTTCATCGCCCAGAGCCACGTCTTCGGGCGATGATGAAGTAACCGAAGAGATCCTCGGCGTCGGAGCAATCGAGCTCCCGACCTCCGATGCGCGTGCAAACCGCGCCGCAATGGTCTGCCTGGCCGCCCGCCTTGACGCTCCAGCGAGCGCGGCGACCAGGCTCCGAGAAGCCTGCGAGGCGTCGGCCGCGGGCCGAGATGCCGAGTGGTTGACCTGTAGCTTGAACAGCGCGCCTGGACTCAGCGAGGATGAGTACAAGTCAGCCGGCTATCGTTACTATCACAACGACGCCGAGAATGGAATCGTACTGATTCGGCGCTTGTAACGTCAGTCCTCGATACGGAACGTATAGTGCGCTTCTTCCCTGGACTCACTCAAGCAAACTGAGGTCGGCACCTCGTAGGCGGGGCCCGCTAGCGCCAATCGGCTGGCGGTTTCTCCGCAAACGGAGAGCATTGCCAATCCCCAAGAGGCTTGATTTTGATCTGCCCGCCCGAGACGGGACTTTCGCTCCGAGAAGGTGAATGCGGACCACGAGCGAGATTCCAGGCAGAGCCTGGAATGACGAACAAGGGAGTCCTGCTATGGCCACCCTGCGCTGAGGCGATTTCGTCAAGGGGTTATGCGCGGGTCTCCCACAGCAGGACAGCGGCTACCATTGAGCGCGAGCCAGGCAGCGCGGGGAGACGCCGGAGATGTTCACCGGAATCATCGAGGAAGTTGGCGAGATTACCGAGGCCGATGAAGGATTACTGCGAATCGCCGCGCCAATGATCCTCGAGGATGCGCAACTGGGCGACAGCATCGCCATCAACGGCGTCGATCTCACTGTGACTCACATCGAGAATGCCGAATTCTTGGCCAACCTGATGCCGGAGACCTATCGCCGCTCCAACCTGGGCGAGCTCAAGGTGGGCGATCGGGTCAATCTCGAGCGCTCCGTTCGCCCCATGGACCGGCTCTCGGGCCATATCGTCCGCGGCGTTGTAGAGGGGCGCGGAGCGTTTCGCAGCAGTCGTCCCGAGTCGGAAGCGCTCGTCGTCTACTACGACGCGCCTGAGGATTTGCTGCGCCACATGATTGTCAAGGGTCCGATCTGCATCGACGGCGTCTCGCTCACGATCATCGAGAAGGATGAGCGAGGCTTTGCCGTCTCGTTGGTTCAGTACACTCAGCAGCACACCAACCTGCTCGACCGGCGGCCGGGCGATGCGGTCAATCTCGAAACTGACATCCTCGCCCGCTACGTCGACGAATTGTTGGAAGTGAAGATCGATCAACTGCTGGACGAACGGCTCGCTGCCCGCGGGTCACACGAGGGCGATGGGCAATGACCGAGTCGAACGAACAGCTTGAGGCCACGGATGCAGCAGAGCGCGTTGAGAGTCCGCGCCGCGCTCATCGGGCGAGGTCCCGCCGCCGCAAGTCTCCATTCTGCAGCGTCGAGGAGGCAATCCAGGCATTCGCCAATGGTGAGCCGCTGATCATCACCGACGACGAAGACCGCGAGAACGAGGGCGACCTCGCGCTGCCGGCGCAGTTCGTGACCGCCGAGACGATCAACTTCATGGCCGTCAACGGTCGCGGACTGATCTGCGTGGCCATGGACGGCAAGATCCTCGATCGGCTCGGCCTGCGGCTGATGGTCGATCAAGGCTCCAATACGGCCCCGCTGGGGACGGCGTTCACCGTCTCGGTCGAGGCCAGGTCGGGCGTGACGACCGGCATCTCCGCGTCCGACCGGGCGCGGACCGTGCAAGTGCTGATGGACCCCCATGCAACGGCTGAGGACCTGGTGTCTCCGGGTCACATGTTCCCGCTGCGCGCGCGTGACGGCGGCACGCTGGTTCGCGCCGGCCAGACCGAGGCCTCGGTTGATCTCTGCCGCCTCGCCGGGCTACAGCCCGGCGCCGTGATCTGCGAGATCATGAAGCGCAACGGGGAAATGGCTCGCCTGCCCGACCTGATTCGCTTCTCCAGGCGCCACAAGCTCAAGATTGTCTCAGTCGAGCAGATCATCCAGTACCGCCTGCGCACCGAGCAGCTCGTCGAGCGCGTCTCTGAAGCTCGGCTGCCCACGCCTCTGGGTACCTGGCGCTTGATCGGCTACCGAACGAACGACCACTCGGAAGAACACGTCGCGCTGGTTATGGGCAATGTCGATGGTCGAGAGCCGGTTCTCGTCCGCGTTCACTCGCAGTGTCTGACAGGCGATGTGTTCGCATCCCAGCGCTGTGACTGCGGTGAGCAGCTTGAGATCGCGATGCGGCATGTCGCCGAGGAGCGCCGCGGCGTGATTGTCTACATGGCCCAGGAAGGACGCGGGATCGGCTTACACAACAAGATCGCCGCCTATGCGCTTCAAGATCAGGGGATGGATACGGTCGAGGCCAATCTGGCGCTCGGCTTCGCGCCCGATCGCCGCGACTACGGTATCGGCATGCAGATTCTGCGCGACCTTGGCGTGCAGCGCATCCGTCTGATGACCAACAACCCGGCCAAGCGCCACGGCCTGGCGGGCTACGGTCTCGAAGTGGTGGAGCGCGTGCCGGTGATCGCTCAGGCCAATCCGCACAACGTGCGCTACCTCTCCGTCAAGCAGGAGAAAATGGGCCACATCCTCGACTCCGACGCAATCGATTCGACCGGCTCCGCGGAGGACGGACATCCACCTGCGCGCCGCTCGGCGATCGGCTGAGCGAAGCGGGCGGGATCGATGCCGAGGATTCACGACGGCGCCGCCAATCCCGATCCGGAACACGGGCCTGCCAGCGGCCTACGTTTCGCGGTGGTTGTCAGCCGCTTCAACGACTTCGTAACCAGCAAGCTGCTGGACGGCTGTATCGACCACCTCGAAGACAACGGCGCCGACACCGACGAGATCGACATCTACTGGGTCCCGGGCGCCTTTGAGATCCCGCTCGCCGCACAGAAGTGCGCCCAGACCGGCCGCTTCGACGCCGTGATCTGCCTGGGCGCAGTGATCGAAGGTGAGACCGATCACTACCGCCTCGTCGTTGACGGAGCGATGCAGGGCATCGCCCGCGTCGGTCTGGACACGGGCGTGCCGGTGATCTTCGAGGTGTTGGCCACGCAGACGGTCGCCCTGGCGATGGCAAGAGCAGGTGGCTCAGCCGGCAACAAGGGCGAAGAGGCCGCCCAAGCGGCGATTGAGACTGCGCGGCTCCTGCGGACAATCGAGTAGTGGGGCGTCACCGCGCTGACGCTCGCTTGCGATGCCCCGCGTCGGATCGCGGGGGCGGAGTGGACGTAGTCAGTCGCAACTAGAAGAAATGCCACGTCGACTGCGCGAAAGTCGTCACTGCCCGCCAGCCGGGAAGTCAATTGAACTGGAGACGGTCCTTCGGAAAAGCTCCGAATGTCCGGGCCCATCCAACATGGACCAAAGCGCAGTGTCAGGCCACCAGTCGGCGTTACGCCGTGTTGGCCGCAGAGGCGTACTCGTGCAGGCCAAGGTGCTCGCGGACATCGTCAGTGGCGTCCCTGGTGAACTCGTCCAGGGGGATGCCGCAGCCATCGGCGATGCGCACCATGCGCTGGAAGTTGGCCACGACGCCGGCGGCGTCGACCAGTTCTTGCGGACCGAGCTCGGCCGCGATCCGCTCGCGCAGACCGGGCAGTGCATCAGTCCGGCGGACTGCGGCCTCGGCGAAGGCTGTCAGCAACCTGCCGTGGGGGACGCCACTGTCGGCGTCGGCATTGACCGCGCCCTGGAGATTGACGCTGTCCAGCGTGCCGCTTCGCTTGCTGCTCTCACGGAGCATGCGCACATGCGAAGCGGTTCAATAGAAGCACTCGTTGAGCGCCGAGACGCGCGCGGCGATCAGCTCGATCTGCGGGCGCGAGATCGCGCGCAGCGGGTCGGGCTGCCGCATCTCGGCAAAGGACAGGTAGTGACCTTCCGAGAGATCGTGCAGCCAGCGCACGTTCTCGGGTATCAGCGATAACGCCGAGATCACATTGGCGCCCCACTCCAGCGGTCCGTACAACACCTCGTCGCCGGGGTTGAGTCCCGCTTTGGGCACGATCGGCGGCCAGGAGTACCTCTGCTCAGCTTCGGTTGGTCGTTCGTGGGTGGGTCTGCCGCTGATCGGGTCGGGCAACGGCTCAAGATCGAGTCCCAACGCTCGGTGGAACTCATCGATTGAGAGCGCGTGCACTACCACCGCGACCAACTCGACGTAGCGCTCCTCCGTCATGCCCTCCGAGGCGATGATCTTGTCGTACCACTCTCGGTTGAGATTTGCGTTGTCGGCGACCAGCTTCTGGATCGCGTAGACCGCCGCTTCCGGCAGCAGTTCGCTACCGACAGCCTCATAGTCTCTCGCCGCGCGCCCGATACGGGCAGTCTCGACCCGTTCTGCGCTGGTCCACCAGCGGCCGGGATTGGCGATCATCTCCCAACTCATCCGCTGCGACGCAATCGTCTTCTCGCGGATCGGCAGGTCGACGCCCGCGTACTCGAATGCCATCTGTTCACCTCGCAGCCTGCGGAAAAGAGTAGCGTTTAGCCGACGCAACCCCGGGGACAGGCGAAGGAGCCAGCAACATGGCACAGACGATGAACGTGACAGGCGGACAGTTGGTCTACGACGAATTCGGCAAAGGGCCGGAGACGATCGTCTTCGTTCACGGCGCTGGAGGAAATCACCTGAGCTGGTGGCAGCAGATCCCGGTCTACCGCGACCGCTACCGCTGCGTGACCTACGAAGTACGCGGCTGGGGTCGCAGCCGCGACGACTCGGGCGAGGGTCGCACGGCGTTCGCCCGCGACCTGGGCGACCTGATGGACACGCTCGACATCCCTGAAGCGGTGCTGGTCGGCCAGTCGATGGGTGGATTCAGCATCCTGCCCTTTGCCGTACGAAATCCGCAACGCGTCCGAGGTCTGTTGATGGCCGACACCTTCCTTGGCATTGACGCGCCGGAGCTGATCGAGGAGATGCGCAAGGCGGTCGAGTCGGCGCAGGTCAACCAGGAGAGCGGCGGCCTGACCAGGATGGTTGGTCCCGCGTATCTCGAACGCGAACCAAACGGCGTCTTCCTCTACAACCAGATCCGCGGACTCAACCCACCCCTCGACCCAAATCAACCGCTCGCCTTCGGCCGAAAGGACGGCGCGGTAGGCAAGGACGAGCTGAGCGCCCTGACCATGCCGGTCTTCTTCCTCGCCGGAGCGGAGGACGCAATCATCCCGGCCGAGCTGATTGAACGAGCCGCAGAAATGGTTCCCGGCGCGCAGTACTTCCAGGTGCCCGAGGCCGGCCACAGCGTCTACTGGGAACAGCCCGACGACTTCAACCGCATCCTCGACGCGCTCCTGGCCGAGTCGTTTGCCTGACGCTCGGATCCGTCATTCCCACCTCTGGCGGGAATCTCGCTCCTGCCGGATCGACGCCGACACGGAATCCGAACGAATCTCCAGGCGGAGCCTGGTATGACGGAAGCAGCGGTACGCGCTTGGATCGCTGGTAGCCTCGGACCAGAGTCCCCGCGCTTGAAACGAGCAAGCTATGACCTACCACGAAGTGATCTATGAACCGGGCCCGGTGGCCCGAGTGATCATGAACCGGCCCGAATACCGCAATGCGCAATCGCGAGTCTTGTTGGAGGAGATCGACGCGGCATTCCATGAAGCGGTTGAGGACCCCGACGTACTGGTGATTGTGCTATCTGGCAACGGACCCGACTTCTCGGCCGGGCATGACCTGGGCTCGCCGCCCGAGCTGGCCGACCGCGAGATCCGCGGCTGGGACGAGGACTTCGTCGGTGTCTACGACCGCCAGCGAGACACGCGGATCACCAACACGATGCGCTGGCGCAACATCCCCAAGCCGACGATTGCGATGGTCCACGGCAGATGCATCTTCGGCGGCTGGATGGTGGCTGCCTCGATGGACCTGATTTTCGCCTCCGACGACGCGCTCTTCCTGCCCTCGCACACGCAGTACTTCTCCGCGCCCTGGGATATCGGCGTGCGCAAGGCGAAGGAGATCCTGTTCCAGAACCGGTTCATTCCCGCTCGCGAGGCGAATGAGCTGGGCTTCGTCAACCAGGTCTACCCTGCCGACGTGCTCGAACGGAAGACGCTGGAGTACGCCTCCGAAGTGGCTCAGCGCGCGCCGATGGCGTTGCGCCAGATTAAGCACTCGATCAACAACATGCAGGACGGCCAGGGCTTCACCACGCACATCAACGCCAGCTTCATGACCTACGCCGTGGGCGCGCGATTCGGACAACCCGATCCGCGCATGGTCAAGGGCAGGCGCCAGCTTTCACCCGTCGCGGAAGCGCTAGCCAAGCTCAAGCCCTGGCCCCGTCCGCGCCACGACTGACGGAGTCGGCGGCAGTGAGCGACGGTGATCTGCTCAGGGACCTGCGTGTCGTCGAGGTCAGCCTCGACGTCCCGGCTGCCGCCTGTGCCCGCGAGTTCGCGCGCTGGGGCGCGGACGTGCATTGCTTCGAGAGGCCGGACTCCCGTCTTCGCGAGGCGCCGCCATTCATCGAGCGCGACGGCGCGCCGTACTCCCTGCTGCGTCACTCGTTGTTGATCGGCAAGACGATGGGCGCCGGCGACTGGCGTTCGGAGTTGGCCGATGCCGATGTCCTGGTCAGCGACGCGCCGCTCGACGAGCTTGGCGGCGTTGCCGAGGAGTTTCCGCGGCTGGTGATCGTCCATTTGTCCCCGTTCGGGACGGACGGACCGTATGCGGACTACCTGGCCGACGACCTGATCGTCCAGGCATTGTCGGGATTCATGGGGACGAATGGTCTCGCCGGACGCGAGCCGCTGGCCGCGCCGGCGGCGATCATCCCGCGCGCGATCGGCATCCTGGGCGCGGTCGCCGCGCTGGCGGCGCTGCTCGATCGGATGCACTCGGGCCGCGGCGAATGGATCGAGTTGTCCTCGCTGGAGGCCTGCTCGACGCTGATCATGTCGCTGCGCTCGGAGTTCTCGGGCGAAGCCTTGCCCAGGGTCGGCGGCACGCCCGGTTGGGCCGAGGTGATGCAGACTGCGGAGGGCTACATCACGCTCTCGCCCTGGTCCAAGGAGACGCTGCGCAACCTGCCGATCGCCTTCGGCGTCGAGCCGCCGCCGGCCGAACTGCTGGAGGGCGAAGCGCGATTCGCCGAGCAGGAGCCGTCGCAGGCGTACGTGCGACCGATTGTCGAGTCGCTAGAGGCCGAAACGATCTGGACGAAGTTGTCCGAGCTGGGCTCGGTCATGGCGATGCATCGCTCGACGCGCCAGTTGCTCGACGATCCGCAGCTCAAGGCGATTGAGTTCTTCCACCAGGAGCAAGGGCTGACCGGGGCCGGTCGCGCAATGCGCGTCACGGAGACCGAGAACGACGCGGCCCGAGCCGACCACTATACACAGAGGGCCCGTCCGCAGTCGAGCACGGGACCGCTGGACGGTCTGCGGGTGGTCGACTTCACTCACGCCTGGCTGGGACCGTATGCGACCACGCTCTTGAGCGACCTCGGTGCGGAGGTGATCAAGGTCGAGGGACCGAAGCGTCCCGACCTCTGGCGCTACGACGCCGCCGAGCCGATGCGCGTCGTGTCGCCGGACGCCCACCCGCTCAATGTGCGGCCCAATTTCAACATGGCCAACCGCGGCAAGCGCACGGTGTCGATCGCGCTGGACACCGATGAGGGACGCGAGATCGCGCTCGACCTGATTGCGCGCGCCGATGTCGCGCTGGAGAACTTCCGTCCGCGGGTGCTCGAGAATCTGCGCCTCACGCACGAGCACTTCCGCGAAGTCAATCCGCACATCGCTCTGGTCTCGTTCTCGGGATTCGGTACCGGTGGTCCCTACGACAACTTCCGCGCCAACGGCGGCACGACCGAGGGCAACGCCGGCTGGGACCTGCTCTACGGCTACGCCGGCGAAGCGCCGCTGATGCTGGGCACGATGCAGGCCGATCCGATCGTGGGCGCCCAGATGGCGGCGGCGGCGCTATCGGCAGTGCTGCGCGCGCAGGACGGGAAAGCTGCGATCCATGTCGAGGGTTCGATGTTCGAGTCCGCCGTCGCCTACATCGACGAGTACCTGCTGGGCGCGTCGGCGGGCGAGGAAATGCCCGAGCGCAACGGCAACCGCATCCCGCGCGCCGCGCCGCACGAGTGTTTCCGCTGCGCCGACGCGGTGGACGGGCGCGACGAGTGGATCGCCATCTCCGTACAAGATGACTCCGCGTGGCAGCGGCTGGCCGACTTTGCCGATCTGGATCGACCTGAGTGGCGAACAGCAGCGGGCCGTAAGGCGGACGAAGCGACGCTTGAGATGGCGCTCAGTCGCTGGACACGGGAATGGAACGCGTTGACGTTGCAGCATCGGCTTCAGCAGATCGGCGTGCCGGCAGGCGCGGTGCATTCGACCCTGTCGCACCTGCGAGATTCGCACCTGGCCGCTCGAGACTGGTGGCTGCACCTCACGCATGCCGACACCGGCACGCGCCAGTACCAGGGGTTTCCCTGGAGGCTTCGCCGTCTGCCCGCGGCATGTGATCGCCCGGCGCCGCGAATGGGCGAGCACACCGTGGAGATTCTGCGGGACACGCTCGGATACGAGGATGAGCGAATCGAGCGTCTGCTCGCCGGCGAGGTGATCGCCGGCCTGACCGACAAGCGCGTCCCCGGAGAGCCCTCGCCCCGCCCGATCAGCCCGCGCTGAACATCGCTACCTTGCGATGTCCCAAGGTCGAGTTTGCCCCGGGATCCGTTCGTCCGAGGGTTCGTCTGCCTGGTGGCAGCCGAGAGAGGCCAAAGTGGCATCCCAAAACGAAGTCGCCCCGCGAAGGCGGGGGTCGCGGATCCAGTTCGCGGCTACAGGGCCCCGCCTGCGCGGGGCCGACTTTGGTTGGCTTGCGCCCAGCCTTGCATTGAGCAACAGGATCGTCTGCGTCGCCATTCCCACTCAGAAGCCGAAGGCTTCGACTTGGCGGCACGCCTCTGCAACCCACTCCTCCAGTCCCTCACGCCGTCCCAGCTCGGGTCGTTCCCACTGCCAGCTAATCAGGACCAGATGGCGAATCAGCAGAAACAGCGACAGCCACCCTTCAGCGTCTCGGCTGAAAACGCGGACCTCGCGGTAGCCGCTCAATAGCGCCTCATAGATATGGTCGTAGTCCATCCGCCGATCGAGGCCGAATAGGGCGACGGCGAGATCGTACTGGTGCCAGCCCCAGCCGGCGTCGTCGAAGTCGAAGATCTGCAGCGCTCCGTCGGGCCGCACGAGCACGTTGTGTGCATGGAGGTCGGCGTGGATCATGGAGAAGCACTCGCCGTGCGGGTCGAACCCGTCGAGTGACTCAGCAATAGCCTGGCGGGCCCGGCCGAGAATCTCGCGCTGCTTCGACGTCAGGATGGGAACGTCCCAGAAGCGACCCCAGAACGGCATTGTGCCGACATAGCCGGGAATGTCGAAGGCGTGCCGCTGGAAGCCTTCCGGTGGGATCCAATCAATCGCCTGGTTGTGACAGGCGGCCATGATTCGGCCCATTTCGGCGAAGTGCGCGGCCGCGCGGTTCGGGTCGTGTTCGCGCTCGATCACGCTACTGAGTAGCTCGCCTTCCATCCACTCGACCAGGCCGACTACCCGCGACGACGATCCGTCGGGCGTGGTGATCGTTGCGTATCCCGGTCCCTCCGCCGTGCGCACGCCGATGGGCACGTGAATCGCCGCCTCATTCAGCGCCTCGGTCCAGAGCAGTTCCGATTCCAGCTCCTGCAACGTGTGATAGCCGGGACGGTGAATCCGCAACGCGAACGCGCGTCCCTCAGGGACTGTGAGCTTGAAGACCGTGTTCTCGCTGCGCGAGACCAGCTCAATTGCGTCTGGAGCGAGTCCCCAGTACGGCAACGCACGCTCGGCGATGTCTCGCAACTCTTCGTTGCTCAGATCGTTGGGCTCGAGCATGAAATCAGACCGGCTCGGCGATGGCCGCCTCAAATGCTTCGAGGAACAAGTCGGCCTGTTCGCGCTTGAGCACCAGCGGCGGGCGGACCTTGAGCACGTTGCCGAACTCGCCCGCCTGACCCATCAGGAATCCAGCCCGCCGCAGCCGGTTGACGATCACTGCCGCGCCCTCGGCGTCTGGTTCCTTGCTCTCGCGGTCCTTGACCCACTCCATACCGATGAACAGGCCATGGCCGCGCACATCGGACATCGGCTCGCAGCCCTCCTGCAGCGAGCGCAGGTCTTCCATCAGGTAAGCGCCGACGTCGACGACGCTCTCGACCAGCCCCTCGCCTTCGATCACCTCCAGCACTGCTTTACCAACCGCCGCCTGCAAGGGACTCGAGGCGAACGTGTTGAAGTAGCGCGTCTGGTCGCGGAAGGTCTCAACCAGGTCCCGCGAAGCCACAACGCCGGCAAGTGGCAGTCCATTGCCCATCGGCTTGCCCATGCTGACGATGTCGGGCGACACAGCAGATGTCTCGTACCCCCACCAATTGCCCGAGCGCGCGAAACCGGCCTGGACCTCGTCGCAGATGAACAGCCCACCGGCCTCGCGGACCATGTCGGCAGCCCGAGCCATGAATCCGGGCGGAATGTCAGGCAAGCCCTCGTTGGCGAGGATCGAGCAGACCATCATGCCGGCGAAGGGAACGCCGTCCTCGGTGAAGCCCTCGATCTCCCTGCGCAGTCGAGCCAGATAGGCCTCGGTGAGCGCCTCATCGTCGAGTTCGTCCTCGATCGGCCGGTAGCGTTGCGGCACCGGGATCGAGCGAAACTCCGGCTCGTTCTCCCCGCGCAGACGCGAGAGCTTGCGCACCTCGGTCGAGTTGCCGTGATAGGCGGCCTGGGTGTAAACCAGGCCGCGGCCGCCGGTCGCGGCCCGAGCCATCAGGATCGCGATCTCGTTCGCTTCGGTCCCGCTACATGCGAACACTGCCGTGGTCAGGTGGTCGGCGTGTAGCGATGTCAGGTGCTCGGCGTAGTCGAGGATGCCCTCGTGCAGGTAGCGCGAGTGCACGTTGAGCGTCTCCGACTGCCGTTGCATCGCCTCGACCACGTGCGGATGCGCATGCCCGACGCAGGGCACGTTGTTGTAGAGGTCGAGATATCGGCGTCCGTCGGCGTCGTAGAGCCAGACGCCTTCGCCTCGGACGATGTGAACCGGGTCGGCATAGAAGGTGGCGATACCTGCTCCGAGCAGCCGCGCCCGGCGCTCTAGCAGGTTTTGGTTGCTTGAGGTTGCCATGCGCCGATTCTCATTGCTGGGCCCGACGGTTGCAAGTTGCGGCGCGTAGACTCCGCCCAAATCGCGATCGTGGGTCGCGTCCGAGTGAGGAGCGAGATATGGTAGAGGAAATCAGCACTTCCCCCGGCGCGAAGATGATGTACCTGATTCGCCGGGCTGAGGGTACCTCAAGGGATGAGCTGGTGCTGCACTGGTACGGCAATCACATGCGAGGCGTGCTGCAGAGTCAGCGAATCGCGAAGGCCGCCGGGAAGCCGCATGCGCGCAGGTACCACGTCACTCTGTTTGCCGACCAACAAGGCCAACAGGGGACTCGCCAGTTGTACGACGGCATGGCGCAGCTCTGGTACGACGAGCCCCTGGCAAAGCCTCCAGCGAATCGCGAGTGGTCGCCCCGCGACACATTCCAGCAGAAAGTCGAACCCTACGTCGTTTGGGGAACCCGCGAACACGTCGTGATTGACGGCTCGGAACATTTGCCGATCGAGCCACTCACCCTCAATGATCCATTCCCAACCTCCCGCAGCGGCTTCTACAAGGTCACGTACCTGGTCAAGGCGCGAGCGGGGGTCGACTGGTCCGAGTTCTACCAGGCCTGGCTGGAGGATCACGCGCCCAACGTGCGCAACGTGATGCGCGAGGTCGGCGGATTCCGCTACGTCGTCAGCCACAGCATCGATCCCGAGAGTGAGCCGTTCGCCGGCATGGCCGAGCTGTACTTTCCCGACCCCTCGGGCTGGATTCGCTACGGAAAGACGATTACCCCGGATCGATTCGGCCCCATGGTCGAACGAGACGACACAGTCTGGTTCGGCTCGGACACGCAGATGATTGGGATTCCGTAGCAGTGTCGAGTCAGCGAACACCGCAACGGGCGGCGACAAGCGCCGCCCCTACACCCCTACACCAACTGCTCCCGTAGGGGCGACCCTTGTGGTCGCCCGCACGCTCTCGGAGAGGGAAGACAAATGACCGACGAACTCGCCTACGCCACGATCGAGGAGCTTGCCCCGCGGATCGCCTCCGGGGAGTTGTCGCCGGTTGAGCTGACGCAGGCGCAGCTGGAGCGGATCGACGCCCTGGACGGCCGACTTATGAGCTATGCGACGGTGATGGCCGACTCGGCCCTGGCCGAGGCGCAGCAAGCCGCCGATGAGATCGCCTCAGGCAACCATCGCGGACCGCTGCATGGAGTTCCAATAGCAGTGAAGGATCTTTGCTTCACGAGCGGCGTGCGGACGATGGGTGGGACGAAGGTGCTGGAGGACTTCGTTCCCGACTTCGACTCGACCGTCGTCGCCCGGTTCAAGAAAGCCGGCGCGGTGCTGCTGGGCAAGCTGAACCTGACCGAGGGCGCGATGGCGGGCTACAACCGCGCCCGACAGGTACCGGTCAATCCCTGGGCTCCGGACCGCTGGACGGGCGTCTCCTCAAGCGGCTCCGGTGTGGCGACGGCGGCGGGACTCTGCTACGCCTCGCTGGGCAGCGATACGGGCGGCTCGATTCGCGGGCCGTCGGCATCCTGCGGCATCGTCGGGCTCAAACCGACCTGGGGTCGGGTCAGCCGCTACGGCGTCCTCGACCTGGCCCAGTCGCTCGACCATGTCGGGCCAATGTGCCGCTCGACCTGGGACTGCGCCGTGACCCTCGAAGTGATCGCCGGCGATGATTCCAGCGATCCAACTACTTTGCCCGAACCGGCACCGGAGATGCTCGATGGCATCGACGCAGGTGTGGACGGGATGCGTATTGGCTACGACCGTCGCTACGCGACCGAGGGTGTCGCTTCGCCAATCGCCGATGCAGTCGCTGCCTCGGTCGAGACGCTTGCCTCGCTGGGGGCGGAGATTGTTGATGTCACACTGCCGGACTTCGGATCCTTCATGCCGGACTGGCCCACGCTGTGCTCGGTCGAGGCGCTCTACGCCCACCTCGACCACTATCCCAGCCGCGCCGCTGATTACGGCAATTGGTTCGGCGCCTGGCTGGAGCGCGGAGCCTCGGTCAGCGCGACCGACTACGCCGCCGCCTGTATCCGCCGCGAAGAGTTGCGCGGGCTGCTGACCCGCTGCTTCGCCGACATCGACATGCTCGCCTGTCCGGCCCAGGGCATGCCGCCCCACCAGGTGACCGAGGACATGATGTACGACGACACGCCGGGCGAGTTTCAGTGGTCGCGGCTGCAGTACACCGCGCCCTGGGACATGAACCGAGCGCCGTCACTGACGTTACCAAACGGCTGGAGTGACGAGGGTCTGCCGATCG
This sequence comes from Dehalococcoidia bacterium, assembly GCA_965211635.1. GTDB lineage: Bacteria > Chloroflexota > Dehalococcoidia > Bin125 > Bin125 > Bin125. The sequence continues at coordinate 2,280,937 of OZ242948.1, forward strand.
CCCTGCAGCTCGTCGGCCCCCTGGGCAGCGAGGCCGCCCTCTGCCAGGCCGGCTATGCCTTCGAGCAGGCGACCGATTTCATGCGCAATCCGGAGATTTAGACGCCTGTGCCCCAGTCGATCGCGTTGCGGAGCAGTTGCTCGTAGGCGTCCGTCTCCCACGGACCTCGGAAGCGTAGCGGTGGGACGCCGTCGGGCGAGATGCTTTCGTGGACGGACGACTGCACGTTGGTCAACGGCGTGTGACAGTGACCGGGCGCGATGTAGGCAACTTCGCCCTCGCCGACCTTGCGCGCGAACCCAAGCGCGTGCGACTTGCCGTCCGGCAACAGTGCGGAGTCGCCGCCGTAGATCTCGTCGACGTGTGGCGGCGAGGTGATGTCCTCGGTCGTCAACAGCACCTGCGTATCGGGATGCATGATCTCGACCATGTAAGGTTCGTCCTGGACCGGGAACGAAGAGGGCAGGTTGTAGGTCAGCGGATGGTTGGCGTCGGCGACCGTGACGTTCATCTCCTGGATCGGCGGATGGGTGAGAAAGAATCCGCCTAGCGCCTCGTGGTAGTCGGTCTTGACCCAGCGCCGACGGCCGTCCTCGCGACCAATCCGTTCCGCCTTGCCGCCCGACGATCCGTGCAGCGCCAGCCAGCGGCCGCCGTCTCCGAGCCAATCCCGGATCACGCCGGTCTGATACTCATCGGCGAACGGTCCCGCCACGTAGCAGATCAACAGGTGCGCGTCGCGGATCCACTTGTGGCAGTCGGTGAAGTCGCCGCTGACGGTCGCGTGGACGTTCTCGTTCGCTTGCAGCGCGGTCAGGATGCGCATGCGCGCGTAGTCGATGTCGTGACCGGCGTGCTTCCCCGGCGGAAACCCTCCGGCGACGACATGGACGCGAATCGGTGTGCTCATGGCTGCTCCTCCGGGCTGCGCGGCTTGCGGCGATACTAGCGCCTGAACAGTAGTCGGACGGAGAGACAACATGGAACCACTGCAACCAATGGCCGAGAACATCGCCGCGCTACTGCGTGAGCGGGGAGAGACAGTTGCCATTTGCGAGACGACCGCCGGCGGCATGGTCTCGGCGGCGCTGCTCTCGATCCCGGGCGCATCGCGTTACTACCGGGGCGCGGCGGTCACCTACACGCTGGTCGCGCGCACCGAGTTCCTCGGCATCGATCTCGACGACTATCCCGGCGTCCGCTCCAGCAGTGAACCCTACGCGCAGATCATCGCCGAATCGATCCGCGAGCGCCTGGGAGCGACCTGGGGCATCGGCGAGACGGGCGCCGCCGGACCCGGTGGCAACGTCTACGGCGACGCCTCGGGCCACACCTGTATCGCGATCGCCGGGCCGTCCGAGTACGTGGAGACGCTGGAGACCGGCATCGAGGATCGCGAGGAGAACATGTGGCTGTTCACCAAGCGGACGCTTGAGGTGTTCGAGACGGTGCTGCGCGAGACGGGCTAGTAGTTGCTCGCTCCGAACGCGCCGAAGTCATTGGCAATCACCACCAGGCTGAGGACGAACCAGAACGCGTCAACAAGCCAGAACAGGCGCGGGTTCTCGCTGCGGTAGATCGGCTCGAGCACGAAGGTCGCCCCGGTGACCGAGCCAAGCAGCGACCAGGCGAGGAACAGCCAACCCCATACGGGCGTGAAATCGAGCAGGATCGCAACGATCAGGATCGCCAGCACGAGCAGGTTGAGCCATTGGCTGTTCTTGCTCTGGAGCAGCTTGCGTTCGCCGCGGCGATCGAAGCTCATCGTGACACCTCCACGTGTGGCGGCGGTGGCTGTTGGCCCGTCAGTCGCCAGGCCAGGTAGTTGTGAAAGTCGACAACCACACGCTCGAGCGGGACCAGCCGCCCGCCCTGGGAGTGGCGTGACGCCATCCCGGCCTGCGCGCGTTCGCAGATCGCCCGGTCTTCTTCGAGGAACGCCGACGCGTAGCCCTCCGCGATGCGCTGGCTCACGCGGTCGACCGCCTGCTTCGTCAGCGATCCCTGAAACACGCCGGTCGATGTCGGACTGATCGGGTGTACCACGATCCAGTCCCAGGACTCGTCGGTGACTACGCCGACGAATGACGGCGGAATCGAGATCAGCGTGTAGTGGTCGCCGCCGCTGCTGCTCCAGAACAGTCGGTTGAGCAACTGGCTGACAATGCCCGAACCGGACTCCTGGACGATCGCGCCGCCAGTCAGCGTCCAGTCGGCTGAGCCCTGGATGTAGTAGGCCCCGCGCGTGGGCGTGATCTGTTCAAGCGTGTCCTTGTGAACCTTGAACAGGTGATAACTCTCCATCCCGTTCTCGAGGATCAGCTTCCAATTGGCATCCCAGACTTCGGGCGCGCTAATCGGTCCGGGCACCCGGTAGGAGGGCATATCGAACTCGGCCAGGCGCGGCGCAATGCCCGCCAGGCGCTCTGACAGCGGCTGCGCGTCGGGATTGAGGCAAACGAAGACGACGCCCATCCAGACCTCGACTCGGAACTGCGGCAGGCTGTGCTGTTCCGCATCGATCGTCAGTCCGTGCCTGTAAGGCGCTCCCCGGAAGACGCCTGCGTCGTTGTAACTCCAGGCGTGATAGGGACAGACGATCGTGCCGTCCTCGAGGCAATCGACGCCCGGTTCCAGCATCAGCGTGCCTCTGTGTCGGCAGACGTTTGAGAGCGCGCGCAGCTCGCCATCCTCGCCGCGAACGACGGCCAGCGGTTCGCCGCCGATGTTGAGCGCGAGGTAATCGCCGGAGCTGGCCAAGGCATTGTCCGGGCAGACCGCCACCCAGTCGCCGCGAAAGAGCTGCTCCATCTCCAGCTCGAAGAGCGCCTGATCGCGATAGGCGGCGAACGGCAGCGCGGTCGCCTCCTCGGCCGGCGACATCGCGCTGTCGAGCAACTCCAGCGCGCTGACTCGTCGATCCTCGACTACTGATACATCCATGGTCTTCCCGAGTGGCGAGCCTGGCGCGAAACGACCGTACTGCCCTTCGCCGATTGCTCAGCGATGATAGCGCTCGTCTGCGCTGCCAAGCGAACCCAGTCGGCGATACTGCGGAGACAACGGATTGGACACTCCAAGCGGATGCCGCATGACCAATGACGCGCTCCAAGCGACCGAGCAGTGGTTCCGCAAGCGCGGCATCCCCCACTTCATCGAGGACTACAGCGACCGCCGCGACGTGCTCACCAGGGCGCTGCCGTTGCTCATTCTCGCAGCGATCCTGGAGGTGCTGCTCGCCTTCAACCCGGAGTGGCCATGGTGGATCAACGTGCCGCTCGTGGCCGGCGCCTGCCTGACGCTGGGCGCGACCTGGGGCGGGATCAATCTCCTGCGCGGGCGGCGCGTTCTGGCCCTGCCCCAGGAGGTTGGTGTCGTGGAGTTGCTCGTCTTCTTGCTGGCGCCTGCGGCGATTGCTCTCCTGACCTGGGAAGACTGGGAGGCTGCCCCGTTCCTGGTGCCGCTCAACGCGCTGATCCTGGTGATCGTGTACCTGACGCTGAGCTTCTCCCTGCTGCCGATCCTGCGCTGGGCGGGCTGGCTCTTCCTGCGCAACACCGCCAGCGTGCTGGGGCTGTTCGCGCGGGCGCTGCCGCTACTGCTCCTGATCGTGACGTTTCTCTTCGTCAACGCCGAGGTCTGGAGCATGGCGGGCACGCTGGGAGCCGAGCGCTTCTGGCTGGTGATCGGGTTGTTCGGGCTGGTCACCGCGTTCTTCGTCTTCTTTCGCCTGCCCGCCGAGATTGGCGCGATCGAGCAGTTCTCCAACGCCGACCGCGTGGCCGAACTCACGCGAGGCACGCCGATCGAGCGGATTGATCTGGCGGAGCGCGACAAGCGCTTGCATGTACCGCTGAGCGCGCGCCAACGAATGAACGCCGCCATCCTCGTGCTCGTCAACCTGTCTCTGCAGGTGCTGTTCGCGAGCCTACTTGTGGGCCTGTTTCTGCTGGCCTTGGGCCTCTTGGCCCTCGATGAGGGCGTCATCGCGTCCTGGATCGCGCGCGAACCGCAGGTTCTGGCAAGGCTCAACTGGCTTTGGGGAGCCGTGGTGACCTGGGAGTTGCTCCAGGTCGCCGCGTTCTTGGCCGCCTTCTCGGGTTTCCACTTCACGATCAGCGTGTTGACCAACGGTGAGTACCGCGACGAGTTCTTCGAGGACATCGTGGGTGAAGTGCGGCAAGCCTGCGCCGTGCGTGTGGTCTATCTCGCCTTGGTCGCCCAGCGCGATGCGGTCACAGGCGAGTCTGCTCAGGACGCCTCGGAAGCGGCAGGCCTTCGCGACGGCGGCGGTAACGGACAGTAGCCGAGACTCCGTCTGGCCCACACCCACCGACAACCCGTCATACCCACGGCAAGCGCGGCAATGACGGAGGGCATTGCTACCGCGAACCCGGCACGATCCCGCGCACTGCCGTCTCGATGCTGAACAGGCTTGTTCCGGCGGTCATGTAGAGCGTCGAGAAGTCATCCCCGCCAAAGGTCAGGTTGGCTGCATGCTCGTCCATCTCAAAGACGCCAAGATAGGACCCATCAGAGGCGTGTGCCGAGACGCCGCCCGCGCCAGTGGTCCAGAGGCGTCCGTCGGTGTCGACCTTCATCCCGTCGGGCGCGCCTCGGCGGTCGTCCTTGGACTGGTCGAGGAAGAGGACGCGGTCGCCCAGCGTGAGGTCTGCGTTGACGTCGTAACGCCAGATCAGCCCTTCCTGCGAGTCGCCGATGTAGAGCTGGGATTCGTCGGGATTGAATGCGAGCCCGTTGGGGTTGGAGAACCCGCTCGGCGCGACGCAGTGCAGCGAGCCGTCGGGATCGATCCGGTAAACGCCCTGGAAATCGAGCTCCTGGGTCTGGCCTTCCTGGCCGAAGCGCGGCGTGCGGCCCGAGTCCATGCCGTAGATCGGGTCGGTGAAGAAGATCGCGCCGGAGGAGTGGACGACCAGGTCGTTGGGGCTGTTGAGTTGCTTGCCGTCCCAGGCGTCGGCGAGCGAAGTCTCGCTGCCCGGCGAACCGTAGGGCGCGCTCGACACGCGCCGCCCGCCGTGCTCGCAGGCGAGCAGGTTGCCGTCGGCGTCCAGCGTCAGCCCGTTGGACCAGCCCGACGGCTCGCGGTACACAGCCGCTTCCGAGTCGCCCGGCCGCCAGATGTGCTGGCGGTTGCCGGGAATGTCGCTGAACACCAGAGCGTTATCGGCGGCGATCCAGATGGGCCCCTCGATAAACCCGAACCCGCCGCAGAGGCGGGTCTCCTCGCCGATCAGCAGGTCGGAGATGCCGTTGTCGTCTTCGATGCGCATGGTGGTTCGAGTTTCTAGCTCATCTCAGTCTGATCAGTCTGAAGTGATGCTAACCGCGTCTGGTCGCGGCGGCAGTCGGTCGGCGGCGTTCCAGATCTGATCGAGGATCGGCCGACCGGCGCCGGCCGGATCGACGAACTCGGGACGGTATCGCCAGGGGAGTTCACGTGAGTGGGCGCGGATGATGACCGGCCGGACTCGATAGCCGAGCAGCCGCTCATTGGTGAAGCCGAGCTCCATCAACATGCCCTGGGTGACCTGCACGGACCAGTTCTGGTCGAAGACGAAGTTACCGAAGGAGTAGGCGACCAGCGCGTCGTCGAAGTGCTCGATCGCCTGGACCCAGTGAGGGTGATTGCCAACCAGCAGGCTGGCGCCGGCCTCCATCGCGATTCCGCCGAAATCACGCTGATAGAGAACGGGATCTGCTACGTACTCGACGCCCCAGTTGGCGCCGACGATCACGTGATCGGCCAGCTCGCGCGCCGCTGCGATGTCCTCGCGCAAGTACTCGACCTCGAGCGGCGCAACTCCCGGCCGGTCGGCACTGGCGTGATACCAGGGCGCGATGATGTCGTAACCGAGGAAGGCGAAGCTAACCGGTCCGGCATGGGTGTCGAGGCTGACAATCGCGGGTGCTCGTGCGGCCTCGAGATTCTCGCCCGCGCCGACCGCGGCGATGCCTGCGCGCCGAAGTCGTTCCAGGGTCTCGTAGAGCGCATCGACTCCGCTACAGCCGCCCCAGCAGTCCATCATGTGATTGCCGATCGTGAGCACCACATCGATGCCCGCATTGGCCATCGCCGGCACGGCGCGGTGACTGCCGGTGAAGATCACGGTCTCGACGCAGGGCGTCAGCTCTTCGTTTGCCGTGAGCGGATGCTCAAGCGGTGCGACCGTGAGGTCGGCGGCAAGCAGCGCCTCGCGGACGCCGTTGAACATCGCGTCGTAATCGTCGAGGTGATTGAGCAAGTGATTGGCGCAGCGCACAGGGATCAGCTCGCCGGTGATTGCCATGCCCACGGGATCGAATGGTCGCGGGAGCCGCTCCATGATCTGCGTCAGCGCGACGAGATCGTCCAGCGAGTTGGGAGTCGGGAGCCAACGGACCAGGCGCAGCGGCGACTCGAACCCTGGATCTCGATACGGATCGTGACCATCCACGGTCAGGGCGAGCACACCGAGGCGCAGTTGCTTTGGCTGTACGAGCGAGAACGCCCCCGGCGTCGACTCAACACGCTCGAGCACCTCGGCATCGGGCAATGACTCGAACGAAATCTCCCGAACAGCGAGTCCGAGGGAACGGGCGATCAGGTGCGCTTGCGATCTGGGCAGATAGACAATGATCGGTTGCGGCGAGCCGCCAAGCTCGGACCAGTCGCGCGCGATGCCTCGCAGGATTCGCACCACGTCGGCCCGGCCGATATCGAGCACGTCGCGGCGCTGGTCTGTGATCGCAGCCCAATGTCCGACAACCACGCGGGTTGATTTCACAGCGTCGCCAGGTTGGTGAACGAGCGACCCGTCTAGTGCCGAGTCGGGTTCCCCTTGGCCGCCGAAGGAATCGGGCGCTATCGACGCTCCAGCCGGGACAGAACTCAGCCAGAGAGCAGCGAGGCCACCGACAAGCGCCGCCACGAGGGCAAATCGGATCATGAAACCTGCCGGACCCAACCCGCAGCGAGATCGTAACAGCGTGCGTACTCCCGGTTGCAGCAGAGCATGGCAGTCAGACAGCTACCGACTAGCGAGTCCCCAGAGGCGCCAAGCGCTTTAGATCTACCGGCAATCCGGCGATCATCAGGACGACTTCATCGGCAGCGGCCGCGATGACCTGGTTGAGGAGACCCAGTTCATCGCGAAACGCCCTGCCGAGTGCTGTCGTCGGCACCAGGCTGAGTCCAACCTCGTTACTGACGAGAATCCATGAAGCCTCGCCTTCTCGGTAGCACTCCAGCAAGCGCTGCGCCTCTGACCGAATGTCGACTGCGGCCCTGCCATCCGCTGAGTTCCTGTGCATCAGGTTGCTGAGCCACAGCGTCAGGCAATCGACGAGGATCTTGTCGTAGTGTCGCTGCTGCGCTGCAATCTGTTGGGCAAGGTCTAGCGGCTCTTCGAGCGTGTCCCAAGCCTCAGGACGGTTGCGCTGATGCGCGGCAATGCGAGCGGCCATCTCTGCGTCTCCCGCCTCCGCCGTCGCGACGAACAGAACGCTGCCGCCTGCCCGCGCGAGTTGCTCTGCGTACGTGCTCTTGCCCGAGCGCGCTCCGCCAAGGATGAAGGTCAGCCGCTTGCCCATGGTCGTTGCTCCTCATCGTCATGCAAGTGACCAGTGTCGTTCCACAGATCGAGGACCGCGCTGTCGCCGAAGTCACGCGCGATGCCGAGGCTGGCCGTGTCGATCCTGAATCGCCAGAGCGACTCCGCCGGCAGTCGCAGCAAGCAGACGAGCAGCGCGCGGATGGAACCGCCGTGTGCCGCGACCAGCACGCGATCGCCAGGCCGATGCAGTGTTCGGGTCTGTTCGACGAAAAGCCGCACTCGTTTGAGCACATCGGCCGCCGTCTCTCCGCCGGGAGCAGCGAAGTCTTCCCGGCTTCCCGCCATGCGCCTGGCAAAGCGCTCCGGATCGCCTGCCTCGGCCTCGGCCAGGGTCAGTCCTTCCCAGGCTCCGTAGGAGAACTCGCGCAACTCCGGTACGGGCTGGGGGTGTATTGCGTGGCTCGCCAGGATCGCCGCCGTTTCCATGGTCCGCGAGAGGTCGCTGGCGTAGACAGCATCGAAGTTGACGCCTCCAAGCCGCAGCTCGAGCTGGCAAATCTGCGCCCGTCCCCGGTCGTTGAGCGGAACGTCTGTGTGACCCTGGATGCGGCCAGCTTCGTTCCACGATGTCTCGCCGTGTCGCACGACGTACCACGTAACCGGCTGCACGATCTGGTTGGCTTGGCTGGTCATCGGGTGCGCCTTACCAGAGCGGGGCCTGGAACAGGTCTGGTATGACCGGGATGAGCGCGACGCCGAGAGCGAGGACCACGACCTCTGACAGCTCGTTGACCGCGCCGTAGGCGTCACCGGTCATGCCGCCCAGCCAGCTCGTCATCCATTGGCCTATGGCGACCGCCAGCAATAGCGCGGCTGCAAGCAGGATGAACCCGCCCGGGCCGAAGAAGAGGGCGGTGGCCAGCGCGGCGATTGCCAGACCGAGCGCGTCCCGAAGTCTGCTTGCATCTTCGTGGAACGCCGCGCCGATCCCCTGCGCGCGAGCGTAGGGGAAGATAGTCATCGTGCTCAGCATGGCCAATCGCGACAGGCATGGGAAGAGCAGGAGCAGGCCGATCCGAGCTTGGTCTGGCGTGCTCGCGAGCAGGCTCCACTTGGCGATCAGCAGAGCCGCTCCGCCGATGACCGCGAACGCGCCGACGTGCGTGTCGCGCAGGATGCGCAAACGATCCTCGCGCGTGTACGCGCCAAACAGGCCGTCGCAGCAGTCGAGGAAGCCCTCGGCGTGCAGCGCTCGAGTGAGCATGAGCAAGGCGGCGACGAGAAAGGCTCCGACGACGAGTTCGGGCAGGCCCAGTCTCAAGGCAGCGTCGAAGCCGACCAACGCCGCACCCAGGGCGAGCCCGACGAACGGGAACCAGGGTCGGGCCGACGACATTCCCGTGCTGGCCCAGGGCGCCACGGGCAGGATGGTAAGGAAACTGAAGGCGAGTCGCAGGCCGTTCATTACGAGTGATGCGTCTCCGCCTCCGAGACACCCGCCTCGTCGAAGCTGGCCATTTCGTTGAGGCAGGCGGCCGCCGCGTCGACGATGCCCATGGCCAGCACCGCGCCCGAGCCTTCGCCAAGCCGCATGTCGAGATCGAGCAGCGGCTTCAGCCGCAACTGCTCCAGCGCGATGCCGTGTCCAAGCTCCGCTGAACGGTGGCCCGCGATCAGGTAGTCGCGGCTCAGGGGCACGATCGACTGTGCGATCAGCGCCGCCGCCGCCGTGATGAATCCGTCCAGGACCACGGGCGTGCGCCGCGAGGCTGCGCCGAGCACGACGCCTGCCAGAACGCCAATCTCGAATCCTCCAAGGGCGCGCAGCACGTCGATGCCGTCTGTCGGGTCAGGCTGGTTGACGGCGATTGCCCGCTCGACGACCGCGACTTTCCTCGCGAGCTGATCGTCGCTGCGCGACGCGCCTCGGCCTGTGACTTCCTCCGCTGGATGCCCACACAGCACCGAGACGATCGCGGCGGCGGAGGTCGTGTTGGCGATGCCCATCTCTCCGATGCCAATGATGTCGTCGTAGGCTGCCGCGGCGCGGGCGACCTTGGCGCCCGCGTCCAGCGCCGCCTCGGCCTGGTCCAGCGTCATCGCCGGGCCTTCCGCAATGTTCTGTGTCCCGAATCCGAGCCGCAGAGAGACCAACTCGTCCGAGGGACCCACCGGCACGGCGACTCCGGCGTCGACGATGGTCAGGTCGATGCCGGCTCGCTCCGCCAGCGCGTTGACGGCCGCGCCGCCTTCGAGATAGTTCTGCACCATCTGCGCGGTGACTTCCTGCGGGTAGCTGCTCACGCCGCTCGCTGCGACGCCGTGGTCGGCGGCTGCCAGGATCAGCTTCTTGCGATAGGCGCGCGGATGCTCGTCGCCCTGCATCCCGGCCAGCAGGATCGACAGCTCCTCCAGCCGACCCAGGCTGCCCGGCGGCTTCGTCAACTGCCGTTGGCGCCGCTCCGCCGCCGCCATGGCTTCGCGGTCCAGCGGTTCGATGATCCGAAGGATGTCGTCGAGCATGATCATCTCTACGGCTCCCCGCTCTCTAGAACTCGATGCCCGGTTGGGCTTTGATGCCCTGGTCTTCGAATGGATGCTTGATCAGCGTCATCTCCGTGACCAGGTCGGCGTAGTCGATCAGTTCCTGCGGCGCATAGCGACCGGTGACGATCACGTGCATCGACTCGGGTCGTTGCCTGAGCGTGTCGATCACATCGCTCACGGCGACCCACTCGTAGTGCATCGCGTAGGTGAACTCGTCGAGCACGATCAGGTCTTCCTCGCCTGCCAGGATCGCCTGCTTGCAGCGCTCCCATTGGGCGACGGCGAGAGCGGTCGTCTCGTCCATATCCTTCGATAGCCAGGTGAAACCGTCGCCTAGCGACTCGATCTGTAGACCGATCCGTTCGGCTGCGCGGTGCTCGCCGAAGCGGGCGGTCGAGTGCTTGATGAACTGGAACATGCGCACGTTGAAGTCGCGGCCCCAGGCGCGGAAGAGCACGCCCAGCGCCGCCGTTGTCTTGCCCTTACCGTTGCCGGTGTTGACGATCACCAGTCCGCGTCGGACGCGCGGTCCGCGTGGCGCGGCCCGTTCCGGCGGCTGACCTGGCTTCCTAGCTGACGACACCGGTGGCCTCGCTCTCTTCGCGGCGCGCAATGCCGGCTGCCTCGGCGGTCGGGGTCTCGCCGACGCCGAGGCCCGCGTCGGATTCCTCGCCCACGGCGGCGATCAGGCTGACCATCAGCGCGCCCGTCGCCGGGTCGCGGTGGATCTCGGAGCGGACGCCGAATGCGTCTTCGATCGTCTCCGGCGTGAGCACCTCCGCCGCAGAGCCCTCGGCCAGCACCCGACCCTCGGCCAGGACGACGAGCCGGTCGCAGAACCGCGCGGCCAGATTCAGATCGTGGATCGCGGCGACGGCCGTCAGCCCGTCGTCGACGAGCCGACGTACGAGCGTCAGGATCTTGAGCTGGTGCAGGATGTCGAGATTGGCTGTCGGCTCGTCCAGCAGCAGGATGCGCGGCTGTTGAGCGAGCGCGCGAGCGAGGAACACGCGCTGGCGCTCGCCGCCCGAGAGGGTATCGAGCGTGCGATCGGCGAACGCCTCCGTCTCGGTCGCATGCATTGCCTGCCGGGCGATCGCGCCATCGGCTTCTCCCTCGACCTGGAATCTGCCCATATGTGGATAGCGCCCCATGAGCACGAGCTCGGACGCCGTGAATCCCTGCGTGTACGGCGCAATCTGCGGAACCAGCGACAGCATCGATGCGATTTCTCGAGCCCCGAGCGAGCGCAGATCGGACCCCTCGAGCGTGACCGCGCCGTCCTGAACGCTGAGCACGCGTGAGATCGCCCGCAGCAAAGTCGACTTGCCCGCGCCGTTTGGGCCAATCAGGCCAACGAACTGCCCGCTGTCCGACCGCAGGTCCACGTTGTCGAGCAGTCGCCGAGCGTCAACGCTGAATGTCAGCGCCTGTGCTTCGAGCGCGGGCGGAGACTTGCCGTTTGGCGATGTCATCGTGGGCAACGCTGGCGCGCGGCCATCGGCACTTGGCCGGCCATGGGAACGTGGTGGAACTGCATAACGCCCTTTCGACGAACTGGCAGCTACAGCGAGTAGACCTGCCGCTTGTTCCTGATCAACAGGAAGATGAAGAACGGAGCGCCAACGAAGGCCGTGAGCACCCCCAGTCGGAACTCCGCAGGCTGGATGATCGTGCGCGCCACGGTGTCGGCGACCAGGACAAAGACCGCGCCGCCGAGCGCGCTCAACGGAATCAGGACTCGATTGTCCGGGCCCATCAGCAGCCGCAGCATGTGCGGTATCACCAGGCCGACGAAGGCAATCGTTCCGCTCACCGCGACGGCTGCGCCGGTAGCGAGCGCCGCCGTCGTCAGCAGCAGAACGCGGGTGCGTCCAACGTGCACTCCCATCGAGCGCGCTTCGTCGTCGCCAAGCATGAGCAGATTCAGATCGCGCGACATCAGCAGCAAGATGGCCGCGCTACCCAGGATTAGCGGCGATGCGATCTTGACGTGTTCCCACGAACGCGAGTCCAACCCGCCGGCCAGCCAGAACAGCACTTCTCGCAGCGCCTCGTTGTCGGGCAGGAAGAGGATGATCGCAGTGACCACGGCGCCCAGAAAGGCGTTGATTGCCACCCCGGCGAGCAGCAACGACGCCATCGACATGCGCCCGCCCAGTACCGCGATCGCGTAGACCAGCAGCGCCGCTCCAATCGCTCCAACAAATGCGAACACGGGCAGTGCGAGCAAGAACAGCGCCGTCGCGCCTGTTGCGATCGCGACAACCGCGCCCAGCGCCCCGCCGGCCGACACGCCGATGATGCCTGGATCGGCCATTGGATTGCGGAACAGACCCTGCATTGTCGCCCCGGCAATGCCCAGCGCAATCCCAACCGATGCCCCAACCACGATTCGAGGCAATCGGATCTGGTCGATCACAAGTTGCTCCGTTCGGGCAACTTCAGGCACATCGATGCCGATCGACGACAGCGCAACCCATGCGACATGGCTGACCGGAATGTCGACCGGCCCGAGGCTGAGTGAAACGAGCCCGACGACGATCAGCAGGACCAGGAGGATCGCCGCGCCGATGCCCAGCCGGACGCTGACGCTCAGATGGCGAACGCCACGCAGACTCGGCAGATGAGTGATTCGGGACGAACCCGCGACCGCCAAACGAACGCCTCCGGCGTCTCCGCTGGAGGCTGCTGGTTCGACCTGGCCGGATGCAAGCCCGGAGATCGAGGGACCTCTCTGAGGCGGAGAGTTGTCACCTCATCGTCCAGGCAGGTCTCCTGGCTTGCGGGCGGAATCTGCGCCTGGCCCTTCCCGACGACAGGCGGTCGGCAGTGGGCGTTGGCTCCCAATCTTGCTCACTCAGTCGAGCGAACCCCGCTTACAGTGGCGCTACCGCGTCGGAATCTCACCGACTTCCCTATTCTCCCGGGACGGGCACCTGGACGAATCCTGATTGGGCGAGCCTAACAGCACCCAGCTCCGCTCACAAGCCGGGGGAAATCGAGCGCCGCGCCTCCATTCAACTGTGAACTTGTAAACACGTGACTTGCCACTCCATGTGTCATTGATCTGCCCATATGTCAGGCACCTGACTAAGTGATGCCGGCCTCAGGCGCATTGAAATTTGGCCAACTAGCGGCAATGCGTAAACCGTGTGCATGTCGTTACACCCCGCCACAAGTCGCCAATGTTGTGTTCATCAATTGGTCATCTAAGCGCACCGCGTTGCGCTTGATCGATAGAGAGAACCAATGACACAATCCACGTTGCTTCCTACCTGTGCAAATGTCCATTGCCGACTGCTCGGTGCCGAAGCGCAGTAGCTCATTGGCTGAAGAACTAAGCGGCATGCTCTGGATCTCTCCTGCTTGGCCCAGATTGCGATTGCTTTCCCGATCGGCCCTGGTCGCCTTGGTCGCCTTGGTCGCCTTGGTCGCCCTTCTGTTGCCGACGCCGAACTATGTCGATGCCGAGGATCGCTCGAGTGCGCTCCCCGAGGGACTGCATGTCTCCGGCAGCGAGGTATGGTCGGCGACGATGGTCGTCGGTGGCAACGGACGACTGTTCGGTTACGGCAGCATCGCAGGACGTTCTTCCGGGACACTTACGAACGACCGGTTCAGGTGGCAGGGTCAGACCTTCACGGTCTCGAACATCTACTACAACCGGTCTGGATTGAACAACGATGTTTGGGACGTGGTCGTCGACTTCACCCCTGCCTTGCCCGATGGATTCGAGTGTCTGTCGCTCCAACTTGGTGAGACTTGGTTGAACCTGTCAGACGGCCGAGGCAATCGCCGCCAGTATTTCTGGAATGATGTCGAACTGTCGTGGCGAGTTGGCAGCACAGTGCCCGTGACTCTGCGCGAGTACCCAGCCGGCTTCGAGGCGCGCGCAATGGACGGATGGGGGAACAACCGAGAGCGACCCGACCTGGGCATCGCAGGAGTCCAACTGATTCGATTCGCGGAAACATCCTTCGACTACGGCATGACCACCCTGGCCTCGCCCGCGCGTCCCGACCCACGTGACGTCAGCAACATCCTCGCCGATCAACCAGGTCTGATTCCCAATGCCAGCAACGTCACCGACATGGTCTGGCAGTGGGGCCAGTTTCTCGACCACGACATCAGCCTGACGCCCGAAGCCTCGCCCATTGAACAGCTGGCCCTTGCCATCCCGCCCGGTGATCCCGTCTTCGATCCGTTCAACAGCGGCTTCCGCACCATGGCCTTCAACCGCTCCGAGTCCGATCCGGCCAGCGGGAACAGCGCAGACAATCCACGCGAGCAAGTCAATGTCATCACGTCGTTCATCGACGCTTCCAACGTCTACGGCTCGGACAGCGCTCGCACACGGGCGCTGCGAGCGAACGACGGCAGCGGCAGGCTGCAGACAACCGAGGATGGCCGCTTCCTGCCGGTCGACCTCTCCGGGCTCGACATCGACAACGGCGGTCTGGCCCGTCGCGGTCTCTTCTTCGGCGGCGACGTCCGCGTCAACGAGCACGTTGGCCTGACTGCTCTGCACACCCTCTTCGTCCGCGAGCACAATCGTCTCGCCGACCTGATCGGCTCCCGCAATCCGCAGCTCGACGGCAATGAGATCTTCGAACTGGCACGCAAAATCGTCGGCGCCCAAATCCAGGTGATTACGTATCACGAGTTCCTGCCCCTGTTGCTTGGGCCGCAGGCGATCCCTCCGTATGCGGGTTACGACCCTGACATCGATCCAACCATCGCCAACGAGTTCTCGACCGCTGCCTACCGGGTCGGACACACCATGCTCTCTCCCTCGCTGATGTGTATCGACGCCTGTGGTGAGGATGCGCAGATCTCACTGGCGCGAGCGTTCTTCAACCCTTCGATGGTCAGGGAGTACGGGATATCCGGGTTCCTGCGCGGCCTCTCGACGCAGCGAGCCCAGGAGATTGACCGGATGCTGGTCGATGAAGTTCGCAACCTGCTCTTCGGTCCGCTCGGCAGCTCCGGCCGAGACCTTGCCGCGCTCAACATCCAACGCGGTCGTGACCATGGAATCCCCAGGTACAACGTGACTCGCGTTGCTTTCGGCCTGCCGGCGGCGCAGAGCTTCGCCGATGTCTCCTGGGATCCGACTGTTCAGGCAGCTCTGGAGCAGGCCTACGGCGATGTCGACTTGCTCGACCTCTGGGTTGGCGGGCTCGCGGAAGACCATGTCTCCGGCTCGATGGTTGGAGAAACGTTCCGCGTGATCATCGCCGACCAGTTCCGCCGACTCCGTGACGGCGACCGCTACTGGTTCGAGAACGATGCCTACTTCATCGCGAATCCGCAACTGTTGGAAATGTTGCGCGCGACGCGACTGGCGGACGTGATTCGCCGCAACACTCCAATCGGCGACGAGATCTCCGACTTCGTGTTCGGAGGGCACGGCCCTGCAGTTTCCATCGAGGCAGACGCTGTAGGGATCACCGAAGGCGCCACCGCGTCATTCACCCTGATGCGCAGCGGAGTGACGACGCGCGAGCTAATCGTCAACGTGCGCGTCAGCGAGGACGGAGATGGGCCTAACGACGCTGTGGCTGCCACCTTACAGGCCACGTTCCCCATTGGCAGCGACACCACCTCGGTCGCCTACTCCACTGTTCATGACATCCGCCTGGAGCCCGATAGCGTTCTCGTCGCGAGCGTTGCGGATGGCGACGGCTACGAGGCCTCGGGCGGAGCAAGCGCAGCCCGGATGACTGTGCACGACGATGACGGCGTCGAGTTGTCGCTGGATGCAGGGTTGACGCGATTCGTCTGGACTGGCCGCGACGGCGTTTCACTTGCTGAAGCGCTGAACGGCGCTGGTCACGGTGACATAACCGACCTCGTTGTCGGAGTCTTCGAATGGCGCGAAGACCTGGAGTCGTGGCACGTCTACATTCCGGGAGTCAATGTCCCCGCCGCCGGGCGCACGCTGGTCAGCTTCCGCACTGGTCGTACCTATTGGATCCGCACGACCGAGGCCGTGCAGTGGACGATTCCTCGGCCACTGCTGATTGGCGGGCCCGGCCTGGGTCAGAGGTTCGGCTAGGCCGCAGTCGAGCAGTCAACCAGTTGGGCCGGCTACCAGAATGGCGCTCGCGGTTCCTGGCCCAACAGCAGCCGGCCAGCCGCCGCGTAGTTCGAACCTCCGAGCACGACGTGCTGGTTCATCGCATGCATGTCGCGCAAACGGCGGTCGAGGCTGGATCGATCGGTGTACAGCGCCGCCGATCCTGATATTGCGTAGAGCTCGCTCACGACCTTCAGACACTCCTGGTGCACGTAGGTTATTGCCAGCCTCAGATTGGCCCGGTTCGCATCACTGATGTTCCCCGTCCGGCAGACTTCCTGCCAGGCGGTGTCCGCGGCCGAGAGCGCATAGGCGCGACAGGCCGCGATCCGCGCCGCAGTCTCGCCCAGCGTGGCGTGGGTCAGCGGATCTTCGCTCAACAGACCCCGAACTGCGGTGCGCTCGCGGGCCATGTCGAGCACCTCGTCGTGGGCCGCTCGAACCAGTCCCAGTGGCACGCCCAGGTGCTTGGGCAACAACCAAACAGGATGCCGCAACGGATCGTCCGGAGTCGACATCGTTGACGGTCGCTGAGGGATGCTCCGCTCGCTGGGGATGAACAGTTCTCGGACTTCAACGTCATGGCTACCGGTGCCGCGCATACCGCCGGTTCGCCAGGTGTCGAGCAACGTGACTTCGGAGCGATTGGCGACCAGGCGGATGAATCGCGGTGATCCGTCCTTCTCTCCGTCCTGGCCAACCAGGCGGCAGCTGAACTGAACCCACTCCGCGTGCGTAATCCCGCTGAGATACGGCCAGCGACCGCTCGCGATGTAACCGCCCTTGACGCGACGCGCCTCGCCGGGCGGAAAGGCTGCGCCGCAGGTGGCGACCTCGATGTCGGCGTACATCCGTCGTGCGACATCGCGCTCAAGTTCGCGCGTCACGAATCCGCCGTCGCAGCCGATCATCACACACCACCCGGCCGAGGCGTCCGCCTTGGCGATCTCTTCGATGAACATGATCTGGGTGACGGGATCGGCGTCATGGCCGCCCAGCCAGCGCGGCTGGATCAGACGAAACGCGCCGACGCTCTTGAGCAGCTTGACCACGTGCTCCGGCAATTGACGTGCAGCTTCAATCTCGTCCGCCGCCTCGCGGATCGCAGGCGCGATGCCTCGCGCCGCGGTGAGCAGCGCCTCGCGTTCCTTGGGCGTCGCGCCGAAGGTCTGGGTCATCAGGATCTCCTGCGCCATGCAGGGTAGTCTCGGCATCTAGCATGGGTGACGAGAACGAGGTAGGGCTCAATGGCCAAGCAGAAGACCGTGGACCTGAGGCTGGAGTTGGTGAACTTCGACGTCCTCGACATGGACAAGTTCCCGCCGGTCGAGGAGTGGACCGAGGATGACTGGGAGGAAGCGGGCCTGCTGACATTGGCGGCGATCTCGGAGGCGGAGCGGATTGAGCACGGACTGCCCATGGTGACTGAGGCAGAGATCGAAGCCGAGTTCGGCGCGCTCGACGATTGAGCGCCCACGCATCAATCATGTCCTACGAACATGAGTATGAACCGCTTGCACGTCGGCAACTGCGCCGCTTGAGTGCTCAGGAGCGCGAGCGCGTCCGCAAGCGTGTTCGTCAAATCGCCGAGACACCACGCTGACCTCAGTCGAAGCAACTCAGAGGCAGGCCGATTCGCTGGGCGACTCGTGTAGGGGGCATGCGCATCATCTATCGAATCGACGATGCCGCCCGGCACGTCGCCATTCAAGCCATCGGCAACGGCGACAACATCTACGACTTGATGCACCGCCGCCGCTAGCCGACCTACAACTCCATCGGCGCGCCCTGGGCGACTTGCTGGGGATCGGTCTTCCAGACGTCCGAGCCGTCAACGTACAGCTCGACGCCGTTGCCGTCGGGGTCGTTGAGGTAGAGCGACTGCGAGACGACGTGGTCGATGGTCGCGAAGACCTTGACGCCTGCCGCTTCAAGTTCGTCGCGCGCGGCCTTGAGCTCCTCCAGCGTGTCGCCGATGCAGAAGGCGAGGTGATAGAGGCCGGGCGCCTTGGGGTCGGCGGTTTCAGGTCCCTCCTCGCCGACTTCCAGGAGCGCCAGATCGTGATGGTTGCCGAGCGTGTAGAACGTCATCGGCATCTGCTCGTGGCGAGCGGCCAGCTTCATGCCCAGCACCTCGCCGTAGAACTGCTCGGAGCGCTCGCGGTTGCGAACCTTGATAACTGCGTGACCGAGTTCTTTGACCTGCATCGGTCTTCCTTTCGATTCGAGTGCCGCAGCCAGGCGGCCAGGCGGCGTTCAGTCGCGATCATTCTATGTCTGTCAAGCCGCCGCTTGCGGTTTCCTATCTTGACTATCGAAACACCGGAGATGTAGCGGTTCGGCAGGAGCGTGAGATGGAAGAGATTGGCTACTCGGTTGATGGGCACGTCGCATCGATTCGGCTCCTGCGTCCGGAGAAGCTGAATGCGATGACGGACGAGATGTATCAGGCCATCGGCGAGCACCTGCGAGAAGCCGACGCCGATCCTCAGGTGCGCTGCGTTGTGATCAGCGGCTCGGGACGCGCGTTCACGTCGGGCCACGACTTGCTCGAGTTCGGCGAGCGTCAAGCCTGGAAGCCGTGGTCGGGCGAGCGCTTCGACAACGGTCTCGAAACGGCCAAGCCGACCATCGCCGCGATCACCGGCTACTGCCTCGCTGGTGGACTGGAGTTGGCGCTCTATTGCGACATCCGCATCTGCGACACAACGGCGCAGTTTGGCAGTCCCGAGCCGCGCTGGGGCATCCTGCACGGCTACGGCGCGCTGCGCACGCCGGGACTGGTCGGCTCGTCCGACGCCATGCGCCTGCTGCTGACCGGCGAGTTCATCGACGCGCAGGAAGCGCTGCGCATCGGCCTGGTCAGCCAGGTGGTGGAACCGTCAGAGCTAATCCACGCAGCCAACGAGATGGCTGAGAAGATCGCGGTCAACAGCCCGCTCGCGATCCGCCTGACCAAGGAACTCGCGCGCCGCGGCCGCAACATGTCGTTGGCCGACGGTTTGCGTCTCTACCAGGAATACTCACGCCTCGCCTTCAGTTCCGACGACGCCAGGGAAGGCACGCGCGCCTTCGCCGAGCGCCGCGACCCGCAGTACGAGGGCTGAGTTCAGTCGTCCTGAGGCGGCTGCCAGAGGATTTGCCAGGCGATCCCGAACCGATCGACGCACGAGCCGAAGTAGTCACCCCAGAACATGTCGGCCAACGGCATATCCACCCGGCCTCCGCCCGAGAGCGCGGCGAACTTCTCGTCGGCGTCGGCGCGACTCGCGGCGGCGAAGCTGAGCGAGAAGTTGGTGCCCACGACAGGACCCTCGCCGGACGCGGGATTTGAGTCGCTGCCCATCAGCACACTCTCGCCGACGGGCAACGAGACGTGCATGATCAGGTCCCTGGCCTCGTCGGGCATACCCATGTCGGGCGGACCGTCGCCAAAGGTCTGGAACTCGGAGAACTCGCCGCCGAACACGGAGCGATAGAACTCGAACGCTTCGCGGCAGGTGTCCCTGAACGTGAGATAGGTGTTCAATGTCATGGTCAGCACTCCTCAGGAAACCATCGACGATCGCTCCGCCGCAGCGTTGGCATGGCGCACGATTCCGCACTAACCTCACTACATTAGCCAAGATTGGGTACTGCGCATGATTGACTCTTCGATCCGTTTCGGATGGTACATCCCGACCCACGGCGATCTGACCAGCTTCGCCGACCCCGACCAGTTCATCCCCGCCTCGATGGAGATGTTCGACCGGGTCGCCCTGGCGGCCGAGGCGGCCGGCTTCGAGTACGCCCTCGTACCAGTCACGCCGACGTGTTGGGAGGCTTGGATCTCGACCGCGATGATGTCGGCCCGCACGACGAAGCTCAAGATGCTTGTGGCCGCGCGACCCGGGTACATCCTGCCGACGCAGATGGCGCGCATGATCGCCGCCTTCGATCGGCTCTCCGAGGGTCGCGTCTATATCAACCTGATCGCCGGCGGCAACGCCCGGGACCTGGCCTCGGACGGCATCACTTACAGCCACGACGAGCGCTACGAAGTGATGGACGAGGCGGTCCAGATCATGAAGGCCCTCTGGACGGCCGACGAACGAATCGACTGGCACGGCAAGCATTACCAGCTTGACGGCGCCTACGCCAATCCGAAGCCGTACCAGGATCCGTACCCGCGCTTCTACATCGGCGGCGAGTCGGATGCGGCCCGCGATGTCGGCGCGAAACATGCCGACTGCTACCTGTTCTGGGGAGACACGCCCGAACGCACCGCCGTCAAGGTCGCCGACATCAGGAACAGGGCCGCAGGATTCGGCCGCCAGACCATCAACTTCGGCATGAGGATGCAGGTCTGCGTGCGCGAGACCGAGGAAGAAGCCTGGCAGGCTGCGTACAGCCTGATCGAGGGAACGACAGATCGACAGCGCGAGGTGCGCAAGACCTGGCGCGGCGACTCTCAAGCCGACAGCCGCATGTGGCAACTGACGCAAGAGTCGATTGACAACGACTATCGAATCGCGCCGCACCTCTGGAGCGGACTGAGCACCGTGCGCGGTGGCGCCGGACTGGCCGTCGTCGGCAACCCGCAGCAGGTCGCCGACACACTGCAGGAGTTCATCGACATTGGCTGCACCGAGTTCTGCCTGTCCGGCTACCCCCACGACGATGAAGCGACCCGCTTCGGCGACTGGGTGATGCCGCTGGTTCACGAGCGCAATCGAGTCTTGACGACGAGCGACGAGCCGGTGCTGGCCGTCGCAGACTGAGGAGGATACGAGATGTCACGAGTCCAACTGGCCTTAAACGTCGCCGAACTCGACTCGGCAATCGACTTCTACACGCAGATGTTCCAGACCGAACCGCACAAGGTTCGGCCGGGATACGCCAACTTCGAGGTCGAGGATCCGCCGCTCAAGCTCGTGCTGATCGAGAACTCACAGGCTTCTGCGCCGCTCAATCACCTGGGCGTCGAGGTCGAGACAACGGGCGAGGTGATTGCTGAGACCCAGCGCTTCGGCGAACTGGGGCTCGATCTGGAGATTGAGGACGGCGTCGTCTGCTGTCACGCCGAGCAGGACAAGGTCTGGGTCTCCGACCCCTCCGGCACGCGCTGGGAGGTCTACACGATCACCGACGACCTGGCGGAAGCGCCGTATGCATCCCGAGCCCAGAATCTGATTGCGCTGGCCGACGTCACAGCAGGAGCGACAGCGATCGAGGACTGCTGCGCCGATGGTGGCCTTTGCGTCGGCTAGCGCCGGCGTCGAGAGGTTGTCGTCACTGGTCGGTAGCGCTGCTCGCCGTCGCGCTGGCAGGAGCGCTGTACCTGGCTGTAGCCTGCGACTCCGGCGACGGCTCCGAACCGTCGCAGAGTGACCAGTCGGCGCAGACGTCGGAACGGGATGCCCAGTCTCAGCCCCTGACCGCCGGCTCGTCGTCGACCAGTGCACGGGACACAATCGACGCTGCACGATCCCCGTCCGCTACGAATGCCCAAGACGCAGAAGAGACACCGGCGAGCGGCGGGTTCGTGCTGCAACTGCTGCACGCAGCCGACATGGACGGCACGGCCGGTGCGCTCGACAACGTGGAGACCTTTTCCGCCCTGCTGGAAGGCTTCCGCGCGCAGATGCCGCGGCGCACGCTCGTGCTCAGCTCGGGCGACAACTTTGTCCCCGGTCCCCGCTTCTACGCCGCCGCCGACGCATCGACTGCAGCCCAGCTCGGCCTGCCCGGCGTTGGGCGCGGCGACATCGCGCTGCTCAACGCCATGGGCTTCCAGGCCTCCGCTCTGGGCAATCATGAATTCGACCTTGGTCCGCAGACGCTTGCCTCGATCATTGCGCCCGAACAGGGCGAGAACGGCTTCTATCCCGGCGCCGCATTCCCCTACTTGTCGGCGAACCTGGACTTGGCCGACGACCGGAACCTGCTGCCGCTGATCGCGGCCGACGCCCAGCGCGCGCCGCTGGCGGCGGGCAGTCTCGCGCGCAGCGTGATCCTCGATCTGGCTGGAGAACGTGTCGGCATCGTCGGCGCGACCACGGCGCACCTGGCCTGGATCACGGGCGTCGGAGACATCACCGTCCAACCGGCCGATGGGTCTGACCTCGACGCGCTCGCGATGATCATCCAAAGCGCGGTCGACAAGTTAACGGCGCAAGGCGTCGACAAGATCATTCTGCTCGCGCACATGCAGCAGATCGAGATTGAGCTGCAACTCGCCGGTCGGCTGCGACATGTCGACATCATCGTGGCTGGTGGTTCCAACGCCATCCTGGCCGACGAAACGGACCGCCTGCGAATCGGCGATCGTGCGTTTGGCAACTATCCGTTGCACGTCACCTCTGCCGCCGCCGAGCCGATCCTGCTCGTCAACACGGACGCCGACTACCGCTACCTGGGTCGCCTGGTCGTGCGATTCGATGACCGCGGCGTAGTTGACCCGGCGAGCGTCGATCCCGCCATCAGCGGCGCCTACGCGACCGACGACGCAGGCCGCTCTGCGGCCGAGGCGGCGCCAATCCCGGCGGTCAGTCGAATCAAGCAAGCGCTGCAATCCGTGATCCGCGAGCGCGACGGCCAAATCGTGGCGCGTACCGCGGTCTATCTCGCCGGTCGCCGAGCCGATGTGCGCACGCAGGAGACCAACCTCGGCAACCTGGTCGCCGACTCCATGCTCTGGACGGCGCGCCAGTACGATCCCACGGTCGCCATGGCGCTCAAGAACTCTGGAGGAATCCGTGATCAGATCGGCCGCGTCTGGCAACCACCGGGCACAAATCGGGCAGACCAGCTCGTCTATGCGCCGCCCGCCGCCAATCCGGACAGCGGCAAACAGGATGGTGAGATCACGCGCTTCGACATCGAGAGCGTGCTGCGCTTCAACAACGGGCTGGTCGTCGTACAGCTCACAGCCCGGCAGCTCGCCGAGCTCCTCGAGCACGCGATCGGCTTCGACGGTGTCGGCGCCGTCCCGGACGGACGCTTCCCGCAGATCTCGGGGATGCGCTTCAGCTTCGATCCAACCAGTCCGCCCGGCTCACGCATTCGCTCCCTGGCGATCGTGGACGACGACGGCCGGGTTGCCGACTCCGTAGTGGTCGACGGCGCGCTGGTCGGTGATCCGAATAGGGTGATTCGGATGACCGTGCTGAACTTCACCGCCAATGGCGGCGACGGCTACCCCTTCCCACAGCCGCAGTTGGGACGCGTCGACCTGGCCGGTGAAGCGGGCCAGGTCAACGCGCTTTCGACCGAATTCCCCGACACCAATGGCAACGGCGTGATCGATCCTCCAGTCGGCCTCGATCCGGGGCTATTCGACTTCGCCGCGCCCGGCACCGAACAAGATGCCCTAGCCGAGTACCTGGCCCATTTCTTCAACCAGACGCCGTACGAGGTTGCCGAGACGCCGCCAGAGGAGGACCTGAGGATTCAGAATCTGGCGCATCCCGGCGCGCGGGATACGGTCTACGGATCGGCTGACGCGCCCTGAGCCAACTCCGCTGCGCGACGGAACACTTCGGCCAGCATGGTCTCGGTGAGGAGACCGGTGAATGTGTTTCGCTGGCTGGGGTGATACGAGCAGACGACCGTCAGGTCCTCGGTCCGGTGTTCGAGACCGTGGGCAAACTTGGGTCGAGGACGAATGCCGATTTCGCGTGCCACGTTTTCCCATGCGTATGCGCCCAGGCAGATGACCACCTTGAGCTGCAGCAACGCGTCGAGTTCGCGTCGGAAGTAGGGCAGACAGCGGTTGCGTTCCTCGGTGGACGGCTTGTTGTCGGGCGGTGCGCAGCGGACGATCGACGTAATCCGCGCGCCGAACAACTCGAGACCATCGTCTGTGGATGTCGAAGTCGGCTGACTGGCGAGACCCGCCTGCCACATTGCCTGGTACAACCAGTCTCCCGAGCGGTCGCCGGTGAACATTCGCCCGGTGCGATTGGCGCCGTGCGCGGCGGGCGCCAGTCCGACGACCAGGATGCGCGCGTCGGGCGGACCAAAGGAGGGCACCGCGCGACCCCAGTACTGCTGGTCACGGAAGGCAGCGCGCTTCTCGGTTGCCGCCTGCTCCCTCCAGTCGACAAGGCGCGGGCAGAGCCGACAGGCGGCCACTTCTCCGTCAATCTCAGCGAGATTCGCTTCAGTTTTTCCAGAGTTCACGATGCAAAGTCCGAGTTTACGTAACCGCAGATCGGGTTTGGCAGTCGCCGCTCCATAGTGACCTTAGCGAGACATCGAGTGCAGGCAAAGGCCCATGATCCAGATCAGACCGCAGACATCAGGTGCGATCGCGCGAACTCTGCATCGCGGGACGCGTACCCCGATCACGAACTATCTCGGGCGCGTTGATGCGCCCTTTGACTGGCGTCGTGTTCTGAGCTTGCACCGCAGGCTGTTGTCCGGCGATCTCAGCGTGCTGCGTGACGCCGCGCGCACCGAGACGGATACCGTGCCCGCGCTCGTGGTCATGGCGCTCGGCTTGCTGATAGCCAGCCTGGGCGCATGGTTGTGGATCGTGGTCGACACCCGCGGCGCGCTCGTGGGCGAGCCGGCGTTGAAGGTTCTCTTTCTCGGTACGATCGCCTCGTTGGCCGCCTGGGGCGTCTGGGTCGGCTTGACCTGGCACGCATTGCGCTCGATCTTTCAGGTCGATGTCGAGTTCCTGCCGCTGACCCGGGCGCTGGCCGTCGCCGCCGGGTTCGCTGTCTGGCAGTTCTTCATGATCGCCGGACCGATCAGCATTGCCGTCGCGCTGGTTACGACCCTTGCGGGATTTGTGCTCTCCGTGCTCGCCGTCCGCGCGGCGGTCGCCGACGCGGACGACCGCGCCGCCGTGATCAGCGTCGGTATCGGCTTCGCCGCTTACGCCCTCGTTCTCTCGCTCATCGCCGATGTGGCTGGCGTCGGCTCGGGCATCTTCGCCCACGCCCTGGGCTAAGTTGCTGGGCTAGGTAATCGTCAGTTCGATGCCGGCTTCGCACAGTTGGCACTCGGACGGGTCATAGCTGGCAACGTCGATGGCCAGACAGGCGAACGTCTCCAGCTCGCCAAAGCTGGTGGCGCCGTTGGTTCGGTCGACGACCAGTCCAACGCCTACCGGTCGCCCGCCTGCCGCAACGACCGCGTCCAGCGTGTCGCGGACCGAGCCACCAGTCGTCAGCACGTCATCGACGACCAGCACTGGTTGCCCTGCTTCCACCAAGAATCCCCTGCCGAGGTAGCGACCGCCATCATCCGAGCGCTCGGCGAAGTACGCGTTTATTCCCTCTCCGAGGTGCTTGGCGGTCTCGTGGGCGAGCAGGATGCCGCCGGTCGTCGGTCCGACGACCACCTCCGGCTCGAGTCGGCGGAAGTGTTCGGCGAGCTGACCACAGAGCGTCTCGGTCACCCGGGGCTTCTCAAGTAGTCGGAACTTCTCGATGTACGTGTCGCCGTGCCGTCCCGAGGCGTACTGGAAGTGCCCCTTCAGGACAGCGCCAGCCTCCTCGAGCAGTCGCATCGCCTCGCTCTGATCGCCGACCTCGACGCCGCTCATGGCACGATGTTCCCCTCGTAGTCGACGGTCTGCTTGGAGATGTCGCTGCTGATCTTGTCGAAGGGGAACCAGCGGAACATCACCTCGCCGACGATCTGATCCTCGTGGATCGGACCGAACGCATGCGAGTCCTGGCTGCTGTTGCGGTTGTCGCCCAGGACAAAGTAGTGCTCCGGTGGGATCACCGCAGGTCCCCACTGGTAGCCGGGCGGCTCGATGATGTACTCGTGCTCGTTCAGCTCAACGCCGTTGACGAACACGCGGCCGGCGCTGATCTCGACCGTGTCTCCGGGCAGCCCGATGACCCGCTTTACAAAGTCGTGCGCGCTTCGGTATGGCGGGTGGAAAATGATCACCGAGCCGCGATGCGGTCCCGAGAGCAGGAAATCGCCGTTGCTGCGACCGGGAATCAACGCGTCGAACGGCCCCAGGTCTACCTCCCAGTAGCCGATCTTGTTGACCAGCACGAGCTCGGAGCTGGCCAATGTCGGCTGCATCGAGCGGCCTTCTACCTGGAAGTTCTGCACCGCCTCGCGGGCAAGCAGGAAGACAATCAAGCCCAGAATCGCGGTTTCAATGATCTCCCGCAGGGCTCCGTGTTGCAGGCTCATATGAACGAGCTTATCCCGCCCTACCATGGGCGAAAGCAGGTAACTGGGCCGCCGAACGCAGCGTTTACGGAGTGTGAGACATGCGAGCGATCCGGCTGTCGACCGACGGACCGATCATCCGCCCTGACATGGATGCCCGAATGGGCGCCAACATCAACGGTCCCTCGCTGATCCGCGCCCCGGAGTGGCTGCCCAGTCGATTGGGCGAGTACTATCTCTACTTCGCCGACCACAAAGGCACCTACATCCGACTCGCCTACGCGGATGATCTGCTCGGCCCATGGCAGACGCACAGGCCTGGCGCACTGCAACTCGACCAGACGCCATTCCCCAAGACCGTCGAAGAGTTCGATCCGAAGCTTGAGCGCGCGATGCGGCAGGGATGGGTCTATCCCCATGTCGCCTCTCCGGACGCTGTCGTCGATCACGATGCGCAGTTGATTCGGCTCTACTTTCACGGACAACTACGCGATGGCCCGCAGGTGTCGCGCGTCGCGACATCGAGCGACGGAATCAACTTCGACCCTCGCGATGAGGTGCTCTCCACCAGCTATCTGCGCGTTATCCGCCTGGACGATGTCGCCGAACCGGGTTGGTACGGGATGTCGATGCCGGGCATCCTCTATCGCTCCGAGGACGGGCTCTGCGGGTTCGAACAAGGCCCGCAGATCTTCCCCGACTCGATGCGTCATTGCGCTCTCATGCGTCGGGCAGACACCTTGCACGTGTTCTGGACCAATGTTGGCGACACGCCGGAGCGCATCTACGTTTCGTCATTGTCGTTGAAGGGCGATTGGAAAACGTGGACGGCAGGCCCGCGGCGCGAGTTGTTGCGTCCGGTCTTCGAGTGGGAAGGCGCCGGCATCCCTATCGCCCCCAGCGTGCGTGGCTTCGCTCCAACTCCAGTGCACGAACTCCGCGATCCCGCCGTCTTTGAGGACCGCGACGACGCCTACCTGCTCTACACCGTCCAGGGCGAGAGAGGCATCGCGATCGCCAGGCTGGACGAGATCTGACAGAGGCCCGCTAGCGACGTGACCCGACCGTTCTACCCCGTCTTCTTGGATCTCTCCGGCCGACCCGTGCTGGTCATCGGCGGGGGCGCGCTGGCGCTGGAGAAGGTCCGGGGGCTGCTCGACGCCGAGGCTTGCATCACGGTCGTGGCTCCGACATTGAACGCTGAACTCCTGTCGCTGCTCGACGACGGCCGGATTGTCTACATCGAGCGCGACTACCGGCAGGGCGACATGCGCGGCATGGCGATCGTCATGGCAGCGCGGGAAGACTCTTCATCGAACCCGCAGCTTCTTGCCGACGCCCGGACCCTGGGCATCCCATTAAACGCAGCCGACGATCCCGTCAACTGCGACTTCATCCTCCCCGCAGTTGTACGCAGGCCGCCGCTGACGCTGGCGATCTCGACTGGCGGTGGCAGTCCGGCGGTCGCGCGTCGTCTTAGGGAAGAGTTATCGGAGTATCTCGATGCCGATACGTCGTCGCTGGCCGAGCTGGTATCGGAGGTGCGCAGCGAACTGCGACGGCTCAATGTGTTCAGGCCGATTCCTCCCGAGGCGTGGCAGTCGGCGATGGACGGCCAGCTACGCATTCTGCTCGCCCAACGACGCCGAGGTCAGGCGAAGGCGCTGCTGCTGTCCCGCCTCGGCGCGCCGATCAGCACGGCGGAATCGTCGCCGTGAGTGGATCGAGGCGGTTAGGCGGTCGCGGCAGCGCGCTGTCGAGAGTCCAGGCGGAGCTGGCCATGGAAGCGCTCGCGGCCGTCGGCGTTGAAACCGAGTTCGTCCCAATCCTGACCCAGGGCGATCGCGACCGCGCCTCCAGCCTGCGCGAAATCGGAGGTCAGGGTGTCTTTGTCCGAGCCGTCGAGTCGGCGCTGCTGGACGGCGAGATCGACGTAGCGGTGCACTCGGCCAAGGACGTACCGCCGCTAATCGCCGAGGGCACGACACTCGCGGCGTTCCTGCCGCGCGGCGATGTTCGCGACGCGCTCGTGAGCCGCGACAACGTCGGCCTGCTCGACCTCGCGCCGGGCGCGAAGGTCGGCACCGGCTCTCGTCGCCGGGCTGCGCAGGCGCTCAACCTCCGACCCGATCTGGAGATCGCCGACATTCGCGGGAACGTTGACACTCGCATAGGCAAGATGCAACAGGGGCAGTTCGACGCAGTGATCGTCGCTGCCGCCGGGCTCTATCGCCTGGAGCGCGCCGCATCGGAGTTGCTGCCAATCGACCTGATGATGCCGTCGCCCGGACAGGGCGCGCTCGTGCTGCAATGTCGCGACGCTGACGCCGAAGTCATTGGCCAGGTCGATCATCAGCTCACCTCGCTCGCGGTGACGGCCGAGCGTGCGATGCTGAGGGCGCTGGGGGCCGGTTGCTCGTTGCCGCTCGCGGCGCTGGGCGGCGTTCGCGGCGGCGAGATCGTCTTGGCCGGGCGGCTGCTGAGTAGCGATGGCACTCGCAGGATCGAGCTTCAACGGGCGGGCGAAGACCCTGAGGCAGTGGGCGCCGAGGTCGCCGAGACGCTGCTCGAACGTGGTGGCGATGATCTCATGAAGCCGGAAGGCACTTAGCAGTGGCTGAAGCAGAGCCTCGCACGGTCTTCCTCGTCGGTGCCGGTCCGGGCGATCCGCGCCTGATCACCGTGGCCGGAGTCGAAGCGCTGAAGTCCGCCGATGTCGTCCTGTACGACCGCCTGGTCTCGCCAGCGCTGCTCAAGCTCGCCGCGGATGCAGAGTCCGTCGACGTTGGCAAGACACCTGGCGGGCGCTCGACCTCGCAGGACGAGATCATCCGGATGATGATCGATCACGCTCGCAACGGCCGCCGCGTCGTTCGACTCAAAGGCGGCGATCCGTTCGTCTTCGCTCGCGGCGGCGAGGAAGCCTCGGCTCTGGCTGCCGCAGGCATTCCCATGCAAAACGTGCCGGGTGTCTCCAGCGCCTACGCGGCAGCCGCTGCAGTCGGTATCGCCGTGACGGATCGTCGGGCTGCGTCCGCTGTCACCGTCGTCACGGGTTCGGAGGGCGACGGCGACGCCCCAGCGATCGACTGGGATGCGCTCGCCTCGGTCGGCGGAACGATCGTCGTGATGATGGGCTGGCTCAACTTCGATCAGATCGCCCAGAGGTTGATCGACGCCGGCCTGCCGCCGGACTCTCCGGCCGCCGCGATCGAGCAGGCCTGGACCCAGAAGCAGCGAGCCCTCTTCGCGCCGCTCAACGCGCTGCGCGAGCGGGCGCGCGAGATGCAGGCGCCGGTCACCGTGGTCATCGGCGAGACGGTGCGCCTGGCGACGCCCGAGGTCTCATGGAGCATCATGGGCAAGCGAGTCCTCGTTACTCGCGCCCGCACGCAAGCGGCTCCGCTAGTCCAGAGACTCCAATCCTTAAACGCACAAGTGATCGAGCTGCCCGCAATCGAAATCAAGCCGAGTGATCCGCGGCCAGTTGACGAGGCGGTTGGGGACCTACAGCGGGGGCAGTACGACATCGCAGCCTTCACCAGCGTCAACGGAGTTGCCCAGTTCTGGGCGGCGTTGCGACGCAACGGTCTGGATGCGCGGGCGTTCTCCGAGGTTCGCGTCGCCGCAATCGGTTCAGAGACAGCTCGCGCGCTCGAGCAACACGGCATCACCGCCGATGTCGTGCCGGAGTCGTACACCTCTGCAGCTTTGGCGACTGAACTGACTCAATACGACGTACGAGGGCGGTGCATCTTGCTTGCCCGAGCCGCGCGGGGCAGCGAGCAGTTGAGCCAACGGCTGCGTGCAGCCGGGGCTCAGGTCGACGACGTGCCGCTGTACCGCGTGGTCACTCCCGCGCCCGACGAGCAGTCCATGCTGGAGCTGGAGCGCGGCGTGGACGTGGTCACCCTGACATCGCCATCGACGGCTCAAGGACTGGCCGAGTTGGTGGGTAGTCGAGTCGGCATACACTCACTACGTGCCGTATGCATCGGCCCGGTGACGGCGGAAGCTGCCAGCACGCTGGGTTTCCGGGTGGTCGGAGTCGCCGAGACCCACACCGTCGAGGGCCTGGCCCAGGCTGTAGGGCGTTACCTGGCAAGTCTGCCACCGCCCGTCGAAGAGAGTGCAGAGACATCGTGACCAGCACGCCACAGCGCTTCGCCACGGCCGGCGAAGAGATCCCGACTTCCCACCGGATGCGCCGCATGCGGCGGTCCGAGGGTCTTCGCCGGATGGTCCGTGAGACCCGGCTCTCGCCGTCCAACTTCATCTACCCGGTCTTCGTCACTGCCGGACGCGACGTCCGCGAGCCGATTCCGTCCATGCCCGGACAGGCGCGTGTATCCGTCGATCAACTGCCACAGGAGGCAGCCGAGCTGCGCTCGCTCGACATTCCCGCGATCCTGCTCTTCGGACTGCCCGAGTCCAAGGACGCGACGGGCAGCGGGGCCTGGATTGGCGACGGAGTCGTCCAGCAGGCGGTACGCACGCTGAAGGACTCACAACCTGAGCTGGTCGTCGTCACCGATGTCTGCCTCTGCGAGTACACCGACCACGGACACTGCGGCGTCCTCAACAGTGACGGCTCGGTCCTGAACGACGAGTCGGTCGAGTTGCTCGCGCAGACATCCGTGTCGCAGGCCGAGGCCGGCGCCGACATCGTGGCGCCGTCGGACATGATGGACGGTCGCATCGGTGTGATTCGGGCGGCGCTGGATGACTCCGGCTACAACGATCGTGCTCTGCTCGCATACTCGGCCAAGTTTGCTTCGGGCTTCTACGGACCCTTCCGCGACGCCGCCGACTCAACCCCCCAGTTTGGCGATCGTCGCGGCTACCAGATGGATCCACCCAACGGCCGTGAGGCGATGCGCGCGATCGAGCGCGACCTCGCCGAGGGCGCAGACATGGTCATGGTCAAGCCGGCGCTCGCCTACCTTGACCTGGTCCGCGAGGCGCGTGAGCGATTCGACGTTCCCCTCGCCGCGTACAACGTCAGCGGCGAATACGCGATGCTCAAGGCCGCTGCCGCCAATGGCTGGATCGACGAAGAGCGTGTCGTGCTAGAGACCTTGACCGGCATTCGCCGCGCCGGGGCGGACATGATCCTCACCTATCACGCCAAGGAGGCGGCGCGCTGGCTTGCCCGTAGCGCCGACTGATCCAACCCGAATCCTCAGACACAAGGACACAGGATGAGCGAACCCAATACCGAAACGCCCGCCGAGCCCGCTCCAGCCACGGTTGGATCGGAAGACGCCGTCCGTACGGTCCGCGCCGTCGCTTTCGACTGCTACGGCACGCTGCTGCAGCTCGAGGAACGGGAGTTCGCCTCGCTGATCCAGCGGATGCTGCACGAACACGGCGTTGACCACGCGAGCGGCGAGGATGTCTGGGACGCCTGGCTGGAAGCTTCCCGCGAGATGGCCAAGAAAGAGGGCCGCAACGCAGACCGACCGCTCGATGGTCCGGAACCCATCTTCCGGCCCTTCTCCGAGACCTGGCCCTACTTCTTCAGCGAGGCGTTCAAGCACCACTCGGTCGAGACGATTCCGCCCGCGACCGCGTTCCAACACCTCTGGGACGAGCTCTCTGTTGCACCGGCCTACCCGGAGGTCGCCCCAGTCCTCGCCGAGCTCGGACGACGCGGCTACCGCGTCGCGATTGGCAGCAACGCCGACGACGATCACCTCCTGCACGCGCTTGACCGCGCCGGCATCGAGGTGGAAACGGTGCTCTCCTCGGAGGAGGCGCAGTCATACAAGCCGCGTAAGCCGTTCTTCGACCAGCTCTGCGAACGACTCGACCTGGAGCCCTGCGAAGTGCTCTACGTTGGCGACAGCCCCTGGGCCGATGTCACCGGCGCCAACCACGCCGGTCTGCCCGTCTACTGGGTCTCGCGCTACCCCGATCCCGATCGCGAAAAAATGATGCGCTCGCAGCCGACCTGGAGCGGGCCCGACCTGACCGGCATCCTCGACGCGCTGCCCCGGCAGGCGCCGACCTGAGGTACGACTTCTGTGTGCGCCGCCTAAGGGAAAGCGGGGCGTAGTCCCGCTGCCCCCTGGGGGGAAGCTGTCCCGGAGGGACTGAAGGGGGGACCGCCGACAGTCGTGATCTGCACTGTCCCCCCTCTGCCTTTCGCATCTCCCCCCGCGGAGCGGGGGAGAGGAGGATTGAAGGCTCAACCGCGAGCCCCCGCCAGCCGTAGCGGATTCGCCCGTCACTTCTCCACACACTGTCCACCGTGTGTCAACTGAGCGATGAGAACTGCTCGTTATCAGATACACTGTGTCATATCGATAAACCAAGTGATCAATACTTGGTCGACTCACGGAACCTCCGACCAGGAGCGGCGCGATGCGAATCCAAACATCCCAGGCGGCGCTGCAGCACGGCCTCAGCGTTGTTTCGCGGGCGGTGGCCGCCCGCCACTCGCTCGATCAACTGAGACATGTGCACTTCCAGGCCGACGACGATGGTGTCCGCCTTACGGCGACGGACACCGAGATCGCGATGATTTGCTCGATCGACGCCGTCGTCTCCGAGCCCGGCGCAATCACCATCCCTCACCGGTTCATCAACGACCTCGTCTCCGCCCTCTCCTCTTCCGAGATCACGATCGACGTCGCGGAAAACTCGCTCGTCGCCCAGATCCGCGCCTCCGACGCGAACGAGTCGTCGATCAACGGGATGTCGCCCACCACATACCCCAACATCCCCGGAATCGGTGAGGGCGACTGGATCAAGATTGTGGCCCGCGACCTGCGCGAGGCTCTGCGTCACGTCGTCTTTGCGGCCGCCACCGACGACGGCCGTCCAGTCCTGACCGGCGTGCACTTCCGCTTCGACGGGGACAAGATGACCCTGGCGGCGGCCGACGGCTTCCGCCTCGCCGTGTACGACATGAATGTCGCATCCGAGTTGACCGACCGGCTCGAGATCACCGTCCCAGCCCGAGCTCTGAACGAACTTGAGCGACTGCTCACCGATGACGACTCCGCCGTCGAGATGTACATCCACGCCGACCGGACCTACGTGCGCTTCCATGTCCGCGCCGTTCAGATGACTGCTCAGCTCATCCAGGGCAACTACCCAAGCTACGATCAGCTCATCCCCTCCGAGTACCAGACCCGAGCGATCCTGCCCGGCGCGGTCCTACAGGGCGGCGTCCGATCCGCCGCCGTCTTCGCCCGCGAGTCCAGCGGGATTATCCGCTTGATCTTCAACGGGGAGGTGGCCGATCAGAACATCACGCTCACCGCTCGCGCCGAGGAACTGGGCAACCACCGCGGCCGCGTCGATGCCGCCATTGAAGGCGAAAACTCACGCATCGCTTACAACGTCCGCTACCTCCAGGACGTGCTCCAGATCGCGAGTGGCGCCAGTGCCAGCGAAATCGCGATGGAAACCAGCGGTCCCAGCAACCCGGGCGTCTTCCGGGTCGTCGGCCGCGACAACTACGTCCACGTCCTGATGCCGATGTTTGTCCAATGGGAGGACGCCTAGGATTTTGGGTAATCTGGTGTCGCCATGGCCGACTGGGAAATCAAGGCGGTTTCGCGCGATCCGGCCGGCAACATCCTCGCCTATTGCGGCGACGATCCCTTCAACTGGACCGTTTGGATCCACGATCTGATCGACGACATCGAGGGTGGTCGCCACACCTATTTTGTCAGGGGAGAGTCAGGCGCCCGCGTTGACGTCGTGGTCAGTGTCTCGCGACAGGGCAAGATCCTCCACTCCCATCCGGATGCCGGCGACGACCTGCTGGAACTTCTTCCTCGCTGCTGAGAAGACCCGCTCATATGCCACTGGAAATCACGACGACAAGTTACGGCGCTGCCGCCGAGGACGCGCTCAGCCAGGCAGTACAGCGCGCCAAGCGGGCCGCCGACGCCACCGATCCTCTTGCGCCGGTCACGATCATCGCGCCGTCGTTCCGGGCTGCACTTCACATTCGCCACTTGTTGGGTCGGCGCGGTCGGGGAATCGTCAACGTTCAGGTCAAACCGCTGATGACGCTCCTGGAGCTGGTTGGCGCCGGAACGCTCGCCCAGGAGGGACGCAGTCCCTTGCCGGAGGCCTATCGGACCGAGGTGATCCGAGCAGTCGCCGCTGCCGGACCGAGGCGATTTGGCGACCTGCCGATTGAAGGATCGGTGCTGCGCACGCTTGAGCAGACATTCCAGCAGTTCGATGAATGTGACGAGGCGCAACTCGACAGCATCGCCGAAGCCGCAGACATGCCGGCCTACCTTGTCTCCCGCTACCGCGAGTACCTCGACAGGACTACCAGCTTCTACACGACCCGCGACCTCGCCGACTCGGCTAGCTCGGCGCTTGAGGCGGGAGGCAACGTCTTACGCGATATCGGCGCGATCATCGTCTACTTGCCCGGCGAATGGACATCGGCGCAGATGAGGTTCATCCGCGCGCTGGCGGAGAAGCAGGATGTGCAGGTGATTCTTGGACTCAGCGGCGACGCCGAGGCCGTCGATCAGCCATCGTGCAGCCGCTGGCAGGCCGACCCGCCAACGAATCTCAACAGCCCGCCGACCGCTCAACGGGTTGTGCAATCGCCCGATGCGGAAGAGGAAGTGCGCTCCGCGATCCGAGACATATCCGCTTCGGTCCTGTCCGAACAACCGATGCCGCTGCATCGCATAGCCATCCTCTATCGCCAACCCACTCCCTATGCGCGGATCTGCGCCGAGCAACTCGACGCGGCCGCTATCCCCTGGAACGGTCCCAACGCACAGACACTCGGACAGAGCATCGCCGGTCGCGTGCTTGATGGACTGTTGAACCTGCTGGAGTCGGGTTCCGCTGACTGGGCCGCTGATGTTCGTCCCTGGCTGACCGCAGGCCCGATTCGCGACAGCCAGGGCGCGCTCGCGCCCACCTCTCGCTGGAACCGGTTGTCGCTCCAGGCCAACCTGCAACAGGACCCCGACAAGTGGCTCGATCGACTTGACCAATATCGCCGGACCCGCACAGACGACCTTGAGCGGTTGCGGAAGTCGGCAGGCGAAGAACATCCCGGACTGTTTCCATGGCTGCGGGAGGAACTGCAGCAGATCGACGCGCTGGCTGAGTTCACCACGGAAATCGTCGCCTTCATCCGCGACACGCCAGAGCATGGCGCGTGGTCCGAGTTCTCATCAGCTATCCGCCAACAGTTCACGAGACTGTTGGGCGACCGCACCGCGTTTGCGCAAGCCGGAGTCGCCGGCGCCGACGACCTTGAGCTCGCGCGTTGGGACGACGTGCAGGCGCTGTTGGACTCGTTCAACGCGCTGGACGAGCTGGGACAGACGACTGGCGCTCGCTTCGCAACCGCCGTCAAGCGAGGTCTAGAGCGTCCGACCGGTCACCATGGACGCATCGGCGAAGGCGTCTACGTTGGAGCGCTTCACTCTGCGATCGGAATGACCTGGGACATCGTCTACGTCGTCGGAGCTGCCGAACGTTCCTTGCCTCAGGTTGGTCAAGAAGATCCGCTGCTCTCGGACCAGCTTCGAGAGCGAGCGTCACTCCCCGTCAGCCGCGACCACCTGCGCCGCGAGCGGTCAGACTTCCTCGCCGCTCTGCACGCGGCGCCACAGCGCATCATCAGCTATCCCCGCGCCGATGTCCGGGACCAGCAGGCGCGGCTGCCCAGCCGTTGGCTGTTGGAATCGGCTACCTCCCTCAACGGGGGAGAGCCCATCTACGCATCGAAGATCGGCGAAGCGGACTCGCAGGTCGTCAGCGCCACACCGTCCTTCGAACGCGCCATTGTTTCCGCGCCCATGGCCGGCGATGTCCAGGAATACGACTTGCGCAGCATCCGTCTGGCGAGCGATGTCAGGCGCCATTTCCTCACCGATGAAGTCTCCCTGCTCAGCCGAGGCTTCGCCAGGCACGCCGCGCGACGCTCCGCACGGTTCACCCGCTGGGACGGATTGATCGAGCAAGGCGCCGCCCAGGCTGCTGGCCAACCACATTCGGCCGGCGCGCTGCAAGACTGGGCGGCTTGCCCGCATCGCTACTTCCTCGGTCGAGTCTTGGGGATCGAAGAGCGCGCCGAGTTGCGCGACAGCCTGCAGATCTCCGCTCTGGACAAGGGATCGCTCGTTCACGACATCCTCGATCGGTTCTTCCGAGAGATCGGTTCCGGCCCCGAGCCGGGATCGGAGTGGTCCGAATCCGAACGGGCACGATTGATGGAGATCGCCGAAGAGGAGCTGGATGAAGCCCACGAACGAGGTCTCACGGGACGCGATCTGCTCTGGCAGCGCGACAGACGCAGAATCCTCGCGGACCTCGAGACGCTGCTGGACGAGGACGCGCAGCAGCGAGCGACGCTGCAGGTCCGACAAGTCGGCAGCGAGGTCAGCTTCGGCTCCCGCATGCTGGACAGCCAGGGGGCGCCGACGCTGACGCTGGAGGACGGAAGCCGGCTTGAACTGCGAGGCAAGATCGACCGCGTCGACCGTTCCGACGATGGACGGCTTTTGGTCGTGATCGACTACAAGACGGGCAGTGAGTTCCCGAGGCAACAAGACCTCGACAGGGACCCCGTGGTGCGTGGCAAGGTGTTGCAACTGCCGGTCTACGCACACGCGCTGCGAGAGATCGAAGATCTGAACGACGACGCCCTCGTGCGCTCCGGCTACTGGTTCATCACAGAGCGTGGCGGCTTCCGCTTCAATCAAGTCACCTGGGATTCGGAGCGAACCGACAGATTTCGTGACACCGTCAACCTGATCGTGGGCGAGGTTCGGGCGGGAACGTTTCCGCAGCATCCCGGCACGGATGATCGCTCGCGCGACAACAACTGCACCTACTGCAGCTTCAACGAGGTCTGTCCGGTCGACCGTCGCTCGCGTTGGGATCGGATCAAGTCGGACGAACGTCTGGCCCACTACGTCGCGCTCAGCGCTGTCGCGGATGAGGACGAGTAATGGTCTCCATCATCGACCAGGCCGAGCGCGACCGGATACGCGATTGCCTCGACGAGACCCTCTTTGTCGAAGCCGGCGCGGGCACCGGAAAGACCGAGGCCCTGGTCGGCCGCATCGTCAGCCTGATCGAGTCCGGCGAAGTTGGCGCCGCCGAGATCGCGGCCATCACCTTCACCGAGAAGGCAGCCGCCGAACTTTACGACCGCGTGCTGGAACGACTCGATCAGTACCGCGAGGCAGAGACCGATCCGATCCTGAGGGAACGCTTCGCCCGCGCGGCCGAGGACCTCGACTCGGCGGCAATCGAAACGCTGCATGCCTTCGCCGCGCGCATCCTTCGCATGCATCCGATCGAGGCCGGACTGCCGCCCGGATTCACCATCATCGACGAGAGCCAGGCCTCGCTCAATTTCGCCGAACGCTGGTCCGCGGAACTGGACCGCATCTTGGAAGACGCTTCTATCGAGGATGCGCTACTCGACGCATTCGATACCGGGCTCACCCTGGGGGATCTCCTCGCGGTAGCTCGATCACTGAACAACGACTGGGACCGCTCAGAGTCTTCGCGAGCGCTCATGTCCGTTCCCGACCTCAAGTCGACGGTTGGCCAAGCCACCGGACCTCTACGCTCCCTCATCAGCTTGCGACACTCATGCTCGGATCCCAATGACCTCTTGGCCCAGAATCTGACAAGGATCGAGCTTGCTCTCAATGACATTCAGGCTTGTGTCGACTCCGACAGCACAGGTGCGGCACTGCGACACTATCTCGAAGATCCAGGGTTCACTTTCGGGCCGGGTCGTGGCGGTGCAGCGAAGAACTGGGGGAGCAGAGACCGAGTCGGAGAGATCAAAGCCGAGATCAAAGCTCAGGCGCACCTTCCGACCTTGCTGCGGGCAATCGCGTTTCAGTCGGTGACGGTCCCGATCTTCAACCGCATTCGCGCATTCGTCATCGACTATGCCGACGAGCGCCGCCTGCGGGGGGAGCTGGAGTTCCAGGACCTGCTGGTCCGCGCCAGCCGCTTGCTGCAGGACAATCAGTTGGCCGCTCGCACGGTCGGCCGCCGGTTCCGTCGCCTGCTGATCGACGAGTTTCAGGACAACGATCCGTTGCAGACTCGGATCGCGGACGCGATCGCCGGTGACGAACCAGGCCGGCTCTTCTTCGTCGGCGACCCGAAGCAGTCGATCTACCGCTTCCGCCGCGCCGACATCCGCCAGTTCAACGCGGTCAAGCGGCGGCGTGACGAAGGACTGGTGCGACTCTCGCAGAACTTCCGCTCGGCTCCGGGCGTGACCGAGTTCGTCAATGCCGTTTTCGAGCCGCTGATGCGCAAGGGCGGCGGTCAACAGGCCGATTGGGACGACCTGCGCGCGTACCGCCCTGCTGTCGAAGGTGTCGATCAGTCTGTCACCGTCCTCGGCGATGCCTGTGAGGGTCCCGTTGGCAATGCCCGTCGCCTGGAGGCCGATGCGCTCGCTCGACTGATTGCCGACATCACCGCCTCGGGCTGGCAGATCTTCGACAAGTCAACCAACGCAACCCGTGACGCCCGCTTCGCCGACACCGCTGTGCTGGTCCCCACGCGAACCGGTCTCACGCAACTGCTGCCGCAGCTTGAAGAGCGCGGCATTCCCTACCGGCTCGAGAGCCGCTCGCTGGTCTACAACCAGCGGGAGATTCGCGAGTTGCTCAACCTGCTGCGCGCAATCGACGATCCCACGGATCAAATCGCCCTCCTTGCAGCGCTCAAATCGCCGGCCTTCGCCTGCGCCGACGACGACCTCTACCGCTGGAAGCAGGCGCGCGGCAAGTGGGACTATCGCGAGCCTGCCCCCGCCGGCATCGAAGAGTCCGATCCGGTCGCCGAGTCCATGCGCTGGCTCAGCCAGACCTCGGATCGGCGTTGGACGATGTCGGTCAGCGAGCTCGTCGGCTACGTGATTCGGGAGCGTCGCCTATTGGAGTTGGCCGTCGTCGAACGACAGCCGCGAGAGCACTGGCAGCGCTACCGGTTCATGATCGACCAGGCTCGCGCGTTCAACGATCGGGGCGGCGCCACGCTCGCCGAGTTCCTCCAGTGGGCTCAGCACCAGGCCGAACAAGACACGCGAGTGATTGAGTCGGTCGTGCCCGAGGAAGACCACGACGCGGTGCGGATTATGACCATCCACGCGGCCAAGGGCCTGGAGTTCCCAATCGTCGTCTTCGCCGGTCTGAACATCGGGCGAAACACCAGCACGCCCGCGCTGCTCTGGCGCGAGGACGGCCGACCGGAGGTCCGCTTTGGCTCTCGCCTGTCGACCCCCGGATACGGAGAACTCAAGCAGTTGGAGGATGAACTGGACGCGCACGAGGAAGTTCGGCGCAACTATGTCGGCGCGACTCGCGCTCGTGACCACCTGGTCATCAGTCTCTATCGCAAGCAAGAACAGAACGGCAAGACCGGTGCAGATCAGATCGCCGCGGAACTGGATGGCCGGCATGTCCAATACAACCGACTGAGCCACGAACAGATCCCCAGTCCGCCCCAACTCCCGCAGATATCCGCCAGCAGCGAGCAGTCGGACACAGCGGCCGATCGCGCCACGTGGCTTCGGGACCGCGAGCGCGCCATCCAACAGCTAACATCGCTGCCTCGCGAGTCCGCCACGGGCATCGCGAGTCGCGCGGCCGCCGAACTCGAGGAACACGGGCCGAGCGCCAACGATGAGCCCGGAGACGATCTGCCTCCCTGGCGTAGGGGCCGCGCCGGCACCGCCATCGGACGGGCGACCCATGGCGTGCTGCAGGTGATCGATCTCGAGCACTGGACCGACCAGGAGGTTTCGGCCGCTGCGGCCGCCCAATCGGCGGCAGAGTCGTTGAATCGCAATCAGAGCGGTGAAGTGAGCCGACTGGTCAAGGTCGCGCTCCACAGCGACAACGTCCGGGAAGCGCGTGGGTCTGGCCGCTACTGGCGCGAGTTGTACGCCGCTGTCGAGGTCGAGGGCGTGCTGCTCGACGGCTTCATCGATCTGCTCTATGAAACTCAAGAGGGCGAACTTGTCGTCGTCGACTACAAGACCGACGCCCTCCAGTCCGGTGAAGCGACCGATGCCGCGCTCCAGCGCTATCGACTGCAAACCGCCTCCTACGCCCTGATGCTCGAGCAAACCCTCAATCGCCCGGTCACGCGCTGCGTCCTCCTCTTCCTGCACCCAAATGAGGAGCGCGAGGTGCCCGACCTGCAAGACGCGATTGACGAAGTGCGACAGGCGTTGTTGATAACCGCAGGGCGCCGGTCGAACTCGGCCTGAATCTTACCCACTCATCGCTAGGCTCAGGCCATGGCGATCTACCTGTTTCACGGCGAAGATCGGTTCGCCCGGCTGGAGGCGGTTGCCGCTCTGCGTCGAGAGCATGATCCCGACGGCTCGCTGGCCAACAACTCGGTCTCCTTCGAGGGCGCACGCGTGTCGCTCGGCGAACTGGGCGCTGCCGTCTCCGCCGCTCCCTTCCTCGGCGGCGTTCGCTGGGTTCGGGTCGACGGACTCTGCGGACGCTTCGGATTCGGTTCCGGCCGACGCGGCCGCCAGCTTGGAGACTGGGACGGCCTGCCCAATCTGCTCCAACAGGTCCCCGCCACAACGGTGCTCGTCTTCGTCGACGAGGAGTTGCGGCGCGACAATCCGCTGCTCCAGGCGATCCAGCCGCACGCGGACGTCCGCGAGTTCGTCCGTTTGAAGCAGGAGGAAGCGACCGACTGGCTGCGCCGCGAAGTCCGCCGGCGCAACCTGAGCATGACGCAACAGGCAGCCAGGACGCTGGTTGACCGGGCAGACGGCGACCGCGGCGCGCTGACCCAGGCGGTCGAGAAGCTCTCGCTCTACGCCGGCGACGCAAATGTCGACGAGACGATTGTCGAAGCGATGGTTCCCGCCGTGCGCTCGGTGACGATCTTCAACCTCGTCGACGCCGTCGCCGAACGCCGACTCGCCGATGCCATGCGCGCCCTCGACGGTGTCCGCGCCGAAGGCGTGGACGAGACTCAGATACTGAGAATGCTCGCCCGGACTTATCGACAGGTGATCATCACCCGCGAGGTGATCGATCGCGGCGGTTCCGACCAGGACATTCGCTCTGCCGCTGATCTGCGTTTCGAGTGGTTGGCGCGAAGACTGCGTCGCCAGGCGCAGCGCTACAGCCAGGAGAGCGCCGATGCGGCCCTCGCCCGAATCCTCGATGCCGAGGTCGCAATCCTCAAGTACCGGCGCGACGAGGGCGGCCTGCCCGAGGATGTCGCCGTTGAGCTGCTGATAGCCGAACTGGCCGGGGCTGATCGACGCTAGGACCTGTTCACATTGGCCAACCTCGGCCAAAAGGAGTCGTCATTGCCGCGCCGGCCGCGGCAATCTCGCTGTCCTGGGCGAATACGTCTGTGCTGAACGCGGCGAGATACCCGCGGCAAGCGCGGGTATGACGGAGTTTGAGCTGCTCTGTCGCACTATGTGAACAGCCCCTTGGGACTCTAGACAGCCTCAACCGGGTTGTAGCAGGCCAGCCGCTGGCCGATTCGGCCGCCTGCGACCTCGACCAGATCCGGCTCCGGGTCGGTGCGGCAGATCGTCAGCGCCTTGGGACAGCGCGTGATGTAGGCGCAGTGGTCGCCTAGTTCCTCATCCGTCAAGTCGGGCAGTCCGCCAGGAATCTGCCGCAGCCGCATTCCCCGCCTGCGATCCAGCCTGGGCAGCGTGTCCAGCAGCGCCCAGGTGTACGGATGGCGCGGTTGCCGATAGAGCGGAATCACATCGTCGACTTCCATCATCTTTCCCGCGTAGATGATCGCAACTCGCTCCGCAATCTGCGCAACGACTCCCATGTCATGGGTAATCAGCAGGATCGCTGTCCCACGCTCCTCACGCAGCCGTTGGAGTTCGTAGAGGATCTGGGCCTGCACCGTGACATCAAGCGACGCCGTCGGTTCGTCCGCAATCAGCACCTGGGGATCGAGCGCTGTCGCAATGGCAATCATGATGCGTTGGCACATGCCGCCCGAGAGTTCACCGGGAAAGGACTTGGCGATCCGCATCGGATCGGCAAGCTGCATCGCATTCAGCGCCTCGAGCGACCGCTCGCGCGCCTCCGCCTTGGTCACTGGGCGGTGCGAGGTGATGACCTCCTCGACCTGCTGGCCGACCGGAATGATTGGATTGAGTCCGGCAATCGGATCCTGGAAGATCATCGAGATCTGATCGCCGCGGATTCGCTGCAGCTCGGTGCGATCCATCTCGCCAAGGTCGCGGCGTTCGTAGCGAATCGTCCCGCTGGTCTGGTCGGCGTTCCGAGGCAGGATGCGCAGAATCGCGAGCCCTAACGTCGTCTTGCCCGAGCCGCTCTCTCCGACCAGTGCGACGATCTCTCCGCGATTCAGGCTCAGTGAGGCTCCGCGCACGGCCCGCACCGGGCCTTCCCGCGTCTTGTATTCGATGCTCACATCGTCGATGGTCAGAACTGGCGGCACAAGGTCAGTCTAGGCACAGCGTGATCGACGTCTGCGGATACTTGGTGGTTCTCAACTCCCTCTCCCTCTGGATACGTGTGCATAATCCCGCAACAAAGTCGCCCCCGCGTAGGGAGACCTGTGCGTAATCCCAAACTCCGTCATTCCCGCGTAGGCGGGAATCCATCCGGCTATCTGGTCAGCGGACAGCGACACTCACCGAGCACCGGCGGCCGACGACTCATGCAAGGATTTCCGTGGCGGAGGCGCCGTGGGCAGATAGACATCGCGGCCTCCGCCCCCGCATCAAGTGCGGGGCAGGCTGCGTGGGGCCGACTTTGATTGTTCATGCGCAAGTCTCCTCTGGGAGGGGGGACTTTGGTGGGGACAGCGCGCGAGATAGAGAGGAAGGGGGCGTCAATCTCAGCCGGGCCTAGCGCGGATGGCGAATCACGGAGACGACGCGACCCTGGATCTGCATGTTCGACTCGTCGGTAAAGATCGCGTCCATGGTCGGATTCTCCGGCTGCAGTCGAACCTGGCCACCCTCAAAGTACAGCCGCTTGAGCGTGCAGATGTTCTCGTCGCGCAGCCAGACGGCGGCCATCTGTCCGTCGGAAACGCTTGAGGCCTCCTCGAGGATGACCGTGTCGTTGTCCGCAATCAGAGCGTCAATCATCGAGTCGCCGCGCACGGTGAGTGCGAAGACCCGTTCCGGATCGCGACCGGCGAGCATGTCGGACGTCACGCTGATCCGGCTCTCCGCATGGTCGACGTCAACCCCCTCAGGAACGAGTGAGCGGGTACCCGCAGCGATCGCGCCGAGCAACGGTACTCGCACCGAAGACATGCTCGACTCCACCCTGGTGGGCTCGGTTGGTTCGACCGGTACGGTCAGGGAGATCGTGCGGGCGCGCTCTCGGTCACGACGTATGTGCCCTTCGCGCTCAAGAATCTTCAGGTTGTAGTCGGCGACTGAAGTAGACGAGAGCTGACAGCCTTCAACAATGTCGCGAACCGAGGGCGGATAGCGATACTCCGCGAAGTAGGTGCGCAGAAAGGCAAGGATGCGTTCCGGCTTGTCGGAGCGGGGGCCTCGCTTACCGCGTCGGGGTGGCTGTTCGTCTTTCCCGGCGCTGGTCGTCAAGTCTGTCATCGTGCGTGCCCCCGTTCATTCAGCTGCGCCACGAGTCGGCTGGGTGTTTCCGATCCAGAACGGCGATCCGGCTCGGTGTTCGTGACATAAGAGAATTCTAACATATGCTCCGCGCAGGTGTGCGGAACTGGTGTTCGTATGCGTCTGCCCGCAGTGTGCACCTATACGCTGGTCTTGTCAAGTCGCCCGCGCTTCGGCGTGTTGCCCGAACCCGCCGGCCTGCGTCAACATTTGGACAAATCGGAGTGAACCCGCCAATGTCAATGCCCCCCGAAACCGACAACAAGGTCGGCCTCGTCGTTGCCGCCCATCCTGACGATCCTGACTTCGGGGCGGGCGGCACCGCAGCGCTCTGGACCACGCTCGGCTGGGAGATGCACTACCTGATCGTGACCAACGGCGCCAAAGGCTCGG
The DNA here is from genome assembly GCA_965211635.1 of Dehalococcoidia bacterium. Taxonomy (GTDB): domain Bacteria; phylum Chloroflexota; class Dehalococcoidia; order Bin125; family Bin125; genus Bin125. Next base: position 2,325,260 of record OZ242948.1, read on the forward strand.
CTGATCCTGAAATGACATCCGAGCGTCTCGTGCCGATGCGAGAGGTCGAACAGCGCAATGCAGCCGAAGAACTTGGGGTCCTGACCTGCACATTCCTCGGCGCCGAAGACGGCGAACTCATCTACACCCGCGATTACCTGGGCGGCATCGTCAAAGCGATTCGACGGATACAGCCGCACGCCGTCTTCACGCATTCCACCGACTACATCCATCGGCGCGCCCTCGAAGCCGATCCCTCCGATCCGCTCTCCGAGTGGCGCGGCTTCATCAACCATCGTGACCACCGCTGCACCGGGGAAATGACCCTCGACGCCGTCTACCCGACCGCTCGAGACCGGCTCAACTTTCCCGAGCACCTGGACGAGGGCTTGGAGTGCCACAAGGTAGCCGAGCTCTTCATCTGGGGCAGCCAACAGGCCAACTACGACGTAGACATCACCGACATCATTCAGACCAAGATCCGCGCCCTCACGCGTCACGTCTCACAGTTCGGAGATCGCGGCGAAGACTTCATCGCCAACGTCGAGAAGCGCTGGAGCTCGGCCGACGGCAGGTTCTACGAGCACTTCGAACGCGTCTCCCTGCCCGTCTTCTGATTTCCTGCCCAATCGACGCACTCCGGTTCCCCTCACCCATCGCTTGCGGTGACCCCTGCAAGTGCCCGCTTCCCCCTGGGGGGAAGCTGTCCCGCAGGGACTGAAGGGGGGACTGCCGAGGGCCGCGAGACCACAGAACGTGGACGAGCAGGACCCCCCTCTGCCTTCGGCATCTCCCCCCGCAGAGCGGGGGGAGAGAGCATCTCGGGCCTATGCGCAGATCCTCGTAGGACGTGATCAGGGAGCGCTCACCGTCGATACTGGTACTCATGCCGCCGCCACCCAGATTCTGTCCCCAATGCGCCGAGCGGCTGGCATCGACCGCGGCCTGCGACGCCTGCGACTGGATCAACTACGTCGATCCCAAAGTCTCGGTCGTCGTCCTCGTGCTGGACCCGGAACACAGACTGCTCTACGTGCGACGCAACCACGAGCCTGCCATGTACCGCTGGGCCTGGCCGTCGGGCTTTGTCGACGCCGGCGAGCGCGTCGAAGATGCAGCCGTGCGCGAGGTGCGCGAGGAAACCGGCATCGAGGTCGAGATCGGCGAACTGCTTGGCGTCTGGTCGGCGACCGGTGACCAGGTGGTCGTGATTGGATATCGAGCCAACCCGATCGGCGGCGCGCTCAGACCGGGACCGGAAGCTCTGGCGGCAGCCTGGATTCCGCTGCAACCTGAGGCTCGACGCCCCGCCCCAGTCTTCGCCCACGACGCCGAGATTCTGCGTTCATTCCTCGGTCCAGAGCGGTAGCCGCGCGCGACAGTGGTCGCAGATTGCGGCCGCTTCGCTTTGCGTCTCGCCACCTCGAATCACGGTCATGATCACTTGCCGCAGGTGGTCTTCGCAGTAGCGGCAGGTACAGCGGTCGCACATCATTGCGTGCGGCTGCCCGCACTCAGGCTCTCCGCAGTGCTGATTGACGTTCCGAGCTCGCGCTTCGGACTTGAAGATGAGGTGCTGTTCGACGTCGATCCGAAGTCGCTCGCATCGTTCTTCGATGCAGATTTCCTGACCATCCTCCTGGATCTGGCCGTGCCCGGCGCAGAAGCCCTTGGCGCAGTACTGGCACTGGCCCACCATCGGCTCTCGACAGCGGCGCAGGCGACCGCGATGCTCGCAGTGCGTTGCCTTGCGATACTCACGAATCTCCACCCGCTGCGCCCGTCATGACCGGCGTCCGCAGCAATCTCGACTGCGGCACGCGCCTGGCTCAGGCTAGCGTTGGCTGAACTGCGGTCGCTGTGATACGCGACCGGGAAACGGCGACCGGTTGGAGTCGGCGTGCAGAGGATTACAGGCGGAGCTTGCCGTGAGACGGCTGGCGACGGCGCTGTCGGCCTTCCTCAACGGCCTGCTCGCGCTCGAGCTCGAAGACCGAAATGATGTTGCTCTCGTAGACATACCCGCACGACAGGCAACTGGAATAGACGCTGTGCGCGTCCGATTCGACGAGCATCATGCCGGAGCAGCGCGGGCATTTCGACGGAGGCGTGACGGGCATCGGGCCAACTCGCTTTCCTACTCGACCAGGACTGCGGAGCGAGCTTGTGAATCCCCGCACAACTGGGAGTTTGTGAAACGATGCACATTATGGGCGACTCAATCGGCGCTTGTCAACTTTTTCACGAGCGCCACAGCGATTTCACCGCGTGCCCCTCGTCTACAAACAAGAAATCCACCCCGCCGACTTGCTTGATGTCAACTGTGACACAGTGCCGTGCCGCCTGCTAGGGCAGATATGCTCGAAGTCCAATGCGACGCACCAGTGATCGTCTCAGCGTGTTCGCCCTCGCCATTGCGATCCAGGTGGCAGTGGACCGCCTCCTGGGCCCACCGCCCGAGGGTCGGCCCACCTGGTTGGCCTGGGCGCTTTCACGAACCCGTCAGCTCGCCTCGTTGCCGCCCAGGCTGCGCGTCTTTGCGCCGTTCGCTGCCTCGGCTGCCGTGATTCGCGCCGCTTCCCTGATCGAGCGGACCAAACCCGGCGGCCCAAGCAGGCTCCTCTCAATCGTGATCCAGGCCCTCTTGCTGGCAGCCACATTCGACGCCTGGCGCGGGATCCGCGCATCGGCAGCGGTCGAGAACCAGATGACCCACGCGCCTGTCGACGAAGATGGGCGACCGACGGCCGCGCTCGACGCCGAGCGCGTCGAAGCCGAACTCGGTCGGCTCGCCGTCGCCCCCAGCGAGAGCGTCGTCGGCCCCTGGGCCGCGTACGCGGCGTTCGATCTCTCCGGCGCCGTCGCTTATGCCGCCGTCGAGTCGCTCGGCGGACCGATGGCCGGACCAGGTTCGGACGGACCACTCGCCGCCATGCTCGACCCCGCCCGACGGCTGGTCTCCGTGCGTCGCGCCCGCGATGCAATCGCCGCGGCGGCAACCCTCGCCGCGCGCGGCCGCTCGGACTTTCAGACTCCGGAGATCGAAGAACTCGCGCTCGGCTCCGAAACGCCGATCCCCGTCACCGCGATGTCCGTCGCGCTCGATCGCCGAACCTCCTGGAACGGCCGATCCGTCGGCTGGCAGCGGCCGCCGCCACAGATCAAGGACCTGTCCCGCGCCCGTCGGCTGCACCTCAAGTCGCTGGGACTACTGGCTCTCACCGCCGGCGGCGTGATCGCCATCGGCGATCTCTTTCGGACGCCGCGATCGCGCGACGCCGACTGGAACGAGTAGCGCCTGACGGATCGCTTGATAAACTCGCCAAGGATTCAACAACACACAGCAATAACAGGCAAACGGAGACAGACGATGCCGCAGTTCCCTTCCGTCGAGTGGTTTGAGGCGCTCCGCGACACCGTGCAAGACGACCCGCATTGGCGCGACTTCGGAATGATGGATTGCGCGATGGGCGTCAATGTCGGTGAAACCACAATCAAGCTTGTCTTTGACGGCTACGAGATCCCGGAAATCGCCGACATTTCCAGCAACGCCGACTCTGAGGACCTCGACTTCACCCTGGTGATGGCGCCCGAGCGCTGGCAGGAGATGATCGAGAACATCCAATCCAACGGTCACGCCGACCTGCACCACACGCTCAACACGATCGACCTCGAAAGCCCGGAAGAGCTGGCCAAGGGCGAGGACTACAACCGCCGCGACCTCTTCTATCGCTTCAACCAGACACTGCAGGACTTCTTCGACGCCTCCTCGTCGGTGGAGACGACGTTCGCCTAGGCGATCGACCAGCAGCAACCCATTTGAACCATGGTCCTTGCCGAACCACGTCTCCGTGAAGTCCTGCGCGCCGCCGGTTGGCCGCGCGACGAGCTGGATAACGCAGTCACCATCGCCTACCACGAAAGCCGTTGGAATCCTCGCGCGATCAACAAGAGGGATCCTTCCGGCGGCAGCTACGGACTCTTCCAGATCAACGGATGGTGGGAGTACTTTGGCAAGGCCGAGATTGGCGAGCCGCTCGATCCGATCCTGGCCATGCAGCCGCTCTACAACGCCCGCTACGCCCTGCGCATCTGGCGCAAGTCCGGATGGAAGCCGTGGAGCACGAAGAGGTACATCTGAGCACACTTCCGCTGAACTCGCCTCCGCTATATTCAGTTGACATATCCAGCGACCATCTGATGCAACCGGTGAGCGGATCGACGTGGCCATCTCCGTCAAGCTGATCGACTACACCAAGGACCCGATTCGCGCCCTGTACATGGCGTACCGGGTCTGCTACTCGGCGCTGACGCCCGAGCAGGTCCTCGACCGCATCGACGACGAGCGCATCTCACAAGAAAAAATGCTCGAATTCGTCGAGGCCCGGCTCATGACCGGGCACATGTCGCCGCTCGAGCAGGTCCACTTCGAGTTCGGCATTTCCGGCGTCTCCCGCGCCTTCTCGCACCAGTTCGTACGCCATCGCATCGGGATCAGCTTCGAGCAGCAGAGCCAGCGCTACGTCACCTACAAGGGTGGCGAGTTTCCCTACACCGTCCCCAAAACAATCGAGCGGGCCGGACTCGGCGGCGACATGACCGCGTTCTTCGCCCAGGCCGGCGCGCTCTACGAGAAGATGGTCGAGGCCGGCGTGCCCGCCGAGGACGCCCGCTTCCTGCTGCCCAACGCAACCAACACCAACTTCAAGATCACCGTCAACTTCGCCTCGCTGCTGCACATCTCCGACCTCCGCCTCTGCACTCGCGCCCAATGGGAGTTCCGCAAGGTCGTTTCATTGATGCGGGCCGAGGTGATCAAAGTCGCGCCCGAACTCGGACGTCAGCTCCAGCCCAAGTGCGGCGAGCACCGCCTCGGCTACTGCGACGAGGACTACGAGGCCTGGGAGGAATGCCCGATCGGCCGCAAGCGACCGCACAAGACCGAACTCTTCAATCTCTACGACGCCTATCGCAAAGGCGAACTCGACAACCTCGACGCCGACGACATGGCCCTGATCGCCGCCGACGGCGACGAAGCGCCGGGGTACATTCGCTAACGACTCCGAATCTTCTCCCCCCGCTATGCGGGGGGAGATGCCGAAGGCAGAGGGGTGCGCCCGCATATGGCCGCCTGCGGCGGCGTCCCCCCTTCTCCCGCTACGCGGGAGCTTCCCCCCAGGGGGCAGCGGCGGAGCCGCAGCGCACTCACTGTTCCTCGACCACCCGCTTGAGCGCGGCGATCTGCCCGCCGTCCGTGCGACGAATGGCGAACCGAATCAGCGGGGCAAGCAACCGCATTGGCAATCCGCTGAAACGGCACTCGGCCTCAAGACTGACGCGGCTGCTTGACTCCCCTATGGGCTCGATCGAATACGTGTAATCCGCCGCTACGCCGCCCTGCTCGGACCGCAGCGTGATGGAGCGCCCCGGTACGCAGTGCGTGATCAGCGATTCGCGATCCTGGCCGCGTGTGGAGAAGCGGATGCGCGCGCCTTCGACGGTATCGCCGTCGATCGACATCGACTCGATGCCGTTCATCCAGCGCACCGCGTTCGGCCAGTCGGTCAGGACCGTCCAGACCTCGTCCGCCGGCCGGCCGATCCTCTCCGAGAGCGAGATGGTGCCCGTCATCAGCGTTCCTTCGCTCTCTGCTCCACGAGCTCCAACAACTGCACGTAATTTCCGTCCGGATCGAGCAAGGTGGCGACTTCGCCGCCCCACGACTCACGCTCCGGATGTCGATGCACGCGGAGGCCGGGGTCGCTCGACATGACGCGGCGGAACTCGCCGGATACATCGTCGACGAACAGGTTGATCTGCATCCGCGCCGGCTCCAGCGTCGGCCCTGAGATATCCGAGTGATCGAGCAGGCGGATGAAGCCGCCGGCGGCGGCGAAGACCGGATCGCGAAAACGGTCGATGCGTTCCAACTCCATGACTTCGCCGTAGAAGCGGGTCATTTCCTCGATTCGGCCGGTGCCAACCATGATTGTCAGCTCTCGCACCCGCATGACCGACCTCAGATTTCCAGCGACAGTCCGTCCGAGGCGACGACGATCGTTCCATCAAAGGCCCGCCGCGCTTCCTCGATCAGCTCCCAGTCCCGCTCCTGCGACATGATGTGGGTCAGGACCAGCGTGCCTACGCCGGCGTCGCGGGCGATCCGGCCCGCCGACTCCGCCGTCGAGTGCGTACCCTGGATCCCGCGATACAGTCCGGCACGCGCCGACTCCGACAGGCCCTCCACCATCCGCGCCAGGCAGGACTCCGTGTACGCCTCGTGCACCAGCACATCGGCCCCGTCGGCCAGCGGAACCAGCGCGTCGGGCGCGTAGGTCGTGTCGCCGGTGTAGACGAGCGAACGCCCCCCAGCCTCGAAACGCCGCGCCAGGCACTCGAGATAGGGTGCGTGGGGCACCTCGACCGAGCGCACGTCGATGCCGCAAATCTCGCGCTCATCCTCCGGCCGGGTCAACTCGACCGAGACGCCGTCCAACCATCGGTTGATGAAGTCGCTGGTTGCGTTGACGCGAGCGAAGCCGAGCGCCGCCTCGATGTACGTATCCGTGTCGCGAGGCCCAAACACCGTCACCGGCGCGCCCCTGCGGACGATCAGCCGGGTGAACAGCTCGATCACGCCCATCGCGTGGTCGAAATGCAGGTGCGAGAAGACCACGTCCGAGACCGCGTCCGCGTCCAACCCTGTGTCCACCATCCGCTCCATGAACCCAGGCCCGGCATCCACCAGGATCCGCGCATCCTCATGGGCCAGATGAATCGACGCAGCCCCCCGCCGAGGGTTCACCGATCCCCCCGCCCCCGTCCCACAGAAGGTGATACGCATGGTGTTGGTCTCCCTGCGCTGGATGATATTGGCCCGTGTCAACTAACGTCTCCGCCGACTGCCCTCTCACTCGCTGCTAACCTCGAATCCGAGTCAATCCGCGACGCTTCAATGCGCAAAGATGCTACGCACATGACCACTACTGCTGAAACCGCTGAGAGATGCATTTCTGCACCCGACTTCGAGGGCATCTACGACGTGCCCGAAGCAGCGCGGTACCTGAAAGCCGGAACAGGTGGCGAGGACGCATACCCGGTGCAATCGGCAAAGATCATCAGGTGGATCCGGATGGGCATCTCGACCCCCCAACTGTCCGAAGTGCCGGGCAGCGAACTGCTGATCGGCTTCGAGGACCTGGTCTCCATGCGAATCGTCGCGGTGTTGCGTGCGGCTGGGTTCACCACTCGCCAGATTCGAGACACGGAGCATTGGTTGCGCAAAGCGACGAAGTCGCGGCGCCCATTCGCGACAGAGACATTGTGGACAGGACAGGGGCAGCTGTTCGTTGAACTGCGCAAACAACTAGTAGCTGCCAGTTCCGCCGGACAGATGGCTTTTGCGATCATGCAGGACTACATCATGCCAGTCCACGGTCTGGACTTTGCCTCACAGACAGGTTTGGCGACATCTTGGGAACCCGCCCCGAATGTGCTCTTGCACCCGAGGATTCAGTTTGGTGCGCCGTGCGTCAAAGGGACCCGCGTCCCTACGCGGACCATCGCCGGGATGATCGACAGCGGCGATCCCATTGATTGGGTCGCCTCGGCCTTTGCTCTGCCGCCACAATCTGTCGAGGAAGCCTGTGAGTGGGAACGACGCCTCAACGCTGCCTAGTCCAGAGTTCCTCCTCGACGAGTCGCTGGTACCCCGTGTGGCGCAGTCGTTGGCGCTGGTTGGCTACAACATCGCCGATCTGAGGACAGCGCTCGATCCCGACCGCACCGGCCGGCAAATCCTTGATCCCGAAGTCATCGAGTGGTGTCGAAGTCATGGCTCGGTTTGGATTCACGCCGACGATCGAGCCAGAAGACAACACCGCGCGCTGCTCTTAAGCAGCGGCATCAGAACACTCTGGGTCTTTCGGCCGAGGGGAAGAATGACTGCCAGAGAACAGCTGAGAATCATCGCCTTCGTGATTCCCAAACTCCTTGATCACTTTGGCAGACACCCCAGACGCCGGCATTACCGCGCTACGGCAGCGAATCCTCTCTCCACGCCATCCCTGAGGCGGGTAGATCTCTAGGTCTGACAAAGCTCGCGCATGCAGGCGTTCGGCAAAGGTACGGTCAGCAGTAGACTCCCAAAGCATGCCGCCACTCTCCGGGCTCCGCGTCCTCGACCATGGCCATGTCTGGGCGGGGCCTCTGTTGGGCATGTTCCTCGCCGACCTCGGCGCCGACGTCATCAAAGTGGGCGCCCCCCACCGACTCTCAGGGGTCTCGATTGGCGGACAGCGCGCGCCGGTTGGCTCGATCGGAGGCCACCGCGGAACTACTCCTCCCGACGATCCACGCGCCTTCCACGGCCTCGACCGAGGCAAGAAGTCGATTGCGATACATCTGGGCGACCCTCGCGGCAGGGAGCTCTACTTGAGACTGGTCGAACAATCCGACGTGGTGCTGGAGAACTTCTCCCCGCGCGTGATGCCCTCGCTGGGCCTCTCCTACGACGTCCTCGCGGAGGTCAACCCGCGGATCATCATGGTGGCGCTCTCCGCTTCGGGCGCGACCGAGGGGCCCTGGCGCAACCTGGTCACATATGGGCCGTCCCTGGCCGCCCTCTACGGGCTCAAGTCGTTGCTCGGCTATCCCGACGATCCGCAGCCGCGCGAGGACACGGCCGACCTCGACCCGACGGCCGCCGGCCACGCCTTCGTTGCCTTGCTCGCAGCGCTTGAGCATCGCGAACGCACGGGTCGCGGCCAGTACATCGACCTCGCCCAGGGCGAAGCCACACTCCAGCGCGCCGCCGCGCCGCTGATGGACTGGCTGCTCAACGCTCGCGACGCGAAACCGCGCGGCAATCGCGGCTCCGCTATGGCCCCGCACGGCGTCTATCCCGCCGCCGGCGACGACGCCTGGCTCGCCATCGTCGTGCGCAGCGATGCCGAGTGGTCGGCGATCTGCAAGTCTGCCCAGGTGCTGGACCGACCTGAGTGGCAGACGATGCACGGCCGGTGTTCCGACCAGGATGCACTGGACGAAGCACTGTCGAGCTGGACCCGTAACTATGACCCGATGGAGTTGGCCATCGAGCTGCAAGCCGTGGGCGTCCCCGCCTTCCCGCTGATGGATCCGACCGCGCTGCTGATCGACAACGATTACGCGGCGCTGTCGCACGCCGGTCTCGACCTGAGTGCGGAGATCGCCGCATCGCTGCGCGACGGCGCGCTCTACACGGGCGCGCCCTGGAAGCTCTCCCGCAGTCCGGCCGCGATTGCAGGGCCGGTGCCCAACCGGGGCGAGCATGACGACGAGATCTATGGCGAGCTGCTCGGTCTCGATGAAGCGGCCCGCGCCAAGTTGCGCGAGGCCGGCGTCATCTAACCCCTTCTGTTCTCCCCACGTTCCGCGGGGGAGTGCCGAAAGCCTGCCCCGCACTTGATGCGGGGTCAGAGGGGGCTTCCGCTGCCACGGGTTATCCTCGCAGGGCTGACCACATCCAGAGAGGACACCCAAGATGTGCCACCGATACGACGCCCTGCCCGCGATCAGGCCAATCGCCGGGGCGGCGGTTGACGTTGAAGACCTGACCCTGACCGCCTCCGACGGCACCGAGTTCGCCGCCTTCCACGCGCGCGCCGAGTCGCCGACCGGCCCCGGCATGGTCATCCTGCCCGACGTGCGCGGCCTGTTCCGCTTCTACGAGGAGCTCGCGATTCGCTTCGCCGAGATCGGCGTGGACGCGGTCGCCATCGACTACTTCGGCCGCACGGCCGGCAACTCCAAGCGCGACGCCGAGTTCGACTTCTGGCCCCACGTGCGCAGCACGACGGCCGAGGGCATCGCCGCCGACACCGCGGCGGCCGTCGCCGTGCTGCGCGCCAACGACGCCGACCGCGCCGTCTTCACCGTCGGCTTCTGCTTCGGCGGCAGCAACAGTTGGCTGCAGGCTTCCTCCGGACACGGGCTCGCCGGAGCGATCGGGTTCTACGGACGCCCGACCGCCGAGGGTCTCAACGGCGCTCCCGCACCCTCGGCCACCGTCTCCGAGATCGAGTGCCCGATCCTGGGCCTGATGGGCGGCGCAGATGAGAGCATCCCGGCCGAAGCGGTCGCCGAGTGGGACTCGGCGCTCGCAGCAGGCGGCGTCACGCGTGAGATCGTCACCTACGACGGCGCGCCGCACAGCTTCTTTGACCGCACCTACGACGAGCACGTCGACGCCTGCAACGATGCCTGGAACCGAATCCAGACGTTCATCGCAGCCAACAGCTAGAACACTTCCCTTCTCCCCCCGCTACGCGTGGGGAGATCACCTCTCACTCCCCTCTCCCCCCGCTTCGCGGGGGGAGATGCCGAAGGCAGAGGGGGGCACGCGCAACCGAGTCACGAAGGGACCCTGCCATGCGAGTCACCAAATCATCCGACGGCGACACCAACCAGGCGAACGCGCCGATTTTCACCGGCGGCAACGTCTGGGTCCGAGCCCTGGCCGGCTCGATCGGCGGTCAGAACGCGGCCGACGACCAGGACTTCAACCTGGCGATCGTTCAGTTCGGCGCCGGGGCGCGGACCAAGATGCATACCCACTCCTCCGAGCAGATGCTCTACGTCGTCTCCGGCATCGGCAAGGTCGGCACTGCCGACGAGGAGCACACGATCTCGGTCGGCGACTTCGCGATCATCCCACCGGGCGAAGAGCACTACCACGGCGCGGCCGACACGGGATCGCCGATGTCGCACCTCGCCATCACCCGCCGCGACTCGGTCACAGAGGTCACCGAGGACTGACTGCGACCTCCCCTCCTGATACTCTCATGCCAGGAGGCGAGGCTGCGTCATGGTCACCGAAGAGCACTCCGTCCAACCGTGGGGTCCACTGCCAGGCGAAGACTGGCGGGCCCATCGGATGCGCGTGTTCGCGGATTATCCGGAGATGCTGGAAGTCCTGCGCATCGCCAAGTCGCGGGAACACGAAGCCGAAATCTGGCGTGAGCGGTATCTGGCCTTCTGGGAGGGAAATCCTGAGATGCAGGCCTTCGTCCGCGAAGCCAAGTTCGATCTCGATGCACCTCCTGAGATGGATGAAGAGGACATTCGACTCACTTCGGACGACCAACCGGGCCAGCAGGGCTTCCGTCCTCTGGAAGACCTCCTTCGTGAACAAGCCGCCAAGCATCCGGACCAGGCCGAAGACATCCTTCGCGGGCTATGAACTTCACGGTCGTGTTCACCGAAAACGCGGAAGCCGATATGGACGGGCTTGCTCCCGGTCCAAGGGCGGAAGTCAACAAGGTCCTCAAGCGTCTGCGGGCGGGTCCCGATCGCGGACTCGATCTTGAGTTGGTAAACGCGAAGAACCGCTACCGCGCCTACGCCGGCAGGCGCTGGCGCGTGATCTTCCAGGTGTTGCCGGGCCGGCGAGTCCAAATCCGACGCATCACGCGGCGCCCCGACGCATATCGGGGCATCGAACACCCGGGCTATCAAGAACTCCAGGAGCCGCGCGCTGCCTACGTCGCTGACGAACCCTCAGTACCCGCTGCGCTGGCCGACTGAGCGAACGTCCCAGGCCGCGATCACGACTCCGAGCAGGAGGAAGAAGGCGACCAAGCCAAGCAGGATGTTGCCGCCTGCGCCGCCGACATCCGCGAGTTCGCGCATCGCGATCATCACGCCCGCAGCGGTCGCGCAGAGACCGATGTACAGCCAGTTGTGGATCCACTCCGCCGCGAAGTTGACTCCGATTGCCACGACGACCGCGGCGTTCACCACGATCAGCAGGTGCACATCAGCGTGACGGCTCCAGCCTCCCCAGGCTGTGCCTGTTAGTTCGTTTAGCTCCACCGCTGTACCGCCGCGGATTACCAGAAACAGCACCACGATCGCCGCGCCGACCATACCCCCCACCAGCGGTCGAAGCATTCGCGGACCCATCACCTCCCACGCACGCGACGGTAGGGCTCCCAGCCTCGTTCGATTGTGTTCGTAGCGGTGTTCGTCCATCAAGCAGATCCCATCCGCAGTTGCGACCAGTCTAGATGTTGGAGCGGGTTTGGCCGCCATCGACATTGAGACAGGCGCCCGTCACCCAGCTCGCCCTCGGCGACGCGAGGAACGCCACGACATCGGCGACCTCCTCCGGTCGCCCGAAGCGGTTGAACGCGATCGTGTCCAGGACGGTCCGCTGGATGCCCTCGGGATCAGTCTCGAATCGAGTTTGCCAGCGCGAGTTCGGCCAGGCGATCGAACCGGGTGCGACCGCATTGGCGCGAATGTTGCGCGGTGCCAGCTCCAACGCCAGCGACTTCGCATGACTGTGCATTGCCGCCTTCATCGCGTTGTACTGCGCCGAGCCGCCCGCCTCGCGGCCAAAGATCGAACCGATGTGGATGATCGAGGAACTGTCCGCACCGTCGCCCGACGCCGCGTCGGCCAGATGCGACAGCGCCGAACGCGTCGTCCGCACCGCGGCCATCAGGTTGAGGTCGAACATGTCTTGCCAGACCTCGTCGCCTTCGCCGCGCAGCGAGACGCCCATGTTGTTGATCAGGATCTCCAGACCGCCCAGCGCCTCCACTGCCGATTGCACCGCCTGGTCGGCGGCCTCGTGCTCACCGAGGTTGACGGCCGTCCAATGCGCGCGACCTGCCCCGGCCGCTTCGATCTTCGCCGCAGCCTGCTCAAGCGCCTCCGGCCGGCGCGAGCAGATCGAGACGCTGACCCCCTCTGTCGCGAGCGACATCGCGCAGTACAGGCCGATTCCCTCCGATGCCCCCGTGATCAACGCCCGCTTGCCGGCAAGTCCCAGGTCCATGGCCGCCTCCTTGACTTTCTCCCGAAATCTCGGCAAACAGTCTATGACCGCGTACGCTCAACTGATGGAGCGGAACAGCAGTCAACTCGGGCAGCGCGTACTCGACTCGTTCGGCGTCGATTGGCGTGGACTCACACTCTCCCTCCGCCAGGGCGGGTCCCTGCTGCGTGCGCTCACCGGCGCGACCATCTTGAACGCGCTACAGATGCCGCAGTCGTCGAAGCGCCGTGGCAAGACCTCCGTGGCCGGACTCGACGCCCCGGTCGAGATCATCCGCGACCGATTCGGCATCCCCCACTGCTTCGCCCAGTCAGCCAGCGATGCGCTCTTTGCCCTCGGCTACGTCCAGGCTCAGGATCGGCTCTGGCAAATGCAGTGGAATCGCCGCGCGGCAACCGGTCGGCTGGCCGAAATCGCCGGACCGCAGGCCCTGCCGGTCGATCGCCTCTGCCGAACGCTTGGCTTCGGCCGCGCCTCGGAGGCTGCCTGGGACGCCACCCCAACCGCAAAGAAGGAACAGCTTTCCCCTTACATCTTCGGCATCAATGCGGCGATCGCACGTGCGCCGAAGCCGTTCGAGGCGCAGATGCTCGGCGACTGGATCGGCCCCTGGCAGGCGACCGACAGCATCGCCTGGGGCAAGTTGCTCTCCTGTTTGCTCGCTCCCGCCTGGGAGCAGCAGCTGATGCGCGCCCGAATCGTTGAGCAGGCCGGCATCGACGCGCTGAACGAACTCGACCCACCACTCGCGCCCGACACCGAAGCCGCAATGCCGCCCGACGCGCCATACGGCGAGCTGGCCCCGCCACTCCAGGAGGCGGCCCGCCAGGCTTCCGACCTGCTCGGTCTTCAGCAAGGCGCATCCAACAACTGGGCGGTCGACGGACGCCATACCGTCGACGGTGCTCCGCTCTTCGCCTGCGATCCGCACCTCAATCCGGTCACGCCGCCGCATACCTACTTCGTCCACCTGCACTGTCCTGAGTTCAACGCCGCCGGCGCCAGCGTTCCCGGACTTCCCGGCATCGTCTGGGGTTTCAACGACCACATCGCCTGGGGACCCACCGCCGCCATGATGTCAATGAATGTTGCCGTGGTTGAGCAACTCTCCGATGACCAAACCAGATCCCTCACGCCCGACGGCTGGACGGATCTGATCGAACACGATGAGCTGATCGACGTTCGCGGGTACCCGTCCGAGCGACTCACCCTGCGCGAAACGGTCAACGGTCCCATCGTTAGCGACGTGCTACCAGATGGCATCTCGGAACGCTGGTACGGCGGCCGCGCGATCTCGCTCCACTCCCGAATCCTCGCCCCGCGTCACGGCGGCGGAGGCATCGCCGACATGCTGAGCGCGCGTAACTGGGAGGAGTTCAGCGCAGCCTCCGGCGACATGGCCGACTTCAATCTCTGCTACGCATATGCCGACCAACAGCAGGTCGGACTCAGGGTCAGCGGCGATGTCCCCTCGGGCGAGATGTCTGCACTGCGATTCCCCGCAGCCGGCTGGGCCCCCAACGATCGAGGCGGTGTACCCACGCGAGCAGTGCGCGGAGACGAACTGCCGCACATTGTCAATCCACCAGATGGCGTCGTAGTCAGCGCCAATGCGCCGCTCGCTCCCTTCGATCAATGCTGCTTCGGCGCTGAGTATCTCGATCCCGGTCGCGCCACACGGATCAAGGACATGCTGGACGCCGCCGCACCGCATGACATTGAGTCCTTTGCTTCCATTCAGACCGACCGCACCTCGTTGCCCTTGCGCGAGTTCGCCTTGCATATCCCAGATGCCGCCCTGGACGGCTGGGACGGTGAGATGTCCGCCAACTCGGTTCAAGCCTCGATCACCGCTTCCACCCTGATCGAGTACCGCAGGAGCGCACTCAACCAACTGTTGGGAGAACGCAGTTCGGGGCTACTCGATCCCTTGCTCGCGATTCCTACGCTGGACATCTTCTCCGCGCACGCGACCTCCTGGGCCCTCCAACGCATCGACGCCAACCCTGCCTCGGCGAAACAGGACCTCTCAGACGCTCACCGCCGCGCCGTTGACGCCCTCAGGCGCAAGTTCGGCCCCGACAGCGCGGCCTGGACCTGGGGTCGGTGTCGAGAGCTGGTGCTCAGCCACAGCCTCTCGGACGCACCTCTGATCGGTCCATTGCTCTCACCGGGTCCCTTCGCCTATGGCGGCGAGGCCGACACAGTCGCACAGTCCGGTGTACTCGGCCTGCGACATTTCGCCCCGGCGAGCGCCATCCCTGCGCTGCGACTGATCGTCAAACTCAGCGATCCGCCCGAGGCGCGCTTTGCCGTTGCAGGGGAACAGGTCCACGATCCGCTGCACGCCAATGGACCGCTCACCGACGCCTGGCTCCAGGATTGCTACCTGCCCCTGTATCGAGACCGAGACGCCATCGAAGCTGCCGCCAGGACTACCGCTGCGCGGCGTGTCGAGCGCCTGCTGCTCGTTCCCAGGGCTTCGGTACACTGATTCACTTAGAGCGACAGGAACGACCGCGCATGAACGTCCAGGCGCAACCTCGCATTGAGCGCTTTGATGACATCGCCCTCATCGGCGGCGGCGCCTCGCTCGACGCCGACTTCATCTTCCAGTTGTGTGATCTCTGCGACACCCTTGCCGACGAGGTGCGCTGCCTCGTGCTCAATCCCGAGCCGGACGTTTGGCTGGACTACTCCGGACAGGTCGAGCCCGGCGATCCGTTCGCGGCAGTCGCTGACCTTGCCCAACCGACCATTGCTGTCATCGACGGATCCGTTCGCGGCGGCGGATTGGAACTGGCGCTCGCTGCCGACATCCGAGTCATTGCGGCGACTGCAACCATCAACTTCGACCCGCTCTCAGGCGAGTATCCCCGAGCCGGTGGGCTGCAACGTCTGACTCGTGCAATCGGCCGGTCTCGTGCTTCACAGCTTGTCATGCTCGAGCAAGCAATCGACGCCACATCTGCAATGGACTGGGGACTGGTCAACGCGGTCTCCGACAATCCGCTGACCAGGGCGATGGAGATTGCCCGCTCCATCGCCGCGCGAGGACCGCTCGCGACGCGCTACGCCAAAGACGCCGTCAGACAGGGGCTCGACATGCCACTGGCTCAGGCGCTGCACTACGAGACCGAACTGACGATCCTGCTCCAGGACACGTCGGACCGCGCCGAGGGCGTCAGTGCCTTCGTCGAAAAACGCTCGCCGCAGTTCAACGGCACATGAACCGAGACACCACAAACCAACCGCAGCGGGGCCTGGCCCCGAACAGGAGGTTCGAACGATGCGACTGATTCTGGACGAAGAAGAAACCTGGTCGTTGATGACCCTGGTCACGGCCCAGGTGCTCGATCAGGTGGAACTCTCCGACGAGGCGGTCAAGGCGATCCGCGACTGGCGCGCGGGCGTTGTCGAAGGCAACGCCTCCATGGAAGCCATGGCCACCGGCGTCAACGAGGCCCTGGGCAACACGATCGACGAAGAGCTCACGCGCCAGATTCGCCGACGCGACTACTACCGCACCGTGCGCTAGCAGCCCTGACGCAACAAGATTCAGCCGAGCGAGAGAAGAAACACATGGTCAAGGTCGAACTCGACATCGAAGAAGCCTGGGCGGTCTTCAGCCAGGTGGTCAACCACATGCTGGAAGAAGTTGACATCGACAAGTCGGATCGCGCCAAGATTCGCCGCTGGAAGTCAAGCGAGATGCGTCCCGGCCGCGAGGAGATGGACGCCCTGCACGAAAAGATGAACGCCGACATCGAGCGCCTCTGGGAAGTCCGCCGCAAGAGCGAGATCCGCAAACCCGACTGGCGCTAGCTTGGCGCTGGACGAGTTCCCGGTCCCCGATCTCCGTCATTCCCCGTCCCCCATATCCGTAAGTCCCCGTCCCCCACATTCGTCATTCCCGCGCAGGCGGGAACCTCGCCGGGGGTGATACGGGTTACCGCCAGATCGCGAGGATGACCTAAAGCCGGCGTGGCGAAACGAGACATTGCTTCTGAAGCCGGAGTTAAGGTCGCCGTCGTCGAAGAGTCGACGCGCCTTGCGCAGGTAATCGGCGCTCAACACCGAGTAACTCCAGGTAGCGTTGCGTCCGCTGGTCTGCCATGCGGTCAGGCTAGCCTGCGATCAGGTTGTCCTTGGAGAGTGCGGCCGAGCTTCTGCGATGTCCGATCCCCTCGTCCTCTACGACAAGCCTCTCGACGGCGTGGCCATCATCACCCTCAACAGGCCCGAGGCGCTCAACGCCATCAACATGGCCATGCGCGACGAGCTCTGGACCTTCATCCACGCGTCTCAGCTCGACCCTGATGTCCGCGTTCTCGTCTTTCGCGGCGCGGGTCCTCGCGCCTTCTCCGCAGGCGCAGACATCTCCGAGTTCGGTACGGCGCCGTCGCTGCATGAATCTCGAGAGGCGCGGCGATTGCGCGACCTCTGGGCGCTGCTCGAAGAACTGCCGGTTCCGACGATCGCCGCGCTGCACGGCTTCTGCTTCGGCGCCGGAATCGAACTGCCGCTCTATTGCGACCTGCGCGTTGCCGCCGAGGACACCCGCATCGCCCTGCCGGAGGTTACGCTCGGCTACATACCCTCAGCCGGCGGTACCCAGCTCTTGCCTCGGATTGCCCCGCCCGGCGTCGCCCAAGGGCTGATCCTCAGCGGCGATCCGATCGACGCGCAGCAGGCCCTCACCTGGGGCATCGTCCATCGCGTGGTTTCTGCAGCCGACCTGGACGCGACCGTCTTCGATGTCGCCGAGCGGCTCGCGAGCGCCGATCCGCACGTGGCTGCCGCAGTCAAGCGCAGCATCCGCCGTGGCTTGGATTTGCCTATGTCGGCAGCGATCCGGCAAGATGCGCTGACCGCAGCGCGTTTGACCAATACACTGTCTGATCGTTAACCGAGATACGCTCGCCAATCGCGAGTCTGCCGCTGCCAATCCTGCCAAGGAGACCTAATCGTGAATACCGCCGACATGCTCGACATCGCCGCTGCCAACGTGCCCGACCGCGTCGCCTTGCTCTGCGAGGACACCAGCAAGACCTTTGCCGAACTCGCCGCCGACGTCACGGTGCTCGCCAACGCGCTGCAAGGACTCGGTCTCTCCCACGGGGATCACGTCGGCGTGATGTCGGTCAACTCCGCCGAATACGTGATCATCTACTACGCCTGCGCCAAGCTTGGCGTCACCTTCGTCCCACTCAACTACCGCGCCAAGCGCGAAGAGCTGACCTACATGATCAACACGGTCGAAGCCAGGGCGATCTTTGTCTCCGACCGCTATCAGGACCTCGTCCGCGCAATCCAGGGCGACTGCCCCACCGTCCAGCACTACGTCGCCCTCGAGCATGATGTCCCGCTCGGCCAAACTCACTATCGCGACCTGCTCGCCTCCGGCTCAGACGACTTCCTCTACGCCCCGGTCGAGGACCACGACGCAACCGTGATCATCTACACCTCCGGCACCACGGCCATGCCCAAGGGCGTTCAGGTCACCTACGGCGACCTGAGCAGCTACGCGATGAACACGATCGAGATGGCCGACCCGACGGGCGTGCACAACAAGACGCTGCTCTCGGTTCCGCTCTTCCACATCGCCGGCGCGACCACGATGATCTCCTCCGTCTGGGGCGGTCGCACGCTCGTTATCCTCCCGCAGTTCTCGCCGAGCGCATGGATCGATGCCGTCGACACGCACGGCATCACTCACTCGATGGTCGTGCCAACCATGCTCAAGCGGACGATGGAGGACGAGCGTTTCGACGAGTTCAAAGGCGACACGCTTGAGGTGCTGACCTACGGCGCCGCGCCAATGCCCTACGACGTGATCCGCGCTGCGGTTGATGTCTTCCCCAAGAACGTCGGCTTCATGAACGCCTACGGTCAGACCGAGTCGACCAGCACCATCTCCTTCCTTGGCCCCGACGATCACCGGCTCGACGGCACGACAGAAGAGATCGCCGTCAAGGAACACCGCCTGCGTTCTGTGGGCAAGGTTATGCCCGACATCGAGGTCCTGATCATGGACCCGTCCGACAGCCCGGTCGGCGTCGGCGAAGAAGGCGAGATCTGCGTGCGCGGAGACCGCATTATGAGCGGCTACCTCAAGCAGGAGGAAGAGACCGCCTCGGCCATCCGCGACGGCGTCCTGCATACAGGCGATGTCGGTTACATCGACGACGAGGGATACCTGTTCATCACCGGCCGGACCAAGGACCTGATCATCCGAGGCGGCGAGAACATCGCGCCCGGCGAGATCGAGCAGGTCCTGGAGGGACATCCCGCGGTCGCCGAGGCCGCCGTGATCGGCGCGCCCGACCTCGAGTGGGGCGAAGTCGTCAAAGCCGTCGTCATCCTGCACGAGGGCCAGTCATTCACCCTCGACGATGCCGTCGCCCACACCAAGAGTCAGCTCGCCAGCTACAAAACCCCCAGCTACCTCGCCGTCGTCGACACCCTCCCCCGCAACCACATGGGCAAGGTCCTCAAGAACGACCTCCGCAAAACCCACGGCGAAGCCAAGAACGGCTGAACGCCGATTCGTTTCGACTAGAGTGAACTCTCGGGTTGGATTGACATCTGTAAGCCCGAGTCGCGACTGCAGACGGATC
Organism: Dehalococcoidia bacterium; assembly: GCA_965211635.1. Taxonomy (GTDB): domain Bacteria; phylum Chloroflexota; class Dehalococcoidia; order Bin125; family Bin125; genus Bin125. The sequence goes on from OZ242948.1 coordinate 2,344,682, forward strand.
CTGAAACGATGAATGCGGAAGAGCCTCTTGCAGAAATGCACTTCAGCGGTGCTCGCTATCAGCATCACGCTCTGGATCGGGCTGCCTTGAATGAGGCAGGGCGGTTCCTCGCAATCGCCGAGGACATCGCAACACTGCTTTGGCGGCGTGCCTTTCCCGCGACGCCAACCCCGCCGGCCACTTTCGTCGATCAGACTCGACTGTATGCCCAGTCGGTGAAACCCGGTAGCGCAGTCATTCCATTTCACACAATCTCCATGGAGGGTGTTCAACGGGAGCTTCCTCTAGCGGTGGAGTCTGCCCAATGGCCAACGATGCCTCAAGTCTTGCAACATCTGATCCGAGCATTCGAAGGGGACGGACGCAACACCCTCTATCTCGAGTCGCTGCCAGCAGAGTTGTTGGGAAAGCTGGGGGCGCTCGGTGACCAACTCGCCGAAGGATCTTCGTGCATCTTGGCTGTTCCGGGCCGTGGCAAAGCCCTAATCGACTCAACAGTGAGGGCGCGAATTCGCTCTGTCGCCAACACTCTGTACGAGGATGCCGTGGACATTGCTGGGACCGTGACGCGAGTGAATCTCAAGACACGGGAATGTGGGATTGAGACCCGCGATGGGAAGATCTTGGCCTTGAGGTTTCCTAGCAGACTGGAAGACAAGATCACCCAGGCATTGCGGGACCATCAATCAACGGAGATCAGGGTCTTGGGTCGAGGCGAGTACTCCGCCTCAGGATCGTTGAAATCACTCACATCCTGGGAGTCTGTGAGCCTCGACACAGCCGCTGCGCATGGGGGCGCCGAAGTCTCAGCTGAGGCAGTGATCGATCGACTCTTTTCCGACTTGAATGCCGAGAACTGGGGCAAACTGCCGCAAAATCTAGCCGAGGACCACGACGCCTATAGCTCAGGTGGCTCCTCGGATGACTGAGGTCTTTGTTGACACGGTCTACTGGATCGGACTAGCAAATCCTCAAGATCTGTGGCATGAGTCAGCCAAGAGGGCCAAGTCTCATCTGGAGGACCGCACCCTCGTTACGACAGATGGTGTGCTTTCAGAGTTCCTGGCCGGAACTGCGAAGTTTGGTCCGGAGATTCGCAATGACGCCTCTAGGTTGGTCCGCTCGATGATGGACGATCCAAGCATCCTTGTCGTCAGGCAGACCCGCGAGCTCTTTGGTCGTGGACTCGATCTCTACAGTCAGTACGAAGCTTCAAAGCTGAGTCTTCAAGACTGCATCTCGATCGTTGTCATGCGAGAGCGTGGCATTCTTGATGTTCTTACTGGGGATGCTGAGTTTCGCGGCCTCGGATTTCACGTCCTCATGCAGCGCTGAGGCCTATCCACCGCTACGTGCGATAATGCCCTCCGACGACCACGATGGATGGGGGTGTCGCGGTGACCAGATTGGCTGAATCCAGGCGCAAGAACGGCGCGACGTCCACCGGCAAACGCGTCTCCGCCCTGGCGATCCCCGCCTGGCTGCCGCTCGGCGGCATCCTGCTCGTCTCCGGCGCCGAAACCGTCCGCGTGACCGGCGCGCACCGCGAACTCTTCTTCAACATCGACCACTTCTGGGTCCTCTACATGCTGCTGCCGTTCGTGATCGGCATCATCGTCTACGGACTCGTTCGACGCTCCCGCGTCTGGCGATTGGGCAAGCCGATCGTCTCAGGCCAGATCAATCGCGAGTCGCTGCGCAGCGCCTTCGACGATCTCCCCGTCCGCATGGGACGGCTGGTCAAGGGCGGCGGCGGCACCGAGCGCGTGCTGCGCGACCCGTACTCGGGCGTGATGCACCTCTGCATCATGTCCTCGATGATCGTCCTCTTCCTCGTCACCGCGCTGCTGGCCATTGACGATTACATCCCCGTCGAGATCCTCGTCGGGCCGCGCTACCTCGGCTACTCGCTCGTCGCCGACATCTTCGGTCTCGTCGGCATCATTGGCGTCGGCATGGCCGTCGCCCACCGCTGGGTCCGGCCGCGCACTGCCTGGCTGCCGACCTGGGAAGACTGGCTGATCCTCGGCGGACTCGGCGCCCTGTTGATCACCGGCTTTCTCGTCGAGGGCCTGCGCATCTACACGTCCGAAATCGACGTCAATCCCGAGTGGTCCTACTGGTCCCCGGTCGGCTACGTCGTCGCCTTGATGTTCTCTGGCGTGCGCGTGTCGGCTGCGCTCGACATTCACCAGGTGTTCTGGTGGATCCACATGATCGGCGCGCTCTCCTGGATCACGCTGCTCGGCTACTCCAAGCTCAACCACCTGATCCTCGCCCCGGCCAACGCATTCCTCAAGCGCACGTCCGCGCCCGGCAAGCTCGACATGATTCCGAACATCGAGGAGCAGGAGCACTTCGGCGTCTCCCAACTCGAACACTTCTCGATGAAGCAGCTCTTCGAACTCGATGTCTGCGTGCGCTGCGGACGCTGTACCGACCACTGCCCGGCCGACATCGCCGGCCAGCCGCTCTCTCCGATGCACATCATCCAGGACCTCAAATCCTACGCCACCGCAGTCGGCGAGCGTAAGGTCGCCAATCTCGTCCAGGGCAACGACCTCAACTTCGGCCTCGACGACGAGGCGCCGATGGTCGGCGGCGTGATCCGCGATGAGTCGCTCTGGGCCTGCCGAACCTGCGGGGCCTGCGTCGAAGCCTGCCCGGTCTTCATCGAGCATGTCCCAACAATCGTCGACATGCGCCGCTCGCTCGTCATGGAAGAGGCGCGCATGCCCGACACCGTCCAGGGCACGCTGGAAACGCTCGAACGCCAGGGCCACCCCTGGCGCGGCACGCCGTACACTCGAGACTCCTGGATGGAGGGCATCGAGGACCGGGTGCCCGAGTGGACCGGCGAGCAGGACTACCTCTACTTCGTCGGCTGTACCGGCGCATTTGTCGACCGCGCACAGGAGATCACCCGCTCCGTTGTCTCGCTCCTACGCGAGGCCGATGTCTCGTTCGGCGTGATCAAGGGCATGGAGTCCTGCAACGGCGACCCCGCGCGTCGACTGGGCCACGAGTACCTCTACCAGATCCTCGCCGAGGGCCTGATCGAGCTGTTCAACGAGACCGGCGTCAACGACGAGCAGAAGACGGTAATCACCCACTGTCCGCACTGCTTCAACACCTTCCTCAACGAGTACCCCGATATGGGCGCCAAGTTCCAGGTGATCCACCACACGCAGCTCCTGGAGCAGCTCGTCAACGAGGGCCGACTGGTTCCCAACAACGACGTGCCCGAGCAGACCATCACCTACCACGACAGTTGCTACCTGGGCCGCCACAACGACATCTTCGAGGCTCCGCGCCGCATCCTCGAGCAGGTGCCCAACGTCACCCTGATCGAGATGCCGCGCAACCGTGAGCAGGGACTCTGCTGCGGCGCCGGCGGCGGCAACATGTGGATGGAAGAGCAGGGCAAGAGCCGCGTCAACGAGGTCCGCGTCGAGGAGGCCGTCGCTACCGGGGCCGACTCCGCCTGCACCGCCTGCCCCTTCTGCATTCAGATGTTCGACTCCGGCATCGGCACCGTCCAACTCGACGTCGAGGACGACGACAAGCTCAAGGTCCTCGATGTCGCCGAACTCCTCCAGACCGCGGCGGTGATCTCAGACGAGTGAAATCGTTAGCCGTCGCCTTACTGCTGGTCATCGCGTGCGCTGCCAGTGTTGTGGCGCTCGGCACCAGGGTTCTCGCGGAAGACCCAGAATCATCCGCCAACCTCTCTGGAGAATTGCCGTCCGACTACAACAAGCTCGTATCGCTCCAATGGAGCGGAGGGACGTTTGCCCAGCTACGGGCCCGTCTGGCGACGATGGGCTGATTGGTCAACACCGTAGCTCTGTATAACGAAGCAAGAGAGCGTCGAGCCAATCCGATTGGGGCTTATACGCCTGTTTACCCAATCCACGCTCAGTGTGCTGAGTCACTCGTCGCTCGCTTCCGCAGCAGGCATGGACTCCCGTTTCCATAACAACCACCTGATCATGGCTGCAAGAGAGATAGGGAACATGACGGCAGACACAATCTGACCAACCAAGCCCGTGGTTCCAATGTCCACTCCTGCAAACTGCAAGATTGCCATCGGGACACTAGCGAAGTCTAGCGACACCCATATGGGCAGAATGGGAAAGAAGAACAAGGCGACTGCGACGGTTGCCAGTTTCTCTCTTCTGATCATCCAAGCTGTAAGCCACGTAAGTGCCGAAGTCACCAACGGTGCCACCTTAGCCAGAACATTCATGGATCGAACAAAGAAGCGTTGCTTGAATATCGCAGCAGATTCTGAAACCGAGTGCCCCTTCTTCCTCTCCAATATCCATTGAATGGGAGTTTGAACCATGTCCCTTCCGCTAAAGTGACCAACAACCGTAGCGCCATCAGTACCGTGAACAGAGATTCGAAGAACATCGACTTTTGACATTTCCCTCATGAACCTATGAGCGTCTTCGCCAAAGATGTCAAACTGTGGATAGAATTCACCTTCTGTCATGCGCCAATCGTAGTTCCCGAGGCTTGTCTCTACTCGACTGTTCTCAGTGTCGAAGGACCCATCGGCAACAAGCACCTTGACGGACAGAAAGCGATTCTTGTTCTCTAGTCCCAGGATCAGGGCACAATCTTCATCGCTGCGATCTGACTGATTTACGTGACCCGTCAAGTCACTCCCGAAGACAATCAACCCTTGAGGGTAGGAATCATCTGATGTCATTGGCTCGATAGTGCCGTGAGTATGCAATAGGTGTTCCACAAGTCAGGAGTTCCTCTGTCCCGAGACACACCCTTCACACCGCCCATCATCAAACAGCACATCCGGCCACGAGACAATCCGCTCGCAAACCTCACACCGGTACTCCCTGTACTCGACAGGCTTCACAGGCGCACGAAACATCGCTCGCGCAATCTCTTCCGGCGTCGCATCAATGCGCGGGGGTAGACCAACCTTCTTCATCACGCGGCCCTTCCGACCAGTTCAGCATACGGCAGCCGCTTACCCTCTGAGCCTGCGACACGCACCGCCATCTGTTCCTCGGTGTCCAACTCACGCTGGTTGTGGCGGCCCTCAAACTCGCGCACGTAGCGATGCAGGTGCTGCGGAGACATCTGATGGTAGGTCCCGATGTACCCACGCTTGAGCATTGACCAGAACGCCTCAATGCCGTTCGTATGCGCCTGACCGCGCACGTACTCGCCAATGCCGTGCTCGACAACCTCGTGCTCGCGCCAGATGTCCTTGTAGACCTTCGCGCCGTCCGTGTAGACCGTCGCGTCAGGGTCCGTGTTGCCTTCGACGAACGGCATGATCGTGCGCGTATCGACTCGCTCGACGACTTGGACGCCAAACTTGACCGGCTGCTGAGCAGAACAGACAACGGTCAGGTCCCGGTCAGCTCAGCGTTGGACGTGCTGGAGCGCGTCATTCTGTATCCCATCTGACTGCCCCACCACCCTGGGCGCGACACAATAGCCAATTGGACGCGCGTGCCGATTCAGGTCCGCTTCCAACACTTCTGCTCAGTCTGTGAGGAACCGATGGATGTCATCGTCTGCGTGAAGCAGATACCCGACCCCGAAACGCCCGCCGCCGCCTTCAAGGTCGATGAAGCGGCCATGCAGGTGTTGCCCGCCCAGGGCATCTCGCCCGTCATCTCCCCCTTCGACGCACAGGCCGTTGAGGCCGCGCTGCGGATCAAGGACGCCTCCGGCGATGGTACGGTCAACATCGTCTCACTGGGCCCCGACTCCGCCCGCGACGCGATCAAGCACTCGCTGGCGATGGGCGCCGACGAGGGCTACCACCTCAAGGACGACGCCTTCAACGGCGGCGACGCCTGGACCACCGCGCTGGCCCTCTCCAAGGCGATCCAGCACCTGGGCGTGCCCGACGTGCTGATCTTCGGCCGCCAGGCCGCCGACTGGGACCAGGGCACTGTAGGCAGCATCGTCGCCGAGTTGCTCGACCTGCCCTCCGCGACGGTCCTCCGAGAGGTTGAACTCAGCGGAGACAGCATCACCGTCTCGCGCGTCGTCGCCGACGGCTTCGAGAACATCGAACTGCCAACGCCGTGCGTGTTGACGATCTCCAACGAGTTCGGCGATCCGCGCTATCCGCAGCTCCGCCAGATTATGCAGGCGGCACGCAAGCAGGTCACTGAATTCACCGCCGCCGACCTGGGCCTCGACGCCTCCGAAGTTGGCTCCGCCGGTGCTCGCGTCCAGATGCACGCACTGTTCCAGCCAACCAGCGATGTCGAGGTTGAGATCATCGAAGGCGACACCCCCGAAGAGAAGGCCGCCGGTCTCGTCAACGCCCTCCGCGAAGCGAAAATCCTCTAGCACATATTCCCTCTTCCCCCTCTGGGGGGAGATGTCGAAGGCAGAGGGGGGCTCCGCCCCCAACAACGAAGGAACATCCACATGGCCTCCATCCTCGTCTTTGGCGAAACCGACGACAGCGGTCTGACCGCCCCGACCCTCGAACTGCTCGGCGCGGCCTCCCGCCTCAGCGCCAACCTTGGCGGCGGCGTCGCGCTCGCGCTGATCGGCTCCGGCCTCGCCGATGCCGCGACCGACGCCGGTCCGGCCGGCGCCGACTCTGTCTATACCGCCGACGCCGACTCTCTGGCCGGGTACCAGACAGACAGTTACCTGCCTGTCGCCCAGGGCATCGTCGAGCAGGACTCGCCCTCGGTCATCCTGATGTCGCAGTCCAGCATTGGCCGAGACCTTGCGCCCCGCCTCGCCACGCGACTCGGCACGGCTGCGATCATGGACGCGCTCGGACTCGAAGTCGAAGGTGACAGGGTCAAAGCCACCCGAAGCTGCTACGGCGGCAACGCCCGCCAGGTCGTCACCGTCCAGACCGACCCGCAGGTGATCACCGTCCGCCCCAAGTCCCAGGATCCAATCGAGGCCGATGCTTCCCGATCGGCCGAGGTCATTGCGGTTGACGTCGCCGAGCCCGCGCTCCGCGCTCGCACCACGGGCAAGGAACAAGCAGAGTCCGAGGGCATCCGCCTCGAAGACGCCGAGATCGTGGTGTCCGGCGGGCGCGGACTGGGCGGACCGGAGGCCTTTGCCGACCTTGAGAGCCTCGCAGGTGTGCTGACCGCCGCCGTCGGCTCCTCGCGCGCCGCCTGCGACCTCGGCTGGTATCCGCCGTCGCAGCAGGTCGGACTGACCGGCACCGTCGTCTCGCCGACGCTCTACTTGGCCATCGCCATCTCTGGCGCCAGCCAGCACATGGCGGGTTGCGGGGGTTCGAAGAACATCGTCGCGATCAACAAGGACCCCGACGCGCCGATATTCAGCTTCTCCCGGTTTGGCATCGTCGACGACTACAAGAAGGTCCTGCCCGCCCTAGAGTCCGCATTCGCCGAGGCGCTCGCCTGATCGACACCGAACGGCTGGCTTTCTTATCGTGCTCCTGCAGGGGCAGCCCTTGTGGCTGCCCGGGGGACTCGCTACTTCCCAGCCCCCGACTGCGTACGGCCGCTCTTGGTGGGATTTGAGGAGCACCTGTGCGACCTGCTCACGATCCGCACGGCAGCCGCAAGGGCCGCTCCCACAGGCCAATCGGCAGTGCGGTCGTCAGACGCCCTGAGTCTTGCGCCAGCTTCGGATTTGGCCGGCGTGTTCCATGTCATGTTCGATCAGGCCGTCAACCAGTTCGTTGACCGAGATCGACATCCCGTCCACCTGCATCGACTTCTCATCACGTTCATCGTCGGTTAGTTGACTCACCCGCTCGGCCATGGTGTCGCGAATGCTGCGCAGCATGCGCAGCAGATCCGCGATCGGGCGATTCGACCAGTCGCCGGGCGCGGCGTCATTGATCTCGCGCTCTGTCGGGAACGGTCCCAGCGGCATTCCGGCCGCAGTGCGGTCCAGCGCATTCACCACCCAGGCGTCCCAGCCCACCAGGTGCGCCAGGCAATCCCGCACGCTCCAGTTCCCGACCACGTTGGGAATGTCGAATGCCTCCGCCTCAAGTCCGTCCACAGCCTCCAGGAGACAGGTGCGGCCGTCCGTGCAGTCAGTCGTGTCGGACTTGGCGTCGGCAACAACCATCGGGGGCTCCTCACAGGCTCGGATGAGGCGCAGTGAACTATGTCGTTCGGAGTGCGCGGTGGTTGCGTGCGGCGATGGCAACTGCTCCAATGCCACACGGTGCGTCGCAACGGACGCCACGAGCGGAGCATCGCCGCTTCCCTGTTTCTCGACAATCGTCCTTAACCTAGCAATCTGGTCAGAGCCTGCCTGCTGATTGGGATACAGAGCGCACCGTTCCTCCACCATTCGTGATCAGTCCGTTCGCATCTCTTGGTTGACCAGCTTCACGGGCAGGAATAGCCTGTTGGCTCAGCGTGCGTCCGCGCGGCCAGTTGCCCGTCCTCATCCCAGGCAGTTGGCAGTCGGCCGATGGACTGCGCCAAAGCGACAGGATGCGGGGACGCGAACCCAATATGCGCTCTATCGGACTTACCGGCGGGATTGCCTCAGGCAAGTCAACCGTCGTCAACCAACTGCGCGAACTTGGCGCGGCGACGATTGACGCCGACCTGCTGGGCCACCAGACTTACGAGCCCGGCACCGAGACCTTCAAGCAGGTGGTCGCGGCGTTCGGCGAGGACCTGGTCGCCGAAGACGGCACAATCGACCGCAGCAAGCTCGGTCCCAAAGTCTTCGGCCACCCCGACGGCATGAAGCGCCTGACTGACATCGTCTGGCCCGGTATCCGAAACTTGGCCGAAGCCGAGTTGTCGCGCCTGGATGCCGGTGGCGCTGAGGTCGCAGTGCTCGAGGCCGCCGTCATGATCGAGGCCGGCTGGCAAGACCTCGTCGACGAAGTCTGGGTCGTGGCCGTCAGCCGCGACACGGCCCGCGAGCGCCTGATGGCGCGCAACAACCTCTCCGCCGACGAAGCGGACAAACGAATCGACTCCCAGATCACCAACGACGAGCGCCTCAAGCACGCCGACGTGATGATCTCCAACGACTGCAGCATGGAAGTCGCCACCCAGCGCGTCGCCCGCGCCTGGGCCGGGATGCAGTCCCGGTAACGTCGAGCAATAGGCTGGAACCAGACATCACCATCACCACTTGTGCACACACTCGCCGCTGACAATGCGGCAGAGCGGGAGAGCGTTTGATGACCACTGCCACCGAAGCGATCACCGAATACCGTAGCTGGGCTGTCGAGGAGTTCCGCGCCGAAGAGGAGCCGTATTACGTGCCCGTCTCGGACGAGATTGAAGTCTTCGAGGCAGCCTGGAACAGCAAGATTCCCGTTCTGCTCAAAGGCCCGACTGGCTGCGGTAAGACCCGCTTTGTTGAGTACATGGCGTATCACCTCAACCGCCCGCTGGCCGTCGTCCGCGACGGACGGACCGAGATCGAGGATGAGTCCAACCTGCCCCTCGTGACTGTCGCCTGTCACGAAGACCTGACCGCCTCCGACCTCGTCGGACGCTATCTGCTCGAGGGCAACGAGACCGTCTGGATCGACGGCCCCTTGACCCGCGCCGTCAAGGCCGGCGCCATCTGTTACCTCGACGAGGTGGTCGAAGCGCGCAAGGACACCACCGTCCTGATCCACCCGCTCACCGACCACCGCCGCATCCTGCCGGTCGAGAAGAAGTCCCAATTGCTCCAGGCCCGCGACGGCTTCCTGCTCGTGATCTCCTTTAACCCCGGCTACCAGTCGGCGCTCAAGGACCTCAAGCAGTCGACCCGCCAGCGTTTCATCGCCGTTGAGTTCGACTACCCGCCGCGCGAGACCGAGGCTGAAATCGTCCAGCACGAGTCCGGCTGCGACCCCGATGTCGCCCTCAACCTTGCCAAGATGGCCGAAAAGATCCGCAACCTGCGCGAGCACGGACTCGCCGAAGGCGCCTCAACCCGTCTGCTGATCTACGCCGGCCGAATGATCGCCGAAGGCGTCTCACCGCGCCGCGCCTGCCAGGTTTCCATTGTCTGGCCCTTGACCGACGACGGCGAAGTCCAACGCTCGATCGAGGAAGTTGTCTCCTCGATCTTCGAGGACTAGGACCCGGCCCGGATCACAGTGCGGATCGGTATCGTCTCGGACATCCATTGCAACGCGGCCGCGCTTGATCGCGCCATTGAGCAGATGGGCGACATCGACGAGTTGCTCTGCGCCGGCGACGCCTGCTACCAATACCGCTTCTCCAACGACGTCGCCGAGCGGCTCAAGCAGCTCGGCGGCCGCTATGTGATCGGCAACCACGAAGAGATCCTGCTCTCCGAGGCCGGCGCTCGCGCCCAGGCCTCGCCCAGCGTCGACAGGTCGCTTCTGGAGTGGACACGCGAGCAGCCTTACATAATCCGCACAGCGATCGGGGCGAAGAAGCTGCTCATGTTCCACGCCACGCCCTGGGCGCCGTATCGCGACTATCTCTTCCCCCATGATCCACAGCTCCAGCGCCTGGCCGATGAAGAGGCCGACTTCATCATCTACGGCCACACCCACGCGCCGCTGGTCAAGCGAATCGGCCGCGCCCTGATCGTCAACCCGGGTTCTGCCGGAGAGATGCGAGGAACCGAACAGGTGCTGACCTATGCTGTGCTCGATACCTCAGATGACCACGCCGAGATCCACGAGATCCGCTTTAGCGTCTGATTGAGATCCGCTCTGCCCCTGCGCAGCGGGGGGAGATGTCACGGAGGACCGTCATCACTCTCCCGCTCCGGGGGGAGATGCCGAAAGCCTGCCCCGCACTCAATGTGGGGGCAGAGGGGGGCGCCCCCCGCGAAACGAGACGCCCATGACCGCGCAACTTATCGACGACGCCCGCGAGGGATTGCGCCAGTTCCCGCCCGCCCTCGGTCAAGAGTTCGAGGGCGCTCTGGAAACCGTCCAGCCCATCCTGGAACCGGACGAGCTTGGCCACTGGCTGCGCGACGGACTCGACATCGCCCGACACTCGCTGCGAAGCTGGGAGGCCTCTTCCGAGTATTTCCGCGCATCCGGCCCCATCCTCGAACAGATCACCTACGACCGCATGCGCGAGTGGTGCGCTGTCGGAATTGACCTGATGGAGACCTCGCCGGCGCTCACCGGCGCCTTGCTCCGCGCCTCGCCTGCGGTCTTGCCGCATCTCTCGGTACCGCAAGCGAACGACTGGGCTGCGCAGGGCAAGTCGCTCTACAAGGGCACCTGGAAATCCGGTTCGCTCTCGGCGCAGTACTTCGATGTCTCTCCACAGATCCTTCCCCACCTGCCGCTCTCGCAAATGCGACTGCTGGTCGACCTGATCGACTCGCTCGCCTCGCACTCCTACGAGCTCGCATCCGCCTGCCTCGGCATGGCTCCGGGTGTCCTCTCCCAGCTCGACCGCGGCGACCGCGCGCCGTTCCTCGAGTTCGGCGGCATCGTCGCCCACACCGCCTGGGTCGACGCGCGGGTCTACTTCGAGCGCGGACCGACCGCACTGCGCCAGGTCTCCGAGGACCAGCGCCCCCGCTATCTCTCCCTCGCCGGACAGGTGGCGATGCAGGTCGGACGACTCGGCCATCCGTACTTCATCGAGGCCGCACAGGCGCTCTCCGAGGTCGACAAGGACATCCACCAGGGTCTGCTCGAACTCTCCGAGCAGCTCGCCGGACACTCCGGCGACGCAGCCATGGAGTTTCTCAAGTCCTCGCCCCGCGTCGCCAACCGACTCGGCATTGACGACATCGCCCGCTGGCAGGAGTTCGGCCTGCAGATCCTGCAGCAGTCGCGCGACGGCGGCGAGGCCTTCTTCCGCCTCGAATCCGCCCGCGGCGAAGAGGTCATGGAAGCGCTCAGCTCGCGCGTCGACCTCGACCGTGTCTCCGAGCTGATCCGCATGTACTGCAAGGCGCTGACCGGCGTCGACGTCGGCGTTAAGGCATCCGAAGAACTCACCGCCAAGGGCGTCGGCTGGGTCGACGAGAGCAGCCCCACCACCGAGGGCACCACCATCTACCTGCCCGAAAACGTCGAGCGCTACCCGACCAAGGACGAGAACTTCGCCGTCTATAAGGTCTTCGCCACGCACCAGGCTGGACGACTTGAGTTCGGTTCGTTCGAGTACCAGTCCGACATCGATCCCGAGCTGTTCCCCGCCGCCGAGCAGAACGGTCACGCAGGAACAAGTAACGGCCTGGGCAACGGACGCGCTCCGCTCGCCGAGGGCGAGGCGGAAGAGATCCACACCGACATGGAGCTGTTCTTCGACCGGTTCGAAGACCGCCGGCTCGCCCACGACATCTTCACCATCGTCGAGGACACGCGTATCGACACCATCGTCAAGCGCGAATACGCCGGCGTCCGACGCGCCTTCTCGCGACTCCAGCAAGCCGCCGCCGAGCGCCGCCGACCGGTCGAGAACATGCCCGCCCGACAGGCGATGGTCGAAAACCTGCTGCGCGCCTCGCTCGACGAGGTCGGGCGCATCCGCTGGCCGGGCGAGCTCGCCGAAGAGCTGCGTACGCCGCTGCGCATCCTCAACCGCATCCGCCAGGACGGCGCAACCGTCCAGGACAGCGCCGCCGCCACGGCCTTGCTCTACGAATGGCTCTCCAACGTCCCCAACGTCGAGCTCGACACCGAGGACTGGTCGGACTTCGAACAGGAGATGTCCGGCGATCCCGACGCCGGCGACGACTCCGACATGATGCCCGGCTCCGGCTCATCCGGACTCGAAGAGTCGTTCATGCCCTTCATGCCCGGCTCGGAGGAACGGCCTTACGACAGCCCTGACCCAATCGACTTCCGCGGCGACTTCAAGCCCGAACTCGTCCAGTTGCTGATGAAGCTCAAGGGCGAGACCGGCTCCGGCGACGCCCCGCCGATCCCGCTGACCAAGGAGCAACTCCAGGAACTGTTGGAGAAGTCCGTCGAAATCTCGATCAACGAGTTGATGGACATGGACCTGGCCGAATCCTCGGGCATGTTCCTCGACAACCTGCTCAAGGAAGTCAACCAGATCCAGGGTGAGCGCCAGGAAGGCCAGCAGGCCATGGGCGACGACTCGACTGGAGCCGAGGACGGCGAGGAGCTGCCCGTCGAGGCGGCCTCGTTCTACTACGACGAGTGGGACTTCCGCGCCGCCGACTACAAGCCGCGCTGGTGCCGCGTCCAGGAGCAACGGGGCGAGTCGGGCACCGCGAACTACTACACCGAGACGTTGCACGAGCACACCCAGCTTGTCCAGGAAACGCGCAAGCAGTTCGAAATGCTGCGCCCCGAGATGTTCCGCAAGATGAAGCGCCTGACCGATGGCGAGGACTACGACCTCGACGCCGTGATCGAGTGGTACACCGAGAAAATCGCCGGCGGCGCTTCGGAGACCAAGCTCTTCTACCGGCGCAACAAGGTCGAGCGCGATGTCGCCGTGGCGTTCTTGCTCGACGTTTCCGCCTCAACCGACGAGGAAATCCAGAAGCACCACGACCAGCGTCAGGACGATCAGTTCGACGACGATCCGCGCAAGTACCTGAGCTGGTGGGCTCAGCGACGCGCAGAGGCCGCTCGACACCCGGGTAAGCGGATCATCGACCTCGAGAAAGAGGCCACCGTCCTGTTGATCGAGGCTCTCGAGACGATCGGCGACAAGTACGGCGTCTACGGCTTCTCCGGCTACGGCCGCGACAACGTCGAGTTCTTCGTCTACAAGGACATGGACGAGCCCTTCGGCGACCGGATCAAGGAGCGCATCGACAAGATCGCCCCGGTCCGCTCGACCCGCATGGGTCCGGCCATCCGTCACTGCATCTGGAAGCTGCAAAACACCGACGCCAAGGTCAAGATCCTGATGCTGCTCTCCGACGGCCGCCCGCAGGATCACGGCTACGGCCGCGACCGCACCGAGAAGGAATACGCAATCCACGACACCAAGATGGCGCTCACCGAGGCGCGCCGAGAGGGCATGGTCCCCTTCGCCCTGACCGTTGACCGCGCCGGACACGACTACCTCAAGCAGATGTGCCAGGACATGGCCTACGAGGTCGTCGCCGACATCGAGTCCCTCCCCCGCCGCCTCCCCGCCCTCTACCGCCGCCTCACCGGCTAACCAGCTCGCTCCCCTCTCCCCCCGCGCAAGCGGGGGGAGATGCCGAAGGCAGAGGGGGGCTCCCCCTCCAGCTACCATGACCCCATGACGCTCTTCGCCGGAACCCTCACCGCCTCAGGCATCGCCGCCGCCTTTGTTGCCACTCTGATTAACCAGGACTCCACCGGCCTCTATATCGTCTGCGCGACCGTCGCCGCCGCCGGCCTGCTCCTGATGCTGCTGCACGTCGCCCGCAGCCGGCGCAGCCCCGCCGCCCCCTGGTTCGCGCTCGCGCCGATGGCGATCGTCGTCGCCCTGCTCGGAGTCGCCGCCTCCGGCGCCACCTGCGGAGTCGCCTGCATCGCCTGGGGAACCCCAGCCGCTGCCGCAACCCTCGCCGCCCCTGACGTCCGAGGCTGGTTCAACAAGCGCCGCCCGCTGCGACGAGTCTAATCGCAGTCCGGTCTAGGGTCTGTTCGCACAGGGCTGTAAAGCAACTCAAACTCCGTCATACCCGCGCTTGCCGCGGGTATCTCGCCGCGTTCGACACTGACGTTAGTACCCAAGACGGCGAGATTGCCGCGGCAAGCGCGGCAATGACAAACCGGTTCGGCCGTGTTCGGCCGTGTTCGGCCGTGTTCGGCCAGTATGACCAGGCCCTAGCCCAAACCGCCGAAGTGAGAACTGCGGATGCCTGAGCGGATGCCCTCCATGTGCGCCTGGGTGACGACTCGTCGCTGAGGACTTCCTCGTCGGGACAGCGCGCGACGCTTCGCCGATTCCGCGCCGACAACTCTGTTCATAACTCTCGAGCCGATAGCTCGCAGACGTGTCGCTGCTGACTTCATGCTTCCCCGCTCCTCACTACCAGGTTAGCTAGTTCGTCAGCCGCAGCTCGCGATTCAACTCCAGCTTGAGGAACCAGCGCCACGTCGCCAGCACGCCGATCACCAGCACCCCGACCAACACTGCAAACGCAATCCCCAGGATCTGCCAGTCGGTCTCGACCTGGAACGGCGGCAAGACCGTCCTGCCCGTTTCGTCAATCTCCAGGTAGGCCAGCAGCAGCAGCGATATCCGGTTGCCCAGCAGAACGCCCAGCACCAGGCCCGTTCCAACGATGATCGCGTACTCCAGGAACAACTGGATCAGAATGCTTGCGTTGCCCACCCCGACCGTCCGCAAAAGGGCCATTTCCAGGCGCCGTTGGCGTGCCGACACCGCCATCGAGACCAGGAAGGCCAGCGCCAGCAACACGGAGATCGCGATGAACGCGACCAGCAGGATGCCCGAGCCGCCCGCCGTCGTCAGCGGATCGCGACCGCTATCCACCAGGCGGCCATCACGATCGTTGATCCGCCCCAATGAGTAACGCGGACGGTTCAACTCTTCCAGAGCCGCCGCGCGAACCTCCGGGTCGTCGGAGATGTCTAGCCACGCCTCGGTGGGCGAGATCGAGGGACGCAGACCGGTCACGGAACCTAAGTGGAACAGCGCGTCAAAGTCGGCCACGATGAACGACTGCTCGTCCGGTCGCAGCGTCGGGAACAACTCGACGATGCTGGCGACACGCGCGCTGAGGATCATCGAATCAGTGCGCAACGTATAGCGATCGCCAAGCTCAAGCCGCTGCCGCTCGGCGAAGTCCTCGCTCACTATCGTCGGAATCGTGCAACGCACGTTGCTGCAGAACGCCGGATCGGCGAAGTGCGCGGCTCTCAGTCCGGGCGACTGGCCGATGCCCGGGTAGAACGCCATGACCTGCTCGCCCGACACCGCATCCGCGTCCTCTTCAAACTCGATCTCGTCACCCGATCCGCGTCGCTGGATGTACTCCACCCAGCCGAGATTCTCAAAGTCTTCGATGATTAGCTCCCGGCCATCCGGCTGGATCGCCGTTACCGCGTCGAAGTAAATCGTCGACGGTTCAGAAGCAAACAGCCCTTGAGGCTCGCTCATCACCAGTGAGTGCAACGTGAACGGCGCGGTCGCTCCTAACCCGATGATCTCCGACTGGAAATCGATATCCATGGCAGTCCATGGCGTGTCCTTGGGAGGCATTTCCAGTCCACCTCCGGTGAAGTACCGACCATCCCCGTCGCGGACACGGATCCAGAGCGACTGATCCGTCTCCCCCGGTCCCACACGCACCCAGACACGCAGCGTTTCGGTCTCCGCCGGGATTGGCACTCCTCGTCCCACAGGCGGTACGTCAATCGCGGCGATCAGCTCCTCGAAGCTCAGCAGCGACAGGTCCTCGCGGAACCACATCATTTCCACCGCTGCCCGCGGTTCGAGACCGAGCATCGTCACGCTCGAAGTCGTGCCTACACTCCGTCCGGCCGACACCTTGCCCCGGTGCACCGCGGCGATCTGTTCGACGCCCTCAATCGGTCCCAGCCGACGACGCACTCCCGGCGCCGTCGTGTAGCCACTCTCGCCGAGTGAGACCCGAAACTCCACGCCGTTGTCGTATTCGATTCGCTCCTCAAGCGAGCGCTCAACGGTGTCGGCGTATGAGGCCGCGAAGGTGCCCAGAGCAGCGCCCAGCATCAGGAGTATCGTCAGCCTCGCCGCAGGTCCGACCGTGCGACTCACATAGCGCAGCGTCGACGCAATCGACAGCGGGAATCGATCATAGGTCAGCCAGGCGAAGAGTCGATAGATGTACGGCAGAAAGCGCAAGATCACCAGCGTCGCCGCTAACGCGAACAGGATCGGCGTGCTCAACAGCAAGGGATCCGCCGACAGGCCACCTACGCTGTTGCGTTCGAACACCGTGCCCTTGAGATCGGCCTCGAAGATCAGACCGATCGCCACCAACACCAGCGCAACATCAAGGAAGTAACGCTGCAGCGCGTTCGGACCGGCTGGACGCGACACTCCTCGCAGTCGCTCCGACAACACCCGTGTCCGACTCGCAATCACTAGCGGCGCAAGCGTGAATAGCACCGCAACGATTGCACCCGACGCCGAGAGCAGGAACGCCGTATCGGTCAGTGTGGTCGGGATCGTAGTGCCGCCCGTCAGCGGCTCAAACACCGGCGTGTAGCCAAGCAAGCCGATCACGCCGATCGCGATCAGCGGCCCGATTGCCGCTGCGACGATCGCGAGCAGCACCCCTTCTATCGCCGTGTGCGAAATCACCTGCCAGATCGAGGCGCCTCGCGAGCGCATCGAGAACAGTTCCTCGCGACGCTCCGCCACCTGCACGCCCGAAACGATGACCACGTAGAACAGCGCGATGCCCACGACCTGGGCCAACAGCATCAGAATCGGAACCTGCGTGAAGTTCAAGTCCTTGACGAACGTCTCCAGTCGGGCCTCAATCGGCGATCGCACGGCGCCGCCAACTGATCGCAAGTCCTCACGCAGCAGGTCGAACGACGCGCGCGTCTCGTCCAGCATGGCGACGTTGAGCTGGTCCGTGTCGATCTCCGAGATCCACGTCGTGCTGACCAGGTAGCCGCTCATCACCAGCGGCATCGCCTCGTCCAGCGTCTGCGACGGAACGATCAGGGACACCGTCTGCGGACGCGGCGGACTCCGGTAGACGCCGTACGTGATCTCGCGCGGCACCCGCTGCCAGAAGGCGCTCTCGACATCGTCGGGCTCGATCAGTCCCGTGATTTCAACGGGAATCAAGCGCTGAATCAGCATGGTGGCTTCGCAGGGAGGGCGCGGTGGCGGCGGCGGACCGCCGGGCGGCGGATCCGGCTCGCGATCACACTCATCCCAGCCGTCGACAATGTGCAACCTGGTACCAACTCCGACACCGTACGCGCGGGCCGCGCCAACCGGCATCGCCACTTCAATCCGTCCCGACAATCCAGCCTCCGACGAAACCGAGGCCGGCTCCGGGTAGCGACCCTCAACGATCGTTACGTGTGCATCCGCTCCGTCCAACGCCGCGAAGTACGCGGTCGGAGGGAAGATCTGCCCCTGACGCAACGGCAGATCGATCCCTGTCGCCACCGTCCTCTGATAGCGCAACTGCTGCGACTCGAGCTCGCCGAAGCGTTCATCAATCGACTCTTCGGCATAGGCGCGAGCCGACTCGTTCGGTCCTCCAGCCATGGGCAGATTCCAGAGGCTGGTCAGCATCTGCCGACGCTCGGTCAGATCCTCCCGCAGGCTTACGGTGAGTGACAGGTCCGAGACCGCCCGCGTGTAGATCGTGGTCGACGACATCAGCACGGCGGACACCAGGATCCCGACCGCGATCACTATCTGCAGCCGCCAGCTATCCCTCATCCGGCGCAGGACGAATCCCAGGACAGCACCGAACGACTCCACCCGACACCCCCGCCACTTTCGTTGCTCTCGCCACCCCGTCCAGACGACATGGCGGTCGATTACGGTTCTACTGACTCTTCGGCAAGCCCTAGTAGTCTACGTAGGCGACGCGGTCGAACATACCCCTCGCGTGCCAATTCGCGCGAACGTCTTGACGACCGGTGACCACCTGCAGGGACTGAGCCAGGCGAGGCGGTAGCAGGCAGTATGGGCGGCATCTTCAGCTCCCTTCCCACCGCGTTCCGCATCGCAGTGCGACGCCTCAACGGCAATCGACGCCTGATGGCCGCCGTCGCCATCGGCGTGATTCTCGCGGTCGCGCTGATGTCCTCGACTTCGATCTACCGCAACGCCCTTCAGGACCTGGGACTACAGACCGATCTCCGACGCGTCTCCGATGCCGAACTCGATGTGCGCATCCTCAACGCCGCTCACGGAATCTCAGGGGGACTGGCCGAGAACTCCTTCGACGTCATCGATCGCCGGCTCCGCATCCCATCCGAGTACATCTCCGACGTCAAGAAGTCGCTTACCTCCGCGACCTTCTTCATGACCGAGGTCGGCGGCATCCCGCCGGACGAGGACCCTCGCGATCGCGCCCGCGTGCTCTGGTTTGAAGGCATCCGCGAGCGCATTGAACTGGTCGACGGCGTGTGGCCCGAACCTGCGCCGCCGGCCACCCCGCAGGAGCCGCCCGTCATTGATGTCGCCCTGGGCACCGAAGCCGCCGCATCCGGCAACTTCAGCCTTGGCGAGACCCGCGACATCCACGCTTCCTGGCGCGATGACGCGCTGCCGATCCGTGTTCGCCTGGTTGGACTGGTCCGTCCTATCGACTACAACGAGCGTTACTGGGGCGTCCGACGCGACCACTTCCAGGTACCAGTCGACAAGACCGACGCTTTCGCTTTCTTTGCTCCACGCGAGACGATCGTCAACGCCATGGCCGGCTACATGCCGGAACTCCGCTCCCGGCTCGAGGTGTACGCGCAGATCGACCGCGCCGCCTTCGACGCCGATGAGGCCGGCCTCGCCGCGATTCAGTTCCGCGCCGCTTTCGAAGCCATCACCAAGGAGATCGAGCGCGCGCGCGTCGAAACCGAAATCGTCAACGTCCTCAACGACTACGAGACCAAGGAGTTCTTCTCCTCGATCCCGCTGCTTGTGCTGACGCTTCAGATCGTTGGCATTGTGCTCTTCTACCTCGTGCTCGTTTCCACCATGGTCGTCGAGCGCCAGTCTGCCGAGGTCGCGTTGCTCAAATCGCGAGGCGCTGGCCTCGGCCACATCATGTCGATCTCCACCCTTGAAGGACTGCTGCTCGTCGCCCTGGCGATGGGATTGGGACCGCTGGTCGCCCGCGAGGCCATCGCCTTCCTCGGCTTCTCGCCCGCGTTCGAAGGTCTCACCGGCGGCGCGCGTCTCAGCGTCGAGCTCAACGGCGAGGTGTACATCTGGGCGGCAATCGGCGCGGCGCTCAGTTTCATCGCCCTAATCTGGCCCGCCTGGCGCTCCAATCGCGCCACCGTCGTCCACTACGTCCGCTCAACCTCAAGGCCCGAAGACAAACCAGTCTTCCAGCGCTACTACCTCGACCTTGTCGTTGTCGGCGTCGGCGCCTTGCTCTTCTTCCAGCTCCAGGAGTCCGGCTCCCTGGTCACCGAGGACCTGTTTGGCGGACTCCAGCAAGACCCGCTCCTGCTGATCGCGCCTGCCGTCTTCGTCGTCACCGTTGCCGTTCTCTTCCTCAGGCTCTTCCCACTGCTCTTGTCGGCATTCGGTGGCATCGCCCGACTCGTCGGCGGCGCGTCGATGCAGATGGTCCTCTGGCACCTGACCCGAGCGCCGGTCCAACCCGGACGCCTCGCATTGCTGCTGATCATGGCCACCTCGCTGGGAATGTTCGGTGGGACCTTCGGAGCCACGCTGGACAAGTCATTCGACGATCGCGCCGCCTACCAATCCGGAGCGCAGCTGCGCCTCGCCGATCTGCGCAGCTCCGGCGCCTCCGTCGAGATGATCGAGGAGGACCTCGCCGAGGCCCCCGGTGTCGCCGATTCGTCGATCGTTCTACGCACCAATGCCTCCTTCTCGCGCGGCGCCCTCGATGTCACCGACGCCACCGTTCTCGGCGTTGACCCCGAATCCTTCTCCGACGTCCTCTGGTACCGCGAGGACTTTGCCCTCGAAGACATCCGCTCGCTCGTCAGCCGCGCCGTCGGACCCGAGTTCGAGGTCGAAGAGATCCGAGTTCCTGCCGAGGCGAACTTCGTTGGTGTCTGGTTCTGGCTGCCCGACACCAGCGGAGTGATCAACCCAAGCCTGCGCCTCGTCGACTCACAGGGACGCTATCGCGACCTGCAGCTCATCGGACTCCCGCGAGGGCGCGGCTTCGGTCGCAGCGCCGAGATCGCTGAAGGCTGGCGCTTCCTCTACGGCGATCTGCGACAGGGACCGGGTGCCCCACATGTCGGTCCCTGGCTCTTGCACGGCATCTCGATTCGCACAGCCGGCTCGACCAACTTCTCCGGTACGGTCGGCTACGACGCGGTTCAGTACAGCACCCAGACCGAGCTTCCCGAGAACATCATCGATCTCGGATTCGACAACGGTGTGGTCATCGAGAGCTTCGAGCAGCAGGGCCGCTGGACTGTCCTCACCGACACCACTCGTGATGGCGCGCTGCCGGATGACGCGCGCCTGACCGCCGAACAGGCCTACGACGGCGACCTCGGCATGCGCTACGTCTGGAACCGCCAGGTCCGCACCGGACTGCCCCGCGGCGTTCGACTCGCCGGGCCCGATGCGCCTGTTCCCGTCGTCGTCAGCCGCGAGTTCCTGACCGAGGCCTCGCTCGATGTCGGAGCCGTCATTCGTCTCAATCTCTCCAGCGTCTATGTACCGGTCGAGATCGTCGGCAGCTTCGACCTGTTCCCAACCTGGGATCCTGAGGATGCTCGCTCGCTGATCATCGCCAACCGCGACTACCTCTTCTATCGCGTTAACCGCAACCCGGCTACGGTCGGCGCTCTGGCGCCCAACGAAGTCTGGATCGAACCGGTCAGCGACGATGGACTGCGCCAGCTCCGTACCTGGCTCGAGGTCACACCGCCCTGGCGCCACGACGCCTACGATGTCGACGCGATCCGCAACCTGCAGGACGAAGACCCGCTGGTCGCCGCCGGCTGGGAAGGCCTGCTCTTCCTTACCTTCATCGCCATCGTCATGCTGGCCGCGCTGGGATTCCTCGTCGCTTCCGTCCTCGTCGCCCAGCAACAACAGGGTGAATTCGCGGTCCTCAGAACGGTGGGTTTCTCCCTACCTCAAGTGCTGCTGGTCGTGGGCATCGAGAAGATCCTGATCATCGCCGTCTCGATGGCGTTGGGCACGGCCGTCGGTCTCCAGCTCGGCACGATGATGCTCGAGTTCGTCGGCTTCGTCGAGACCGGCGAGACCGTCCTGCCGCCCTTCGTCACCGTCACCGACTGGGCCACCATCGGCGGCGCTTACAGCGTGCTCGGCCTCGTCTTCCTCGGCGCCATCGGCATCATCGTCGCCCTCTACATGCGCATGACCATTGGCCAAATCCTCCGCATCGGCGCCGACTAACGCATCTCGATTCCCGCTTCACGCAGGAGTCCGCTCGCCCGCCACCTACGCCGGCGCGACCGCCGTTTACCCGCCTCCGCCTCCGCCGCCCGCGCCACCACCACCCGCTCCGGTTCCTAGACGCTCTGCCGCTGAGTGCTGCGGAGCCTGACGTGTCGCCATCGCGTTGACTGCCTGCACCGCATGCGCTGCCGCCGCTGAGGCTCGCTCTGCCGCAGCGACCGTAGCTGCTCGAATCCGACTCTCCTCAACCAACCCGCCGTGACGCAGTGTCGCCCGCAACCGTGGCATGCCCAGCGCCCAGAGGATGAGCGCAATCGCAAACAGAATTCCCGGCACGACCAGCAGGAACCGTACGTTGATGAAGTCCGCCGCTAATCCGTTGACCAGGATCATCAGCGCCATGATGCCCCCGGCGAACATCGCGTATAGCGACATCACGCGACCGCGGATCGCGTCCGGCACCACCGATTGAATCATCACGGAACTGAGCGCCATGAACATCGCCTGGCTCGATCCCGCAAGGGCCGCTCCGAGAATCGCGATTGGCAGTGTGCCCGCCAGTCCAAGGACGGGCAGTGAGAGGCCGCTGGCGACTCCTGTAAAGAGCATCAGTCGACCGCGGATTGGACCATCGGGCACCATCGACAACGCGATAGTGGCCACCAGCGCTCCGCCCCCGACACCCATCAGCAGGTAACCGAATTCGCTCTCGCTTCCGAGCAGAACGTCAACTGCAAAGGCGCGAAGGAGGGCATCGAACGACATCGCCAGCATGCAGTGGACAGCGGTCAGTGCAATCAGCATCCGCACGCCTTTGGCCACACCCAGGTAACGCAATCCTTCGCGTACGTGGGCTGCTGCATCGACGAGAATGCCGCTGAAGTGAGTCGAGCCGCCGACGATTCCGCCGGTCGAGCGAACCGTGATGCGCGTCAACTGCCAGACCGAGATCAACAGCAGCACCGCAGCACCGGCGAACACCCATTCCGGACCAAGTTCCTTCATCACCGGACCGGCGACCGGGCCGATCACCCGCGATCCGAACTGCATCATCGACGCCAACGTGATCGCCGACAGCAGCGCCGCCATCTTGACCGTGTTGGGCAACAACGCGGCCTGCGCCGGCATCTCGCCCGAGCGAATCACACCGGACAGGAACGTGATCAGGATTAGATTCCACAGGGAGATCTGATCGGTGAACGCCAGCAACGCCAGCAGTGCGGCCAGCACAGCCGCCCCGAGCCGACAGATCATCACCACCCGCGCCCGATCGAACCGATCGGCGAAGGCGCCTCCGATTGGAGCCAGAACCCAGGGACCAATCGCCGCGAAGTAGACGACGCCGACCGCCCAGTTGGCATCGGCCAACTCCCCCGCGAGCCATCCCCGAGCCGTAATCAGCGCCCACAGGGACACCGCCGAGAGTCCCGCCGAGTAGAACAGTTTGCGGTACTCGACGGACTCCATCGCCGGGAATATCCGCAGCATGCGCCCGGGCTGCTGCGTCCCCGGCTCCATACTCCCCGATTGCGACATCGATTGACTCCGCTCTCCCACTGACCACGCGGCGGCGTCTGGCCGCCTGCTCGGCACTGCAGGTTAGTCGCCGCCGCTGCCCAGCCGCTCCTCGACCACGCTCCGCTGAGGCGCCGGACGCGACGCCAGGACCACGGGCCGCAGCGCAGCGGAGGCCGTCGCCGCCGCTTGCCGAGCAACCTCACGCGCCATCCGCCGACCCTCCTCAACAAGTTCGCCGTTGCGAATCACTGACCGGATCCCTGGTAGGACCAACGCGGCAAGCATGATCGCAGCGAAAACAAAGCCGGGCCCAACCAACAGCAGACGAATGCTGATGTAATCCGCCGCCAGCCCATTGACCAGGATCATCACTGCCATGATCCCTCCCGCGAACATCATGTAGAGGCTCATCACGCGACCACGCACGGCGTCGGGCAGAACAGCCTGGATCATGGCGCTGGTCAGGACCATGAACATCGCCTGACTTGCCCCCGCAATCACGCTTCCGATCAACGCCATCAGCAACGAATCCACCAATCCGACCCAGACCAGGGAAAGCCCAGAAACAATCCCCGCGACGATGAAAACGCGCCCGCGGATGGCGCCAATCGGCAACATCGACAATCCCACCGACGAAACCAGCGCACCACTGCCGAGCGCCATCAGCAGGTATCCGTACTCCGACTGCCCACCGCCCAGGATCAGGTCTGCGTAGGCCGGCAACAGCGAGAAGTCGAAGGCCATCGTGAACATGCAGTGCAACGAGACCATGATGATCATCAACCGCACCGACGGCGTACGACCGAGATAGCGCAATCCATCGCGGATATGACTAACGGTGTCGCGAAGTAGTCCGCCCGTGTGACCCGCGATGCCGCCCGTCGATCGAGTGGTCATCCGGGTCATTTGCAGAATCGACAGCATCAGGAACAACGCCGCCCCAACGAACACCCACTCGGCGCCGAATGCCTGCAGAACTGGACCCGCAACCGGGCCAATCACCTTGGACCCGAACTGCATCATCGAGGCCATCGTGACCGCGCTCAACAAGGCATGCAGCTTGACCGTGTTCGGCAACAGCGCCTGCAGCGCCGGCATCTCTCCCGAGCGAATGATGCCCGAGATCAACGTGATGATTACCAGATTCCAAATCGTCAACTGACCGCTGAACGCCAGGAAGGCAAGTCCGAGCGCGCACAATGCCGCCCCGCAGCGGCAGATGATCACGATCCTGGCACGATCGAAGCGGTCCGCCAGCGCGCCTGCGAACGGCGCCAGCACCCACGGAAAAATCGCCGCAAAGGTGACAATCCCGGTGCCCGATGGATTGCCGGTCAGCTCATAGCCCAGCCAGCCACTAGCGACGATCATCGCCCACAGAGAAACCGAAGAGAGCCCCGCCGCGTAGAACATACGGCGGTACTCGAGATATTCCAGGGCTGGGAATATGCGCAACAGCCAACCCGGCTGCGCAGGTTTCCGCAGCGTTGGGGAACGGCTCGGGGCCTGTTGACTCATCAGCTACCGCCTGAATCGCTCAATCCACCGCATGGTACGGCTTGACGAACGTTCTTGACCAGCCCTGAGGGTACGCTAACCGCGAGCAAGCCAACCGACTCAGCCGAAGCAGGCAGCGCCAATGACCTCTCAAGACCACCTTCGCGAACGATCCAGCGTCCTCGTCGACGGACCCAGCCGCGCCGCCGCGCGCTCACAGCTCTACTCCGTCGGCTTCGACGACGAGGCTCTTTCCAAACCGCTAGTCATGGTCGCCCACAACTGGATCGGCACCATGCCCTGCAACTTCTCGCACCGCGAGCTCGCCCAGGACGTGATGCGCGGCATCCGCGAGGCCGGCGGCACGCCGATGGAAGTCAACACCGTCTCGATCTCCGACGGCATCACGATGGGCACCGAGGGCATGAAGGCTTCGCTCGTCTCGCGCGAGATCATCACAGACTCAATCGAGCTCTGCGCCGTCGGCTACGCCTTCGACGCGGCCGTTGTGATCTGCGGCTGCGACAAGACCATCCCCGCTGCCGCCATGGCAATGGCCCGGATCAACATCCCCTCGGTCGCGCTCTACTCCGGCTCGATCGCCCCCGGACGCCACCACGACGGCCGCGACCTCACCATCCAGGACGTCTTCGAGGCCGTCGGCCAGCACTCTGCCGGCACGATCGACGACCACGAGCTGCACCAGGTCGCGCTCAACGCCTGCCCCGGGGCAGGCGCATGCGGCGCGCAATACACCGCCAACACCATGGCCACCACGCTCGAGTTCCTCGGCCTCTCGCCGATGGGCTCCGCCACCGTCGGCGCCACCGACCCGCGCAAACACAACGTCGGCGAAGCCGCCGGTCAGCTCGTCATGGATGTCCTCCGCCGCGGCCTCAAGCCGCGCGACATCCTCACCCGCGAAGCCTTCGAGAACGGCATCGCCTGCGCCGCCTCGACCGGCGGCTCGACCAACGTCGTCCTCCACCTGCTCGCCCTCGCCCGCGAAGCCGGTGTCGAACTCAGCATCGACGACTTCGACAAAATCTCCGAGCGCACCCCGTTAATCGGCGACCTCCGACCGGGCGGCCGCTACGTCGCGCTCGACATGGACCGCGCCGGCGGCACCCCGCTACTGGCCAAGCGCCTGCTCGAAGGCGGCAAGCTCCACGGCGACGCCGCAACCGTCACCGGACAGACCATCGCCGAAGCTGCCTCAGGCGCAGAAGAGACGCCCGGGCAGGACGTCATCTTGCCCGTCGACCAGGCGCTCAAGGAGACGGGCGGACTGGTCATCCTCAAAGGTTCGCTCGCGCCCGAGGGTTGCGTCGTCAAGGTCGCCGGCTACGAGCGACAGCTCCAGACCGGTCCCGCCCGCGTATTCGAGCGCGAAGAAGACGCCATGGACGCCGTCACCCACAACCGGATCAACGCCGGCGACATCGTCGTCATCCGCTACGAGGGACCCAAAGGCGGCCCAGGCATGAGGGAAATGCTCGGCGTCACCGCCGCAATCGTCGGCGCCGGTCTGGGAGAATCCGTCGCCCTGCTCACCGACGGCCGCTTCTCCGGCGCCACGCGAGGCCTGATGGCCGGCCACGTCGCCCCCGAGGCATTCGTCGGCGGGCCCATCGCCCTGGTCGAAGAGGGAGATCAAATCACCCTCGACATCGCCAACCGCCAGCTCAACCTCGATGTCGACGAAGCCGAGCTCGCCCGCCGCCGAGCCAACTGGTCACCCCCAACCCCCAACTACGCCAACGGAGTCTTCGCCAAGTACGCCACCCTCGTCTCCGGAGCCGAACGCGGCGCCGTCACGAGCTAGGTACGCTAATCCTATGCCAGTCATGGATAGCGTCACCCTCGAGAACTTCCGCTGCTTCCGAGAGAGGCAGACGGTGAAGCTAGCCCCGCTCACCCTGTTGGTTGGCGAAAACAGCACTGGCAAGACCTCGTTCTTGGCTCTAGTTCATGCACTGACCGAACTCGTGTTGAACGGCCACACTCCTACCTTCAAACAAGCCCCGTTTGATCTAGGGAGTTTCGACGAAATCGCGTACAAGCAGAAAGCAATGATTGCAGCAGAAGATGCCTTTTCTGCTGGTCTGTCAACAACGCTGATTTGGGAACCAACAGAGGAGTCCCCACCAATCTCCGAAGTCGAGCCATTGAGCGTGGATTTCTTATTCGGTCGACCGACTAGTGGCACGACTCCTTCGCTCTGTAGTCAACGTGTGGCCACTAGAGAGGTCTCGATTCTAGAACGATTAGGTGTAAGTGACACACTGTATGAGGTGAAACTCGGCACAAGGCGAGGGCAGTGGGGCTTGAGAATCGAGGGCGGCGAGTTTGGTTCCTTCGGTACGTTTCTTAGACTCACCTACGCAGCAAGCCCACGAGAAGAGCTTGCCAAAATCGTAGGCCCGGTGTTTGAAGCTGTCGATGACTCTCCAACACTGAGTACCCTCGACGCATGGCAGCTTTCTCAGCTCGACATCCGCTATCGCGCTCGCTTTGCGCAAGACGGGACTAGTGAGCGATCTCTTGCTGCCGCCCCCGTCAGATCGGCTCCTCAGCGGACATACAATCCATCCGCAACCCGCTATAGCTCGGAAGGGTCTCACGTACCGTCATACCTAGCAGACTTAGTGCGCAGACAAGATCCGAATTGGATGCCTTTGAAGGAACGCATCGAAGCCTTCGGTCGCTCCGCAGACTTGTTCGACGAAATCGAGGTCCGGCCTTCTGATGCGGAGGCAGGCTCTCCGTTGCAGCTTCAGTTTCGTAGAGGCGACGCCGAAACAGAAACGCCGTTCCGTAACTTGGTCGACGTGGGTTACGGCGTGAGTCAAGTTCTGCCAATAGTGACTGAGTTACTTCAGGCTGACGCTGCTCCTCAATATCTGGTCCAACAACCAGAAGTTCACTTGCATCCGAGTGCACAAGCGGAGCTGGGCAGTCTGTTTTGCGAGGTCGCAGCCCAGGGACGCCAACTCATCGTGGAAACACACAGCGACCATTTGATGAATCGGATACGAATGGATGTCAGGGATCAATCAACAGCGCTGCAGCCTCAGGATGTCCTCATACTTTACTTCGAGCGCCAAGACCAAGACGTGCGCATCCACGAGATCACCATCGACGAACAAGGCAACATCTGCGGAGCACCCGATTCGTATCGAGAGTTCTTCCGCCTCGAGTCACGCAGGTCCCTGGGCCTGTAACGATGTGCGCCATCCTGGACGCCAACTTGCTTGGTGAAGTGTTCAATCGCAGGCCAGATCCTGCTGCCGAGCAATTCCGCGCCTGGATGCTGACGAAGCAATGCAGATTGGCAATCGGAGGCAAGCTGCGTCAGGAGCTGGATCGTTCGGATGCGTTCCGCGAGTGGGCCGTCGATGCAGCATTGGATGGACGCTTGCAGAGTGTGAGCGACGAGGCGGTAGAAGACTTGATGCGAGAGTTGCTCGTCGCGGACGCCTGCCAGTCGGACGACGAGCACATCATCGCGCTCGCACAGGTTGGTGGAGCCAGACTCCTTTACTCAAACGACCAAGATCTGGGTGTCGACTTCCGCGACAGCTCGCTACTGCAACCCAGAGGCCGACTCTTGCCCCTCGGAGAGAGCAGAAATGCAAGGCGTCAGCGAGACAGGTTGCTCAGCCAGCCCGATCTCTGTCCACAGCACCGACGATAGGCAGCTACCACCCTCGACGCCGACGCCGTCTCCTGCGACCACCCGAGCTTGACGTGGATGCCTTCAGCATCGCAACGAAGATCGCCCCGACCAGCTTGAACACCCCGCCGATCAGGATCAGCCACGGCGACTCCGCCGCCTCGCGGCGCTGCTTCTGCTGCGCACGCTTCGCCCGTCGATAATCCCACGGCTTGACTGATCCCTGTTGCCCCCAGACGCCCGCGCGCTCGCGCCTGGCATACCGCTCCGAGTCGTCGAAGCCAAGCTCCTCGCCTCCGTACTCCCGGTACCAGTAGGCCAGTCCAGACTCCACCATCGCGTGATTGGCTGAATCCCGAACCGACCCGCCCTCCGGATACAGAACCCCGACCAGCCGCTGGTAGCGGTCGACATCCACTACTCGGAGCCGCCACTCGCGACGGCTTTGCACCACGCGCCTCAGGTAGTCGTGCGAATCACGACCCGACCGCTGGTCTTTCTCCGGCGCGTCGATCCCGTACATGCGCACGGAGTACTCGTCACCACCAGGCAGCCGCACCTTGACCGAATCACCGTCGATCACTCGCACTACGTGAACCGCATAGTCCTCTGCCATGACCCGGAATATACCTGCGCTACGATCTCCGCCATGACCCGACTACAGATCGCCTCCGACCTCTCCCTCGATGTCGCCGACCAGGGCGACGGTCCCCTCGTTGTCCTGATCGCCGGCGGCATGATGGATATGGACCAGTGGGCGCCGGTCGCCGATGTCCTGTCCGACTCCTACCGGGTCGTCCGCTACGACCAGCGCGGAATCGGCGAGTCCGACCAACCGACCGAGGGTTACACCGTCGCTCAGTTCGCCGAGGACGCCGTCAACCTGATCGAAGCGCTCGACAACGGGCCCGCTGTCCTGATCGGCAACTCGCTCGGCGGCACCGTCGCCATGGCCGCCGCCTTCGCCGCTCCCGAGTCGGTGCGCGGCATCGTCACCTGCGCCACCTCCGCAGGACCCACTGGACCGCCCACGCCGCCCGAGTCTATGCAGCACATGATGCGCGGAGCGCAGCTCCCCGTCCCCCAGGCCGCGGCCGCGATGATGGACATCCTCTTCGCCACCGACTTCATCGACGAACACCCCGACATGCTCGACCAGGCCGTCGAGAAGCGCAGCAAGGGCGCGCCGATGATCGCCACCCTCGGCCCGCTCCAGTCTGCCCTCGTCTTCGACCCGATCGAGCGCCTCAAGACGCTCGGCATTCCTATGCTCGTATTGCACGGAGAAGAAGACGTCCTCGTCGTCCCCGACCACGCCCAACTCCTAGCCGCCGCCGCCGGCGCAGAAGCCAAACTCATCCCCAACGCCGGCCACGCCTTGGTCGTCGAGCAGTCCGATGCAGTCGCAGAAGCCCTCACCTCGTTCCTCACCGGTCTTTAGAATCCCTTCTCCCCCCGCGCAAGCGGGGGGAGATACCGAAGGCAGAGGGGGGCACCCAGCAGTCGAGGGGCCGCTGTTCCTACCTCCCCGCTAGACCTCAAGCTCCGGACGCTGCATAATCCAGTCCGTCGACTGCTCATACGCGTGCGCCACCCGACAGACCGTCGCCTCGTCGAAGTGCCGGCCGCCGATCATCAAGCCGATCGGCATCCCGTTGCGGTCGTATCCGCAGGGAATCGAGATCGCAGGAATCCCCGTCACGTCGTAAGGCGCCGTCAACCGAGCCAGCTCCGCCGTCGGGTCGCCGTCCTCAATCAGCGGAGCCGTCCTCGAGCAAGTCGGCGAGATCAGCACGTCCACCTCCTGCAAGACCTCGACGGTCTCATCGATGAACTTGCGCCGCACTCGCTGATCGTTGATGTACTCCACCGCCGAGACCGCCAGACCCGCCTCGACCCGCTCGAGAATGTCGCCGTACTCGTCCCGCCGCTCGCGCAGCCACTTCTCGTGATAGGCGGCCGCCTCGGCGATGATCGTCAGTCCGCGCGGACGGCCCGTCTGCAGCGGCATCTCGACCTCGGTCACGGTCGCGCCCATGCTGCGCAGGTGATCGACCGCGATCTCGCAGTGCTCAACCACGTCCTCCTCACAGCCCTGCCAGAGCATCTGCCGCGGAATGCCTATCCGGATCCCGTCCACCCCCTCAACCAGCGTCTCGGTGCAGTCGCCAACCGGCACGTCGGCACTGCCCGGATCTGCAGCGTCGTAGCCCGCGATCGCGTTCAGCACCAGCCCCGCGTCCTCGACTGTCTTTGTCAATGGGCCGACATGGTCCAGAGTCCATGAGAGCGGCAATACGCCCCGCCGCGACACCCGTCCGTACGTCCCCATCAGACCGGTCACGCCGCACAGGCTGGCCGGAATGCGGATGCTGCCGCCCGTGTCCGAGCCCAGCGCCCCAAGCGACGAACCCACCGCCACCGATGCCCCCGAGCCACCGCTCGAACCGCCCGGCGTCCGCGACACGTCCCACGGGTTGCAGACCGGGCCGTAGTGCGGATTGGCGCTGGTCGTCCCAAAGGCGAACTCATGCAGATTCAGCTTGCCCGGCATCACCGCGCCGGCTTCCTTGAGTTTCGTGTAGACCACCGCGTCGGAGTCGGGCACGCGGTCGCGCAGGAATCCGCCGCCGCCTGTGGTGGGAATCCCCGCCGTGTCGACCAGGTCCTTCAGCGCCACCGGAATCCCGTGCAACGGACCCAGGTCGCGCCCGTCCCGTAGCAGATCGTCCGCCGCCGATGCCTGCTCGCGCGCTAGCTCCTCCGTGACCGTGATGTACGCGTTGAGCAGCGGCTCGGTCGCTTCCAGCCGCGACAACACCGACTCGGTCAGCGCTGTCGAAGTTAGCGATCCGTCTCGCAAGGCGACGCCCGCTTCTACGATCGAGAGTTCATACGGCTCGCGATGGTCCATCTCAGCCCTCCTCACCGTCGCGCAGTTCGCCGATGTCGAATCGCAAGCCAAATGCCGGCTCGGTCTCGCCCAAATCGGGCAACGGTTCGCTGCGCAGAGCGTTTTTCAATGTTCGCGTCATGATCGGCAGCGCGCGTTCCAGGTCCGCAAGATCCGCCTGGTTCGCGGGTGCGCCTAACGACTCGGCAAACGCCGCCAATGCCTCCAGTGGTGAGTCGGCCATGCCTGCTCCTCTCCCGCTCGGTTTCGGCTAGATGATACGGGCGCTGCCCTTATCCTGCCCTCATCCAGTCCGTATTCGCGAACCAACAGATCACGCTGCGAGGAGTGTCCCCGATGGCCGATGAAGTCCTCTTCGATGTGTCCGAGCGAGTCGCTACGATCACACTCAACCGACCCGACAAGATGAACACGATCAACAGCGCTCTTGGCTCGCAGTTGATCGAGTCGTTGGTCGAGGTCCGCAACAACGACGAGATTCGCTCGGCCGTGATAACCGGTGCCGGCGACCGCGCCTTCTGCGCCGGCGCCGACCTGACCCAGGGCGACGGACCCGCCGCCTCCGCCGGCCCGGCGGGACACTTCCCCACAAACGTCGCCGACCGCTTCGACGAGTTCGACGCCAAGAAGCCGCTGATCGCCGCGATCAACGGCCACGCCCTCGGCGGAGGATTCGAGATCGCCCTGGTCTGCGACCTGCGCATCGGCGCCGAAAATGCCCGCGCCCGCCTCGGACTGCCAGAGATCACCCTCGGCTTCTTCCCACTCGCCGGCGGCCCGATGCGCCTGCCCCGCGCCATCCCCCAGGCTTACGCCAACGAAATGCTCTACCTCGGCCGACGCCTGAGCATGGAGGAGGCCCTGCAGTGGGGCGTCATCTCCCGCCTCGTCCCCCAGGAACAGCTCCTCCCGACCGCCCAGGAGATGGCCGCCCAGGTCGCCGGCTACGCCCCCATCGCCGTCCGCGCGATGAAAGAGCTGATCAACGCCCAGGCAGACATGACCCTCGCCCAGGCCAACCGCTTCGGAGGCTCCCTCCGCTGGATCGTCGGCCAAACCGCCGACTCCAAGGAAGGCCCCCGAGCCTTCGCCGAAGGCCGCCAACCCGAGTTCAAGGGCGAGTAAGGCCACTTGCCGGACTAACCGCGATAGTCTGGGCGTCAAGTACTCAGTTTGCGAGATCTGCATGTCTGCTCCCGACCGCCGACCTGTCACAATCAACCTCGACGCCGAACTCCACCGGAGCCTGTGTGAGGCGGCTGAGAGCGAGGGCATGGACGTGCCTTCGTACTGCCGTAGCGTCATCGAGCGCGACCTCAGCACGGCCACAGAAGCGCGCGTCAGTGGTGGTAAGCCGTTCGACATCGATGGTCTGCTCGCATTCCGCGACGAGCTGCTGGGCGATCGAGTGTTCCCAGGCAACTCAGTCGATCTGATTCGCGAAGCTCGTGAAGAACGAACGAAGCAACTGGACGAGTGGCGGTGACTGTCGTTGTTGATGCCAACATCGCAGTCAAGTGGTTGATTCGCGAACACGACTCCAACACAGCGTCCGCGCTTGCGAATCAGTGGAGCCGCGACTCGGTCCGAGTCACTGCCCCCTACACGCTTCTTGGTGAGACCTCCAACACCTTGCATCAGCGAGTCCGGCGTGACCGTTTAGAGGTGAGCGCGGCAACAGCGCTGATTCGACGACTCAGGTCAACCGGGATCGAGTTTCATCACGCCTTTGCGTTCTATCCACGAGCGATAGAACTCGCCCGCCAACTCGATCAGGGTGCTGTCTACGATTCCATCTACCTGGCCTTGGCCGAGTCCCTTGACTGCGAACTCTGGACCGCTGACGAACGTTTCCAGCGCGCCGCACGAGAACGGTTTCCGCGCGTCCGCCTCCTCGCAGATCTCGACCCTCTAGCCTGAGACCCTGCACGACTGGATCCAACCCATGAGAAGCCAGGAATCGCTCAACGAACTCCGCTACCTCCGACGCATCCACGAGGACGTCGAGGATCAGTGGCGCGCCCGACAACCCGACCTCGACCGTCTGCACCGCCTCATGGCCCTGCTATACACCAGCCACGGCCTGGTCTGGAAGTCGCAGGGTTGCAGCGGTTCAGGCGAGCACGACTTTTTCGCCAGCGAGATCGTCGATGACGCACTGCGCATCGAGCGCTCCAACCGCCACGCGCCGCACAAGGCCTTCAACAAGTTCGAGGAATGGCGCTGCGAGGCCTGTAGCTGGGACCACAACGCCCTCTACACCTACTGGGCCACGAACGCGCCCGCCGGCGAGGGCTTCCAACCGGTCGACGCCATGAACGACCACCGAGCCATGCACGAGCGAGCAGAACAGGGTCTCGACCAACCCCTCCCCGAAGCCCTCGACATCCGCAACAACGCCGCTTCCATCCGCCTCGAGGCCAACGCCCGCATCGCCGAGCGCCTCGCCCAATGGACCGCCCAGGGCCTCCTCAGCGACAACGTCGACGAACGCTACGCATCCGAACTCACCGATCCAGTCCCGGTCCCAGCCTGAACGCACATCGGCGTCGAGTTAGGTCCGCACCAGTTCAGTCAAGACTTCCAGATCAGAGGGTCCCTGCTCCTTGATCACGGAGAGCAAGTCCGCTTCGTCAGGTAAACCACGAAGGTCTAGCCGGCCGTCGATCCTGATGAATTCGACTCCCAAAACAGCACCGTTGGCGTCAACATCAACCAAGCGATCGTCGCCGAACGTCCTCGTGGTCGCAATCTTTCCGGCGCGCAGGCGCACATAGAGTATGTCGCCCACGTCATTGAACTTCACTGACGCAGTCATCATCGGCTCCGTTACTCGCCATGCCAGTCGACAGTGGCGACTCGCGGCGGATCTGAACCGTCCCTGACGTAGACCTTGCAGGTTCGTGCGCCGATCATCCGCAGGTGAATCGTACAAGGTTCGCGCCGTCTGATGGCGGGTCGTGTCTGGTCGGGTTCCTGCACTGTCAGTTCCACCGCCTCCAGATCAACTTCTCGCTCCTCCATCTGCTCTAGTGCCTGAGGCTCGAACTCGATGTGGTGCATGATCCGCGTCGCTCTTTGGGGTCAGGGTGACCGCGCCAGCGCGTATCCTACCCCCCATGACCTACCTCCCCCTCGACCATCTCTTCGTCCTCGACCTCACCCGCGCTCGCGCCGGCCCCACTGCGACGCGGCAACTCGGCGACTGGGGCGCCGACGTGCTCAAGATCGAACAGCCCGAAGAAGGCGAGGGCATGACTGGAGGGCGCGAGTCCTCCGACTTCCTCAATCTGCACCGCAACAAGCGCTCCCTCACCCTGAATCTCAAGGAGCCCGAGGCCGTCGAGATCTTTCTCACCCTCGTCGAGCGCGCCGATGTCGTCGTCGAGAACTACCGTGCCGACGTCAAGCGGCGCCTCGGCATCGACTACGACGCCTGCCGCGCGCGCAACCCGCGCATCGTCTACGGCTCGATCTCCGGCTTCGGCCAGGACGGACCCTACGCCTGGCGCGCCGGCGTCGACCAGATCGCCCAGGGACTCGGCGGGATCATGTCCGTCAACGGACTCCCGGGCTCAGGACCGGTCCGCGTCGGCATCCCCATCGCCGATCTCACTGCTGGCGGATTCCTCGCCCAGGCCATCCTGATCGCACTGCTTGAGCGCGAGCGCTCCGGCGAAGGCCAGTGGGTCCATACCTCACTGCTCGAGGCCCAGATCGCCATGCTCGACCTCCAGGCCACCCGCTGGACCATCGACGGCGAAGTCCCGCCTCAGGCCGGCAACGATCATCCCACCTCGATGCCGACCGGCGTCTATGAGACCGCCGACGGACACATCAACATCGCCGCCTCCGGCGGCGTCATGTTCACCCGACTCTGCCGAGCCATCGTCGCCGAAGGACTGCTCGACCACCCCGATTACGCCTCCTCCGTGCGCCGCTCGAAGAACCGAGTCGCCCTCAACGAGGCGATTAACAAGCGCACTCGCACCAACACCTCCGAGTACTGGATCCAGTGCCTCAACGAGGCCGGAGTCCCCTGCGGACCGATCTACGACATTCCCGGCACCTTCGAGGACGAACAGGTCAAGCACCTCAACATCGCCCGCCAGGCGCCGCACCCCGTGCGAGGCGAGATCACCGTCGTCGGACAACCGATCAACCTCGCGCGAACTCCCCAACCCGACAAAATGCGCCTCGGAACCCCAGCCCTCGGACAACACAACCACGAAGTCCTCACCGACCTCGGCTACACCCCCGCCGCCATCGCCGACCTCAACGCCCGCGGCGTCATCTGACTTTCCATCTCCCCCCGCCGTCAGGCGGGGGGAGATGCCGACCACATCCTTCCTCTCCCCCCGCGAAGCGGGGGGAGATGCCGAAGGCAGAGGGGGGCACTCGGCCGCAGGGACTACCATCCCACCAAACCGCCTCACAGGAGACCCCCCAATGAAGCACCACATCGCCCTTGACACCGACAAGATGCTCGCATGGTCCGAGGACGGCATCGGCTGGATGGTCTTCAACAACCCCGAGAAGCTCAACGCCATGGGCGTCGCCATGAACGCCGCCATCCCGACCATCATGCACACCTTCCGCGACGACCCCGACGTCCGCGTCGTCGTGATGGCCGGCGCCGGCGACCGCGCCTTCGTCTCCGGCGCCGACATCTCCGAGTTCGAAGCCCAGCGTTCCAACCCCGAGACGATCAAGAAGTACGACGAAATCGGCGCCGCCGCCGGTCGCGCTTACGGCGAGCTGGACAAGCCGATCATCGCCATGATCCAGGGCTTCTGCATGGGCGGCGGACTGCTCACCGCGCTGCGCGCCGACCTGCGCATCGCCTCCGACGACTCCCAGTTCGGCGTGCCCGCCGCTCGCCTCGGGCTCGGCTACGGCTACGGCGGCGTCAAGACGCTCTGCGACCTCGTCGGCTTCCCGGCCGCGCAGGAGATTCTGCTCACCGGCAAGCGCTTCCCCGCCGCCGACGCCGCGCGCTGGGGCCTCGTCAACCGGGTCACTACTCGCGACGAGCTCGAGCCCACCGTCCACGAGCTCGCCGCCACCATCGCCCAGAACGCCCCCAAGACCATCCGAGCCATCCGCCGAGCCATCCAGGAAATCCCCAAGGACCCCGACCGCCGAAACCTCGACGAAGTCGACCGCCTGGTCCAGGCCTGCTTCGCCTCAGCCGACTACAAAGAAGGCCGAACCGCCTTCATGGAGAAGCGCCGCCCCGTCTTCCAGGACGCTTGACCCTCTCCAGTTCCTGCGCACGCAGGAACCCGCTCCACTCCCCTCTCCCCCCGCCGCAAGGCGGGGGGAGATGTCCCGTAGGGACAGTGGGGGGCTCCCCGCCCCACCTATGCGACAATCACCCAAGAGACCGCCATCGAGGACTACCAGGCATGGCCGAGCCCAACTGGAACAACCGCACCCTCTTCGTCGCCGACAACATCCGCATTCTCCGAGGCATGAACTCGGAGAGCGTCGACTGCATCGCCACCGACCCGCCGTTCAACAAGAAGCGCATCTTCAACGCCCCACTCGGCTCTCGGCAAGCCGCGCAGCGCTTCGACGACCGCTGGCGCTGGGACGAAGTGACCGACGAATGGCAGGACCTGATCGCCACCGACCATCCCGCGATCAAGGAGATCATCGAGGCGGCCGTCGTCATCGAAGGCGGCAGCATCGACCATCGCACCGGCAAGATCGACACTGGCCGGACCCGCAACTCGATTGCAGCGTTTCTGGCCTACATGGCGCCTCGCATGATTGAGATGCACCGTGTACTCAAACCGACCGGCGTGCTGTTCATGCAGTGCGACACCGAGGCCAACTCCTACTTGAGACTGCTGCTCGACGCAGTGTTCGGCCGCCGCAACCTGATCAACGAGATCACGCGTCGTCGTGTCGACTCGAAGGGGCTGATGACCAGACGGCTTGCCAACAACAGCGACGTCATCCTGGCCTATGGCAAGTCGAACAAGTACAAGTGGAATCTGCCGTACCAGCCGTACGACATGGCTAATCTCGACGAGAAGACGCTGCAGCAGTATGACAAGACCGAGAACGGAAGGCGATACACGCTCGGTGACCTGGTCAATCCAAACGAAGATCGCCCGAATCTCAAGTACGAGTTCCTGGGCGTTACACGGGTCTGGCGCTGGACTCGCGAACGGATGGAGGCGGCGCTCGCCGAAGGGCGTGTGGTCCAGGCGAAAACAGGCAACGTTCCGCGATACAAGCGGTTCCTTGATGAGCAGCCGGGCAAGCCGCATGACGACATCTGGGACGACGTTGTGCAGTTGGAAACGAGCGAGTTGGACTGGGACACGCGTAAGCCGCTCAGCCTGTACAAGCGGTTGATCGAGTGCGGGAGTGACGAGGGCGATGTCGTTCTCGACCCGTTCGCGGGCTGCGCGACGGCCTGCGTCGCGGCGGAGGTACTAGGCCGCCAGTGGGTCGGTATCGACATCGATCCCGTCGCTGAGGAAGCGACCTACGTCCGCCTGCGCGAGGCCACCGGCCTGAACATGACCGAGCAGCCGGTCACGGTCCGCAAGTCACCGCCACGCCGCCAGGACGTGGACCGCGTCCCCGACGACAAGCTGCGAGACGCCCTCTGGAGCAGGCAGGCCCGCCGCTGCGCCAATCCCTACTGCGACTCTGAGAATCTCCGCAAGGTCGACCTCCAGCTCGACCACCGCATCCCAAGAGTCCGAGGCGGCGACGACGGAGTGCTCAATCGAATCGGCCTTTGCGGCAACTGCAACGGTCGCAAGGGAGCGAAGGCGTGGGGTCGGTGTCTTGATGAGGAACGGGCCAAGCTGCCCCACGAACGGGTGTAGGGCGGACGAATGTGGAGAATCTCCGTGCCTAGCCCGCCGAGGTCTTCTCACTGTGTCGGCTCCCGGCGCCTGAGTCGTTCGGGGGGACTCGGCGGTAGTGAAGCCTTAACGGGTCGTCAGCGTCGACAAGACACAAGCTAGTCAGAAACAGGGGGAGCATGGCCTACCAACCGTTTGACACTGACCTTGACAGCGTAGAGCCGCAAGATCTGGCGATTCTCTCTGACACCCACGAAGGATGGTATGTGGAGTACAAGTCCCAGTTCATTAAGGAGAAGGACATCGCCAAGAGTCTCTCATCCTTCGCGAATAGGCACGGCGGTTGGCTGTTCTTCGGAGTGCAAGAGGATCCAGTCACTCTGACAGCTTCTTCATTTCCCGGGATTTCGCACGACAAACTGCCTTCAGGGTTAGAGGCCCTCCGGAACGCCTCCAAAGACCTGCTCCGTCCATCGGTGTACTATGAGCATCGAGTCTTCGAAGGGCCCATCGATGCCATTCAGTTGCCAAGAGAGCGCTCCATAGTTGCTGTCTATGTACCCGAGGGTGCTGACACCCCTTACATCCACAACGACGGACGAATCTACGAGCGTGTTGGTGACTCCTCGCAACCTCGTCACGTCACTGATAGAGCGACGCTTGACCGCCTTGCGCAACGCCGTCGCGACGCTGAGGAACTGTTGAGAGACTCGCTCGAGAGACGCTTTGCAGTGTCCGAGGCAGAAAAGAACGTATCCTACTTGCATGTGTACCTCACATCCGATCCCTACCGGATGAGAAATCACCGCTTCAAGGGCGGCTTTCCGGACTTCACCGAAATCATGAGGCGGCAGGAGTTTCCATTCACTAACTGTTACTCTGGTCCCAGCGAGTACATTGCCCGGCAAACGATCAACACTGATACTTATATGAGGCTTCTTAGCTGGCACTTCAGCTGGAACTGCGATTCGTTTGTCACACTACCATTGCCGTGGATGCATCCACCACCATCCGCAGGGCGAGATTGGGGAGGATATGACGCCAATGGTACGTTTCGACGGCTCTTGGAGGAGGAGAATCAAGCAATCGTACGGCTGCTGGACCTGAACATTATTGCTGCATACTTCATTGGCGTGGTGCAACGCCACCGATCGTTGGTACATGACTCTGAGATTGAAGGGCCATTCTATGCCAAGGTCCGAATAGAGAACACCTGGAGAACAACTCCGTTTATCGACTGCGAACCGTACTTTGATCACATCAGGGAGTTCGGGGTGCCTGTAGTGCAAGAAGAGAACATATGGACCCCGCGAGGTGTGACACTCGATTCTTTCATTCTGCTGGATGCGATAGCGGCTGATGACATTGACGCGATTCAGGTGCCGGCTGCCCAGCGAGCAGTATCTCTCATGCTTCAGGTGTTCTCGGCACTAGGTGTCCCCGTAGAGGCCGTGCGCCAGTTCTCCAATGAGCTTCTCGACCTGAATGTGAAACGGCAGGAGTTTCAGCAACAGCAGCAGTTGTTGTAGGACGGCATTCCTTGTCGCCTACACCCGCAGCAGCGGCCGATCTGGCGACTCCGGCCTCGGACCCAGCGTGCGGTGCAGCGGATCGGGAATCAGGTCCAGCGTCTCCATCACCAGTTGGCCGACCAGCGCCTCGGCGCCCTCAGACACGACGATACAGTCCGTGGACATCTCTCGATTGCCGATCCGAATCGTCAGCGGGCCGGCGACGGGTAGCTCGCCGCGCCGCCCGTCGGCGTAGCTTGTGGAGATAGTGCGCCTGGTCGGAATCCCTAGGCGCGTGACCAGGCCCACCGGCAGGGCCAGCATCACGGCGCCGGTATCTACGACAGCGTCGATGGTCTCTCTCCGAATCGCCTGATCTCTGAGCGCGTCCGCCTCCGAGAGTTGCCGATCGACGGGATTCTCCAGCTCAATGGCGACTACAATTTCGCCCATCAAGTCCTCCAAACATCGTCTTCCGATACTCAGCCTACATCCTCGACATCCTCCCAGCGGTCTCGAATTCTCCTCCGACGCAGCGTTCCCTATCCTGATCCTTTGAGCGGAGTGAGGTGCGATATGCCTGTTGAGTTCCTGGGGATGATTGGCGTCAAGCCGTCGGAGTCGAATGCGGCGATGCACATCATCGGCGGCGGGATTGACCACGACTACCTCTGTCGATTCACCAGGGCGCACGAGGACTCCGACTTCGACGGCGTGCTGGTCGGCTACACCTCCGGCTCGGCCGACGGGCTGCATGTCGCCCAGGCGGCGGCGGCCTGCTCGGAGCGGATCAAGTTCCTGATCGCGCACCGGCCGGGATTCGTCGCGCCGACGTTGGCCGCGCGCAAGTTCGCCACGCTCGACTTCTTCACCGGTGGGCGCGTGTCGGTCCACATCATCACCGGCGGACACGACGCCGAGCAGCAGCGTGACGGCGACTGGAAGGGTCACGACGAGCGCTACCGCCGCACCGACGAGTACCTGACCATCCTGCGCCGCACCATGGAGCACGATGCCAACGGGCGCGAGCCGTTCGATTTTGACGGCGAGTTCTACCAGGTCGTCGGCCAGAACCCCGAGGTCGCGCCGGTCCAGCCCGACGGCATCCCGCTCTACTTCGGCGGCGCGTCCGACATCGCCTTCGAGATCGGCGTCAAGCACGCCGACGTCTACATGATGTGGGGCGAACCGCGCGCGTCGATCGCCTCGACCATCGAGCGCGTGCACGAGGGCGCTGCCCGACACGGCCGCGAACCGCGGCTTTCGGTCTCCTTCCGCCCGATCATCGCGCCGACCGAGGAACAGGCCTGGGAGAAGGCCCGCAGCTACCTCGCCGCCGTGCAGAAGCTGGCCAAGCAGCCGCTCGACTTCCGCCCGCAGTCGCGCGGCTCGCAGCGCCTGCTCGAGTTCGCCGCGCAGGGTGAAATCCACGACGAACGGCTCTGGATGCCGATCGCCGGCGCCACCGGCGCGGCCGGCAACAGCACCGCGCTCGTCGGCACCCCCGAGCAGGTCGCCGAAGTCCTGCTCAAGTACATCGACCTCGGCGTCTCGACCATTCTGATCCGAGGCTTCGAACCGCTGCCCGACGCCATCGACTACGGCCGCGAGCTGATCCCCATGGTCAAAGCCGAAGTCGCCCGCCGCGACGCTGAGGCTGCCCGCCAGACGGCGGCGGTCGCGGACTAACTGTCTTGATCATGAACGACGCCGAGCGCCGCATCCGCGCCTACGAGGAAATGGGCATCCACCGCACGGGCCGCGAGGCCGACAACACGACGACGTGGTGGATGATGGAAGAGTTGCGCGAGGTCGGCGTCGAGGCCGACTGGCAGACGTGGCGCTTCCCGCGTGTCGAGATACACGACGCCTCGATCCGCTTCGGCGGCTGGGACATCCCCGCCGTCCCGACCTACGACTGCGCCTTCACCGACCATCGCGGAGTCTCGGGCGTCCTGCGCCGGGACAACGGCCCCGGCATCGTGGTCTGGGAGTTCGCCCACGATGATCAGGAGCGCATGGCGCCTGGCATGTACACCGCCTTCGAGCTGGCCCGCCAGGACGGCGCAGCGGGGATCATCCTCGTCATGGGCGATCCCGACGGCGAGATTGTGCTGCGCAACGCCGAGCGTCCGCTCGACCCGATTGAGCTGCCCGTGCTCCAGGTCGCGCCGAATGACGCCGGCTCGTTGCTCGACGCCGTCGGTTCAGAGATCACGATGATCGCTGACGGCGGACGGGTCGATGCGCCGGCTTACAACGTCGTCGCCGGAATTCCCGGTAGCGACCCCGACGCGGCGCCGGTGGTGCTGATGACGCCCAAATCGGGTTGGTTCACGTGCGCCGCCGAGCGCGGCGGCGGGATTGCCGTCTGGATCGAAGTGGCCGACCGGATCGCGGCCAATCCCGGGCGCCGCGCGCTCAATCTCGTCGCCTCGAGCGGCCACGAGCTGCATCACCTGGGTCTCGATCACTACATCCGCGAACTCGGCGACGACGCACACGATGTCCACGCCTGGATGCACCTGGGCGCGTCGATTGGGTCGCGGAACGGTCAGGCCCGCTTCGCCGCCTCGGACGATGAACTGTTTGAGGCCGCACAGCGTTCGCTTAGCGAACTGGGCATTGAGCGTGAGGCGTTCCTGGTCGGCAACGCCGGATTCGGCGAGGCTCGCAACATCGGCGAGATCGGCGGCCGCTTCGTCTCCTTCCTCGGCGGACATCCCTACTTCCACAGCCCGCAGGACACTTACGACCGCTGTATCGATCCCGAA
This sequence comes from Dehalococcoidia bacterium, assembly GCA_965211635.1. Lineage (GTDB taxonomy): Bacteria > Chloroflexota > Dehalococcoidia > Bin125 > Bin125 > Bin125. Next base: position 2,387,355 of record OZ242948.1, read on the forward strand.
TCGCTGGCCCGTCACACGGACGCAGCCGAAGCGATCGTGCGGTACATGGTCCGGTAGGTTGGCGGCTCGTGCGGCGTGCGCACGAGTGTCATCGAATGCCTCGACGTTGGAGCTCTGCGACGAGTTGGTCATAGAACCGCTGTGCGTCGGACAGCGCCCGGCGCGCTTCCTCGACGGTCGGGTTCGGTCCCCAGTCCGGATAGCGGCCGCCCAGCCCTCGGTAGGTAGTGCTCGCGAGATTCATGCCCGCGGTCCATGCTTGCATCTCTTCGGGAAGCAACTCGGCCAGCTCATGGAGCTTGTGCGTGCGCGGAACCCCGACGTGTTCGAGGAACAGCGCCGCCTTGATCGACTTCTCCAACGATTGCAGCGCGCCCCAGCTCACCTCCCCGGCAAGCTCTGGCTCCACCTCCAGTTGTGCCGCCGCCATGCTGGCGACTCTCAGGCTGTTCCTCGCGTTCAGTTGCCACTCAAGCGCTGTCGCTGCGTGGGCGTCTTCCTGTTCGTAGACCAACAGGCCCTCCTCCAGCGCGTTGTTGAGCACGGTCCCGCCGACGCGGCCGCGACGCACGATGTGGTCGGCATTGGTGAACAGTACATCGGAGCGAATCCCCGTCTTCGCTTCCAGGCGGCTGACCTCCATCCGGCAGGCGCGCCGATCGGTATCGGGTTCCAGCACGACGAGCAGATCAACATCGCTCCACTCGTCTGCGTCGCCCCGGGCCCGGGACCCGAACAGCCAGATCTGGATCGGATGCACCGCCGCGGCGACTTGTTCAATGAAGTCTGCGACGACTGCGTCCTGGTCGGCCGGTGGCAGGGTCCGCGTGGCCATGGTCGCATTGTAAGTAGGAATCGGAGCGTCCGTGCTACGCGATCCCACTTCTGCGCAGCCGCGCCAGCTCCGACGCCTCAATCCCAACCTCCGACAGCACCTCCACCGTGTGCTCTCCGAGCAGCGGCGCGCGACGCCGGATCGCCCAGGGACTCTCGCTCAGCTTGTACGGCGCGCCCGGGAGCCTGACCGGCTCCGCGAACTCAGGATGCTCGACCTCCGCCCAGAACTCTCGCGCCTGGAGATGCTCCGACTCCGCCACTTCGCCGATCGTGTGGACCGGTTGGAACGAGATGTGGTTCTCGCCGAACAGATCCATCAACTCGACCCTGGTCCGTTCCGCCATCCAGGGATGCCAGAAGGCGTCGAGCTCGTCGGCGTGCTGGAACGCGAGCCAGCGATTCTGTAGGCGTTCGTCGTGTTGCCACTCGGGGTCTCCCAGGAGCTCCATGAAGCGATGCCACTGGGCGTCGACCATCGTGATCACTTCGTAGTAGCCGTCTTTCACCGGCGTCACCTGCCAGGGATAGAAGGCGTTCATGTGCGTCCCGGCGCGGCCCCGCGACTGACCGGTGAAGACAAACGGCGCGACTCCGGCGCCGGCCATCACGTTGCTGATAATGTCCACTATCGACAGCCAGGCGTGCTGTCCGACGCCGCTCTCGCGCGTCGCCCGACGCGCCAGCAACGCGGCGATCGCGGCGTGAATGCCGCCCTGGTACTGTGGCGCGTCATAGGGCAGACCCAACGGCGCGCGGTCCGGATCGCCGATGCGATACGAAATCCCACTGGCCAGCGAAGCAATCAGCGACTCCGACTGCCAGCTCTCGCGCTGGGTGCCGATGCCGAAGACGGTAATCGTGACCTGGTTCAGTTCCGGCGCGTCTTGGGACAGCTCGTCCCAGTCCAGTCCCAGCCGGCGCTGCTCGGCGATCTGCCGCGACGTGAGCACGGTGCCGCAGCGTCGCGCCAGGTCGCGGTAGATTCGCCGACCGGCCGCGCTCTTCAGGTCCAGCGAAACGCTGCGTTTGTTGGTGTCAAGGAACAGATGCAGACCGCTTCGCTCGCGTCCCGGGAGATCTCTCGGAAATGGCGCCTTGCGCCGCACCTCGTCGCCGCCGGGAGGCTCGACCTTGATCACGTTCGCGCCGAGATCGGCCAGTAGCTTGCCCGCATACGACGCTGCAATGCCGCCGCCGTCTTCGAGCACCGTGAATCCGTCCAAGGCAGCCTCAGCCATGCAGGTCAGGCTACCCTCTCCTTCGAGTGCGGGAGTTCTGGTGCCCTCTGCCTCTGGGAGAGGGCTAGAGCCTGCCCCCGCGAAGGCGGGGGGTGAGGGCTCCCCGCATTGGGATGGAGGATCCTATGGACAATCTGAGCGGCAAAGTGGCGCTGATCACCGGCGCCGGATCGGGCATCGGACGCGGCATTGCGCTGGCTTGCGCCGACGAAGGCATGCACGTGGTCCTCTCCGATGTCCAGGAAGGCACGGCGGCGACCGTCGCAGCGGAGGTTGAGGCGAAGGAAGTTCAGGCGCTCGCCGTCGACCTCGATGTCGCCGACACCGTCGCCTACGAGTGGCTGGCGGAGCGCGTGTACGACGAGTTCGGCGAGCTCAATCTGCTGGTCAACAACGCCGGCGTGATGACCGCCGGTCCGGTCAGCGAAGGCACCCAGGCCGACTGGGACTGGACCTTCCGCGTCAACCTGTTCGGCGTGATCAACGGCGTCAACACCTTCCTGCCGCGGATGCGCTCGCAGGACGGCGACGCGCACATCGTCAACACCGTTTCGATGGCCGGATTGCGGCTCAACGAGGTGGTTCCTCTGGGCGTCTACAGCAGCAGCAAGCACGCCGCGCTGGCCTACACCGAATCCCTGCACGATGAACTCGCCGCCGAGGGGATCGGCGTCTCGGCGCTCTGCCCCGGCGGCGTCGACACCCTGATCGGCATGGCCGAGCGCAACCGCCCGCGGGAGTTCGGCGGGCCCAGCGACGAACCGGCGCGCGGCTTCAGCGCGGGCATGATGTCGCAGCAGATGAACCCGGAAGACGTCGGCCGCGTCGTGATTCGAGGAGTCAAGGCGAATCGACGCCTGATCTTCTCGCATCCCGAGCTGCGCGACCAGGTCGAGCGCCGCTACCAGCGAATCATGGACGACTTCGACTTCTTCACCAACGACTGAGCGCACGGAGCCCCCCTCTGCCTTCGGCATCTCCCCCCGCGGAGCGGGGGGAGAGGAGAGTGAGAGGAATACGCGCAACTCTCCTGTGAGAGAGGGTTAGGGTGAGGGCGTCCCTATGAGGCGCACGAAGGTGAGCACACTCAATGAGTACCAAACACACCGCATCCAGCGACATTCTCCCCGCCCCCGAAGTGGTCGAGGTCTCGGAGGGCATCTTCGCCTACATCCAGCACGACGGTTCGTGGTGTCTGAACAACCCCGCGTTCGTCGACGCCGGCGGGCAGGTGATCGCCATCGACGCCTGCGCCACCGAGCGCCGCACGCGCGCCTTCCAGGCGGCGATCGCCGAACTCTCGCCCAATCCGGTGCGGACGCTGGTCAACACGCATAGCCACTTCGATCACACCTACGGCAACTTCCTCTTCTCCGACGAGGCGATGATCGTCGGCCACCGCCGCTGCCGCGAGGACGTCCTGCGCGACGCCCCTGATCTGCCCCAGCGAGCGCCGCAGATGTTCCCTGGGGTCGAGTGGGGTGAGTTCCAACCGGCGGCGCCGAGCGTCGTGTTCGATGATGCGATGACGCTCTACGCCGGTGACCTGGAGCTGGAACTGATCTACGTCTCGCCCGCGCATACCAACACCGATGTTGTGATCTGGATTCCCGACCGGCGGGTCTTGATCGCGGGCGACATCATCTTCAACCAGGGCACGCCCTTCGCTTTGATGGGCTCGGTCGCCGGCTGGCGCTCGACATTGGTTCGCCTGAAGGAGCTGCCGATCGAATCGGTGATTCCCGGGCACGGTCCGGTCTCGGACGCTTCGGTGCTGGACGACGTCGATGCCTACCTGGCGTTCGTTCAGGAGTCGGCCAAAGCGGCTTACGACGGCGGAGTCGATCCGCTCGCCGCAGCGCGCGACCTTGATCTCGGCCGCTTCGGCGAATGGACGGACACCGAGCGGATCGTGGGCAACCTGCATCGCGCCTACAGCGAACTGCGCGGCGAGGTGCTGGGCGCCGAGATCGACATGCAGACCGCCTTCGGCCAGATGATCGAGTTCAACGGCGGCCAACCGCTCAGGTGTCTGGCGTAGAGGCCGTGCACAACGGGGGTGCCGCCCACACAGATCGTCATTGCCGCGCTTGTCGCGGCAATCTGGCTGCCTCCGGTACAAGCGTCGGTGCTATCAGCGACGAGATACCCGCGCCAAGCGCGGGTATGACGGGATCCTGAAAGACATTGAAGACTGCCGCCTAGACCGGGATCTTCTCCTCTTCCGCCAGCTCGACCATCCCCGCCCACTTGCGTAGTTCGACGTTCAGCCGATCCTCGCGATCCGCGAGGTGGCACTGGCGCAGATATCCGAGATAGGTCTCGATCTGCTCACGGCGCAGCTCGGCAACGTCGGCCATCGCTTCCTCGGCGCCCTCGCGGCCGTCGCCCATGATCACGGCGAGCGCGCTGTACAGTGTGTCGTCGCCGTCCTTGGCCAGGTACCACTCGGCCTTGTTCATGTAACGATGGATCTCCTCGCGCCGCACCGGTTCCTTGAGCATCAGGTAGCGCATGTGATCGACGAAGTAGGCCAAGTGACGCTCGATGTCCTGCTCGCAGTACCGGTAGATCCTGCGCTCGGCCTCGGTCTGGGCAAGCTGTTCGCCGTGGCGCAGCAGCGTGAGCAGCATCGAATCATGCATGAGCGAGGCGACAACGAACTCGGAGAACGTGTAGCTCTGGGTCAGCGGCAGGAACTTCCAGTTGCGTCCGCCGCGGCCCATGCCGCCGCCGTTGGCCAGCGCCCGCTTGCGCCAGACCTCGAACAGCCGCGCCGCGTCGAAGACTACCGTGCCCAGGAACAGCTTGACCTCGATGTAGCCGTAGGAAATCTCCTGCAGCCAGCGACCGGTGGTCTGCGCCTTGGTCCAGCCGTACTCCGACATCATCGTCGCAATCTGGCAGACGGCGCGCTCCAGGTCGGCGCCGATCGGCTCCAGCGAGTCCCAGGGGATGTCGGCGGACGAGTTCCAGCGGTCGGCGATGGCGTCTTCGTAGAGCTCGGCGCAGAGGTCCGACCAGACTTCGGCCTTATTGAAGATCGAGTAGCCCATCTGCTCGGTGCGGGTGTCGGGGACCGCGCCGCGCGGAATCTCGGTGTTGTTCTCCCAGACGTCCGGGACTTCGCCGTAAACGTCAACGTTGAGCATCTGGAAGCGCAGACCGCCGTTCTTCGGCGTCGCCTGCTCTTTCGCCTTGACCCCCCAGTGCACGGGAATGTCCAGCCAGGTCGAGGGCAACCCCGACTGCTCAAGCCGTTCCTTCGCAGCGGCGATCACGTCGTTGTCGGGCATGGTCAAACTCGCAATCCTCAGAACCAGCGCCTCACTTCGGCTCTCGTAGGGGCGACCCTTGTGGTCGCCCGTCCATCCCCTCAGGACTCACGTCTTGAACAGGGAAGGGCGACCACAAGGGTCGCCCCTACACCCTCGTGTCGACGCGGTGTAGAACCTAGTTCTCGTCGAGCGCGCCAGCGAGAGCCGGGTGCAGACGACCGGTCTCAAGGCGACCGCCGAGGCCGGCGACGTCGAGGCGGTGCAGGTACTCGAGCACCTGCTTGCGTCGCACGTGCCAGAACAGCCGCCAGCCCTCGTCGACATCGCCGTCGCCGAGCAGGTAGACCAGCGCTCCGGCGAGACCCGGGTTGGCCTGGTCGGGATCGACCAGCGTGTCCTCGAACATGTCGAGCGTCCAGTGGACTTCCTCGGCCTTCTCGGGCTCGTGCTCCAGCGTGTACTTGAGGTGCGTGACGCCGTAGGCGACGTGGCGCGACTCGTCCTGCGCGGCCAGGCGGAAGATGCGCTTCTCGGCCTCGTTGTGCGCGATCAGCTCGCCCAGGCGGAACAGCGACTGGACAAAGCCCTCGCCGAGGATGTGCAGCATCGAGGACATCTGGGTGAAGTCCTCGGCCTCAAGAATCTGGCGCAGACCGCCGCCGCCGCCCTGCAGCAGCAGGCCGCCGCCGTTGGCCAGCGCGCGCTTGCGGAAGACATCGGTGTGGCGCGCCTCGTCCATCACCTGCGACATCAGGAAGAGGCCCGACTCGAAGTGGTCGGCCGCGACTCGCGGGAGCCACTTGCCGGGCACGTCGCCGGCGATGAACTCGACCTCGGTCAGCGATGTGCAGAGCTGCACCATCGCGCGCTCGATGTCCTCGGGCAGTTCGTCCAGCGTGTCCCAAGGGATGTCGGTGGCCGACGACCACTGGCGCGAGACCGCTTCGTCGTACAACAGCGCCGACGATTCGGAGAAGGTCTCGGTGGCGTCGCCCAGCACCCACGGGGTCATGCGTGGGGTCGCGCCCTCGGGCGCCGCGGCGCCGCGCGGTCGGGCCGAGCTGTCCTCCGAGGTGGCCGGAATCTCGCCGTAGATGGACTTGTTGATCTGCTGCAGGGTCAGCCCCTTGCGGCCCGGCTCCGAGGCGACACCCCATTCGGTGTCGAGATTGAGCCACGAGAGGTCGAGTTCGGGAGCCTCCGGTTCCATGCGAAGTTCGTCAAGTTTGTCAACGGTCACCATCGGATTCTCCCTCAAGCGCACAGTTGGGCGCGGATGCGGCCAATCTAGCGTGTGTGGTCCGCTGTCCGCAACCGGCCGACGGCGTGCGTCCACTGTCTGAATGTAGTGAGGCAATGAGCCGGTCCATATGGCTGCTGGCGTTCTCGATTATCTGCGCTGGATTGGTCGCCTGCGGGCAAGAGCTGCGAACCCTGCAATCACAACCAGATCGTGGCCCGCGGGCGCTCAGCCCTGGCGAGCCCTATCAGATTCTGTATCGCGACACTGAGCTGTCGCTTACCGCACCATCTGGTGTTGAGTTGCAGTTTCATGGATTCGAAGCAGAAGATGGTGGCGGTGGCAGTTGGGGTGGCTACCACCTTGTGACAGCTATCGTGTGCCACGAGCAGGAAGCTGAGTATGCCTGTCTACGCATAATCATGAAGTACAAGGCCAGCGACAACGGCCGCCTGTGTCCCGGCGATGAAAGCACGAGAGACGTGACTGGGTTGTCGGACAAGTCCTTACAGATGATCGTGGACGATGCATTTGACGAACTCATCTCCTCAATCGAGGTCTCTGTGCCTACTGACCAGTTGGAAGAGTATTGCCAGCACCTTGCTACAGAAGCAAGTTGAAGGACTTGTGGAAGCCGCACCCTGTCTTGCGTCAGTCCGTCCGATAGAGATAGCGCACATCCCACAGGCCGTAGAGCGTCGCCGTCGAGTTGCCGAACACGTTGCGTACCGCGGCGATCCGCTCGGCGTGAGTCGTATAGATCACCGGCAGGTTTTCAGCCACGATCTCCTGGGCTCGGTGGTAGTAGCCGAGTCGCAGTTCTCGGTCCAGCTCCTGGCTGCCACGTATGTAGAGGACGTCCAGTTCGGCCTCCCAGACCGTGGCCGGCTCCGGCTGGTTGGGATACCAGAGATGCAGGTTTTCCGAGCTGTGCCAGAGCACGATGCCGCTGTATGGGTCGGGACCACCGGTGAAGCCAATAACGATCGCGTCCCAGTCGTAGGTCGTCGTGAGCTGGGTGACCAGATCGCCGAAGTCGATCACCTGGAAGTCCACGTTGAGCCCCAGCTCGAACATGCCTGCGTGGATGATGCCCGTGACCTGCTCTCGTACCGAGTTGCCCTCGTTCGTAGCCATCGTGAAGGCGATTTCGTTACCCAGTTCGTCCTCGCGGTATCCGTTGCCGTCGCGATCGGTCCAGCCGAGATCGTTGAGGATCTGTTTGGCCCGCTCCAGGTCGAACGCATACGTAGTGATGTCTGGATTGTGGAAGTCGCCAGTCGCCGGACTGATCGGCGACCACTGCGGGTAACCGAGTCCATGCTGGACCTGCTCGATGATCGCCTCTTTGTCGATCACGTGGGCGACCGCGCGGCGGAAGTGCGGATTGGTGAACCAGTGCAGGCGTTCTTCCGAGACATACGGCTCATCAGCCTCCGGATCCGTCCCGCGGTTCTGATTGAACGTGACGAACGTGGACCCAAACGTCGGGCCGCGACGATGAATCGTGAAGTTCTCGTCCTCCTGCAGCGGCAGAAGCTCCTCGTATTCCGAGCCGAGCACGCCATGAATGTCGGAGAGCCCCGAGCGGAACGCCTCCAGCTCGTCCTCCTGTTCGGGCACGATCACCTGCACGACGCGGTCGAGGTAGGGAAGCTGGTTGCCCTCGGCGTCGGACATCCAGTAGTCCGGGTTGCGCCTGAACGTGACCCGCGCTTCCGGCAGGTACTGCTCGATCAGGAACGGCCCGGTGCCGATGATCTCCGAAGGATCGGTATCGATTCCCCAGATCTCCGTAAACGTGCCATCGTCCACGAACGGCTGCAGGATGTGCTGTGGATAGATAGCCGTAGCCATCGAGCGCAAGAATGGAGCGAATGACACAGGCAGTTCGAACTGCACCGTGTACTCGTCAATCGCCTCGACTGTCATCGGCGCTTCCTGCCAGTCGCCGTTCTCGTCAAGCAAGCGGAAGGTGAAGGTGGCGCGAGTCGATGTTGGAATCGCCTCGTTGTAGATGATCTCGTTGAAGGTGAACTCGACATCGTCGGCGTTGAACGGCTCTCCGTCGTGCCAAAGAACGTCTCGCCGCAGGTAGAAGGTCCAGGTCAATCCGTCGGCGGATACATCCCACGACTCGGCCAGGTTCTCAATCGGCTCGCCGGTCAGCCACGAGATGTCGGTCAGGCCCTCAAACAAGTAGCTCAACACACCCGACGAGCCCGCATCGTTGGACATTGCCAGATTGAATGTCAGCGGTTCGGAGATCGTGGCAAAGGTCAGCTCGCCGCCGTACTCGCCGATCTCATAGTCAAACGCCCGGGCGTTCGACTGCAGTCGAGTGACTACGTCCTCATCCACGGCCGACTCGGGCTCTTCATAGGGAATCTCATCATCGCAAGCAACGACCAGGAGTGCCGCCAGTGCGACGGCAAGGATCCCGCCGAGGACGAGAACACGCTTCATGTCATTCAACTCCCGCCATCCTCGATAGAGCACAGTGTCAACAAGGTAAGGTCGACGCACTCGATCGTGAAGCATGCGGCCTGCCCGGATGTTGCGCGATCATCAGACTGCGAGCCTGAACCGGCGTCGGCTACGCTAGTTCCGATTTCCCGCGACCTCCTGGAGACCCCACATGTCCCTGCCCAGCTTTGAGAATGTCCTGCTTGAGCGCACAGGCGCCGACGACCGGGTCGGCGTGCTCACGCTCAATCGACCGGAGAAGATGAACGCCCTCTCGCAGGAGCTGATCTACGACTTCCGTGACGCCTGCGAGTACTTCGAGGCCGACGACGATGTGCGCGTGATCATCGTCAAGGGCGCCGGACGCACCTTCTCGGCCGGCTACGACCTGACCCCGGCCGGCGGCTATGGCGCCGACGCAATCCATCGGCGTTTCCGCACCGTCGACGACGACGGCAACCGCCTGATCATGGGCATCCGCGGTGGCATGGCCCGCGTCACCGATATCTGGCTCTACTTCTGGAACATGCAAAAGGTGACGATTGCCCAGCTCCACGGCTATGCGATCGCCGGAGGCTTCGAGCTCTCGATGATGGCCGACCTCGTGGTCGCCGCCGAGGACACGCAGATCGGCCACCCCGGACTGCGCTTTGCCGGCTCGCGCACTTCGGCGATCCTGCCGCTGCTGACCAACATGCGCAAAGCCAAGGAGCTGTTCTACACCGGCGACCCGATCCGCGCGACCGAGGCGGCGGAGCTCAATCTGATCAACTACGCCGTCCCGCGCGACGAGCTCGAAGAGAAGACAATGGCCCTGGCCGAGCGCGTCGCCAATCTGCCTGCCGACCACCTGGCCCAGCTCAAGGTTCACATGAACCGCTTCTACGAGAACATGGGCATCTACTCGTCGCTGCGCAGCAGCACCGACCTCGACGCTGTCGGCACCTTCACCAGCCAGCACTACGAGTGGTCGCGCCGGATGCGAGACGAAGGCCTCAAGGGAGCCCTCGCCTGGCGGGACGGCCCCTTCGGCGACTACTCCCAGGCCCCGCGCAATCGGTAGCCGCGATCCCCTCTCCCCCCGCGCAGCGGGGGGAGATGCCGAAGGCAGAGGGGGGCTCCCCCGCCGCACGCCGCCGAGCCGCACAGATCATGCCCACCTTCATCGGCCTCGACCTCGCCTGGACGACCAGGAACGAGAGCGGCATCTGCTGGCTTGAAGGCGACTCACGGGAGACTTTGCGTTGCACCCGGCTTGAGGTGGCTGCCTGCGAGACCGCGAAACTGGCTGATGCAGTCACTGCAGTCGACGAGCCGGTCGTCGTCACCATCGACGCTCCGTTGATCTACAACGAAGAACGACGCGCCGAAAGCAAGATCGCCAGTATGTTCGGCCGCTACAAGGCGTCGGCCTATCACCCTTCACTGGCCGTCAGCCGCGGATACACGGCCGGCATCGATCTCGGCAAGGCCCTGGAGTCGTCAGGCTTCACGCTGGACCCGGCGCAACTGTTGTGCGGCGATCGAACCGGTCGCACAGCGGTTGAGGTGTTTCCACACACGATCCACGTTCGCCTCTTCTGCCTGACCGAACGGATCCTATACAAGAAGGGACGTGTCGCTCAGAAGCGGGCCGGGCTCCAGCAGTATCAACGGCACTTGGAGGCATTGATTGAGGACGTAGCGCCAGGGGTGCTGGAATTCCCCGACGTGAAGCGCGCCCTCGACCCCGTGACCGCCCGAAACGCCAGGGGCAAGAGTCTCAAGCGCCTCGATGACACCCTCGACGGCCTCACCTGCGCCCTTGCCGCCTGGCTGATGTGGTCGCGACCGGAGGAGTGGGAGATGATCGGCGACCTCAACGGCTACATCGTCGCGCCTCGAGATTCCGACGAACCGGCCACCCTTGTTTAGCGCCGCTTCGCATCGCCGATTGCTCAACCGGTCATTGCGTCATTGCCGCGCCTGCCGCGGCAATCTCGCTGTGTTGGGTACACAAGTCCGCGCTGAAACGGGCGAGATACCCGCGACAAGCGCGGGTATGACGAGTTCACAGTGCCCGCGAACTGTCAGGGGGGATAGTCCGGATGCGACTTAAGCGCCTCGATCTGGCGCGTGTGATCGCCGTCGTGGAAGGCCTGGAACAGGGGCCAGGCCATTGAGGGGAGGTCCCCGAAGATGGCGTGCGGCACCGTCGTCTCGTTGTCGATCTCATCCGGGAACGCGTTGGCGACGCTAAGCAGGCGCTCACTTACGCTCGTGACCTGCAAGCGCAGGTCATCCACGTCCGACATCGGCGCCGTGATCTGCCCCGGCGGACCCTTGATCACTGTCTTGCCGTTCGCTGTCGCCGCGATGATTTCGGCGATGTTCGGCGAGGCCGTGATCACGTGGCGCATGATCTCCGCGATGGACCATGTGGACTCATCGTCCGAGTTCAATTCATTCCTTGGCGTCCACTCGGCCTGCTCCTGGGAGACATCCTGCAGCGCGTCGATCAGCGCAAACCGCGCACTAGCCATGCGCAACCAAATCTCGTCCCAGGGCAAGGTCCGGGCGCCCGCAAGGAACTCGGCCCGTGTGCGCGCGAAGAACTCCAGGTGGCTTGGATCTGCCATGTCGCCTGCTGTTTCACTCCTCGACCAGGGACAGCATAGAACGCACGAACCGGTTGTTTGACACGAATAGAAATGGGCCGGGCAGGAGCCGCAACAGGCGGCGTGCAGGACCCGCTCTTGGGCTTCTCTCACTCCAGTACGCTCAACATGGGCGAGATGGACTTGGCTTCGAGTAGAGCGTTATGCACTGGTTGGTCGCCATTTTTCTTGTCTCCGCAGTGCTCGCTTCAGCTTGTAGCGAAGAGGTGGGTCCAGATTCATCGGCGCAGTCCGGTCCGGCGACCGATGCTGATGGTCAGGACCAGCCTGAGTCTGCCCAGTTGGCCATCATCCTGGAACCTACTGAAGCTGAGTGCGCCCTTGATGTCGATCGGCAGGGAAGTACCCAGGTGCGCTGGTCGGTCGAGGGAGGTACGGCTCCTTACGAGGTGTGGGTAGACGGCGAGCTACGAGAAGGCGCAACAGGCTCGCTTGAGGTGGCCTGTGCCGGCCCGCGCTTGGTTGACGAAGGTAGCGGCGAACTCGTCAATCGCGGGTTGCCACTGACAGTTGTAGGCACAGTCTTCGATGCCGAGGGCGTCCGCGCTTCGGATCTGCTGTTGCTCAGGCGTCCCGGCGCGGTTCTCGACGCTGACTGGAATCGGACCAGGGAGTTCGAGGGCCGCGTCGATACCCTGACACTCGAACTGTTCGCGCCCAGCATCTGCGAAGCAGAAGACTGGACATGGATATGGAGACTACCGTTTGTGGGGACGGGCGCCGATGACATCTCCATGGAGATCGAGTGGCAAAACTCCGGTGGGAAGCCGCCCTACACGCTCTTTCTCGCTGGAGGCGAGTTCGAAGGGGAATCGGGAACATTGAGGCTCCAGTGTCGATACTTCGAAGGCGGAGGATCGGACACTGGATGGATCACAGTCCCGGCGCTAGCGCGCGACTCGGTCGGAGCTATCGGTTCTGCGATGGTTCAGACTCTCGCCTTGGCGCACAACTCCAGCACCAGAGAGCACGAAACCGAGTTTCTTAACGGAGGCAAGGCGTATCGGCTTTTGGGCATGCTCATGACCATTCCGGAGGGCATCACACTTGATCTCCGTGAGGAGGGGATTCCTGTCATCTTGCATGAGTGTGAAGAGGACGAAGATGGCAATGAGGTGTTCCCTTGCGAAGCATCGACCCGACTGGTGACCACAGGTGGATCACTCGTTGTCTGGTTCGCATTGGAGTCTCGACTCCTGTACAAGTGGGAGATTCTCGACTCGGACTGGCGCAGCGACCCCGGGATTCGGGTCGAGACGAGGGAGGAGTTAGATGAACTCATGGATCAGTGGGCGGACTCGATCGGTCAATCGCCAGACCTCTCCGCTGCCCGATGGCTCAATCCCGCCCCTCTGCGGATTTCCGGCTACGCCGATCCGCTGATTTGCGATCCGATCGATCAGATCGGACGCGTCTACATCAACGTCGCGGGCGGCGCCTGGGTTCCGACCGGTATCAAGGTCGATGGGGAGCTAGTCGGACTTGCCCGAGGAAGCGGGACGATGAACACGTATGCGGAGTGTTCTTTGCCGCCGGGGATTCAACGGGTGCATCTGAACGTTCACGACCTGGGCCCCGACACCGACACGTCGTTCGCCGAGACAGAGATCGACATCGAGGTTCCTCCCGATGAGCAGGGTAGTGACGAACTCAAACTTGGCATCGGCTTCGAGTATGGCGAGCCGCGGAATCGGATACCCGCGACCAGCTACTGCGCCCCCGGTTCCACTACGAAGGTTCTCTGGCGCCTGATCGTTGCAAACGCACCTGGCACCATCCGAAGCGTAATGAATCCTGTGAGCTTGCGGATCGGCGATCAGTTTGTCGACACCTCATCTGGATACTTGCAAGACGATTCGTACAGACAGTCGGGCGGGTTGTGGGTCAGGTGTCAAGAGTCCCTGGGCAGACAAGTCGTCAAGTTCAGGGGACGAATCCCAGGGAACACAACCGAGGCTGCTGAGTTGTTGGTTCCGCTCCAAATCGTCGAGACCCACCCCTCGGGACTGGACTGGTCCGAGATTCGACCCGATGACTATCCCGACGAGTAGCGCCACTACCGAAACTCGGGCGCGATCTCCTCGATGAAGCGATCCATTTGCTCGGTGCGTTGGAAGGCGTTGGCGCCGAGGGTGAAGTCGGGGAGGATGAGTTCGTCGACGCCGGCGTCGATGTAGGCCTGCACCGTCCGCTTGATCTCGTCGTTGGAGCCGCCCAGCACCGGCCGGCCGCTGGCGCTGATCGGACCGAGGACATCCTCGTTGTCGGTCATCATCAGCAGCATGCAGGCGGAGCGCTCGATCTCGGCCGGGTCGCGGCCGACGTCGGCGCAGTGGGCGTCGAGCACGGACTGTTTCTGGATGAGGACCTCGGGCGTGCCCCAGACGTTCCACTCGTTTGCGTACTGCGCCGTAATCCGCAGCGTGCGCTTCTCGCCGCCGCCGCCGATCATCAGCGGCAGCGGCGTCTGAATCGGCTTCGGCTCCATCGGCGCGTCGATCAGTTGGTAGTGCTCGCCGGTGAAGTTGGTCTTTTCGTAGCGGAACATCTCGGTGATCAGGTGGCAGGCTTCCTCAAAGCGATCCATGCGCTCCTTGAGCGTGCCGAAGTGGATGCCATAAGCGTGGTGCTCGTTCTCTTGCCAGGCGGCGCCAAGGCCAAGGATGAATCGCCCGCCGGAGATGATGTCGATCTGCGCCGCCATCTTGGCCGTCACCGTCGGATGCCGATAGGTGTTGCCCGAGACCATGTGACCAAGCCTGACCCGCGGAATCCGCGACGCGAACGCAGCCAGCGTCGTCCACGACTCGTGCATGATCTCGTCGGAGGCGTCCTCGCCGACCGGCTTGTTGGGCATGAAGTGGTCGGCGAACCAGATGCGATCCCAACCGGTCCGCTCGGCGTGCCGGGCTACGGTCAAGACCTCGGCCCAGGGGTTGGATGCGCCTGGCCAGAATCCGAATCGCATGATGGTCTTCTTTCAGGTTTGGGGTTGTGGAGGCAGACTAGCGAAGTGCTGGGATACCTCTCGTTCCGGTCCCCTCTGCCTGAGGGAGAGAGTCAGTGCCTGCCCCCGCGACGGCGGGGGGTGAGGGCCTCCGGTCGGGCTGATGGAAGGAGGGCCCTCACCCCAATCCTCTCCCAGAGGAGACTTTCGCGTAACCCAGCCAAAGTCGTCCCCGCGCAGGCGGGGACCCGTGGCGCCTATCTGATCACGGCGCCCCCGCCTACGCGGGGGCGACTTCATCGAGAGATTACGCGCAGGTCTCCAGAGGGAGAGGGAGCCGGAGAGAAGGCGTTGCGGTTAACTGGATCGCAACCGATGGATCGGCTCCCTCGATAGACTGTGTGCCAGTGGAGGAGGCCCCGGTGCCGCGTACGTTGCTAGTCGTGGAAGACGAGAGACCGCTGGCCGAGACGCTGCGATTCAATCTCGAGATGGAGGGCTACCGGGTCCGCACGGCCGAGGACGGTCTGGAAGGCCTCTCCATGGCCCGCGCGCTCCAGCCCGACCTGGTCCTGCTCGACCTCATGCTGCCGCGCATGGACGGACTCGACGTATTGCGCGGCATCCGCGAGCACTCGCAGGCGCCGGTGTTGCTGTTGACCGCACGCACCTCCGAAGCCGATCGCGTCCGGGGACTCGACCTCGGCGCCGACGACTACATCACCAAACCGTTCTCCCTGGCCGAACTCAAGGCCCGCGTACGCGTCCACCTGCGCCGCAAGCAGGACATCTCGGTCGAGCCGAGGGAGCTCGAGTTCGGCGACTTCAAGCTCGATCTCAATCGCCGCCTGCTGACCCGCAACGGCGAGCCAATCGCGCTGCGGCCGAAGGAGTACGAACTGCTCGCTTACATGGCCCAGCGCGACGGTCGCGCCTTCACTCGCGACCAGTTGCTCAACGATGTCTGGGAGATCTCCTTCGCCGGCAGCACGCGAACCGTTGATGTCCACGTTCGTTGGCTGCGCAAGAAGATTGAACAGCCGGACAGCCCGCCGCGCCACTTGATCACAGTGCGGGGAGCGGGGTATCGATTCGAGCGCTAGCCGTGCGTACCGTTGGACTCGGGGTTGTCGCACTGCTCCTCGGGGTCGGACTCCTCGCGGCCGACGTCTCCGCTGGTGGTGGAGCGACTGCGCTCGCCGTCGGCGCGGCCTTGTGCGCTGTTGGCTTCTACCAGGCGCGACGCGGCCTGGTCGAACTGCGCGAACAGTCGGCCGAGCACCTGCTGACCATTGAGGGACTCGAAGCGACGCTGTCGGAGCGCACGGCCGAGCGAGATCAGCTCGCACGCGCCCTGGCCTCGACCGGCGACATGGTGATCGCCGTAGACCGCGATGCACGCATCCGTTATCTCAATCCGGCGGCGGAACTGACGCTTCGCTCGGCTGATCGCGAGCCGATCGGCGCGCCGTTGCTGGAGGCTGTGGAAGATCCCGATCTCTATGGCGCCGTCCGGCTTGCCATGGAGGAGGGAACTCCGGCGGTATTGGTCGTGTTGCGGGCGGAACGACGCTTTCGGACGGTCGTTGCGCCGGTCGCCGACGTTGCCGGCGCGGGTCCCTGGTCGGTCGTGCTGGCCATGCACGATCTCTCCGAACTCTACGAGGCAGAGATTGCGCGGCGGGACTTTTTCATCAACGCATCGCACGAACTGCGTACGCCGCTGGCCTCCATCTCCGCCGCCGCCGAGACGCTGGCACTCGCCCGCGAGCCGGAGGACTCGCATCGTTTCCGCTCGATCATCCAGAACGAGTCCGAACGTATGGGACAGCTCGTAGAGGAGATGCTCGCCCTCGCGCGGCTGGAGTCGGGACTGACCGAGCCTGAAATGCAAGTGGTCGGAATGGAGTCGCTGCTCGACGACGCCATCGACAGCATCCGCCCCCAGGCCGAGCGCGAGGGACTCACGCTGCGCTATGCCGGAGTCAAAGACGGTCCCAACGGCGGTACCGAGACGATGATCATGGCCGATCCCGAGTTGGTCGAGCGCGCCCTGTTGAATCTGCTGCACAACGCGGTCAAGTTCACGGACAAGGGCGGCACTGTCGAGGTGCTCTGCGAGTTCGGCGACGGCGCCGACCCGGCGCCGATGGTCTGGATTCGCGTCCGCGATACCGGCATCGGGATCGAGCCGGCCGAGCAGAGCCGCATATTCCAGCGCTTCTATCGGATTGACCGTGCGCGCCAATCGGGCGGAGGCACCGGACTCGGCCTGGCCGTCGTGCGGCACATCGCCGAGGTCCATGGCGGGGCGGTCTCCCTAGAGAGCACACCCGGGCGCGGCTCCACCTTTGGCTTCAGCGTGCCGCTCGCCCAACAGAGCTAGGACCTGTTCACATCGTCGTTCTCGGCCGCAGGTACCGCCGTCCGAACACGCCTGAGAGCAGCAACTGGGCCATAACGACTCGTTAACGATTCGTTAGCCGCATCGTTAACGCACTCCCGGTTCAGTCCCAAATGCTGAATGAGTGGGAGGGGTTGCATGAATCGGTGAAGCTGATCTACGACAGAGTTAGCGCCTGGGGCCTGCCGCTCCTGATTGCCGTCCTGTTGGCTATTGCTGTCTGGGTCTCGCTCCGCGGTGGTGAGCAACAGAGCTTGAACCAAACCGGTCAGCCGGCCGTTCAACAGGCCGGGGAAGCCAGCCGAGCCGGGCAGGCGTCCCCGGCGCCACTACGACTCACCGCGCTGACGGGGGAGATCCAGGTTGACGGTTCCTCGACCGTCTTCCCGATCACCGAGGCGATGGCTGAAGAATTCGGCAACCTGCCCGACCGCAATGTGCGCGTGACGGTCGGCGTCTCCGGCACGGGCGGCGGCTTCAAGCGCTTCTGCGCGGGCGAGACCGACATCTCCGACGCCTCGCGTCCGATCAAGGACTCCGAGGTTGTGCTTTGCAGTGAGGCCGGGATCGAGTTCATCGAGGTCCCGGTTGCCTTCGACGGTCTGACGGTCGTCATCAGCCCGGACAACGACTGGGTCGACTTCCTCACGGTCGAAGAGATCAACCACATCTTCCGCCCCGACGACTTCGCTAGCTCCTGGGCCGAAGTCCGTGCCGGCTTCCCCGATGTCGAGATTGCCCTCTACGCACCCGGCGCC
This sequence comes from Dehalococcoidia bacterium, assembly GCA_965211635.1. Taxonomy (GTDB): domain Bacteria; phylum Chloroflexota; class Dehalococcoidia; order Bin125; family Bin125; genus Bin125. The sequence continues at coordinate 2,405,180 of OZ242948.1, forward strand.
GACAGCGGGACCTTCGACTACTTCACCGAGGCGATCAACGGCGACAGCGGCGTCCACCGTTCGGATAACACAACGTTCTCCGAGGACGACAACGTCCTTGTACAGGGCGTCTCATCGGACCGCGGCGGGATCGGCTACTTCGGTTTCAGCTACTACACCAACAACGCCGACGCGCTCAAGGCCGTTCCGGTAGTCAACGATGCCGGCAACGCTGTGACTCCGTCCAACGAGACGATCAACGACGGCACATACAACCCGCTCTCGCGGCCCCTGTTCATCTACGTCTCGGTCGCCTCGCTGGAGCGCGATGAGGTGGCGGCGTTCGTCGAGTACTTCCTCACTGACGGCGCCCGGCTGGTTGACACGCCTGAGGTCGGCTACGTGCAACTGCCCGAAACCATCTACGCCGCCGTACTTGACCGTGTGCAGAACGCGGTCACCGGCTCGGCCATGGCTGCCGCGGACGAGGGCGCGACCCTCGCCGAGATCTTCGGAACCGAGTAGTTGTCAGGCTGGCTACGCCGCTCCAACTGGTGGTGAGAAGATCCGCTCCCCATCTCCCCCGCGCAGCGGGGGAGATGTCACGGAGTGACAGAGGGGGCTCCCCCTCCAGTGCGTCCCAGTTGGCGTCGCCCCTTACGGCTTACTAGGCGTTAACCGCGAACGCGGCCAGCGCACATAGCTTGCGCACATCCGCCTGGACAGCCTGATCGGTCGCGAGTTCCAACATGGCAGCACGGACGCCGGAGGGACCACCGCAAGACACAGTTCGCTCGCTGTTGGCCGAGCTGTGGCGAGACCGGCTGCAACCTTCGCGTCCCGGCAGCGGCCGCGAGACCCCCTCCGGGCGAGTGGTCCATGGAGCGTTGTTCCTCACCGCGACACTCTCCGCGTTCGTCACCGTCGGCATCGTCCTGGTTCTGATTTTCGAGACCGTGGAGTTCTTCCGCGAGGTCCCGTTGATCGACTTCTTTGGTTCGACCAAGTGGTCGGCGTTGTTCGCCGAGAAGCAGTTCGGCGTCTGGGCGCTGGTCTGGGGCACGGGCATGATTGCCCTGATCGGCCTGGCCGTCGCGATTCCCCTGGGACTGATGGCAGCCGTCTTCCTCAGCGAGTACGCGCCGCCCCGCGTCCGCGCCACGGTCAAACCGATCCTCGAGATCCTGGCCGGCGTCCCCACCGTTGTCTTTGGCTATTTTGCCCTGGTCTCCGTCTCCCCCGTGATTCGCGACATCTTCGGCGCGGACGTGGGCATCTACAACGCCCTCTCGGCCGGCATTGTTGTTGGCCTGATGATCGTGCCAATCATCGCCTCGCTCTCCGAGGACGCGATGCGCGCAGTACCGCGCGCCCTGCGCGAAGGCGCATACGCGCTCGGATCGACACGTATGGAAGTATCTCTCCGCGTTGTCCTGCCTGCGGCATTCTCCGGCGTCGTCGCCTCGGTCATCCTGGCCGCCTCTCGAGCAGTCGGCGAGACGATGGCGGTGACTATCGCCGGCGGCGGCAATCCGCAGTTCGGTGTCGGACCGCTGGAAGCGGTGCAGACGATGACCGCGATGATCGTCCAGCTCTCGCTTGGCGACACGCCGACTACGTCGATCGAGTTCAAAGTTCTCTTCTCTGTTGCGATGACGCTGTTCGTCCTGACCCTGGCAATGAACATCGTGGCCCAATGGGTCTCGCGCCGATTCCGGGAGGAGTACGAATGAGCGCGGCAGCGCCTACCGCTCGCTTTGCGACCTTTTCGCCGCGCGTGCGCCTACGACGCGGCGTGTCCGTTGCGTTCATGGTTGCGGCGCTGCTGGCGATCGCTGTTTCAATGATCATGCTTGGCGCGTTGGTCGTCGAGATCGCCGTCGACGGCGCTGCCCGCCTCTTCACCGACGGCGCCGCAGTCTCCCGCGAGGCTCGCGGAGGCGGCATTATCAGCGACCTGCCGACGCCCGAAGGCATGCGCTGGATGTCCTGGGCCTTGCCAGTCGCTGTCTTGCTCCCCTTTGTCGGACCGCGCCTGGTCAACGGCCTGATCACCGGTCTACCGCAGGTCGCGGAGCGACTCATGGGCCTCGCGGTCGTTGCGCCCGGCGCAATCTTCGTCCATGTTCTCTATGTCCGCTTCGAGTCCGCCTACTTCATCGAGTATGCAAAGGTAGTCGGAATCGACGGCGCCAGCGGCAACATCTTCCACCTGTTTAGCGAGGCCTCCGGCTTCCAGATCGTGCGCCTGATCGTTGTCGGCTTGCTCGTCCCTGTCGCCATCCTGGCTGCCGGCTGGTTCGGTGCGCAGCGAATGCGCAAGCCCAGCCTGGTCATCCCCGCCATCATGATTGCCGGTTGGGTCGTTTACCTCTTTGTCGACCCCTGGTTCCTCTCCTCATTCCCCTCGCGCCGCCCACCCGACGCCGGTATCTTTTCGGCGGTCACCGGCACGCTCTACATGATGGTCATCACCGCTGCGGTTGCGTTCCCTCTCGGCGTCGGAGCGGCCATCTATCTGGAGGAGTATGCGAGACGCAACTGGTTCTCGCGGATGATCCAGGTGAACATCTCCAATCTCGCCGGCGTGCCGTCGATCATCTATGGCCTGCTGGGATTGCAGGTCTTTGTGCGCGTTCTCGAGTTCGAGCGCTCCGTGCTCGCCGGGGCTTGCACGATGGCGCTGCTGGTCATGCCAATCATCATCGTTTCCGCTCAAGAGGCGCTGCGCACCGTCCCACCGTCCATGCGTGAGGCCGCCTACGCCGTCGGAGCCACCCGCTGGCAGGTGATCCGCTTTCACGTCCTGCCCTATGCCTTCGGCGGCATGCTGACCGGCAACATCCTTGCGATGTCGCGGGCGATCGGCGAGACGGCGCCGCTGATCGCCATCGGCGCGCTCACGTTCATTGCCTTCCTCGCCGACTCGCCGACCGACGACTTCACCGTCCTGCCGATCCAGATCTTCAACTGGGTTGCGAGACCGCAGGCTGAGTTCCACGAGATCGCGGCCTCCGGCATCATCGTGCTGATGTTGATGCTGCTGCTGATGAACGCCGCGGCGATCATCATGCGTCAGCGCACCCGTACCGACTGGTAGATACTGACGACGAGGAACACCGCGAGCCTGTTGCTGGACCGTGGCGAAGGGAGCCTGAGATGCCCCGAAACTTCTTCACCATCATGCGCTCGAGCGCTCCCGGCGCAACCACCGAGCGGGAGGCCGCCGCGGCCTCGGTTCCGCCTCAGCCCAGCATGGCCAAGTCCGCAGCCGCCGATGGCAGCGTCCACCTCGATGCAACCCTGGACGCGGTTCGACATGAAATCACTGAAGAGCTGGACATCGCTGTCGAGCTACGAGACGTCTCGGCCTTCTATGGTTCGTTTCAGGCCGTGGACCGCATCTCGCTACCGATTCCGAAGAACCGTGTGACAGCCCTGATTGGACCATCAGGCTGCGGCAAATCGACGCTCCTGCGCTGCCTTAACCGCATGAACGACCTGATCCCGGGCGCTCGAGTCGAGGGAGAGATCCGCTTCGAAGGTCGCAACCTGATCGACCCGACCGTCGATGCCGTTGGGGTCCGACGACGGATTGGCATGGTCTTTCAGAAGCCGAATCCGTTCCCGAAATCGATCTTCGAAAACGTGGCCTTCGGCGCTCGGATCAATGGTTTCTCAGGTGACATGGATCGGCTGGTCGAGGACTCCCTGCGCCGAGCCGCGCTCTGGGACGAGGTCAAGGATGATCTGGACAAGTCCGGTCTAGCGCTCTCCGGTGGTCAGCAGCAGCGACTCTGCATCGCCCGCGCGATAGCAGTCCAGCCCGAGATCATCCTGATGGATGAACCGGCCTCGGCCCTTGACCCTGTCGCGACTCTAAAGATCGAAGACTTGATGCGCGAACTGGCGGAGCAGTTCACGATCGTCGTGGTGACGCACAACATGCAGCAGGCTGGACGAGTGTCCGACTACACGGCGTTTCTGCTCGCCGGCGAGGAGCGCACCGGTCGCCTGGTGGAGTTTGGTCCCACGCAGGAGATCTTCACCAACCCGCTGGACCAGCGCACCGAAGACTACATTACCGGCAGGTACGGCTAGTCTGCATTCAGGCGGTCCGAGCCGTCCTCCAAGGGTGTCCGCCGGAGATGAGGTGGGGATGTGTCAACCGTACGGCTGACGTACTCCGCCGATCGCGCCGATGTGCTGGATCGGCTGCGACTACAGCACGCTCGCGTCGATCGCTCGATTGTCGACTCGATGCAGGCGCTGCTGCGCAGGGATCTGGTCCTCGCCCGCCGCGTCAGTGAAGCGGACGAAGAGGCCAAGCAAGTGCGCTACGGCATTGAGGAAGCGGTCACCAGCATCATTGCCCTGCAGCAACCTGTGGCCGGCGATCTGCGGGAGCTGATGTCGATCATCGCGATCACGCTCAACCTCGAACGAATCGGCGGTCACGCAGAGGGCATCGCCCGCAACGCCATCTTCCTTGAAGACAATCCCGTCGCCGCCACCGAGCCCGACCTCTGGCGCATGGCCGATGTCGTGCGCGAGATGCTGCAATCTGCCACTCGTTCCTTCCTTGAACGTGACGAGCATCTCGCCCGCCTGACGGTTGAGCGCGATGACGAGGTCGATGACCTCTACGCGGACATCCACGAGCGCCTGATCGCCCGGATCGCCGACGCGGAGGGCGATGCCGATGAGTCCGATGCGATCACCCACGTGCTCTGGTGCTCGCACAACCTCGAGCGAGTCGGCGATCGTGCGCTCAACATCTGCGAGCGCACCATCTTCCAGGTCACCGGACGCTTCGAGCGCCTTAGCGACGAAGACCTCAGCGTCGCTTCCTGACGGCTCCTCCCAATCTCCCCCTCCTACCCAAGGAGACACCGCAAGCCTTCGTCGTCTACTACGACGGCCAGCGTCACGAACAGCCTCCCCCTAGCCTTCCGATATGGAAGCAATCGTCATCGCCCTGATCCGCATCGCGGGGTCGCTGCCGGTCCTCCGTTGGGCCTTCGTCGGTGGGCTGATCGCCGTCTTCACCGACCTCTCCGACCTGTTCATCCGCCAGGCGATCGACCTCGGAGGACTGCCCAACTACCAGGAGTGGGACAAGTGGGTCGATCAGGTCTACATCTGGCTGTTCTTCCTCGTCAGCCTGCGTTGGTCCGGCTGGGAGCGACGCATCGCAATGGGGCTGTTCGCCTGGCGGCTGGTTGGCTTTGTCGCCTTCACCGCCGGCGCCGGGCGCGACATTCTGATCTACTTTCCTCACATATTCGAGTTCTGGTTCCTCTTTGTCGCGGCCCGGCCGCACTGGCCCTCGCGACTGCGTCCGGGTTGGGCCTCAAACCCTGACGGCACACCCGCGCCCCTGACTCGCAACGAGGCGATCCGTTGGCTGCTCTTCCTCGCTGCGCTCAAGATCTTCCACGAGTACACCCTGCACACCGGTAAGTGGTTCGACAGATGCTCGCCAATCGAGTTCCTGGAGAACATCGCCGATTGCATCGGCCCGGTGTCGTGAGGTTGTGACCGAGCGGGTCCCGGTTCAAGCTCGCGACTGTGGTGGCACAGGGCGGATCAGGGGGTATCCTGCATCTGTTGCGCACTTGAAACCAGACCATCTCACGGGGTGACCGATGACGACCAGCGCGGCCCGACCGCCGATGCGTCCCGACGACATGCAGGCAGACCAACATGTGATCTGCCGCGACTTGTTCAAGATCTACAAGATCGCCGACCTCGAAGTCGTCGCCCTGCGCGGTCTCGACCTGACGGTCGCCCGGGGAGAGGTGTTGGCCATTGTCGGCGCGTCCGGCTCCGGCAAGTCGACACTGCTCAATGTGCTGGCGGGTCTCGACATTCCCTCGGCGGGGCAGGCCTACGTCAACAAGGCCGACCTGCTCGCACTGACCGAGCAGGAGTTGGTCGATTACCGCCGCGAAGAGGTCGGCTTCGTCTGGCAACAGACCGGCCGCAACCTGATCCCCTACCTCTCTGCCCAGCAGAACATCGAAGTTCCAATGATTCTCGCCGGGCGAACACGCCGCCACGCCCGCGAACGGGCGTTGGAACTCCTCGAAGCAGTTGGGCTGACGGACAAGCGCAAGCAGCGCCCCGACCAACTCTCTGGCGGAGAGCAACAACGCGTCTCGATCGGTGTGGCGCTGGCCAACGATCCGCCGCTATTGCTCGCTGACGAACCGACGGGCGAGCTCGACACGCACACTTCGGAGGAGATCTTCCAGCTCTTCCGCAACCTGTCCAACCAGTTTGGACTGACCATCATCGTGGTCACACACGACCCTGCCATCGCTGCCCGCGTGGATCGGGTGGTCGCGATTCGAGATGGCACGATCGCCACCGAAACCGTGCGCCGCGTCGAAAACGCGGGAACTGAGATTGCCGAGGTCGTCCACGAGGAGTTTGCCGTCGTCGACGGCGCGGGCCGCTTGCAGATTCCCAAGCCTCTGCTCGACCAGGTCGCCTTGGGTCGCCGCGCCTACGTCGATTCACGCGAGGGGCGGATCGTGATCACACCCGCGCACGAAGCTGATGCCGGCGACGAGGAGGGCACGGCCAGATGACCACCATCCAGGCATCAAATGGACTGAGCGCGACCCCCCAACGGGATTTGGTAGTTGATGTCCACGATGTCAGCCGCAAGTTTGTCGTTGGCGGCGAGGACATCTGGGCAGTGCGAGATGTGTCGCTGCAGGTCTCCCGGGGCGAGTTTGTCGCCCTTATCGGCCGCTCCGGCTCCGGCAAGACGACCTTGCTCAACCTGATTGCGGGACTCGACGCGCCGACCTCCGGCCACGTGATGATCGATGGTGAGAACATCACCGACTACTCCGAGCGCCAACTCACCCAGCTTCGCCGTCACCGAGTCGGTTTTGTCTTCCAGTCCTTCGGTCTGCTGCCGCTGCTCTCCGCCTACGAGAATGTGGAATTGTCGCTGCGTATCGCCGGAGCAGGAATTCGCGAGCGTCGTCGTCGTGCCGATGAGCTGTTGGAAGCCGTTGGCCTCGGTGGACGCGCGAGACACCGGCCCTACGAACTCTCGGGCGGCGAGCAGCAGCGTGTCGCCATCGCCCGCGCCCTGGCCAACTCGCCGGCCCTGATTCTCGCCGACGAGCCCACCGGTGAACTTGACTCCACTACCGCGGTCTCCATATTCCGCCTGCTGCACGATCTTGTTGTCGAGCAGGGCGTCACGATCATCACCACAACCCACGACCGTACCGTGATGGAACTAGTCCCGCGTGTGGAGGAGATGCGCGACGGTCGGCTGCTCGATCCGGACGAGCAGGAACTGTTCCGCTACACGGTGCGGGAGGAACGGTCTCAGTTCGCCGCCGAGCTGCCGTCGGATGTCCGAGAGGAAGTCTCGGCCGTTGGAGCGCATGGAGCGGACTTTGCGCCGACGATCGAGGAACGCATCGCAGCCGAGCGCGCCGCCCATCCCGAGATCAGCGAGGCCCAGGCGCGCCACGTGTTCGGCGCCGACCTTCCAGCGGAACCGCCCGCGGCTGAGTCGGCCGCGGAGGATCAGGACTCCTGGGCGCCCGACATTCCTGAACCCGAGGAACCAGACGACGAAGCCGCTTCCTTCGCCCCACCCGAAGGCGTCGAACGCCCTACCTGGGCCCGCCCACGCGAGGACTGACCATCGCGGCTCTCGCCCCCCCTCTGATCCCCTCTCCCAGAGGAGACCTGCGCGTAATCTCTCGATGAAGTCGCCCCCGCGTAGGCGGGGGCGCCGTGACCAGATAGGCGCCACGGGTCCCCGCCTGCGCGGGGACGACTTTGGTTGGGTTACGCTCAAGTCTCCAGAGGGAGAGGGAGTTAAACCAAACAACACACTCAAGATGCCTTGCACCGATGCCTATGGCGCCGTCTCAATCTTCGTCAGTACGAACCGCCGAGGCTGCTGGTCCCAACGGATCAACCTGTGCGGCGGCTCAATCTCGTACCACGCCCGTGACACCTCCACCCCCGGCGTCGCCACGACCTGCCAGACCACCACATCGCCGTCCGGTCCCCGAAGCGTGTCCTGACCGCGAACCGCAACCTGTACGAGTTGGCTGCGGCGCTGGATCACATTGACTGAGCGATACGTCAGCTCCAGGTCTTGTTCGAATGCCAGCGTTCGCCAGAGCCACGCCGATGAGTCGTTGTCGAATGCGAACACCCCGGCCTCCAAGACTTCGCGTTCGGTCTCGATTCGCTTGTCTTCGTCTTCCTCTTCCTTGTCGACCTGCTCAATCACGATGTCCGCGGAGGTCTCACCGTCCGAACTCACCCGATACTCCGCCTCGCCCCGCAGCGCTTCGTCGGGCGCGTCCGCCTCGCGTTCATATCGGATCGGAGCCAGACTCTGAGCATCAACCCAGACCGTCACTGTGTCCAGCACGGGGCCGTCCTCAGTGTCCAGTCTGAACTCCAGCGATAGCCGGTAGCGGTCGTCCTCCCGCACCGTCTCCATCACCAGCGTGCCCAGCCTCGAATCGGTCTGGTCGAGCATGTCGTAGTGCAGCCGCTCAAAGTCGGGCCAGGAGATCTGGGAGACAGGATTCTCAGGATCGCCAAAGTCGCTCTCAGTGCCGCAAGCCGCGACGACTAGCGCAAACGCAATCAGCATGGCGAGCATGTAGGGGCGTCCCTTGTGGTCGCCCGCTTGCTGCAGGAACCACCGGTCTCTCCCCTGAGCGGCCGCTACGGTCCGAGCGCCAAGGCTCACGACTGTGGGCCAATCTCGGCCTCAGCCATTCGGCGCAACGCCTCGACACAGTCAACCGTGGACACGTCGGCGTGGGTCACCAGTCGAATCTTCGTCCGGTCCGGAGTCGTCACCAACACGCCGATCTGCTTCAGCGCTGCCTGGAGCTTCGGCGACGGCGCAGGATCGCTCGACGCGTCGAGTTGGACGATCACGATATTCGTCTGAACATCTTCGGGATTGATGTTGAAGCCTAACTCGGCCAATCCGCGCGCGAGTTGACGCGCGTTGGCGTGATCATCCGTCAGCCGATCAACCATCTCGTCCAGGGCCACCAATCCCGCCGCCGCCAGGATGCCCGCCTGGCGCATGCCGCCGCCGACCAGCTTGCGCGTCCTGCGCGCCTGGTGGATGAACTCCTCTTCACCGCAGATCAACGATCCAACCGGCGCGCCAAGGCCCTTGGACAGGCAGAACGTGACGCTGTCGGCCGACGCCGCCAACTCTGCCGCGGGGTGACCCGAGGCGACCGCAGCGTTGAATATGCGCGCACCGTCGAGATGCACGCGTAGCCCCTGCTCATGCGCGATGTCGGCGATTTCCTGGGTCCGTTCGAGCGAGACCACTGCGCCGCCGCAGAAGTTGTGCGTGTTCTCCAGCGCCAGCAGCGTCGTTCGCGGCTGGTGCATGTCGTCCGGTCGCACCGCGGCGGCGACAAGCTCGGGGTCGAATCCGCCGTCGGTCTGGTTGGGCAGCGTTGTCGCGAGCACGCCACCTAGCCGCGACACGCCGCCAGCTTCGGATCGCACGATGTGCGCCCGGTCGCCAACCAGCAGTTCATCGCCGGCCGTGGTGTGAGTCAGCAGCGAGACCAGGTTGGCCATCGTCCCGCTGGAGACGAACAGCGCCGCATCCTTGCCTAACCGCTCGGCCGCCGTCCCTTCCAGCTTCGCGATTGTCGGGTCCTCGCCGAATACATCATCGCCGACTTCGGCCTCGAACATCGCCTGGCGCATTGCCGGCGTGGGCCTGGTCACCGTGTCGGAGCGCAGGTCGATCCGCGGCAACTCGGAATCTTGGCGGTGCGTCATTCGGCAGGTCCGTTCGCTCGTTCCCAGATGGTGCGGAAGCCCTCGCCGCCGGTTATCGCGGCAAGAATGACCGCCCGCTCACCATCGTGGAGTTGCTGTCTGATCGCGCCAATGTCATCCGCGTCGACGCCCAGGCTGAGCAGCCGTGCCTCGATCTTCTCCCAGATGCCCGATTCGTCGAAGGCGCTGATCGCCCGCGGCCAGGGAAACGAGAGGATTCGTTCCGGCAGAGGCATTCGCGGACGCAGCGACTTGAGGTGGCGGAAACGCTCCTCGGCCGAGTTGACTCGGTCGACCAGCCGGATGATCGGCATGTCCGGCGGATCCGTGCGGAAGTCGACCAGCAGCCGAGGCTCCAGCACCTCAAAGCGCACGATCAGCACCGAGGCGCGATCGATTACGCGCAAAATCTCCTCAAGGTCGACGCCGTAGTCGTCGGTCATCAACTCGCCCAGATTCGTCATTCCCGCGCAGGCGGGAATCTCGCCCCATCCGGCAGGCAGTTGCCCAATCGTCGAGACTTCCGCCTGCGCGGGAATGACGAATGGCCGTCAGGGGGCTTACTCGGACCTTAGTCCGAGTCGCTCTCCGATGTCCTTGAGTCTATGGACGGTGTGGGAGAGCGTCCAATACCACCGCCACCGGGGGCCGACAGTGCGCCGATGCCGAGTAACGCCTCTCTCGCCGCGTCGTAGCGCTGCTTGGCTCGCGCTTCCCGATTGAGCAATCCCTTGAGCTGGGGCGGCCCCAGCGGCTCGCCATCGAGGAAGACCTCATGCATGCGTGTGAGCTGCCTCTGCCAGGCCTCCCAGGCATCGCGGTATTCGGACTGGCGCTCGGGGTCGACTCGGACCATGGGATTCCCGCTTTCGTTCAGAGCAGACTGCTCAGACCAGGTTGCGGTAGATGTTGATCTCGGCCGAGTCGAAGACCATCGCCTCGCGCACGGCACGGCGCAAGTGGGCGAACTGCTGATCCTGGGCGGCCAGTTCCTCGAACTGTTCGAGTTCCTTGAGATCCTCGAACTCGGCCACGATTTCAACGGTCGAGGCGGCCCCGGTGATCGCGTCCCAGACCGAGAACTGCGCCTCGATCCCACGCGCCGCCTGGTAGTCGAGCGCCGCCTCGACGGCGCGCAGGAACTCGCCATGCTTGCCCGGCGCCACCCTGCCGGTCAGGACTCTGCGGTACATAGCCATCGGAGTCTCCCTTCAGTGATTCGACTCATTAGCGACCCTGCTTCCCCGCTTCCCCCTGGGGGGAAGCTGGCCCGTAGGGACTGAAGGGGGGACGCCGACAGCCCTATCGGTGAGCGCCCCTCGCAAGAACGACTCGGCCCGATCAAGATCCTCAGGGCGATTCACGTTGGTGAACGACTCCAGCTCCGGATCAATACGCCGCAGTTCGGCTTCGCCAAGCAGCTTGTGCGTTACCAGCGGCAGCAGCGCCCGCACTCGACCGTCGCCTTCATCCAGCAGCCGCCTCGCGTGTGCGACAACAGAAGGTCGGTACGCGGCCAACAGCGGTTGAGCCACCCCGTCGAGATAGGGCATCGCGATCTCGACGCCGCTGCAGGCGTCGGCGACGGCGCGTAGCAGGTTGGGTCGCAGAAGCGGCATGTCGCAAGCGACGGCGACGGCTAGGTCGTGCCTGATCAGCGGCAGCGACGCTTCGAGTCCGGCCAACGGGCCGCGGTCGTGGCGGTGATCGACCGCCTCGCGCCAATCGACCCCGTCCAGAGGCGGCAACTGCTGGTCCGGTCGACGGGCGACGACGATGTCGTCGGTGACCTGGGATGCGGCGAAGGCGCTCCAGTGCAGCAGCGGACGTCCACCGGCCATCGCAGTGGCCTTGTCGCGGCCCAGGCGTCGGCCGAATCCGCCGGCGAGGATGATCACGGAACAGGCTTCACTCATGGCTTGAGTTTACGCTGCAAGCCGGAGACCAACCGTGAACCTTCCGCTACACGAGGCATTGGGCATTACCCGTCCGGCCGTCTTCGCCACGGTCGGCGGCGGCGGCAAGACGACGGTCCTCTTCGCGCTCGCCGCCGAGTGGGAAGCCGCCGGCGTCGACGGCCTGACCGTGCTCACGACCACGACGAAGATGACGATTCCCGCCGAGGGCCGGACGCTGCCCCTGGCGATCGGCCGCGACGACGCCTTCCGCGCCGGCGCGCTCGACGACATCCGCTCGCGGGGCCGCGCCTCGGCGGTCGTCGGCTCGGGCCGCGGCGATCGCGAGCGCGTCCTGGGCGTCGACCCGTCCTGGCCGCGCAGCGCCGTTGACGCCGGCCTGGCCAGCCTCGTCGGCGTCGAAGCCGACGGCTCGCGAGGCCGCCCCTTCAAAGCCCCCGGAGTCCACGAACCGGTCATCCCCGACGGCGTCGACATCGTCGCCGCAGTTATTGGCGCGGGAGTGCTCGGAAAGCCGCTAGACGAGCGGTCCGTGCATAGACCGGAGATCGTAGCGAAAATCGCAGGCGCGGAGATCGGGGATGAGGTCACGCCGGAGCTGGCCGCAAAGGTCTTGACGTCGCCGGACGGAGGACGCAAGGGAGTGCCCGAGACTGCAGAGTTCGTCGTGCTGGTGTCGGGCGCATCAAGAAACCCAGAGGCATCAAGGGCGCTGGCGGAGGCGGTGGATGGGCGGGTGGTGTTGTGGGACGCGGGGTCGGGGGTGTTGAATGAGTGAGCATTGTCTGTATCCAATTGGACGAGCATGAACATCGATGCTGAGATAGGCAAGCCTCATGAGTGTTGTTCGGACTGGTCGCCCAAAACCTCCTTCTCCTGAGGTTGCTCTATAATCTGCGAAAGCTCGCCAATCAATCCGTTGACGAATTGGGATGAGAGTAAGGCAGAGTCTTCTTGAAGCTTCCGAATCAACTGCATGGATTGATCGGTCTCCCCCAGTTGGTCTCTCGCAATCGCCTCAAGAATTACGACTACTGATCGGTTGATTCCATGTTGGGCCGCTAGTTTCAAGTGTTGAATCGCCAGTTCAGGTTGGTCTGCACGGATAAACTTCGTTGCATTCACAAAATGGTGAAATGCCCTATATGATGTAAGGCTGGCTGCAGCACTCATGTGCCTGTCAGCCTCTTGCTGAAAGCTCTCAAAGTCTTCTTCGTTCTCTGCATTCTTCATTTTGATCGCGAGCGTGAGCATCGGCGCGGCCTCGGCGCGAAGAGCGCTGAAGTCCTCTTCTGTTTCCTTTTGTATCCTTATGAAGCCGTGAAGATCATTGAAGAGCATAGATTGTGACAGACCGCTAGTCCTCTTGAGATAATCAAGAATGGGTCCTTTTGCACGATATGGAACCTCTATAGTGCGATCCGGTTCGATTAGTCCATCGGGAGGCTGTATGAAAACGCTTTTCTGTGCAATCACCCTGTTGGATGGAAAGGTGGGACGCCAGTGTGGATATTTGCTAATGTTGCAGAAGATCAATCTGCCAGGCTCGGTCGGGTGAGCCATGCAAGCGAAGAATAGGGCGATGCGATAGTCTTCCGAGAAGTCCAGCAAGTTAGTAGTAGCGCCAAAATGTTGTAGTTCAGATAAAATGAGTTGGTCATCTGCTAACGTGGTGTAGCGTCTGGCAGAGTCAAGAGACATCTGTTGTAACTCATCCGCGGTCAAGAGGCCTGCCGAGATCACTGAACGGTGTATGCGGCGAATTCCTGTTTCTACACGGTCAAACAGCTTGGCCTCACCTCTAAACACATAGGATTCGGTCGCACAGAGACTCTCGATCTCGGCGAATAGGAGCCGTATGTCGTCTGGAGGATAGGAAGGATCCATTTGGGATGTGGCTTGGCGATCCATAGAGGGGCGTCCGATGTTTTGGGGTGAGGCGTAGGTATTATATAGGGTCCGAGGATGACGGGGAAAGCGGATGGATACATTTGAGAGGTCTGGTTGATTTAAGGAAGGTGTTGGCAGACATAGGTGGAGTTAGGTGACGAGGAAGTCGAGGTCGCTGGTCTCGCGGGAGCGGGTCCCCGCGTGAAGCGGGGACTGGTGAATCCAGGACCGTTATGTGCGCTCTTCCGATGACCGCCGGTCTCCCTTGAGAACAGAACGAACGTTCTCTATGCTGACTCTCCGACCGTTGGAGAGGCTGACCGGATATGGGCGACGCTGGGATCATCGGCTGCGTCTTGGTGACTCACCTGCGGGCCCGCGTTGAGCTGGCGCGGCGGGCGGAGCTGTGGGGTCGCGCGGGGGTGATCGTCGAGCGCTCGGGGTCTCGGCCGGTGGTGATCGACTGCCTGCCGGCGGCCGAGGCGGTCGAGCTGGGGATGACGCTGGAGCAGGCGCTGTCGCTGCAGCCCGAGGCCGTCGTGCTGGAGGCGGACGAGCCGCACTACGCGCGCGAGTTCGAGCGGCTGCTGGCCGCGCTCGACGACGTCAGCGACCGCGTCGAGGGCGCCGAAGCCGACGGCGAACTGGGCGTCGCCTACGTCGGGCTGGACGGGCTCGAGGCGATGTACGGCGGCGAGACGCCGATGCTCGACGCGCTGCTGCACGCCGTGCCCTCGCACTTCGAGCCGCGGATCGGGATCGGCGCGGGCAAGTTTCCCGCCCTGGCGGCGGCTCGCACGCGGGGCTCGCCGGGCGTCAGCCGGGTCGGCCGGGACGCAAGAGCTACGGCGGCCTTCCTCGCGCCGCATTCAATCAACCTGCTGCCGTCGGCGCTCGTCGCGTCCGAGCTGATCGACGACCTGCACCGGCTGGGGCTGCACACGATGGGCGAGGTCGCCGGTCAGGAGATGCACGCGCTGCTGGACCGCTTCGGGCACGAGGGCCGGCGCGCCTGGGAGCTGGCCTCGGGGATCGACGAGCGCCCGCTGCGTCCGCGCGTGGCGGAGGAGTCGATTACGGAGCGGGTGGTGCTGCCGGCAGCGTCGGCCTCGCTGGAGCTGCTGCGCGTGGCGGTCGACACGCTGCTCACGCGCGTCTTCGCGCAGCCGCGGATGCAGGGCCGCTACGCAGGCTCGGCGACGCTCGTCTGCACGCTCGAGGACGCGCCCACCGAAGCGTCGGCAGCGTCGATGTGGCAGAAGGAGTTCCACTTCAAGAGCCGCGTAGGGAACTGGCAGCGGGCGGCGGAGATCGTCAAGGGCCGGCTGGAGACCGAGCATCCGCAGGCGCCGGTCGAGGCGATGAGCGTCACGCTAGGCAACCTCAGCGGGGCATCGGGCGTGCAGCTCTCGCTCTTCCCCGACCTGCGCGCCGACCGCGAGCGGCGCCTGCTGGAGACCGAGCGCCAGCTCCAGGCCCGGCTCCAGGGCAGGCACGCGCTGCACCGCATGGTCGAGGTCGCGCCCTGGCATCCGGCCCCCGAAATGCGCACCGTGCAGGTCTCGATCGACCCCGCCGCCTCAGGCGACATGCGGCCCGTCTCGGCGCCGGCCTCGGTCGAAGTCCGCGAAGGCCCCGCGCAGGAGCCGCGGGCGGTGCGGATCGGCGCCGAGTGGCAGGAGGTGTCGAGCATCGAGGACCGCTGGAGCTTCGACCTCTGGTGGCGTCCGACGCCGATGCATCGCAGCTACTACCGGATCAGCCAGGCGGACGGTCGGCAGGTGACGATCTATCGGGACGAGGGGGAATCGCAGTGGTATCGCCAGACGGCGTGATGGGAACGTCCCAAAGCCTGTGGCGGCGGCCACTCATCTCTCCCCCCGCTCCGCGGGGGGAGATGTCGCGGAGCGACAGAGGGGGGCTCTCCGCGCTGGGAGATGCGCCCGGGTTCGCTGTCGGCTCGGAGCCTCCCTCTGCCTTCGGCATCTCCCCCCGCGGAGCGGGGGGAGAGGGGAACGGAGGATTACGCGCACGCCGTGCCGCCCGAGCGGGTCCCTGCATGAAGCAGGGACTGGGAGGGCGGTTGATGCAGCGATGGGGCGTCCGAGCGGGTCCCTGTGTGAAGCGGGGACTGGGACACCGTTGACATGACCTACGTCGAGTTGCACGCCAAGAGTTTTCATTCCTTCGGGCTGGGCGCCTCGCACGGGCATGAGCTGCTGGCCCAGGCTCGGACGCTGGGGATGCCGGCGCTGGCCCAGACCGACACCAACCTGTGCGGCGCGCTGGAGTTCGCCCGGCTGGCGAACAGCCTGGAGATTCAGCCGATCACCGGCGGCGAGATCACGCTGCAGGACGACTCCCGCGTCACGCTGCTGGTCAAGTCGCGCGAGGGCTACGCCAACCTGTCGCGGCTGTTCACGCTGGCCAACACTGTGGACCGTCGAGAGCCTCGGCTGGATCCGGCCCACCTGTCCGAGCATGCCGAGGGATTGGTGCTCCTGGCAGGCGGGCGGCATGGGGCGCTGTCGCGAGTGGCGCTGGCCGGCGAGCGGGCCGAGGCTCGAGAGTTGCTGGGTCGCTATCGCGACTGGTACGGCGCGGACTCGGTCTACGTCGAGCTGCAGCAGAACTTCCTGCGTGGCGACACCGAGCGCAACCGCGAGCTAGTCGGGCTGGCCCGCGAGGTTGGCGCGCCGCTGGTCGCGTCCAACGACGTCCATTACCACGCGCCCGAGCGCTACCGGCTGCAACACGCACTGGTCGCGTCCAAACACAACGTGACCATCGACCAGGCCCTGCGACACATACAACCCAATCATCATCTGCACCTCAAGTCCGCAGCGCAGATGGCGGAGCTGTTCTCCGAGTTCCCCGAGGCCATCTGCAACACGCTGCGGGTCGCCGAGCAGTGCGCGTTCAACCTCAGCGTCGACCTCGGCTACACCCTGCCCGAGCCGTTGGTGCCCGAGGGCTACACGCCGCAGAGTTATCTCCGCCGTCTCTGCGAGGAGGCCGCGGCGCGGCGCTACGGCTCGGTCACGCCGGAGGTTGAGGAGCGGTTGGAGGAGGAGTTCAACCTGATCGGGCGACATAAGCTGGCCGGGTTCCTGCTGCTCTATCGCGAGATCGTGCGGCTGGCCCAGCGGATCATGGAAGAGCGCGGCCTGGCCGAGCCGGAGACGCCGCTGGAGAAGCGACCGCCCGGTCGCGGGCGCGGATCGTCGGTGGCGCTGCTGGTCGGCTACCTGATCGGGATCAGCCACGTCGATCCGCTCAAGTGGGAGCTGACGCTCGAGCGCTTCCTGCCCGACGACATGACGTCCTTGCCCGACATCGACCTCGATTTCCCGCGCGGGCTGCGCGATGAGCTGATCGAGCGGGTGCACGAGTACTTCGGCCGCGACTACGCCGTCCTGACCGGGGCGATCTCGACCTACTCGGTCAAGGGCATCATCCAGGATCTGGGCAAGGCGCTCGGTCTGCCGCCGGACGATCTGCGCCTCTTGTCGAAGCAGATTCACTCGCACGACGGGGCGCGGCTGCGCGAGGAGATGGAGCAGCTTCCGGCCTTCCGCGACAAGGTCGAGGCGCACGGCTGGCGCGACCTGATCGCGCTCGCGCCGCAGTTGATGAACGCGCCGCGCGGGCTGGGTCAGCACGTGGGCGGGATGATCCTCTCGGACTCGCCGATTCCCGAGATGGTGCCGGTGCGGGCCGGCGCGATGGCGGGTCGCTACATCATGGACTGGAACAAGGACAGCGTGGCCGACGCCAACTTCGCCAAGATCGACCTGCTCTCGCTGCCCGTGCTCGACCAGTTGGAAGAGGCGCTGGACCTGATCGAACAGCGCACCGGCGAGCGTCCCGACCTGAGCCGGATCAGCCCCGAGGACCCGGGCGTCTACGACATGATCAACGCGGGCAAATCGAAGGGCGTCTTCCTGCTGCAGTCGCCGGCGCAGCTCAAGATGGGCCAGCGGCTCAGATCGCGGCGGCTGCTGGATTTGGCCTACCAGGTGGCCTTAATCCGGCCCGGAGTGGGAACGCAGGGCAGCGCGGTCAGCCAGTTCGTCGAGCGTTACCGGCACGGCGTCCCGTGGGAGTACGACCATCCGCTGGAGGAGCGGGCGCTGGAACGCGGCTACGGTGTGATCGTCTGGCAGGAGCAGGTGGTCCAGTTGATCATGGACGTGGCCGGGATGTCGGCGGCCGAGGCCGACGAAGTGCGCCGCGCGTTTGCCCGGGCGAACAACGAGCACCTGATCGCGATGCACCGCGAGCGCTTCCTCGAGGGCGCGCGGGCCAACAGCGTGCCGGACGACGTCGCCGAGACGATCTTCGCCAAGATCAACGGGCACTACATGTTCCCCGAGTCGCACTCGCACGCGTTCGCGATCACCGCTTACCAGGCGGCCTGGCTGAAGCGCTATCACCCGCTGGAGTTCTTCGTCACGTTGATCAACAACCAGCCCATGGGCTTCTACCCGGTCGAGACGCTGAAGCAGGACGCCCGCAAGTTCGGCGTGCAGTTCCTCAACCCCTGCGTCAATCGCAGCGAGGTACAGGCGAGGCCCGCACTCTCCTCTCCCCCCGCGCAGCGGGGGGAGATGCCGCAGGCAGAGGGGGGTCCTTTCCAGATAGCCACCGCTGGGGAGCCCCCCTTCAGTCGCTTCGCGACAGCTTCCGCCCAGAGGGGGGAAGCGGAATCTATCGGCAATCTCTCGCAGGCAGCCCGTCTCGGCCTGGGGATGATCAAGGACATTGGACCCGAGTCGGCCCGGCTCATCGTCGAGGAACGGGAGGCGCGCGGTCCCTACTCCGATGCGGGCGAACTGGTCAGAAGGACGGGGCTGAAGCCGCAGTCGGTGCGATCGCTGATCGAGGCGGGCGCGTTCGACGCCATGACGCCCAACCGCCGTGAGGCCTTGTGGGAAGCCGGACTCTCGATCCGCCCCGCGCGCTCCGGCCAACGCGCGTTCCCGGTCCATGGCTCGGAGGCGCCGCCGCGCTTCGACGATTTCACGGACTACGAGAAGATGGTCGGCGAATACAAGACGCTGGGCATCTACCCCTCAGGGCACGTGATGGAGTTCATCCGCCCGACGCTGGACGGGGGCGTGCTGACCACCGCCCGGGTCTACGACTGCGCCGACGGCGAGCGCATCCGCGTGGCCGGCTGGCCGATCGCGCGGCAGCACCCGCGCGGCCAGGACGGGACGGTGTTTGTCACGATCGAGGACGAAACCGGCGACGTGCAGTCGATCGTCTGGCCCCAGGTATTCGCCAAGTGCCGTCGGGCGCTGTCGAATCAGCTCATCCTGCTGCAGGGCCGAATCGACCGCTGGGACGGCACGACGAACATCGTGGCCGAGCGGATCGACGCGATCGGCGCCGACATTCGCATGCCCAGCGCCCACGACTGGCACTGAGAGGTGGGCTATCTGTCGAGGATGCCCAGGCGCATGCCGGCGAGTACCGCGTCGAGCTTGGTCTTGGCCTGCAGCTTGCGCCGGAAATGGCGAACATGATTTCGCACCGTATGCACGCTGATTTCAAGGTCTTCCGCGATTCGTTCGGTGCTCCAGCCCTGAGACACCAGACGCAACACTTCCAGTTCGCGAGCGCTGAGCGGTTGGTACCCGGCCGACCGGGTGGATTCGGCCGACTGCCGGGCCACGACGGCGGCCGGCCGACCGGCTAGCTCGGTGCGAGGATACTGCCCAGCATCGGCCTGGCCAGCGGCGTCGTCGCGAGGCGCGAGCAGATGCAACACCAGGGGCACTTCTCGTTCTGGATCGGAAACAATCACCGGGGTCATGGTCACATGCGTGCGCTCGCCGCTGGCGCTCAACACTTGCATGTTGCGCGGACCGGGAATCTCGCCCGCGCGAAGGATGCGCAAAAAGGGGCAGCCGTACAAACATTCCGAACTCGAACTGCCCGGCGTCATGCCGGCGACCGCCTCATAGCAGCGCACGCCAACCACCTGATCCGCCGAGAAGCCAAGCATTTGCTCGGCGGCTTGATTCCAGAACACAATCACCTGGTCTGGGGAAGTGGCAAACGCACCAATCTCTGCTGACTCGAGAAGTGCCAGTATGTCTGTTCGTGTTAGGGCGCTCACGGCGGCCCTCCGGGTTGCATTGAGTTGTTCGCTTCCATCGAGGCCCGCCATGACAAGAATCGAAGAAACAAACGCTGGGTTGTGGCCGCCAGAATAACAGGAACCGTCTCTAACCTGTGACACTCTCGGACCCTGAAACAGGGATGGCAGGCTGATGCACAGCACATCTTCTGACCAATAGGACACGTTCTCTGTAGAGAACGGCAACGAATTCGCAAGTAACGGCGACGAACAGTCCAGAAGCAGTTCCTGGTCCGTCGGTGATTGAGTCTGAGTCAGCGGTGTGAGACATACAGACGGTAGTGAACATGAGATCCCAGGCTCGTTCCTGAGTGCCTTGGCCCGCCAGCGGAGGACGGCCAATCGGCGAGCAAGCGGCGGACGCCTGCCCTGAGTTGGAGTGCGGGTAGCGCGCAGTCCGTCCCCGGCATTGCAGTCAGACGTAGCCCTGACCTTGAAGGCGACCGGCCAGCTCGGTTGCGGGAGGCAAGTCGGCTCAGCAGACCTTAGCGTCGTGAGGCGGCAAGTTGACGGCGGACGAGTCGCGAGTAGAGGCCGTCCTGCGATGCCAGCTCCTCGTGCGTGCCGATCTCTGTGACTCTGCCTTCGTCGAGTACCACGATTCGGTCGGCGTCGCGTACGGTTGAGAGTCGGTGGGCAATGACGAGCGTGGTGCGGTCTTCCATGAGCTCGTCCAGGGCGTCCCGCACCAGGCGCTCGTTGAGACCGTCCAGGTGCGAGGTCGCCTCGTCCAGAATCAGCACCGGAGCATCCTTGAGCAGGGCGCGGCCGATAGCTACGCGCTGGCGCTGTCCACCTGAGAGCTGAGCCCCGCGTTCGCCGACCGTCGTATCGAGACCATCAGGCAAGGACTCGACAAAGTCGGAAAGTCCTGCCCGTTCGATGGCCAACTGCAGTTCGTCATCGTTTGCATCGGGCTTGGCGACGAGCAGATTGTTGCGAATCGAGGAGTTGAACAGGTACGTGTCCTGCGCAACGAGCGCGACCTGTCCACGCAACTCATCAAGCCGATAGGTGCGCAGGTCCGCGTCTTCCAGCGTGATCCTGCCGTCTTGTGGGTCCCAGAAGCGCAGCATCAGGTGCGCGGCGGTGGTTTTGCCGGCGCCTGACGGTCCGACCAGCGCGACGGTGCCGCCAGGCTTGAGTTCGAAGGACACGCCGTCAAGCGCTGCCCGCGGCGTGTCTTCATAAGTGAAGTCGACAGATGCAAACGCACCCTCAGAAACGCCGCCGCTCGGGGAAGCCTGACCATTGCTCGAGAGGCCGGGCCCGTCGACGACCTCGACTGCCTCGCTATGCACCGCTGTAAGGCGACGCGTCGCTCCCAGCGTGTCTCCAAGTCTCCGTCCAACCTGAGCCAACTCGGCGACAGGCATGAACGCGCCCATGGCCAGCAGAGTCAGCAGCGGCGCAAGCGAGGAATCGACGTCGCCCCTGACCGCAAGCGCGCCGCCGATCGTCAATACGGCGAGTCCCCCGTAGCCAGTCAGTCCTTCAAGCAGCGTGCGCTGGGTCGAAATCTGGCGGTTGAATCCGGCCCGCACGGGCACGTACTCGCGCATGAGTCCTTCAAACTCGGCCTTGCGCTCCGGCTCCCGCTGAAATGCGTTGACCTCGCGCAGACCCTGGAGCGTGTCGACCATGTGCGCGTTGAGGGCGCCGAGGTGGTCCCGAGAGCGGGATCCCAGTCGGTCAACGATGCGACGAGTGAAGAGCGGACTCAATGCCGCGATCAGCAGCAGCGGACCCAGGCCGATCCCAAGCCGCCAGTCAACCACAAACAGCGTGACGATCGCCGCCCCGGGAATGACGACGCTGACAAACGCGTTGGCGATCGTATGAGCGAAGAAGTACTCCACCGTCTCCACGTCCTGCGTCGCCATCGAGACCAGGTCGCCTGTGCGTCGGCGCAGCAGGTAGGCGGGAGCAAGCTGATCGAGCTTGCGGAACAGGTCAATCCGCATATCGGCCAATAGCCGGAAGGCCATGTCGTGCGAGACCCAGTTCTCGAGGAAGCGGAACAGGCCGGTCATCACCGCGACCACGATCAACAGCGCGGCGAGCAGATCAATCGAGTCGCCGTCGCGCACATTGGCAACCATCAGCGCGCCGATCACGCCAACCGCGATCGCGCCGAAGAAGTGTGTGATTCCTGTCAGGAAGGACAGCGATGTCTTGAACCAGTACGGCGCAGCGAGGGACAGCAATCTCTGCGATGTCTCGCGCCAGCCCATGCCTTCGGCGCGAACGATCGCTTGTGTTGCGCCGCCGTCGTCGTCACGGATGGCCAGGGACATTGAAGCAGCGCTCGTCGCGGCAGCCTCGGGTGCAAGCGGCGCCTCGGGGTACGCGTCCAGGCTTGGGTCGGTCATCTGGCCCTGCATCAACCAGTCGTAGACTCCGCCTTCGGCCAGCAGGGTCTCGTGGTCGCCGCGTTCGACCAGGCGACCCTCGTCAAGCACGAGGATGTCGTCGCAATCGCGCACGCTTGACAATCGGTGCGCCATGATCAGCGTCGTTCGACCTTCCATCAGTCGGTCCAGCGCCGCCTGGATTGTGGCCTCGTTCTCCGCGTCGACACTCGACAGCGCCTCATCCAGGATCAGCATCGGCGCGTCGCGCAGCAGAGCTCGCGCGATGGCGATCCGCTGGCGCTCGCCGCCCGAGAGTCGATGCCCGCGCTCGCCGATCACGGTGGCATAGCCCTCGGGCAGGGCGTTGATGAACTCGTGCGCGTTGGCGGCCTGGGCGGCCGAGCGAATTTCGTCTTCAGTCGCGTCCGGTTTGGCGAAGCGCAGGTTGGCGAGCACGCTCCCGTGGAAGAGGTAGGTGTCCTGCAGCACGACCGCCATCTGGGCGCGGATGTCGTCGAAGCGCAGCGAGTTGAGGCCGCGTCCCCCGATTCGAATCGATCCTTCCTGCGGCGTGTAGAGCCGCTGCAGCAGCCAGACCAGCGTCGACTTGCCGGAGCCTGATCGTCCGACCACGCCAACCCGGTGTCCCGGCTCGACCGTGAACGACACATCTTGCAGCGCTGGACGCCGCCCGGTCGGATAGCTGAAGGTGACATGGTCGAACTCAATGCGCGGTTCAAGCTGCGGACTCGATTCCGCCTCGACATCCGGCGTCAGCGGCTCGGCCTGATCGACATCCAGCACGCTCTGCGCTGCAGCGACGCCGAGCAGGCCCTGGTGGAAGAGCTGGCTCAGCTCGCGCAGTGGGCGGAAGACCTCGACCCCCAGCATCAGCACGACCAACAGTTCGGCCAGTTCCATCGCGCCGCTTTCGACGCGTAAGGCTCCGACATAGAGCGCCACCGCCGCGCCGACCGTGATGGCGAGGATCGTCAGACCCTGCGCCACCGCGTTGTGGAACAACACGCCCATCGTCGAACGGAACACTTCCTGTGCGCGCTCGGCCAGTTCCGAGCCCCTACGTCCGCTCTGTCCGAATGCCTTCAGCGTGGCCAGGCCCTGGACGGAATCGAGAAAGTCGGCCGCGAATGACCCGTAGGCGTCGCGCCTTCGCAGCGATGCTTCGGCATTCTTCTGCTTGAGCAGCGCCGGCAGCGTCAGTGTGACCAGGGCGAAACCGAAGTAGATCGCCGCGACCGGTAGGTCGAGAAAGCCCATGAAGACGAAGATGCCAATCGGCGCCAGCGATGCAACAATGAGCTGTGGCAGGTACTGGCCGAAGAACGTCTCAAGTTGCTCGACGCCCTCGACCACGCCGACCGTGATATCGCCGGTGCGCTGGCGGTCGAAGTGGGAGGGCCCCAATCGCACAACCTGGTCGAACAGCCGTTGCCTGAGTTTGAACTGGACCTGCAGCGCCGTGCCATTGGCGATCTCCTCCTTGGCGTAGAGGAACACCGAGCGCGCCGCGATCGAGGCGGCCGCGGCGATGATCAAGGGCACGAGCTCGCCAAATCCGTCGCCCTCGAAGATGCGCGCTCCGATCCAGCCCAGCAGCGCGAGTCGCGCTACCCCTGCCGACACCGCCAGCAGTCCCACGATCACCGACAGCGCCACGCGCCAGCGCACGCCCTCCGTAAATCGCCACAGTTCCCACGAGAAAGTCACCAACACAGGATAAGCACGATCCGCGCCTGGAGACTGAGGGACGCGCTCTGGGGTCTGCGATACGCTCTTACTGGAAGCCCGGTTGAGCGGGACCGGGCTGCGACGACTACCATGGCGCCTGCTGACGGACTCCTCGATCGCTACGTCGACGATCACTCGATCCAGCCCGCGCTGACGCCGATCCAGAATGAGTTCAACTTCCTCTGCGAGTGGATGACGCTGCGCCTCTCGCCCGTCTACTACGGCTGCGGCATCCCGCGCGGTAATGGCGAGCCGATCGTGGTCGTGCCCGGCTTCATGGGCACCGATCTGGCCATGATGGAGCTCTACTTCTGGCTCGCAAGGATCGGCTATCAGCCCTACTACTCGGAGCTCGGGCTGAACGTGAACTGCCCCGATGTCTCAGCAGAAACCGTGCTCAGCGTCGTCCGACGCGCGGCCAGCGAGACCGGCCGGCGGGTCCACCTGATCGGTCACAGCCTGGGCGCGCTGATCGCCCGCGATGTCGCCTTCCGACACTCGGAAGTGGTTGACCTGCTGATCTCGCTGGCCGCGCCGTTCAACGATGTGGCGCACGTCCATCCGGTGCTGATCGAGGCGATGGACGCGGTCCGCCGCCAGGCCGGCTCGCATCTGACCTGGCACATCGCGCCGGCCTGCTACAGCGGACACTGCACCTGCAGCTTCATCGAGAACATCATGCGCCCGCGCAAGCCGGCGTTTCGCCGCTACGCGCTCTATGCGGAGAGCGACGGTCTGGTTCTGCCCGAGAGCTGCATGGAGGAGGAAGCCGAACTCAACATCGGCATCCCCACCAGCCACTACGGGATCCTCTATAGCTGGCGAGCCTACCGGGAGGTGGCGCGGCTACTGGCCAAGTCCGCGTGAACTCTCATGTTTGTCATTCCAGGCTCTGCCTGGAGTCTCGTTCGCGATCCGCGTTCATCCGGCCGGAGCGAGACTCCCGCCAAAGGCGGGAATGACGAGAAATGGCGAGTCCGAGCGGGACCCCCTCTGCCTTCGGCATCTCCCCCCGCGGAGCGGGGGGAGAGGGGAAGTGCAGGTCTACGCAGGTGGCGCTGGCATAGGGCAACTACGCCGTCGTCGACGCCTCTTCCTTCTGCTCCGAGGCGCCGTTGGTGTTGATTCCGAAGGACTCCATGCCCTTCTGCATGAACTCGGCCCAGGGGTTGCCGGACTGCCAGTCCCGCGAGGCGGCGAGGGCCGCCTCGGCGGCGGTGCGGCTGCTGCTGAGCAGCGTGTCGAGCGCCTCGCGACCCTCGGCGCTGGCGGCCAGGGCCTCCTTGTAAGCCGACTGGGTGAAGTCGAGCGCCTGGCTCTGGGCGGCGACAGCCGACTCCATGATTGCCGAGTAGGCTGCTGCGGCGTCGTTTGGGTTAGCTGCGACCTGGCGGGCGAGTTCGATCGCCCGGCGCTGCGCGTCGGTGATATCCGACGCGAGCTGGCGTGAGAGGCGCAGCCCGCGCTCGTTGGCCTGCTCGACGGCGCTGTGCAACGCCTCGTAGCTGGCCAGCAGCGCGTCGAAGTAGCGGTCGGTGGCGGTCTGTTCGGTCTGATCGCTCATGCTTGGTGCTCCATTGGAGAGATCTGGCTGGGTGGTGATGGAGGAAATGTACGCCGCTTTGCAGCTAGATGCAAAGCGCATCTTGCAACATTCGACACCTAGCGACACAATGCCCATATGGACGAATCGACGAAGGGCACCCGCAAGACCCGCAAGAGCGCGGAGCCTCGTCTGCACGGCGAGATGCTGGCGACCAGCCTGCTCGCCTTCCTCAAGGGCTGTGACGCTTACGGTTATCAGCTCAACCAGCAGCTCGGCGAGTCCGGTCTGCCCCAGTCCGACAGCGGTACCGTCTACCGGGCGTTGCGACAGCTCGAGCAGAGTGGGTTCGTCTCCTCCTTCTGGGACACCTCGGAGCAAGGTCCGGCGCGGCGCATGTACTCGCTGACTGCGGCCGGCGACATCTTCCTGCGCACCTGGATCGAGGCGCTCAACCACTACCAGGAAGTCCTGACCGGAGCGCTCGAGCGCTTCGAAGGTGCCGCCAGTCCCACGAACAGCCAAATCACGAGTCAGCAAGTGAACGAGGAGTCAGCATGACGACGAGTCAGACCCCGCCACCCGATCTCGCCGCCGCCTGGGGCGACGCCTGGCGCGAGTGGATGACCCAGTCCGAGCGTCAGTGGAACGAGTTCTTCAACCAGATGATGGGCACCGAGGAGTTCAGTCAGAACATGGGCCGCAACCTCGACGTCTTCCTCCACTTCCAGAAGACGATGAGCGAGGCGATGGGTCCCTACCTGACCGCGATGAACGTGCCCACGCGCACCGACGTCCTCGCGCTCGGCGACCGGCTGATGACAATCGAGAACCAGCTTGCCTCAATCGAAGCGCAGCTCTCTGTCATCAAGGGGGCCGTGGAACAGGGCGCCAACGCGAACAGTTCGGCCAAGCCGAAGCGAACCCGTAGACCTGCGTCGTCCGATACAAACTGAACGTATCCCTCACATCAACTTCACTCCGCAGTAACCGAGCCGTTACACGCCTTGTCCGTTCTCGCTAGAAGATGATCTGCGTGGAGCAAACATCGCGCAGACATCACACAGACATCGCGCAGACATCGCCCAAGCAAAGCAGCTATCCGCCTTCACGGAGTGAACGATGACACTTGAGGTTGCCGAACCAGAGCACGCCGCTGCCTCGGTTGAGTCCGCTCAGCCGGCGCAGTCTTCTTCCACGACTGATGTCGCGGGCACCGTCCAGTCGACCGTTGAGTCGATCCTGCGACGCGGGCTAGTCGGTCTTGAGTACCTCTCGATCGAAGATCCTCAGCCCGGCTCGACACCGAAGGACACGATCCTCTCGATCGGCTCGATGAAGCTCTACCACTACCGAGCGCAGACCGAGGAGATCTACCGCGTCCCGCTGCTGGTCATCACCTCGCTGGTCAGCAAGCCCTACATCCTCGACCTGACGCCCGGCCAGAGCATGATCGAGTACCTCGTCCAGGCCGGCTACGACGTCTACCTGGTCGACTGGGGCGCGCCGCTGGCGGAAGAGTCGACGCTGACGCTCGACGATTACGTGATGGATCGCCTGAACGCATGCGTCGAGCGGATCGCGGAGTACTCGGGCGAGGACGAGCTGAACATGCTCGGTTACTGCCTGGGCGGCACGCTGGGGGTCCTGTACCTGGCCACCCATCCCGAGGCGCAGATCAAGAACATGGTCTGCCTGACCACACCTGTCAACTTCAAGGGCATGGGACTCTTCACTCAGTGGACCGACGAGCGCTACTTCGACGTGGACCGGATCGTCGACTCGCTAGGCAACGTGCCTGGCGAGATGCTGCTCTCCGCCTTCGACATGCTCCGCCCGACCGGTCGGCTGACCAGTCCGATCCAGATGCTCGACAAGATCCGCGACGACAAGTACGTCAAATCGTTCATGATGATCGACCGCTGGGCCTCCGATCAGATCCCCTTCGCCGGCGAGGCCTTCCGTCAGATGATCAAGCAGCTCTACTGGAGAAACGCCATGCTCGAGGGCAGCCTCGAACTCGGCGGCGCAACGGTCGACCTCAAGTCGATCCGGACGCCGATGATCCACGCGATGGCGGAACACGATCACATCGTCCCCTTCGAGGCAGCCGAGCCACTGCTCGAAGAGGTCGGGTCGGACGAGAAAGAGGCGATTGTACTGCGCGGCGGGCATGCCAGCCTCGTCGCCGGCGGCAACGCCAAGTACCGCCTCTGGCCCAAGCTCGATCAGTGGCTCTCAGTGCGTTCGGTGTAGATTCCATGACTCAATCCAACAGATACCCGATGTCCAGCCGGATCGCAGGTCAGGCCTACACGCTGCAACTGATGACGCGCAGCGACGCGGACGCTGTGCTGACGTTCGCCCACTCGCTGCCCGAGCACGATCTGCTCTTTCTGCGCCGAGACATTACCCGGCCCGAGCAGGTAGATATCTGGCTCGACCGGATCGAGGCCGGTCTCACCACCTCGTTGTTGCTGATCAGTCCTGCGGGAGAGATCGAGGGCTACGCCACGGTCGATCGCAACGATCTGCCCTGGTCGCCGCATGTCGCCGAGTTGCGCATCCTGGTCTCGCCGACGCTGCGTGAACAGGGCGTGGGCCGGCTGCTGACCGAGGAAGCCTTCCGCATCGCCCTGGAGATGGGCGTCGAGAAGATCGTTGGCCAGATGACGATTGACCAGCAGCAGGCGATCAACGTCTTTCGAACGCTAGGCTTCAAGCCCGAGGCTGTGCTTCGCGATCACGTCAAAGACCGCGAGGGCCACAAGCACGACCTCGTCATCCTCAGTCACGATGTCGCCGCCGCCCAGCGCAGCAAAGCCGCCACCGGCGTCCTCGAGGCGGTCGGCAACTGACACTTGAGACCAAAGACTCACGGTCTTCGCTATACCTGCGCTAGTCGCGTGAGTCTCGCCGCCCTCAGCGCGGACGCTGGCTCATGGCACTGCGCGCTTGCCTCAGCCTGTGCCGCGCCAGATACGGGAACAAGCGCGGGCATGCCAGAGATTCTTCTGATTGCGGGCACCGGTTGAGCAGGATGTGATGCCTATCCGTAGGCCTCGGCGAGCAACTCCTCGAGGATCGCGTTGTACTCGGCCGGCAACTCCCAGTAGACCGAGTGACCACCGCCCGGCACCTCGACGTATCGCGCGTGTGGGATCAGCTTGGCCGCCCGCAACACGATGGCCGGCGGCACCAGTTCGTCTACCGAGCCCGAGAGCAGCACGACCGGCATGTTGAGATTGCTCAGTTCCTCGTTCGACGCGGCGCCGCCGTCTACTCCGAAGCTGCGCCGTCCCAGACGATCGAGCGGCGGATTCAACGCTCGCAACTGGTTGTAGAGGAAGACGCCCTCGGGTGAGCGCTCGCGATAGGCCGGCCCAACCATCCGATTCTGTTGTAACACCGCAGGCGCGTTCGCGGCCTGCTTCTGGAACTCTGAGACCAGCTCCTCGTCGCCGAATCCGATGATCGTGCCCGACAGCAGGAGCGCCGTGACCCGGTCGGGATTGCGCACTGCGTAGGGAAGCACGCTGAAGCCTCCGAGCGATTGCCCGGCTAGCGCGGCGCGCGAAACTTCCAGGTGATCCATCAACTCGGCCAGGTCGCGCGGATAGGCCGCGTTGCCTTCGCCCGAGCGATCCTCGCTGCGCCCGAATCCGCGCACGTCGTATGTCACACAACGAAAGCGCTCCTGGAAGTGCGGAATCTGGTTCCACCAGCTCAGGTGATTGCCGCCTCCACCGTGGACGAAGACGATGGTCTCAGGCCCATCACCAAAGACAGCAAAGTGCAGCGTGCCGCCGTTTACCTCAAGCATCTCTGGCATGACGAACTCCTGGTCTGTGGGTCACATGGCTCAGGCTACCGCCGCAGTCCTTGACGCCACTGCCATGACTCGATCTCGTCACTTCCGGGAGACCTGCCCCGCACCTGATAACGGGCCTGCCCCGCACCTGATGCGGGGGCGGGAGTTTCGCTGCCGACCGCCAACTCGATTCGCTAGCCTCTCTTCGCGCGCAGACAGCCCGCGCGGCCTGGAGAGGAACCAACCATGGAACTGCTGTTTACCGGTGGACGTGTCCTGACGATCGATGCGATGGACCGAGTCGCCTCGGGAGTCGCGATCCGCGACGGACGCATCGTCGCCGTCGGCGACAGCGCGGAGGCGCGAAACGCGGTCGGGCCGGACGCAACGCACGTCGACCTGAACGGTCGCGCGCTGATTCCAGGCTTCTGCGACCCGCACAATCACTTCTCGATGACCACGTTCGAACCTCGGTCGGTCGACTGCCGCGTGCCGCCGCTCTCCGGCCGGCCGGCAGTACTGGACGCCATCGCAGCAGCCGCTGCCGGCGCACCCGAGGGTCAGTGGATCTGGGGTTTGGGTTACGCGGCGCGCCTGATCGGAGAGGAAGACGGGTTGTTGCGGTCGGAGCTCGACGAGATCGCGCCCCACAACCCGGTCTGCGTGATGGACTCCTCCTATCACGCCTGCTATGCCAACTCGGCGGCGCTGGCGATGGTCGGCATCAATCGCCATACGCCCAATCCGCCCGGCGGCGAGATCCGCAAGGATGGCTCGGGCGAGCCCAACGGCACGCTCTGGGAGCGAGCCATGGACCCGGTTCATCACGCCTCGATGCGGTCCTACATCGACCGCTTCGGCGAGGACGCCGTCGCAGGTCTCGTCGAGCAGAATGCGCGCCGACATCTCTCCCACGGCATCACCAGCGTCGGCGACGCCCTGGTTATGCCCGAGAGCGCTGAGATCTATCGTCTCGCGGACGAACGCGGCCGGCTGCCGCTCGTGATTCACCAGATGCGCGGCGGTCCCGGATTCTTCGCCGCGCCCGAGGACGCGGCCGGCGGCGCGTTCATGGAGGACGACGTCTCCGACCGTCTGCGCGGAGGGATCGTCAAGATCTTCATGGACCCGGTCTGGCCCAGCCCGGCGATGGAGGTCTGCCACGAGGACGGAACGAAGGAGCCCGTCGGCGAACCGTACTACGGCCAGGAAGAGGTTGATCACCTCGTCCTGGATGCCGCCTCGCACGGACTCCAGGTGGCGATTCACTGCATCGGCAACCGAGCCGTCGAGCAAGGCCTGAACGCGTTCGAGCGCGCGCAGCGCGAGATCCCACGCGACGACCCGCGCTACCGGATCGAGCACTTCAGCTTCGCCACGAGCGAGCAAATCGAGCGCGCCCATTCGCTGGGCCTGATCGTCTCGCACCAGCCGCCGTTCCTGCACCTGATCGGCGACTACTTCGAGTCTCGTAGCAACGAAGCGGGCATTGACGCCGTCCCGATTCCGTACCGGGACATGCTGGACGCGGGCGTCTTCGTCGCCTCAGGGTCTGACTTCCCCTGCGCGCCGGTCCCGCCGCTATTGGGTTTGTACGGCCTGCTCTCGCGAACGTCGCACGACGGCACCGTGATCGCCGCCGACCAGGCCATCCCACCGCTCGAAGCGATCCGCACATACACGCTCAACTCGGCGACCGCCATGTTCCGCGAGCACGAGGTCGGATCGATCGAGATCGGCAAGCGCGCAGACCTGGTCGTGCTCAGCCACGACCCAACGCTGGTTGACCCAATCAGCGTCAGAGACATCGTCGTCCAACAGACGTATGTCGACGGTGATCTGGAGTACTCGGTCTAGGTTGCAATCACATCGGTCAGGCGCCGCCGAAAGCACCGCCACTGCCGCGCTTGCGCCCGCATCGGGTGCGGGGATCGGCGCGGCGGCCTCGCCGTGCGGGACACGAGCGTCAGTGCCGCACGCGGCCAGATACCCGCGGCAAGATCGGGCATGACGAAGTTTGCATCGACTCTTTGCCACAGGCGAACGGTCGTGACGAAGTCGACGCCTTTCGTGAGGCGCGCGACAGCCTCAGCCGCCGCCCTCCCCTTCGTAGCCAGCTACGACGAGCACGTTGGATCGAACGGCCCGCGAGCGAAGCTGGTCGAGCGCCGTGTACTCGGCCGAGCGAATGAAGTCACTTGCGCCCGAGTCGCTGTCGAAGGACATGATCACGAGCCGTTGAGGGGTCCAATCTCCTTCAACCGCCTCGATCTCACTGCCTCTGGCGAGGAACGTCCCACCATTGGCGACCATCGCCTCCCGAATCTTCACCGCAAACTCCGAGAAGGCTTGCTGGTCCAGCACCGTAGTATCGATCACGACGTAACTACTCATCGAAACTCATCCCTTCTGTAGCCGTTTTCAATGTTGGCCTAGGCTCGTCGCCGATCTCTAACCGCGAGATTTCTCAATCTCCACTGTGACGATATCGATACCGTAGTACTTCCGGTGGCGCACTGCTGTGGCGTAGTAGCCCAGCAGCCGAAACGAGATGTCGCCGACATCGGGTTCCTCCGCTTGTTCGCTCAGGTAGGCGATTCGATCCTCGATGTTCTCTTCGGTGAACAACGCCATGAACTCAAGTTCCATCACGCCGGTGCCAGGCCGTGCGATGACCACGAGCCGAGGTGGCTGGTCGGCCTCGTGGTCGTCACGCAGATGCTGCATGGCCGAGAGTGTCTCTTCTCCCGCCGCGTGCAGGCGGTCGATCGAAGCCTGATTCCAACTCGAGTCGGAACCGAGTTTGCGTAGAAACGCCTCGAGGCCGGGCAGGGCGGACTCGTCCAGTGTCGTCTCCAGACGCCGCGCTCGAGAGGAGGTCAGTTCGAGCACGAGGGTGAGCAGCACTGCTACCAAGACGCCGAACACCACGCCGTTGCCCAGCGTCGCTCCCCAGACGCCGCCCAGGATGTCTTCAAGGATGTTCAGACTCTGTAGGCCGACCGCGATCGACAGTGAGGTACCGACAATGAACGCCCGTTCGCGGCTCAGCCCGTCGCGCGCGACCGTGCGCATCCCTTCAACGAACAACAGGCCCATGATGATCAAGAGCAATGCGCCACTCACCGGCCTGGGAATCGTGAGCAACATCGCTACGACCTTTGGCAACAGCGCGGCTACAAGCAGCATCACGCCTATGGCGATACCGACTCGACGTGCGGCGACGCCAGTGAACTGGAAGAGCGAGATGGTCGATGGCAGGTAAGCGATCGTGGGTGGCGTGCCCGCGATACCAGAGAGCAAGATGGCGATGCCACTGACGTTCAAGGTCCGCTGAACGCCTCGAAAGTCGATGCTTTGCGGTTCCCGTCTCGAAGCCTGCTGGATCGCCGCGCCCTCGCTGCTGGATCGGATCGCAACTACAGTGCTGACGACTACGAAGACAAGCAAAAGCGCCCAAAAGTCCTCGTCCAGCACCGAGCCGAATCCCGGCCAGCCCGAGGCTTGTGGCAGGTCGAACCACGGCGCGTCCAGAGCGCGTTGGATGTCGTACGCTCCCAGCGCCACAGCGATGGCGCAACCGGCCAGCAGCGCAATTGGCAGTGCGAGAAGTCGCGAGAGTCCCCTACCGCGCAGCATCAGCAGTGCTGTGATGGCCAGGGTCGCCAGGCCGACGCCTGGCCCCGCAGCCTCGCTGGCGCCGGCAGGTACGTCGTTCAAGCGTCCCATCGCGATTGGCATGGCCGACAACGCGATGATCATAAAGGCAACGCCCGACACCGCGGGCGTGATCAACCGCCTGAGCTGCGCAAGTCGAGCCGCCACAGCGAACTGAATCAGCGACGACGCGATGACCAGGCTGGACATCAGAGCCAGTCCGCCTTGCTCCACAGCCAGAACGCAGGCGGCGAGAAATGGTACGCCCGAGCCCATGAGCAGGACATGTCCCGGTCCAACCCGGCCAATCCTCGATGCGTGCAAGGCAGTTGCGAAGCCGGCAATGATCAACGCGCCGACCATGGCCCAGGTCATGTAGCTGCCGTCGTCGTTGAATGCCGCCGAGAAGATCACCACGAACGTGACGGTGTTGGACACGATCAGCACCGCGCCTTGAAGCGCGACGTTCAGTGTCAACAGGGCCGGTGGCCCTTCCTCGGGCTCGAAGCGAATATGGTCGTTGGCCACTGTGTCAGAGATTCCCGAACGCGAGCTGATGTCTCAGTCAACAAGGAGTTGCGATCGTGTGATCTTCTGTCACTCGAACGCGAACTGAGAGGCCCAATCAGGCACTCCGCCACAGGCTACGCCCTTCGCAGGCGCGACTCACGACTATTGCGATAGGCGAGAAGGAGGAGATTGCAACGCCTCACGATCGGCGCCGAGGTCCGCTGCTGTTCTGCTGCGGGTCAACAACCGCTCATTGCTGCGGTCGTCGTCGGCCGGCGGAGATGATGCATCATCGGGCAGGAATTGCCGATACCAGCGGCGCATCTGGTGCACCGGACCATCGTCACGACACAGCACCGGCCTGGTCGCGTAGGTCTTGTCCTGCCAGATCGCCACGTCCTGCGGGAGCTGCGAAGCCCAGTTGCCGATCACGTACCAGACCAGCCATCGGGGCATCCTGCGGTCGGCGAACCAGCGGTAGTCGACCTGCTGCTCCATTGGGCCAACGGGAAGAAACGTTTTGTACATGGCGATCTCGCCGCGCCCAGGTAGCGAAAAGCGAAACAGCAACAAGCTTCCCGGGCCGTAGTACGACACGCGCACTTGCGCTCGCGTCCAGTCGAACTGGCGACCAAAGATCCGCAGGATCACGTCATCATCGAAGTGCATCAACCATGGAGACTCTTCATCCAGGGTCCATTTCGCTCCATGAATGATCTCGATCTTTGGGACTGGAATCTGCGTCCAGGGCAAACGAAACTGACCGTGCAATGCCTGAAAGTGAGCCGTATCGACAGCGTTCTCGGCAATCTCGATGATGTGCATCTTCACGCGGCCGACATTGCGGTGGCCACGCCAAACGAAGCTGCCGTCGTCGACTTCGGGGATGCGTGGCACCTGGTAGGGCGGGAGGCCCTCGGGGTCATCGCTCGAACGACCGGCCTGGTGATAGAGGAAGAGCTGTCCGTGTACCTCCTCCAGGCGATACGTCTTCGCTGGGGCGCCCGCAGGCGGATGCTGGCTATACGGCACGCGCTCGACGTTGCCCTCGCCTGAGAACTGCCAGAGGTGAAATGGACACTCGATGCAGTCTCCGCGTACACGACCGCGGGCCAGGTTTGCTCCGAGGTGAGGGCAGAATGCGTCCATCAGACGGATCGCCCCGCCGTGCTGTTCGCGCCACAGGACGAACTGCTTGCCCAGGCACTCGATGTAACGAACTTGCCCGCGTTGAACTGATTCGCTGTTCGTCAGTCGATACCAACCGCTCGGGTAGGGATGCGGGTAGGTTGCCGCTCGCTGCGCCTCAAACAGTGGTGAGTTGTCCGGACCTGTGGACCTGAACCTCAGCACGATGCCCTGCTTTCCACCATCGTGTCGCGCGGATGTAATGGGCACGTGGGCCTGAACATCCCCACACTGATAGCTTCCTCTATCTCTGCCGAATGTACTTGCAGCCTGCGCCCCCTGCTGTAGATGCATTAGCGCTGATCATCGCGCAAGAGGACCGCAGCACGCCAGATTCTGCCCGGACGTTACCCAGACCACATTCACTACGCCGCAGACGTTAGCCTCGATTCCGCGCAGTACCTGTAATGCAAAGGGGCAGGCCGTGGAGTTGTTGTTTACGGGCGGTCGGGTGCTGACGATGGACGGTCTCGATCAAGTCGCGTCCGGAGTCGCGGTGCGGGATGGCAAGATCGTCGCGGTTGGTGACAGCGACGAGGTCCGCAAGGCAATCAGTCCCCAGGCGACCCGCGTCGATCTGCGCGGTCGCGCCCTGATTCCCGGTTTCGTCGATCCGCACAACCACTTCTCGATGACCACGTTCGAGCCGGTGTCTGTGGATTGCCGCATCCCACCCTTGGCCGGCAAACCGGCCGTGCTCGACGCAATCTCTGCAGCGGCCGAGGCGACTCCCGCGGGTCAATGGGTCTGGGGACTCGGATACAGCGCCCGACACGCAAACGGCGGCTGGCTCACGCGCTCGGAGCTGGACGATGTGGCGCCGAACAATCCGGTTTGCGTGATGGACTACTCCTACCACGCCAGCTACGCCAACTCGGCCGCGATGTCGATTGCCGGGATCAACTTCGAGACGCCCGACCCGCGCGGCGGCCAGATCCTGCGCGACGAGAGCGGCGAAGCGAGCGGGATGCTCTACGAACGAGCCTCGGACCTCGTCCATCACGCATCAATGCGCTCGCACATCGACACGCTCGGTCCCGAGGTCGTCGCCGATCTCGTTGAGCAGAACGCGCTGCGCCACCTGTCGCACGGCGTCACCAGCGTCGGCGACGCTGTGGTCATGCCCGAGAGCGCCGAGATGTACCGGCTCGCCGATGAGCGCGGCAGGTTGCCGATCGTGATCCACCAGATGCGCGGCGGCAACGGATTCTTCGCCGCGCCCGAGGCCGCCGCCAACGGCGCCTTCCTCCAGGACGACGTGTCAGATCGGCTGCGCGGCGGGATCGTCAAGCTGTTCATGGACCCGGTCTATCCCTCGAACGCGCTGTGCAAGTGCCACGCCGACGGCACATTCGAGGATGTCGGCGAGCCCTACTACAACCAGGACGAGGTCGATCAGCTCGTGCTCAACGCGGCCTCGCACGGACTCCAGACGGCGATTCACTGTCTCGGCAATCGCGCCATCGAACAAGCGCTGAACAGCTACGAGCGCGTCCAGCGCGAGATTCCGCGCAGCGACGCCCGCTACCGGATCGAGCATTTCTTCTTCGCCGACCCCGGACAGATGGAGCGCGCCGCCTCGCTGGGCGTGATCATCTCGCACCAACCGGCCTTCCTCTACTCGGTCGGGCAGGGCTTCGTCGACTTCATCGCCAATGCCGGTCTGACCATCCCGCCGCTGCCCTACCGCTCATTCCTCGACGCCGGCGTCACGGTCGCCTCCGGCTCGGACTTCCCCTGCGCCCCGGTCGAGCCGTTGATTGGTCTGTATGGCCTCACCGCCCGCCGCTCGCGGGAGGGTGACGTGATTGCGGAGGAGGAGAAGCTGTCACCGCTCGAAGCGCTACGCACGCAGACGATCAACTCCGCCGTCGCCATGTTCCGCGACGACGAAGTCGGTTCAATCGAGGTTGGTAAGCGGGCCGACCTCGTGGTCTTAAGTCACGATCCAACCCTGGTCGATCCCGAATTCATCCGCGAAATCTCGGTCCAGCAGACGTACGTAGATGGGGAGCTGAGGTACTCGATTTAGGGACCGCTTCGTCTTCTTCGGTGTTGCAACATAACGATTGATCTTCCTTGCGCTCCTCCGCTGTAGTTGTAGGGGTCCCGGATCCGTTGCACCGGTTCTCGGCATACTGTGACCGAGATGGCGCGGGAGGGTTGGCGGTCGCGGAGCGTTGGACCATGGGTGTGCGCATCCTCATGCTCGTGTCGATGCTGGGTCTCTGGTTCGTCGCGTCACCGACCACGACGTTCGCCTGTTCCTGCGCCGATCCGGGCACGCCAGCCGAGGCGCTGGCCCAGTCGGAACTGGTCTTCCGGGGAACGGTGACGTGGATCGATCGCGAAGACGATGAGCGATGGGTCGCGGTGCAGTTCAATGTCGAGACGGTCTGGAAAGGCTCGGGCGCAGAGGCAATCACGCTGACCACGCCTGCAGACACCGCTGCCTGCGGCTATCCGTTTGAGGAAGGCGTTGAATACGTGGTCTATTCCTGGAACGGGGATGATGTCGGACGTTGCAGCCGCACCGCGCCGGTGGCATTCGCAGGTGAGGACTTTGCTGTACTCGCATCCGGGGCGCCGACAGGCGGTGTGACTGGCTTCCCCACCACCGGCAGGGGCGGTCTCGCAGTTGAAGACTGTCCCCGCGACGGGCTGCTCGGGCCGATAGTCGCCGCAGCGTCGGGAGCATTCTTGCTCGGCCTCATTGTGTTGCGGATGTACGTTCGCCTACCGGACCGAGCGGACGCTGCCGCTACTGTTGATCGCACCTGATTGTCTTCATCTGGAGCGCACGCAACTATGGCCGACAACGTTTCCGCACAGAACTCCCAATCGACCGAGCGCCTGGCTGCACTTGTCGCGAGACTGGGCGCGGACGATCTTGCGCGTTCACTCGGAGGCGGCTGGACGGTCGGCTTCGCGCTGGCTCATCTGGCCTTCTGGGACGCGCGACATGTCGCCGCGCTGCAACGCTTTGCGGCCGGCGATGGATTTCCCTCCGAGGACTATGCCGCCAACGCCGCCCTGGAGTTGATTGCAGGCGCCTTCAATCCGGCCACCGTCGCCGAGGCAGCACTCAGCGCCGCAAGGCAGCTTGACGCGGTAGTCGATTCGCTATCCGCGACGCAGCGCTCTGAGTTGGAGGAAGCCAGCCTCACATACGCCATCGCGCGGGCACCACACCGCGACGAGCACATCCAGCAGATCGAGGGCGCGATGGGGTAGTCGGGGCAGTTGCGCAACACCCCTCTCCGTCATTCCCAGTTAGTCTGGGAATCTCGCCTGAGAAGATGGCCGTTCGACGGGAACGAGATTCCAGGCAGAGCCTGGAATGATTGTGTGTGATTCCATTTGGCCCTCTTGGACAGAGGGAAGGCAAGGGGATCTGCGCGGTTCTTTTCGGAAGCAGGATCGAGCTCTCAGCTCAGGCAGGAAGCTCGAAGGGGACATCGCACTCGACGAGCGGTTCCAGCCGACCGTTCGTTAGGTGGAACGTATCCTCGATCCTCGCCCCGCCGACGCCAGGAACAGACAGCACCGAATGACCGACCGTGAGCACCATGCCGTTGCGTAACTCGATCCTCGAGTCGGCGGGATGAATTGTGGGTCTCGGCATCTCCTCGAAGTCGAGGCCGATGCTGTGACTGATGCCGCTGACGTAGTTGTCGCCGAAGCCGGCGTCGGCAAAAACCTGCTGGGCCGCTGCGTCGAGTTCGCGATTGCGGACGCCGGGCGCGACAGTCGCAATCGCCGCTGCTTGCGCTCGCCGGTATGTGTCGTAGACCTGTCGCTGATCCTCGGTCGGTGGCCCGATGACAAACGTTCTCGTCAGGTTGGCGCAATAGCCTCGGTAACGAGGCACCACATCGATGACCACGAGATCGCCTGATTCGATCACTTTGTGCGTCGCGTTGCCATGCAGCCAGCCGGAGCGGACGCCTGAGTTGACGAACACCGGCGTCGCGACGCCCTGACCGCCAGCCTTGCGCATTGCGTACTCGATCTCGGCGCCGACCTCGTTCTCGGTGATCCCTGGCCGCAGCGTCGCGGCGGCGGTCTGGATGCCGACGCCGGCGATCCTGGCCGCCTCCCGCATCAGCTCGACCTCCGAGTCGTCCTTGATCATGCGCAGCTCGTCCATCACCGGCGCGATGTCGACGACGTTCAGTTTCGGATTCGCGCGCTGAAACATGTTCAGCAGAAATGCGGGTGTGCCGAACCACATCTGCACCCCGACGGTCATCGACTCCATTCCTCCAGACATTTCGCGCATGATCCCCACCACGTCCTTGATCTGCTGTCCGACCGTGCCGAACACCCTGACATCGCCCACGCCCAGCGACTCCCGCACTTCGTCCTCCTCGCCAAAGAAGGTGATCACGATCGGCGGGCCCATCGCGGGGATCAGCGCCCGCGGCTGG
The DNA here is from genome assembly GCA_965211635.1 of Dehalococcoidia bacterium. Classification (GTDB taxonomy): domain Bacteria; phylum Chloroflexota; class Dehalococcoidia; order Bin125; family Bin125; genus Bin125. The sequence goes on from OZ242948.1 coordinate 2,444,177, forward strand.
TGGCGGTCCTCGCCGAAGAAGTAGATGTAGTCGTCGTGGGTCAGGATCATGTAAGCGTGAATGCCCTGTTCCCGCATGCGATGCTGGGCCCGCTGGATGCGATCCTGGTTGAGCATGATGGACTCCGATTGGTCAACTGATTGTTGTCTCAACGTACTCCGCTGTGCCGACCGCAGCTCGCCTTACGCTGGACTCGGACGGAGCCCAAGGAGCAAGACGTGGAACTCGACATCGATGCCTGGCGAATTCGAAGCTACCGGTCCCAGGATGCCGATTCGCTCGCCAGGCATGCCAACAATCGCAACGTCTCGCGCAACATGCGGGACACGTTTCCTTACCCCTACACGCTGCGCGACGCCCATCAGTGGATTCAGCTTGTGCAGAACCAGCAGCCCGAGGCCAACTTCGCCATCGCCAGCGAGACTGAGGTGATTGGAGGAATTGGACTCACCTTCCGCAGCGATGTTCATCGTCGAACGGCCGAGATTGGCTACTGGCTCGGCGAACCCTTCTGGGGACGAGGTATCGCTACTGCGGCCCTCAGCGCGATGACCGACTACGCATTCGCCAACCACGACCTTGCCCGCCTGGAAGCCTATGTGTACGAGTGGAATCCTGCATCGATGCGTGTGCTGGAGAAAGCCGGCTATGTGCAGGAAGGCCGGTTGAGGAAGAGCGTGACTAAGGAAGATCGCACCATCGATCAGGTTCTCTACTCGCGAGTGGCCGAGTGAGGCGCACCCTGTACAACGATTAGCCTTGATGCCCGACGTCAACGAACGGACGGAGAGCGCGTGTCCAGCCAAGATTCCCAGCCTGAACCGTTACTGCGCGGGCTCAAAGTCGTCGAGATGGCGACCTGGCTGTTCGGCCCGATGAGCGCCTGCGTGCTGGGCGAAATGGGCGCCGATGTGGTCAAGATCGAGCCCCACGAGGGCGACCCGATGCGCGGCCTGATCCATCGCCTGCACGACGGCGTCGACTGGGTCTTCGAGATCGCCAATCGCAACAAGCGCAGCGTCGCGCTCAACGTGCGTACGCCCGAGGGCAACGAAGTCCTGCACAAGCTGCTCGAGGACGCCGACGTCTTCCTCGTCAACCTGCGTCGTGGCGCGCTCCAGCGACTGGGGATCGACTATGAAGCGATCAGGGCTGAGCATCCGCGCCTGATCTATGCCCACGCGACCGGCTACGGAACGCAGGGACCGGACATTGATCGGCCCGCATTCGACGAACTCGCCTACTGGGCTCGCGGCGGTTTCATGGAGACGCTTGGTCCGCCTGATGGCGAGCCGGTCCGCCTGGTCGGCGCGATGGGCGACCTGCCCAGCGCGATGAACATCACCGCCGCGATCTTCGCTGCCCTCTATCAACGCGAACTGACCGGCGAAGGCCAGTTCGTCACCTGCTCGCTCTACGGCGGAGGCATCTGGGCCAACGGTTTCGCGATCCAGGGAGCGCTGGCAACCGGCGAGAACTTCCCGCGCTCCGACCGCTACGGCGCATTCAACCCGCTCTACAACTCGTACCGCGCGGCGGACGGCAAGTGGATGCAGCTCGCCATGATCCAGGAAGAACGCTTCTGGGGTCCTTTCGCCGACGCCATCGGTCTGCCGATGCTGAAGGAGGACGCACGGTTCGCGGTCGCAAGCGACCGGCGCGGCCACATCCGCGAAGCAGTCGAAGCCATCGAGCAGCGCATCGGTGAGCAACCCCGCGACCACTGGGCTGCGATCTTCGACGCCAACGACTTTCCCTGGGCGCCGGCGGCCGACTCGGTGGAGATCGCCAACGATCCCCAGGCGGCAGCCAACCGATACGTGCGGACGATGCAGCACAAGACGGCGGGCGACTTCCAGGTGCTCGGAGTTCCCTTCCAACTTGAACATGCGTCGAACGAAAACTACTCCAGTGCCCCGGAGCTGGGCGAACATACCGAGCTGGTACTGGAAGAACTGGGTTACGACTGGGATCAGATCGCCGCGATGAAGCAGTCGGGCGCGATTCCCTAGATGCGATGGAGAGCACATGCCGGAGATCATCGACTTCCGCGTCACGTTGCCGCTAGGCGAGTGGTCCGACCCGTCCGGCGACGGCGACGAGCGCTTCAGCGACCGCGACTATCTGGCCAACTACAACCGCATCTACACGCGAGAACGCGGCGGCGGTCCCGATGCCGCGGCGATGGTCGCGGCGATGTCGGAAGCGGGCGTCGACCGGGCGGTGCTCCAGGCTGAGTGGGCGGCCGGCGACTACCGAGCCATGAACGACGCCGTGCACCGCATCGTCGCCGGCTATCCCGACGTGCTGACCGGCTATGTGACCGTCAATCCCGCCGCCGGCGACAACATGGCGGCGGTGGTCGAGGAGGAAGTGCGCGAGCGCGGCGCGACGGGCGTCAACCTGCAGCCCTTCTCCTACCGCGTGATGGCCAATGACAAGCGCTTCTACCCGCTCTACTCCAAGTGCCAGGAGCTTGGCGTCCCGGTCACGATCCACTCCTCGATCAACTTCTCCAACGACCGCTCGATCGCCTACGGTCGACCGATCGTCCTGGACGAGATCGCATGCGACTTTCCAGACCTGACCATCGTCGCCAATCACGGCGGCTGGCCCTGGGTCAATGAACTGGTCGCGGTCGCCTGGAAGCACCGCAACGTCTACATCGAGATCGGTGCCGTCGCTCCCAAGTACATCGGCACGCCCGGCACCGGCTGGGAGACGCTGATGCACTACGGCAACACGTCGCTGCTCAGCGACCGGGTCCTCTTCGCCACCGACAACATGATCCCGTTCGATCGCGCCGTCCGCGAGCTGCAGGAGCTCCCGCTCAAGGATCACGTCAAGGAAGGATGGCTGGGCGAGAACGCCTCGCGTCTGCTGTCGCAGGTGGAGGATCGCTTGGCGTCCCCGTGATGGGGAAGCGAACGCCGTCGGACAGCTGTTGACCTCAGTTCTTCCTCAAGGGAAGGGCAAATCATCAGGTACCACTTTGCGTTGGTCCTCCCTGGGATCTCCTGGCGGAGATATCAGAAACTCTCTGAGGCTCCTGATCTTGTCCAGGAGCTCGTTGAAGGTGATGATGGCAACGCTTTTGGAGTCTCGTCGGAAGAGCTCAAACGATCTGACTTTGTCCTTTTCGGTCGGAAGGGTTCCGACAATCAAGCAGCACTGGACCGAGTACGATTCGATGTCTGAAGCCTCGCTGTTGTGTCGAAGTTGCACAAACTCCTCTTCAAAGTGCTGTTTCTGATCCAGGGACTGTGCGATCGCGCCAGTTAGTTCGCTCGATGGTGCATACACACCGGATCTGTACTCAGTTGAGCTCAACAGCTTTGTCTGTGGTGTCTTGATTTCTATCAGTGCGGCGCTGTTCGTCCGACTGTTCTTCACTAGGAAGTCGGCGAGCGTCTCGCCACCTCCTGTGAGCCTTCGGCCACCTACGGCGACCTGTTCTCCCACTTTCACGATGGGGTAGCCGAATGCGAGAGTCAGAACGAAAGCGTTCTCCTCGAGGAACTCTTGCCAGATAGACTCATGGTGCTTTTCCTCAAGCATACTCTTGAAGCGGGCAATGAGTAGATCCAATGCAACGAGTTCAATGTCAAACTGAAGCCTGGCTAGGGTCTCTGGTCGAAGCTGAGCGAAGGCACCGCTGCTCTTACTCAGCGCATCGACGAGCTTCTCTTGCTCTTCAGCGGAGAGGGGTTCATCTTGGTCCAAGCAAAGTCTCGTGACTTGCTGACGCAGCGGATGTCGCCCTATGGAAATCGCCTTCGTAGGCAGGTCAAGTTGGGAGGCGATGTAGTTGTAGGTGGTGCCGTCCTTGACTGCTTTCGCTGCAGTTTGACTGTTGGAGATGGTTCGTCCTATGGAACGCCTTATGGTATCAAAGTGTTCGGTCGGCATGTGGAGTGTGGGACCTTCCATAGTGATCGCGTCCGGTCCGGAAGCACATATGAGTAGCACGCTGCACTGGGTCAGTTGTTCAACAGAGGAGACTATGGAACTATACTGCTTCACGAAACCAAGGCCGTAGTCCCAGTCTTTTACAAAGCAAGAGGGAAGATCCTCAAGTAGGAACGAAAGCGCGACGTCAATGGGTTCGAAGTCATCTAGGGGGACAAGGCTAGGATCGGCGACAGTTATCGCCTTCAACTTAGGATACTTAGGCTCTAGAATGCCGAAACTCCGGTAGCTGGTCTTAAGGGGAAAGATAGTGAGACGTTCACGCGCTGAATCTATCTCCAGGAGGCGAGCCTTGGTTGGAGGCGGTGCCTGGTAACGGTGATCAGACTCATGGAGCAGGTTCCAGAGTTCTAGTCGCTCTTCTGAGAGCGTGTAGAGTACTGTCACTTGACCGTTAGGACTAGTTGTGAAGGACAATGTACCTTCACTGTTGGGTGGCAGTATGTCATCTGCGAGGCGAGCCATGGGTGCGTCCCATCAAGAACGGAGTACGGAGTTGACGAGGGGTTGGTGGGCGCACAGTTGAGCGGCTGTTGGATTGAGCGGTGGTAAGCGGACTTCCGTTCACTGCTCATCCTCATCCACAGGCACCAGTTGTTCCAGGTCCTCCTCCGTGTAGTCAAGGAACGGAATCAATCGGCCGGAGTCCAACTCGAACGGACGGTACAGCGGTCCGAGTCCGCGGAGGTTGTCTACTAGCCACTGACCAAGCGTTGTATCTCCGTCGAGTTCTAGTGGTCGTTGCGTTGTCTCCTCGTCGCACACCGCGACAACGAAAGACGACCCCTCAACGTCGATCCGCTGCGGACCTTCCGACTCCGCCAGCCGCAGGATCTCTGACAGCCGCGACTTGGCCTCGGCGATGGTCCAGGTGGCCTGTGGTTTCCCGGATTGCAGCGTCACCTGTGACTCCTCACGTCAATGAGTACAGAATAGTCAAGGATGGAGCTGCCTGGACCCTGTCTGCAGGACTATCCAACGACGCCGGCCGCTCGAAGCTCGGCGATCGCCTCGGGCGCGCAGCCGATCTCCTCGAGCAGCGCGTCGGTGTCCTGGCCCAACTCGGGACCGAGCGACCTGACCCTGCCCTGCTCGCCGTTGGCGCGGATCGGCGAGCCGACCGTGCGCAGCGTGCCGTAGCGTTCGTCATCGAAGTCGACGATGTACTCGTTCGCGGCCGCCTGCTCGTCGCGCGCGATCATCGGGTAGTCCTGGATCAGCGTGCTGGGCACGTCTTCGGAATCGAATCGCGGCGGCCAGTCGGCGGCGGGGCGCGTGGCGATCACACGTGCTACTTCCTCGCGCAGCTCGTCCAGGTTCGCGTTGCGATCGGCGAGCGTGGCGAATCGGTCGTCGGTTACCAGGTCCTCGCGCTCGAGCGCGCGGCACATCGGCACCCAACGGTCGGTGATGTAGCCGACGAACAGCCACTCGCCGTCCGAGCCCTGGGCCTGGAGCGTGAACATGTTCGAGATCGGCATGTTGCGCGCGGTCGGCACGATGCTGCCGTTGGCCAGCGCGTTGATCGCCGGCGCGCGACCCCAAATCTGGCTGCCGTAGAGCGACGTCTGGACGAGCTGTCCCTCGCCCGTGCGCTCCCGCGCGACCAGCGCGCTGGCGATCGCGAAGGCGAAGATCATCCCGCCCGTCTGGTCGGGATCGGGCGCGGCGACGTTGCCGTAGGGCTTGTCGCCCTTGACGCCGTTGGCCCACATCCCGCCGCCGGCCGCGCCCGCGACCGACGCCCATGAGGTCGACTTCGCTCGCGGCCCCCTGGGACCGAACCCGCTGGCGCTGGCGTAAACCAGCTTCGGATTCTGAGCTCGCAGGTCGTCCCAGCCAAGGCCCAGGCGCACCATCACGCCCGGCTTGAAGTTCTCGGTGACCACGTCGACGCGCTTGACCAGTTCGTAGATCAGTTCGCGTCCCTGGCCGGATCGCAGGTCGACGGCGATGCTGCGCTTGCCCCGGTGATGGGTGTGGAAGTACTGGCAGAAGCCGTCGGCGCGCTTGCCCACGTGCCGCGACGGGTCGCCGACCTGGAGCCGCTCAACCTTGATCACCTCCGCGCCAAGGTCGGACATCAGCACTGTGGCCGACGGCCCTTGCTGAAACTGGGTGAAGTCAAGCACGCGAATACCGTCAAGCAGTGGTCGGGTCATGGTTCGTTCCTCCGCTGGATGCTGTGACTATAGTGAGCGGATCTTGGGTCATGGGACGCGAAGAGCCCCCCTCTGCCCCCCGCCTTCGCGGGGGCAGGCTTTCGGCATCTCCCCCCGCGCAGCGGGGGGAGAGGGGAGGCGTGGAGACAGGCGCGGTGCTTCTGTGGGGGAGGTCGGCCAATGTGAACGGGCAGCTAGTCCGCCAGCGCCGGCTCCCTCGACTCACTCAACGTGAAGCCGGTGTAGCCCTCGGCGGCGATTTCGTTGCAGCGCTCGCGGTAGACGTTGACGCCGCCCGCGTAGGGCATGAAGACCCTCGGCTTGCCGGGGATGTTGGCGCCCAGGTACCAGGAGTCAGCGAGCATGTACATCGTCTGCTCCGCGATCTCGTTGACGTGGTCAACCCATTCGTCTTCGGCCTGCTGCTCGGCGTCGACCACGTCCACATCGTGCTCGCGCAGGTAGTCAATGAAGTCCGAGATCCACTCCACGTGCTGCTCAATCGAGACGGGCATGTTGCTCAGCACCGAGGGCGAGCCCGGGCCGGTGATCATGAACATGTTGGGGAAGTTCGCTGCGGCCAGTCCGAGATAAGTCCTCGGACCGTCGCTCCACTTGTCCCGCAGCTGCGCGCCGTTGCTGCCGCGGATGTCCATCTTCAGGAAGGTGCCGGTCATCGCGTCGTAGCCGGTGGCGAAGACGATGATGTCGACCTCGTACTCCTGACCATCAGTCGTGCGCAGGCCGCTCGACGTGATCTCCTCGATCGGGAAGTGGCGGATGTCGACGAGGTCGACGTTGTCGCGGTTGTACGTCTCGAAATAGTTGGTGTCGATCAGCGCCCGCTTGGAGGCGAAGGGGTGATCGCGCGGGAGCAGCTTCTCGGCAGTCTCCGGATTGTCGACAATCTCGCGGATCTTGCCGCGAATGAACTCTGACGCGGTGTCGTTGGCGCGGCGGTCGAGGGCGATGTCGCTGTAGGAGCCGAGCATGAAGTGGAAGCCGCCCTTTTGCCAGAGCTCCTCGTATGTCTTCAGCCGCTCTTCGTCGCTGACCTCCAGCGCCGAGACCTCCGATGCGTCGTAGGGAAAGCCCGCTGCCGAGTTTTTCGCCTGTTGCATGATCTCGGAGTAGTTGGCCTTGACCTCCTTGAGAAAGGCCTGGTCCACCGTCCCGTGCTGGGCCGGGATCGTGTACTGCGGGGTGCGCTGGAACACGGTCAGGTGCTCGCACTCGCGCGCGATCACCGGAATCGACTGCACGCCGCTGGAGCCGGTGCCGACCACGGCGACGCGCTTGCCCTCGAACTCGACGCCCTCGTGCGGCCAGGCGCCGGTGTGGTGCCATTCGCCCTCGAACGAATCGATGCCCGGAATGTTCGGAATCTGGCCGGTCGAGATGCAACCGATCGCGGTGATCACGTACTTGGAGGTGACGCGGTCCCCCTGGTCGGTCTCGACGGTCCACATACCGCTGTCGTCGTCGAAGTGCGCGGCGGTGACGCTGGTGTTGAACTGGATGCCGCTGCGCAGATCGAAGCGGTCGGCGACGTGATTGAGGTACTCCAGGATTTCGGGTTGCTCGGGATACTTCCCGCTCCAACTCCACTCCTGCAGCAGGTCCTCGTCGAAGGAGAAGCAGTAGACGTAGCTCTCCGAGTCGCAGCGCGCCCCGGGATAACGATTCCAGTACCAGGTCCCACCCACGCCGTCGCCGCGCTCGTACACCTGGGCCGTCATGCCCAGGTCGTCGCGGAGCTTCTTGTACATATACAGACCGGCAAAGCCGGCTCCGATCACGACGGCGTCGACCTGCTTGGTGGCGGTGGTAGCTTCAGGCATCTTCCTGCTTCTCTCCTGCTCGGACGGTTCCAGCGTCCGAGTCTCGTGCGTACTTCGCTGCTGCGAAACGACCGATCAGCGCGAGTCTACTACTTGGCGGCCGCGAGTTGCTTGACCACGACGGCGCGAATCGCCTTGACCACGTGCTGGAAGCCCCTCTCGCTGCCGGGCAGCATCAGCAGGGTGAAGAACGCGTGCATCTGTCCCTTGTGCCGCTGGAAGTCGACCGGCACACCGGCCTCTTCCAGGCGGCGCGCATACTCCTCGCCTTCGTCGCGCAGGACATCGTGCTCGGCGGTCAACACCACGGCGGGCGGGAGGCCGGAGAGGTCATCGGCCCGCAGCGGCGACGCGTCCGGTTCCGAACGCCGCGCCGGGTCGGGCACGTAGTGATCCCAGAACCAGATCATCGCGTCGCGGGTGAGCAGGAGCTCGTTCTCGGGGTCGACGTACGACGGCCGGTCGAAGTCGGCGTCGGTGACCGGGTAGATCAGGATCTGCAATGCGATCTCTGGTCCGCCTCTATCACGCGCTCGTCGGGCGACGACGGCCGAGAGGTTTCCTCCCGCACTGTCGCCGGCGACGAAGATCGGCGCCTCGCCGCCGGCGATGTCCTGGAGATGCGCGGCCGTCCATTCGAGCGCGGCGTAACAGTCGTCGGCCGCGGTCGGGTATCGATGCTCGGGAGCCAGCCGATAGTCGACGTTGACGACCGCACACGACGTGCGCTCGGCGAGCTTGCGGGCCATCGTGTCGGTTTCGTCGATCGAGCCGATCACCCAGCCGCCGCCGTGGTAGTAGACGATCACGCCGGGCGGACTGTTGTTCGGGACCAGGACACGGAGGCTGAAGGATCCGTCGTCCACATCGATGGTGTGTTCCTCGACCCGCGCCATGGGCGGCGCCGGGCCGGCCATCTCGGCGAGCGCGCCGCCGAATCCGCGCGCCTCCTCGGGCGACATCTCGTGCAGCGGCTTGGCGTCGGGATCCGCGCCTTCGGCCATCATCTGGATGAACATCGTCGTCTGCGGGTCGAGTGCCATGCGCTGCTCCTTGGTTCCGTCAATCCTGTCGAGCAGGTCGGTACACATTGCGCCGAAGCGCGCCGCTCGGCGTTCCCGTCGGCTGCGTCCCGACTTGATCTCCACACGAGAGTCTAATCAGTCGCGCGGGCATTCAGTCGCGACTGCGTCAACAGCCGCCGAGTCGGCGAACTGGCGGCGGCGGTCAATCAGATCGCAGGAAGATCGAGTAGCCATCCGTGATCATGTCAACTGAAGCTCGACAGAGCAGCGACCTCAGGGACGATCCTGTCCGGGGTCGTGAGTCCAACTCTGCGGTAGACGCCGCATGAGCAGGGGCTCCATGTCGCGCCGACTGTCTGCAATGAGATGAACTCGAACTTGGCTGTCATGTACGTCGTAGATAATCCGATACGGCCCATAGAGCACTTCCCGCATGTCCAGCAGGTCAAATCTGGCCAACTCGCTCACATAGCGAGCGCGTTCAGGCAGCTCAGTCAGCCCTTCCACTGTCTGCCTAATCCCGCGCACGACCCGGAGAGCACTGTCGACAGAGTCTGCCTGAGCGATGTACCCGCCGATTCGGTCAATGTCCTCTTCAGCGTTGTCCGAGAGCGCGACCGCGTAGGTCTTCACTCCGTCGCCAAGCGTTGCTCAAGGCGATCAAAGACCTCGTCAGCCGGCGTGAACTTGCCTTCTCGGAACTGTTGCTTGCTCAAGGCCAGAAGTTGGAGCAGCGCAAGTGTTTCCTGCTGCTCGTAGCTCTCGTAGTCAATCAGCACAGCTTTGGCCTCACCATCTTCAGTGATGATGCACGCCTCCGGAGCCTCTGCGATAGAGCGAACGATCTCATCCACATTGTCCCTGAACTCGCTGAGCGATTGAGACCGGGCCATCGAGGCTCCTCTCCTCAGACTGCTTGAGCTTCATCCTAGTTTCTGTTGAACACGCTGGCTAGCGTCCCTACGCGTGCAGCGCCTCGCCGCGATGCAGACGGGCGGCGGTCTCGTAGGTCTGACCCATCGAGCGCACCGTCGGCGCGTGGGCGGTGAGGAACCGGCTCGCGCCGATCAGGACATCGTCCGCCTCGGGACGGCCCTCGAAGCGCTCGACCAGTCGCAGCGCGGCGTCGTAGATCTGGAACGAGTGGAAGCCGGCGTCCTCGCGCAGCAGCGCGGCGCCGAGCGTGCGCACGACCTCGTCTTGCCGACCGCCGGCGAGCAGATCGGCGACCGTCTGCGCCGTCTCGTCGACCTGCTGCTGGCGGTCGAAGTGTCCGAGCAGGTCGTCGGTCGAGGTCGAGCCGCCGTTCGGCTCGGGCCTCGGCTGGCGCGGCATGTTGAGGAACCGCTCCAGGTAGACGGACGCAGCTCCGTCGAGGATGCCTCGCGCCAGTTCTCGCGAGGGGGCGCGCTGCATCGCCCGATCGACGGCGTTCGTGTACGTAAATGTGTGGTGGACCGTGTTCCAGTCGCCGAACTCGTTGGAGATATGAAAGTGCATCGGACGCCGCGCGGCGGCATAAGCGACGGTCGCGCTCAACTCTCCAAGTGGAGCGCCGGAGCGGGCCGCGTCGACGATCCTGCGCAGCGAACGGTCCGGCGGATCGTCGAGGATCGACTCCGCCACGGGGCGATGCTCGTCCCAGGACTCGTTGCGCTCGCCGCCGACCGCGAGCGCCTCGTCCAGCGCGTCGCCGGCTTCATCAAGCAGCTTGGGCAGGTCGACTGGGTGCTGCCAGGATGAGGTCTCTTCCATCCGTTCGGCGCCGGTGATTGTTGGGATCACGGAACTGAGCACGTCGGGCGCGGCCTCCCAGCCAACCACGTCGAGCAGCTCGCAGGCCTTGTTGGCGAAGTCGAGCGTGTGCCCGACATCCATGAAGGTGTGATCCGTCGAGGCGGTAAACAGCAGATCGGCGAGTTGCGCCTCGTCCAGTCCGGCCACCGCGGCCGTCCGCAGGCAGCGCTCGGCCGCGTTCGGTGAGCGGACTTCGGCGAAGCGCCGGAACCAGGTGCGGAACTGTTCGGGCCGGTTCTCGTCGGTGTCGAGCGGGGCGATGTCGAAGTCGGGCGGTTGTCCTTGCACGTTGCGAGCAACATGGACGACACCGTGATACAGCGCCCGCGGCCGGTCTTCCGGGTTGAGATGCGGCTGCACGTTGGCCATCGCCGTCAAGATCGAGAGTCCGCTTGACCAGCCGGCGGCGCGGTTCTTGACGCCGAAGCGCGCCGCCTCGGCCAGTACCAGTTCCTCTCGTCCCGCTTCGCAGAGGCCGATCACCGACTTGGCGATGACCAGCGAGAGATTCTGCTCCAGGCCCTCCGAGAGCTTGCGCGTGTGGTGGGCGATTGCTTCCTCTTCCTGCGGCTCCGGATTAAGCCAGACGACGCCGTCGCGCACTTCAGCCTGGAAAGCGGCCACATCGTCGGCGAAGAGGTCGAAGGCGCAGCCGCCGGCGAGGTCGAACTTGGCATGGTGCCAGTGGCAGGTCAGGATGCCGTCGGCGACGGTCCCCTGGCTGAGCGGAAAGCCCATGTGCGGACAGCGGTTGTCGACGGCGAAGACTCGATCTCGGTGCCAGAAGACGGCCACAGTGCGTTGTCCGGTCGAGACCACGCGCACGCCCTCGCGCTGAAGCTCATCAAGTGAGCAGACTTGTATGTTGGCGTTCATGGTCCGCCTCCTGCCGTCGAGTCCGTTGGCCCAAGGCTAGTGTTGAAAGAACGCCGACGTTGAGCCTGCGACAGGCGTCGTCCTCAGGGAACCGCGGAGCGCGACCTGGTTGCCGCCACAGCGTGCATGCGGCTCTCTTCTAGAATCCCAGCAAGCGCACCGACGCGCAGGAAGGCGGATTCGCCATGCCCAACGACACCCCCGTGATCGATTGCCAGGTGCACGCCTACGACCGTAACGACGAAGACAACTACCGAGCCGTGCTGGCCGGTCCGGCGACGGTCACCGGCGAGGAGATGGTCGCGGCGATGGACGCCGTCGGCGTCGACGGCGCGCTGCTGATCTCGCCGTTCACGATCTATGGGTACGACTCCAGCTATTGCGAGGGCGTTGCTGAGGCATACTCCGATCGCTTCGGTCTGATCGCGCCATTCGACCCCAACTCGTCGACGGTCGGCGCGGATGTCGAAGCATGGGCGGAACGACCGGGCGTGGTCGGTGCGCGCGTGGTGCTCAACTTCGAGGCGGTGGGCGGGGAGCACCCCGGCGTCGATGCGATCATGGCCGCCGGCGCAGCCGCGGGCATCCCGATCAACGTGTTGTGCTGGCAGAATCTGCCGGAACTGGCCGCCTATGCGCGGCGTCATCCCAACACGCAGCTGGTGATCGACCACGTCGGACTGCAGCAGCCGTTCCAACCTCCGCCGCCCGATGAACCGTGGGCGGATATTGAGCAGGTGATGGCGCTTGCGCAGTACGACCACGTCGCGATCAAGATCTCCGGCGCATGCACGCTGTCTCACGAGCCGTTTCCCTACGCGGACATCTGGGAACCACTGAGCCGGATCTTCGAGGCCTACGGACTCGGCCGCTGTATGTGGGGCACCGACTGGACCCGAGCGACCAACCTGCTCACGTTCGAGCAGGGCGTCGAGGCATTCCGGGTCACCGACGCGCTGACGGACGACGAGCGAGCAACGCTGATGGGCGGCTCGTTGCAGCGGATTTACGGTTGGTCGCCGGGAGACCCCGGCTAGAAGTGCAGACCACGATGGCGAACCTGGAGCAAGTGCTCGCCGACTTGGAGGCCGCCGGGACGGCGCAGAACCGCAAGGTCTATGCGCGGCACGGCGCTGCGCAGCCGATGTTTGGCGTGAGCTACAAGGAGCTGGGCCGGATCGCCAAGCCGATCAAGGTTGACCAGGATCTCGCCGTCGAGCTCTGGCGCAGCGGCAACCACGACGCTCGCGTGCTCGCGCTGCGGATCGCCGACGCCTCCACGATGACCGAAGCGCTGGCGCTCGACTGGCTGGCCGATGTGAACAACTACATCCTGGTTGAGGGCCTGGGCAAGCTGGTGGCGCAGTCTCCTGTCGCGAGAGAGGTCAGCGACTGCCTCCGGGAGGCGGAGGACGAGTGGCCGGCCTCGCTCGGCTGGTTCATCGTCGCCTGCAGCGCCGAGCGTCTCGACTTGTGGACGTCGGAAGAGCTTCAGACCCTGGTCAGGCAGATCGAACGTGACATCTCCACTCGACCGAACCGGGTGCGCCATGAGATGAACGGCGCATTGATCGCAATCGGACTGAGGGACGATGACCTGCGCAGCTCGGTTTCGCAGACCGCTCGCAAGGTCTGTCCGGTTGACGTTGACCACGGTGAGACCGGCTGCAAGACACCCGATGTCGTGCCATACATCGATCGCACGCTCGCTCGCAGGGCGGCCCAGGCGGCGAAACGGGCGAAACGGGCGAATGCCAAGTCGGTCGCGCGCGCTTAGACAGCCTGCCTGGCAGCCGCCTCCGCGCTGCCTGTATCGGAACGTGGCGTGTCATTGATCTTTTCTATCGAAATCGATTCGTGAGTCCTATTGCTCAATTGAGTGCGCTCGCTCTGGCTACAGTAGGCGCGATGTCCGGCGCGGGGCCGACGCGGGGCCGACGCGGGGCCGATTGGCGGAGAGTCGTGGTGCTGACAGAGCTGACGTTGCGAGCACGCCACCTTGAACTCGGCGCTCGTTTTGCGCCGTTTGCGGGTTGGGAACTGCCGCTCCAATACCAGGGCATCGTCGCTGAACACCATGCCGTTCGCGAGCGCGTCGGCGTCTTCGATGTCTCACACCTGGCGCGCGCCTGGGTTGAAGGACCTCAGGCCGCGAAACTCCTTCGATCGGTCACGACCTTCGATGTGACTTCCCTTGCGGAGGGCAAGGCCCATTACTCCCTGTACTGCAACGAGGCAGGAGGGATTGAGGACGACATCTTCATTTACCACCTGCCCGGCGATCGCTGGCTGGTGATTCACAACGCGGCTAACGCCGACGCCGATTTCGAGCGGCTTCGGGCAGTCGCGGGTGTAGCAGCGTCGGAGGTAACGCCGGAAACGGTCATGCTTGCGATCCAGGGTCCACACGCCGTGGCGTTGCTTGAACGCGTGTTGGGAGAAGGGTTTGCCGGCCTCAGGCCTCGCGACTGCGCCGAACTGACTTGGCAAGGCGCACCGGTGCTGGTCGCGCGGACCGGCTACACGGGGGAGGACGGAGGCGAGTGCATCGTCCCGAACAGTCATGCTGAAGCGCTCTGGGACGCCCTGATTGACGGCGGCGCAACGCCTGCGGGTCTGGGAGCGCGAGACTCGCTGCGGCTGGAGGCAGCCCTGCCGCTGCACGGCAACGACCTCGACGCGACTACGAATCCGTACGAAGCCGGACTCGGGTTTGCCGTCAGCCTTGACGACCGCACGCCCTTCACTGGTCGCGAGGCCCTGCTCGCGGCGAAGGAGCAACCGCGGACACGACGGCTCACCCACTTGGTCTCGCGTGGTCGAGGTGTCCCGCGGACCGGTTACGAGGTCCGCGAGGCAGGTGGCGGTGACGCGATCTCGGTGTTGACCAGCGGCGGCCACAGCCCCAGCCTCAGAATCGGGATCGGCATGGCCTACCTGCCCACCGATCTGGCCAAAGTCGGAACCATGTTCGAAGTCGACGTGCGCGGACGGGCGCTGCCAGTTGAGGTTGTTCGACGGCCGTTTTATCGCAAGCCGAAGGGATGATGTAGATGGAGTACCAGACCCCCGATGACCTGCTCTACACCGAGGATCATGAATGGCTTCGACGCGACGCCAATCAGGCCGATGAAGTCACAATAGGCATCACCGACTTCGCCCAGGAGCAGGTCGGCGATGTGGTCTATCTCGAGTTGCCGCCCGACGGCACGGCGTTGACCGCTGGTGAGCCGTTCGGCGAGATCGAATCGGCCAAGACCGTCGCCGAACTCTTCGCGCCGGTCAGCGGTGAACTGATCGCATCGAATAGCGAGCTCGTAGACCGGCCAGAGCTGGTGAACGAGTCTCCGTATGACGAAGGCTGGATTGTCCGAATACGCATTTCCGATGCTGCCCAACTCGAGAGCCTGTTAGACGCCGAGGCATATCGCGCGCAGCTTCCGGAGGACTAGCGTGACCTCGCCTCACCCATACATACCCGCAACCGATGCGGATCGCGCGCGAATGCTGGAGCGAGTCGGGGCTGCGGATTTGGACGAGCTATTCAACGATTTGCCTACAACGCTCCTCGATCCCGCTGTCGATCTGCTTCCTGCGCTGGCAGAGTCCGAGCTGATCCAACTCTTCACGGAGCGGGCCAGGGGAAACGTCGCAACCGCACAACCGCACTTTCTCGGCGCCGGCGCATACCGACGCTCGGTGCCGTCGATCGTTGCGCACCTCACTAGCCGTTCCGAGTTCGTTACGGCCTACACGCCGTACCAGCCGGAGATCAGCCAGGGCACGCTGCAGTCGGGCTTCGAGTTCCAGTCGGTCGTCTGCGAGCTGACCGGCATGGACGTGGCCAATGTCGGACTCTACGACGTGGCCAGCGCGACCGCCGAGGCCTGCCTGATGGCCGCCCGAGCCACGAAGCGCAGCGCAGTGGCGCTGCTCGAACCGATGCATCCCGGCGCCATCGACGTGGTCCGGACCTACGCGCGCGGCCCCGCGCTGCGTCTCGAGGTGCTCGACTCGCCCGAGCGCTTGAGCGAGGAGCATGCCTGCCTCGTGGTCCAGCAGCCGGACTTCCTGGGAACCATCCACGATCTCGAACCGCTTGCCGAGGCGGCCCACGCCCAGGGCGCGCTATTGGTCGTCGTCGCCGATCCGTTCGCGCTGGGCTTGCTGCGCGCGCCCGGCGACGCCGGCGCTGACATCGTCACTGGTGAGGGTCGCGACCTCGCGGGCGCACCAGCCTATGGCGGACCGTCGCTGGGACTATTCGCCGCCCGGTCGCAGTTCCTCCGCCAGATGCCGGGCCGTATCGTCGGACGCACGCGGGAGTTGAGCGCTCCAGAAGCTGGTGAGCCGCGAACCGGATATGTGCTCACCCTGCAGGCGCGGGAACAGTTCATTCGGCGCGAGCGCGCGACCTCAAACATCTCGACCGCCCAGTCGTTGATCGCGCTCGCCTTCACTATCGCCGTCCAGGCGCTGGGACCACGAGGCCTGCGCGAGTCGGCCGTGCTCTGCTACCAACGCGCCCACGACGCCGCACGCCGCATCGCCGCGATTCCCGGCTACGAAGTGCCGGAACGTGGTCCCTGGTTCCAGGAGTTCTTGGTGCGCGGTCCGGTCACCGCACCGCGACTTGCCCTTCGATTGTCGGCCCTAGGCATCACGCCCGGCCTTGACGTCTCGGATCGGAAGGAGCCCGAGGCCGACGACGCGCTGCTCCTTTGCGTGACCGAAGCGACGCCCGACGCCCATGTTGACGCGCTGATTGAAGCGCTGACGGAGATCGGAGCCGAGGCATGACCGAGTATCGGCCAGTCGGCGAGGACTTTGGCGCTCGGCTGAGCTTCGACCGGGGTGAGCCGGGACGCAGAGCGGTCGATGTGCCGTGCTGGAACGGCGAAACATCGCCCTTGCCCGACGCTCACCTGCTGCGCGATTCGCTGCGCCTGCCGGAGATGAGCCAGGGCGAGCTGGTGCGCTACTACACCGCGCTGTCGGCCCGCAACTACGGCATCGACTCGGGCACCTATCCGCTCGGCTCCTGCACGATGAAGTTCAATCCCAAGGTCAATGACCTGATCGCGTCGCTGCCGGGCTTCGCCGAGGCGCATCCGCAGGCGCCCGAGGAGGACATGCAGGGCACGCTGCGGACACTGCTGGAACTGCGCGACGGCCTGGCCGAGATCACCGGGCTGCCCGCCGTCAGCCTTGCGCCTGCGGCCGGCGCGCAGGGAGAGTTTGCCGGCGTGCTGATGATCATGTCCGCGCTCCACGACCGCGGCGAGCTGGAGCAGCGCCGACGCATCCTCGTGCCCGACTCGGCCCACGGCACCAACCCGGCTACCGCGGCGATGGCCGGATTCCAGGTCACCCAGATCCCGACCGCAGCCGATGGCTCGCTTGACCGCGAAACGATCGAGCGCGAACTGGACGAGACCGTGGCCGGCGTCATGGTCACTGTGCCCAACACCCTGGGTCTGTGGGAGCGAGGAATCGAAGAGGTAGCGGACCTGATCCACGATGCCGGCGCGTACCTCTACGCCGACGGCGCGAACCTGAACGCGATCATGGGTCGGATCCGCTATGGCGATCTGGGCTTCGATGTCGCCCACCTCAACCTGCACAAGAGCTTCAGCACGCCGCACGGCGGCGGCGGACCCGGCGCTGGGCCAGTCTGCTGCTCGGAGGAGCTGGCGCCGTACCTGCCGACCCCCATTCTGGAGCAGTGCGACGACGGCGTCGTCCGGCTCACCGCGCCTGAGCGAAGCATCGGCCGGATGCAGCAGTTTCACGGCAACGTGGGCGTGCTGCTGCGCGCCTACGCCTACATGCGCGCGCTCGGACTCGATGGTCTACGGGCCGTCTCGGGACAGGCGGTGCTCAACGCCAACTACCTGCGCGTCCTGCTGCACGGTCACTATGACCTGCCCTACGACCGGCCGGTGCTGCACGAGGTCGTCTTCTCCGGCTCGCGACAGCGCCGCGAGCATGGCGTGCGCACCTACGACATCGCCAAGCGCCTGATCGACCACGGCTTCCACCCGCCGACCGTGTACTTCCCGTTGATCGTCGAGGAAGCGCTGATGATCGAGCCGACTGAGACCGAGCCGCCCGAGGCAATCGAGGCGCTGGCCGCAGCCTTGATCGCAATCGCCCGGGAATCGGCCGAAGACCCCGACGCGCTCCACGCCGCCCCGACCAGCGCGCCCATCGGCCGCCTCGACGAGACCGCCGCCGCCCGCCGCCCCGTCCTCCGCTGGCAACCGTCGGATGACGAGGCCGCAACCGACTGAACAGCGGAGCGGTAGTCTGCGGTTGGCTGATCACGACACAACGAGGAGCCGCTCCGATGACTACCCCTGCGCTCGACATTGAGGCACACATGGACGCCGAGCACCTTGCGGTGCTGCAAGCGATGCCGGTGCGGTTGGACCTGTCCGATATTCCCGCCACCCGCGCCGGTATGGAGGCGCTCCGCGGCATGTTGGCGGCTGCGCCCTTGCCGGACAACGTGTCGATTGAGGATCACATGGCGCCGGGCCCGGACGGCGCGCCCGACGTGATGGTCCGCACCTATCGCCCGGCCTCGCTGCCCGCCAACGCCCCGTTGCTCTACTGGATCCACGGCGGCGGCATGGTGCTGGGCGATGTGGCGATGAACGACCCGTACTGCGCCAATGTCGCCGACCAACTGAACGTGATGGTGGCGTCGGTCGAGTACCGGTTGGCGCCTGAGCATCCGTTCCCCGCACCGATCGAGGACTGCTACGCCGGCCTGCGCTGGTTCGCGTCATCCGCCGACGAGTTCGGCATCGACCGCGGTCGGACCGCTATCGGCGGCGGCAGCGCCGGCGGCGGCCTGGCGGCTGGTCTGGCGTTAGTCGCCCGCGACCGCGGAGAAGTCGATGTCTGCTTCCAGTTGCTCGTCTTCCCGATGCTCGACGACCGCAACATCACCCGCAGCAGCGAGGCAATCGTTGACGAACGGGTCTGGAATCGAGCCGCCAACCTGGCCGGCTGGAACGCCTACCTGTCGGGCAACGCCGGCGGTGACGACGTCTCGCCTTACGCCGCGCCCTCGCGAGCCACGGACCTGGCCGGACTGCCGCCCGCCTATATCAACGTGGGCACGCTCGACCTGTTCGTTGACGAGGACATCGCCTACGCACAGGCGCTGCTGGCGGCCGATGTTCCGGTCGAGTTGCACGTCTACCCGGGCGCGTTTCATGGCTCGAACGCCATGGCGCCGGACACCGAGATCTCAAAGCGCTGGAACAGCGACGAACTGGCGGCGCTCGACCGCGCCCTGAATGGACCGCGCTGACCTGCTCACTTGGCGTCGATGCGGCGCTGGATGAACCAGGAGAAGTACCCGTTGTAGCGGAACTGAATCTCCGGGTCCTTCCAGTCGAAGCCGGTGATCACTTGGCGACAAGTTTCGGCTCCGCAGTCGCAGAGCATCTCGTACTGTTCGTCGTCGGTCATCGCGTAGTCGATGTTCAGTTCCTCGCCGGCGGCGATCTCGCGCATGGCGACGAAGACGATCTGCCCTTGCAGACCGAGATTGGGCTCGCAGGAGTGATTCAGATGCATCATCCCGCCCTCGCGCTCGGCGCGGGTGGTCGGTCCGATGAACAGTTCCTCGGTGATTTGAATTTCCGATGGTCCCAGCTCCAGCGAGACCGCGTCGCGTTGCCCCTCGGTCAGCACGTAGCCGCCCTTGACGATCACGATCTCGTCCCGCGCGATCGACTCGCGCGCAAACAGGCCGCGACCGTGAATGCCGCTTGCGCGCTTCTCGATCTTGGGCGAGAACCAGGTCAGGTCCATGCGGGCCTCGCGGACGCGATCAGCCGCCGCCCTTGTGCGGATTGATCAGGTACTTCTCGCCCGTCGCGCGCTTGTTGTAGACGGCGATGTGGTCGAGGTCGAGCGCCTCGGCCAGCGAGATCTCCATCACGTAGTCGCTGGCGAAGGTGGTCGTGACCTCGTCGGCGACGCGCTGCCGCAAGCGTTCGGCCGCCTCCGGGCCGACACGCTCAAGGAACGGGGTCAGCAGCCAGCCTCCGAGTCCCCAGGCCATGCCGTAAGCGCGGTGCAGCACCGTCGGCGACGTGTCGAGACCGCCGTAGATGTAGACCTGCTTGTGCACGCTGGAGCCGTAGCGGTTGAAGCCGGGGCTATTGACCCGCGCGGCCGCCTCCATGCAGGTCAGAAGCTGGCTGGCGAGCGGTCCTCCCCCGGTCGCGTCGAATGCCAGCGTCGCGCCCGTCTCGATCAGCGCTTCGGTCAGGTCGTCGGTGAAGCTGTCGGAGCTGGTGTTGCAGACGTGAGTCGCGCCCAGTCCCTCGAGCAGCTCGACATGCTCCTGACGACGCACCACGTTGACCAGCCGGATGCCCTCATCGTTGCAGACCTTCTGCAGCATCTGGCCGAGGTTCGAGGCGGCGGCCGTGTGGACCATCGCCGTGTGGCCCTCGAGCCGCATCGTCTCGACCATGCCCAGCACGGTCAGCGGATTGACGAAGCAGGACGCGCCCTCGCGCGGGGTTGTGCCCTCGTGCAGGATCAGGCACTGATTCACATGGACGACGCGGTATTGCGAATACATCTCGCGGGCGATCACGGCGACGGTCTTGCCCAACAGCGCCTGGGACGCGTCGCTGGAGCCGGCCTCGACCACGACGCCCGCGCCCTCGTTGCCGACCGGCATCGGCTCGTCGAAGCGCTCCGCCTGCATCTGAAGCAGGTGGGACGGTACCGGCGCAGTTACGACCGGAGCCTCCGCCGAACCGGAAACGACCGCCTGGCTCATGTCGGCCGAACCAAGCAACAGGCCGAGGTCGGACGGGTTGATCGGTGCCGCTTCGACGCGGATTACGACTTCGTCTGGACCGGGTGAGGGCATCGCGACCTCGGCGACCGCGAGCCGCAGTTGTCCGTCGCTGGTGATCGTGGATTGAATCTGCTTCGGCATGAGGGTTCCTGCAATTCGCTCGAGTCTGAGCCCGCCGCCCAGGCGTCGCAGGCCAGCGTATCGGAAGATTGAATCGCGCTTACAGCGGTCGAGCCGTCAGAAACGCCACCGTCATACCCGCGCCTGCCGCGGGTATCTCGCCGAGTGCTGCACGACTCTCGGCAACAAGGGCATCGAGATCGCCCCCAAATCAGCTCGGGCGCAGACTACGGCAAGCGCGGCGATGACGGAGGATTGTGCTGAGTGGTTTCTGGTCTGTAGTCAGCAACATTATCCCCGACCGAAGAGCGGCATCTTGGTCGCCATGACCGTGATAAACGGCACATTGGCGTCCAAGGGCAATCGGGCCATGTAGAGGATCGCCTCGGCTACATGCTCGACGTCGAACGTCGGCTCGGGCATCCGCTCGCCGTTCGGCTGCGGCACGCCGCGGCCCATCGCGGCGGTCATCTCGGTCGCTGCGTTGCCGATGTCGATCTGTCCGCAGGCGATGTCGTACTTGCGTCCGTCCAGCGCGGTCGATTTGGTCAGCCCGGTCAGGGCATGCTTGGTCGCGGTGTAGGGCGCGGAGTTGGGCCGAGGGCGATCGGCGGAGATCGATCCGTTGTTGATGATCCGTCCGCCACGCGGGTCCTGGTCTTTCATGATCCGGAACGCCTCCTGGGTGCAGAGGAAGCAGGCGGTCAGGTTGAGGTCAACGACGTATTGCCACTGTTCGAGCGAGAGGTCTTCCATCGGCAACGGCGGCGCGCCGGAACCGGCGTTGTTGAAGAGCAGGTCGAGTCGACCGTAGTTGGCTCGCACCTGGGCAAACAGGTTGGTCACCGATTCCGGCTGCGTCACGTCGGCGACGACGGCCAGCGACCGCTCGGCGTCGTCGCCGGCCATCTGTTGCGTCTCTTCCAGTCGTTCGATCCGCCTGCCCGAAAGCACGACCGACCAGCCATCGCGCAAGAGCGCCAGCGCAGATGCTCGGCCGACGCCCGAGCCGGCGCCGGTGATCATCGCAACGGGATTCTTGACATCATTCGTCATCTGCCAGACCTTTCCCGATGCCATAGGGTCGCGCCCAGTCGAGTCCATCGAGCGTGGCGCCGCGTGGCCGGTATTCGCAGCCCACCCAGCCGTCGAAGCCCAGCTCGTCAATCACAGACAGCACATAGGGATAGTTGACCTCCTGCTCCGCGTCGGGTTCGTGACGCCCGGGGACGCCGCTGATCTGAACGTGACCGATCAGGTCGATGTTCGCAGTGATCGTCTCGGCCAGATTGCCCTCCATGATCTGCATGTGGTAGCAGTCGTACTGCAGCCGTACGTTCTCCCGCTCGACCTGCTCGATGATTCGCCGCGTCTGGGCGCTGCCCGTGAGGAAGTAGCCGGGATAGTCGTTCGTGTTGAGCGGTTCGAGCATGATTCGTGCGCCCTGCGCTGCCGCGCGATCGGCGGCCCAGCGGACGTTTTCGATGAACGTTGCCTCGGCGTCACGATGGTCGGTGCGTCCGGCGAGGCAGTGGATCTGGCCGCATTGCAGCGCCAACGCATACTCGATCGCAACTTCGAACCCATCGCGAAACGCGCTCTGCTCTCCCGGAATCGCGGCCAATGCGCCGGGTGTATTGATCAGCGCTACCACCAGTCCGGCCAGTCGTGCTCGCTCGGCCAGCCGTGAAGCCGGCCTGGAATAGGGCGCCTGGATCTCGACTGCTCGAAACCCCGCGTCGGCGGCAAGCGCAAAGCGGTCAGGTAAGTCCACTTCCTGGAACATCCACGACACGCTGACAGCGAGATTGGGCATGTCGGCATGCTACGGCGTCATCCCGGTTACTCGGCCGCCAGTCGGGAATACACTGACCGCCAGCAGCGAGGAGCGGTCCATGAAGACGGAAGTACACCCACTCAGCGGCGCGACCTACACCGAACTCGGCGAGGGCAGGGTCCGCGTTGACAAGGCGCAGAAGTACGGCATCTTCGACTGGGAAGGTCACCACATCGAGGGCGAACTGAGGCACGCCGATCCTCACCTGTTGCAGTGGGTCGGCGGACCGGAGCTACCGCCGCGACCGTCCAGACGCCAGGAGGAGGCACGGGAAGACAGGAGCGAAGCGGGCGATCCGGGCATCATCCGTCGCGGCGGGAGCCGCGCCCGCAGCACGCTTGACAACGCCATGGCCGCGGAGGCGTCCTATGCAGGCGGCATGTCCAAGGATGGAGAGCTCGACGAGTCGTACACCCGCTACACCGGAGATCCCGGCCGTGAGACGCCGGACGGCGTGCGCTCGAGCGGCATCTCCTTCCTCGAACTGCTGGAGTTGGACCAGTATCCGGAGCGCATCCCCGAGACGCTGCGCATGGAGCGCTCACAGCCGGGCGGGGTGCGCCGGGTCCCGACCGAGCGCTACTACAGTCGCAGATGGCACGACCTCGAGGTCGAGCGGCTGTGGAAGCGGGTCTGGCAAATGGCCTGCCACGTCGACGACATTCCCGAGATCGGCGACTACATCGTCTACGACGTCGCGCATCTCTCCTGGATCGTGGTGCGCACCGGCGAGGACGAGTTCAAGGCCTACAACAACGCCTGCCTGCACCGCGGCCGCCAGTTGCGCGAGTTCGACGGCAAGCAGGCGACCGAGTTCCGCTGCCCCTTCCACGGTTGGTGCTGGGAGCTGGATGGCTCGCTGCGCGAGATTCCCTCGGAGTGGGATTTCCCCGAGGTACGCGAGGACGTTGGTCAACTGGCCGAGGCCAAGGTGGGTACCTGGGGCGGGTTCGTGTTCATCAATCCCGATCCCGAGGCCGAGCCGTTCGAGGACTTCCTTGGTTCACTACCGGCGCACTACGAGAAGTACGACTACGAGACGAAGTACAAGCAGATGCACGTGGCCAAGATCGTGCGAGCCAACTGGAAGGTGAACCAGGAAGCCTTCATGGAGGGCTACCACATTATCGCCACGCACCCGCAACTGATGATCTATGGCGGCGACGGGGCCAACCACCAGTACGATTCGTTCGACAACTGGTCGCGCGCGGTCACACTGGCGGTGCGGACCAGTCCGCACCTGGACATCCATCCGCTGCGCGAGGAGCTGACGGAGTCGCGCAACAAGATGGCCGACATGATGCGCGAGAGCCTGCGCGACGTGATTGGCGACCGCGTCGATATCTATTGCGACGCCGAGCTGATCGACGGGCAGTACAACAACCTCTTCCCCAACTTCCACCCGTGGGGATCGTTCAGCCGCATCGTCTACCGATTCCGTCCCTACGGCGACGACCCCGAGATGTCGATCATGGAGGTGATGTACCTCTCGCCCTGGCCGGAGGATCAGCCGAAGCCGCCGGCCGCGCCGATTCACTGGCTGGGTCCCGACGACCACTGGACCGAAGCGCCGGAGATGGGCGGCCTGGCCCGCGTGCTCAACCAGGACAGCTACAACCTGCCCAAGATTCAGAAGGGCCTCAAGGCCAAGGTCAATCCCTACATCTATCTCGCCGCCTACGAAGAGGGCAAGATCCGCCATTTCCACGATCTATACGACCGGTGGGTGGCCAACGACGAGGGATGAGGCTGGCTCCCAGGTCAGCGACAACACCTGATCCTGTAGGGGCGACCCTTGTGGTCGCCCGCACTTTGACATGCCAATGTACGGTCGCGCGCAACGCCGATGCAGGGTCGTGTGGGGAACGCGGGCGACCACAAGGGTCGCCCCTACATGGACCGCCGCAGGAGATCACTCGGAGACGTACAGCTCCGATGCAGGCGCGCTCGCCGCGGCCGACTCGGTGAGCGCCAGCATCCTTCGGATCCGCTCAGCTTCGACCTCTCGCTCTGCTTCGCTCAGCGAGTAGGCGTGGGCGGAGATGCCGCCGATTCCGTGCGATCCCCAGGCGACGACGAGTTCTTCGATCTCGCGCAGCACGGGCGCCGGCACCGCTTTGCGCGGCAAGCGCAATTCGGCGATCCGGGTCCAGGCCGATGCAAGCGAAGCGGGGCCTACGGGCTCAGTCGATACGTCGGCGACCGCTGATTGCAGCCGTACGAGTGTCGGCTCAAGCTGCTGCGCCGTATACGTCGCGTCTTCGTGCTCGCGGAACATCTGCGGCAGATCGAAATCGTCGGGCATCTCGGACTCATGCCCGGTCGAAGCGGATATGCAGGTCGTTGAGTCCGCGCAGGATGAAGCTGGGCACGTGGCTTGGCGCGGGGTGGGCGGGATCGAGCCGGAAGTTGGTCATCCGTCCCAGCACTTCCTCGAAGGCGACCCGAATCTCCAACCGTGCCAGCGCTGCGCCGATGCAGTAGTGCGGCCCGGCGCTGAAGGCGACATGACGTGGCGCGTTCTCGCGGCTCACGTCAAACTGCGCCGCGGTGGCGAACGCGCACTCGTCGCGGTTGGCAGCCGAGTAGAGCAGCATGAGCCGCGTGCCCACCTCGAGTTCGACATCACCCAGCCTGACCGGCCTGGTCGTCGTACGGAAGAGGGCGCGCACCGGTGACTCCACTCGCAGCGCCTCCTCGGTCATGTTGCCGATCAGCGACGGATCGGTCTGCACGGCGGCGAGCTGGTCGGGGTTCTCGATCAACAGCAGCATCGCGCTGCCGATCAGGTGCGCGGTCGTCTCTTTGCCCGCGACCTGGAGCTGCTGGAGGATACTCAGGATTTCCGCATCGTTAAGCGGCCGCGAGCCGTCGTCGGCTTCCAGTTCCGCCGTCGCCAGCGTGGTCAGGATGTCGTCCTGCGGATTCCTGCGCCGCTCCTTGGCGCGCTCGAGGAAGAAGTCCTGCAACGCAATTCCGGCCTTGAGGATCGCGCGCTCTTCATCCGGCGGGATCCTCCGTTCGAGACCGCCGATGGCGAAGTCGGCGCGGCGCTTGAACTCCTTCAGATCCGAGCGGGGCACGCCGATCTGATCGGCGATCACCGCCATCGGCAGTTCGTCTGCGAACTGTTTGGTGAAGTTGACCTTGCCTTCGTCGATGAAGCTGTCGATCAGATTGGTGACGATCTCGCGGACGTAGCCCTCCATGCCCATCACGCGGCGCGGAGCGAGCGCCTTGTCGACCAGCGAACGGTAGCGCCGGTGGTAGGGCGGATCGGCGGAGAGCAGCGTCGGCGCGTTGGCGCGGTCGAAGGTGCGCCGCAGTTCAATCAACTCGTCGTCATCCACCCGATCACGACCCCGAGGCAGATTGCCGCCGCCGGTCGGCACCGCCGAGGAGTAGGTCTCTGGGTCGTGGACGACCTCCTGCAGCAGGTCGTATCCGCTCACGATCGTGACGCCGAGCTCGGGCGCCGTGTACACCGGGGCCTCGGCGTGCAGCGCTGTGTAGAAGGGGTAGGGACACTCGAGCGTCTCTGGGTCGATCGGGTTGAAGTCGCTGAGCGCCATGACCGACTCCTTTGGGCTGAACGGATAGCGACGTGTGGCCGCATTCTATGTTGCTCACGGTTTCCTCGGATGCACCCGGATGTCGCCCCCGCGCAGGCGGGGGCGACACTGCCCCGCAGTTGGGACCAGGCCCCGCCATCGCGGGGCCGACGTGAATGGTTAGCTCGGGCCGAAGTCGAGTGGTTGGCGCGGGGATAGGAGGAATCAGCGATGGCAGCGCGCTGCCGGTGCGATTGCAATCCTCGATAATGGCGTCAACTCCAATCGAGGGGAGCGGATCGTGATTGAATCGCTGGGCATTGAGCACCTGTTCGACCTCACGGCGGAGGAGAAGATCCTTGCGTTCTTTACTCCGCTGATCATCTTCGCCGCTTTCGCCGTCGCTCAGATCGCGCTGGCGGCGCGCACCGTAACCGGATACGTCACCAATGCCGAGACCGGGCAACCGCGCAGCTACCGCCTCAACGGGCTCCTGGTCTTCGCGATCATGGTGATCATCTGGGCCACCGAAGCCACCGGGATGCCGCGCGACTGGTTCTACCGGTCGTCGCTCTGGGCCGTGTTCGGGGGCACGGTCTTCACCGTCATCTTCTCGCTGATCGCCGTGTTCGGTCAGCCTCAGGGCGAGGTCAAGAATCCGATCATCGCCTTCTATCTGGGCCGCAAGCAGGAGTTCTCGTTCTTCAACGAGTACTTCGACGTCAAGATGTGGTTCTACGTCGTCGGCGGGGCGATGTTGTCCTTGAATGCGCTCTCCGGCGCGGTCTGGCACCACGAGAACTTCGCCGATGCGAATCTCGGCGTCTTTCTCTACGCCGGCATCTACACGTTCTACATCACCGACTACTTCATCTGGGAGCGGGTGCAGCTCTACACCTACGACCTGATCCACGAGAACACGGGATTCAAGCTGTTCTGGGGCGGACTCGTGGTCTACGGCTGGCTGTTCATCCTGCCGTTGTGGGCGATGGCCAACCAGCCGGACCCGGGATTCTCGGCGGCTGCGGAGTACGCAATCGTGGGCGGAGCGGCGGCGCTGTTCCTGACCGGTTGGACGATTTCGCGTGGCTCGAGTCTGCAGAAGTACTGGTTCAAACGATGGCCCGAGCGTAAGTTCCTGTGGTTTGAACCGGAGGTCATTGAGGCCGGCGACCGCAAGATCCTATGCAACGGCTTCTGGGGCGCCGCTCGTCACTTCAACTATTTCGGCGAGGGCTTGTTCGGCCTGGCGATCGCGCTCAGTTTCGGCCACTTCGGCAATCCCTGGGCCTGGAGCTACATGATCTTCGTCGTGACGATGTTCACCTGGCGTCAGATCGAGGACGACCGCGCCTGCGCCGAGAAGTACGGACCGGAGAAGTGGGCCGAGTACCAGCAGCGAGTCCCCTGGCGGATCGTGCCTCGCGTCTATTGAGCAGATTGAGCAAAGGCACCGTCATACCCGCGCTTGCCGCAGGTATCTCGCCGGGTTCCGCACTGCTGTCGGCTTCCAATACGGTGAGATTGCCGCAGCCTGCCCCGCACCCGATACGGGGCAATCGCGGCAATGACAGCCCCCTTGAAGGCACTCCGCCCTAGTGTACAGGCCTTAGACTCTGCCCATGCTTGAGGGAATCAGCGTCTGCCTTACGTTCGACTTCGACTCGATCGCGGTCTGGATCGGTCCGCGCGGATCCAAATCGCCCAATTTGATCGCACGAGGCGAGTTCGCAGTGGTCGGCGCCGAGCGGCTGCTCTCACTACTCGACGAGCACGAGATTCCGTCAACCTGGTTCACTCCTGGGCACACGATTGATACCTACCCCAACATCTGTCGTCAGGTCGTCGAGGCCGGCCACGAGATTGGCTACCATGGCTACTGCCACGAGGCGCCCTCGTCACGCCGCGATGAAGAGGAAGAGCGTGCCATCCTCGAGCGCTCAATCGACTGCATCGAGCGAATCGCCGGCAAGCCTCCCGTTGGTCAGCGTCTCCCCGGCGGCAACCTGGGACGGCGCTGGCTGGGCTTGCTGCTCGAGCATGGCTTTTCCTACGACAGCTCGATGGCGCCCAACGACTTCCAACCGACGTGGTGCAGATCCGGCGACGTCGTCCGGACCGACGGGCCGTTCGAGTTTGGAGATGCGGTCGACCTTGTCGAGCTGCCCTTCGACTGGAATCTCGACGACTGGCCGCACTTTAGCCACGAGCCGCGCACCGGCGTCGAGGGCTTGCGCTCGCCGAACGAGGTCTACGACATCTGGTCTGCAGAGTTCGACTATCTCTACCAGAAGGTCGGCTCGGGCGTGTTCGTGCTCACGATGCATCCGCAGTGCATCGGTAAGGGCAGTCGGATGCTGATGCTGGAGCGACTGATCGAGCACATGAAGAGTCACGACGGCGTCCGCTTCCGCACGATGGAGGACGTCGCCGCCGAGTTCCGCGCGGCCGCGCCCATCGCCTCTGCCCGCCCGCTCTAACTCCCTCAGCCACTTGATACCTGCGCGTCACCAGAGGACCAAGTCGCCCCGCGCAGGGAGACCTGTGCGTAATCGCACGTTCCGTCATTCCCGCGCAGGCGGGAATCCATCCGGCTAGCTGGTCAGCGAACAGCAACACTCACCGGACCCCGGCGGCAGACCACTTACGAAAAGGACTCCGCAAGGGGGCGCCACCGTGAGACAGGCGCCGCATGGCCCCGCCTGCGCGGGGCCGACATTGGTTGGATTGCGCGCACTTTTCTAGCGGGAGAGCCGTTTGTCGCCCATACCATCGCCCTTACCATCGCCATGTGTATCGATGAATGGGGAGTGAATGATGACCATGGACGCCTACGATCCAACGACTTACAAGCCGCTCACCTTCTACGACGCTGCAGAGCGGTTCCGCGTCGGCGAAGACACCCCCAGCGACTACCTCGATCGTTGCCTGGCGACAATCGAGGAACGGGAGCCGGTCGTCCAGGCCTTTGCCCATCTCAATCCGGTGCTGGCTCGCGAGGCGGCGGCGGCGAGTTCGCAGCGCTGGGCAACTGGAGCGCAGCTCTCACCGCTCGACGGCATGCCGATCGGGATCAAGGACTTGCTTGAGACGAAAGACATGCCGACCGAGTTCGGCTGCGAGGCCTGGCGCGGCAACTTCCCCAACCGCGACAACGCCGCCGTCTGGGCGCTGCGCCAGGCCGGCGCGGTGATCCTGGGCAAGACCGTGACGGCCGAACTCGGCGGCTCGCACCCTGGTCCGACGACCAACCCGTTCGACCCGACGCGCTCGCCCGGCGGTTCGTCGTCCGGGTCGGCGGCGGCCGTGGCAGCGAGGATGTTGCCAGCGGCGATCGGCTCGCAGGTTGGCGGTTCAATCATTCGACCCGCCGCGTACTGCGGCAACGTCGCGCTCAAGCCGAGCCAGGGCGGGATCAACCGCGGCGAGCGCCAGGCGACCAGCATGAGCACGCACGGCGTCCACGCCGGCTGCGTCGAAGACATGTGGCAGGTCGCGATCGAGATCGTCAAGCGCGTCGGCGGCGACCGCGGCTGGCCCGGAATCCAGGGTCCCGAGACGACGCCTGAGCCGCGCAGCCCCGCCCGCTTGATCGTGCTCGAGACTCAGGGCTGGGCTGATCTTGACGACGCCAGCAAGTCGGGCTTTGCCGGAGTGCTCGATCAGTTGCGAAGCCTTGGAGTTGAAATCATCGGTCGGCGGGACAACAGACTGGTCGAAGCGCTGGAGTGCGCACTCGGCGACGCCCGTGACGTTTGCAACTCGATCACCAACTGGGAAAACCGCTGGGCGACGCGCAACCTGGTCGATCTGCATCCCGACGGCGTCAGCGAGCGGGCCAAGGGAGCACTGGCACACGCCGAGTCGATGTCGGTTGACGACTACCGCGCCGCGCTGCTCGCTCGCGACCTCGCGCAGCAAGCGCACGCGGGTGCGGCCGGCGTCGGCGAGGCGATCATCACGCTCTCCTGCCCTGGACCGGCCCACGTCTGGTTCGGCGATGTTCCGGGCGAGCCGCTCGACCCTCGA
The DNA here is from genome assembly GCA_965211635.1 of Dehalococcoidia bacterium. Lineage (GTDB taxonomy): Bacteria > Chloroflexota > Dehalococcoidia > Bin125 > Bin125 > Bin125. The sequence goes on from OZ242948.1 coordinate 2,474,220, forward strand.
CCGACCGGCGATCCGGTGTTTAACTTCCCCAGCTCGATGCTCTTCGCTCCGGCCGTCACGATGCCACTGATCAGCGTCGGCGGGATGCCAGTCGGCGCACAGGTCTTCGGGCTGCCGCACCAGGACGCTACGGTGACGTCGATCGCACACTGGATGCTCAATTCACTCGATCCGGTGTGTGTCGGCTAACGCGGCGCCGATCAACGTTCTATCCTCGCCACACATCGACACCGACTGGAGCCCGATCATGACTTCCGAATCCGCATCCGCCGCCGTGCGCGCCAAACTCGAGCATCCCATCATTGATGGCGACTCGCACATCGTTGAGTTCATGCCGACGTTCTTTGACTACCTCAAGGATGTCGGCGGCTCAGAGATCGTCAAGCGCTATCGCGACTCCAGCGTCAGCCGCCGCTGGGCGGCGATGAGCTGGGACGAGCGCCGCGCCGAACGGGTCACCGTCCCTCCCTGGTGGGCGCTGCCGACCGAGAACACGCTGGATCGGGCAACTGCGATGATGCCCGCCCTGCTGCACGAGCGCATGGACGAAGTCGGCATGGACTTCGTCGTGCTCTACCCAACGATTGGCCTCGGCTTTCCGCACATGCAGGACGATGAAGTGCGCCAGGCCGTCTGTCGCGCCTTCAACAACTTCACGGCCGAACAGTACGGCGAGTGGTCCGACCGCATGACCGTCGCTGCGGTGATCCCGATGCACACCCCCGAGGAAGGTATCGCCGAGCTGGAACACGCCCACTCGCTGGGACTCAAGGTCGCCCAGATGCCAGCCTTCGTCCGCCGCCCCGTGCCCGCCGTCGCCGAGAAGTACCCGGAGCTGGCCAATCAGGTGACCTGGCTCGATTCGTTCGCAATCGACAGCGAATACGACTATGACCCGTTCTGGCAGCGCTGCCTCGACCTTGGCTTCGCCGTCGCCTCGCACTCCTCCGGCATGGGTTTCATCGACCGCGCCTCGATCTCGAACTACATGTACAACCACATCGGTCACTTCGCCGCTGCCGGGGAAGTGCTCTGCAAGTCGCTGCTGATGGGCGGAGTGACTACGCGGTTTCCCGAGCTGCGCGTCGCACTGCTTGAAGGCGGCGTGGCGCATGGCGCGCGCATCTACGCCGACATCATCGCCCGCTGGGAAAAGCGCGGACCCGAGCAGCTGCACCATCTCGATCCGTCCAACCTCGACATCGAACTCGCCCAGGACCTGTTCACGCGCTACGGCGGAGAACTGACCGAGGGTAAGCTCGACGATCTGCCCAGGACGCTGGGCCTGACAGCTCCGGACGTTGAAGAGCATCTCAAGGACAACTTCGCCGCGATGAACATCGAGCGCGCCGAAGACTTCTGCGACCGCTTCATCCCCTCGTTCTACTTCGGCTGCGAAGCCGACGACCCGGTCACGGCCTGGGCGTTCGACGACCGGGTCAACCCGTTCGGCGCCAAGATCCGCGCCTTCATGAGCACCGACCTCGGCCACTGGGACGTGCCCGACATGTCGGAAGCGGTCGCCGAGGCATACGAGCCGGTCGAGAACGGACTGATCAGTTCCGAGGACTTCCGCGACTTCGCCTTCACCAACCAACTGCGCCTCTACGCGCACAACAACCCCAACTTCTTCAGAGGCACCATCGTCGAAGACGCCGCCGCCGATGCGCTGGCCCAGGAGGCGGCGAACGGGGCGTAGATCTCTCGCCTCGCGAGAGACAATCCTCTTTCTGTCTTCTCCCTCAGGGAGAGGGAGTTGGAGCCGTGACCGGGTGCGCTGGCTATCAGTGAGTCGAGATTGAGTAAGCTGAACTCGTAGGCGTGTCGACACGGGGTTGGAGTTTCGACGGTGATCACGCTCGTCGCCGAGCACATGGAAGAGCTGGCAGACCTCTGCCGCCGCTACCACGTGCGACGGCTCGATCTGTTTGGCTCAGCCGCGACAGGCGAGTTTGATCCCGAAACCAGCGATCTAGACTTCTTGGTCACCTTCGAGCTCAACGCTCGGGTGGGATACACGGGAACGTTTTTTCAGTTCAAGGCTGAACTCGAACATCTATTCAATCGTTCGGTCGACCTCGTCTTTGACATGGAGTTCCGCAATCCTCACTTCCGCGCCGCCGTGGAAGAGAGCCGCACGCCGCTCTATGAATCGTGATTCGGCCAGGTACCTGGTTGACGTACAACAGGCTGCCGAGGTGCTGTCGCGGTTCGTCGCCGACCAAACACTGGACGACTACTTGCAGGATGAGCTCCTGCGTGCCGGGGTCCAATGGCAAGTTCGCAGTGATCGGGGAAGCGATTTCTCAGTTGGCGAAGCGCGATCCCGACACCGCCGGACGAGTTTCCGACAATCGCCAGATCATCAGCTTCCGAAACATCCTGATTCACGGCTACGGCGAGGTGAACGACGAGGCGGTCTGGCTTCGGATCAGGCAACATCTGCCGATTCTTGTCGAAGAGATCAATCAGCTTCTTGAGGACGGCTGAACCGCCGTATCGTTTCGGGTGCTACGTTGCGCCAGACATTAGAAAAAGTAAGAGAAAGTAGGCATGCAATGCGTATCTCAGTGCTTGGCGGCAGCGGGTTCATTGGACCGCGGGTGATGCGGCGGCTGGTCGAGCATGGACACGAGGTCCACTGCATGGACATCAACCCTGGTGCGCCCGTCCTCGATCCCCTGCGCGACCAGGTGGAGATCATGCACGGGGACATCACCGTGATGGGCGACGTGGTCGAGGCGCTGGTCGCGGCGAAGCCGGACCGGGTGCTCAATCTCGCCTACGTGCTGGGCGCGTCCGAGGCCGACCCGCATCCGCAGGTCAAGATCAACATCCTGGGCATGGACAACTGCTTCGAGGCGGCGCGCCTGCTCGATATCCGACGAGTGATCTACGCGAGTTCGCTCGCCGTCTATGGCCCGCAGCGGCTGCACGGCGACAGGATGGTGACCGAGGACGATTTGTGCCTGGGCAAGGGCATCTATTCGGTCTCGAAACGCTTCAACGAGCACCAGGCCGAGTGGTACAACCGCGCCTACGACATGGCGATCACCGGCATCCGTCCGGCCAACATCACCGGCCCGGACAAGGTGCGCGGATCGATGAACCACGTCCAGTGCCAGGTCCTGCCGGCTCGCGAGGAAGCGGTCCACTTCCCCTACCGCGACACGATGACATTGCCGCTGCACGTCGAGGACATCGCCGAGGTCTTCGTCCGCGTGACGCTGGCCGAGCAGACTGCCTACCCAATCTACAACTCCGGCGGTCACTCGACCAGCATCGGCGAGCTTGCCGACCTGGTACGCGAGTTTCTGCCGAACGCTGAGATCACCTTCGGGGCCGACGAGGGCGGCCGCGACGACTCCGGCCTCTTCCTGATGGACAACTCGCGCCTGGTCGAGGAGTTTGAGGTCGAGTACGCCTCCTTCCCGCAACGAGTGCTGGAGACGATCAACGAAGTCCGCCGCTCGGAGGGTCTGTCCGAGGTGGGTTAGCGTTCATTGCATGTCAACCCGCTCCCCCTGCAGGGGGAGCTGTCCCGTAGGGCCTGAGGGGGTCCCTCGGGGGTGGTGACCTGCAAACGGGTGGTGCGGAGGGACCCCCCTCTGCCTTCGGCATCTCCCCCCGCAGAGCGGGGGGAGAGGAAGACTAGAGGCTGCGCAAGCGACCCGAAGGCCCCAGACCGCGCCAAGCTACAGTGAGCGCCAAGTTGGGAAGGACGGACAGCATGGCAACGTTCATACTCATTCATGGCGCATACCAGGGAGGCTGGATCTGGTCATCGGTGGCGACTCGGCTGCGTGCGCAGGGACATAGGGTGTACGCGCAATCGCTCGACGGTTGTGCCGAGCGATCGGCGCAGGTGCGGCCGGGCATCACGACGGAGACCCACGCCGACGAACTCGTCGAGCTGATGCGCTTCGAAGATCTGGATGATGTCGTCCTGGTTGGCACCTCGTCGGGCGGCATGGTCCTCACCAGGACGGCCGAGCTGGCCCGCGCCAGGATTGAGCGCATCGTCTTCGTCGACGCGCTCGCGCTACACGCCGGCGAAACCATCCGCGACATCGTTTCGGGCGCGGCCATCGACGACTCGGAACTCGCCACCGGTCCCAGACCCGGTGGAGTGTTCGAAGCGCTCAGCGCGCACATGGACGCTGATCTTGCGCGCTGGTCAGCTGACCGCTTTGGGAAGCATCCGGCGGCGGTGTTCAATCGAGCGGTCGAGCTCGATTCCTTCTGGGAACAGTCCTGGGACGCCTGCGTGATCTGGTGTAAGCAGGCGCCTAACCCCGGTCATGCTCACCAACAGCGCTGCGCCGAGCGGCTCGACGCCCGCTGGCACGAACTCGACACCGGCCACTATCCAATGCTCAGCGAGCCCGACGAACTCACTCGCTTGATCCTCGAAGGCTGAGCCGGCCGTCTGGAAGGGACTCTGATGCAGGAACTCGAACTCGTCCCCTACCTGCTCTACGAGAAGGAGGACAACGGCATCCTCTGGATCAAGTTCAACCGACCGGAGAAGCTGAACGCCGCCGTCGGCGGGAACGAGCGCACCGGCACGCTGGCCAAGGTCGGCGAGTACATGCGCGCCGCCGATGACGATCCTGATGTCAAAGTGATTGTGTTGACCGGTGTCGGGCGCGGCTTCTGCGCGGGCGCCGACGTGCGCGGCTCCGATCTCGGCGACTTTCAGCCAAACGACAACTATCTCGGCAATGCACCCTATGAAGCAGGCGGACTGGACGCCACCCGCCAGCGCTTCTTCTACGGTCTGACCAAGCTGATGCGCGACATCTCCTACGTGCGCAAGCCGACCGTCGCGATGGTCAACGGCGTCGCCGCCGGATTCGGCATGGACATGGCGCTGCAGTGCGACATCCGCTACGGCTGCGAGCACACCCGCTTCATCGCCTACCAGCAGGTTGGCCAGATCATCGAGAACGGCGGCGCCTACTATCTGACCCGGCTGGCCGGGCTGGGACGCGCGCTCGAGTTCTCCTTCACCGGTCACCTCGACGCTCAGACCGCCGCCGAGTGGGGTGTGCTCAACCGGCTTGTCCCGGCAGACGAGTTGGAGGACGAAGTTCGCGCGCTTTGCGCCCGGATCATGCGCAACCCGCCGCTCGTCACATGGATCAACAAGCGCGTCATCCGCGCTGCGATGGACAGCACGCTGGAAACGACGGCGGTGCTGACCTCGAACGCCTCGCCAATCCTCGCCACATCGGAAGACGCCGACGAGGCCCGCGCCGCCCTTAGGGAGCGCCGAGAGCCGGACTTCAAGGGCCGTTGATACCGAGAGGAGTACAGGATGACCGATGCTACGTTCGCCCGCTTCCGAGGCAAAGTGGCGCTGATCTCCGGCGCCGCCGCCGGCATCTGCCGCGCCAGCGCCGAGATCATCGCCGCCGAGGGCGGCACCGTCGCCGCCGTTGATATCAACCAGGAACTGCTTGACGGCGCCATGCTCTCGCTCGCCGAGGTGGGAGGCGGCGAACACCTCGCCTACTGCGCCAATGCGCTGGAGCAGGGAGAAGTGGACGAGGTCGTGGCCGACGTGATCGATCGCTACGGCCGCATCGACATCCTGATCAACGGCGTCGGGGGGTCCACGATCATCGACAACTCAGCGGCCAGAGCCGACGAACTCACAATGGACGAGTGGCAACGGATTCTCGACTTCAACCTCAGCGGCACCTTTCTCTTCTGTCACGCCGTGATTCCGCACATGACCCGACAGGGAGGCGGCAAGATCGTCAACTTTGCCTCGATTGCAGGGCGCGGTCGGAGCGCCAGCAGTTCCTCGGCCTACGCAGCGGCCAAGGGCGGCATCATCGCGTTCACCAAGAAGCTCTCGCTCGAGGTCGGTCCCGCCGGCATCAATGTCAACGCGATCGCGCCCGCGGTCACGTTGACTGAGCGCATTCGTCGTCATTGGGAGGGCCGTCCGGCGGAGCTGCGCGAACGCGCCGTCGAGGGCACGCCGCTGGGCCGACTGGCAGAGCCGATCGATCAGGCCAACGTGGTCTGCTTCCTGGCGTCGTCGCATGCCGACTTCGTCACCGGCGTCACGATCGACGTGACCGGTGGGGTGTAGCGGGACGATCGAGAGCCCGAACTCTGGTAGGGGAGACATAGGAGCGCTCACTGGATTGCGCACCGCGTCAGTGCGCAGGAGCGAACCTCACACCTCGCCCGACTTCAGCACTGGCAGCACCTCGTCGGCGAACAGTTGCATGGAGCCGAGCAGTTGTCTCTGCGACAGGTCGCCGAACCAGAAGTTGGCGTTGAAGTGGTCAATGCCCATGACCTCGCGAAGTTGTTTGATCTTCTCGATGCAAGTGTCGGGCGTGCCCATCACGAAGTAGCGGTCAAGTAACGCCTTGGCGCTCGGCTCCGACTCCATGGGAATCGCGACCGCGCGACCGTGATCGACCCGCGCCAGACCCTGGCGCAGACTCAGCGTGACGCGCATGTTCCAGCGCGCCTGCTCGACGATCCCTGGCAACTCCGACTCGTCGTGCGTCACGTAGACGGGCCGCTGCGTGCTCACGCGAATCGCGTCTCGTGTTGACTGATCCGGTATCGCCGCATCAAACGTCTCGCGGAACTCTGCCAGCCGCTCGATCGGAATGCCGAAGCCGCCGGAGATGAGATTGAAACCCCGTTCGGCTGTCGCGACAATGGACTCCGGGCTCTGTCCAACCATCCAGAACGGCGGATGCGGTTGTTGCAGCGGCATCGGGAAGATGCTGGTCTCGTCGAAGCAGTAGTACTTGCCTTCATGGGCGAACGGCTTGCCCGAAAACGCCTTGAGCAGGATGTCGACCGACTCGTCGAAGCGTTCCCGGCTCTCGTCGAGCCTGTGACCGAGCCGGTCGAACTCATATCGTTGATAGCCGCGACCGAGCCCAACATCGAGTCTGCCGCCGCTGAGCACGTCGGCCGTGGCGATCTCCTCGGCGACGACCAGCGGATGGTGCAACGGCAGCACGACCACGGCTGAACCCACGCGAATCCGCTCAGTGTTAGCGGCAAGATGCATCGCAAACATCAGCGGTCGCGACAGGTAACCGTACGTCGAGAAGTGATGCTCGGCGCACCAAATGCTATCGAAGCCCAGACGGTCGGCGGTCTGGGCCATCTCCGTCGCCCGGGCGAACACCTCGGCGTGGTCTTGACCGCCAGGTGATTGCAGCAGCAGGAAGGTTCCACAGTCCATGGGTATCGCTCTCGTTGGCCATTGACGCTCAGGAATCCTACCAATGCAGGCTAGCGCGAGTGGCCGGCCGCCTCTTCCGTAGCGCTCCACCCCCAGCATCCCGGTACGATGCCACCGAACCTGTCGATAGACGGACAACTCAACCAACCCAAGGAGTCGGCCGTGTACGAACAGATCTCAGATCTGATTTGCCGCTTTCAGCGATCATTCGATCTGCATGACTGGGAAGTAATGCGCTCGTGTCTTGATGATGAGATCTTCGTCGACTACTCCTCGTTTCGGGGCACTGAACCATCGCGAATCAGCGCCGACGAGTACGTCGAACTCAGACGACAGGCGTTGAGCGATCTGCTAATGCAGCACAACCACTGCAACCTTGTCCTAAGCCTGCAGACCAGCAGACGGGCCTCGGCATCCTGCAACTATCAGATCATGAGATTCGAGCGCGAAGGCAACCGCCACTTCCACTCGTGGGGAACTTACGACTTCGGCTTTGTGCGTCGCTCGGACGAGTGGAGGATCTCATCGATCGCCCAGCACCTGCTCAAGAACGACGGGGAACCCAGCATTCATACTGGCGCGACGACTATCGCAAACCAGGTCACACCCGCTTAGTCGGTGCTGCGCTACTCCGTTTCCGTCATATCAGGCTCTGCCTCGAATCTCGTTCCCTCCTTCGCCCTGTCGGGGCAGGCTTCGCGGAAATGACATGTCAGGCGGTCGCGGAACCTTGTCAGCACGCTGTTGGGTCTTCAACCGTCCCACGCGATGCGCCGATTACAGCGATCGGACGCGAGCGGCGTTAGAAGGCCGCCCGCGCAGTAGCCAGGTCGCCGTGGATCGGAATGATCTCGGCGAAGCCCGAGTGCTTGAACACGTCGTGCACTGGCTCCTTCACGGCGCATAGGACGAGCTTGCCGGCCGCCTCTCCTGCGCGTCGCGATGTCATCAGCAGCACACGCAGGCCGGCGGACGAGATGTAGTCAATCGACTCGCAGTTCATCAGGATCTTCGATTGCCCCTCGGCGATCCGATCCATCAGCGAGTCTTCATAGTCCTTGGCGTTCGCCCCATCGATTCTGCCGGTCGGGTTCAGCACCAGAACATCGTCGTGGAACTCAGCTTGCAGGTCCAGCATGTCTTCCTCGCCTTCGCGTCTGTTGATGCATCATAGGAAAGTCCGGATCCTCGCTGCGCGCTATTGGTCGGCGATGCCGGCATCTTGAGGACTGTACAGGTTGCAACGTCGCATGGACTGTGAACCGGCAACGGCGGACCCGGGTTCGCGCTACCGTTCGCGGAGGGGCTGGTAAGGAACAGCAGGCTGATGGAACTCGAACACAACGTGGCCGTGGTCACCGGCGCCGGTCGAGGCATGGGTCGCGCTATCGCGTTACAGCTCGCCGATGCTGGCGTGAACGTCGCGGCAGCGGACGTTGACCGCGAAACTGTCGACGATACGAGCGAGGCGGTCCGGTCGCTTGGCCGCGAGAGCATCGCAGTCTACGCCGATATGGGCAGTGTGGACGACATTGATCGCATGGTTGCCGAGGCCAAGGATGCCTTTGGCCGTATCGACATCATCGTCAACAATGCCGGAATCACCAGGTATCTCGACGTGATGGAGATCAGAGAATCGGATTGGGATCAGATCCATCGGGTCAACGCCAAGGGCGTGTTCTTCTGCATGCAGCGGGCTGCCCGCGAGATGATTGAACAGGGCCAGGGCGGGCGGATTGTCAACATCGCGTCGATAGCCGGCAAGGGCTACTCGGGAACGTCCAACGCGGCCTATGCCGCGAGCAAGGGCGCAGTGCTGGCAATGACGATGATTGGCGCGCATCAGCTTGCCCGTTACGACATCAATGTCAACGCGATCTGTCCAGGTTCGACGCTCACGGAGATGGGCACGGTCACGATGCAGGAGCGCGCTGAGACTGGAGGTGTGAGCATCGCGGACCTGGAGCGGGCGCGTGATGCACGGATTCCACTCGGTCGGCCGAATACTCCGGACGACATCGCCGCGATGGCGCGTTTCCTCGCCGGTCCCGGGGCGCGAAACATCACCGGCCAGGCGTTCAACGTCGACGGCGGCCTCGTGATGCACTGACCAGCCTCGACGGTTGGCCAGCCCTGACGAACGGCTATCTTGCCCGATCATGAACGCGCTTGACGGCGTCCGCGCCCTCACCTTCGACCTGTTCGGCACCGTGCTCGATCTCGACGGCAGCCTGGTTCCTCCCCTTGCTCGCTTCTTTGAAGAGCAAGGCGTCGAAGTCGACGCCGCCTCGTTCTGGGCGCAGTGGCGGGCCCGTCAGCGGATCGAGCAGTATCAGGACAACATTTTGATGCTGGGCCATAGCGGCTATCTCACTACCTGCGCGCGAGCGCTGCGCTACACGCTGCGGCTGAATCAGATCGACTTCGATTCGGAGACTGACGCCGCTTTGATGAGGCTCTGGCAGGACCTCAGTCCTTACCCGGAGGTGCTGGAGTCGTTCGCGCGGCTCGCCGCCGACTTCAGGCTGGTCGCGCTTTCCAACGGAGAACCGGACTACCTTGGGCACCTGGTCCAGAACCGGATCGGCTGGGAGTTCGACGCGGTGATCTCGGTTGCCGAAGTGGGCGCCTTCAAGCCGCATCCGGGGGTCTACCGTCATGCGGCGCTGAAACTGGGTCTCGAGCCTGGACAGAGTCTGATGGTCTCTGCGAATGCCTTCGATGTTCATGGCGCGCGAGCCTGCGGCTATCGCGGCGCGTACATCAACCGCCTCGGCTTGCCCTACGAAGACACGCCGCCCTGGCCAGATGTCACGGTTCCTTCGTTTGTGGAGCTCGCCGACGCACTGCTGTGAGCCTGCCCGGCGGCCCCTACTGGCCCTCTCCACGGCTCCAGATACGCATCTCTTGTCGGAGTTGAAATCTCGATATCTGGTAGGCATACTCGCTGCAGTCAGGGAACCCTGCAACGGGCTTGATGGAAGGGGTTGCCATGAGCGACCGAAACTACTGGCAGCGAATGAGAACGCGACGGATGAGCAGGCGCGCGCTCTTGCGAGCCTCGACTCGCGCCGGTGTCGGCGTCGCCGGCCTCGCGCTCGTCGGCTGCGGCGACGACGATGACGACGATCAGGAACAGCCGGCCCAAGCTGAGCAGCAGGCAGCCGCGCAGGCGCAACAAGCGGACCAGCAGCAGGCCGCCGATGCGCAGCAGGACCAGGATCAACAGGCTGCCGTGGCACAGGCGCAGCAGGCAGACGCAGGACCGCAGCGCGGCGGCAGGCTGATCGCTGCCGACCTCGACACCTTCGAGACCTTCGCGGCGATCACCGGGCCGTTCGCGATCGGGCGCGGCGACACGACCGAGCCCTGGGACAGCGGTCTCTGGGACAAGCTGATGCAGCGACGCAACTCGCTCGAGCCGGAGCCTCGATTGGGCGAGTCATGGGAACAGAACCCGGACGCAACCACGACGACGGTCACGCTGCGCGACGGCATCCAGTTCCACGACGGCCAGCCGATCACGGGCGACGCCGTCAAGGCCAGCTTCGAGGCCATCGTGGCCGAAACCACGAACACCAGCCAGGTTCGCGGTCTGGTCAACAACTACCTCGAGTCAATCGATGTCATCGACGACAAGACCGTGCAGTTCAATCATCCCAACTGGCCGGGACCAATCATCTTCGACATGTTGACGTTTGCGCCTGTGCATGACGCCAACAACGTCCAGGACTACATGGAGATGACGGCGGTCAATGCGACTGGCCCGTTCAAGTTCGACTTCTCGCGCTGGGAACCGGGCGAAACCTGGGTAGCCGTGCGCAACGAGAACCACTACGCCGCGTCGTTGGTGGACGAGATCGAGTACCGCACCATCCCGGACTCCGACACCATGGCGCTGGCCCTCGAGAGCGAAGAGGTCGACTTCTCCGCGAGCGTCAGTCCCGAGCAGTTCCTACGACTGCAGGACTTTGACTATCTCTCCGGTCACCCGTCGCCACCGCTCGGCTACTGGGTGGTTGGGCCGGTGCAGACGCATCTCGGAGGCGGCCACCCAGCCAACGACGATCCGCGCTTCCGCCGCGCGCTGCACATGGCGATCGACCGCGAGCGCCTGCACGAAGAGGTCTACCAGGGCATCAACGACATCGTCTACCAGATGTGGCCCAAGACTTCGAGCGCCTACGATCCGGCATTCGACACCGATCCCTACGATCCTGACGCGGCCCGAGACCTCGTCGCCGCCGCCGGTTGGGAAGAGGTCGAGCTGGACATGTTCGTCTCGCATGGCGTCACGCCGGACGACGCATCGGCCGAGATCCTGCAGGCGAACTTCGCCGAGATCGGCGTCAACGTCACGATCGTGCTGCAAGAGGTCGCCGAGTGGGCAGAGGACTTCCTCGCCGGAGTGCATCCCGGTCTCTACCTCGCGCCGACCGGTTTCTTCTGGATGGAGCCGGAGACGCTGCCGAACATGAACTTCCAGTTCCGCTTGCCAGTCAACGCGGTCGCCTCGGTCGGTCCCGAGTACACGGCGATTCTCGAAGGATTCGCCTCGCAACCATCGCCGAGCGAGCGCCAGGCGTTGTTCAGCGACTGGAACGAACTCTTCCGTGATGGTCCCTGGCTGCTGCCCTTCGCCGCGATCCAGAACGGCTACATCTTCAACAACCGCGTCCAGGACGTAGCGGTGCCGCCATTCGGCTTCACCTACAAGGAAGAGTGGTGGCTCGACGCATAACCGCCCTATCGGGTTGGCAGCCTTGGACAACGCCGCATGAGTTGAGCGAGTCGGTGATGCTGCGCACTCAAACGCGCTACATCACCGGCTCGACGGGGAGTGGACCAATTGGCCTCGTTCCTGGTCGGTCGCATCGCTCAAGGTCTCGTCGTCGTGGTGCTGGCCAGCATCCTGATCTTCCTGGTCATGCGACTGATCCCCGGCGACCCGGCTGCGCTGCTCGCCGGTCCCGAGGCGACTCCGGAGGATGTCGAGGCTGTTCGAGAGCGCCTGGGGCTCAACGATCCGCTGATTGAGCAGTACGTCGATTGGCTCAGCGGCGCGGTGCAGGGCGACTTTGGCCGCTCGTTCACACGCAGCCTGGACGTCGACGAGTTGATGAAGACGGCGCTCCTGCCGAGTGCCGAGTTGGCGATCGCCGGCTATGCCTTCGTGCTGATCTTCGGTATCCCGCTCGGCATCTTCGCCGGCCTCAAGCCGGGCGGATTCCCCGACTACGTCGCAACCGGCTTCACGATGTTCACGCTGGGCATCCCCAACTTTGTGCTCGGGATCATCCTGATCTGGGTGATTGCGGTTCAGCTTGGTTGGTTGCCCATCACGGGCAGAGTCGGATTCGATGAGAATCCTGGCGAAGCGATCAAGTTCATCATCATGCCGATGATCGCCGTGGGCGCCGGCACGGCGGCCGTCCTTGCGCGATTCGTTCGCGCCTCGATTATGGAGACCCTGAACCAGGACTACGTGCGCACGGCTCGCGCCAAGGGACTGCGCGAACGCACGGTCGTGCTGCGCCACGCCATGCGCAACGCCCTGATTCCCGTGATCACGGTCGCGGCGCTGCAGATTGGTTTCCTGATCTCGGGGGCAGTGATCGTTGAGGTGGTGTTCGCCAGACCCGGCTTCGGCTCGCTGATTATCGCCGGCGTACAGGGTCGCGACTACCAGTTGATCCAGGGCATGCTCGTCGTCCTGGTCACGGTCTTCGTTGTAGCTAACACGCTCGCCGACGTCGCCTACGGCTATGCCGATCCGCGAATCCGGGTGCGCTAATGGCAGTTGCCCAGCGCCCCGAGCCGGTCTTCCGCCGAGAGCGAGTTCGCGCCCGTGTGCTGACCTGGCGGCAGCGTTCCCAGTGGTTCGATGTCGCCTATCGCGTCGCCCGCGAGCGGCGAGGCCAGATTGCGTTATTCGTCCTGCTCGTCTTCCTGCTGGCGGCGCTGCTTGCGCCAACATTGGCGCCCCACCACTACGCCGACCAGATCCGCGGCGCTCGCCTGCTCTCGCCTTCCTGGACGTATCCCTTCGGAACCGACGAGGTCAGCCGCGACCTGCTCAGCCGAATGATGTACGGCGTGCGCATCTCGCTGTTGGTCAGCTTCGGCGCCATCGCGATCGGCATGCCGATCGGCGTTGCCCTGGGCTATGCGGCGGGTTACATCGGCCGCTGGGCCGACCCGGTCCTGATGCGGATCGTCGACACGATGCTGGCCTTTCCTGGCATCCTCACGGCGCTCGTCGTGTTGACCGTCCTGGGAACGGGGACGCGCGAGGTCGCAATCACGCTCGGCATCGGCGCGATCCCCGTCTTCGCTCGACTCGCCCGAGGGCAGATGCTGCAGGAGAAGGAACGCGACTACGTGATGGCGGCACGCACGCTCGGCGCCGGTCCAGTGCGGATCGTCATGCGTCACGTCGCGATCAACACGCTGCCCCCGCTGATGATCCAGGCGGCGCTATACATGGCATTCGCCGTCATCGCTGAGGCGTCGCTTAGCTTCCTCGGCCTCGGCGCGTCGCCGCCCACGCCGACGATCGGGCTCATCCTCAACGACTCGCGAGAGTTTCTCACTCTCGGCGCATGGTGGTTCGTGCTCGTTCCCACTGCAGCCCTTGCGCTGCTGCTGATCTCGCTCAACTTCCTCGCCGACGCGATTCTCGAAGCGACCAGCCCCTACGTCCGTAACAAGTAGCTGCCAACTGCGCGCAATTCATCGACGTAGGAGCGGTTGCCGAGCATCTCCTCCCAAGTCTGCGCATTCCCAACGCACGGCTTCGGCTGGTTCCCGGCCCGTCGCAAGGGGTCCGCATGGTACGCCTCGGCAAGCAGTATTCGTCCTGGTGCCCGTCCCGGGAGAATAGGGAAGTCGGTGAGATTCCGACGCGGTAGCGCCACCATAAGCGGGGCTCGCACGAGTGGAACGGAAGGTTGACACCCACTGTCGGATGCGCCGATGGGAAGGGATCAGCCGCAATATCCGCCCGCAAGCCAGGAGACCTGCCTGGACGAGAGGTGACAACTCTCCGCTTCAGAGAGGTCCCTCGATCTCCGGGCGAAATGCCCGTGTGGATTGATAACCATCCCTCCAGCGGAGCCGCTGGAGGGATTCCCTTTGCCCGCAGTCAGCCGCAACCAGCGCACTCCGCGAGAGCGGATTCGGACTTCGCGTCAAGGCGGAACCGACCGCCTGCGGCGGCGCACGGGTGCTCGCCATCTCGGCTGGCTTCCGGTTCTGATCGTCGGGTTGGTGTTGTCGACCTGCTCGGTGGATGAGCCACCGGGGACTCTGCCTCAGCCCCAGGCTGAGCAGGTAACTCCGTCAAGCGGCCTCAGTCTTGAGGGCGTGAGCGGCGTCGTTGACCCGAGCAACTCCGGATGGCCGCGGGAGGTCGAGGGTCTGAACGGGCTCGTGACGATTCCCGCCCAACCGACTCGAATCATCACTGCGTCGATCGGCCACGACGAGGTCACGCTCGCCCTGGTACCGAACGAGCGACTCGTAGCGGTCGGAGCAGTGTCCAAGGATGCCACATACTCAAACGTAGCTGCATGGGTTCAAGACAAGCCGGAAACATCACGCGATCCGGAAGTCATCATCGCCCAGTCGCCGGATGTCGTCGTGACCAGCCCGTTCTTCCCGGTTGAAGCGGTCGTTGCACTGCAGCGAGCCGGCCTTCACGTGATTCAGACGGAACTGGTCCAAGGTCCCGAGGAGCGGATCAATAGCATCTTGCTGCTCGGCTACATCTACGGCGAAGAGCAGCGCGCGTTCGCGTTCGCCGAGGAAGTGCAGAGCCGCTACGAGGCGCTGACCGCGGTAACGTCTGCCAAGTCGCCCCAGCCCACGGTGCTCGCCCTGACCCAGTACTCCGACACGCTGTGGGTCGCGGGCAGTGATTCAACGGAGGGCAGTGCGATCGTCGCGGCGGGCGGCGTCAATGCTGCCGAAGAGGCGGGAATCACCGGCAACCAGACGACCAGCCTCGAAGGCGTGATCGCAGTGTCGCCGGAGATCATCATCATCATCGCTCAGCCGCTCGAGTTCGGCGCCGCGGAGTTTCGCCAGAGCCTGCTCGACAACGAGGCGCTTGCCGAGGTCCCCGCAATCAAGAGCGGCGCTGTGCACGTCGTCGAGAGCAGGCATCTCACGACGCTCTCGCACTGAAACATTGTCGGGGCTGAAGACCTGGCTCGCCTGCTCTGGCCCGACGACTTCCCCCAGTCGCCGACCGAATCGTTCAGCCTGGCGGAGTAGTGAGCATCGACAAGGGCCAACAACCTGTCGTGCGCGCCCAACGCGGCTGCTACAGCTAGATCTGCGCGCCCGGTTAGGTGTCGAGCGCTTCTATTGGTAAGACGCTGTCAGGCCGCTAGGCGATCAGGTCGAGCGCCGCGCTGGCGATACCGAGGAAGAGCAGGAAGCCGAAGACATCGGTGAAGGTCGTCACAACGACCGCCGAGGCCACTGCCGGGTCGATGCCAATTCGACGCAGGAACAGCGGCACCGCCGCGCCAACCGAACCGGCGATGATCATGTTGCCCAGCATCGCCAGACCGAGCACGAGCGCCAGGCCGAGGTTCTGCTGCCAGACGATCGCAATCACGGCGACGAGCAGTCCGAGCCAGATGCCGTGAAAGATGCCCAGCATCGCCTCGCGGACGAGCAGGCGCCTCGCCGTGACCCCGACTAGTTCGCCCAGGGCGATCGCTCGGACAATCAGGGTCAAGGTCTGCGTTCCGCCAATCCCGCCCTGGCCGGCTACTACAGGCAAGAACGCGGCCAGCACCACCACCTGCGCCAGCGTGGACTCGAAGGCGGAGATCGTCGCTGCGGCGAGGAATGTAGTCGCCAGGTTGACCGTCAGCCAGGGCAATCGCGTACGGACCGAGTTGACCAGCGGACCGTCGGCTGCTTCACCGGCGACGTTAGCTACCTGCAGCATCTGTTGCGTGTCCTGCTCGACCAATGCGCCGAGCAACTGTTCGGGGAGAATGGCGCCGATCACCCGCCCGTTTTCGACCACCGGCAACTGGGTCAGGTTGTAGTGACGCCTCAGACGGGCGCACTCCTGCGCCTCGGTTCCAGCCTCGACGGACGCCACGATCGGCTCGCTGACCGAGTCGACGCCGGCTTGGTCACGCGCCATCGCCAGCTCGGCCATTGGTATCTGCGCGATCAGCCGGTCGTCAACGTCCTGCACGTAGACGAAGGTGTACTTCTCGCGCTCCTCTCCAATCTGCCTGACGGCGTCGCGCGCGGCTTCGACTATCTCGTGCTCGTGAACCAGCGGCACGTTGGACACCATCAGCGCGCCGGCGGTATCGGGCGTCTGCTCCAGCAACTCTTCCTCGACGACGGGTTCCGCAAGCGATTCCGCGACCTTGCGAGCGGGATAGAGCGGCAGGCTGCGCAGTGTCGCCAGAGCTTGCTGCGGATGCACCTGGCGGAGGACGAAACTGAGCGTGCCGAGTCCGAGCCGAGTGACGAGCCGTCCCGCCTCGACCGGGTTCATCTGCCGCAGCATCCAGGTCACCGTGTCCGGCGACATGACGTCGAGAATGATGTCGCGGCTAGTCCGCGGCAGTCCGGCGATGATCAAACCCATATCGGCGGGGTGCAGGCTACGCACAAGTTGCAGCGCGCGCTCTTCCTGGCCCAGCGAAATCAGTCGGCGCACCTCGGCCGCAATCGCCGACGCCTCGTTGAGCGTGATCGCCAGCCCCGGCAGGTGGCTGGATTGCGGTGTCAGATCGGGGTCGAGTTGGTCTGCTCCCTGGGTCATGTGCCACGCTCCGTTCGTCTCAACGCTTGCCGGCGAACGTGCTGCGCAACCCAGTTCGCCCTGCGATAAGGTGATGGACTTGCGAGTAGCAGGCGACGGTGACCGTCAGTCGGCGCGCTTGGATTGGTGCCAGCGGAGCACGTAGCGGTCGATCCCGGCCACGATCATGTATTGGCTGATCCCCAGCAGGCAAGCCATCACAATCGCCGTCCAGACTTCGACGGTATGCACGTTGTTCGCCTCGTTGCGGATGTAGCCGCCCAGGTTCTCGAAACTGCCGCCGAAGTACTCGGAGATGATCGCCACGATCATCGCCATCGTGACCGCGATCTTCATGCCCGAGAAGAAAAACGGCAGCGCGTACGGGACATGCAAGTTCCAGAAGGTGCGGAAGTGCCCAGCCGCATACGAGCGCATGAGTTCCCGGGCGTTGGGGTCGACGCTGCGTAGTCCGACCAGGGTGTACGTGAAGAGGATTGGAGCGGTCGCAATGCTGACCGTTGCGATCTTCGAGCCGGCTTCGATCCCGAACCAAACGACCGTCAGCGGCGCCAGTGAGATCACCGGTACCGCCTTGAGCACGGCGGCGTAGATGCCGATCCCATCTGCCATCCATCGTGTACGGAACGTGATCGCGGCCAGCCCGATCCCGATGCCACCACCGAGCAGCAATCCTCGTCCGGCCACGCCGAGCGTGTTCCTGCCCTGCCGAATCAATCGGCCGAAGTCTTCAACGAACATGCTGGCAATCTCGCTGGGGCGGGGCAAGAGAAAGCGCTGGATCTCAAAAGCCTCGACGATCAGCTCCCAGAGACCGATCGCGGCAATGAACACCAGGAGTGGTGGGATGACGACACCTGCGTGCCGACTCCACTGCCGCGGCTGTTCAGCGACGTCGTCCAGGGTCGGATCGGCGGTTGTCACAGGCCGCCTACCATCGCGTTGCCCAACGACTCCCGCACTTCGGTGACCAGTTCGTAGTAGCGAGTCGACTCCTCCACCTCCGTCGTCCTCGGATATGGCAGGTCAATCGGGATGATCTCCTGTACGCGTCCGGGACGTGCGGTCATGATCACGACCCGTCCGGAGAGCAGCACGGCCTCGGGAATGCTGTGCGTGACGAACAGGATCGTCGTGTTCGTCTCCTCCCAGATGCGGTGCAGTTCAAGGTTCATTCGGTCTCGGGTGATCTCGTCCAGCGCGCCGAAGGGTTCGTCCATCAGCAGGATGGACGGCCGGAAGACGAGCGCACGGGCCAGGGAGACGCGCTGCTGCATGCCGCCGGAAAGCTGATACGGATGATGACTCTCGAATCCGTCCAGTCCGACCATCTCAAGCAACCGCTCGATTTCCTCATCGCGGTTCGCCCGGGTCATGCCGCCGATCTTCATGATCTCCAGCGGCAACGCGATGTTCTTCCAGACTGTGCGCCAGTCGAACAACGTCGGCGACTGAAAGATAAAACCGTAGTCCCGGTCGAGCCGAGCCTGCCGCGGCGACTTGCCGTTGACCAGCACCGAACCGTCGCTGGGCTCGATCAAATCGGCGGCCAGTCGGAGCAGCGTGGACTTGCCGCAGCCCGATGGACCGATCAACGAGACGAACTCACGCTCCTTGATGTCCAGATCGACAGACTCGATGGCCAGCGTCGCATTGGCTCCGTTGCCGAACTCCTTGCGCACACCCTGGAAGGCGATGGCCGTTCCCGTGCCGTTCGGCGCAGACTCGCGCGTTGCGTCCGGTGTGGTCATGGATCGCCTCTCTAACTCAGTTCCTGCGCGCGGTGCCCGCGCAGGACCACGATCTGGACGATGCGGACCATCGCGACCATGGCTCCGCCGAGCAGGCAGGCGCCGCCGATCGCAGCGAACAACGACTCGGGCTGCAAACTGAAGTACTGCTGCGATGTAAGGATCACGACGCCGATTCCTTCCTGCGAACCGACAGGCAACTCGGCCACGATCGCGCCGATCACGCTGAACGCCGCGGCGACCTCGAGTCCGGTGAAGATGTAGGGCAGCGCGCTGGGCAATCGCAACTTGAAGAACACCTCGGTGCGTGACGCGCCGTAGGAGGCCATCAGGTCGAGGCTGTCCTGCGAGACATCGCCGATGCCCCGGGCGCTCGATACCGCGATCGGGAAGAAGGCGAGGAATCCGGCGATCAGCGCCTTGGTCTCCCAGCCGGTTCCCAGCCAGATCACCAGCGCTGGGGCGATGGCGACGATCGGCACGGTCTGCGCGCCGATCACAAAGGGCATAATCCCGCGGCCCGTCCAACGGCTCAGCGCCATCAGCGTGCCCGCAACGAACCCGGCAATGATGGCCACGGACAGACCGCTCAGCGCCTCGATGAAAGTGAGCCGGAGGTTGCGCCCGATCGCCAGCCAGACGACATCGCCCTGGGAGTTGATGCTGAACAGGTAATCGGCGACCTCATGGAAGTGAGGCAGCGTCGTACGCGGCGAGTCGGTCGCCCACTTGAGGAACTCCCAACCGGCGAGAAACAAGGCGACGAGGATCAGGATCAGCGTGATCCTGGCCGATGCCGAGCGGAGCCGCTCCACGAGTTCTTCCGTCAGGAAGCGCTCACGCACGGAGACTTGAGGTGCAACTTGCCGACCGGCACTGGCGCTCATCGCTCGACGAACTCACTTTCGGCGTGGATTCGAATCAGCCGCTCAGCCGCGTTGCCGAACCGCGCGGGCAATCTTCTCGACGGTCCCCTGGTAGTCGCCAAGCGGAGTCAGCACCGGCTCGCTGCAGCCGGCCGCGACAAAGGCCTCGATCCGCTCGATGGTCTCCGATGTCGTGCCGCAACAGCAGACATCTCGCACCAACTCGTCCGGAATGAACTCCATGGCAGCCTCGATCTGCTCCTGCGTGGCCGGCCAACCCATGACGCTCTTGACGCCGGCAATCTGCTCCTCGGTCGCGCCGCAGGTCTCGGTGATGTGCGGCTGCTGACCGATGTACTGGGTCAGGAACTTCTTGCAGGCGTCGACAGCCGCCTGCGGATCGTCATCGTCGATAGCGACGCCGAGCAACTGTGGACAGTCGATTTCATCCATTGACCGCCCCGCGCGATCCGCGCCGATCTTGATGTGCTCAACCGAGAGCGCGGTGTATTCGGGCGGGACGAGAAAGTCCATCAGCGCACCGTCGGCAACCTCGCCGACCAGCTCCATCATCCTCAGCCGAACTGCGCCGATGTAAATCGGAACCGGGTAGGAGGGATTGTCGTCGTCTTCGGGCGTATCGAACTTGATGTCCTCGACATCGACGTACTCACCCTGGTACGTCACCAACTTGCCATCCAGCAAGTCCTTGAGCGCGAGGATGATCTCTTTCATCGCCGTGCGCGGTTTGGCCGTGTGCAGTCCGTTGCGCGTAGCCAGGGGCTCCCACCACGCTCCCAGACCCAGCTTGACCCGGCCCGGCGCAAGATCGTCAATCGTCCTCGCTGTCATGCCCAGCAATCCCACACTGCGCGTGCGGAAGGGGAAGATACCGCTGCCGATCGTGATGCGATTTGTGTTCGCCGCAGCCAGGGTCATGTGCACGACCGCGTTGCGAGTCAGTCGACCTTCACCAACCCAGACGGTCTCGAAGCCATGTTCTTCAGCCCACTGGGCCTGGCCGATGATGTCTCGCGGATGATCGATACCCGACATCAGTCCGAGTTTCATACCAGTTGCTCCCGTCCCACGTCATGTATGCCCAGGCGACTTCGGCCGCCTAGTCGTCATCATCCGCGTCGAGCGAGGCGAAGACCTCGGCCGCAACCTGGAGGCCCGACAGTCCCATCGGGAAACCGCCGTACGCGAATTGATGGACGAAGATGCTCTGAATCTCCTCGCGCGTGAATCCTTGCGCCAGCGCTCCGGCGATGTGTCCGCGAAGCTGCCGTTCGCGCCCGAGCGCGGAAATCGTGGCCAGCGTGATCACCCGCTTGGTCCGCAGGTCGAGCGGGCCATGCGTCCAGACGTCGCCGAAACAGAACTCGGCCAGCATCCGCGCGACGTCCTCGCCCACCTCGCCGTTCGCGGCGGCGATCGCGTCCATGCCCGCCGGATTCATGCTGATGCTCTCCATCAGCCCGACGCCCTGTTGGTAGCGGTCGCTGTCGTGGTAGTCCGTCATGATGAGCATCCCTTCTTGCAACAGCCGGTGTGATTCACGATTCTTCGGCCGCCCTAAGAACGAACGGCAGCATCAGTGATGTCGAGCGCGCGATCGACGATCGACAGCGCCCAGCACAACTCCTCTTCGCTGATCGACAACGGCGGATTGCCGAAGATGAAGTCGCCGCGCACATTGACGAACATGCCTTCGTCGCGGAAGAACTGATCCACGCGACTCGTGAGTTCCGGGTCGATCGACATCAGCGGCGCTTTGGTCGCGCGGTCGGCAGTCAACTCAAGCACCGTGAACAATCCGCGCCCGCGCGCGTCACCGATTGAAGGGTGTCGTTCCTTCATGGCCGCGTACTCGGCCTGCATGATTTCGCCCATCCGCACCGCGTTCTCTATCAGGTTGTCCTCTTCGTAGACGGCGAGCGTGGCAATCGCGGCCGCGCAGCCGACCGTGTGGCTGCCGTAGGTGATTCCATGACCGAGCGGGTTGCGCTCGAAATGCTCCGCTATCCGGTCGTTGACTATCACCGCGCCGAGCGGCACGATCGCGCTGGTCAATCCCTTGGCCATGGTCATCATGTCGGGCACCACGTCCTCGTGCTCGATCGCGAACCACTTGCCGGTGCGTCCGAATCCCGCCATAACCTCGTCGTCGATCAGCAGGATGCCGTAGCGGTCGCAGAGCTCTCGGACTCCTCGATACCAGCCCTCCGGTGGCACGATGATGCCGTTGGTGCCGGTGATCGGCTCCAGCAGGATGGCCGCGATCGTCTCCGGGCCCTCGCGCTGGATCACGTCCTCGAGGTATTGCATGTAGGCGGGGACGAAGTCCTCTTCGTTGACGGCCAACGGACTGCGGTAGAGGTACGGATCGAGGATGCGGACGACTCCGGTCATCCCCTCCTCGGACGGCATCCGGCGGAAGTCGCCCGAGGCGTACATGACTCCCTGGCTGCTGCCGTGGTAGGAGCGATAGCGGGCCAGGATCTTGTGCCTGCCCGTGTAGAGCCTCGCGATGCGGACGGCGGCCTCGTTGGCGTCGGCCCCGGCCAGCGTGATGTACGACTTGTTCAGCCCCTCAGGCGAGATTCGCGCCAGTTCTTTGCCCAGCCGACCCCGCGCCTCCGTCGCATGCGCCGGTACGACGTATGGCAACTCCGCGACCTGTTCGGCGATCGCCCGCACCACGCGATCGTCGGCGTGTCCGATGTTGACGCACATCGCCTGCGAGTTGAAGTCGAGATAGCGCTTGCCGTCTGCGTCCCACAGGTAGTTGCCCTTGGCCCGCACAAACGGGATCGGATTGATCTGTTCCTGGGTGCCCCACTCGTACAGCGTGTACTCGCGGCACAGGTCGAGAATCTCCTGGGCGCTTGCGCCTGCGGCGGTCTGCTCGGTGGTCATCGGGTCGTCACGCTCTGCGGATGGTCCAGCACGTACGGCGTCGAGCGACGGATGTACTGACCGCGGCCCAGTTCTCCCAGGAACTCCTCGCCGCTGACAATGATCTCGCCGCGCGAGATCACCGTGCTCGGACGACCGCTGACCTGCATCCCTTCGTAGAGGTTGTAGTCGACGCGCATGTGGTGCGTCGCAGCTTCGATCGTGTAGTCGGCGTTCGGATCCCAGACCACGACATCGGCATCGGCGCCGATGGCGATGATTCCCTTCCTCGGGTACAGGCCGAACAGCTTGGCCGGCATCGTGCAGTTCAAGTCAACGAAGCGCATCATGTCGAAGCGACCTTCGACGACACCGCCCTGGTACATGAGGTGCATGCGGTTCTCGACGCCTGGCACGCCGTTGGGTATGTAGCGGAAGTCGCCCTTGCCCATTGGCTTCTGCGGCGGCAGCTCAGCCAGATCGTCCTGCATCCGGAATGTGCAGTGGTCGGTCGCGATCACCGAGAGCGCTCCGGTTTCGATCCCGCGCCAGAGCTCATCCTGGTTGGCGCGCTCGCGGATCGGCGGCGAGCAGATGTACTTGGCTGCCTCAAATCCGGCGTTCTCATAATCCTCGTAGGCGGCGAACAGGTACTGCGGGCAGGTCTCCGCGTAGACCGCCTGACCTCGAGCCTTAGCCGCCTCGACCTCGGTCAATGCGGTGCGGCTGGAGAGGTGCACAATGTAGACCGCCGAACCGGCCATTTCGGCCATCGCGATCCCGCGGTGCGTTGCCTCGCCCTCGACCAGGTGCGGATGCGCATGCATGTGCATGTGCTCCTGCACACGGCCTTGCTCGGCGAACTGATCGGTGATCTGCTGGATCACGTGACCGTTCTCAGCGTGCAGCGTGACGATCGCATTGGTGTCCGCCGCGACCTGCATCGCGCGGAAGATGGTCAGGTCATCGACCATCATCGTGCCCGGGTAGGCCATCAACAGTTTGAAGCTGGTCACGCCCTCGCCGGGCAACGCCGCCAACTCCTCGAGGTACTCCTGCGAGTCCAGGTTTGTCGCCATCAGGTGAAATCCGTAGTCGATCACCGCCTGCGATTCCGCCTGCCGACGTCGGTGCTCGATCGCTTCAATCGGCGACATGCCCTCGCGCTCTTGCCGCGCGAAATCGACGACCGTCGTCGTGCCGCCAAACGCGGCCGCAACGGTGCCCGACTCCCAGCTATCGGCGGTGATCGTCCGGAACACGGTCTCGCCCAAGTGCGTATGCACGTCGATCCCGCCCGGGATGACGTACTGGCCCTCCGCTTGCACGACCGTATCCGCGGCAACCTGGAGGTTGGCGCCGATCTGCACGATCACGCCGTCGTCCAGGAAGACATCGGCGACATACTGTTCACTTGCCGTCGTCACGATCCCACCGGTGATCAGAACTGACGCCATCTTCCTTCTCCTTCAGCGGTTGGCTGCCTAAGGCTTGACAAGCGGCTCGTACATGTCGGGACGGCGGTCGCGGTAGAAGGGCCACTCGGCGCGCGCCTCCGAGAGCTGGTCCAGGTCCAGGTCGGCGACGATCACCGCCTCCTGGTCGTCGGCTTGCGCCAGCACCTCGCCGCTCGGATTGCAGAAGTAGCTGTGGCCGTAGAAGTGAACGTCGGGCTTCAGCGCCGTGCCGACGCGGTTGATCGTGCCGACGAAGTAGCCGTTGGCGATCGCATGGAAGCGCTGCTCCACGTCCCACAGGACCCGCGAATGACCCGCCGTCGCAGAGGGAATGAACACGATCTCGGCGCCGTTCAGACCCAGCGCGCGCGCCCCTTCGGGGAAATGGCGGTCGTAACAGATGTAGACGCCAACCCGGCCCACGCTCGTATCGAACGTCGGATATCCCAGGTTCCCCGGACGGAAGTAGTACTTCTCGAGGAAGTTGTCCGAGTGCGGGATGTGCGTCTTGCGGTACTTGCCCAGGTAGCTGCCGTCGGAATCGATCACGGCCGCGCAGTTGTAGAGGAAGCCGGGCGACTCGATCTCGTAGACCGGCACGATCAAGACCATGCCGGTCTCCCTGGCAACCTCCTGCATACGCTGTACGGTCGGGCCGTCCGGCACCGGCTCGGCCAGGCCGTACCAGCGCTTGTCCTCCTCCTGGCAGAAGTACGGGCCGGTCGCGAGTTCCTGCAGGCAGGTGATCTGCGCGCCCTGCTCGGCGGCTTGGTGGATCAACTTGATCTGGCGCTCCACCATCTTCTCGACAGGTGTCAGACCCTCGGTCTGGATCAGCGCAGCTCGGACAATGCGGGACATGCTTCTCCGCTTCTTTCTGTTCTCCGACCCGGTCGCAGCCGGGCGCTAGGCATCGTCAGGCAAGAGGTCCTCGACGTCGAGTTCCAACGGCTCATAGTCGTTGCGGAACCGCTCGTCTTCGGAGAATTCTTCGAGCGCTGCCTCGACATACTCGTTGGTGTACGCGGCGTCCAGATCGGCGGCCTCGGAGATCACGTTGTAGTCAAGCATGATCCCGGCAGTTCGAGACGCCGAGTCGCGGTCGATGACGCCCCAACCCTTGCTCGAGGGCCACATCAGCTTGTTGATCTCGTTCATCATCCAGGTCTGGTGAGCGCGCGGCAGCGCCGGACCGTACTTGAGCACGATCTCGACACACGCCTCGGGATCGTCGGCGCACAGCGCCCAGCCCCTGGCCGAGGCGCGCAGGAACCTGGTCATGATGTCCTGGTTGTCCTCGTCTTCGAGCCATTCGCCCCGAGCCAGTAGCGCGTCCTCCAGCGTGTTCGTGTCGTGATCGCCGAAGTCGACCACGTTGAAGTCGCTGACCGGGTTGCCGGCCGCGATCAACTGCGCGAACTCGTTGTAGATCATCGCCGAGGCGAGATCGACCTGGCGCTCCAGCAATAGCTGCATGTCGAAGCCCTGGCCGACCAGTTCGACCTGGTCGGAGCCCGAACCCTCGGTCAGGCCGTACTTGTTGATCGTGGCCGAGACCATCTCATGTCCGGCCCACACGCCGAGCTTCTTGCCGCCCCACTGTTCGGGCGAGGTGATCCCGTCATCGGCCCAGGACACCAGTCGGTAGCCGGAGCGCTCGAAGACCTGCGCCACGGCGACCACGTCGATGCCCTGGTCGCGCGCCGACAGAAGCACGGCGAACGGTTGCACAGCCAGTTCGGCCGCGCCCGCCGCCACGAGCTGCACCGGCAAGATGTCGGGGCCGCCGGGCTGAATCTCGACGTTCAGATTCTCTTCCTCGTAGAAGCCGTTCTCCAGCGCCGCGTAGTAGCCCGCGAATTGGGCCTGGACGACCCACTGGAGCACGATCTTGACGCTGTCGGCCGGCCCCTCTTGTTCATCGTCGCCCCCGCAAGCTGTCAGGACGACTCCCAGTCCAATGAACAGCGAGAGGATCAGATAGGTCAGGTGCGAGATTCGTGGTCTTGGCATTGGGCGGTGTCTCCTTCCGTCCGTCACGGGCGGTCGGCGACCGCTCAGGCCCCCGCACTGCTCGCACTCGGACGAAGCGAGGTTAGTACTCTCAAATCGAGGTCTCAACACCCGCGAGACCGACGACTTCAACCACTCGCGGTCTCTGAGCAGAGCGCTGGCCATTGCGTCCTCGCCTGGAGACCGGGAGCTTGAGCTTCGCTCAACCTCTCCGGAATCGGGACGTGTACGCAGTGCGGTCGAAG
The DNA here is from genome assembly GCA_965211635.1 of Dehalococcoidia bacterium. Lineage (GTDB taxonomy): Bacteria > Chloroflexota > Dehalococcoidia > Bin125 > Bin125 > Bin125. Next base: position 2,500,489 of record OZ242948.1, read on the forward strand.
TCGGGATCGCCCTCGGCGAAGCGGAAGTACTGCTCCAGCAGGTGCTCGCGCTTGCGTTCGTCCAGTGCCGCGAACAGCATCCGCTTCATTGTTCGCAAGGACCAGTCCGAGTTCCGGGCGATGGAAGCTGCGAGGCCGCTCGTGAACTGCTCGAGTTCCTGATCCGCAACGCGATGGTTGGCCAGGCCGATCGCGGCCGATTCCTCGCTCTCCACGAATCGTCCCGTGTAGAACAACTCCGCCGCGCGCGACCAGCCGATCAGGCGGGGCAACAGCCAGCTTCCCGCCCCAGTGTCGCTGACCGTGCCCAGCATCGAGAAGGGAAAGCGAAACCGTCCGCTGTGGCCCACGACGCGGATGTCGGCCTGGAGCGCGAGCTCGGCGCCGTATCCGACCGCCGCGCCGTTGACCATGGCGATCACGGGTTGCCGCATCGCGGCGAGCGTCCACAAGCCCGGAGCGTCGGGAAGGATCGAACCGAGACCCGAAGCCGGTCGCTCGCGGTCGGCGACGTCGATCGGCCCCGAGAGGTCGGCGCCGGAACAGAACCCTCGCCCCGCTCCGGTGACGACCACCACGCTGACGTCGTCGCGCTCTGAGAGCTGGCGCGCGGACTCGCCGATTTGCTCGAGCCTGGAGGTGTTGACGGGATTCAGTCGAGCCGGGTCGTTCAGGATCATCCAGGCGACTCGCTCGCGAACCTCAGTCAAGACAAATGGTTCGGCCATCTCGGCGGCTTCCGTCTCCCGGCGCGTGCTCCAGGCCAATGGTCCGCGGGTCGGAACAGGCGCTGACGCTCGGGTGCGATGATGACGAGGAGTCTAGGTGATTCGTAGTCGAGATTATCCGTCAGGTGCGAACAAGTAAGGCAATGTGACAACACCAATTGATTCCCGTATCATGCATCTCTCCGGAGAGACGGAATGAGACTAGGAGGGTTCTCTCATGGATAGTCGCAAGAACTACTGGAGGCGGATTCAGCGCAAGCGGTTGAGCCGCAGGTCGCTGATCAGCGCATCGGCTCGGGCCGGGGTTGGGGCAGCAGGCCTGGCGTTGGTCGGCTGTGGTGATGACGATGACGATGCCCAAGTCGTTGCGCAGGTGCAGCAGGATCAGCAGGCGCAGCCCCAGCCGCAGGCGCAAGAACCACAGGCGCAACAGCAGGCTCAGCAGGCGATGGCGCAGGAACAGGCCCAGCAGCAAGCGCAACAGCAAGCGATGCAGCAACAGGCGCAACAGCAACAGGCGCAACAACAGGCCCAGCAACAGGCTCAAGCGCAGCAGCAGGCAATGGTCGCCGACGCGCCGATACCCGGCGGCACGCATGCGACGGCCGCCTACCTCGACGGTCCGCTGCACTTCGACCCGTTCACCAGCCTGAACAAGCGAGTGCAGCGTTACGCGCTGTATGCCTACAGTCCGCTGGTGCAGTTCCAGTACGGCGCCGAAGGGACCGTGGTCGAGCCGCACCTCGCGGAGTCCTGGGAGCTCCCGGACAGCACGACCATGGTCTTCAATCTGCGTCAAGGCGTGCAGTTCCACGACAAGCCGCCGGTTGATGGACGCAATCTCGTATCGAGCGACGTGGTCTACAGCATGGAGCGCCGCATGGTCGGGATCGAGAGCCCGCATTACGGCGCGATGTTCAACCTGGTCGAGAGTGTCGATGGAACCGACGAGCAGACAGTCATATTCAATATGACGCAACCCTTCGTTCCCAGCCTTACCTACCTGGCCACGATGCACGGCACAGTCGTCGCTCCCGAGGCCGGGATCGACGAGAACTTCGAGGGCGTCGAGACCGTGATCGGCACCGGCCCCTGGATGCTCGACCGCTGGGAGAACAAGGTCGACAGCGAGTGGTCGCGTCACCCCGACTGGTTCCTGTCGCCGCGACCCTACTTCGACAAGCTGCACGACATCGTAATCAGCCAGACTGCCCTGGTCGCGGCCCTGCGCTCAGGACAGATCGCACACGCCGACCGGGTGGACGGCGAGACGATCGTGGACTACGGCGAGGACATCGTCGCTCTCCGCCGGACGCCGGCCATCTTCATTGGGCCAATCCTCACCATGCGCTCCGACAAGCCGCCCTGGAATGACGTCCGCGTCCGGCGGGCGTTGTCGTTGGGCATGGCGCGACAGTCGATCATCGACAACGTCTTCGGTGGTGACGGCGTCATGCAAGTGCCGCTGTCGTCCTCGTTCGGCGAGTTCTCGCTCGCTGTTGACGAGTTGGGTCCGGGAGCCGAGTGGTACGACTACAACGTCGAGAAGGCCAAGCAGTTGCTCGACGCCGCCGGATATCCGGACGGGATCGATACCAAGCTGAGTTCGATCCTCCTGGATCACAAGGTGGTCAACACCTGGCTGTCGATCCTGCCGGAAGACCTCCGCAAGATCGGCGTTCGAGTTGAGTTGGAACTGGACGAGTACGCGGTCTTCGCCGGCAAAGTCCTGCGCGGTGAGATGGACGACCTGGGCTGGACGTCAAGCGGAGGACGGCCCGACCCGGACTCATTGCTCCACGGGGTCTATCACACGCTGGGGGAACAGAACTACAGCCACGTCAGGGACGCGGAACTGGATCCGCTGCTCGATGAGCAGCGAGCGCTCACCGATTACGACGCACGCGTCGAGACGGTTCAGCAGATCGTCCGCTACGTCGCCGATCAGCAGTACATCATCTACCTGGCGGAACAGGCGTTGTTCGACGCCATCAGCACGGATCTGCGGGGCTATTCGGAGAACGTTGGACTCTACGGCGCGTACGATTACTCCTTCCAGGAAGGACTCGCGTATTCGCACTTCTGGTACGACGCCTAGGTTGGAGCCTGGACGAAGCCTAGTGACTCCCGATGGCTCAGTACGCCCGTCGCCGCATCGCCCTGATGGTGCCGACGCTGATCGTCGTGCTCATCACGGTCTTCATGATGGTGCGGCTGATTCCCGGCGATATCGTCGATCTGCTGATCACGGAAGAAGGCTATGCCGACGATCGTGAAGCGCTGGAAGAGCTGCTGGGCCTGGACAAGTCGATCCCGGAGCAGTTCGTGTTCTGGGTCGGAGATCTGGTGCAGGGCGACCTCGGCGAGTCACTCTACACCGGCCGGGCGGCCACGACTGAGCTGAAGCAGATCGTCCCGGTCACGCTCGAGCTGGCGGTCCTGACGCTGATTTTCTCCACGCTGATCGGAGTGCCGATCGGTGTGATCTCCGCGGTCAGACAGGGGTCGGTCTCCGATTTCTCGCTGCGTTCGTTCGCTGTCGCGGGACTCTCGATCCCCAGCTTCTGGTTCGCAACCTTGCTGCTAGTGTTGGGCGCGATCTGGTTCGACTGGGCGCCGCCGCTGGTGTACCGGAAGCTCTGGGAAGATCCGCTCACCAACCTCTACCACTTCTCGATTCCTGCATTCATCGTGTCGCTGCAAGCCGGCGCCACGATCATGCGGTTGACGCGCTCGATGATGCTCGAAGTGCTCCGCCAGGACTTCGTGCGCACCGCCCAGGCCAAGGGCCTGGCCTATCGAACCGTTGTGGTCAGGCACGTGCTGCGCAATGCCATGATCACGATTGTCACGATCATCGGGCTTCAGACGGCCACGATCCTCAGCGGCACGGTGATCATGGAAGTGATCTTCGGGCTGCCCGGTATGGGACGCTTCGTCCTCTCATCGATCATCGAACGTGACTATCCGATGTTGCAGATGATCACCCTGTTCCTGGCGATCGCGGTGCTGTTCGTCAATCTGGTGGTCGACCTGAGTTACGGACTGTTGGATCCAAGGGTGCGGTTGTCATGACCACAGTGACCGAGCCGTTCGATCGCCCGGCGCGTGAATCCGGGGCCCTGCGCAGAAGGCTATCGCGGACCTGGACGTTGTCGCGCCAGAATCCAATGGGCGCAGTCGGCGCGCTGATCGTGATCGTCCTGATCCTGGTGGCGATCTTCGCCGACGTGCTGGCCCCGGACGGCTACACCGAGCAGCACCTCGCGGAGCGGCTACACAGCCCCAGCCTCGAGGAACCCTTCGGCACCGATCACCTCGGACGGAGCATCTTCGACAGGATTGTGCACGGAGCCCGCATCTCCCTGGCGGTGGCGCTGGGGGCGACGGGATTCGCACTCGCTGCGGCCACGCTAATCGGCGTGGTCAGCGGATACTTCGGCGGCTGGGTCGATGCGATCGTGCAGCGCTTCGTGGACGCCTGGCTCGCGTTCCCCTACCTGATCATCCTGCTGTCGCTCGCCGCGATCATGGGCACCGGGCTGGAGAACGTCATTATTGCCCTGGCGCTGGCCTTTACCTTCGGGACGTCGCGCGTCATTCGATCGGCCGTCATCGCGATCCGCAGCGAAGCGTACGTCGAGGCGGCCACCGTCATCGGAGCGCACCCGCTCAGGGTGCTGCGCGTGCACATCCTGCCCAACGTGATGGCGCCGATCATCGTGCTCGGCACGCTGTTGGCCGGCAACACGATCCTCGCCGAAGCGTCACTCAGCTTCCTGGGCATCGGCGTGCCGCCGCCGCATCCTTCCTGGGGCGGCATGCTGCAAGCCGAGGCCAGGGGCTACATGACCAAAGCGCCATGGATGGCGGTGATTCCTGGCCTCGCGATCAGCCTGGCCATCTTCGGCGCAAACATGCTGGGCGACGCGCTGCGCGACATCCTCGATCCCCGACTGCGCGGCGTCCAACACTGAGTCGCGCATCGCCCCCCCTGCTGAAAGGACAACGACCAATGGACTTCCAACTCTCGGAACAGTCCCGAGCGATCAAGAACCTCGTGCGCCAGCTGACCGAGCGCTATGCCTTCCCACTTGAAGCGAAGGTGCTTCGCGGCGAGGAGATCCTCGATGCCGAGCGGCAGGAGATGCTGGACGCGGTAGCAGCCCAGGGCCTCTTCGGCCCGGCGATCCCCGAGGAGCACGGCGGGTGCGCGCTGAACACGGTGGACAATGTCGTCTGCCTGGAAGAGGCGAATCGCAGCCTGGTTCCGTTGAACTTCGGCGGGTCCGCGCCGTTCATCACGGGCGCCAGTGAAGCGCAGCTTGGCAAGTATTTCCGCCCGGCCATCCGCGGAGAGAAGAGGTTCTTCTTCGCTCAGACCGAAGATGGCGGCGGGTCCGACCCGGCTTCCATGCGCACGACGGCGATTCGCGACGGCGACAACTGGGTGATCAACGGATCAAAGATGTTCATCAGCGGGGCCGCGGTAGCCGACTATGGGATCGTGATGGCCGTGACCGACAAGGACAAGCGACAGCACGGCGGGATCACTGCGTTCCTGGTCGATGCCGACAATCCCGGGCTGCAGGTGGTCCGACGCATACCGGTCATGGGCTTCTCCAAGGAGGAAGCGACAGGCGGCGACACCAGTCCTTGCGAATTGGTGTTTGACGACTGCGTCGTTCCTGCAGAGAGCGTGCTGGGCGAAGTGGGGGGAGGATTCCGCGTCGCGCAGCAGGAACTCAGCACCCAGCGAATGAACATTGGAGCTCAATGTGTGGGAATCGCCTCCCGCTGTTACGAGATGATGACTGCGTATGCCAAGCAGCGCGTCGTCTTTGGCGATACGCTCGCCTCGAAACAGGCCATCCAGAGCATGATCGTCGACTCCTGGATCGACCTGCATACCACCCGGCTGGTCACCTACGAAGCGGCCTGGAAGAACGACCTGGGAGACGACACGCGGATCGAAGCCGGCATGGTTAAGCTGCTTGGTACGGAGATGGTGACCCGCGCGGTGGACCGCGCCATCCAGGTCCATGGCGGCTACGGCGTCACGACGGAGCTGCCGTTTGCGCATTGGTACAACCGGATTCGACTGATGCGAATCTATGAGGGTCCAACCGAAGTGCAGAAGTATCGAGTGGTGGCCCGCGCCCTACTCAGCTAACTGGACGGGCTACGAAATCGGTCATCGGTGATACGATGCGGTCGCTCGTCTTGTTCCAAGTTGTCGTGGATGGGGCAGCCAATCGAATGACGACGAGCAGCTGTGCATGTATCCAAAGGCACGGCATGCTCGGTCTCGGTTGATGGGCAGGCGCAGGTAGTGACGACCGCTCGTAGGACCCCCGATTACCGGGACGATCTGAGCAGCGGCTTGCTCAGGCTGCTCAATCTGGACGGTCGTATCAGCACCCGTGAGTTGGCTCGCCAGCTGGATGAAAGCCCGTTGCGAGTACGCAACCGGCTCAACGAGCTGCGCGCCGCGGACATGATCAGATTCGTCCCCGTGGTCGATCATGATGCGGCTGGATTTGAGTTCAGATTCTTCGTGTTCGTCAGAGTCGAAGGTCGGGATCCCGCTGAGATTGCCCATGAGCTTGCCCCGATCGAGTCCATATGGGCGATGACGATGATCCTTGGTCCCGCCGACCTGATCCTGGGAATCCAGGTTCGACGCAAGAGCGAGCTAATGGAGATTGTGAACCTGATCAGCCGTACGCCCGGCGTCTCATCGATCGAGCACTCGTTCCTACTCGAAACGAAGAAACACCACACTCGCACAGTTGACTTCAGACACATTCCCTATCTGCCTGACCCGGCACGATTCCCCAACGTGCCGACACTCGATGATCGAGACAACGCCATTCTTCAGTGTCTCTGGCGAGATGGCAGGATGCCGAACGCGGAGATCGGTCGCGCGCTTGGAATCACCGAGGGCGCCGTGCGGCGGCGCTTGCGCGTGTTGAGAGAAGAAAACGTTGCTCGCGTCGTGGCGATCGCCGACAGTTCACTCACTCGCGAGTTCTACGTCGCTCAGCTTGGTGTGTCGGCTGATCGATCGCGTCTTGAAGAGGTCGCGGACCGGCTTGCGGACATCGACACCGTCTACAGAGTCTCCACGGTGCTCGGCCGCTACGATCTGTTCGCGACCGTGTTCACGTCCACAAGAAGCGACTTGATCGACACCCTCGCCTCGCGCGTCCGTACGGTGCCGTACGTGCGTCGCATCGAGTCGATGCAAGTCCTGCGTGGCTTCAAATTCGACTACAGATTCCAGTATCTGCGCGACGCCTAGCGACTCTCTCGCCGAGGGGCCTGGCTACATCCTACCGCTGGATTGTGTCCGCGAGACGACGAACATGGCGTCGTCGGACGCGCCGTGTTCCATTCTTGACCGGTCACGTAGAGGAAGCCTATCTTACGGAATGTGGCGAGAGGTGTCGAATGTGCGGATCGATTCGGATCGACACTGTGTGGTGGATACGATAGCGAGTGCAGCAGTGCGAGACAGATTCGTCCGTTCCGGCGTATGCCAAGCACCGAAGGGGTCGATGCCCGAGCTTAGCGCAGGTGACGGACCGTGGGATGCAATCGAAGCATGCTGGTGGACGGATCGCCAAAATGAGCCGGCGACCGCTTGCCTGAATCTGGGACGAGCGACCAGCCCGGCCGGAACAGACAGGAGCAACTGATGAGCACCGTATTGATCTGCAGGGACGCGCTCGAAGATTCAGTGCTGGGCAACCTGGCGCTGGCGCAAGCATTTGCCCGTCAGGGCGACGATGTCGTCGTGCTCTTCGCCGGAGAGGCGCTGCACGCGCTGGACACCGGGACATTCGAGTGGTCCTACAACTTCAAAACGCGAGCGGTACGAAGCGAGATCATCGAACAGGCCGAGGCGGCAGGTTTGCCGCTCGCCGACAAGGACCGAGATCCGCGCTGGTCCGACGTGCGCGGATTGGTCCAGCACCTGGCGGCCGAGTCTCATGTACGGGTGATCAGTTGTCCGATCTGGTCGGGCCTAACGGGCGTCAACGGCGGTCTCGGACAGATCGAGCAGGTCGATGAAGCGGAACTGGTCGGCCTCCTGAGAGACGCAGACGTAGTAATCGGCAGTTACTAGCGTCCCGTCGACAATCTCGCCTCGATCAGGGGCTGGGATCATTGCCGGCAGGTTCGACCTGTGGAAGAGGGAACGACCATGAGCGAGCGATTCGCCGGCAAGGTGGCAGTCGTCAGCGGGGCGGCAAGCGGTATCGGTCGGGCGACCGCCCGGCTCTTCGCAGCCGAGGGTGCAGCGCTGGCGATCACCGATCGCGATCTGGATGGACTCGCACAGACAAAGCGGGACATTGCTGCAGATGGCGCCGAGGTGTTGAGCATCCCCGGAGACATCAGGGACTGGGGCACGATTGACTCGGTCATTGAAGACGCTGCGGCCAGGTTCGAGCGCATCGACGTTTTGTTCAACTGCGCCGGCGGCACGAGCGCCTACCCGACGCATGAGCTGCCGGAGGCCAGGTATCGGAGTTTCGTCGCCCTCAATCTCGACGCGGTGTTTCGCGGCTGCCAGCAGGTCGTGCCGATCATGATGCGTCAGGGCGGTGGGGCAATCGTCAACGTCTCTTCGGTGATGGGAGTGAATGGCACCTCCGGAGCCATCGCCTATGGCGCCGCGAAGGCCGGCGTGATCAATCTGACCCGCTGCATCGCGGTCGAGTACGCAGAACACGGCATTCGCGCAAATGTAATCATCCCGGGCTCAATCGCCAGCGAGGGCAACCTGCGCGCCCAGAGGGGATTGACCGAGGAACAGCGACGGCAATCGCTCCGCGCGATTCCCATGGGTCGCCAGGGCGAGCCGGATGAAGCGGCCAGGCTGGTCGCGTTCCTGGCTTCAGACGACGCCAGCTACATCACCGGCGCGGCGATCACGATCGACGGCGGCATGTCGGCCCAGCTACGGACCAGCGGGTAACGCTGAGTCGGGGGAGGCGCGGCGACTACGTCAGCGCGCCCGCCGCCGTGAGCTCTGCGATCCGGTCGTCGTCGTAGCCCAGCAGATCGCGCAGCACGTGTTCGTTGTCCTGCCCGAAGATCGGTCCGGGTCTCTCCAGGCGAGCGGGAGTCCGACTGAGCCGCGACCGCGCGCCTTCAATCACAGTCGTTCCCAGCAGCGGATGGGCTACGCGGACGTAGTGTTCGCGGTGGGCAAGCTGTGCATCGGACTCAACGTTTAAGCGATTGACCAAGGCATAGGCGGGAACCCCGGCACTTTGAAGCATGCCTTCGAGCTCGTCCCCGTTCTGCGGTCGGGTCCACTCGGCAATCATGCTGTCCAGTTCCTCGCGATCCGACTGGCGCATCTCGAATGTGCCGAAACGCTCATCGGACCAGGGTGTTTCATGGCCAGCGAGTGCAACCAAACGCCGCCAGTCGTGGTCATTGCGGACGGCAATGGCGATCCACTCGTCCTCCCCCATGGTTGGGTAGACGCCGTGCGGCGCCATCTCCGCGTCGAAGTTGGCGCCTCGCTCGGCGACCCGGCCGTTCACTGTGTAGTCGAGGATTACCGGTCCCAGGAAGTGCAGCGCGCTCTCAACGTGGGACTGGTCGATGAACTGGCCCTCGCCAGTGCGGCGACGATGGTCGAGCGCTGCCAGCAGCGACGCTGCGGCGTAGCGCGGGGTTGGAATATCCGTGTACGCGCCGAATGGACCGACCGGGGCACGATCGGGCCAGCCAGCCAGGTTGGTGAAGCCGGTCAGGGCGGAGCCCATCGTGCCGTAGCCTGCCAGGTCGGCCATCGGGCCGCTATGTCCCATCATGCAGGAACTCAGCATGATCAGCTCGGGGTTCAGGCGACGCAACGTCTCGTAGCCCAGACCCAGCCGATCCATCACCCCGGCAGAGAACGACTCGGCTACAACGTCCGCCCAGCGGACCAGATCCTGCACGATTTGCATGCCTTCAGGAGTCGAGAGGTCCAGGGTCAACCCGAGCTTGTTCGCCGCCATGCTGTGATAGAACACCGAAGTCTCGGCGCCCGGCTGTCCGTTGAAGAACGGCGGCAGCGCTCGTGCCAGGTCGGGACGACTGGGGTGCTCGATCTTGACGACGGTTGCCCCATAGTCTGCCAGCACGCGCGTCGCATAGGGACCGGCCATCACCCACATGAAGTCCAGCACCTTGAGCCCGGCCAGGGGCGCCCCGCCGTTGCGTGTACTCGCCCCAGAAGGTTGAGCGGGTGCGTCGTGCCGCTCGGTAGCCGAATTCGAACCAAGCTCGCCCAGGACTTCGTCGGTATGCGCTCCCAGTGTCGGCGGCGGCATGCGGTACTCGATCGGGGTCCGATTCAGCCTGATAAACGGACCGGGATAGCGGATCGACGTTCCATTGCCCGCGTGCTCCATGTCGCGCCAGTACGCTCGCGCTGCCAACTGCTCGCTCTCCACGGCGTCTTCAATCGTGCTGACTGGCACTAGCAACAGACGCCGCTTCCGCGCCTCGGAGAACAGCTCCTCCTTGGTGCGCTTGGCCAGAAAGTCAGTGACAACTCGTCGGACGCGAGCGTTCTCTTCAGGAGGTTCCGAGCCGTCCATCAGCATCTGTCCATACCCGACCCAGTCCTTGTCGCGGATCTCCTTGTCGCATTCGCCTTCTTCGTACGCCCAGTCCATGAATCGCTGGGTGAACGGCCCGTTGACGTTGCCGAAACTGAACGTGAAACCGACGTATCCGTCGCGGGCGGCCCACACGAACGTGGGGTCGACCGAAGGCGTCCCCGAAGCGCGCGAGGTGCGGGAGTCGCCAACCATAGGATCCATGAGCTGTGAGGGCGCCACATTCGCCACAGCCTGTTGAGCGGAGATATCAAGGTGCTGTCCGAGGTCCGAATCGGCTCGCTCGTACAACGCGACCAGCGCGGCCGCCGCGGCTTCTGCGCCGGCGTGCTGCCCCGCTTGCTCCACGACACTCAAGCGGATTGGCGCGCGATCGGTGTCGCCCGTGAGGTACAGGGCGCCAGACGACGCCTGGATCGTGAGATCGGTCGCGCGGTAGTGGGCCTTGGGACCGTCTTGCCCAAAGGCGGTCAGTGAGACATAGATCAGTCCCGGGTTGAGCAATGCAAGCTGGCCGTAACCAAGTCCGCGCTCCGACATCCAACCAGGCGGATTCGACTCGATTAGAAAGTCGGAATCCACCGCCAGTTGCTTGAGCGTCTCCCGACCGTCGAGTGACTCAAGATCGAGCACGATGCTGCGCGTGTTGCGACTCAGTGACCACCATGTCAGCGAACCTTCAGGGTCGCGAAGGTCATTGAGGAACGGCCCCACAGTCCGGGTCGGCGAGCCTTCTGGCGGCTCGATGTGGATCACGTCGGCCCCCAGGTCGGCAAGGATCTGCCCGCAGAGCAAGTAGCCTCCGGTCGTCAGGTCGAGGACTCGATATGGCGATAGCACTGTGCTCACCTTCCTGATCGCGCGGTCTCATGCGCTGTGTCTCCGGAACCTAGAACGGCTTGGACAACATCGTAGCTGGATGGCATTGGACCGTACGGGAATGTGGTGTTCACTATGGCCCTGGCCCCGAAGGGATCGATCGAGAACGGGCTGGACAACGAATGCGGATGGTTCACAGGATTCGATCGCAACATGATCCGGGAAGCCAGGCTTGCATCCTGTGTCGGCATCCATGGCAAGAGAAACCCGCCTCGATGCGCTGGACTCGTAGAAACTGAATATGGTGACGAAGTCGTAATGAACCATCATCGTATGAAACGGAATGTGTGCGTCAGTTGCTGATGCAACACTGATACAGTATCTTCTCGCCCACAGGCAGGACGAATACGGAACTGTCGAGATTCGCAGCGCCAGCGGGAGATCGGGTTGATTGCACCGCTTACCCCAGGACGAGCCGAACAGGAGCCGCAGGCATGAGCTATGAGACGATTCTCTACGAGGTGGAAGACGAACTGGCAACCATCACCATCAACCGACCCCATCGGGCGAACACGATCTCTCCGCAACTGACTACGGACATGGGCGCCGCTCTGGCCGATGCCAGCGATCGGGACGATGTGCGGGCGCTGATCATCACCGGCGCCGGACGGCACTTCTGCGGAGGGGCTGACCTGAAGGAGGCGCAGAGTTTCAGCCCGACGCGAGAACGACATCCGGAACGCCTCCAACTGTTCTGGGAGTTGGAGCGGCTGGCCAAGCCGGTCATTGCCGCGATCAACGGAGCGGCGATGGGCGGCGGTTGTGAGTTGGCGTTGATGTGCGATCTGCGAGTGATGGCCTCGGATGCGCTGATCGGCACACCGGAGATCAAGTTCGGCGCGCTGCCCGCCGGCGGCGGCACCCAGCGCCTGGCGCGCTACGTCGGAATCGGCGTCGCCAAGGAGCTAGTGCTGTTGGGCGAGCCGATCAGTGCGGAGCGGGCCTACAACCTGGGCCTGGTGAACTCGGTCGTGCCGCGCGAGGAAGTGATGGACGAGGCGCAGCGGCTCGGCCGAATCCTGGCGCTGCGGGCGGACTTTGCCCTGGCGACGGGCAAGGAGCTGGTCCAGCGAAGCGTGGACCTCGATCTGCGCAGCGGGCTGATCTGGGAGAGGGACGCGATCTCGAACATGGCGACCGAAGAAGAAAAGATCGCCGAGCGCGACCGCGCCGCGCAGACCCAGGACACGTACCGGCGGATCTTTGCCGACCGCTGACCAGTGGAAGAGGTGACGTGGCCGGTTCCGCGCACGTCTGGGCTCTGAACAGCCGCAGCCAGGCACGAAAGTACAGTCACGTCATCGACTCGTGACATTCGGAACGTGCACAGGGAAGCCGATAGACATGCAGATATCGTACGGATATCATCCAGTCAGATGCGATATCGGCAGCCGAGCAGCGTTGAGCTAGATGCTTGCCGAACATCTGCGGCCGACGAAGCAGGGAAGGGATGTGCGCAGTGGGCCCACTCTCGGACGTCAGAGCGGTCGAGTTTGCCGGCATCGGTCCTGGCCCGTTTTGCGGCATGGTGCTGTCGGACCTTGGCGCCGAGGTGACTCGAATCGATCGGCCCGGCGCAGGGCCGCTGACTGACATCCACAGCCGCGGCCGACGCTCGGTCGTCCTGAATCTCAAGGATCCAGAAGCCGTCGAAGCTGCCATGCGCATCTGCGAGCGCGCCGACGCGCTGTTCGAAGGATTCCGTCCAGGCGTCATGGAGCGCATGGGCCTTGGCCCCGACGAAGTGCTGTCGCGCAATCCTCGGCTGGTCTACGGCCGGGTGACGGGCTGGGGACAGGATGGACCGCTCGCGCATGCCGCCGGTCATGACATGAACTACATCGGTCTGGTCGGAGCCCTGCACGCGATCGGCGGCAAGGATGGTCCTCCGATTCCGCCGCTGAATCTGCTTGGTGACTACGCGGGCGGCGGATTGCTGCTTGCGTTTGGCCTGCTGGCGGCGATCATCGAGGCAAGGACATCAGGCAGGGGACAAGTGGTCGACGCGGCCATGGTCGACGGCGTGCTGACGCTGATGTCCGGGGTCTATTCGAGCTTCGCTGAGGGTCGCCACAGCGACGAGCGGGGGACCAACGCCTTGGACGGCGGAACCCATTTCGCCAATGTCTACGAGACCAGCGACGGCAAGTACATCTCGATCTGCTCGGCCGAGCCGCAGTTCTACGCAGAGTTACTTGAGCGGCTGCAGATTGACCCGGAGGAGTTCGCAGACCAGTGGAGTCCCGAGCATTGGCCGATCTACAAGGCCCGCCTGGCCGAGATCTTCAAGGGGCGAACGCGGGACGAATGGACGGAGCTCCTGGAAGGTACCGATGTCTGCTTCGGCCCTGTGCTGTCGCTGGCCGAGGCGCCGAACCACCATCACAATCAGGCGCGTCAGGCATTCATCGACCGCGGCGGCCGCCTCGAGCCGGCGCCGAGCCCACGCTTCAGCCGCACGCCTGGCACCGTCCAGGACGGTACCAACGAGACCGGGGCGGATACGGCCGCAGTGCTCGCCGAGTGCGGACTCTCTCACGAGGTCGTCGAGCGTCTCGCGCGGGCAGCGCAGCCGAGAGCACCGCAGGAGTCTGCCGCGGGTTGATCGCAACGGCGTGGCCGATTGCCGATACGGAGGAACGTGCGATGGTACGCGTAGAGGGAGTGCTCGATCTCGATGGCAAGGTCGCGCTCGTCACCGGCTCCGGACAGAACGTCGGCCGTCAGATTGCGCTGCATCTCGCCTCGCACAACGCCGGCGGCATCGTTGTCAACGACTTCGTAGGCGAGCGCGCCGAGCAGGTGGCTGCCGAGATTCGCGAGCTTGGCGTGCCGGCTTTGCCTTACCAGGCCGATGTGACCGACTTCGACGCCGTCGGCGCGATGTTCGAGGCAGCGCGAGCGGAGTTGGGCTCGGTCGATGTGCTCGTCAACAACGCTGGCAACCGCGGCGCAGGACCGATGCCCGAGGAGGCGCGCGCCTTCTGGGAGATGGGGCCGGAAGATTGGATGCCGTGGATCGATGTCAACTTGCACGGCGTCATGAATTGCACCCGGCACGCCCTGCCATCGATGATTGACGCTCGCAACGGGCGGGTGATCACGATCATCTCGGAAGCGGGCCGATATGGCGATGCCGGCCTGGAAGCATATGCCGGCGCCAAGGCGGGCGCAGCCGGCTTTACTCGCTCTGTGGCTCGAGGGACGGCGCGCTACAACGTTCTGGCCAACGTGGTCGCCATCGCTGCGATGAGAACTCCCCAGATCGAGCAGGTGCTACAGCACGACGACGACCGGACACATCGGATGTTGCGCATGTACCCCCTGCGACGGATTGGCGAACCGTCGGATGTCGCAAACATGGTCCTCTTTCTCGCCTCCGACGCCTCGAGCTGGATTACGGGACAGACGTATCCGGTGAACGGTGGATTCACGTTCGCCTTGTAGACACCGTACGAGCGGACAGGTCCGCGACCGCGCCGTCAGTCGAGAGGAAACGCAGTCATGTCCGGACCACTGGACGGCGTACGAGTCCTTGATCTGACGCGCCAACTCGTTGGACCCGGCGCAATGATGCTGCTCGGCGACATGGGCGCCGAAGTGATTCGTGTGGAATCTCTGCCCTTCGTTGAGTACCCGGGGCAGGAGTTTGACCAGGTAGGCCGGATGCGCGCGATGATGAACACCGGCCGCAGCAAGAAGAGCATCTCACTGGATCTGACACGGCCGGAAGCGCTGGAAATCGTCCATGCAATCGCCAGGAGCGCCGATGTGTGTTGTCACAATTTTCGGCCAGGGGTGGGCGAACGACTGATGGTCGACTACGAGACCATCAAGCAGCACAATCCGTCGATCATCTATTGCGAGGTCAATGCGTTCGGGCAGAGCGGACCTGACCTGCATCGAGTCGGGTTCGACATCATCGCGCAGGGCGCAGCGGCGACGATGACGCCGGACTACGCCAATCCAGCGCTGCCCATCCCCCACTACCCGCCGATCGCAGACGTGACCGGTTTCTGCCTGGCGACCGCAGGCATCCTGGCTGCGCTGTATCACCGCAGCCAAACCGGCGAAGGACAGCATGTTTCTACTTCGCTCCTGCATGCCGCAACGCTCAACCAGATCCTGACGCTCTACTCCCGAGAAGATCACGAGCGCGACTTCCGCAGGGGTTTAAGCGATGCGGCACGGTCGATGGCCGAGGACGGCGTCGGCTACTCCGACATTGTCGAGACGCTCGAGGAAGCTGCCGGCGGCGCGGGCGGCGCCTGGAATCCTCAATCGATCTACTACCGCTCATACCGAACCGCTGACGGCATGATCAATCTGGGCACGCTCAACATCCGTCAGCAGCAGCGCCTCAATGAAGCGATCAACCTCAACGATCCGCGCTTCGAAGGAGTTGACCTGGACCTGGACTCCCCAGAGGTACAAGAACGACTGCAGGGACTGACGCCGAAAGCGGAACGGATCTTCGCCTCGAAGACCACCGACGAGTGGATCGCCTTCCTGGATCCCCTCTCGATCGCCTGCGGACCGGTGCGCTTCCTGCCTGAGCTCTACGACAACGAGCACATGCTTGAGAACCAGATGATCATTGATTACGACGACCCATGGGTTGGCGCCGTGCGCTCCCTGGGCTACCCGATCCGCTTTACAGGCACGCCCATGCAGGTACAGAATCCGATGCCGCCGGTCGGGCTCAACACTGACGAGATCCTGGCGTCCATCGGTCTCGACACCGAAGAGGTCACTCGGCTCAAGGAGATGGGCGTCGCCTACCAGTGGGTGCCCGAAGAGCGCGGGTCTCCAGCAGTGGAATGACTCCAGCGTTCAACTCCAGTAAGCGAGACATCGCGAGGCAGGCATCGCAGACGATCGGAGGAGCAGTTTGGAGATTGACGTCAACAGCTCGGACTGAAGCCTGCGCCAGCCGGTTGCGATCAGCGAACTGCATGCCGAAGGTCGACCAGATCGAGTGCGCAGGAGCAAGAACCTGACCCAGCGACGCGCTGATGACCGTCGCGAGCAGCGAAGGAGACACCGATGTCGGAATGGACCGACTGGACGCCCGTCGAGGGCTTCGACACCCAGGAGATCATCTACGAGAAGCGCCAACGCATGCGCGACGGAGAGCCAGCCGGAGGCGTAGCCAGAATCCTCTTCAATCGACCGGAGAGCATGAATGCGTTCACCTTGGATACGTCTGCTGAAATGGTTGACGCGCTCAACGACGCGAATCTCGACAAGACCATAGGCGTGATCGTGCTCTCGCACACCGGACCGCACTTTGGCGTTGGTGGAGACGTCAACCAACTCGGCGCGAACACAGGCAGGAACATGAATCGGGGCGGAGTCATCCCCGACATCGTCATCAAGCAGTGCTTCAAGCCGATTATCGCGGCAGTTCGCGGCTACGTGATCGGCATGCACCACCACATGGCGTATCACTGCGACTTCACAGTGGCAGGCGAGAGCACGATTTTCGGGCAGAACGGACCGCGTGTTGGCAGCCCCGCCAGCGGCCGTGTGGTCGCCTACTCCGCGCACGTCATGGGCATGAAGCGAGCGCGAGAACTGTGGATCCGTTGCCGCCAGCTCACCGCCCAAGAGGCGCTCGAACGGGGTCTCTGCAACGTCGTCGTGCAGGATCGCCTGATCGAAGACGAGGTAGAGAAGTGGTGCGACGAGATGCTGGATCTGGTGCCGATCTGCCTGGCCGCGGTGAAGCAGAGCTTTGAGGCGGTTGACGCCTCGCTGCAGTACAGCGACAACTTCTTGGGCATGATCCAGCCCGGATACACGCAGCGGCCTGAAGTGATCGAGGCAGGACGCGCCTTCTTCGAGCGCCGGCCACCGCAGTACTGGACCCCTGAACTGGTCGAGACGAGGTTCTGAGACTGGCGAGGATGGGTCGCAGGCACCTGCGCATGGCTCCGACTACCGTGTCGAGCGGCCAGTGCTGTCATGTCTGGGCCGGCGCCATGAGCATGTAATCGTCAGCGAGTCGACCAGGCCGTGTCGCCAATTGCTCTATCCGGGTAGGCGCGAACACATGGCAACTCACGCGACGAAGGGTGCGATGTCCTCGCGCTTGCGCCGCTCTTGCCGGCGATCAACAGAGACCACGGCTGGCTTCAAGCCGTCGTAACAGCGACTGGACTCCAGGTTTGCACATAAGCTGCCGGGCCAACGGGCCTGTACAGCGAATGTCCGCGAGCGAGGTGACGCTGTAGCCCTCGCAGCCGGTATCGGCTCCAAGAGGCCGTTTCCTTCGGCTCGTCGCGGGATAGTCGCCTGCCGAAACGCCCTGGGAACGCTCCGCGCGACGGCGGAGCAACGGAGACTGGTGCTCTCGGCTAGTCTCGACTTGGGGTGAGACTGATGCCGGAGACGTGCGACGTTGTCGTGATTGGTGGCGGTCCCGGTGGCGCTGCCTGTGCGACCCTGCTCGCCGATCACGGATACAGCGTCGTGTTGCTGGAGCGTGCGACATTTCCACGCGAACACGTCGGCGAGTCGCTGTTGCCGGCCAGCATCCCGGTGCTTGAGCAGCTCGGCGTGATGCCAGCGATCGAGGGGGCAGGCTTTGTCGTCAAGCGGGGCGCAACGCTTGTCTGGGGTAAGGAGCCCGATCCGTGGAGCTGGTACTTCGCCGACGATCCCGGGCAGCGACCGACTTCGTTTCAGGTGGTGCGCTCCGAGTTTGACCACATCCTGCTCAAGAATGCGGCCGATCATAGCGTCAACGTGCGCGAGGCCCACCAGGTGCTGGACGTCGAGTTCGACGAAGAGCGCGTCGCCGGTGTTGACTACATGCACGGTGGCGAACCGGGTCGGATCGATTGCCGATTCGTCGTTGACGCCAGCGGACAGGCGGCTCTGCTCAGTCGCAAGCTGAAGCTGCACCAGTGGGACGAGCACTTCCAGAACCTCGCTGTCTACGGCTACTACCGGGGCGCGAAGCACCTGGATCCGCCCAACAATGGCAACATCTTCATCGAGTCCTACGAGCATGGCTGGCTCTGGAAGATCCCCTTGCATACGGGCATGTCGAGCGTCGGGGCGGTGGTCGACAAACGGGTCGGCCAGCATGGACTCAGGGATCTGGGCGCGAAGGGGTTTCTTGAGGCGCAGGTCGCCCTGGCGCCGCATACCAGGCAACTGCTGTCCGACGCATTGCTGGTCAACGAGCCGAACGTCGAGCGCGACTGGTCGTACACCTCGAAGCAGTTCGCCGGCGACGGCTACGTGCTCGTGGGCGATGCCGCCTGCTTTGTCGATCCGCTGTTCTCGTCCGGGGTGCACCTGGCGCTCGGCAGCGCGACGCTGGCGGCGGCCTACGTCAAGTCGGCGCTGGAGCAGCCGGAGCAGCGGGAACAGGCGGCGCAACTCTACGAGTCCCTCTATCGCAAGCAGTATGACTACTTCCATGTCACAGCCCAGCTCTTCTACGCCACCAATCGCAGCGCCGACTCCTACTTCTGGGAAGCGCGTCGAATCCTTGGTGACGATGATGCGACGCCCCGTGAAGCGTTTGTGCGGGTCGTCAGCGGTCAGCCGCCGACGGGCTACGAGCGCGCGGTGATTGAGCGCGGCGAACTTCCGCTAGAGATTGCGGCCGAGGTAAGCCGGCGAGACGAGCGCGCCCAGCGCCGGCGTCGGATGACGGCAGCGATCACCGCCACGCCTGGCGCCCTGTTCCAGGCCGTCCCCTCGCTGCCCGGCCACATCAGACTTGAACAGCGACGAACGCTCGCCGGCGCCGACTATCGGCAGGCCTTTCAGCTAGTTGTGGAGA
This sequence comes from Dehalococcoidia bacterium, assembly GCA_965211635.1. Classification (GTDB taxonomy): domain Bacteria; phylum Chloroflexota; class Dehalococcoidia; order Bin125; family Bin125; genus Bin125. Next base: position 2,519,529 of record OZ242948.1, read on the forward strand.
CCGACAACCGTCGTTCCGAGCCTTATCCGGTGACCGCTGTAATGGCGGCGTGCATCGGACTGATGAACGGCCGCAAGACGCTCGGCGAGATCGTGGCGGCGGTCAATCGCCAGCACGGATTGCGGGACGAGCGGGGGTTACGCACGGTCATGGAGCGCGATCTGCCGGCGCTGAGCGACGCTGGCCTGATCGACTTTGCCCCTCCGGTTGTCGGTCGTAATGATCCGTGTCCCTGCGGCTCTGGGAGGAAGTTCAAGCGCTGTCATGGCCGCTGACGAGTCGCTCCGGTAATCACAAACGCGAATGGTTTTCGCTAGCCTGACTGTCCAGGCGGATCCTGGAGAGATTCCGTGAGGTCCGGCACTCATGCCCGATTGGAGAGCGCGAGATGGAACGCAGCTACTGGTCACGAATGAAGCGGAGGCGATTGAGCCGAAGGTCTCTGCTCCGTGCGAGCGCTCGCGCAGGCGTTGGCGCGGCGGGATTGGCGTTGGTTGGCTGTGGCGACGACGATGACGACGACCAACAGGCGGCTGCGCAGGCTGAGCAGCAGCAGGATGCGATGCAGCAGCAGGCCGAGCAACAGGCCATGCAACAAGAGCAGCAGGAAGCCGCAGCGGAGCAACAACAGCAGCAAGCTGCTGTTGCTCAGGCCGCGCAGGAAGATCGCACTGACAGCCAGGGCAATGTGATCCAGACCGGCGGCGTCTTCAAGCGAGCGGCTGCGTCGCAGCTCACCCTGATCCGCTTCCCCTGGAACTCCGCCGGCAACAACGGCACGATCGACCCGACCGGCTACATGTACAACTGCCTGACGCAGTACGGCGGGGTGCAGCTCGACGAGACCGCCAACCGGTTCTGGGAGTACGCCAACCCCGACTGGGAAATCAAGCCCGATGTTGCTGCCGGCTGGGAAACTCCCGACAACCTGACCTGGATCTTCGACATCAAGCCGAACGTGGTCTTCCACGACGGCCGCGCATTCACCGCTGATGACGCCGCGCACAGCTATGAGGCGATCCGCGACCAGGGTGTGTCCGGCGGTGGTTCGCCGGCCTTCAACCTGGGCAAGGTGATTGCCGGCACCGAGGCGATCGACGGCCTGACCATGCGTCTCAACCTGGGCGAGCCGCGCGGGTTCACCGGCGCGCTCACCGCCTACGTGCGTATGGGACACCCCGAGACGGCCGGTTCAGAGACGGCGCCGGCGCTCGACATGGCGCGCAATGAAGAGGCCGTGCTGATCGGCACCGGTCCCTGGCGATTCGACACCGACAGCTACGACCCGAACACGGGCTGGCGCTTGACTCCGTTCCCTGAGAGTCACATGGGCGCGCCCAACATGGACGAGATCACATACACGATCTTCTCCGACGCCGATGCCATCGGTATCGCCCTCGAAGCCGGCGACATCGACTCCCACAACGGCATCCCCTTCAACAACCCCGAGACGATCGACCGGCTGATCGCCAGCGACGATCACTGGGGTTGGGCGGGAACGAGCCTCGGCGGACAGATCTTCCGCTTCGCAATCGACGTCGAACCGACGACCGACCCGCGCGCCCGGCACGGCGTCTGGCGGATGGTCGACCAGGAGCGCGTCGTGCGCGACTACTTCGGTCCCTACGACGACGCCGGCCGGCTGTTCTTCCAGCGCGGCTCGCAGGGCTACATCGAGGACCTCGACCGTCCCAGCTACGACCCAGCCGAGGGCGCCAAGCTGCTCGACGCCGCCGGAGTCGGCGAGGGCAGCGTGCTGACCGCCAGCACCCTGCCGATTCGGCCGTACGCTCCGGCTCTGGCACAGTTGCTGCAGGCCGAGCTCTCGACGCTCGACATCGAACTCGAACTCGATCCGACTGAGTACAACGTGATGATCGAGAAGCAGCAGGCCGGCGACTTCGGCAACTTCCTGATTGGCTTCGGCAACTGGATCCGCCCCGAGTCGGCGGCGCTCGCCATGGTCATGCAGGACGCGCTGCACGGCGAAGGCAACGCCAAGCGCGGCGGCGACGCCAGTAACCCGATCCCGGTCCGTGAACGTCCCTACATGGACAACTACTTCCACTGGCTCGACATGATCATTGATGTCCAGACCGGGAACCACGATGACACCGAGGAGTACTGGCGCTCGTTCAACGAGACCTTCCACGACGTGATGTTCGCCCAGGCCATCGCCCGACAACGCGGAGCGGAGTTCTACACGAACAGGGTCCATGTTCCCGATCCGGGACCAACCACACCGAATCCGCAATCGATCTGGCTCGAGCAGACGTAATGCTCAAGCAGTCGGAAGCGGGCGCCTCCTCAGTGAGGCGCCCGCACCGGCTCCGTTCATGGTTTCGACTGTCGCCGTAGGGGACCGATGACCTACGTACTCCGTCGTCTGATCACACAGATGATCCCGGTCTTGTTTCTTGCGTCGATCTTGATCTTCGCCTCCGTGCGCCTGATCCCCGGCGACCCGGTCGCCGGCGCGATCGGCGACGCTATGGGAAACACCGACCCCGAGGTCTACGAACAGCTCAAGGAAGAGCTTGGCCTCAACAAGCCCATGTACGAGCAGTACTGGATCTGGCTGGGGCGCATTTTCAACGGCGACTTCGGTCAATCGCTGACGGGGCTGCCGGTCACCGAGATTCTCTGGAACGCGATCCCGGCATCCGTAGAGTTGGCCGGCCTGGCGATCATCATTGGATTCACGCTCGGATTGACCCTGGGGGTCTTGGCCGCCGTAAACCGAGGAGGCTTCTTCGACTGGTTCGCAGCGCTCTGGACCGGCTGGAACATCGGTGTGCCTTCATTCGTGGCCGGACTCGTATATCTGATCGTGTTCTCTGTTTGGTTCGATCTGACCCCCGTCTCCGGTCGTGTGCCTCTGACCGAGGATCCAATCAGGGCGCTGGAGCACTTGGCCTTACCCAGCCTGGCGTTGGGCGGTATCGTCGCCGCCAACATCAGCCGCTTCACCAGGCAGTCGCTGCTGGACACCCTGACCGAGGACTACATTCGCACAGCACGATCGAAAGGACTCACCAACCAAGCCGTGATCATTCGACACGCTCTGCGCCCCAGCCTGATCCCCGTAGTGACAATCATGGGACTCGAACTTGCCTCAATTCTGAGCGGCACGCTTGTGATCGAGACAGTCTTCACCTGGCCAGGACTTGGACGCGCGCTGATCAATGCGGTCAACAACCGCGACTACACCGTAATCCAGGCGACGACCATTCTGTTGGTCTTCATCTTCGTCGTCGTCAACTTGATCGTTGACCTCGTGTATGTCGGCCTCGATCCGCGCATCCGCATTGGTGAGAGTGCAGAGGCGTAGTCGTGTCGAGCAGCGTAGCAACCGTTCCCTTGGAAGCCGAGGGTGAACGCTTTCACCTGCTGCGTAGCATCGGCTCGGAGCTGCGAGCGATTGCGAAGGAACCTCGTGGCGCGTTGGCTATCACAGTGCTGGTCGTACTACTTTTCTTCGCATTCGTGTTCCCAGTGCTTGATCCAACCGACCCGAACCGCCCTGGCAGCGGTCCCAAGAATGGTGGTATCACTTGGGACGCACCAATGGGTACGGATCACATCTCTCGAGACCTGCTCGCGCGAAACTCGGTTGGCCTCGGCCGGACCATCAAGCATGGCTTTGCTGCCGTACTCGTGGGCTGGCTCGTCGGGATCACGATTGGCTACACCGCCGGCTGGCGCGGAGGACGCACTGACACCTTGATCATGAGAGGTGTCGATGTCCTGTTGGCCTTCCCCGGCATTGTATTCGCGATCCTGCTGATCACGATTATGGGCTCCGGCATCTTCAGCGTTGCAGTAGCGATTGCGTTCTTCAACATCCCAGGATCGGCCCGTCTGGCTCGAGCGGGAGTGTTGCGCGAGCGAGAACGGGACTACGTGTTGGCCGGGCGCTGCCTGGGGCTTTCGGGCCGTCGCATCTTGTTCCGACATGTCGCGCCAAACACCTTCGGCGCGTTCACCGTGCAAGTTCCCCTGGCCATCGTCGCATCGGTCTTGATCATGGCCGCGCTCAACTTCCTCGGATTGGGCGCTGAACTGCCCGATCCGACGCTAGGAGCGATCATGCAGGAAGGCCGGCCGTTCATGCGCGACGCGCCGCACTTCGTGCTCGGGCCGGTTGTCATCCTCGCGCTTATGCTGACGGCCCTCAACTTTCTCAGCGATGTGCTTACCGAGCGCCTGGACCCTGTGCGTCGGCGCCGAGTCTGAAGGAAGTCGTGAGGAGGATCGTCCATGGTGCGCCACTCTTGAGCAAGCTGAGCACGCTGCGCAATGTGACCAGTCGCCTCTATCTCCAATCGGAATGGTTTCACTGCCTGCCCTTCCACCTCACACGACCAGCGCTTGCCGATGCTCGGCCTCGCACGCAGCCCCTTCCGAATGGCTCACTCGGCGGTGTGCACGCCATCAACGCGGGTTGGTGTTCGACGCCAGTGCAAGTATCGACTCGATCAGCCAGTTTGGCGCTCTGACGCGGCAGGGTTCTCTCGATTGCCGGCGGCGTCCGGCGAGAAGTGGAGCGAGCTTATGTGGGGGACGTGTTTGTCACAGGACTTGACGGTGAACCGTCATCAATGTCGACAAGGTCAAGACCGCCGTTGGTCCTGCAATCACAGGTGCAGGCTAAGCCCCCCCACAGAATCCAAGTGCAGTCGCCAATAGCAAAGCAAACGTCTTTCGGTAGTAGCGGTGGTAGGCCAAGAGGGACTGTACTGCGAACGCTCGTCTGGGAGGTGGCGCTGTAGATGCGAGGCGTTCTGAGTCGGTCCGCGTCGTCTGCGATCGAACCGTCTCCCTTGTTGGACGTGCCAGCCTGAGAAGCTGAGCACTGGCGACTCGAAATCACTTGGACACCTGTGTTGCGCTGGGAGGCAAACCTCGGCTTGCCTTGGTGACCTCACGGTGACTCTCCCCTGGGGGGTTGAGCGTATGAGTTGAGTGAAAGCCCGTGCCGAGATAGCTAGAATCTTGTAGCAGATGTCGTCGTTACCAGCAAGACCCATTCGGCGACCGAGGAGAGATGGCTCTCATGAGCGGCCAGGACTATTGGACCAGAATGCGACGGCGGAAGCTCTCGCGTCGGATGATGCTGAGGGCCAGCGTGCGCGCCGGCATTGGCGCTGCCGGATTGGCGCTCGTCGGCTGCGGCGATGACGACGACGACCAGCAGCAGGCGGTCGTGCAGGCGCAGCCTCAACAACAGCAACAGGCGCAGTCGCAGGCCCAGCAGCAACAGCAGGCCGAACAACAGGCCATGCAGGACGAGCAGCAGCAACAGGCTGTAGCCGAACAAGAGGCCCAACCACAGGCTCAGGAGCAGGCTCAACAACAGGCGCAGCAGCAGGTGCAGGCGGTCAGCACAGTGCCGCGCGGCGGCATCGTCAAGTTCGGCGCGCCCAACGAACTTATCGGTCAGAGCGGCATGGACCCGGCTACGGCCATCACCCAATCCGGGCTCTGGCGGGCGATCTACGACCCGCTGATCGCTACGCGAGCGGACGGTCAGATCGATCTCGACGCGTCGCTCGCCGAGTCCTTCGAACTGGTTGACGACGTCACCCTCTCCTTCGCCATCCGCGAGGGCGTGAAGTTCCATGACGACACCGACCTCAACTCCGAGTCGATCAAACTCAACCTGGAGCGGGCGGTTGACACGAGCATTCCCGGTGGAGGCGTCTATGCCGCGGCGTTTGCCGTGATTGCCTCACAGGATGTTCCGGACGACCGGACGCTGATCTTCAATCTGAGCGGTCCGAATGCGGCGCTGCTGTCCAACCTGCAGGAACGCGGTGGGATGATCCTCTCGCCCACCCATATCGAGACGACACCGTTCGAGGAACTGCGGCTCAAGCCGGTCGGGACTGGCCCCTACCAGCTCCATCGCTGGGAGAACGAGCAATCGACGATCCTGGTCCCTTTCCAGGACAGTTGGCAACGACGCGCCGACGGCGGGCCGTATGCCCTGCTGGACGAGTTCCACTATGTGGTCATTCCCGACCCGGTCGTACAGGCGGCATCGCTCGAGGCGGGCGATATCGATTCGTTGGGCGCGCCGGACAGTCAGGTCAGCCTGTTGCTGGACAACGACGAACTGACCCCGGTCGTGCGCAAGGGTTCCTTGCATTGGTCCTGGTGGATCAACCATGACCTCTACCCGGCCGACAATGTCGACTTCCGCCGCGCGCTGATGCACGCCTGGGACAAAGACGGCATGAACCAGGTCTTCTTCGACGGGCGCGCCGACCTTGGCAGCGCCATCCTGTCCAACGGCAACTGGGCGCATTCGCCGCAGGAGAACTACCCCACGGAGTTCAACATGGACAAGGCCGAGGAACTCTTGGTCAGGTCCGGAGTTCCCGAGGAAGACCGGTCCGTAGTGATCGGACCCAGCTACGCCGGCGCCGAGGGCACGTTTGCGGCGTTGGCGGCAAACTGGGAACAGCTCGGTGTGACCGTAGTCAACGAAGGAAGCTATGCAGATCTGTTGAGCCGGGTCTGGAAGAACCGCGGCCAGGTCGGCGACAGCCACATGTACAGTCCCGGCGGCGACCGCGGCGAACCCGACACCTTCTTACAGCTTGCTCTGACGGAAAAGGGAGCCTGGAACCTCGGGGCAGCCCCGGTGACCGAGGTTGAAGACCTTGTCCAGGACGCCGTCTCGACTTACGACACCGAGGAGCGCCGACGCATCTACGACGAGATCCAGGCCATCCACGCGGAGCGGCTGTACAGCATCCTGCCCGGGCTTTACTCGCCGCGTTACAACTTCTCCCGCAACGACGTGGGCGGCGCCCAGTTCGACCTCAACGGATTCGACTGGTTCAAGGAGTACTACCGCATCACCTAGGCATCTCGCACTCACATCAGTCACTCAGCCGCCAGCTCTCAGCCAGCCACGATCAGCGCGATCAGACTGTTCAGTTGGCGCGCTGAAGGAGCGGACATCGGGACCGGATCGACGTGAGCAAGTTCATCCTGGCTCGGCTGCTCCAGACGATTCCGGTCCTGATCCTTGTGTCGATTCTGACCTTCGCTGGCCTGGAGCTGGTCCCCGGCGATCCGGTCGACGCGCTCATTGGCCCGGCCAATGAAGGCAACCCGATCGACGCCGAGGGTATCGAACGCCTCAAAGAGCAGCTTGGCCTGACAGGCTCGCTGCCCGAGCGCTACTACAACTACATCGAGCGGGTCGTCGTTCACTTCGACTTGGGCAAGTCGCTCCGGTCACAGCGGCCGGTGACCCAGGTGATTGGCGAACGCTTACCGATCTCGCTCTGGCTAAACGGGCTGGCGCTTGGCTTGAGCATCATTGTGGGATTGACCCTCGGTCTGATTGCCGGCACGCGTCCCGGAACGCGAAGTGATCTGGGCGTGACGTTTCTCGCCGTGGTCGGCGTGGCGGCGCCGAGCTTTTGGCTGGCGATCGGGATGATCATCGTCTTCTCGCTGGAACTCGGCTGGCTGCCGGCGTCCGGCTGGGTTTCCCCCACCTCCGACCCTTGGGATGGCCTTAAGCACCTCGCGCTGCCGGTGTTCGCGCTGTCGCTCGGCGGCATTGCCGTCATTGCCCGCCAGACCCGTTCCTCCGTATTGGAAGTGCGGCGGCAAGACTACGTCGTGACCGCACGCGCAAAGGGTCTCACCGGTTCCGCAGTCATCTTCCGGCACGTGATGAAGAACGCCATGCTGCCGATCATCACCATCATGGGACTGCAGATCGGGGCGCTGCTTGGCGGCAGCGTGATCATCGAGCGGCTGTTTGCGATGCCGGGGCTGGGCCGGCTCGCATTCGATGCCACGCTCGATCACGACTTCAGGTTGCTACAGGGCCTCGTCATGCTCGTCACCATCGTCGTGGTCTTTGCCAACCTGCTCACCGACGTGGCCTACGCCTATCTCGACCCGCGGATTCGATACCAATGATTGAGCAAGAACAGGTCCCCGTCGCTCCGCCGCCGCTTCGTCGGCTGCGGGTACCCAGCGCGGTTGCAGAGTTTCTCCGCGACCCGAAGGCGAAAGTGGCTACGGTCATCCTGTTGGTCGTCATTTTCTTCGCCATCTTTGGTCCGACGATCGCTCCATTTGGCGAGAACGAGCAGAACCTCAGGGCCAGCCTGCAGGCGCCGTCCTGGACCCATCTGCTTGGCACCGACGAACTGGGCCGCGACATCCTCAGTCGCGCGATGTACGGCAGCCGCGTCTCGGTCAGCGTGGGGTTGATCGTGGTCGCGATCGCGGCGGCGGTGGCGCTGCCGGTCGGGCTGAGCGCCGGCTACTTCGGCGGCTGGGTAGACTCGCTGCTCATGCGCCTGGCCGACACCTGGATCTCGTTTCCGCCGTTGATTCTGATTCTCGCCATCGTGGCCATCGCCGGTAGCGGCGTGGGCAACGTGATGTTGGCAATCGGATTAGCGAGTTGGCCTGTCTTCGCCCGTCTGCTGCGGGCCTTGACGCTGTCACTGAAGGAGCAGGAGTTCGTGCTGGCCGCGCGCGCCTTGGGAGCCTCGGATCTGCGCATCCTAGTGCGTCATATTCTGCCCAATACGGTACAGCCATTGATCGTCCAGGGCACGCTGCTGGTGGGCGTCGCAGTGCTCGCCGAGGCGGCGCTCAGCTTCCTGGGCTTCGGAGCGCAACCGCCGTCGGCCACCTGGGGCAACATGATCTCCGAGGGTTTCGCGGTCATTCGCCGGAGCCTCTGGCCCACAATCCTGCCTGGCGTGTTGATCATGCTGTTCGTGCTGGCGGCTAACTTCATGGGCGACCGCTTGCGCGATGTGCTCGACCCGCGGCTCAGAGGGAGCCGCTGAGACTCAGGCGAACGACTCGGCCAGCAGAGCGTCCAGGATGCGATCGAAGTCTTCAGGCTGCTCCCAGTACACGCTGTGTCCGGCACTGGGAATCTGGTAGTACCGCGCGCCTGGGACCATCTCGGCGACGCTTCGACAGTGGTCTTCCTGTCCAAGGTCTACAAATGTCGTCCCAGGAACTCACCCACAACTCGATTGAATGTTTCCGGGCGCTCCCAGTACACGGAGTGGCCGCAGCCGGCGACTTCCACGAACTCCGACCCCGGGAGCTGCTCATGCACCATGCGGACCGCTTCCGGATAGACGATCTTGTCTTCCTCTCCGACCAGGAACATCGTTGGAACCGTGAGTGCCGCGAGGTCGTCCTTGTCAATGCGAATGCCGGTCGGCATATACCTCATATTGGAGCGGGACTCGGTCAAGTTGAACGACAGCCACTCCGGTAGCGGGAAATTCTCTACGTTGAGTCGTATCTGCATCAGCAGCGCCATTGCCGGAGCTCGATCGGGATAGTCCTCCGCATAGGCCCGGTCGAGTCCTGGGATGCCGCGGGTCCGTTCGTCATGCTCCTCGATCAAACTGTGCAGCTCGGGCCAATCCAAGTCCCCGACGCAGTCGCACATCACAAGTGCGGAAACGCGGCCAGGACTGCGAACGGCGAAGCCGAGCGCGGTCCAGCCGCCCATCGACTGCGCGATCAATGCCGCGCGCTCGATGCCCAGCCGGTCGAGCAGCGCTTCCAGGTCGTCGACAAACCGAGGAGGCCCCTCTCGATCAGGGTCGGTCGACGAGCCAAAGCCTCGGTGATCGATGACGATGCAGCGATAGCGTCCGCTGAAATAGGGGATCTGCTGAAACCAGCCGATCTGCGGCCCACCGCCGGCCCCATGCAGCAAGACGACCGCAGGTCCCTCGCCATATTCCTCGTAGTGCAGTTCGATTCCGTTGAGCTGCTCGGTAGGCATGGATGAGTATCTCGATCCCTGAACGACTCAAGGTACGGTCTGGGCCAGCGGCACCAGTCTCCGGTTCGGCTGCGCCTTCTGGGAGTGTTTGGTGCGCGGTGAGAGGCTACTCGATCCGAACCGCCCTATGCAGGGTGGAGGCCCAGGACAGATGGCCGCGGGCGGACGATACTCAGTAGCGCGTGGCGACCAGACCGACGTCGCTAATGGCGGCTTGACCGTTCACGAGAACCCCTGCCGCACATGATCCGCGAAGGCATCCACATGGCGGATATTGACCTGATCGCAAGAGGGGGGTTGGTACCGGGATATGGGCCGGCACAAGCGCTTCAGTTCACATAAGGGTGGTAGGCCAAGAGGGACTGTACTGCGAACGCTCATCCGGGAGGTGGCGCTATGGATATGCTCGACGACCTGTTCCGCGACATCAGCCAAGACATCGGAGTGCTGAGGCCTGCGTAGATCCGATTCACCGCCATCTACTGCGACGTGCTTCGCGTCGGTCTGGGGACCTGTGCCGGTCAGTCCGCAGGGATTCTGTCGGATGTGAGTAGGGGCTGGTCGGCGGTGACTCGCCAGCCGGCGGCGCGGAGGCGTTCTTGCCAGAACGCGGCGTAGCGACCATCCAACTCCACCAACTCGGCGTGCGAGCCGCGCTCGACGATTCGTCCCTCGTCGAGCACCAGGATTTGGTCCGCCGCCTGGACGGTCTGCAGCCGGTGAGCGACCACGATCAGCGTCTTGTTGTGGGTCAGTTCTTGCAGGGCCTGTTGGACGGAGCGCTCGTTGATCGGGTCGAGCGCCGCGGTCGCCTCGTCGAGCAGCACGATCGGCGCGTCCTTGAGGATCGCCCGGGCGATGGAGACGCGCTGACGTTCGCCGCCGGAGAGTCGCGCCCCGGCCTCGCCGACTCGCGCCGCCCAGCCTTCGGGCAGGCGTTCGGCGATCTCATCGACGCGGGCGAGCGTTGCCGCCGCTCGAACTTCAATGTCTGTGGCGTCAGGCCGGCCCAGCCGGATGTTCTCTTCGATCGTGCCGTCGAACAGGTAGACATCCTGAAAGACGACGGAAATCTGTCGCATCAGCACCCCAGTCGAGAGGTCGCGGACGTCGACGCCGCCAATCCGCACTGATCCCGCGCCGGCGTCCCAGAAGCGCGCAATCAGGCGCAGGATCGTGGTCTTGCCGGCTCCGGAGGGACCGACGACGGCGGTCATCGTGCGCTCTGGCGCGGTGAAGCTGACTTCGTCGAGGACCGTGTGTTCCTCGTAGGCGAAGCTGACCGAGTCGAACTCAATCGCCGCACCCGACGGTTCGGTCGACGACTCGGCCTCCGGCAGTGGGTCGGTGGCGAACAACGTCTCCATGCGGTCGAGGCTGTTGCGGCTGTTCCTGAGCGCGCCGCCGAGGTCGGCGGCTTCGATCATCGGATCGACGTAGCGGGCGGCGAGGACCAGGATGGCCAGCAGTTCGGCGACTTCGATGTCGCCGCCCAGCGCGAGGTTGAGTCCGAACAGGAGCAGGACGGTGAACGCCATCTGCACGACGAGCACGAATCCGGCGAGTCCGGGCGCCGCGATCAGCAACTGGGCGCGGCCGGCGTCGCGTTGCTCCTGCAGGGCGTCGTCGAGCTGTTTGAAGCTGCGGGTCGCGTAGCCGAATCCGCGCAGCACGGCCTGCGCCTGCGAGAACTCGACCACTCGATTGGACGCGTCGACCTTGGCGTCGTCGTGTCGGTGGTCGGTTCGGGCCACGAGTCCGGTCGACCAGCGATAGACCAGCCAGGCCAACGGCGCGGTGATCGCGGCGGCCAGGGCGAGTCGCCAGTCGAAGGCGAACATCACGATGATCACGGTGACCGGCGTCACGAACGCGTTGACCACCGGACGCAACAGGTGGGCGGGGACGCCCATGACGTCGATCACCCCCTGGCTGGTCAGTCGACCCAGGCTGCCGACGCGGGTGGCGTCGAACCAGCCCAGCGGTAACTGCGCGATCTTGTCGCCCAGGCGCTCGAACAAGCTTCTGGCCAGGTTGATGGCGGAGATGAAGCCAAGCATCTGGGTGATCCAGCGCACGATCCCATAGGCGGCGAGCACGCCGGCCATGCCGCCGAGCCAGACCCAGGCGGTGTCGTAGTCGCCGTCGAATGTGGCTCGCAGCAGTGGCACCAGCAACGCGAAGCCGACCCCCATCAGGATGCCTTCGAGGGCGAGCCCGAAGATGTTGGCTCGCAGCGTGCGTCCGTGCGGCAGGGACGTGGGCAGAAGCTGCAGCAGTTTGAAGATCATCCGACCACCTCCGCGACCTGGCTCGATTCCCAGAGACGGCGGTACGTCCCTTCGAGCGCCAACAACTGGTCATGCGTGCCCCGCTCAACGATCTGCCCGAGGTCCAACACGCAGATCTGGTCCGCGCCGACGATTGTGTGCAGCCGGTGCGCGATCACGAGCAGCGTGCGGCCGACGATCAGTTCGGAGATTGCGTCCTGGATCGACGCCTCGGCCTCCGGATCGGCGAAGGCGGTCGCCTCGTCGAGCACCAGGATCGGGGCGTCGGCGAGGACAGCGCGGGCGATGGAGACCCGCTGCGCCTCGCCGCCGGAGAGCAGCGCATCCTCGCCGGCGATCGAGTCGTAGCCGCGCGGCAACTCAAGGATTCGCTCGTGAATCTGGGCCGTCCTGGCGGCCGCAACGACTTCATCCAGCGGCGCGTCGGGGCGCGAGAGCGCGATGTTGTCGCGGACTGACATGCGCAGCAACTGCACGTCCTGGAAGACCAGTCCAACATGCCGGTAGAGGTCATCGCTGCTAATCTCATCGACCGGCACGCCACCTATCGTGATGCGCCCCTCGGTGGTGTCCCAGAAGCGGGGCAGCAGACGTGCCAGCGTGCTCTTGCCCGAGCCCGACGGACCGACCAGCGCGGTGACGGTGCCGGGTTCAAGGGTAAGGTCGATGCCGCGGACCGCCTCGTTCTCGCCGTCGTAAGAGAAGCTGACGTTCTCGAACACGACGCGGGTGCCGACAGGTACGCGGGTTTGCTCAGACTCGGGCAGGGACGGTGTGTCGAGCACGTCGGCGACTCGATCGGCGGCGCGATGGGCGAGCATCAGGTCGTTCTGGGCGAAGGACAGCGTCAGGAAGGCGGCGGCCAGGCTCGGTCCGAGGATGATGAAGGGCAGCAGGTCGATCGCCTCAATCGCTCCGCCGGCGGTCATGGCCAGGCCGATCGCCAGGATGACGACCATGGCGAAGATCGGCGACATCACCGTGTTGCCGGCGGAGATCCAGGGAATCTGGCCTCGGACCCACTCCCAGAAGTAGTCGACGAAGCGGTTCGCGTGGTCGACGAACTGACGATACGAGCGCCGCGCCTGGCCGAACGTCTTGACCACGGCGATGCCCTGGACGAAGGCGACCGAGGAGGCGTTGACGTCCTCGAGCGCCTGGTCGTAGGCGACCATCTTCTCGCTGAAGCCGCGATACATGAAGGCGTAGAGGAAGACGCCGCCGACGATCGGGATCAGCGCCGCGAGCGCCATCCGCCAGTCGATGATGAACAGGTAGATCAGCGCGGTGATGGGCGTGACCGCCGCGCCGACCATGTTGGTGTACGAGTGACCGACGATGTGGTGCAGGGTTGAAACGTCGTCCTCGAGCGCCTTCTTGACCGCGCCGGCGTTGCGGTCGTTGAACCATCCCAGCGGCACCGTGCTGAGCTGAGCCGCCATGTTGCGTCGCAGGTAGAACTGGAAATCGACGTCGGCCAGGTGGGTGATCGCGCCCGAGGCCATTTTGAACATGAACTGGAGCAGCATCGCGCCCGCGCCGAGCCCGGCGATCAGCCAGGCTTTGCGCTCGTCGGTCGCACCCTCCGCCAGCAGCACGCGGCCGATCTCAGCGACGGCGATGAATGGCATGACGCCGAACGCAGAGCTGATCGCCTGCAACAGACATGCAACGGCGATCGTCCGCTTCAGCGGCGCAACCAGACGTCCTACCTGGGAGCCCGCTGGCTTCGCCTCCTGCTCGCTATCGGCGAACTGCGCGCTCGCTGCTTCTGCGGTGCTCATTTGTGGCTCCTCAGTCGATTACGGCCGATGCCGGGGTCAATGCGTCTGAAGCGTCAGGCGCCCCGTTGCCGGCCTTTAGCAGCGGCATGACATCGGCGGCGAAACGGCGAATCGAGTCGAGCGTCGCTGGCGGCTCGCCTATTGGCTCCATGTACAGGGCGAAGTTGCGCGCGCCGGTGGCGTCGATGAACTCGTCGAACCACTCGACCACACGCTCAGGTGGTCCTATCGGGCTCTGTCCGATCACGCTGTCGACGAGCGCTGGGGTCATCTCGGCACGTTCCGCCAGATCCAGGTTGGGGTCTTGCAGTCCCGGATGATTTCCGGTGTTGAACGACGCCAGCATCCCGGCCGACATCCGCGCTCGGGCGGACGCTTCGTCGTCCTCAACCAGGCAGGGGATGGCGTGCAGGTGATCGATTTCACCGTCCCAGCCGTGTTCCTGTGCGAAGCTGCGGTACAGCTCAATCGTCTTGACTCGGCTCTCGATATCGGAAGCGAAGTAGAACTGCAGCGGCAGGCGCAGGCGCGCGGCGACTTCGACCGCTTCCGACGTGGCCGTTGCGACGTACACGGGGGGATGTGGCTGTGTTCGAGGCCGCGGTCGAACGGTCACCGACTGGTACGGGAAGAGTTCATTCTCGCTGGTGACCTCGCGATTTGACAGGGCGTCAATCACTGCTGTCACGTCTGCTTCAATCCCCACTGACCAGCGCTCGGTTGGAACCGATAGCACCTCGTAGTCGAGCGAGTATCCGCCGCGTCCCAGGCCGAGATCGAGCCGTCCACCGCTGACCTGGTCGAGGATGGCCGCCTGCTCCGCCAGCGTGATCGGGTGGACCAGCGGGGCCAGCACGACAGCGGTACCGACGCGGATGCGCTGAGTCATTCCCAGCAGATAGCCGGCCAGCGTCAGCGCCTGGGAGCAGACGCCGAAGTCGATGAAATGGTGCTCGGTCACCCAGAGCCGGTCGTAGCCAAGCGACTCCGCCAGTCTGGCGGAATCGACCGAGAGCTGGAGCGCAGCGGCATCGTCGACGCTCTCGAAGGCGCCATTGTTGAGAAACAGGCCAAACTGCATGGACGTCGTCTCCATCTAGGACGCAGCGACGGCGCGGTACTCGTCTTCTTCGGGTCGGCGAGCAGCGAGTGTGCGGCTCAGCGAAACGGCGGAGTCCAGCAGTTCCCGCGACTCCGCCGACTGCGGATCCTGCACGAACTCCGCCATCGGGGCGATCTCAACCAGCCTGCCCTCGCTGAGCACGCCGACTCGGTGGGCGAACTCGTGCGCCAGCGCGAGGTCGTGGGTGATGAACAGCAGGCTGATCGACGTCTCGCTCTGGATTCGCTTGAGCAGGTCGATGATCTGCCGCTGCACGATCGTGTCGAGCGCCGTGGTGATCTCATCGCAGACCAGGATCTTTGGCTCGGCCGCGAGCGCTCGTGCGATCGCCGCGCGTTGCTGCTCTCCGCCGGACAACTCGTGCGGTCGACGCCTGGCCAGCGCCCGATCAAGTTGGACCTGGTCCAGCAGTTGCGCCAGGCGATCCGTGGCCGTCGACCCGCCGAGGCCGCGCGTGTGGCGAATCGATCGCAAGATGCCGTCACCCACGCTGCGTCGAGGATTGAACGACTCCTCGGGATTCTGCGGCACGAGCTGAATCGCCGCGCGCTGCATCTGGTCCCTGCTACGCAAGCGCGCGGGGATTGGCGATCCGTCAAGCCGCAGTTCACCGGCATCGGGTGGATGCAGGCCGACCAGCGCGCGGGCGATCGTCGACTTGCCGCTGCCGGAGCGACCGGTCAGGGCCATCGTCTCGCCGGACGCCAGATCGAACGCGACATCCTGGGCGGCGCGAATCGTACGTCTCCCTCGGCCCCGGCCCAGATTGAACTGGACCGACAGACCGCGCACTTCAAGCACGGGCGTCGGTTCGGTCGCGTCCGATACCGCTGCGGGCTCGTCGACCGCGATGTCGGGCGATGCCGCCAGCAACGCCTTCGAGTAGATGTGGTCCGGTGCATCGAGGACGCGCCGCGCCGCGCCGCGCTCGACCACCTCGCCACTGCGCAGCACGATCACCTCGTCCGCCATCCGAGCGACGGAGGCCAGGTCGTGGGAGATCAGCAGCGTCGCTGCACCGATCTCGTCCCGCAATCGGTCAACCAGCGAGAGCATCAGGCGCTGCGTGGTCGGATCGATCGAGCTGGTCGGCTCATCGAGGATCAGCAGGCTCGGCTGATTGGCAATCGCGCGGGCCATGGCCACCCGCTGCTGCTGGCCGATCGAGAGCTGGTGCGGGAAGCGCCGGCGGAAAGAATGATCGCTCGGCAGATTGACCAGCTCCAGTAACTCCTGCGTTAGTTCCGACTTCGCCAGGCGGCGCTCCTCGACCAGGTCGTCGACGCGCATCGTCGGCGTCAAGGTCGAAGCCGGATTCTGGGGCAGATAGGCGATCGATTCACGTCTCAATCGGCGCAGTTCGGACTCGGGAAGGGCGAAGAGGTCTTGACCCTCAAAGCGCACCTCACCGCTCACCTTGCGCATACCCGGCCGAACGAAGCCGAGGAGCGCCAGGCCGAGCGTCGTCTTGCCCGCGCCGGACCCGCCCACGGCTGCCACTGTTTGGCCCGGCTCCAGGTCGACGCTGACGCCGCTAAGGATCTGCGCATCCAGGCGGCCGCGGATGTCGAGATCACGTACTTCGATCATCGGGCGACCTGCCTCGCAAATCGGTCGGCAAGCAGATTCACCGGAATCGTCAGCAACAGCACGGCGACTGACGGCGCGATTGTGGCCCACGGATTGAGCCCGGCGCCGCCGATGTTCTCGGAGATCATCGAGCCCCAATCGGTCGAAGGCGGCGGCGGACCGAAGCCGAGAAATCCCGCCGCCGCTACCAGATAAATCGCGCCGATGAAGCGCAGCCCGGCGTCGGCGAGCAGCGGCCGGACGAGATTGGGCAGCACATCGCGGAACAAGATCGTCGGCGCGGCTTCGCCAATCATGCGCGCCTGCTCAACGTAGCCGCTTTGGATGATCGGAAATGCGGCAGCGCGGGCGTAGCGAGTCGTGAACGGAATCGAGGCGATGATCACCGCCAGAGCCAGCACCCAGTGCTGTGCGCCAAAGCGGTGAAAGAGCACCAGGGCGACCAGGATCGACGGAATCACGGCAAACACGTCCATCACCCGCATGATCACGTCGTCGCGACGCAGTGCGGCCGCGGCGACGCCCAGCACTCCGCCAATCAGGGTGGCCAGCGCGGTGGCCACGACCGGAATGATGACGATTGGCCTGCCGCCGTGCAGGATGCGCGACAACACATCGCGACCGAGGTGCTCTGTGCCGAACACGCCGACCTCAGGGTCGAACGGAAGCGACGTGACCTCGCCCTTGCCGTGCGGCGCGATCAGGGGACCGAACAGGGCAATGAACAGCACGGCCAGCAGCAGCGCCGAGAGCGCGATCGTGATCGGGGAGAGGCGTGCCGTTCGTGCTCGCTTCTCGCCGACTGCGAGGATGTCCTGGCCGGCCAATGAGGTCATCCCGCCGTTCTCCGCTCCGGGGACGCGAAGAACCCCACTGCATCGGCGACCTGGAAGCCGATGATCACGGCCGCCGCCTGGATCAGTCCGATCGCCTCGATCACCGGAGCGTCGCGCAGAGCGACCCGATCGACGAGCTGCGAACCGAGACCGGGAAAGGCGAAGGTGCGCTCGACCACGACTGCCCCGCCGACCAGGAACGGCACCATGAACGCCAGCACCTGGACCGTCGTCGGAATCGCGGAAGGCAGCAGGTGTCGGATCAGCACGCGCGACTCTCTGAGTCCGGCGAGACGCGCGGCCTGCACGTGGGGCATCCGCGCCGCGTCGGCGACTGCCGCGCGGATCAGGCGCGCTCCGTAGGCGCCGCCGACGATGCTGAGCGAGATCACCGGCAGCACCAGAATCTCCGGTCTCGAAAACGGCGTGCCGTCGCTGGGCACTAGCGAGACCGCCGGCAGCCAGCCGAGTTCAAGTCCGACGGCCGATATCAGGATTCCGGCAATGATGAACTCGGGCACCGACACCGCGCTCAACGTGGTCGCAGAGATGACCGTCGAGGTCCGTGATCCATCGCGCATGCCGACCAGCGCCGCCAGGACCAGCGCCACTGCCGCAATTGCGGCAAACGCGGTCACGGCCAGCATGGCCGTATTGAGCGCCGGCCGACTAATGATTGCGTCGACTGGTTGATTGGTGCGGACCGACTCGCCCAGGTCGCCCTGCAGCGTCGACCAGAGCCAGTGTCCATAACGAACCGGAACGGGATCGTTGAGATTGAGCTGCTCGCGCAGGACGTCGAGTCGCTCCGGCGTCGCGTTGATCCCCAGGATCTGCTGCGCCGGATCGCCGGGCAGCCACTCGACCGCAGCGAACAGGATGATGCTGACCGCTAACAGCGTCGCGACCAATGTCGCCATTCGCCAGACGACGTAGCGAGCGGCGCTGTGCAGTCCCGCGGTCATCGGCCCCATCCGACCCAGGCGTTAGCTGCTGAGGACGATGTCCTGGAACTTGACGAGGCCGTCGCTGACCAGGTTGACGTTGGTCACGTTGGGGGCGTAGGCCAGGATCATCGGGCTGTATCCCCAAACGATTGAGCCACCGTCGGCCCATTCGATTTCCTGGGCGCGCAGCAGGTGTTCGTCGCGAGCGGCTTCGTCAACAGTCGATTGCGCGGCCGTCAGGGCCTCGTCGAACTCGGGCGTGGCGAACGCGGTCGGGTTGAAGGTGGCCGTGCTGCCCAGGAACGACGGCAGATGCACCGTCGGCGGACGGTTGACAAAGTACATGGTCTGCAGCGGCGTCGAGAGGATGCGGGCGAAGTCGCTGAAGAACGCGTCGGGCGGGATCTCTTCGATGGTCAACGCGACGCCGGCTTCGGCCAGTTGACCGACCAGAAGTTCGCTGGCCGCCAACAGACCAGGAGCGACCTCCGATGCGCTCAGACTGAGCTCGGAGATACCGGCAGCGGCGAAGAGCGCGGTTGCCTGCTCTAGATCGCGGCTGCGTTGGGGCAGTCGGTCGTTGTAGCCGACCATGCCCAGTCCC
The DNA here is from genome assembly GCA_965211635.1 of Dehalococcoidia bacterium. GTDB lineage: Bacteria > Chloroflexota > Dehalococcoidia > Bin125 > Bin125 > Bin125. The sequence goes on from OZ242948.1 coordinate 2,538,506, forward strand.
ATCAGGTCGTTGCCAATCTCGCCCTGACCGAGCAACACGCCGTTGACCATTTGCTGGCGGTCGATCACGAGTTTCATCGCCTCGCGCAGTCGCGGGTCGTCAAAGGGCGGGAACGACGTGTTCATCGAGAAGCCCAGGCCGGTGGAACCAAGCGTCGAACGCTCGACGATGATGTCCGGATTGTCCTGCTCGGCCAACCCGATCGCGGGAGTGAGCTGGTAGGCGAAGTCGATCTCGCCGGACTTGAGCGCGTTGATTCGCGCGTTGGAGTCGTTGATCGGTATCGTGACGGCGCCGTCGAGCGAGGGCGCCGGCCCCCACCAGTCCTCGTTGCGGATCAGCTCGACGCCATCGGCCTGGTCGTTGGACGCGACCCGGAAGGGCCCCGAGCCATTGGGCAGGATCAAATCTTCGATGCCATTCGGAATCACCGGCGTGTATAGCGCCAGAGCCGCGTCCAGGTAGTCGGCGCGCGGTCGGAACAACGGTATCTCGAGCGTGTGATCGTCGACCGCGGTCATGTTCTCGAAGTCGACATCAGCCCATCCCGCAGCGAAGTACGGACTGGTCTCCCAGTCGCCCAGGAATCGGATTGAGAAGGCAATGTCCTCGGCGTGGAGCGGGCGGCCGTCGTGAAAGCGCACGTCGTCTCGCAGGTGGATCGTCCACGTGGTGGCGTCTTCATTGGGCGTCATGCTCCGGGCGACGCCGAGTTCGAGCCCGTCCTCGCCGTGCAGCGCGAGGAAGTCGAAGGCCGACGCCATCGAGTGGTAGGCAAGCACCGAGTAGATGTTGCGCGGGTCGATTGCGCTGCCGCCGCCGCCCAGGGCGGAGAAGCGCAGCGTGCCGCCGGTCGTCTCGGCGACCATCGCCTGCTGCTGTTGCTGCTGCTGGACGGCCTGCTCAACGGCGTCCTGCTCTTGCTGTTCAACCTGCTGGGCAACCTGCTGGGCAACCTGCTGCGCGGCCGCCTGTTGATCTTGCTGCTGCGCCTGAGGCTGCGTAGACGGCTGGGCTTGCTGTTGCTGATCCTGTTGCACATCGGCCGCAGCCGGCGCGGATTGATCGTCGTCATCGTCGCCGCAGCCGACGAGCGCGAGCGCTGTCGCGCCGACACCTGCGGACGCAGCGGCACGCAGAAACACGCGCCGCGACACGCGAATGTTGGAGAACGGGGTCAAGGGGTAGGCCAATCCAGAGGCTTGTGGGACGAAGATAAGGTTTTCTGCAACTACTGAAAGTAATGAACGCTACAGAGACGATTCGGCTTCCGCCTCCGTCTCGACCTGCGCGGGCTGGTCGGCCAGGGCGTCCTCCAGCCGCCAGATCGGCCGGACGATGAACGAGACGACAGCGAACGCAATCAGCGTCAGTCCGGCGAGGATGTACATGAAGCCCATCCCGCGACCCTCGCCGACGCCGATGATCTCGCCGATGCTGCCCGCCAGCGCGCCGCCCTCGACCAGCAGCGGCTCGAACACGCCGTCGGCCAGGGGACCGGCGACGATGATCCCGGTCGATTGCGCGACGACCCCAATCAGTACGCGCAATGCGAAGACCCGGCCCAGCACCTCCGGCGCCGCCTTGACCTGCCAGATCACGCGGTTGAGGCCGATGGCGAAGACGAACGACGCGCCAATGATGAACACGCCGGCCGCCGCCACGACCAGGCTCTCGGACACGCCGGTGATCACGCCGCCGATGCCGGCCAGGACCATCGCTCCGAGGATCCCGTTCATCCGCCGCGCCGGGCCGCCCCAGGCGGCGAGCAGCACGCCGGCGACCAGCGAGCCCACGCCGAAGCAGGTCAGCACGGCTGCCGCGCCGGCTTCGTCCGAGATGGCCAGCGAAAGCGGCGTCGCCAGCGCGTAGCCGATCCCCGGCATGACCAGCATTGCGACGGAGACGAAGAAGATCAGCATCAGGAAAGGCGGCCGTTCCTTGAGGTAGCTCACGCCAAACTTGAACTCGGCCCATACCGACTCGCCCGCCTCCTGCAACACCCGCGCCGGTTGCGGAATCACCGACAGCCCGAGCACGATGATGCTGATCCCGAAGGTGACGAAGTCGACAACGAACACCGCGCCCAGGCCGAGGCCGAGGAAGAGCGGCACGGCCAGTACCGGCGCCAGGATGATCTCGAACGACTGCAGCATCTGGGTGACGCCGGCCGCCCGCCCGAGCTGAGCCTGCGGCATGAGCATCGGCGTGCTCGCGTCGAGCGCCGGCAGGATGAAGGCGCTGGCAACGCCGTTGGCGACCAGCGCGATGTACAGGTGCCAGACCTCGAGGGCGTCGGAGAAGTAGAGGAGGGCGACGATAATCGTCGGCGCCGAGGCTCCGGCGTTGGCGAAGATCATCACCCAGCGACGATTCCAACGGTCAATCAACGGTCCGACGAATAACGAGGCGACGCCGAGCGGCAGGATCGCCGCGAAGAGCATCGTCGTGTAGTCGGCCGCGCTGCCGCCGACCTCATCGCTCAATACCCAGAGACCGAGTCCGAAGCGGGTCATGCCCGATCCGAGGGTCGAGACCAGTTGCCCGCCTGCCAAGGCGATGAACGCGCGATGTGCCGTGAATCGAGGCATGGCTGCGATCTAGGACTGCATCGCGCAGGATATGTGTTATTTGTCAGAGTATGCAAGGTATTCGGTCGATTGAGCTGCTTGCCGCAGAAATCCGGCCGCAGATCGATTCCGTTGCCGAGTCGTGACCTGCGCTGGCGGACTGGAGAGAGACGTTGTTCAGGCGACAGACAGTGCCGGTGCGTGCGCTACCTTAGATTCGGACTGGACGGGAGGATGCCCGGCACTGAACGCCCATGCGTGCCGCCGATCAGGAGCAGCGGCGGCGCTGGAGGCCTTGCGGACGGGCCCATAGGAGTACCACAGTCCGCCTAGATCGATTTCCCCATGACCCGCAAGAGCAGTGAGCACGTCTACGACGTGGTGATCGTCGGCGGAGGCGCTGCAGGCGTCGGCGCGGCAGTGACGCTCACACACGCCGGCGTCGAGAACTTCGTCGTGCTCGAGCGTCACACGGTCGGCGCCTCGTTCGCCTCATGGCCAGCCGAGACTCGCTTCATCACACCCTCATACACCACCAATTCGATTGGCATGCTCGATCTCAACTCGATCGCCATGGGCACGTCTCCGGCGTATAGCCTGGAAGTCGAGCACCCGACGGGCGATGACTACGCGAAGTATGTGCGCGGAGTTGCACGCTTCTTCGAACTGCCCGTTCGGGAGCACACCGATGTATTGACCGTAATGCAAGTTGACGGCGGCTTCCAGATCGATACGGCCGACGAGACGCTGCAAGCGAAGCATGTGATCTGGGCGGCCGGCGAGTTTCAGTATCCACGCATGGGCGGGTTTGCCGGCAGCGATCGCTGCCGCCACACCGCAACCGTCGCAAGCTATGACGAGCTCGACGGAGACGATTTCATAGTTGTCGGTGGCTATGAAAGCGGTATCGACGCGGCGTACCACCTTGCCTACCGCGACAAGCGGGTGCGAGTGTTCGACATCGACGCTCCCTGGGAGAGCGAGAGTTCCGATCCCAGCATTGCGCTGTCGCCGTTCACACTCGAACGGATGCATGAGCACCCGTTTGTTGGGCAGGTGGAACTGTTCCCCAACACTGCAGTCGAGTCTGTGACCCGCGTCGACGGCATGTATGAAGTGACGGCCGCGGACGGGCGGAGGTTCCGCACTCCCGTGCCGCCGCTCCTGGCCTCCGGATTCGAAGGCAGTCACAAGCTCGTTGCCGACCTCTTTGAGCAACGCGAAGACGGCTCCTTGTTGTTGAGCGAGAACGATGAGTCGACGATTGTGCCGGGGATCTTCCTCTGCGGCCCAGCGGTACGGCACAAGAATCACATCTTCTGTTTCATCTTCAAGTACCGGCAGCGATTCGCCGTCGTCGCCAAGGCGATCGCCACATCTCTGGGTTTGCCCGCGGAGAACCTCGAAGAGTACCGCAAGTGGGGCATGTATCTCGATGACCTCTCCTGCTGCGGCGAGCAGTGCGTATGTTGATGGAACACCAGAAACGGGCGCTCGCCCATGGCTCGATGCGCGGCAGACTTGTCAAGGCCCGGAGTCTCTCCTGGCTCGGACAGACAGTAGCCAGCTTCTGTTGGATCGGAAGCATGCTCACGTACGGGCTCGAATCCGGCGGAGACTGGCTGCAGTTATGCGCAGCATCGGCGTGGCTGTTAGCCAACGTCGCGTCGCTTGTCATTGCCGACGCCGACTAACGTGTCGCTGGAGCGGCCGTTAGGCTGCCAGCGTGGGTGCAGAGATGCGAGGCGTCGCCCGGGCACTGGCCTCATGTGGTGAGCTGGCCCAGGGCTTGCTCGGTGACTCGCACGTCATGTTGACGTGCCCCATCGATCTCTACCGCCACGGCGACGGTCACACTCAGCGAGGGCGCGGGCCAGGTCAGCGGTCCGAGCGACTGCCCGAAGGCGGTCCGTGCGTTGGACCTGACGCTCAGGCGCTTCGGCATCAACGGTCTGGACGCGGCGTTGAGCCTCGAGAGTCCGATTTCGCGAGGCAAAGGCATGGCCAGCAGCACCGCTGATGTTGTCGCGTCGGTCGCCGCCTCCGCCGCCGCGCTGGGTCGAGCGTCGGATGCAGAGCTGCCTCAGGTCTTCGCATTGGCCGACGCGGCCGACGCGGTCGGCGCGGTCGGCGTCAACATCGCGCACAGTGGCACGGTCGTCGGAGTGTTGTTCGATGCAGATGCGGAACGGGTCGAGTGGGCCGCGGCGCAGGCGTGCTCGCAGCCTAGGGACCTGCGTGCGATCCATCGACAGCGACTGATCGGCGGCGGCGGCGAAGTGCGGTGTCGGCCGTTGCCTGGCGAGGTTCGATGCTAGGCTTGGGCGCAGCAGTATTCGTCCAGGTGCCCGTCCCGGGAGAATAGGGAAGTCGGTGAGATTCCGACGCGGTAGCGCCACTGTAAGCGGGGCTCGCTCGATTGAGTGAGCAGAATGGAGAGCTGACGCCCACTGTTGAGCGCGAGGGCGACCGCCCAAGCGTCGATGGGAAGGGCTCGGCCAGGACCTCCACCCGTAAGCCAGGAGACCTGCCTGGACGAGAGGTGACAACTCTCCGCTTCAGAGAGGTCCCTCGATCTCCGGGCGCATGCTCCGGTCAGATCGAACCCAACCCTCCGGCGGAGCCGAAGGGATTTGGGCATGTTGCGATCGTTCTCATTGCGTTGGACCGGATGGCTGGCGGTACTCGTCGTCGGCCCGGTCCTGGTGGCCTGTTCTGCGGCCGAGTCGCCGCAGGCACAACCTGAGCCGCAGAGCGTCGCTCAGACCGAGCACGAGCAGGCGGAGGAGCAGCCGCAGGTCGAGCAGCAAGCGCAAACGGTCGCACAGCCGCAAGCGCAGGCTGAACAGCAACAACAGGCGGAGGCCGCCGTTGAGCAGGCTCAGCAAGCGGCAGAGCAGCAGACCGACGCCCAGGCGTCGCAACAGGCCGCGCAGGAGCAGCAGACTGACGCTCAAGCGCAGGCCGAGCAGCAAGCGGCAGCGCAGCAGACGCAATCCTTGCAGTCGAGCGCGAGAACGCTCGAAGGCGTGCGCGGGATCGTCGATCCCAGCAACCGCGGCTGGCCGCGCGAGGTCGAGGGGCTGAACGGCGTCGTCAGCATCCCGGCCAAGCCGCTGCGGATCATCACCGCCTCGATTGGACACGACGAGGTCACGCTGGCGCTGGTGCCCAACGAGCGCCTGGTCGCGGTCGGCGACGTGAGCAAGAATGCGACCTACTCCAACATCGCCGCGCTGGTCCAGGACAAGCCGGAGATCTCGCGCGACCCGGAGGTGATCGTCGCCCAGTCGCCGGACGTCGTCGTGACCAGCCCGTTCTTCCCGGTCGAGGCGATCGACGCGTTGGAACGGGTCGGCATCCCCGTGGTCCAGACGCAGTTGGCCCAGGGTCCGGAGGGGCGGATCAACAGCATCCTGCTGATGGGCTACATCTTCGGCGAGGAAGAGCGCGCCTTCGAGTTCGCCGATGAGGTCCAGGCACGCTACGAATCGCTGATCTCCGTCACCAGCGCCTGGTCTTCGCAGCCGAGCGTGCTGGCGCTGACGCAGTACTCGGACACGCTCTGGGTCGCGGGCGACGACTCGACCGAGGGCGGCGTGATCGTCGCGGCGGGCGGCGTCAACGCAGCCGAAGTCGCTGGGATCACCGGCAACCAGACGACCAGCCTCGAGGGCGTGATCGCGATGGCGCCGGACATCATCGTGATCGCCCAACCGCTCGAGTTCGGCGCAGAGGAGTTCCGCCAGAGCCTGCTCGACCACGAGGCGCTGGCCGAAGTCCCGGCGATCCGCTACGGCGCGGTGTACGTGGTCGAGAGCAAGCACTTCACGACGTTGTCCTACTGGAACATCCGCGGCGCCGAGGACCTGGCCCGCCTGCTCTGGCCCGACGCCTTCCCAGACCCACCCTCGGACACATTCAGCCTGCCCGAGTAGGCCCCCTCGCAGCCCCTCTGCCCACAGGGGCCCGCTCGGCTTCCCCTCTCCCCCCGCCGCCAGGCGGGGGGAGATGTCACGTAGTGACAGAGGGGGGTTCGCCACAGTTCCCGCTTCACGCAGGAACCCGCTCCTTCTCCTCTCCCCTTGCTGCCCAATATCCTGTCGCCATGCCCAACCAGACCGAACCCACAGTCAACGCCGAACTTGGCAAACTCCTGCAGGGCATGATGCGGACCTGCCTCGTGCGCTCCGAGCAGACCGGACTCATTTCCGACCAACACGGCGCCCAGATTGACAACTTGATCACTGCCACCGGCCGTTCGCCAGTTGTGGTCGAGGCCGAGTTCGTGCCGGGAACCGGCGAAGCTGACGCCACGGGCCGGCTGGGTAAGAACATCGTCGATCAACCACGACCGATCGAAGCTGCCATAGCCCTGCGCTATCCAGCTGCGCTCAAGTCCGCTGCCGACCTCGAATCTGCGCTACGAGCGGCGACGTTTTCCTACTGCGTTCTCTACGACGAACGAGATGAGGAGGACAACCATCTGCGCTTCCCGGTATCCGGTTGGCTAGAGGGTGGGCTTGACGACCTCGCCGACCTGATCCGCCTCGTCTCCGTCCCTCAGAAGGCCGTTGACCAGGCAGCCGATTCGCTTCAGACGGGGATCGAGCGGGCTGCCGTCGTCCTCGACGGCATGGCCGAGACACAGCGGCATGTGGTTCGCTCCGTGGCCGACATGTTGGGCATGCGCAACGTGCCGCAGACCCGGCGCATGGCCTGCGCGATCATCGCCAACGCGCTCATCTTCCACGAACGCATTGCCGGAATGCACGAGGGCATCAACCCGCTCCTGCAGGTCTGCGGCCCCGACGTTCCCAATCCCCAGATCAAGACCCTGACCGCCTGGGACGCGATCCTCAAGATCAACTACTTCCCCATCTTCGCCATCGCCCGCGACCTGCTGCGACAGTTCCCGGCCGGCCCCGCCAAACAGATCCTTGATGTCCTGCGCGACACCGCGCAGGAGGTCGACGCCGCGGGCGTCGACAACGCCCGCGACCTGACGGGGCGCATCTTCCAGCGCCTGATCTCCGATCGCAAGTACCTGGCGACGTTCTACACCCGGCCCGCATCGGCGGCGCTGCTGGCGCGTCTTGCAGTGGCCAAACTCGAGGGGGTCGACTGGTCCGATGCCGAGGCGGTAAGCAAACTTCGTGTGGGCGATTTCGCCTGCGGCACCGGCGCACTGCTATCCGCGGTCTACGAGCAGATCGCGGCCCGCCACGAGCGCGCCGGCGGCGACCCGGAGAAGCTGCACGCGCCGATGATGGAGCAGGTGCTCTACGGCTGCGACGTGATGCCCTCGGCGGTGCACATTACGGGCGCGACGCTCGCGGGCGTGCAGCCCGACGTCGGCTACCAACAGTCGCGCCTCTATACGATGCCCTACGGCCGGCAGGAGGACGGCAGCGTTCAGATCGGCTCGCTCGAACTGCTCAAGGCCTCAAACCTGCTCACCTTGTTCAATACGAGCGATCCAGCGCTGCAGACTGGCAGCGAAGGTGAGATGACGGCAGCGCAGGTGGCCGTCGAAATCCCCGATGGGGGCTTTGACCTCGTGATCATGAATCCGCCGTTCACCCGCGCCGGGTCAGACTGGGAGGGACCTGCACGGGAGTCCGACTATGTGAAGCACTTCCGAGGACTGGGCACGACGCTGGGTACGCAAGAGGACATGTCTGCCATTCTCAGTCGCTACACGAAGGACACCTGCTATCACGGCTACGCCGGTATTGCGTCGGCATTTGTTGCACTTGCGAACAAGAAGCTCCGGCCCGGGGGTGTGCTTGCACTCGTGTTGCCGCTTTCGATTGCCAACGGCGTGTCCTGGCAGGGGGTGCGAACACTCCTGGCTAACGACTACACCGACACGACCGTGGTCAGCATTGCCGCCAACGGCGATGACATGTCATTCAGCTCGGACACGGGAATGGCGGAGTGCCTGGTCGTGGCGCGACGACGCAAAGGCTCAGATGTTAGGCGCAGCGAGCGGGTGCACTTCACGTCCCTGCATCAGCGTCCGCCTGGCTTTGCCGACGCGGATGCCATCGCCAAACACATAGTTGCGACTGAACCTGTGCGCACTCTGGAAGATGGCCCGTTTGGAGGAACAGCCATCCTCATAGGAGGGGACAGGTCGGCCGAATCGATCACTGCTCCGCACTGCGGTCATGTTGACGGCTGGGGAGCAGTGCGTGTAGTCGACTACGCAGTTGCCCAGACGGCATACTCGCTCGCTCGGTCAAAGCTGTGGCTGCCAGGAACCGCGTCGGCGATTGAGCTAACAACCGACATCCTAGCTGTGTTGGGCGAGCGAGGGACATACCATGTGAACATAGCCGGAGCTAAAGCGCCATTCAAGAAAGCGCCTCCCAGCGAGACTGCTACATATCCTTCGCTCTGGAATCACAACCATCTGAAGGAAAAGCGGATTGTATGTGACCCTGACGCACAATTGATTGTTCGACAAGGAATGGAAGCGCAAGCCGTTGGAGTGTGGGCGCAAGCGAGCCGCACGCACATCAACCTCGACTTTCGCTTCAATTCTCAGCCGCTATCCGTTGCAATCACCGAACAGAAGACGGTCGGGGGTCGAGCATGGCCCAGTGTCAGCTTCAGCCACGAGCGTTTCGACTTCGCGTTCGCCCTTTGGGGCAACAGTACTCTGGGTCTGGTCGGTCAGTGGTGGCACTCAAATCGTCAAGTTGCCGGTCGCGGAGTCATTACGATTACCTCGGTCGAATCACTCCCAATCCTCGACTTCCGCGAACTCAGCGATGATCAACTCGCGACCGCAGAGGGCATCTTCAACGACTTCCGCGAGCGGGACCTCCAGCCGGCATACCTCGCCGACGCCGACTCCAACCGCGCGCTGCTCGACCGTCGGGTGATGTGCGACATGCTCGGATTCGACGAGTCGGTCTACGAGGGCGTCCGCCGCCTCGCCGCCAAGTGGTGCGCCGAGCCGTCGGTCCACGGCGGCAAGGCCCGTCCGCCTGACGCCAGATTTGTCAGTTGAGCGACACGCCGCCACAGGGGCTGTTCAACCAACGAGGCCCGTTAGCCAGCCCAAGAGACTCTTCACACAGTTTGCAAGCAGTAGGGTGCCTACTGTCCTTGAAATCCGGCCAATCAGCCTTCTGAGCGAGGAACCGCCTGGGGCGCGTAAGCGTGGTAGAACACGAGACACGGATCTCCGAGGCTCGTCTTGTTCCTCGTAGGACTCCTCCTCAGATCGCTCGACTATCTCACTACCGTCCGGCTTGCGCTCCGTCCGGGACGTGGCACGGCGTGTACGCTTGACTCTCATCGGGAGGATTCCTCTCGGTGTCTACCGGCCAGTGGAGCCATGCTTCCCGCAAAGTGGCAGTGGCTCCGCTGGCCTTTCTTGTCAGTCACTGTGTTTTCCTCTCTATCCCAGACGGCAGCGAGAGCGGCAGCTCCGGTTGCTCGGGATCCTCTCGATGAAGCCTCAGCCATATGAGGCTGCCAAGGGCCTGCCAGGTGCTGTCAAAGTCGGCTTTCTTCTTGAAGGAGAGGATGTCCGACTCTGAGATACCGTGGACTAGAACCGACGGAACGTCGGAAGAGGACTCGCGAGACCCTCGGCTAGACCGGCTCGATGTACGCCTTGATCGCGTACTCGCTTCTCTCTTCGTGGTAGATGAAACGGATGATCGTGTCGGAGGCGCGTCCTTGAGCTCCATACCGCTAGCCCGAAGGAGACCAAGAAACAGAGATACCATCTTTCCCGTCGTTGACTTCGGCGTGTACTTCTGAAACACACCTCTGATCTTGTCCGCGTCGTCAATCTTCGGATCAATGAGCGAGAGCTCCTTCGAATAGGCAACTTCGACCACAGTTCGAAGGCGTTCAGGGAACTCAGAGTCGGGCACGTTGGCAAGGTCCTCAAAGGCCGGAGTCCGCGAACCAGTCTCGTCAATGAGACCCAGAAACGCCAGTGTATCTCTGGTACGAGGCACGGCTTGGCCTTCAACCCCGGCCACGTTCATGAAGCCCACATCGATGGAGTCTGGCAGATTCATCGTCCGCGCCCTGTCAATGACCGCGAGGACGCTCGAGACGGACGCGTAGGGTCGTCTGTTGTCTGGTGTCGATGGCATTTCCGAGCCTTTCTGGTGCCTGCTGAGAGTAACATGTTCGTCTCGATACCCGCAAGCAGTATTCGGCATTCCGTGACGGGACTGTCGTGGAGAATCTCCCACTGTTGGTTCTGCTTCGCGCGTACCAATACCGCGAGTGGTGCAAGCAGTATCGACTGCAGTGGAGGTAGCAGTTCAGCGATAGCTGGAGGCGGAAACAACGTCCGAGGACGAGCTAGTCGCTCGCCACGTTCGAGCAGGTGAGAGAACAGGTATCGGTTCCCTGAGCGGGGTCAGGGACTGGGGATTCGGCGTGGCGGGAGCCCCCTCTGTCTCTACGAGACATCTCCCCCCGCGCGGCGCGGGGGGAGAGGGGAGAGGGCGGGTCCCTGAGCGGGGTCAGGGACTTGGGAGTGCCGTTTGGTAGGCCAGAGTTGGCGAAATAGAGAACGGACGTTTCTTCCTTCCTCACCCCGTCCGAAGGCATTGGAATCGTGTAGGTCAGAGTCGCTTGATCGCCGACCACTTCGATCTCTTGGACGAAGTTGCGAATCAGCGCCTTCCGCTCGGGGAAGGTGCCCTGCTGGAGGAACTCGCGGAAGTCCGCGACGTACTCCGTGATCTCCTCGGTGCTTGGCAGATCGACGCGTCGCTTCTCAAGCTGGCGGCTCAGGTCTTCCTGCGCAGCCATGAGCTGTTCTTCGCGGTGGCGCATCGAATAGATGCGCGGTGAAAGAATCTCCATCGTTAGGTCGCTGGTCTCCAGTGCCTCATAGAGTCGCGAGAGGCGCTTGCGAACATCTGCTAGCTCGCCCTCGACGGCCTCTAGTTTGCCGCCCAACTCGCCGGCCACCTGATCGACCTCCTCAGCGACGAGCGTCACAAGTTCCGTGATCGTATCATCGGTGAGGATGCGTTCCTTGATCTTGTCGACGACAAATCCTTCGACCTTGGGCGCGTTGATGTAGCGCGACTCGCACGCGCCGGCGCCCTCGCGCATGAGCTTGCTGCAGACGTAGTAGGCGAACTTGCCGCTCCGCGCGCTCTGGATGCTGAAGGGACTGCCGCAGACTCCACAGCGCAGCAGTCCGCTGAGGAGGAACTTGCTACCCACGCGCGCTGGCGGGCGCATCGCGGGCGCCCGCTCGCGCATCGCCTTTCCAACGGCGTCAAACAGCTCGCGCGAGACGATGCCGGGCCACGCTCCCTCCACCCGGACCGGGTCGGATACCTTCTTTCCCCGATTGGTCTTTCCCCATACAGCCGTCCCGGTGTACGCCTCGTTGACCAGGAGCTTGTGCAGACTGGCCCGCTGCCAGCGACGGCCTCTGTTGGTGATTCCACGCTCGTTGAGGTCGCGGCAGATGTCCTTCAGCCCGTGACCGCGTAGCGCCTTGTCGAAGATCTCCTTCACGACCGGAGCGGCGGATTCGTCGATTTCCAGTTTGGGTCTCTCTTTGGCGCCATCCTGGACTTTCACGCGCCGGTATCCGAAGGGCGCGACCGGCGCCATGAAGAACCCCCGGGAAGCGGCCTCGCGCATGCCGCGCCGGACTTCCTGCGCCAAGTTCTCCGAGTAGAACTCGTCCACGCTCTCGATGATCGCCTCCATCAACCTCCCCGTGGGAGAGTCGTCGGCGTGCTCCGTGATGGAAGTGACTCGGATGCCTCGCCGCCTCAGCATCGACTTGAAGGCGACTGCGTGTTCGCGCTTGCGGGTGAAGCGCGAAAACTTCCAGACCAGGATTTCCTCGAAGGGCGCATTGGATTCCGAGGCCTCGTCCAGCATCTTTCGGAACTGCGGCCGATCCGCATCACGGCCGCTCTCGGCTTCGTCGATGTACTCGCGTGCGACGACGTAGCCGTGCCGGTCTGAGAAGTCGCGCAGGGCGCGAAGCTGTGCGGCGACGGAGAGATCGACGTCCTGGCGCTCGCTGGAGACTCGCGCGTAGAGCGCGACCGGGGTTCGTGCGGCTTTGCCTACCACTTGGCATTCCTTCCTTAGCTGGTGCCCCAGTTGGTCTGAGGGTCGGCCATGCAGAAGATTCGCGATCAACAGGGCCAGCATGGTGTATGGATGTTCGAAACATGATACCGGAAATCGGAGCAGTCGTGATCGGCGCATCTACCCCGGAGACGCGGCCTGAGGCAGCTCAAGCAGTGCCCAGGGCATCCGTCCCCGCTCTCATCAAAGGAACCGGTACGTAAGGGAACCTGTGCACCGCCTTCGCCCGAGTCGGCCACGGTGCGGACTGGTTTGCCCAGCAGATCGTTAGTGTCCCAACGACAGACTGGCAATCGGACCGGCTCTCACACGCTCAACAGACCGCTTCTGCGATTCTCAGGCTTAGCAAAATGCCATTGCCTCTCTCAAAACTGAAAGTGCGGTATGGATGCACTATCGCTAGCAGGTGTTTGGCGTAGTAGCTGCCTTCCTACTTGAGGCCAGGGATTGCCCGGCAATGTCCGCTACTGCTGTTGAACGAATGATGCAAGATATTCGCTGAGTCGTGCAGGCATCTGCCCCGTTCGAAGATCCTGCCATGAAACCCCGAGCAGAGTGTCGGCCCTCTCTGCGTTCCAGAAGTACCTCTTGCCTTCCTCATCTAGCGTTAAGACGTCGTCCTGTGTAAGACGTGCCAATAGCGCCTGACCCAAATCACCCTGCAAGACCCTTTGATGTTCAACCTTGTACCTCGTACGAGCGAGCGCTACTTTGCCATGCGATCGGAATGTTGTAGCAATTCGTCTAAATCGCATGTAAGCCTTTTCCACGTCTTCCGAGTGGTCAGTTGTGGCGCTGACGGCAGGGGTCGCGTACTCGTGCCAAGGATATTGTTCATCGCTTGGCCAATCCACCGCCAGTCGGCCGCCCGGGTACACCCTAACTCTGGGAGCGGTAACATGACCGTCGAACTGTCTTGCCTCAAGAACGACGAGATCATCGCCATCCTCTACGGTCCTACTAGACCGGCCCTTGACTATCAGCTCTTCCGTGTCTAGGACCAAGCTTCTCGCAGCGATGTAGACTCCTGGAGTTGCAGTGAAGTCTCCTTCGGAGTTCCCGAGGGTAACTGTGCAAGGCACTGTGATATGAGCTTCCCTCAAACTTGTGGTGAATCTGATGTTTGACTCGGTGGATAGCGGCATAACGAAGGCGATTGGCTCTTGAAGTGGTTCAATGACGGCGCCAGCGTCGTCGAATCTTATGAGTTCGAAATCGACCTCTGCTTCAAGCGGTCCTTCATCCTCTCCTGTTGCTGGATCGGAGCCGTCAACCGTGAGCCGAACCAAGCTGTGAGTCGAGTCGTCGCTGACTAAGGAGTCATAGACGATTCCGAGATGTTCTGGGGCAATCGAGCGGGGAGTGGTGCCGTCCTCGGATGCTTTTGCAAGATAGAAAGCGGCGAGCAGTCGAGTCGGTAGGTAGGTGCGGCTTGCTAGTCTGGTACCTACGGCATTGGCAGCGCCCTGCCCGAACTCTCCGTGCAAGGCGCGCGCGTAGAGGTAGGACTCGAACACGCGATTGGCGAACCGATCGACGCCTTGCAGGAAGGGATGCTCTGGGACACCGGTAGCCAGAGCTTCGGAGTCCTGATATCTCGCATGTAGCTGCGGTGGTAGGCCCGCCGGAGTCGAGTCGATGGGTTCGTCCAGGACGCGACCCAATATACGCTTCGCTTGCTCATCATTAGTGTAGAGAGTCGGCCAGTCAGACCACTGGGAGGCTGCAGCATGACTCTCGAGCGCATGGCGTATGGCAGGGAGTAGTTTCTCCTGTTCTCTGAGCATAATGCGGTCCATGACGGTGTTCAGGAGGTGAATGGCCTCCTTCTCATAGTTGGATGCCGATTCTGTGAGGTCGTTCTTTAGTCTCTGTGGGTTCGACTCCTCCTTCAGCAAGGTTGCGATGACATCCAAGACGGGAGGATAGTGTAAGAAGTCACTGGAAACATCGGAGTCGTTGTCTCCACTGACAGAGAATGCGAGGTTGTCGAAGATGAGGTCACGACATTGACGTAAAGGCACTGTCAGCTGAATGGGATGGAGGTGGTGGTCGATGTAATCGTTGGCCTGCTGCCTATTGAATGCCGACATGGAGAGCATCCGTACGTTCGCCCCTTGTTCGGAGAGTACAAACCACGTGGTCTCTGCAATGTCAGTGCGGCCGAAGAGGACGAACGAGGGCCCGGCTGAGCGTTGCCCAAGGCTTGCGACATCCTCTAGGAATCGTCGGAACGAATTCTCGTTGACTTTGGCTCGGCCTTCGTCTAATGCGTCGATTACGAGGAATTGCAAGCCTGCTTCCAGGTATTCTAGATAGTCGTCAAGCTGCCCTGGTTCCAAGGTCGCGTGCAGGATCCCCTGGAGGGAGTTCGCCGCGATTTCAGATGCAGAGGCAAGGTCCCATAGAAGAGATTTCCTTCGATGGGCCAGTTCTGCTGCCAAGGTGGTCTTGCCCACTGCTCCGGGAGCGGAAATGATGAGGATCTGATCGGGTCCGTCCGAATCAGGTGAGGTCACGTGAGCGAGCGCTGCAGGGATGTAGTTGGGAACTGCATTGGCTACGCGTCGTATTCCATTTGGTAGGGGAGAGGCAGTCGGAAAGGGATCGCACATCGGGAGAGATTCGAGAAGGGATTCGAAGTCGTTTATCGGCATGTCGGAGGTGGTTCCTTCTTTGGCAAATCCTGCGTAAGTGGCCGCCGGAGCACAGGACACGCTGCCAAACCTTACCAGAGACTGGCCGGAGTTGCGAAGCTAGAAGCGGGACCCTCGAGCACCATGTCGCTATCGGAGTGCGGGTGGGCGCACGTATCTCTAAGTCGCTCTAAGTGCTAGTCCTCTGTCAGTACCAGAACTTGCTTGCCATTCAGTGTGAGGCCGCCGACGCTAGAGTTGTCCCGTCTTCGAAGCGACCTTCCGAAGCACTGGCTGTGGCACGGGCGATGTGCGCCACATCTGGCTGGCTCTGACCGCTACCGTTCTCACATGCACAGAAAGGAAGAGTGGGTATGGCCGATCGACTTGAGGACCTGGCGCAAAATGCGACCGTTCGCGGCATCGTTCCCGACGGTCTTGTGACTGTCGTCAACGTCCAGTGGTTCGGCTCCGACGCGATTGAGCTCACTTTCAAGGACACCTCTGGCCGACCCGACAGCGTGCTTCTCTACAGGGACGACGAGGAACGCCTCGAAGTGGTCGAAGAAGGTCGGCCCTGGAGCTTCGACGGCGACGGCGAACTGTTTCGACTCGTGTCCGAGGCCCAGCGGATTCGGCTAGCTCACCTATTCGACCCTCTGCTGGCAGTCCACACTTCCGACGTCGACCCTCTCCCCCACCAGATCACGGCCGTCTACGAGGCCATGCTGCCTCGACAACCGCTTCGATTCCTATTGGCTGACGACCCTGGCGCCGGCAAGACGATCATGTCGGGGCTGCTCATCAAGGAACTGATCGCACGCGGCGACCTCAAGCGCTGCCTGATTGTCTGTCCAGGGAACCTCGTCGAGCAGTGGCAGGACGAACTCTCTCGCAAGTTCCAGTTGCCGTTTGAGATCGCGACCAACGACAAGCTGGAGGCTGCGCGAACGGGCAACTGGTTTGCCGAGACCGATCTCGCGATCGCGCGGCTGGACAAGCTGGCGCGCGACGAAGACGTTCAGGCCAAGCTGCAGGCGCCAGACTGCCGCTGGGACCTCGTGGTCTGCGATGAGGCGCACAAGATGTCGGCGTCGTTCTTCGGCGGCGAGGTCAAGTACACGAAGCGCTACCAGCTCGGCCAACTCCTGTCTCAGCTGACTCGGCACTTCCTGCTGATGACCGCGACGCCGCACAACGGTAAGGAGACGGACTTTCAGCTCTTCCTCGCCTTACTAGACGGCGACCGTTTCGAGGGGCGCTTCCGCGATGGCGTGCATCGCGTCGAGGTCGACGACCTCATGCGCAGAATGGTCAAGGAGAAGCTGCTCAAGTTCGACGGACGACCACTGTTCCCGGAGCGAATCGCGCACACGTTGCCATTCGAACTTACGCCGCCCGAGGCTCGGCTCTACGCGGAAGTGACCGACTATGTCCGTGAGGAGTTCAACCGCGCGGAAAAGCTCAACAACGACAAGCGGGCCGGAACGATCGGGTTCGCGCTGACGGTCCTCCAACGGCGGCTCGCGTCCTCGCCTGAGGCGATTCTCCAGTCGCTGCGCCGGCGCCGCGAGCGGCTTGAGAGCCGACAGCGAGAAGTTGAGGTGATGAAACGCGGAGCCGAATCGCTCGACCATGCCATGCCAATGCTTGACGACGACGATCTGGACGACCTCGATGAACTCGACGACGCGCCGGAGGACGAGATTGAAGAACTCGGCCGGACCATCCTCGACCAGGCGACCGCGTCCCGCACGATCGCCGAACTCAAGGCCGAGATTGCGACGCTGCGACGCCTGGAACGTCTCGCGGTTGACGTCAAGCGCAGTGGCGACACCAAGTGGAAGCAACTTGCCTCCACGCTGACCGCGCTACTCGACCTGTCGACGGGGCAGAGCGTGGCTGAGGACTCCCGACCCTACGGATCAGGCCCGCTCCCTCCGCCGAAGCCGTCGCGTAATCAGAAGATCGTGATCTTCACCGAGCACCGGGACACGCTCAGCTATCTCTACGACAACATCGCCAACCGACTGCTCGGGCGCAGCGAAGCGGTGGCGGTTATTCATGGCGGACTTGGGCGCGAGGACCGGCAGAAGGCGCAGGAGCGGTTCCTGCACGACACCGATGTCCAGGTGCTGCTCGCCACTGACGCGGCCAGCGAAGGCATCAACCTGCAGCGCGCTCACCTGATGGTGAACTACGACTTGCCCTGGAATCCCAACCGGATCGAGCAGCGCTTCGGCCGCATCCACCGAATCAAGCAGACCGAGATCTGCTATCTCTTCAACCTCGTCGCCAACGAGACGCGCGAGGGCGATGTCTACCGGACGCTGCTGGAGAAGATCGAGCAGGCGCGAACGGCGCTGGGCGGACAGGTTTTCGACGTGCTCGGCAAGCTCGACTTCGAAGGCCGACCGCTGCGCGACCTGCTGATCGAGGCGATCCGCCACGGCGAGCAACCCGAGGTTCGCGAGCGGCTCAACATGGTCATTGAGAACGCGATTGATCGGCCGCACCTCGAACAGCTCATGGAGGACAAGGTGCTGGCGCCGGAGATCATGGACGCCAGCCGCGTGGCCAGCGTGCGCGAGGACATGGAGCGCGCCGAGGCCCGTCGGCTGCAGCCGCACTACATCGACGAGTTCTTCCGCGAGGCCTTCCGCCGGCTGGGCGGCAAGATGAGCGAACGCGAGTCGCGGCGCTACCAGATCACCAACGTGCCCGCGCCGATTCGCGACCGTGACCGGATCATCGGCCTCGGCGAGCCGGTGCTGCGGCGCTATGAGCGGGTCGTCTTCGAGAAGGACCTGATCTCGCCGCAGGGCAAGCCGCTGGCGGCGTTCATCTGCCCGGGACATCCGCTGCTCGACGCGACGCTCGACCTCACACTCGAACGCCACCGAGACCTGCTGCGGCGGGGCGCAATCCTCGTCGACGACCGCGACCCCGGCACCGAGCCGCGGATGCTGTTCTACGCCGAGCACGCGATTCAGGACTCGAGTGTGCTGGCCTCCGGAGAGCGGCGCACGATCTCCAAGCGCATGCTCTACGTCCAGCTCGACTCAGAGGGCAACGCGCGTCACATCAACTATGCGCCCTACCTGGACCTTCGACCGCTGCGCGAAGACGAACCGGGCGTGGAGGCGTTCCTCGACCGCGAGGAGTGCGATTGGATCACTCGCGAGCTTGAACAGCGGGCGATGCAGCACTTGATCTCGGAGGTCGCGCCGGGACATCTGTCTGAAGTGCGCAGTCGGCGCGTGCGATGGATCGACAAGACTCGCGACGCGGTCAAGGACCGGCTGGTCAAGGAGATCAACCACTGGGACTACCGCGCGGCCCAGCTCCAGGAGCAGGAGGCGGCTGGCAAGCCCAACGCTCGACTCAACGCCGGAGAGGCGCGGCGTCGGGCAGACGACCTGCAAGGGCGGTTGCGCAAGCGGCTGGACGAGCTGGAGCGCGAGTCCGCGATTTCCGCGTCGCCGCCGGTCGTGATCGGTGGGCTGATGGTCGTGCCCGCCGGACTGATTGCCAAGATGACCGGCGGGCAGTTGCCGGCGCCGTCCGTCGATACACAGGCTGTGGCGGCTGAGGCGCGGAAGATCGTGATGGAAGTCGAGCGCAGACTCGGCTTCGAGCCGGAGGACCGGGAGTTCGAGCATCTCGGCTACGACATCGAAAGCCGCGATCCCTCGGGCGGGCAGGGGTTGCGCTTCATCGAGGTCAAGGGACGCCGCGCCGACGCCGACACGGTGACCGTGACCAAGAACGAGGTCCTCTACTCGCTCAACCAGCCGGACAACTTCATCCTCGCGCTGGTCTCCTTCGACGGGGACGGCGGCCACGAAGTGCGCTATCTGCGCCAGCCCTTCCAGCGCAAGCCTGACTTCGGGGTCACCAGCGTCAACTACGATTTCGGCGAGCTTCTCGTCCGCGGGAAGCCACCTTCGTAGAGTTCTACTCGCAGAAAGATTCAAAGCCAGGCATGGGACCACACCAGGTGGTTTCCCTCGCCCTTCCCGCACGAAAGTGGGCGTTCAGTGGAGTACTTCAGCGAACGAGAGGGAGAGAGTGTTCCTCGACAAGACACAGTGATTAGCAGACGAGCCCGGCGCGGGATTTGCGCCCTTATCAGGGCGCGAGTCGAAGACGGATCGTTCGGTGAGAGCTTTAGGTTGAATTGCGATGACGGTCCCATGGCGATTGGAACGGACGAGGACGGATTCTGGTATGCGCTTTCGGCCAATGTCCCTCGAACCTCCTCCTGGCCCCGTTCCTGTGCGTACGGTGGACCTGGTCACGAAAACGGTCCAACGACGAATCAGATTCTGGACATCATCGAATTCTGCTGGAGACACATTGCGGAGCCCATTGAAGGACGCGACCACGACTATCGCGGGCACTTTCATCTGACTTTCGATCAATATGCGGGACAACTGAGATTCCGGGAGAACGTCGAGGACATCTTCCGCAGAAATGGTGTCGCTTACACCTTGACCGAGTCTGGCCGAGTCGAGCGTCTCCTTCCGCCCGAGTTCGATTCTGCGGTGTCGAAGTCCGATTTCCATTCGGACGACGATGACCTCAATCACTTGCTCGACACCGCCAGAAGCAAGTTCCTAGACCCAAGTCCCCAAGCTAGACGCGAGGCGTTGGAATCGCTGTGGGATGCCTGGGAGCGACTGATTACGCTCTGGCCGGGTTCCCATAAGGGGATCCAAGCTCGGACTATGCTCTCGGATATCGTCGGTCCAGATTCTCCTACTTTCTTCGCGGCCTTGGACAAGGAAGGCAAGGAGCTCACTGGCCTCGGCAACACACTTCAAGTTCGGCACTTCGGGACCGAGCAGGAAAAGCTAACCGCTACCGAGCACGTCGACTACCTGTTTCAGCGCATGTTTAGCCTGATCTGGATGATCCTGCGGACCCAGAAGATGGTCGGAGTTGAGACATGAAGATCCGCAGAAAGCTGATTGAGGTGGCGCTGCCGCTTGATGAAGTCAACGGTGCTGCTGCTAAGGAAAAGAACAATCCATTCCTGAAGGGGCATCCTCGGTCGATGCACCTCTGGTGGGCTCCTCGCCCATTGGCTGCCGCCCGCGCCGTTCTGTTCGCACAAATGGTTGATGACCCTTCATCTGTTCCGGACCTCTTTCCTACAGAGGCGGCGCAGCAGCAAGAGCGCGAGAGGCTCTTTGGGATTATTGAGGCGTTGGTCAAATGGGAAAACACGACCAATCAAGATGTGCTCGACCAAGCGCAGGCAGAAATCTGGCAGTCTTGGCGTCGGACTTGTGCCGAGAACGCTGACCATCCTCAGGCGGACCAGTTGTTCGACCGCCACGCGCTTCCGGTGTTTCATGATCCCTTCGCAGGGGGAGGAGCCATTCCACTCGAAGCCCAGAGGCTCGGCTTGCGATCCTTTGCTAGCGACCTCAACCCTGTTGCATCCCTTATCACCAAGGCAAAGATTGAGATTCCGGTCAACTTCGCAGGCAAGGCTCCAGTCAATCCTGACACTCGCTCGGAGTCGCGGCTGACGGATAGAACATGGCGCGGCGCCGAAGGACTCGCCGAAGATGTGCGCTACTACGGGCAGTGGATGCGCGACGAGGCCGAGCGGCGCATCGGCCACCTCTACCCAAAGGTGCTGGTCACAAAGGAGATGGCAGCTGATCGCCCCGACCTCAGACCCTACGTCGGCCGCGAGCTGACAGTCACAGCCTGGCTCTGGGCACGGACGGTGAAGAGCCCTAGCCCCGCCTTTGCCGGTGTCGACGTTCCCCTGGCCTCAACATTCATTCTCTCCAAGAAGAAGGGCAAGGAAGCTTGGGTCGAGCCGGTCGTCGAGAAGAGCAAATTTAGGTTTGAGGTGCGGGTAGGCAAACCGCCCGACTCGGCCAAGAACGGGACTAAGACAGGTGGGAGTGGGAGCAGCTTCTTCTGTTTACTCTCACGCACACCAATGACCTTCGACTACTTGCGCTCCGAAGCCAAAAGCACCGGCTTGCGAGCTCGCCTCATGGCGATTGTAGCTGAGGGTGAGCGAGAACGTGTCTATCTCACTCCCACTGAGGATCATGAAGAGATCGCACTGAACTCAGAGCCAAGAGATGTTCCTGAGATCGCACTTCCGAGGCGGGCGCTGGGGTTTCGCGTCCAAGAGTACGCGATGGTGAAATGGCGGGATCTCTTCACCGATAGACAGTTAGTAGCTCTGACTACCTTCACCGAGATAGTGTCACAGGCGCAGGAACGGGTTAGGCTCGACGCCATCGAGGCTGGTCTTCCAAACACCGGCGACCACCTCCGAGATGATGGCCTCGGAGCCACAGCGTACGCAGAAGCGGTGGCGCTCTATCTGGGACTCTCGTTGAGCAAATGGGCGGACTACAGCAGCACTATCTCCACATGGAACACTTCGAATCAGAATGTCCGGAACACATTCAGCAAGCAAGCTATTCCAATGACATGGGACTACTGCGAGGTGTCACCTCTAAATCACGGACTCTCGCTCGCTGCCACTGCAGGAGTAGTCGCGAACTCGCTTGGGATGTTGCCAAACGCCACCGATCCCGGTCGTGCTCTTCAAGCTGATTGCGCAAGCATAGGCAATGCAGAGCATCGACCCGTAGTCCAAACCGATCCTCCCTACTACGCCAACATTGGGTACGCTGACTTGTCGGATTTCTTTTATGTGTGGCTTCGGGCATCGCTTCACCAGGTCTTTCCTGAACTGTTTGCGACCATCGCAACTCCCAAGTCCCTTGAGCTGATCGCAACGCCATATCGCCATGGTGATATGGAGCGAGCAGAAGAGTTCTTTCTGTTGGGAATGACTCGCGCAATGCAGCGGCTGGCGGCACTGAGCCATGGTGCCGTACCCATCACCCTGTATTACGCCTACAAGCAAACCGAAGGTAGTCGCGCCAGCGAAGTGGCGCGAACCGGATGGGAGACGTTCCTGAGCGCTGTGATTGAGGCTGGACTGAGCATCAGCGGTACGTGGCCGTTGCGAACAGAACGACGAGCTAGAGCAATCGCTATCGGCGCCAACGCGCTCGCGTCGAGCATTTTGCTCGTCTGCAGGCCGCGCCCAGATGGGTCTCCGACCGCCACTCGGCGCGAGTTTCAGGATCGACTTCGGAGCGAATGCCCTCACAGGGAGCGCGAACAGTGCAAGGACGATAGCTGTGCCGAGTACAGAAGGGCGATTCGGCATCTTCAGCGCTCCAACATCGCACCGGTAGATCTCCATCAAGCCTCAATCGGGCCTGGTATGCGCATCTTCACGGAATACCGCGAAGTACTGAACGCTGACGGCTCGGCGATGACTGTTGGGGAGGCACTAGATTTGATGGCCGCCACGCTCGACGAGGTGCTAGCCGAGCAAGAGGGCGACCTCGACGCCGACTCGCGTTGGGCCCTGACCTGGTTCGAGCAACACGGCTTCGACGAGGGCGAGTTTGGCGACGCCGAGCAGCTCTCGAAGGCCAAGAACACCAGCCCTGACGGCCTCGTCCAGGCCGGCGTGATCGAGTCACGGCGCGGCAAAGTGCGCCTTTACCGGCCGTCCGAACTCGCCGAGGACTGGGACGCCGCCAGCGACTCGCGCCTCACCGTCTGGGAGATGACCCACCACCTGATCCGCCTTTTGGAATCAGGCGGCGAAGAGGACGCGGCGGAGCTGGCATCGTCGCTCGGCACACAGGCCGAGACCGCCCGGGACCTCGCCTACCGCCTCTACGTCGTCAGCGATCGCAAGAAGCGAGCCGAAGACGCCCGCCAATACAACGCCCTGGTCCAGTCCTGGTCGGAGATCATGCGCCTCGCCCAACTCCCTTCCACAACCGCCCGCCAGGCCGGCCTGGAGTTCGCCGAGGAGTAAGATTGGGCTAACCGAGACGGAGAGCCGCGCCATGGTCACCACGTCATCACCCGAAGTTGCCATGCAGCAAATGGTTGAAGAGCTCGTTGAGCAGTTCGATCCAGAGAAGGTCTACCTGCTTGATGTCCTGATGTCCGGCGACCAGCGGGTCTGGCACGAGGCCAACTTCCTCGTCGTGTTGGACGGCGAGTGGGACTACCGGGAGAAGGTCACCGAAATCATGGGCGCGCACTCCAAGACCGGCTTCGGCGCATTGTTCCGCGTTGTGACGCCGGAGCAGTTTGAGCGCTATCAGAAGCTCGGGGGAGTTCCGCCCCACTTCGATCTCAGCGAAAGCCGCATGCTCTATGAACGGGGGTGAGCCTGAACCCCAGGACCCGGAGCGTTGGCTTGGCTACGCCGAGGAGGACTTACGGGCGGCGAGGATGTTCCATGAGCGCGTGGACTTCAGTCCCCGTCACGCGTGCTGGTATGCCCAGCAGTCAGCGGAGAAGGCGCTCAAAGCCGTGGTCCTAGAGGACCGTCCGTTGGCGCCGAAGACGCACATTATGGCTGACTTGTGGCCTCCCACCGCGGGTTCGATTGTCTCCACCGCTGATCTCGCGCATCTGACACGACTGGTCGAGACTGCGAGATATCCCGATGCCGTTCCAGCTCCCACGGAGGCAGACGCCCGGCGGGCGATAGATGTCGCTGGAACCATCTACGATTTCGTCGCAGCGGAGTTTGAGCGTCGCGGCGCGATCAACTAGAGCGAAGTCATGGCAATCACCAATCAAGAACGCGTCGGGCAGGCGCTTGAACTGCTCCGCGAGGGGCTCGGGCCATTCGTCGAGCGCGAGTTCGTCAATGCACACCGCAGTCGTGCAGACGAAGTGGCGCGTTCGTACTTCCGATCCGACAGCCGCCTCTCGACAGACGGACCGATTAAACAGTGGGATGTGGCCGCGCTGTTGAGCGTGATGGGCTTCTCCTGGAACGACATCTTCCGCCAGACCCTGGGCCGCTCGGAGCGCTCGATCGCCAGCGAGTTGCTCGACTGGCGCAACGAGTGGGCGCATCCGAGGGGCAGAGGGTTCTCAAGCGAAGACGCCGAGCGCGCGCTTGATTCCGCCGCGCGGCTGCTGACCGCGATCTCGGCGATCCAGGCTGACGACGTGGAGAAGATGCGGCAGGAGTTACGCCGGCTGGTCATCGATGAGCAGACCCGCAATGCCACCCGTCGCGCCGGCGGCTCGTTGATTCAACCCGCCGCAGCGGAATCGCTGAAGCCGTGGCGCGAAGTCGTCACGCCGCACGAGGATGTCCGCAGCGGCAGCTTCCAGCAGGCCGAGTTCGCGGCCGACCTCTGGCAAGTCCATCTCGGCGAAGGCAGCGACGAGTATCGCGACCCGGTCGAGTTCTTCCGTCGTACGTACCTCACCGAAAGCCTGAACAAGCTGCTCGTCGGTGGCATCGAGCGGCTCGCAGGGTGGGGCGGCGATCCGGTCGTGCAGCTGCAGACCAACTTCGGCGGCGGCAAGACGCACTCAATGCTGGCGCTCTATCACCTCTTCTCCGGCGTCCAACCGGCGTCGCTGCCGGGAGTCGAGTCCCTGCTCACAGACTCGGACGCAACGGAGTTGCCCTCGGTGCGGCGCGTGGTGCTGGTGGGCAACAAGATCTCGCCGGGCAATCCGGTGACCAAAGGCGACGGCACCGTCGTCCGCACTCTCTGGGGTGAGATTGCATGGCAGCTCGGCCGCTCGGAGGCCTATGCGCGGATTGCCGCGGACGACGAACGCGCGTCGAATCCCGGCGACAGACTGCGCGAGTTGTTCAACGACTACGGCCCTTGTCTGATCCTGATTGATGAGTGGGTCGCCTACGCACGACAATTGCACGATGACGCCGACCTGCCCGGTGGCGACTTCGAGACGCACTTCACCTTCGCCCAGGCGTTGACCGAAGCGGCGCGCTCATCGGACAACTGCCTGTTGCTGATCTCCCTGCCAGCCTCCGACGGGGCGAGCTCGCCTCAATCACAGGCCGACGATGTCGAAGTGGGCGGCATCCGCGGACGCGACGCGTTGGAGCGGCTGCGCAATGTGATTGGCCGGGTTGAGTCGTCGTGGCGGCCCGCAACTGCTGAGGAGGGATTCGAGATCGTCCGGCGACGGCTGTTCGAACCGATCGCGGGCCCCGAGGACTACAAGGCGCGTGACGTTACGGCGCGGGCATTCTCGGAGCTGTACAACTCCGACCGCGACGAGTTCCCGCTGGAGTGCCGCCGGGCCGACTACGAGCGGCGCATCCAGACTGCGTATCCGATTCACCCTGAGATTTTCGACCGGCTGTATGAGGACTGGTCGACATTGGTCAACTTCCAGCGAACGCGAGGCGTCCTTCGTCTGATGGCCGCCGTGATCCACAGCTTGTGGGAGGTTGGCGACCGCAGCCCGCTGATCCTGCCCTCGACGATTCCGATTGACGATGCGCGCGTGCAGTCCGAATTGACCAGGTACCTCTCCGACAACTGGACGCCGATCATCGCCGGTGACGTCGATGGTCCGAACTCGCTACCAACGCGGATCGACAACGAAGTGTCGAATCTGGGCAAGCTCAGCGCTGCCCGTCGCGTCGCGCGCACGATTTATCTGGGCTCGGCGCCGATGTCTGATGCAAGCCAGCGCGGTGTCGAAGATCGGCGGGTCAAGCTCGGGTGCGTGATGCCCGGAGAGTCGCCGCAGGTGTTCGGAGACGCCGTGCGTCGCCTCGCCGCCGGCGCGACCTATCTCTATCAGGACGGTCCCCGCTACTGGTATGCGACGCAACCGACCGTCGCCAAGCTCGCGGACGACCGCGCCCAGCAGTTTGAACGGGAACCCGATGCTGTTCACGCAGAACTGGAACGACGACTGACGAGCGACCTCGGACTCAAGCCCCGCGACGAGGGACGACGCGGAGACTTCTACGCGGTTCATCTGATGCCTCAAAGCGGCGGCGACGTGCCCGATCAGTTGGAGACGCGTCTCGTCGTGCTCGACCCGGAGCATGCCCATGCCCGAGGCGAGGGGAACCAGGCGGAGGCCGCAGCGCAGACGATCCTGCAATCGCGCGGATCGGGCCCGCGCATCTACCGCAACACGCTCGCCTTCCTCGCCGCCGACAAGGTCCGCCTGCAGGACCTTCACGAAGCAATCCGGCGCTACCTGGCGTGGGAGTCGATTCTCAGCGAGCGAGTGGAGTTGAATCTCGACCCGCACCAGGTGCGCCAGGCCGAGAATCAACGAGACGCCGCCAACGGCGCCGTCGAGGCGCGGCTACCGGAGACCTACTGCTGGGTCATCGTCCCGACGCAGGCGAATCCCAGCGCCGATGTGCGCTGGCAAGCCTCCCGTCTCAGTGGAAGCGACAACCTCGCAGTCCGCGCCAGCCGAAAGCTCAGCCGCGACGAGCAATTCGTCGGCAAGCTGGGCGCGACCATTGTGCGCAAGGCGCTCGATGACATCCCCCTGTGGCGCGGCAATGATCACATCGCAGTCAGGACTCTTGTCGACGACTACGCGCAGCAGCTCTATCTGCCACGCTTGGCGGGCCCCGGCGTCTTGATCGAGGCGCTGCGCACTGGCGTAGCGACGCTCACCTGGGAACTCGACACATTCGCATACGCCGAGTCGTTTGATGAAGAGGGAGGACGCTATCCGGGTCTGTTGGCCGGCGCGCAGGTCGCCCTTTCAGTGGACGATTCTGGTGTCATTGTCAGACCCTCTGCTGCACAGAGTCAGCTGAAGCAGGAGGTCGAAGACGACAAAACGCCTGCACGTGAGGAAGATCCTGAGCAACCGAGCACCGGTGCGACTGAGGAGCAGACCGCGCAGGTCCATCGCCGGTACCACGGTACGGTTCGCCTCGATCCGACTAGGGTCGGCCGCGATGCCGGTCAGATCGCGCAGGAGGTCATCGCGCACCTGGTCGGCTTAGCGGGCGCGGATGTGACTGTGACGATCGACATTGAGGCGAATCTACCCGAGGGCGCGTCGGAGCACGTGGTGCGAACAGTCACGGAGAACGGTCGGACCCTGAAGTTTGAGGCGGGTTCGGGTTTCGAGCGCGATTGAACCGGCATCCGCTGCATCGCTACGACAAGCCTCAGGTCAACTTCCTTGGCGGCAAGCTCCACATCATCCCTGACGCGTTCCGCCCTCGAGAGTGCTTTGCTGGTCATCCGTCCTTCACCTGACCAAGCGAGCAATGGTCCTTAGGACGGCAGCTGCTGCGCGGCTTCGGTCCGGTCACAGGCGGATCGGCGTTCGTCATCGACGGTGCCCGTCGCTGCTCGACGACAATCAATGTACGGTCGATTGATGACACATATAGCGGCACCCAGAACTCGTTCTACCGGAAAAACACGACTTGTTCCCACGGCACCATTCCGTCGAGGCACCGACTTAGAGCGGCGCCTGATGCTGGCTCGATTCAGTTACTTACTCGGGGAATTGACGTGCTACGAATACGATGAGTTGTGAAGCAACCTGCAGAGACAGGCCGTCGCCTGTGCGACAAGCTCAAGACGATGCACGGGCACCGCGTACCCACTGTTGTTCTGTCAGAGAAAGATAGTCTGGCTTTCATACTGCGCTACCGTGACTATCGTATCCATCCCTCCAGCCTTGTCGACAGTCACGAATATCAGGTTGTGCGCCATAGCGACGCTGACAAGCCACAGATCGTTCTCTTGAATGCTCAACTTTCGATCGGTGATCTCATCTACTAGATCTGCCATCGATCTTCCCCTCAACGATTTAGCGAAAAGCGTCGGTGCTCGTTCGGCGAAAATGTTCGCTCGAAGATTTCCGTAAGCCTCTGCGGCATCATCGCTGACTAGCAGCATTTCATAGTCAGCAGTTAGGTCGTCGGACGGCAGCGGCGGTTCAATCCTGTGCTTGATTCGAAAACACTCATCGCCAAACTCGAGTTCGCCCCGCGTCACTACTGATACAAACACTGGATTGTCGTCGTGCGAGTCGATCCATTGAGTGACTAACTCGTGATTGGCAGCGCCCTCATAGCGCGCAGCAAGGACGACGCTCGTATCAAGCAGATAACCATCGATGGCCTGTGGAGGGGAAACCACGTGTCAATCCACGAAAGAGAGGGCTTCGTCAATCAGAGGTGATTGAGGGACGGGCTTGATGCGCTCCAGAGTCTTTGACGCGCTGGCTCTGTCGATCTGCCCCGAAACGTGCATGTGTAATGGGAAGTGCGGCCTGAAGCTGATAGGGATGTACTCGTGGAAGTCAAGATTTCCCGGACGTGCCTGTCCGTGAAAGAAGTCGAGGAGATCATGTTCGACACGTACCGGCAGATCGTATGCCAGTAGCACCTGGGCATCGATCTGGAGGAGCAAATCGCGGCACCGTTCCCGCGCTGTCGCCTCCTCAATGGCCTTGTGCCGCCACTTTTTTCGCGTATCGACAAACCGGCCCACCAGCGACGCGATCTCTTCCTGGTGTGCTGCGTCGCAGTCCGGAATGGGCACGCTCTTGAGCGTGCGAATCAGAATGTCCTTCTTGCCTTCTCTGACGGCGACAAATGCGTTCGCAACTGGGCCATTGAGCACTGCAGCAACAAACTCCCTCGGCGTCGAGTTCGGGGTCCAAACCGCGTGCATATCTTGCCACAAGGTCATACCTTGTTGATCGATTGCGGCGCTCATCACCCAAGCGCCGCGAGACTTGCGAAAGCGATTGACTGCGATCTTCGGCTGGTTCCAAGAAATGTCTCGTGGTAGCGCAACGGGACGAATCTCGAGTTCTCTTAGGGATGCCGAGTCCGACATCAAGAACGGCTCGTTCACTCCTTGGGCGATCACGGTGGTGAGCAAGTCCTCCGCTGGCGCTTCAATGGAGAGGTTGGCTTGCTCGACATCACTGCTGCCTGGTCGCTCTCTCTGCTGCACGCCACGATGAACTCTCGCCAAGTCCTTTAGGCGTCTAAGGCCTGAGGTTGCCTCCCAGACTTCGTGAAGTCTGGGTATGCCGATGGTCTCGGCGAACCACCCCTCCCGATCCGTGACTTCGACCGCGGCACTGAGTTCTACGTTGCGGGTGGCTAAGAAATCTTGGCGATCTTCGACTCTTCCCGATCGAAGATGCGCAGTGGTGCCGGGCTCACCAGAGGCCATGACAAGCAGGGTTTCGGCATCAGAGTGTGTGAACACTCTGTCGGGCAGTTCGACTACATCGAAAGACGAATATCTGCGTCCAAGGCCTACCCGAAGATCACGATACGTTGGGCCATTGAGAAAACTCCTTGGCAAGACGAGCCCAAGAAGCGTCGGAGATCTCTTAAGCAGCCGCTCCAGGAATTCAGCAGGTTGATAGTAGCGATTGAAGTCTGGATAACGACCTCTGTCAGGTTGGTTAAGCGGTTCAAACGGCGGATTGCACAGAACAACATTCGCTCTTTCGAGCTCTTCGTCGAACAGAGGGCTAGCAAACACATCACCCTCCAAGAGTCGCCAACCATCTTGATTCGGGTAGTCGGCCAGCATAAGAGACAACTTCGCGACTTCAAGGGCGAATCCGTCTCGCTCCATTCCGCATAGCATAGAGCGAAAGTAGTTGTGCTTTGCTGTCGAACCCATCTTCTGCGGGAGCAGATCGCGCAAGCGCTGCATCGCGGCAACGAGGAACACCGAGTGACCTGCAAAAGGCTCGAAGACCCGCCGCTTGTCCTGTTCGAGATCTTCGAATGGCAGCTGATTGACGATGTACTCGGCAACCTCCCGCGGAGTGGCGTGGGTGCCGTAGAGTCTTCTGGTCTCTGGTGTTACAAGCGTGTTTTCGTATACATAGGCTAGTGAGTCAACCGAGAGGTTCTGGAAGTAAATTCTGGACTTGATGATATCCCAAGCGGCCTTTTGGGCATTGGCATCATCCAGGGGCCTTTTGCGTAAGTCACTTTCGACGTAGAATTCTTCCGCTAGCCTCATGGCCTGCGGGGCTCCGGGGATGTCTTTGGCGCTAGTGCCTCGCCGGTCCGATATGACCTTCGCCGTTAGTAGTCTGAAGATCATGCGGTAGAGAGCTGGAGAGTGGCCGAGTGGTTTAGTCCTATTGGCTGAAAGCGCCTCATGTACCGCGTCCTGGAGCAGGGCATCTAGCTTTGTCCGTATCTCATGGTCCAGGAGCGGAAGAAAGTCCCGGTCGAAGAAATCTAGTTGAGTTGCGGACGCGGCTCCAGCTTTGGCCTCCCGCATTCTCTCAGGACCCCACTCCTCCCTGTTTGCGTCAAAGACTTGCAGTATCTCGTCGGCGCTGATGTCCTGCAATGGCGTGGGAGTGTCGCCGCCTGTGACCTTCCACCGCACGACCCTGTCGCCTACCACCTCAAAGACCTGTGGCGCGCCGAGGGACTTGTATCGCTGAATCAGCTCGGCCCCTTTGAGACCGTTGTCGACAGCCACGCCAATGGCCGCGTGCCGGTATGAGGGTTGATCTTCGGTAAACGCCGCAATAGGAATCTCCTCGACCTGATTGTCATTGGCCAAGTAGTCGGCGAACCAGTACCCTTCCCGGAGTAGCCCTCCGTCGTAGCCGATGTCGCAGAGTGCTGCTTTGATCAGCTCAAGCACCGGCTGCTGCCCGTGTTCCGACATCTGAAGAGTTCCCCGTCCAAGCGAGCTGATTTCTCTCAAGGTAACGCAGGCCGCTTCAACCTACCCCGTGAGAGCGAGGCAGCCCCTCCTGAGGGCAAGACAGGGAGATGGTCGATACCCGACAACGCATGGGTGGCGATCGTCAAGGCTCTGCGCTCGCTCGGTTTGCCAGAATCCATGTGAGGTTGGGAGACGGGACCGCCAAAAGTACCGCGTAGAGTGACGATCTCAGAAGGAACTGCCTGCGCAATCACTGATTCGCCGGAGAGGACCCCCTCTGGCTCCGTCAACTAGGGCTGACCATGTCATCGATCGCGGTACTGCGTGAGAGTGGTGAAGCTCCTGTCGGCCGAGCCACCGTGGGGATGGTATTGGGCGAAGCTTGGTTTTGAGGAGATCGCACGGTATCGCCTGCGAGCCAGTGGGCATTGACATGAGGAAGAGCGCCCGGTCTTGAACGCCTGATTGTTCATGACCAGGGAGAGCCACAGCGGGGCGTGCAGACGCATGGGCCGTCAGATTCGCCAGACGCCGTCTGGCGAATCTGCGGCGCAGCACCAGGAAGCAAAGCGCCAGACGCTGTCTGGCTAATTCGGGTGGGCGAAAAGGTGAGGAAAAACTGCCGCATGTCTTGGAGGTTCTGACGTGAGAACCCGCGCCCGAACCTGCTCGTCAACTCGTCCGCCAGTTGCGCGATCAGCTCATCCCCGTACTCGGCCCGTTCCTGCCCAGATTGTTCGAACTCGACGATCCGCTGTCCGACCAGCCAATGGGCGGATGTCAGGGCGGCATTGACGAAGCGCGCGGCCGAGGACCTTGCGTTGTTGACGATTGTGGCCACATCGCCAATCGCTGTTGCGAATGCCGCTTCGCGCTCTCTGGAACCGGGCGGCTGCCCGGTCGTTCGCTCAACCTCTCCGTTCGCCATCGTGCCTGCGCTCCGATCAGTCGAGGGACTGGTCATCTCCAAGGATACGAAGGTCGAGTCTGCAGTCACGCCCTTGCCTCCGACGGGGCCCCGTCGCTTCGGTGGCACAACCACAGTCGTTGGTCAGACCGATGTCGTCATTGACGTAGAACGAGTGGTGACGCCCCTGCGGTCTGGATCGCCAAACTGCTCAGCTCTACTCTTCCGCGCATATCAGGTCGTGAGTTTAGAGGCGCGGGTATTCCCCATATTGGCCCTAGTGGGCCGTGTCTCGACAGCAGGTCCTCGCAAGTGACTAACAGCGGCAGGTTGATTCCGCTTCTAGCCATTTGGGCACCGGCGATGCGCCTGAAGTGATCCTCCGCCAATCCATCGTCAAACGCGACCAGGACGAGCGGCAGCGCGCTGTGGTCCTCGACCGGCCGCCTCGAGCGGTAGTAGCGCAGGTATGGTGCAACACGTTGCTCCATGGTGGAAGGCCGGATCGCGCGGCGCTCCCATTCGAGGAAGAACGGCATTTCGTACCCGTCGCGGCGGATGACGCCGAAGGCGTCGGGCTGAATCGACCCTAGACGCTCTTCGAATCGGAAGTAGCGCGACGCTCGCTGGGGCGGGTCGAGCTGCATCAGTTCCCCGCCGGTCGAGCGGGCCTGTTCGGCCAGCGCCGCGACGAACCCGTGGACCGACTCGGTATGCGTCAGGTTGCGCAGCAGCTGGCGGCTCCTGGTTCCCTTGACGTTTCGCCAAAGAAAGTCGCTCTCCAGCGCGGTCGACTCGGCGCTCCAGCGCTTGCGCAGCTCGCCGACCGACGCGCGGTCGCGGCGAGCGAGGAGGGCCAGACCGCGGTCTGAGAGCGCCAGCCGGGGCCGGCCCGCGAGGATCGGGCGGACGAGCAACCCCCACTCGCCCGCGCGCCGCAGCAACTGGCGCAAGCGCTTGCGGCCGACGCCGAGCAGCGCAGCGACGTGGTCCGCTCTGATCCAGGGCCAGTCGCCGATCAAGTCGAGGGCGCGCTTCTCCGAGGGCCCCAGCGAAGCCTCCAGCGTCCAGTCGGCCGACCTGCCGGTCGAACGCTCCGGCACAGGCGGCGTGACGCGGACCAAGGGGCGCTCGGCCGGCCAGGACTCGTGAGGTTCGGCGAGTCCCAGCGTTTCGCGCAGGCTGAGCGCAGCCGCAGCGGAAGGAGCGCGCCAGATACGGGAGTCCGGTCCCGCCTGGACGGCGTCCCGCTCCAGGGCGAGGAAACAAGGCTGCGCCATGTTGCGCAGCCGCCGGGCGACTTCGCGCCGGCGGGTCTCGTCCGGCGCAAGCAGCAGCACGGCGGCGAACCACGGCTCGTCGCGCAGGCGGGCGAGCCGCCTGGCGAGGGACCGGCGCTCGTTAATCCGGCCAAGGCGCACGAGCGCGATCGTGCGTCCATTTGCCAGCTGCAGGCACAGATCGACCGGCAGCGCGCGGTAACAGCGAGCTTGGATCGGGAACTCGAGGTCGGCCACGGCGCAGCAAAGCCGGTAGAGCACGGCGAGCGCATCGATCCGGCCGAGCAACATCCGCCGCGCCTGCTCCGAGACCGGCTGCTCGCGCAGCAGCCGCTCGGCCTCGATGCCTTCCGTCGCGGCCAGGCGCTGCACGCCGGCGGCTGTGAGGGTGTAGCGCCGAGTCGGCGCGATCAGCTCGGAAGCGTGAGCGACGGACGCAACCAGCCGCTCGCGTTCAAGTGTCTCGACCGCGCGGTAGACGGCGCTGCGCGAGCACCCCGAGAGCGCCGCCATTTCGAGCCGGTCGAGCAGCGGCATCCGGCTGAGCCAGCCCAGCACGCTGACCGCCGCATTGCCGCGCTTCATTCGCCTTGACCCTCGTCACGCCTGGCTGGGCGGTCCTCCCGCTTCGGCTTGGGCGAGTCATCCGCCTTCGGCGGCTTGGACTTCTTGCCGTTGTGCAACGCATCAGCGCCGTCCTGGTACTGGTCCAGCTGGCGCTTGAGCTCCATCTCTTGCGCCTCCAGCCGGTGCGCGGGCGTGAGGTAGGTCGAGGCCGCCTTCCGGATCTCGGCCGCCCGCTCGGGTTGGCCCAGTTCGGGCTTGCGCACCTGCATCGAGAACACGGGCGTCCGCTCGGTCCCAACCGTGGCGCGAACGTAGCAGTGATGCACGGGCTGGGAGACGATGTCCTCCTCCGAGACCCGTTCGCGGTTCAGCTCCCAGATAAGCTCCCGCGCATCGTCGCCGGCGACCTGGAAGACGGCCAGGCAGCCAACATTGGCCAGCAGCGTGTGCCGCATCGAGGGTGAGATCTGGTCCAGCTTGGCCAGGCTCTGGGTGGCGAGCACGAACGCAGCGCCATACTTGCCCAGCTCGGAGAGCATCGACTCGAACTCAACGCCTGGGATCGTCTGCATCTCGTCGACCACGACCAGTGCGCCCCGGCGCTGCTCCAGGGGTAGCCGCTCCTGCTCGCGGATCACGGAGTCGACGAGGTTGAGCAGCGAGGCGCCGACGAGGGCGGCCACATCGCGGCCGACCGAGCCCTGCGCGGTCGAGACCAGAAGGACACCGCCTTCGAGGATCGTCCGCCTGAGGTCAACGGTCGAACGGGATTGACCCAGGATCGCCCGGGCGTGGGTCGAAGACGCGTAGTAGCTGAGCCGAGTTTGCACCGGCGCGAGGGCGTCGGACCGGTACTCGCGCCGCCACTTGCCGAAGTCGTTCGCCCACCACTGGAGCAAGTAGGGGTCGCGCAGCCTGGACAGCACGTCGGAGCGGAACGACTCGTCCGTGAGCAGCTTGAGCCCGTCCAGGATCGTGTACTGCTCTTCGGGTTTGGTCGCGGGATGGCTGTTGGCCTCGTGCAGCGTCTTGACTGTCTGCTCCAGGATCGACTGCATCCGCGGTCCCCACTGCTCCCACAGCCCGCGGGCCACGCGCACGACCGCGTCGGCGGTCCGGTCGCGGTCGGTGAACACATGCGCATCGAGCAGGTTGATTCCGACCGCGCCGCGCTCGTCGGCCAGGTCGATCAAGCGCACCTCGGAGACCAGCTGCTCAGGCACCTGCTCGAGGATTGCCGCGACCAGATCGGCGTGCGGGTCAATCACGACGATGGCGTCGCGGTCGCGCCCCGCGGCCTTCTCCTGCAGCTTGTGCTCGACCAGGTGGCGCATCAGGGTCGACTTGCCCATCCGGGTGCGGGCCACGTAGAGGTGGTGGCGGCGCATCAGGTCGGGCGGGAAGTGGATCGGCCGCGCCAGGCCGCCCACCGCGTCTCCGACATGCGCGCCGTCTCTCAGCTGCTCGTGCGGCGGCGGCAGCGCCTTGGCTCCGGAGCGGCCGACCTCGTAGGTCTCGTCGCCCGCGCCGGGCGGATGCCAGAGCGCGGCCAGTTCGCGCACGCCCAGCACCGAGGGCGAGCGGAACCAGCCCGGCGGCGAAGGCTCCAGGGGCGGAGTCTGCGGCAGCCAGGGGCGCATTTTGCCGGCCTCGAAGCGGGCCCCGGCCGGATGGTCGTATCGGCGGTAGGCTTCGGCGACCGGCTCCAGCAGTTGCTTCGCCCGTCCGCGGTCCGCGCCTGCGGGCAGGATCGCGACGACCTCGACATCGGCTTGGCAGGCGGCCTGGCTGATCTTCTCACGCACCAGCACGGGGTCGAGGACCCGGTTGCGGCCGCGGTTCCAGCGCACCTTGAGCCAGGTGAACCCGGCGAGGGCGGCGACGACGCCGAGACCGAGTACGACTACGACTACGTTCACAATCTCGCCTGCCTCAATCCACTTGAGCCCCAGCGCCCCACCGCCGAAGACGAGGCCGAGCACGGTCAGCGCCAGGGGATCAAGGCCTCCCCGCTGGGTTCCAGCCGGAGCCTCGCGACGGACTTGGGTATGCTCCTCCCGCTCGTACGCTTGGGTCAGGTAGCGCTGGGACCAGTCCGGTCTCAGCGCCCGCAGCCGCAGCCGAGCGACCAACCGTTCGCCCGCCCCGGCCCGGCCCAGGGCGCCGACCAGGGCCAGCAGCGGGTCGGAGCCCGGGTCGAGCAGGTCGCGGTCGCGGAAGGCGCGCAGCGGCGCATACGGGGGACCGGAGGGCCTGAGCGTGATCGACCAGGCCTGCTCGTCCTCGCCCAGCAGCAGCGGGTCCTCGGCCGGGTCCAGCTCCTGCACCCGCGCCTGGGGATAGTGGGCCGCGATCTGGGCGCGGACCACGTCGTCGCCCGAGCAGCGGGCGAGCAGGCTGACGCCGGAGGCCCGGCCGGCCAGCTCCAGCGCGAACGGCTCGGGCGCGGCGATCGACTGGAGCAGGTTCTCGACCCCGAGCAGGGTGCGCTCTCCGGTGCGCGGCGGGGTCACTTCGAGCAAGGCCGGCCCCTTCGGCCGGCGGCGTTTGATCAGTTTGAGTGGGTTGAGTCTCATCTTCATGTCCGTTCGTGGTGGCCGCGGAAGCCGCGACGATGTGTGGTTGCTCGTCCTCATCTGGTCATCGTTCGGCCCCCGCTTTCCGTCGGCTATCCTCTCTATGTAGCGCACTAGTTCGGAGTTGCATAGGGCGCGGGCGCCGGTTCAGCAAGTGATTGATCCGGGCAGACCGGGTATGTCGCCTCCGACACAGGCGCTCCGCGCGGCCAGCAGGCGGGCCACAATCGGAGTCGGAGGCGTGTACACGAATCCGGACTCGATTGCAGAGTGCAATCGGTGCCGGATCTTCAGTCCTGGGCTGGACTTCGTGCCCCCTACCGGATGTGAATCGCAACGAATGGGGCGCAAGGGCTCCTTCCCCACGGATTGCAGTGAGATTGCAGTGAAGTTGCACTTGGATTGCGGTTTTGACTGGGTTGGCCCGGGGTGGGGCGAGGTGGCGGACACCTCGTGTACAAGTGCGGCATGTGTTCCAGACAACAGGCGGGGAGGGGCCGGGTGAGCCGGCGGGGACGCGAGGGGGCTCCCAGCGACGACGTGTTGCTGGCGGCGCTGGACCTGCTGGTCGGGCGCGAGGGCATCGTCGAGGCGGGCGAGCGGTTGGGCGTCAACTACCGCACGGCGGCCAAGTGTCTCGAAGAGCGGCACGTCAGCCGGCGGATGCGCCAGGCGCTGGAGAAGTATCTGCGCGAACAGACTGAACAGGAGGAGCCGGAAGACCAGGCGACTGCTCCTGCGCCGGACGAAAAGGGGGGAGGGGAGGAGCCCCGGCTACAGGAGCCCGGGGAGGATTGGCGGCGGGCGGTGGACGAGCTGCGGGGCGAACTGGCGTCACTGCGCGAGCGGCTGGAGGTGGTTGAGAGCCATGTGTCACACGGGCCTGATGACGGAGGTGGTGGGGTCGATATGGACGATGTGGATGCCGGACACGCGGTGGAGCAACACCGGTCTATGCCAGCGCCACGCCGCGTCTTCCCCGAGCTAATCACCGAGGATCCCGAACCGGGCGAGGAGCAGGTCTACGGGGCGGCGGCCGAGGAGGTCGTCAAGTGGCGCCAGGCCTGGGCGGACCGCAAGCAGGCGCGTTACACCCTGAATTGGCTGCGGGCGGAGCGGCGGCGATTGGAGCTAGAGCTTCGGCTGATCGGCGTGTTCGGACTGACCCCGCCTCCGGCCGACGTACCTTGGGGCGAGCGGCGGCGCGAGCGGGAGCTGGAGTGGCGGCGGCGGGCGCTGAGACGGTTGCGCTGGCAGCTTCCGCTGACCTGGGTGCTGCACTGGTCGCTGCGGGGATTGACGCTGGGGCGCTGGGGCGGGCCGAGCGGGAGCTAACCACTCCCGCCCGAGTCCTACTGACGAACCCGCGCTTCGAAACATGTCTCCATTTGCATGAGATTTCCACGTCAAACCACCCAGATATTCACATTCCCGACACGGCCCCCATGCGATGATCCCGGTCGACGTGTTGGCAAGGCGGATCCAGGCTCTGAGGATGACATTTCGCGTCACCATCCTCCGAGCGCCCGTTTTGTCGATTCGTGCAGATTGAGACTAAGCATGAAGGGATCTGGGATGACACTCACACACAAGTTGGTGCTCGGCTTGGTAGGCCTGATTGCGACGTTCGCGGCGATGACCGTCTTGGGAGGATCAGTTGAAGCGGCGGCGACGCCCACTGATGGAACCTCAAGCTGGCAGATGGATGTCGACGGAGAGCCGAAGGCGACCGTCTCCCAGGCAGACACTTGTGTGTCGTCAACGATTTTCCACACGCCATTGGCCTTGACGGCCGTAGACAGTGACAGGACGAGCTTTCTGGGTGGCGCCTCTCCCGAGGCAGGTGGGCCGTGCCAAGTCGTGGTTCAGTGCACACTGACCCATTGGGGTTGGCACTGCGTCGTCACGATCGTCTGTCCATAACCGACGAATCTGATTGTCCGTCTACCATGCGTCCGGTTGGCGTCTGACCCGTCAGCCGGAATCGGGGTTTGAGTAGAGTCGTTCGACGTGCATACGAGTCAACGCTCGCCGCTTGATGCCCGACTCAGCCGGAGGGGCGTGCTGCGCTCCGCGTTTGCCGCCGGCGTCGGAGTCGTGGGCATCGCGCTCGTTGGCTGTGGCGGGGATGAGGAGGCCGGCTCGACACCGATGCCGACTTCGCAATCCGCAACTCAACGCCGGGGCGAGGCGCAACAGGACTCGACGAGCCAGGGCCAAGGCCGGCCGGTCCTGAGGCAAGAGGACGTTGACCAGACTGAATCCACCGACTCAGCGGTGCAAGAACAGCCGCAGGCGGGTCAGACCCGAGGCGGCGACGAGACTCGTGAAGGCTCGTCCCCCGCCGCTCCGGCACCCGAGGCTCTAGTCAACCCACTCGAATGGCGGGAGCGCTACCACTGGCGCGAATTGGCCGCGCTGCATGATCCGCCGCGCACACCGACGATTGGCGGGTCGCTCACCCTTGAGAGCGACGCAATCGACAGCTGGGATCCGTTCGCGGC
The DNA here is from genome assembly GCA_965211635.1 of Dehalococcoidia bacterium. GTDB lineage: Bacteria > Chloroflexota > Dehalococcoidia > Bin125 > Bin125 > Bin125. The sequence goes on from OZ242948.1 coordinate 2,577,186, forward strand.
CTGGGATCCCGAGATCGAAGCGGCGCAATCCGGGCACCTACTGCCGCTGGTCTACAGCCGGCTGGTCGAACTCGACGTGTCCGACAGCTCCGACGCACATCGGACGCTGATCCACGGCGATCTGGCGCCCGGCTGGGAGTGGCCGGATCCAACGACCCTCGTCTTCCCGCTGCGCCCGGGCGTCTACTGGCCGGAGGGTTCGCCGACCGAGGGGCGTCCACTCGATGCAGTCGATGTGGCGACGTCATACGCGGCGCTGATGGAACCGGGACGCCGACAGGCGCCAATCTATGAAGCTGTCGAGCGCATTGAGGCGCACGACGGCGACGAAGACCGCGGCGTCGTCTTTCATCTGCGCCATTCCAGCGCCCCCTTGTTGAATCAGATGACCTCACCCTGGCAGGTAGTGCTTCCGGCTGAGGTAATGAGCGGCACGCAGCACATCGATCTGTCACAACGGTCGGTCGGCAGCGGCCCCTTCGCACTGAGACGGTCAGACGGCCGCTCGAGCTGGGTGCTGACCCGCAATCCAACCTACGGCCGCACCGATGCCGACGGTCTGGCGTTGCCTTACTTGGACGAGGTACGCGGTGAGGGCTATGCGTTTCGCGACCAGGTCGCCGGAACGGCGCCGGGTTCGGCTCGCTGGGCGACCTGGGAGAGCGGGGCGGCACAGGCGATTGCGCTGGACGGTCCCGCCGATGCCGAACGGGCCCTCTCGTATCACCCGGACTCGCAGTTGCAGGTCACTCCACCGAGTCCGTCCGGCGGCTCGCACTTCAGCTTCCGCTCGCTGACCGACGGACCGTTCGCCGACGTGCGGGTGCGCACGGCGCTCTCAATGGCCCTGCATCGCGGCAATCTGGCGGCATTGGCCCACGACGGCTTCGCCGCCCCTGACGCCGCTCAGAATTGGACCTTCTTTCCCGCTACCGGAGATTCGTCCGGCAGGCTGCGCGACTGGCCCTGGGAGGAGGACGAACTGGGTGGGGCCCGGCAATACGATCCGAATCAGGCGTTGGCGCTGCTCTCGGCGGCCGGCTACGGCGAGGAGCAGCCGCTGACGCTTGGCGTCGATATGCCGCCCGCTGTGAATCCGGCCGGTCAGCCCTACGACCCCGGCGCGCACCGGATCGCCGAGTTCGTCGCCCAGCAGTGGGAGCAGTATCTCTTCGGCGCCGTGGACGTGCGCCGGCTGGAGCGCGCCTGGGCCCAGTTCACCGATTCCCAGGGCAGCCTGTGGTTCATCCCCGAGCCCGATCCCGGGGTCGACCTGGTCTTCCAGGATCCCGCGGACGTGGACATCTACGACGCCGACGCAAACGATTTGGCCTACGGAAGCATGCACTCAGCGGGCCGCTTCAACCGCGCGGGGATCAATGACCCGGAGATCGACGAGTGGGCGACCGCTCAGCGTCGGGCGCTCGATCCACTCGACCGCGCCGATCTGCTGGAGCACATTCGGCTCAAGGAACAGGACAAGGTCTGGCGCCTCCTCTTGGTCAATCCCTACGGCGTGCGGGTCCGCCGGGCCAACGTCTTCAATCTGGTCGACACCTACTACGCCAAGAGCCTCCAACTCGCTCCCGACCAGCTGAAGCGCGTGTGGGTCGAGTCGTAGTCCGCAACGGCGTGTCATGGGCGTTGGTCAGCTCGACTTCTGTGGGTGTGCGATTGGGCGTTCGCGATCCGCGCCCCGAGCCCCACGCCTCGATCGTTGCGGAACGAGATTGTGCCTGCCCTCAGGCCAGCGGCAGGTGTCGAAATGTGTGCCAAATCGCCGTGCGTTTGCCGTTGGCCAACGCCATTGGTCGAACGCACAGCGTAGGCAGAGTCGCCGAGTGAGGGCATCCTCAGCGAAATGATCTCGCTGGTCAGTTGGAACGTCGCCAAGCGGCATCAGCCCTGGCGTGACCTTGTTTCCATGGGAGACGTGGATGCCGCGCTGCTCAAGGAGGCTGGGCGCGTCGCGCCGGACGTAGCCGACCGAGTTTGGCTCGGCCCCGAAGCGCACTACGATTCTCACGGCTGGAACTCGCGCTGGTACGAGGGACGATTCGGCCGCCTGTTCGACCGCTGGCCGATGGTCGTGCGCCTCTCGGACCGGGTCAAGCTGGAGTGGTTCAAGCAAGTCAGTCCGATCAGCTTCGTCGCCGCGGACGAGATCGCGGTCAGCGGGATCGGCACGATCGCGGCCGCTCACGTCGTCCCGAAGGATGAGCGGACTGAGCCGTTCGTCGCCATCTCGATGTACGCGCGTTGGATGAGTCCGCATCCGTTCACGCACACGAAGTGGCGGGTCGGGCATTCGGACGGATCGGCCCACCGGATCCCTTCCGACCTCTCGGCGTTCATCGGCGACGCCGATCCGGCCAGCCACCGGATCATCGCCGCCGGCGACCTGAACATGGTCTACGGCGGTATCGCGATCGAGCCGCAGTCGCTGGCGGTACGCGACCAGACCGTCTTCGAGCGCTTCAAGGCGCTCGGACTGGAGCTGCTCGGGCCGCAGTTCCCGCACGGCCGCAAGGCGGAGCCGACGCCCGCAGGACTGCCGCCCGATACGCGTAACGTGCCGACCTATCACACCACGAGCCAATCACCCAAGACGGCCCACTCGCAGCTTGACTACGCGTTCGCCTCGCGCGGATTCCATGAGTCGGTCAGAGTGCGCGCCCTGAACTCCGTCGAGGAGCGGGGCGCCAGCGATCACTGCCGAATCTTGATCGAGGTGGACTGACTGCTACCCCGCCGAGTCCCGGCTGCAGCCGACATTCGATCCGAGCTCGTTCCCAGACGATGCATCCAAGCGCGCAGCGACACTGCGTCTCCTTTACCGCGCACGGCTGCGAGAGGCGAACGCGGCCTACGCCTTCCAAGGCGCTCCTCTCTTCTGGACCGAGGGACCCGGCAGCATCACTTGCTGGGGAACGTGACAGTTCTCGCAGCAGAACATGCAGCGCAGCCGTGCAGAATCGCCGAACGCGGAGACCTGCCCTAGCACGAGTACGTATTCGCCTTGGTCGCAACCCTCCAACGCGCGTCGGCCGCCCCTGGTCCGCTGGTCCGCTGTTTGCCGTAACAGACGTAACGACCCACGTAGCGACCGTGAATGGCGGCGGAGAGCGGGCGACATTGGGTTGCTGACGGGCTTTCGTGTCCCGCGCCAACGGTAGATACGATGACTACGCAGGCGAACTCGCATCCGTTCGTCCCGGCGGCGCGATCACCAAGAGAGCCATTCGCACGAGCCCACAGGAACCCCGGAAAGAGCGAAGCGAGTATGTCGGCTGACATTGAACGGGCGATCATCCGGCACTCCCTGGAAGATGTGATCCGGATCCTGGAGAACCAACCGGTTCGACCTGACCTCGTCGGACAGATCACGGCTGCACAGATCATGAATCGCGTTTCAATCGCGCATCTCTCGATCGAGCGGGCACTGAAGTTCCTCATCACCAGAGCGGACGGACCCCTGACGAGAGAACATCACCTCGGCGATCGACTCCGAGAGTTGATTCGACATGAGCCGCGGTCGGCGGACTTCCTCAATCACGCGTTTCAGGCCGCTGTGCGGCATTATCGCTTCAACCCGAACGTTGACAATGCGCGGCATCTGAAAACCCTCGAGTCCTACCTCGATGTAGCCGGCTCCGACAAGGCCTTCCAGGACCTTCGCTACTGGGAGTTGCACCAGTCGCTCGACGAGGTACTGCTTCGCCAGCTCTATCTCGCACTGCACATGGAACTCCTCCACGCGGTGCTTGAACTGCTTCGCGGGCGCACACCAACCGACACGGTCGAGACCAGGGTCGAGCGAGCAGCGGAGCAAGCCATGTGGTCCGCCGCCAAGCTGGCCCATGTCCCCGGGACCCCGAAGGAAGACTCGGTCCGTTCGTACATGGAGTGGTGCCGAAGCTTCGCTTCATGGAACGACGCCCTAGCTGACGCCGCTCAACAACAGTTCACGATCGGCGATGACTTCGCAAACGGCATGGTCGTCGAGGCACACCGGACACTCCTGGAATCGGCAGATCAGGCGGTCTCCTACTTCGCCGGAACACTCGACGTGTTGCCCAAGCAGCCCAGGGACGTGATCCCGCCTGTGGAGTGGATCGGAACACCTCCCCTACAGAGAGGATTTGTCAAAACGCCTTCCGGAGTGACGCTGGGACAGATTGAGCGCCGGTGGGACGGGCTTTGGAGTATCACTCCATTCCAGGCTGGGCTGTTGGCGGTTGCCGCAAAGGCGGCGAGTCAAACTGACGCCCGATGCTATCTGGCGGCCCTGTTCAGCCAAGTCGCTGACATGATGGTGAATGGTGAACGACGACGGCACAGGATCGTCGAGAACGAGGAAACGCATATTGAGTGGAGTCAAGACCGGGCCGGCTACGCCGATGATCCGCCCGCTGTAGACGGTACGCAGCTGCGCAAGGTCGTGTTCTGGGACGCCGATCATGGACTTATGAGCGATGACCGGGTCACAATCAGGGTGCGCTCAAGATTCGAAAGACGTTTGGTTCACGTGCTCCAGGGAGTGGTTACAAGGGTCGAGGACCAGGAGGTCTATCTCCTCGGGAACCTCTCGTACGACGCTGACGAAAAGGATGGCGAGTAGGAGTCGGCCCGCGGCCATGAGCACGACGAGAGGACCGGGTGCTCGGTGGACCGCGGTCATGGTCTTCGTGGCGGTCGTGCTCCTCGCAGCATGTCAGGAACCGCGCGCCGATCGAGTCGATCAAGAGGCTGGACAAGCACAACAGGAAGTGCCGGACCGACCTGAGTTTCCTGAGCTCCGGGATCCGCCGCCGGAAGTGGACGGGTTTCAGACGTACGAGATTGTGGAGATGCTAATGCGTCTCCCTACCGGCGAGTCGGCGTGCGACGCTTCGCGCCCGGTGGTTGTGGAACACGCGGAGGTGGACGGCCCCGGGGAATACGTCAGGATCCCAGCGAACATGAGCCTGGACGAGACGGTGCCGGTGGCGCTGCTGAGTGCGCTCGAAGCGCCCGGCCTGCCGTTTGCCGCCTACAAGTTTCGTTGGATCGAGGAATGGCGGATTGTGATGTTCGCGCCGCCTCGAGGAGCCTGGGGCGGCACCGCTGAGAGTCCACTGGTGATCGAACTCGGCCTTATCAGGGTCAACGAGCGGGAGCTGACGGGTGATGAGACCGCCGCTGAAGAGTGGGTTCGGCTCCTGTGGTCCGTCGACAGCGCGGCATCGATGATTGGCTGCGTTCCCGCGCCGTGAAACGCCTCGATCGAGCTGGCGCTCGTGACCCCGCCGGCCACTCGCCGTTCGCGGGTTCGGACATACTGCATGTGGGCGGCGGAAGTCGAACCGCACTGGCCAGTAGGGAGCAGGCTTGAGTCGTGCGCAACGGCAGGCTCTGGTTGGTCGGGCTGATCGTCATCCTCGTGGGATTCTGGATAGCGCGTGGTTTGTTCGGCGGTGCGGACGGATCGCCGAGCGATTCGCGGGACGAGCCGAGCCAGACCGAGTCCGTGGCGGAGCAGCTCGGCGCACCGGAGATCGATGTCGAGCTGGTCGATCCTCCGGTGGTAGCCGGAACGATCTCGCCGACTGGGCTCCTGCGGCGTATGTACCCCTCGCTCTGGAACGCCAATGGGTTCTGCTGGGAAGAGGCGGAGGCGGCGTACGACGCCGACTCGCCGCGGGTCGATACTGGACTTGCACGCGGCGATGACCCGCCGGCCGATCTGCTCGAATTCTTCGAAGGCCAGGGCGAGAGCTATGGCGACTACGGCTACCGCTGGTTAAATCACAATCAGCTGCTGTTCATGCGCCAGGAGATGGTAGTCAGCGAAGGAGGCCGTCGTGGGCCCAGCGCGGTTGCAACGAGAGTCGTGCGCCGGGAAGGCCCCGACGGTCGCCAGTTCTGGGAGGAGTACGACGCCGCGGCCGTCTACCCGTGCGACTAGCGATCGCCATTCGCCGCAGGTTCGGATGCCCCGATCCGCACAACGAGCCGTCTGGCGGTCCGGTCGGCGTCGACCGTGCCGGCGACGAGGCATGGTTCCAGTCATACTGTGGGCAACAACTCGGCGCGCCGTTCTACGGGAGATGACAGTCGGATCCCTCGTTGGATCCGCTGGCGCTCGTGCTTACTCCGGGATGATGCCGCAAGTGACTGGCTACTTCGAGTTCTGACCGCAGATCGCGGTCTTGTCCAGTCGAGGCGAGCACTAGCAAGCGTGGGATGCATACTTCCATTTCGGAGCGACCGCAGGTCGCCCTGTGACGGTCATCGACACAGAGCGGACGGATGCATGGTCCTACCAGCTGCGACCGAAAATCCGCTCCTGCTTTTCCTGCTTCAGCGCGTAGGATTTGCGACGCCCGAACGCGATGATGCACGCATCAATCGCGTCGATCGCTGCTTCTCGATCATCATTCAACGCAAGCCTCCGTAGCTCGTCCAGCAGCCCGATGCGTCGCTCCCACTCGGCGCTCTCATCACCTGACCATCCGAATCCGCCGGATGTGGTCCATTGAGCGATCTGTTCAGCGTTGCATCCCGCCTGGCGGGCGAGTTCGGCACGGCGCAGCCAACTCTCGTCGAGCTCGCCTTCGAACATCGCATCGCGTTGATGCTCCAGCTCATCCCTAGATAGGAACTGCCGAATCAGCTCGTCATCGCCATTGACCAATCCACGCACCAGCCGTCCCACGCGAACCGAGGAAAGTTGAGGCGGCAAGACTTCAATCAAGCGTCGTTTCTCGTCGGTGGCAAGGGTATCGGCGACATCCTCAAAGTCACGGGGGAGCCATTCTGAGTCGTCTCGGACCGCGGCCTTCATCCAGTTCTCGATCCACTCGGTGCAGAGTCTTGGATCGCTGCGCAACACCTCCTTGAGCATCCAGTTTTGATGCGTGTCTGTGAGCGGCAGCCGACGATATCGGGCGACACGAGCGCGGCACGCTGTCCGGAGGGGCTCAGTCAGGGGCAGTTCCTCGCGGCGCGTCGAACTCGCGCCGCGTACCACTCCAAGCGCGACTTCTTGTCCCAATCGTGATTCAGAGTCCTCGACGATTGCCTGCAGCTCGTGAGGCGAGATCCGGCCGATTCGGAAGTAGAACACCACCTCGTCCGCCTGGTCGGGCCGAAGTCGGCTGATGGCGAGGGCGCGTGTACCAGCTGGGGCGCCGGCCTGGAGGGCGAGACGGGTTCCGATTCGCCGATATTGGTCAATGAACAACAGCTGCTCCACGAGGGCGTGAAAGTCCGGGGCTGGCTCGGGTGCCAGGTCCGATGTCGCGGCGTCAACCAACCAAGGATGACTGCGTCGTTCGGCCAAGGCGCGCGCAAGTCCCATGGGCGACTGGAGCCGAGCCGCAACTTCGGCCACGTACGTCTTGAGTAACGGCGGCAAGCCGAGTCCGACGTCGGTCGCTTCCGCCTCAATGCCGACGATCTCGCGCGCCAGGTCGGACGGTCGGCGTTGCGCGTGCGCTCGTGCGACGCTTCTTATGGCTTCTTTGGCGCCCTCCGAAGGCTCCTCGTGTTCGTGGCCGTAGTCGTCTTCATGCGGAGCGCGCAACGCGTACAAGGCGTCGACGAACGGGTCGCTTGGAGTCTCCATCTCCAAGCGCACATGTCTCGCCATCCTGGACAGCCGCCTCATCACGATCGGTCGATCGGCGTACAGTTCCGCAAGTTCTGGAATGAGCCGTCGGGCCGCGTCTTGCAAGGCCTGGTTCGTCTCCGGCAGGAACGGTTCTCCATCCCTTCTCGTGCCCGGACGCGCCCAGGCGCGCACCTCATCGAGAACGAATCTCGGCGGGGTCTCGGGATGGTTCCTCAGGAAGTCGAGTATCAGATCCCAGACCGACTCAAGCTCGCGGAGCAACACGACTGGCTGCATCCCGTGGTAGATCGATATCCGATCTTGGTTCACCGGATCCAGTTCGCTGTCGTCAATCTCTGGATTGACCGACGCCATCGCCGCCTCTGCCGCGACTTCGAGGTTTCCCCCCTGCTCTGCTCAGCGACTCGCCGCCTGCACGACAACGACCCGTTCCTCAACGGCTGCAGACCGCGACGACAGGTGGCGGCGGACGATCGCCAATGGATGCTCGGAGTCGGCCTCCCACTGGGACTTCGCGGGTTTGGCGTTATCGAACAGCACCGTGAGCAATCTTTCGCTGAGCCCGTGGGCGCGGATGCCGGCCCTCGCAATTCTGGCCAGGTGCTGCGGCGCATGCTCAACAGCCTGCTCAAACTCTTCGAGTCCGAGCTCCGCGAAGGGGGCCGCGGAATCCTCGTCATTCCAGTCGATCAGTTCCCTGATCACCCGGCGATCGAGGGTGCTCTCCTCGGCAGCCACGATGATCAGCGGTATGGCGGCAGCGGCGGGACTGCCAAGCTTCTCCAGTGTTCTCTCCAGATGAAGCGATCCGGGTCCGCCGAAGAACGCCTCTCGGACCAGACCAAATCTCAGACTCCTGGGCTGCACACGCAAGCGGCCGCGGTCGTACGGGTGAGACTCAAGGGTGCCGCTGGTTGCGACCTGTCGAATCGCATTGGCTACGGATCGATGATCCGCCTGGAGCGCCGCTGCAACTTGATCCTGGCTCAGGCCATCTTCATCTGCCAGCGCGATCGCGCCAAGCTCGTACAGGAACTCGTCAGAGAACAGACGGTCGTTGAATGCGAGCGCCCGTTTGGTCAACATCCGGCCCGTGACGACATCCCAGCCCTTGCCCTCGCGGGAGGCCCGGGCCAAGGTGACGGCGAGCCCCGGACGGCCGCGCGCCTGTTTGACGATCTCGGCGACGAGTTGTGGCGGTCCGTAAACTTCCATCTTCCGTAGGACGGCGCCAATGTCGCTTCGCTCCATCAATGGGACATACACTGTGCGGGCGCCCGGCAAGCCCAGCTCCACTTCTTCAGTGCGGTCCTCCCAGCAGCAGGCGACGATTGCAAACGGATGGGCGACCTCTCGTCGCAGTTGCAGCAAGCGGTTCAGCAACTGCAGGCCGGAACCGAAGTGCGCGTCATCGACGATGACCCGGACCGGCTGCTCCTCCACGATCTCGTCGGCCAACTCGGGCATCGGCTGGTCGTGGTCGCGGACCAGCCACCCCCAGTCATGGTCCTGGCAAAGATGCTCAAGCAGGTAGGATTTCCCGACGCCGGGCACTCCGAAGACGACCAGGTCCCCGCTTGCGCCGCTGAGTGCCTGCAGTTCGTCGTCTCGACCGATGAGACCGAGTCTGAGATCCGCATTGTCTCGCTGAAACTGGCGGGTAAGGGCGCCAGCCGGACCGCGGCTCAGGCCCAAGAGTTCCTTCCGCCAGTGCGGGTGTTCGGCGAGCAGTTCGACGAACGTCTCGCGCTCGTGAATGTCGAGCAGATCGACTCCAAGCTCTTCCTTGATTTTGGCTGGCAACGTTAGCTGACTTCGCCCCGTAATCACGCGATTAGTGGCGAGTACGACCGATGTTCGGTCGCCCCCGGCATCCTGATAACTCTTGATGCTGTTGCGCAGGTTCCGGGCGGGATCCTCTTCCGTCGTCACGACGAACAGAAACTCTTTGCCTTCGCGGGTCTCCCCGAGGCCGTCCTGACCAGCGTCATTCGAACCAGGGACCCATTTCAACGACCCATATCGGGGGCGCAGCAATTCGGCAGCGCAAGCCTCGAACCCATCCGTGTCCAAATGATCGGCAAGTGCGGTCCTGATCCGGTCTCGCAGACTGGCAGCCATACCTCCAGCCTATGGGACAGACATTCGGCGATTCGACCTGACCATCATTCGCGTACAGGGCCTCAAAGCGCCAGGTAGATGCAGCCCAGCAGCTGTGTGTCAGATACCGTACGGCGTCCAGCTACCACGAGTCGCGGCACGACGGCCGCCGGATGCGCGCAGCACTGGTGAAGTACTGTCGTGAACAGCGGGAGCAGGTGACCGGCCCGGTGCCGGACGAGCCGGCATCTCCAAGGGCGGGGAGCCGCAGGAACCTGGAGATGCCCTGCGCCCGCGAGGTGGAGTTGCTGGTTCGTGGAAGTTTCGTCAGCAGACGATGGCGAACGTCAACGAGAAGGTTCTCGATTTTGTCACGGGTGGTAGGCCAAAAGGGACTGTACTGCGAACGTTCGTGTGGGAGGTGGCGCTGTAGCCTGTCATTCCGCGGCCTCTGATCGGGCAAACTGACACACGAGCCGTGAACCGACTACAGGGGCAATGCAGGAGGCTTCGTTCGGTAGCGGAGCGGCCTCTTTGATGTCTGTTCCAGCACCCCTAGATCCAAGAACTTGGGAAGCCAGGTTTTCAGTTGCGCCGGCGTTATCTCCAGATAGCCCTGCAATTCCTTCCGAGAGTATTCACGGTCGAGACACGACAACATCTGGCTAGCATGCTCGAACAGCGAGACGGTTGGCTCGTCTGGCCTGTGCCTATCTGCGTCAGAACGCCAACCAGGGTCAATCTGGCATGCCAGCTGCGCAATGTCCGCAGCCAATGGCCAGGTCATCGCGCCGCGCTTGACCAACTCGGCAAGTGCCTCGTCCTCCATCGCATCTCGCACGTAGAGAGGCATCGAGTCACTTTGATCCAATTGCTCGATTGCTCCAGCCCAGGTACCACCACGGCTGTGGTCAGCACATGCCACCAATGCCACCTTCGCAAAGGCGTAGATCAGCTTGTTGCGGGCCATCGCGTTGCCGACGTTGAATCCGGCGCGGGGATCGTAGGGCGACAACAGGAGGAGTTGGCCAGTGACGAAGTACTCGCGATTCTCGCCGGCGACCGCGGCCCTGTCCAGGCGTTGCGCGAGAATGCCAACAACGTTACCTCCTGCCTGGAGTGCCGAACGCATGGCCGATGCGTCGATTCCTCTGGCGCCTCCCGATACCACTGGCACCTGACTCCGTGCCGCCTCCTCGGCGATCGTTCGTGCGAAGTCCACTGCTTCTGCAGAAGGGTCTCTGGAGCCAACGATTGCTAGCCCTGCAACTCTCAGTAGCTCCGCGTCACCGCATCCGTACAGCACTGGCGGCGCTGCGGCGCCAAGCCGCTCAACGACCTCGATGGGATACTCAGGGTCGCCGAGGCCGATGACCCATATGCCGCGCGCGCGCCATCGATCAATCGCATCCGCCAGTTGCACGCCGCGGGCCAGCAAAGCGGAGAGCCGTTCGGAGCTGATGCGGATGCGAATGTCCTGGAGAATCTCTCGCGCCTCGACGCCCAGGAGGTCCTCCAGGGAGTGCCCAGCCTGGGACAGCGTCGACAACAGGTCGCCGTATTCTCGCGGTCGCAACAGCTCAGACGCGGAGCCGTTCGCGCGTGGCAAGAGCGGCGCCATGAGCAAGAGCGTTACCTTTGTGCGTTCCGAAACTGAGGGCGTCATCATCCGCCAACCCTCGCGAGCGCAAATGGAAAGACCTCGCCACTGCCGTTGGAACGAAGGAGATCTGCTCCGGCAGCCATGGTCCAACGAGAGTCGACCATGTCGTCGACCAGCAACACGGGCCCCGGTCTTGTCGCCCCTTGGTCGATTTCGAGCGAATCCCTCGCGTTACGGGCCTGGTGCGTGCTGTTGGCCATTGTCTTTTGTTCCGCTGTCGGCTTGGACCTGCTCAGCACCGGCAAGAACGGAATGTTCAGTTTATCTGCAAGACGACGGGCAAGACTGGGAACGAGCATAGGTCGTCGGTCGGATGGAATGCAGGTTACCCACGTTGGTGTGGGCTGAGGATTCCATTCACGGATCAGTCGCGCTGCCGCGTCTACGAGCTGGTCGCCGAATTCGCCTGTTCCGTATTTCTCTTGACGAACTCGCTCGGCGAGGCCTTCGTCGCCCCACCGTGTGAGTGCACGGCCTCGGCTTGCCCTTCGCTCAATTGGGATGCTCCCCTCACCGGGTGGCCAGCGCTTGCGCGGCTCAATCTCAAGTTTGAATCCGGCGAGGAAGTCGAGCGCTAGTTGCAAGACACTTGGATCGACATCCTCATTCAGTGGCGGCAGATTCGGCCCCGCTGTGCTTGGCAGGCTGTTGTCCAGTGCGGTGAGGAGGAAGTCCATGTGCCCCTCTTGGAGATCCAGATAGTCGTGCATCTGGGATTGTTCTGCCCGTCGCAACTCCGTGATCCGCTCCACGCGCTCCCAGAACGACGCCTCTAACGGGGCGACAGTTCGTCGCCAGAAGCCATTGTCTCTGACTACCGCGGCGGGTGACTCGAGCGCCAATATCTTGAGTGTTTGTTTGAGACGACCGCTTCGCACGTTCACGAGTGCCTCAAGGTTACTGATTGTCAAGCCGTCTGGAGCATTTTCCAGCGCGTTGAGCACTTGACCGGCCTCGTCGCGCGTGGGAAACGCGCTGTCAATGAAGTAGTCCTGGATACTGAGGTCTTCCGCTCCACCCAACAGCACGCCATAGGCCTGATCGACACCTCGACCGGCTCGGCCGACCTGCTGGTAGTAGTGGATCACCGACTGTGGTACCTGGTAGTGGATGACGAACCTCAGGTCAGGCTTGTCGAAACCCATCCCCAAGGCCGTCGTGGCCACCAACGCCTTCACCTCGTTTTCGAGTAGGGCGCGCTCGAGGCGTACGCGCTCGTCAGACTCCCGAGAGCTGGTGTAGGCATGTACGTTGAAGCCTCGATATCTCAGCCAATCAGCTAGTTGCAGCGCATCGTGTTTTGTCAGGACGTAGATGATTCCAGAGCCGCTGATCTCACTCAACCGCTGAGCGATCCAGGCCATGCGTCTCGCCCGTGACGGCATACGGATCGTCTGAAGGCCGAGAGAGGGGCGAGCCAGGTCTCCACGCTGAACCCTCAGATTCGGTCCCAGCGAATCCTCCAAATCGTGCACCACACGCCGGTTTGCGGTCGCTGTTGTCGCGAGAACCCGAAGATTGCGAGGAAACAAGGGAATGAGACGCGCGATTCGTCGATAGTCGGGTCGAAAATCGTGGCCCCAGTCGGAAATGCAGTGTGCCTCGTCAACAACCAGCAGCGCCACCCGACCACCGATTTCGGTCAGCACCTCGTTGCGAAACTGCTCGCTGGCCAGTCGTTCGGGCGAAATCAGGAGGATGTCGACCTCGTCGGCTTGAATGCGGGCAACGATCCTGGGCCAAAGGTCGGGGTTGCTTGAGTTGATCGTTTCGGCAGCGACACCCATTCGTTCGGCTGCGTCGATCTGATTGCGCATGAGCGAAAGCAATGGTGAAACGAGCAATGTCGGCCCGGTTCCAGCTTCCCTGAGCAGTCTGGCCGCGATGAAGTAGACGAAGCTCTTGCCCCAACCCGTGCGCTCCACGACAAGGGAACGACCAGGCGTCTCAACGATCTGGCGAATGGCCGCCTCTTGTCCATCACGGAACTCTGTGTCAGGCTGCCCCACCCCTGCCCGCAAGAGTTGGAGTGCCCGACTCGCGTCGTACTCGACTGGTCCGATCGGCCCTCGAATGTCTGCCATGGCCGTAACTCTATCGTGAGCACGTCTCAGCAGATGCTTGGCACAAATGGCAGACCACAGCGACCTCCCAGCGAGGGGCGCCGCCGCTGTTGACCATGCCCCAAGGGACTGCCCGGAGAGCTCAGATCGAGATCGGATATCTGGCCTGCTGGTCATTCTGGCATCGGCTTAGGACGCCGAAGGCTTAGATTCAATCGAACCTGAGCCGCCCAGAAGCTGAGACTTGCGGTTGCAAGGTGGCTAATGAGTCCACACATTCCCACGAGTTTCGGAACTCGTTGATGCGACTGTGTTGAAGTCCATTAGTCACCTTGTCTGTAGTTCCTTCTGCATTCCTGGAGGAGTCGCCAATCCTCTTCGAGTTGGTCGAGCGTGGGAGTAACTGCGAGGTGCTGAGGTGGCTGCGAATGTCCGGGCATGTAGCGACTCGCATCTTCGAAGACCCTCACTACGATCTCGATCGTTTCGTCAAGCTTTGAAGTCTTGATGTTCGTTAGCGCAGTGGTGCGGACGTTGGGTTGATATCGCTGAGTCACCCCAGCCAGCATTTCGCTTTCTATGAAGATCTCGCACCAGGCACGAATCCGGCTATAGCCCTGTCGGACCATTTCAGTTCTCGCTTCTCCGCTTGCCGATCCCGCGTTCTGAATTGCGGCGTTAACCTCGCCACGGAGGGACTTGAGTGTGTCAGTACGAGGTCCTGTGGCTGGGTCCACATGGCCTGTTCCACCTTCGTCGCTCACGCGGTAGTAGGAGAGGCGTGGCGAGCCTTCGAAATGGGTGAGCAAATGAGTTGCGAAGAAAATGTCGTGGGTGAACACGATTACCTGGTGGTCGTTTGCCAAGTCAGCGATGCGTATCGCCACCTCTGCGATTCGTCGATAGTCAAGGCTCGACACTGGATCGTCAAGCACGATGGGTCCAACAGGACCATGAAGGCGGGCTTCGGCAAGAAAGTCGGAGAGCGCGAGGACCTTTTGCTCGCCCTCGGAGAACACCTCGGATGGGCGATGGGATCCTCTCACGGCCTTGCGTCGCCGGACCTGCCCTTGGCGTCCAACGAAATCAAGTTCGACGCGTGGTGCCCTGAGCGCTCTGCACTCGATTCGGAATAAGTGTGCGAAGTTACGATTTGCCATCTCTTCGCTGAGTGATTTCGAGAGCTCGGTCAGCTGTCGCAACCTGTTCGACGTTACTGTCCGCAGGTCCGTCAGTTTTGCAACATGCCTGAGGTTCTTGACGCGCTGTGCAACTCGGGGCCACAACTCCTTGAGTCGCAATCGCGCCTCAAGTTCTGCTAGTGCAGCCTCTGCTTCCTCCAAGAGTTTCGACTGGTCGGTAACCTGTTCATCCAGTTGTTCCAGGGACGAGCCCACTTCTGAAAGAGCAGTTGCGAGCGACGCCCGGTTCTTCTTGACCGCCTTCAGTGTCTCGACGGTGAGGGACCGGTTCTGTTCGAGGTTCTCTCGGATCGACTTCTCGTTCTCGGTCACTTGAACAAGCAGCTGCAGCAACTCAGGTGCTACTTGCGAGTCTGGCTCCTCAGCAGCTCGCATCTCTTCGACGAAGGAACTCACTTCTACGATCTGAGCATCGAGCACTTCGCTTCCGATGTCTCGGATCCGCTCCTCCTCTACCGCGATATCTTTCGCAATGCGATCGTCAAGGTACTCGCGGTATCGCTCAATCAGCCGTATGGCCGTGTCGTTCAGGGTCTGCCGGCAATAGAGACATCGAGTTTCGTCGTGCTTGCCAACTGTCTCAAGGTGCTGCCGGTATTGGTTACCGGCCCGGATGAACGTCTCCCACGTTTCTTCCGGATCAGCAGGAAGGTCGGCAGCAGCGAAGAGCCCATCCCGCAGTTGCGTGAGGTCCTGTTGTAGTCTCGAAAGCCGACGGAGGCGGGTGCTGTGCTCCTCGACCTGGAAGCCACCGACGGCGGATGTAAAGCTCTCTGCTTCCATGAGAACGCGACGAAGCCGAGTCTGCAGTGCAATCTGGAGTCGAGGCAATCCCGCCTTTAGCGCAGCGACGCGTCGCCGAAGCTTCTCCGTCTGGGAAGTCGCGTCATCTGGAAGTGAGCTGAGTTGTCTCAGCTCCTGCAGATTCGTCTTGGGTCCGAGTGACTCGATTTTCGGATACAGTGACGAGTCTTTGTCGAACCGTTCATGAAGGTCGAGGTCGGTGCGACGCAATCGATCAGCAAATTCGTCGATCTCTCCCTGGACTCCGTGGATCCCATTAGTCACGTGACCAATCAGGGCCAGCGAGGCTGGCTGAAACGAATATGTGAGGGCTTCCTCGAGGTGCAGCGCGGCGGCTGGGTTGTCAAACACCAGCGTCCGGTTGAACGGCTCTATGTTCCGTTCACCTCGCCATGAGTGCGTGAGGGCCTGGTCACCGAGGCGGTACTCGATGTCCGCTGATGGATGGACCTGGGTCTCCGTGTCGGCGATGTCGGGGAGAATCTCGTCGATGCTTCGACTCCCGGCAAGCGCCTTCAATATGCGTGCATAACCTGTCTTGCCGGTGGCGTTCTCACCAAAGAGCAGCGTCAGCCCAGCGTTGAAACTGACGGATTGTCCCGGAACGAGGGCGTTGACCCCGAGCACGTTGGCGAGCCTCGTCATGGACAAGGCCGGCTGTTCGGGGTCATGCTCTCCTGCCGCCGCCAAGTTCGGAACTGGAGGTAGAGTCCGCTGAATCAGCCCGTTCTCCTGCAGAAACAACTGAAAGACTGACTTTACGGCGTCATCAGCTAGTGGCGCGTCCGTGGCAAGGACGACCTCCACCATTTGGCGCAGCCATTCTTCCTTGTCATTCGCCCAGTCAGCGAGAGCAGCCCTTGGGGTACGGTTCACGGCTTTAGGCTTGGCAATCATGCGAAATCGCGCTTTCGGATGGATAGTGACACCTGGATCAAAAGGAAACCAGAGGCCGCTCTCTCTCGGCTGCGGGACCAAAGGCCGCTGAGGGCAAAGTCAGTCCCACAGTACATCGAACTCCCGCGCAAGTCTTGGTCGAGAATTGTCGATGGCAAGGCCTCTAGACCTCTCGAATCCGTCCGCGCTTGACGAGGCGAGCACGCGTAGTGGGAGTGATTATCTGAAGCGGCTCCAGCCGGGGCCAAATCAGATCACCATTCCCAGTGCAACAGGCCTTTGTTAGGGAGCTTGCGCTCTAGGTGCCGCTCTCCTGTCAAGACGGCACCATTGTCGGCGGACTTCGACTTCAGCCGAGTGAGACAGGCTGCTGCGTTGTCGCCGCCGCCGGGCTATGAGCGCCTAGAACTGCAGGAGAAGGATGGCGTCCATCCCCCTATCGTCGAGTGGCCACCGCTACACAGAATTCACCAGCGTCGCAATCCGCTCTCGGAGCCTCTCACGACGAGTCGAGTAGAAGCCGTTGAAATCCTTGATCTCTTTCGGTACTTCGCCCAGCAAGTGACGGCCACAATAGCTCTGCCGGGCCTGAGGATCTGGGCAATGATCGTCGAGCCAGGCTGCTGGCAATGTGGCACGTTTCTCGTTGTTGATCGAGCGGTCCAGCAGCTGGAGATTCGCCAATCGGTTGCAGCGATCCTGCAACGGTTCGATCTGGTCGTCGGGAACGGACACAGCCGCCAACTGGTTGCTGGTGAACCTGCTCTTCGGGAACACGTGGTCAATGTCGGATCCGTCGCGGGACTCCAAGTGAGGAAACAGCATCGTCAACAACGGGAAGATGCGCCGATCACTGAGCCGCATGTCTGCGAGGTCCTCGATCTCCTCCTCGAAGTAGTCCAGTGTCTTGCCTCTCTGTGCCATCGCATGGCGAAGCCTCGCAGCAGGGAACTCCGACCCATTGGAGTCGCGGATTACCTCGCGCAGCGCCGTCAATAAGGTGTCCAACCCACTTCCCCAGATTCCTGACTCCTTGAGGATGGATCGAGTTAGCCAGCCCCGTATGACCTTTCGGTCGTTGAGGAAGTGGTCGCTGTTTTCGAAGTTATGTGGCGCACCCTTCTTGTACAGGTAGTAAGCGATTGGCAGAAGTGAGTTCGTGGCTTGGATCGTCCTGCTGTCGAAACCGAAGCTGTCTATCAGGTCGACCGTCTCCAGCAGCGCCCGACGTATCTTCGGCCAGTTCTTCTCGAGGATGGCCATGTTTTCGTGAGTGAAGTTCTCGACCTTGAACCCAACGCTGGCGATGTCAGTAAGCATGAGTCCAGCCTTCAGGACGAAGTCCGCGTTGAAGCGCAGACCGGCCCTCACTTGGTTCATGTCATCCACAAGGCCGTGGACTTCACTCCTGGCGTCCAACGTGTCCCACTGCGACACTGCGATGCTGAGAAGAAGATTTGAATACGAGAGCGGAGTCCCGCCGCTGTTGCAGCGGATGAAGATGTTGAGGACGCGCTCAATGTCCTGGCTCTTCTCCTCATAGTAGGCAACTACGGGCTGCACGCAGATCGCCTGATGGAGGCGATTTAGTGCACCAAAAGCGAGCTTTTGCGGCTCGGTGTCCAGTCGGTGTTCCGTGATCCATTCCAACATAGCTGGCGCAGGATTGTCCTGAGGGAAGCTCAAAATGTCGGACACCTTGAACCAGAGGCGCTGATCGTGCATACCTATGCGCTCTGGACTGACGAACTCGAAGGCGTAGCGGCTGCCCTCTTCATCGGGATTTGGAGGCGATAACAGGTCTAGCGCCAGCACGCGCTTAGGAAAGGCATCCGAGCTGTTCCACCACTTGTAGGGCAGCTTGATGGCCATCGACCCGCGGAGCCCGATGTTGAACGCTGTCATCCGCTGTTGGCCATCCAACACTGCCGTCAGCGGCTTGTCGTGAATGGGTCCGAGTTCTGGACAATGTGGATTGTCGCGCTGGTGGTAATCACGAACGAAGTCGTACCACCGGTACAGATTGGCGTTCTGCGCCTCAACTCTCCAGAACATGAACTCGCCAAAGGGATACCCCTGCATCACGCTGTCGAACAGATTGCATACCTGCTCTGGCCGCCAAACGAACTCCCTCTGGATTGCCGGCAGAACATATCCCCGTGATGAGATGCTCTCCACCGCTTCCTTGACGGTCCCGCCTTGTTGGTGCATCGCGTGTCCTAGGCCCAAGATGCCGGCTGGTTGTGCATTGGCGATGATACATGCGCAGCGCAACGCGTTCCCGGTAGCGCGAGTCCCCGCCGGGAACGGTCGGCACTGATACGGGTCGACAACACAGGTGACTGTGTCAAAGACCTGGTTGGCTTGGGGCAACACCTCGCGTTTCTCTGACAGACGCGGGCGGCACAGCAACAAGGCCAGCGAGTGTCGAGCGGCCGAGGCGGCTTCGGCTCGACCGCATGAATTGCGAAGGTGGTGGCGAGGATTCGCCCTCGGAAGGTTTGGCTTCGTTCACGATGACATCGGCATGCGTCGTTCCTGCTTCACAGGCCCAGCGGCATCACCCACCCGAAGGTTCTCGACTTCGTCCAGCTTGGTGAGCTACTCACCGGTCGACTTCCTGTGATAGCTCCAGATAGCGACAGAACGAGTTGGCCAAGTGCGCTTGCCTCTCGGTACCGCACGCGGGAGAGAACAACGCCGGGGAGCCTACCAGGATGCACATGCCCTGCGCTCGCGATGTCGCGACGTTCAGCCGGTTCAAGCTGTACAAGAACTCCATGCCGCGCGGCGCCTCCGCCGGAGTAGAGGTCGTCATCGAATAGATCACGATTGGCGCCTCTTGCCCCTGAAACTTGTCGACCGTGCCGACTCTCGCCTCGCGCAGTCGCGCTTGGAGCTTGAAGACTTGTGCGTTGTACGGGGCGATGATCAAGATGTCGTCCCAACCCAGCGCACGCTGGGTGCCGTGGCGGTCGCACCAACCGGCTTTGCCGACGAACGAATCGACAAGTGCGGCAATCCGCTCGACTTCTTCGTCCGACGAACTCTGATTGCCAGTGTGTGGCACTGGCAGATAGCGGAGCCCGGCCCCCGAGAGCGCACCCTCGGCGATGACACCCTGCTGCTCCAGTCCCGGGCGAGAACGCAGCTTGTCCTCGTAGAACAATTCGGAGGTGAATGTGCAGATGTCGGGATGCAACCTCCACGTCTCTTCCAGGAACAGGCCGCGGCTTGCCTCGATCGTTTCGTGGTTCCCGATCAGAGGCGCTAAGGCGGACACGTCAGCTCCATCGGGATGCGAGCCCTGCAGCGGTTGTTCGAGCTGTTGCGGGTCACCGAGCAGAACCATGTTGGGCGCGGCATGGGAAACGGCCACCACGTTCGCGAGCGACATCTGCGCCGCTTCATCGACGACCAGGACATCAACAGCGCTCTGCGCCTCCTCACGTGCCCACAACCAGGCCGTGCCGGCGACCAAACGCCGCCCGCCTCTAAGGGCGGCAAACACCGGAGGATTGTCCGTTTCGAGTTTCACGCGACGATCATCGATGTCGATCTGCTGACCCTTGGTGACTTTGCGCACGGCTCTGAGATTGATGTCTCGCTCGTCAGCAGCCTCGAGCGTGCCTGCCAGAAGGTTTCCGATCACCCGATGGCTGTTCGCGGTGATCCCGACGCGCGCACCCCGGGCTATCAACTCAGCGATCAGTCGAGCGCCCGTGTACGTCTTGCCTGCGCCCGGCGGCCCCTGGATGGGCAAGACCCCGAAGTCGCCCGAGCTGGAGATTCGTAGAGCCGCTTCGAGCGTCGACTCGTTGCTGCTTCTGAGGGAGTCTCCGTCGGAGTGCGGCGGTGTTCTCAGCAAGAGGTCGCGAGCCGCAGGATGCGTGGTCTCGCCAGCAAACCCCCGATCGCGCACATGCTCGCCGACCCGCAACAGCGAGTGGCGCAGCACCTCCGAAGGGACGACGTTGAGAGCGATCGTGTCAGTCGGGTGCTGGTTCTTTGTCTTCTGACTCTTCTTCACATCGACCGTTCTCTGACCGGGATCCACACGCTCCACTTTGCCGAACTGCTGCTCTTTGTCTCCGGCCACGTAGATCTGCTCTCCTCCTCCGATTTTGGTTTCCTGAGGTGTGAAGCGGTAGCGGTGAATGGGGGCTCTCTCCGTGCCGCCAACGCGAGATTTGTACGTTAGGCCGACTATCGCCAGGCTCTCCTCCAGCAGCTCCTCAGGAGTACAGTCGTGGAGCCGAAAGAACTCCCACCAGGCTGCCTTGTCCTCCCGACGGTGGAAATCGAGCACACCGGCAGCGAGCCACCGCGCTTGTTGCTCGGCCGTCCTTCCAGCCGGATCGATTGGCAAGTCGTGCGTGAGTTCGGCAAAGAGCTGGTCGACGGCATCCTGCCACTCAGCAACTCGCTCGCTTGCCTCACCATCATCCTTAGCTGGACGCGTCAGGTCTGAACCGCGCCGCTCCAGTTCGGCTCGAATCTGCTCCAACCAGTCGCGCAACTCCACCGTCGACTCCACGTCGTCGCGGTTGTACTCCTCGAGCGCGCGAACGTCTTCCGCACGAATGAGATCGGGCGCGCCCAACTCGAGCGGACCGGTGATCGCATACATCGCTTCATCCGCTCGCTCCAGTAACACCTTCCGCTCGTAGCCAAAGAAGCGCTCGAGTTCCTTGATCGAATAACTCTCCGCGCCGACCCGCAACCCGCGCCTGGCGACGCGGTGCAGGTCGATGAACAGGCCGGCGCGAAGCATCCTGTCTACATCGGCCTCGCGGGTCGCGTGTCTGCCCATCAACCGCTTCATCGCCTCCGGCTCGTAGTGCGCGAAGTGATAGATGTGCAGGCCGGGATATCGTTCCCATCGTTCCATAACGAAGTCGACGAACCTCTCGAAGTTGCGTTTCTCTTCGGCGTAATCGAATCCCCAGAGCGCCGTAAACTCCCGCTCGCCTGAGGGCTCAGTTGCGATGTAGCCGATGAGGTACTCCAACCCGCCCGGACCGAACGAAGGCGCGCCTTCAAAGTCGAGGAAGATGTCCCCGTCCGATGGCTCAGGCAGCGCATTGAGGCCGGCACCAGGCTCAGGGTCTAGCGGCTCGAAGACCGGCGTCGCGCTTTGACGGTCCGCGACCTGAACACGCGCCTGCTCTCGCAGCTGTTCGTAACTCTCCGTTGCACCTCGGCCCGGTTGCCAGCGCAGCGGCAGCGGCTCAGCCGCCAGTTCGGCCATCATGCTGATCCCCTGCAGGACCAACTCCTCCCGCTGTAACCGAGAAATGCCGGCCACCAAGCTCAGGTGGTCATCCTGGCGTCGCTGATCACGACAGGCCTCATCCCAGGGACACACGTCGCAACGGGGATTGGGCTCTGGATACGTTTCAGATCGACCGCCGTTGGCAACGGCAGCCTGGAGTCGTTCTCGAATCAACCGGAAGTAGGCAGAGTAGTCACTCACGCGATAGTCCTGCCGGTTGAATCCTGTCCTCGGTGCAACGACGGACATGTGCTCGGGAGCAACGCCCTGAGCAGCTTCCAGCAAGGACGAGTAGAGGCAGAGCTGGAGGATCGTGCCGATCTTTGTCTGTTGAGCCAGCTTGGTCTCCACCACCTCATAGGACCATGTTCCGAGCTTGCTCACTTGGTTGACCCGGCGTAGCACGTCGGGACGACCGACCCAGACGCCATCGGCGAGCGTCCCCTGGACGATGAATTCGTCTCCAGCTCGCATAGCCTCCAGCGTCGCTGCCACGCTTGCGGTGTCGACACGATCCGCGTCGATCCTCGTCAGCCGGGCGCCACCAGCTTCGAGATGCGACAAGTAGTCGCGTTCATGAGCCAGGCCGCGCTTACGCAGGTGCTCCAAGAGTGGCTCAGATCGAATCGGCCGTTGAACTTCCCCGCTGGCGACTTGGAGATTCAGGTTCGTCAAGTGTTGGCAATGGAGATCCGCGACCAAGTCCCCCGCGCTCAGCCGGACACCGCTATCGGATCGGTCCACGGGATTCGTCTCCCAACTCTCTCAGGGGACTTTGGTGCGGAGACGGTATCACGAACAACGTTCAGAGCGACCCGCAGTAGGGTCGGGTTCAGACGATCACACCTAGAGCGTCAGAGCGTCTCGTGGCGGAGAAGCGCGGTGAAGCCGGCCTGTTCAAAGTCGCGATCGTAGGCCAGGGCCTCGGAGATACCGCGCTCCTCCATCACGATGAAGCTGGCACAGTCGGTCAGACTCCAGCGTTGGTCCGGGCGAGCGGCGTAGCGTTCGAACGCAGCCTGAAACTGGGCGTCGGTCTGCGGGATGATCTCAACCCGGGGACTCTGTACCAGCCGCTCAACCAGTCGAGTAGCGGCCAATCTGGCACGCTCCCCGCTCCCTGCCTGGGAGGCAAGCGTCTCGACCAACGCCATCTGAGTCGTGACAATCTCGGAATCGTTCAGTCGCGCCGACGCCGCGCGAGCACGCGAGTGCAGTTGATCCCTGCTATCGATCAGCGCGATCCAATAGCCCGAGTCGGCGAACAGCGCCGCCATCAGTCGTCGGGGTGCTTGGGATGGCCGTACAGATAGTGCTTCTTGTGTCGCACGAAATCCGTCGGGCGATCTTCCCAGCGTTCCGGCGGATACTCGCCATGTAATTCGTCCACGAGGTCCAGCAGCCAGGAGCCGCTCGACTCTTGGTCGGATGAATCTTCTGCGACCTCGAGCATCACCTTGCAGCCGTCGGGGAGGCTAAGCGGATCGAGCAGTTCGAGCTTGCCGTCGACGTAGCGGGCGCGGACGCGAGTCGGCATGGCGAGCCTCCCTTTCGGTCAGTGTATCGGGGGGTGGATGGCCGAGCATAAGGTGGGATCCGAATGGGCGAAACAGAGACCTAGGAATGGGCGTGCACCGAAATCGTCGCATTCCGAAGTGCCGCCCTGAAGCTACCTGTGCGCGGGCCGTCGGCGGAGAGTCCCATGGACCGCGTGTGGCCCGGCTGCGCCCGGCCATGGACCACATACCACGCTCATGGAATGCCCCGCCCCGCACGAACACCGGGGGCATCCACATCTCGCCGGCAGACCGGTTCGCAAGAGGAGTATCGACAACAGGGACGGGACGACACATGCGACTTATTCGACATAAGAGATACAGGCCAAAGAGCACTGTGCTGCGAACGTTCGCGTGGGACGTGCCCTTGTTGGGACTGGCTCGACGCCGCGGATCATCACGATATCCGCTCAATTCGAATCCCCGAGTGCGGGCAAGTGGGGCGCTCAAGTGACCGCCTTCAGCGAGTTCCCACCGCCCAATCGGACGGCCAGCACTTGCTTCTCTTCCGAGCTGTCACTTAGAGATTCGCAACTTGGGCAAAGATCACTTGTGGGGGAAACAATGCGGCTCAGGCCAGCCGGACGGGCCAGACAATACTCACAGGTACTGACTCAGGCGGGCAGGAGATAGGCGGGCGCGTACCCAATACTCGTGTCAGCGTAAAGCTGAGTCGCTGGCACCCGATTCCAGAAGTGTCCGAGGAATAATGCCGCTCCGGCTGGAGACGCAATGAACAGGTGGACCTTGGTAGCGCTGGTTGAGCGCACCAGTTCCCGAACCCTGCTCCTGACGGTCAGTGCCCAACCTGTAGCAGCCGAGGCATCGGCGATCGCGCGATCACTCGGTCCGTCAACCGGTGTCAAGTCCGAGTAGGTCTGGACGGGCAGGTCAACGCGACGGATATAGTCCAACGCATCCGCAGCAATGTTCGTTGTGACACCGAGGCCGACCGCCAACTCGTTGCCGTTGCCCAGTTCAACGACTTCTTCTCGAAGACCGCAGGGTGAAGGATCACTGTCGCTAGTCCAGAAATGGCCCCGTTGACTACACGTCACGCGGAATCCTGCAACTTCAGCTAGTTCGGCGCCGCATGCGAACCAGCTCGGAAGACGGAGCGCTCCACGCACCATCACGTCGGTGTAGCCCTGCAGCCGAATCTCCGCAACCGCTCTCTTGAGGTCCGGCCGCATCTGTTGATTCCAGGCCCGAGGGTCTATTGGGCTTCGACGAACCCGAGGTTCGTCGCCGTCAAATAGATCGACCCAATCGACCATCGCTGTCGCGGACTCGGGCCAAGGGTCATGATTGATCTCCTGAACAAGCAGGGTCGCTTGTGGGGTTCCAGCCTGCAGATCGAGGCGTGAGAGTTCGGTCATGAGCGCCAAGCGATCGATTTCGCGCCGACCCTCGGCCACCCATGTCCGAGCCGCGCCAGCGCCTGCCAACGCTGCATTGTCGTCATGCGCAAGCCCAAGTGCCCGATGTCGATCCGAAGTCATCTGCAGAAAGTGAGTGAAGGGGCCCTGGCCCGCGAGGAGCTTCACGTCCGCAAGCATGGCTAACAGCTGCTCCTCGGTGACCTGCAGGTGGTCGGCCCAAAACTTCCGACCGCGCCCTTTGTACGAGTTTGCACTGCCCAGGGACAGCCGTGGCATGAGCCGACCATCTCGTCCGGAGACGCAGGCCAACACAGGATCGGTTGGATCGAGGGATCGATTTGTGAGCAGGGTCATGACTGGCCGACGATCGCCAAGCAGATTCCAGGAGGACCAGAACTTCTCGAGCGGGCTCTGTCCGCGTCCCTTTGGTTTTTCAGTCCACCACGCGCTGTTGATCAGTGTGCGGCCGTCGACGGAGTACTTCACCTGGAAGTACTCGTCACGTCCCGCGCGATGGACGACGACATCGTCGACAAAACCAGCATCGTTCGCTTCGACAGCGACCGACGTCGCGTCGCTGTCGGGGAGGGCCAACTCCAGTGCCTGGTACCAGCTGAAGAGGTGCTGGTAGTCGTCCCCTTGAATTCGAGCTCCGCTCGCGCTCGTCGCCATGACTCAGGTACCGGTTTCAGCGGTCGGTGGAGGGTCAGGCTCGCAAGCTGTGGGTTGGCCTTGGTCGTCGAACGGGCGAGTCGGTTCAAACCCGCTCGCAATCTCGAGCACACGGGAGAACTCGATCTTCTTGTCGGGCATGGCGTCCAGGAGCACGCTGGGAAGGAGTCTCTGCACCAAGTCCGAGTACGTTGCTCCGAAGGACCTCTGGTCGTTGCTTCCAGTGACCCTGGCGAGTTCCTCAAGTTCACTGTCGGTCAGGCCAAGATCGCTCAGGTGAGCTCCGAGCACGGCCACACGCTGCTCAAGGGTTGGGCGTTGAAAGCGAAAAATCTCGGCAGCGCGGCGGCGCACGGCAGGATCGATTGCCTCGGGCCGGTTCGTGCAGAGCACTGCCGCGATCGGCAGACGGCGACCAACCAACTCGTCAATCCCGCGAATCATGGCGTTCACCCCAGCACGATCCTCGTGATGCATCTGCGCCATTTCGCGCGACTGCGCGAGCGCGTCAGCTTCATCAATCACGAGCACCACGGCGCCTCGCGCCTGGCTTTTGTTGGACGAAGCCCGCTCAGCGGCCTCGCGGACGACTGTGAACGCCGATGAAATGAGCTTTGTCATCTCACCAACCGCGCCCGAACCTCGAGCGTTCAGGCTTAGTCGGTAGACGCTCACCGCAAGATTCTCACTCCGGGCGATGTGGTCGCCGAAGCTCTCGGCTAGAGCCGTCTTGCCGCAGCCAACGTCTCCGGCGAAGACAAAGAGAGGCGGCCGGTCGCGATAGACATCGACAAGCGAGACGTGCCGGCCGTAGGCTGCCTCACTCCAATCATTCAGAGCGGTGGGATTCAGAAGCACCCTCGACTCGGCGACGAGCCGACTCTTGATGCCGTCAAGCCCAACCAGCGCAGCATAGGAGCGCGCCAAGCGAGGGTCGGGAAGTTCGAGGACTTCATCAAACAGGTCGTCGAGTGAATGGGGGTTCATTGTCCGATGGTCCTTCTGCCCAATGACACGCCATCTCTCGAGTACGTCCTGTCGCTATAGCTCCAGGCTCCTCCTGGCTCGTCGCCGTGCGTGCGGATGAAGGGCAGCTGTCGTTTTACGTGCCGTCGCCGCTCGTCAGTCAACTGCAACCACTTCAAGCTGTAAGTCAGGAACGAGCCGAATGTCGCGCCCCATGTGTCGCCCAGCGGGACTCGGCCGGGCCGATCGTCGACGGCCGAAATCGAGCCGTCAAGGTTGACCTGGTAGTGGAGAGCAACGACCCACTCGCCGGCGCGCTGGAATCCGTAGGTCACTGAGCCCAGGTAACCCTCGGTCAGCAACGTAATCAGCTCTTCCACATAGGCATCGATGCGCGCGTCGGAAGGCTCCCCATGCAGCCGCTGCATCTGTCGCAGGTCGGCAGCGATCTTAGAGACTAAGTACTTCGCGCTCGTGCGCGTGAAGGTCTCGCTGTAGCTTCTGGTGTAGGTCGTAGTCATGCAGACCCCCTAAAGGACGGCCCCAGAACGTCGCGCCATGCTTGGACAGCGCGGCCCTTTGTGTCGGAGTAGTGGGCTTCGGTCAGCGCATCGAGCGCGTCGCGGGCGGCGGACACAAGTAGGTCGCGATCAGGAAGCCCGTACTGGCTCGCCACGTTGTTCTCGGGATTGACCGGGTCGAAGATCTCGATCGGCATTCCGCTCGCGGCAGGCAGCTCAGTTGGGCTGTAGTAGTCTGGGAAGGCGATCCGCTCCTGCAATCCAGACCTTGCGACGTAGGCAAAGAACTCCTCGAGCGCCTGCGGATAGTCGGAGAAATCGACGCCGTCATCGATGAGCTTGGCGCAGATCAGTTCGACAAGGAACGACTTGCACTTGAAGCCGGCGCGGTCGGTCTTCTGGCGTCTCGCCCACCATTTGACCAGGCGAATGATCTGGGCGCAGTGCTGTTCGCGCTCCTTCCGCCTCCGCAGAAACCGCAGATGAAGCGGGATGCTCGTGAGCACACGCTCGCCGGAGTCTTTGGTCACGAGATAGCCCTGGTCATCCTCGTCTCCGTAGTACAGCACCGGGACGACATCGACATTCAGTCCGGATCCGCTGAAGCTGACGGTTACGCAGTGTGAGCCGGGATGGACAACGATCTGGTCTGGCGCCATAGTTGGGTACGCCGCACGCAGAAGGTCTGCCAACCAGTCCAAGAGGTCACCGTCTTCGGCCGGAGCGGCATCACCCCAGACGTAAACCGCGACATCAATGTCGTTGAGCGTGCTCAACGCCGTTCCCTTGGCCAGACTGCCTGAAAGCAGCATTTTCACCAACGGAGACTCCGGTGTCTCGTCGATGTGCTTCTTGAGCTGCTCACGCAGCCGATTGACCTGCGCACGGTGGGCAGCGACGGCATCGCGATGCAGATTGACCTTGTCGTCAGCGAATCTCGCCACATCGGCGTGGGTAACATGCGTCTCCAGGGTTGAGGTGCTATTGGCCACCATCGATTACTCCTCTCGCCCTTTCCCGGTGCGATAATAGCGCGTTTCGCCTATTCGAGAAAGAAGATATCAGCGATCTCGAACTGCTGCAACCGATGATGAAGGATCGGGGTCGCCCGCTATCATGCGGCGTGTTGGGGGCCTCTCATGCCAATGGACATCCACGAGTTCGTTCGCGCGTTGACCAGCTACCCAGCGTTCGACGGCGTATCTGCCGACCAGTTGGCGCAAGCACTTCAGGAGCCGGAAATCGACCTGAGTGTCGATTTCGTCGAGGCGTCGGTAGAACCCCTCGTCCGATCCGGCGACCCAGTGGAAGACCTCATCTTCATCCGGCATGGCACGGTGGTCCCGTGGCAGTACCCATACTCCGAGCTTGAGTTCCCATTTCTGCTTGGGGAGCATGAGGTCCTCTTGGAACCGAACCAGCCCCAATGGGTGGCGAACTACTCGGCGGTGACAGAATCGCTGATCGTCCGGATCCCCGTCCCCGTGATGAGGCACGTTCTGGACACGCTCCCCGAAGTGGGCCGCAACATGGAGCACCTTGTGCTGCGCCGCTTGTCGCGGTTCTACTGGACTTCACTCTCGACAACCGGCACTCCCGAATCGAAGGTCGCCGCCGCACTGATCTCGCGGCTCGCGCTTAGAGGTGAAGATGCGGGAACTCGGAAGAACGTGACCATTCAGCAGAAGGACTTGATCAGATTGACGGCGGCATCACGAGCCGTTGTCTCACAGGGTGTGCAGACGCTGTCCGAGCGTGGCGTGATTGACGTCGAAGGGCTAGACCGGCCACGGCCGTATTTCTCTGGTGAGGTGTTTGTCGCGCATGTTGACCGACTAAAAGAGCAAGCTCTCGCAGGTGTTGGCAGGGAGATTGATCGACTCGTGCGTGAGCGATCCTGACAAGGAAGATTGCCCCATACTTGCGGTCAAGAACCGAAGGGCGCGCTTTGGACTTCCCACTTTTGGCAGGAGCCCGATTGAGATTCCTACGCGGCGGGACTAGTGGCTGGCACTCGAGGTCCAGCGCCACCTGCGACGACGTACAGCTTGCGGCTAGTGTCGCGCCAATGCATGTTGCGAGCAGCCTGCAGTAGCCGCCGATTGTGTGGTGGCTCGTTTCCTCGGGGTGCCGGTCCTTCGCACGTAGAACTTGACGGTTGCGTCGTCAAGGGAGAGCGTCGCCTGGTCCACACGTGACAGCGCCTCGCACTGCATCTCGGCCGGCACCGTGTCCGACCCAACCACTTTGGTGCAGTAATCGGATGGACCTGTTAGTCCATCAGTGGCCGACCTTCAGGGGTGGTCCCCTCGAGTGCAGCCCCGGCGGACTTGGTCGAGCGCCCGGCGGTACAGGATCGTGAAGTGACTGCTGGGTGGCGGCAGTATCGGACCGCCGCGTTTGCCGCGCACCACTCATGTTGTTCGAGTCGCTCATCGGTTCAGCTCGGCCGCGCCGCCAATACTTCTCGCCTTGGCCCAACTATGCTGTGACGTTGACAGTCCCTGACTGCTTTAGGGAGCAACGGTTCGGGATGAACTGAGTTCTCGATTCGTCGACCCGCCTCGAGCTACGTATTGCTGCCGAGCGAGAATCGCTCGCCCAACGCCGCTACTTGTTCCTTGATCGGGCCATCGTGGACGACGACCCCGACTCGCCAGCCACGGTCTTCCAATGCTTCTCGCGCTGATCGATCACGCTTGGCAATTTTCGACCTCTGGTGGTGAGGACCGTCGACAAATATCGCGATACGGCCGTCATACACAAAGTCAGGCTGCGCAAAGGTCTCCGAGTCGGGGCGAGATTGCGCTTCTTGAGGAAGTGGCCAGCCCAGTTCTTGGGTCGTCAGCAGAAACTCCCGCTCCAGGTCGGAATCGCAGATATCCAAGAGGTGCCTCAATCTATCTGGGGCTGATTCAGCAACCATTCTCTGCTGAGTGTCGCCGCGCAGATACACGACAGTGCCCCCAGTCGAACGTTCGGCATCTGTACTCGGCTCGCGGTAGTCATTGCCGGGCACAATCTGTGCCCTTGCGAAGTGCAGCAGCAGGTCTCGGACGAGTTCTCGGTCTAATGATTCGTGATCCGACTGATTGGCGTAACTCAGCAAGCATCGATAGCAGGCCGCTACACAGGCGCCTTCGCGATCGTCGCCGCTCGAAGGATCCATATGGCACACTTCGAGGGCCTTCTGTGCAGCCATGCGGAAGTCCCTGGAATCCTGTATTCGTTCCCAAACTCCAGCGCCGCCTTCGGAGGCCTCGACCAGGACGATCCGGCGACCGTCGCCTTCCCCGATCAAGTGAGTTGTCAGTTCGCTTTCCTCAACTTGGAAGGCGCTCTCGACGCCTCGACGAAGAGCTTCACGCAGCGTGACCCAAAGACGTTCGGCATCGGTCGCGTCATCCGGCATTTCGAAGAGCGGGCGGATCACGACGATGTTGTGTTCACCCGAGACAAATGGCCGTACGTCTGCCAGTACGCGCTGCCCGTCGGGAGTCTCTGCGACGCTGTCGGGAGTTAACCATCTTCCTCGGTCCGGGTCTAGAACGAACCCGACTGGTTCGCCGCGGTAGCCATTGTTGATTTGCCAGACGGTGGCTTGGGAACCGAAGCTGAGTTCCATCAATGGCTGATCGCCGGTCAGTTCGGCACGCAGTCGCGTCCGGGCAGCCTCGCCAAAGCGGTAATGCACAGCGATGTCGTAGCCACTACGAGCTCGCTGCTCCTCCTCCGAAGTGATTCCTTCGCTGCGGGTCGTGCGCGCGATGGTGAGCGGAAGCAGTCTGCGCCTCAGGCTCGAACTGCTCGCGTTGAGCCGGGTTCCACACTCGTGACAGAGTTCAGGCATCTGGCTAGGGTCGTTGAACAGGTAGCCGCATGTGTCGCAGAGACGCGCTTCCTGAAGCACCTGCTCGATTCCGCCCGCCGGGATCGAGACACCGCGTACCCGGTGCTTCTGGCCCTCGTAGTAGATCGTGTTGCTCGGACCGAACTCCGAAAGACCGATCGGCCGGGGGCGCGAGATCGAGTAGGTGCGATCCCGGTGGGAAACAAAGGCACGTACAGGCAGTCTCGGGAAGTTGTAGCCGGGCAAGAATCCTTCCCCTGCCAAGTACCGATACGAGTAGAAGTCCGACTCCTCATAGGTGCTCTCATTGCGGAGCAGTTGTAGCTCGCGCTCTGCCTCATCACGACGGCGAACGGCCTCTCGTCGTTGATCTCGGCTCACGTGAGGCCGAATCGCATCTCCTGCAGCCTGGTCGTAGGCCGCTCTGGCCTCTCGATACAGCTCACGCCAGCGTGTGAAAGCCGCATTGAAGGCGGACGGCGCGATTCGGATGACGTCCTCGATCCAGTCTTCGGTGAGCCATTCGGCACCTTCGAATCTCGACTCTCGGTCAATCAGTTCTTCAGCATCGGTCTGTGCGACGGAGACAGGCTGAGCAACGATCTGCTGAATGTCCTCGCGCAGCGGATAGCCCTCGAGCTCAAGATCGAGAATGTCGCTGATGGATGACTCAAGCTTGAGCTCGACCCGACTGAGCCAGTTCGAGTGAAGATGAGCCCGCAATAGCTCGTGATTGACCAAGTCGATCCGGGCAGGTTGGACAGCGCCCGCGATCATGTCTGTTCTACGTCCGTCGAAGAAGTACTGGTCGTGGGCATTGCCGTGTTGCGCGAAAGCGAGGACCAGAGCCGCTCGTCCGTTCCTTCCTGCCCGACCAGCGCGCTGGGCATAGTTGGCCGGATTCGGTGGCACGTTCCGTAGATGCACGGCATGCAGATCGCGGATGTCCACCCCGAGTTCCATGGTTGGCGAGCAGAACATCGCCGGCAGATCGCCGTTCCTGAACTCCTGCTCCCGTCGATCTCTGATGTTCGGATCGACCTGACCCGTGTGTTCTCCGCTGACCAGACCACGCAGAGGGCGAGGTCTCGCTTGGTACAGGTCCGTAAAGAAGGGATTTGGCCGCTCTTCAACGTCTCGCCGGAGGTACTGCGCTCGGACTCGAGTTGGGTCGGGCTGCATGGGTCGCCCGTCCCCGGGCTTCCAGCGCAGGACACTGCTAATGATCCGCAGACCGGTGCCGCTGCGGTCATCGACGGAAGCGAACAGCTGACCGCGCAACGCCCCGATCAAGGCCTTGATCATCAGGGCAGATGCGTCCTGACTCAGCATTGAGCCACGTCTCTCGTCATCGTCCGCAGACCAGGTCCGACTGTTGCGCAGGTATTGAGCAATCGCAGATCGGGGGGTCAGCCGCAACCATCGCCTGTATGGCTCCTGCTCCTTCGTCTCGACATCTGGCAGGAGAGCGAGATTCGCTTGTTGCAACGTCTGACGAGTCGGCCGCCACTGATCGTTGAGCACGCGACCGTCTTGCTCCAAGTCACGGATACCTTCGCGCAGCAGCACATCGTGGTCGACAACTAGCTCCATGCGCAGTCGATCCAACACGGCTCGCAGGACTACTGCTCGCTTGCCTACGGATGCCGACTCGAACATCGGCACATCTCGCCAAAGGGCCTCGTCCTCAGCCAACTCGTCGAGCCCGTCATACTCGATTCGCAGCAGACCGGCTTGCTCCAGATTCGGTTGATTCACACGCCATCCCCGAGTCAGATCGACCAGGGCTCGATGTGTCAACAGGTCCTCGAACGTGCTGCGTGCGTGGTTGTATCCGGGCCCGCGCTCGACCGGATCGTGCATGAAGTCTTCAGGACGGAGATCGAGCGCGTCGAACAGGCGGCGGCCAATGTCGGCGACTCTCAGTTCTCCGTGTTCGTCCAGTGCCGCGACCATTGCTGCGCGGAGTTGAGCGACCTGCACGAAGTCGTTCAGATGGCCGGCCTGCAGCGACGCGTCCTGACGGTTATCGGTGAAGCTGAGCAGCTTCGCCTCAGTGCGATCGAGTTCTTGCGACTGCAAGCCCTGCACTGCCGAGGATGCGAGCAGTGTGGTAGCGGTTGACCGACCAGTCTGCGAGAGCGAGGCCAGCTTGTTGAAGTCCGACGCGCGCAGATCGTGGGCCCAGCGGCAACGCAAACATAGGGCTAGAGGCGCCGGCTGATACCAGCCAACAACTGTGTCCTCTGTGTCCTGATTCGATTCAGGGTTGAGCATCTCGCCGGCAGGCGACACTCGCACGCGGCGCGGCTGATGGGGCTCGTAGTTGTTCCGCAGTCGCGGCCCAGATTTACGCTCGACGTACCAGTGGTCAGGTAGTTGTTCAACTGCGCCGTTCCAGATCGGCTCGTCATCGTCTGCCGATTGGTCGAGAACCAGGAAGCCGATCCGATCATCGGGATCGTCGCGGTCGGGTTTGCGAAAATGCTCCAGCGGCGGCCGAGGATGCAGTTGACCGCGCGGTTCCTCTCCGGTCTTGCTTACGAGGTAATAGTCCTGTCCGCAGCGGCGGCACACGGCGAGCGGGAAGAGTATGCGCTCGCTATCCAGGCGGTAGCGCGCGTCCATCGTGAAGTCGCGCAACTCGGGAGATTCGAGGGTCGCGTAGACCGCCGCACCGGAGGAAAACCACTGATGAAGGCGGAAAGCAAAAGGGGTTTCTCCATTGTCGAGACGAGCGCTGATGACTGCCTGAATGGCCTCCTCGGCGTGTTGCTGCGCCAGACCCGCTGCGGCGGCGAGTTCTGCGGCGCCTGTCGACAACTCCAGCGGCTCGCTCCGAACCAGGATGTCCTCTTGCCAGCGCAGTCCATACTTCTCCTCGATCCAAGCGGCGAGGGGATGCTGATGGAACTCGTCCACCGTGGTCGGAGGCGGAAGATTGATAGCGGCGCGCAACTCGGCGGAGGTTGACGGCGGGGGAACCTCGCACTCCCGCGCCAGCGTTTCGTCGACCACGTGGTCTGCCGTGATCTCCGAACCGAGTAGCAGGCTGGCGCTTGCGGCGATGGCAACCCGACGTTCCGCTCGTCCGCCTTCGGTCGCGATCGTGGCCGAGGTCCCGATCATCTGCACGTCGCCGCCCGCCCGCTGACGGAGGCGACGCAGCAGCATCGCGACGTCGGCGCCCTGGCGGCCTCGGTAGAAATGCAGTTCGTCGACGACCATCGTCCGCAGGTTCTGGGTCATCACTTTGACCAGCGGCCGCTCCGTCGGCCGCAAGAGGATCAGGTCGAACATCATGTAGTTGGTCAGCAGGATGTGAGGCGGGTCGTTGATCACATTCGTCCGCACATCCTGCGAAGTCTGGCCCGTGTACCTCTCGAATCGGACCGGGCATGGGCCGTGTTTCGCTTCGTAGTCCTCGGTGTACCGCTCCAGCGCTTCGAACTGGCTGTTGATCAGCGCGTTCATCGGATAGATCAACAGCGCTGAGAGCTTGTACCGCGATCCGCTCGGGTCGGCCTCATGCTGCCGGAAGATGCTGTCCACGAGCGGCAGCAGGTAGGTGAGCGACTTGCCTGACCCGGTCCCGGTCGCGACGGCGAAGCTGTCTCCCCTGAGCCCGTGTTCGAGCGCTTCTTCCTGGTGCCGGTGCAGCGTGATGTGCTCCCCGAAGAACCAGGCCGTGCCCTGGTGGATCGTGCCGTTCGCTGCCAGTTCGGCCAGCGTCGGCCCTTTCTCGAACTGCGGCGAGATCTGCAGGTACGGGTCGGGCCAGAGCAATCCGCGGTCGAGCTCGTCGTTGACAAACTGAGCCAGACGCGGCTCCCGCACATTCACTGTCGCTCGCAGATATTGCTCGTATGTGTCGCGAGCTCGGTCGTTGAGGGCAAACGGATCGAGTGGCATTGCTCGATCCTAGCCCTGCCTTCGATAGACGCGACCGCTCGTGTCGGAATCACTCACGACGAACGGGCGACGGCAGCTTCTCTCGCGACCGTTTGCTCCAGCGTGATCCAAGACCCCGTTACCGACCGGCTCGTGTCGGATCAGCCACTCTGTGTAGCACTGGCCACGGCGCCTTCCCGCGGGCCCGGGTTGAATGGCGCAGCCCGTGCGAATCGGGCGGCATCTACTCCTCCCAGTGTGCTGATTCCGGGGTACCATTGCCCGCCACTGACTGAGTCAATCAGATTGGATCGACGAGTGAAGTCCTTCGAACGCCACGGGAGATTCTGGCCTGCTGAAGATCCCTCGAACTCACTGGCCGGTGTTCTCCGCTTCGATCCTGTCAAAGGAGCACATCTAGAGACGGACGGCAGTTTCTGGTCAGTGACCAACTTCTTCGACGGACAGACGGCGCGGACCACCCTCTTGGGAGACATCGAAGGAGTGACGTACACCCTCGATGGGTGCTATCAGCGATATCACGCGCCCACCTCTTCTGAGCGCTGTTCGGCGCGCTGGGAGATTGACATCGTCTATGAGGGATGTCGGCTGCCAACACACTCCGTGCCGCAGTTCACACAGATGTCCTTTCGCATCGCCCATCTTGAGCACTGGCTCGGATGGTCGAACATTCGCCTAGAAGTGAAGCCCGATCCCATCGAGGTCATCTTCAGCAATGAGCTGCCCGAACACGTCAGTCTGCAGTGGGAACGTCCCTTGGATGAAGCAGTTCAGATGCCCACTGGCCGCCTCGAAGTCGAGCTCCGCCCGATGTATAGCAACATCGATAGATTCGACACATCATTGTCCGAGCGTGCGTTAATCACCTACACCCCAGACGAGCCTGGCAGCCTAGACGATCTGCTTCCTATGGTCGGTGCTGTACAGCAGTTGCTGTCTCTGACCGTAGGCCGGGCGGCCCCGATCACTGACCTAAGTATCGTGCACAAACCACCCTGGAGTGTTTCCGAGGAAGATCGTCCGAGCAGCGGGGCTCTCATCTACGCTCCGTTCCGTGGGAGTCATCTGGTCGACGAAGACCTTTCGATTAGCTCGGACGACATGCTCTTTAGC
Source organism: Dehalococcoidia bacterium (assembly GCA_965211635.1). Taxonomy (GTDB): domain Bacteria; phylum Chloroflexota; class Dehalococcoidia; order Bin125; family Bin125; genus Bin125. Next base: position 2,612,777 of record OZ242948.1, read on the forward strand.
GCTGAACGCACGAGCGGCGCCTACCTAATCTCGCAGTGGTTGCCGGTAGCCAGCAAGTTCCAGATAGCGATCGACCTGCTCATGACATCCCGGTACTTGCCGGTCTCCGACTCCCGCTCTCGTCTAGCTATTGCCTCAGGTGCGGCCGAGGCGCTCTACAACGTCAAGTTCGAGCCCACAGCACACGTCGACTTCACCGACCGTCTGAAGACGCTAGCGGAATCTGTTGAGCGCTACTTTCATGTGTTGCCAGCGAGCCTGGACGAATGGGCCAGCAGCGTGAAGAGAGATCGTACCCACCTTATGCACGCAGACCCGAGAAAGAAGCACACGAACGTAGTGCCCGCCTTTCGGACCCATGCCGACGATTTGGAGTACCTGCTCATGCTCTGCATCCTCCGCGAGATCGACGAGGACACATTCATCGCTGGTCTGGGCCGAAGACCTGAGCGGCGCAGCGGTTTCTCTGAGCAGCTCGACATCCTCACGCATCGTGCGCCGCTCTCGGGTCGGCCACCGGCGGATCTAGGACGCTGACCCACTCGCCCGAGGCCATGGCGTCGTAGATTGCGAGGATGCGGTCTCGGGTGCGGTAGGTGCCGTGGGCGGCCTCGTCCTTGCGCTGAACGATGGGGAATGTCGACATGATGTACTCGACATCGTCGCGCTCGATCTCGTAGAGGTGGAAGTAGGCCGCATCCAGCTCGCAGCGAATCTCAAATCGCCGCTCCACGTCCCACTTGAACGGGGGCCCGTCATAGCCGAGGTCCTGAGCAAACGATTGCAGGTCCCAGGCGGTGTAGGAGAGTTCAAGGACGCGAGCGACGACCCAGTCGCAGAGGGTGACGGCTGGATACCACTTCGCCCCCAGCTCGTACTCAGACGGCCCCAATACTGGAAACTGCTTGATGAGGAAGTAGTCGACATTCACGCCACCAACCTTCTGTCGTGCGCTGTAGTCCAGCACAAAGCTATTCAGGTTTGCGTTGAGCGTCGCGAGGTAGGACGGCTCGGCATCATCGAAAATGATCGGCAGCTTGTGTCCCACCCCAACTCTCGGGATCACACATGAAATTATCGTTCGAGCATCACTGTTCCGTGCGATACTGCGCCATGTGAGAAGCCAACCGCGTGCCCATCGTCCCGCGAGCCTCTCTTCGACTGCTGTCGCCTGGACGAAGTATCGCGGGCTGACGACGTGGGTTGGATCCCTCTTCTCCGAGTCACTGAGATCGACAGAGACCAGTGCATTCTTGCTGCCAACCGTCTCGTAGCTCGCCCACCGATGATCGAACTGGTGGATGAGCTTGGCTTCGTAGAGAGGCAACAGCCCTGGGACAGGTGCGTCGTAGAAGTTCGCAGCATCTTGGGCCATGTCGAACACCCTCAGGAAGCTGACCGACCAGCCGCGATGAAGAGGTTGGCGTCGCTGCTCATGTTGAAGAGACCCTGACGGAAGCTGACTCGCCAGCCGCCGGGACGAAGAGGCCGGCGTCTCCGGCCATGTGGAAGATCGTGAAGAATCGAACCTTCCAGAACGAGCGTTCTGCGGGGGGGGGGGTAGCGTTTTCGTCAAGAAGCACGGGCACGCGCTGGTAGATCTGGCGAGTCAACTCAGCGTCGCGACGAGTGCGGAAGATGGGGCAATTTCGCGTGTTCGGGTTAATCAGCTCGAAGTCGTCGGTCGACAGGACGAAGCGGCGCGCGTCGTCGGCGAGATCTGTCGTTCGATGCAAGAAGAACGCAAACTCGGACGGCTCAGCTTGAGAAGACCCAGCAACGGTGAACATCGCAAATTTGTAGGATTTGTGAATGGCCGGAAAGATGACCTTGTTTTCGAAGTCAAACAGGCTGACCAGTTGACCCCGGCCAACTAAGTCACCAAAGAGGTCCTTGGTGTTGTTATCCGTGGCAAGACCAGTCGGAAGGATGACCCCGGCTCGCCCGGTTGACCCAAGCAGTTTGCGATCCAGCTCTGCGAACACTTGATACTGATTGATTTGGCCCTTCGCGCCAAGCGGGAATCGGCCACTGGTTCTAGTGAAGTCGCTTTGCGCTTCCGCGATGTGTTTGGCTGCTTCAAACTCTGCGTGGAGCGCGGGATTCGATTCGCGAAGCTCGGCGATGGCCTTCTTACGAGTGGCAGCGTTGCGGGAGCTCGCTATTCCGTCGTCTCTACCTGAGAACCACTCTTTCTCCTGCAAGGCATAGCGCTCCCACGGGGGATTGCCCAACACCACGTCGAATCCACCATGCTCTAACACGTCAGGAAACTCCAACGGCCAGTGGAAGTAGGGATGCTCATTGCTGGCGGCGATGGCGTCGCCTTCGAGCTTGGCAGTCGCGCCCGACTTCTGCGCGGCCTGGCGCACGTCGTAGCTGGTCGGAATCCAGGACTCCTGAGTCAGTGGGGCGAAGAAGGCGTAAGTCCAGAGGTCGCAGGCGACCTTGAGGTCCCACCACTTCGTGTCCTGCGAACGCAGGCTCTCGTAGATCTGCGCCTTCTCCTCGACATCCCGGGGCGTCGAGTCGGGCAGGCTGCGCAGGTCGGAGAAGTCGAATCCCAGCGCCCGAGCATCGTGGCTGAAGATTGACTCTGCGAGCATGGGCAACTGCCCGGCCCGATTCTGCTTGTTGACTTTTTTCATCCGCGCGGCGACCGCTTTGTCGTCGCCGGTGAGCGCCTTGTACGCGCCGTCGGGGATACCGTCCTTGAGCACGTCGAGGTCGTAGACGCCGATCAGCGAGTCGCCGTGCTTGATGTGGTGGTCGAGGAAGCTGAGCGGCCGACCCGGCGCGTGGCCCTCGATCCAGAGGCCGACCTTGCACAGGTCGACGGCCATCTCGTTCTTGTCTACGCCGTAGATGCTGCTCGGCACGACATCGCGCATCGCGGTGCGGACCGCTTCCGGCGCCGGCTCGCGCTCGCCGGTGCGCACCCGGGCCAGTTCCCGCGCAATCCGCCGCGCAGCCGCCAGGAGGAAGTGCCCGCTGCCCGCTGCCGGGTCGATCACGGTCATCGAGAGCAGCGCCTCTTCTTGTTTCTCCGGATCGCGCCCAGCGTCCTTGAGCCTCTGCTCCATCACAGGAACAAGCGCCGAGCCAATCAACTCCTGGACCAACTCGCGCGGCGTGTAGTACGAGCCGGAGCTCTTGCGCCCACCGCCTGCGGTTAGGCGAAAGCCCCACATCTCCGGTTCCTCGAGGCTGGCGGAGTCGATCACTGGCTCGAAGTCGAGCAGAGACTCGTAGACGGAGCCGAGCTCTTCCACATCGAGCGCCGCATAGTTGACCGGGCGCAACATCTGTCCATCGTCGAACCGAGCCAACCGATCGACCGCCTCCAGCAAGTCGCTATTGCTGATCCGCGCGCCTTCCAAACGTCTGCAAGCAGCATCCCCGAACAGTTCGCCGTTCAGCGCGTACAGGCCAAGCTGCTCGGCGAGGTCATCGCTGCGGAAGAGGCGGAAGGTCGTCAGTAATCCCTGCCAGAGGTCGCTGTGGCGTTCGGACTCCCTCGTCCGTTTTGCCGGCGACGCGGCGCGTTCGCGTAGATGCGTCGAGCTGTAGTAGCGGTCGTAGATGCGCTGCTTATCGGAGGGCTCATCAGTGAAGAGCAGTCGCCGCTCCTCGGCGACCATGAGGAACAGCAGACGGTAAATCAGCTTGAGCAGCTCGCGGTAGTAGTCGCTGGAGGTGTAGCGACCGGAGGAAGTCTGCTCGCGGAGCGCGACTGAATCACGGTGTTGGAGGAACCCGCGCCCAAGCCCTTCCAGCGCCGCCTCAACACCGTCGCGCAGCCTGTCGCGGACACGTCCACCCTGCTCGATGCCCTGCTCGAACCAACGCTCCAGTAGGCACGTATGCGCATCAGCGGCGCCGCGCGGGAATCGGGAACGATGGAGCATCCTGTAGAGCAGAGCGAACTCTGCGTATTGGGAGCCGGTGATCATGCCTTCGAGATCGAACTCGATGTACGTCGGCCTGGTCATCCGCTGCGAGTCGCGCAACAGCCGGAGCTTGAGCCCGTTGGTGACGATCCCCCAGAGCGCTTCGTCGCGGTTGAGGAACTCCTGCACGAGCGCGTGCGGTGAGCGCCCGCCCTGCGGCGGCCTCCGGTGAAGCTCATACTGGCAGCCAAGAATGTGAATCGGAGGCGCGTGGTCATCGGTCCCGGCGAAGTGCGAGATGGCATAGTCGACACTGCCGACGCTCGTGCTCTCGCGGCGGAAGACGATGTCGCCCTCGCGGTAGCCGAGTAGGCCAAAGAAGGGGATCATCCAGGCGTTGCGGGTGAGGCCTGTGTGTTGGTCCTCGGCGCTGCGGTCGATGCGCCGTCGATAGCTGTCCCAATAGGACTGCGCGTCAGAAAAGGCGCTCTGTATCTCATCGGAGAGTCGTCCGCGCTCAAGCCCGAAATCCTGAGGCTGCTGACCTTCGCCCTGACCCTCGGCGATTTGGTCGAGCAAGTCGGATGGAAAGAGTCCGCCCTCAACGGTGACCGTGCTCCAGGCCATCAGCGCACCGCCGATCCGTCGGGCACGAACACGTAGCAGCCAAGAATGTCGGGGTCGTGGGCGGTCACTCGAACGGCCCGCCCCCGGATCTGCTCTCGCAGTCGGAGGTGCGCTTCGTGCAGCTCAGTGCGCCGCCGCTCAACCAGATCGGCTTGCCAGCCCTCTCGCTCGCGGAGCATGTCTAACATCTGCCGAACGTGATCCACGCGCGCGTCACGCGGCAGGTTTCCGGTTGGCTCGGCCTGGTCCATGAGGCGCAGTGCTTCTTCAGGGTCCAACCAGACCAGCTCTCCGGCGTCGCGGCGGAACGCCGCCGGCACGATCTCCTCGGCGAACAGGTCAGTGCCGCGCTCGCGAAGTGTGTAACGCAGTCGCAGCAGCAAGACAGCTGTACGAAGGCTGACCGCATCAGTCGAGATCGCACCGCATCGTGAGACGAAGGGGTCGGGCTCGTCGCCGAAAGCCATCGCCAGAATGTCGTGCGCCGCTCGCTCAACATCGGGATGGTTGCGCCCTTTGTCTGCGAGTTCCTCAAGATCCGGTCGGACCAGGCGGTCAGCTGCCTCTGTAGCGAAGTGGCGAAGGTCGTCATCGTCGCCGAAAATCGGCTGGATCGCCTTGAGTTCGGATTCGACGACTTCCGGAGAGATGCCATGCTGGGCAAAACGAGTGCGCCGGCGGGACTCATTGTTGGCCGCGCGGTCCCACAGCTCGTGGAACTCCGACACTTGTGGTCCCTCGAGGTTGAGCTGCAACTGTTCAGGATTGGCGCGACCCCGCAGGAGCACGCTATCGATGACCGCATTGAGCACGTCCTCCGATCCGACCGGGACGGGCACGGCGATGCCGAGGCTGCGGTAGATCTTGCGCGCCTTCTCGATCAGCACGCGCATGACGACGAGGTCGATCTCGTTGTTCAGTCCGACCAATGTCGCGACGCGCACGACCGGCTTCTGCTGGCCGTAGCGGTCGACTCGTCCCTCGCGCTGTTCGAGGCGGTTTGGATTCCAGGGAAGGTCGTAGTGAATGACGGCGTCCCAGTCTTGTTGCAGGTTGACTCCCTCAGATAGGCAGTCGGTGGCGACGAGAATGCGCCGCTCGGACTGCGCCAGCTCAGCCACGATTTCGCGGCGCTGCTCGGAGTTGCTGTCGGAGCCTGTCACTGAGCGAGCCTGTAAGGCAGGAAACTCCCTTCGAAGGTGCTGTTCCAGCTCTTGTGCGACGTAGACGGCGGTGTCGATGTATCGGCAGTAGATGATCGGCGAGTGGCCGTCCCGCAGCAATTCGGCGGCAATCTCACAGCAGCGACGCAGTTTGGCGTCCTGCTCAAGGGTCTTCAGGGCTTCGGCCCGAGAAAGAAAGCCGCTCAATCGCCGTCGTTCAGCCTCGGTGAGCGACGCTTCAGGATCATCAAGCGCCGAAGTTGGGATGAAGTCGGGGGTTTGGTCGTCTTCGGAAGAGTCCAGTATCTGCGCCCGATGTCGTTCTGGATCGACGTCTTCGGAGTTGACGTCCCCCTCTGACATTCGCTCCTGCCTCCTGTCGAGCATGGAGGCTGCCGAGGCGGGGCTGGACAGCAGGCAACGCAGGATCGCAATCGCGGCCCAATAGCGGACGCGCTGCCGCTGGGACCGGTCATCACTGGCCGCGACGGTCTCCCGGCAATAGGCGAGCACGTCATCGAACAGTTTCCGGTAGCTCGGGTCGAGCAGATAGGTGTACTCGTCAGGTCTGCGCTCGGGAAAGGGCGTCTCAGTTCCGAGCCAATCCTCAAGATCGCTGCGCTGCCGCTGGATTAGATGTCGAGCCAAACGACGTGGGTTGAGATCGTCAGCGCTGTCGAAGCCCTCTTCGAGCAATCCCAACAGCGAGCGAAACGATTCTTCCACGCCGCTATGCGGTGTCGCGGTAGCCAGGATCACGTGCAGGTTCGGACGCGCCGCGCATAGGTCCCGCAGAAGTTGATGGCGGCGGTGCTGATTCCCCGTTTCATCGCCCGCTGGGCGCGCAGCAGTGTGCGCCTCATCGACGATGATGAGCTCCGGAGCACTGTCGATGAACATCTGCCGGTAGGTGTCCGACTTGACGAAGTCGATCGAACAGACGACATGCTGGTTGTTCTGAAACACATTGACATTGGGAGGGAGACGACGTTCGAGTCGCGCCATTCGTGACGGTTGCACGATGGCTGCCTCGATTTGGAACTTGTCGGCTAACTCGTTGGCCCATTGCTCGCAGAGATGGGGCGCGCAAAGCACGCCGACCCGCGACACAATCCCGCGGTCAAGCAGCTCTCGCGCAATCATCCCCGCCTCTATGGTCTTGCCCACCCCCACGTCGTCGGCGATCAACAGTCGCACGGGGTCCAGCTTGAGCGCCATCAGCAGCGGGACGTATTGGTACGGCCGCGGCGTCACTGATAGCCGTCCGAGCGAGCGGAACGGGCCCGCTCCGCTTCGCAGCGCCAGCCGGGCAGAGTCAAACACGAGTCGCGCGCCAGCGATGTCCGAAGCTCGTTCAGGATTCGGCGGGTCGTACTGCGTGAGCCTGGGTTCCTCTGGTTCCAATGCAGGAACTAGACCAATCGCCTCGTGCTCCGGACCGTCGATGGGGCGCAGTCGCAGTAGGTCATCAGCGTCACTGGGCAAAACGACCCAATCACGATCGCGGAATGCCAACAGCGTCCCCGGCGCTTGTTTCGTCATGCGAGGAGGCTAAGTGCGCTAGCCGAAATGCGCACTAGCCGGCCACCCAATCCCTTGGCATCGGCGTGGGAGACCTCCTGGCGCAAGGGACGCCCACAGAAGAACGGTCAGCGAGAGATCGATCGAGTTCAGAACCGGACCTATGTGGGGCTCGCGAACTTGCCAAGGGCGAGAGCTTAGCTGCAGGCTTGTTTCGTCAACAACATTCAGTGGAGCAGTCGTTTGGATCCGATCGGCAGGCACCGCCATCCACTACCCACATCCGAATATCGTTCATATGTACTCCTGTAGAGGCATTCACGTGGCGCTTGCAGGAGATCGATGTCCTGTGGGCTGGATGAGGGCTTGGAGTGATCGACGACGAGCGAATCGACGCAATGTGGGACTACCTCAACGCCTGCACGCGGAGGCACGGCCATGGTCGGACAGCCCAGTCGTTCGGCGTCTCCCGCCAGACGCTGTGGCGCTTCCTCGATCGCGACCAGGTCGGCTACAGGTTGCCCCGCGCGGTCCTCGACCGCGTGGGCGGCAGCGTCGAGGCGCTGGAGGCGGCGACGCGGGCGCTGATCGCCGAGCCGTCGCCGCGCAGCCGACCCCCGCCAGTCCGCTCGCTCAGCGACGCACTGCACGACGCGCTGCTACAGCTCTGCGCAGCGCCTCTGACGACCGCCTCGGAGTTGGCCCGGCTGAACCGGGTCCCCGTCTCAACGCTGCGCGAGCAACTGGTCAAGCTGAAGCGGCGCGGGCTGGTCGATTCCCGACCGCACCGGCTCGACGCTTTGGGTCACCGCCCCCATCGCCGCTACTTCCCCACCGCCGCCGGCATCCGGACGGTCGGGATCGAGGTCGACGGATTGCTGCCCGTCTACCCCGTCTCGAAGCAGTGGTTCAAGCTCCTGGCCGAGCGGCTCGATGCTGTCGCCCCGCTCTACCACATCGCGGCGCTGGTCGCCGAGGTCGACCCCGAACGGCAGCCGGTCCGGGTCGACCACTACCGCCAGGGGCCCTACGACGCGCTGCTGACGCTCTCCGGCGGGCGCAGCATCGGCCTCATGCGCCAGGGGCCGATGCTCTCCGCCGCCAACCTGCGCTTCCGCCTGCGCTCGGTCGAGCGGCTGGACTGGAACCGAACGCCCTGGCTCACACTAGTCCTGACCGACTCCGAACAGGACAGTCGCCGCGCGGTCAGAGCGCTGGCCGACCCCAACCTGCACGAGACCACGTTCGTCGCCTGCGCGGCCGAGCTGATCGCCGGCGGGCCCCGCGCCCCGGTGTTCCAGCAATGCGGCTACGGCTTCCCCAACACGCCGACTATCGCGCCCGATGCCTCGTTGCCCATCATCCTGACCTGGATCACGAGGCGCGTCGCCGCATACTCGAAGAGCGGTCCGCTGGAGCCCACCCCCGACCCCGACACGCTCTACCGCTCGGATGTCAGGGCGACCATGCCGAAGCCTCCAGAGCAGCTTGAGGCCGCACTCTCGCTGCAGCTCACCCGCGCCGACAAACAGGCGCTGGACCTGCTCGCGGACTGGCCGTTCTGCACCCCCGAGCAGCTGGCGGGGCTGATGGGAGGGGTCACCCGTCGCCGCGCCAACCAGGTCCTGCGCTCCCTGCGCCGACGCTCCCTGGTGCAACGGGAACTGGACGGCTACGTGCTCACGGACGACGGGCTGACCACCCTCGCCCGCCGCGACCGCGCCGCCGTCGGCTCCACGCTCGATCGCTGGACGCCCCAGCGGGATGATGAGGGCGTCTACTTCGGTAGCGCTCTGCGCGCCCTCACCTCCCAGTCCGACCACCAGCGGGGCATCACCGAGTTCGCCGCCCGGCTCTCTGCAGAGGTCGCCGATGCCCCCGACTACGAGCTGCTCGACCTCTGCCCCACCCACCGTTCGCAGATCGCCTACCACGCCCCCAACCAGCAACACTTCGTCCTCCACCCCGACGCATCGTTCCAGCTGAGTTACCAGGGCGACTGGGACTGGTGCCTGCTGGAGTACGAGCGTCGGGCCGTCACGCCGAAGCGGGTGCCCGAGCGCCTGCGCGGGTACCAACGCTACTTCCAGACCGACTACGCCTGGCGCGACCACGGGGGACTCGAGCCCCTGGTGCTGTTCCTGTTCGAGACCGCCGAAGCCGAGCGAACCTTCCTCGACCACGCCGCCGCCCTGCGCCACGTGCCCTTCGTCAGCAGCAACCTGCCGACCCTGACGAAGGAGGGGGTGCTGGGCCCGTCCTGGCGCCTACCGCCTCCTCACCCCGCCGACCGAGTGGCCCTACACGCTGTCCGAACTGTCCAGCGGCATGTTCCAACCTCCCCATCCACCCGCGCCCAGCGCTTCCTGTAGGGGCCGCCCCGCCCCACCCCGGCCACGACAACTGTCCAGCCCAGAACCGCCGTTCTGCGCTGGACTTCCTGCGTACGACGGACAGGGATGTCGCGTGTTTGTCCCACGCCCCACCCCTGTCAGCGCCTTTGAGCGCATTCGTGGAGCAGTTGTTGCAAAACCTGCAAAGAGGCTGGTGCTGCTGTGCCACTTCCCGATGTAGCGACCCATCCGCCTTAACTGACAGGAACCGCTCTCTTTCTTGAGGACGGGTAGCTCAGGGCCCGGGAGTTGTCTGACGCCTCAGTCGTTTGTGTCGTCTTCGTCGGGGCGGATCAGCCCCACCCACTCCTGGAGTTCGCCGTCAATCTCCGACCTGTGGTTCTCATTGACTGACACTCGGTCCAGCACCATCTTCCTGTTATGGCCATAGAGCGAGAGCAAATCACTCCTTACGCCAGCCTCTGGGCATACGTCGCGAATCGAACTCTGGCGAGCAGCGAGCCACAGGTATCCGAGCAGCGGGTAACGGTTCGACTTCGCGAAGGGCGAGTGCTTCCGACCCACATCGCTTTTCAGCCACTCTCCCCATCTCGCGTTCAACACCGGCAGTCCAGGAGTCCATCTGAGCAATGACATGTCGGACGCGACCTGGTCTTTGGAAAAGGCGGGAGGCATCCCGTAGTCCATCTCCTGCATCCACAGATCCAATGCAGCATCGTTACCGATTTGCAGGGCTCGGCCGGCGATAGAGGCGACGGCCAAGTTCATGTTGGACGACAGGGATGGTCCGTTTCTCTGCGCCATTGTCCCGACTCTGTGCGGCTCTGAGCCCTCGTGCCAAATGACGGCCATGTAGGTGCGAGCGCGGTCAAGCCAGATGCCCAATGACTCGAGATCGTTTCGAATGAGCAGGTCTCCCGCCCAGTCGTGAAGGTGCCCGATGAGATCGATGGAGATGTCGTAGCGAGCAGCATCACTCACTTCGAGATTCTCGTTGGCCGCGACAGCCATCAAATGCTCGAAGGAGACGCGGATCAGACGCTGTGTGCTCCACTCCAACTTCAGATCCGTCGATCCGGAGAATCGCTGAGTGATGCGATATTCGTCAGCAAGCAACGCAACCGCCAGATCGACGAGCAGAAGGTGCTGCTTGAGAGTCCCGGTACTCAACCACTCGCGACATTGTTCGTGGATCACGTTGGCGTAGTCTTCTCGGCCTTCCCTCAGAGCCGTAGCTCGCAACCGGTAGAAGCCATGATGAAGAGGGCGCCTGATCGGCCAGTCCTCGAAGTGAGCCTTGGTCACGAATGGCGACAGCTGTTCCAGATCCGGCGTGCCTTCCTCGATCGCCGCACCGGCGCACTCGCCAAGCAGATCTATCGAATCTCGAAAGTCCACAAATCGTCCGTCGCGAATCGTTCGCTCGGCGTCGTCGATGATGCGTTCGAGCGCTCGGTCGGCTGCACGGCATTGCATGACTAACCAATCGGTGCGCCGCCGCTCCGGGGACTCAGAGCGAAGGACCTCTTGGGCGTATCCGGCAGATGCGCTGCGGACCTGGTCAATGGTGACTGCTCGCTTGTAGTCCCGATAGCGGCTAGGTCTGAGAATGCTCAGTCCCCTTAGGGCGAAGCCGACGGTCGAGCCGACGGAGGCCAGAACTGAACCTCCGGCGAACAGAAGAAGGTTCGGACTTGGCTGTCCGATTCCGAGTTCGACCAGAAAGAAGGCGGTTCCAGTTCCGAGCGTGGAAATCACGGACAGAAGAAAAACGGGTCGGATCCAAGCCTTATCGAGGAACCAGTCGAAGAGGGGATCATCCACGTCTCGTCGTCGTTGAATCCCCCCAACGACGAGGGCCATAACCGCCAATGAGATGACCATCGTGGGCGCCTGGGCTTGTAACACCACGCCAACCACTCGGCTGATGGTTGCAGGCTCCGATGGCAGCAGTGCCAGCGGGGGCAAGACCATCGAGATTGACAGCCCGAGTCCAACAGCAAGGCCGATCCCGATCATCCACCGGACGGAATCGCCCAGGTAGAGCTTCAGCGTCGGCTTCAGACGTTCCCAGCTGTTGGCGATTCGAGCGGCGAACGGCATGGTCGCAGACTATCCACGGGGGCGGTCAACGGTAGGTGTTGGCATCGCGATCGGTGCCTTGGACGACACTTGCAAGTCTCCAAGGGATCGGCCGCTGTACGATGTTTCGAACATGGAACAACGCGCAACGCAGCTGCGAGAGGAGCCTCCCATGCAACAGCTACAACCCATGACCCCGGCCGCGCTCTACGCCCGCGTCTCCTCCGACCGACAGGATGTTGACCTCTCCGTCGCCGCACAGCTGCGCGCCCTGCGCGATTTCGCCGAGCGCAATGGCTACCGCGTCGTGCGCGAGTACATCGACGAGGCCGAGTCGGGCCGAGTCGCCGACCGGCCGCAGTTCCGCCAGATGCTGGACGAAGCCGCGCAGGCCGAGTCGCCCTTCCAGGAGATCTTGGTCTGGAAGTTCTCCCGTTTCACCCGCAAGCGGGAACACGCGGTCGCGTTCAAGTCGATGCTGCGCCGGCGCGGGATTCGGGTGACCTCGATTACTGAGCACGCCGATGACTCACCGACCGGCAAGCTGATGGAGGCGATCATCGAGTCGGTGGACGAGTTCTACTCAGAGAACCTCGCGCAGGAGGTCAAGCGGGGGATGAGGGAGGCAGCCTCGCGAGGATTCTGGGTCAGCCCCTACGTGCCATACGGCTATCGCCGAGTCCATGTGCAAGACGGGCCGAAGAAGAGGCCGCGCCTCGAACTCAATCCTCCGGCCGACGCCGTAGCGCGCCGGATCTTCGCCATGGCGCTCGCGGGAGACAGCGTGCTGGAGATTGCCAAGGAGTTGAACGCCGAGGGCATTCCTAGCCCGCGCGGCAAGAAGTGGTTAAGGACGACGATTCACAAGATGCTGGTCAATGAGTCGTACACGGGCACGCTGGTCTGGGGTCTGACGGATAAGAGCGGCGCTCCGCCGGTGCGCGTTGAGCAGGCGTTTCCGGCCATCGTGTCGCGAGAGGAGTTCGAGAGGGTCGGACAGTCATTGCAATCGCGGGCCCCGGAGCGAGTGCACCCGCGCCAGGCCGCTAGCCGATACTTGCTAAGCGGCCTGGTTCGCTGCGAGCTTTGCCGCAAGGCCTTGACCGCGGCAGAAGCGAAGAGCGGGAAGTACAGCTACTACGTCTGCCAGTCGATCCTCAACGGCGGCAGCAAGAGTTGTGAGACGCCCCGGCTCAATGCTGGTCGCTTTGAGCGCCTGATTATCGAACAGATCCGGGCTCACATTCTGACCGAGAGCAACGTTCGCGAACTGGTCAAGCTCGTCGATGAGGAGATGGACGGCGTCGCGCGAGAGGAGCGTAAGCGGCTGGAGACGATCGAGGCGGAGCAAGAGGAAGTGCGCCGGAAGATGGATCGACTATGGCACATCGTCGAAAGCTCAGACATGGAGGTCAACGACATCCTGCCCCGCCTCAGGGTGCATCAGGAGCGCCAGGCGCAACTCGATCAAGCCGCGGACCAGGCGCGCTTAGCCCTAACGGAGCGCCGCGAGCTCCTTGACAGCGCCGACATGGTCGCGAAGTTCGCCGAGGAGATGGGCGAGTTCCTACAGACCAGCGAGGTGACCGAGGCGAAGTCGTTCATCCACTCATTCGTAAAGCGAATCGCGGTCCATCCCGGCCGAGCGGTGATTCACTACACCATTCCAACGCCGCAGGACAGTCCGCTCCGGGGAGGGGATGTCGCGGACGTGGAATTGAGCGAAGGAGTTCGCAGTACAGTGCCGTTTGGTAGGGCATAGGGGATTCGAACCCCTGATCTCCGCCTTGAGAGGGCGGTGTCCTTGGCCGCTAGACGAATGCCCCACGTGATGTGACGACCTGGGTTGGCTGGGGATGGAGGATTCGAACCCCCGCTAACTGATCCAGAGTCAGTCGTCCTACCACTAGACCAATCCCCAACGGAGCCTCAGCGTATCACTCTAGTCGTCGGGTCGGGCGAGCCGCTCGGCGGCGGCGTTGAGGCGCTCGATGGTCTTCGGCTGGCCGAGTGTTTCCAATGTTTCAAACAGCGGAGGCGCGATTCGCTTGCCGGTCGTCGCGACCCGGATTGGCGTGAACAGGGCGCCGGGCTTCTCGCCTCGTTCCTCGGCCAGATTGCGCAGCGCGGCTTCGAGTCCGGGTGTGGTCCAGTCGGATTCGTCGAGTGCCCTAAGGGTTTTCATTGACGCCTCAACCGATTCGAGCGCGGCCCAGGGCTTGTTCTTGTAGGCGCGACCCATGAGGTCGGCGTTGGCGTAGTCGAGCGGGCCCTCGGCGAAGAAGAAGTCGGTGTAGTCGGCAAACTCGGGCATCAGCTTGACGCGCTCCTGGATGGCGGGCGCGATCGTCAGCAGCGCGTCGAGCTGGTCGTCGTCGATGGAGCGGCCCAGGTGGGCTTCGAGATGCGGGCGCCCGCGGCGGAGGAAGTCGGCCGGGTCGAGGTCGCGGATGTAGCGGGCATTCATCTCGCGCAATCGGTCGATGTCGAACATGGCGGAGGCGAGGCCGAGTCCGTCGAGTCCGAAGGCGTCGACGATTTCGTCGCTTGACATGATCGTGGTGGTCTCGTCTTTGGACCAGCCGAGCAGGGCGAGGAAGTTGAGCAGCGCCTCGGACAGGAAGCCCTGGTCGGCGTACTCGCGCACGGAGGTCGCGCCGTGACGCTTGGAGAGCTTGGCGCCGTCGGGTCCGCGGATAATCGGCAGGTGGACCCAGGCGGGCTCATCCCAGCCCAGGGCGGCGTAGGTCTGGACGTGTCGGGGCGCGGAGGAGAGCCACTCGTCGCCGCGGATCACGTGCGTGATCTGCATGTGGTGGTCGTCAACGACGGAGGCGAGATGATAGGTGGGGAAGCCGTCGCGCTTGAGCAGGACGTGGTCGTCGAGCAGCGCGTTCTGGAAGGAGACGCCGCCGCGCAGGGCGTCGTTGACGATCGTGTCGCCGTCGCGCGGCATGGCGAGCCGGACGACGTGCGGCTCGTCGGGGTCGAGGCCGAGCTCGCGGCAGCGGCGGTCGTAACCGGGCGGCTGCTTGGCCTGTTGCTGGGACTTGCGCAGGGCGTCGAGTCGCTCCGAGGAGCAGACGCAGCGGTAGGCCTTGCGGTCGGCGAGGAGGCGGTCGGCGGCGTCGCGGTAGAGCGGCAGCCGTTCAGACTGTCGGTAGGGGCCGAACGGTCCGCCGATGTCGGGGCCCTCGTCCCAGTCGATGCCGAGCCAGGTGAGGGCGTCGAGAATGAGCTGCTCCGTGCCCTCGACGGCGCGGGAGCGGTCGGTGTCCTCGATGCGGACAATGAACTGTCCGCCGAAGCGTCGGGCGAGGAACCAGTCGAAGAGCGCGGTGCGGATGTTGCCGACGTGCGGCTCACCGGTCGGGGATGGTCCGTAGCGAACGCGGACGCTCATGGGCGGATTCTCCGGGAGAACTGGGCTAGCGGATTCGTTGGCTGCGACGGCGACCCTGGCGGCGAGCCGAGCGCGCCTGTCGTTTCACGCTATCAGCCGGTTCGTTGCGAGAGCGTCTAATCGGTTGGTCTCCGAGCAGCAGTTCACCCTCGCGCAGACGGCCCAGCAGGCGGCGGAAGTCGGCGGGCGGATCCGCGGTGACGGTCAACAGATCGTCGCTGGCCGGGTGCTGGATCGTGAGTTTGTGAGCGTGCAGCGCCTGGCGGTCGATCAAAGTCGTTGCGAGTCCGTACATCGTGTCGCCTGCGATCGGATGTCCAATCGCCGCGAGATGGACGCGGATCTGATGCGTGCGACCGGTGACCAGTTGGCAAGTGAGCAATGCGGTGTCGGAGAAGTGTTCGCTGGTTTCGTAGCCGGTCTGCGAGGGGCGGCCTCGATCGAGGATGGTCATGCGTCGCGGATCGGCGGGGTCGCGGCCGATCGGCGCGTCAATCATGCCCGCCGGCGGGTCGGGCGCGCCGACGACTACCGCGAGATAGCGCTTGTCCATGCTTCGCTGTCTGAGTTGATCTCGCAGGGAATGGAGGGCAACAGATGTCTTGGCGATCATCAGCAGTCCGGTCGTATCTCGATCGAGACGGTGGACCAGTCCTGGCCTGAGCGGATCGGCCTCAGAGTCGTCGTCCGCCAACTGAGCGAGTTCGGGCCAGCGATTGAGGATGGCGGCGATCAGTGTCGGTTGTGTCTCGCCCGGCGCCGGATGGACCGTGAGGTTGGCCTGCTTGTTGACTACGGCAAGATGCTCGTCTTCGTGCACAACGTCGAGGTCGATCTCGACGGGTTCTTCTCGCGGACCTGCCTGGCGTGGGTGGACCACGACGAGCTCGCCGAAGCTGAGTTTGTACGCGGGACGCTCAAGCCGGCTGTCGACCTGCACGAGGCCGTCATCGATCAGTTGTCGAGCCTGGCTGCGGGATGCTCCGTCGAGCCGACGGGCAAGGAACTGGTCGAGCCGTTCCCCGCTCTGATCGGCCATCAGTTCAAGGGCTGGAAGCTCCGAGTCGGTCATGGTGATCTGGGGTTGCGTCTGAGCAGGTCGCTGAAGAGCAGGGCGATCACGATTGCGGCAACGCCAACGTTGATAGCGGCATCGGCGACGTTGAAGGCGGGGAAGTGGATGAAGTCGATGAAATCGGTCACGTGACCCTGGTAGATGCGGTCGAGCAGGTTGCCAATCGCGCCACCGAGGATGAGAGCGAGTCCGCTGCGGACGAGCCAGTGGTCCATCGGAGGAAAGAAGTAGTAGATCGCAACGACGGCGATGGCCACGACGGCTGAGACGGCGAGGACGGTGTTTTGTCCGCCGAAGAATCCGAACGCGCCGCCATCGTTGGCGATGTGCGAGAAGGCGAAGAACTCGGCCATCCACTCGCGGTCGCCGAGGGCGAGCGTCTCGCGCAGGATGACTTTGGTGATCTGGTCGAAGACGATGACGAACACAGCCAGTGCGAGAAAGCGGCGGTGAGATCGTCGCCGTCGGACCGAGGCGTTACCTGTCCCCGACTTGATCGGGGACCCGCTCGGCCGTTCGCTGACTGCCTGGTCTGTCTCACTCGTTCTTAGAGGCGGGTCCCCAATCAAGCCGGGTACGGAGGCCTCTGCATCCTGCGTCTGGTCAGCCATATGTCGAGATTACACGCGATAGGTGGAACTTTCGGATAATCTGTACGGGTTATGCGTCGAGAGTCGGTGTTTGGGGGAGCAAGCTTGTGAGCGAGATTCTGACCGGGGCGCCGTTTTCCGAGTTGCAGCGCCGGCGTAAGGAGACCGGACACGATCGTCTGCCACCGGGGCAGCGGTTGATCCGCGAATGGCCGGTGCTGACCTACGGCGGTACGCCCAGGGTCGAGACCAAGGACTGGAACCTGCAGGTCTGGGGCGAGGTCGAGCAGGAGCGGATTCTCTCCTACGAGCAGTTCCTGGAGATTGGCGTCTCGGAGAAGCACAACGACATCCACTGCGTCACGCACTGGTCGCGCTACGACAACACTTGGCAGGGCGTGTTGCTCTCGACGCTGTTCGAGGCGCTGGGCGTGAAGGACTCGGCGACGCACATGATGTTCCACTGCTACGGCGGCTACACCGCGAACGTGCCGATGGCGGACTTGCACGCGGACGACCATGCCATGCTGGCCATCGCGCACGACGGCAAACCGCTCGATGCGATGCACGGCGGTCCCGTGCGCGGCGTGATTCCCTCACTCTATTTCTGGAAATCGGCGAAATGGGTCGGCGGCCTGGAGTTCATGAACCGCGACGCGCCGGGATTCTGGGAGATGTACGGTTACCACATGCACGGCGATCCGTGGCGGGAAGAGCGCTACGGCTGAGTCTGGGTGGAGTCGCCATGACCGAGGTCAATGAAGCGACGGCCGTCTACGGCTGGTCGCCGACGATTCCCGACGAGGTCGAGGGGCAGCTGTTCGTCCCGCTGCCAGAGGACTTTGAGGTCACCGAACAGTGGTGGGAGTGGCTGCGAGAAGAACATCGGCAGGTTCGGATAGAGCTAACGCCGGACAGAGAATTGCGAGTTGCCATGGTCTCGACCGAAGGCTCGTACATCTCCTCTGTGATAACGCACCAGATCTGGAATTGGATCGAAGCGGGCGGAGGCGGCATGACTATGGAGAGTGCGACTGCTTACGACCTGCCGACCGGCTTCCGCAAGAAGCCCGATTGTTCCTGGATCTCCCCAGTACGGATGCCCGATGCGCCTCGTCCCTGGAGCCAGGCATTCGAGATTATCCCAGACCTGGCTGTTGAGGTGCGATCGCCGAGCCAATCGAGTCGGCGCCAACAGGAGAAGATGGCTGAATGGATCGAGGGCGGTGTGCGGCTCGGATGGCTGATCGATCCCTTTGAGCGCAAGGTCTGGATCTATCGGGCGAACGGCGAGATCGACGAGCTTGACGATCCGATGGTGCTCTCGGGTGAGGATGCTTGTAGCGGGCTTGTTGTCGATATGTCGCGAGTCTGGGATTGAGCCAGTTGGCTGTAGTAGGATTCCAGTGATGACGACGCGTGTGACCGTTGACGTGATGATGCTGGGCCGCATGGCGATGCCCGTGGTCCTGTCTCGCTAGCGCCTCTCGGAGAGAGCGCGGCGAGGGAGGACCACCACGTTCCCGCTCCGACGCCTGTCCCCTGCTAGCGAAAGACCCATCCGAACATGACCTATGCCACTTGCCTCGCATGTCGTGAGTGCGGGCGCGAGTTCCCGCTCGAACCACTGCACGTCTGCGACTTCTGTTTCGGCCCGCTGGAAGTCGCGTACGACCACGACGGCATCCAGTCGAAAGTCACCCGCGAACGAATCGAGTCCGGCCCGCAATCGATCTGGCGTTACATCGACCTGCTGCCTGTCGACGAGGATTTCATCGTCGACCTGAACGTGGGCTGGACGCCGCTGCTCAAGGCCGACCGCCTGGCCAAGCGACTGGGCATGCGCGAGCTGTGGATCAAGAACGACACGTGCAATCCGTCCTGGTCGTTCAAGGATCGGGTGGTCGCAGTGGCGTCGTCGCGTGCTCGTCAGCTTGGATTCAAGACCCTGGCCTGCGCCTCAACCGGCAACCTGGCCAACTCGGTCTCGGCCCACGCGGCTCGGGCGGGGATGGAAGCGATTGTCTTCATTCCCCACGACCTCGAAGCGGGCAAGGTGCTGGGGTCGGCCGTCTACAAGCCGACGATCGTGGCCGTGAACGGCTCCTATGACGATGTCAACCGGCTCTGCTCGGAGCTGGCCGACGACCGCCATTGGGCGTTCGTCAACATCAACGTGCGTCCCTACTACGCCGAGGGCTCACGCACGCTGGCCTATGAAGTGGCGGAACAACTTGGCTGGCGCGCGCCGCGGCAGGTCGTCGCGCCGATGGCCTCGGGCTCGCTGTTCACCAAGATCCACAAGGGCTTCCAGGAGTTCCAGCAGTACGGCCTGATTGAGGAGACGCCGATCCGCATGATCGGCGCGCAGGCCGAGGGCTGTTCGCCAATCACGACGGCCTGGCGCAACGAGACGACCAACATCCGGCCGGTCAAGCCCGACACGATCGCCAAGTCGCTGGCAATCGGCAATCCGGCCGACGGCTACTACGCGCTGAAGACGATGAAGCGCACCGGCGGCGGCGCCACGGCGGTTACTGATCCCGAAGTGGTCGAAGGGATCCAGATGCTCGCCGAGTGCGAGGGCGTGTTCGCCGAGACCGCCGGCGGGGTCACGATCGCCGGGCTGCGGCAGGCGATCTTGACCGGTCAGATCGACCCCGACGAGACCACCGTGGCCTTCATCACCGGTGGCGGGCTGAAGACGGCCGATGCCGTGGTTGAGCACGTCACGCAGCCGATCCCGGTCGAAGGCACGCTGCAATCGTTTGAAGCGGCGTTCGCCGAGGCGCCCGAAGCCGTCGGTGTGGGAGGCTGAAGATGTCGACACGACGAGTCCGCTTCACGTTCGAGGGCGACGCCGTCAAAGAGCCTGTGATCTACCTTGTCGGCCACGAGTTTGATGTGGTCACCAACATCCGCATGGCCGACGTCGAGCACGACTTCGGCTGGGTCGTGCTGGAGTTGGACGGCGACCACGACGAGATCGACCGCGCGCTCGCCTGGGTCGAGGCCAAGGGCGTACGCATCGACCCGGTCGCCGGCGACGTGGTTGAGAGCTAGGGCCTCGCACCTCGACTCCCGTTACGCTGTTCGCATCGGGCGCGACGCTCGCGACAGGAAATCTCATGGTTGCCGAACCTCAGCCGGCCCCGGTCACCGCTCTGCTCGAGCAGCTCCAGTACAACGATCCGTTGCCGCTCCGGTTGCCTCCCGACTGGACGGTTACGCACGAACGGTTCGAGGAGATCGGTCGTCTCAATCCTGATGTGCTCTTCGAGACCACCGCAGACGGAAGACTGATCATCATGACGTTTCCGGATGCCGTAAGCGAGCGGACGAGCTCACGGCTTCATACGTTGGTGGGCGTGTGGGCATTGACCGCAGGGGGCGATGTGCGCGGCGAGGCCGGCGGCTACTACCTTTCCAAGCTGGAGCGACGCGCACCCGATGTCTCGTGGGTGGCGCCCGACCGAGTGCAGCAGCGCGGCCAACTCCACTTCGCCCCCGACTTCGTGGTCGAGGTACGTTCTCCCACCCAAACAGTCGATTCCCAGACCGACAAGATGCGTATGTGGATGTCTTACGGAGTGCGGCTCGGCTGGCTGGTCGATCCGTACGAAGAGACCGTCCGCGTCTTCCGCGCCGACGGCTCAATGGAACTGCTCGAGCAGCCAGAGGAGCTGAGCGGTGAAGAGGTCTGCTCAGGCTTGAGCGTCGACATGAACCAGGTCTGGCAGCAGCAGTAGGGTTCGGATCACTCGCCGTCAGCCATCCACCACGCAGCCGACCGTCATGCCCCAACCATTCACGATCGAAATCCCCGACTCCGAAGTTCGCGACCTCAAGCGACGGCTTGCGCAGACCCGATGGCCGTCGGAGGTGGCCGACTCCGGCTGGCAGTACGGCTCGAACCTCGGCTACATCCGCGAACTCTGCGAGTACTGGCAGCACGAGTTTGACTGGCCGGCGCAGCAGGTACGGCTCAACGAGATACCCCAGTTCACGACCCGCGTGTCGGCGGACGCGGTCGAGGACTACACCGTTCATTTCGTCCTCCAGGAGGGCGTGGGCCCCGATCCGCTGGCGTTGCTGTTCACGCACGGCTGGCCCGGTTCGTTCTTTGAGGTCTCGAAGATCATCGGTCCGCTGACGGATCCGGCCGCTCACGGCGGAGACCCAGGGGACGCGTTCACGGTGATCGCGCCGTCGTTGCCCGGTTACGGATTCTCGGAGATTCCCAGATCAGGCGGCTTCGGCCATATGCGCACCGCTCGTCTGTGGGCGGCGCTGATGGCGGAACTCGGCTACGAGCGTTACGGCGTGCAGGGTGGTGACATCGGCGCCGGCGTCTCGGCGCTGACGGCGCATGAAGATCCGGAGCACTGCATCGGTCTGCAGAGCAACATGCCTAACAGCCGGCCGCCGACAGATCGCCCCGAAGAGTCGTGGAGCGAGGAAGAGCGCGCGATCATCGAGCGGATGACCAAGTGGCAGAGGGATGAAGCGGCCTACCAATGGATCCAGGGCACCCGGCCGCAGACGCTGTCCTACGGCCTGACCGACTCGCCCGCCGGGTTGGCCGCATGGATCGTGGAGAAATGGCGCTCCTGGTCGGACTGCGACGGCGACATCGAGTCGCGGTTCAGCAAGGACGAGATCCTGACCAACATCTCGATCTACTGGTTCACGAGAACGATGAACTCGGCGACGCGCTTCTACTACGAACGTCGCCAACATCCTGAGCGGAACGCCTTCAGCGGCCGCCTGGAGACGCCGGCGGGGTTCTCGGTGTTCCCCAGGGAGATTTTCGGCCCGCATCGAAGCTGGATTGAGGCGGAGTACAACGTGCAGCAGTGGTCGGTGCACGATCGCGGCGGCCACTTCGCCGCCCTGGAAGAGCCGTCGTTGCTGGTCGGCGATATCCGCGAGTTCTTCCGTCCGCTTCGCTAGGGCTCGTGCGATACTGACCTGCGGACTGGAAAGACGCCGAACCAACCCTCACACAGGGGAGATGAACATGCCCGAGCCATTCAAGATTGACGTGTCCGACACCGAGATTCGCGACCTCAAGCGTCGCCTGGCGCAGACTCGCTGGCCGTCGGAGGTGAGCGATTCCGGCTGGCAGTACGGCTCCAACCTGGCCTACATGCAGGAACTCTGTGAGTACTGGCGGACGGAGTACGACTGGCGCGTGCAGGAGACCTACCTGAACCGGATTCCGCAGTTCACGACGCAGGTCTCGGCCGATGGGGTCGAGGATTACACAGTTCACTACGTCCACCAGGAGGGCAACGGCCCCAATCCGATCCCGCTGGTCTTCACCCACGGTTGGCCGGGCACGTTCTACGAGGTGGTCAAGATTCTCGGTCCCCTGACCGATCCCGGGGCGCACGGCGGCGACCCTGCGGATGCGTTTACGGTCGTCGCGCCGTCGCTGCCGGGCTATGGGTTCTCGCAGATTCCGACCTCGGGCGGCTTCGGCCAGAAGCGCACGGCGCTGCTCTGGGGCGCGCTGATGGCGCAACTCGGCTACGAGCAGTACGGCGCGCAGGGCGGCGACTGGGGCTCGATCGTGACCTCGCAAGTGGCATACCAGCACCCGAACAACTGCATCGGCTCGCACGTCAATATGCCGATCGGTCGGCCGCCGGCGGACAAGTCGCCGGAGGACTACAGCGACGATGAGAAGGCCGTCGCCGCCAAGATGGCCGAGTGGCAGGCGCAGGAGACCGGCTACCAGGCGATCCAGGGCACGAAGCCGCAGACGCTGGCCTACGGGCTGACCGATTCGCCGGCCGGTCTGGCCGCCTGGATCACGGAGAAATGGCGCTCCTGGTCGGACTGTGACGGCGACATCGAGAAGCGCTTCACCAAGGACGAGATTCTCACCAACATCTCGATCTACTGGTTCGGCCAGACGATCAACTCGTCGACCCGCTACTACTACGAGATGCGGCAGAACCAGGCCGAGAACTTCGTCCCCGGCCGCGTCGAGTCGCCGGTCGGCATCTCGGTGTTCCCGGGCGAGATCATCACGGCGCCGAGAAGCTGGTGCGAGCAGACCTACAACATCACGCATTGGTCGGCGCACGATCGGGGCGGCCACTTCGCCGCGCTCGAGGAGCCCGAGCTGCTGGTTCAGGACATCCGCGACTTCTTCCGCCCGCTTCGCTGACAACGCTCCCCCCGCGAAGCGGGGGGAGATGCCGACCCCCGTTCCTCTCTCCCCCCGCGCAAGCGGGGGGAGATGTCGCGGAGCATCAGAGGGGGGCGCTCCAGCAACAAGCGAAGTGAGCAATGCAGCCATTCCGAGTACACGTTCCCGAGTCCGAAATCACTGAGCTGCGCAGTCGCCTGCGCGACACCCGTTGGCTGGACGAGGTGCCGGGCACGGACTGGCTCTACGGCATCGACCTTGCCTTCACCCAGGAACTAGCGTCGTACTGGGCGGACGAGTTCGATTGGCGCGCGATCGAGTCCCTGCTGAACGGGTTTCCGCAGTTCAAGACATCGCTGACCGCCTGGAACGGCGAGAGGCTGGGCATTCACTTCATTCATCGGCGCAGTCCGCGGTCGGACGCGCGGCCGCTGATGCTCCAGCACGGCTGGCCGTCGTCGGTCTACGACTTCCACAAGATCATCGACCGGCTGGCCGAACCATCCGATCCAGGCGTGCCTGCCTTCCACGTGATCGCGCCGTCGCTGCCTGGTTACGGCTGGTCCGACACTCCCGCCAGGATGGGCTACGGACCCGCCGCGATCGCCGACATGTGGGTCGAGCTGATGTCGGGACTGGGCTACGACGAGTTTCTCTATCACGGCGGCGACTGGGGCGCGGCAATCGGCGGACAGCTTGCGTTGCGGCATCCCAAGCGGATCTCCCGCATCCACCTGACGATGGCGGCGCTGCCACCAGGAGGCTCGGCGGCGAGGCCGCAGACCGAGGAGGAGCGCCGCTTCTTCGTCGAGCAGCAGGAACCATACGTCCGCGACGACGCGGCGCATCGCGGGATTCATGGGACCAAGTTCCAGACGATGGCGTTTCACCTGGAGGACTCGCCGGTCGGCCTGATGGCCTGGATCGTGGACAAGTGGTGGCTGCTGGCGGACATCATGCGCGAGGATGAGCGCCCGCGCGGCGGCGACCTGTATCGCCGCTTCACGAAGGACGAACTGTTGGCGACGGTCGCGATCTACTGGTTCACGCGGACGCAGTCGTCGGCGATGCGCATCTACCACGAGGCGATGCGTCCGCCGGCGGAGATTGAGGCCGAAGTCGGCGGACGGGTCAGGTTGCGCGAGGGGGAGCGAACCGGGGCGCCGGCTGGATTCATCAAGCTCAAGCGAGGCACGCCGCTACCGCCGCGCTCGTGGTGCGAGCGCGCCTTCCGTGTTGTGCAATGGACGGAGTTTCCCGAGGGCGGCCACTTCCCGGCAATGGAAGTGCCTGAGCTGCTGCTCGACGAGCTGAGAGCGTTCTTGGCCTGATGCCGGTCGTTCGACACCACTTCCGTTGTCTTGATTGTGGGGTAGAAGCCGGAGCGTCGCTGGAGTTGGCGTGCGGCGAGTGTGGCGGGTTGTTCGAGATCGCGTATCCGCGATTGCCCGAAGGCGGCATGCGGTTGCCGCTGACTCCGCTGCCCCTCGGACAGGGCGGGACGCCGACAATCAGCTTCGACTGGCCCGATGCGCGGCGACTGCGGCTGGAGTTGAAGCTGGAGTACCTGTCGCCAACCGGATCGTTCAAGGATCGCGGCGCGGCGATGCTGGTTTCGGCCGCCTGGAGCGGCGGCGCGAGCGCGTTCGTTGAGGATTCGTCGGGCAATGCCGGCGCGGCGCTCGCGGCGTACGGCGCGGCGGCGCAGATTTCGGCGGAGATCTTCGTCCCGGCCGATGCGCCAGCAAGCAAGCAGGCGCAGATCACCGCCGTCGGAGGTCGTCTGCATCCGATTGAGGGCGACCGGGAAGCGGTCGCCGCCGCCGCTTTTCGGTATGCGCGCGAGCAGGGCATTCCATATCTCTCGCACAATCGCAGCCCGTACTTCAGCGAGGGGATGAAACCGGCCGCCGAGGAGATGGTCGAGCACGGCCTGCCCGACGCGGTCGTCCTGCCGGTTGGCAATGGCTCGTTGCTGATCGGGCTGCAGCGGGGATTCGAGGAGCTGGTGCAGCTTGGACGGATCGAGCAGATGCCGCGCCTGTACGCGATCCAGGCGATGAACGTCAGTCCGCTTGCATCCGCGTTCCGCAGCCACGAGCCCCGCGAACCGTCGCCGACCGTCGCCGACGGCATCGCGGTCTCGCAACCGCCGCGCCTGGCGCAAATGTTGGCCGCCGTGCGCGAGAGCGGAGGAGCGGCGGCCGTGGTGTCGGAGGCGGAGATTGCGTCGGCCTGGGCCACGATTGCGCGGCGCGGCCTCTACGTCGAGCCGACCTCGGCCGTGCCGCTGGCCGCTCTGCGGCGGCTCGTGGAGCGCGGATTGCTCGCGGAAGACGAGCGCGTGCTGGTCCCGCTGACAGGATCGGGTTTGAAGAGTCCGCCGATACGCTGAGACTTATGCGGCGTGATACCCGGCTTCATACATGGCCCGACCCTGCCTGGTGGATCTGGCGTCGGCTGACGTCGGTCAAGTGGGCGATTGGCCTGATCCTGGCGTCGGCGCTGTTCTCGGCGGTCGGCGTCTTGATTCCGCAGGTGCCGCCGCAACTGGCCGACATCCCCGAGCAGGTCGAGTTGCACATCGAGGCGCAGCGTCCGACCTGGGGCGGGTTCACCGACGTGCTGGCCGAGTTCCCCTGGTTCTACGACGCCCGGGGCGGGGTCTTCAATCTCTACAAGCAGCCCTACTGGTACGCGGTCGTGGCGCTGGTGGCGCTAGCGATCTCGGTCTGCACGGTCAGCCGTGCGCCGCCGATCTGGCGGACGGTGCGTCGACCGCCGAGACAGGTGGGATCGGCGTACTTTGATCGCGCCCGACATCGCGCGTCGGCGGCGCTGGACGAGGGTGAGGACGAGTACTCGGCCCGGGAGCGCCTTGTCGGCCGGCTGCGAGCGTCCCGCTACCGGGTGGAGGAAGTGGAATCGGGCGAAGGCGAGACGATGCTGTTCGCCGACCGCTATGGCTGGGCGCAACTCGCCACCTTTGCGACGCATCTTGCGCTGCTGCTGCTACTGGGCGCGACGCTGGTGACCAAGTTCGCCGGTGAGGAGTACCAGTTCTGGGTTGCCGAGGGCGAGTCGCACATCCTCTTCCCGCCCGGCGACGACCGGGCGCAGGTGCAGATCATCGTCGACGACGCGGTCGCGCGGTTCGCCGACGACGGGCAGGCGCTCGACTTCCGCAGCCAGGTTCGCATAGCGAGGGGGGGCTCGGAAGTCGGTGGCGGAGAAGTCACGGTCAATGGTCCCGTCCACGCGGCGGGCTATCGAGTGCACCAGGCCGCATACTGGGAGCACGGAGCCGAGTTGCGCGTGTTCGACCATTCCTCGGGCCAGTTGCTTTACGCCGAGACGCACTTCCTCGACCAGCAAATCGTCGGGCCGCGAATCCGGGTTGAACGCAGCGGCATCTCCGTGTCCGAGGAAGTGATCTCGCTCCAGCATCAGGTGGCAGATGACGTGGGAGATCCCGAGGCGGACGAGGCGTTGCTCTCCGGTTACACGTTGATTCCGCTGGACGGCGTACGCTCGCTGGCCTTGACGATGACGCCTGGCACGGACGGCTACGAGTTGTGGTACCGAGTGATGCCGACGCCGCAAGAGGCCTCAGGGATGACGTTCGCCGAACTGGGTGTCGGACAGGATCCACCCCTGGGCGCTCGGGTGCTGCTGGAGTTCGATGGCGAGACGGTGCTTGATGCGGTGGTTTCCCTCGATCAGTCAGAGGGCGACGCTCGACTGGCAGTCCTGCCGCTGAGCGAGTCGGAGGCGCTCTGGATCGGCTTCCGCGATGGCGAGACCGGACAGGGATTCTTCTATTACTCGACACAGCACGAGATTGACCGCGGTGAACTGCCTGTCGGGGAGTCGGTCGAGCTTTCCAACGGCGTGCGTCTGAGCTACCGGGGACCAGAGGCAGACAGCGGGGTGCAGGGAACACTGGCGGTCGGCGAAACCCGCGCGGTCGGATCGATCGATTTGACCTGGTTGGGGCCGGAATCGGTGTTCTTTGAGATTGCCCCGGATCTGCCGGGATCAAGCGGCGAGGCGCTGGTCGCCTTGGAACGCTTCGGCGAAGCTCGCACGGCGGGCCAGTTCAATGCGCTCGGCGGCGAGGGAGTGGAACTGGCGGTAGGGACGACCAATGCGACGTCAGCCGGAGGCCAGGTCGGAAGACCATCACGACTCGTCCTGGGACTTGGCGGCGAGGCGGGCAGAATCGAGCTGGATGAAGGCCAGGAGATCGTCCAGGGGGGACTGCGATACCAGTTCGCCGGACCGCGCGAGTTCACCGGGCTCAATGTCCGCCGGGATCCCGGCGGCATCGCGTTTTGGATCGGGATCGGACTGGGCATTGCCGGGATGTCAACCACATTCTTCGCGCCGCGACGGCGAGTCTGGGTTCGCGTCACGGCGCATCAGGTTCAGGTTGCCGGTCAAGCAGGCCA
This sequence comes from Dehalococcoidia bacterium, assembly GCA_965211635.1. Taxonomy (GTDB): domain Bacteria; phylum Chloroflexota; class Dehalococcoidia; order Bin125; family Bin125; genus Bin125. Next base: position 2,640,093 of record OZ242948.1, read on the forward strand.
TGGAGTCGATATGACCGGCGAGCTGCAGCGATTGCTCGATGAAGAGCCCCGTGAACAGAGACGACTGTGGTTGGGACCTCGCCGCGGAATGTTCGGCGGCGACTACGCTCAACGGGATGAGCGGAGGCGGGACGATGCTTGAGCTGGTTGACTTGGTCGGGATCATCAACATCAACATCAACCCGGTGCTAATCGACACGGGCGGCTTCGAACTGACCTGGCACGGCCTGTTCACCGCGGTCGGCATTGCGCTGGGCGTCTGGCTCTCGGTGCGGCTGGCGCGTCGAGCGCGGATCTCCGAGGACGACGCGATGTCGATCGCGGTGGTCTCAGTGCTCTCGGGCATCGTCGGCGCGCGGTTGCTCTGGGTGATCGAGCACACCGACCAGATTGGTTCTGTAGGCGACATCTTCGCCCTCACCGACGGCGGGATTTCAATCTATGGCGCGATGATCGGGGGAGTCCTTGGCGGGTTTTTGTACGTCACCTTCTTCAAGCCCAACTTCCCCAAGTGGGTCGCGCTCGATGTCGCCGCGCCGGGCATGATTCTCGGTCAGGCAGTCGGCCGCTTCGGGGACGTTATCAACGGCGAGCACTTCGCCAACGCCTCGGATCTGCCCTGGGCGTTTCGCTACACCCATCCTCTGACCGACGGCCCCTGGCAAGCGCCCAGCGTCGACGGTTGGTTTCGCGGCTCGCGCGGTCTCGAGGGCGAGGAGCCGGTCGCGGTGCATCCGGTCGCAGGAGGCTACGAGCCGATCCTGGACTTCATGATCCTGGGCGGTCTGTTCCTGCTGCGTCGGATGGGTGTCGGCGCGGGCTGGGGTTTCACCTTCTACGTGTTTGGCTATGCGATGGTGCGAGGTCTATTGTCGCTGCTGAGGACGGATGAGGCGGCGCTCGCCGGCGCGCTCTCTGTGCCGCAACTGCTGGCTATCCTGACCGGCGCGGCGGCGATCTGGATGGCGCTGCATCTGCGCCGCCATCGGCAGGCGCCGGTGCCGACCGGCGCCGCGCTCGAACGGCACACGCATCGCGGCAGTCGTCGTGGAGGAATGGGTCGTGGCTGAAACGCTCGAACTCGTCCTCTGGGTCAAGTCCGGCTGTGGCGCATGTGATCGGGCAGAGGAACTCATGGCGTCGCTGGCCGCGGCGATGCTTTTCGACTGGTCGGTGCAGGAGGGTGAGTTCGGCGACTCCGTGCCGGTCGTCGCGACAAGCGATGGTCAGGTGCTGGCCGAAGCGCCGATTGTCCCTGGCGCGCTCGTGGACGCAATCCTCGCGCTCAACTCACCAGACTGAAGGTGTGCAGGCTGAAATCCTTCAGGATTGGGTCTTCCCACCGGCAACGGGCGCGCTCGCACTCGACGGGATGAGTGACGGCCACTCGCTGGAGGGTTGGCTCGATCTCTGTCGCTTCGAATGCACTGTGAGCGATGCTAGCCTGCTCGGTTTCCAGGCTCTGGTCGGGACCGGTTGGCTGGTCGGGGAGAAATGTTACTATTTTGGTCAAGATTACCGGCGTCGTCCGAGATGGCGCTTGGCGGGACGCAACCGAGATGATGAAGCTGTCGTCGACCAGCGATTACGGGATTCGCGCGCTGGTCGACCTCGCCCAGCACGATGAAGGCGCTCCGATTCCTTCCGCCGAGATTGCCGAGCGGCAGGGAATTCCAGGATCGCTGGCCGGCCAGGTGCTCGGACGGTTGCGCGCAGCGGGGTTCATTTCCTCGGCGCGCGGCGCCCAGGGCGGGCATCAACTGGCGATGTCGCCAGACGAGATTCGACTCGACCGCGTCGTTGAGGCGCTTGAAGGCCCATTGACGCTGGCTGACTGCCTCGAGCGTGGCGCGCAGGCCGGTCGTGCTTCCGAGCGCTGTACCGGGGCGGCCGCGCAAGTCCGCCTGTGGGACGACGTGCGAGCCGCCATTCTCGAGGTCCTGGCCGATCGTTCGATCGCCGACCTCGCCGCCGAATCCGCCTTGCTCGGCTCCCCGACTGGCGGCCGTTACCAGATCTGACCAGAACCCGACGAGAAGACACCAATCTTGAGCCTGACTCGACCGCAGTTGGCAGATTCCGTGCTTGACCTGATCGGCGGCACGCCGATGGTCACGCTGCGACGTGTCGTTCCCGATGGCGCCGCCGAGATCGTGGCCAAGCTGGAATCGCTCAATCCCGGTGGATCGGTCAAGGACCGGATCGCCAGGTCGATGATCGAAGAGGCAGAATGCTCTGGCGCGCTGCGCCCGGGCGACGTGATTGTCGAGCCGACCTCGGGAAACACCGGCGTTGGACTGGCACTCGTCGCTGCCGTCAAGGGGTACCGACTGATCCTGACGATGCCGGAGGACATGTCGCATGAGCGGCGGCGATTGCTGGAGCGATTTGGTGCGGAAGTGATTCTCACTCCTGCAATCGAGGGAATGACCGGCGCGGTCTTCGCGGCCGAGGAGCTCGCGACCGAGGACGGCTACTTCATGCCCCAGCAGTTCCAAAACCCGTCCAACCCCGAGGTCCACCGCCGAACGACGGCGCTCGAGATCTGGAAGGCGCTGGAAGGCCGCGAGTTTCCAGACGGCGAGCGATTGCACGCGTTCGTCACCGGCGTCGGCACCGGTGGCACGATCACTGGCGTCGGCGAAGTGCTACGCGAGCGCAAGCCTGACCTGATGGTGGCGGCAGTCGAGCCGGAGCGCTCACCGGTGTTGCAGGGCGGTCGCTTTTCGGTCCACGCGATCCAGGGCATCGGCGCGTCCTTTGTGCCGGGCGTGCTCAATCGAGCGGTCTACGACGAGGTGATCGGGGTCTCTGATCGCGACGCGGAGCAAATGATGCTTCGGTTGACGCGTGAAGAGGGGATCTTGTGCGGAATTTCCTCGGGCGCGAACGTGTATGCGTCGATCCTCGTCGCCAAACGACTCGGCCCAGGTAGCCGGATCGTGACGACGATTTGTGACACCGGCGAGCGCTACCTGTCGCTGCCGCTGTCGGAGAGCTAATGGGACTGAAGAGTCGGAACTGTCTGAGAGGACGAACCATGAGCGTGAAGGTCTACATCCCGACCCCATTTCGCAAGATCACTGGCAATCGCACGTTTGTCGACGCAGAGGGCATCGACGTCAACGGCGTGCTGCGCGACCTCGACCAGCGTTTCCCGGGCTTCGGCGAGATGGTCTTTGACAGCGAGCAGGAACTGCTCGAACACGTCAACGTCTACGTCAACAACCACGAGATCACTTCGCTGCAGGGCGCGGAGACGCCAGTTGCCGACGGTGACGAGATGGCTGTGATTCCAGCCCTTGCCGGCGGCGCAGGAGCGGCGATGACGCCTGAGATGGTCGAACGCTACTCTCGGCATCTGATCATGGACCAGGTCGGGCCACTGGGGCAACGCAAGCTGATCGACGGCAAGATTCTCGCCGTCGGAGCAGGCGGACTCGGTTCGCCCGTGCTGGTCTACCTGGCGGCGGCCGGGATCGGCACGATTGGCATTGCCGATTTCGATGTGGTCGACCGCTCCAATCTGCAGCGCCAGATCATCCACGGCACCTCCGACATCGGGCGGATGAAGGTCGACTCGGCCAAGGACCGGATTCTGGACATGAATCCGAACATCAACGTGATCACGCACACCTCGCCGCTGACCTCCGACAACGCGATGGAGATCATCCCCGAGTACGACGTGATCATCAACGGCGCCGACAACTTCGCCACGCGCTATCTGGTCAACGATGCGGCCTTCCTTGCCGAGAAGATCCTGGTCGACGGATCGATCTTCCTGTTCGAGGGCCAGGTCACGACGTTCTATCCGGGCGAGGGCTGCTACCGCTGCCTCTACCCGTCGCCGCCGCCGCCGGGCATGGTGCCGTCTTGTTCGGAGGCCGGCGTGCTCGGCGTGCTGCCCGGTACGGTCGGCGCGATCCAGGCGACGGAGGCCATCAAGGTGTTGCTCGAACAGGGCGAACCGCTCAAGAACCGGCTGCTGCTCTACGACGCGCTGGCGATGGACTTCCGCACCGTCAAGATTCGCCGTGATCCCGGCTGCCCGCTCTGCGGCGACGCGCCGACCGTGACCGAACTGATCGACTACGAGGAGTTCTGCGGCTCGCCCTTCCACGAGAACTAGGTCCCCTCTCCCCCGCGAAAGCAGGAGAGAGGGCCGGCAACCGACACTCTCCCCCTCAGGGGGGAGAAGACCAGCAACCGAAACTCTTCCCCTCAGGGGGAGAAGACCGGCAACCGAAACTCTTCCCCTCAGGGGGAGAAGACCAGCAACCGAAACTCTTCCCCTCAGGGGGAGAAGACCGGCAACCGAAACTCTTCCCCTCAGGGGGAGAAGACCAGCAACCGAAACTCTCCCCCCTCTGGGGGGAGATGCCGCAGGCAGAGGGGGGCTCCCCCTAGCGAGAGGATCCACTGCATGGCTGTCGAAGTACGGGTTCCATCAATGCTGCAGAAGTTCACCGATGGTGAAAAGAGGGTTCAGGTGGAATCCGCCAACGTCGGCGAACTGCTGGTCTCGCTGGAGAACTCGTACCCCGGGATCGGCAACCAGCTCATGGAGGACGGCGAGCTGCGCCGCTTCGTCAACATCTACCTGAACGACGAGGACATCCGCTTCCTCGACGGGATGGAGACCGCGCTGTCGGACGGTGACGTGCTCGCAATCCTGCCGGCGCTCGCCGGAGGAACTGGCTGATGGTCACCGCAGCGCCCGCCCGTTTCCAATCGCTGCTCGACACGATCGGCGATACCCCGCTGGTCAGGCTGCAGCGGATGTCGCCCAATCCCGATGTGGCGATCTGGGTCAAGCTGGAGGGCCAGAATCCGACCGGATCGGTCAAGGACCGGATTGCCAAGGCGATGATCGACGCCGCGCACGCGGACGGATCGCTCAAGCCGGGTCAGACGATCCTCGAGCCCACCTCGGGCAACACGGGACTGGCGATTGCGCTGATCGGCCGTCTGACCGGCCATCCGGTGCGCTGCGTCATGCCGGAGTCGGTTTCGGTCGAGCGCCGCGAACTGCTCTCGTTCTTCGGCGCGGAGGTCGTGCTCTCGCCGGGCGAGACCGGCTCCAACGGCGCGGTGCGCATGGCCAAGGAGATGTACGAGGCCGATCCGTCCGTGTTCATGCCGATGCAGTACGAGAATGCGGCTAATCCCGGCGCGCATTACGAGACGACCGGCCCGGAAATCTACCGCGACTGTCCCGAGATCACGCACTTCGTCGCTGGTCTCGGCACCGGAGGCACCTTAACCGGAGTGGGGCGATACCTCAAGGAGCGAGACCCGAACGTCAAGATCGTCGCTGCAGCGCCGCATCCTGGCGACCTGGTGCAGGGACTGCGATCGCTCGAAGAGGGCTACATCCCGCCGGTGCTGGATGAGTCGGTGCTGGACGGTCGGATCATGGTCGACTCGCGAACCTCGTTCGCGGTCGTCAAGCGGCTGCTCGAAGAGGAGGGCATCTTCGCCGGGATCTCCTGCGGTGCGGCGATTCGAGCCGCGCAGCGAGCCGCCGAACGCATCGACTCCGGCAACATCGTCGTCCTGCTCGCCGACGGCGGCTGGAAGTACCTCTCGACCGGCCTCTGGAATCGCGAGTACGAGGACATCGCCGGCGACGAAGAGATCGAAGGCAAAATCTGGTGGTGATGCACCACCGTCCGAAGAAAGGACAGCAACATGGCTGACTACGCACACCCCGAGAAACTCGTATCGACCGACTGGGTCGCCGACAACCTCGACAACCCCAATGTGGTGCTGATCGAGGTTGATGTCGACACCTCGGCCTACGACGAAGGACACCCGCCGGGCGCGGTGGCCTGGAACTGGACTTCTCAGCTCCAGGACCAGGTCTCCCGCGATGTCGCCTCGCGCGAGGTCGTGACCGACCTGCTGCGCAGCGCCGGCGCGAACGACGACTCGCAGATCGTCCTGTTCGGCGACAACAACAACTGGTTCGCCGCCTACGCGCTGTGGATGCTCGAGCTCTACGGCGTGACCAACACCGCGCTGATGGACGGTGGCCGGGTTAAGTGGGAGGCCGAGGGCCGCGCAACCACGACGGATGCACCGGCGGCCGGATCGGGCAGCATTTCCGTCGCCGAGCGCGACGAAACCCTGCGCGCCAAGCTGCCCGACGTGCTCGCTCACGTCGAGGCCGGCGGCCAACTGGTCGACGTGCGCTCGCCAGACGAATTCAACGGCGTGATCATGGCGCCTCCGGGCCTGCCCGAGACCGCGCAGCGCAAAGGTCACGTGCCCGGCGCGTCGAACATCCCCTGGGCGACGGCCGTGGCCGGGGACGGCACGTTCAAGTCGGCCGACGAGCTGAGCGACATCTACCAGGCGCAGGGGATCACGGGCGACCAGCCGGTGATCGCCTACTGCCGCATCGGCGAGCGCTCGTCGCATAGCTGGTTCGCGCTGCGCTACCTGCTGGGTATCGACAACACCTCCAACTACGACGGCTCCTGGACCGAGTACGGCTCCGTCGTCGGCGTGCCGATCGACAATCCCTCGGCCTGATCAGTGTCCCTCTCCCCCGCGAAGCGGGGGGAGATGCCGAACACTTCCAACTCTCCCCCGCGAAACGGGGGGAGATGCCGCAGGCAGAGGGGGTTCCCTTGCCGACTGACGCCGTATGGAAGCGCACCGTCGCCCGAGCGGTAAGTTCGGGCGACGCCTCGGCGCTGCCCGTGCACTTCACAGCGTCGGTGTTGAAGCGCTACGTCGAGCAGGGCGCGAAAATCCTGCGCTCGGACACCGTCGGACGAATGATGCAGCCGGGCAAGGCGGTGATCGACTTCGGCATCGTCGAGGACGACACGGTCATTCATCTGCGCTTCGGCGATATCGCGACCCTGATCCCCGAGCCGGAGCGGGAACACTGGCTGGGCCATCTCGTCCCGCCGACCGCCAGCCGACCGTACCTGCAGATGACCCTGCAGCCCGGCTCCTGCCACGACGACGGCGAACTGCGCGAATGGGTTCCTGGGTAGGCTGATACGAGGAGCACACGAATGGTCACAGCGGCGGTTGGACGCTACAGCGACTTGAGTGACACCTATCAGCGAAGGGCACGGGCGAACCTGAATGAAGGCGACCTTACGCAGGCGTCGGAGAAGGGCTGGGGCGCCGCGGCGGTGCTGGTCAAGGCCTGCGCCGAAGCGCGAGGTCTCCACCACGACCGTCATCACCAGCTCTGGCGTACGGTGAACCGCCTGGTTGACGAGACCGGAGATCGTGAGCTGCAGATGCTCTTCTCCCAAGTGGAGTCCTTGCACGGCAACTACTACGAGGACTACTGGGATGCGACTACTGCGGCGGCGCATCTTCATCAGGTGGATGTGTTTGTCGAGAAGCTGCGGTCGCTGATTGAGCCGCCGCCGGACGCGTGATTGGCCGAGGGGTGCTGTTTCCGCAGTTGCCGGACAAGCGTTACGCGATCATCTACGCCGATCCGCCTTGGGACTACAAGGGTCAACTGCAGCATGCCGGACCCGGCAGCGGCGACTCGGGCGGCGCGATCCGCCACTATGAGACGGTCCAGCTTCAGGACCTGATGGAACTCGATGTCTCATCGATTGCTGCGGATGATTCGCTGCTCTTCATGTGGGCGACTTCTCCCCATCTCGACCAGGCGATCGAACTGGGCAAGGTCTGGGGCTTCGCCTGGGCGACCATCGCCTTTGTCTGGGACAAGCAGCGGGTTAATCCCGGCTTCTACACGATGTCGCAGTGCGAGCTCTGCCTGGTCTTCAAGCGCGGGCGGATTCCTGCGCCGCGGGGCGCTCGTAACGTGAGACAACTGGTCTCCGAGGCTCGCGCCGGGCACTCGCGTAAACCAGTCGAGGTACGTCGTAGGATCGAGGAGATGTTCCCTCGCCAACGCAAGATCGAACTGTTTGCGCGGGACGCCGACATCCACGGTTGGGATACATGGGGCGCTGAGATCTCCCACCCGCAGACCGAGCGCACATTCTGGCATGACCAACGGGAGGCGGCGGGATCATGAGCAGTCTCGAGTTGCCGCAGGTGTTGGTCGACGAAATGGTCGCGCACGCGCGTGACGATCTACCCAACGAGTGCTGCGGCGTGATTGGACGCGCGCCGAGCGGCTCGCTGACGCTCTGGCGGGCGACAAACGATGAGGCCTCACCATGGCGATTCAACATCCCGCCGCAGCAGGTGATGCACATGGATCGCGCGATCGACGAGGGCGACTGGCTGGTGATCTATCACTCGCACGTGGCTTCGGAGGCGAGGCCCTCGCCGACCGACCTGCGGATCGCGCGCTTGCACAAGGGCGCGGCTGAGTGGCCATATTGGGTGTTGGTCTCGCTGGCCGAGGAGCCGCCCTCGGTCCGCGCCTGGCGGATCGACGAAGGCGATGATGTCGACTCCGTCAGGCCGACCGAGATCGAACTGGTGATCAGCGACGAAGCAGCGGATCGGAGACGGCTAGAGATGGCCGAAGTGGAAGGCCGGCCCAGGGTGCTGGAGACAACGCTGTAGCGGGGCGGGGATGCAGTGGAACTTGACGACTTTGCCTGGGGGTCGCGGACGTTGATAGTCGGGATTCTTAATGTCACGCCCGACTCCTTTTCGGGTGACGGCCTGCTCGACCAGGAGGCCGCCGTGGACCGCGGTCAACAGATGGCGTTCGAGGGCGCGGACATCATCGACGTTGGCGGGCAATCCACGCGCCCTGGCTACGAGTCTGTCTCTGCCGAGGTCGAATGCGAACGTGCTATTCCCGTGATCGCGCGCCTCGCCTCGCTTCTGCCGGCAACGCCAATCTCGGTAGATACCAGCAAGGCGACGGTTGCGGCAGCGGCGTTCGCCGCCGGAGCGACCATACTCAACGACATCAATGGCTTGCGCGGCGATCCTCAGCTCGCCGCCGCTGCCGGCGCCCGCGACGCCTGGGTGATCGCCATGCACAACCAGCGCAATCGCCCGGCGTCGCCCGATCCCCTGGATACCGTTCTGGCCGGCTGTCGTAAGTCGATCGACGACGGCCGCCGGCACGGAGTGTGCGAGCAGCGGATCATCCTCGATCCGGGCTTCGGCTTCGGTTGGAATCAGGCCGAAAACGCCGAGATCCTGCGCCGGCTCTCCGAGTTGCGGGTGCTGGGCCGGCCAATCCTGGCCGGCATGTCGCGCAAGCGGATGACGGGTGAGCAGTTCGGCTGGGACGTAGACCAACGGATGGAAGGCTCGGCGGCGGTGACGGCCCTGGCGATCGCCAACGGGGCCGACCTTGTCCGCGTCCACGATGTGGCCGAGATGACGCGCGTGGCGCGGATGGCGGACAGCATTGTACGGAGTGCGCGGAGATGAGCACGGCCTCGCGACCGAGCGTCAACGTGTTCCTGGGCATTGGCGGCAACATCGGCGATCGGCGAGCTGCGCTTTGCGATGCCGTGGCGAACATTCGCCTGCTGCTCGACGATGTCCGCGTGTCGTCGCTCTACGAGTCTGCGGCCTGGGGCGTCGCCGATCAACCCCCCTTTCTCAATGCCATCGTGCGGGGCCGGACTGATCTGCCACCGCTGGAGCTGTTGAATGCGACGCAAACCGTCGAAGACGACCTCGGCCGCGTTCGCGAGCAACACTGGGGCCCGCGCGTGATCGACATCGACATCCTGCTCTACGGCGCCGAGACAATCGATGAGCCTCGATTGAAGGTGCCGCATCCCTACCTGACGCAGCGCGGCTTCGTTCTGAGGCCGCTGGCCGATCTCGCAGCCGGTCTGACGCTGCCCGACGGATCGCTGGTCGGCGAGTGGCTGACGACGGTCGATCAGAGTGGCCTCAGGCGGATCGAGGGTCCTGGTTGGGCTGACTGACTTCGACCACCCCGCTCCGGAGACCCGGGCGGAAACACCCCGAAGTCGGCCCTGCGCAGGCGGGGCCCTGTAGAGCCAGCCATGCCGCGGCGCCCCCAGCTGCGCGGAGGCGACCTTTCCGTGGTATCGCGCCTACACGTCGTCGAGCGGTTCGGGGCGGAAGTTGAGGCCTTCCAGGTCGTCTTCGAGTTCGTACGTCGTCCAGCCGACCCAGAAGAGGAGCGTTGCGGCAGTCAGCGTGATCGCGGCTGCGGGTATGGCGACAGCCGCATAGCTGCGGCGCCTGAGGCCGAGCAGGAACCAGAGCACGTGGCAGGCGGCGGCGACCATCAGTGCCAGACCGGTGATGCGGGTTCTGTCCATGCACTGAGCATATCGCCGCATATCCTCTCTTTGCGCGTTGATAGGCTGGCGATGTGACGACCGAAACCACTGAATCCCCGGCGCTGGCAGAGTTCGACGACGTCCCGGATGACGCCGAGGAGCGGACGCTCGAGCGTCCCGATGCGATCGCCGAGCCGCTCGCGCCCAGGTCGCTGTTTCTGCATCGTCGGATCGTGACGATTGCGCCAAACCGGATCGAGATTCGCCCGCCGCGATCGGCTGTGGCGGTTCCCCTGTTCGGCGTCGCGTTGACCGCCGGGTTGCTGGCGCTGTTGAGTACGTCGGTGGACTCATTCCCGTTCTGGCTGATGGGCATCCTGCTGCTGTTCGCGGTCGTCCTGTTGCCGCTGTCCGGGCTGTCGCTGGTTTATGCGCTGCTCGGAGCGAACATCGTCGCCGACCGCGGTGGACGGAACGTCTCGTTGAAGCAGCGCTTCCTTGGGCTCGGCATCGGCACCAACGAGCTGATTCCCTTCTGGAAGATCCGTGAACTGCTGGTTGAGGACGAGGGACGCGAAATCGCCCGTGCCGGAGGAGCAATCCCGGCCGAGGAGATCGCGCAGTGGCAACTGGTGCTGGTCAAGAAGAGCGGCACGCGGCATGTGCTTGGCTCGGTTTCCGCGCCACGCCAGCATGACGAAGAAGCCTTGCAACAGATCTTCGAGGTGGCGGAGGCGTTCTCCGCCTTGACCGAGGCGCCGATTCGCGGCCCTATCTGGTAGGAGCAGCCATGTCCGATCGGCAATCCCAGTGGAACGAACGGATCGAAGCCGATGTTGAGGCCTCGCTGGCCGACATGTCGACGATCGCCGTGATTGGACTCTCGCCCAATCCTGAGCGGACTTCGCACCGCGTGACCGCCTACATGCAGGAACACGGATATCGGATTGTGCCGATCAACCCGGTTGCCGCCGGCAAGCAGATTCTCGGCGAGCGGGTCTTTGCCTCAATCGCGGAGGCCCACGAAGCGATGCCCGAGCTTGAGATCGACACGGTCAACGTCTTCCGCCGCTCGGTCGACACCGACGGACCGATTGCTGATGCTATCGCGGCTCGCGAACATGGCGTGCGCACGGTCTGGTTGCAACTGGGCATCGTCAACCGCGATGGTCTGCGAGCGGCGCGAGAGGCCGGACTCCTCGCCGTTGAGGATCGCTGCCTGATGGTTGAACATCGGCGTCTGGTGTCCACGAATCGCGTGCGTTAACGTGAAAGCATCCAGTGTGATCGACTAACACGAGGCGCGCGCGTGGTAGAGCCGATTGCCAACGCCGACAGAGCGTTTCCGCATATGCATGGCGGCGGACCTATCGTTGACGACCGACCCCGCGAAGCATGCGGGGTTTTTGGTATCTGGGCGCCTGAAATCGATGTCGCCGTCGAGACCTTCTACGGCATTCACACGCTGCAGCATCGAGGCCAGGAGAGCGCCGGCATCTGCACCACCGACGGCCACAAGCTGACGGTCAAGACCGGCATGGGACTGGTCGCGCAGGTCTTTGACGAGCAGAGCGCTGCCGAGTTGGAGGGAATCGCGGCAATCGGTCACACCCGATACTCCACGACCGGAGCGAGCCGCTTTCGCAATGCCCAGCCAATCTTGCTCGACGATCCGCTGACCGGTGAGACGGTCGCCATCGCCCACAACGGCAATGTGGTCAATGCCGCCCAGGTGCGTGCGGAACTGACCGAGGCGGGCGAGAGCTTTGAGACCTCCACCGACACCGAGGTGCTGGCCAAGTACCTGCTGCGCCAGGGTGAAGGCGAGATCGACGAAGAGGAACTGTGGCAGACGCGCTTCACCGCGTTGATGCACCACATTGAAGTCGCGTACTCGTTGGTGTTGCTCACGCCAGGCCGGCTGATGGCGGCGCGTGACCCATACGGCGTGCGGCCGCTGTGCATCGGACAAGTCGGTGGACGCTATGTCGTGGCATCCGAGACGTGCGCGCTGGATCAACTGGGCGCCGAGTTCCTGCGAGAGCTGAGGCCCGGTGAACTGGTCACAATCGACCAGACAGGCATGCGCTCGTATCAGGCGATCGTGCCCGCCGAGCCGGCCGGCTGCGTGTTTGAACACATCTACTTTGCGCGACCCGACTCGATCCTCGACGGCCAGGCAGCCTGGCAGTCCAGGTCCCAGCTCGGGGTCGAGCTTGCCCGCGAACACCCGGTTGACGCCGACGTGGTGATCGGCGTTCCGGACTCCGCCACCGCGCACGCGATCGGCTACTCCTCCGAGTCGGGTATTCCTTACTCCGAGGGTCTGGTCAAGAACCGCTACGTGGGTCGGACATTCATTTCCCCCGATCAGCGCCTGCGCAATCTCGGCGCGCACCTGAAGTACAACCCAATGCCGTCGGTGCTCGCGGGTCGTCGCGTTGTCGTAGTCGACGACACAATCGTCCGCGGAACGACGACGCCTCGAATCGTCAAGCTCCTGCGCGATGCCGGTGCGGCAGAAGTGCACCTTCGGATTTCCGCTCCGCCGATTCGGCATCCATGTCACTTCGGTGTCGACATGGCCACCCGCCAGGAGCTGATCGCAGCGCGGCAGTCGGTTGAGGAGATTCGACAGCATCTCGGCGCAGATTCGCTGGGTTACCTGAGCCTCGACGGACTGCAGAAGGCGCTGGACTTGGGCAAACGAACCTGCCTGGCCTGCTTCAACGGCGACTACCCGGTCTCAGTGCAGACCGACTTCGAGATCGACACCTTGACCGTGCCACTGGTCACTTCGCCGGTGCCGACATCAACGAACGGCAACGGCTCGAGCAACGGAAACAGCAACAGCAACGGCGGACGCCGCGGCGCGCGCTCCGATGAGACAATGGTTGCGCTGGCACCGGAGCCTCGCTGAGCGATGTCGCGGGTCGAACAAGCCGAACAAGCCGAACAAGCCGGGCGTCTGCAGCCCTCTGAACAGTCCGCCTCGGCCTATGCAGCCGTTGGTGTGGATGTCGACGCCAACGACCGTCTGATACCTCGCTACCGAAATCTCGCCCGAAGCGCGACTCGACCCGAGCAGCTTGGCGGCGTTGGCGGCTTCAGCGGCCTGTTTGACCTCTCCGGATACCAGCAGCCAGTACTGGCCGCATCGACTGACGGCGTCGGAACGAAGGTCATGATCGCCAGCCTGGCGGGACGGCTCGACGGCGTTGGCCAGGACCTGGTCAATCATTGCATCAACGACATTCTCTGTACCGGCGCCGAGCCGTTGTTCTTTCTCGATTACCTGGCGGCTCACGAGCTGTCCGAGGACGACAAACTGGCCGTTGTCGGCGGCGTCGCCGCTGCCTGTCGGGAGAACGGGGTTGCGCTGCTGGGCGGCGAGACGGCCGACATGCCCGATCTCTATCCGAGCGGGCACTTTGATCTCGCCGGCACAATTGTGGGCGTCATCGAACGCGGTCGGGAGATTACTGGCGAGGAGATCGAACCGGGCGATGTCGTGATCGGGCTTCCCAGCAATGGACTGCACACCAACGGCTACTCGTTGGCGCGGGCCGTGTTCGGTCTACGGCCGAATGACGGTCCTCCGACCGAGCAGCGCGCCCGCCTGGAGACCTACGAGCCGGACCTGGGTGAGAGCCTGGCCGACGCGCTGCTGCGGCCCCATCGTTGTTACTGGCCCGATCTGCAATCCGTGCTGGAGCGGGTGAAGGGCATTGCCCATATCACCGGCGGCGGGATTGCGGGAAACCTCGAGCGGGTACTGCCACAGGCGGTGATCGCGAGGATCGATCCGGATCTGTGGCCTAGTCCGCCGATCTTTACGTTGATCGCCGAGCGGGGTGAGTTGACGCGCGCCGAGATGTACCGCGTCTTCAATATGGGACTGGGCATGGCTGTCGTTGTCTCAGCCGAGGACGCGCCTTATCTGCTTGCCGAATCGCCGGAGGCAACGCGCATCGGTGAGATTCAGGCCGCGGACTCGCCTGTATCAGGTCAAGCGGTGATAATGGCGGACGAGTGAGCGAGCAAGCGGGGGGTCGACCGTTGCTGGAGCACCTGTCCCCGGGCGCGCTGATGTGGGCTCTGACCTTGACCACATTTCCGAGCGGTCGTACATTTCTTGAGCGCGCCACAGAGGGCGCGCCGAGCAATCGTGGGAAGAGGTAGCTGGTGGACCTACTGACAGCCGCCCTGGTGACGATCCCCTTCCGCTCCGAGATCATGGAGTTGCCGTTGGTCGGATTGACGATGCTCTTCTGCTTCGGCGCGCTGGTGATTCTCGGCCGCTGGTGGGAGCGGTAGTCGTCCATGGCCAACCTGGAGCGCGCGCCGCGCAAGTCGTTCAACGACCTGATCTACGACCTGATCTTCAAGAACTACATCTGGCAGTCGATCTTCCGCACCGGCTACCCGAACACGCCGCGCAACCAGATGCTCGCCGTGGCGACCAACGTCTTCCTGCATCTGCATCCCACGCGAATCCACCGCACCCACGTCAAGATCACCCACACCTACTGCCTGGGCGGTCTGTCCTTCTTCATGTTCCTCGGTCTGACCGTGACCGGCGTGCTGCTGATGTTCTACTACGTGCCGTCGATCGAACGGGCCTACCAGGACATCCAGGAGCTCGAGGCAAACGTGCGCTTCGGCCAGTTGCTGCGCAACATGCACCGCTGGATGGCGCACGCGATGATCATCCTCGTGCTGCTGCACATGATGCGCGTGTTCTACACCGGCGCTTACAAGCCCCCGCGCGAATTCAACTGGGTCGTCGGCGTGGTGCTCTTCATTCTCACGTTGCTGCTCTCCTTCACCGGATACCTGCTGCCCTGGGACCAGCTCGCCTTCTGGGCGATCACGGTCGGCACGACGATGGTCGGCTCGGCTCCGGTCCTTGGTGATGAATCGAAGTTCCTGCTGCTTGGCGGTTTCTCGGTTGGGCCGAATGCGTTGATTCGGTTCTACACGCTGCATGTGATCGGGCTGCCGTTGGTGATATCCATCTTCATGGCCGTGCACTTCTGGCGGGTCCGCCGTGACGGCGGCCTCGCGCGGCCGCTGTAGCGGGGGAGGACGCATCGATGGTTAGCCGCGCCGCCGCTGCAATCAGAACCCGCCCCCGTCGCGAACGCGAGGCTGAGGTCCTCGTCTGGCCGGATCTCGTCTTCATCGAGTTCATCTCGGCGCTGATCTTCTCGATCGCCTTGATGGTGCTTTCGGCCATGGTCAACGCACCATTGCTGAACCGGGCCGACCCTGACACGACGCCGAACCCGTCCAAGGCTCCGTGGTACTTCCTCAACCTGCAGGAACTGCTGCTGCACATGGAGCCAGCCTGGGCGGGCGTGATTGTCCCCACGATCGCACTGGTGCTGCTTGCCGCGATTCCCTACTGGGACCGCGATACCGAGGGTCAAGGCGTCTGGTTCGGGACCAAGTTCGCCGGTCGGCTGGCTGTCTTCGGCTTTACCGCCGCGACCCTGATCACGAGTCTTCTGATCATCTGGGACGGTTCCTTGCACGTCGTCTGGACCGAAAACGTGATTCGCGGACTGGGCCTAAACAGCGACTTCACCTGGCCTGGCGGCCTGGACTGGTTCCGCAACCTGCGCGGCTTCGATACGGGCATTCCCTGGGACTCCTTGGGCTTCACCATCGGGGGGTTCACGATGTTCGAGGATTGGCGTGCCATCCCATTGGGCATTCCCGGCACGACCACGGATCCGTGGTTGCTGAACCTCAACTTCCCCTCCTTCCTCTCCCAACAGATCATTCCCGTGGCGACCATGGTTGGCCTGCCGGTGCTGTTCGTGCTGTTCTGCAAGGGGTTGGGCTGGATTCACTCGCGCCGCGACATTGCCCTGTTGATCTTCTCCGCCTTCATTGGCGTTTACCTGACGACGACGATTGTCGGTACCGCTTTCCGTGGCCAGGGGCAGGACCTCAAGCCGCCCTGGGACATTGTGGTGCTGGAGGAGTAATCGGTGGCCAACGGCAACGAACAACAAACAGGCGAAGGCGGCAGGCAGCGACGGTTGCCGTCGGCAGCCGAGCCATCGGGCGGTTCACGACCGCAGCGGGCGCCGCATTTGCGCTCTGAGACTCGAGCAGGAGTCGTACAAGCAGGCGAGGGCGCCCGCGCAATGGTTACCCGCGCCCAGCGACGCCGGGCACGGCAGGGACAGGTCACCCGGCGACAACTGCTCCGCGTCTCGTTCTGGGGATTCTTCACCTTCGGTCTGACGGGCGGCCTGGGAGCGTTCCTCTCCAACTTCTGGCCCCGTGGAGTGACCGGCTTCGGTGGCCGCATCCCGGTCGCCGCGTCGGTGGTTCCCTCTCCCGGCGCCGACCCCGAGCCGATCCAGATTGGCAAGTTCTACCTGTCTCATCTGCGCGCTGGCGACGGAACCCACGCAGGTTTCGGTCAGGAGGGGGACGAGGGTCTGTTGGCGTTGTGGTGGAAGTGCCCGCACCTCGGATGCACGATTCCCTGGCGGCCCGGCTTCCCGTTTGAGGGAGTCACGGGCTGGTTCCGATGTCCCTGCCACGGCTCGACCTACACCAAGGGCGGCATCCGCGTGTTCGGACCGGCGCCGCGACCGATGGACACCATGGAGATCACCGTCAATAGCGATGGCTCGTTGACGGTCAACACCGGCAACATTCGCAAAGGCGGTGAGGACAATCCTCAGCGCACCACGTCTTACGGCTAATCGGCAAGCCAACCGTTCGCCTCAAGATCGAGCGAGAGATCAGGCCAAGAACGGATACATGGGGGTCAGAGGGCGATGAGCGGACAGAACACCGAGAAGCAGATTCTCGCCATGGTGCTCCTGTTGGTGCTTTCCGTGGCCTCCTTGGGCGCGTACACGTGGTTTGACAACGGCCGTCGCACCGAGGCTCGCTCGGAGATCCTGACCAAAGACGCCGAGCGGGCAGCATGGACATTCGCCAACAACTGCCGCGAGTGCCATGGCAACGACGGCCGCGGCTCCGAGTCGGACGCGTCGCTGGTCGGCCCGGCCTTGAACACGCCAAACAACACCTACGCGTTCTTGACCGACAACGAGGGCCAACTCGCTACTTTGCAGAACGACTACCGCTACACCATTGCCTGTGGGCGAAACGGTACGCCGATGCCTCCTTGGAGCACCGATCAGGGAGGTTCGCTCGACGGCTTCAAGATTGACAACCTCGTCACGCTGATCACCACCAATGCCGGCGACGCGTGGGAGAAGGCCGTCGAGCACGCGATCCACCTCGACGAAGTCTCCATCGAGAACTTGAAGATCGCGCTTGAAGGGGCCAAGTCCACACTGGACGCCTCTGGTTGGTTTGTCGATATTGGGGCCGCCGAAGGCGCAGTCGCACGCACGGAGTCCGGCGATTCGGAACTCCTGGCCCTGCGCGATGCTGTCGCAGCGGCAGAGGAATCGGGCGAGGGTCTGCAAGAAGCGCAGGAGGCCTGGGCCGCATACGAAAAGCGGTACACCGCCCTGGTCCTGGCTGCGATAACGATCAGGACGTCGGATGACTCCGCAGCCGTAGCGGATGCTCAAGCGGAGTTCAACGCCGCGTCCGGCGTGCAACAAGAAGTCGCCATGAGCCGAGCCTGGCTCAAGGTCGCCTCGGACTACGAGACGGCGGTCACCGACCTAGAGACAGCCGAAGAGCGATTCGCCGCCGGACTGCCGATACCCGTGCCGGCTACGCAGGTGACCTCAGACACCTGTGGCCAGATTTCGGCGGAACTCGCAGGCTGGCTGGGCTCGCACATTGGGTCGTCATAACTCGATAGCTCGATTTGTGGGCGGCGACAGGCCACGCTGATTGAATCGATCGTCATTGCTACGCTGAGTGACATTCCAAGTCCAGCGTTATGGTTTCCCCGCCGAACGATCTGCGGGGATAGGAGAGAGCCTTATGGCAGCAGCACAGACCGGGAAGCGCTACTTCTGCCCGAGTTGCGGCGCGGAGTTCATCGTGACCCGCGGCGGAGACGCGGAGCTCAAGTGTGGCGATACGCCGCTTGAGGAGAAGAAGTAGCGCCGGGGTCCCCTGCAAGGCCCCAACCTGGCGGCGAAGCGACCTGCTTCATGGTGTCGGCCAGGAACAACCGAACGAGCGAGTCGGGGAGAGACACAGATGGCGGTCCAACTGGGCAAGCGATATCGGGACGAAGAGTCGGGCATTGAGGTGCTCTGCATCAAGCCGGGCGACTGCGACCTGAAGGTCAATGAGCGCGAAATGGAACTGATGCAGCCGAAGGTGCTGCCCTCGGCTGACTAGCCTGCGAGCAAGCTTCAAGTCAACCTCGATGCGGCGCAAGCGAGCGGCCCTACTCGATAGCGGATGAGCGTCCACCATGACTGGCGTTCGTGATCAGTTGCGTTCCGATCTGCGCGATGCAATGCGTGCCCGAGACGTTTTGCGCCGCAACACGATCCGCATGCTCGAAGCGGCGATCAAGAATGCGGAGATCGACAAGCGTGGCGCGGAGTTGGCCGAAGCAGATATCCTCGCCATTCTGCAGCGCCAGGTTAAGCAACGGCGCGAGTCGATCGATCAGTTCCGCCAGGGAGGCCGAGAGGATCTGGCCGAGCAGGAGCAGCAAGAGATTGCGGTTATCGAGCAGTACCTGCCGACTCAGCTCTCGCGCGAAGAGATTGAGGCGAGGGCCAGAGCAGTGATCGACCAGCTCGGCGCATCCGGCCCCGGAGATCGGGGCAAGGTGATGGGTATGTTGATGCGCGAGTTGCGCGGGGAAGCGGACGGTTCGCTCGTCAACTCTGTCGTCGGCGAGTTGCTGGGCAGCTAGATTCACCTGCTTGCTTGGCTGGGTGAGTGTGACAGGTCGCCTCCTCTAGGTGACGTAACGGCAACTGTATGCTTGAAGCGGCGACCTGCGGGGCCGGTTCCCGCGCCGAGGCGTCGTGATCCTGTTCCAATGATTCAGAGATGAGCCAAGAGACATACTTCACCCCGTGGCGGCTGGGCCTGTTCGGAGTTGTGTTGGCCATCGGGATCACGCTTGCTCTGACTCCCTACCGCCCCGCCGAACAGTTTCCCGCGCCGGGAACCCTGGCAGAGCGCGACATATTCGCCGACAAGGACATCACCTTCGTCAGTCAGACTCGGACAGAAGAAGCCCGCGTCGCGGCGCGAGCTGCGGTGCAGCCTCAGTACGAGTTCAACCCCGATGTGCGCCCCGCTCAGCTCGAAGGGATGCGCCTCTATCTGGAGGCGGTCGCGCTGGAGCGCGAGATTCGAAGCGCGCCCGACATCAGCGTGGACGAATCAACTGCGGATGATGCGCAAGTGGAAGACGCGCCTGAACCCGCGCCAATCCCCGGCTCGCGACTCGCGCAGAGGGACGAAGAGTTCCTGATCACCGTGCCCGAGCCGCTGT
The DNA here is from genome assembly GCA_965211635.1 of Dehalococcoidia bacterium. Taxonomy (GTDB): domain Bacteria; phylum Chloroflexota; class Dehalococcoidia; order Bin125; family Bin125; genus Bin125. The sequence goes on from OZ242948.1 coordinate 2,659,704, forward strand.
TCGACAGCATTCGTCGACAGTCACCAGCAGTGCTGGAGATGTTGCTGCTCGAGGAGCTGTTCGAGGACGATCTGGACATGGTCCGACTTACGCTCCATGATCGCGTTGATCCCGCGCTTACGTTGACTGAAACCTCGCTGATTTCCTCCCTCGTAGCCGCCTACTTGCGACCGACTATGGCCGAATCGCAGTCGCTGACCCAGGCCGCACAGGAGCGCGCGGCGAGCACGGTAGCAGCAGTTTCCATAACGGTTGCGGAAGGCGAGCTGGTCGTCGCCTCAGGAGATGTCGTCGATCCCGGCGCGGCCGAGGCGCTGACCAACCTGACGCCGCGCTCAGCCGGCATCGAGCTTGAATCGCTAGGCGCAATCGTGATCGTCGCGGTCGGCGCCTCGGCGGCGTTCGCCGTGTTCCTAATGCTCTGGCGCCCTGCAGAGGCAGCCAGCGACCGCAGGCTGTTGTTGCTGGCCCTGCTGGTACTCCTCTCGATTGCCACCGCTCGTCTCTGGTTCGAGCTCGCTCTGCCCGGGGGGCTCGAAGAGTCGCTCGATCTGATGTTGCCGCTGGCAGCCGGTCCGGTGCTCGTTGCGGCGCTGTTGAGCACAGGACTGGGCGTGACAACCGGGGTTCTGATATCGGTCATGGTCGGCCTTGCCGCGATCGTTCTGCCCGACTACGCCTCAGCGCCGAGCGGCGCGTCGGCATTGCGACCGATGGCATTTTTCCTCGCCAGTTCGCTCGGCGGGGTGTTTGCCGCGAGCCGCGCCCAGGCCCTGGCCCAGTATGGATTAGCGGGGATTGCGGCCGGCTTGTCGGGATTCCTGGTCGGCGCAGCGATCTGGCTATTCGATCCCGTCCGCACCACCGATCAGTTCGGCTGGCTCGCACTGGCCTCCCTGGTGACCGCTGCCCTGGTCTCGGTCATCACGATCGGCGCATTCTCCTTGCTTGGCGCGCTGTTCGGGATCACCACACCGATGCGACTGCTGGAACTTGCACAACTCCAACGACCGCTCCTCCGTCGGCTCCAGGAAGAAGCGCCGGGCACATTCCACCACTCGCTGCTGGTCGCCACGCTGGCTGAGCGTGCTGCGTCGCTGATTGGCGCCGACCCGCTGCTCGTTCGCGTCGGCGCCTACTACCACGACATCGGCAAGCTCCATCGTCCGGCGATGTTCATCGAAAACCAGGACGGCGCGAATCCGCACGATGATCTTGAACCGAGCGAGAGCGCGCGAGTCATCATGTCCCACGTGACGGGTGGCGAGGAGTTGGCCAGGCGCGATCGTCTTCCGCCGAGGATTCGCGACTTCATCCTGGAGCATCACGGCTCTCGCCGCGTCGCGTTCTTTTATCGCAAAGCGGCAATGTCCGATCCGCGGGTCGATCCGCACGACTTCACATATCCAGGCCCCCCGCCACAGTCGCGCGAGACGGCGATCGTGATGCTGGCCGACAGTTGCGAGGCCGTCGTCCGCGCAAGCGGCGAGCACGAGGCTGAACGGATCGGCATGTTGGTCGACGGCGTCTTCGACGAGCGCCTGCGCGAACGCCAGCTCGACCACTGCGATCTGACACTCAGCCAACTGCGTGTCGTCTCCGCCAGCTTCAAGCAGACCCTCGTCGGTGTGCATCACCAGCGGATTGAGTATCCGCCCGCGGCCCAGGACGAACTGCGAGCGGCGCCGCGCGAGCAGTCCTCTGCGAAACCAGCGCTGTAGCTCCGGCGCAACTGGCCATAACGAGTGCGCCAGATAGCATCGCGATATGCGATTCGCCGTCCTCGTCTTTCCCGGCACATGGAGCGATTGGGACTGCGTCTACGCGCTGCAAGACCTTGGTCAAGCGGCGGAACGAGTCTGGCACAGGGATTCCACGCTTGATGGCTATGACGGGGTGATCCTGCCGGGCGGCTTCGCCTACGGCGATCACCTGCGCTGCGGGGCGATCGCTCGATTCTCGCCGATCATGTCCGCCCTGGAGCGCTTCGCGTCAACCGGCAAGCCCGTCTTTGGTTCCTGCAATGGCTTTCAGATTCTCTGCGAGGCGGGCATCTTGCCGGGCGTGCTGCAGCGCAACGCGTCGCTGCAGTTTCGCTGCCAACCACAGCAGCTCACGGTCGAGCGGTCCGATTCGGGATTTACCAACCGTTGCGATCCAGGGCAGGTCGTGCAACTTCCAATCTCGCACGGTGAAGGGCAGTACTACGCCGCGCCCGAGGTGCTTGAAGAACTTGAGGACGCCGATCGCGTGCTGTTTCGCTACCACGGCGAGAATCCCAACGGCTCACTGCGCGACATCGCCGGAATCACCAACCCAATGGGTAACGTGCTGGGCATGATGCCGCACCCCGAGCGTGCGTCCGATCGACTGCTCGGCGGGACCGACGGCAACTACATCTGGCGCTCGATCATCGAGCAGTGGGGCTGACGTGACGAGCTATCCGCCGCCCGCTGACGCCGAACCGGCCGAAGTCGACGATCACGTTCTGGCCCAGATTGCGCTGAGCCGAGACGAGTACGCGGTCGCCTGCGAGATGTTGGACCGCGCGCCCAGCGAAGTCGAGCTGGGCATGATCGGCGCGTTGTGGAGCGAGCACTGCGGCTACAAGCACTCGCGGCCGCTCTTCCACCACTTCCCGACAAAGGACGAGCGCATCCTGACCAATCTCGGCGAGGAGAACGCCGGCGCCATCGATATCGGCAACGGCTGGGTGGCAGTGATGAAGATCGAGTCGCACAATCATCCCTCGGCGATCGAGCCGTACGAAGGCGCGGCCACGGGCGTGGGCGGCATCGTCCGAGACATCTTCGCGATGGGCGCGCAACCGATCGCGCTGCTCGACTCGCTTCGCTTCGGGCCGTTGGAAGATCGGCGCAACCGCCGCCTCTGCACTGGTGTCGTGGCAGGCATCGGCGGCTACGGAAACTGCCTCGGTATCCCCACCGTCGGCGGCGAACTGGTCATCGGCGACCCCTACAGCGGCAACCCGCTGGTCAATGCCATGTGCCTGGGCATCGCGCCTCGCGGCTCGTTGATCTCGGCCACCGCCGGCCCACCCGGCACGCGGCTCATGATCGTTGGAGCAGACACGGGCCGCGACGGCTTGCATGGGGCAACCTTCGCGTCAGTCGAGCTTGACGAGTCGTCTGCAGAGCGTCGGCCGGCTGTGCAGGTCGGCAATCCTTTCCTCGAGAAGTCGCTGATGGACGCCTGCGTTGGGCTTGTCCGCGAGCACCGCGACTGGCTCGAAGGCTTGCAGGACTGCGGCGCGGCCGGGATCACATCCTCAACCGTCGAGATGGCCGAGCGAGCCAACGCGGGCATACGCATCCAGACCCAACAGGTTCCGCGACGCGAGTCGGGCATGACCCCCTACGAGGTGATGCTCTCAGAGTCGCAGGAGCGGATGATCGCGGCCGTCAAGCCCGCGCATGTCGGAGATGTCCAGGCCTGGTTTGCGCACTGGGACCTGCACGCCGAGGTGATCGGCGAGGTCACGGACGACGGCATCGCCCGCGTCTTCGACGGCCAGGCCGAGGTCGCTGCGGCACCCGTCTCGGTGATGACCAGACCGCCGTCCTACACCCCGAACGCGGAGCGAGATCCCGACACGGCTGCGCGGGCACACTGGAATCCGGGTACGCTGCCCGATCTCGATCCGGCCAATGCCAACGACTTGATGCTGCGTCTGCTGGCGTCGCCCAACATCGCCTCCAAGCGCTGGGTGTATCGACAGTACGACCACATGGTCGGAACCAACACGGTGGTGACCCCGGGCAGCGACGCGGCCGTGCTGCGGATCCGAGGGCTCAGGCAGGGACTGGCGCTCTGCACCGACGGACCCGGACGCTCCGTCGAGCTCGACCCTTACAACGGAGCCGCTCGCGCCGTCGCCGAGGCAGCGCGCAACGTCGCCTGTACTGGCGCCCGACCGGTAGCAGTAACCGATTGTCTCAACTACGCCAATCCCGAACGCGCGCCGATCTACTACCAGCTCCGCGAGTCGATCCGCGGCATGGCGGAGGCCTGCCGCGTCTTCCAGACGCCGGTCGTCTCCGGCAACGCCAGCCTCTACAACGAGTCCGAGGAAGGCCCGGTTACACCGACGCCGGTGGTCGGCATGTTGGGCATCATCTCCGATGTCACAAAGGCAGTCCGCATGGCTTTCCAGGACGAAGGCGACGAGATCTGGCTGCTCGGCGCAGACTTGGAGCACGATGCGTCGAGCCTGGGAGGCAGCGAGTACCTGTCGGTGGTGCACGGCAAGGAGGCCGGCCCGGTCGAGATCGACCTGGACGCCGAAGCAGCCCTGGTTGAAGTGCTCGTGGAGGCAGCCGAAGTGGGCCTGCTCAAGTCTGCCCACGACTGCTCCGACGGCGGCCTCGCCGTCGCCATCTGCGAGTCGGCGATTGCCGGTGGTATCGGAGCGAGCATCGACGCCCCCATCAGGGGCCGCCTAGATGCCGCGCTGTTCGGAGAGGCCGGCGCCAGAGCCGTGCTTAGCATCGCTCCTGATCAGGCGGAACAACTTGCGGCGCTTGCGACTCAGCACGGCATTCAGGCCGGTCGCATCGGCGAAGTCGCCGGTGAGCGCCTGGAAGTCGGTCCGCTGAGCGTGCCGCTGGTGGAAGCCTCGGAGGCATGGACTTCGGCGTTGCCTCGGTTGCTGGACTCTTGAGCCGACTCAGTCTGCCGCCGATCGGTAGCGATCCCGATCCGGAATCGCCGCCCCGCGCGTCAGCGGCGGCATGTCAAGCATGTGTCTTGTACCCGCGTCCCAGTTGAAGTCGAGCCCGGCGTTGTGACGCCGAGCGACCTGGAGATCACGGAAGCGCCGCTCCAGTGTCCAGCGTCGATGAATGGCGTTGGTGCCTGCGGCGGGAAACAACATCTCAACTGCTTCCGTCGCGGCATGGACGGCGTTGACGTTCGCTAGCCGCCACTGAGAGACCGCGTCGAGATCCGGCTCTCCAGCCAAGACAGACGCCCAGGCTCGACCCCCCATTTCACGGACGTAGGACCTCGCTGAGCCGACCCTGGCCTGTGCTCGGCCGAGGGCGACTCGGAAGTGCTCGCGTTCAGCCAGCGATCGTGAGTCGCTCTTGCTGGCGACAAGTTTGGCGCGAGTCACAACCTCATTGATTGCGCCCTGAGCTGCGCCGAGCGCCTGACCGCCGTTCTGCAGCCAACTCGCGATTCCGCTGTCCGGGATCTTCCAGTTGGGCCCTGGCGCCTTGGGCCGCGAACCAATCTTCATCGTGCGATGGTCGGGTGCGAAGAGCTGTTCGCTGCGGAAGTCGTGAGATCCAGTTCCGCGCAGGCCCATCGTGTCCCATGTGTCCAGGATCTCGCCCTTGGACGGATCGACGAAGGACATGTAGGCATCGGCAGGTTTGTCTTGGTCGCGAAAGGCGGCGACGACGTGCGTGGCGTGCAGGATGCCGCTGGCGTAGGTCGCAACTCCGCTGATCTCCCAGCCGCCGTTGACGCGCTGACCCCAGTTCGTTGGTCTGGCCGAACCCGCGATCCGACAACGGGGCCCGCCCGGGTCATCTGCGCCAATCATCTCACGGAGTTGTTCGGTCTCGATGAACCCGGTGACCAATGAGAGTTCAGTCGCGAGCATCACCACCCAGCCGGTTGATGGATCGGCCTCGGACAACGCCTCAACGGCGTGGAAGGCGACCAGCGGGGGCACCTCCTCACCGCCGGCGGCGGCAGGGATGAACATGCGGTAGAGCCCGGCGTCGGTGAACGCCTCGATCAGTTGTTCGGGCGGTGCGCCATTGGCTTCCGTCTCATCGGCGCAGGCGACGATCAGCGGCTGAAGGTCGCGCGCACGCTGGACGATCGGGTGATCTGCAGGGTCGTCTCGCATGGAGACAGGCTAGAGTCTGCGAACGCTCATTCGCCCGCAGCCGCAGCCCCCTGCTGCTTGACTGCAGTGATCCCGGCGTCGTGCATGCGCTCGATGTCGGACCAGTCGAAGCCGAGGTTGAGCAGCTCGAGCTCTGTGTCCTGGCCGAGCTCCGGCGCTGAACCGCGCACCTCGGTCTTGGTCTCGCTAAAGCTGACCGGGATGCCCACAACCTTGTGCTCGTCGAAGTGCGGATGCGGCACCTGCTGCAGGTAGCCGTTGAGCCAGAAGTGGTTGTCCTCGGCGACCTGCTGGTAGTCGTAGACCGGTCCGCAGGGGATGCGTTGCTCGATCAGCCGTGAGATCCACTCGTCGCGCGGACGAGTCATGAATGCGGCTTCGAGCTCGGAGCGCAGCCATTCCTCGTTGTCTCGTCGCGAGAACGGATCGGCGGAGCGCGAGTCCTCGAGCAGTTCGGGCCGCTCGAGCGCGACGCACAGTCCGGCCCAGCTCTTGGGATCGAGGATGCCGAGCGTAAGCCATTCGCCGTCGCTCGCCTGGTACCAGCTAAAGGTGGCGGAGAAGGAGCGGCCCGGCTTGAGCACCGGCTGGAAGCCGCTGTGCAGATAGGCCTGCAGCGAGAGCGCTTGCATCGTCAACATCGCGCCGAGCTGGGAGACATCGATCTTCTGTCCCACGCCGTGTTGTGATCGAGCAAACAGCGCGGTCACGATGCCGTAGGCGAAGAGCAGCGAGCCGGTCTGGTCGGCCAGCCCCCAGGGTGCGGTGATTGGCCGCTCGCCGGGTCCGCCGCCGAGTGCGACCATCGCGCCCGACATGCCCTGCGCAACCACGTCGAAGGAACCGCGCCGCGCCCACTCGCCCTCAGGACCAAAGCCCGAGTTCGTCGCGTAGATCAGTTGCGGGTTGACCTCCTTGAGGTCGTCGTAGCCGAGCCCGATCGAGTCGAGGTAGCTGGGACGGAAGTTCTCGGCCAGCACGTCTGCGTCCTCGATCAGCTTATGCACGACCTCGATCGCGCCTTCGGCGCGGAGATCGAGTGTCATCGAGCGCTTGCCCCGGTTGAGCGCCTCGAAGTAGGAGCAGAAGCCGTCCTGTCCCACGCCGAGCTGCCGTCCCGGGTCGCCGTTGCCGGGCATCTCCACCTTGAGCACGTCGGCGCCCATATCAGCCAGCATCGCGGTCGCGTGGGGGCCGTTCTGATAGCGGGTGAAGTCGACAACGCGGATTCCTTCAAGCGGCGCGGGCATGATCCAACTCCTTCGGACGGGGTCGCGCAAACACGCGCGGATATGAGCAAGATATCTGATTGACTGCTCATGGCCGCGCAGCGTCCCCGCTTCCCCCTGGGGAAGCTGTCCCATAGAGCCTGCCCCCGCGAAGGCGGGGGGACTGAAGGGGGGGACTGCCGAAAGTGGATAGCTAGTCGGAGCCCCCCTCTGCCCTCGGCATCTCCCCCCGCGAGAGGGGGGAGAGGGGACGTGTTGAGTTGAGGCAGCGGATAGGATCGGCACATGATCGCCGAGGCAATCGACTCACCCGACGACGCCGTCTCCAGGATCCGCGACGGCTCGACCATCCTCGTCGGCGGATTCGTCTCCGCCGGGACGCCGTCCAACCTGATTCTCGCCCTGAAGCGCAGCGGCCGGACCAATCTCACCGCGATTGCAAACAACATCGGACTCGGCGATCTGCTGGACGAACTGTGCGAAGATCGGCAACTGGCCAGGGTGATCGCGACGTTCGCGATCCGCGCCTCGAGCGGGCGCAAGTCTCGCTTCGAGACGCTCTATCACGCCGGCGAGGTCGAGCTGGAACTGGTGCCGCAGGGCACGCTGATCGAACGGTTGCGCGCCGGTGGCGCGGGACTCGGCGGCGTGCTGACGAAGACCGGCCTGGGCACGATGATGCAGGACGGCAAGCAGGTGCTCGAACTAGACGGTGAGCAGTGGTTGCTCGAGCGACCGCTGCGCGGCGATGTGGCGCTGATCAAGGCCTGGCGCGCCGACCGGTTGGGCAATCTGCAGTATCGACTCGCCGGCCGCAACTTCAATCCGGTGATGGCCACGGCAGCCGACCTGGTGATCGCGGAAGTGGAAGAGATTGTCGAACCCGGCGAGATTCCAGCCGACCAGGTCGACACGCCGGCGTTGTATGTCGACCGGATCGTCCAGTGCGAGCCGATCCCCGTGCGCTGGGAAGGCTGACCATGCCGGACGCCTCTCCTCCCGCCGGTCTGAGCCGTGAGCTGATCGCATTGCGCGCGGCTCGTGAGTTGGAGCCGAACTCCGTCGTCAACCTTGGCATTGGTTTACCGACTCTGGTCGCAGGATTCGTCGAGCCGTCGGACGGCATCCTCTTCCAGGCCGAGAACGGCATTCTCGGCTACTCGGGTATCTCCGCGTCGGATTTCGACTCCGACCTGATCAACGCGGGCGGACAGCCGGTCAACCTGGTCGCCGGGGCCAGTTTCTTCGACACGACGGACTCGTTCGCGATGATTCGCGGCGGTCACATCGACGCAGCGGTGCTGGGCGGACTGCAGGTCTCGGCGCAGGGCGACCTGGCAAACTGGTACGTGCCTGCGCGAGGCGGCGGCAGCGTCGGCGGCGCAATGGATCTCGCCGTGGGGGCGCGCAAGCTGATCATCGCCATGGCGCACGTGACGCGCGAAGGCGAACCGCGGATCGTCGAGGTCTGCGACTATCCGCTCACAGCGCGGCGCTGCGTCGATGTGATCATCACCGACCTTGCAGTAATTGACGTGTCCCCAGCAGGGTTCTCGCTGCGGGAGACCGCGCCGGGCGTTACAGCGGATGACGTTGTGGCCTGGACTGCAGCGCCGGTTGACACCTCGGGTCCGGTGAATGAGATGGCGCTCTGAACGGATGAGGGTGTGCGCTATCCTTGATGGGTAGCGCTAGTGGACAGGGAGCGGGCCATGCGCGGTGTGTTCAAGGTCATGAGTCGGGGCGCGAAAGTGGTTGGCCGCGGGCCGGTGACCGTCCATTACCCCTTCGAGAAGAAGCAACTCCCGAAGCGGGCGCGAACCTTCCCCTACCTGATCTGGAACCACCAGCTTGAGGAGCCGAACTGCACCGGCTGCGGCAAATGCGCTATGGCCTGCCCGGTCGATTGCATGACGACTACGCTGATGAAGAATCCGGCCAACGCCGCAGGCAAGAGCAATCACAAGTCGGTGATCAAGGACTTCTACATCGACTTTGGTCGCTGCATGCGCTGCAACATCTGCGTTGAAGTCTGCCCCTTCGACGCGATCGCGATGCTTCCCATGTGGGAAGGCCACGAGCAGACCAAGTATGACCGCCGCGAACTCGTCATGGACCTCGATGACCTGCTCGCGCCCTCGCGCGCCGACGACAATCTCCCCTTCTGGATTCCCGAGACCGTACTCGCCCTGACGGAAAAAGAACGTAACGGTCGCCAGGAGTTCGCCGCCCAGCTCGCCTCAGGCGAGGAGTAGCTGCGTCCATCTAGCTTCACTCCAAAGCAAGACCGCCCCAGCATCACCGTCATTGCCGCGCTTACCGCGGCAATCTCGCCGTTTGCAGCACGGATGTCTGTCAAGTCTGCGGCGAGATACCCGCGCCAAGCGCGGCTATGGCGAGATCCGTACTGTGGGCCGTTGGGTGTCGGCGCGGCCTAGACGTTGGCGCCCTGCGCCCGACGCTGCATCATCTGCTCGAAATCGACCTCGAACGGTTGCTGGCCGTCGAGCACCGCCTCGATCCGACCGCGGATGATGTCCCGCCAGCCATCGTGGGGCAGGATGTAGAGCCGGTCGTCAACCATCGCCTGCCAGACGAGTTCGGCTACTTCAGATGGATTCATGCCGCCACCGAGGAACATCTGAGAGGCGGCCCGCTGGACTTCGTCCGCCTCGATCGACTCGCCGAACTCACTCGGGCGATTGCGCTCGGCCTCACCGATCCCCGTGTTGACGAAGCCCGGACACAACACCGAAGCGGAGATCCTGGCGTCGGCACTGCGCAAGTGGAACCAAAGCCCCTCGGTAAGCGTCAGCACACCGTGCTTCGAGACGCTGTACGCCGATGCGCCGGGAATCAGTCCCGCAACTGACGCGGTATTGACGATGTGGCCGTCCTCGCCGTGCTCGATCATGTGCGGCACAAAGACCTGCAGGCCGTAGAGCACGCCCCAGAAGTTGACGCCCATCACCCAGTCCCAGGTCGAGTCTGGGACCTCCCAGACGGGTACCGCTCCCGCGCCGGCGCCGAGTCCGCCGTCGCGGCGCGAAGTAACTCCGGCGTTGTTGCAGAGCACGTGAATCTTGCCGTAGCGCTCGATCACCTGGTCGCGCAAACTCTCCAGCGTTTCTCGGCGCATGGTGTTGACTTCGATGCCGACGACATCTCGTTCCTGCTGTTCGAGTCGAGTAACGGCCGCCTTTAGCGCGTCGCTCTCGATATCGGCGAGCACGACGTTCATGCCCTCGGCCGCAAAGCGCTCGGCAAAGGCATAGCCCATGCCCGACGCCCCGCCCGTCACCACTGCCGTCTTGCCGCTGAACTCACGCATGATCGTCCCTCTCAGAGTGCTCTGCATTGTTGGTGGATTTCGGGCCGTGCCCGCGCAGTCTACGAGCGGTGCTCGAAACCGCTCAGCGACCGGTGGTCTGCTCTCGAGGAAGCCGCGGCGCCGGGACGGTCCGGGCAATGATGTTCTCGACCCGCTGGCGGACGATGTCGTCCCAGTCGGGATGCGGCAGGATGTAGCAGCGTTCTTCCCGGATCGACTGCATCACCTGTTCCGCCACGTTGGCTGGGTCTATCCCGGAGGCGAGGAATGCGTCAAACGCGGCGGCTTCCTCATCCGAGCGATCGCCAACGCCGCCGTACTCGTCGGGCCGATTGCGGTCGGCGTACATGATCTGGGTCTGGACGGCGCCTGGACAGAGCACGGACGCGCCGATCCTGGAGCCGACTCGTTGCAGATTCTGATGCAGCCCTTCGGTCAGCGTCAGGACGCCGTGCTTGGAGACGCTATAGGCGCTCCCACCCGGCGTCAGTCCTGCCACCGATGACGTGTTGACGACGTGGCCATCCTCGCCATGAGCGACCATATGCGGGAGAAACGTCTGTACGCCGTATAGGACGCCCCAGAAGTTCACGCCGATTACCCACTCCCAGACGCTGTCCTCGACGTCCCAGACGTTGGTCGTCTCCGGGCCCAGCCCCATCGCGTCCTGGAAGCTGAACACGCCCGCGTTGTTGCAGAGGATGTGGACATTGCCAAAGCGATCGATCGTCTCGTCGCGAGCGCGTTCCAACGTCTCCCGCTGCATCGTGTCAATCACCACGCCCATGACCGAGCGTTCCTGATGTTCCAGCCGTTGTACCTGGGCCTGGAGCGCATCTTCCTGGATGTCGGCAAGGACGACGTTCATACCTTCCGAAGCGAAGCGCTCGACCATTGCCAGACCGATGCCGCTCGCGCCGCCGGTGACCACCGCCGTCTTGCCTGCAAACTCACGCATGATCTCGCCCTTCCGTGTGTTTCGCCCTTGATTCAGACTTCCTGCCCCGACGCGCGACGGCGCAGCATCTCCTCCATGTCGACGGAGACCGGCGCGCCACGCGCCAACACATTCTCAACCCGGCCGCGGACCACGTCGTCCCAGGCCGGATGCGGCAGGATGTAGCAACGCTGCTCGACGATCGAGTCGAAGACGATCTCGGCGACCTGGTCGGGGTCCATGCCTCCGCCGAGCATCAGGTTGATTGCCTGTTCCTGCTCGGCGGTGCGCTCGGAGGCGGCGCCGAACTCCTCCGGCTTGTTGCGCTCGGCGTAGCCAATGTTGGTGTTGACAAAGCCCGGACAGAGAACGGACGCGCTCAGGTTCGCGCCCATCGCCTGGAACTGCTGGTAGAGCCCCTCTGTCAGCGTCAGCACGGCATGCTTGGACACGCTGTAGGCCGAGCCGCCCGGCATCAGGCCAGCGAGCGAGGCCGTGTTGACAATATGACCTTCTTCGCCGTGCTCCAGCATGTGCGGCACGAAGACCTGGATGCCGAAGAGCACGCCCCAGAAGTTGACGCCCATGATCCAGTTCCAGGTCTCGTCGGAGATCTCCCACGATCCCCGCACTGAGCCGTCGGGACGGACGCCTGAGTCCTCGCCGCCGGCGACTCCCGCGTTGTTGACCAGGATGTGCACGTTGCCGTACTCGGCGACCGTTCGATCGCGGAGAGCTTCAATCGCCTCGCGGCGCATCGTGTTGACGACTATGCCGAGCACGTTGCGCTCTTCCTGTTCAAGCCGCACGACCTGGGCGTTTAGCGCGTCCTCCTCGATGTCCGCAAGCACGACATTCATCCCCTCCGCGGCGAAGCGTCGCGCAAAGGCCAACCCCATACCGCTTGCCGCTCCCGTGACGACTGCCGTCTTGCCTGCAAACTCACGCATGGGTTGCTCCTGTTCTTCCATTCAGCTCGTTCAGTCGGCTGGAAGTCTACGGACTACAGCGCCTGTTGACCGAAAAACTCGAACAGCGGCGGGTACTTGTTGATGTCGGCCCCGCCATTGAGTTGGACGGTCTGGCCGGTCATCAGCGAGGATGCGTCCGAGGCCAGCCAGAGGGCGAGCTGCGCGACATCTTCAGGATCGCCGATTCGACCCAACGGCGCTTCATCGACGAATGCCTGCTCGAGCTCAGGCAGGTCGCGCAGCCCCTGCGTCAGCGGCGTGCGGATCAGTCCCGGTCCAATGCTGTTGACGCGGATCCCGTGCCGGCCCAACTCCAGCGCCGAGACCTTGGTCAGCATCGCCACGCCGGCCTTGGCCGAGCAGTAGGCCGATAGTCCCTCCGTCGCCTGGATACTGTTCAGCGAGGCCGTGTTGATGATCGAACCGCCGGAGCCCTGCTCGATCAGGTGCTTGGACTCGTGCTTGATGCAGAGGAAGACACCTGTGAGGCAAACGTCGATCACCTGCTGGAACTGCGCTAAGGGGTAGTCCTGGATCGGCGAGAAGCCGCCGATGCCGGCGTTGTTGAAGGCGATGTTCAACCTGCCGAAGCGGTCGACGCAGGACATAACCATGTTGGCGACATCGTCTTCATTGGTGACATCGGCAGTGATTGCCATTGCCTGCGAGCCGATCTCGCGAGCTGCCTCGGCCGCGCCGTCGGCGTTGCGGTCGGCCAACGCAACCTGCGCGCCTTCCTCCGCGAATAGCCGCGCAGCCGCTAATCCAATTCCCGAAGCCCCGCCAGTGATCAGCGCCGCCTTACCATCGAGCAATCCCATTGCTTGTTCCCTTCGAAGTGTTCCGATATCCCACTCGTTCGTCATCCCCGCGCTTGCCGCGGGTATCTGGACGAGTCAAGTGCAGGGGTCGCTGCAGGATACGGCGAGATTACCGCGAAGAGTGCGGCAATGACGATGGCGATCCGGTCAATCGCCGTGTCCCTGGCGCAGACGAGCCTCCAGTGGATTGAACCCCGGCGGCAGTTCGTTGACGGTGATGCCGCCGTCAACGTAGAGGAGCTGACCGGAAACCCAGGGACTCGCATCGCTGGCCAGGAAGAGGGCCATCTGCGCGATGTCTTCCGGTTCGCCCAGTCGCCCCAGCGGTGTCGCTCCGATCATCGCTTCGTCGAAACCGTCAACGTCGCGTACGCGAGCCGTCATTGGCGTCTGCGTGTGACCTGGTCCGATTGCGTTGACGCGAATGCGGTGCTCGCCCAGCTCCAACGCTGAGACCTTGGTCAGCATGGCGACACCGGCCTTCGCCGAACAGTAGGCCGCGAGACCCTTGGTCGCCTGGGTCGCATTAATGCTGGCCGTGTTAATCAGCGAACCTCCCTGGCCCTGGGCGATGAGCTGCTTCGACTGATGCTTGAGACAGAGGAATACGCCTGTCAAACAGACGTCGACAACACGCTGAAAGTGCTCCAACGAGTGATCGTGGATTGGCGCCGTGCCGGCGATGCCGGCGTTGTTGAAGCCAATGTCAAGCCGCCCGAATCGATCGACGCAGGTGGCGACCATCCGCCCGACATCGTCCTCGCTGGTGACATCGCCGCTGATTGCCACTGCGCGGTCACCGATCTCTCGGGCCGTTTCGTTCACCAAATCTGCGTTGCGATCGACCATCGCGACGTGTGCGCCCTCTGCGGTAAACAGTTGCGACGTCGCCAGTCCAATCCCAGACGCCGCGCCTGTAATCAGCGCGACTTTGCCATCGAGAACTCCCATACCTTGCATCCTCCTCTGTGTCTTGCATTGCCCGCAACCTACGACATCGTCGATTTCAGATGACTAGGTTGAATCCCGCAGGCAATAGCAATGCAGAGGAGATTCCAATGCCGCATCACGAAGCGCTGTTGAATGACCCCATCGGCACTCTTCGAAGTCTCTGGGACGACACTGCTTGGCGGTTCACACTGATTGCCGCCGTATTGGTCTTCCTCCTGGAGACGATTGGCGAACTTGCCAACGTCGATCAGCCCACGATCTGGTGGTTCGCCGAGGTCGTCACTATCGTCATCATCGCCCGCATCCTGACCATGCGACCCCTGCGCGGCGATCTCACCGACACCGAGAACATGACCGTCGTCGTCTCGGTCCTCGGACTGCTGACGGCAGAGGCCGTTCTGGCATGGTCGAGCGTTGCAGTTGAGTTCGCCGCGGAGCCGATCTTCTGGCCATTCTCAGTGATCCTGGTGCTCACCCTGGTCGCTGCGCGGCTGCTGGCGCCGTACGCGTCTCGACCGTTGGTTGTCTGGGTGCTCGTCTTCTCGTTCTTCCAGTTCTGGATGAATGCTGCGATCTGGCAGTCGGACGTGAGCTTCCCCTCGCCGGTCTTCATATGGGCCGTATCTATGATCTTCTTCGCTTTCTTTGCCCGCTGGATCGCGGGTCGTGGAGTCGACGGTCCCATCGCCAGCCCGCTCAACGTCGCATTCGGGCTGTTCGTCTTCTTCGACCTGTGGTTGGAGTTCGGCATCAGCGATAGCGGCGCCGGCGATAGTTGGCTGGCCGAGGACCTCTACTGGCCCTGGATCCTGATCAACAGCGGACTCGCTATCGTTTGCGCGCTGCTCGCTCCTCGGGTCGCCGCGTTCCTGCGCGGCGACGACCGCGCAGAGGCGTGAGTGCGAGCCCCCGCGGAACCGACTATCCTCGCCCCACTTACGCAACGCGACGATGAGAGACCGGAGAACGAGATGGTCAGCGCAAACCCCACCGTCCACGAGAACCCGATGCTCAACGCGATCCAGGGCATCAACGTGATCGACTGCGACTCGCACGTAACCGAGCCGCCCGACCTCTGGACCTCGCGCGCGCCGGCGACGTTGCGCGATCGCATGCCGCAACTGCGCAAGGTCGACGGCGAGCATTTCTGGTTTGTCGACGGCGACGTGCCGCTCGGACCGGTCGGTCTCTCGGTGGTCGAGAGCAGCGGCGACAAGGTGCTCGGCATCCTCGGCGTGCACGACTTCGAACGCCTCGACGCGGCGGCCTACGAGGTTCCGGCTCGGCTGGAACTGATGGAGCGGCTAGGGCTCTATGCCCAGATCGTTTACCCCAACATCTCCGGCTTCGCCTCGGCCAACTTCCTCAACATCCCCGACCGGGAACTGCGCAACGCCTGCGTGACGACCTACAACGACGCCATGGGCGAATGGCAGACGACATCGGGCGGGCGCCTCTTCCCGCAAGCGCTGCTGCCCTTCTGGGACCTCGACGCGACGCTGGCCGAGATGCGCCGCACGGTCGAGGAGTACGGCACGCGGGGCTACACGATCTGCGACACGCCGGAGAAGTTCGACCTGCCCGACTACGGCACCTCTCACTGGGACCCGTTTTTCGAGCTGGCCCAGGACCTCGACGTCGTGCTCAACTTCCACATCGGCTCCGGCGGGGCCAAGGGCGCGCCGTCGCCGTTCGTCTCCTCGCCCTGGGAATCGATGGGTCCTGAGCGCAAACTGGCGATTGGCGCGGCCAACATCTACATCGACAACGCGCGGATGATCTCCAACCTGCTCTACAGCGACGTGCTGGAGCGCTTCCCGAGGCTCAAGTTCGTCTCGGTCGAGAGCGGCATCGGCTGGATCCCGTTCCTGCTCGAGGCCTGCGAGTACCAGTGGGACGAGATGGTGCCGACCGAGGTCAAGCACCACGAGTTGCGACCGACCGAGAAGTTCCGCCGCAACATCTGGGCCTGCTTCTGGTTCGAGGACTTCGGTCCGCGCAAGGTTATTGAGCAGATTGGGGTGAAGAACGTCCTCTTCGAGACCGACTTCCCGCACCCGACCTGCCTCTACCCGCGCAGCCAGGAGCACATCGCCAACGTCCTCGGCGACCTCGATCCCGAGGTCCGCACCGCCGTCCTTCAGAACAACGCCTCGGAGCTGTACCGGATCTCGGTCGGTGGTTGACGAACTACGCTGAGGTCATGACAACACGTCTCTCCCTCGACGACGATGTCGCCGCCGCTCTCGCCGAAGAAGCGGAGCGCCGCGGCCTGCCAGTAGACCAACTCGCCAACGATGAACTCCGCAGGCGGTTCTGCAACGAGCAGGTCAAGTCGCGCACTCCGTTCGTCGTCAAGCCTTTCCCAGGCGGGTTCCAGCCAGGTATTGACCCGGCAAGGCTTAAGGAGTACCTGTACGAAGAAGACGACGAGCGTCTGCTGCGCCTCAGTCAACAATCCTCCGAGTGACCATTCCCGATACCAACCTGCTCGTCTATGCCCACCGGGAGCAGGCGCCGCAACACGCGACTGCAGCCGTATGGTGGCAGGGCCTAATCGAAGGCACCGAGCAGGTTGCACTGCCTTGGGAGATAGTCATTAGCTTTATCCGGATCATGACGAAACCTCAGATTGTCACTGATCCGATTCCGACCGGCGATCTCATTGCCGTTGTCGAAGATTGGCTGAGTCGGGAACATGTGGTCATCGTGCTGCCAGGGCCGCGGCACTTGGCGTTGGTCGCTGATTTGCTTACTGAAATCGGAATCGGCGACAAGTTCGTCCCGGACGCGCACATTGCTGCGCTGGCGATTGAGCATGACGCCGAGGTCCATACGAACGACCGCGACTTTGCGCGATTCCCCGGATTGCGTTGGTACAATCCCTTGTAAGCGCCTGCCTAGTTCCCCCGCACCGCCGACGCTACAGCCGCACGATTCTCGGCCGGGGTGTGCGGCGGGATCGAACAGCCTCCGGTGACGAACACGCGCGTGTTGCCGACGCTGGCCGCTTCCGCTGCTTGAGCGCCAATCACCTCTGCGCTCAGCTCCCCCAGTCCGCTGCGGCTGACTCCGCCCATGACCGCCTTGTCGGTCTCGGACCAGACTTCCGACAGGCCAGCGTTCGTCTCGTCGCGGTCGTCCCAGTTGAAGGCGTGGACCGGGTAGTCGAGCACATCGGCGAGCATGTTGTTGCTGAAGCAAACGTGGAGAATGTTGAACTCGGCGTCGCGGATCGCGTCGAGCACCTGCAGGTCATACGGCCGGCCGAACTCGCGATAGAAGTCAGGCGTCGAATTGGCGTGGCTGGCCCACTGCAGCGGTGCGTAGAACACGCCCGAAGCACCGGCGTTCATGTTGGCGCGACTGTAGTTGATGATCGTTTCGGTCACTCGCGCGATCGCGCCGTGTAGGGCAGCGGGCGCCTCGGCTGCGGCCTGTTTGAAGGCTCGCGGATGACCGAACATGAGGCCCACGGTCGCCATCGGCGAGAACACGGTCTGGACCACGTCGACCTTTCCTGCGGTTCGCTCGACCACCAGGCGAGTCGACTCGATGTGTTCACCGAACACGCCTCGCTCGGCGTGGACCGGGACGACGTCGTGCAGTTCGTCGAGTTCGCTCAGGGCCGGACGAATCATGGTTTGGTTCGTCTGTTCGACCGGCGGCTGATAGACCGCACCCCAGGCCTCGGGGAACATCGACCAACGTGGATTGATCTTGATGAAGTCCCAGTCGTAGGCCTCGTACTGTTCGCAAGTCGCGCCGACCAGTTCGTCGTTGCTCCATTCGCGCAGGAAGTCGTGCCCCCAGAGCGATGCCGGGGGACGATCGACCGGCTCACCTGATAGTGCGGCGCGGACGCGCTCTCGTTTGGTCATATCGGTCATGCGATCGTCCCTTCCTCAGCCGAGGTCCCTCCCGAGACGGTCCGCCAGTCGACGCCGAACAGTTGAATCGAGTCGCTGAAACCTCGCAACTGGTGTGTGCCCTGGTCTTCGAAGTCGTACCTGCGGCCTTGCAGCAGCCGGCGAACCAGGTCGGATACAAGGATCTCGCCACCGCGCGCCATTGACATGATCCGAGCTGCTTGATTGACCGTGGTGCCGTACAGGTCATCGGACTCGGCAATCGGTTCGCCGGCGTCGATGCCGATGCGTACATACACGTCGCTGTAGCGCTCGTGATTGGCGAGTTCCCGCTGGATGCGGACGGCGGTCTCGACGGCCGAGGACGCGGCGCCGAACCAGGCCAGAACGCCATCGCCCATGGTCTTCACCTGCACCCCCTGGTGGTCGCGAATCGCGGCGAGCGTGAGCTGTTCGATCTCCCGCGTGATCTCCCTGGCTTCGTCATCACCGAGGCGATCAACCATGGCCGTCGAGCCCTCGATGTCCGTGAAGAGGATGGTCCGCGTCGCCTCGCCGGCCGTTCGCGTGCCATCGTCGATGCCGATGAAATCCTCAAGTGCATCGGCGATCTGCGAGATGGTGGGCGCGTTGTCGACCAGCACCGGCGTGTGGTCGGTGGCCACGATCAACCGCGCGCCGCGGATGATTCTCGCCCAATCGCGACCCATAGAGCTGTATCCCCCGTCAAAGCCTTCCTCTTCGGACGGGATCGAGATCAGTGTCGGAATCTCGACGTTGCGCAGTTCTATTCGCAGATCCAGATCGCGCATCTCTCGAACCAGACCGAACAATCGGTTCATGGACGGATAGTGATGCATCATCTGGGACAGGTTTCGCAGCGTGTCTTCGTCGGCGGACGGTGCGATCATCGTGAGTAGCGCGCGCCGAGCTGCTTCGTCATGGTGCTGCCAACCCAAACGCAGCAGGTTTTCGACTGTCTTGTCGATCAGATCGCTGACTTCACTGTGCTGAGTCATACCCGATCGGTCGCCGCCCATGGGGATCGGCAAGTGCAGGAACAGGTGCGTGTACCGCTCGGGCTCGTTCAGCATCGCAATCACGGCAGCCGGAGTCCCGATGTAATGCCCCATCAACGCGACCCGAGGTTCTCCCATCTCGTTGACAACCGCCGCCAGGTCCATCGCTTCATCGTGAAACGAACCAAACACCCCGTCGCGCTCCGACAGGCCGCATCCCCTCGGATCGAACCTGACGACACGAAACGATCGGGAGAGTCGTTCCCAGACTCCGCCAGGCTCCCAGCCCAGGTTGAGCGGCAGCATCGGTCCGGTCGAAACAACGAGTGGCTTGCCGACCCCGCGTTCCACCCAGGCAATATCGATATCGTCCTCGGTGCGCGTGTACTGGACAGGTGGAGCGCTCATGACGCTGTCAGCTTCGTTCGCTCAGATTCCCTGGATCATCCCACCGTCGATGATGAACTCCGTGCCGTTCATGTATTCGGAGTCGTCTGACGCCAGAAACAGTGCAAGCCGGGCGACTTCAACCGCTTCCGCGATCCGACCGTAGGGAATGCGACGGACCAGTTGGTCTGTCAGGCCCTGTTCAATCGCTGGCAGTTGATGCAACATCGGCGTTTCGATCAAACCGGGGTGAATCGAGTTCACTCGCACACCGGACGGGGCAAACTCCCCCATCGCGACCTTGGTCATGCCTCGCACCGCCCATTTCGATGCCGAATAGGCCAGCGATCCGGGTCCGCCCCGCATGCCGGCGATCGATGAGATGTTGATGATCGAGCCGGAGCCGGCCTCACACATCACAGGTCCGACATGCTTCAGGCCGAGGAAGACGCCAACCTGGTTGATGTTGATCACCTCCATGTACTCCTCGACTGAGAGGCTGGCAATCGGCGACTGGCGGTAGATGCCCGCGTTGTTGATGAAGGCATCGATCTTGCCGTAGTCCTCGAGCACGTCCTGCACCACGGCGATCCACTCGTCCTCGCTGGTCACGTCGTGGTGTAGGTAACGGATACTGTCGTTCGACGCGGCGGTCGCCTCTCCATCGGAATCAAGCACATCGGTGATCACCACCGTTGCGCCCTCCTCGGCGAAGAGCGTTGCTTCTGCCGCGCCCTGACCCCTGGCGCCACCCGTGATCAATGCGACTCGTCCCTCAAGCCGTCCCACCATGTGCCAGACCCTTTCGCTGTCGCCTTTGTCAGTCAGCTACAGACTAGTGCTTCAACTGATCGCACTATGAGTGGGGCGGCAGCATCACGTAGGTTCCGTTGCCGTGGCCGATGTGGCGGTCCAGCTCGTCGAAGAGGTCTACTGAGCAGTGACTTAAGGTCCGGCCGCGGCGAATGACCTCCGCTCGGGCGCGGATAATATTGCCGTCGAGTCCGCGCAGCCAGCGAAACTCAGACTGCGCCGTGATCACGCGCTCGCCCTCGGCCTGGATCGTGCCCAAGGCCCCGCCCATCGCAGAGTCGGCGATCAGCAGCCAGACGCCGCCGTGCACGATGCCGTAGAGGTTGTGCGTCTTGGGCGAGGCATTCAGGGTGATCTCGCACCAGCCGTCACCGGCGTCGGTGAAGCGGTAGCCGAGTTCCTGGAACAGCGCCACCGCCTCCATGTCGCGCAACGGCGGGTAGCGCTCGAAAATCTGGTCCGAACTGAGCGGCATCGCGATGCAGACGACCTAGTCGCGCCGCATCTCGGCGGCGTGCTCTCTGACGTGGTCGCGCATGAAGCCGAACGCGCCGCCGACCGTCATCGGCTCGCCCAGGAAGACGCCGCCGTTGCCCCACTCGTCGTCGCCAACGGTGTCGACCAGCTGCGTGGTCTTGCCGTAGCCCTCGTCAAAGAAAGCAAGCACGGACTCGGGCGTAGCGCCCCGCGATCGGATTCTGACCATCCAGAGGCTGGCAAGGTTGAACACCGCCATCAATGGACCGGGCGGATTCATGCTCTTGTTCTGCCGCAGCCGGGAGACGGTCCCCCCGCCTGCGCCTGCACCGAAGGCGATGTGCCAGCAGAGCTGGCCGTTGCTCCAGCCGGCATTGTTGCTCTTGCGACTCCACTCGTCGTCGGAGAGTCCCAACACAAGTGCTCGATACTCCTCGCGCGCCTCTTCCAGAGCAGCGCGTGCTTCGTCTGCGCTCGTGATATCGGACATGATGCTCTCCAGTTCCAACAGCCCGGCGATGTGTTGAGAACACCCGTCGCCATGCTGTGGGCGCGGATGCAGTCTAGTCCCGCCGCATCTCGGCCGCGTGCTCACTCACGTGTTCGCACAGGAACCCGAATGAGCTGCCCACAGTGGTGGGCGTGCCCAGAAACACGCCGCCGTTGCCCCACTCGTCGTCGGCGATAGTATCGATCAGCGAGCGCGACATCGCCAGACGCTCGTCGAAGAGGGCCAGCACCGAGTCGGGCGTCGCGCCGCGTGAGCGGATGCGCACCATCCACATGCTGAGGGGATTGAGGACCGCCATCAACGGAGCGGGCGGATCAAAATCCTTGTTCTGGCGCAGCCGCGACACCCTCAGCGTGACGCCGCTCGCGGTGAACGCGAGGTGCCAGCAGAGCTGGCGGTTCGTCCAAGCTCCGTTGTTGCTCTCTCGGTTCCATTCCTCGCTGGAGAGTCCCGACACAAGCTCCCGGAACGCCTCGCGCGCCTGATCCAACTCGGCGTGAGCCTTTTCAGCGTTCGTGATTTCTGCCATCGCTTCGCGTCCTCGCTACAACCCGGCGTACCAGGCGTGGATTGCCTCGCCGATCTCATGTGGCGAGTCCTCCTGGATGAAGTGATTGCCGGGCACCGTTACCTCTGTCTGGTTCGGCCAGGTCCGGCAGAAATCGCGCTGCGCGCCTGTCAGGATCGCTCCCGGTTCGGCGTTCACGAAGAGCTTGGCGATCTGCGCCGACTCGTCCGAAGAGAGGAAGTCGGCGTAGCTCTGCGCGATCTCGACGACATCCGGCGGCTCGCCGCTGATCGGAATCTCGCGCGGCCAGGTCAGCGTCGGACGGCGGGACTCGCCCGCCTCGCGATAGGGCAGGCGGTAGACCTCCATCTCCTCCTCTGTGAGACCACGCAGGACGCTGCCAGGCAGGATGCGCTCGACGAAGACGTTTTTTTCCAGCACCATCTCCTCGCCCGCCTCCGAGCGCATGCCCTGGAAGATGCGCGCCGCCGCCTCCGGCCACTCGTCCCAATCGACCGGTCTGACGATCGCTTCCATGTAGACCAGTCCCTTGACCCGATCGCGGTGTCGGTTGGTCCAGTGGAAGCCCAGCGCCGAGCCCCAGTCGTGGATCACGAACGTGATCCGGTCGCCCAGGTCCATGCCCTCGATCCAGGCATCCAGCCAACCGGCGTGGTCGACGAAGCGGTAGGAACCGGAAGGCGACGAACCCGACACGCCCATGCCGATCAGGTCGGGCGCGAGGCAGCGGGCCGACTTAAAGACATGCGGCATGATGTTGCGCCACAGGTACGAGGAGGTCGGATTGCCGTGCAGGAAGACGATCGGATCGCCGTCGGGGTTGCCCTCGTCGACGTACGCCATCGTCGTCTCGCCAATCGTCAGGCGCTTGCGCGGAAACGGATCGTCGGCGGAGATATCGGGCATGTTCGCTCCAGAGATTGCGGCGATGGCTGGGAGTTTGATTGCGAGCGAGGCAAGGATAACAGCGCAAGCGGCTAGTCTTCGCTCAACGGAGCAGCCTGAGCGTTGCAGCGAAACGAGGTGAATATGGCGGTCACCGGCATGGATCACGTCGCGATTCCGGCGGGCGACCCGGAGGCGCTGTTGCGTTTCTACCGCGCGCTCGGATTCGAGATCGTGCATGAGGATGAGTGGCGCTCGGGCGACTTGCCAATCTTCGCCATCGCCTGCGGCGACCAGAAGATCAACGTGCACGACCCGAAGCTCTGGCAGAACCCGAGATTCGAGCTGCGCGGACCGACGGCCGAGCCCGGCTGCGGCGATTTCTGCTTCGTCTGGGATGGGACGCCGGCGTCGGCGGCAGCGGCGATTGAGGCGGCCGGCGCCGAAGTGATCGAAGGTCCGGCAAGCCGAGTCGGCGGTCGCGCCGCAGGCACGGCCGAGGGCATCAGCGTCTACACCCGCGATCCCGACGGCAACCTGGTCGAACTGATTTCGTACGACAGCTAACAGCAGAAGGAGTGAGACATGGAGTTCTTCGACGTCATCAGCACCGCTCGCGCGATGCGCCGCTACAAGCCCGATCCAATCCCCGAGGAGGTTCTGGTCCAACTGATCGAAGCCGCGCACCTGGGTCCGAGCGGCTCGAACCGGCAGTCGCGCCACTGGGTCGTCGTCCGCGATCCGGAGGTCAAGCAAGGGCTCGCCGATCTCAACCGCGCCGGCGTCTCGAGGTACCTCGAGGGCAATCGCGATACCGCCAACCCACACGTCGACCAGGGCCGCCGTGAGCGCTTCCTCGCCGCCGTCGAACACCAGATGAATCACATGCACGAGGTGCCGGCCATCGTGATCGCCTGCGCCGACACGGTGATCAAGCCGGCCGACAACTTCAACGCCGGCGCCGGCGCGGCCACCGAGGTCTGGGGCTCGGTGCAGAATCTGCTGCTGGCTGCGCGGGCGCTCGAAGTCGGCAGCGTGCCGACGACGCTCGCCTTTATCGGCGACGGCCGCGACAAGGCGCAGGAGCTGCTCAACCTGCCCGACCACATCCTGCCCATGGTCCTGATCCCGCTGGGCTGGCCGACCGGCAACTTCGGTCCGATCCGCCGCCGACCTCTCGACGAGGTCCTGCACTGGGATCGCTATTCGCACAAGGCCGACTCGCCCGAGAGGCCACGGCTGTGACGACCGAGGACGCATCCCCCGCACTCCGCATGTCCTCAGACGTTGGCCGCTACACGATCGCCAGGTCGTTCGAACTCACGGCCCGCTCGATCACCGCGTTTGCCGGCGGCGTCGGCGACTTCAATCCGGTCTACTTCGAGGACGACCGCCCAGGCGGCCTGATCGCCCATCCCGGCATGGTGTTCACCTGGCAATGGAACAGCCGCTTCACGCCCGATGTGGAATACCCCCTGGAGCTGGTTCGGCGCGGGGTCCACGCCTGGGTAGACGTCCAGTTCGAGCGCCATGCCCGCGAGGGCGACGTGATCACCTGCCAGGGACAGAGCATCGCGGTCAAGCAGGTTCGCCCCGGCGTGCTCAGCGCGCAGCGCTACACGATGCGCGACAGCTTCGGCGAGGTGGTCGCGATCATGGATTCAGGCGGCATCACGCGCGGCGCGGCGCTGGAGGGGGACGACCTGGAGATCGAGTCCACGCCGCCGCTGCCGCAACCGTCGGACACTGGAACAGAACCAGTCTGGACGGCGACGCTTCCCATCGATCCGCAGGCGCCGCACGTGTACACCGAGTGCGCCGACATCTGGAATCCGATCCACACCGAGCGCAAGGTCGCGCTGGCCGCCGGCCTGCCCGACATCATCCTGCACGGCTCGGCCAACATCACGATCGCGCTGCGCGAGGTGATCAACCGCAGCCTCGACGCCGATCCGACCAGGGTCCAGCGCTTCGCTGGTCAGTTCCGAGGCATGGTCATTCCCGGTACCGACGTCACGGTCAGCGCTACCGAGGTCCGAGACGAGGGCGACCGGGAAGTGATCTTCTTCGAGATGCGCAATGATCAGGGCGAACTGGCCATCGCCAACGGCGTCGTCATCGCGAGTTGAGACTTGTCCCGTTCCCCTTCGCAGAGCCTGTTCCAGCGCAGGCGGGAAGGGAGCTGTCCCGTAGGGACCGAGAGGGTTCCCGCCGCTGTGGCCAAGCTGAGGTCTGGCTGAGCGGGACCCCCCTCTGCCTTCGGCATCTCCCCCCGCGGAGCGGGGGGAGAGGGGAACGGGAGCATCGTGCACAGGCCTCGACAATCGACAGCGGAATCCCCTCAGCCGTTGAGGGCGTACCGCTCCAGCGCCTCGGGCAGGAACTCGAAGCCCAAACCCGGCGCGTCCGGCAGTACCAGGCGACCGTCGCGCACCTCCGTCTGCCGGTCGATCACGTTGCGGAAGTTGTGCACCTGGTCGTCGGGGAAGAACTCCACGTAGGTGGCGTTGGGCGACGCGGCGACCAGGTGGCGATGTAAGTCGTGGAACCAATGCGGGCAGATCGAGACGCCGTAGGACGCGGCGGTGTGGGCGATCCGGCGGAACTCGGTCACGCCGCCGAGTACGGCCGCGTCGGGCTGCAGGATCATCGCCGCGTCCTGATCCATCAGTTCCTTGAAGCGCCAGCGCCCGACCTCGATCTCGCCGGTGGCGACCGGCACGCCCGTGCGTTGGGCAAGCTTCGCGTGCAGTCCAATGGCGTCGGGCGAGAACGGCTCCTCGATCCAGTACGGGCTGGACGGTTCGTAGGCCGCCATGTAGCGCAGCGCATCCTCGAGGTTTGACCAGGCGTTGTTGGCGTCGAGCATGATGTGCACGTCCGGCCCGACCGCCTCGCGCGCCGCCTGCATCCGCGACGCTTCCTCGCGCACCGACAGCCGCCCGACCTTGATCTTGACTGCGTCGAAGCCCATCTCGACGTAGCCGAGGAGCTCCTGCTGCAGTCCCTCGTGCCCCTTGCCCTCCAAGTAGTAGCCGCCCGACGCGTATGCCGGCACGGTGTCCTCGTAGTAGCCGCCGAGCAGCTTGTAGAGCGGCAGATCCGCCGCCTTGGCGTTGTGATCCCAGAGCGCGATGTCGAGCGCCGAGAGCGCCCGCATCGTCGATCCGGCGCGTCCGTGCAGCAGCGACTCCTGGTACATCGCAGCCCACAGGCCCTCGATGCGGAACGGATCCTGTCCCAGCAGCAATGGTGCAAAGAGCTCGTCGACCGCCGAGGTCACGAGTTGCCCGTTGGAGTTGCCCGCGTAGCAGAAGCCGATGCCAGTGTGACCGTCGTCGCACTCGACCTCGACCAGTGGATGGTCTCGGTGGTACACGGTGCGATTGGAGAACGAAGTCGGACGGTCGAGCGGAATCCGAAGCATCCGCGAGCGGACAGCCGTAATCGTCGGCATTAGGGCGCTCCTGATCGTTAGTTGCGCAGCGTCTCGATAGTATCCGGCGCTTCGGAGCCAGTAGCCCGCCCGTTTCTACACCGTCATACCCGCGCTTGCCGCGGGTATCTCGACGTGAAGAGCACGAAGCTCGTGCCGGGCACGGCGAGATTGCCCTGCGATCAGGTCGGGGGCAGGCTGCGGCAAGCGCGGCAATGACGAATCCCTTGCGGCGCGCGGCCTACGCGCTCTGCGCGCCCCTGACGAGTCGACCCGGCAGCGCGCCCGTCAGTTCGTCGTCCTCGAGCACGACCTCGCCCGCGCAAATCGTGGCGACATAGCCCGTCGGCCGCTGCATGAAGCGCTTCGCGCCTTCGGGCAAGTCGTAGACCATGTGCGGCGCGTCGGTGTCGAGCCGCTCGAAGTCGATCACGTTGACATCGGCCCGCTTGCCGACGACCAGTTCGCCGCGGTCGCGCAGACTGTACAGGTCGGCGTTGGCGCCGGTCTGCTTGTGCACGATCGTCTCCAGCGGCAGCCGCTCGCCGCGCTCGCGGTCGCGTCCCCAGTAGGAGAGGTTCCAGGAGACCATGTGCGCGTCCGAGACCGCCGCCACGTGCGCTCCGGCGTCGGAGAGGCCGTTGCGCGTCAGCGGATGCATCATCAGGTCGCGCTGATAGTCGAAGTTGCCCTGCGAGTAGCCCTCGAGGTAGACGAGCAGCAGGGTTTCACCGTCGCCCTGCGTCATCAGGTCGTAGAAGGCATCTTCGGTGCTGAGCCCGTGCCGTGCGGCGTAAGCGGCGACCGACCGCTCGGGCTCCGGTTCGTAGACCGGCGGGTCGCCCAGGATGTAGACGCCCTCGGGCCAGTTCGTGACCATCTCCAGCATTCCGGGCATCAGGTTGCCCGGCGTGGTGTCGACCAGGAAGGGGTGGTCTTCGGCGTTGGCCACCTTCCTGCGCACATCGTTGGCCAGGTCCCAGTCGCTGGCCAGGATCTGCGCCTTGATCTCCGGGTCGCGCATCTTCTCCAGGCGCTCCGCGAGCGGCAAGTGCTCAACCAGTTCCCGGTAAGCGTTGTTCAGTGAGTACGGGTGAATCGACCCCTCGAGATTCATCAGCAGCGTCGTGCCCCGACCGCGCACCTGCGGGAAGATGCGTACGCCGCGGTCGGTCGCCTCCTCGACGCTCTCCAGGCCTTCCTTCCAGCCCGCGCCGGCCGTGACCGAACCCTCGCCGGAGAGGTAGGTGATGGTCAGGTCGTGCTCAAGCGCCATGTTCTCGACCCATTCGCGCTCGAACGGTCCGACCAGTTGGAAGACCCCGCCTCCGCCCTGCGCGATGCCTTCGGCGACCGCCTCCAGCTCCGGGTACTGGGCCAGCGTGCCGGGGATCAGCTCGCCTTCCTTGGTCCGGTGCGCGAGCAGGCGGTTGGAGGAGAAGCCGACGGCGCCGGCCTCGATGCCCTCGCGCACGAGGCGTCGCATGTGCGCCAGTTCCTCGTCCGTCGGCTGCACGTCCTCGGCTCCGCGAGGACCCATCACGTAGGTGCGGAGCGCGCAATGCGGGAACTGCGCGGCGATGTCCATCACGCGCGGCTTGCCGTCGATCGCGTCGAGGTACTCGGGGAACGATTCCCATTCCCAGGTGATTCCGGCCGCCATCGCGGTCGCGGGGATGTCCTCGACCGCGTCCATCAGGTCCATCAGCCATGCGCGGTCGTCCGGCCGCACGGGAGCGAATCCCACGCCGCAGTTGCCCATCACGACCGTCGTCACCCCGTTGTAGCAAGAAGGTGTGAGATACGGATCCCACGAGACCTGCGCGTCCATGTGGGTGTGGATGTCGATCCAACCAGGTGTGACCAGCTTGCCCGAGGCGTCGATCTCCCGACGCCCCTCGCCAATGACGCCCTCGCCATCACGGACGACGGCTGTAATTCGGTCGCCGTCGATCGCAACATCCCCGACAAACTCGGGAGCGCCCGTCCCGTCGATGATGCGTCCATTGCGGATCACGATGTCATGCATGCTCAAAACTCCCAGCCAGTCACGGGTTTCGTCAGAGGATAGGCAAGATTGTCCGAGCCGCGCTACTCAAACTCGCTGCGAGGTATGCCGGAGCGCTTGATGATGGCGAGCAGGGTGCCGATCTTGACGCGACGATGCTGCGGAACGGTGACGGTCACCTGTTTGCGATCCACCACACCTCGCATCTGCAAATGGCTGCCTCTCTGGCGAACATCAACGAACCCGTGGCGACGAAGGATTCTGGAAACCTGTGGGCCCGAGAGATTCCGTAGCCTAGCCAACGTGGACTGTCAGCGGTACCGCTGGCCCACCGGCCTCGCCTGCGGTCACAGGCACCGGTAGGCCCGACACCGTCAGCGGGAGCACCTGCGATCGGCCGCCGACTAGGTAGTCGTAGTCACCCGGCTCTGCGTCCTCCAGGACGATTTCCATGGCCTCCTGAAGCATCGCCTTCGCCTCTTCAACCGTGTCTCCCTGACTGGCCACGCTCAACTCCGGGCAGACGGAGACGTACCCGCCTTCCTCATAGCGAATGACCGCCGTCAAGTGCAGGGTGCCTGCCTCGTCCTGGCTCATGGCTCAGCCTCCTCGGGTCTTGTGAGCGTATCGAAGTCGGAGACCTTTAGCGTCGATTCGCAGTAAATCCGGGGCCGCGGCCCTTCTCCCAGACCTTCGCGCGGGCGACTGATTCGTCGAAGTCGATACCCCAGCCTGGCCTGGTCGGCAACTCCAGGTGACCGTCGACGATCTCCAGCGGTCCGCCGCCGAGGTCGTCTTTCCAGGGGACGTCATCGATGTCGATTTCCATGATCCGCACGTTGGGCACGGTCGCGCAGAGGTGCAGCGCGTGCATCGTAGCCAGGTGCGAGTAGTAGTTGTGCGGGGCGCAGTTGAGTTCGTAGCTCTCGGCCAGGAGGGCGACGTCGCGCGAGCGGGCGAAGCCCTGCCAGGGCACGTCGATCATCACGTTGTCCATCGAGCGATAATCGAAGTAGGGCCGGTAGTCGCGGATCGTGTAGAGGTTCTCGCCCGACGTGATCGGCACGGTGGTCTGACGGCGGACATCGGCCAGCGCCTCCGGCTCGTACATGTCGATCTCGACCCACATCATCTCCAGGTGCTCGAGCGACTGGCAGATCTGGCGGGCGACCAGCGGGGTGCAGTTGAAGTTGAGGTCGAGCGCGATCTGGACATCGGGTCCCGCGCCCTGCTTGAGCGCGCCGATGTAATCGGGAATGTGGCGCAAGAGCGAAGGCACGGCGTTGCGGTCGATGTTGGTCGTGCCGCCCCAGCCCGGACCGTAGACGCCGGTTGGATCGCCGGGGAAGACGATGTTGGTCTTTAGCGCGTGGAACCCCTTGCCCCTGACCTCTTCGCCCAGCGCCACTACATCATCCATCGACCGCAGTGGCGGCGCGCCGACGACCCACTCGGAGCCGTTGTGCCAGAGGATTTGGTCGTAGCTGCGCGCCCGCGATGAACCGCAGTGCGACCAGTAAATCATCTGCCGCTCGCGGGTCGGTCCGCCGAAGAGCGAGTAGACCGGCACGCCCAACGCCTTGCCCTTGATGTCCCAGAGCGCCAGTTCGACTCCCGCGATCGCCTTGGCCGCGATTCCACCGGGAGACTGCCGCGCCAGCCGGTACATGTCCCAATAGCGAGCCTCGACCGCCAGCGGGTCTGCGCCGATCAGGATCGGTTCCATGTCGGCGATCGTGCCGACGATGCCGAATGGGTTGCGGCCGTCCGACATCTCGCCGTAGCCGGTGATGCCGTCAGACGTTCTGACTGCGACGAACTGCCAGGGCCGCCAGCCGGCGTCGACGACGAAGGTCTCGATCTCGGTGATCTTCATTGTCTGCTCCAACCCTCCCGTGACTCAGCCGCAGGCTAGAGCCTGTTGGCATGAGCGCAGCGGTACCATGTGGGAGTTCGATCCGCGCTCCGCACCCTCGGCAAGAGGAGTTTTCGATGCCCGACGCACTCTGGAGACGCACCGCCGTCGAGCTTGCGGGATTGATTCGCGATCGCGAGGTCTCCAGCCGTGAAGTGGTTGAAGCTCACCTCGACCGGATCACTGAGGTCAACGGCCGGGTCAACGCAGTCACACTCGTGCTCGAAAACACCGCGCTGGCCGCGGCCGACGTCGCCGACCGCAGCGAACCATCGGGTGCGCTGCACGGCGTGCCCTTCACGATCAAAGAGAACATTGACTGCGTCGGCTCGCCAACCACTCAAGGGGTTCCCGCGCTCGCCGACGCCATGCCGCCGAGAGACGCGCCGGTCGTCGAACGGATGAAGCGCGCCGGCGCGATCCCCCTCGCGCGCACCAATCTCCCCGAGCTGGGCGGCCGCCTCGACACCGACAACCCACTCCGCGGGCGCACCTTCAATCCCTGGAACCCCGCCCTGACTCCCGGCGGCTCGAGCGGCGGCGAGGCCGCAGCGCTGGCCACCGGCATGTCACCGATCGGTCTGGGCAACGACATCCTCGGCTCGCTGCGCAATCCTGCGTATTGCTGCGGCATCACCTCGCTCAAGCCCTCGGCTGGTCGTATCCCCTGCGTGCTCCCGATGGGCGTCGACGCCGGGATGGCGGTGCAGGCGATGCTGGTCGAGGGCCCGATGGCGCGCTCAGTCGCCGATCTGCGCCTCGGCCTCTCGGTGCTCGCCGGGCGCGATGTTCGCGACCCGCGCTCGGTCGACGCCCTGCTCGAAGGCCCCGAACCGGCGCAGCGACGGGCGGCGCTGGTCACCGAGATCCCTGGCTTCGACCTGCCCGCCGCAACGGTCGCCGAAATCCGCCGCGCCGGCGAGGTGCTCGCCGCCGACGGTTGGAGCGTGGAAGAAGTCGAGCCGCCCGAGTTGGACCGCGTCAATCAGATCTGGGTCTACGTCATCACCGCAGACATGGACGAGGACACCCTCCAGGAGCAAGAAGCGTTGATCACCCCCAAGCTGCGCGCCGTGCAACGGCAGATCGGCGAACGCATCGACTCCGCACCGCTGTCCAATGCCGCCATCCACGCCGAACGATCGCGTCTCAGCCGGGTCTGGTCCGACTTTTTCGGCGCATACCCCGTCGCCATCGGGCCGACCTGGACCTGCCTGCCGTGGCCGATTGACTCGGACCTCGATCCCGAGACCGGCATGGACCTGACGCTCGGTACCGCGCACTTCATCAGTCCGGGCAACGTGCTGGGCCTGCCCGCCGTTGCGCTCGCGACCGGCGTCGCCGACGGCCTGCCCACCGGCGTGCAGGTCTACGCCGACCGCTGGCGCGAGGACCTCTGCCTCGCCGCTGCCGAACAGATCGAGGCGGCCAGTTC
Organism: Dehalococcoidia bacterium; assembly: GCA_965211635.1. GTDB lineage: Bacteria > Chloroflexota > Dehalococcoidia > Bin125 > Bin125 > Bin125. The sequence goes on from OZ242948.1 coordinate 2,691,109, forward strand.
CATACCCACTCCAATCGACCCCGTGCCGCCGGCCTGAGACAACAGACATCGACGCATTCCGCTACGCCTTCTAGCTGCTTGTGATCACGCCATGAGGCAACCTGCATTGGTAACGCAATGAGCGATTGCTGCGCAGCATCGAGAGGCTCTGGTCACCCACCTCCCGGTATAGATGCCGGCGGCAACGGGGGGCGCCCGCAGGTGTCGCCCGTTCGCTTCGAGGCGCCAGTCCGAGCGAGAGCGAGTGCAGCGCAAGACATGGCCAGGATCCCGGCAGGGAGTTTTGTCATGGGGACGGTTGACGACCTCTCCTATCCCGGCGACGGCGAGGGGCCGCTGAGGACAGTGGAACTCAGCACCTTCGAAATTGACGCCTGCGCAGTGACGAACGAGGAGTTTGCTGCGTTTGTCGAAGCGACGGGCTATCTGACCGAGTCGGAGCGAATGAGCTGGTCATTCGTCTTTGCCGGACTGCTACCGGACGACTTCCCGCCGACCCGCGCAGCCGCCGACGCGCCCTGGTGGCGTCAGGTCGCGGGCGCGTCCTGGCAGTGTCCGGAAGGGCCGAGCAGTAACATCGATGCGCGGCTCGATCATCCAGTCGTGCATGTCAGTTGGAATGACGCGCTGGCGTATGCAGAGTGGACTGGGAAGTCACTGCCGAGTGAAGCTCAATGGGAGCGTGCCGCTCGCGGCGGCCTCGAGTCGCAACCGTACCCCTGGGGCGACGAACTGACGCCAGGCGGCGAGCACCGAATGAACGTCTGGCAGGGTGTGTTCCCAACCGACAACTCAAACGAGGACGGCTGGTACGCGACCTGCCCGGTCGACGAGTATCCGCCCAATAGGCTGGGTCTGTTCAACGCGACAGGCAATGTCTGGGAGTGGTGCCGCGACTGGTTCGACGTGGTCCACGACCCTAAGCCGTCGCGCGATCCCACTGGTCCGCCGGACGGAGATCTCAAGGTGCTCAAGGGCGGCAGCTTCCTCTGTCACGAGAGCTACTGCCTGCGCTATCGCACAGCCGCGAGGCAAGGCCTGACGCCGGACAGCGCCACGAGCAACACCGGCTTCCGCTGCGTGCGCGCACGCTGACACTTACGCCCCTGCACGTAGGGCAGATCACTCCAGAAGCATCGTCATACCCGCGCTTGCCGCGGGTATCTCGCCGCGTTCTGAGCGATCGTAGGCGCTCGGCATGGCGAGATTGCCGCGGCAAGCGCGGCAGTGACGAGGTCAGGGCGAGAGAGTGCTACTCGGAGCAGGCCCTAGCCTGCAGTCGTTGGCTGCATGGACCACCGGGCTAATGGAGATCTTCTATGACCACCGACGCACAGTTCCCTGGCAAGATTGGCCGCACCTTTCGGGAGTCAGAGCCGTGGTGGCCGCCGATGACCACCGCGCCCCAGGATCGGCCCAACGTGCTGATCGTGCTGTTCGACGACCTCGGCTTCGCGCATCTCAACTGCTACGGCGGACTGACGCCGACGCCGAACATCGACCGCCTGGCGCAGAACGGGCTGCGCTACACCAACTTCCACGTCACGCCGCTCTGTTCGCCGACGCGCGCGGCGCTGCTCACCGGGCGCAACCACCACACGGTCGGGATGCGCTCGGTCACCAACTTCAACAACGGTTACCCCAATACGCGCGGACGCATCTCGCAGCACGCGGCAACGATGGCCGAACTGCTGCGCGACGAGCGTTACGCCACGTTCGCGCTGGGCAAGTGGCACCTCTGCCCGGGCGAGGAACTGAGCCAGGCAGGCCCGTACCACGACTGGCCCTTGCAGCGCGGTTTCGACCGTTACTACGGCTTCCTGCCCGGCGAGACGGACCAGTTCTACCCCGAACTGACCCGCGACAACACGCTGATCGAACCGCCGCGCTCGCCCGAGGACGGCTACCACCTGACCGAGGATCTGGTCGATCAGGCGCAGCAGTTCCTGCGCGATCAACACTCGATCTATCCCGAGCAGCCATTCTTCATGTACTTCGCACTGGGCGCGACGCACGCGCCGCACCAGGCGCCGCAGGAGTACATCGAGCGTCAGCGCGGACGCTGGGACATCGGCTGGGACGCCGTGCGCGAGCAGGTCTTCGCGCGACAACTCGAGCTGGGCATCGTGCCCGAAGGCACGCAGCTCGCGCCGCGCAACCGCGGCGTCGAGGCCTGGGACGAGATGGAACCGAACACGCAGCACTTCGCGGTCGCGTTGCAAGAGGCCTTCGCCGGCTTCCTCGAACACACCGACGCGCAACTCGGACGCCTCTTCGACCACCTCGCGGAGTCCGGCCAGCTCGACAACACGCTGATCCTGCTGATGGCCGACAACGGCGCGTCGCAGGAGGGTGGGCCGACCGGCGTTTCGGACGAGCCGCGCCTGTTCGGTCCCCGCGACGACCTGGAAGAGGTGCAGTCGCGCCTGCACGAGATCGGCGGGCCGCGCTCGGCCTCCAACTATCCCTGGGGCTGGGCCCAGGCCGGCAACACGCCGCTGCGCTGGTACAAGCAGAACACGCACGGCGGCGGCGTCCGCGTGCCCTTGATCGCGCACTGGCCGGAAGGCATCAGGGAGCGCGGCGGCATCCGCAACCAGTTCCACCACGTGTCCGATGTGCTGCCCACCATCCTGGATACGCTCGACACCGATGCGCCCGACACCTACCAGGGACGCAGCCAGCTCCCGATCGCCGGCGCCAGCTTCAACTACACCTTTAACGATTCCGGCGCTGCCACCACGAAGGACACGCAGTACTTCGAGATGCTGGGCCACCGCGGACTCTGGGATCGTGGCTGGAAAGCCGTCACCTGGCACCGGATGGGCAATGACTGGTCGGACGACGAGTGGGAGCTCTACCACGTCGACGAGGACTTCTCGGAGACCAACAACCTCGCCGAGGAGGAGCCCGAGCGCCTGCGCGCCCTGATCGACCGCTGGTGGATCGAGGCGGGTAAGCACGGCGTGCTGCCGCTCGACGACCGCACCCTGGAGATCAACCAGCCTTCGCAGGCGCCCGGCAGCCCGCACACCGACTTCCGCTACCGCTACACGCCGCCGATCACCCACCTGCAGCGCGACGTGTCGCCCGCGCTCGATGTCGGCAGTTGGACCGTCACTGCGCAGTGCGCCCGCGCCTCAACCGAGCAGCAGGGCGTGATCTTCAATCGCGGCTCGATCCACAGCGGCTGCACGCTGTACATCCAGGACAACCGGCTCCACTTCGACTACCACGCCTACGACGACTGGTTCCGCTTCCAGAGCGACAGACCGATCCCCGAGGGCGAGGTCGAGATCGGCGTCTCGCTGCAGAGCGACGGCCCGCGCGGGCCGGCAACGCTGACCCTTACGATCAACGGCGACACGGCCGCAAGCGGACAGATCACCACGCTGCAGCGCCAGAACCTGTTCGGACACGGCGAGTTCGACATCGGCGCGGACCGCCGCTCGCCCGTTGGCGACCGCTACGAGCCGCCGTTCGAGTTCGAGGGCGAGATTCGGCTGGTGGACGTAATCGTCACCCCGTTCGACGGCCCCGCCGCCGAGTGGGTCGCGCGCGAACGCGCGCGCCGCGAGCTGGATAGCCAGTAGCGGAGGCTAGCCTGCCTGCAAACGACAGCAACTCGACAGGGAGCAACATCATGCGCGGCGTAGGAGTGATCGAATTCGGCGGACCGGAAGCGTTGCAGGTCGTTGACCTGCCCGAGGTCCACGCCGGACCAGGCGAAGTGCGCGTGAGCGTGCATGCGGCGACTGTCAATCCGACCGACACGTTCATCCGCGGCGGCGCGCGAGCCGACGCCCTGCGCGAGTCGGGCCCGCCGCCCTACATCCCGGGCATGGATGCGGCCGGCGTCGTGGACGAGATTGGTCCCGACACGCAGACCGACCTGCAGGTCGGCGATGCGGTGATGGCGATGGTCATCCCGCGCGGCAGCCACGGCGCGTATCGCGAGAGCATCGTGCTCAAGGCGGACGCCGTGTCACGAGCGCCGGCCGGCGCGAGCCACGCCGAGGCCTCGACACTGCCGATGAACGCGCTCACCGCGCGGCTCTCGCTCGACCAGATGGGACTTCGGCCTGGCCAGACGCTGGCCGTGACCGGCGCGGCCGGATGCTACGGCGGCTACATGGTCGAGCTGGGCAAGGCCGATGGGCTGACCGTGATCGGCGACGCCGCCGAGAAGGATGTGCAACTGGTCAAGGATCTGGGCGCGGATATCGTCGTGCCGCGCGGCGACGACATCTCCGAGCAGATTCGCAAGGTCGCGCCCGAGGGCGTGGACGGACTGGCCGACGGCGCGGTGCAGAACGAGTTGGCGGTCGGCGCGATCAAGGACGGCGGCCACTACGCCAGCGTGCGCGGCTGGGGCGGACCCGACGGCGGCGAGCGCGACATCAACTTCCACATCACGTTCGTCTTCAACTACGACCGCCGCGCCGATCTGCTCGACACCCTCCGCCAACAGGTCGAGGACGGCCAGGTCACGCTGCGCGTCAACTCCACCTACCCGGCCGAGCAAGCCGCCGAAACCCACCGCCTGTTCAAACAAGGAGGCCACCGAGGCCGCTTCGTGATCACCTTCGACTAGACACCATCTGGCTATGCTGACTGGGTGACGGGGAGGAACGCGCCATGTGCTGGCGGGACCGAATCGACCGCAAACCCGGTGTATTGACCGGCAAACCGGTGATCAAGGACACGCGCATCTCGGTAGAGTTTGTCCTCGAAGCCCTCGGCAATGGGTGGACGATGGAGGAGTTGGTCGAAGGCTATCCGGGGGTGAGTCGTGAGGACTTTCTGGCCTGTTTGCTCTTTGCGAGCGAGCTCATTCACGAGGAGCACGCCGTGGGCAAGCGTGTCGGTTAGTTGTGCGCCTCCCCGCCGACGAGAACATTCACTTGACCATCGTCAATGCCCTGCGAGCAGCGGGGCACGACGTGGCGTGGATGAGGCTTGACGCCCCTGGGACCGACGATGCCGACATCTTGCCGCTAGCCAACCAGCAGGACCGCACGCTGCTTACGTACGACACCGATTTCGGCCAGCTCACTTTCGCCAGAGGCATGCCGTCCCAATGCGGCGTGATCCTGATTCGTATGACAGGCTCGATAGAGAGCCACGTCTTGCGGTTGCTGGAAGTGTTGTACGAATACGACGACTGGTCTGACTACTTCACAACGGTCACTAGCGAACGAGTGCGTCGCCAGCCTTTGCCAAGCCTGTCGTAGGAGTTTCCCCTACGAGCGCGCCGCCTCGGCGACTGCTTTCGCGACGGTCTGCGCGTTGACGACTCCGTGCTCCAGGAAGTCGGTGAGCACTCGCGCGTAGGCCGACGGCACCTCGCGGGGGACGCCGTGGCCGACTCGGCTGAAGACGTGCAGCGTCGCATTTCCGAGCCTGGCGAAGTCCGCGAGGTTCGAGGTCAGCAGGCCGTCGGCGGCGCCGGCGAGCATCAGCGTCGGCGTCATGATCTCGCCGAGCCGGTCGCCCTTGTGGTAGTCGACCATCGCGTCCCAGCAGCCGTCGTAGTGTCCGACCGAGACCGAGAGCTGGCGGTCAACCTGGTTGGGCACGTCGTCGTGGGCGCTCTCGCGCGGGACGCCGGCCAGCGTGGTGCGGATCAGCAGGTCGCGCTCCTTGTTGACCCAGCGATCGCGCATCGTGTTGCGGGCCGACTGCGGCATCACAATCCCGTCGGCAGGCGCTGGCGCGGAGAGCGCGAGGCTGAGCAGTCGGTCAGGGTGCGACAGTCCCAGCTCAAACCCAATCAGTCCGCCCATGCTCTGGCCGGCGTAGTGAAAGCGGTCGAAGCCGTGATAGTCGGCCATACCGACGACATCGGCGGCGAGCTGCTCAATCGTGTAGCCGTCGTCGGGATGCGCCGAGTCGCCCGCGCCGCGGCAGTCCATCGCAATGCAGCGGTAGCTGTTGCTCATCCGCTCAATCACGCCGGACCACCCATCGTGTGACGCGGTGTAGCCGTGTTGGAAGATGATCGGATCGCCGATGCCGGTGTCCTCGTAGTAGAGGTCGACGTCGTTGATGTGTGCGATTGCCATGTGCCCTCCCTGCTTGTCTCAGGTAGAGAGCAGGCTACTCCGCGACACTCCCGCCGACGCCGTTGTCGGTAATCGTTTCGCCGCTAGTCGCCGCCGTGGTTCGCAGAAGCGGAGATCAGCGCCTGTACCTGGGGGACCAGATCGCAGGGGACCAGGATCACCGAGTAGCCGTCGTCCTCGTACGCCGCTTCCGCCTCCGCAATGGCTTCCTCATCGGTCTGCGAGTCGTAGTAGTCAATAATGTCGCGAATTCTCGACTCCGTCCAGCCGTCCGGCAACTCGGAACTGGATGTTCGCTCGTTCTGAACCATGATCACTGCCTCCGCCGCCGCCTCCGGAAGGCCCGGAGTTGGGTGCCGCTGAGCGGGTATGCGGTAATGATAAACAGTCCTTCTCCCGACCGAAGCTTCGAGTACATGACGCGCAGATAACGTCCGCCAAGTGTCTGGCCAATGACGATGCGCGAACCGTCTCGACCAGGCGTATCTTCCAGCCGCGAGCGAAGCACCTCCTCGACTTCGTACTCCTCAACACCATGCCCGTAGATGTGCGGCAACCCGGATTCCGGATCCAGGTAGAAGCGCAGATTCATACGGGTCGAAGGAATCGCTCAGCGAGCCGTGTAGCCGCCGTCGACCGGCAACGCGATGCCGTTGACGAAGCTGGCGTCGTCAGAGGCGAGGAAGGCAGCGGCGGCGGCGATCTCCTCGGGCTGACCCAGCCGGCCCATCGGATGCAGCGAGGCAAGGAACTCCTCTGCGCCCTCCATCTCGCGGATCTGGGCGGTCATCGGCGTGTGGATGTAGCCGGGGCAGATCGCGTTGACGCGCACACCGCGCGGGCCGTAGGTCACGGCGAACTGTCGGGTGATGCCGACCACGCCATGCTTGGCGGCCACGTACGCGCCCGCGCCCTCTTCGACTTCGAGGTCGATGTTCTGCGTCGAGGCGCTGCTGAGCAGGCCGTTGAGACCGGCGATCGAGGCCGTGTTGATGATCGAACCGCCGCCGCGCTCGGCCAGCATCGCCGCGCCGTGGAAGGTGCCGTAGTAGACGCCCGAGAGGTTGACCGAGATCGTGCGGTCCCAGCCGTACTGACTGCCGCCGATGCCGGCGTTGTTGAACAGCACGTCGAGTCCGCCGAGCACCTGGACGGTCTGCGCCAGCGCGTCCTTGACCGCATCCTCGGAGGTGACATCCAGCTCCATCGTCGCCGAGCGTCCGCCGTGCTCGGCGATCTGCGCCGCCGTAGTTTGCGCGCCTTCGGCGTCGATGTCGGCGCACATCACCGCCGCCCCCTCGGACGCCATCCGCAGCGACGACGAGCGTCCGATTCCCGATCCCGCCCCCGTGATCAGCGCAACCCGTCCCTCAAGTCGATCGATGGCCATTGGTGATACTCCCGTTCTCGCACCGCCAGTCTAAGCCGACCCCCCGACCCGTGAGCTAGCCTCTGGCGACGCGCCGGTGCGTTGCCGCAGGGGAGATGAGCTGGTGATGCGATGGATTCGGATCGAATCGCGCGGACTGGGCAAAGGGGCGAAGTCGCTGCGCGGAGGCATCTGGGGCTTTCTGTGCTGACAAGCACGAGGGTGGGACCCACGTGGCTGGCGCCCGAGTGCTGATCGACGTGCGCCTTCGATCAGAGACATCCGACTACGGTACGCGATCTTGATCTTTCTGACTTTTGGGCACATGGCGGACGTGGCGTTTTACCTTACGGTCGGCGCGCCGGACTGGATGCGATGGATATTCGCCCTCATTGTCGGCTACCTCGTCGTGACTAGTCTGTTCTACCTGGCCTCCCAGCCTCGTCTACAGAAGCATCTCTCGAACTCGCTCAAGGCGCCGTGGGACTCGATCGCATTTGCCTTCGCCTTGGTCGCGGAGTTCGCACTGGCAGTTGTTGTTTCAGTACTCCTCGAGAGCGACATTCCCTACCTCACCTGAGCCTGACGCCCGTCCTGGGATTGTCTGAAGTGCGACTGGACGTGTCCGACCGCATCCGTCTCAGACGCTGAAGCTGCGCTAGCCTCTCGCGCCGCGCCGGTGCGTTGCCGGCGGGGAACGGAGCTGGTCAGGTTCCTTGTGCGGTCGAGGTGGAGAAGACCCGCCGACTTCCCTACACCGTGGAGGAGCCTCGAACCCGGCGCGTGCCGTACACCGTCGATGTCAACAGAACCCGCACGGTGCCCTACCAGGTGTCAGTGACCCGATACCGGACCGAGACCCGTTATCGCTGGGTACACGACGGCACAGGCGGTCGCCTGGAGAGCTATACGGTTCGAGTGCCTTACACGGTGACGGTTACGGAGTACCGAGGAACTCCCGTGGATCGGGTGCGCACAGTGCCCGTTCAGGTGCAACGTACAATCACCGAGCCATACCTGACCACGGAGACTCGGTATCGGAGCATTACTTACACGTTGGCCGAAGCGCGAACCCGAAGAGTGCCCTACACGGTCACTGACACCCGCCATCGGACGGAGAACTATACGGTCACTGAGACCCACTACCGAGAGGAGACCTACACCGAGAACGTGCGCCGCTCGCGGATGGTGGAGCGCAGGATGCCGCAGGAGCAGTGTCCTCCGCACATCGCCGATGCGCGCGCGCTCTACGACCAACGGGCGAGTCAACAAGACTAGCCCTTGCGCCCGGCGGACCAACGGGTCCGTCGGGCGCCGCTTCGTTGCTTCGAGTCGCGCACATGGTGGCGCTAGGATGATCAAAGTGACCTGAAGCCGCGAATCCAAGGAGCCCGATATGCCGCCGACTGCTGGAGACACTTTGCCCGACGTTGCCGGAACGACCATGGCCGAAGGCCGCCCGGGGCCGGCCAACCTGCGGGAGTTGGTGGGGGACAAGAAGACCGTGATCTTCGGCGTGCCGGGGGCGTTCACGCCGACCTGCACCAACGACCATCTGCCGACCTTTGCTGTCGGCAAGGACCAACTCGACGCCGCTGGCATCGAGCAGACGATCTGCATGTCGACCAACGACATCTTCGTGCTGCAGGCCTGGAACGCTGCGCACGGCGCCGAGCACATCACGATGCTGGCCGACGGCTCGGGCGACATCACCCGCGCGTTGGACATCGGGCTCGACCTGTCGGGTCTCGGCCTGGGATTCCGCTGCACCCGCTTCGCCATGCTGGTGGACGGCGGCGTGGTCAAGGCGTTCCAGACTGAGGAGAACCCCGGGGCCTGCGCGTTGACCTCGGCGGCGGCCATCCTCGAGCACGCCTAGCCGGCAAATGTCGCTCGATTGTGTAGGGGCAACCCTTATGGTTGCTCGATTCTGTAGGGGCAACCCTTGTGGTTGCCCTCCCGAAGCGCACCTCCAATCCAACTGAGTCGACCGCGCGCGGGCAACCACAAGGGTTGCCCCTACAGTCCGCTTCCCGATCTGGAGGTACCGATGTCGCCTCTACGTCGCAAGGACGCCGAGGCGCTGCTCCGCTACCCGGGCGTACGCAGCGCGCATACGTATGAGGCGTCCTGGTACAACAACGCGACGTTTGTCTTTCCCCTGCTCGCGGTGATCGTTGCCGGTGTCGTCTGGCTGGCGACCGGCAGCGCCGAGGCCGGCGGCGCGGCGATCTTCTTTCTTGTCGTGACTGCGGCGATGATGCCGGTGGTGTTCATCACCTGGCAACGTCAGACGACGGCTGTGATCGTCCACCAAGCGGGCGTCACTGCGCTGCACTCCGGTTTGGAGCAGCAAACGATCGAGTGGGACGAGTTGCGCAGCGTGCGCCGCGTGGAGACGATGGGCAACGTGCGCTGGTACCTCGACGGTGCGGGCGAGGAGCACATCGTCGTCGAAGGCGAGATAGCCGAGCGGGAGGAGTTGCTTGACGCGGCTCGGGCAGAGCTGGAGAACCGAGGCGCAGGCAGCGGCTAGCCGCCTCCGCCAAAGCCTGGCGGGTCCGGAGTGTTCAGCGTCGGGCGGGAGTCTGCGGGCAGGGCGAGCGCGGCGATGGCGGTTTGGCCATCCTCGCCAAGGATGATCGTCACTGCGGCGCCGGAACTGATCGCCGCAGGGGAAACGCGCTGCATCCGCAACAGGAACGTCGTCTCATCGGTGAGCTGGATTGCGGCGGGGCCGGTCTGTGTTTCGATCACGATGTAGCCGTTCGAGGCGGAGATCACGCGACCGGTCAACACCTGCCGTCCCTGCAGGCCCTCGCTGTTGCCGAACGGACTCAATCCGCTCGCTCCCAGCACGAGCGAAGTGTTGGGGAACGCAGCCTGGTCGATTTCGATCTGCAGCCTCCCTGCGACGACACTCTCGGCGATCACAAGTTCTTCGTCCGAAGGCTGCGGCGCAACGATGTCGGAACCGACGAACCAACCGCCAACGCCGGTACCGGCGAGCGCGCCAAGCACAATGAGCCAGCCAAGAAGTCGCCGCATCACTTTGCTGCATCCGAGAGAATGGCGTCGAGCGCGTCGTCGCCGCTGAGTGCTTGGTCGGCCGGGATGATCACGATGCCTGTGGTGATGAAGCTGTTGACGTTGTCGTCGGTGCCGCCGACGACAACGAAGTCACCAGGCTCGATGGCGTCGGTCCAGATCGGCAGCATCGCCTCGATGACGGCGTCGCTGGCGAAGCGAATCGTGCGCAGATTGTCGCCGACGCGGATGATCCATTCGTTGCCCGAGCGCTCGGTAACGAACCCGCTCAGGTCTCCTGTCGGCGCGCCGTCGCCGCCGACGCGTCTCTGCTGGCTCGACTCATAGACGCGAACCACGTCTTGCGCGTCCGGGCCGCCCCATTGGAAGCCGGCCCCGAGGGCGGCGCCAAAGACGATCGCCGCTATCGGGATGATCAGCAGTCTGGACGTGAAGCCGCTGAGTCGTTGTCGCACGGGTGGTCGTTTCGCCAGTTCTTCCGCTCCCCCTCGCAGGGGGAGCTGTCGCGTAGCGGCTGAGGGGGACCCGCCAAGCGTATCGGGACACGGCGGTAGCTCGAAGGGGATCCCCTCCGCCTTCGGCACCTCCCCCTGCAAGGGGGAGGGGGAGACAGAAGAGGACGGACCGGAGTCCGCCCTCTTCTGGTGGTTTCGCGGACTCCGTTGCTAAACGGCGAGTGCGTCGGCGACGTCGCGGAGGCCAATCGACTCCAGCTTCTCGCGGCTGGGGAGACAGGTCTCGGTGTCCCAGTCGCACGCGTTGAGGAAGTCGGTCTCGAGGGTCTCGATGTCGAGTGTGACATCGGCCAGCGGGCCGGTCTTCTGGACCGTGCCTTCGCCGCCCCAGAGGCGCGGCGGGGCGAAGCGCTGGCGCGGGTTGTCGCCCTCGCGCACGGTGAAGGCCATGCGCAGGTTGGCGATCCGCTCGCCGGCGAGTTGCAGATCCTCGCCACTCAGGTCCCAGCCGGTGACCGCGTTGATCCACTGCGGGAAACGGTCGGTCGGCGCGGCCATCATGATGAACTGGCACATGCCGGTCGAGTTGGAGATGTGCATGTACTCCGAGGCGCCCTTGTGGTGCTCTCCGCGGTTGGCGTAGTCCTTGAAGTCGCGCGGCGCCGCCGGGTACTCGGGGCCGCCGAAGCGGGAGTTGCCCTCGTACTGCGTGTGGCGGGCCGGGGTCGGGTCGAGCTTGTAGGTCGTCCAGTACTCCGGCTGCAACTTGGCGTCGTGCATCGGCAGTTCCTGGCCGCCGACGTCGGTGCGGAACTCCTGCGCCCGGTCGTCGCCGTTCTTTTCGTCGATCTTGGCCGCCGCGACCTGCATGCCGTCGGCCAGCAAGTCGCCGAAGCCTTCGCGCTTGCCGATCAGGTGCAGCATCTCGATGATGCCGTCGTCGTTCGACCAGGTCAGCTCGACGCCGCCGGTGTCCTCAAGGTCGATCAGGCCGTTCTCGAAGCACTCAATGGCAAACGAGATCGTCGTCCCGGCGCCGATCGTGTCGAGGCCATACTCGTTGCACCAGTGGTTGGCGGCCTGCAGCATGTCGATGTTGCAAGTCAGGTTCATGGTGCCGAAGGAGGCCACGGTTTCGTACTCGGCGCGGTGGGTGTCGACCGGGTACTTGAAGACGCCCTTCTCGTGCTCGGCATCGGCCAGGCCCGGCGCAACGGTGCCGAAGGGCGACTCGATCGACTCGGCGCCGCAGGCCATCGGGCAGCGCCAGCAGCCGTAGCTCTTGTGCCGAACCGCCTTGCCGTTGACGTCAACAGCACGCGGCGCGGGCGAGTGATTCGGGTCGATCGGCGGCATGCCGGTCTCGGGGTCGATTTCAAGTTCAGCGTGGGTCATCCGCGTGGCGTTGAAGGCCATACCGGACATTGCGTCGACCTCGGGCAGGACATCGACGCCGACGCCGCCCCAGTTGCGCACCGGGGAGTCGCCGTTGTGGGCGGAACCGGTGCTGATCCCGGTGGTGCCGAAGCCGGCGAAGAAGTCTCGCAGCGGCGCGATGAACTCGTCACGCGACTGCCGCGCCAGCGCGCGGATGTCGCCGTCGCTGGAGAGCATGTTCTCGCGCGGGGTGCCGCCGGCGCGCACGACGACGGCCTTGACCTTCTTCGAGCCCATCACCGCGCCGACGCCCGAGCGGGCCGCCAGGCGGCCGTGCTCGTTGCAGATGCCGGCGAGGTAGGAGAGCTGCTCGCCGGAGGGACCGATGCAGGCCACCGACGTCTTCTTGCCGTACATCTCCTTGAAGGCGTTCTCGACTTCGATCGCGCCCATGCCCCAGTACTCCGAGGCGTCCTCGACCGACACGTCGTCGCCGTCGATCAGGATGTAGACGGGATTCTCGGCCTGGCCGTAGAAGAGGATGCCGTCCCAGCCGGCGAACTTGAGGTAGGGGCCGAAGTCGCCGCCGCAGTTGGCGTCGCCCCAGCCGCCGGTCGAGGGCGACTTGCAGACGGCCTGGAAGCGGTTGCCAAAGATCGGCGTGCCGGTCAGCAGACCGGGCAAGAGGCCGAGGACGTTGTCCGGGCCGAGCGGATCGGCGCCGGCTGGGATGCGATCGAAGAGCAGGCGCGCGCCGATGCCGTAGCCGCCGAGATAGTCCTTGTACATCTGCTCGGGCAGGTCTTCGCGCTCGACCGCGCCGTCACCGAGGTGGACATTGACGATCTTGCCGTTAAAGGCGACTTCGTTGGGGCTCCATTCCTTGCCGGCGAACGGGTCGGTCGCTTCCGGAGCGTCGCCATTTTCGGCGCCGGGAACATTGGCCATGGGTCACTTCCTTCATCTGGACTGCTTGTTGCGCATCAAGCGCATTCACACACTGGGTTGCATCGCTCGGTCGAGTCCGCGACAGTCCACGCAGGACTGCCGCCGACCGATGCAGAGTCTCCAACATCCTAGCGACTCCCCGCTTTGAGCGCTACGCAACAGAGCGGATCGGGCTCTCGCGAAGATCAGGTCCTGTGAGTTATTTCGTGTAGCGCGAAAGGTTCTCCGGGCGTAGCCTTGGTCTGGTTGCAGTGAGGACGCGGTTTCGCTCCAATATTCGCGGGGCGGCCGGTCTTGCAGGTGGTATGAGACAAGTTCGCCAGACCTTCGCCGCCTTTGTCGTGCGTGATTTCCGCTTCATGTGGGGCGGGTCGCTGCTCTCGGTGACGGCGTTCATGACCTCGTTCTCGCTGATTCCGTCAGTGGCGTACGAGCTGACCGGCAGCTACGCCGCCGCCGGGATCGCAATGCTGGGTTCGGGCATTTCACAGACGCTGCTGGGACCGATCGGCGGCGTGATCGCCGATCGCTATCGAAAGAAACCGCTGGTCGTTGCCGGTCAGGCGATGCCCGGTGTGCTGCTCGCCATACTGGGCACGCTGATCGTCACGGATCTGATCTCGATCCCATTGCTCGTGCTGGCCACGTTGGTGATGGGTGCGGGATTCTCGCTTATGGGTCCCGCGCGGCAGGCGTGGACCGGGTTCATCGTGCCGCGGCGCCTGCTGCCCAACGCGGTCGCGCTGCAGCAGATGTCGATGAACACGGGACAGGTGCTGGGTCCCACACTGATCGCTCTGTTCGGGTTGTTCATGGCGCTCGAGGGGCGCAACACCGGGATTCTCTTCCTCGTGGTCGCATCCTTCTTCGCGGTTGTCGTGCCCCTCACCTCTTCAATTCGTACCGAGGGTCCGGCCAAGCCGCTCACCGAGCGACGGGCGATGCGAGTCGAGTTGGCTGAGGGATTCCGTTATCTGCGCGGCAATCCTCGCCTGCGAATCCTCTGGGGTTACTTTCTCCTGATCGTCGCTTGCGGGTGGGGCTTCCAGACGCTGCTGCCCGGCGTCCTGGCCCAGGAGTTCGGTCGCGCGCCAACGGACGTTGGTCCGACCTTCCTGATCTTCGGCGTCTCGTCCCTGGTTATCAATGTCCTCTTGGCGGGAGCGGTCTCGGGTCGCTGGGCCTGGCCGCTTCTGATGATCATGGGGCTGGTCATGGCGATTGGATTCTGGCTCGTCGCCGTCTCGCCCAGCTATGGAGCGTTCCTGGTCCTCGGCGCGTTTATCGGCGCCGGCCGATCCGGCACGATGCTGGTCAATCAATCGCTGATGATGGGCAACACCAAGCCGGACTACTTCGGCCGGGTGATGTCGTTCGCAATGATGGCGTTCGGGCTGCAGGCCCTGTTCGGGCCGGTCTGGGGTGGCATCGCCGACGCGGTCGGCGGTCGCGAGACGATGGCGCTGATCGGTTTCATCGCGGTCGGCGCCACCGTCTTCATGCTGTTTGGCTGGCTGCGCACGCGAAACCTGCCGATCGAGGCGGGCACCGCCGCCGCGAGCATGGGCCGACGAACGGGTGTGGAGGTGCAGCGGCCCGAGCCGTCGGCAGCCAGCTCGGCCAATGGGCTCGAGACGCAGCCGGCCTTCGCCGCCCAGCTCGCACCGGTGGTGTTGATGGAAGGACAGAAGCCCAGGGCGACATCAGCACTGGGCGGAGACTAGATTTCGGCCATGAACCGCGCCCGAGTCACGTTCGCTGCGCTCGCCGTCCGCGATTTTCGCCGCCAGTGGATCGCCGCGACGCTCGCCTCGACGGCGTTCATGACGACCTTCGTGCTGGTGCCGATCGTCGCCTATCAACTCACCGGCTCCTATGCCGCCTCCGGCTTCGCCGCGATGGGCAACGGCTTCGGGATGCTGTTCCTCACGCCATACGGCGGCGTACTGGCCGATCGGCTGCCCAAGAAGCCTGTCGTGATCGCGGGTCAGTATCTGACCATCGTGATCATCGTCGGCACCGGACTGTTGATCGTGACCGACCTGATCACAGTTCCGCTGCTCTTTGCGTCAACGCTGCTCAGCGGCGCCGCCTATGCGCTGACCGGTCCGGCGCGGCAGTCGTGGGTCGCGGAACTGGTGCCCGAGCGACTGGTGCCCAACGCGGTCGCGATGCAACAGATGGGCATCAACATCGCCCAGGTGCTGGGTCCCACGCTGGCCTCGGTCGCGGTTGTCGCCTTCAGCGTCAATGCCGGCACTGTCTACCTCGGCGTGGCATTGCTGTTCATCGTCGTCGTGCCGATCAATCACATCCTGCCCAAGACGATGCCCAAGGTCGTCCAACGGCGCTCACCGAGGCGCGAATTGGTCGACGGCTTCAACTACCTGCGCAAGAGCCCACGTCTGCGCATCCTCTGGATCTTCTGGTTGGTGATCGTGATCTGCGGTTTCGCCATCCAGACGCTGATGCCCGGCATCCTCGACCAGGAATTCTCGCGCTCTTCCGATGAGGCGGTGCTGATCAACGCGATCTTCGGCATCTCGGCGCTGGCGATCAACATCCCGCTGGCCGGGTTCGTGTCCGGCCGCCTCGCCTGGCCGCTGCTGCTGGCGACCGCGGTGCTGATGGCGCTGGGCCTCTGGATGGTCGCCTGGGCGCCGACCTACGGCCTAATGCTGATCCTCAGCGCGGTCGCCGGCGCGGGGCGCTCAGGCGTGATGCTGGTCAACCAGGCGGTAATGATGGCCAATACGAGGCCGGAGTACTTCGGCCGGGTGATGGCCTTCGTCCTGACCGCCTTCGGGCTGCAGTCGATCATTGCGCCCGGCTGGGGCGCGATTGCCGATCTGATCGGCGGTCGGGAAGCGCTGACGGTCGTTGGACTGCTCGTGCTCGGGTCGACGGTGTTGATGTTCGTCGGTTGGGTGCGAACGCGGCGATTGCCGCTGGAGATCGGGACGCCCGCGGCCGCAGTCGCCCGAGACTCGCCGTCAACACCGGAACCGCGCCCCGCGCCGACCCCCGCTCGGAGTCCGCTCTTCGCTGCGCAGGTCGCGCCGATTGTGCTGATGGAAGGACAGAAGCCGCGGGCGAGTATTCCCAGCGGTGACTAACCAGCCGTTCATTTAGGCTGAGGCTAATGAATCGCCTCCGCGTGACGTTTGCCTCGCTCAGCGTGCCCGAGTACCGGCTGCTGTGGTCGGGATCGCTGCTCGCGACCACGGCCTTCATGACCACGTTCATCCTCGTGCCGATCGTGGCGTACGAGATCACCGGCTCGTACGCCGCCTCGGGGATCGCGCAAGCGGGCATGGTCTCGCAGCTTCTCTTCGGACCGTTTGGCGGCGTGATCGCCGATCGCTATGCGAAGAAGCCGCTCGTTCTTGGAAGTCAGATCATTCCTTGCGCGATCATCGTGGTCACCGGCATCCTGATCGTGGCCGACGCGATCACGATTCCGATGCTGTTCGCATCGACCTTCCTGATGGGCGCGACGTTCTCGCTGATGGGTCCGGCACGGCAGTCGTGGGTGGTCGAACTGGTGCCGCCGCAACTGCTGCCCAACGCGGTGGCGCTGCAGAACATGTCAATCAACATCGCCGCTGTGCTGGGGCCGATGATGGCCTCGATCCTCGTGCTCTCGATGGGCCTCAACTCCGGCATTCTCTACCTGCTGGTCGCCGCGCTGTTCGTCGTCGTGATTCCGCTCACGTTGATGATTCGCGGCTCCGGCGCGGCCACGCCCAAGGACCAGCGCAAGGCGGTGTTCACGGAGATGGCCGCCGGACTGCAGTACATCACCAGCCGGCCGCAGCTCCGCAGCCTGTGGGTCTTCTTCGCGCTCGTCGTGATTACCGGTTTCGCGTTGCAAACGCTGATTCCTGGCTTGCTCAACCAGGAATTCGGCCGTTCGGAGCAAGAGGCGACCGTGGTCGCGCTGATCTGGGGCGTGACCAGCCTGCCGATCAACCTGGTGCTTGCTGGTCTCGTCGGTGGGCGGCTGGCCTGGCCGCTGTTGTTCCTCTCAGCGCTGGCGCTGGCAGGCGGCATGTGGATGACCGCCGCAGCGCCGACCTACGCGATCCTGCTGATCGTGAGCGCCATCGCGGGAGGCGCGCGCTCGGCGGTGATGCTGCTCAATCAGACGATCATGATGTCCAACACTCGTCCCGAGTACTTCGGCCGAGTGATGAGCTGGGTGTTCATGGGCTTTGGCGTGCAAGGCCTCCTGGCTCCGGTCTGGGGAGTCGTCGCCGATGGCATCGGCGGCCGCGAGACGCTGTACATCGTCGGCCTGGTCCTCGTCGTTGGCACGGCGCTGCTGCTCGTCTCGAGAACGCGGACGCGTCACATCGCACCCGAACTCGGAACCGCCGCCGCATCGATTGCCGCCGATCAGCCGCCCGAGTCCGAAGCTCCCGAGCGCAAACCGCTCGCAGCCCCAAGCCCCGCCGTCAATCCCCTCTTCGCCGCGAGGCTCGCTCCTGTCGTGCTGATGGAGGGTCAGAAGCCTCGCGCGTGAACTGTGGCCTGTTCACATGGAGCGAAGAATCGAATAGAACACCGTCAAACCCGCGCGTGCCGCGGGTATCTCGTCACGCACAGCACGGATGTCGGTACCCCTTGTCGCGAGATGGCCGCAGCCTGCGCCGCACTTGATGCGGGGGCAAGCGCGGCAAGGACGGATCTCACCGGCAACTAGTTGCCCGATGCGAATGCACCCTAGTCCGCCTGGGCAAGTTCTCCGAGGAAGGCGCGGGTTCGCTCGATGTGGGACTCGGCGTCTTGCTCGAGGACGACGATGGCGGCGAGGAGTTCGTCGACCCCGTAGTCGTCGTGCATGGCGCGGACGCGGTCGCCGACCTCGGACTCGGAGCCGGAGACGATCAGCGCGTCGGCCATGCGGTCGCTGAAGTCGGTGCCGGCCGCTTCGTCGTAGCCGGCGTCCTGGAGCATCTGCGAGTAGTAGGGCAGACGCTGGTAGAAGCCAAACTGGCGCTTCGCCGCGGAGTGGATGGCGTCCTGGTCCTCGCTGAGGATGATCGGCGTGTGCACGACCATCGCGGGACGGTCGCGGCCGGCCAGGTCGGCGCCGGCCTGCTGCGCGGGCAGCGCGACGTCGCGGATGTAGGGCAGAGGCGACATCCAGGAGATGCCGCCGGCAGTGATCTCACCGCTCAGCGACCACGCCTTCTCGCGCAGGGCCGAGATCATCGTCGAGACCTGGGTCGGACCGCCCGGGAGTTGGGCTCGGGCGGTGATCAACTCACCCTCGTGGTTGACCTGGCCCTCTTCGAGCAGCGCGCGGCAGACGGTCACGTACTCGCGCAGGTGCGAGAGCGGCTTGTGGAATGGAATGCCCCAGGTACCCTCGATGGCCGGCTTATGCGAGGGGCCGAGGCCGAGAATCAATCGGCCAGGCGCCATCTGATCGACAGAAGCCGCGCCCTGGACCATCGAGATCGGGTGCCGCGGGTAGGTCGGCACGATCGAGGTGCCAAAGGTGATCCGTTCGGCGCCGGACAGCGCTGCGCCGACGAAGACGGCGAACGGATCCGGGGCAGGGCCGCCGACGGTCAGCCAGGCGGTGTCGAGGCCGTCGCGGTCGGCGGCTACGATGCCGTCGATCAGCGCGGGCGCGCCCATCATCTGGATGTTCTGCAGGGCGATGTGGACGCCGATGCGCATGTTGTTCATGGGGTGGCTCCAATGGGTGCTGTTCCGATTCCGCGCCGATGTTACGGCAGACTAATGTAGGGGCGGCCCTTGTGGCCGCCCGCGACCGGGCGACGCGCCAGCGAACGGCGGGCGGCCACAAGGGCCGCCCCTACAAAACCAGTCAGCCGGCAACCTCGAAGATCGCCCCTACGCGTAGACCGCGCCGGGGGTGTACTCGATCCGCTTGGCGCCTCGGACGCCGTCGACGAACTGCGCGCCGGTGGTGTCGTGGCCGGGGAGCAGCCAGGCGTCGCGGTCGGCGGCGATGTCGGCGATCCTGCCGATCGAGGTGTTCCAGGCCTCTTTGTCCATGTCGATCGGCGAGTTCGCGGGCGGCGGGCCCAGCGTGTCGTGGAAGAACATCGCGTCCGAGGTGAGCAGGACCCAGCCGGTCTCGTCCAGCCTGGCGAGGATACCCATCGTGCCCGGCGTGTGACCCGGCAGAGAGATGCACCAGAGGTCCTTCGCAATCTCCTGCTCGCCGTACATCAGCATCTGCGGGGCGCGGGAGACGAAGTTCCAGTCGGCTCGGATGAAGAACTCATCGGCGTCGGCGACGTTAGTCACGACGTGCCGCCACTCGTCTTCATGCACGACAATCGTCGCGCCGGCGTCCTCGAACAGCCTCAGGCCGCCCGCGTGGTCTGCGTGCAAGTGCCCCTGGATGACGTGGGAGAAGTCCTCAGGACCGAGATTGCGCTGCCTGAGCACGGCCTCAAGGCAGACCTCCGGCGTGACAGCGTCGAGGTTGAGCATCTGCAGCCACTCGGGCAGCCATTCGTCCGCCCAGCTCGGCGCAATACCGGTCTCGAAGAGGATCAATCCCGCGTCAGGGTGCTCGATCACGTAGGACAGCGCCGGACACTGGTACATCCCATCAGTGACGTCGCCTTCGAAGCGCTCGGGTTCGCGGCCCAAGGAGGGATCGAACAACGCCGCCATCGGCATGGGGAAGGTCCCGAGCTGGAGTCCGTACAGTTTGATACCCATGCTGACGCTCCGTTTCGTGTGAGCGTCACGCTAGCCGTTGTCGTAGCCCTTCGTGATCGGATTGTCGCTGCGCTGGCCGGCCAGGCCGTCGGGCGCGAAATCGTCGACCGTGCGACCCAGGTCTCTTCGATCTCGAAGCTCGGGAATCTCTTGAGTGCCGTCCACCGAACTGGCGATGTGCAGGGTCTGCGTGGGGAAGGCGAATTCGACCTGCAGCTCCTGGGCGAGGCGGATGATGTCGACGTTGAAGACGTGCCGCGTGCGCAGCTCTTCGTTCCAGTTGGATGCGCCGATGAACGTGTAGACCATGATGTTGAGCGAGGACGCGCCGAAACTGTGCAGCTCGACGATGTAGTAGTCGTGCCGCATCTGCTGGTTGGAGCGCACAATCGCGCGGATGCCCTCGACGAAGGCCTGGATGCGGTCGGGATCGGTGTGATAGGCGATGCCGACCGTCGTGTAGTAGCGGCGCCAGGTGCGCTGTCCCATGTTGTTGACCGCGGTGTCGGTCATCCGCGCGTTGGGCACCGTGATTAGCGAGTCGGCAAAGGTGCGAATCCGGGTCGAGCGGAAGCCGACCTGTTCGACCGTGCCCTCGATATCTCCCACGATCACCCAGTCGCCGACCTGGAACGGCTTGTCGGCCAGGATTGTCGCGCCGCCAAGCAGGTTCTTGAGCGTGTCCTGCGCCGCTAGCGCGACGGCCAGACCGCCCAGGCCGAGTCCGGCGATCAGCGAGGTGATGTTGACGTCGAGATTCTGCAGGATGAACACCCCGCCGATCGCGCCGACGAAGAGCTTGCCGGCGGTCCGCGCCAGGGGCACGAGCTGATCGTCGAGCTTGGAGTCGGTCTCGCTCGCGATCTCCTTCCAGTAGTCGGCGCCGGCGTCGACGAGGCGGAAGCCAACCAGGACCCCGCCGAGCGTCGCGGCGAAGCTGGTCAGGATGCCGACCACGTTCTCGACATCGGCGTCGAAGTCGAGGATCGGAAAGCCGATGGCCAGCGTAATCGCGGCCAACATGAACAGCAGCGGACGCTGCAACCGCTTGAGTTCGTGCTCCCAGAAGTCGTGCCGATACGGCTGCGTACGGCGCCGGATCAGCGCCGTGATGCCCCAAATGATCAGGAATCGGGCGGCGACGATGATCACCGCCATCACGCCGAGGCCGATGAACTGCCAGACCTCGATCCCGATGACCGAGTCGTGCAGCCAGTTGAGGACGAACGGGGCAGCCATTACGGGGTTCAGCCTATCGCCGAGGCTGGTCGGGAGCGCCCCCCTCCGTCGCTCCGTGACACCTCCCCCCGCTCCGCGGGGGGAGGAGGGATGCGAGGTCTTCAGCTCGCCTTCCCGTGGAGCGTGGAGGGACGAGGGGAGGATGGATGCGATCCTCAGGCAGTAGAGGGGTCGTGCTCGAAGCCGCAGGCCTTGTGCGAGCCGTCGCAGAACGGCTTCATGTCCGACTGCCCACAGCGGCAGAGGGCGACCATCGAACCTTTGGGGTTGGGGATGGTCGAGCCGTCGTTCGCTTTCAGCGTCAGATTCTCGGTCGAGATCAGGATCGGACCGTTTGCGTTGATCGTGACTTCCGCCATGCGTATCTCCGATGCTCTGGATAGGTGCTCTGGATGACCGTTGGTCACGGCTAGCATAACTGTCGAGCGCTGCGGCGACGGCTCGCGGCGACGCCGTGGAGGATCGGAGCGCGACCGATGAAGCTGACCGTTGAGTTTCCGTCCGTCGTACATCGCGACGGGCCGGCGGAAATCGCTCGCCTGGCGACCGCGATCGAGGAGATCGGCTACGACGAGATCGACATCTTCGACCACGTGATCAACGGGTATCCGATCGAGGGCCGCGCGCCGGCGCCGTATCCAGCGACGATGCCTCTGCTGGAAGCGCTAGTGACGCTCGGTTTCATTGCCGCCGTGACGGAACGCGTCGGCCTCGGTACTGAAGTGCTCGTCCTGCCGCAACGACAGCCCGTGCTCGCGGCCAAGCAGTTCAGCACAATCGACACTCTATCCGGCGGACGGCTGCGGGTAGGCGTCGGCGTCGGCTGGCAGGAGTCGGAGTACGACGCCCTGGGCATGGATTTCCGAACGCGAGGACGCGCGATGGATGAGGCCATCGAGCTGATGCGCGCGTGCTGGCGGGACGAGACCATCGACTTTGGGGGGGATCACTTCCGCTCCGAGTCGATGGCGATGGAACCAAAGCCTCCGCAAGGCGGAGAGATTCCGTTGTGGATCGGCGGCGGATCGAAGGCGGCGCTGCGCCGCGCCGGACGGGTCGGCGACGGTTGGATGGCCTCGGGCATGCTTGGCAGCCAGGGCGCCGACGCGATCGCCGAGGTGAAGCGCGAGGCTGAACTAGCGGGTCGCGATCCTGAGGCGCTGGGTTTCCAGTGCCAGCTCGCGACGCCGCCGCGTGCGGGCGATCCCTCCACCCGCGAGTACTGGGCGCGGACCTCCGAGGTCGCCGCAACCGCGGCCGCCGCGCAAGAGGCCGGCTTCGGCTGGGCCGCCGTCAACGTGACCGGCGTGTTCGTCGCCGGGGCGCGCTCGATCGACGCCATGATCGAGCAGCTCGGCGTTCTGCACGACGCGATCCGGTCGGAGACGGGCTAAGCGATCGGACGTTGGATGGTGCGCCGGCTCTTGCCTCTCGTCCTGCTTGGAGGTCTCGCCTTCCTGCTGCCCCACAGTTCAATCGCACAGGATGACGCAGCCCCTCTGGTCGTAGTCATGGACATTGACGGCCCCATCGAGCCGATCACGGAACGCTATCTCTCCCGAGTGATCGACGACGCCGACGACCGCGGCGCAGAGGCGTTGATCATTCGCATCGACACGCCGGGCGGACTTATCAGTTCGATGCGCAAGATTGCCGAGCAATTGCTCAACTCGCCGGTGCCCACGGTCGCCTACGTGTGGCCGTCGGGCGCTCAGGCGGCGTCGGCCGGGACCATCGTCACGATTGCCGCGCACATCGCCGCAATGGCTCCCGCGACGAACATTGGCGCCGCCGCACCGGTGACAGGTACCGGCGAGGACTTGCCGCCCACGCTGCGCAGGAAGGTCGATGAAGACATCACGGCGCTGATCCGCAGCATCGCCGAAGTGCGAGGCCGCAACTACGAGGCAATCGAACCCACGGTCCTTGAGGCCAAGGCGTACACCGCGCAGGAAGCCCTTGACTTGAACATTGTCGATTTCGTCTCTGTCGACCTCGACTCGTTACTCAACGCGATTGATGGGTCCGAAGTCGAACTTCCCGACGGCATACGGGCGTTGCGCACGGCGCAGGCGCAGATCGACGAGGTCGGACGTTCGATGCTGGAGCGGTTCCTGGACATTCTGACGAACCCAAATGTGACTTACGCGCTGATCCTGGTTGGCACATACGGAGTGATCTACGAGATACGCGACCCCGGCAACTTCGGTCCCGGCGTGCTGGGCGTGCTGGGACTTGTCCTGGGATTTGCCGGCATCGGCCTGCTGCCGGTCAACTTCACCGGCGTGGTGTTGCTTGTCGCCGGCATGCTGCTGCTGTTGTTGGAGTCGCAACTTGACGGATTCGGATGGGCCGGGATCGGAGCGGTGATTTGCTGGCTGTTGGCCGGCTTTCTCCTGTTTGGCGAGATCTTTCCGGAACCGACTGCACTCGACGATCCGCTGGAGATTTCGCAGTGGGTGCTGGGAGTGTTTGCCGCCGTCACGCTGGGCGTGATCGCGTTGTTCTGGATCCTGGGTCGCGGCGGTGGGAAGTCGGAGGCGTTCATTCCCGAAAATGAGCGCAGGCTGATCGCTCAGCAGGCGACCGTCGTCGATATCCTCAATCCGAGCGGCGAGATCGTCATCGACGGCGAGCAGTTCACGGCGATGACCGAGGGCGAGGACATCGCCGAAGGATCGTCGGTTGTCGTGACCGGCGTCTACGCGGGCGGCGTCCTCAAGGTGATCGAGCCGCATCTTGCGCCGACCGACGCGCCGGGGTCCACGTGGCAAGATCGCGCGGCCCGGCTCTCGCTGGCACACCTGATCCAGCAACGAAGGGATCGATGACATGGGAGTGATTCAGACCGTTGGCCCCAACGAAGCGCTGGTCAGATCGGGAGGCGGCGAGCAGCCGAAAGTCGTAGT
The DNA here is from genome assembly GCA_965211635.1 of Dehalococcoidia bacterium. Lineage (GTDB taxonomy): Bacteria > Chloroflexota > Dehalococcoidia > Bin125 > Bin125 > Bin125. The sequence continues at coordinate 2,715,230 of OZ242948.1, forward strand.
CGGTGGTCGCACGTTGGTCATGCCGATCTTTCATCGCGCTCAACGCCTGCCGCTGAGTGTGATGACGCTGCACGTCAAGACCGAGAACGTGTACACGGGAGAAGGCGTCGCGGTCTCGGTTGACGGCGTCGCTCAGGTCAAGGTTGCCCGCTCCGAGGAGGCGATTCGCACAGCGGCGCAGCAGTTCCTCGGCAAGACCGAACTCGAAGTCCAGGATGTACCGTTGCAGACGCTTGAAGGTCACCAGCGGGCCATTCTAGGCACCCTGACGGTGGAAGAGATCTACCGCGACCGCGAGAAGTTTGCGACCCAGGTGAGGACCGTCGCATCGCCGGACCTCGCCGGCATGGGCCTGGAAATCGTCTCGTTCACGATTCGCGACATCAAGGATCCGGGAGGCTACCTGGATGCGCTCGGCGTGCGCCGAACGGCTGAGGTCCGGCGGGACGCCACGATTGGGCAGGCCGAGGCCGAGCGTGACGCCGGCATCCGTTCGGCGGAGGCCAAGCGGGCGCAGGAAGCGGCGACCTATGAGGCGGAGACCCGCATCGCCGAGTCGGAGCGGAGCTTCAACGTCCAGAAGGCCTCATACGATCAGGAGGTCAATGCGCGCCAAGCCGAGGCCGCCCTGGCCGACGAACTCCAACGCGCCAAGACGATGCAGGAGATTCGGCGGGAGGAAGTGGAGATCGACGTCGTCGAGCGCGCGAAGCAAATCGAACTCCAGGAGCAGGAAATCCAGCGACGAGAGAGAGAACTCGAAGCAACAGTCCGCAAGCCGGCCGAGGCCGAACGATACAGAATCGAGACGATCGCCGAGGGCGATCGCAACGCGGTCGTCGCCAATGCGATCGCCGAGGCGGAAGCCACGCGTCGCCAGGGTGAGGCGCAGGCGGAAGTGATCCGGCTCACGGGTCAGGCCGAAGCGGAAGCCATCGAGGCGAAGGGCGCGGCCGAAGCCGCCGCGATGCAACTCAAGGCGGAGGCCTGGAAGCAGTACGGCGAAGCGGCGGTGATCCAGCAAGTGCTTGAAACCCTGCCGGCCGTGGCTGAAGCGGTCGCACAGCCCCTGGCCCGGACCGACCGCATCGTGATGTTCGGCGGTGGCGGCGACGGCGCCGGCGGTGCAAGCAAGCTGACCCGCGACATTACCAGAACGGTCGCCCAGGTCCCGGAAGTGATCGAATCGCTGACTGGCATCGACATCGTCGGCAGCATCAAGAACATCCCAGGCCTGGAGTCCACTACGCGGAGCGGCGAAGCCGTCGGTGATCCATCAGCCGCCGGCGATCCCGAGGATGCCGAGTCCGATCAGTCCGACCGACCGCAGGCATAGCCGCGTGGCCGATTCGATGATCACCGAACATGGCGTGCTGCCGATTGCGCTAGGCGATAACTGGGCGTATGCGCTGCCGACCTCGGATGGCGTGATCATGATCGACGCGGGGCCGGACTATGACGGCGCCTGGGTGGCGCTGGCAGCTCAGCTCGACGCTGCGGGTCTGAGCATCGGCGACGTGAAGTACGTCGCGATCACTCATGCGCACATTGACCATTGCGGGCTGGCCTTCCGCTGGCAGGAGGCGGGGGTGCCAGTGGTGGCCTCGGAGCTGGAGGCGCAGTCGTTCCTGCACGGGCGCAACATCATCGGCTACCAGACGCAGTACGTGTTCGATCACATGCGGCACGTCGGTGTGCCGGAAGAGCGGATTGCCGGGTTCATAGAGTCGCGCGAACGGATGCGGCAGGCATTCCGCTCGGGCGACAACACGGGCGGCGGGGTGCGACGCGAACGCTGGCCGGGACTGATCCGCGGGACGCCGTTCCGCGCCGACGAGGAACTCGCCGACGGGGCGGAGATCCGCCTGGGCGACCGCCGCGTGCTGCTGATCTCGGCGCCGGGGCACACCCCGGGCAACTGCGTGTTCTATGAGCCGGATACGGGCGCGCTGTTCAGCGGTGACCAGGTGATTCCCGGGCTCAACTCGAACCCAGGCTGGCACTGGGACATCTCGGTCGAGCCGCCCGAGCGCCTCCGCAGCCTGCCCGCCTTCGCCGAGTCGCTGGACCGGATCGAAGCGCTCAAAGTCGAGCATCTGTATCCCGGACACCGCGAGCCGTCCGACGAAGTGGCGGAGGAGATTGAGCGGGTGCGGCGCCATCACCGCAAGCGACAGGGCCAGTTGAGGGAGATGCTCGCCGAGGGGCCGAAGTCGCCCTACGAGCTGCTGATGACGATGTTCAAACGCCTGCCCGATCGTCGGCTCTGGCAGGCAATGGCGGAGGTGACGGGTCACATCGACGCGCTGGTCGTGCGCGGCGAGGCAGCAGAGGTTGATGCGGATGGCCTGCTGCAGATTCGGCTAATCTAATGAGGTGAAGTGGAGGAGGAGCATCGTGTGGGCCAAGTTGAAGGACGGATTCGAACTCGTGCTGTGGTACGCCTTCGAACGGAGAACGAGCAAGATGCGCAAGGAGTACGAGGAATTCGTCGCCACTCTGCCCACTAGCACCAAGCCAGGTAAGACGGTCACCTGAGGGTCATTGTCAACTCAGTGCCGTGATGGTTGCCGCCGCAGCGGCGGCGAGAGACACCGATCCTAACATCATCAAGGCACGAAGTAGCCAATGCCGCCGGCGGAGGTTCATCGCGAGCCTATAGCTCGCTGACCGAATGGTGTGGAAGCTCTCAATCCTCTCTCGAGACTCTTGGAGCTCAGGCGGAACCCTCTCCATTACCGCTAGCGATGTTCGGAACGCCTCTGTTGGTGATGGGAACTGCTCCGACTCCGCTGACCAGAGCCGAGCAAAACCCAACAGTACGGAGAGCGCCGACGTAACAAGACCCAACCAGAGCAGCCAGTCGACCGGATCGGCCGCAACAGCAACACCGATCAGTGCGCTCAAGCCAGCGACATTGAGAGCAGTCGCGAACATGATCTTGCTGTCGAGACTCGCAAGAGCAGTCAGCAACACCTGCAAGTGCCACGCAGCGACGTTCAGCGCTGTTTCGCTCTGGGCGGGCTGTAGGCGGATCAGGATTGAACTCACTCATTGCTACAGCCGCCGATAGACGCCCGAGGATCCGGTCATCAGCTCTCCCAGAGCAGCTCGGCGGATGAGGGTCAACGCGGATGTGACCGCCCTGGCTTTGATCGCGGCGCGCGTTTGGGCGAAGGTGTAGCCGGTGGCGTAGCTCTCACTCGCGGCTTCGATCCCCAGACAGACGGCGCCGACCGGTTGGCCGCCGTGCGGATCGGGCCCGGCGACGCCGGTGATACCGACGCCGATGTCGGCGTCGAACTGACGCCGCACTGCGCCGGCCATCGCAGCGGCCGTCTCGTTCGAGACGACGCCGTGCTCGTCGATGATGCCCGCGTCGACCCCGTACTGGATCTTGGCCTCGGCGGTGTAGGTGACGAGCCCGCCGCGGAAGTACTCGCTGGCGCCGGGCACATCGGTGATCGTGCTGGCCAGCAGGCCGCCGGTGCAGGACTCCATCACCGCGATCGACATGCCGCGAACCTTGAGCAATGCCGCGACCGCTTCCTGAAACGTATCTTCGTCCGCGCCCCAGATTGCCTCGCCCAGCATCGAGCGGATCTGCTGCTCAACGGGAGCGATGCGCTCGCGGGCGACATCCTCGTAGATGGCCTTAGAAGCCAGACGCACGTGCACGCCGTCGGCCTTGTGATAGACGCCGACGGTCGGGTCTTCGGCGTGCCTCAGATCGCCGAGCAGCTCGTCCAGCATCGACTCGCCCAGTCCGGTGGTCTTCAGCGTGCGCGAGATCAACACGGTTCCGTCGGAACGTGACTTGAGCCGAGGAGCGACGTCGTTCTCCCACATTCCGGTCATTTCAGCGGGCGGTCCGGGCATGGCGACAATGATCGCGCCGTCTTTCTCCACCCACCAGCCGGGCGCAGTACCGCGCGGATTGGGGATTGACTCGCCCGATGGGATGATCGTCGCCTGCTTCACGTTCTGTTCCGGCATTCGACCGCCGCGGCGCTCGAAGAAGTTGCGTAGATGCGCCTCCAGCTCCGGCACGACGTACGGCTCCTCGCCAACCGCCTCGGCGATCGCGTCGCGGGTGATGTCGTCCTCGGTCGGACCGAGTCCGCCGGTGAGAATGACGACATCCGAACGGCTTCTCGCCGTCTGGATCAGCTCGACCAGACGTTCCCGGTTGTCGCCGATCTGGTGCATGAAGTAGAGGTCGATGCCCATCGCCGGCAGCCTTTGGGCCATGTAGTTGGCGTTGGTGTCGAGGATCTCGCCCATCAGGATTTCCGTGCCAATGCTGATGATTTCCGCCCGCATGTCGACCTCGTCTCACTGTTGCCGCGTCGCTCCGATGGTAGGCCCCCTCCGTCACTTCGTGACACCTCCCTCCGAGGTGGAAGTCTGACGTTTGAGGCCTGCTGGTACGCTTCCCGAATGACCACTGCTTTAGCGCCTCCGACTCTGTCCGATGTCGCAGAAGTGGCCGCCCAAGTTCGCGAGAACGTCGGCCGTGTGATCGTCGGGCGCGAGCAAGTGCTCGATTACACGCTGGCCGCGATCCTCTCCGAAGGCCACATCCTGCTCGACGATGTGCCCGGACTGGGCAAGACGATGCTCGCCAAATCGTTCGCGCGCTCGATCGGCTGCTCGTTCCGGCGCATCCAGTTCACGCCCGACCTGTTGCCCTCCGACGTGACGGGTGTGAACATCTACAACCAGAAGTCGGGAGAGTTTGAGTTCCGCGCCGGGCCGCTCCTGGCTCAACTCGTGTTGGCCGATGAGATCAACCGCGCCTCGCCGAGAACGCAGGCTGCACTACTCGAAGCGATGGAGGAGCGGCAGCTCACGGTCGAGGGCGAGACGATGGCGATGCCGCGTCCATTCCTGGTCATCGCGACGCAGAACCCGGTCGAGCTGGAAGGCACCTTCCCACTTCCTGAAGCGCAACTCGACCGCTTCCTGCTGCGGCTGCGGATGGGCTACCCCAACGCGGAGGAAGAGGACGCAATCCTGCTTCGATTCGAGCGGGCTCAGCCCCTGGAAGAGCTGCAACCGGTGATTGAGTCGGAGCGGCTGCGATTGATGGTCAAGACAGTCGAACAAGTGCGTGTGAGCGAGGCGGTGCGCGGATACATCGTGGCCATCGTTCAGGCCTCGAGGCAAGAGAAGGCGTTCGAGCTTGGCGCATCCCCGAGGGCTTCGCTGGCGCTGCTGAGAACCACAAGGTCGTTGGCCGCGATCCGCGGTCGCGACTACGTGCTCCCCGACGACGTCCAGGAGATGGCCCGCGTCGTCCTGCCGCATCGGTTGATGCTCTCGGCCGACGCCAGACTGCGATCGTCGACTCCCGAGTCGCTGCTCGACCAGATGCTGAGCCGTGTGCCGGTACCGATTGAGGCCGCTGCCGCCGGCAGCTAGATGCCCACCCTGAACAACTGATCGAGGGACACCGCCATGACGATGATGGGTGGCGGCATGATGTTGGAGGTTGAGGCTGCGTCTCGACGGGACGAGCGCGAACAGAAGATTCAGTCGGGGCAGTTCGGCCTGCGTCATGACAACAGGATCATCCGCGCCATCTGGGCTCCGGCCACGGTCATCGTTGTGTTGTTGGGGGTCGCCAGCGGCGAGATCATCGTCTCCCTCGTCGCTGCGACCGTACTGGTCGCCGGTTGGGCGGCCTGGACCTGGGCTCGCTACGCGCTCCATCGTCTCCAGACCAGCGTCGAGATCTCCCAGACCCATGCCTTTGTCGGCGAGACGCTCGATCTGTCGCTGCGACTGGAGAATCGCAAGATCATCCCGCTGTCCGGACTCCAGGTGCGAATCAACTTGCCGGAAATCCTCGAACCCGCCAACCAGCCGTTCAGCCGGCTGCACGAATCAGAGCCGCAGGAAGGCGTGGTAGTTCGCTCAACCTCGATGCGCTGGTACGAGCGCCTGACCTGGAACTTCCAGATTCCCCTGATCACTCGGGGGCACTTTCAGGTCGCCCGCGTCGATCTCAGGTCAGGCGATTTCTTCGGCGTCTACCGTCGAGAGCGGACCGACGATGCGGAACATACGCTCTGGATCTATCCTGAGGTGCTCGCGCTCGATCGACTCGGCCTGCCGAGGCTGCGTCCGCAGGGCGATCAGCGAGGCGGTGAGCGCCTGTTCGAAGACCCGACCAGATTGCAGACGATTCGCGACTATCGGCCCGGTGACCCGCTGAAGAGGGTCGATTGGAAAGCGACAGCGCGGCGTCAGGCTCTGCAGTCTCGTGTCTACGACCCTTCCTCCGACCTGATCGCCGTGGTCGCCCTCAATGTCTCGACGCTGCCTCACGCCTGGCAAGGATTCTTCGGCGACATCTTCGAGCGTGCCGTTTCGGTCGCAGCGTCGCTGGCCAACGGCTACTCGGAGGAACGTGTCCCCGTCGGCTTGCTGGCCAACTGCACTTGGCCGGGTCACGACACCGCGATCCGCGTGCCGCCTTCGAGGTCTCCGGGACAGATGACGCGCATCCTCGAGGCTTTGGCGATGGCAGATGTGTTCACCCTGGTCCGAATCGAGCGAATGCTCAGCGAGGAGCGGCTCACCTATGGCTCCACGCTGGCGCTGGTCACAGCCGTGCTTACGCCCGAACTAGAGTCGGCGTTGATGCGGCTGAAGCGCCACGGCGCGCAGATCGGGTTGATCTACGTGGGCATCGACGACCCGCCGGCATCGTTTGCCGATTCGCCCGTGTACGACATTCGAGCCGCCCTGGAAGGCTTGCACTACGAGCGTGTCGGCGAATCGGGGCCTTGGGCGCGAACCGATCGGCTGTACGCCAGTAGGCGCCCGCCCGAACCGACTGACGATGTCGATCTTCCCACGTTCGTCGGTGGGGACGAGCCAAACAACGATTACGCCGATGGTGAACTTGCCGTTGGAGAGGCGGTACCGGCAGCCGTCGCCACGCTGGCGCAAGGGCCGCGCGAGGCCGAAAGTCCCTGGGCGCCTCCCACAGATCGGGCAGTTCGGGACGGTGAGAGATGAGCGCCGTCACCGCTGAGGTTGCGCCTCGCGCGTCGCGAAGGATTGAGACCGCCTATACCGCCTCGCTCCTGCTGGGCGAGATCGTGCTGTTGACCATCCTGGCTAAACTCATCCCGCGAATCGTGGCCTACGACGCCGGCGAGACGCTCTCGGTCTGGGCGGTTGGCGGGACGGTCCTGCTGGGCTTCGCCGCTTCGCGCTGGCTGGGAAGCCGCGAACTTTCGAGCGGGCGGCGATTCGGGTACGGACTCTTCATCACCCTGGTCGCGCTTCAAGTGATCGGCTCCGCCGATCTGTCCGAGACTGCGCGCATCTGGAACATGTCCTGGGTGCTGGAGCTGGGCAGTCCGTCCAGTCCCGTCTGGCGCGAAACCGTGTTGCTGGCCGACGGGACTACCGAGGCCCCAGGCGAAATCGACCAGCTCTTCGCCGGGCTGATGCTGATCCCGATCTGGTTCCGCGGCGTGTCGCTGGGCTCAAGCGAGTTGGTCGAGCGTTCGTTTTCCAACTACGCGGTCTACAGCCTGATCATCATTGCGATTTCGCTGGCATTGGCCGACAACGGCAACGTGGTCGATCACGTGCGCGGGCTGGGCATCCTTTGGGTCATGGTCGGTCTGGTCACAGTTGCGCTCAAGAACGCCGCCAACACCGATCAGGTGCAGGGACTGGGCGCTGTGCAGACCGGAGCGTCGGTCGCTGCGACGCTGGTCGCCCTGGTGATCGGGGTCGCATTGTTCCTGCTGATCGTGACCGGCATCGTCGGCTTGATTGCGGGGTCCGGCGTCGTCGAGCCGGTGCTGGATGTGATCGGCACGGTCATCCGAGCGATCATCACCGTCATCTCCTATATCCTCTGGCCGTTTTTCTGGCTCTTCCAGCAGATTCGCGACGCAATCGGAACGCCGGACCAGGAGGTGTTTGAACAGCTCGGCGAAGGGCTCGGCCGCCCGGCCGAGATTGCCGCTCAGAGCGCGTCCGACCCCGACCCCACTCCAGGAATCGTGCTCTCCCGCGTCTTTGGCGGGATCGCGGCGGTGCTGGTGTTTGCGATCGCGGCGTTCTTCTTCTTTCGCCGCTTTGTCAATCGCGAGACTCGATCCGAAGAGCTGCGCGAGTCGCTTTGGTCGGAAGCCAATCTGGTCGACGACCTGCTGGGTGGACTCAGGGGACTGGGTTCGCGCTTCCGCCGCCACTCGGAAGTTCATACGGCAGATGCTCCGATTGCGGAGCTCTACTTCGACGTGCTCAAACATGCCGAGACCAGGGGTCAGATTCGCGCTGTGCATCGCACCCCGCTGCAGTTTGCCGATGCGCTTGAGCGCGCCTATCACAGCCCAACGCCCAGGAGAATCTCGGAGGCGTTCAGCAGGTTTCGCTATGGCGGTCGCCAACCTGACCGGGCTGAGATCAACTCCATGCGCCAGAGCTGGGATGCGCTCAAGGACAACTGACAGCCTGGTAGTCAGTGAGAGCACACTCATGCTTCCCGCGCCGGGAGGCTCGCGTAGGTCCCGCTTCGATCCCTTCTCCCGCGGGAGGCGTGCGCGCAAACCGACCAAAGTCGGCCCCGCCTACGCGGGGCCGACGTTATTCGACTTACGCGCATGACTCCTCAACGGGACGCCTGAGGCCCTGAAACCCCACGCAGCACGGGACCCGAGGCATCGGATCCCAGACGAATCACCGACGAATCGGCGTCGATCGCGGCTGCGTACTTGAAATCCGCGCCGAAGCCGAGGCGCTTCAAACGATCGCCGTGCGGTGAGTCCGCAAAGGCTCGGGCGGGGGCTCGGCTGTACGCGTGGTAGAGCTTGAACGCCAGGCGCGCCCCGCCGCCGAGTTTGATTGTCCGGCTCAGTCGCCTGAGCCTTGCGACATAAGCCCCTGCGGCGAAGGCATCCTCGACTGAGGGCGCGGACCCACCGCGGTCGCCGCTGCAGACGATTGCGATCCGCGCCGCGCCGCCTTGCAGCAGAAAGTCCAGCGAGGCGCCCAGATTGCGCAGGCAGCCGGAGAGCGCAACGTCGGCCTCTGCTGCGCCGACTAGCGCCCGCGTCCCATTGCTGGTCACGTGGACGACCGTCCACCCGGCCACATCCATCGAGGCGAACTCGGTCGGCGAGTTACCGTAGTCCGCCTCAGGCGGCGGAAGCGCGCCGACCTCGCCGATCAGCACGGCATTCTCTAGTTGGTTGCGCAGCGCGACCCCGGAGCTGAAGTCAGAGACTGGAAAGACGGCGCTGGCGCCGCCTGCGAACAGCGCCGAATGAACAGTCGTGGCTCGAAAGATGTCCAGCACGATAGCCGCGACGCCGCTCAGCGCACTCGCAGGCGGCGGCTGCAGATACACCTCGACCTCGAGCGAATCTCCGTCCGACACGTCAGCAGCTTACGACGAGACCGACTGGGAGATACGCTGAGGTCATGTCGGCTTCGACTTTCCGAGAACGACTCGTCTCCGCCATGGAGTTCTCCGACTCGTTGCTCTGCGTGGGGCTGGATCCACAACCGAATCGCACTGAGGCCGAACAGATCCTCAACTTCAACACCCGCGTGATTGAGGCGACCGCCGACCTGGTCTGCGCCTACAAGCCGCAGTCGGCCTTCTATGAGGCGGCGGGCGCTGTCGGCTGGCAGGCGCTCAAGGACACGGTCGCGGCGATTCGCCGGATTGCGCCCACTGCATTCGTCATCCTGGACGCCAAGCGCAACGACATTGGCAACACTGCCGAAGCGTACGCCACGGCCGCCTTCGAATGGTTCGGAGCGGACGCGCTAACCGTCAATCCCTACCTCGGCGGCGATGCCGTCGCGCCCTTCCTCCAGCGACCCGAGCGCGGCGCGTTCGCCCTGTGTCGCACTTCAAACCCTGGCGCTGGCGATCTGCAGTCACTGCGGGTTGCAGAGGGCGAGCCGTTGTATCAGGCCGTCGCGGGCCAAGCTCGTGGATGGTCGGCTGAACACCACGACAATCTTGGTCTGGTCGTCGGCGCTACCTGGCCCGAGGAACTCGCCCAGGTACGCGCGCTGTGCCCCGACCTGCCGATCCTGCTGCCAGGCATCGGCGCTCAGGGCGGCGATCTCGAGGCGTCGGTAGCGGCCGGCGTCGATGCGCGCGGTCGGGGACTGCTGGTCTCGGCTTCGCGTTCCGTGATCTATGCGGGTGGCGAGGAGGATATCCGCGCAGCAGCAGCGGAGTTGCGAGCCGCAGCCAATGCGGCCAACCCCTTGCGCAGCCCGACGTGATCTCTTCTTCCGATGCCGAGACGGACCAGCGGCCCGATCCAGGCGTGGTCCCGCTTGTCCGCAATCGGCCTTTCCTCGCTCTGTGGTCGGCGACCAGCATCCAGTTGATCATCAACTCGGCCTTGCAGTTCGTGCTTCTAATCTGGGTGCTCGAACAGACCGGATCGCCGTTCGCCTCGACGCTGCTGGTGATCTGCCTGGCGGCACCGCCGGTCGCGACCGGCGCGATCGCCGGCGTCCTGCTCGATCGCCTGGACAAGCGACGCGTGCTGATCGTCGCCGTGATTGTTCGCGCCGGACTGACCGCGCTGCTGTTGCTGGCCGACAACGTCTCGGTCGGCGCGGTCTATGCGGTTGCCTTTGGAACGGCCCTGGCTGGCCAGTTCGCTGTCCCGGCCGGAGCGGCGGCGCTGCCGCGATTCGTGGCCCGCCAACAGTTGCTCTCAGCCAACTCGGCCTTTCAGTTCACCGCAACCTCGATGCAACTGATCGGACTGGTCGTGCTCGCGCCGATCATGCTCAAGGTGTTGGGCTTTGACGCGTCGTACATCCTCAGCGCCGTTGCCCTGCTTTGCTCCGCGGTGTTGTTGGCCTTGCTGCCGCCGCTGACGCCGTTCGGTCACATTCCCCACCGGGTCTCGGAGGATGTCGGCCAGATCCGCGCAGCCTTCGCGACAACGCTGCACGACATCAGATCCACCGGCGCCCTGGTCTGGCGCGATCGGTTGACCGCGCTGGCCATGATTCAACTCATCTCGGGCGTGATGATGCTGTTTATGTTCGCGGTCCTGGTGCCCCAGTTCGTGCACGACGTGCTGGGCCGGGCCGAAGAGGACGCCGTCTTCGTCTTCTGGCCGACCGGATTCGGGGCGCTGCTGGCGCTGGTCTGCGTGCCCTGGCTGGGCCGCAGATTCCGGATCGCCGCGATGGCCTCGGTTGGTCTCGCCGTGATCACAGTGATCGTCACCTTGTTCGGCGTGCTCGACTTCCTCCGCTCGACAGGGTCGACGCAGGACTGGCTGCTCGCGGCGACGTTGATCATGGCGTTTCCCTTGGGTCTCGCCTACGCCATGGTCAACGCTCCAGCGCAGACGCTGCTGCAAGAGCGCTCGCCGCCGGAGATGCGCGGACGCCTGTTCTCCGCGCAGATGATGCTGGCCAATGCGGTCTCGATGCTGGCGTTGCTGTTGGTCGGCGGCGTTTCCGACGCCGCCGGCGTGCGCCAGGGTCTGTTCCTGCTCGCCGGTGGGCTGTTCGCAATCACCCTGGGCTCGCTCTGGCTGGGCCGCGGCGGTCCGACCAGTCCACCGCCCGAATCTGTGGAGTGATTCACCTGGCCTTCGGAGACGCCCGAAGATCAGCCCTGCGCCGTTCCCTTCCGCATCGTTCGGCCTACGCTAATCTGACACGGCAGAGACCATATGGAGGACGAGATGGAGGGCCAGATGGAGGGCAAGGCGACATGAAGGAAGTCACCATCGAAGCGCTTCGCGTCTCCCTGATGAACTACAACCGCGTGGTCGTGCTCAAGGAGAAAGATGCCGACCGCTACCTGACCATCTACATCGGCGCCGCAGAGGCGGACGCGATCGCGATTCGCCTGCAGAATGTCTCGGTCCAGCGACCGATGACCCACGATCTGATGACCAACGTGATGCAAGAGCTCGGCGCCAGCGTGACCAAGGTCGTCGTCACCGAGGTGCGCAACGACACCTACTACGCCCGCCTCTTCCTCGACGTGAACAACCAGCAGGTCGAGATAGACACGCGCCCGTCCGACGCGATCGCGCTCGCCGTCCGCGCCGAGGCTCCCATTTTTGTCGAAGACGAAGTGATCGATCAGGCCGGTGTGCTGCTCGACGACGAGGGTCTCGTGGCCACCGACGAGGGAGGCCGCCCGGAGCCGGTGAAGCCCGAGGAGCTGGAGAAAATGTCCGCCTTCCGCGACTTCATCGAGTCGCTCGACATGGACGACTTCGAGTAAACGGAGGCCTACGGCGGCAGGGGGACAGAGGTCCCTCCCAGTCGATGGACATTTGGGCGCAACGCTCCACTTCCCCCCTCGTCCGCGGAGGAGACATTCGCATAAGCCCCTCATCCCTTGATCTCGTCACTCCCGCCAGAGGCGGAAATCACGCTCCCAGCAGATGAACGCTGTTGCCGAACGAGATTCAAGGCAGAGCCTGGAATGACGGACAGGGGAGTTTCGGAAGGGTCTCCGCAGGCGGGGGTGCCGCGACGAGGCCGGCGTGACAAGGCCCCACCCCCGCATCTAGCGCGGGGACGACTTTGGTTCGTTCGCGCGCGCTGTTCATGGCAGGCTGCCGAAAAGTCCTGCGACCACTTGATTCGTCATTCCTGCGAAGGCGGGAATCTCGCCCGTCTTCATAGGGCAGCAGAGGGAACGAGATGCGAGGCAAAGCCAGGAGTGACGGAAGCGGAGTTGTACAGCACCTTGCTGGAGGTCAGCCTCGCCCCAGGAGCCGGCGGCGTTGCGAGTAACCCCTGACACACACCTCGGGTCAGCGCGGCGGGATTCATAGAAACTCCCCGCGCAGGCTTTGCCGAATCTTGTCGCAAGTGAAGTTTGTGATAATCTTCGCATTGCTCCGGTAGGGGGACACCCGTGAGACAGTGGCCTGCGGCCATGCAACTCATGGGCATCGGCTGGTACGTTGCCACTTGCATTGTGCTGGGCGTTGTCGGTGGAGTCCTGCTGGATGACGAGTTTGGCACCGATTTCGTGCTCACGCTCGTCGGACTTGGCCTCGGTCTGGCGGCAGCCGGCTGGGGCGGATATCGAATGCTGCAAGACCTCTTCGCTGCTCAGGCGAAGCAACGCGAATGCGAACGGCGCCCGTCCGACGACGCGCCCGCCGACGATGAACAGGATGAGGAGGAGCGCGCGTGAGCCGAAGACGCCTGATCATCTTCGCCACCCTCGCGTTCGCGGTCTTCGGCTTCTTCGTCGTCCGCGCTCCGTCACCGGTGATCGCCCTCGCCGCCGAACCCGTCTTCTCGATCGGCTCCTACGAAGTCACTAACACGATTCTCTCCGCCTGGGTGGTGATCGTCCTGCTTGCGTTCGCCGCCTTCCTGGTTTGGCGGCGCACCCGGGACCTTGAATCGGCGCTCGTTCCCTCCGGATTCCAGAACCTGGTCGAGACGATCTACGAGGCCTTCATGGGCATCTCCCAGCAGGTCGGCGGCGAGCGCAACGGCAAGAAGTTCTTCCCCTTCGTCTTCACCATCTTCATCTTCCTGTTGATCGGCAACTGGTTCGCACTGTTCCCCTGGAACAACGTCATCGGACCCGTAGAGAACTACCGCTACCACTACCTGCACGAGATGGAGATCTCCGTCATTGATGTGGTCGAGGACATCGAGTCGGGCGAGCGCGAGCTGTCGGGCGGAGAGATCGATGCGATCAATGACACGTTCCAGAACGCGTTCTTCATGCCGATTCACTTCAGCGACTACGAAACCGGCAGCTTCCAGGAGACCCACGCCGAGTCCGACCTCCACATTGCCGAGTTGATGGACGGCCATATCAGCGATGTCGAGGCGCACGTGCGCGCCGAGTTCCGCTCCGATCCGCTTCCCGCGGACCTGCATGGCGCCGACCTGGAGCACGCCCTGGCCGAACGCCTGGAGACCGCTGGCGTCGACGAGAAGTACGTCCATGACGCGATCTTCTACAACCTGCCGCTGGCCGCTGCCGACGCCGAGCTCGTCCGCGCCACCGGACCGATTCTCAGCGGGACCGGCTTCAAGATTGTCCCGCCGCGCACGCTCTTCGACACGCCGCGGGACTTCTCCTACGACGCCTTCGCCGAGCCCGTCTTCATCGACGGCCAGGACGCGATTTGCCTGCCGTCCGAGGACCGCGATTGCTCGGGCGACGCCGCGCTGACGACGGTCAACACGGCGCACATCGGTTTCGTGCAGAAGCTGGACGACCAGGGCTTCGCCGGCGAGACCGTCGGCCACATTTTCCCGATCTTCCGCGCCCTGGCGTCCGACGTGAATCTGCCGCTGGCGCTGGCGCTCTGGTCGTTCCTCGCGGTGCAGTACTTCGGTATGCGCGGAGTCGGGATCGGTGCCAACTTCGGCAAGTACATCGGCGTCGGCTCGCACGCCATCGTCAAGGGGCCGATGGGCGTCTTCGTCGGAATACTCGAGATCGTCTCCGAGGTCGGACGCGTGATCTCGTTCACCTTCCGTCTGTTCGGAAACATCTTTGCCGGCGAAGTGGTCTTGTTCATCTCGATGTTCCTGGTTGCCTTCGTAGTGCCGACGGTCTTTTTCGGACTCGAGGTCTTCGTCGGCTTCATCCAGGCATTCGTCTTCGCCATGTTGACGCTGGTCTTCGCCTCGACTGCGGTCGGCGATCATGACGAGCACCACGACGAGGTGGCAGAACACTAGGCGCACAGCAGCACGGCGGTACAGAAACAGAGGCACGGCGGCGGAACCGACACGGGACCGCCGAAACACAATCCAGCGTGTAGCGCGGTCGCGGAAGACCGCTCGGAGAGGACACGGAATGCTCGACCTGATACTGCAGATCGGCGACGACGGGATGAAGTACATCGGCGCTGCCCTGGCTATGGGACTCGGCGCCATTGGACCTGCGCTCGGCATCGGCATGCTCGCCGGACGCGCACTCGAAGCCCTCGGCCGCAACCCCGACGCCGCCCCCGTGATCCAGACCAACATGATTCTTGGTATCGCCTTCACAGAGGCGATCGCGATTTACTCGCTGGTCGTCGCCGTAATGGTTGGATTCGTCTTCTAGCCTCTCGGCAGATGTCGAGAACCGGAAGCATCGCCGCTCGCCTCGGCCCGACCCGCGCGCTGTCCGAGTCGCGCGGCGCGCCCAGGCGAACGGCAGCGAGAACAGTTTGATTGGCAGGACCGTATGGACGCCCTCGGTCTCAACCTGGCCGGACTGATCACCCACTTCATCAGTTTCGGCATCCTCTTCGCCCTCCTGGTCTTCCTGCTCTACAGGCCGCTGGGGCGGGTGCTGGAGGAACGGCGCAAGCGCATTGAAGAAGGCCTCACCGCGTCCGAGCGCGCCCAGGAAGCCGCAGAGGAAGCGCGAGCCGAAGCTCGCGCCGAAATCCAGCAGGGTCGCGAAGAGGCTCAGCGCCTCGTCGCACAGGCCCAGGAGCTGGCTCAGCGGATCGAGGCCGAAGCACGGGAGAATGCCAACGTGCAGGCCGATCAGCTCATCGAGCGCGCCCGCTCGGAAATCGAGCAGGAGCGCGATCAGGCGGTCCAGCAACTGCGCAACGAGTTCGCCGGCATGGCAATCGCCGCGGCCGAGCGCGTGATTGAACAGTCGCTCGACGCTGACGACCACCAGCGCCTGATCGCCGACGTGCTCGCCGAGTCGTCGCAGCAGAACTGACGGAACAGGCGCAGAACAGGACGAGGAGCCAAGCGTGCCGCAGAGCGACCCAGCCGCCCGACGCTACGCCGACGCCGTCTTCGGCATCGCCCACGACACCGCGTCGCACGATCGCTGGCTGTCCGATCTCGGCGAAATCGCCCAGCTCTTCAGCGAACCGACCGTCTATGGATTCCTAAGCTCGACCCGCGTCACGCAGGAGCAGAAGGAAGCGGTGCTCGACCAGGCGCTGCCCGACGTGCAGCGCAACGCGAGCAACTTCGCAAAGCTCCTCGTGCGCAAGCGCCGCGCCAACCTCGCAGCACAGATTGTCGACGCCTTCCGCGAACGACTGAACGACGTGCGCGGCATCGCCGAGGCGACTGTCACCACTGCGGTGCCGCTGTCAGACGAAGCGCGCGCCGCCGTCGAGGCCGCCGTGCGCAGCTATACCGAGGCCGAAACCGTCTCTCTCAATGAGACGGTCGACAGTCAGATCATTGGCGGCGCCGTTGTCCAGATCGGCGATCGCATCATCGACGGATCCGTTCGCACGCGGCTCGCCACCATGCGCCGCTCGCTCGCCCAGGGCTAAGCACACCGAAGGAGTCAGCATCATGGCTGTCCGACCAGAAGAAGTCGCCGCCATCATCCGGCAGCAGATCGAAGGCTTCGAGAGCCAGGTCGTCTCGGCTGAGGTCGGCACCGTCGTCGAAGCCGGCGACGGGATCGCCCGCGTCTACGGCCTCGCCGGCGCTCTATCCGGCGAGCTGCTCGAGTTCCGTCCCAAGGACGGCTCCGACCCGGTCATGGGCATGGCCCTGAACCTGGAAGAAGAGATCGTCGGCTCCGTGATCATGGGCGACTACCGCGTGATCGAAGAGGGCGACGAGGTTCGCTCTACCGGTACCGTCGCCGAGGTCCCCGTCGGTGAAGCGCTGATCGGTCGAGTCGTGAATGCGCTGGGCGAGCCGATTGACGGCAAAGGCCCGATCGCCGCGGCAGAATCGCGCCCGGTCGAACGAATCGCTCCCAACGTGGTCACACGAGCCTCGGTCGACACCCCGGTCCAGACCGGCATTCTCGCGATCGACTCCCAGATCCCCATCGGCCGCGGCCAGCGCGAGCTGATCATCGGCGACCGCCAGACCGGCAAATCGTCGATCGCAATCGACACGATCATCAACCAGAAGGGTCAGGACCTGATCTGCATCTACGTCGCCATCGGCCAGAAGCAGGCCAAGGTGACCAATGTCGTCGCCACGCTCGAAGAGCACGACGCGATGGGCCACACGATCGTGGTCAACGCTGCCTCGGCCGAGTCGGCAGCGCAGCAGTATCTCGCCCCCTACTCCGGCGTCGCGATGGCCGAGTACTTCATGGAGCGCGGCCAGGACGCCCTGATCATCTACGACGACCTCTCCAAGCACGCTTGGGCCTATCGACAGATCTCCCTCCTCCTGCGCCGCCCTCCGGGCCGCGAGGCCTACCCCGGCGACGTCTTCTACCTGCACTCCCGCCTGCTCGAGCGCGCGGCCAAGCTCTCTGACGAGTACGGCGGCGGCTCGATCACGGCGCTGCCGATCATCGAGACCCAGGCCGGCGACGTTTCCGCCTACATCCCGACCAACGTGATCTCGATCACCGACGGGCAGATCTTCCTCGAGGCCGACCTGTTCAACGCCGGTCAGCGACCGGCCGTCAACGCCGGTATCTCGGTCTCGCGAGTTGGCGGCTCGGCTCAGCGCCGCGCAATGCGCTCGGTCGCCGGTCAGCTCCGCATCGACATGGCCCAGTTCCGCGAACTGCAGGCCTTCGCCCAGTTCGGCACCTCCGACCTCGACGCGGCGACCCGCCGCCAGCTCGAACGCGGCCAGCGGCTTTCCGCGCTGCTTGTCCAGCCAGAGCAACAGCCCTTGCCGATGTCGACCCAGGTGGCGCTGCTCTATGCCGCCAACTCGGGCGTGCTCGACGACGTACCAGTCAACAAAGTCAACGACTTCGCCAACGGCGCCAGCGACTACCTCAACACATCGCACCGCGACTTGCTCAGTGGGATTGGCGAGTCGGGTCAGCTCTCCGACGACGATCAGGCGGCGCTTTCGACGGCCCTGCAGACGTTCAAGGACACCGTGCCCTTCTAGGCTGGAGGGCGAGCCAGAGACAGCAGCGGAGCGCAACAGAGAGCAGTAGGGGCAGATGGCCAACACCCGAGAAATCCGGCGGCGCATCCGCTCGGTCGAGAACACGGCCAAGATCACCAACGCGATCCAGCTTGTCGCCGCATCGAAGATGCGCCGCGCCCAGGACCGCGCGCTCCAGGCTCGGCCCTACGCCGAAAAGATGCAGTCTGTGCTCGGTCAGCTCTCCACGGTCGCCGGCGACCCCGAGACAGCCCATCCGTTACTTGAACGCCGCGACATCAATGAGACCACGGTCATCCTGATTACCCCCGACCGAGGTCTCTGCGGCGGGCTGATCGCCAACCTCGAACGGCACACAGGAGAGATCGTCCTTGGTCCCCAGACGGACGGATCGGGCGACATCTCGATGATCCCGGTGGGTCGCAAGGGTGGTGACTACTTCCAGCGCTTCGGCATCAACTTCCGCGCCAGCTTCCAGGAGCTGGGCGACTATCCGGGCATGGCCGAGACGCAGCCAATCTCCCGCATCGCCATCGACGACTACACCGAGGGCCGGGTCGACCAGGTGTTGCTGGTCTACGCCTCCTTCATCAACACGGTTTCGCAGGTTCCAATCACGGTGCCGATTCTCCCAGTCGAGCCGCCTCCCAGCGACGAGGACTCATCGGGCGAGACGCAGTACATCTTCGAGCCCTCGCCGCAAGAGGTGCTGGCTCACCTGCTGCCCCGCTACGTCGACCTGCTCGTCTACCAGGCAGTGCTCGAAGCCGCCGCCTCCGAGCAGTCCGCTCGCATGGTCGCCATGCGCAACGCGACCGACGCGGCGAACGACATGATCTCCGACCTCACACTCGTCTACAACAAGGCCCGCCAGGAGCAGATCACCTCCGAACTGCTCGACATCACCGGCGGCGTCGAGGCGCTCAAGGGCTAACTCATGGCGTCACCGTCGTCAGCAGTGATCTTCGACATGGACGGCGTCCTGCTCGACTCCGAGCCGCTGCATTACGAAGCCGTCCGTCAGGCGTTGGCCGAGCAGGGCGTCGACTTCCCGTATGACGACTACGCCCGCTATCTGGGTACCACGCTGACCAGCACCTGGGACGAACTCTGCGAGCGCTACCCGATTACGATGACGCTCGCCGAGTTTGAAGCGCGCTACAACGCCGATGTGCTCGCCCACTACCAGGCCGGCGCGCCGCTGATCCGCGGAGCGAGGGAGCTGGTCGAGCAGCTTCGCGAGGCCGGAGTGCCGATCGCGGTCGCCAGCTCGTCGCACCGGATGTGGGTCGACGCCGCGCTTGAGGGCGCCGGATTGAGCGACTACTTCGACCAGACCACCGCCGGCGACGAGGTCTCGATGGGCAAGCCTTCCCCTGAGATTTACCTGAAGGCAGCAGAGAAACTCGGCATGGATCCAACCGATTGCATCGCAATCGAAGACGCCCCCGCAGGCGTCGAGTCCGCCAGCGCGGCCGGCATGCGCGTCGTGCTCGTGCGCAGCGAACTGACCAATGATCTCGATCTTGCCAGCAACTGGCAGGTCGACGATCTCACAGAATTCAAGCTCACATGGTTGTCCGCAGAGTCGCCCGACCTCGTCGGAACGACATGAGCACTTCGGGCAGCTCGCAGATGGGAGACTGACATGGCTGACGGCAGAGTGGTTCAGGTCATTGGTACCGTTGTGGATGTCGAGTTCCCGCCCGACAGCCTGCCGGCGCTGTTCAGCGGCGTCACGATCACGATGGGCAGCGGCACACAGGTCGTGACCGAGGTGCAGCAGCACCTCGGCAACAACCGCGCCCGCTGCCTGGCGATGGACTCGACCGACGGCATGAAGCGCGGCGACAACGCGGCCGACCTCGGCCAGCCGATTGCCGTTCCGGTCGGAGAAGTCGCGCTGGGCCGCCTCTTCAACGTCCTCGGCGAACCGCTGGACGGCCTGGGCGAGATGCCCTCGGACGGCGTCCGCTCGCCGATTCACCGCAATCCGCCCACGTTCGAGGAACAGGCTTCCGAGACGACCATCCTCGAGACCGGAATCAAGGTCGTCGACCTGATTTGCCCCTTCACCCGTGGCGGCAAGATCGGCGCCTACGGCGGCGCCGGCGTCGGCAAGACCGTCGTCATCCAGGAGCTGATTCGCAACATCGCCACCGAGCACGGCGGCTACTCCGTCTTCGCCGGAGTGGGCGAGCGCTCGCGCGAGGGCAACGACCTCTGGCACGAAATGCGCGAGTCGGGCGTGCTCGACAAGACCGTGTTGGTCTTCGGTCAGATGAACGAGCCGCCCGGCGTGCGCCTGCGTGTCGCGCTGACCGGCCTCACCTTCGCCGAGCACTTCCGCGACGAGCAGGGCCAGGACGTGCTGCTCTTCATCGACAACATCTACCGCTACACGCTCGCCGGCCAGGAAGTCTCCGCGCTGCTCGGTCGGATGCCCTCGGCTGTCGGTTACCAGCCGACCCTGTCCACCGAGATGGGCGAGCTGGAAGAGCGCATCACCTCGACCAACAAGGGATCTATCACTTCCTTCCAGGCGATCTACGTGCCCGCCGACGACTACACCGACCCTGGCGTGGCCACGACGTTCGGCCACCTCGACGCCGTGGTTGCGCTCGAGCGCGCGATCGCCTCGCAGGGCTTCTACCCCGCCGTCGACCCGCTGACTTCGTTCAGCCGCGCGCTCGACCCCAAGATTGTTGGCCAGGAACACTACGACGTGGCCCGCGAGGTGCAGCGCGTGCTGCAGCGCTTCAAGGACCTGCAGGACATCATCGCCATCCTCGGCGTCGACGAGCTCTCCGAGGAAGACAAGCAGACGGTCGCCCGCGCGCGGCGCATCCAGCGCTACCTGACCCAGCCGTTCTTCGTCGCCGAGCAGTTCACCGGTCTGAGCGGCGAGTACGTCTCGGTCCGCGACACGGTGCGCGGCTTCCGCGAGATCCTCGACGGCACCCACGACGGCCTTCCGGAGCAGGCGTTCTTCAACGTCGGCACGATCGAGCAGGCCGTCGACAAGGGCGCCCGCATCTCCGAAGAGGCGGCCGCCTAAGTCGTCATTGCCGAGCTTGCCTCGGCAATCTCGACGAGTAGAGCAGCGCCGTCGTGAACGCGTCGAGATACGCGCGGCAAGCGCGAGTATGACGAACTTGGCAGAAGGAACACCACCATGCCGCTCACACTCGAGATCATCACCGGCGAACGGCGCCTCCTGCGCCAGGAGGACGTTGACGAGGTCATCGCGCCCGGCTCGCTCGGTGAACTCGGCATCCTGCCAAATCACGCGCCGCTAATCACTTCGCTCGCTCCCGGCGAGTTGCGAGTCAAAACCGGCAACGACGTGGAGGAGTTCTTCGTCAGCGGCGGCTTCCTCGAGGTCCACTCGGACGAGGTCACTGTTCTGGCCGATGCGGCCGAACATGGATCTGAGATTGACGCCGAACGCGCCGAACAAGCGCGCCAACGCGCGCTCGAACGCCTCGAACAGGCCTCCGACGCCGACCGCGCCCGCGCCCAGGCCGCCCTCGCCCGCTCCCTCCAGCGCCTCCGTGTCCTTGAACATCGCCGCCGCCGTGGTGGCGGAGGTCGCGAGATGTCGCGCTCGTAGGAGACCAACGCTCATCCATTCGCTTCATTTGGGGTCCAGTCCCTGTTTCAGGCGCGGACTCGCTCGGCGTTGAACTGCTTGCCTGGCAGGCTGCTGAATGAGCCCCGCGAACTCCACATCGGTCGTTCCCGCGTCGTTCACATCCGTGATTCCCGCGAATGCGGGAATCTCCCTGCCACAAGCTGGATGCGGATCCCGAACGAGATTCCAGGCCGAGCCTGGAGTGACGGATGTGGATGTGTTGCAACAGTCTCAGAAGCCTCTACGCAACTGAGTTCCGAACGATTCCCGCTACAGTCAGAGAATGAGCGTTGACCCCGAGTCGTACTTGCACATTTCGGGTTGTCGTCGGTTGCGTGGCGAACTGAGCGTCAATGGCGCGAAGAACGCCGCCCTTCCCTGTCTCGCGGCTGCGCTGCTTTCCGATCAACCGTCCACCATCCGGCGCGTGCCCGACATCGAGGATGTCCATCGTCTGGTCGACATCCTCGGCCACATTGGCGTCGAAGCCAGGTATGACGACGGCGAAGTGATGGTCGATCCCAGCGGAGTATGCGGCGGCTCGCCTCCGGACGAACTTGCCGCCGCGCTTCGCGCCTCATTCCTGATCATGGGACCGCTGCTGACTCGAACCGGCCGAGCGACTTGCGGCGCCCCGGGCGGAGACGTGATCGGTTCTCGGCCGATCGACGTTCACCTCGCTGGATTTCGCGCGCTGGGAGCAACCGTTGAATCGATCGGAGGACGCACAATAGCGGAAGCGCCTGACCGCCTCCGTGGGGCGACCATCGTGCTCGACTACCCCAGCGTTCTGGGCACCGAAAATCTGCTGCTCGCCGCCGCACTCGCAAGGGGGCGCACGCGTATCGTCAACGCAGCGATGGAGCCGGAAATCGTTTGCCTTGCCGACATGCTGAACCGGATGGGCGCGCGGGTCTCCGGCGCCGGCCGGCACACGGTCACAGTTGACGGCGTCGAACACCTGTCCGGCGCAGACCACGAGTTGATTCCCGACAGAATCGAGACCGGAACGCTGCTCATCGCGGCCGCAGTGACTCGCGGCGAGGTTTGTCTGCGGCAGGTCGAACCCGCCCACAACGAGGCGCTCCTGGCTCGGCTCCAGGAGGTAGGCGTCAGCATCCGGCGCAGCGTCGACGAGCTGGAGCTCAGCGTTCCCGCAGATGCCGACCTACGGGCCACCAACCTGCAGGCGCTGCCCTTTCCCGGTTTCGCCACCGACCTGCAGGCCCCAATCACGGCGCTGCTGACCCAGGTGCAAGGCACATCGATTGTGCATGAGCGCGTCTTCGAGAACCGGATGCAGCATCTGGACGAGCTGCGCAAGTTCGGCGCCAACATCATCGCCGGCGGAGCGGCGCCCGTGATCATCGGACCCACGCCCCTCTCGGCCGCCGTGGTTCGCGGCAGCGACATCCGCGCAACTGCGGCGCTGATCGTCGCCTCCCTCGCAGCCAAAGGCGAAAGCCGCGTATATGGCGTGGAGCACCTCGCCCGCGGCTACGCCGACCTGCCTGGCCAACTCCGCGAGCTCGGCGCGGACATCGAGCAGGTTCCCGGCCCGGGTACACTTGCCCATTGACCCCATAGAGCGTCGCCATACGCTAGGTACAACCCAGCAGCCAACCGACCCTCAGGACAACATGCTCTTCACCAGGCGACTTGGAATCGATCTCGGAACCTCCAGGCTTCGCATCGCTATTCCTGGTCGCGGCGGAAGAATCGTGATCGACGAACCAACCGTCGTCACACTGTCCGCCTCCGAGAATGCTGTTCTCGCCGCCGGCTCAGACGCAGCCGATATGATCGGCCGCACGCCTGAGTCGGTCACCGTGGTCAATCCCATGCGTGAGGGCGTGATTGACGACTACCGAATCGTCGAGGCGCTGTTGCGCTACTACATGGGACAAGTGACCGGTCGCTTCAATCTCGTACGCCCGGAGGTGATGATCGCCACGCCGGCGGGAGTTACCAATGTCGAGCAGCGCGCGGTCCGCGACGCGGCCGAACAAGCCGGCGCTCGACGGCCGGCCCACATGATCGCGAACCCGCTGGCCGCCGCGATCGGCGCCGGCGTGCCGATGGGCGACGCCCGCGGCGCGCTGATTGGCAACCTCGGCGCCGGCCGTTCGGAGGCCGCCGTGCTTTCGATGTACGGCGTCGTTGTCTGGGAGTCAGCCCGTGTTGGCGGGCAGATGGTCACCGAGGCCATCAGCGAGCACATTAAACGCCGCCATAGCCTGCTCATCGGCGAACCTACCGCAGAGGAGCTCAAGTTCGCTTCGGCATCCGCGGTTCCGATTGACGACCCGATCCGTGCTGAGGTTCGCGGACGCGATCAGTCCACCGGCATGCCGCGCAGCGTGACAATCACCGCAAACGAACTTGTGCCATCGGTGCAGCAAGTGCTTCAGACCTTCATCGAGGTGACGCGCAGCACCCTGGAGCGGACGCCGCCAGAGTTGACAGCCGACATCATCGATCGAGGCATGTTGCTGACCGGAGCGGCGGCCCGTCTGCACGGGATCGAGGCCTACCTCGCCGACCAGGTTGGCATCCCGGTCACGATCGCGGACAACGCCGAGGATGCCGTCGCGCTCGGAGCGGCTGAGGCGCTGGACAACCTGGACATCGTCGGTCCTAACCTGCTGGCTCAGGAGAGCGCGCTCAGCGGGGCTGAAGCGCGCTAGCCGGCCACGCCGCCGGCCACGCCGCCGGCCAGGTCGCTACTGGTGATCCTCAACGTAGCCGTCAAATGGCTCCTCGAGGTAGTAGGCCATGCTTTCCAACTCCATGACGGGGTCAATCTGGCGGAGATGGACATCAGGCGGAACGCTGGTGGTGATCGGCGCATAGCTGAGTATTGCTCGAACTCCACCCGAGACGAGCATGTCGATCACCGAAGGCGCTGCTTCGGCCGGCACCGCAACAATGCCCATCGAGACGCGAGTGCGCTTTAGGTACTCGGGCAGCGTGACAACATCGGCAACCCGATGGCTCTCGACGTCGCGGCCGATCTGTTTCGGGTCGGAATCGAACACCCGCACCACCTCGAAGCCGCCCCTGCGGAATCCGGCATAACCCAGCACCGCTCTGCCCAACTGACCGACTCCAACGAGCACCATCTCCTTGACCCGCCCGTTGAGGCCAAGAATGCTTCGCAGCCTGTCGCGCAGGCCGAGCACTTCATAGCCGCGGCCGCGCTTGCCGAAGCGACCGAAGTATGACAGATCCTTGCGAATCTGCGCCGGTGTCACGCCCAGGCGCTGTCCCAACTCCTGGGACGAGATGAAATCGCGTCCCTCGCCCGCCAGCAATCCCAGTTCGCGCGCATAGAGCGGCAGGCGGCGGATTACGATGTCCGGGATCTCGGTCTCGCTCACGGATCGCCCTTCCACTCTGCAATCAGGCTACAACCGCTCGGCGGATCTACGTTACGAAGGCGTCAACCGGTCTGACGCCTGTTGCGCCTACAACACGCGGTCGTCGGGTTGCGGCAGTCCGAAGTCTTCAGCCCGCAGAGCGTCGATTCGCGCGAGCAGATCGTTACCGATGTCCGGCATGTCCACGGACGCGATCTGGTCGGCGAGCTCTTCAATGTTCTTCACGCCCGGCACGACACTTGAGATCGCCGGCTGTTGCAATGCGAACCTGGCCGACCAGCGCGACAGCGCGACGCCGTCCGACTCGAGGAATCGCAACGTCTCCGCTCGCCTGGCGTCCATGCCGACCAGCGACTGCGGATCGACTTCGCGGTCGAGCCCGCTCGACAACGCCCCGCCCGAGAGATTGCGAATCCCAATCACGCCCAGACCCAAATCCGCTGCCAGCGGCAGCAGTTGACCGTGATCGTGCAAGCCGGAGCCCGCCGGCAGCGGTCGCGCGTTCGAGTCATTGAGCAGGTTGTAGTAGCACTGCACTGTGTCCAGCTCGGCGCGGCGCAGGACCTCGCGCACGCGCTCAGCCTCGCCCATGCCGGTGATGCCGATGAATCGAGTCAGCCCATCTTGCTTCAGACGTTGCAGTGTCTCGATGGCGAGCATCGCATCGCCCACCGAAATCGAACGGCGGTAGTGCCCTCGCTCGGACGTGATCGTGTTGTGCAACTGGAAGACGTCGATCCGCTCGCGGCGCAGACGTTCGAGCGACTCATGGATGCCGCGTTGCACCGCGCCCGGGACGTCGTCCAGGTCGTCCTGGCTCAGAGCGACCTTGGTCGCGACCAGCATGTCGCGGCCGACTCCCTGTGGCGCCTCCAGCAGCGCCCGCCCCAGGTTGCGCTCCGCCGCGCCGTTGCCATAGCCGGGCGCCACGTCGTAGAAGTTGATTCCCTCCGAGATGGCCAGCGCAATCGTCTCGGCGATCGCCTCATCCGTCGTCTCCCCCCAGACATGGCCGATCCCTCCGCCTCCGAGCCCAATCTCGGACACTACCAGTCCCGTACGGCCCAGCTTGCGATATCGCATCATGGTCGAGTCCTCGCTCTCCGAGTCCACAGGTGAGCCTAGCGCCGACTCTGGCTAGCGGCATCGAGCGCTAGCGTGTGGCCATGCCTCGCACGACGTCCACCCGATCCTGGCCCGCGTTGGCAGAGGTCCCTGCGCTCTATCCCGACGCCCGCAATCGCGTCAACCGGGGACCGCTGTGCTACCGCGCCGGCAAGTGTTTCCCGCTGACTGGTCCGATCGACACCAGCGGACGCATTCCGCTGCTCGCGGTCGGCAGCAACGCATACCCCCGCCAACTCGCCGACAAGCTCGAAGGGACGGCCGCCGATCTGCAGGGCATTCCGCTCCTCCCGACGATCCTGCACGGATTCGACGTCGCCTACTGTCCCGTGCGCTCGCGCAAGGGCTACGTGCCGGTCACGCTCGCCAGCCGACCCGGCGCAGTCTGTCTGACCTGGCTGCAGTGGTTGACGATCGAGCAGCTCAACGTCATCTCGGCTAGCGAGGGACCGCGATACGCGCTCGTCGGGGATAGCAATCTAGCCTCGGCCGCGCAGTGTTCCTCGCAGTGGAAGAAGCCGAGAGAGATCTACGCGTGGTGGTTCGACTCGCTGCTCATCCGCAACGATGAGCCAGTCTGGCTGAATGTCTACCGTCCAGCCCTAAGCCAACAAGTCGACCTGGATCCCGGCAACGCCAGCCGGCTCGTGAACCCCATTCCTTCAGGTTGGCGGATCATCCCGCGTCGGCCTGTGCATCACAAGATTGACCCGCAATTTATGTCCGATTTGTGCTAGAATGTGTGACTAGAAGCGACTGCTGGAGTTGCATCTTGGTTACCGAACAGACCGCTCCCGATCCACCGACGCGTACCCTCGTCGATGAGATGAGTTCGTCTTATCTCGACTACGCGATGAGCGTGATAATCTCCCGCGCGTTGCCCGACGCCCGCGACGGGTTGAAGCCAGTCCAGAGACGCATCCTGTATGCGATGGACGACCTCGGCATGAGGGCCAACCAGCCGCATCGCAAGTCCGCCCGTATCGTCGGCGAGGTGCTCGGTAAGTATCATCCTCACTCCGATCAACCCGTATATGACGCTATGGTTCGGATGGCACAAGACTTTTCGCTTCGCCATCCACTGATCGACGGACAGGGCAACTTCGGCTCGATAGATAACGATCCACCCGCGGCGATGCGTTATACGGAAGCGCGGCTGTCGCGTCTCGCCGAGCAGATGCTGTCCGACCTCGACAAGAATACGGTTGACTTCAGTCCCAACTTCGACGAATCACTTAACGAGCCGACAGTACTACCAGGCCGAGCGCCAAACCTGTTACTGAACGGAGCTGCCGGCATTGCTGTTGCGATGGCCTGCGACATCCCGCCGCACAACCTGACCGAACTGGCCGGAGCAATCAAGGAAATCTTGGGCAACGAGCAAGCCACACTCGACGATGTGCTGCAACACATCAAGGGTCCGGACTTTCCCACTGCCGGGAGTCTGTTCGCCGGCGAAAACGAAGAGCATTTGCGTCGCCTCTACGGAACCGGTCGTGGCGGGTTTACGGTTCGGGCACATCATCACCTGGAAGAAACCACGAGCGGCAATCGGCTGCAGATCATCTTTACCGAGATCCCTTACCAGGCCAACAAGATTCGCATCATCGAGCAGATCGCCGCCATGGTGCGGGACAAGAAGATCGAGGGCATCCGCGACCTGCGAGACGAGTCGGATCGACACGGGATGCGGCTGGTCGTCGAGTTGACTCGCGACGGCCACGTACAGTCGATTCTCGCGCAGCTTTACAAGTCGACCGCGCTGCAGTCTCAGTACAGCGGCAACTTCGTCGCATTGGTTGACAACCGTCCTCGCACGCTTACGCTCTTCCAACTGCTACGCGAGTTCATTCGTCATCGACAGACGATCATCACGCGGCGCACCGAGTTCGAGCTGGACAAGGCGAAGGACCGTCATCACATCGTCGAAGGCCTGCTCAAGGCGATCGAGAACATCGATGCGATCATCGCCGCAATCCGCGCCGCCGAGTCGGCGGAGGCAGCGCGCGACCGACTCCAAGAGGATCCGTTCGACCTCTCCCAGCGCCAGGCCCAGGCCGTGCTGGAAATGCAACTGCGACGCCTGGCCCAACTGGAGCGCACCAAGTTGGAAGAGGAGTACCAGGAGCTGACTGAGACGATCGAGTACCTCGAAGGCCTGCTCGCAGACCCAAAGAAGATTGACGGACTGATCGCCGAAGACATGGACGAACTCGTTGAGACCTACGGCGAAGAACGCAAGACCCGTGTCATCTCCAAGTCGGTCGAACAGTTCAGCGAGGCCGATCTCGTCCCTCACCAGTCGTCGGTCGTCACGCTCACGCGGCACGGATACATCAAGCGACAGCCGGTCGACGCCTTCCGTTCCCAGCGTCGCGGCGGCAAGGGCGTCAAGGGAATCGAACGCAAGAACGGCACGACGGCGGTCGAGGCGCCGCACCGCCTGATCGCCTGCGACACGCACGACCATCTCCTGCTCTTCACCTCCCGCGGCCGCGTCTACGGCCTCCAGGCGCACGAGATCGAAGCCCGCTCCCGCGAATGGCGAGGGCTGCCCGTGCGCAATGTCGTCGAACTCCAACTTGACGAGCAGGTCACCACGATCATCCCGGTCGAGTCGTTCGAAGACGACTACATCATCCTGGGTACGAAGCGCGGTGAAGTGAAGAAGACCAGGCTTTCCAACTTCCAGCGAGTGCGCCGCAGCGGATTGCAGGCGTTCAACCTCGATGATGCGGACGAGCTTGTCGAAGCCGCGTTCGCTCACGCCGGTGACGATGTCATCGTGGCCACGCAGAAAGGTCAGGTCGCGCGTTTCTCAGTGGACAAGCTTCGAGAAGCTTCGCGTATCTCGGGTGGGGTTCGGGGAATCGTCGTGCCCGACGAGGACGAGTTGATCGGCCTGCAGGCGATACATCCTGGCACGGAGGTGCTGACGGTCACCGCCGGCGGCTTCGGCAAGCGTACGCCCGAGACGGAGTATCAAGCCAAGGGCCGGGGAATCAAAGGCAACATCGGTCACAAGGTGACCGACGAGACCGGCCCGGTCGTCGGCATGGCCGTGGTCCGCGGCGACGAGGAACTGGTCGTGATCTCCGGCGACGGCAAAATCCTTCGTACCGAGGTCCAACAGATCCGCCAGGTCGGCCGCTCCTCCAAGGGAGTCAAGGTGATGTCCTCCGAGGAAGGCATCGCCGCCATCGCCGTCGTCGACACCAGCCGAGAGTTCGGCCAACGCACGTAGACCGGTCCAGTTCCCGCTTCACGCGGGGACCCGCTCCTCTTCCCCTCTCCCCCCGCGAAGCGGGGGGAGATGCCGAAGGCAGAGGGGGGCTCCCCGGTCCGTGCGTCATGCAGGGATCCGCTCGGCCTCCGCCTACTGCAGCTTCACCGCGAAGTGAGATGGATCCTGACCGGTCTGCTTAATCATCGTGCGTGCATTGCGAACCAGAGCAACCGAGGTGAGATTCACGTTGGCGTAGAACGGGCCGATCTTCCTGAAAGCGGAGAATCTCTTGCCATTGGGATTGACTGGAGCTGCAGAAACCACGTAAGAGTTTACGCTGCGCTGGATCGGCAGTAGTGACGACTCCAGATGGCCATTCTCGTGTAGCCAGCGGCCAATCTCAGCGATGAAATCCCCCCATCCCCTCGTATCCACCTCTACATCGCCCGGTAATCGCACCGCTAGTGGTTTGCTCCCGCTCGTCGGAGAGAAACTGGACAGTTCCTGCCATTCTCCTCCCACGGAGGGCAGGGTCGTTGCAGTCAATGTTCGGTCGGTGACCTGCGACAGTTCGTCTAGTACGGGGGCTAGACCTGTCGTGATGTAGCCAGCCGCCACGCCAGACCGCCACAGAGCAAGCGCCTTGAGAGCTGTCGTCGCGGGTGCCTCTCCAAGGTCGAGAGTGGTGACGATCGAGTCCTTCATCGCGACGGGCTTGAACACGTCGTACAGCTCCCAGAGTCGGCCATCGGTGATGACCGCATAGGGAATGCCCTCTTCCTGGCAATAGCCCGTGACTTGCTGGCGGACCTTGAAGTCCAGTTGAGTGCCGAGCTTCTTGGCCTCGATGATGATCTGCGGCTTGCTCGATGCTCCAAGCAGGGCGTAGTCAGCGGAGCCGGCGGCAGAGCGGTACTCGGGCATCACCTGTGCCGGATCGCCCGTGTCCCATCCCAGACCGCGTAGCAGCGGGTCGATCAGCGCGTAGCGTGTCAACGCCTCGCTCTGCTGCAGCGCCGGACCGTGCGCGTCAATCCGCGCCTGCAGCGTCTCAATCAGCTCGTGGAGATCTTCCAGAACCATGAGCCGATGATAGTAGGCCAACTACCCTGAACCCATTGAGTTCAGATGGGAGTTCACAATGGCAGGACACCGACCTTTCCGTGAATTCACCAAGAACTGGTCTGAGGAACGGAAGCGGCTCGTCAGGGAAGAGGTGGCCGTACTCAAACAGGAGATGGAACGACTACAGCAACGTGGCGAGATTCCTTCCCCCTGCGAGGGGGAGGGGGACTCGCCCTCAGTCGAGTCCCCCTCAGGCTCGCCATAACAGCTCCCCCCAATAGGGCAAGCACCCCGCACGCGTCCGTTACCATCTGATTGAACCAGCGCGCCTGTGCGCCAGCGAGGACGAACGCCATGAAATTCGGCATCTTCTACGAAATCTCCGTTCCCCGTCCCTGGGAAAACGACATCGAGCACACGGTCTATCACCGCTGCCTCGAACAGGTGCGCGTCGCCGACGAGATGGGCTTCCACTCGGTCTGGGCGGTCGAGCACCACTTCCTCGAGGAGTACTCGCACTGCTCGGCGCCCGAGTTGTTCCTGACCGCCTGCGCGATGCAGACCAAGCAGATCCGCGTCGGCCACGGGATCGTCGTCTGCGTGCCGCAGTTCAACCACCCGATCCGCGCCGCCGAGCGCGCGGCGGTGCTCGACATCCTCTCCGACGGACGCCTCGAATTCGGCACCGGCCGCTCCGCCACCTGGACCGAGCTGGGCGGCATGGACGCCAACCCGGACGAGACCAAGGAGACCTGGGACGAGTACACGCGCACGATCCCGCAGATGTGGACCAACGAGCGCTACGGTTACGAGGGCCGCGCCTTCCGCATGCCCACCCGCGCCGTGCTGCCCAAGCCCTATCAGAAACCGCACCCGCCGATGTGGGTCGCCGTCTCCTCGCCCGGTACCGAGATCGACGCCGCCGAGCGCGGTATGGGCTCGCTGGGTCTGACCTTCGGCGGCTTCGCCGAGCAGGAGGAGAAGGTCGAGCGCTACCGCCGCATCATCCGCAACTGCGAGCCGGCCGGCGCATTCGTCAACGAGCGCGTCGCCACGGTCAACTTCCTCTATTGCCACCCCGACAACGAGACCGGGATCAAGACGGGTAGCCGCCTGACTGGTTCATTCGGCTACCTCGCCGCCCAGCTTTTGCCGGTCCGCGAAGTCCACCCGACGCGCAGCTACCCGAATCCCGGCCTGCTCGCCGCGACCCGTCAGCAAGCCGCGCAGAACCCCGGCGAAGGCGTCTCCGCGCCCGAGGGCGTCTGCATCGGCAACCCCGATCGGCTGGTCGAGGAGATCAAGAAGTGGGAATCCTGTGGCGTTGACCAGATCAACTTCCTGCTCAACGCGCTGGAAACGATCCCGCAGGAGGAAGTGCTCGAGAGCCTGCGCCTGTTTGGCGAAGAGGTGATGCCGCACTTCCGCGACGACCAACCGGCGACCACGTCGCAGCCGCGCGAGGCCGCAGCCGCAGCCGCGGGCGGCGACTAGTCGAGGTGGCCGCGCCCCCCTCTCCCCCGCAGAGCGGGGGAGATGAAGCATCGGAGAAAGGCCGCAGATGCCGATCAATGGCACAGCCGACCCTACGCAACTGACTCAGTACGCGCCCACGATGGCGAACCTCGACACCGAAGCGTTGACGTTGCCCGACGTCAAGGTGCTGCAGGTGATCTACGAGATCGACGACTCGGTAATGGCCGAGTTGCTGCCGCCGGCCCTGCATCCGACGATTCCGCCGACGATGCACGTGATCGGTCTGCGCGCCGACGACGGTCCGCTGGGCGCGTTCACGCTGGCCGTCGTCCGAGTCGGCTGCCGCGCCGCCGTTCGGCCGCGCGGACTGCCCACGCGTGCCGTCTGCACCGCAGGGGAGGCCGCCTCGGCGCTGGAGCAGCGTTGGGGATTCCCGATCACGGTCGGCGAGCCGGTCCTGCGCGAGCGCTACGACCGCCAGTCGATCGAGGTCAACGACGGCAACGTGACCGTGCTCTCGGCTCAGCTCATTGATCCGGTGCCGATCGGCAACGGCGACCTGCTTTACACGGCCGGGATGCACATCGCCACGGTCGAACGCGAGGGCGAGACCAAACCATGGCTCGTGCAGGTCGATCCGGAGTTCGAGGTCAGCCGCGCCGATCGAGGCCAGGCCCAGATCGACGCGTTCGACAGCAACTTCTGGGACGCGCCCGATCTGCGCCCCGTCTACCCGATCGTCGCCAGCTACACCACGGCCAACATCACCCTGCCCCGAATCCGCTACATCTGCGACCCGCTGCAGCCCGCGATCAGCGGAACCGTCGCGCTATAACGAACGATTCTCTCCCCCCGCGCAGCGGGGGAGATTCCGAAGTAACCACATTTCATCTCCCCCCGCTTTGCGGGGGGAGATGCCGAAGGCAGAGGGGGGCCGATGCCCGACACCGAAACCCTGTTCCCCGGCTTCCGAGAGCATAAGGCCGGCTCGATCTTCGCCCGCGTCGGCGGATCCGGTCCGCCGCTGCTGTTGTTGCACGGCTACCCGCAGACCGGCGCGATGTGGCACAAGATCGCGCCCGGCCTGGCCGAAGAGCACACCGTGGTCGTCGCCGATCTGCTCGGTTACGGCGCAAGCGACTCGATCGATGGCGACGGCGGCGGCGAGGCCTACTCGAAGCGCGCGATGGCCCGCTACATGGTCGAGTTGATGTCCGACCTCGGATTCGACACCTTCTCGCTCGCCGGACACGACCGCGGCGGCCGGGTTTCCTATCGGCTCGCGCTCGACCATCCCGAGCGCGTCGAGCGCCTAGCCCTGCTGGACATCATCCCGACGGCCGAGCAGTTTGAGCAGATGGGCATCGCCGGCGGACTCGGCGGATTTCACTGGTACTTCCTCGCCCAACCGGCCCCATTGCCTGAAACGCTGATTAGCGCCGAGCCGGAGTTCTTCCTCAAGCGCATGCTCGGCTCCTGGGCGGGCGAAGACGACAAGACCATCTTCACCGAGGCGGCAATGGCCGAGTATCTCGCCGCCGCCAACGACCAGGAGACCGTCCGCAGCTGGTGCGAGGACTACCGTTCGGGCGCGCGCTTCGATCTGCGGCTCGACCGCGCTGATCGCTCGGAGGGCAAGAGGATCACCTGTCCGCTCTTCGTGATCTGGGGCGCGGGACGGCAGACCAACCGACGCGGCCGCTTCATGGCCACCTGGCATCGCTGGGCCACCAATGTCAGCGGAGTCGGCCTCCCCTGCGGCCACTTCCTCCCTGAAGAACTCCCCAACGAAACCGAAACAGCCCTGCGCGAATTCTTCACCTAGCTTCCCTCTCCCCCGCGAAGCGGGGGGAGATGTCACAGAGTGACAGAGGGGGGCACTCCCAGGCCAACGATTGGAGCGACCCATGGAACCCGTCACGACCTTCAGTGGCACCGGACTGCCGCTCGACCGGGCCGATGTCGACACCGACCAGATCATCCCCGCCAAATACCTCAAGCGGATCGAGCGCACCGGCTATGGCCCCTTCGCCTTCGAGGCCTGGGCCAAAGACCCTGAGTTCGTCACCAACCAGCCGCAGTACGAGGGCGCCAGTGTGATGCTGGCCGGACCGAACTTCGGTTGTGGATCGTCTCGCGAGCATGCTGTGTGGGCGATCCAGGGCATGGGCGTTCGGGCCGTGATCGCGCCCAGCTTCGCCGACATCTTCCGCAACAACTCGGCCAAGATGGGCCTGCTCACGATCCAGCTCTCGCAGCCCGATGTAGAGGATCTGATGCGCATGGTCGAGGCGGAGTCCAACACGCCGATCACGGTCAATCTCGAAGAGCAGACCGTCACCGCGCCGGGCGGCTGGTCTCGCTCGTTCGAGATCGCGCCGTTCGTCAAGCACTGCCTGCTCAACGGCCTCGACGACATCTCGCTCACGCTCGAGCACGACGGCCTGATCGCCGAGTACGAGTCCAATCGACCGTCGACGAAGCCCGTGACTGTCTAGGAGCGACCCTTCGTCAACAGCTTCGTCACCTCCGGCGTCCGGCCATGAGCCCGACCCAGTGGCCCTATCCTGTGCGCAGTTGACTTCGGAGTGTGAGCGTCAGGTTGAGCACATGCCCAGGCAGCAGCACCCGACCCCGTCAGTCCGTGAGAGCATCACCAACCTGCGCCGCTCGATCGGCCGCCGCCATGCGATCTATGGCTTGATCAAGAACACCTTGATCAAGATGAAAAACGTCGAGAACTGCTGCGGCAACTACGGCGACCCGGGCTGTTGAGTGTCCGGTGAGCGCGCTCGGGCCGAGCGCATGAATCAAGAACAAGACTAGGAACTGAGCCTGGACAATGGCTGACCACCCCAAACCGTCACTGAGCGACTTCATTGGCAACTTCCGTCGCGAAGGCCGCAACGCGTTCGGGATCGTGCTGGGACTGTTCGCAACCGGGTGGAATAGGATGCAGACGCGGCAAGGCTGCTGCGGCGACTACGGCGCGCCGGGCTGTTGAGTCTCTCCTGAACGCGCTCCGGAGGAGCGCCCCACCGACGACTAGCCCACGATTAACCCACGACGAGGAGCGGCGCTACATGGCCCATTACAGGATCGCGCTCTTGCCCGGCGACGGCATCGGCGTCGAAGTGATCGGGCAGGCTGTCCGTGTGCTCGACGCCCTCGGCGGACGCTTCGATCACTCCTTCGAGTACACCGAGGACCTCGTCGGCGGCGCCGCGATCGACGCCCACGGCGTTGCCCTCCGCGACGAGACCCTGGACATGTGCCGGGCCCAGGACGCCGTCCTCTTCGGCGCCGTCGGCGGACCCAAGTGGGACGATCCAAAGGCCTCGGTGCGTCCCGAACAGGCAATCCTCGGCCTGCGCAAGGGCCTCGGCCTGTTCGCCAACATCCGGCCCGTCAAGATGCTGCCCATCCTCGCCGACGCCACGCCGCTCAAGCGTGAGACCGTCGAGGCGGTCGACATGGTCGTCCTGCGCGAGCTGACCGGCGGCATCTACTTCGGCGAGCCACAGCGTCGTTGGGAGGAAGCCGGACAACGCAAGGCCGTCGACACGCTTGCCTACTCCGAGGAAGAGGTCGAGCGCATCGTGCGGCTGGGCTTCGAGACCGCCCGCGGGCGGCGCAAGCTGCTCACCTCGGTCGACAAGGCCAACATCCTCGACACCTCGCGCATGTGGCGCGAGATCACCGAAGAGATCGCGAAAGACTATCCCGACGTGACGCTCGAACACCGGCTCGTCGACGCCTGCGCCATGGACCTGATCCGCCATCCGTCCTACTTCGACGTGATCGTGACCGAGAACATGTTCGGCGACATCCTCACCGACGAAGCTTCGATGCTGGCAGGCTCGATGGGCATGCTGCCCTCCGCCTCACTCGGCGCGGCCGACGACGGCTCGACCCTCGGGCTCTACGAGCCGATCCACGGCACCGCGCCCGACATCGCCGGGCAGGGCGTCGCCAACCCCATGGCGATGATTCTCAGCGCGGCCCTGATGCTGCGCTACTCCTTCGGTCTCGAAGAGGAAGCCGCCACCATGGAGCAAGCCGTGATCGACACGCTCGCCGCCGGCCACCGTCCCGCCGACCTCGCCACCGACGGCGATCGATCGCTGGGCACCGAAGCGCTGGGCGGCCTGATCGCCGATTCAGTTGCGGACCGCTGACACACCCCGTGCACAACACCGAGACCATGGAGATCGCCAGTGCCCCCCCTGACCGCTGAACAGCTTGACCACTTCGAGACCTTTGGATTTCTTGCGGTCGAGGAGGTCTTCGATCCTGAGGAAGTAATCGCTCCGGTGATGGACGAGTACGCCGGCGTGCTCGACACGCTGGCTCGCGAGCTAGTTGAACAGGGCGCAATCAACGACACCTACGAGGACCTGCCGTTCGCGGAGCGGGTTTGCAAGGTCTACGTCGAGTCGCAGCGGGTCCACGCGCAGTACTTCGACTTCTCGCTGCCGCAGAAGGGCATCACTGCCGACACGCCGTTCTGGGCCGGCCCCGCCGTCTTCAACGCGCTGACCAACCCCAGCCTGCTCGACACGGTCGAGTCGTTCATCGGTCCCGAGATCTACTCCAATCCGGTCCAGCACGTGCGGGTCAAGGTGCCGGAGTCGATCGCGCCGCGCGACGCCGACGGCAACGTGATCTACGGCGCGACGCCCTGGCACCAGGACTCGGGCGTGATCAACGCCTCGGCCGACGACACCGACATGCTCACCGTCTGGTTCCCGCTGATGGACACCGACGCCGAGAACGGCTGCTTGCAGGTCATCCCCGGCTCGCACCGCGGCGAGGTCCTGACCCATTGCTCCAGCGTGCAGGGCCTGACCATTCCGTCGTCGATACTGCCGGGCGAGGACGCGGCGCGCGCGGTGCCGCTGCCCGCCGGGGGCTGCCTGTTCCTGCATCGCAGGACGGTTCACGGCGCGCTGCCCAACCTCAGCGATCGCATCCGCTGGAGCTTCGATCTGCGCTACCACCCGCCCGGTCAGCCGACCGGCCGCGAGGCCTTCCCCGGTTTCATCGCGCGCAGTCGGCGAGACCCTGACGCCGTGCTCTCCGACGCCAGCCGCTGGCGCCGGATGTGGCTCGACGCCCGCGCGGCCCTCGCCGAACAACCCGACCCCGAGTACAACCGCTGGTCGCTCGACGACGAAGCTTGCGCCTGAGGCCGCTTCGAATTGACGGGGCCATGAAATCCGAAGCCGACCTGCTGGAATCCGCCCGCCGATTCTCCTTCGGCGGCCGGATGGACAAGTCCGGCGTCGGTCCGGTGTTCGTCCGTGGGTCCGGCTCCGAGGTCGAGGACGCCAACGGTCGCCGCTATCTCGACTTCAACTCCGGCCAGATGTGCGCCTGGCTCGGACATAACCACCCGGCGATCGTCGAAGCCGTCAGCGAAGCGTGTTCGACGCTTATCCACGCCCATTCGTCCTACTACAACGACAAAGAGATTGAACTGGCTGAGCGGCTGGGCAAGCTGCTGCCTGAACCGCTGCAAAAGTCAATGTTCCTGCAATCGGGCGCAGACGCGAATGAGGCGGCGATCAACATCGCGCGAACATACACCGGCGGGTTCGAGGTCGTGTCGCCACATGTCTCGTTTCACGGGATGTCCGACACAACTCGCTCGCTTACGTACGCCGGTTGGCACGCGGGCTACGGACCACCCCAGGCGGGCACGATGGCGATGCTCGCGCCGTACTGCTATCGCTGTCCGATCGGCCTGGAGCCGGAGACCTGCGAGATCGCCTGCCTGGACGCCAGCTTCGAGCTGATCGATGCGCAAACCACTTCGCGCCCGGCGGCAGTCTTGACGGAGCCGCTGTTCAGCGCCGGAGGCGTGATCGAACCGCCGCAAGGCTGGCTGCCAACGTTGAGGGACAAGTGTCACGAGCGTGGGATGCTGCTGATCCTTGATGAAGAGCAAACGGGGCTGGGCAAGCTGGGCTCGATGTTCGCCTTTGAGGCCGAGGGCGTGGTCCCCGACATCATCACGCTGGCCAAACACTTCGGCGGCGGGGTGTGCATCTCGTCAGTGACCACCTCGACGGAGATCGAAGAGGCAGTCGTCGCGGACGAGTTCATCGTCACCCATTCGCACTCCAATGACCCGCTCGCCTGTGCCGCGGGTACAGCAACGCTCGAAGTCCTCGAACAAGAGGACCTCGCCGGTAAAGCGC
Organism: Dehalococcoidia bacterium; assembly: GCA_965211635.1. GTDB lineage: Bacteria > Chloroflexota > Dehalococcoidia > Bin125 > Bin125 > Bin125. Next base: position 2,753,156 of record OZ242948.1, read on the forward strand.
GCCAACTCGGCGATTACCTGAAGTCGAAGCTCAACGGGCTCGCCGCGCGCTTCGAGATCATCGGCGATGTTCGTGGCCGTGGTCTGCTGCAAGGCATCGAACTCGTCAGAGATCGACGGGAGAGAGCACCGGCAACAGCTGAAGGCAAGGCGATTGCGGAGCGATGTCTGCACAGCGGGCTGATCTTCAGCGTCCGCCGGGACGGATCGGTTCTGCGCTTCGTCCCACCGGCCAGTACTACCGAGGATCAGATCGACCAGGCGATGGAGATTCTCCACGATGCACTCGAAGAGGTCGGCGGCTAGCTGTTTGGCGCGCAGGCGCGCATCACTGCCCTGACCGAGTCCAGTCCCGGACGGGCCGCCACGACCCGCACGATCGCCGTGTCGAGGCCATCGGCCAGCGCTTCGAAGGCCGCCTTCGCGCCCGACGCGTTGCCGTAGTAGCCGACCCGCGTCAGCAACTCCTCTGAGGCCGCCGAAGCCACCTCGTCCGCCGAGGCGCCGAGGCGCCGCATGTCGTCCAGCGACGCCAGTTCGTTGGTGAAGCCCATGCGCTCGAAGTGGGCTCGATAGGCGAACTTGCGCAGCCGCTCCGAGGGCACTTCCTGACCCAGCGCGTAACCGAGCATCGACTTCGCGTACGACATCCGCGCCGTCTCCACGTCATCGTCCACGCAGATGCGGATGTACTCCACGAGTTCTACGTCCGCCGGCCGCTTGCCCGCCCTGGCGGCACCCTCGTTAAGCCGATCCCGGCTCCAGCTCACTCGCTCCGAGTCGCACCAGTTAAGCACCACGCCGTCGCCGACTTCGCCGCCGAGCTGGATCATCTGCGGCCCCAGCGCGCCGACCAGGACCGGAGTCGGCGGCGGTCGGAAGCCGAGCTGCACGCCGTCGTATTGGAACGACTCTCCCTGGATCGTCACTGACTCCCCGGCCAGCAAGCCCTTCACGGCTGCGGTGTACTCGCGCATCACGCCCAGCGTGGAGCGGCGCGGCAGTCCGAGTTGGCGGCGCGCGTCGGCTCGATAGATGCCGCCAGAACCGATGCCCAGGGAGAATTGCCCGCCGCTCATCGCCGAAACCGTGCCCGCCGACATCGCAAACGCCACCGGCGAGCGATAGGCGATGGGACATACGCCGATGCCCGTCGCCAGACCGCTGGCCTGATGGCGCATTGAGCAGAGGTGGAACGAATCAAGGCCGGCGCCCTCAGGCGTCCAGAGCGACCGGTAGCCCAGCTCAGCGGCCTCTCGCGCCAGCGTCTGCTGATCCTCGAACGTCATCCCCAGCGAGAAGTCCAGTCCCAGCCCGACCTGTCCGATTGCCATGGCATCCCGCCTATCATGCGTCCCAGATTGCCATCGCAGGTTATCGCCCATCCAGGTCTGGGCAGGGAGGATCATTGAGTGCCGCCAATCGTCAGCACCAGCTACGGCAAACTGCGGGGAACGTCCGAAGACGATCTTCACGTCTTTCGCGGCATCCCCTTCGCCGTGCCGCCGGTCGGCGAGTTGCGATTCCGCGCCCCACGCGATCCCGAGTCCTGGGATGGTGTCCGTGAGGCGACCGAGTTCGGCCCCTACGCGATCCAGACCTACGCGCCGGGCGGCGAACTGATCGGCTTCTACGACATGCCGACGGACGAGGATTGCTTGACCCTCAACGTCTGGACGCCGGGATTGGACGACGCGAAGCGTCCGGTGATGGTCTGGATTCACGGAGGCGCCTACGCGGCGGGCGCGGGTTCGGCCCCCACGTACGACGGCCGGCACCTGGCTCGTCGCGGCGATGTCGTCGTGGTCACCATCAACTATCGGATCGGCGCACTCGGATTCCTCTACAACCAGGCGCTGACCGACGGCGACGATACGCAGAGCGGCAACTACGGCATGCGCGACCAAGTCGCGGCGCTGAAATGGGTGTGCGAGCAGATTGGCGCATTCGGCGGCGATCCCGACAACGTTACGATCTTTGGCGAGTCGGCCGGCGGCATGAGCGTCGCCGCGCTGCTTGGATCACCCGAGGCTGAGGGCCTGTTCCAACGCGCAATCCCGCAGTCGGGCGCAGGCCACCATGCCCTGCCGCTTGACTTCGCCGAGGAGATCGGCCGACGCTTCTGCGCCGTGCTGGAGATCGCGCCCGACGACGCCGATTCCATGCGCAGCGTGCCCGCACAGGACATCCTCGACGCGCAGAACGCCATCCTGCTCGATCCGAGGACGCGCGAGTTGTTGGGTCGCTTCGGCATGCCCTTCTCTCCCACGGTCGACGGCGGCTTCCTCGAAACGCTGCCAATTGCGTCGATACGCGACGGCCGCGGCAAGGACGTGGACCTGCTCTGCGGCACGACCGAGGACGAGTGGACCCTTTTGCGAGTCCTAATGTTCGGCGTGACCGAGACGGATGAGGCGCAGGCGCGAGCACAGTTCTCCCTTTACGCGTACGGCGACGACGAGTTCGGCGACCGGCTCTACGACCACTACCACGAGATTCGATCCGCTCGCGGCGCTGCAACCGACCCGCTCTCGATCCTCGACGCGGTGATGACCGACTACGTGTTCCGCATTCCCGCCGATCGCCTGCTCGACGCGCACAGCGGACAGGACGGCGAGGGCAGCACCTACGCCTACCTGTTCAATCAGCAGTCGCCAGCGATGGACGGCGCACTGCGCGCCTGCCACGGCATCGACCTGCCCTACGTCTTCGGCACGACAGACGAGATGCGCGAGTTCGTGGGCGACGATCCGCAGACAGACCAGCTTGCCGGCTTCGTCATGGACGCCTGGCTGAACTTCGCCCGCAGCGGCAATCCCAGCACGAAGGCGCTGCCCGGCTGGCCGCAGTACCGCGCCGATCAGCGCTACACCATGGTCCTGGGACCAGACGTCAAGACGATCCGCGAGGATCGCGAGCAGGAACGTGCAATCTGGGGAACCGACATCCTCGAATAGCCAGACAGAGAGCAAGGGAGCAGACCATGCCCACGAACACCGCAGTTGTCGATACGCGATACGGCAAACTGCAGGGACTTGTCGAAGACGACCTACATGTCTTTCGCGGCATCCCATTCGCCGCGCCGCCGGTCGGCGAGTTGCGCTTCCGCGCACCGCGTCCGCCTGAGTCCTGGGACGGTGTCCGCGAAGCGAACGAGGTCGGCTACGGCTCGATGCAGACCTTCGTGCGCGGACTCGAGCTGCTCGGCGCCTGGGAGATGCCCGTCGATGAGGATTGCCTCACGCTCAACATCTGGACGCCCGGGCTTGACGACGCCAAACGTCCGGTGATGTTCTGGATTCACGGCGGCGGATTCGCCGGCGGCTCCGGGGCGACGCCGATCTACAACGGTCAGCACCTCGCCAGCCGCGGCGACGTGGTCGTCGTCACGATCAACTACCGTCTCGGCGCGCTGGGCTACCTCTACAACCGGGCGCTGACTGACGGCGACGATCCGCGGTCCGGCAACTACGGGATGCGCGACCAGGTCGCCGCGCTGGAGTGGGTGCGCGACCACATCAGCGCATTCGGCGGCGACCCCGGAAACGTGACGATCTTCGGCGAGTCAGCCGGCGGCATGAGCGTCGGCGTCCTGCTAGGCGCAGCCGAGGCCGAGGGTCTCTTCCACCGGGCGATCCCGCAGTCGGGCGCGGGACATCACTCGCTGCCAATCGACATCGCCGAGGAAGTCTGCCGGCGCTACTGCGCAGTCCTCGAGGTCAGCCCCGACGACGCCGCTTCGCTGCGCGGCATTCCCGCCCAGGACATGCTCGACGCCCAGCTCGCGATGCAGGCGGACCCGGAGAGTTCCGCCCTGACCGGCCGCTACCTGATGCCCTTCTCGCCGGTCGTGGAGGGCGGCTTCCTGGAAACCCTGCCGATCGAGGCCGTGCGCGACGGTCGCAGCAAGGACGTCGACCTGCTCTGCGGCACGATCGAGGACGAGTGGACGCTGCTCGCCGCGATCCAGGGCGTCAACGAGATGGATGAAACCAGCGCCAGGGGCGCGCTCGCGGTCACGTCGGGAGACGCTGACGCGGCAAATCGGCTGTACGACCACTACCGCGACGCCCGTGCGGCGCGCGGCGCCGGATCCGATCCGCTGACCATCTTCGACTCGGTGATGACCGACTACGTCTTCCGCATTCCGTCGGATCGGTTGCTGGACGCGCACAGCTCGCTCGACGGCGACGGCAAGACCTACGCCTACATGTTCAACCAGCAATCGCCGGCGATGGACGGCCGCCTGCGCGCGCCGCACGCGATCGACATTCCTTTCGTCTGGGGCACCGGCGATCAGATGCGCGATTTCATCGGCGACGACCCGCAGACCGATCAGCTCTCGGGCTTCGTCATGGATGCCTGGATCAACTTCGCCCGCAACGGCAACCCGAGCACTAACGCGCTGCCGGGTTGGCCCGAGTACCGCTCCGACCAGCGCTACACGATGGTCCTAGGCCCGGACGTGAAGACCGTGCGGGAGGACCGCGAAGTAGAGCGCGAAGTCTGGACGTCGGACTTGCTTGAGTAGGAGTCAATCATGGCCTCCAATCCAGTCGCTGTTCAGACCCAACATGGGGCGTTGAGAGGCCAAGTCGAGGCCGGCGTCCACGTCTTCCGCGGCATTCCATATGCAGCGCCGCCCGTCGGCGACTTACGCTGGCGTCGTCCGCAGCCGCTCCCGCGGTGGAACGGCGTGCGTGACGCCCTTGAGTTCGGACCGATCTCGGTGCAGCCGCCGCGACCGGCCGCTGGGCCGTTTGCGGGGATCATGGGGCACAGCCAGGAGGAGGCGTCGGAGGACTGCCTGTATCTGAACGTCTGGACGCCAGGCATCGATGACGCGCGCCGACCGGTGATGGTCTGGATCCACGGCGGCGGTTTGTCGAGCGGCTCAGGTTCCTCGCCAGCCTATGACGGAGCGCCGCTGGCAGCTCGAGGCGATGTAGTGATCGTCACGATTAACTACCGACTCGGCGCACTCGGCTTCCTGCCGGATCCCGTGCTCGCGGCTGACGGCGAGACGGAGGGTAACTTCGGCTTCCACGACATGGTCGCGGCGCTGGAGTGGGTCCAAGACGAAATCGAGGCATTCGGCGGAGACTCCTCCAATGTCACGGTCTTCGGCGAGTCGGCGGGCGGCATCGCCGTCGGGATTCTGCTTGCGTCGCCGGCGGCGCAGGGCTTGTTCCATCACGCGATCATGCAGAGCGGCGCAGCCGATCGCATCCACTCGCGCGAGTCCGTCGCCGAGATGCTTCCCTACTACTACCGCGAACTGGGTCTCGATCACCCGTCGGCCGAGGAGTTGCGTCGGCTGCCGGTGGAGGACATCCTCGACGCCCAGAGCGCACTGGCGGCTGCCGATCCGGCGGTCAATCCAGCGGCCGGCCTGCATGGTGTGTTCAATGCCGTGATCGAGGACGGATTCCTCGACGCCATCCCGATCGACTCGGTTCGCGAAGGGCGCGGTAGCGATGTCGATCTGCTCGCCGGCACGATGCGAAACGAGTTCACGCTGCTCACTGCGATGACCGGTCTGACCGACTTGAACGAAGAGCGGGCGCTGGAGCTGATGTCACCGCTGGTAGGCGGCAGTCAACGCGCCGGCGAGTGCTACGAGACCTACCGCACGCTGCGTATCGAGCGCGGCGAGCCGGCGGATCCGCTCGATGTCTATAACGCGGTCATGACCGACCGTCAGTACCGGGGTTCGACCCGCCGTCTACTCGACGCCCGCGAGGGAGCGTCGGGCGAAACGTACGCCTACCTGGTCGAGCAGCAATCGCCGATGTTTGAGGGCCGGCTCGGTTCGCCCCACGCACTCGACGTGCCCTTGATCTGGGGAACGAACGACTTGATGCGGGAATTCGTTGGCGACGACCCGCAGGTCGATCAGCTCAGCGAGCAGATGATGGACGCCTGGATCAGTTTCGCCCGAACCGGCACTCCGGGTACTGACGCACTACCAGTTTGGAAGCAGTACGGAGCCGGTCAGCCCAACAGCATGGTCTTCGGCCCAGACGTCCGCACTGTCACCGAGGAGCGTGAAGAAGAGCTCGCCCTCTGGCGCTGACGGTCGCCGCTACAGCCCCCGTTACAGCCCGCGCACGTCGACGAAGTGGCCTGCGATTGCGGCGGCGGCGGCCATCGCGGGGCTGACCAGGTGCGTTCGACCGCCGGGGCCTTGCCGACCCTCGAAGTTGCGATTGCTGGTCGAGGCGCAGCGCTCCTGCGGGCTGAGGATGTCGGGGTTCATGCCCAGGCACATCGAGCAGCCCGCGTCGCGCCACTCGAAGCCGGCGTCGCGGAAGATGTCGGCCAGACCTTCCTCCTCCGCCTGGACCTTTACCAGACCTGAGCCAGGAACGACCATCGCATTGACGCCCTCGGCCACGCGACCGCCGGCGATGGCGGCGGCGGCGGCGCGCAGGTCCTCGATCCGCCCGTTCGTGCAGGAACCGATGAACACCCGGTCGATGGCGATATCTGAAATCGGCGTACCTGCGGTCAGGCCCTGGTAGGCGAGCGCTCGCTCCGCCGATTCCTGCGCCGACGCCGTGGCCAGGCTGGCCGGGTCGGGAATCGAGCCTGTGACCGGCGCGCTCTGCGCGGGATTGGTGCCCCAGGTCACGAAGGGCGCAATCTCAGAGCCGTCGATCACGACCTCCGTATCGAAGACCGCGTCGTCGTCGCTGACCAGTTCGCTCCAGCGTTCGACCGCCGCGTTCCAATCCTCGCCGGAGGGGGCGTGCGGTCGGTCTTTGACGTAGTTGATCGTGGTCTCGTCGGGCGCGACCAGGCCGGCGCGCGCGCCGCCCTCGATGGTCATGTTGCAGACCGTCATCCGCCCCTCCATCGAGAGGTTGCGGATCACCTCGCCGCGGTACTCGATCACGTGTCCCACGCCGCCGCCGGTGCCGATCGTGTTAAGGATCGTCAGGATCACATCCTTGGCCGAGCATGCGTCGGGGAGTTCGCCCGTGACCTCGACCGACATCTGCTTCAGCGGCGCCTGCGGCAACGTCTGCGTGGCGAGCACGTGCTCGACCTCCGAGGTGCCGATGCCAAACGCGAGCGCGCCCAGCGCGCCGTGGGTTGAGGTGTGGCTGTCGCCGCAGACGATGGTCAGTCCCGGCTGGGTCAGTCCCTGCTCAGGGCCGATGATGTGGACAATGCCCTGGCGCGGGTCGAGCGTGTCATAGAGCGGCACGCCGAACTCCTCGCAGTTGGCCCGCAGCGACTCGACCTGCTGCTGCGAGAGCGGGTCGGCGTACGGCTCGATCCGGGTGTCGGTCGGGACGTTGTGGTCCTGCGTGGCCAGGGTCAGGTCGGGCCTTCGCACCTTGCGGCCGGTCAACCGCAGACCCTCGAACGCCTGCGGGGACGTCACCTCGTGCACCAGGTGCAGGTCGATGTAGAGCAGGTCCGGCTGGCCCTCCGCGCTGCGGATCAGGTGCTCGTCCCAGATTTTCTGCGCAACAGTGCGTCCGGCCATCATCGTCTCCCTGCTCTGGATGTCTGTCTCACGAGTCATCTTACGCGCAGCGATCACTGATTCCCTTGCGGCGGCGATATCCTGACAGTCTGGAAGCGGAGAAGCGCATGGCCACGCCCGCCTCAGACATCGATGTCAGCCCGATGATCTTCACCGAGTTTGTTTCGGACGGGAAGCGGTACCGCGCTGAGGAGCCGCTCGTCTTCAACGTGAGCTACAGCGAAGAAGATGAGGTGTATCTGCTCGAGGGCGAGTACCACACCTTCCTCTGGGGGGAGACGCGTGATGAGGCATGGGATGTCCTTGTTGACGATTTCGATTGGAAGTGGCGTCACATCGCCGAAGCCGATCCTGAAGAGTTGGCTCCTTTCTATGCCGAAATGAGAGTCGGCCTCAGACGGCGATTCAGCTTGGTTTCAGGTGCCCCGTAAGGCACGGGTGGTTCATCGTGCACTGCTGCGAAAGGGATTTCGCCAGAGCGATTCCCGGCACCGCTGGTACGAGTACGAGCAGCTAAACGGAGAACCCAGCGGCATCAAGACACTCATGTCGCACGGTGCGGACCGTGATCTCTCCGACCGTCTTCTTGGACAGATGGCGCGTCAAATCCACCTCAACCGCCGGCAGTTCGACCAACTGGTCGACTGCAGTCTCTCCCAGCCCGACTACGAAGCGATGCTGCGCCGCGGCGGGTTCATTCGCTGATCCTGCCGCGGCGCAACCGCCTCTGCTTTCAGCATCACCCCCTACGTACAGGGGAGAGATTAGGGAGTGCGCTCCTGCGTCGCCGCTGCGGTCGCGCCGGTCTGGCCGCTGACGTGGCGGTTGATCGCGTTGATGTACGCCCGCGCCGAGGCGACGAGGATGTCCTGGTCGGCCGCCCGACCCGTGTGCGTTGCGCCGTCGACGAGGATGCGAATCGTGACGTCGCCCTGGGCGTCGAGACCCTCGGTGATGCTGGAGACGCTGTACTCCTCCAGCTCGTCGGCAACGCCGGTCAGCTCGCGAATCGTCTGATAGATCGCGTCGACGGGACCGGTGCCGGTCTTGGCGCCGCTGCACTCCTCGCCGTTCGGCGAGCGCAGCGCCACGGTCGCTGACGGCGTGGCCGTGGTGCCGGCGGAGATCTCGATCGAGACGAGCTGCCAGCCTTCGGTCGGCTGTCCGAGCCGGTCCATGACGATCGCTTCGAGGTCGCGGTCGTCGACGACTGTCTTGCGGTCGGCGAGCTGCTGGAAGCGTTCGAACGCGGACATCAGCTCGTCCCCCTCGAGTTCGTAGCCCAGGTCTTCCAGCCGCGAGCGGAAGCCCGCGCGGCCGGAGAGCTTGGACAGCACGAACTGCGAGCCTTCGACCCAACCGACTTCCTTGGGGTCCATGATCTCGTAGGTCTCGCGCATCTTGACCACGCCGTCCTGGTGGATGCCGGACTGGTGGCGGAAGGCGTTCAGCCCGACGATCGCCTTGTTCGGCTGGACGTGCATGCCGGCAAACTCCTGGACCATGCGCGAGGCGGGTACCAGGTACTGCGGGTCGACGCCGATCTCGACGCCGAGGTGGTCGGCGCGGGTGCGGATCGCCATCACCGTCTCTTCGAGCGACGTGTTCCCGGCCCGCTCGCCGAGGCCGTTAATGGTGCACTCGACCTGACGCGCGCCAGCGCGCACCGCGGCCAGTGAGTTGGCGGTCGAGAGTCCCAGGTCGTTGTGGCAGTGGACCGAGACGACGACGTTGTCGGCGCCCGGCACATCCTCGAGGATGCCCGTGATGAAGCGGGCGAACTCGTCGGGAATCGCGTAACCGACGGTGTCGGGGATGTTGATCGTGGTGGCGCCGGCCTCGATCACCTCGCGCAGCATGCGGCGGACGAAGTCGACGTCCGAGCGGGTCGCGTCCATCGGCGAGAACTCGACGTCCGAGGTGTACTGCTTGGCTCGCGCGACCATCTCTCGCGCCTGCTGCAGCACCGACTCGCGGTCCTTGCGCAGTTGGTGCGCGATGTGGATGTCGGACGAGGAGAGAAAGACGTGAATGCGCGGATTCTCCGCGTCGCGGATCGCTTCCCAGCCCTGGTCGACGTCGTTGGGCACGGCGCGGCAGAGCGTCGCGATCTGCGTCCCCCGCACTTCGCGGGCGATGCGGTTGACGGCGTCGAAGTCGGCCGGCGAGGCGGCGGCGAAGCCGGCCTCGATGCAGTCGACGCCCATGCGCTCGAGCAGTTTGGCGATCTGCAGCTTCTCCTCGGAGGAGAAGGAGACGCCGGCGGCCTGTTCGCCGTCGCGCAGAGTGGTATCGAAGATTCGGACTCGATCAGCCATGAGAGGCACTCCAGTGGTCAGAGCTAGAGGTGTAGGGGTGAGAGTGAATGACGACGCGGCCGCCGGCGCGAGGGTGTCGAGGCGGCCTCCGATCAGGCCACGAGCACGCCGCGGGCAGTAGCCCGCGGTTCAGCTCCTCCAAACACACACTGCGTCATGTTGCCTACTATAGGGCACAGGCAACCTGGATGTGCGTCGCGGCGCCGATTGCCGCGACGGTGATGTGGAGGGGATGATGCCCGAGTTGACCGATCTGATCGCGAACGCGCCCTGGCGGGAGGCGGTGACCTACCGCAACACCTGGCCGCACGAGTACGTGATGAGCAACAACGACCACCAGCGGGAGCTGCTGGCCGCAATCTGCGAGCGCTTCCGCAAGGGAGAAGGCGTGCCCGGCCGCTTCTTCCGCATGGAGAACATCTACCTGTTCATCGGCGAGTACAAGTACTGGCTGATGACCCACTACGAGAAGATCGATCCCTACTTCGACCAGGACAACTACGCGATCAACCGGGCGCCGCTGTACCGGGATCGTCGGGATTTCGTGATCCAGGATGGGGATACCGGCAAGGCGGGAGACTATCCGTCGGAGCCGGCGCGGCACACGTAAATCGATGAAGGAGGCATCCACATGGCCGAGAGTCAGTCCCTGCTGGCACATCTGACGCCCTGGTTCTACCGGCCCATTGAGGACCGAGCAACGGACGCCCTCGCGTACATCCTCAACCGATCAACCGCTTGTCGCGGCGCGTTAGGTAACCTATTGCGGGACAGCGGTTCTGGTCCTGAGCTCACTACCAGAGTCTCTACGCAGGTGTCTGAAGACTCTCAATCCCGCCCTGACATGGTGGGCTTCGACGAACAGGGCAAGAAGCGGCTGATGACGGAGGTCAAGTTCTGGGCCGTCCTACAACCGAGGCAAGCTTGGCGGTACTACCAGAAACTCGAACAGGCGGGGCCTGGCGTGTTGCTGTTCATCTGCCCGGAGAGTCACATCAAGTACCTCTGGCCAGAGGTTTGCGAACAGTTGGAACAGGATCCAGAGGCCCCGATATCTCTCAAGGAAGTCGAGACATCGGACGGAACTCGCCGCGCCAATGCTGTGGACACGGAAAAGCGTGTCGTCATAGTCAGCTGGGAGATGCTCCTTGATCGCTTAGAAGCGACTGTGCTCGACTTTGGCGTCAAGTCGGACATTCACCAACTCCGCGGACTCGTTCAGAAACAGAATGAGGTAGCGTTCCCGCCCTTACACGCCCACGCTACGGCACACGACTTCGAAGTCCGTAACGATCACTTCCGCCGAATGATAAGTGATGCAGTCGGTCGAGGTCGTAAAGATGGTTGGCTTAGCACGAAGGGCCTTACGTGGGGAAGAACCAAGAGTTACCACCGTCGCTACTTCGGAGTTGTCGAGGCTAGTCCTGTGTGGCTGGGGTTAGGTGTGGAGTACCGAGAGGAGCTGTTCGAGCGAACTCCGATCTGGGTCTCGGTTCCCATTCGATACTGGCCGGAAACCGAGCAGTTCGAGGGATTGATCCAAGATACTGACTACTGGAAACTGCCAATCCACTTGAAGACAGATGCCGTTGGCGGCGACGTTTTGGACGATATCGTCGCCCAGCTCAAGGAGATCGCCGAGCGGTTCGTTGCCATAAAGCAACACCATGCGGGCGACATGGACCAATAGGGTCACACGCACCCGTCATTCCCGCGCAGGCGGGAATCCATCCAGGATCAGGTTCGATACCAGCAGTGAAGACTGAGCCTTCCTCCCCGCTCTTGTAGCCGCGACCGGGCCAAGTCCTCGTACAGGTCTCGCCAAGCCGAAGTAGACGCCTGTCCGATTCGCGGCTTCAACAGGTGCTCCCACCTTTTCGGTTGTTTCTCACCGAGAGTCGTGGACGGGCGTTTTCCTGAATGGATTCCCGCCTGCGCGGGAATGACGAGGGGTGCGGACGCTTCGGCATTGTGGATGGGTTCCCGCCGGCGCGGGAACGACGAAATCGGAGTCAGGCCTTGACAACGAGCCCGATCTGGTTTCCCTATCCTCCGAGCAACCGTTGATTGCGCCTGCGTGCGCTGAGCTGCTTGGAGACTGAGATGGCGAAGTTTGACGTATTGATTCGCGGCGGGACCGTCGTGGATGGGACGCGCGTGCCGCGATTTGTGGCTGACGTGGGCATCAAGGACGGGGTCGTCGCCCAGATTGGCGGGCGCATGGACCCGGCCGACGCCGACCAGGTGCTCGACGCTGACGGCCTGGTCGTCGCGCCGGGATTCGTCGACCTGCACACGCACTACGACGCGCAGATCCAGTGGGATCCCTACTGCACGATCTCCGGCTGGCACGGCGTCACCTCGGTCGTGCTGGGCAACTGCGGCTTCGGCTTTGCGCCGGTGCGCGAGGAGGAACGCGACCGCGCCATGCTGACCATGTCGCGCACCGAGGCGATCCCCTTCGACTCGATGAAGGAAGGCATGATCTGGGACTGGATTTCGTTCCCGGAGTTCCTCGACACCCTGGAGCGGATTCCCAAGGGCGTCAACTGCATTTCCTACATGCCGCTGGCCCCGCTGATGACCTGGGTGATGGGGCTGGAAGCGGCCAAGTCGCGGCGCGCGACCGACGAGGAAATCGGCGAGATGCAGCGGCTGCTGCACGAGGCGATGGACGCCGGCGCCTGCGGCTGGTCGACCCAGCGGCTGGGCGAGAACTCGGTGCAGGCTGACTACGACGGCACGCCGATGGTGACCGACATCATGTCGGACAACGAGTGCCTCGCCCTGGCCGAGGTGCTGGCCGAGCGCGATGAGGGGTTCATCCAGATCACCCAGTTCACCGGCGACCTGCAGCAGGACCTCGACTTCCAGTCGGTGCTCGCCGCCACGGCGAAGCGGCCGATCCTGCACAACTTGGTCGCGGTCAACCGCAAGAACCCGAGCCTCCACCGTGACCGATTGCAGTGGTTGGAAGAGTGCAACGCGCGCGGCGAGCGGGTGTTTGGACAGGCAGCAACGATCCGCGCCTCGTTCACGTTCACGCTTGAGGACTGGAACCTTTACGATTCCTCGCCCGCCTGGAACTACGCCACCATCGGCACGCACGACGAGAAAAAGGCCAAGATGTCCGACCCGGACGTGCGCCAGCGGATCATCGACGAGATCGACGAGGCAATCAAGAAGCTCGGCCAGACCCAGGCGCTGGGCGGGCCGATCGAGGAGTTGATGATCCAGGACCTCGCCCACATGGACGAGCTGGAGCAGTACGTCGGCATGACCGTCGGCCAGGTCGCCGAGATTCGCGGCTGCCACCCGGTCGAGGCGATGCTCGACCTGGCGGTCGAAACCGATCTCGCGGCCGAGTTCCTGACCCCGATGCGCGAGCAGAACGATGAGTGGATGGCGGAGATGATCACGTCTCCCTACTGCATCCCCGGCGTCTCCGACGGCGGCGCGCACACCAAGTTCCTCACGGCGGGCTCCTACCCGACGGACTTCCTGATGTGGCTGGTCCGCGACACCGGTCGGCTGACGCTCGAGGAAGCGCACTACCGACTGAGCTACCTGCCCGCCCGAGCGGCCGGATTCCGCAACCGCGGCACGCTGACCGAAGGCGCTCCGGCCGATGTGGTCGTCTACGACCTCGACGCGCTCACCCTGACTCCCGAGTGGGCCGGTGAGATAGTCCACGACTTCCCCGGCGGCGAGTGGCGCCGGGTGCAGCGGCCCGAGGGCTACCGCTGGATCCTGGTCAACGGCGAAGTCACGTTCCAGGACGGCGAAGCCACCGGCAGCACACCGGGCAAGCTGCTGCGTCACGGTCGGGGATAGCAGAGCGGCATCCCGCTTCCCCCTCTGGGGGAAGCTGTCGCGGAGCAATTGAAGGGGGCTCCCGGCGACTATTGCCGAGTGGGAGTCCCCTTCTGCCTTCGCACCCCCGCATCAGGTGCGGGGCAAGCTTCCCCGCGCAGCGGGGGGAGTTGGGAAGCACGGACAGTCGGCAGATACCTGCCACGCAAGGAGACTGAGGAGAACAGTCATGGCCAAGTACGACGTACTGATTCGCGGGGGGACCGTCGTTGACGGGACCCGCGTCCCGCGATTTGTAGCGGATGTCGGGATCAAGGACGGCCGCATCACACAGATCGGCGGGCGGATGGATCCGGCCGACGCCGACCAGGTGCTTGAGGCCGAGGGCAGAATTGTCGCCCCTGGGTTCGTCGATCTGCACACCCACTACGACGCGCAGATCCAGTGGGATCCGTACTGCACGATCTCGGGCTGGCACGGCGTCACCTCGGTCGTGCTCGGCAACTGCGGCTTTGGCTTCGCGCCGGTGCGGCCGGAAGAGCGCGACCGCGCGATGCTGACGATGTCCCGCACCGAGGCGATCCCCTTTGACTCGATGAAGGAAGGCATGATCTGGGACTGGATCTCCTTCCCCGAGTGGCTGGACACGCTCGAGCGCATCCCCAAGGGAGTCAACTGCCTGTCCTACATGCCGATCGCGCCTTTGATGATCTGGGTCATGGGGCTGGAGGCGGCCAAGAACCGCCGGGCGACCGATGACGAGATCGCCGAGATGCAGCGGCTGTTGCACGAGGCGATGGACGCCGGCGCCTGCGGCTGGTCGACCCAGCGGTTGGGCGAAAACTCGGTCCAAGCCGACTACGACGGCACGCCAATGGTGACCGACATCATGTCGGACAACGAGTGTCTCGCCCTGGCCGAGGTGCTGTCCGAGCGCGACGAGGGCTTCATCCAGATCACCCAGGTGACCGGGGACATCAAGTCGGACCTCGCCTTCGAGGCGGAGCTGGCGCGGGTTTCGGGTCGTCCGATCCTGCACAACGTGATTGCGCCCTCCAACTTCCGGCCCGACGCGCACCGCAAGTCGGTCAAGTGGTTGCAGGAGCGCAACGACGCCGGCGAGCGCATCTTCGGCCAGGCCTTCACGATTCGCTCCGCCTTCGCCTACACGCTGGAGGACTGGAACCTCTACGACTCCTCGCCGGCCTGGAACCACGCCACGACGGGCACGATCGAGGAGAAGATGCAGAAGTTCGCCGACCCCGAGGTCCGCGAGCGGCTCAAGGCCGAGATGGACGATGCGATCGAGAAGCTCGGTCAGACCCAGGCAATAGGCGGCTCGATCGAAAAGGTCATGATCCAGCACCTCGAGGCCAAGCCTGAGCTGGAGCAGTACGTCGGTCTGACGCTTGAGGAAGTCGCCGAGATGATGGGCACGCACCCGATCGACGCGATGCTCGACCTGGCGCTGGCTACGGATCTCAAGGCCGAGTTTTTGACTGAGGTCTCGTCGGAGAATCCGGAAGCCGTGGCCGAGATCATGGATTCGCCGTACACGATTCCAGGCGTCTCCGACGGCGGCGCGCATACCAAGTTCCTGACCGCCGGCTCCTACCCGACCGACTTCCTTATGTGGATGGTCCGCGACACGAACCTGATGACGCTCGAGGAAGCGCACTACCGGCTCAGCTACCTGCCGGCGCGCGCGGCCGGCTTCCGCGACCGCGGCTCGCTGGTCGAGGGCGCGCCCGCTGACGTGGTCGTCTACGACCTCGACGAACTGAAGCTCGATCCCGAGTTCCAGGGCGAAATCGTCTACGACTTCCCCGGCGGCGAGTGGCGCAGGGTCCAGAAGCCGCACGGCTACAAGTGGATCCTCGTCAACGGCGAAGTCACGATGCAGGACGGCCAGGAGACCGGAGCAACTCCGGGCAGGCTGTTGCGTCACGGTCGGGGATAGCAGCTTCAGGATACGCTTGAGGCATGACTGGGGACGATGTCGACGCGATCAACGAATTGGGCCGGCGGCTGGCAGCCGTCGGCCTCAACGACTTGAACGAAGCCGACTATCAAGCCTTTCGAACAGGCTTCGCAGGCGCGCTCGCGGAGGTGACCGAGGCCTTGGTGCGTTGCCAAGTGACCGTACTGGCTAATCGCCGTACGGAAGTCGGGTCCCGGATCAAGGCGATCGACTCCGTAGTTGCCAAGCTGCGCCGAAAAGAGACACCACTCGCCACGATGCAGGACATTGCGGGCTGCCGGCTCACCGTACCAACGATGACTGATCTGCGAACCGCCACTGGCTGGCTGCGGAGTCACCTGAAGATCGAACGGGAGAAGGACTACACCCGTACCGGGCAAAAGGGTGGATATCGAGCAGTCCATCTGATCGTCCTCACGAGCAGCGGTCGCTTCGCGGAGATACAGATTCGAACCGAGGTCCAGCACGCCTGGGCGAACCTGTCCGAGCAATTGGCCTACAGCATTGATCGGCTGATCAAGGCCGGCGGAGGCCCATTGGATGTCCGTCGACGGTTGCTGACACTCTCCCAGCGAGGTTGGCTGGTGGACTCACTAATGGAACATCTCAGCGCGACCCGTGCCTTAGTCGTCGAACTGAGTGAACCTATCGAACGGGGCTTTGAAGTCGCCAACGCCAGCTCTGAATGGGGCATGCTGAGCGAGGCAGTGGCAGATTTCAACAACTCGCTCCTCGCAACCGATACGCTGTGAGCGGGTGAAGGATGCACTCGTAGCACTCATGGCCGCATTGCAGCCTGCAGTTGAACAGGACAACCGATGAAGTGGATTCTGCTTCGTTGCGATCACGCGAATGGTTCAGGTGTGACGCTGCGCGAGTTCGACGAGTCCGAACGGGAACAGGCGTTTGCTGCCTTGAATGAAGCTGAGCACGAAAAGTCAAGCTCCGAAGAGGCAGTCCTGTTCCTAACCGAGTCGGAAGAGATGCTTCGTCGCACCCACTCCCGGTACTTCTACTCTGCTCCTGAAATCGCGGAAATGCTCGGGCGGAACCTCGACCAAACGATGGCCGAGATCCGTTCAGAGTAGCCGCGCCATATCGCAGACCCACACGCCTAACGGCGAGCCGAATCTTCAACAGCCTCCTCCATCACGGGCGGATGATCCGCTTGGGACGCTCTGCGATGCGGCGCAGCATGGGTTGAGCCGCGTCGATAAATCTGAACGCGATCCGGCGCGTGTCCCTGGGATCGATCAGGTCGATCACATCGAAGTTGTGAGCGGCCTTCATCGGACTACGCAGCCGCAACAGACGATTCTCGATCATCTCGCGGTGGGCCTCCGGGTCCTCGGCCGACTCGATTTCGCGGCGGTACGCGGCGGCGACGCCGCCCTCGATCGGGATGCCGCCCCACTCGCCGGCCGGCCAACCGAAGCGTAGGTTGACGCCGACCGGTTCGCCCATGCTGTTGGGCGCGTCGGCGGCGACGCCGTAGCTCTTGCGGATGTTGAACTCGACTTTGGGCACCTGGGCTTCGTAGGCCGCGATCAGCGCTCGCGTACCGCGTCGCATGGTCTGGTTGAGTTCGGCTTGCGAACCCAGCATGAAGCCGGGCATGTCGAGGAACACGACCATCGGCAGGTTGAACCCGTCGCAGAGGTCGACGAAGTGGGTGAACTTGTCGGCGGCGTCGCCGTTCATCGCACCGGCCATCACATACGGGTCGCTGGCCACGACGCCGACGGCGTAGCCGCCTATGCGGGCGAAGCCGGTGATGATCGCACCGCCCCAGTGCGGACGCATCTCGAAGAACTCGCCGTTGTCGACGACCAGCTTGACCAGCTTGCGCGGGTTGTATCCGCGCTTGCGGTTCTCGGGGATGATGCGCAGCAGCTCTTCGACCCGCCGATTCGGATCGTCGCCGGTCTCGATTCGCTCGGTGACCTCGCCTGTCGTGTTGGGCAGGTAGGAGAGGAACTGCTTGATCTGGTTGAAGGCGTCCTCTTCCGACTCGGCTTCGTTGTCGACCTGGCCGCTCTTGTAGACGTGCACCTGCGAGCCGCCGAGCTCCTCCTTGTTGAAGGTCTCGCCGATGGCGCGCCGCACGACCGGCGGTCCCGAGGGGAAGATCTGCGACTGTCCCTTGATCATCACGGTGAAGTGGGAAAGCAGGGCAAAGGCCGCCGGAGCGCCCGCGACCGAGCCCATGATCCCTGCTGCGACCGGGACTTTGTCGAGCAGGTTCAGGTGCCGCCACCAGGTTTGACCTGCGGGCAGCGCCATGCGGCCCTCTTCCTCGTCCCGCTTGGCGCTGTGGCCGACGCCCTCGATCAGTTGTACGTATGGCAATCCGTATTGCGCTGCCAGTGGCGTGGCGAACTGCGAGGCTCCCTTTGAGACGTTGTGCGGCGAGCCGCCGGAGATGGTGAAATCGTCGCCGCCGATTACGATGTTGCGGCCGTCGATCTGTCCCATGCCCATGACGAACGCGCCCGGAGTGAACTCCCGCAGGTCGCCGTTTTCGTCGTACTGGTAGCCGCCGACCAACGGACCGGCCTCGAAGAACGAGTCGGGATCTAGGAACTTGTCGATCCGCTCTCGAATCGTCAGGCGGCCGCCGCGATGCTGGCGCTCGACGCCGTACTCGCCGCCCATCTCATGCGCGACTCCCTTGATGTAGTTGATCTCATCGATCGCGCCCTGCCAGTCTTGCCCCGGCTTCCACGATTCGCGATTCTGGTCAACGGGCATGTGCAGTCCCTCGTTAGGCGCTCATATGGCGTCAGTCTAGGGGTCAGGCATCGGGCGTCCTGAGATGGGCAAAAGTCTTCAAGTGGCTGGGGCAGCATCCCAGACGTGCTGGATGCGCGTCAGTTCGGTTGGCTGTCAGACCTAAAGTCTGGCCGACTGGTCAGTTGCCCACTGTTCCGGGAGCAAGCGGGTTTGCTGCTCCGCGATATCCGACGGATTCGCTACGGCGAAGCCCAATAATCGGTCCACTGGCGATTGCGAATACCCGCGGTGACGTGGTCAGCTACGGCCTCATTCCGCGACGCGACCAGCCAGACAGCCGTGGGCTGGGTGATCAGGTTCACAGATCCGTTCGGGCCGTCCCAATGGAGCAGATCGCGGGCGACGGGCTCGGCTTCGTTGTAGCTGTGGCTGTAGAACCAACGGCGGAGGCCGGCGACGCCTTCGCTGTGCTCATGGGGGTCGTCGAAGACGATTTGCCAAGTGACGACTGTGATATCGCCATCGTGCGTCTGCCAGAGGACCATCTGGTCGCCGCCCCAGCCTGCGGCCGCGCGCTCGGCAATGTCGGGTCGACCGCTCGCGGTCGCAATCAGTGCCTGCAGCCAGTGTTCGCCCATCCGATCAACGATGGGAGCGGTCCAGGCATCAGATGAGAACAGCTCGTGCCGAAGTCGGGAAAGGTCGCTCAGCGTAATCGGCAGTTCGCCGGCCTCAAGCTTCTCGGCATGCATCAACTGCTCAACCGATCGCGGTGGATCACGTAGCAAGGCATCAATGGCCTCTTGCCCGCTTCGACTGCGCAGATCGGCGAGTACCCGAATGGCGTCGCTGTAGGCGGAGTAGATGGTCTCGGACTCCATCGGCGCCAGCGACTGGTAGGCGCGCCTCCAGAGATCCAGTTCCGCGTGCTCCTCCGGGCCCCACTCGATGTCGGCCAACAGCTCCGACAGAGGAGGCTCGTTGTTGTCGAGCTCGTTGAGCGTCGCATCGCCCTCGACGAGCCAACGCAAAGCCTGTAGCTGGTCGGTAGTCTCGGCCTCGCGATACCAGTCATGCAGGCGCCAACCGGTCCACTGATCCTGCAGGAAGTGGACCATTTCGTGGGAGACAGTCCTGGCATAGAAGGAAGGCATCGAGGGATGCGAGACGAGCACGATCTCACCGACGCCGTCTGCACCGGGCGCCATATCCTCGGCGCCGGCAACCTCGCCGTACCAGCCAACGACAAGCGTGACTCTCAGCCAGATCTGCTCCTTTTCGCCGTATTCGGCAGTGGTCTGACCAATGATCAACGCGAGCCGGCTCGCGGGGCGCCCCACGCTCCGATCGTCGTCCTGAGACTCCTCCCAGGTCTCGTCGCTCAAGCATGCATAGTGTCGCAGGCTGGTGCGGCTGATCAGATTGACGTCCGGCAGCTCGTCGAGCGGCAATCCCCGAGCTTCTGCCGTGGCCTGGGCGATCAGCTCGACTGCCCGAATATCATCGCCTGTTGCCGGCGTCGCCAGCGTGCGCCAGACATCGCCGGCGTCGTGAACGTTGAGCAAGCTGCGTAACTCCGCCACCTCGGGTTGCAGATCGCACCAGAGTTGTTCTGCTGCGAGAAGCTGCAGCATTCGCTCGGCGGTGAACTGCGCTTTGCGGTAGCTGTGGAGATGCAGCAGGATGTCGTCGTGGGGCCGATCAGGATCTGGTTGCGGACTCACTGTCAGATCAGGGTCGGGATCCTGAGGTATGGCGTCGGCGCAGGAGGCCAGGGCGCCGCAGGCCACGATGAACATCGCCAGACCAAGGCGGGACAGCATCTTCGCACCGCCGGGCCGCGCATGGTCAACCGCGGCCGCATTCCCAGGGAGGAAAGCATGCCCCCGCGTGCGCCGGGAGCTTGGAAGTGCTTTGGAGAGCGCCTGCCAGATGCAGATCTGTGCCATCTGTTTGAGCGGTCTCCCAGTGCCTATCACGAGTTCGAGAGTACCGGGATCACTTCTGCTGCGAATGCACGCAGCGCGTCCCAATCCCAGGGTGGACGCAACGTGATGTTGACCCGGTTGACACCCGCTTCAGCGAACGGGGTCAGCATCTCGACGGCTTCACCGGGTGTACCGAGGATTGCGCCGCGCTGACGGAACGCGTCGCCGGCTGGCCCGAAGACCTCCTCGAAGTGCGCGACGGCCCTGGGCCGGTCGGCCTCGGTCGCGGCGAGATGAAAGGAGAGGTTGACGTCCCGCTTGATTGTCGAGGGGTCGCGGTCGACCCGCTCGCACCAGTCGTCGAGCACACCCGAGAGCCGATGGTACTGATCGATGGTCAGGTAGGGCGCGTTCCAGCCTTGCGCGTATCGGGCGACGAGTTGCAGCGTGCGCTTTTCGCCGACGCCGCCGATCCAGATCGGCAAGGGCGATTGCACCGGCTTGGGCTCGCAGAGCGCGTCGGTCAGGGTGAAGAACCGACCGTCGAGGTTTGCGCGCGGTTCCTCCCACAGCGCCCGCAGGACCTGAATGCCTTCCTCCAGTTTGTCCAACCGCTTGCCCAGCCGCTCGAAGGGAATGCCGTAGGCGGTGTACTCCTGCTCGTTCCAGCCCGCGCCGAGTCCGACATCCAGCCGACCGTCTGAGAGTTGGTCAATCGTCGCCAGCGCATTGGCGAGCACGGCCGGGTGGCGATAGTCCATCGCGATCACGCAGGTGCCGACGCGCACGTGCTCAGTGTCGGCCGCCAGTGCCGCAAGTCCGGCCAGGCACTCGAGATAGGGACCCTGCTTCTCGGTCATCGGGGACTCGTAGAAGTGGTCAGACACGTCAACCCAGGTGAACCCGGCCGTATCGGCCCAGCGCCACAGCTCGCGGCACTCGCCAATCGTCACGTTCTGCTGAACCAGGTGAATGCCGAATTCCATGACATTGCTTCTCTCGAGTGGGGGCGGCGCCAGCTAGCGGCCGGTGTGCTACTCCGCCAGGCCAAGTTTCTCGGCGAGGCCGATGCGCTGGACTTTGCCGGTGGCGCCCTTGGGAATCTCGTCGAGGATCACGATTCGGCGCGGGGTCTTGAAGTCGGCGATCCTCTCGCCGACAAAGCGGCGGATGGCCCGCTCGTCCGAGTCTTCGCCGTCGCGCAGGACGACGGCGGCGGCGATTTCTTCACCGAGGCGCTCGTGGGGCATGGCGAAGGTCACCGCCTGGGCGACGGCGGGATGCTGGAGCAGCGCTTCGTCGACCTCGCGTGGTGAGATCTTCTCGCCGCCGCGATTGATGATCTCCTTGAGCCGGCCCGTGATCGTCAGGTAGCCGTCGCCGTCAAGCACACCCTGATCGCCGGTGCGGAACCAGCCTCTTGTGTAGGCGGTGGCGTTGGCCTCGGGGTTATTGCGGTAGCCGTCGGTGACGTTCGGTCCGCGGATTACGACCTCGCCGCGCTGACCCATAGCCAGCAGCGCGCCGTCCTCGTCCATGATCGCGATCTCAGGGCCTGCCGGCAGACCAACGCTGCCCGGCTTGCGCTCGAGCGGCGGCAGTGGATTCGAGCTCATCTGGTGGGCCGCCTCGGTCATGCCGTAGGACTCGATCACCGGCGCGCCGAACGTGTCCTCCAGCTCCGCCATCACGGTCGGCGGTAGCGAAGAGGAAGACGAGCGGATCAAGCGAAGATCGGTCTCATCGAGCACATCAGTATTGCGCGATGCCCGCGTGAGAATGAGCTGGTGCATGGTCGGGACGGCCGTGTACCAGGATGGCTTCGCCTCTCGCATCCAGCCAAAGACCTGCATCGCGTTGAATCCTGGCGAGCACCAGGTGCAGCCGCCGGCGCCGACGCTGGCCAGGATGCCGGCCATCACCCCGTGGATGTGGAACAGCGGCATGATGTTGAGGCAACGGTCCTCGGACGTCAGATTGAACGTGTTGCGGATGTTGTGCGCGGTCGCGATCAGGTTGCGCTGCCGCAGCGGCACGATCTTGGGCCGCGATGTCGTGCCGGAGGTGTGCAACACGAGGCCGACGTCGTCCGGTCCGGCTTCGCCGGGTCGAGCCGGGGAGCCGCTAATCTCGGCCGTGAGGCTGAACACTCCGGCCGGTCCTTCGGATTGCGGATGAAGCTCGACCAGCGGGATGTTCAGGCGCTGCGCGACTTCGCGAACGGGGGATTCGACGCCGTCCTGCACCACAACGGCCTTCGCCTCGAGGTCCTGGAGGTAGAACTCGAACTCTTCGGCGCGGTAGCCGGGATTGAGCGGCGCGGCGGTGGCGGCGTTGGCGACACCAAGGAATGCGGCTGCCATCTCAGCGCCGTTGGGCAGCACGATCGCGATGCCGTCCTCGCGTCCCAGACCAAAACTGTTGAGTTGCTCCCCGGTGCGCCCGATCTGGTCGCGCAGGCCATCGAAGCTCAGGTCGGTTCGGCCCGGAGCGCCGAGAGCGGAGGCGTCGCCGTCGAGCGGGGCGAGCAGCTCGGAGATGGTCTTGGCATTGCCATGAGGCATGGGTGGGGGCTGGGTCACGAGATCTCCCGATGGCGCAACAGGGGCGCGAAACGCCGCGTTGCCTGGACGTCATGTAGCGCAGCTTATTGGTGAACGAGAACAGGGACGCAGAGGGACCCCTGCTGCCTTCGGCATCTCCCCCTGCAGGGGGGAGAACGGAATGTCGCTGCGTATACTCGAACGTGGAGAGGTGTCCGAGTGGCCGAAGGAGCCGATCTCGAAAATCGGTAGGTGCGGCGACGTGCCTCGTGGGTTCGAATCCCACCCTCTCCGCCAGATTCCGACCTCGGCCAACCCTCCGGAGAGGTGCTGGAGTGGACGATCAGGCACGCCTGGAAAGCGTGTAGGGCTGCAAGGCCCTCGTGGGTTCGAATCCCACCCTCTCCGCCAGTCCCACTGACGCAACTGTCATTCTCACGCCAAACATTCCCATGCCCGCGCCAAACACTTCGTCATACCCGCGCTTGGCGCGGGTATCTTGCCGTCAAGAGCACGGCGGTCGAGCAGGAAGAAACCGCGACGACGCCATTGGCAGCTCTCAAGAAAGGCGCAGCGCCGGACTCATCGAGATTGCCGCGGCAAGCGCGGCAATGACGAACCTCAATCGCTCACGTCAGCCGAAGAAACTGACTAATCAGCGGCACAATAATCTCCGGCGCGTCTTCCTGGCAGAAGTGCCCGGCGTTGGGCAGGATCGTGACTGGCGCATCCGGGTACAGCGCCTGGAACCCGCCGATGGCGACCCGAGGGTCGATGGCGTGGTCCTGCATTCCTTCGACCATCATCGCCGGCATTGAGCCCAGTTCCGGCACATTGGCAATTTCCTCGAAGACGAAGTCGCGAATCCGTCCGAGATAGGCGTCGAGCGGGAACTCAATCGCCCCGATGCACGATTTCTTGTCCGGGAACGGCGCCGAATAGGCGCGGATCCAGGCGTCGTCGACAGCCCCGGAGTTCTCGAATCCGATAATTTTCATCACGCTGAGCACGTGGCTGCCCAGGTGACCAAGCGTCTCGTGCAGCGTGCCCGCCTCGTGGTGCTTGCCAATCCACTGGAACCAGGGCGTCACCGGTGCGCTTGGGGGCTCTCGGCGAGAGCCGGGAATGACCGTGTTGAGCACGCACAAGCGCTTCACCCGATCGAGGTGACGCACGGCGTACTGCGAGCCCATCGGACCGCCCCAGTCCTGCATGACGAAGGTGATGTCTCGCAGGTCGAGCTCGTCGATTAAGGCGGCCAGGTTCTCGACATGTGTGCGGAGCGTGTACTCGCGATCCTGCGGCGTCTCGCTCTTGCCGAAGCCCATGTGGTCGGGCACGATCACCCGATTGGTCTCGGACAGGCCCGGAATGAAGTTGCGGTACAGATATCCCCAGGTCGGCTCGCCGTGCAACAGGATGACCGGCTCGCCCTCGCCCTCGTCGACGTAGTGCATACGGAATCCGGGCGCGTCGGAGAAGTGGGGCTCGAACGGGAATGTGCCGTCGAACGTCTCGTCGGGCGGGATCATGGCTGATAGCGCTCCTGTCATGTGCGGCATTCAAGTCGCTCGCCATGCTATAGACGAATCGGTCGTCTCGCCTGGCGGCTGACGTGGACATAGTAAGCATATGTGTTCTATTGTGGAGACTGTGGATAAAGTGCGCATGGAGGTGGTCGATGCAGCGCTCCTCGATCGAGTGGACTGAGGCGACCTGGAATCCCATCACCGGCTGCACGCAGATCAGTCCGGGCTGCGCCCACTGCTACGCCAAGACCTTTGCCGAACGCTTCCGCGGCGTGCCGGGTCATCCCTATGAGAACGGATTCGACCTCCAACTCCGGCCGGAGCGTCTGGAACAGCCGCTGCGCTGGAAGAAGCCACGGACGATCTTCGTCAACTCGATGAGCGACCTGTTCCATCCCGAGGTGCCGGATGAGTACATCCAGAAGGTGTTCGAGGTGATGGAGGCCGCCGACCGGCACCGGTTCCAGGTGCTGACCAAGCGTTCGGAGCGGCTGGCTCTGTTGGCTCCGTCGTTGCCGTGGCCGTCGAATGTGTGGATGGGCGTGTCAGTTGAGAATCAGCGGTTCACAAATCGAGTGGATGATCTCAGGAGAGTTCGGGCAGTGGTGAGATTCCTCTCGTGCGAGCCTCTGCTCGGTCCACTGGACCTGGATCTCGATGAGATTCACTGGGTGATAGCCGGAGGAGAGAGCGGGCCTGGCGCTCGGCCGATGGATCCCGACTGGGTGCGCGGTGTCCGTGATCAGTGTGCAAGCGCCGATGTGCCGTTCTTCTTCAAGCAATGGGGCGCACACAACGAGTTAGGAAGACGAGTAGGCAAGAAACACGCAGGCAGGTCGCTCGACAATCGAACTTGGGAACTAATGCCGGAGGATGAGCATGTCGCATGAAGTTTCCGAGACGGCCCAGCGATTTGGCGGCGATTGGACGCAGGAAAAGCTGGGCGTCATTCGCGAATATCTGGAGACGTTCACGACGGCACTGAAGAGGCAAGGATTCACGCTCTACTACGTCGATGCGTTTGCAGGATCAGGGTCCATTGAGGCCCAAGAGGACCAAGATGGGCGTCTTCTTTTGGAAGGCTCTGCAGCAATGGCACTGAACGTCCAAGACAAGCCGTTCGATAGACTTGTGTTCATCGAGAAGAATGCTGTAGCGGCCCGGTCGCTCAAGGATCTGATTGCGCAACGAGGAGAATCTCATCGTTCTGAAGTCGTCGTTGAGGACGCGAACAAACACCTACCCGACTTCTGCCTACAAATGGGTTCATTTGACCGCGCGGTTGTGTTTCTCGATCCGTTTGGCGCCCAGGTGGACTGGTCGACCATGCAAGCCATTGCCAACACCAAGAAGTGCGACACTTGGATTCTGTTCCCTGTTTCGACGATTCGTCGCTTGCTACCTCGCCGAGGCGATGTCCGTTCCGTTGGTAACGAGAGGCGCCTAGACAGGGTCTTTGGTGACGATTCATGGCGTAACCTTCAGCACCTCCCCGCGCAACGATCTCTGTTCGGGGATGATCAGGTGGAAACAGACCAAGGAGTATCGGCAATAGTCGAAATCTATCGACGAAGACTGGATCGGGCCTTCGCACAAGTGGCACCCAGTACCCGTACGTTTCGCAACAGCCGAAACTCTCCCATGTATGAACTCATGTTTGCAGCGGGGAACCCGAGAGGCGCAACTCTAGCCATCAAGTTTGCTGACTATGTCCTGACCAGGCTCTAGTCGATCTGCTCGCCGCGACGAGACCGTTCGAACTTCTCGCGCTGTTCGGCTTCGGCCTGGGCGGCGGCGATGTCGCCCGCGACCTTGGCCTGCTCCCAGTTTTCCTTGTTGTCGTCGCCGCTCATCACCCGGCCGACCAGGGCGGCGACCACTCCGAGGAACAGGCCCCAGCGCAGGCCTCTCCAAAAGCCCATCTCAACTGCCTCTCTGGCGGAGGTTGCCGCTGAGGACATCGAACATCCGCTGGATCCTCGATGCCGTGGCGTAAGCGCGAATCACCGGCTCGGCGGCCGAATCGCCCAGGTACTCGGCCGTGCCCTTGACCGTCTTGACCGTCTCCTGGGCGCTCTCGAGCAGCGGCGGGACGCCTTCCTGGAAGGTCTTGCGGGCGGCTCGGAGCAGGCGGAAGGAAAGGAACCCGATCACGATCGCGGCGACGATCATCACGAACAGGGCGATCACGCTGAGCAGCCCGGCGACGATGATGACGATGTCGCGGATGTCGGTGATGGTGCTGAGTGGCATGGGGTGAGCGTAGCCTACGCCGCCGACTCCACGGTCCCTCCGCCAAGCACGCGGTCGCCGTGGTAGAAGACGGCGGCCTGTCCCGGCGCCACGGCTCGGGCGGGCTCATCGAGCACAAGTTCACTGCCGTGCAGTTGAGCGGACAACGGCGCCGAGCGATATCGCAACTGGACCTCGAAGCGGACAGTTGGCTCTGTCAGCCAGCGGATGTCGGAGAGCTGAACGCGGTCGACCAGCAGATCCTCGGCGCTGCCGACCGTGACGACATTCGTTGCCGCATCGATTGCGGTGACGAAGCGGCGCTCGCCCCCTCCGCCGATCTCGAGTCCCTTGCGCTGACCGATCGTGAAGTGCTGAATGCCCTGGTGTCGGCCGACTTCGCGGCCTTCGGTATCGAGCATCAACCCGGGTCGGTCGGCAACCTGGGTTGCAACGACCGCGCGATAATCGCCACCGGGGACAAAACAGATGTCGGCGCTCTCGGGCTTGTCGGCGACGGCGAGGTTGTGGCGCTCGGCGACAGATCGGACCTCCGATTTCTGTAGTCCGCCAACCGGGAAGCGGGTCATCGCCAGTGCTTCCGAGGTCAGCGTGTAGAGGAAATAGGACTGGTCCTTCTCGCGATCGGCGCCGCGCAAGAGCTGAGTGCGGTTGTCATTGCCTACCCGGGTGCGGACGTAGTGACCGGTTGCGATCCAGTCGGCGCCGAGCGCTTGCGCGCGTTCGAGGAAGGCGTCGAACTTGATGAATGTGTTGCAGTTGAGACAGGGGTTCGGCGTGCGGCCGTTGGCGTACTCGTCGATGAACTGGTCGACGACGAACTTCCGGAAGGGTCGTTCGAGACTGAGGGTGTAGTGGGGGATGCCGAGACGCTGGGCGACGCGGCGGGCGTCGCCGATGTCCTCGATCGCGCAGCACTGGCTGCGGCCGGTGTAGTCCTCGGGTCGCGCCTCGGTCCAGAGCCGCATGGTGATTCCGATCACGTCGAAGCCCTGCTCGACCAGCAGCGCCGCGGCGACAGATGAGTCGACCCCGCCACTCATCCCGACGACGACTCGCTCAGGCATGCTCGTTCCTGGGGGCGCTACCATTGGTGTCGTGACTACTCCAGCGACGGATCTCGCCCAATCCGCGCGGAGACCTGTACGCACAACCAGGGAAGACGCTGAACAGCTCGCCCGCGCAATCGTCGAGCAACTCGATGATCGGCAGGCCGAGGCGATTGTCTTGCTGGATGTCGGTCCACACACCGATCTGGCCGACTTTTTCGTGATCGCTTCGGCAACCTCTCGGCGGCAGTTCAACGCGCTGGAGGACGCCCTGAGACACGTGCCCGACTCCGATTTTCCGCGCCGCGAAGGAGGCTCGGAAGGTGGCTGGCTGTTGTGTGACTATGGCTCGGTGGTCGTGCATATCTTCGATCGCGAGACTCGGGACTACTACGACCTGGACGGTCTGTGGTCGCAGGCCGACACGCTGCTGCGCGTCGAGTAGTTGGCCTTTCATCACGGTAGGCGACTCCGCCTCCTGTTGGGGAACCCCCTTGCCCCCCGCCTTCGCGGGGGCAGGCTCTTGGCATCTCCCCCCGCAGAGCGAGGGGAGAGACGATTGGGGTTACTCGTAAATCCAGCCCTCGACGTCACGGCTCCAGTCGACCAGCTCCGGCAGTTCGAAGAACAACGCCAGTTCGCGTTCGCCCGACTCCGGTGAGTCGGAGCCATGGATCACGTTTCGGCCGAGATCGACGCCGAAGTCGGCCCGGATGCTGCCGGGCGTGGCGTCGAGCGGGTTAGTGGCGCCCATCGTGTTGCGCACCAGTTGAACCGCGTTGGGGCCCTCGATCGCGGCGGCGACCAGCGGGCCGGAAGTGATGAAGTCGCGCAGACCGGGGAAGAAGGGCTTCTCCACGTGCTCGGCGTAGTGCCGGTTGGCCAGCGCCTCGTCCATCTGCATCAGCTTGAGGCCGATCAGCTTGAGGCCGCGTTGTTCCAGACGGGCCAGCACCTGGCCAATCAGGCCGCGCTGGACACCGTCGGGCTTGACAAGGACGAGTGTGCGTTCGGTAGACATAGATGGCTCCGAGGGTTGTGAGTGGTTGGGATGTCGCGGAGTACAGCGTATGACGGGATCGCCGGGAATCTGCGTCAAGTGCCGGGCAGGCACGTGATTCGGGCCTTCGGAGAGGCTTGAGTGGCACACGTTTCCGTCATTCCAGGCTTTGCCAGGAGTCTCGTACGGGTTCTGCGTCCACGCAGGGAGCGAGATTCCCGCCTGAGGCGGGAATGACGGTGGGCAGCGGGAGTGACGGAGGAGGCGCTACTGCTGAGGGGGCTGCGGCCCGATCGCTGGCTCTCGGAGGTAGAGGGGTTCTAGAGCGGCGGGCGGGACTCCCTGTCCCTGCTGCAGGCGACGCCAACCGAGTTCGGCGAGAATGCCGGCTCGGCGGGCATTAAGTGCCGGCGGAGAGAAGGTCCAGCCGGCGTCCTGGGCCGATGCCGCGGCGTCTTCGTCCAGGCGCTCAGGTTCTCCGCAGATCACTCCGGCGCGACCGGCGAAGCGTCTGGCGTCACCCAGTGCGCGAAGTAGCTCGAACTCCGCTCCCGTCTTCGGTGTCTCCAGCGCCCGCCAACGGTCGAGCGGTCCCCAGAAGACCTGCCACGCCCAGGTGTTGCGCGCGGCTCGATGGATGGCGACCGCGAGACCGGAGGCTGTGTGCTGGTACGCCTCGATCTCGAAGCGTCCGACACCCACGCAGCGCAGATCGAGGGCGACGGCCAGGCCCTCGGCAGCGGCCATCCCGGAGCGGATGCCGCCGTACGCGCCCGGTCCGACATCAACGAATACTGCTTCCAGCTCCTGTTTGACGACTTCCGTGTTCCCCGCCTGGCGGCAGGCGAGGTCGATCACCGGGGTCAGCGAAGGCGTGTGCCGGCGACCGGACTCCCAGCTAATCTCGGTAAGCACGCGACCCTGATCGCTGACCGCGACGCTGGACTGCTCGCCAACGGTGTCGATTGAAAGCTCCATCAGGCGGGAACCAGATTGAGGGCCGACGCGACCTGCGTGAGCAGCTTCTGCGATCGGTCACCGCTCGCAGTCAGGATCAGTTCGCGCGGTGATGCGTCAAGCTGATTCTCGGCGATCTCCGCCTCCAGAGGCGAGATTCGCACATGGATGTGGTCTTCCGGTAGCGCGCTGCGGCCGCGTTCCGGCCACTCCACGAGCAGGACGCCGCCCTCTGCGGCCTGGTCGAGTCCGAGTTCTGCGATCAGGTCGAGGTCATCGAGCCGGTACAGGTCGGCGTGACGCATCGGCAAGCGTCCACCGAGGTGTTCGTTGACCAGCACGAAGGTGGGCGAGTTGACCACGGTCGGAGCTTCGAGTCCCCGGCCGACGCCCTGGGCGAAGACGGTCTTGCCGGCGCCCAGATCACCCTGCAGCAGGATCGTGGATCCAGCCGGCGCGCGTTCGCCCATGGCATGACCAACACGGCGTGTCGCCTCGGCGTCGTCACAGGTCAAACGGAGCAGTTCAGTGGTCGCTGACATAGGGTCAGCCTATCGCTACCGGGGTATTCTGAGTCCATGAACAAGATTCATATCGCCAATTTCCTTCCTGTAGACGAAGAAGCGCTCGATGTCGTGCGGGCTGTCGATCCGGGAGTTGAGATTCACAATGTCTCGCAGAACCTGATTCGCTGGATGCGCGAGCCCAACCACCCGGGAGTTGACCGCCAGGCAGCTTTCGCGGAGCGCGAGGAGCTGCAGCGTCGCGACCGGATCTGGTTCACATTCTTCAGCGGCGATCTGGCACAGGAGGCATCGGCGCTTGAGTGGATTGCGCTCGCTTCGGCGGGGGCCAACCAGATACTCGACCACCCAATCGGCGAGGACGTTGTGATCACCAAGATGCCCGGTCTCGCCGCCAGAGTGATTGGCGAATGGGTGATGAGCTTCATGCTGATCGACGCGAAGCGCATGATCTTTCACCTCGATTCGCACCGGATGGGGACGTGGGAGCGGTCCGAGCCCGACACGCTGGAGGGCAAAACGATTGGGATCATCGGGTACGGAGCGATTGGCGCGGAGATTGCCCGGCTGGCCGAGAGTTTTGGGATGCGGGTGGTGGGGATTCGACGCAGGGCCTCGGGTGACGGATCGCCTCCCGAGGACGCTCCTGACTGCGTGGCGCTGATCTGGCCGCCCGAACGCCTACATGATGTGCTCTCCGAGTCGGACTACGTGGTGCTGGCTGTGCCGCTGACGGACGAGACGCATCGCTTGATCGGGGAGAAGGAGTTAGCGCAGATGAAGCCAGGCGCAGCGTTGATCAACATCGCACGAGGCGAAGTGGTCGACTGGGACGCGCAAGTGGCGGCGCTCGAGAGTGGGCAGTTGCGGGCGTCCTACACGGACGTGACCTACCCGGAGCCCTTGCCCGATGGGCATCCTCTGTGGAGCGCGCCGAACCTGTTCATCACGCCGCACAACAGCGGGCTGCAGCCAGACTACTTCGGCAAGGCAGCGCACCGTTTCGCTGACAATCTGCGCCGCTTCCTGGACAATGAACCCCTGCTGGACGTGGTGGATCGCAATGCCGGCTACTGACGCAACCGCGACCGCACCGAGGCTGCGCCGGCACGGGATATACATGCCGGCGCGCGGCACGTTTGTCGCGGCGGGCCGCGACCGCGACCTGTCGCGCATGCCGGATCCTGACATTCGCTTCGGCATCTGCCTGTGGCCGTCGGAACTGATGGCCTACGTCGATGTCGATGACGCATTCATCGACGCGGCGGTGCGTCTGCGGCAGTTGGGACCGAAGATCGTAGCCGCGCTCCAGGCGATGCAGGTGCCGCTTGAAGACCTGAAGAATCGCACGGTTGGCGCGATTGAGGAAGAACTGACGCTTGAACTGGTCGAACGGACGCCGCTGGCCGTGGACCTGGTCGCCGGCTACCTGGCCGAGCTACTGGACCATGTGGCGACGATCATTCCGAGTTGCTACGGGCCGGACGGCGACGCGTTGTCCGACGGTCGCGGGAGTCTGCGCAGGTTGGCGCTCGCTCCAGTGGCGACGGTGGATCCAGTGTTGGTGGAGTTGGTCGCGCCCGGCGGGTCGTTGCCAGCCTGGGCCGAGACGCTGGCTGCTTCGGCGATTGGCTCGCAGCCTGATTTCTCAGCGTTGCCGATGGCGAATGACCCGAACATCTACATAGTCACCAATCATCCCAACTTTGACGCTGCCGACCCTGAACGGAAGTTGTCGGCGTTGAAGGCGTCGGCGAGTCAGACGATCGCGGCGGCGGAAGCGATAGACGCCTCGCTGCTGGGCATGTTCGCCTGGCTGGAAGGGCTGCTCGATCACCTGATTGACGTGGTCTGCCAGCGGCTGCCGGAGGGCGAGCAGCTCCGCGAGCGCTGGGAATCGGATGACTGGACAATCATCCAGCGTCTGAGTTTCTTCGACACCGACGCAGCGCTGGCAATCACGCGCGCATTTCCGGCCATCTCGGATGGTCCGCTGCTGCCGGGGACTGAGTCGGAGTAGCGGGCTGGCCCTTGGTGTGGGTCCCCCAACTGCGACCTGTGCTTACATCAGTCGAGGCATGCCCCGCGCAGCCTGCCCGGCACTTGATGCAGGGGCGGGGCCTTGTGGCGCCTACCGGGTTGCGCG
Organism: Dehalococcoidia bacterium; assembly: GCA_965211635.1. Taxonomy (GTDB): domain Bacteria; phylum Chloroflexota; class Dehalococcoidia; order Bin125; family Bin125; genus Bin125. The sequence goes on from OZ242948.1 coordinate 2,785,427, forward strand.
GTTCGCGCCTACGGAGACTCTTGCGGCTGTCCTGGTTTCCAGCCCCCGACTTGTTCGGGGGCCTGCTCGGTTCACGCTTTGATATCTGTTGGTCGTCGCGTACACCGCAAGGGAACAGGTCCCCGAACAAGTCGGGGACTGGCGATGTCGAGATACGCGAAGGTCTCCATGCGCGAAGTCGACTATTTTTCGTGGGGGTGACTCTTATGGCGGACTGCGCACAACTCCCCGGCAGTTCGTCCTACTCGACGCAGGCGGCGGCCATGGTGCCGATGGTTGCGGTGCGCTCGCGGATGTTCTCGTCCTGCTGGAAGCCGTTGGTGAGGAAGCCGACGGAGAGGCCGGTCTCGGGGTCGCCCCAGGCGATCTGACCACCTGCGCCTGCGTGGCCAAAGGCTCGCGGTGAGGCGCCGCTGCCGAAGCCGCGCTCCTCGGTCAAGCCGTCGTCGCCGGCAAGCACGACCGTGAGCGCTCGGTTGACGTGGATGCCGCTGAGCAGGTCAACGTGCCGATCGGGGTGGGTGCCGACCGTGGTGCCAAGCTCAATCGCGTTGGCGCTGAGCGGGCTGTCGTCGGACGGCTTGACCAGGCCCTGGTAGAACATCGCCACGTCGGCGGCGTTGGCGAATGCGCCGCCGCCCGGACATCCGGCGCGCCGCTGCGAGGCGAGGTTGAAGTGGAGGATGGTCTGGGGGAAAACCTCGCCGCCCGCGACGGGCAGCGGTTCCTCGGTGTAGACGATGCCGGCGGCGCGGCCGTGCGCTTCGTCGGGCAGGCCGACGTAGAGATTGTCGAGTCCCATGGGGTCAAGCAGGTTGGCGCGCAGCCAGTCGCGGAAGTCTTCGCCGGTCTTCTGCTGGATGATCTCGGCGAGCACCCAGTGGGCCGAGGTCGCGTGATACTCGAACTGCGAATCGGGTGTCCAGTTGAGCCGCCAGCCCATCATCCGGCGCAGGCGCGCGTCGCGATCTTCCCACAGCCGCGGATTCATCGGTGCGAAGGGGAACCCGCCGGTGTGCAGCATCACCTGGCGGACGGTGACGTCGACATAGGACGCTTCGCCGCCGCCCTCGGCGCACCAGCCGGGGATGATGTCAACGACGCGCTCGTCCAGGTCGAGCAAACCCTCGTCGAGCAGCTTCCAGACGCCGACGCCGACGATCGCCTTGGTTGAGGAGAACATGCAAAACAGCGTGTCGTCGGAGGCGGGCTCGACCGAGGTGCCGTTGTGCGCCTTGCCGAACGTGCGCATGCCGGCGAGTTCGCCGTCGTGACCGATAGCAATCTGCGCTGCCGGCACCTTCTCGTCGCGGACGATGCCCTCGACGTAGTCGAATAGTTCGTTGAGTTTGTCCTGGCTGATCGAGGTCATGTCGTCTGCTCCTGTGCTGAGATGAGGCAAGTCTAGGTGCTCGCCTAAGCTGGTGCGGATGACGATGGCGATCAGCATTCGCGGCGTGACCAAGCGGTACGGGCCGGTGGCGGCGGTGGACGGCGTTGACCTGGAGATCGAAGCGGGTCAGGTCTATGCGCTGCTCGGTCCGAACGGGGCGGGCAAAACGACATTGGTCGAGATTCTTGAGGGATATCGCCAGCGCGACGCCGGCGAAGTGTCGGTGCTAGGGATGGACCCTCAGCGGCAACGGGACGAGCTGAACCGCCGCGTGGGCATCGTGTTGCAGCGCAGCACGCCGATGGAAGGGGTCACGCCCCGCGAGATGCTCGACTTTACGGCCAAGCTGTACGACGCTCCCATGTCGACGAATGAGGCGCTGGAACTGGTTGGATTGAGCGAGCAAGCGAACCAGCGAGGATCAAAGCTGTCCGGGGGACAGAAGCGACGGCTGGACCTGGCGATTAGCGTGATTGGCAATCCTGACCTGATTTTCCTCGACGAACCTACGACGGGCTTCGACGCGACCGCGCGCCGGCAGGCGTGGGAGATCGTACGCGGACTGACGGCGCGCGGGGCGACCGTGATCCTGACGACCCACTACCTGGATGAGGCGGAGCATCTGTCCCAGCGAATCGGCCTGATCAAGGGCGGCCGGATCATCTACGAGGGTGACATCGCCGGGCTGCGTCGCGAGATGGAGTCGGACACGCGCATCTCCTGGCAGCCGCCGCCGGGACTTGATCTGTCGGACCTTCCCGACGAGTGGGCAGCGTTGCAGGCAGGCGCGGATGGTCGGTTGTCGCTGCCCACGCAGCAACCCACCGCCCATCTGGCGCGGCTGATCGACTGGGCGCGAAGTCTTGACCTGGAGGAGATTCCCGAGCTGCAGGTTGAGCGGCCCGACCTGGAGGAAATGTACCTGGAGCTGATTGACGACAGCGAGGCGCTGGAACAGGCGCGGTCAGCGTGAACGTCGCCGATACGGTCCGCACCGTCCGGCTTGGCTGGGTCTACATGTTGCTCAACATGAGGACGGTCTTCAGGCAGCCGGCTGCCGTCTTTTTCGTGGTGTTGTTCCCGATTCTCTTCCTGGTCATTTTCTCTTCACTGCTGACGTTTGAGATCGGGCTTCCACCGGAGGCGGAGGGCAATGTGCCTGCGATCAAGTTCAGCCAGTACTTCGTGGCCGGTATCACGGCTTCGGCAATCTTCGGCACATCATTCAATCTGCTGGGAACGTCGCTGGCCTTCCAACAGTTCGACGGCACTCTCAAGCAACTGGCGGCCACGCCGCTGCCCAAGGCATCGTTCTTCATCGGTCTGGTCGGAACGGCGCTGTCCTACACGATCATGCAAATGGTGATCATGATCGCTCTGGGCGTCGTGGCCTATGGAATCGAGCTACCGGACGCCAACGGATGGCTGACACTGATCTGGATCATCCTGCTGGGGGTTCCGGCCGGCTGCGTGCTGGGCATCGCCATCACCAGGGTCATGCCGTCGGCCAACGCCGCGCCGGCCGTGATCCAGTTGCCGTTCATCATCCTGCAGTTCATATCGGGAGTCTTCTTCACGCTCGCGTCGCTGCCGACGTGGCTGCAGTGGGTCTCCGGCCTGTTCCCGCTGCGCTGGCTGGCGCAGGGGCTGCGCTCGGTCTTCCTACCCGACGCCTACAAGTTCGCCGAGCCAGGTATGAGCTGGCAGCTCGATGTGGCGGCGATCGTGTTGGCTGTCTGGATCGTGGTCGGCCTCGGCCTCGCGGTGATGACCTTCCAGTGGGATCGGTCGGGCTAGGGTCGCTGCGCTGCTTGATGAGCTGGAACCCTAGGGCGAGGCGGACTAATCGCGTTGTCTGCGCTTGCGGGCCCGCTCGGCCTGTTGGTTCTGGCGGCGCTGGGCTTCGACCATCGCTTCTCTGACTTGCTCCGACCGCGACATCCTGGCGTTGCCGCCCTCGACATAGCGGCGGCCGGGCTCGAGATCGCGCGTGTTGAAGGCCAAGTTACGGTTTGCCTCGTCTTTGTACTTCAGCGTGGCGAACGCCTCTAGTGCGTATTGGTCGCCGCTCGCGCCTATGCCCCAAGCATGGTGCAAGAGCCAGTCCTCAACGCGTGTGGACCAGTTCTTGGTTCGACGCCCTCCGATCAGCCCAATCAAACGTATCGGCGCCAGGAGCAGATAGGCAACGATTTCGACGATTAACGCAGCCACATCCGGTCTCCTCGTCCGCCAACTTCGCGTACAGGCTCAGCTTCTCCGGCGGCGACGGCGGGCGCGTTCGGCTTCGTGGTTTTGGCGGCGTTGGGCTTCGAGGAGCGCCTGCTGGATATCGTCAGATCGGTTGCCGCCGCTGGTGTCGACTTGACGGCGACCTGCGCCGATGCGGCCCGAGCCCTGCAGTTCCGACGCACGGGCGCGGTCTTCAACCGTTGCGCCGGTCTGGTTGCGCATTCGCTCGATCGTGTCGCTGGTACTTCCTGACAGGTGGGAATGGTCGGTCAGGCCTGAGGCCACGGAGGCCGTTGCGCCGCCGTGAAGACTCAGCTCCTGACGCATTCGAGACTCCGAGTCGATCACATGCAGGTGACGCAGCACCCAGCCCTCGAACCGGTGCAACGCACGACCGATCGGCGACCGATCGCCTCCCGAAAGCCAGCGAAGCGGTCGCAGCAACAAGACGACCAAGAGCTCACCCATCGCCACCAGGATCATTTCGGAGTCTCCATCTATGGTCGGCGGAAGCGCAGGGCGACCGCCATGGGGATCTCGGGCAGCACGTTCCACATCAGCCGCGACTCTTCCATTGGCTGCTGTGGCGCGGCCAGTTCCTCCATACCGTCGAGCACGAGGCCGGAAGCGAAGGCGTCGCTGAGGAGTTCGTACATGGGACGGTGGAAGTAGATCTGCGGTTCCTTCTGTGCGGTGTTCGTGACGCCATGAGTGACATAACGCGAGAGATAGCGGCTGACGGTCAGACCGTGAGGTTCGTCTTCTTTCTCAGATTTGGCGAACTTGTAGCCAGAGGTGGCAAAGCTCGGGTGCAGTGTGATCAGGACGAAGATGCCGCGTGGTTTGAGCACGCGCCAGACGCCACCGAACATGGGCCGCAGCGCCGGCATTGACATCGCGCCCATGATGCAGACGGCGGCATCGAAGGGCCCACCACAGTTGACGATCTGACGTTCGACCGTGGCGTCGACCACCTGGAAGCTAATCTCGACGGCCTGGTCGGAGATCGTCTCCGTGCGCCGCTCGGCGTGGGCGATCAGTGAGGGCGACAGGTCGGCGGCGAGGACGCGCATGCCCTGGCGTCCGAGCCTGCGGGCGAAGCCGCCGTTGCCGCAGGCGAGTTCAAGCACGCGCGCGCCCTGTTCGAGGCCAAGCATGCGCTCGGCTGACGGGGCGTACACGCCGTGGTGGAACTCGTCGCCCTGATCGCCCCAGCGCTCGTCGAAGAAATCGGCGCCCTTCTCCCAGCCGTCCAGGATCTGCCGTTGCATCTCCGCCATGTACTGCTCGGGGTTGGTGGGCATCTCGGGTGGCTGTTGCGTCATGCGATCAGGGTAGTCGCCGGCGATAGACGAGATGCAGATATCACGGGTGCTGCGTTCAGACTCCCTATACTCGCGCCACCTCCGATTGGAGCGCAGCGTGGGAGAGCGGAGCTATTGGCAGCGAACTGGAGCCAGGCGCCTGAGCCGTCGAGCGCTTCTCTCCGCCGCAGGCCGAGCTGGCGTGGGAGCTGCCGCATTGCCTCTGGTTGGCTGCGGCGACGGCGAGGATGAGACGGAGGCCGTGACCGAACTGGTCGTTGAACGGGAAGAGCCGGAAGCCGCACAACCTCGAGAGCGACTGGCGGTGGCGGTCCAACAACGGACAGAAGCCGAGATCCAGGCGCAACAGGCAGAGCAACAGGAGGCGGGTTCCGAGGCTGACCAGCCACAGGCGCAGACGCAACGATCGTCCGGTTCCGATCGGCAACGACAGCAGCAGGCGCTCGCCAGTCAGCTCGTCCGTGGAGGTGATCTGCGCCTCTCGACGCCGGCTCGGGCACACGATTACTTCGATCCACATCGAGCAGTGTTCGGCAGCACCCAGTACTGGATGGGTTTCTACATGAATAACGTCGTGCGTTGGCGCAACAAAGCCGACGCACTGATGGAAGCGGACATCTGCAGCCTGCCCGAGACCCCGGACGAGGCGACCTATGTCTTCCGCGTCGACCGCGGCGCGACGTATTGGGACCAGTACCCGACCGAGGGCGGGCGACTGATCACATCCGAGGACATTCGCGTCAATTTCCAGCGCCACATCGACGGCAGAGATGCGAGCGGGACCGAAGACGGCACCTTTCCCCATCGTGACTCCTATGCCAAGACGGCGCTGATGGAGACGCCCGACGACGTCACATTCGTTGCCCGAACCGACGGACCCGACGCAACCTGGTTGGCCGTCCCCTTGGGTCCGTTCGGCTGGATTACATCGCCAGAAGCGATCTCGGAGTTTGGCGATCGGTGGCGTGACGAGCCCACGAACATCGAGCTATCCAGCGGGACGGGGATGATGATCCCGCGCTCATACGATCCTGACATTGGAATCGAGCTGGAGCGCAATCCGGACTTCTGGAAGCTGGGCGTTGACGGGTTTCCGTTGCCCTACTTCGATACCGTCACCTTTGCCAGCATGGAGGACCCGACGGCGATTGAGACGGCATATCGGGGCCGTGAGATCTCGGTGGGGGGATTTCCGCTGACGTCCGTGCAGGTGGAAGGCCTCTCCTCGGACTTTCCCGACCATCCAACAGGCAGCGTGCCGTTCGGCTTCACCGTGATCACCGGCTGGTTCAACTTCAATCGTGACTGGAGCGGCTGGGACGGCTTGGGCAATCCCTACCTGGATCGTCGCTTTGCCCAGGCAATGCACGTTGCCGTCGATCGCTACCTGATGATCGACACGGTCTATCTCGGATCAGGCAAGCCGACCGGTCAGGAAGATACGCCCTGGTTCAATACGTATTGGTCGATTCCCGAGCAGGAGTTGCTGTCGACCCCCGGATTCCGACCGGATAGAGAGGCTGACATAGCGGAAGCTCGCTCGTTGCTGGATGCCTCGGGCTATGACGCGCAGCGCACTGTCAGGCTGATCGCCCCGGAGTTCTGGGAAGTGACCTATCCCGGCGTGATCGAGACAGAGCGAGCAATGTACAAGGACGCCCTGGGAATCGACGTGCAATTCGACCTCGAGCCGTTCCCGGTGATCCTGCAGCGTCTGATAGACGGCTCCTATCCAGGATCCGGTCCGCAGTGGACGAACGCGCCGCTTGAGTTGGATCCCACGACTGCCTATGGCAACCGCTTCTTGCCGGGTGGAAGCTGGAACTACTTCTTCTATGACTACGAACCGATGGCCGAGATTGCGCAGCGGATGCGCGTCACGCTCGACATCGAATCGCGCCGTGTGCTTGCGCACGAAGCGCAACGGATCGCGCTTGGGACTCATCCCGATCACGGGCTTGACGGTGTTTCTCCAACGCCCGGAGTGATGAACGGGATTGCCCCCTCGATCTGGTGGCCGTTTGTTCATCGCGGCGAGGACTCGTTGCAGTTCGCCCACGACTCCCATCGGCACGACGACACCTGGATTGACATCTCGCATCCCGGCTATCCGAGCTGAATGCCGATCATCCTTCCGAACCTCCTCTGCTGCGACCCACGGTGGGCGCCTTGTGCGTTCTGCAAGGTTGTGATAGGACCGGTAGCTTGCGTTCCGACAGTCGCAACCGGCGGATAGGCAAGGAACCAAGATCATGTCAGAACGCAACTACTGGTCGCGCATGCGGCGCAAGCAGATGACTCGGCGGGCGCTCCTCCGGGCCTCAACACGCGCCGGCGTCGGCGCGGCCGGCCTGGCGCTCGTGGGTTGCGGCGACGATGACGACGACGCACAGCCACAGACTGCGGCTCAGGCCGCGCAGCAGCAACAGCAGGCTGCGCAGCGGGCGCAACAGGAACAGACTGATCAGGCCCAGGAACAGGCCGCTGACCAGCAGGCGGCGCAGGCCGATCAGCAAGAGCAGTCGGTCGCGGAAGCCGAGGCTGAACAACAGCAGCAGGCGGCAGTCTCGGAGATTGTGCGCGGCGGCAACCTGACCTTCTCGACTCCGGCAGCGACCCACGACTACTTCGATCCGGGCCGCGGCGTCTTCGGACCGACTCAGTTCTGGATGGGGTTCTACATGAACTACCTCATCCGCTATCGCAACAAGGAACAAGACATCGCCGAACCCGATATCGCTTCGCTGCCGGAGATTCCCGACGATGAGACCTACATCTTCAGACTTGATCGCGGGGCTCGATTCTGGGATCAGTATCCGACCGAGGGCGGGCGTCTGGTCACGGCCGAAGATGTTCGCGTCAACTACCAACGCCAGATCGACGCCGTCGACGCGACCGGAGCGGAAGACGGTACGTTCCTCAGCGCCGGTTCCTACCGCCGCACGTCGTCCATGGAAGTGCCGGACGAAACCACCTGGGTGGCCAAGACAGACGGCCCAGACGCGACCTGGCTGGGCGTGCCGCTGCGGCCGTTCAGTTGGATCACGAGTCCGGAAGCGATCAGCGAGTTCGGCGATCGCTGGCGCGACGAAGCTGGCAACCTGGAACTCTCCTCCGGCACCGGGATGTTTATCCCTCAGAGCTACGACCCCGACATCGGGATCAGCATGACGCGGAACCCCAGCTACTGGAAGATGGGTGTCGACGGCCAGCCGCTGCCCTACTACGACGAAGTGACATTGGCCAATATGGAAGACCCGACGACCGTCGAGGCCGCCTACCGCGGCCGAGAGATCATGAACGGTCGGTTCCCGCTCACCTCGCTCCAGGCTGAGGGCATCCTCGAAGACTTCCCGGACCACCACAGTGGTCAGATCGCCTTCGGCTTCACGATCGTCACGCTGGCCAACTACAACCCGGATTGGCCGGGCGAGGACGGTCTCGGTAACCCCTGGGCTGACCGTCGATTTGCACAGGCATTGCACGTCGCCGTCGACCCCTATCTGATGATCGACACGGTGTACCTCGGCTCAGGCAAGCCGTCCGGTCTGCACGACACTCCGTGGTACAGCGCCTACTGGGCGATCTCGGAGGAGGAGCTGCTGCAAACTCCCGGCTATCGACCGGACCGCGACACGGACATCGCCGAGGCGCGGGCCTTGTTGGACGCCTCAGGCTATGACCGCAGCCGCGGGCTGAGAATGATCGCACCGGATATCTGGGAGGGCACTTATCCCGGCGTGCTGGAGACCGAGATCGGCATGTACCGCGAGGCGCTCGACCTCGAGGTTGAGTTCGATGTCCAGCCCTACACGGTGATTCTCCAGCGGTTCGTTGACGGGACCTATCCAGGCAGCGGACCGCAGTGGGCCAACCCGCCGGCCGAACTCGACCCCACTGCTCCGTACAACGACTTCTTCACGCCGGAAGGATCGGTCAACACGCTGTTCTACGACTACGAGCCGATGGCCGACATCGCGCGGACAATGCGTCGCACGCTTGACCGCGAGGCGCGGTTGGAGATGTCGCACACGGCGCAGCGGATCCTGCTGGGCACGCATCCCGACCACGGTCTCGATGGAATCACGACGCTGCCCGGGGTCATGAACGGCATCTCGCCGGTGCTCTGGTGGCCGTTCGTGCATCACAGCGATGACACACTGCAGTTCGCCCACGCCAGTCACCGCTACGACGACACCTGGCTCGACGTGAACCATCCCGACTATCCGGCCTAGGGCAGGCGGTCATTGACCCTGGATGTACCGAGACCTGCGACCGACGGCCGACCAGCGGAGCGCTTTGTTTCTCGTGTTGCAACCGTGCTTCAGCGGGCGTTACCTTTGGCGTCAACTCTGAACGGTCGACGGAGATCTTGGAGGACACCGATGACAGAGCGACAAGACGGCAGGAACTATTGGCAGCGAATGCGCCGCAAGCAGATGAGCAGGCGCGCGCTGTTGCGCGCCTCGGGCCGCGCCGGGGTCGGCGCGGCGGGTTTGGCGCTGGTCGGCTGTGGCGACGATGACGACGACTCAGTCGCGCAGGTCATGCAGCAGCAGGACCAGCAGCAGCAAGCGATGCAGCAGCAGGCGCAGCCGCAACAACAGCAGCAAGCGATGCAACAGCAGCAGGCTCAGCAGCAGCAGCAACAAGCGGCCGCCGACCAGCAAGCTCAGCAAGCCGAGCAGCAGGAGGCGATGGAGGACGATCAGCAACAGCAGCAGGCGGTCGCCGTTGCAGGTGATCGACCGAGATACGGCGGCACGCTGAGGCGGGCCACAACGATCAACACGCATGACTATTGGGACCCGCACCGCGGCGTGTTCGGACCGACCCAGTACATGCACTCGTTCATCTACAACTACCTGATCCGCTGGGACAACAAAGAGCAGGCGGTGATGGGAGCAGATCTCGCTTACCTGCCAGAGATTCCAGACGGCGAGACCTACATCTTCACCATGCAAGACGGCGCAGCCTGGCAGGACGCTTACCCCACTGAAGGGGGGCGCCTTGTCACGTCCGAAGATATCGCGTTCAACATCGAACGTCAGATCAATGCGGTGGACTCGACCGGCGCCGAGGACGGCAGCTTCCTGTTGTCGTCCAACTTCAAGAAGATCGCCTCCTATGAGGCGGTCGACGACAAGACGTTACGCACGCAGTCGGATGGCGTCGACTCGACATTCCTGTCGGCCAGCTTCATGAACCCGTTCGCCTGGATGGCCGCGCCGGAGGGCATCCAGGAGTGGGGCTACGACAGCGACGTCTGGCGGGATGAGCAGACAGCGCTGCGAGCGGCCGGTTCCGGTCCGTTCATTCCCGAGTTTTTCGATCCGACCGACCGCTTCGTTGCGCGGCGCAATCCCAACTATTGGAAGTCTGACGAGTGGGGTCAGCAGCTTCCCTACGTCGATGAAGTGATCATCTTCAACCTGTTTGAAGAGACCGCGGTTGAGACGGCATTGCGTGGCAAGGAACTCGACGGCGCCTGGCTGAACATCAGCCGGGTTGAGGGGTTGCTCGACGACTTCCCGCAGATGAACCGCAACACGCTGGGCGGCGGCTTCACCATCCAGTGCCGTTCGAACTTCAATCCGGACTGGGACGGCGAAGACGGACAAGGCAATCCCTGGATCGACCGTCGCATGTGGGCGGCGTTCCATGTCGCGACCGATCGCTATCTGATGATGGACACCGTGTACCTGGGCAGCGCCAAATTGAGCGCCCTGCCGGAGACTCCCTGGTTCAGCGCGTTCTGGGCGCCCCCCCAGGACGAGTTGATCACCTGGCCGGGGTATCGACCGGACCGCGGCGCCGAACTGCAACTCGTCAACGAGTTGATGGACGCGACGGGATTCCGCGAGAGCGGTCGAGTGCTCGACATCATCCTGCCCGACGTGTGGGAGGAGCGTTACCCGGGCATCACCGAGACCACCAAGAACATGTATGAGTCGGCGATGGGTATAGAGATGAATATCGATATCCAGCCGTACACCGTCATCCTGCAGAGACTAGTCGCTGGTGACTATCCCGGTGACGGCCCGTCCTGGACGAATCCACCTTCGGACCTCGATCCGACTACCTCCTGGTTGCTCGGTCGGGTGCCGGGGGCCTCGGCGAACCTCTACACCTACGAGCATCCGCGTGTGACCGAACTCGCCAACCTGATGAAGGTCACGCTGGACCTCGAGGAGAAGAAGGTGATGTCCGACGAAGTCGTGCAGATCATGATGGGCGTGCATCCCGACACCGGCTGGGACGGGATCTCACCCTCGATCGGCGTGATGAATCCGGTTTCCAACGAGGCGTCTTGGCCTTACTACCGGCCGCCCGCAGACCTGTACCAGTTCGCGCACGCCGGTCACAACCAGGATCGTCTCTGGCTGGACACTGACGACCCGGACTACCCGGCCTAGCCGCGTCCGTCGTTCGCTCATCCACGATCAGGCCCGCGTCGTACGGCGCGGGCCTGATTTCGTTAGCCTTCGCGCAAGAGTCGCACTCTCGTGCGAAGGAGGCTTCGGAATGAGCACACGCAACTACTGGCAACGCATGCGCCGCAAGCAGATGAGCAGGCGCGCGCTGTTGCGCGCGTCGGGTCGCGCCGGGGTAGGCGCGGCGGGTCTGGCGCTGGTCGGCTGCGGCGATGATGACGACGACGCCCAACCGCAGACAGCCGCCCAGGCTGCCCAGCAGCAACAGCAACAGGCTTCGCAACCGGCCCAGCAGCAGGCCGGCCAGTCACAGGTCCAGGAACAGGCGGCCGACCAACAGGCGGATCAGGCGGAGCAGCAAGAGCAGACTGTTGCCGACCAACAGGATCAGCAACAACAGCAAGCTGTTGCCACGTCGCCAATCACGCGAGGCGGCACGTTCCGTCGGTCGACGCCGGCAGCCACGCACGACTACTTCGATCCGCACCGCGCCGTGTTTGGTCCGACCCAGTACTGGATGGGGTTCTACATGAACTACCTCGTCCGCTGGCAGAACAAGGAACAGGGCGTGATGGAATCGGATATCGCCTCACTGCCCGAGATTCCGGACAATGAGACGTACATCTTCCGGCTCGACCGAGGCGCCCGCTATTGGGATCGTTACCCAACCGAAGGCGCGCGAGCGGTGACCTCCGAAGACATCCGGCTCAACTTCCAGCGCCAGATTGACGGGACCGACGCGACCGGCTCGGCCGACGGCACCTTCCTCGGCGCTGACGCGTTTCGCAAGACGGCTTCGATGGATACGCCGGACGACGGGACGTTTATCGCCAAGACCGATGGCCCCGACGCCACCTACTTGGGTGGCACAATCTTGCGGCCCTTCTCCTGGATCACGTCACCGGAGGCGATGGAAGACTTCGGCGATCGGTGGCGCGATGAGGCCGGCAACGTCGACCTGTCCAGCGGAACCGGCGCCTTCATACCGTTGTCCTACGACCCGGACGTCGGGATCAGCATGACCCGCAACGACGACTATTGGAAGCCGGGTTCCGACGGGGGCATGCTCCCCTATCCGGACGCGGTTGAAATGACAAACCTGACCGATCCGACGGCGGTCGAGGCTGCCTATCGCGGCAAGCAGATCGACTTCGGCGCGTTCCCGCTGTCGTCGCTGCAGGTGGAGTCGATTTCAAACGACTTCCCTGACCACCCAAGCGCCGAGGTCGCCTTTGGCTTCACGATTGTGACGACGGCGGCGAACTTCAACGTCGATTGGCCGGGGTCCGATGGGTTGGGCAATCCCTGGGTCGATCGCCGCTTCACCCACGCGCTCCATGTTGCCGTCGACCGCTACCTGATGATCGACACGGTCTATCTCGGTTCGGCCAAGATCAGCGCCAACTCAGCAGCGCCGTGGTTCAACACCGCCTGGAAGATCCCCGACGACGAGCTCCTGAGCTACCCCGGATTCCGTCCCGACCGAGACGCCGACATCGCTGATGCCCGGATGTATCTCGATGCCTCCGGCTACGACAAGAGCCGTCCGCTCTCGCTGTTTACACCAGACATCTGGGAAGGGACCTACCCGGGCATCGTCGAAACGATGAAGACGATGTACGAATCGGCGCTGGATCTGGAAGTGAATTTCGAGATCGTGCCCTACACGGTGATCCTGCAGCGGATTGTCGAAGGCACGTATCCGGGTTCTGGTCCGGCCTGGACCAATCCGCCCGCGGACCTCGACCCGACCGGCGGCTGGGCTCAAGGCCTCTTGCCCGGAGCGTCCAGCAACCTACTCAAATACGACTATCCGCCGGTGACCGAGATCGTTGAGCAGATGCAGACCACGCTAGACCAGGAAGAGCGCGTAGAGATGGCGCTCAAGGTGCAGCGGATCGGCATGGGTGTCGATCCGGATCACGGCGTTGAGGGAGTCTTCAACACATTCGGTGTGATGAATGGCATCTCGCCCGAGATCTGGTGGCCGTATCTGAACCGCGTTGACGACTCGATCCAGTTCGCGCACGCCTCGCACCGGCACGACGAGACCTGGCTGGACTCGACGCATCCCGACTATCCGGCCTGATTCACGGATCGTCCGTGCCGCCCGCCGACTTGCCGATGGCGAGTCGGCGGGCGGGCGATCGACTATCTGGCGACTATCTGGTCTGGGAGAGATTGGCGCGTTGCGTGTCAAATCGCTTACACTCTGCCAATCCAAGTCTGAGCGAGACGATCAAGGAGATTCTGGATGGGCGAACGCAACTACTGGCAACGCATGAGACGGAAGCAGATGAGCCGACGGGCGCTGTTGCGCGCGTCGGGACGCGCCGGCGTCGGCGCGGCGGGATTGGCGTTGGTTGGCTGTGGAGACGATGATGACGACGGCCAGCAGGCTGCAGCCCAAACGCAGGCTCAGCGGCAACAGCAACAGCAGGCTGCTCAACAGCAGGCGATGCAGCAACAGCAGCAGCAGGCCATGCAGCAAGCGCAGCAGGATCAAGCTGCCGAGCAGGCCGCCCAGCAGACTGAACAGCAGGAGCAGTCGACCGACGACGCCGCGGAGCAGGCGCAGCAGCAGGCGGCCGTGAGCCAGGTCGTGCGCGGCGGCGAACTGCGCTTTTCGACGCCGGCGGCGACGCACGACTACTTCGACCCGCACCGCGCGGTCTTCGGGCCCACCCAGTTCTGGATGGGCTTCTACATGAATTACCTGATCCGTTGGAAGAACAAGGAACAGGGCATCCTCGAGGCGGACGTCGCTTCGCTGCCCGAGGTTCCTGACGAAGAGACGTACATCTTCCGTGTCGATCAGGGCGCCCGTTACTGGGACCAGTATCCGACCGAGGGCGGCCGCGAAGTGACGGCGGAGGACATTCGCGTCAACTTCCAGCGTCAGATCGACGCCGTCGACGCCGCCGGCGCGGAGGACGGCACCTTCCTCGGCGCGTCGTCTTTCCGCAAGACGGCCTCGATGGATGTGCCGGACGAGACGACCTTCGTTGCCAAGACGGCGGGTCCCGACGCCACCTGGATGGGCGTGCCCCTGCGTCCGTTCAGTTGGATTACGAGCCCCGAGGCGATCATCGAATACGGCGACCGCTGGCGCGATGAGCCGACCAATGTGGAGCTGTCCTCCGGCACGGGGATGTTCATCCCGCAGTCGTTCGACCCCGACATCGGGATCGACATGATCCGCAACGACAACTACTGGAAGATGGGCGTCGACGGTCAGCCGCTGCCGTACTACGACTCGGTGGTGCTGGCCAACCTGACCGATCCGACGGCGGTCGAGGCGGCCTATCGCAGCAAGGAGATCTTTGTCGGCGGCTTCCCGTTGTCAACAGTGCAGGCGGACGCCATTCTGGGTGACTTCCCGGACCACGGCTCGGGACAGATTGCGTTCGGATTCACGATCATCACCGGCGGTGCAAACTACAACCCGGACTGGCCTGGTGAGGATGGCCTGGGCAACCCCTGGCTCGATCGCCGTTTCGCCCAGGCGATGCACGTGGCTGTCGACCGCTACCTGATGATCGACACGGTGTATCTCGGCTCGGGCAAGCCGTCCGGCATGGGTGAGACGCCGTGGTACAACGCCTACTGGTCAATTCCCGAAGATGAGCTGCTGCAGACGCCGGGCTTCCGCCCGGACCGCGATGCCGATATCGCCGAGGCGCGGGCGCTCATGGACGCAACCGGTTACGACCGTAGCCGCGGTCTCTCGCTGATTGCTCCTGATATCTGGGAGGGCACCTACCCGGGCATCCTTGAGACCGAGGTTGGCATGTACCGCGAAGCGCTTGACCTCGATGTGAACTTCGACGTTCAGCCCTACACGGTGATCCTGCAGCGCTGGATCGAGGGCACCTACCCCGGCCAGGGTCCGCAGTGGACCAACCCGCCCTCGGACCTCGATCCGACCACGTCGTACAACAACAACTACGTGCCGGGCGGCAGCACCAACAACCTGAACTACGAGCACCCGCGGATGACCGAGATCGCGCAGACGATGCAGATCACGCTCGACCAGGAAGTCCGCCAGGAGCTGGCGCACGAGGCGCAGCGGATTCTGCTGGGCACGCATCCCGACTATGGACTCGACGGTGTTGCCAACAGTCCGGCCGTGATGAATGGCATCTCGCCGGCGGTCTGGTGGCCGTTTGTCAACCGCACGCCGGACACGCTGCAGTTTGCGCATGCCAGCCATCGCTACGACGAAAGCTGGGTCGATTCGACGCACCCGGAATACCCGGCCTAATCGCGTTTCGACAACAGTCGTTTCACCATCAGACCCGCGCCATCTGGCGCGGGTCTGAATTCGTATCCTGATTGGCGCTATAGGTGTCAAATCGCTTACACTCTGCGAATCCGAGTTGAAGCGAGACAGTTGAGGAGCCTCAAATGAGCGAACGCAACTACTGGCAACGCATGAGGCGGAAGCAGATGAGCCGACGGGCGCTGTTGCGCGCGTCGGGACGCGCCGGGGTCGGCGCGGCGGGACTAGCGCTCGTGGGATGCGGTGACGACGATGACGATGCGCAACCGGCCGCTGCGCAGACGGCTGTGCAGCAGCAACAGCAGCAACAAGCCGCGCAGCAGCAAGCGCAGCAGCAGCAACAGGGGCAGATGGCCGAACAGCAGGCTGACCAGGCTGATCAACAGGAACAGACGGTCGCTGCAGCGCAACAGGATGAGCAGGAGCAACAACAGGCCTCGGCTGGTCCACCGGCCGGTGCGCCGCAATACGGCGGCACCATGCGCCGGTCAACCACGATCGAAACGCACGACTACTGGGATCCGCACCGAGGCGTGTTCGGCCCAACCCAGTTCATGCACTCGATGCTGTACAACAACTTCATCCGTTGGAAGAACAAGGAAAATTCGGAGATGGAGGCGGACATCGCCGCCCTGCCGGAGACTCCCGACGCGACCACATACATCTTCCAGATCAACCCGCGCGCGGCCTGGCACGACTCCTACCCGACCGAGGGTGGTCGCAACATCACGGCCGAGGACATCATCGCGAACATCGAGCGAAACAAGGCCGGGGTCGACTCGACTGGTGCAGAAGACGGCACCTTCCTCGGCCAGACCAGTTGGCAAAAGATCGCCTCTGCCGAAGCGGTCGACGAGCAGACCCTGAAGACCACCTCCGACGGGATCGACTCGACGTACCTGGGCGCAACATTCCTGCGCCCGTTCGGTTGGATGGCGGCGCCGGAGGCGATTCGTGAATGGGGTCTCGACTCTGACGTCTGGCGCGACGACCCTTCCACTCTGCGCGTCGCGGGTTCCGGTCCGTTTATCGCCGAGAGCTATGAACCGACCGAGGTGTTCATTGCCAATCGCAACCCCAACTACTGGAAGGACGACCAGTGGGGTCGGCAGCTCCCGTACGTCGACCGGATGGAGTACTACAACCTGTTCGACGAGACGGCGATCGAGACCGCGGTGCGCTCGAAGGAGCTGGACGGCGCCTGGCTGAACATCAGCCGCGTGGAGTCGCTGCTGAACGACTTCCCGCAGATGCAGCGCAACACGGTCGGCGGCGGCTTCACGATCATGATCCGCGGCAACTTCAATCCGGACTGGCCGGGCGAGGATGGTCTCGGCAATCCCTGGGTGGACCGCCGACTCTGGGCCGCGTATCACATCGCGACGGATCGCTACCTGATGATCGACACCGTCTATCTGGGTTCGGCCAAGCCGTCGGTGCTGCCGGAGATTCCCTGGTTCTCCACGTTCTTCACGCCAAGCCAGGAGGACATGTCGCAGATTCCCGGCTTCCGACCGGACCGCCAGGCGGAGTTGCAGATGGTAAACGAGTTGGTCGACGCGACCGGCTTCCGCGACACCGGCCGTTCGATCGGGCTGTTTGCGCCGGATGTCTGGGAGCAGCGCTACCCGGGCATCGTCGAGACCTCCAAGAACATGTATGAGTCGGCCATGGGGATCACCTTCGACATCGGCATCGATCCGTACACGGTGTTGCTGCAGCGCCTGGTCGAGGGCACGTTCCAGGGTCAGATTCCCTGCTGGACCAACCCGCCCGACGACCTCGATCCCACGACTCGATGGCTCGCTGGTTTGATTCCCGGCGGTTCGCTCAACTTCTACAGCTACGAGAACCCGCGAGCGACCGAGATCGCGAACGAGATGAAGGTCACGCTCGATCTCGAAGCAAAGAAGGTGCTGGCCGACGAGATGATCGAGATCCAGCTCGGCATCCACCCCGACTGGGGTTGGGAAGGTATCTCACCTGGACCGGGCGTGATGAACCCGGTCTCGAACGAGGCGGCCTGGCCGTGGTACCACGTGATCCCCGACGGCTACCAGTTCGCTCACCAGGGCCACAAGATCGTCGAAGAGTTGTGGATCGACACCGCGCACGAGGAATACCCGGCCTAGTTCGGCGGATAGCTGACGGCGGCGACCAGCTAATCAGGAGCAGCGATGCAGCGATATCTCATCCAACGCTTGATCCTTGTGATCCCGACGATTTGGCTGGTGGTCTCGCTGCTGTTCCTCGCCCTGCGCGCGTTGCCGGGCGATTTCGTCACGCGCAAGCTCTCGAACCTTGAGAACCAGGGCGCCGAGCAGCGGGAGTCGGAAATCATCGGCTACATCGAAGTCGAGGACACCACCCACCGTGTGATCACCGGCGATACGCTCGAGTTGATCGCCCTCGCCAATGACACCTCCGTCTCCGATCTGCTGGCACAGAACCCGGACCTCGATACATCCGCCGATCTGCGACCGGGAACGAGGATCATCGTTGTCCCAGGAACGCTCCTGGAACAGGTCGCCGTGGCGCAGAAAGTGTCACTGCCTGAAGAAGCGGACGATGGCGTTCAGCTCCTGATTGATCGCAACCCCGAGTTGAACTTCCCGCTCTACCAGGGCAAACCCTATGCGGAGACGGGAACGATTCTCACGATTCGCGAGAGTCTGACGCTCGACGAGTTGGCGCACGTCAACCGAATTGATGCGAGCGACATCCTGGCGGTCAATCCGACCGGTAGCGTCAGCAACCCCGACGGCGATCTTACGGCCCAGACGCAGCTCATACCCTCTCGGCTGCTGATCGCAGAGGAAGGCGACACACTGGAGGGCATCGCTGCGAGGTTCAACCGCGATCTCGAGGCGATTGGCACGGCGAATCGCGGGGTCGATCCGGCCGCGCCGCTCGCCGCAGGGACACTGATTCAGATACCGTCCGACAGGATCGTCACACCGACGACGAAGATCACCGAGGCCAACATTCGCAACCGGCTGGGCATCGACAAGCCCATGGGGCAGCAGTACATCGAGTTCCTCTGGGAGACGGTGCGGCTCAAGTTCCGTCCCTCGTTCCAGACGCAGGAGGGATCGCTCGACATCTTCTTGCGCGCGCTACCGCGAACCCTGCACTTGAACGTGTATGCGTTAGTCGTCGCGTTGGTGATCGCGATCCCGGTCGGCATCCTCTCGGCAATGCGCCAGGACCGACCGCTCGACTACGCGCTGCGCGGCTTCGCCATTTTGGCGCTGGCGGCGCCTTCCTTCTGGATCGCCACGATGATGATCTTCGTCGTCACACCGGGCGGAATCTCGGAGGCCGGGATCTGGTCGATCCCGCTCACGTCCGAGGAGGCGCGGTCGGTGTTTACCTCGTTCACCGGCGCGTTAGCGCTGTATTCGATTCCGGCGGTAGCCGGTGGCATTGCGGCCGGCGCCGGGCTGATGCGGATCACCCGCTCGGAGCTGCTTGAGGTCTTGCGTCAGGACTACGTCCGCACTGCCTGGTCCAAGGGCCTCCGCGAGCGCACCGTGATTCGACGGCACGCGATGCGCAACGCGTTGGTCAACGTGATGAGCGTTCTTGGCTTGCAGGTTGCGGCCCTATTGGGCGGCAACATCATCCTCGAGTTGCTGTTCAACATCCCGGGCATCGGATTGCTACTGATCCAGCGGATCAACCAGGCCGATCTGCCGGTCGTACAGACGATGGTGTTCTTCTTCGCCTTGTTCATCATCATCGTCAACATTGTCATCGATGTCGCATACGCGGTGATCGACCCGCGTATTCGCTACACCTAACCGGGTTGACATCAGGTTGACTGAGGAGACGCACCATGAGCGACGCTCGTCAAACGACCTCTCAGGAACTGGAAGAGTTTGCCCAGGCGCAGGGTCTGCGCATCGAGGAGCGCACGACGCTCGCATTGCTGGGCCGCGCGCTTGTTTCGTTCTTCCGGACTAAGCCGCTTGGCGCGTTTGGTCTGGTCCTCGTCGTCATCTGGTCGGTGATCGCAATCGGCACGGTCGGGTCAGGCGGCGGCTGGCTGGGACTGGGCCGCTACGACTCGCAGGACGTGTTCAAGATCGCGAACGCGAGCTTCGTCGATGACAAGATGGCCAATGTGCTCGATGGTGAGTCGGCTGACATCTCCGATGCTGAACTGCGCGAACTATTGCTGAATCCGGAGGTCTATGGCGACCTGGCAGCAGAGGCAGGCGTCCTGGATGACATGCTGGGATATGTCGAAGGTCTGATCGCGGACGGCGCTGTGCTTACGCACCTGCAGGAGCTGGATCCTGCCCAGATTGAGGTTCGCGACGGCACGATCGTAGACGTAGACGACTTGTTGGCGACCGGCACGAACACGCCACTGACGACGTCGTCGCTTCAGGGACCATCGGGCAAGCACTGGTTCGGCACCGACCGAGCCGGGCACGACCTGTTTTCCCGCGTGACCGAGGGCGCGCGGCTGTCGCTGTACATCGGATTCTTCGCCACGCTGATTGGCGTCGTGGCGGGAACGGCGCTCGGCTTGGTGGCCGGCGGTCTGGGCGGCAACATCGACCTGGCGATCAGCCGCCTGGTTGACGCGCTGCTCTCCTTCCCGCCAATCGTGTTGCTGTTGTTGCTGCGCTCGGTGACCGAGCCATCCGCGCTCTGGGTGACGCTCGCCCTGTCGGTGTTAGCGGTCGCGCCGGTGCAGCGGATCACGCGCGGCGCGGTGATCGCACTGCGCGAGATGCCGTTTGTCGAGGCGGCGCGAACGCTCGGCGCGACCAACGCGCGGATCATGTTGATGCACATTCTGCCCAACATCATCGCCCCCTTGATCGTGATCTTCTCAATCACGATCGGCGCGTTCATCCTCGCCGAGGCGGCGCTCAGCTTCCTCGGACTGGGCACGCTGGACGTCTCCTGGGGCAAGATGATCGCCGACGGCCGGCAGTTCATCGTCCAGTCGCCGTGGACCTCGCTGTTTGCCGGCCTCGCACTGACGAGTCTCGTCTTCGGCTTCAACGTCCTCGGAGACGCGTTGCGCGACGTCTTTGACCCGCGTCTGCGCGGCAGCCGGTAACTGTTCGCGCTCGCGAACCGCCCATGTCCGTCATTCCAGGCTCTGCCTGGAATCTCGTTCGGCAGCGTTAGTCGGCTGATTGGCGCGCGATTTCCGCCAGGGGCGGGAATGACAGTGGTGAGCGAAGCGGGTTGGGTTTGCCACTCACGCCTGACGGACGGCTTACACCAGTCCGCGCTGCGCTAGACTATCTGGACCAGTGGCGCGCGACTATGCGCCGCACAAGGGGAGCGAGAAACATGAGCGAACGCAACTATTGGCAGCGGATGAAGCGCAACCGGATGAGCCGGCGCGCGCTTCTGCGCGCTTCCGGGCGGGCGGGTGTCGGCGCCGCTGGTCTGGCGCTAGTCGGTTGTGGCGACGATGACGACGACGGACAGTCGGTCGCACAGGTGCAGCAGCAAGACCAGCAGCAACAGCAGGCGATGCAGCAGCAGGCGATGCAGCAGCAGCAGCAGCAGGCGATGCAGCAGCAACAGCAGCAGCAAGCCGACCAGCAAGCCATGCAGGCCGAGCAGCAGGAAGAACAGCAGGCCGTTGCTCAGGCGCAGCAGCAACAGGCTCAGACAGGCGAAGCGTCCGGCGCATATGGCGGCACCCTGCGCTTCTCGACCCCTGCGGCGACACACGACTTCTTTGACCCGCACCGCGGCGTGTTCGGACCCACCCAGTATTGGATGGGGTTCTACATGAACTACATGATCCGCTGGGCCTCGAAGGAGGGCGGAATCATCGAGGAAGACATCACCTCGTTGCCGGAGCTGCCAGACGCCGAGACGTACATCTTCAGCGTCGACCGCGGCGCCCGTTACTGGGATCAGTACCCGACCGAGGGCGGCCGCAATGTGACCGCCAGCGACATCGTGATCAACTTCGACCGTCAGATCGCGGCGCTTGACGCTGAGGGCAACCCCGACGCGCGCTTCCGCGGACAGGACGCGTTCAAGAAGACCGCCTTCCACGAGGCGGTTGATGAGTCCACCTTCCTGGCACGCACCGATGGTCCGGACGCGACGTACCTCGGCGGCACGATTCTGCGGCCTTTCTCGTGGATTACCTCTCCCGAGGCCATCCAGGAGTTCGGTACCCGCTGGCGCGACGAAACCGCGAACGTGTCGCTCTCGTCCGGAACGGGACCGTACATTCCGCAGTCGTACGACCCCGACATCGGCATCTACCTGGACCGCAACCCCAACTACTGGAAGGATGCGGCCGACGGCAGCCAACTGCCGTTCATGGACGCCGTGGAGTTTGTCAACCTGACAGATGCGACCGCCGTTGACGCCGCCTATCGAGGCAAGGGCATCGACGTTGGCGGCTTCCCACTCTCGGCCGTGCAGGTGGAAGAGCTGTCCGGCGACTTCCCCGACCACGAGGTCCGCGAGGCTGCGTTCGGGTTCACAATTGTCACCGTGATGGGCACCTACCAGCCAGGCTGGGAAGGCTCCGACGGTCTGGGTAACCCCTATCTCGACCGCCGCTTCGCCTACGCGATGCAGGTCGCGGTCGACCGCGACCTGCTCATCGATGCGGTCTACCTGGGCGCGGCCAAGCCGTCGGCGACGCACTTCTGCCCCTGGTTCTCGACCTACTGGACGATTCCGCCGGAGGAACTGCGCACGGTTCCGGGCTTCCGCCTCAACCGCGACGAAGACATCGCGCTGTGCCGTGAGTTGATCGCTGCCTCCGGTTTCGACACCGATCGCACGGTGACGATTTACATCCCCGACCTCTGGGAGCAGACCTACCCGGGCATCACCGAGACAACGCGCAACATGTACGCCGAGGCGACCGGCATCAACGTCGAGCTGGACATTCAGCCCTACACGGTGATGCAGGACCGCTACGACAACCAGACCTTCCCCGGCCGCGCGCCGACGTGGACGAACCCGCCGGCCGACCTCGACCCGACGGCGCAGTTCACGCTCTCGCTCAAGGTCGGCGGCGCCTCCAATCTGACCCAGTACAACTACGCGCCGACCGAGGAAATCGTCGACGAGATGGCGGTGACCCTGGACACGGAACAGCGTCGCGACATGGGTCTCAGGGTGCAGCGGATCGGCCTGGGCGTCGACGAAGAGCACGGATTGGACGGCATCTTCGGATGGTTCGGTGTGATGAACGGCATCGCCCCGACGATCTGGTGGCCGTACGTCAACCGCCCGGACCACACCTGGCAGTTCGCGCACGACTCGCACAACTTCGACAAGGCCTGGGTCGACACCAGCCACCCGGACTACTCGGCCTAGGACAGGGCCTCGTTCCGGGAAGCTCATTCAACGCGGAGAAGGGGGGCATCTGCGGTTCGCAGTTGCCCCTCGCTCCGCCCATTCGTTGATCGCGTAAGCGCCGACCATGCAGAAGTACATCATTCGCCGCATTCTGCTCGTCATTCCGACGTTGTGGTTGGTGATTTCACTTCTGTTTATTGGGCTCAACCTGTTGCCCGGCGACTACGTCACGATCAAACTGGCCAACCTTGAGGCATCGGGCGCAACCAAGATCGAGGCGGATGTCGTCGGCGAGCATGAAGTGGAGAAAACGCTGCACCGAGTCGTTGGCGGCGACTCGCTGGCGTCGGTCGCGATGAACTATGGCGGTACCGTCGACGAGTTGCTCGCGGTCAATCCCAGTCTCAACGCTGATTCAGAGCTTCGACCTGGGTCAACCATCATTGTCATTGATGGTCAGCTCCTATCCAGCATTTCGCGCACGGCGAGGCTGGCGTTGCCCGAGAACACTAACGACGGCGTCGCATTGCTGCAGGAACGCAATCCTGGTGTCGAGTTTGGCACGTATGCAGGCGAGCTGTATGCGCCATCGGGAACCACGCTCACCCTGCGTGAGAGCACCACCTTGCGTGAGCTCGCGGCGGTCAATCGGGTGACCCCCGAGGACTACATGAATGTCAACCTGCAGGGCACACCGGCCAACGCGGATGGCAACCTGACTCCTGACACGCCGCTGTTCCCGGGCGAGACGTTCATCTCGCCGACACGCGAGATCACCGAAGCCAGCATCAAGAACCGGCTCGGAATCGACAAAGCCCTCGGTGTTCAGTACATCGAGTTTCTCTGGGACACCATCCGCTTCCAGTTCCGCCCCTCGTTCCAGACCAACGAACCGTCGATGGACATCTTCCTGCGGACGCTTCCGCGAACGTTGCACCTGAATGTTTACGCGCTGATCGTTGCGATCATCGTCGCATTGCCTGTGGGCATCTTCTC
This sequence comes from Dehalococcoidia bacterium, assembly GCA_965211635.1. Classification (GTDB taxonomy): domain Bacteria; phylum Chloroflexota; class Dehalococcoidia; order Bin125; family Bin125; genus Bin125. The sequence continues at coordinate 2,809,400 of OZ242948.1, forward strand.
TGCCATGCGCCAGGACCAGGCACCGGACTACCTGTTGCGCGGATTCGCGATCTTCGCGCTGGCCGCGCCGCCGTTCTGGATCGCAACGATGCTGATCTTTGTGGTCTCGCCCGGCTCACTGTTCGAAGGAGGGCTGTGGTCGATTCCGCTCGCGGAGGAGGAGGCGCGTAGCATCTTCACCTCAGTTGAAGGGTTCTTTGCGCTCTACACCATTCCTGCGGTCGCAGGTGGCATAGCCGCCGGCGCCGGTCTGATGCGAATCACTCGCTCCGAGTTGCTCGAGGTGTTGCGCCAGGACTACGTGCGCACTGCGTGGTCGAAGGGCCTGCGCGAGCGAGCGGTGATCCGTCGCCATGCGTTGCGCAACGCGATGGTCCCGGTGCTGAGCGTGTTTGGCCTCCAGCTTGCGGCACTGGTCGGCGGCAACATCATCCTTGAGGTGCTGTTCAACATCCCCGGCATCGGACTGGCGCTGCTACAGCGCATCTACCAGGCCGACAATCCGGTGATCCAGACGATGGTGTTCTTCCTGGCGCTGTTCGTGATCGTGATCAACATCCTCATCGACATCAGCTACGCGCTGATCGACCCGCGCATCCGCTATAGCTGACTTGGATACAGGAACAGCGATGAGTGAGCTGCCTCCGGACCCAACGGCCGTCAGCGCCCCTCTCGACTCGCTGGCCGCGGCCGGCCCCGAGCGCGCGGCCGGCGCACGCCGACTGGGACGCGGCTTCCGCGACTTCATGCTGCGCAAGCGGCTGGGCGCGGCCGGTGTAATCATCGTCTTCTTCTGGAGCTTTATCGCGATCGGCACCGTCGGCGACGGCGGCGGCTGGCTCGGCGTCGGGCGATACGACTCCCGCACCGTGTTCGAGATCGCATCGGTCAAGTACGCCGACGACAAGATGGCCAATGCGCTTGACGGCCAACCCGCCGATCTCTCCGACTCCGAGTTGCGCAGTCTGATCGCAATCCCCGAGGCCTACGGCGACGCGGCCGTCGTCGCCGGCGTCGAACACGAAATGGTCGAGTACGCACTGTCGGAGATCGAAGCGGGCACGGTACTCGACACCCTGCTGGAGGTCGAACAGATCGAGATCAACGATGGCGTCATTACCGATGTCGATAGCTTGCTCGCTGCTGGTACCGATAACCCGCTGATCACCTCTTCACTGCTGGGTCCGTCCAGCCAACACTGGTTCGGCACCGACCGCGCCGGGCACGATCTGTTCGCGCGTGTCTTCGAGGGCGCGCGGCTTTCGCTCTACATCGGCTTCTTCGCCACGTTGATCGGCGTCGGCGTGGGCACGCTGGTCGGCTTGATCGCGGGATCCCTGGGCGGCACGGTTGACCTGGCCGTCAACCGCGTCATGGACGCGATCCAGTCCTATCCGCCGATCGTGTTCCTGTTGCTGATGGCGGCGGCTACCGATCCGTCAGCGCTCTGGGTGACGATCGCGCTCTCTGTGCTGGGAGTGGCGCCCACCAACCGGATTGTGCGCGGCAGCGTGATCCAGATTCGCGAGATGCCCTACGTCGAGGCGGCGCGGACGATCGGCGCGACCTCGACGCGGATCATGGGCTTTCACATCCTGCCCAACATCTTCGCGCCGCTGATTGTGATCTTTTCGATCACGATCGGCGCGTTCATCCTCGCCGAAGCGGCGCTCAGCTTCCTCGGTCTGGGCACGCTCGACGTGTCCTGGGGCAAAATGATCGCCGACGGCCGGCAGTTCATCGTCTACTCGCCCTGGACTTCGCTGTGGGCCGGTCTCGCCCTGACATCGCTCGTCTTCGGGTTCAATGTGCTCGGTGATGCGCTGCGCGATGTGCTCGATCCTCGGTTGCGAGGCAGTCGTTAGATGGTGGATGTGACCGACGCGCCTGAGCTGCCGGGCGGAATTCTGCGCTTCACACTTCCCATGCCGCCACCACTCGCGCATGTGCATGTCTGGCTGATCCCAACCGGAGGCGGCTGGGCGATGTTTGACGCGGGATTTCCCTCACCACAGGGCGTCGACAAGCTGGAACGAGAGATCGAGCCGCTGCTCACGGACGGGAGAACTCTGGAAGCCGTCTTCATCAGCCACTATCACCCCGACCACACAGCGTTCGCAGGTCGGCTGCAGCGAGCGTTTGGCAGCGACGTCTACGTCCATGAGGCCGATTGGCAGCGAATGCAGATGATGCAGCGGGTGCGCGAGGCGGCCGATGGTGTCAACGAGATGGAGATGCGCCGTCGGTTTTCCAGCGGCTGGGCTGCGAATCTGGACGATCACGAGTTCGAAGGCGAACAGTCGGATGATGCCCGAGACAGCATGTTCGCCCGCATGCGCGAGGCAATGAAGAACATCGATCTGCCCTTGCCCGAACCAACTGTGCTCAAAGGCGGCGAGACGATCGAGGTCGGAGGTCGAGCCTTCGAGGTGATCTGGACGCCGGGCCACACTGACGGACACCTCTGCGTGCGCGACCTCGATCAGGACGCGCTCTTCACTGGCGATCATCTGCTTGCGAGGATCACGCCGCATATTGGCATGTGGCCGGACCAGGAGCGCTCGCCCTTGCCCGACTTTGAGCGGTCGCTGGGACTGGTGCAGGAGTTGAACTCGACCATCGCCCTGCCCGCTCACGAAGCGATTATCGAGCATCCGGCCGAGCGCGCTGCCGAGATCCTGGAGCATCACCAGGTGCGTCGGCAGGACATGCTCAACGCGGTCTCCGACGGCATGCACAGCGTCAAGGACATCGCCATCCGGACCTTCCCGAAGCGAGCCAATGATCGAATGCAACTGACGATGGCGATGTCGGAAACGGTTGCGCACCTGGAGGTGCTGGTCGAGGAGGGACAACTGACCCGCTCGGCTGACGGCGTGGAGCGCTCGTACAACCTCACTTAGCAGGGTGCTGAGCCAGTCTCGCGACCTCTCGATTCGTCCTTCCCGCCCTGGCGGACAGAGCAGGAGAGGGTACGAGATTCCAGGCTGCGCCTGGAATGACGCAAACGCAGTAGCTCAGCGCCCTGCCGCAGCAGCCCTCGTAGAGGCGATCATGGTTCGTTACCTTCTACTCCAAAACACACTGACGCAGCATGGGAGGGCTCAATGGCCGATCTATCAGGCAAGGTCGCATTCATCACCGGCTCGGGCAGCGGGATCGGGCAAGGGACGGCGGTGCGTCTGGCTCGAGATGGCGCGGACATCTGCGTTGCCGAGATCGACATGGAAGGAGCTGAGGAGACTGCATCGATGGTGCGCGAGTTCGGTCGCTCCGCGCACGTCGTTCGCTGCAACGTTGCCTCGAAGGAGCAGATCCAGAGCGCAGCCGACGCATGTGTGGCCGAACTCGGCGGTCTTGACATCGCGGTCGCCAACGCCGGCATCGGCCGAGGCGGGTCCGTGCTCGAGATGGAAATGAAGGACTGGCAGGATCAGGTCGACATCAACCTGACCGGAGTCTTCCTGACCGTCCAGGCCGCAGCGCAGCGGATGGTCGCCGCCGGCGACGGAGGTCGGATCGTGTGCATCTCCTCATTGGCCGCGCTCAACACGAACGCGCTCATGTGGAGCTACTCGGCAACCAAGGCCGGCGTGGCGATGATGGTTCGCGGCTGGGCCGCCGACCTTGGACCGCACGGGATAAACATCAACGCGATCGGCCCAGGAGTGATCGACACGCCATTGGCTCACGCGCTTGCGGGCGACGAAGGCGGACCGATCCGCACCGCGCTTGAAGCCTCGACGCCGCTTGGCCGCGAAGGCCGCCCGTCGGACATTGCCGGACTGATCGCATTTCTGGTCGGCCCCGACGCCGACTTCATGAGCGGCAGCTATCTGCTGATGGACGGCGGCATCCGCAATTCGGCCGGGGGACGACTGATGGAGGATCCCGAGTCCGAGATCGGTCAGGAGCGTGCCCGTCACATGCAGGCCGGTATCGAGCGCACGGCGCGATTGCAACCCCTCATCGATCAGCGATAGGACGAGTCCATGCCTGACATGCCAGCGGTCCCCGCATCTGCTCGCGCGATGGTCCTGACCGGCGTGCGGGAACTGGAGATGCAATCCTTCCCTATTCCGGAACTCGGTCCCGACGACGGCCTGCTGCGAATGGAGGTCTGCGGTATCTGCGGCTCGGACTATGAACAGTTCAACGGTGACTTCTCACCCCGCGTTCCCGTGATTCCCGGTCACGAGCCTGTTGGACGCATCGCCGCCCTTGGCGACCGCGCTCGTGATCGGTGGGGCGTCGAGGTCGGTGATCTCGTCTCGGTTGAGCCAGGCGTTCGCTGCGGTCGCTGCAGGCAGTGTCTCGATGGTCGCCAGTGCAGTGACGGCGCGGGCATTGGCTACACGCTCACGTCGCGGGATCCGGGGCTGTGGGGCGGCTATGCCGAGTATCTCTACCTGCACCCGGCGACCGTGATGCACCGTATGCCGGACGACATGCCGCCGAGACTTGCGGCGCTCTACAACCCGCTGGGCGCCGGCTTCGCCTGGGCTGTCAACGCACCCGAGCTGCAGGTTGGCCAGACTGTCGTCGTGCTTGGATCCGGGCAACGCGGCCTGTGCTCGATCATCGCCGCTCGCGCCGCCGGCGCGGGCACGATCATCGCGACCGGACTGGCTCGCGACGAGCACAAGCTGTTGCTGGCGCGCGAGTTCGGCGCTGACATCACGCTGGTCGCCGACGTTGATCCGGTCGTGGAGCGAGTCCTGGAAGCCACCGATGGTCGCGGCGCGGATGTCGTCGTCGACGTCACCCCATACGCGACCGATCCGGTTTCGGATGCGATGAAGATGGCGAAGCGCGGCGGAAACGTCGTCCTGGCCGGCCTCAAGGGTGGGCGGCAAGTGCCCCAGTTCAACTCGGACGACATCGTCACCCGCCAGCTCACCGTGCGCGGAGTGCTGGGAGTTGACCACGAGTCGTTCATACAGGCCATCGACACGATTCGCTCGGGCCGATTCCCCCTGGATCGGCTGCACAGTCATGCGTTTGCGCTTGAGAATGCTGCGACAGCCATCGACACCCTCGCAGGAGAAACCGGCGAGCCGGCGATCAATGTCACCATCGAGCCTTGGCTGTGAGATTTGCTCGTCACTTGCCTGGCTGAGTCTAGAAGTCGGTCGAGTAGGATTGTTCTAGGCGAACAGGTCATCGATGCATGGATGCTGCGAAGGCAGCTTTGAGACTGCATCTTGCAGAAGGGTCCGAAGCGTGACTGAACTCTCAATCAGCGACCAGATAGTGCTACTCGGCCTGGGCGAAGACGGCGTGCTCGAACGACCCTACGACGGCCGCCTCGACTACGCCATCGCCGGCGCGTCCCTGCTCGACCTGTCGTTCATGGATCGGATCGACACCGACCCGAACCGTCTGTTCATCATCTCTGCTGATGCAACCGGCAATCCGCTGCTCGACAGCGTTCTGCACCAGATCAACTCTGGTCCGCCAAATCAACCCATCTCCTATTGGATTTCCGAGATTGCGCGCTACTCGCTGGTGTTGCGACAACAGATCATCGAGGATCTCTCGGATCGCAACATCATCCACCGCGAGGCCGGACGGCGCTTGATCGTGCTGAAGTCTGAGAAGTTTCCGCCGACAGATCCGCAGGTGGTGCGAGATGTTCAGCGCAAGCTGATTGACGTGCTGCTATCGGACGAGATCCCCGACCCGGAGACCGTCGCCTTGATTGGCCTGGCTCGGGCCAGTCGATTACTCGAACTGCTCCTGCCGCGCGAGTATCTCGATCGCGTCGAGCCGCGCATCGAGCAACTCGCCCGAATGGACCTGATCGGCATGAGCGTCAACCGCACGCTGGACGAGATCCAGGCCGCCGTGGCGCTGGCGGTGCCAGGCCTCTAACAGGCTGCCGATCTGGATGGAACGCATCTCCGACCGGAGGCGACGATGGACTGGCGCGACTCACCCGAACAGGCGGCCTTTCGCAACGAAGTCTCGACGCTGATCGAGCAGCGCCTGCCTCAGCGCTACCGCGAGTTTGCTGCTCGCGGTGCGATGCCCGAGCGAGCCTGGGAGAACGATCGCAAGTCGAACGATCCGGTCGCGCTGCAAGCCGCCATCGACTGGCACGGCGCGCTTGCCGAGCGTCATTGGGTCGCGCCGCACTGGCCGACGGAGTACGGCGGCGGTGGGCTGTCCTCGATGGAGCAGTTCATCTTCAACCAGGAGCTGGCCGAGGCCGGCGCCCCTGGCGTCGGCGGTTCCGGCGTGAACATGCTCGGACCGACGCTCATCGTCCACGGATCGGAGGAGCAGAAGGAGAAGTACCTGCCCCCGATTCTCGGCGCAGAGGTGACCTGGGCGCAGGGTTACAGCGAGCCCGGCTCCGGCTCCGATCTCGCTTCGCTCACCACTCGGGCCGTCCGCGACGGCGACGACTTCATCATCAACGGCCAGAAAATCTGGACCTCGGCCGCGCACACGGCCGACGCGATGTTCGCGCTGGTCCGCACCGACCCAGACGCGCCCAAGCATCGCGGCATCTCGTTCGTCATGATCGACGACATCAAGACGCCGGGCATCACGGTGCGTCCGCTGATCAACATCAACGGCGACCACTACTTCAACGAGGTTTTCTTCGAGGACGTGCGGATTCCGGCCAGCAATCTCGTCGGCGAGCTCAATCGCGGCTGGTACGTGGGGATGACGCTGCTCGACTTCGAACGCTCGAACATCGGCGGGGCGGTCGCGGCTCGGCGGCAGCTTCACCAACTGATCACCCACATCCAGAACAATGACCAGGGCGCGCGTGAGCGGATCACACCGGAGCTGCGCCAGGAAATCGTCGATCGCTATGTCGAGACCGAGGCGCTCTACCAGTTCAGCTTCCGCATCATCTCAATGCAGTCCGCCGGTCTGGTGCCGAACTACGAGGCGTCGACGGCGAAGTTGTTTGCGTCGGAGTTGAGTCAGCGTCTGGCGCTGACCGCGACCAAGGTCTTCGGCCTCCACGCCCAACACTGGAGCGACGCCCCGCCGGCCAGCACATTCACGCGCAACTACGTCGGCATGGTCCCTGCGACGATCAGAGGCGGGACCTCCGAGGTCCAGCGCAACGTCATCGCCACGCGCGGTCTCGGCCTGCCCAGGGCTTAACTCACTTCGAACGTCGGCCCACCTGCACGTATCCTCCACTGAGATGCAACAGTGCAGGTTTTTTCATGAGTAACGATGAACACCTCCTCGACGGCATTCGCGTAATCGAGGTTGGAGATGAAGTCTCCGCCTATGCCGGCAAACTGCTGGCGGGGCTTGGGGCGGATGTGATCAAGGTCGAGCCGCCTGAGGGGTGCTCGACACGCGGAATTGGGCCGTTCTACGAGGACGAGCCTGGGCCCGAGCGCTCGCTGTTCTGGTGGCACTACAGCATCGGTAAGCGGTCGCTGACCCTCGATCTCGGCAGCGAAGACGGCCGCTCGACCCTGCTGGAACTGATTGCCACGGCTGACCTGTTTCTGGACGCGCGCCCGAAGCGCGACGTCGACGAACGTGGGCCCGACGAGGACGCGATCCGAGAAGCCAACCCGGAGATCGTGATTGCGCGGATGTCGCCGTTCGGCGACTCGGGGCCGTGGGCCGACTATCGCGGCTCCGATCTCGTGCACCTGGGGCTGGGCGGTCCGATGATGAACTGCGGCTACGACCCACAGCCCGATGGCACGTACGACACGCCGCCGATCGCGCCGCAGATCTGGCAGGCCTACCACATCGCCGGCGAGTTGACGGTGATGAACGCAATCGGCGCGCTGATCGACCGAGGCCGTTCCGGTCGGGCGCAGACGCTGCATACTGCGGTTCACGACGCGGTCGCCAAGAACACCGAGCTGGACCTGATGAGCTGGGTCTACCGGCGGGCGCGGTTCTATCGCCAGACCTGCCGGCATGCGATGGAACAGGTCTCGCCGCTGCCGATGATCGGTCCGACCAAGGATGGCCGCTGGGTGATGGCGCTGCCGCGCGGTCGCTCGCAATCGCTGATCGACTTCCTCGACCGCTACGACATGTCGGCCGATCTCACGGAGACGCCGCCGGAGGCGGGCGGCGCGGGCACGCGCTCTCGCGGCGAGACGGCGGCGCACCTGCAGGAGGTATCGCAGCGGCTGATCCGCAAGTTCCGCTTCGATGATGTGCCCTGGCGCGATGCGCAGGACCTGGGCCATCTCTGGGCGCCGCTGCGCAAGCCGCACGAGAACGCGCTCGACCCGCACTGGTGGGAGCGGGGCAGCTTCGCAAGGGTTGAGCATCCCGAGCACCTGGTCGATGGCAAGCCGGCCGAGTTCGTCTACACATCGAGCAAATGGGTGTCGTCGGAGACGTCCTGGAAGGTGGGGCCGCGAGCGCCGCTGCTCGGTGAGCACAACGCGGAGATCCTGGGGGAGTTGAGAGGTCGGAGGCCCCCCTCTGCCTTCGGCATCTCCCCCCGCTCCGCGGGGGGAGATGGGAATGGAAGTGCAGCCTCTACGCAGAGTGGAGGAGAGGGGAACGCGAAGTCGCGGTGGGGGACGGCGTTTCCGCTTGAGGGGATTCGGATTCTCGATTTCACCTGGTGGCTGGCGTCGGGCGGGGCGCCTCGGTTTCTCTCGGCGCTGGGGGCTGAGGACATCAAGGTCGAGTGGCATCAGAACATGGACCTGCGCATGGGCATGGCGCAGTTCCCAGAGGGGGGCAAAGCGGCGCGGCAGGAACTGGGTATTGGCGATGCACCGCTGCCGCCCGACAACTCGACGATCAACCGTTCGGGACAGTTCAACGACTTCCACGCCGGGCATCGCGGACTCTCGCTCAATCTGCGCGATCCGCGCGGGCTGGAGATTGCCAAGCAGCTCGTCTCGGTTTCGGACATTGTGGCCGAAGGCTTCTCGCCCGGCGTGATGGAGCGCTGGGGCCTGGGCTACGAGGTGATGAAAGAGATCAAGCCGGACATCATCTACCTGTCGCAGTCGGGCATGGGGCAGGTCGGCGTGTACGGACGCTACCGCACGGTCGGTCCGATTGCCGCGTCGTTCGCCGGCATCTCCGAGCTCTCGGGACTGCCCGAGCCGTACGCGCCGGCGGGCTGGGGCTACAGCTACCTGGACTGGTTCGGGGCGTACAACCTGGCCAATGCGATGATGGCGGCGCTGTACTACCGCGACCGTACCGGCAAGGGTCAGTGGATCGACTCCTCGCAGGTCGACGCGGGCATCTACCTGAACGGCACTTCGGTGCTCGAATGGTCGGCGAACGGGACGATCTGGCAGCGCTACGGCAACCGATCGCCCTACAAGCCGGCAGCGCCGCACGGCGCCTACAAGTGCCGCGACGACGTCGAGTCCAGTGACCGCTGGATCGCGATCGCCTGCTTCGACGAGTCGGACTGGCAGGCCTTGCGTCGGGTGATGGGCGATCCCGAATGGTCCGCTTCCGACCGTTTCGCCAGCCTCGCCGATCGGCTCGCCAACCAGGACGAGCTGGACGAGCGAGTCGGCGAATGGACGTTGACACAGGATCGATGGGACGTGATGCATCGACTCCAGGCAGTCGGCATCGCCGCCGGAGTCTGCCAGGACGCGCAGGACCGGCTCGAGGTCGACCCGCAGCTCGCGCACCTGAACTGGCTGACCGAGGTCGAGCACACAGAGATGGGTCCCTGGCCAACCAAAGAAGTCCCGGTTAAGTGGAGCCAGACTCCACCATTCATGGGCGGCCCCATCGACCGGGGAGCCCCCTGCTACGGCGAGGACAACCACTACGTGCTGGGCGAGTTGCTGGGCATGAGCACGTCGGAGATTTCGCGTCTGGCGGACGACGGAGTGATCGCCGAGGGGTTGACGTCGGTGTGAGCGCTACAACAACGTCGGCTGGCTGATCTCTTGCGTCGGCGCTTCGCTCGTCAAGGCCTCATCGATCGCTTCGATCAGCTCTCCTTTGGACGACACCAGGCGCACTCGCGGACTCGAGAGCCACAGGTCGACGTGGGCGCGATCACGCTCGGGATCGGACCAGCCAATCACGACTGGCATCTCGCGCTTGATGGCTTTCTTGACTGCGTCGAAGGTGCCGCCGCCGTCGCCCGGGTCAATGGCGACGAGTACCTGACCAAGTGCGCAGATTAGGCTGTTGCGTTGCATCGCCCGCCAGACGGTCCAGCCGGCGTTCGATTCGAATTGAGAGACGGCAGTCAAGTGCTGCTCAAGCTCATCCCACAGCTCAATCACCGCACGGAGTTCGCGTCGCAGTCGGAATCGCCCTAGTCCTTCGGCCAACACGGCGACCGTGTGTCCGCCCGCCTCGACGCAGGCGACATGACCGGCCATGTCGACGCCCTTCGCGTAGCCGCTCACGAGCGACAGGTTCGCCTGCGCGGCGAATGAGCCCACTGCTTCCGCAAATGCAAGCCCCTGTTCTCCAGCGGCTCGCGAGCCGCACAGGGCGATGCCGGGTTGATGCAGCCGATCCCGGTGACCGAGCACGGCCAGATCGCTGAAGGTAGGTTCGACTCGCGAGGCCGCAGATTGAGTTGTGGTCATTGCTTCGCCTGTCAGCAGAATGGTAGGTCGATGTCCTCGGCTTCGATGGTCTCGGGCAACTCGTCCGGCCAGTTGTCCACACTCGCCGGCAATCCATTGCAGTCTCGCGCGGTCTTGGTGAGTGCGAGGCAGTTGACTGCGGTCGCTCCAGCGCGTCGAAGCGCCGTCAGTCCCGCCATCATCGTGTTGCCGCTGCGATAGATGTCATCGATCAGCAGCACCCGACGCCCGAAGGCGTCTCTGTCGGCGTTCATCATCGCGCCGAGCGACCTGGCGCTGGACGTAGTTGGGCCGGACTGCCCCTTCTGCGGCCTCTGATTTCGCGACCGGAGCCATAGTCGGCGAATCCCAAGGCTCCCACTGATAGCGTCCGCGAGCGCAGCGGGTAAGTCGAATTCCTTCGGCTGCGTTCCCGGAATTGCGGCGACCGCGTCTACGGACCGAATCACTGGATGCCTTGCCAACCAACTCAGCGTGGCGCGCTGGACTTGCTCCACCGCTACAGGATCAGAGGGGTTGCTTCGTCCGTAGTCCTTGGCCTGTTCTACGAGATCGCCGAGTTGTGTGCGTTCTCTGATGTCTGCGAACCAATGCAGTCCCATGGCATGAGACATGACAGCCTCGTCATCGATTGTCACGCTGGACCGGAGCAGCTCGAGAAACGCGAGGGTCGACGCAAGTAGTTCGGCGCGACTGGATGCGAGTAGTACTGCGCCTGGCGGTGTGCTCGTCTGAACGTCCACCCCTGCCGTCAGTGCTCGCCTCATCAGGGTGCTGAAGTGGTCGAGCATGGTAGTCGGACGGACTGAGACGTAGAGCCTCCACGCGCCGGCTGACCCAACCGAACGAATCTCAACGATGCGACCACAGTCGGGCATGCTGTACCTCACCTCACAACCGGATACTAGCACATAAGTACTGTATCAGTTCGATGAGGTTGGCCAGCTACAGGGACTCGTAGAGCGCATCGATCAGGGCGGCGCAGCGGGGGTCGTGGGCGACTTCGGTGCCCATCTGGTTCATGGCGTAGCCGAAGCCGATGCCGGCGTCGAGGTCGGCGTAGCCGAGGGAGCCTCCGGCGCCGGGGTGGCCGAAGGCGCGGGGGTTGGGGCCGTAAGGCGTGGACTCGCCGGTCAGGGCCCAGCCGAGACCGAAGCGCGTGTCGATCCCGATGCAGGTGTCGGGCCCGTTGGTCTGTTCCTCGATGCCTCGCTCGATGGTTTCCGGATCGAGCACGTGGACGCCGTCGATCCGGCCGCCGTTGGCAGCGCCTCCGTAGATGCGCGCGAGCGCGCGGGCGGTGGCGTGGCCGTTGGCGGCGGGGATCTCGGCGGCTCGCCAGTCGCGGCGCGAGGCCATCGCGGGGCCGCCGGGATTGAAGACGGGCGGATTGATCACGGCGACGATGCCGACACTGTCGGGGTCGCCGAAGAGGTCGCTGGTGGGCGGGAACTCGGCGGCGATCTGCGGCTCGATCACGGTCGAGATGCGGGCGTCGAACTCGGGTCCGGTGCCGATGTGGGCGTCGAGTCCGAGCGGCGCCGCGAACTCCTCGCGGAAGAAGTTGCCGACCGAGCGGCCGTCGATGCGGCGGATCACTTCACCAACCAGCCAGCCGAAGGTCATGGCGTGGTAGCCGTGCTTCTCTCCGGGCGTCCACCAGGGTTCCTGCTCGGCCAGGGCCGAGGTCATGGTCTCCCAGTTGAACATGTCCTCGGTTACGAGCTCGCGCTTGACGGCGGCCATGCCGGCCTTGTGGCAGAGCAGCCAGCGGACGGGGATGTCCTGCTTGCCGCCGGCGGCGAACTCGGGCCAGTAGTCGGCGACCGGCGCGTCGAGGTCGAGCTTGCCCTCCTCGACCAGTCGGTGGGCGCAGAAGGCGACCAGGCCCTTGGTCGAGGAGTAGACGTTGACCAGGGTGTTGCGGTCCCACTCGCGCTCGCGCGATTCGTCGTACCATCCGCCCCAGAGATCGACGACCGGTTCGCCGTGCAGGTAGATGCTGATCGCCGCACCGACATCGCCGCGCTCGGTGAAGTTTCTCTCGAACGCCTGCCGAACGGCGTCGAATCGGGAGTCGTTCCAACCGTGGATCGGAGTGGTCATGGTCTGTCTCCTTCGTGTGCCCCCCCTCTGTCCCTACGGGACATCTCCCCCCGCGAAGCGGGGGGAGAGAGGGAGCGGGTTCCTGCGTGAAGCAGGAACTGGGTGGCGCGGCTAGAGAGAAGCGTAGACGGCGCTGAGCAGGTTGAAGGCGCGCAGATCGCCGACGGCGTCTGCGCCCATGTGGTTCATGACGTAGCCGAAACCGATGCCGCCGTCGAGGTCGCCGAAGCCCAGCGACCCGCCCGCGCCGCCGTGTCCGAAGGCGCGACGTGCGGCGCCGAACGGGGTTGCCTCGCCCATCAGGCTCCAGCCAAGACCGAAACGGGTGGGCACCGGGAGGATGGCGTCTTCGCCGCTGGACTCCTCGGCGATGCCGCGTTCGAGGGTCGCGGGGTCGATCACGTGGACGCCGTCGATGTCACCGCCGCTGACTGCGCCGCCGTAGATCCGGGCTAGCGCGCGGGCAGTGGAATGGCCATTGGCCGCGGGGATCTCGGCCGCTTTCCAGTCGCGCCGCGAGGCAACGGCGGGGCCGCCGGGATTGAAGATCGGCGGGTTGTAGATAGCGTTGAATCCGACGCTGCCGCTCTCGCCGAAGGCATCGCTGGGACCGGTGGCGAAGTCCGCCTGCGGCTCGATCACGGAGGTGATGCGGGCGTCGAACTCGGGTCCGGTACCGATGTGTGCGTCCAGGCCCAGTGGAGCGGCGAACTCCTCGCGGAAGTACCGTCCCACAGTGCGTCCGTCAACGCGGCGAATCACTTCGCCGACCAGCCAGCCGAAGGTCATCGCGTGGTAGCCGTGCTGTTCGCCGGGCGTCCACCAGGGTTCCTGTTCGCCGAGGGCGGTGGTGATCGCCTCCCAGTTGAAGTAGTCCTCGAGGACGAGCGGACGCCGCACGGCGGCCATACCGGCCTGGTGATTGAGCAGCATCCGTACGGGAATGTCAGCCTTGCCCGCCTGCGCGAACTCAGGCCAGTAGTCGGCGACCGGCGCGTCGAGATCGAGCTGCTCTTCCTCGACCAGGCGGTTGGCGCAGAACGCCACGAATCCCTTGGTCGATGAGAAGACGTTGACCAGCGTGTTGCGGTCCCATTCGCGCTCGCGCGATTCGTCGTACCAGCCGCCCCAGAGGTCGACGACTGGCTCGCCGTGGAGATAGACGGCGACCGCCGCGCCGACCTCGTCGGTCGAGGCGAAGTTCTCCTCGAACGCGGCGCGGACGGCGTCGAATCGCGGGTCGGTCCAGCCGTGGATTGGAGTGGTCATGGGTAACTCTCTGGTGCCAGCGTGCCCCCCTCTGTCCCTGCGGGACATCTCCCCCCGCGGAGCGGGGGGAGAGGGGAGCGGATCCCTGTGCGACGCAGGGACTGGGCTAGAGGGAGGCGTAGACGGCGTTGAGCAGGCCCTGGACGCGTGGGTCTCCCGAGAGGTTGTTCTGCATCTGGTTCATCGTGTAGCCGAAGCCGATGTTGGCGTCGAGGTCGCCGTAGCCGAGCGATCCGCCTGCTCCGGGGTGTCCGAAGGCGCGCGGGTTGGGACCCAGTGGCAGGAACTCGCCGGTGAGCATGAACCCGAGTCCGAAGCGCGTGGGGATCATGAGGCAGGTGTCGGGGCCGTTGGATTGCTCGATGATCGCGTTGTCGAGGGTATCGGGATCGATGATGTGGATGCCGTCGATCTCTCCGCCGTCGACAGCGCCGCCGTAGATACGGGCCAACGAACGGGCGGTGCAGTGTCCATTGGCAGCGGGGATCTCGGCGGCGCGCCAGGCGCGCATGCTGGTGATGTTGTCGCCATCGGGGGCAACCGTACCGGGATTGGTGAAGGCTCGGGCGCCGACGGAGTTCTCGTCGCCGAGCAGATCGAGGAGCGTCGGCGCATCCGGATCGACCGGCGCGTTGATCAGCGTCGAGATGCGTCCGTCGAACTCGGGGCCGGTTCCGATGTGCGCGTCGAGTCCCAGCGGGGCGGCGAACTCGTCCCACCAGTAGCGGCCGATTCCCCGCCCGTCGATCCGCCGGACGACCTCGCCGACCAGCCAGCCGTAGGTCAGCGCGTGGTAGCCGTGCTGCTCGCCCGGCGACCACCAGGGCTCCTGTTCGGCCAGGGCGCCGGTGATCGTGTCCCAGTCGAACATCTCGTCGAGAGTGATGTCACGGCGGACGGCGGCCATGCCGGCACGGTGCGAGAGCAGGTAGCGGACCGGGATGTCTTCCTTACCAGCCGCGCCGAACTCTGGCCAGTACTCGGCGACGGGGGCGTCGAAGTCGAGCCGGCCTTCCTCGGCCAATCGGTGGGCGCAGAAGGCGGCCAGACCCTTGGTCGTGGAAAAGACGTTGACCAGCGTGTTGCGGTCCCACTCGCGTTCGCGGTCGGTGTCATACCAGCCGCCCCAGAGGTCGACGACAGGCTCGCCGTGGTGATAGATCGAGACGGCTGCGCCGACCTCGCCGTGCTCGGCGAAGTTGGCCGCGAAGGCGTCGTGGACGGCGTCAAACCTGGGGTCGTTCCAACCGTGGATCGGGGTATCGGACATTCTTGCTCCTCAGTCTCAGGCAATCTGCGTTCCTCGGGCGAGATTCCCGCGTGCGCGGGAATGACGGGGATGAGGTCGTGCTGTTCTGCGGGTTCGGAGGCAACGCTAACAGGTCGAGCGCAATGCTCAGCGAGTAGCCTGTCGGCGTCAACCGACCTGACAGGATGACCTAGAGAGGACTCTCCGATGCCGAACGTTCCGACTGAAGCTGAAGTGATGGCGATGATGGAATCGCTCTCCAACTGGGGACGCTGGGGCGACGACGATCAGTTGGGGACGCTGAACTATGTGACGCCCGACGTGCGCAAGGCGGCCGCGGCACTGGTGACGGAAGGCGTGTCGGTCTCTTGCGCCTGGGACATCGAGAACACGCACCAGCCCGATCACGCGATGGGTACGCCGCAGCGCTACATGGTCGCGACGGGCGAGTCGGCGGCGGCGGTCGCCGAGGCAGGCGTTTCGCGAATGGGCGGCGCGATGGAGTTTTTCGGTCTGGTCTACCACGGCTATGCGATCACGCACCTCGACGGCCTTTGCCACATCTTCTGGGACGGCAAGATGTACAACGGCAAGGAGGCTCGGCTGGTCAATGCGACGGCCGGCGCGACACATCTGCCGATCACGGAGTTGCGCGACGGGATCGTGACGCGCGGGGTGTTGCTCGATGTCGCGGCTGCCAGAGGCGTCGACTGGATGGAACCGGGCGAGGGGGTCTTCCCCGAGGACCTCGAGGCGGCGGAGGAGCGTCAGGGCGTCCGCGTCCGCGAGGGCGACGCGGTCTTGCTGCGCACAGGCTACGGCAAGCGCAAGCGCGAGGTCGGACGCGAGCCGCTGCTGGAGACGGGATTCCCGGGCTGGCACGTGGCCAGTCTGCCCTGGCTGCACGAGCGCGGAGTCGCGGTGATTGGCGCAGATACCGCGACCGATGTCAATCCCTCGGGCTACGAGACGCTGCGCATACCGATCCACGCGGTCGGGATCGTGCACATGGGACTCTGGCTGATGGACAACATGCAGCTCGAGGATGTCGCCCACGCGGCGGATCGTTACGGTCGGCACGAGTTCCAGTTCGTGCTCAGCCCGCTGCGGATCATCGGAGGGACGGGCAGTCCGGCGAATCCGCTGGCGATCTTCTAATCAAACCCGTCATTGCCGCGCTTGTCGCGGCAATCTCGCTGTTTGGCCCTTGACGTCCGCTGCGAACACGGCGAGATACCCGCGGCAAGCGCGGGTATGACGAGAGCAACGTAGCTACGCGTTCGGCGTGATGTGGACCTTGATTGACTTCGAGGACTTGTCCAGTGCGGTGTCGAAGGCCTCGTTGACATCGGCGAGGCCGTAGCGGTGAGTGATCAGCGAACGGGCTTGTTCGCTGCATCCGGTGAGGACATCAAGCGCTTGCTGGTAGTCGGCGGGGCGACCGCCCAACTTGCCGTAGGTGACCGCGCCGACCATGGTGATCTCCTTGCCCAACAGCGTGAGCGGGTTGAGGCCGGCGTTGTCGATGGCGAAGACGCCGAGCACGATCACACGACCCAGGCGGCGAACGACGTCGACTGACTGGCGGATCGTGTCGGCATGGCCGCCGACGCACTCGGCAACGACGTCGATTGCGTCGTCGTCGGTCAGTTCCTTGAGCCGCTGTTGGCCCCCATCGTCCTCTCCTATCACTTCGGCGGCTCCGAGGTCACGCGCGGCATCTTGCTGGTGAGGGTGTCGGGCGAGCACGATCACATTGGCCCCGGCTGCCTGGGCGGCGAGCTGGGCGGTCAGTCCGATCGTGCCTGCGCCGATCACGAGGACGGTCTCGCCCTGTCCCAGCGTGGCCATGTTGTAGCCGTGGACGCCGCAGGCGAGTGGTTCGGCGAGGGCCGCGACTTCGCCGTCAATGCCGGGCGGCGCCTTGAACACGGCGACGCCGGGCGCGAAGACGTCCTGGGCCATGCCGCCGTCGACGGCAATGCCAATCAGTCCGCCGGCGACCTGACACTGGTTGTAGTGGCCCGAGATGCAGTGCCCACACTCGCCGCAGCGCAAGAGCGGCTCGACGCCGACGACATCGCCCTCCGTGACGTGATCGACGCCCGGACCAACGGCGGAGACGATGCCGCCGATCTCGTGTCCGGGCGTGCGCAGCGCTTCGGGCTGGAAGTCGCCGCGATACCAGTGCAGGTCGGAGCCGCAGATGCCGGCGTTGACGACCTGAACGCGAACCTCGTTCTCCCCCGGCGCACGATTCGGATCGTCGTGGACGCTAAGAGTTCGGTCGGCATTCCAGGCTGCGCGTCGCATCGGTCGGCTCCAATCCGTTCTCGCATGGCGTGTCGCTGCGCTGGAAGGCTAACAGTCTGAACTCTCGTCTTTGCGGTCTCGCGATAGGCTGGCAGCCATGCGCCGACTGTCAGCATGTGCCCTTGTAACGATCGTGTTCGGTCTGGCGATGATCGCCTGCAGCAGCGACCCACGACAGCAGGATCCTGAGCCGCAAGTACCGGGTCAGTCGCTGACGGAGATGCAAACTCAAGAGGATGCGCAGGCGGTTGTCGAGCAACAGATTCAGGCGGATCCACGACAGTCAGTCGAGGGCGTGTCGCAGCAGGACCAAGAGCCGTCCGTGACGGCCGAGGAAGAAGCACAGGATGACCAGCAGGCCGAGCCGGTCGCGGCAGAAGCAGAGGCGGAGCAGGAAGAGACTCAGGCAACTGAGGGGTCTGTTGTCCAGAGAGATGCGTCGCAGACCAAGTTTGTCCTCGGCGGCGAGCGACCGGCCACGCTGGTTGTCCCGGCCGAAGCCGACCTCACGGCGCCGCGACCGCTGATTCTGCTGCTGCACGGCTACGGCAGCTTTGCGCGACAGGCGGACGAGTACTTCCAGCTCTCGCGCTGGATTGACGAGCGCGGGTTCGGCGTGCTGTATCCCGAAGGCACCGTGGACCAGTTTGGCGCTCGGCACTGGAACGGCACCGAAGAGTGCTGCGATATCCATGGCGCCGAAATCGACGATGTGGCCTTTCTGAAGTCGCTAATCGAGGAGGCTCGGCAGATCGCAGCCTTCGACCAGGTGTTTGCCGTGGGTCACTCTAACGGTGGGTTCATGTCGTACCGGCTGGCGTGCGAGAACGTGCCCGGTCTGACCGCAATCGTCAGCCTGGCCGGCAGCGCGCATGCCGACGCGGAGAGCTGCCGAGTGCCGAAGCCGCTCTCGGTGCTGCAGATCCATGGGACAGAGGACGAGTTGGTCCTCTATGAGGGCGGCCGACTGCCAACGCACCCGGATCCGGATCGGCAGCCCGTGCCGTCAGCGTGGGCATCAGTGACGCGCTGGGCGGAGCGGGCCGGGTGCGATCCGTCGGCAGTCGTGGAGCTTGAACCGATTGACACCGACACAGCGGTGGAGGGCGATGAGACCACGATCAAGCGCTACGAGCGGGACTGCGTGAACCGGACGGTGATCGAGCTGTGGTCGATCGAAGGCGGCGGTCACATTCCCCTGGTCTGGCAGACGGATTTCACGCCTGGCATCCTGGATTGGATCGATGATCGGTACACGGCGGCGAAGCTGTCGGCGCTGGAAGTTCAGGAACGTGTCATCGGAGGCGAGCGGTCGGCGCGTCTGCAGTTCCCTCCGGGCGTCGAGGGTGAGGCGATTCCACTGGTGCTGTCGCTGCACGGATACTCGGGCGAGGCTGCCGCGCACGACTGGTACTTCGGCTTGTCCGAGCGGATCCTGGAGTATCGCTTCGCGTTGATCACACCGCAGGGGACGACCGACTCGCGAGGCAACGCGTTCTGGAATGCGACCGACGCCTGCTGCAACTTCGAGGACACCGATGTTGACGACGTTGGCTGGCTCAGCAGCCTGGTGTCAGAGGCGAAAGAAGTCGTGGACGTGTCGGGCGTCTATGTGACCGGCTACTCGAATGGCGGGTTCATGGCCTATCGCCTGGCTTGCGACGGACTACATGGATTGGTCGCAATCGCCAGTTTGGCAGGGTCATCCTTTGGAGACCCGCAGCGCTGCGCTGAGGCGTCTCCAATCTCCGTGCTGCAAATCCATGGCAGCGCCGATCTCGACATTCCCTACGATGGCGCCTTGCAGTTTGAAGGAGGCTACCCCGGCGCAACCGAGCTGACCCGACGGTGGGCGCATCGAGCCGGCTGTGACGTGGAGCAGGCGCCGGAACTGCCCGGCATCGATCTTGAGGAGGTTCTGGATGGTGCGGAGACGAGTGTCCGGCGCTACGGCGATGGATGCGCGCCGGGGATCACGGTTGAACTGTGGACCATCGCCGGCGCCGACCACTACCCCTCCTTCAACGACGACTGGCCCGACCGACTATTGAACTGGCTATTCAACGAATCGCGAACGAGCTGATTCGCGATGCTGCGCAAGCTGGGAATCGTCGGTCTTGCGGTTCCGTTGATCGCGATAGTCGGAGCGCTGGTGTACCTGTCTTTGTTCGGGACGGAGGAGCCGACGTTCGACGCGGCGACTCGCGACCTGGCTGGCGACTACACGGTCGTGCGCCTGAGGGTCGAGCCACCAGCCGCGATGGTCGCGCCCTCGGAGCCGACCGGCGCAGTAGTGGCCGTAGTCGTACTGTCAGACGATGAGCGCCATGTCTGGGCCGCACTGAGGTCGTTGGGGTTGCTTGCCTTCGTCGAGCCTGAGCGAATCGTGCTGATCCCCGCGGTTAGCGGCGCCGACACGGAAGTCGCCGGTGGATTGTGGGAGCTAGTCGATCTTGCCAGCCAGCATGCCCAGATCGAGGGCGCGTTCATCGCGGCGTTCGATGGCAAACCGCTAACTGATGTGTGTCGAGGTGAAGGTCCGCGCGGTGACTGGTCCGGCGTCGCTATGGCGTTGAACGAGCAAGGGGAGGGAGTCGGCAGCGCAGAGGGATGTGGCGGGCTTCCGATCTGGAGAGGCGTAGTCGGCCAAAAAGCGAGCGACTCTATGGTGCAGTGGATGCACGATGTGAAATGACCGTTGCAGACGCCATGAGAGAACTGGATCTGAGTCGGCGCGACGATGTCGCGATCGCATTCGCCTCAACCCTGCCGCTACTTGCGGCCTCAAGGTTCGCTCGCCAGATAGGCATGCGGTTGGATGAGGCAGGCGTGCCGGCCACGCAGCGCGCATGGATCGTCGCTTCGACTGGCGACGATGAATCGGCGGCCAGGCTTGCGGCTGCGATATCCCCGCATACAAGCGGGGCACGACTTGTGTTCCACGATCCAAGAGAACCCGACGGTCTCACATTCCAGCGGCGGTTGCCGGGCCGACGTCGGGGAGGGATTTATCTGAATGCCGCCTGGCAGTCGGCGAGCGTGCGGATCGGATGTGGTGACGCGATGGACCTGGTCGACAGTCTCAGCGGTTGGTTCAACCGGCGGGAGACGTTGCGTGCGGAAGATCTACACGCGACGCTGCTGCTCTGACTCCTTGTTCACCTGGAGTTGGCTGTTGCCTCTATTGGTCAAGATAGCGTCGAAGGAGGGGTGTGAATCCGGCCCGGGCGAACTCCTGGTCGGCGGTGAGGATTGATCCAATCGCGTACTCGCGCATGATCAGGATCGAGACACAGTCCTGCAGGGAGAGCGAGGAGTTGGCGAACTCGCCTCCGTAGATTTCCAGGGCGTCGTCCATTAGCGCGAGATTGTGAGCAACGATGGTGTACTGAGGATCGTGCGCTAACCGCCGAGACTGGTCGGCAAGCCGGAATCGAAACGACGCGGAGGCACGAGCGAAGTGCGCCAGTGTTTCGCTGAGGATTCCATGTGAAGTGACCAGACGCTGGCGTGGATGCAATGACTCAGCGGCCATCTGGGCAGCGTTGCTCCAATCGTCGTCGATTTCGTGCAGCGCGATGAGGTGCGCACTGTCGACGAAGATCGGATCTGATGGCCTCATGGAGTAGAGCGCGGCGCTCGGAACTGGTTGAGGTAACCCACGAGCTCTGCACGCAGGTCATCCGGAATATCACCAGGGTTGACTTCCACTGTCAACCCAGTCAGGAGCTCCTGCACCGTCCGATCGTCGTCCTTCACTGTTGTGATGGGGACGTACCAGTCGGGACGTTGGCTCGGATCGCGACGGTCGGCACCGTTAGCGGATGGTTCCGTTGTCATCGGGGACTCCTGGGTTCAATCGTACCCGCTTTGATTATCCCCGAGGCAGGCCGAGGCCGCGCGTGGCGATGATGTTGCGCTGGATCTCCGAGGTGCCGCCTTCAATCGTGTTGGCGATCGAACGGATGAAGGCGTACGAATGCCGGCCTCTGCGCGGCGCGTCTTTGCCCTGTAGCTGGCCGTGCAGGCCCAGCACCTTGATCGCGGTGCTCTGGATGCGCTGATTCAACTCCATGGCGAACAACTTGGCCATTGACGCCTCGTGATTGGGGATCAGTCCCTGGTTCTGCATCGAGACGATGCGGTAGGAGATCATCCGCGCGGTCTGCGTCTCGATGTAGCGGTCGGTCAGGGCGAGCTGGGTCTCCCGCTTGTCAACCGTGGAGAGTCCGGTGCCGCGCTGCTCCTTGGCGTAGTTGATGATGTCCTCGACCGACTGCTGCATACCGACGGCGGAGCCGATGCTGGAGCGTTCGAAGTCGAGCGTGGTCACCGCTCCGTACCAGCCCCGGTTGACCTCGCCGAGCACGTTGCGCTGGGGTATGCGGACGTCCTCGAAGAAGACCTCGTTGAATTCGTGGGTGCCGGCCATGTTGACTAGCGGTCGCGTGGAGACGCCGGGCGAGTGCATGTCGAGCACGAAGTAGGTGATGCCCCGGTGCTTGGGCGCATCCGGATCGGTGCGGGCGAGCAGAATCATCCAGTCCGACTTGTGCGCGCCCGAGGTCCAGATCTTCTGGCCGTTGACCACGAAATCGTCGCCGTCCTTGACCGCGCGGGTCTGGAGCGAGGCGAGGTCGGAGCCGGAGCCGGGCTCGGAGTAGCCCTGGCACCAGATGGCCTCACCGCTAAGGATCGGCGGCAGGTGTTCCTCCTGCTGCTCATCGGTGCCGATCGTGATGATCGTCGGACCGGCCATGCCAATCGCAATGCCGCCCGGCCTCGGCGCGCGTGCTTCGGCCATCTCCTCGTTGAAGATGAACTGCTGCATCACCGAGAGTCCGGCACCGCCGTACTGCTCTGGCCAGGCAGGAGCGACCCAGCCGCGGTTGGCCAGTTCCTTCTCCCACTCGCGCTGGGTCGGCGGTCGGTCGAACGGTTGGGCGGAGCGCGCCTCTTCGCGCATCTTGTTGCGGCGAGGCTGGAACTCGTTCTCGATAAACGACTTCACCTCGGTGCGGAAGGCGGCTTCCTCGTTGTTGTCGTGAAAATCAACCATCTTGCGTCTCCATCCGAGTCATTGAATCGCAGCGTACTCCACCTGCGGGATAGACTTTCGGCATGGTGCGCAAACGCATGCTCGAGGACGACGCGCGGCGGCTGTTGGGCGGCTCGCCGGTGGCGATCGTGAGCACGAACTGGCGCGGCGTGGGCAACGCGGCGCCGATCGCCTGGTCGATGCCTGTCTCGGTCAATCCGCCGCTGGTCGCGATTGCCGTGCATCCCTCCCGGCGCACGCACGACATGATCAAGTTCGGCGAAGAGTTCGCGATCAACATCCCGTCCAAGGTGCTGCTCAATCACACGCAGTGGCTGGGCATGGTCTCGAACACGATCGGCGACAAGCTGGAGGCTTCCCGCGTACCCACCTTCAAGGGCAAGGAGATCGATTCGCCGTTGCTGGAAGGCTGCATCGGCTGGATTGAGTGCACGTTGCACGACTTCTACACAATGGGCGACCACACGCTGTTCATCGGCAAGGTCGTCTTCGCCCAGGCCGATACCGACGGCTTCGACTTCAACACCGGCATGTGGTCGCTGGACGACGACGAGTACAAGCCATTGATGTACATGGGCGGGCGCAGTTACAGCGTTATGGACGACGTGTTCGACGCGACAGTTGAGCAGCGTCCTGTCGAGCAGATGCTGGAAGAGGGCATCGGGCGCGAACTCGAAGACGCCGAGGCAGAGCGCAGAATCAAGCGCGAGGAGGAGGCGGAGCGCCGCGAAGAAGAGGAGCGCCGCGGCGAAGTCGAGCCAACCTCGTCCAGTCTGCCGCGAGAGCTACCGGAGGCGTAAGAACGATGCGCCGGTTACGTTTACCCGCCATCGAGCGCGCGCTGGCAATCTCTGGGGCTATCGCAGCGCTGTCCGTCGTAGTCGCATTGGTCGCGCCTTCGGCGCCGGTCCGCAGTCAGGATGTCCGCGCCGACGTTGAAGCGCGAATCGTCGCACGGGTGATTGCAAATGACCGGGTCGAGGTCGGTCTGAGGATCGCAGGCGAGACGCTCCTGCCTCGGACGAGGATTGTCTCTCGCACGACCGAGAGACGCCTTTGGCTGCGTAGCTCGGCGCTGACGCTTGACGATGGTCGAGAAGCATACGTGCTCGTGAGGGTCCGCGACGACAGGAGCGTTGAGTTTGCGCTGAGGTTAGACGGGGTGGAAGAGCGGATTCTGCCCCGTAGCAGAGTGTTGCGGGCGGGAATCTCTCACGGTCAATGGCTTCTCAGCAGCGTCGTTGCGTTGCCACCTGCCGCGACCATCGCAACACTCTTGCCCGCTGAGTCCCCCGAGTATCGACTGCTTGCGGCCGGGAGTACTCACAGTTGCGCGATCGTTGCTTCAGGAACGATCGAGTGCTGGGGTTCGCATGAGTTCGGACAGACCGACGCTCCTGAGGGGCAGTACCTCTCGATCGGCGGGGGAACCACGCACAACTGCGCGTTGGATGCGGGCGGTTCCGTTGTGTGTTGGGGGCAGGATGATCCTCTCATTCTTGAAGCGCCCTCGGATGTGTTTACTTCTATCGCCGTTGGATACTTGCACACCTGCGGGTTGAATCAAGACGACGAGATTATGTGCTGGGGGTCGAACAGCCTCGGTCAAGCAAGTCCGCCGGATGGGCGGTTCGTGTCGGTGAGCGCAGGTGCATCCCACAGCTGCGCGCTGGACGAGGCGGGAGCCGCGCATTGCTGGGGCAGCGATCTGTTCGGCAAGCTGGATGCCCCGGACGGAGCGTTCACGGCGATAGAGTCCGGCGCCGGCCACAACTGCGCCATGGACGCAGAGGGCGAACTGCACTGCTGGGGCTATGGCGGCGATGGTCAGCTCGACATCCCGCCCGGTCCATACACCGCGTTCAGCGCGGGTGGATGGCATACCTGCGCGATCGATCTGCAGGGCGAGCTTGGTTGCTGGGGATGGAATGGGTTCATGCAGAGCACCGTGCCTCCAGGACAATATGTGGCGGTTGAGGCGGGAGACGGGCACACGTGCGCGGTGACGGCAGAAGGAGCGGTTCGCTGTTGGGGCTCGAACGGTCATGGCCAGAGCGAATCGCCGGACGGAACCTTCCGCGAGCTCAATGCGGGGTTGAATCACACGTGCGCTATTGACTCTTCAGGAGGTCTCGCCTGTTGGGGCGCGAATGGTGACGGTCAGGCGAACCCGCCGGATGGCGAGTTCGTTTCGGTCGGTCCCGGATTGTCCCACACCTGTGCGGTAAACAGCAACGACGAGCTTGTGTGCTGGGGTTGGAATGGCTACGGCCAGTCAACCGGTCCTGCCAATCCGTCCATCCTCACTTCGCCACTTTCGGGGCCCGGAGTGTCCGGCATCGAATGTAACCCTGAGGACTCCGAAGGCACATTGTTCGGGCGAGAGATATGTCGTGAACAAGCAAGTGGGACGGGGCTCGAGCCGCCGACGCTCAATCGATACAAGCAGGTCGGCAGCGGTTTCTCTTTCTCTTGTGCCCTGACATTGGCCGGCGAAGTGACCTGCTGGGGTGACGATCGACGAGGCCAATTGGACGCCCCTGATGGAACATGGGAGTCAATCAGCGTCGGCGGCTGGAACGCCTGCGCCTTGAGTGGGGAAGGTGCGCTGGCCTGCTGGGGATCCAACCTCTACGGACAGACGGATGTCCCGGACGGACGCTTTTCGTCTGTCTCAGTTGGAGTGCTTCATGCCTGCGCGCTGACAGTGAACGGCGAAGTGATCTGCTGGGGCGATGACACCAAGGGCAAGACACAGGCCCCAACGGGAACCTACGCGGCTGTCGCCTGCGGCGCTGAGCACACCTGCGTGCGGAACGAGGCTGGCGAAGTCACATGTTGGGGAGCCAATGTCTGGGGACAGACCGACGTGCCCGCAGGAGTCTATCGGCAAGTCGCTCTGGGAGCCGATCACAGTTGCGCACTCACCGAGGCTGGCGAAGTCGTCTGCTGGGGCATCAACAAGTACGGCAACACCGACGTACCCGAGTCGTTGCAGCGACCCGGGGCCATGGCCGTGGGAAGCGAATAGCTCGTTGTCCGACATGTCGGCGGGTCGAACAGGCCAGATTGTGGAAGGCGACAACCTGCCGATTCTTCAGGGACTGACTGGCGAGAGCGTTCAGTTGGTCTACACCGATCCGCCGTTCAATACCGGAACTGTGCGCACATATCGACGCACTCATGTGGAGCAGGACGATGCTGGAGACCGCACGGGCTTCGGTGGGCGGCGCTATCGAACCGAAGGAGTGTCAACTCGCTCCTTCTCAGACGCGTTCGAGGAGTATCTCGATTTCCTCGGGCCGCGGCTCTCGGAACTCTGGCGGGTTCTGCGACGGGACGGCACGCTGTATCTGCATCTCGACGCGCGCGAGGTTCACTACGTGAAACTGCTGCTTGACAACGTCTTCGGTCGTGACTGTTTCCTCAATGAGATCGTCTGGGCCTACGACTACGGAGGCCGACCGAAGCGTCGCTGGCCCGCCAAACACGACAACATCCTTGTCTACGTCAAGGACCGGGAACGGTACGTGTTCAACCGAGATGACATTGACCGGATTCCATACCTGGCTCCGGATCTCGTAGGCGCAGAGAAAGCGAAGCGCGGCAAGCTGCCGACGGACGTCTGGTGGCAATCCATTGTGGGCACGAATGCGCGTGAGCGGACCGGCTATCCGACGCAGAAGCCTGTCGCCCTGGCAGAACGGATCATACGCGCATCAAGCGATCCGGGAGAGCTGGTCCTGGACCCGTTCGCGGGCAGCGGCACGGTTGGCGCGGCAGCCGAGTCGCTGGGCCGCAGGTACCTGTTGATAGACAGCAACCCCGAGGCTGTCGAAGTGATGCGCCGGCGGCTCCCTGCAGCTAGCGTTGGCAGTTCGATCACACCGTAATGTTGGGCGCACATTCCTTCATGAACAGGCTCATCGATCTCGTCACCTGATCGTGGGGCATGACCCCGCCGGCGTTGCACCAGGTGATGAAATGGCCTACGCCGTAGCGCTCTCCGATGGCATTGAGCTTGGCCGTCACCTCATCCGGGTTGCCGATTGCGCACATCATGTCGAGCGCCTCGTCGTAACTCGAGTTGCGGTTGCGGGCGAGCAGGCCGGGTAGGTCGTCCGGATCGCCGCCGCGGCGAGTCCAACTGCGCAATCCAGTGTCGGTCACGACCTTGAGATAGCTGAGCAGGCTGGCCCTGGCTTCCTCTTTCGCGGTCTCCGATGATTCATGGACATGGACTGGCAAGAGGATGCCGGCGTCGGTCGGCGGGGCGTCCGGCCGGGCCTGGTGGTACATGGCGAATCGCTTGTCGAGATCCTCTTCGAATGCTGTAATCGGGCTGGCGAAGACACGCCAACCATCGTTTGCGGCCCTGGCGAAGGACTCATCGCTGTTGGCCGCGATTCGGATCGGTGGGCCGGGCCGCTGAATGGGTTTCGGCACGACCTGGACATTGCGGTAGCGGAAGTGATCGCCTTCGAAGTTGACCGGACCGTCGCGCCAGGCCTGCTGGATCACAGTGAGCGCCTCGTCGAAGCGGCTGGCGCGGTCGGACATGCTGACGTTGAAGCCGGCGAAGTGCTCGGCGATGCTGCCCCGGCCAACGCCGAACTCGAGCCGTCCGTCGGAGATGATGTCCAGCGTCGCCGCGTCCTCAGCGGTGCGGATTGGATCGGCCAGCGGGAGCAACGCGACGCCGGTGCCCAGGCGGATGCGCTCGGTCTGCGCGGCGATCGCGGCCATGGTCAGCATCGGAGAAGGCAGTACCGAGAACTCGCGGACGAAGTGCATCTCGGCCAGCCAGGCGGCATCCCAGCCGATGCGATCGCCGTGGACGACCTGGGCGATGGTGTCGCGATAGCGCTGCGGAACGTCCTGGCCATCTGCCTGCGGCAGTTGATAAAAGAGGCCGAACTCGGCTCGTTGATCCGCCATGGACGTTCTCCGCTTGACCGTGCCGTTGTTCGGCGCAGGCTAGCCGACATCTGCGGAAAGCAACCGGTCCGGACCTATACTCGACGCCAGACCGTTCTCAGAACGAAAGGGTCAAACGATGACGACCGCGACGTACACGCTGTTGGACTTCGTCAAGGAGGCGCAGCGGATCGCCGACCGAGGCGACTCGGCGGAACGGCAGATTGCGCAGATGGCGGGTCCGCTGGAGCGGATTATCCAGCGCCGTGATGTCCTGCTCGATCTGCCCGAGAACGACGACCCGGATCCGGACAAGGGCTTCGTGATCCACCGATCCGACAACTTGACCGTGATGGCGGTGGTCTGGCAGCCCGATGCCGGCGCTCCCGTGCACAATCACAACGGTTGGGCGATGGAAGGCGTGATCTCCGGGGTCGAATTCAACCGCAACTACCAGCGGGTCGACGACGGGATGACGCCCTGGTTCGCCGAGCTGGAGGAGATGGAGCCGACTCGAGTGCCGCCCGGCACGACCACGGTCATCTCCGAGCCGCCGGCCGACATCCATGCGGTGGAGATCAACGAGGGCAAGACGCTGGCGATACACGTCTACGGCCTCGACCTTTTGCGGCAGTGGCGCTATCGGTTCAACCTGGAGACCGGAGAAGTCGTCCCGTTCGCAATGCGCACGCGACGCGAGCTGAGCGGCAAGTAGTCTCCCTTCTGCAGAACTAGAAACAGAGGAGCATCAACATGGGCAAGCTGGACGGAATGGTCGCGCTGATCTCAGGCGGCGCGCGCGGACAGGGCGAGGCCGAGGCGCGACTGTTCGCCCGCGAGGGCGCAGCCGTCGTGCTCGGTGATGTGCTCGAGGAAGACGGCCGGCGCGTCGCCGAGAGCATCATTGACACAGGCGGGCAGGCGACATTCGCGAAGCTCGACGTCTCTGATCAATCCAACTGGGCCGAGCTGGTCGACCTGACGGTCGAGACGTACGGCCGACTGGACATCCTGATTAACAACGCCGGCATCGCGCGCGTCAAGATGATTGAAGATTCTTCGCTGCAGGAGTACCTGGAGGTCATTCGCATCAACCAGGTCGGCGTCTGGCTGGGTATGCGAGCGGCGGTGAAGGCGATGAAGGAAGCCGGCGGGGGCTGCATCATCAATACTTCCTCGACAGCGGGACTCGAGGGATATGCCGGGCTGAGCGCCTACGTGTCCTCCAAGTTCGCCGTGCGTGGGATGACCAAGTCGGCCGCCGTCGAGTTCGGGCCGTACAACATCCGCGTCAACTCGGTGCATCCCGGCCCGATCGACACGCCGATGATCCGCGACCCGGAGCTTTCTCGGCGCGCGGACGATGACTTCAGCTTCGACGGTCCCATCCCGCGCATCGGCACGGCCGACGAGGTAGCGAAGATGATGCTCTTCATCGCCTCCGACGCCTCGTACAGCACCGGCGCCGAGTTCATCATCGACGGCGGACTGACCATCGGCGGCAACATCGGCCAGCTGATTGAGTAGTCCAGCAGCAGCTCAACGGACTAGACACGGAGAACCACATGGGACAGCTCGACGGTAAGGTCGCCATCATCTCTGGCGGCGCGCGCGGACAGGGCGAGGCTGAGGCCCGCCTGTTCGCCCGCGAGGGCGCGGCGGTTGTGCTTGGCGACATCCTCGACGAGGACGGCCAGCGCGTCGCGGAGAGCATTATCGACGCTGGCGGCCAGGCCGCCTACGTCCACCTCGACGTGACCAGTGAGACCGACTGGAGCGACATCGTAGACAAGACCGTGGCCGAGTTCGGCCGCGTGGACTATCTGCTCAACAACGCCGGGATCCTGCCTGTGGCTCCCATCGAGCACGCCACGCTCGAACACTTCCGCGAGGTCATTGACGTGAACCTGGTCGGTGTGTTCCTCGGCATCCGCGCGGTGATTCCGGCGATGCGAGAGGCGGGCGGCGGCTGCATCATCAACACCTCGTCAACGGCAGGCATCCAGGGCTATCCCGGTCTGGGCGCATACGCGTCGAGCAAGTTCGCAGTGCGCGGACTGACCAAGGTCGCCGCAGTGGAGCTGGGCGGGGAGAACATCCGCGTCAACTCGGTCCACCCAGGTCCGGTCGACACCATGATGCTGTTCAATCCCGACGCGAAGCGCGACGAGCATGGCGACCGCCCAATGAGGATCCCGATCAGCCGCATGGGCCGCGCCGACGAGATCGCCAAGATGATGCTCTTCATCGCAGCCGACGCCACCTACAGCACGGGGTCCGAGTTCATCGTTGACGGCGGCCTGACCGCGTCCAGCAATATCACGCGTTAGCGGACGAGCGCTCCACAGGCGTCGCGAATGAGATCTCGTGGCCGTCGGGATCAACGATGTGGAAGTAGCGCTCTCTCCAGGGTGCATCGCGCGGTTCGAACTCGGGCTTGAGGCCGGCGGCGACGGCGCCCGCGTGGAAATCGTCTACGTCCTCGACGTAGAAGATTGCGCGCCCCCAGAAGCCGGTGCCGTGATCCGCGGCGATCAGATTGAGATAGCTCTCGCCGGCTCGATACGAGGTGAAGCCGGCCGCGGGTCCTCCGTAGATCTTCTCGAAGCCGAGGGCCTCGTAGAACCCTGTGGCGGCCTTCATGTCGGCGGTTGCGAGCGTGACGGCGCTGAGGGCGGTGACCCTGGCCATTGTCAGGTCAGGTCCGCGAACGGGTTGTAGGCCAGCTCCCAGAGGTAGCCATCCGGATCGCTGAAGTATCCGCTATAGCCTCCCCAGAAGACCTCTTCGGGCTGCTTGGCCAGGGTGGCGCCTGCGTCGAGCGCTTCCTGCATTGCGGTGTCAACGGCCTCGGGCGAAGGCAGGTTGTGGGCGAGCGTGATAGTCGGCGTGCCGGCGGACGGGTCGGCGAAGTCGACCGGCGCTTCATCAGGGAACAACTCTCGGCGATAGAACGCGAGCGTGATGTTCTCAAGTTCGAGGAAGACGATGTTCTCGAAATCGCCCTCCTCGCGCATTGGCCAGCCAAGGCCGTCGCGGTAGAAGCGCACAGAGGCGTCAAGGTCGGCGACACCGAGTGTGATGATGCTGATCTTTGGTTTCATGCAGTCAGCGTACCCCCGAGCTACGGAGTTACGGCCTCAACTCGTTGCCTGATTGCTGGGAGTGTAAGCGGGCCACTCGCCTCGTTGATGAACACCCTGGGGCCATGACCGATGCCCAAGTTTCGGGCCGCGTTTAGGTCGTCTCTAACTTGTTGCTTTGTCGCCGGGTCGTCGTAGCACTGGGTGAAGCTCTCCTCATCGAGGTTGATGTCGGCGGCGAAGCTGATGAGCTGTTCGCGTCGGCGGGCAGAGCTCCTGTCGACAAGGAAGCGGTCGTAGAACTCCCAGAACGCTGCACCGCTCTGCTGTTTCGCGCACTCCATCGCCCAGCCCACACGGTCGGATGCCGAACTGATGTAGGAGAGAATCCTAAACTCGTACCGGGCCCGTCCGGTCTGCACAAGGGTCTCTATCACGCGCGGCTCAACCTGAGACGCGAATCGTCGGCACTGCGCTCAAAATGGATCGCCGTACTCGCTGATAAGGACTGGTGCGTCGGGATCGCCGAGGACGCCGTCGATGACGATCAGGCCGTCTCTGTGGCCGCCGGATATGCGCTCGTAGTTGTCGCTCGACTGATCTGGCTCCTCCGCCTCGGGAGCGGTTGTCGTTTTCGGCTCCGGTTCGGGTTGCGGCTCTGGGGCGGGTGGTTCGGTCGGAGGCTCCGTTTGTTCCTGCTCGACCTCTCGTACCACTGCGACCGGAATGCTGACCGAGCTGCTGATCAGCCAGCGATCAACCCTGGCGTCGTTAGGGAAGAAGCGCTGGCGGGGAAAGTACTCCTGGCGCGGTTCGCGCGTGCGAACGCCAAACTCGACTCGCGTGTCGGGGTTGCGCCGCGCGATGATGTAGACGATGGAGTCATCCGGCAGCCTGATGGCGGTGCTGCGCAGCCAGCGGTGATGTTCGATGTTGGCCGGGAAGAAGCGCTGTCGAGGAAACTGGTTGCCCTCAGCGGTTCTGAGTCCAAACTCGATTGCGCCGCTGTCTCTGAGGCGGGCGAAGACGCGGACCGACTCGCTTTGCTGATCGTCCTGGCTTTGGACCGAGGCGAAGTCGGCCAGGGCCACGAGCGCGATCAACCCGATTGCGCCGATCAGAGCCAGCCATGTGTCTGACCACTTCATTTGCGCCCGAGTCTACGACAGGGGGCGGAGCATGTGCTCCGCCCCCTGTTGGAGTTTCGCGGCTGCGAACGCAGCTCACTGCTCGCCTGGTTAGCCGGTTAGAAGCTGAGCGCGGCCGGTTCCACCTGTCCGCCCTCGAGGCCCTGCGGCCACCAGTGGTCTTCCCAACCTTCGTCGTCCCAGATGTGCTTCAGGTTGGGCAGCACCTGCTGGGCGGTCATCTCGATGTTCGGGATGGCCAGTTCCTTGGGAATCGAGCCGAACTGGTTGAGGATCATCAAGTGACCGACGTGGAGCGTCTTGATGACCTCTTCAAGCTGTTCGGTGACCTGGCTCGGCGTACCGGCCACGATGTTGCCCTCACGGATCAGGTCGTTCCAGGTGATCTCCGAGTTGGCCTTGGACTCGACCATCTTCTCGGCGGTCTTTTCGCCCTTGAACTTGTCCGAGTCGCCAAAGACCGGCTTGAGGCCCTGGCTACGCGTGAAGCCCTGCTCGATGGTGCGGACGGTGCGGTAGCCGGGCGGGTCGGCGTAGCGCGGGTCGATGTGGAGCATCTTGTTGTAGAAGTACTCCGCGTGCGGCCCGAACTTGTCGGCGACTTCCTGCTCGGTCTCGCCGACGGCGACGAGCTGGAGGAATCCCGCGTGGTAGGGGTTGAGCGGCTTCTCGCGCTGCTGCATCGTGCGCCAGAATCCGTCGACGTTCTTCTGCCCGGCCTTGTAGCCGCCGTAGGAGAGATAGCAGTAGACGTAGTTGTGCTCGGCGCACCATTCCCAGGTCTCAACCGAGCCGCCGCCCGGGATCCAGACCGGCGGGTGGGGCTGCTGGATCGGTCGCGGCCAGATGTTGATGTAGCGGAGCTGGTTGTAGCGGCCGTTGTAGGAGAAGACCTCGGGGCGCGTCCAGGCCTGCGTGATCACGTCGGCGGCCTCGTAGTACTTGTCGCGCAGGTGCGACGGGTTGGCGCCGTAGCAGAAGCAGTCGTCCATCGGCGTGCCGACGGGGAAGCCGGCGACGAGGCGGCCGCCGGAGATGCAGTCGAGCATCGCGAATTCTTCGGCGACGCGGGTCGGCGGGTTGTAGAGCGCGATCGAGTTACCAAGCACGACGATGGCGACGTCCTTGGTCCGCCGGCAGAGGTTGGCGGCCATCAGGTTCGGCGACGGCATCAGGCCGTAGGCGTTCTGGTGGTGCTCGTTGATGCAGATGCCGTCGTAGCCGGCGGCGGCGGCGGCCTCGAGCTCGTCCAGGCCGTCGTTGTACATCTGGTGGGCCTTGGCCGGGTCAAACAGGTGCGAGGGCACGTCAACCCAGACCGAGTTGTTGGTCTCGGCGAAGTCGGGCGGCAGGTCCCGATAAGGCATCAGGTGGAAGAACTCAAACTTCACGGTCAACTCCGTTCGTGTACACGATCAGCGCCCATCACGCAGGCGGTCTCTGAGGCAAGGTATTGAACGCGGGGCGTCAGTGTCAATCTGGACAACAGGGAACATGGCCGCCAACGCCTACAGCCGAGCCAGGATCGCGCCCATCATCCCCATGATGCCCACCGCGCCCAGTCCAATGACCCAAGTGAGGATGCGGACTCGCTCTTCCAGTCGAATCATGCGATCTCTTAGATCGGCGATCTCAGCTCTTAACGACGCGCTCTCCTCGCGCAGGTCGGCGATCTCCGCGCGCAACTCTGTTCGCAGTGTTTCAAGGTCGGCCTTGGTGGCGAACACGATGGTCAGTCGATCAACGATTCTCTCCAGCGCCCGACGTGTGGTGCGAGCCTGCTCTGCCGGGAGCCCTTCGTTGATCAGGTCAGCCTCGTAGTCGGCGTAGACGGACTCAGGAACGGCTGCTTGCTCGTCGGTCACCGTCTGCGCCTCCTGTTTTCACGAGCAGTGTAGCACAGAATGTCTGACACAGACGGCCAGGATGACCGCCTGTGTCAGAAGATTGTGATACGCCTTTACGCCGAGTAGTCAGGGTGGGTGCTGTCCAGCCAGGTGTCGTCGTAGCGGTGCGAGGCGTGGGCGAACTGGTAGACGTCCTCGGAGTTGCGCACGTAGGGCCATTCGACCTGCGGTGAGATTCCGTTCATCACCGACGGTTGCCCCGTCATGCCCTCGACGCCGTGCTCGGGATGCACACCGAGGAAGATCTGCAGCAGCTCGGTTGCGGTGTCCATGCGCTTTTCCACATCGAGCTCTGAGCGCATGCCCTTGATCATCTCCTCCGCCGGCGGGTAGTTGTACTGCGAGAAGTTGGAGCTTCCGCCCTCAACGTGGGTGATGTTCCACTCGCCGGTGGGGTCGAGGTCCTGCGGCGGGTTGGTCCAAGCCGGCGTCTGCCCCGGGTGCGTGCCTTCGAGCAGCCGCTGCAGGATGACGGTGTACGGCTGGATGTCCATCGAGAGCGAGACGCCCAACGCTTGCTCGTACATCGAGCGCACCGTTTCGGTGATGCCAGGATAGGTCAGCTCCCAGACATCGGGCGTGATCCAGTAGAAGGTGCGCGAGTCGCGGTCGACGCCGGCGGCGTCGAGCAACTCGTTCGCCATCTGGATGTCGTCGTCGCGATTGGGCCGGTAACCGGGCCAAGTGGCGAGTTCCTCCTGTGGCACGGTCCAGGCCTGGTTGAACCATGGCGCCTGTGCAATCGCGCTGATCTTGGCCGAGCCCAGGTAGACGGCGTCGATCAACAGGTAGCGGTCGGTGGCGACATGGAAGGCGTAGGCCAGTCGCCGGTCGGCCCAGGGGTTGCCGAGGCCGTCCTCGCCGGGCCAGTCGGGATTGAAGTTGTAGCGAATCTGGATCGTGAATCCGAAGGGGACATCGAACGATTGGTGCTCGGGGAAGTCGTTGAGGATGTCCTCGACCTGCAGACTAGACAACGGGAAGCCGCCGATGTCAATGCCGTTGCCGCGATACGTCGCGTCCACGGTGGTCGGGTCAGTCATGTTGACGAACTCGACACGGTCGAGATAGGGCAGCGGCTGCCCGTCAACGCCCAACTTCCAGTAGTTCGGATTGACGTCGAGATCGATGCCGAGGTCGGGATCGTACGTCTGCGGAATGTACGGACCGGTACCCGAAGAGAGTTCGACGTTGCTCTGCTCGTCGCGCCAGCGGTTGCCGAACTCGGTGATCGCCTCGGGCGAGGTGATCCAGGAGAACGGGCTCAAGTGAGCGCCGAGATAGGTCGAGTCCGGCTCGGCGGTCGTAAAGGTGATCGTGACATCGTCAACCACTTCGACGGTGTCTGTCTGCTGATCCTTGGACGCGGTGAGGAACGAGGTGTCTTCCACGCCGTCGGCGTCGACCGAGTCGATCTGCCGCTGGGCATTGAAGCGAATGTCTTCGGCCGTCACGACCCGACCGCCCTCGGTGGGGAAGCGGTCCCAGAATCGCGCGCCCTGATCGACGGAGAAGATGTAGGTCGTGTCGTCGGGGATCTCAGGCAGCGAAGCGATGTCGCTCTGCATGATCCCCCTTTCCTTGTTTTGCCAGTGGATCAGGTAGTTCATGTAGAGCCCCATCCAGAACTGGGAGGGGCCAAAGACGGCGCGGTGCGGGTCGAAATAGTCGTGGGTCGCGGCAGGCGTCGAGAAGCGCAGGGTGCCGCCGCGAGTGATCGCGGAGACGGCGGCCTGCTGTTGTACTTGCTCGGCCTGTTCCTGCTGAGTCTGCTCTTGTTGGTCGGCTTGCATGGCCTGTTGGTCGGCCTGCGCCTGCTGCTGTTGCTGCATGGCCTGCTGCTGTTGTTGCTGCATGGCCTGCTGCTGCGCCTGCGCTTGCTGCGCCTGTTGCTGTTGCTGCACGGCGGTCGCGGTCTGGTCGTCGTCATCGTCGCCGCAGCCGACCAGGGCAAGTCCGGCCGCGCCGACACCGGCGCGAGATGAAGCTCGCAGGAGCGAGCGCCGAGTCATCTTCTTGCGCCCGATGCGCTGCCAATAGTTGTGTCGTTCGGTCATCGCGTTCCTCACATTCGACCCGGTATGTCGAATGCAGGGATTTCAGCGCGCGTTGATCGGCTGGGGAGTGCAGGATCACAGGGCGCGAATGCGCATGCTCGGAGCTGTGCTGTCGGCGTTGCCGAAGCGCTCACGCAACGTGCGCGCCCGGTAGCGGAAGATGCGGCGGAGCTGGGGGATGACGGCGAGCTGGGCGATCGGCGAAGAGAGCGGATCGAAGGGCAGCGACCAGTGCACCTGGTCCGAGGCGAGAACGCCGCCGTCGACTTCCCGGAAGCGATGTACGTGTCGCCAGAGGGCGTACGGTCCGGCGATCTGGTCGTCGGCGAAGAAGTGCGGTGCGTCCACCTGCGTGATCTCGGTGGCCCACGAGACCCGCAGCGGCAGGATCGGCAGCGGGGTGAGTCGGTAGGTGATGATGAGGCCAGCATGGACATCGGCTGGCGGATCGCCGGTGATCTCGAATCGCATCTCTGGCGGCGTGATCACGGAGAGGTTGCGAGGATCGGAGAAGAAGTTCCAGGCGGTCTCAAGATCGGTTGAGAGGGTCTGCGAGGCATCGAGTCGGTAGATCGGCACAGGATTCAACTCCCGCTACTCTGGAGTCACGGTAATCGGGTTGTGCGATGTGCTCAGTGGCAATCATCAATCGGTTGCGATTTGTGGATACGTTGTGAGGCCGGCTGGGGGAAGAGGTATCCCGTGAATTCGCTGATGCGCTCCAGGATGAGATGGCGCCATTGATGACTCAGAAGGAGATTCAGCTAATGATCTCTGGATTGGTCGATCAGTTCGAGGCGCGACTGTGGAGAGTCGTTGCGATTGCGACTGCCCTCCACCTGGCGGCAATCGGTATCGCCACTGGGGTCGTCATTGCGCTCAACTAAAGCGTCGCCAGGACGCCGCCCAGGCCGATCAGCGCGCCGACCAGCAGGTGCAATTGCGCCGTCCGCTTGAGCATAGGATTGAGCGCCGCGCCTGAGCGGCCGTTGACGATTTCGCGTGTCAGCCAGATCGCCAACGGCAGGGCGGCGAATGCGATGAAGCAGAAGTGGGGAATCAGCTCGACCGAAGCGAAGACGGCGACACCGACGAACGCGCCGATGGTCAATACGGCGTACTCGATGCGGGTGTTGCGCTCGCCGATCAGCACGGCCAGGGTTCGCTTGTCGCTGGTGCGGTCGGTGTCGATGTCGCGCAGGTTGTTGACCACGAGGATTGCGGTGACCAGGCATCCGACCGGCACCGAGGCGGCGGCCAGTTCCCAGGTCAACTCCTCGATCTGCACATAACCGGCTCCCATCACGGCGACGAAGCCGAAGAAGAGGAAGCAGATCGCGTCGCCGAGACCTCGGTAGCCGTAGGGCAGCGGTCCGCCGGTGTAGGTGACCGCCGCGAGCAGAGACAGAGCGCCGATGACCAGGATGGGCCAGCCGACGATCAGGATGAGCACGACGCCCACGATTAGCGCCGCCGAGGTCGCCAGCGTGATGCCGACGGTCATCTCGCGCTGCGAGAGCCAGCCCTGCGCGACGGCGCGCGGCGGGCCGAGGCGGTCGGGCGTGTCTGCGCCGCGGCGGAAGTCGGAGAGATCGTTGGCGAAGTTGACGACGATCTGGATGAAGATCGCGCCGGTCAGGGCGAGGAAGAAGCGCCCGACCTCGAAGTCGCCGTCGACGGCGGCGATTCCAGTCCCGGCGAGCACCGGGGCGACCGCCGCCGGCAGCGTCGGCGGTCGGATCGCGAGCAGCCAGGCTCGGCGTTTGCTGGGCGCTGATGAAGTTGCCTGGGCCATTCGCTGCCTGCGAGTCGGGAGCAGCGGCGCGTCCGCGGCCCCCTCTGCCTTCGGCATCTCCCCCCGCAGAGCGGGGGGAGATGGGAACTGGGGTGGATTGAGGTTCTGGCTAGGGGAAGCGCGGGTACTTGGAGAAGTCGGGCTTGCGCTTTTCGAGGAATGCGTTCTTGCCTTCCTTGGCCTCCTCGGAGAGGTAGTAGAGCAGGGTGGAGTCGCCGGCGAACATCTGCATGCCGGAGAGGCCGTCGGTGTCGGCGACGAGCGCCCGCTTGATGAAGCGCAACGCGGTCGGCGACATGCAGAGGATTTCTCGGCAGCGGTTGACGACCTCGAGTTCGAGTTCGTCGACCGGGAAGACATCACAGGCCAGACCCATCGCGACGGCTTCCGCGCCGGAGTACTGGCGGCACTGCATCCAGATCTCGGCGGCTTTCTTGTGTCCAACGAGACGGGCGAGCAGCATCGTGCCATAGCCGGCGTCGAATGAGCCAACCTTGGGTCCGGTCTGGCCGAACCAGGCGTTGTCGGCGGCGTAGGTCAGGTCGCAGACGGTAGCAAGCACGTTGCCGCCGCCGATCGCGTAGCCCGCGACCATCGCGATCACCGGCTTGGGGATCGAGCGCATGTAGCGGTGCAGGTCGAGCACGTTGAGTCGCGGCACGCCGTCGTCGCCGACGTACCCGCCGTCGCCGCGAATGCGCTGATCGCCGCCGGAACAGAAGGCTTCCTTGCCCTCGCCGGTGAGGATGATCACGCCGACCGACATGTCCTCGTGGGCGCGCTGGAACGCGTCCAGCAACTCGAAGAGCGTCTTGGGGCGGAAGGCGTTGCGCACTTCGGGTCGGGCAATGGTGATCTTGGCGATGCCTTCGGCGACGTCGTAGTAGATGTCGCCATAGTCGCCGGACCGTTCCCAAGCGGGCAGGCCGGTGCGCTCGACGGTGACAGTGGGTCGGGACATGATCGGCTACTCCTTCGTTGGATTGGTGCGGTGATTCGAATCAAGCGGGACACCGGCGCTGCGCAGGAGCAGTCGCCGGAGTTCGGGGTAGATGCGATGCATCGGCGTCGAGACTCGACCGGCGGCCCAGGCGGTGAGCGTGGATTGGACCATGCCGACCCAGGCGCGTGCGGTGAGGTCGGGGTCGAGCGGTTCGTCAAGGTTGCTCAGCCGACCGCGGTCCAGAGCGACGCGTAGCTCGGCGGCGATGAGGTGGACGAATTCGTCCTCGATCTCGGCGACGCGCCGGCGTGCGGCGGCGGAACCGGCAACCGAGTCGGTCGCGAGCACACGAGCAAACGATCGATGGGCGGAAAGCGTGTCGATCAGCGAGGCGAGCGCCGCGTCTGCGCGGGCGACGGGATCGTCGCCGGCGGCGTTCATCGCGTGGGCCACGCGCCGCCGTAGGAGATCGCCGGCTCGGCCGATCACGGCGGCGATCAGGGCCTCTTTGTTGGGGAAGTGAAAGTAGAGTCCGCCCTTGGATGTGTCGGCGGCGGCGGCGATTTCGTCCATCTGGGCTTCGGTGTAGCCGCGTTGGGCGAAGACCTGCGCGGCGGCGTCGAGCAGCTGCGCGCGGCGCTCGATCGCCCGGGCCTGTCGTGGCGCGCTGGTCGTCATCGGCGTCTCCGAGGCACGAAAAATCCGACGCATGGGTCGGTTTCTGTACTGTATCAGCATGTCAGAGCAGGCCAGGGCACGGGACCGGACGCGCACGATCGGGGAGATGTTCAGCCGATTGGTGCCGCACTACGACCGGATGAACCGGCTAATGACGGGCGGACGCGACGGCCGCTGGCGCAGGCTGGCGGTCGAGATGTCGCAACCGGAGGGCGCCGTCGTGCTGGATCTTGGCGCGGGCACGGGCGACCTGAGCGCGGAGTTTCGACGGCAAGGAGCGGCGCGGGTGATTGGGCTCGACGTGTCGGCGGCGATGCTGTCACGGGCCGAGCAGAAGTTCGGCGTGGAGGGCATCGACTGGTTGCAGGGCGACGCGCTGCATCTGCCCTTGGCCGACTCATCGTTCGACGTGGTCGCCTCGGCGTTCGTGATGCGCAACCTCCCCGACCTCGCAGATTCGTTCGCCGAGATGGCGCGTGTGCTACGACCGGGCGGCCGGCTGGTGGGCCTCGATATCACTCATCCGCCCGACACGGCCTGGGGCCGGGTGCTGAGATTCGGTTTCGAGCAGGGCGTGACGCGGGTGGCGGGCCTGCTCTCGGGCGACCGTTCGGCCTACCGCTACCTGCCGAACTCGCTCACGGGCTATCCGACGGCAGACGAGTTGTCGCGGATGCTGGAGTCGGCAGGTCTGGTGGATGTGTCGTATCGGAGGTTGTCGATGGGGGCAGTGGCGCTGCATGTAGGTCATATGGCATAATCAGAACATGCAAGCGCAACAAGTGGGAGACTGCAGCTTTTTGGTGGGTGAAGGCACTCATGCTGAGCTGGATCTCTTCGTTCCTCCTCAGCTCAAGACGTTGGTCGAATCCGTCGGACACCAAAGGGCGCTGCCGATGATTGCGCGTGACGAGAAGCTGTCGCGCCTTGCTGAGCAGGCTGCAAGAGAGAGGCCGACTCATCACGTCGGCCTCATGCGGGACAGCCGGTACTTGGATGAGCTGGATGATGAGAGTGTCGATCTGATTCTTACATCTCCGCCGTATTGGAACCTAAAGCCCTATGAAGCTGGTGTCGGTCAGCTCGGTCTGATCGATGATTTCGATGAGTTTCTGTGCGAGTTGGACCATGTCTGGCGCCATTGCTTCCGGGTGCTCACACCAGGCGGGCGAATGGTCATAGTAACTGGCGATGTACTAATGCCTCGTCGTAAGTTTGGCCGGCACGTCGTGTTTCCTCTCCACGCTGCTTTGCAGGAGCACAGCCGGCAAATCGGATTTGACAATCTTGCGCCGATAATCTGGCACAAGATAGGAAACGCATCACTGGAGGTCGAGAATGGTGGACGTTTCTTGGGAAAGCCGTACGAGCCGAACGCAATCGTCAAGAACGATATCGAGTACATCCTGTTCCAACGAAAACCTGCTGGATACCGTAGTCCTTCTATTGCGGCTCGATTGTTGTCCGTGATTCCAGCGAAATCGCACGCTGAGTGGTTTCGTCAGATCTGGAACATCGGCGGTACGAGTACGCGCAACCATCCAGCCCCGTTTCCGCTCCCACTGGCAGAACGCATCATCCGCATGTTCAGTTTCGTTGGTGATACGGTCATGGATCCGTTCCTGGGCTCGGGAACGACTGCCGTTGCGGCCGGTCGGTGGGGTCGGGACAGCGTCGGTGTAGAGTTGGAGACTGCATATATTACTGCTGCAGAGGAGAGGATTCGTAGCGAGCTCGGGCAGGCCCGCCTGCGCTGGAACAGTAGAATCGATGCCTGACCGCAGGGATCCGCTGAACGAAGCGATTGCCCAATTCTGGCAGAGGAGAGTCTCCGCTAGGAAGCGAGGGAGCGGCGGAGATCGCGGACAGCGCAGCGCAGTCACTTTTGGGGGTCAGCTCGATGCAATCGTCGAACTGATAGAAGAACGGGTGCGACAATCTATCGGAAGTGAAGAGATCGAGTTTCGGAAAGCCCGGCGGGCACCGGTGCTGCCTGGCTACTTTCGGCCAGAAAAGGAGTGGGATCTGGTGATTCTAGTTGGAGCTGAACTTGGCGCGGCGATTGAGCTCAAGTCCCACGTTGGCCCTTCGTTCGGCAACAACTTCAACAATAGGGCAGAAGAAGCGTTGGGCAGTGCAGAAGATCTGTGGACCGCCTATCGCAACGGCGCCTTTGGAATGCAGGCGGCACCATGGGTTGGCTACCTTTTGTTGTTGGAGGACCACGAGATGTCGCGGAGGCAGGTCGGAGTGAGTGAGCCGATCTTCGATGTGTTCGATGAATTCAAGAACGCGTCATACGCGCTACGCTACGAGCTTCTCTTGCGGAGAATGATGCGCGAACGTCGCTACACTGCCACATGCCTAATCATGTCTACCGACCCCACCAATGGGGAATGGCGAGTGACGGACCCAGGAGACGACATAAGTTACGAGCGGTGGATGCGATCGCTAACAGCTCACTTGCAGGGCATGGCCGAATAGAGCAAGGGCGACCGTAGAGCAGGCGTTGAGAGGCTTCGCTTGGGATTTGTTCCTGCGGGCGGACGAAGGGAAGGGCGATTGGGCAGCCGAGGTAACGCCTGGGAGGATACTCGACTACAGTGATGCAGTAGCTATGACGCTGGATGCCGATGCCCTCAGAGACCTCCTGTGCTCCCGCCTATGCGAAGACGTGGGCGTGGTCGAGCGCTCGGATGGCGAACTGATGCTGCGCACGCACTTCAGGTTTCCCGACGGCGACGGCTACCCGTTCCACCTGGCGGAAGCGCCGTCGGGCGGACTGCGCCTCTCCGATCACGGCCACACGCTGATGCACATAAGCTACGAGCACGACATCGACGCATTCCTCACGGGTACGCGCGGCATGCTCCTGGAGCGAATCGTTGGCGAGAGCGGCATGTCGTACGAGGAAGGCGCCTTCTCCGTCGATACTTCGACGGCGCGACTGCCGGAAGCGCTCTTCGAGTTCGGCCAGGCGCTGACTCGGATTTACGATCTCGTCCTCCTCTCGCGCTCCAATGTCGGATCCACGTTCTACGACGATTTGGCTGATTTCCTGAGTAACTTCGTGGACGAGTCCAAGCTGGAGAAGGACTATCTGGCTGAAGTTCCCAATGCTGACGCCTATCCCGTCGACTACCGGATTGAAGGCAAGAGCGGCATTCCGCTGTTTCTCTACGGCATTCCCAATCGTGACAAGGCTCGGTTGACGACGATCATGCTTGGTCACTTCCACCGCCACGACTTGGACTTCGAGTCGATCATCGTGTTCGAGAATCAGGCCGAGATCCCGAGGGCTGATCTCGCTCGACTTTCCGATGTCGGCGGCGACATGATCTCGTCGCTCGAGTCGACCATGGACCTGAATCGCAAGCTGATCCGGCGAGTGGCCTGAATCGGCGCAAGCTGGCTCGGGAGCCTCGGATTCATGGTGGGAAGAAGTCTCGGGTCGTGTTCACCGACGATGGGGAGAAGTCGATGAAGCGTCACGACCGCTGATCTCCCTACTCCGAATCGGGTGCGGGGCAGGCTTCTTCTGAGCGGATAGGGGAGCAGAGGAAGCGAGATTCCAGGCGGAGCCTGGAAAGACGGAATGTCTGGTGGTTCGTTGCCCTTTGTGAACAGGCCCTAACGTTGAGCATCCAACCCCAGCATCGCTCGTCCGCTGCCTTTGACGAGGCGGCCGGACCAGGTGGTCGGCGGGGCGTTGTTGGCTTCGAGCCAGTTCACTCGCGTGATGCGGAACTGGGCGGCGGTGAGCGGGTCGTTCAACGCGCGCCGGAGCGACTCTGGGGTTGGCGGGTCGAAACCGTCGGGCGGAGCCTCGGCGTTGAGGACGATGCTCAGGCGGCACCTGGGCCTGGCAAGCTTGTTGAGCAGCTCGGTCAGCTGGTCGTCGCCGCTGAGGATGACGCGCAATAGGGCGGACCAGGGGAAGTAGACAGTGATCCAGTCGGCAGACTCGTGCAGTTCTGCCGGGAGCGACTCAATGCCGGTAGCGACGTAGAGCGTGTTGGGCGCTCCGCCGCGGGCGGGTTTGCGCTCGGCCATTTTGGCGGCTTCACGGAGGGCGTCGCGGTCGGCGTCGATGCCGATTGCGAGGACGTTGTCGTAGTCGCGGGCGAAGCGGCGCGG
Source organism: Dehalococcoidia bacterium (assembly GCA_965211635.1). GTDB lineage: Bacteria > Chloroflexota > Dehalococcoidia > Bin125 > Bin125 > Bin125. The sequence continues at coordinate 2,852,602 of OZ242948.1, forward strand.
CCAGGCGCCGTCGCCGGTGCCGAGATCGACGAGGGTCGATGAGTATCGGGCGCGCAAGTCGGCGAACTCCGCCGCTTCCATGGTTCGCGGCCCGCGCCGCGTGATGATCTCCATAGCCACATGTTTGCGCAAGGTAGACTCTCGGCGAAACCCCTTCAGTCGCTCCGCGACAGCTCCCTCTGAAAGGGGGAGCGTGAGTATTGACGAAAAGGAATCTCTTATGCCAACTCCCGCGCGCGTGGTCTTTCTGCCCGAAGCCGACGAACCCCTGGCTGTGGAGCGCGTCGATCTGCCCGACCCCAGCGATTTCCAGGTTGTGGTGCGGCAGTTCGCCTCCGGCATCTGCCACTCGCAGTTGCACCAGATGCACAATCCGCGCAACGGCGACCAGATCCTGGGACACGAGGCGACCGGCGAGGTGATCAAGATCGGTTCGCAGGTGACCAATGTGCAGGTTGGCGACATCGTCTTCGTCACCTGGGTGCCGCGCAATCCCGACACGGCGACGCGCGAGGTCGACGCAATCGTGGTCGAGCGACCGAACGGTCGCACGGCGACGACGCGCAACGTCTTCACCTGGGCCGACACGACGATCGCGGACGAGAAGTACGTGGTCAAGGTCCCTCAGGACACGCGACGCGACGTGACATCGATTATCGGCTGCGCCGTGCTGACCGGCTCAGGCGCGGTGTACAACACGGCTGCTGTGCGCGAGGGCGACAGCGTGGTGATCTTCGGAGTCGGCGGCGTCGGACTCTCGGCGGTGGTGGCGGCCTCGGTGGTCAACGCGGATCCGATCATCGCGGTTGACCTGGACGACGAGAAGCTGGAGTTCGCCAAGCGGTTTGGCGCGACGCACGGGGTCAACGCCTCGGGCGGCGACGCAATCGAGCAGGTCCACGCGCTGACGCAGGGCGAAGGATTAACCAGCTTCGGCGAGCCTATCTCGGGCGCGGACTTCGCCTTTGACTGCATTGGCCGCGAGGTGACGATGGGCCAGATTCTGCGCGCCGTGCGTCCGGGCATCCTGGGCGCGGAGACCGGCGGCACGGCGGTGTTGGTCGGTGTGCCGCAATCGGGCGTGAGCTTCAGCGAGGTCGACATGCGCGGCATGTTGATCAACGAGAAGAAGTACATCGGCTCGATCGGCGGGAGCTGTCGGCCCGATCGCGACTTCCCGATGTTCCTCGCCTGGGCCGATGACGGCGCGCTCGATCTCGACGCGATGGTGACCGAGCGCTTCAAGATCGGACAGATCAACGAGGCCGCCACCGCACTCGAGCACGGCGAGATCTTCGGTCGAGCGATCATGGAGTTCGACGACTAGGCGCCCTAGCCCCTGATCCACGCGTGGGCCCGCTCGGCTCCGCTAGGCCAGCAGGAGTGGTATCTCCATCTCCTCGGCTCGCAGGCCGGCGTGGTAGCCGTGAAGGGCCGAGACCTTGTTGCCGGCCTCGCCGTAGACGATCACATTGTTGTTGGCTGACAGCGCGAGGTGGCTGCCGATTCGTTCGGCGGCAAGGGGAGACATTGGCTCGGGACCGAAGAGTTGCATTTCCTCGGCTTCGGCGCGGGTGATCAAGACCCAATCGCGACCCCAACGTTGGCGGAACTCTCCCTCGAATGCGTCTTCGCGGCCGCGTCGCACGCAGAACATCGGCACGCGAGGCTCGCCGTGGGGAGGAGTGTGCAGGTGGTCAAGCAGCGGATCGTCAGGCAGGAACAGGGCTTTTTCCGAGGCCGAGACCTGCAACTCGCCGTGGTCGGCGCTGATCGCGATGCGGGCGCGGCCGTCCAGATGTTCGGCGATGATTCCTAGCGCCTGGTCCACCGCCTCCAGCGCACGCCGGGTGGCCGACGCGTTGGGTCCGTCGCGATGTGACGCCGAGTCGACCATGGGCAGGTAGAGGTAGTGAATTCCGGGTTCGTCCTGGTCGACGATTCGGGACACGACTGTTGCGGCGGCGTCGCGCAGATGGTCGTAGGGATCGGTTGGCGCCGCCCCGCGCTGGTAGCTGGTGAACTCGCTGTTGGAGATCGCTCGAGGATGATAGGTTCGGAACTGGCCCTCAATCGAAGCCATCCGCGACGGGTATGAGAATGCCTCGCTCGGTCGGATACCGAATTCTTGCAGCTTGCGCTCGGAGTCGCGTTCGACGAAGGGCAGAATCGTTGCCGTGAGGTCGTAGCGGTGCAGGTGGGTGTACCAGGCTGGCACTGCGTGCTGCGACGGCCAGGCGCCGGTGGCGAGTGTGGTCAGCGCCGCTGCTGTTGTTGAAGGGAAGACCGAGCGGAGCTGAATGTCCTCAGCCTCTGCGAGCAGGCCGCCCGGTCGGGCTCGCTCATCGAAGACGCAACCGAGACCATCGACGAGCACGAACAACAGCGGCCGGTCGCGGCCGATTCGCTCGGCAAGCTCAGCGGCTCGTTCGTCGGAGTCCGAGAGTGGCACGCCGCCGATGGACGCGATTGCGCGCGAGAGATCGACCGTCGAGGGCGGTGCGTCGCCCTGGAACGGATGCAGCAAGTCGCCGTTGCGGAACCAACGCTCTAGTCGCTCGACATCGGCGGATGGCATCTGCCGGTACCCGTCCAGGCGGCGCGGTTGCCGCTGTTGCTCCTACAAGATGCTCCGGCGTCGTGGTTAGATCTGAGAGTAACCGGAACCGGGCGTTGTCACGCCGGTGCCGGCGGGCGTCTTGTCGCCCATGTCCCAGCCGAACTCTTTCAGAATCTCCTGGGAGTAGGTGACTCGGCCAGTCACCTTGTCGAGCGGTTCTGTGGCGAGCAGCAGAGCGGCCTGGGCCATGATTTCGACGCCCTCGGCCTCGTTCGGGTCGCGACCCTCCATCAGGCGGTGATGGACGACGCCCGGCGTGGGGACGATCTGCGACGGGCTATAGCAGGTCACGGAGACGCCGTACTGGTAGACCTCGGAAGCGAGGCCCTGGGTGAACCGTTCGAGCGCCGCCTTCTCCGCGCCGTACAGGGTGCCGCCCCCGCCAGCCGGGCCGTTGGTTTCGTCGTAGGGTCCTCGGCCCGGACCGATGGCTGCGGCCGAGGAGACGTTGACGATGGCGCCGGAGCCGCGCTCGATCATGCCGCCCTCGTTGAGGCAGAGCTGGCTCATGTAGAAGGGGCCGTGGAAGTTGACCGCGGTCGAACGCAGCCAGCGACGGACGGGGAAGTCCTTGACCGGGATGAAGTAAGTCAGCGCGGCGTTGTTGACCAGCACGTCGGGCTGGCCGTAGGTGTCGATGCAGGCCTGCACGATGCCCGCACACTCTTCATATTCGGAGACGTTGCCGGCGACGGCGGTGGCCTCGCCGCCGGCGTCGCGGATGTTCTTGATCGTCATTTCAAGCGAACCGGGCAGCGGGTGGGTGCCCTCCTGCACGGTGCGCGCGGTGGCGATGACCTTGGCGCCTTCGGCGGCGAAACACTCGGCGATGGCCGCGCCGATGCCGCGGCTCGCCCCGGTCACGATGGCGACCTTGCCGTCCAACTTGCCCATTGCTCTCTCCAGTCGTTCGAATCAGGGTGTGTGGTTCGGTAACAGGAGCATGATAGCGAAGGATTTCACAATCCCTGTGGCCGTGTCCCGATAGCCTCTGCCGAAGGAGCGAATCATGGATCGTGTGGTCATTGTTGGGGCCTCGCTGGCCGGGCTCAACGCGGCGGAGACGCTCCGCGCCGAGGGCTTTGAGGGCCGGATCACACTGATCGGCAGTGAGCCATCGGAGCCGTATGACCGTCCGCCGCTGTCAAAGCAACTGCTGACCGGAGAATGGGATGTCGACCGGCTGCCGCTGCGTTTCCGCGAGGAGTTTGCGGCTCTGGATCTTGATTTCCGGAGCGGACGTACGGCCACGTCTCTCGACCGCGAGGCTGGATCGGTCCGGCTGGACGACGGAGAACCGGTGACGTTCGGCGGCTTGATCATCGCAACCGGCGCCCGTGCGCTGATGCTGCCCTTTGGCGGCGATCTTGAAGGCGTCTTCAGCCTCCGCAGCCGGGAGGACGCGCTTCAGATTCGCTCCCGGTTCGACTCACATGGCGAATCGAGCGGCAAGGTGGTCGTGATTGGCGCTGGATTCATCGGCTCGGAGATTGCCTCTTCAGCGAGGGCGCGTGGACTCGAGGTCGCGATGGTCGAGGCACTGTCGCAGCCGATGCTGGGACCGCTGGGCGAGGAACTCGGCGGGTGGGCTGCAGGGCTGCATCGCGCGGCCGGGGTCGAGCTGCACCTGAACGGGGCCGTTGATGATCTGATCGGGAGCAAGCGGATTGAGGCTGTCAAGTTGCAGGACGGCACGATGATTGAGGCGGACACAGTTGTAGTCGGAATCGGAGTGCGGCCCAATGTCGAATGGCTCGAAGGGTCTGGTCTGACGGTTGGCGACGGGCTTGTCTGCGATCAATACTGCCGCGCGGCGCCGATGATCTATGCCGCGGGCGATGTCGCGCGCTGGGCGAACGGGCTGTTCGGTCCGTTCGCCTACTCGGAGCCGCAGCGCACGATGCGAATTGAGCACTGGACCAACGCCGTCGAGCAAGGCATGGCGGCTGCGCAGAATCTGTTGCGCGAGAGCCGCGGCGAAGAGCTGCTGCCATTCTCGCCCGTTCCCTACTTCTGGTCGGATCAGCATGGCTTGAGCATCATGGCCTCGGGCTTGACCTCGCCGCGAGACCAGTTCCAGGTCGTCCACGGAAGCCTGGAGTCGAACCGCTTCGCAGCCATCTACGGCTTGCGCGGCTATCTAAGCGGCGTCGTCGCCGTCGGCTGGCCCAGGATGCTGCGTCGATACCAGGGCATGATTATGGATCGGGTGACCTGGGAGGAAGCGTTGCAGTCGGCGCGGGAGTTCGAGAGTTAAGTCAGCTCTTGGCTTGCCAACCTGCGACCTTGCGGGCTCGTCGCTCGGCGAAGCTGGCCGCTACGTCAACCACAACCTTGGCCGGTCCGAGACGGGACTGGAACTGGGAGTAGCTGGATTCGCCACGCACGATTCGGCAGAAGGCGGTCCAGAAGCGGTTGGAGTGACGGAGGAGTTGAACGTAGGGCCAAGGGCACTGGTGGAAGAGCGCCTGGAGCTGGCGCGCGACACGCAACTCCGGTTCAATCTCCAACTCGATGGCCTCCTGGTACGCCGATAGGTCGTCGGCTGCGCCCGACAGCAGGTCCAGAGTCGCGCTCGCGGCGAGCTGACCGCTGCGGATGGCGTTTCCGATGCCTTCGCCGGACAACGGGTCAACGAGACCGGCGGCGTCGCCGATGAATGCGACCCGATCGGCGACCAGCGCACTGTTGGGGTCTCGCAGCGGCAGGTGATGGCCGCGGAGTTCGGTTAGTCCTTCGCTCTTGAATGACTCGATCGCTGCGTATCTCGACAACTCCTCGCGCAGCAATGCTCCGACTGTTGGGAATCCCCCAAGTCCGACGTTGCAGTGATCGCCCTTGGGGAAGACCCAGCCATAGCCACCGGGCATCGATCCCAGCTCCAGCCCAACGGCGTCGTTCCAACGGGCCCCGGCCGGCTGCGCTGCGCGGTCGGCGTTGCCCTCGAGCGCGACCGCGCCTCGAAGCCGCGGCAGGCCGAGCGCTCGGCGAACAATGCTGTTCGCGCCGTCGGCTGCGATAATCACAGCGGCTTCGTGCGAGTCGCCGTTGGACAGTGTGATTGTGCTTGCCTCAATGTCGCGAACAGGAGACGCATCGCGGAAGTCTGCTCCGGCGAGCGCTGCCCGCTCGGCCAGGAATGCGTCAAGCCGCGAGCGCTGGGTCATGATCGCAAGTGGCAACGGATACCGGTGCTCAAACTCCCACTTGCGCCGATAGCGGATTCGGAAGGCGTAGATCGTCCGTTCGGTGACCGGATCCAGGGAGAAGGGAAGCAGCTTGCCGGCGGAGACCAGCACGCCGCCACCGCAGGGCTTGTCGCGTGGGAATCGAGCCCGATCGAGCAGCAGCACCTTTGCGCCCGCGGACGCCAGGTCGTAGGCGGCGGTCGAGCCGCCCGGGCCGGCGCCGACGACTATGGCGTCCCAGCGTGTTGCCATCGGTCCCAGGCCCTGTCGAATACGGTCTTCAGTCCTGCCGCGATCGGCGCTGCGAAGCAGAAGATGATTGCCTCGATTGGTTCGCCGAACGCGATCGCGAGGAAGGGCAGCGGTGCGGCGACCAGCAAGATGCCGAGTTCGGCGATGCGGGTCACGAGGTAGGTGAGTCCACCGACCACGAAGGTGATCCCGAACTGCCAGGGTAGGAATGCGCCGGCTGCGCCGAGACCGGTCGCCGCTGCGCGTCCGCCGTTGAAGCCGAGGAAGATCGGCCACATGTGACCGACCATGACCAACCCGCCGGCCGCCATCCACCAGCCGAGCTCGAGTCCCCACCATCGAGCAATCGAGACTGCGAGCAGTCCCTTGCCGATGTCGATCACGATGATTGCCGCGCCGAAGAAGTGACCGGCGCCCATACGGGCCGCGTTGGCGGCGCCGACATTGCCGTCGCCGACGACGCGCAGGTCCTGACCCGTGCGCCAATGGAAGACCAGCCAGGACACCGGGATCGAGCCCAGAAGATAGGCGAGGACGAGGGTGATCGCCTCAGCCATGTGGCGCTCCCGGCTCAGTCGTTGGTGTAACTGTCCGTGTAAATCGGCGTCAGCCAGCGCGAGTAGGCATCGCGGTTGCCCAGGATCGCGTCGAAGTAGAGGCGCTCAAGCTGAGCCGTGATAGGTCCGGTTTCGCCGCCGTTGATCGTTCGTCGGTCGACTGAGGCGATTGGTGTCACGTGTGCAGCCGTACCGGTCATGAAGACTTCATCGGCGAGCCAGAGTTCAGAGCGGTCCAGCGTGCGTTCGACCGTGGGGATGCCGAGTTCCTGCTCGGCCAGCTCCATTACGGTATTGCGGGTAATGCCGACCAGGATGTTGTCGGAGCTGGGCGGCGTGTAGATGACGCCGTCGTTGATGATGAAGATGTTCTCGCCCGAGCCCTCGGAGACGTGACCGTCCTCGTTGAGCATGATCGCTTCGTCAAAGCCGGCCGTCTCGGCTTCAGTCTTGGCCAGAGCGGAGTTGATGTAGGCGCCGGTGACCTTGGCTCGGACAGGGATCGACTGGTCTTCCGTGCGTCGCCAGGACGAAGTGACGACGTGCACGCCGCCGGTCGTGTCGAGATACGCGCCCCAGGGGATGAGGAAACAGAGGAAATCGTCGGCGATGCCGTGCAAGCGGACGCCGAGCACCTCGGCCGACTTGTAGACCAGCGGTCGGATGTAGACGTCTTGCTTGAAGCCGCTGCGTCGAACGAGGTCCACCGTGATGTCGCAGAGCTCGTCGTCGGAGAGAGGCAGGTCCATCATCAATGCGTGGGCCGACTTGCGCAGGCGCTGGTAGTGCTCTCTCATTCGGAAGACGTAGAGCTGCTCGTGCTCGGCGTTCCAGTTGGCGCGGATGCCCTCGAATACGGCGGTGCCGTAGTGCAGGGCATGGGTCATGATGCTGATCTTGGCGTCGGCCAGGGGCATCATCTCGCCCCTGAGGTAGGCCATCTCAGTGCCGGACATCGCGCGCTCCCAGATTGCTCGGTGCAGGTGTCGACTCAGCGCCTCGTCGCCGAGGCATTACCCGTCACGATACACGCGACCTGTTAGCCGTTCACGACTGGTCGTTGCTCGCGGAACAGCAGCGACGAAGCGACGTGTGTCGCTTCGCACGAGTGTGGCCGCTACCGTGTCGCGACCGCCGGGTCTGTCGGGCGGGGGATTTGGTACCAGGGCTGATCGCAGAATTCGAGGTCCTCAGCGGTCAGTTCGACTTCGGCGTAGCGCAGCGAGTCTTCGATCTGTTCGGCCCGGGACGCTCCCACGATGGCGGACGTGATGCCGTCCTGCGCCAGGACCCAGGAAATGGCCGCGTGCGTGATGCTCTGGTCGCGCTCGGCGAAGTAGTCCTGCAGGCGCGCGACCTGTTCGCGCTGGATGTCGTCCCAGTAGCGGCCTCGGTAGAGCTGCGAGGTCCTGCTGTTGGTGAACCAGTTGTCGCCTTGCAACTCCTCGCTGTTTCGATAGCGACCAGTGAGGAAGCCGCCGGCGAGCGGGTTGAAGCAGATCACGCCGACGCCCTGGTCGCGGCAGAGCGGCAGCAGGTCGCTCTCGATATCGCGCCAGAGGATGTTGTAGCGCGGCTGATCGCAGACGAATCGCGTGATCCCCAGTTTGGCCGACGCGCCCAGCGCCAGCCCAAGTTGCCAGGCGCGGAAGTTGGACGCGCCCACATAGCGCACCTTGCCCCAGCGCACGAGGTCGTCGAGCGCTTGCATCGTCTCCTCGATCGGTGTCGACGGATCGGGACCGTGGAGCTGGTAGAGGTCGATGTAGTCGGTGCCCAGGCGGCGCAGCGAATCGTCCACTGCCGAGAGAATGTGCTGTCGAGAGTTGCCTCGCTGATGCGGCATCGGGCCGGTGGGGACGAAGCACTTGGTGGCGACAATCACCTGATCGCGCGGCCGTCCGGCGAGCCACTTGCCGATGATCTCCTCGGTTCCGCCGATGTTCGCCTTGCCCGCGGGATAGGCGTCGGATGTGTCGAGGAATGTCACGCCGCCGTCGAAGGCGGTGTCGAGGATGCGGTGCGCCTCGTCGATCTCGGTCCTCGACCCGAACGTCATCGTTCCCAGGCAGATCTCGGAGACCCGAAGACCTGTGTTTCCCAGCTTGCGATAGCGCATGTGCTGCTCCTCTCAAGCGAACCAGAGTGCAAGCGGGCAGCGTATCGTGCTGCGGCGCGACGGCGCTAGAGCACCATCTGGGTCTGGGTGATCTGGGCGACGAGTTTGCCGTCGGGATTGAGGATGGTCGTCTGCCAGACCTGGGTGCGGCGACCTCGGTGCATGGGTCGGCACTCGCCGCGCAGCGTGGTGCCCTCGACGCCGCCGCGGAAGAAGTTGGTCTTCGACTCGATCGTCGTGGTGCCCGATTGATCGTCGAGGTTGGCCATGGTGCCGAGCGCGCCAAGGGTGTCGGCGAAGGCCATGATCGCGCCTCCGTGCATCAGGCCCGGAGCGGTGCAGAGATCGCGGGTGACATCGATCTCTCCAACCATCAGCTCGGGCGACGCGTGGATCAGTCGGATGCCGAGATGATCGGGCAAGAGTCCGCGCATGCGCAAGCGGAACGGTTCCAGCTCCAGCGAGGTCGATTCGGGCATCGGGCGGTTCTCCTCGGCGTGCGGGCGTAGAGTGTCGGCGCAGTTGCGTGATAACGTCACGCCATGAGCGCTACGCCAATCTATCGGGTCGGATCGCGAGAGGTCCGCGTGCTCTCCGATGGGGTGATTTGGCTCGACGCCGGGGCCGTGTTTGGACTCGTGCCGAAGGTCATGTGGCAACGTGTGACCGGCGAGACGAATGAGCTCAACCAGATCCCGCTGGCGCTCAACTGCCTGCTGTTGGAGTCGGATGGCAAGACGGTGCTGATCGAGACCGGCCAGGGCAACAAAGACTTCGAACAGACGCGGCGTCGTGGCTGGGAGCCGGACCACGGCAAGCTGATTGACGACCTGGCTCGCAACGGCGTCCAGCCGACCGATGTCGACATCGTGATCAACACGCATCTGCACAACGATCACACGGGTTGGAACACGGTCGAGAACGCCGACGGCGGACTCGCGGTTACCTTCCCTCATGCGCGCTACTACATCCAGCGGGGCGAGTGGGAAGAGGCGATCCATCCCAACGAGCGCACCCGTGCGACCTACCTACCGGAGAATCTGCTACCCGTCGAGGCGGCGGGACAGATCGAATTCATCGACGGCGAGACTCAGATCACCTCTGACATCACTGTGATCGAAACGCCGGGACATACGGCGGAGCACGCTTCGGTGATGATTGCAAACGGCGGTGAGTCGGCGATTTATCTCGGCGATATGATCCAGCATGAGGTGCAGCTGGAGCGCGTGGCGTGGTTGTCTGCCTTCGACGTGTTGCCCCTGGTCAACCTGGAGACGAAGAAACGATTGATCGCCGAGGCGATCAAGAATCGGTCGTTGTTGGTCGCGGTGCATAACCCGTTTCCCGGCGTCGGACGCTTGAGCGCCGGCGAGCGCGGGCGAAGTGTGTGGGCGTCGGAGGCGCCCCATGCCATTGCCGAGACTGAGACAGCGGTCTCGGCAGACTGAAGTTCAAGAACAAGAAAGCGCAGAGGGCGAGAACATGGCATTTGGAGGAGGAATCGGCGGCGCCGGCGATCCGATGATGGATCCGGCGGAAATGGCGAAGTACATTCCCAAACCGCGCCGCATGATGTGGAAGCAGGAGAAGCTGGTTGACGAGGCTTACCTGCAGTACCGCGACCGCACCGAGGAGTTGCCCGAGCCGGATCTGGTTGAACGCATCTTCCTGATCATCATGCGCGGCGACCGCTGCCTGCTCGTGCGACACGGCGACCGCCATCAGCCCTGGATGCTGCCGATCCTCGAGTTCGACATCGAGCCGCGTGCGGAGCCGCTTGATCCGGAATCGGACCAGGCAGCTCGACAGGCGGCGTTGACCCAGACGATCCGCACGGTCGTTGAGGACACCTGGCAGGTGCCGGTCAGGGATTGGTCGCAGCACACGCGGGTGCAGATGACAGCCAAGGAGCTGCAAGACAAGGTCGAGCCGGGCGCGCGCCGATACGAGATGATCGTGACCGGAGAAGCCGGGGAACCGCAGGATCTGACAGACGACAGCGAATGGGCAAGGCGGTTCTTTCCCGCTCGTGAAATCGTGAAGCTGCTGCGCGAGCGCTATAACGACTACGAGGAGCTGGAGCTGGCATACGATCAGATGCTGATCGAGGCTGCGAAGGCTGGCGCCTGATCGCTCAACGTGATCATTGCGGTAACAGACCTGTCGTGGTCGACATAGTAGGCTCAGTGCAAATCATGGCGAACATGGCAATGGGCGCGTGCCAGGCAATCCTGAATCAAGTTCGCCGCGGCGGCCGGACAATCTCGCGGCCTGCATGCCGGGTACCTGTCGTTGTAGCTGGCGGCCCAGCGCTCCGCGCCTGAGCGAACGGCGCTCATGGCATGGGCTCGGAGCCAGCGCCGCCAACCGACCAGGGCAGAAGCCGCAACAGGCGCCGAAGACAACAGCAACGACAGTTCACGGAAGTCAACGGACATCGTGAGTGATCAACGCTCGGAGAGCATGCCGAGCCACGATTGAGGAGACCGCCATGCGTCTGACCGGCGCTCGAATCTTGATGGAATGCCTACGCGCTGAAGGGGTTGAAGTCTTCTTCGGCTATCCCGGCGGCGTCGTCTTGCCGCTCTACAACACGCTGGGCGAATACCCCGACATCAAGCACGTGCTCGTGCGCCACGAACAGGCCGCCGCGCACGCAGCCGACGGCTACGCACGTGTCGCCGGACGCACCGGCGTCTGTCTCGCTACCTCCGGTCCTGGAGCCACCAATCTGGTTACGGGCATCACATCCGCCTACATGGACTCGGTGCCGATGGTGGTGCTGACCGGCAACGTCGCCCGTGATCTGATCGGCCGTGACGGTTTCCAGGAGGCCGACATCACCGGGATCACGCTGCCAATCACGAAGCACAACTATCTGCTGATGCGAGCCTCGGAGATTGCGCCTGCGGTCAAGGAGGCATTCCACATCGCCTCGACCGGACGCAAGGGTCCGGTGCTTGTGGACATCCCCAAGGATGTCTTCATTGAGGAGGCGGAGTGGGACGGTTACCCGCAGGGCGTCTCGTTGCGTGGCTATCCGATCATGGATGTGCCCCGCGAGGAAGAGGTGGCCAAGGCGGCGGAGACAATCAACGCAGCGAAGAAGCCGATCATCATTGCCGGGCACGGAGTCGTGCAATCCGAGGCGCAGGAGGAACTGGTCAGATTCGCCGAACTCTCCGACACGCCGGTGCTGACGACGCTGCTCGGCATCTCGGGTATGCCGGAGGACCACGAACTGTCCTACGGCTTCCTGGGCATGCACGGCCACTTCTACGCCAACATGGCCGCCGACCGCGCCGACGTGGTGATTGGCATCGGGATGCGCTTCGATGATCGGGCGATGGGCCGCTTCAGCGACTTCAATCCGACCGCAAAGATTGTGCACATCGACATCGATCCCGCTGAGATTGGCAAGAACTTCGTCACGCACGCGCCGGTCAACGGCGACGTGAAAGAGACGCTGTCTCGGCTGCTGCCGCAGATACAGCCAAGTTCACATCCTGACTGGCGTGCCGAGATCGACCAGATCATGGACCAACATCCGACCGACTATGTCGAAGAGGGCACTGCGCTGGGCGGTCCCTGGCTGGTCCAGGCGCTGGCCGAGGCGACTGAGGGTCAATCGACGATTGTCACCGGCGTCGGCCAGCACCAGATGTGGGCGGCGCAGTACTACCCGTACACGAAGCAGCGGCAGTGGGTCACCTCGGGCGGTCTCGGCACGATGGGCTACGAAGTGCCGGCCGCGATGGGCGCGCAGTTCGCGCAGGACGAGCCGATCTGGTCAATCTGCGGCGACGGCGGATTCCAGATGACCTCGCAGGAGCTGCAGACGGTCGCCGACCACAATCTGCCGGTCCGCTTCGCCATCTTCAACAATGGTTTCCTCGGAATGGTCCGCCAGTGGCAGGAGCTGTTCTACGAGCACAACTATCACTCGGTCGATCTGGGCCAGCCCGACTTCGTCAAGCTGGCCGAGGCCTACGGCGTCCGCGGCGTCCGCGCGACGACCCGGGCAGAGGCGATGCAGGTCTTCCGCGACCTCGAAGGCTACGACGGCCCGGTGGTAATCGACTTCCAGCTTGAGCGCGAGGAGAACGTCTGGCCGATGGTGCCCGCCGGCGCGGCCCTCTCGGAGACGATTGAATCGGCGGAGGATCTGTAGGCGGCCACGGCAATCGCTCCCCCTCGCAAGGGGAGCTGTCATGGAGTGACTGAGGGGGTCTCTTCGGCATTTGATGTCGCACTTGAGCACGCCGAGAAGGACCCCGTCTGCCTGCGGCATCTCCCCCTGCGAGGGGGAGAGGGGAAGTTAGAGAGACAGAGGAGATTCGACAGATGGCTTCCAGAAATACCATCGTGGCGCATGTCGAGGATCGGCCGGGCGTGTTGGCTCGGGTCGCTTCGCTGTTCCGGCGGCGTGGATTCAACATCGAGTCGCTCACCGTCGGCCACTGCGAAGAACCCGGCCTCAGCCGCATGACGATCGTCGTCGACGGCGACGATCACCAGGTAGACCAGGTCTGTCGGCAACTGTTCAAACTGATCGATGTGGTCTCGGTGCAGGACATCACGTACACGCCGATGGTCGATCGCGAGCTGGCTCTGATCAAAGTCTCGGCGACCAACTTCAACCGGCGCGAGGTGCTCGACGTGGTTGAAGTCTTTCGAGCCGACGTGGTCGACGTGCATGCCGAAGCGCTGATCATCCAGGTCCTCGGCGACGAAGGAAAGGTCGACGCGGCGGTGAAGATGTTCGAGCAATTCGGCATTCTCGAGATGGTCCGCACGGGCCGCGTGGCGATGCGCCGCGGCACGGAAACGACCAAGCCGCCGGCAATCTCCGACTCACAGCAGGCCGCGGCAGCGATTCGCGCCATGTTGGGTCGGCGACCCGAGGGCGTGCTGCCCTTCGCCAGCGACTAGGACGCTCGACGCAACTGCCCGATAGCAGAGCCACGCCTACACTCAGGCGAGAAGCTCACACTCTAAGCCCCACGCTGTAGGAGACCGGTATGCCCGCCCAGATGTACTACGACCAGGACGCCGACCTTGATTTGCTCAAGGACAAGAAGATCGCTGTGATCGGTTTCGGATCTCAGGGTCACGCGCACGCTCTGAATCTGCGTGATTCCGGTTGCGATGTGGTGGTCGGCCTCTACCCGGGCTCGCGGAGTTGGAACAAGGTCCAGGACTCGGGACTGCCGGTTGACGTGGTGGCGGATGCCGCCTCGGCCGCCGACATCGTCATGGTGCTCACGCCCGACCACGTGCAGAAGCAGATTTACGATCAGCACATTGCCCCTTCGATGACCGAGGGCAAAACCCTGATGTTCGCACACGGCTTCGCGATTCACTTCAACCAGGTCATGCCCCCGCCCGAAGTCGATGTGACGATGATCGCGCCCAAGGGACCCGGGCACCTCGTCCGCCGCGTGTTTGAAGAGGGCGGCGGCGTGCCAGCCCTGCTAGCGATCCACCAGGACGCCTCCGAGACGGCCAAGGAAGTCGCGCTGGCTTACGCCAAGGGCATTGGCGGCACTCGCGCCGGCGTGCTCGAGACCACGTTCCTGGAGGAGACCGAGACCGATCTGTTCGGCGAGCAGTCAGTCCTCTGCGGCGGCATCACGGCGCTGATGCAGGCGGGCTTCGAGACGCTAGTCGAAGCCGGCTACCAGCCGGAGTCTGCCTACTTCGAGACGATCCACGAGGTCAAGCTGATTGTCGACCTGATCTACGAGGGCGGATTCGCCAACATGCGTTACTCGGTCTCGGACACGGCCGAGTACGGCGACCTGACGCGCGGGCCGAAGATCATCGACGACTCGGTCAAGCAGCGGATGAAGCAGATCCTTTCCGACATCCAGGACGGGACGTTCGCACGTGAGTGGATCATGGAGAATCAGACCGGCCGTCCCGGCTTCGACAAGCTCCGCGCCCGCGCCGCGCGGCACGAGAGCGAAGAGGTCGGCGCCGAGCTGCGCGGGATGATGTCCTGGCTCAACGAAGAGGCGGACTGAGCGCCGTCGCGAAGGCGGTCGCGGGTTAGATCCCTCCGATGCCGCCGATGTCACCGCCGAAGCCGCCGCCGTCGAAGCCCCCGCCGGCATCGTGGCCGCCGTGGTGGCCGCCGTCGAAGTGACCGTGGTCGAGACCGCTGATGCTCTGCCCACCATCGCCGCTGTAGTGGTCGCTGACCATGTAGCCGACCGCGGCCGCGCCCAACCACCAGGTCCAGGTGTTGTCCTGCCATTCGCGCACGCGGGCGTTGGCTCGCCTGCCGAACAGTCGCGAGACGATTCGCAGCGGCCAGAACACGACCAGCGTGATGATTTCCATGATCAGCGTCTTCACGAGGTGCTCCTTGCCGGCGCCGCGCTGGACGCCTGTCGTTGTCGTCCTTCGAAGCTAACCGATTGTGGCGTACGCGTGTGACGCGAGTCGTCAGGCTCCTGCGGGAGTCCTGATCTCGAAGGGGACGCCGCGGGCGGTGAACAGGTCGGCCCACTCTCGCTGGGTGCGGTTGCGTAGCGCTTCGGTGATGACGGTGGAGAGCTCCGCCGCGTGCTCGAGCCGTAGTTCGGCCGTCGCGAAGCGGGGATCGTCCTCGACCTGGAGCTGGAACTGGGGAAGATAGGCTTCGCCGTCGGCCGGGTGACGCTCGTGGTGGTCCCACATGTGATCGGCGAGCGCCGCCTCGCCCAGCGTGTCGCGCAGACGCCGCCACTCCTCGTCGGTTGTGATCGTCAGGTGCAGCCAACCGTCGGTAGCTCGATAGGCGCGCTGCAGCGCGTCGAAGTCGGCCATCTTCGTATCCCTCTGCTCTCGTCGGCTTGCGGGCAGGTTAACGGTTAGCCTTGGCCGGAGAAGCACAGCCCTGAACCTGGAGAGGAACTGGTCATGCGAGCAGTGGCGGCGCGCAGCGGACAATTGCGGATGGTCGATATCGCACAACCGGAACCGGCCGAAGGCGAGGTGCTGGTCAAGAACCTGGCCTGCGGCATCTGCGGGTCGGACCTGCACTTCATGCTCTACGGCGAGGAGATGATGCGCGGCTCATCGCAGTCGGGCAACGCGCAGTTCGCGCCCGACTTCGCCAAGGACATCGTGATGGGTCACGAGTTCTGCTGCGAAATCGTCGGCTACGGCCCGAACACGCCCGAACGCCTGCCTGTCGGCACGCGGATCACGTCGGTGCCGTCCAGGGGCGCGTACAGCAACGTGTATCCCGGCGGCTACAGCGAGTACATGGTGCTCGACGCGGGCATGGCGCTACCAGTGCCGGACAACGTCTCGACCGAGGAAGCAGCGACGACCGAACCGATGGCGGTCGGTCTGCACGCGGTCCGCGCGGGGCAGTTCACGGGCGGCGAGCCGGCCGTGGTTTACGGCTGCGGGCCGGTCGGACTGGCGACAATTGCCAGCCTGCGCAACGAGGGCGCGGGCACGGTCATCGCCTCCGACTTCTCGCCGCGCCGCCGCGAGCTGGCCGGGATCATGGGCGCCGACATCGTGGTCGACCCGCGCGAGACGCCGCCGATGGAGGCGCTGCGCGGTCAGGGCTACCAGGACGGCTCGGACGTCGTGATGTTCGACGCGATCGGCGTCCGTGGGACGATCGCGATGACGATGCGCGAAGCGCCGCAGCGCGGAGCGCGGATTGTGATCGTGGGCGTCTGCATGCAGGACGACACGATTACGCCGATGGCGGGCATCGAGAAGGAGCTGTCGCTCAAGTTCGTGCTCGGCTACACGCCGGACGAGTTCGCCGAGACGCTCGACGGCATCGCCGGCGGAGCAATCGACCCGAAGCCGATCATCACCGGCAAGGTCAGCCTCGACGGAGTCGAGGGTGCCTTCCAGACGCTCGGCAAGCCCGAGGAACACTGCAAGATCATCGTGACGCCGCACGAGGAGAACTCGATCTAGGCGAAGGCGACAATCAGTCCGGTAGCGATGGTGAAGATCAGCGTGATGGCGATTCGAGTCAGAGCCGGATGGTCAGTGAACCTATCCCGACCGGGCCATCGTAGGCAAGCACCATGTCCTGCAATAGGTCACGTCCAATCAGCAGCCGGTGATACTGGCCGCCTTCGGACAAGTGGACGCCGGGGACACTGCCGACCTTTCCTACATTGAGATCAGGCAGTTCGATTCGAGCCAGATACCTCAAGATGTAATCCTGTCCCAAGGGGGTTGATATCAACTGTCTATCTACGGCTGGGAGATCGAGCGAAATCGCGAGTTCGGCGTCGATACAAGTCTCCGACGCGCCGGTATCGATCAGGGCCGGAAATCTGCGCAAGGCGGTCTGATTGCCATGATGCGGCGTGACAACTGCATCGATGGTGGGGCCGAGCCTGGCCAACTCGTGACGGTTGCCGTTTCCGAACTCGACCGAACTCACGACAGCACTCGGTACAGCATCGAACTGGACAGGTGCGGCGGTGCGACTCCGATTTGGCGGATGTGGTAAGGCCCGCGGCCGAACTTGTCGACGGCTGCGTCCGCCGCTGCCTCAAAGTCTGCAAAGATCCCAAGCAACTTACGGTCGTGAACCACTACCCACAATCCAGTGTGGTCGCGCTCCAGTTCCTCGCGCATTGCCTCATAGGCCTCGATATTGTCTGAGAGGTGTACCTCGGACATGCGAACTGTCCCTCCGCACGGCCGTTTCTGGCCGTGTCCGCCTCACGAGTCTATCCGTTCACGAACCGAATCGACGGTTTGTCACTGATGGTTCCTCCGACAGCGCCTGGCGGACTTGGGCGACCCACTCGGGGTCTAGTCCGAGGGCGGAGGTGACGGCGCCGTCGAGCTGCTTGCGCACGGGATCGTTGTTCATCTGCGGGAGAGGGAGCAGGATGTCGTCCTGGAGTCGGTCGTAGGTTGCGGCGAGCGCATCTCGGACATCGTTGCCGAGCGTGGCGAAGTCGGGGACTCGGAGGGAACGCAGGGTGTCGAGGGAGAACTGTGGGTAGGACGGCTTGCGGTTGTCGCGGCCTCCGAGCAGGCTGAGGATGCCGACGGTGGAGTTGAGATAGACGGCTAGCGCCTTCATCGTAGATAGGTTTCCGTCGTGTGTGCGGCACGGTGTCCATAGCGAACCCAATACGGCGTAATCGAGCAGTACTGCTCCGACTCGCGCTGAAGGGAGCCAAAGCCGGTTCGCGATCAGAAGTCGGCTTCGCTGCTCCCAATAGCGATCCGCCATGCTCCGTTTGCCCTCCTTCTGTTCCAAGTGTGAGTCGGGTTTGGCCCTCATCGACTGGGTGATGTCCGTTTTGTGAAACCACAGTGCCTGGCGACCTGACGAAGTCGGCAAGTCAGATCGACTGAATGCCTCGTGAGGACGACGCCGGTGCGGTCCGATTTCTGCGATATCCGACAGAGTCAAAAGAGGGGTTGCGGCGTCCGCCAGGGAGCGGAAGGCGTCGGTGAGAAACGGCGACAGGAAATTGACGGCATTCCAATCGCCGATCCCCATTCGCACCGCGTCGACGAGCTGCTCGGTCAAGTCGCTGCTCGCTCCGCCCCGCATCTGGCTCAGGACATTGAGTGCTTCAATCGGTGTGCTCGGATTCCGAACAAGATTGACCACACGGGTTTGCGGCTTTGGAGTATTGGAGTCGGATCGCCGGCAGACGATCAGGACCTCTCCTATATCTGTGTTCTCAGAGAAGTAGATGCGCTGCGGATCATGAGAGCTAACGATTGTGTCGATGTGAAAGCGATCTGCGAGATACTTCCGGATTCCAGCCCCAGATGGTGCAGTGGGGATCATGCCAGGCATCACCATCGCAATGCTCCCACTCTTGGCCTTCAACAGGTGCTCGGCAAGAACGGCAAACGCGCCGCTATTCGCGGTCATATCGACAACACTGCCCGCCTCGAGTGAGTCGAAGAGTCTGCGTTCGCGCTCGCCCATCGATTTCTTCTCATTGGGCCCGAGCTGGTTGTGTCGCAAGCGATCCACTGTAAACGGCGGATTCATGATCACGAGGTCCATCGGCGGCGGCTGTTCCGGAGGTTGGGCAGCGCCGTCGTCGTCCACCTGTGAGGACAGTTGGGGCCAATCGATCAGGCGGGCCTGGCCTTCGAGGAACTCCAGCGAGCCGAGATAGGGAACGCCGCCGTAGACGCCGAGGTAGGTGCGGTAGATGCGCATCTTGTTGAACTGGGTCCTGGGCGAGAGCATGCCCAGGGCGCTGGCGGCCATGTGTGTTGCGGTGAGGTTGATGTCGTAGCCCCAGAGCACGTCCTCGACCAGGCAAAGGGCGAGCGCGGCTTCGTCGTCCTCGTCGGTCTGGCCCTGGGCCACGCGAAGGGCGCGGATGCGGTCGGCGGCGGCCATCAGCAGGGTGCCGGTGCCGCAGGCGGGATCGCAGATGCGCAGCTTGGCGACGGCGTCGACGTCCGACCAGTCGCAATCCTCTTCGCGGATCGCAAGCGCGGCCAGCAGGGTCGCGGCGGCGGTGGAGGTGTAGAAGGAGCCGTCGTAGCGAGCGGTATCGAGGACGCGATGGAACACGCGGCCCAGGAGGTCGTGACGCATGCCGTGCAGACTGGAGGCGATGCGTTCGATCACCTTCGCCAACTGGAAGATCACCAGCGCGGTATCGGGCGTTGTCGGCAATGCGAAGAGCGCGACGCGTGCGGTCTCGAAAACCGGCTTGTAGTCAACCTTGAGGATCGCGGCCCAGGCATCGCCGAATCGCTGAGGAGTCGCCTGGGGCTCGGCCGCGCACTCGGAGGCGCTGAGAGGCGGCCAGGCGACCTCATGGTCGCCTGGATGTTGCTTCGGCAGATGCTCGTGGACGCGGTGATGAAAGAGCATCGCCATCGCCACGACCAGCATCCCGCGCTTGGCGGCGGTGAAGTAGCCGTCGTCCTGGGCCGTTTGCTTGCCGCGCGGCAGGTCCAGCTTCTGAGCCAGGGCCATGCGCACCGGAGTGCCGAGTGCTTGCACGGCGGCATCAAGGCCGTCGGAGAGCATCTGCGCGGCCCTGTCCGCGTCGGCGACAGAGTTGGGCGCCTGACGCACGGCCTCGGCGAGTTGTCGTACCGATCCGACGGACCAGTCACCGCTTGGTGCGGGTTTGCCGGCGGTCTCAGCGGTTCGCGGCAACCATTGCAGATCAGCATCGCCGAGACTGCCGACGGTCGCACCAGCCGGATAGCAGACGGCGAATGCAAGCGTGGTCAAGCCCTGCTTGAAGCGGGCGTCGGCGTCTTTGACCGCCTGGGCTTGCTTGTCGAATCCGGTTTCGGCTTCGAGCACGACGCGGAGGCCGTCGACGTCCGCGAGGATGTCGAGTCGGCGGTTGCCCTGCTTGACTTCGGCCTGGGCGGGGACACCGGCATCCGAGAGCAGTTTGGCCAGTTCGCCGTTGAGCAGGTTCTCGAGGTCGTGTTTCGCTGCCATTCGGGTCTCTGGTGCAGAATGGGTCCCCGCCTTCGCGGGGACGACGATCTTGGAGAGTAGCGGTGCGCCGACACTTCGCTATTCAGGCGGCTCGGTTTCGGCAGCGTCGGTGAGGAAGCCGAAGCGGCGGAGGTCGGGGCTGAGGTCGGGGTGGATCTCGACTCGGATGATGGTGACGTAGGGGATGAAGACCTGGACCGGCTCTTCGTTCGCCTCTTCCTGCGTGTGCAGGGCGACCCACTGGTCACTGACGCCGGAGATGGCTCGGATGTAGTGACGCGCGCCGTCGGCGGTGAAGACCTGGACCAGCGGCATCGTGCAGGCGACCTGGGTGCAATAGGACTGGATCGCGCTGGGCAGCACCGACTCAAAGAAGTTGCGGTCGAAGGGCGGGCCGGAAGGCGACGGTGTCGGCGCGGTCGGCACGGCGCCGGGCGGCAGGATTAGGGGTGAGCGGTTGACCATTGGGCGACTCTCAGAGGTGTGATCGTGGATGCCAGCGGGGTACGGGCCGCGAGGCAGTTCTAACGCCAGCGTCAATCGCCGGCAGTTGTCCCGGTCTGTAACCCTACGAACTCGCCGACCCTGGCGCGTCGATCCGCAGGCGCCGTGCGCAACTCTCGCCGCGCTTCCACCGCTCGAATCAAGGCGGTGAACATCTGCGGATCCGCGGTCGCTTCCGCCGCGGCTTCCGGCCGTTCGAGCAGCTCCACTACTTGCAGATTGGCGACACTCTCTACATCGGCGATGGCAGTCAGCACGGCCTCTTCGAGGTGTGCAGCTTCACGATGAAAGTCAGCGCACTGCTTGCCATTCAGGCCGCCGAACAGGGCGTCGTCGCAACCTGCTTCAAACAGGGCGTCCAGCAACTCGTCGTTGTCCAGATCGGGGCCGTCAATGACCAGGGAGAATCGCCAGACCGTCATGGTGCAATCCTATTGCGTGGTGTGCGGGCATGAGGCCAGTGCCGCGCGAATCTCTCTGGCGAAGTGCTCCGGACTTCGAGGCGTTGACCAGATCGACTTTGGTCGACAGCCGAGTCGACTGGGCTGCGGGCAGAGTAGGCGTCCCCAACGGTGCTGCCGTCCGCGCAACTCCTCAACGCGCCAGCCCCATCGTTCTGCATCCCGCAGCGCATCCTCAATCTCCTTCTTCGGATGACGCTCTCTCACCGTTCGATCATATCCTCCCGTGGCGGGTGTTCGGGTGGGATTGGTTAGCATGGGCTGAACCTGAGCGTTGGATGGATTGAGTTGAACATGACGTACGACATCGTGATCCGTGGCGGGACCATCGTGGATGGTTCCGGGGCTCCTCGGTACCAGGCGGATGTGGCGATCGCGGGGGATCGCATTGCTTCGATTGGGCGGATCCCGGAGAAGGGCAAGGAGGAAGTCGATGCTCGCGGGTTGATTGTCTCGCCGGGCTTTATCGACGGACATACGCACTTTGACGCGCAGATCTCCTGGGATCCGTATGGCACGTCGAGCTGCTACCACGGGGTGACCTCGGTGATCATGGGCAACTGCGGCTTCACGCTGGCGCCCTGTCATCCCGACGACCAGGACATCCTGATGCGCACGCTGGAGGCGGTCGAGGACATACCGGCGGAGGCCCAGCGCGCGGGCGTCGACTGGACCTGGCAGACCTTTCCCGAGTTCATGCAGTTTCTCGAGGACAAGCCCAAGGGTCTCAACTACGGCGGCTACCTGGGACACTCGGCGCTGCGCACGTACGTGATGCGCGAGCGAGCATTCACCGACCCGGCCTCGGACGACGAGATCGCCGAGATGGCGGAGATTCTCAAGGAAGGCGTCCAAGCAGGCGGGATGGGCTTCTCGACGACGCGCTCGCCCGCGCACAAGACGCGCGAGGGCGCGCCGGTGCCGTCGCGGCTGGCGAGCTGGGACGAGGTGCGGCAGCTCGTAATGGCGCTGGGCGAGATCAACCGCGGCGCGGTCGAGATCAGCGGCGAACCGACGATCGGCCAGGACCCGGACGATCCGAACCATTACGAGCGGCGTTTCCGCGACCTGGCGATCGAGTCCGGCCGGCCGATGTTCTTCCCGGCGCTGCACAGTCGCCGCGCCGCGCCGGACACGTGGCGTCGGTTCTTCGATCGGGCGCAGGAGGCGGCGGGCGAGGGCGGGCGCATGTTCGGCCAGGCGCACTCGCGAGAGCTGGCGACCAACTGGTCGTGGCGCACGGAGATGCCGTTCGACCGGCTCTCGATGTGGCGCGACATCCGCAAGCTGCCGCTGGACGAACAGCTCAAGCTCCTGCGCGACCCCGAGGTTGTGGAGAAGCTGGTCCACATCGCCAACACCGAGGAAGAGGACTTCTCCAGGGTGATGCCAGCGCAGGCGCGCAAGCCTTCCGACTGGGACTGGGTATTCATCCTCGATCATGTCGACGGGACGCCCAATCGTCGGCTGGGCGAGGTCGCACGCGAGCGCGAGGATGACCCGGTCAAGACGATGATCGATGTGGGCGCCGAGCAGGACCTGGAGACGCTCTACATGGTTCCGCTGGCCAACGAGAACCAGGACACGGTGCTGGAGATCATTCGCGAACCGCGCTCGCTCGTGACGTTCTCGGATGGCGGCGCGCACGTGTCGCAGATCATGGACTCGTCGCTGCAGACCCATGTGCTCGCGCACTGGGTTCGCCGGGCTGGTGAACTAACTATCGAACAGGCGATCAAACTGCTCACCTGGGACATGGCGACCGCCTGGGAGCTGCCCGACCGAGGCTTGCTGCGTCGCGGCTACAAGGCCGATGTGATTCTCTTCGACCTCGATACGGTCGGTCCCGAGCGACCAACGGTCGAACACGATCTGCCGGCTGGTCAGCGCCGCCTGGTGCAGAAGGCGACGGGGTACCACATGTCGATCGTCAACGGCGGCATCACGATGCGCGACGGTGAGCCTACGGGTGTCACCACGGGTCAGGTGCTGGCCTCGGTGTAGGGTCCAGTCCCCGCTCCCCCTTGCAGGGGGAGCTGTCACGGAGTGACTGAAGGGGTCCCTCGGCACGGCTCCGGCACTTAACGGTTGAGCGGGGACCCCCTCCGCCTTCGGCACCTCCCCCTGCGAGGGGGAGGGGGAGGAGCTGAGCCATGCGCACTCCCAGGTTCGGCATCAACCGACAGGACGCCGAGTCGGTATCGCGATTCGCATCGGATGTTGCCCGCATCGAGGCGTTGGGTTGGGACTGTGTTTGGTTGCCCGACTCGCAACTGCGGCGTCGGGACACGTACGTGCTGCTGGCTGCAGCGGCGCAGGCGACGGAGACGATTGAACTCGGCACACTGCTGGTCAATCCGGTGACGCGTCATCCGTCGGTGACGGCGTCGTCGATTGCGACAGTCGAGGAGCTCGCTCCGGGTCGTGTGGCGCTCGGGTTCGGGGCCGGCGATACGGCAGTCCGGCTCAGCGGCCTGCGTCCCGCGCGTGTCGCCGAGATGGAAGAGTCGATCGTCCTGATGCGCTCGCTGTTGGCTGGTGAGCGAGTCGAAGTGGGCGCCGAGCGGCCGGCTTACCTGCCGTTCCATCGACCCGTGCCGGTCTGGTTGACGGCGGGCGGCCCGCGGACCTTGGAGATGGGCGGTCGCGTCGCCGACGGCGTGTTCATGCGAGTGGGAACGCACCAGGCCACCATTGCGGACACGGTCGCGAAGATCTGGCGCGGCGCCGAGGATGCTGGCCGCGATCCCTTTTCGATTCCGCTGGGAATCATCTTCCATACCGTGCTCGTCGACGATCCGGACGACGCCCTGCTCATGGGCAAGGCGATGGCGGCGGGCTACTACGAGTACTCGCCGATGCTGTTCGAGCCGCCAGCCTTGAGTTGGGATGGTCCGGATCCTGAGATGCTGAAGCATGAACGCGGCGTCTGGCCGGACTTTCACCACGATCCCGACCTGCTCAAGGCAGGGCGAGCGGTGGACTTCCTGGATGGGTCGCATGCAGACGCGTTCTCTCTGCATGGAACAGCCGAACAGGTGGCCGAGCAGTTGGTGTCGGTGCTGTCCGAGGCGGCCCGCAACGGTATCGAGTTCGAGCACGTGGTGCTCCACCCGATTCCCAATCCCCCGGCTCCGGACGACGCGCACGACGGCTACACCGTTCGCGTCGCACGCGAGATTCTGCCTCGCGTGCGAGAGCGGCTAGCCTCGATGCCGTGAGCAACCCGCGCACTGGAAGTGGAGTTGGGCATGACGGATCTGAGCAACATCAAAGCGCTGGCCTGGGATGTCGGCGGGACGATCTTCGACTGGCACCACACGATCAAGGGCGAGGTCTCGGCGATCGCGGAGGCGCAGGGGGTCGAGCTGGACGCGGCGGCGTTCACGAACATGTGGCGCTTCACGATGTTCAAGCGGTTGCAGTTGGTGCGACGCGGTGACCTTCCCTGGCTGAATGCGGACCAATTGCATCGGCGCGTGCTCGACGAAGTGATGGAGGCTCACCCACAACTCCAACTCGACATAAACGAGCGCGACGAACTGAACCAGGTCTGGCATCGGATGAACGCCTGGCCGGGCTCGGTGGAATGCCTGGAAGCGCTGCGCTCGCGGTACAGAGTGACCGTGTTGACGGTGATGTCCTGGGCAATCGCGGTCGATTGCAGCAAACACAACGGGATTAGCTGGGACGGCATTCTGTCGTGCGAGTTCCTCGGTCACTACAAGCCGGAGCCTGAGGCCTACCAGGCGAGTGCGAAGTACCTGGGTCTGGACATCTCCGAGGTGATGATGTGCGCCGCGCACAAGGGCGACTTGCAGGCCGCCGCCCGCGCCGGCATGCCGACCGCCTACGTGCCGGTCGTTGGAGAGCGAGGCGAGGGCAACGACCCCGATCTGTCGCCGGACCCGTCCTTCACGGTCAACGCCACCGACTTCGCCGATCTCAGTCGGCAGCTGCTCGCTTGAGCAAGGGAATCAAGCCAGGCCGCCGCCGTCGACGATGAACTCGGCTCCGGTGCTGAAGCTGGACTCGTCGGAGGCGAGGTAGAGGGCCAGGTAGGCGACCTCGGAAGGGTCGGCGGCTCGCCTGAGCGGGGTGTTGCGCAGGAAGCGTTCGCTGTCTGCTTCGAAGCCCGGGACCTGGTGGAGCATCATCGTGTCGATCGGGCCGGGATGGATGCTGTTGACGCGGATGTTGTAGCGGCCCCACTCGCGGGCGGCGACCTTGGTCATGCCGCGCACGGCGAACTTGCTGGCGGTGTATGCGATCGATCCCGGCCCGCCGCGGAATCCCGCGGTCGAAGAGATGTTGACGACCGATCCGGACTGCTGCGCGATCATCTGAGGCCCGACGGCCTTCATCCCCAGCCAGACGCCGATCTGGTTGATTTCGATCACCTCGCGGTACATGTCCTGGGTCATCTCGACGACTGGCGCGTTGCGGAAAATGCCGGCGTTGTTGACGAGGGCATCGAGGCGTCCGTGCTGCTCGACGATCTCGGCGACGAGCGCGTGCCAGGCTTCTTCGTCGCTGACATCAAGATGGTGGTAGCTGGCGGCGTCGCCAATCCGCGCGGCGGTTTCGGCGCCGTCTTCGTCGAGCACATCGGCGATCACGACCTGTGCCCCTTCGGCGGCGAACAGCTCAGCCTCGGCGGCGCCCTGGCCTCGCGACCCGCCTGTGATGAGCGCGACTTTGTCCTTGAGTCGGTCGACCATGTGTCAGCTCCTCTGCTGTGGCAGTTGCGGCGTGCCCCCCTCTGCCTTCGGCATCTCCCCCCAACCGAGTTGGGGGGAGAAGGATCGGAAGAGGAGTGATGGGCGAAGTCTAGAGAGTCGCCGACTGGCGGCCCCTGCGTATCCTACGAACACGCGAATCAAACTCAATCCCTGGAGGGCGACACATGGCAGGACGAATCGACGGCAAGGTGGCAGTGATCACTGGCGGCGCGAGCGGCATTGGCGAGGGCGCGGTTCGGCTGTTCGCCGAAGAGGGCGGACGCGTGGTGGTGTCCGACATCCAGGACGAGCGCGGGCAGGCGCTGGTCGAGTCGATCGGCGGCGACACGAGCTATGTCCATGCCGACGTGTCGGTCGAGTCCGACGTACAGGGCGCAGTTGCGCACGCCGTGGACCGCTTCGGTCGAATCGACGCGATCTTCAACAACGCCGGTTACGCGGGCGCATTGGGCGGCCTGACGGAGGTCGAAGAGGACGAATACGACCAGACGATGGACGGGCTGCTCAAGGGCGTGTTCTTCGGGATCAAGCACGCGGCCCGGGCGATGCAGGCGCAGGGCGACGGCGGTTCAATCGTGTCGACCGCTTCGATCGCCGGCGTGGGCGCGGGCAACGGCCCCGCCGTCTACAGCGTCGCCAAGGCGGCGGTGATGCACCTGA
This sequence comes from Dehalococcoidia bacterium, assembly GCA_965211635.1. GTDB lineage: Bacteria > Chloroflexota > Dehalococcoidia > Bin125 > Bin125 > Bin125. The sequence goes on from OZ242948.1 coordinate 2,879,136, forward strand.
CCAAGGTCGCCGCATACGACCTGGGTGAGTTCGGCATCCGCGTCAACTGCATCTGCCCCGGCGGGATTGCGACGCCGATCTTCGCCAAGTCGCTCGGGCTCACGGCGGAGGAAGCGGACAAGACGGTCGAAGCGGTCGGGCAGATCATGGGCCGGTTCCAGCCGATTGCGCGTTCGGGGCAGCCGGCCGACATCGCGCACGCGGCGCTGTGGCTGTCGAGCGACGATGCGTCATTCGTGACCGGCCATGCGCTGGTGGTCGATGGTGGCGCGACGCTGGGGCGTCCACGCGACGGCAGCTTCGGCGAGGGCATGGAGCAGATGTTTGCCGCGCTCGGTCTCGAAGTCCCGACACAGTAGCCGCCGCCCCTGCCACGTCACGCCCGCGAAGCGCGTTAGCTCATGACCATTTTCGGCCGGCCGGTGTTCTATGGCTGGGTGGTGGTGGGGGCTGCGTTCGTTGCGCAGTTTGTCGCCGTCGGCATGCAAACGTCGGTTGCGGCCGTGTTCGCGCCGGAAATGGTGGAAGAGTTCGGCTGGACGAGGACCCAGTTCTTCTTCGCCGACACCCTCGGCCAGCTCCTGCTGATGGTGATCGGGTTCATGCTGGGGCCGCGCGTAGACAGGTTCGGGGCGAGACCGATCATGCTTTCGGCCGCTGCGGTGGTTATCCCGGCGCTGTTTCTGATGAGTCAGGTCGAGGAGTACTGGCAATACGTCGTCGTGCGCGGCATGTTCCTGCTGACCGCCGCCTCGGTTTCGGGATTCCTGGTGATCTCGATTTCCGTCTCCAAGTGGTTCGTCGTCAAGCGAGGACAGGCGTTGGGTTGGACGTCGATGGGTGTGTCGATGGCGGGGCTGTTCTGGCCGTCATTCACAGCCGCTGCGCTGATTGAGCCGTTTGGTTGGCGCACGGCATGGATGGTCCTTGCGGCCTGCTACGCGGTGATCTTCATTCCCTCGGCGTTGCTGATGAGGAGACAGCCGGAGGACTACGGCATGCTGCCGGACGGAGGACCGACCCAACTGACTACGCAGCAGATACGAGCGGCCGAACACGACGAGCAGTCATCGCTCACGCGAAGCGAGGCCTTGCGCTCAAGCAGCTTTTATCTGATCGTTCTGATCTTCGGCATCTCGGTGGTTGGCATCTTCGCCATCTTGCTGCATGGAGTGTTCTTCCTGCGCGAGCAGGGCTTGAGCGCGACAAGCGCTCCACTGGCGGTGGGCGCATTCTCGCTGTTCTCCATGCTCACCAAGCCGCCCTGGGGCTGGGCGCTCGACCGCTGGGACACGCGAGTCGTGGGCTTCATCTCATTCGCCCTGGGAGCGATCGGCTTCGTCCTGGTGATCAATGCCGGTCCGACCGGAAACTGGTGGCTGATCGCCGCCACGTTGGCGATCATGGGTGCTGGCATTGGCGGCAACATACCGATCCAGGACATGTTCTGGGCGGAGTACTTCGGGCGTCGGTACCTGGGCGCGGTTCGCAGTGTCGGCTTTCCCGTGGCGATGGGAATCAGCGCGCTGACCCCGGTCGTGGTGGCCTTGCTCTACGACTCCCTCGGTTCGTATGTCGTCGCCTTCTACGCCTGCGCGGGATTCTGGGCGGGTTCGGCGGTTCTTTGCCTGCTGCTGCGGCTGCCGGCCAAGCGGCGCACCCCGTTGCAGACGCTCGCGCGGCGAGTGGCGGCGTTGATCACACCATCGACAAACCCGGCCGCTCGCCGTGCGGAACAGAAGCGTGGAGCGGGTTGAACGAACGAGCCCGCCACCGATTTGGCGGCGGGCTCGAAAGGAGTACGGAGTCGCTTCCGACTAGGGAGCCAAGTCGCCACCGGTGCAGCCCTGGTCGGCTGTCAAGCGCGTGGCGGCGTCATTGTCGCTGGGCTTGAGGACCTCGACCGGATTGCTTCGCTTCCAATTGTTGTCAGTGAAGGTCGTGAGAAAGGTCCTAAGCCGCGGGAGAATGTCGTCGTGTCCTGCAACCCGAACACCGAAGACCACATTGCCGTCATCTTTCCTGCAAGCGATCACGCGCGCTTCAAATCCGTGACCCAGGTCACTCACGGGATTGCTGTGGTACCAGCGGTTGTTGTCGAGTCCGGGAGTGAAGAAGCGACTTCTCGGAGCTGGGTCGACATCCACGCCGTCGACCTGGAGGTTGAACTCAAGGGTGCGCGGCGTTCGATCCGGGTGGAGTCGGACAATCACGCGAACCGACTGGGTGGTTGGAATCTCATTGCTAAACGCCGAGATGGGCACCTCGTCGACATCGCCGTCGACCACATCGAACAGATCCGTCTCGCGAGAGCCGCTGCTGTTCGTCAGGCGAAACCTGACTCTGGCGGCATTGTCGTCAACGCGGAGGACTGAGTAGTACCAGCCGCCATCCGGCCCGACGACACCCTCGCCGTCGTCGTTGATTCCGAGCTCGTCGCCGTTCTGATTGAAGGCTTGCACCGTTGTGCCGGCGTAGGAGTCGGCGTCCTGGCCCCAGAACCAGTGCGGAGCGATTGGCCGCCCCTGGGCGCTGGTGGTGTCGGCGAGCGCCATGATCAGGGCGGCCAGACCGGCCAACAGGGCAACGCCGATCAGCCAGCGCCGAGCCGGGATGTCCAACAGAGTTTGGTGCATTGCAGCTTCTCCAGCTTCTCCTAGTGGCCGCCCGCCTGCTTCTAGTTGACCACAGTTTATCGTCCGCGATCCAGTGGATAGGCAAGCAGAGTATCTGGCTAACCGATTTTGCGCTCCGCTAACGATCCCAGCAGTCTCACTCTGCAAACTCACTGTGCAATCGACAAGCGCTGCGGTCAACGCAGCAGCAGGCGTGAGTGGATCAATCCGCCAGACTTGTTGATTGACGAGCGTCCCAAGGCGAGCTCAGCGGGCGAGGAAGCCGCCGTCGATCTTGAGCTCCGCCCCTGTGACATAAGAGGACTCGTCAGAAGCGAGGAAGAGCACCCCGTAGGCGACTTCGTCGACTTCGCCGGTGCGACGCAGCGGGATCGCACGGCTTAGCCGTTCACGCGCCTCTTCGTTCATGCCCACACTCGAACGCATCGGCGGCATGAACCCGGGATGGACAGTGTTGACGCGAATGCCCTGCGGACCGAGCCGCACCGCCATCGCCTTGGAGAAGTTGCGCACAGCGGCCTTCGAAGCGTGGTAGGCGGGGTGGCCGGCATCTGAGCCGACGAAGCCGTAGATCGACGAGATGTTGACGATCGAGCCTCCGCTGCCCGCTGCCAGCATGGCCTCGGCCCCGAGCTTGGTGCCGAGGTAGACGCCGGTCGCGTTGACGTTCATGATCTGGTGCCAGCCCTCGGTCGAGTTGGGGTCGTCCACAGAAGTAGACGAGAGTCCGGCGTTATTGACCAGGACGTCGAGCCGCCCGCCATGCCGCTCCAATGTGGATGAGAGCAGCGCGTTCCATTCCTCTTCCGCCGTCACGTCCATGCTGACGAAGTTGGCGGCGCCGCCGTCCGAGCGTATCTGCTCCTCGACCTCGCGTCCGCCTTCCTCATAGAGATCGGCAATCACAACGGAGGCGCCCTCTCGGGCGAAGAGTCGGCACTCGGCCGCGCCCATGCCGGCTCCGCCTCCGGTGACGATCGTGACCTTGCCTTCGAGTCGTCCGGGCATGTTGGAGACCTACCTTGTCGGTGGGGCGATGGGGTCGGGCTGTTGATTGTTGGAGGCTTGTCGCCAGGCGCGTTCCAGCTCGACCTGTCTACTCTGAGCCCAACGGCGAACTTCCCGATATGTCGTTCCGGGAAGCCTGCCTTTCACAGTGTCGAGCGTCGCAAGCTCGATCTTTGCTCTCCTTCCGCGCTGATGCACATGGAAGTGAGGAGGACCATGGTCGAGTGGGTGCATGTGGATAACCACAGAACCGAAACGGCACAACTCAGACTCTGTCTACGTTGCCGGCATAGGCAGGCCAGACCTTATCGACGGAACAGCCCGTGAGCTTCATGTAGAGAGAGTCTGCGCAGAGCTGCAAGTCGTCGGCCCACGCGATGTCCCCATAGTCATCGATGTGAACGGACTCGAAGTACGCTCGATCTTGCCAACGGGCGAATGCAGGCCCCTGGGCGACGTCAGAGAAGTCGATCAGTCCGTTCGAGCCTTCTGCGAACTCGAGCCAGATAGTGAATCCAGGCCTGGCTTCCACTCGGACTGGGCGGGTCTCTTCGACCTCGCCAGGTCCAATCAGCTCTTCTGTCTCAGGCGAGAAGATCGCTTCAGACACTGTGATCTCCGTTCCTAGCCCCCCGCGGCCGCCGACTCGTAGATCGAGGCCGGGGCCGGCGGCAGGTGGTAGATGCGTTCAGCCGTCGTCCGCAGCACCTTCTCGCGGATGCCCTCGTCGAGGTCGGTCAGGACTTCTGTGATGTGCTCCTGGGCCCTCGGGTAGAGGCAGGTCGGGTGCGGGAAATCGGTCTCGAACATCACGTTGTCTTCGCCGATCGCGGAGATGGTGGCGCGTGGACCAAAGTCCTCGAACCAGAACGAGGCGAAGATCTGGCGGCGGAAGTACTCCGACGGCTTCATCGTCAGGCCTTCGCGCTCGGTCGGGACGGTCTCCTCGAACTGGTAGTCCATCGCCTCAAGCAGGAACGGCACCCAGCCGATGCCCGACTCGACGGAGACGAAGTTGATGTTCGGGTAGCGCTCGCAGAGGCCGGAGAAGATCAGGTTCATGATCACCTTGAAGTTGGTGATGAACAGCCCAATCGAGGTTAGGGCGAGCCGTCGCTGCGGACCATAACCGGGCCAGAGCAGCTTGTCGGCCACGCCGGCGCCAGCGCCGATGTGGAAGTTGACCGGCATCTCCATGTCCTGGCAGGCATCCCAGAACGGGTCCCAGGCGGCGTCGCCGAGGTGCGGCAGACCGAACGCCTCAGGCGTGTCGCACATCGTGATCCCGGTCATGCCGAGATCCTTGATCCGCTGCAGTTCGTCCACGGCAGCCGGGATGTCCCAGAACGGCACCAGGCCCTGCGGGTAGAGCCGGCCTGCACCCTCTTCCTGGAACTCGGCGATCGCGTCGTTGTAGACGGTGCAGCAGATGTTGCGCAGTTCTTCGTCTTCGATTTGCACGAATCGCTGGGAGCCGAACCCGGCGACATTCGGGTAGACGATCTGCTGCGCCACGCCGAGGTCGTCGAGCAGCTTCAGCCGCTCCTTGGGATCGGTGGCGGCCTTCGACATCTGCTCGAAGCTGTCGAGCGAAATCGAGCCGTACTCCTTGGTGCCATCCTCGCGGACGACGGTGAATCCGGGCGGGCCGAAGTCGATGTCGTCGAGCACCTGCCAGCGCTGCTGTCCTTCATCATTGATCACGATGTGGGGCACGGCGTCCTTGTATTTGGCCGGTGCACGCGAGGTCCAGAGGTCGGGCGGCTCGGTGTAGTGCGAATCGATATCGATGACGGGAATGCCGTGAACGGTGAGGGACATGTCGAGGCTCCTGCAGATTGATCCAGGTGGTACAGGTGCATGGTATCGCCTGAGGCGTGGCGACACGTGCGCGTAGACTCGCTGCCCCCTTGGGGGAAGCTCCCGCGTAGCGGGTGTGGGGGGGGCGTCCCCGGCCGTTGCTATGTGGTCGGACCCCCCTCTGCCCCCCGCCTTCGCGGGGGCAGGCTTTCGGCATCTCCCCCGCGGAGCGGGGGAGAGGGAAAGTGGAGGATTACACGTAACTCACCCTGGGAGAAGCGGAATACTACGCAGGTCTTTAGAAGGCGGGCGAGCTTCAGCTTGCGCCGACCGGCAACTGCGCGAGAGCGAACCTGCGTGCAGCCTCAGCGGTGCTCACGCCACGTCTGTCGGCGAGTTCGAAGATCTCCCGCGTCGTTTCGAAGACGCCTTCGGCGTGCTCGACCGCTTCGTCGTAGCTCCAGCCGGCGACCTCCTGGGCGACGGAGATCACGCCTCCGGAGTTGACGACGCAGTCGGGCGCGTAGAGGATGCCGCGTTCGGCAATAAGGGATGCGTCCTCGGGGTCTCGCACGAGCTGGTTGTTCGCACCTCCGCAGATGCTTCGGCATTGGAGCGCCGGAATGTTCTCTTCGCCAAAGACACCTCCCAGCGCGTTGGGCGACAGGAGATCGCATGGCGTGACGAATGCCTGGTCAACCGAGATGGTGCTCGCTCCGATTTCGGCAGCCAACGCCGCCGCGGCGATGGCCCGGATGTCGGCGAGCAGCAGGGATGCACCGTCCTGTGCGAGTCTGCGGGCGACTTTCTCGCCGACTTTGCCTACACCGACGACGACGATGGTCTTGCCAGCCGGACTGGGATCGCCGTCGAGCGCTTCCAGCGTCGCGTAGATGCCATTCAGTACCGTCACCGCGGTCAGCGCCGAGGTGTCACCGGAGCCGCCCCGTTCGGGCGAGGCGCCGACAATATGCGGCGTCCATTGCGAGAGTTGATCGATCTCCGCCGTGGTCGTGCCCACGTCAGTGGTGGTCAGGTAACGGCCCTCGAACTGGTTGACGAACTGGGCGTAGCTGCGAAGTTGGGCCTCAGTCTTTTCTATCGGGTCGCCGATCACGACTGCTTTGCCGCCGCCGAAGGGCAGACGCGCCGCTGACGACTTGAGCGTCATGGCCTCGGCGAGGCGCAGCACGTCGTCGAGTACGTTATCGACGTCGCCGTAGGGCTGCCAGCGGGTGCCGCCGATCGCCGGGCCGTTGGCGGTCGAGTGAATCGCACAAATGGCATCGAGACCCGTCTCGGGGTCGTGCCATAGGGCAACTTCTTCGTATCCGTCGAATTCGATCGTGCTGAACTCGGCCATCGGCTCCCTCCTCGCCGTCCGTACGGTTTCAATGTATGCCGTTCGCAATTGCGCCGGAAGCGGTCCCAGCGGCTTCCGGCTGCGTGGCTGTCCGCTGGGTTACTGAGACGAGGAGTAGGCCTCGACGAACTCGCGCGCGTGTTCGGCAATCAATTCGTCGGGCGCCTGTCCGGCGTAGATGCGGATGATCACACCGTCGGGGTCGATGAAAAAGCTGCGCGGCGGTCCGTTGATCCCGCCGCCGCCGTAGGCGCGGAAGACTTCGCCGCGGTAGTCCATCGGCACGACGTAGTTGATCCCGAACTCGTTGGCGAAATCCATCGCCTGGCCGTCCGATTCCTCGATGTTGACGCCAACCACCATGAAGCCGTGTTCGCTCCAGCGGTCTTGGGCGCGAATCAGCGCCGGGACCTCGCGTCGGCAGGGTCCGCACCAGGAGGCCCAGAAGTTGATCAGGACCGGTCGGCCCCGAAGATCAGACAGCCTGAGCGACTCGCCGTCGAGCGTGCGCAGCTCGAAGTCTGGCGCGAGGCTGTCGATCCGATTGCCGACGGTGCGGCCGTCCACGAGCAGTTCGGCCGGAAGCTCCACCACGCCGCCCGTGTCATCACCTCCGTTGGACGGTTGCAGCAGCGTCAGCCAGAGCGCAGCGGCGACGGCGAGGACAACGCCTATACCGGCAATCACCGTGCGCGCGCCGTGGTACTCGCGAGGGCGGTTGGGGTTTTCGTGAGGCAGTTCGCCGGCTTGCTGAGGGTCGTCGGTATCATTCATGGCGTTCGGCGGCGTCTCGCTGGCGCTGTCCCTGAACATCGCAATACGGTTGGAGGCAGCCTATGACGGCGCAGTCGATTCCGGCAGATCTCCTTCTGTCGGCGATCCGCGAGGCGGGAGTGCAGGACGTGGTGCTGGTGCCCGACACCCATCAGCGTACGGTGCTCGACCTGCTGATGGACGACGACGAGATTCGCACGGTCCATTGTTCGACCGAGGACGAAGCGATCGCGCTTTCGGCAGGCCTGATCATAGGCGGGCGTCGACCGATGATGCAGATCCAGCACGCCGGCCTGTACGCCTCGGTCAACAACCTGCGCGGTGTCGGCCTGGACGGGCAGTTCCCGATCGTCATGCTGATCGGTCTGCTGGGCCGCGACCCGGAGTTGGACCCCGAAGAGGACGGCTCCTCGATGGTGCGTCTCTGCCGTCCCCTGCTTGAGACGCTCGACATTCCGTCGCACCTGCTTGACGGACCAGACGATTTGCATCACATCGCCGAAGCCTTCGACGAGGCCGCCGAACGCAACGGCCCTGTCGCCCTGCTGGTTGGAACGACGACATCATGACTGACAACACCCAGGTACAACGAATGTCGCTCGACGCTGCGCTCGACGTGCTCGCGCGTCGCCGCGATGAGCAGGTGGTCGTGGGCACGATGACCGCCAACGGCGTCTGGCGACAGAAGTCTCCGCACGACCTCAACCTCGCCTGCATCGGATTTATGGGCGGCGCATCGACGCTGGCGCTGGGCGTCGCGCTGTCGCAACCCGAGCGCGATGTCTGGGTGATCGACGGCGACGGCTCGCTGATGATGCAGCTCGGCTCGCTGGGCACGATCGCCGGCGCTGCGCCGACGAACCTGCTCCACATTGTGATCCACAACGGCGTCTACGAGACCAGCGGATCGCAGCCGTTGCCCTCCCAGCAGCAGGTAGATTTTGCCAAAATGGCCGAGGGCGCGGGCTACGCGCAGACGGCGTCGTTCGGAGACGCCGAGGAGTTTGACTCGGCGATTGACGAGTTACTCGCGGCTGACGGCCCAACCCTGGTCCAGCTCTTCACAAGGCCGGAGGATCGCTTCTACAGCGCCCGTCCGACGCCGCCTGGAACCACTCCCGCTCTTGCCCGGATGTGGCCGCCAGTCGCGGAGGCGCTCAAGTAGCGCGTGTCAGGCCTAGCGTCTCAAGTTACTGTGAGGGCAGACATGATGGTCGCGAACCGTGGGAGGCAGAAATGCTGACGGTCGAGCAGATACAGCACGCGATTCAGTCGCTGTCCGAGGAGGACTACCTGCGGTTCCGTGAGTGGTTCTCAGCTTGGGACCATGACTGGGACGACTGGGACCGGCAGATTGCCGCTGATAGCAAGGCTGGCAAGCTCGATTTCTTGGTCGCGCAGGCAAAGAAAGACAGGCAAATGGGCCGGCTCAGGGGGATCCCCGGGGTCGAGTAACCGTCAGTGCATCGCACATCTCACAGCTTTTGGGCTGAGTTTGATCAGCTTCCACAATCAGTTCGTCGCATAACCGAACGTCAATGTCGGCTGCTGCAAGAGAATCCATCACATCCATCATTGCACTTCAAGAAGGCCGGCGACTACTGGTCGGTACGGGTTGACCTGGATCATCGGGCTGTGGCGGTTTGGAACGGGGAAGACTACGTCTGGTTCTGGATCGGGCGTCACGATGAGTACGAGCGAATCATCAACCGGCGGTGATGAGCAGGTTCCCGCCTGCGCGGGAACGACGGAACGTGGGTGACGCACAGGTCTCTCTGCGCGGGAACGACGAGATTCCCGCCTGCGCGGGAATGACGGGAGTGGGCCTAGTGATGATCCTCGTCGCCCGACGCCTCTGGTTCCACGACACATGGGTTGGTGAGCGTGCCGATCCCGGCGATCGTGATGCTGACCGTGTCGCCGGCGACCAGCCAGCGCTGAGGATTCATGGCGGCCGCGACGCCTGAGGGTGTGCCGGTGGCGATGATGTCGCCCGGCTCGAGGGTCATCGCCTGTGAGACGTACTCGACGATGTCGTAGCAGTTGAAGATCAGGTGTTTCGTATTCGAGTCCTGGCGCAGCTCGCCATTGACCCGTGTCTGGATGTCGAGTGTGTGCGGATCGCCCAGTTCGTCGCCGGTCACGATTACGGGACCGACCGGCCCATGCGTGTCGAACGACTTGCCCATCGTGAACTGCGGCGTGTGGCGCTGGAAATCGCGCACCGAAACGTCGTTGACGATCGTGTAGCCCGCGATCACCGAGGGCGCGTCGGCCGCCGAGACGTGGCGGCAGGTCTCGCCGATCACAACGCCCAGTTCGCCCTCGTAGTCGACCATCTTCGAGGCGTGCGGGATCTGGATGCCGCCGCCGGGACGCTGCACGCAGCTCACCTGCTTGGTGAAGATCGTCGGCATACGCGGCGTCTGCGCGCCGGTCTCGGCGATGTGGTCGCCGTAGTTGAGACCGACGGCGAGGAACTTCTGCGGATGCGGTACCGGCGCAAGCAGGGCCACGTCCGACAGCGGACGCCGGTTGCCGCCGCGCTCGACCGCGAACTCGGCCATCACGCGCCCCTCTTCGCCCAGCGCCAGGAACTCACGCATATCCGTCGGCGCCTCGGGCTCGGCGAGGTAGAGATCGACGATCTCGTCATCGACCACCACGCCGACGCGGACGGTGTCCTCAAAGGAAAAGCTGGCAAGTCGCATCAAGGTCCCTCTCGGTATGCGCGGCAATCGGACATAGCCTAATCGCCGCGGGCGGCCAGCGGAATCGTGCCGATCACATCGTCGGCCTCCAACTGGTCAGTGTCCTCATTCGTCAGCGTGGTCAGACGCGCCAGCACCTCGCGCGTATCCCGACCCAGCGTCGGCGAAGGGCGATCTACCACCGGTCCGGCCCAGTTGCGGAATCGGTAGGGCTGCAGCGGATAGCGGTGCTCGCCGGCATAGGTGTGGCGCTGCGTAATGAAGAACTCCCGCGATTGCAAGTGCGGGTCCTCGAGCAGGTCGCGCCCGGTATAGACCGCGCCGGCGGGGATGCGCAGGCCCTGCAGCTCGCGCATCAACTCTTTGGCGTCGCGGGATGACGTCCACCTGGCGATGGCGGCGTCGATTGCCTCTCGCGCGGCGTCGCGGTGGACGAAGTCGGACGCCATCTCAAGCCAATCGTCACGCCCCATCAGGCGCGCGAGGTTGGCGAACTGCGCATCGGTCTCACAGGCGATTGCGATCCAGCCGTCGTCGCGGCAGGGATAGGTGCCATGCGGCGCCATCCGAGAGTGGAAGTTGCCCACGCGGCCGGGATCATTCCCCGAAATCGAGTACGCCGTGATCGCTTCGCCGGTGAAGCAGGTTGCGGTTTCGGTTTGCGACAGGTCGATGTGGCAGCCGCCCGGCTTACCCTCGGCGTTCAGCCGCCGTTTGCGCTCCAGCGCCGAGAGCAGCGCGAGCGCGCCCATCACGCCGGCCAGTGGATCACCGCCAGTCGTGCCGCTGAAGATTGGCTGGTCGTCGGCGTAGCCGGTCAGGTGCGGCAGGCCCGACATCTGCTCGGTCGTGTTGGCGAACGCCGTGTAGTGCGACCACGACCCGGTCAGTCCGAAGCCGGGCATCGAAATCATGATCAGCTCGGGGTTGATCTCGCGGAGCTGCTCGTAGCTCAAGCCGAAGTTGCCCATTACTCGGGGCGTGTAGTTCTCGACCAGGATGTCCGCCTCGCGGACCATCTCCCGCACCGCGTCCGAGCCGCGCTGGTCGTTGAGATTCAGCGTGATCCCGTGCTTGTTGCGATTGACCCAGTTGAACTGCGGCGCCCATTCCCACCAGAAGTCGTCCGTCGATCCGCCCGCCCGCCAGCCGTCGATCCGCTGCACAGACTCGATCTTGATCACGTCAGCGCCGCCGTCGGCGAAGATGAGCGAGGTCATCGGGCCGGACATGAACATTGAGAGGTCGATGACGCGCAGACCTTCGAGCGGGCGGGCGGGGATCCCCCCTCTGTCACTACGTGACATCTCCCCCCGCGAAGCGGAGGGAGAGGAGGGTGGAGTCTCCAAATCACTCTCAAATTCTTCGCGCGGTGCGATGCCTGCCCACTCCCCCTCTCCCCCCGCGAAGCGGGGGGAGAGGCCGAAGGCAGAGGGGGGTTCCCCATCGTCCGCGGAGCCTTCGAGTCCTGCGCGAACCTCCTCCGTATGCTCACCCAGCGTCGGACTACGACGCCCAAGCGGCCGCTCGTCACCGAACATCCAGGGCACGCCAGGCATTCGCACCCGACCTGCGCGAGGATGCTCGAACTCGAAGGTGAACTCGCGCTCCCGATGCGGCAGTAGATCGAGCACTTCCGACATGTCGGGAATCAGGCCGAACGGAATCCGCCAGGTCTGTGCGTCGTGGAAGATGTCCTCCGACGTCCGCGACCGCGTCTGTTCGGCCAGTTCATCGGCCAGTTCGCGGGAGTTGGCCATCCGCGTCCAGGCGTCGGCGAAGAGTGGATTCGCGATTAACTCCTGCCGGCCGAAGAACTGGCACATCATCTCCCATTGCGCCTGGGTTAGCACATTCGCGCCGACGTAGCCGTCGGCAGTGGGCAGGATGAACGAAGGCGCCGGGCCGATGTCGGCGCTGCGCGCGCCGATCACGCCGGTGTAGTCATAACGCTGCACGGGCAGCAGAGCGGCGTTGACGGCCGCCTCCGTCACCGAGACATCAACGTGGTCGCCCCGGCCGTGCTCGCGCGCTCCTCGAACAGCGATTAGCGCGGCCACTGCCGCATACGCCCCGGCGAGCGTCTCGGTCACGCTCGCGCCCAGTTGAATCGGCTCGCGCAGGGGACGCCCGCAGAGATGTGTGAATCCGCCCAGCGCGCCGGCGATCAGGTGATTCCATTGCCAGTCGGCGTAAGGGCCGTCGGAGCCGAATCCGGTGACAGTGGTCAGGACGACGCGGGGATTGCGTTCCCGCAAGCGCTCATAGCCGAGTCCACGGGCGGCGAGCGCCGGCTCGATCTCGTGGGAGATGACCACGTCGGCCCCGGCGAGCAACCGCGCCCGCAACTCCCGGTCATCGGGTTTCGACAGGTCGACCACGGCGCTGCGCTTGGACGTGTTGGCGTAGATGAAGGCGGCGGACGCCTCGATGTCCTCCGCTCCCGCGAACGGTCCGCGGCGGCGGGCGGAGTCGCCCTCGGGCGGCTCCAGCTTGATCACGTCTGCGCCCAGATCGCCGAGCAGCTTGGCCGCATACGGAGCGGCCAAGCCCTGGGAGATGTCGAGAACCCGAAGTCGCTCAAGCGCCCTGGTCATGTCTCGGCTCCAGCCCCTGACTTGGGCGAGTGCAGGGTAGGGGGTTCGCCCGGAGCGATGCGTCAGTTTTCCTGGCGCTGCTTGTGCATGGGCAACTGTGTCGCCATGCGATGCTCGGGCGTCTTGTAATGATCGACCAGCACCTCTCGTAGGGCGTCTTCCGTCTCGCCGGCGAAGTTCTCCTCGCATGGCTCACAGCTCACGGTGACCTGACCGTCGGAGGCCGAGGCTCCACGAAAGGCGTCTCGCGCGGTGCGGCGGGCGAGCTGTTCGTGCAGGCGATTGCGAAACTCTCTGCGTCCTGGCATGGCGATCCGCTTCCCGATCCGGTCGGTTCCTGTTGCCCAGCCCGATTCGGGGACATGATAGGCCGTAATGCCGCTCCCCCGGTGGTGGATGCAAACGACAGCGCGCCCCGATGACGGGGCGCGCTGTCGATGCTGACGCCGACTCGACTACGCGGCGCAGGCGGGGGTTGCTCCCCAGATCGACGACATCCGAGCGTCGTCGGGTCCGGACCACTCGGGGTCGTACACCCAGGTGGTTTCGGCGCTGACGCCGGTTGAGGTTTGATCTCGGTAGGTGATCGGGTTGCCACCGTCAGGCGTCCAGGTGTACTCATCCAGGTTGCCGGTGTCACCCGGTTGGACCTCGTCCTGGCCGACGGGAATCGGCTGTCCGTTGCCGTTCCTCAGGACGCCGTTGCTCCGGTAGCTGGTGCCTTCGGACTCATGCTCCGTGGTCGCGTAGCCCTCGACCTCTTCCGTGCCTGGAGCGACGGGGCCGTTGCCCTGCTGAGAGATAAGGGCGAGCGCAAGCGAAAGCGGTTGACCCTGGATCAAGGCAGGCAGATGGTTGTAGACCACGTGGAAGTAATCGACATCCTTGATAGTAAATGTGTTGTAGCGTGAGACTACGAGCACGTAGTCGTGCGGCGAGAATCCTGCTTCGGTGATCCGTTCACAGTTGCTCTTCGCGGAACCGGACTGCACGGGCGGCGGATCGGCAGCCATCGTGACTGTTGGCCAGGACAACGCGAGTCCGGCCGCGATCACGAATAGAAGTACACTTAACTTGCGGACAATCACATCGAACTCCTTACTGATGCGCGGCTCCTGTACCGCACTGAATTCGAGAGTAAGAAGAACGGTTAACTCTTCAAGCGAAATGCTGTGCAAGTAGTTACAGTATTGCGAACGCGAATGACACCAGGATGTAGAATCAGGGCAGCGAATGTATTGGTCTGGAGCATACGATGGTTTGGGAACCGGAGATTGAAGAACTACAGCGACGAATCGAGCTCGCCAATCGCGGCGGCACGCCGGATCGGATCGAGCGGCAGCATCGCCTTGGGCGGCTGACCATCCGCGAGCGCATCCATGAGTTGCTCGACCCGGACTCCTTCCACGAGGTCGGCGCGCTGGCCGGACTGGGCGAGTACGAGGAGGGTGAGCTGGTCGACTTCTCGCCCGCCTCCTACGTGATGGGCATCGGCACGATCGACGGTCGGGCTGTCGCGGTCGGTGGCGAGGACTTCACAATCCAGGGCGGCTCGGCGCTGTTCCCCATGCAGCGCTCGAAGGGCGGGCTGGGCGGATTCTGTGAGGAGCTGGCGCTCGAATACCGGATTCCGCTCATTCTCTTGATCGATGGCGCGGGCGCGAACGTGGGCGCGACCAATAAGATGGGCACGACGTATCTGCCCAACGGGGCGGGCACGGGCCGGTCGTTCGTCACCTCAATCGAAGCGATGCAGAACGTGCCGGTTCTGGGCGCGGTATTGGGCGCAATCGCTGGCGGGCCGTCGGGCCGCGCGATGATGGTGCACTGGAGCGTGATGACCAAGGGCCGCTCGGCGATGTTCGCGGCCGGTCCGCCGGTGGTGAAGCGCGGCATCGGCCACGACGTGACCAACGAGTCGTTGGGCGGCTCGCAGGTCCACGTCCACACGTCGGGCTGCATCGACAACGAGGCCGAGGACGAGCAGGACGCCTTCCGCCAGATCCGGGCGATGCTCTCCTACCTGCCCGACAACGTGAACGAGCTACCTCCGGCTGCGCCAATCGTCCACGCGCCTCAGGGCGCGGGCGAGGCGCTGATCGACCTCGTCCCCCGCAACACGCGCCGCCCGTATTCGATGCACCGCCTGATCTGCTCGGTCGTCGACGGTGGCGACTTCTTCGAGGTCAAGCCGCACTGGGGCACCGCCGTGATCACCGGGTTCGCACGCGTAGACGGCCTGCCGATCGGCATCGTCGCCAACAATCCGCGCAAGAACGGCGGCGCGCTGGATCGCGACGGCTCGGACAAACAGACCCACTTCCTCGAGCTGTGCAACTACTTCCACATCCCCGTGGTCTACCTGGTCGACGTGCCCGGCTTCATGATTGGCGAACAAGCCGAGCGGGAGGGCACGCTGCGGGCGGGGATGCGCGCGATGTGGGTCGGCCTGCAGGCGACCGTGCCGCAGCTCACGATCGTGATTCGCAAGTGCTACGGCATGGCCGGCATGGCGACCGGCAATCCCACGCGGCTCAACTACCGGTTGGGCTGGCCTTCCGGCGAGTGGGGCTCGATCCCGATCGAGGGCGGCGTCGACGCCGCCTATCGGCGCGAAATCGCCGAGGCTGACGATCCCGGGGCGAAGCGCGAGGAGATCGAGACCGAGCTGCGCCAGCTCCGCAGCGTCTTCCGCACGGCGGAGACGTTCGGCATCGAGGAGATCATCGATCCGCGCGAGACGCGCAGCTACTTGCAGGAGTTCGTCGAGCGGGCCTACAAGGTCTTGCCCTACGAGCTGGACCGAAAGCCGCTCTACGGCGTCCGGCCCTGAGACAACTGCAATCCACATGTAGGGGCGACCCTTGTGGTCGCCCGCGCGCGGTGTCGATGCTCCAGTTTGATCCGTGACGCGAAACGGGCGACCACAAGGGTCGCCCCTACGTGCGTTCAGTGAGAAATCGTGGTGACTACGCGCCTGCCGCTCGCGCGATGAGCACGGCCAGACCTGCGATCAGGCAGTAGGCCGCGAACGGAATCAGCGACCGTCCCCGAACGAGCCAGAGCAAGGCTCGAATGGCGACCAGTGCAGTCGCGAACGAGATCAGTGCTGCAACCACCAGCGCCGTTGTATCGACAGGGTCAGTAGATTCGGCCACGTCGATCACGGCCAGCACGCCCGCTCCCGCGAGCGTAGGCATCGACAGCCAGAAGGCCCACCTCGCCGCCGCCTCGCGACTGTGGCCCAATGACATCGCGGCGACGATGCACATTCCGGAGCGTGAGATACCGGGGAGGATGGCGAGGCACTGGGCCAGGCCAATCGCCAACGATTGCCGGCTACCCAGCTCGGCCAGCGGTGCCGGATCGCTCACTTGTCGCGCCCGCCACTCCGCGATGCCGATCAGTGCCCCCGTGACCAACAGGAATGCACCAGCGGATGTCGCGCCGCGCAGCTCCTGCTCAAGCGTCTGGTAAAGCAAGCCGCCGACAATCACGATTGGGATCGTCCCGATCAGTCCGAGCCAGATGAGCCGTCGCGGTTTCAGTCCCTCGACCGTGTCCGTGTCATTGCGCAGCCCTCGCAGCACGCCCCAGACTTCGCGCCGGAAGGCAAACAGGATGGCGGCGAGCGTGCCGACATGCACTGCGACGTCGAAATCGAGCCCCGGGTCGTCCCAGCCGAACAGCCAACGGGCGAGCACGAGGTGTCCGCTCGAGGAGACCGGCAAGAACTCGGTCAGACCTTGCACGATGGCGAGGACGATTGCTTCGAGGATGCTCACGTAGACTTCGCTCCAAAGTCACTCTAGGAGCAGACATGGACATCACCGAGGTCATCCGCACCACGTTTGCGGCCAGACAATTCACTGACGATCCGGTACCGGACGATGTGATCGAGCGCATGCTTGAGCATGCTCGCTTCGCTCCGTCGGGCGGCAACCGGCAAGGCTGGCACGTGATCGTTGTGCGCGACCCCGAGATTCGCGCCGCCATCGCCCACGCCGCCGAGCGTCCGGCCAAGCGCTACGTCGCCATGCAGCAGGCCGGCGAGGGCCCCTGGAACGCGGCGTTTCCCTCGAGCGTCACCGACGAGACCGCCGCCAACATCCCCATGCCGCGGCGACTGATGGATCCGTACATCGAGGCGCCGGTGCTGCTCGCGGTCTGCGTCGACCTGGGCGTCGTCGCTTCGGTCGACAAGGAACTGGACCGCGTCGGCGTGATCTCCGGCGGCTCGATCTATCCGTTCGTCTGGAGTCTGCTGCTAATGGCTCGAAACGAGGGCTACGGCGGCACCTTGACCACGATTCCGATTGCCAACGAGCCCGAGCTCAAGCCGATCCTCGGTCTGCCCGACCATTACGCGATCGCGGCCTTCCTGCCGATCGGCAAACCGGTCAAGCAACTGACGACGCTGAAGCGGGGTTCCGTTGAGGGATTCACGACGATCGATCGGTTCGATGGCGAGACCTTTGGCGGTTGAACGGCGGGGAGCCGGGCCATGACGCGGATGAGGGCCGTGAGGCTGCTGGTCGTACTGGCGGCATCCTTCTGTGCAATGGCGATGTTCGAGGTCGGCGCAACAGCAGACCCAGTGCCAACCTTTTCGCTCGAGGTGCGTGCGCGGCTGGATGACAACAATCGGTTTGAGTTCAGTCTACGAACCGAAGAGGGAGTCAGGTATCCGAAGAGCCGCTTTATTCAAGCTAACGTCGAGCACAGTTGGCGGACTGATCACTGGCACACTAGTTCCCGGATCGATGTCAATGGATTCGACACTGAAATCATCGCGCGTCGCCTCGCTGACGGTCGGGCCGAGTTTGGGCTGCGACTGGAAGATGTGGATGTCATGCCCCGACGCTCCATTCTGCCGGCGAACGCTAGTCCGCAGCGCTGGTACCGTTCGAATGCCGTCATGGTTGAGCAATTGCAGGACCGCAGTTCGTACAGCGAACGTCGTCTGCTCGCTCGGGCCGCCGCGATTCGGGCAGAAGCGACCACGCCGGACCTGACCGGTCTGGTCGGCTGGCTCAACGGCGAGCCGACAACGATTGCACGCGAGCTGGCCAAGGGCAACGTGGTGCTGATCGATTTCTGGACGTTCGGTTGTTACAACTGCCAGAACACACTTCCGTATCTGACCGCCTGGGACGAGAAGTACAGGGAGCACGGCCTCGTGATCCTGGGCGTGCATCGACCGGAGTTTGCGTACGAGGAAGATCCGGTGAGGATCAGGGATGCTATCGAGCAACACGGCATCCGGTACTCGGTGCCCCTGGACACCGACGCTCGCACCTGGCGCGCGTATCGCAACCGCTTCTGGCCGGCCAAATACCTGATCGGTCCGGCCGATGAGGCGGAGATGGGCGTGCGCTACCGGCACATCGGAGAGGGTCGCTACGAGAGCACGGAACGCGAGATCCGCGCAGCACTGCAGGCCGTGGGACGGGATCTGAGCGGCGTACCGTACGGCGTGGACGTGGACAGCTAGTCGGCGGCAGCGGTTTCGCCACGATCTGTTTCAGAGTCAATCACCTCGAGCGCCTTGGCGAGTGTCGCCTCGCGCAAGAAGTCAACCGGACTGACACCCGCAATCCGGCTGGCACGAACGAGTAGACGGAGCTCGTCTCGGGTGATGTCGATTTCCATTCCGGAAATGCGCTCGTCAAGGACCAGGGCGAATAGGTCGGTTCCAGGCTCTGCCGTAGATGTCTTGATTGATTCGGTCGTCATCGTCTGCCACCTCTGCGTTGACGATAGTCGTTCTGATCGCTCTTGCTGGACCAGTACCCGGTGACGATTGTCGAGAGGTTTTCCATGTCAGGATACTCGATGATCAGGGTGATCATGCGTTCCCCGCGATTCGGCCCAATCATTCTGAGGCGCGCAGGTTGCTGATGCAGTGTGCCGTCGCTGCGCAGGATTAACCTCGCCTTCTGCCGAAACACCTCCGGGGCAATCTCCTCGACGTCGAAGGCGTCGTCGAGGGTCACCCCATGCTCCCAGAGTTTGTCGACGGTATCCGGGCTCTCGCGGAGCCGAGGGACGCGTGGGCGAGGCATCTTGCGTGCAAACGCGCTTACGCAGACGCCTGCTCGATGATCTCGTCCAGCTCCTGCTTCAGGCGGGGGAGGATTTCGTCGTAGGGATAGTGCCCCAGGGACTCCTCGCCGCGCTTGAGGTTGACCGCCAGCGGGCCGCACCAGAGGCCGAGATCGGCATCGTCCGTTTCGCCTGGGCCGTTGACCCGGCAGCCCATCACGGCGATCGTGATGTCGTACTCGGAGGCGTACTCGGTCATCTCCTTGACGTCCTGCGCAAGGTCGACGAACTTCTCGTTCTCGACCCGCGAGCAGGATGGGCAGGAGATGATGTTGAGGCCCTCGTCGAACTTCGGCGGGACGGAGCGGAAGCGCCCGGCTGCGATGTCAGCGAGGATTTCCCGCGCGACGTGGATCTCCATACCCTTTTCGTCGAACGGGACCGTGAGCGAGACGCGGACGGTGTCGCCGATGCCCTGCGAGACGAGCTGCTCGAACGCAACGCGCGTCTTGATCACGCCCTCCGGCGGCATGCCTGCTTCGGTCACGCCGAGGTGCAACGGGACGTCGGGTCGTTCCGAGGCGAACCTCCCGTTAACCTCGACCACTTGCTTCCAGTCGGAATCCTTGAGTGAAACCACATAACGATCGAAGCCGAGTTCATCCAACAAACCGCAGTGCTCGGTTGCGGAGGCGACGATGGCGGAGACGTGATCGTCGGGGTAGCGCTCCAGCATTCTCGGATCGATCGAGCCGCAGTTCACGCCGACGCGGACGGCGCAGTCGTGCTGCGCGGCGGTTTCGGCAATGAACGCGACCTTGTCGCGCACCGACTTGGATTTCTCGTGATGATGCAGGTGTCCGGGGTTGTAGCGAATCTTGTCCACATGCGGCGCGACCTGGGTGCAGAGTCGGTAGTTCTCCTGCAGATCGACGGATAGCGGAGCGTTGGTCTGTTCGCGCACGGAAGCCAGCGCCTCGACATCCTTGCGCGAGTCGACCGCGACACGAACCAGGTCCGCGCCCGCTGCCTCGAGCAGCTTGACCTGACGGACTGTGGCTTCGATGTCCTGCGTGCGTGTAGCTGCCATCGATTGGACGACGATCGGATTCCCCGCGCCGATCGTCACATCGCCGACCTTGACCGCTCGGGTTGGATTGCGGCGTAGCTCGCCGGTCAACTGGATCGTCTCCGTCATCTTGTCTGTCCTCCCCAGGCTGGACACGTGCATCGTACCGTTGACGAGTGCTGTTCGATGCAATCTTCCTGACCCTCTTCGTCGCGGCCTGGCTGTTGATCTCGATGCTGAGCTGGATCGTGCTGAGTCTGCCGCGCAGAGCGAGGGGGTCGCTCTGGGCTGCCCCGTTTGCGGGGCTGGGAGGGGTTGGCGGCGCACTGCTCGTACCAGTTGGGGGACTGACAGACGAGTTGGGAATCGGGCTCTCGATGGTCGTGGCGCTTGTCGGCTCCGGCTTTGCGTGTCGGCTGGGTTTCTTGACCTGGGACAACTTCGAGCTGGGCCGACGGCTTGAGCGATTGGGGCGGCGGAACCGCTGATATCGTCGCTTCAACAGCGCCGTTGCCCGAGAGTTGGCGAAATGCCCATCACACGAATGTCCAGGCTGTTTGGCCGCACGCTGCGAGAGGCGCCTGCTGACGCCGACTCCGCCAATCACCAACTGTTGCTGCGCAGCGGATTGATCGTGCAGCTCGCTGCCGGCGTGTACTCGTTTCTGCCGCCTGCCTGGCGAACGTTACGCAAGATCGAACAGATCGTCCGCGAGGAGATGGAGGCGGCAGGTTCGCAAGAGATGCGAATGCCGGCGATCCAGCCACGCGAGTTGTGGGAAGAGTCCGGGCGCGCCGATTCATACGGTCCCGTGCTGTTCCACCTCAAAGACCGGCGCGAGCGCACGATGGTGCTCGCGCCGACGCATGAGGAATCGGTCACCGACCTGTTTCGCAAGATCGTGCAGTCGTATCGCGATCTGCCGCAGAGCGTCTTTCAGATGCAGACCAAGTTCCGTGACGAGCCGCGCCCGCGCGGCGGACTGGTGCGCGTGCGCGAGTTCATCATGAAGGACGCCTACACCTTCGATGTCGACGACGAAGCGTTTCAACTCAACTACGAGGCGATGCGTCAGGCGTACTACAACATCTACCGCCGCTGCGGCGTGCCGGTGGTCGCGGTCCAGGCGGACTCGGGCGCGATTGGCGGCAAACAGTCGGAGGAGTTCATCTTTCTGACCGAGATCGGCGAGGACAACATCATCCTCTGCCAATCATGTGGCTATGCGGCGAACCAGGAACGAGCGGAGTTCGCCCGCGGCGAGTCGGCGGGCAGCCAGGGAGCGATTGAGGAAGTGGCCACCCCGGGCATCGCCACGATTGAGGCGTTGGCGAGTTATCTTGACATACCCCCGCAAGCAACAGCCAAGGCCGCGTTTTTCCTGGTCGATGGAGAACCGATATTCGCAGTGATTCGCGGCGATCTCGAGGTCAATGAACTCAAGCTGATCAACGCCCTGGACGCGCTGGAAGCGCGGCCGTTGCTACCCGAAGAGGTCGAGGCGGCTGGATGGGTGGCCGGGTACGCGTCGCCAATCGGCGTCGATCCGGCCCGCGTTGTCGCAGACCCGAGCGTTGTCGACGCCGGCGGATTCGTCGCGGGGGCGAACCGGGCCGACACGCATTTGCACAACGTGACCTACGGCCGCGACTGGACCGCCGGTACGGTGGCCGACATTGGCATGGCTCGGGAAGGCGATCTCTGCGCTCAGTGCGGCGCAGAGCTGGAGATGCAGCGGGGCATCGAGCTGGGACACATTTTCAAGCTAGGCACGCGCTATGCCGATCCCATGGAAGCGACCTTCCTGGACGCCGACGGCGAGCGTCGCACTCCGATCATGGGCTGCTACGGGATCGGCATCGAACGCCTGATGGCGGCCGTGGTCCAGGCCAATCACGACGAACTCGGCATCGTCTGGCCGCGCGCGGTCGCGCCCTTCGACGTGCACATCGTCCCGCTTGGTGGCGGCGACGACGTTGCCGAGGCAGTTTCAAGGGTTGAGTCAGAGCTGTCCGATGCGGGATTGCAGGTGCTGACCGATGATCGCAATGAACGCGCAGGCGTCAAGTTCAACGACGCCGACCTGCTCGGCGCGCCTCTGCGGATCACGATTGGTTCGCGCGGACTGAAGGAGGGCAAGGTCGAACTCAAGCTTCGGCGGGAGGCTGAGGCCGCAGCGGTCCCGCTTTCGCAGGCGGCCGACGAGGCTCGCTCCGCGTTGAACTCGATAAGCGGCTGACTACCGCTTGATAGATCGCTGCGAATCCGCCGGGGCTCGGTGTATAGTTAAGAGGTGCGGAAGATGGGTGTGGGTCGGGCTGTCCTGTCTGATCCTGCGCCCCACGCACGGATCATCAAGCGCAACGATCAGCAGGTTTCCCACAAATGAAGACCGACTTTCTGCTGGCCATCAAGCAGCTGCACTCGGACAAGAACCTCGATGACGAGGTGATCTTTAGCGCCGTCGAGCGGGGCATGGCCGCGGCTGTCAAGCGCCGCTACGAGTTACCGGGCAACGTGATCGTCAGCATCGATCGCTACGACGGCAACATGGCCGTTGCTTCCGAGCGCGAAGTGGTCGAAATCGAAGAGGACATCTCGGATCCGGATTTGCAGATCGAGTTGGATCGCGCCCGGCAAATCGACCCGAGCGTGAACATCGGCTCAACCCTGCGCCAGGAGCACGACATCGAAAACGTGGGCGGACGAATCGAGGCGCAGACTGCCAAGCAGGTCGTGCTGCAGGCGCTGCGCGAAGCCGAGCGCGAGGCAGTGTTCGCCAAGTACTCAGGTGAAGAAGGCGGCATCATCAGCGGCGACGTGCAGCGCGTCGAGCCGCACCAGGTGATTGTCGAGCTCGCCGATCACACCGAGACGGTCATGCCGGGGCCGGAACAGGTGCGAATGGAACGCTACCGCTCGGGTCAGCGGATCAAGGCGATCATGGTTGAAGTGCTGCGAGCCAACAAGGGTCCGCAGATTGTCATCTCGCGTTCTCGGCCCGATTTCGTTCGCCGCCTGTTCGAGATCGAGGTTCCCGAGATTACGCGCGGCGTGGTGGAGATTCGCGGCGTCGCGCGGGAGCCGGGTCACCGCACCAAGATTGCGGTCTGGTCGCGGCAGACCGGCGTCGACCCGATCGGTAGCTGCATTGGCATGCGCGCGATGCGCATTCAGAACATCGTCAACGAACTGCACGGCGAACGCGTGGATGTGATCCAGTGGGATCGCGACCCGCGTCGCTTCGTCGAACATGCTCTCAGCCCGGCACAGGTCCTGGCGGTGCGCATCGACCGAGAGACCAACACGGCCGAGTGCGCGGTACCGGACATGCAGCTCAGCCTCGCCATTGGCCGAGAAGGCCAGAATGCCCGGCTGGCGGCGCGGTTGACCGGGTTCCGAATTGACATCAAGCCGCAGACCGTGGCCGAGCGCATGCTCCAGGAAGGCCGCGGTCCATTTGTGCCGCAAGAGGAAGTCGCGATCGAACCGGAACCGGTCCCCGCGCCCGAACCGGTCCAGCCGGCCCAGGTCGCGCAGCCCGTTGAGCCTGCTCCCTTGCCGCCCTCTCAGCCGGTTGTCGAGGTTTCCGCGCCGCGCGCCGAGCCCGCACAGCAGCCGGAAGTCGCCGAGGAAGAGCCGGAGCTCGAACCGGCGCTGCAGGCGACTGAGCTTGCGCCGGCGGCGCGAGACGACGGCCAGATTCGCTTTGGCGAGGAACTGTTGCGGCGCGAGCAGGAGCAACAGGCGCAGCGCGATCGCCGACGCCGGCGTCCGCGCTACCACGAAGTCGATGAGGGTCTCGAAGACGATCCTTACGCGGAGTACATGGAATACGAGGAAGACTTCTAGGCCCGTGCCACGAGCTTCTTCGCTCCGTCTGACGACGACGCGGGTTCCAGCCCCGCGCAGTACGAAGGAATCCAATGTCCGTCCCCAGTCCGTCACACACGCGCAGATCAGCAGTACGTCCAGAGCGGCGCCGCTGCGTGAGCTGCCGACAACTGGCGCCGAAGGCGGAACTGTTGCGCGTTGTTCGCCAACCGGACGGGAACATCGTGATCAGCGACGACGCCGCTGGTCGCGGCGCCTACATCCATCGTCAGTCGGGCTGCGTCTCGACGGCAGCGTCAGGTCCTAGGCACCTGTCTCGTGCGCTGCGCCGGCCAGTTGCCGACACGATCCTGCACTCCATCTCCCAGTTTGCCGACGTACCCTGACAGGGCGGAACACGCTATGGCGACACAACAGACCATTCGACACCCCCAGACGGCGCAGGAATCTACTGTCCAGATTCCACGCACGCTGACTGTTCGCGAGCTCGCCGACTTACTCGGGGATACCCCAGTGTCGATCATCAAGACCTTGATGACCAACGGGGTCATGGCCGACGTTTCCAAGACGCTGGACTACGGCACCGCGGCAATCGTTGCGATGGATCGCGGTTTCGAGCCCGAGGAGGCTGGTGACGTCGTTGAGGAGGAACAGGCCCCGTCCACCATCGATCTGCTGGGGGCCGTTGAGGAAGAGGATGATCCGGCAAGTCTGGCAATGCGACCGCCAGTTGTGGCGGTGCTCGGCCACGTCGACCATGGCAAGACGTCGCTGCTCGACTACATTCGCGACGCCAACGTTGCCGACGGTGAAGCGGGCGGTATCACGCAGCGCGTCGGCGCCTACCAGGCGCAGGCAAACGATCGACTGATTACCTTCATCGATACTCCCGGCCACGCGGCGTTCACTGAGATGCGGGCCAGGGGAGCGCAAGCCACCGACATCGCAATCCTGGTCGTGGCGGCGAACGATGGCGTGATGCCCCAGACCCAGGAAGCGATCAATCACATCACCGCCGCCGGTGTTCCCTTTGTCGTCGCGCTCAACAAGATGGACCTGGACAACATCAACCCCGACCGGGTCAAGGCAAGCCTCGCCGATGCCGGCGTTCAGATCGAAGAGTACGGCGGCGATGTGCCGTTAGTGCCCGTCTCCGCGACCCGCGGCGATGGCATGAGCGACCTGCTCGACACCATCCTGCTGGTTGCCGATATCTCGGAGTTCTCGGCCAATCCCCAGAGGATGGCGTCCGGCGTTGTGCTTGAGGCGGAACTTGACCGCCGGCAGGGACCGCGGACCACGCTACTTGTGCAACGCGGCACGCTGCGACAGGGCGACGCGGTGCTGGCCGGGCAGACATGGGGCCGGATCAAGGCGATGACCGACTTCGTCGGCAACCGCATTGCGGAGGCGGGACCATCGATGCCGGTCGTCGTGCTGGGCCTGCAGGAAGTCGCGGAGGCGGGAGACGCCTTCCGAGCGGTGAGCAACGATCGCGAGGCAAAGCGTATCTACGTGCAGGCGCGTCGCGAGCGCGAGGCTCGTGACGCGCACATCCAGCATTCGGCGACGCTCGACGCCCTGTTCGGCGAGATCTCACGAGGCGACGTCTCGGCGCTCAACCTGATTGTCAAGACGGATGTCGTTGGGTCGGTGGAAGCCCTGCGAGACGAACTGGAACGGATGTCGAACGAAGAGGTGACGGTCAAGGTGATTCACGCCGGCGCCGGACCGGTTTCGGTGGCCGATGTCAACCTGGCGTTGGCGTCGGGGGGTCTGATCATCGCCTTCAGCACACCGGTGGAACCGGGAGCGGAGCGGCTGGCAGAGCAGGAAGGCGTCGAGATTCGGCGTTACTCGATCATCTACGACGTGATCGAAGAGGTTGAAGCAGCGATTAGCGGCCTGCTCGAACCTGTCCAGATGCAGGTCGTGGACGGCCACGCCGAAGTGTTGCAAGTGTTTCCGATTCGCGGACTGGGCAACATCGCCGGCTGTCGATCGCTCGACGGCAACATTCGCAGCGACGCGCAGGTTCACGTGTACCGCAATGGCGAGCAGATCGCCGAATCGTCGATCGCCAGCCTTCGCCGCTTCCAGGACACCGTGCAGGAGGTTGACGCGGGCCAGGAGTTTGGTGTCGCGCTAGCCCGCTTCGACACCTTTGAGGCCGGTGACCAGCTCGAGTTCTTCCACATCGAGACCCAGTCGCGGATCGTCCAGGGTGGCGAAATCCGCAACGTGTCGCGATGAGCGCGGCGGTAGGGACGGCGCGCTCGGTGCGAAACAAGGCAGGCCGGCCGTTTGGGTCCGCGCGCGATGCTGGTGGCATCGACCGCATGGAGCGGGTCAACGACCTGCTGCGCGACACCATCGCCGAAGTGGTCGCGCGGGAGCTCAAGGACCCGAGGCTCGATGTTGCGCTGCTCAGCGTGACCGAGGTGCGAGCATCAAGGGACTTGGGCAACGCAACAGTGTTTGTCTCCACGATGAGTAGTCCCGATGCCCAACCGGATGAACAACTGGAAGCGGCTGCCGCGGCAATAGGCGCGCTGAGCCATGCCGCTCCGTTCATTCATCGCACGATTCGCAAGCGCCTTCACATGAAGCGGGTGCCATGGCTCACGTTCGAGTTTGACCCGCGCATCGCCGGTGCGGCGGATGTACAGGAGCGGATCCGCTCGCTGGGATCGACATGAGCCGCCGACGCCGAGAGCGCTTCCATCCCGGTCTGGTCTTTCTCGTCGATAAACCAACTGGTCCGACATCGCATGACATCGTCCGCGCCATCCGCCGTTGGACCGGGCTGCGCCGGGTCGGTCACGGAGGCACGCTCGATCCGCTGGCCAGCGGCCTGTTGCCTATCTTCGTCGGCGCGGCGACGCGGTTGAACGAATACCTGGCGTCGTATCGCAAGTCCTACGAAACGACCATCCTGCTGGGCCAGTCCACGGACACCGACGATCGCGAAGGTGAAGTCGTCGCATCGGCGCCGGTGGACGACCTCACTTCAGAGCAGGTCGAGCTTGCCCTGGTGAGCTTTCGAGGGGAAATCGAGCAGATTCCGCCGCAGTACAGCGCTGTCAAGCGTGATGGCGTCGCGGCGTATCGTGCCGCTCGCGCTGGTGAGCATGTGGAAATGGAGCCGCGCAAGGTCACCGTGCATAAGCTGGAGGCGGTTGAGTTGAATGTGCCTCGTATTCGGCTGAGGATGTCGGTCAGCACGGGTACGTATGTGCGCGCGATCGCCCGAGATCTGGGCAATGCGCTTGGCTGCGGAGCGCACGTGGTCGAGATGCGCCGCACCTGTATCGGGCCGATCAGCGCCGCCGATGGTCACTCGCCCGGTGCCCTGGAGGCTGCTGCCGATGCAGGGGAGATCTGGTCGTTGGCAATCTCTCCAGCCGACCTCTTCCCTGACTGGCCGCACTTCCAGGTCCAGGGCGAGCAACTGCAACGCGTCAAGCAGGGCCAGCCGATTCGACACGCACCAGTCGCCGGCTGGAGCAAGGCGCTCGCCCTGACCCAGGACAGGCATGTCGCCGCCGTGCTTCGCCAGGACGAGTTCAGCGCCGCGACCTGGCAGCCGGAGAAGGTCCTCGCAATCGGGCCCTAGTGGCGCCGGAGTTCCACACGTCAGTCCGATTCCCTTCGGCTGACACTTGCGGACCAACCAGAGTCAGCCTCGCGCAGTCGGGGCCTTGTGGTGCTTGCCGGGTCACGGTACCCGCGGCCTCGGAATTCCTTGCGTAGACGCTCAACTCCGGATCTTCTCATTCCCGCGAGACCCGCCCCCGAACCTGTGGCGGAGGTCTCGCGTCAAGTAGATAAATGAGGGATCCCGATCGAGATTCCAGGCAGGGCCTGGAATCACAGCGATGGGCGTTTCGCAGTCTCGCAGTCCCGCAATCTCGCAGTCTCGCCATGGTCGCCCTGCGCGGCGGCTGTCCTCCAGTCACATCGTGACAGCTTCCCTCAGGGCGAAGCAGGATCAGTGCCTAGGGCTCTGGTCGCTTGCCCGCTTCGGGCACCGAGAACAACAGCGCCAGCGAGTCAGTCTCCGCTACCAGCGAGTACGGCTCGTCGGCCAGGAGCAAGACGCCTTCGCCGGCAGTGAGCGTCGCGTTGTCGTCGAGCGTACCGACGGCAAGCTCACCTTCGGCGACTATGAGCGCCGTCGGGCCGACTGCTTGGCGATTAAGCGCGCTGCGTCCTGCAGAGAGGCGGATCGCCTCGGAGGCGAGGTCGCTGCCAGAGAGTGTGATGGCGCCGCCTGCGCTTGCAGTGATGCGGCGCAACGGCATGATCACTCGATTCCGGCGTTGACGAGGTAGTCGATGAGATCCTGCACTGTGCGGATTTCCGCGGCATCTTCTTCAGGAATCTCGAGATGTGTTTCGTCGGTTGAGAACTCTTCCTCGACCGCGATGGTGAGATCGACGATGTCCAGGGAATCGGCCTCAAGGTCGTCTATCAGGTGAGCCTCGGCGGTGACCTTATCGAGCGGCTGGCGTAGTTGGTCGGCTACAAGCTGAGAGACACGGGCGAGCAGGCTGTTGTCATCGGACATGTGGCGGCTCCTGCCTCGGCTGTCGGACATCTGCCGGGTATGGGACTGAGGGTAGAAGGTCAGTTATCAACCCGCGAGAGCGCTACGACACCGTTCTGTCCGCCAAAGCCGAAGCCGTTCACCAGCGCAGCCTGCAGATCGCAGTCCCGGGCTTCATTGGGAACATAATCCAGGTCGCACTCTGGATCGGGGGTCTCGTGATTGATCGTGGGCGGCAGCACCCCGTGGTACAGGGCGAGCGCCGTCGCGGCGCCGGAGAGCGCACCTGCCGCACCCATCAGGTGGCCGGTCATCGATTTAACGGAGGACACCGACAGTCGGTCGGCGTGCTCGGCGAACACGGTTCGGATTGCCCGGGTCTCGATCGCATCATTCAAAGGGGTCGAAGTGCCGTGGGCGCAGATGTAACCGATCTCATCCCGATTGAGTCCCGAGTTGCGCAATGCCGTGGCCATGGCGCGCGCGGCGCCGTCGCCTGCGGGATCGGGCGCGGTGATGTGATACGCGTCCGCGGTGCGTCCGCCACCGAGAATCTCGGCGTAGATGCGAGCGCCTCGGGCCCGCGCGCCGGCCAGCGATTCCGTAACGCAGACCACGGCGCCCTCGCCAAAGACGAAGCCATCGCGGTCCAGGTCGAACGGTCGTGAAGCTGCTTCAGGCGTTTCGTTGCGCCGTGAAAGCGCCTGCATGTTGGCGAGTCCGGAGATGCCGAGCGGCGAGACATTGGACTCGGTGCCCCCGGCGAGAGCGAGGTCGGCCTCGCCGCCAAGCAGTACCTGTCGACTGTCGATGAAGGCGTAGATGCTTGCCGCGCAGGCGGCGAGCGAGGTGAGCGCCGGACCGCGCAGGCCGAGTTCGATCGAGACCTGGCAGGATGCCATATTGCCTGCCATCATCGGTACGAACATCGCCGAGACTCTGCCTGGACCCTTGCTGTTCAGCACCTCGGTTTGCTGCGAGATCGTCGTCACGCCTCCGCCGCCGGTGTTGATCACGGCAGCGACTCGCTCCGGATCCCGGGAATGTAGATCGAGCCCCGCGTCTTCGACGGCGAGTCGCGATGCGGCGACTGCAAGTTGTGCGAATCGGGCCATTCTGCGCGCTGACTTGGTCTCCATGTACTCGGCGGGATCGAACTCGGGGATGTCGGCTGCGATCTGCACCTTGAGCCCGGCCTCGACCAACTCCGGCACGCGTCGAGCTCCGGATCGTCCACTTGTCAGCGACTCCCAGAATGCGTCAACGCCTACGCCGATCGGGGTCACGGGGCCGATTCCCGTGATCACGATCCGCTCGTCGGGCGGGCGTTCGGATTGTCGGATCGGATTGTTCACTCTTCGAAACGCTTCAATAGCACAGCGGCATTGTGTCCGCCGAGTCCGACGGAGAACGAGAGCGCGGCATCGATGCTCAACTCGCGCGCCTCGTTGGGGATGACATCAAGATCGAGCTCTGGATCCGGCGTCTGGTAGTTCAGCGTTGGCGGCGCGACGCCGTCCTTCAAGACCATCGCTGAGACAATCACTTCCAACGCGCCGGAAGCGCCCATCATGTGTCCGGTCGCCGGCTTGATCGACGACAACGCCAGGTCATCGGCGTGGGCGCCAAACATTCGCTTCAAGGCGGTCACTTCGACCTGGTCCCCCAGCTTGGTCGCCGTTCCGTGCGTTGAAACGTATCCGATGCATGAGGGATCAATCTGCGCCTCGTCGAGGGCTTGATGCACGCTGACCATCAGCCCGCGACCATGGGGTTCGGGTTGGGCGATGTCATGCGCGTCGTTGGCCGAGCCGCCGCCGACGACCTCGGCATAGATCGGAGCGCGGCGGGCCAGGGCGTGGTCAAGGTCCTCGATCATCATCGCCGCCGCGCCTTCGCCGGGCACGAACCCGTTGCGGTGCAGATCATACGGCGCGCATGAGGCCGACAGCGGCTCGACCGGCGTTGCCAGCACGCCCATTCGTTCGAAGCAGATGTGGAACAGCGGCAGGATGATCGCCTCCGATCCGCCCACCAAGAGTGCGTCGGCGCGACCGGAGCGGATATGCAGCATCCCGTCGGCGACGGCGTTGGCGCCGGTTGCACAGGCTGAGGTCGGCGAGTAGTTCGGTCCGGTCGCACCGGTGGCGATCGACAGGTGTCCAGAGGCCGCGTCGGCGATCAGATTGGGCATCGCAAACGGCGACACGCGGCGAGCGCCACGACCGACCAGCGTGTCCTGCCAGCGGGTGACCAGCTCCATGCCGCCACCGCCCGAGCCGAAGATGATTCCAATCCGGTGATGATTGTCTTCCGTGACTTCCAGGCCGGAATCGTTCAGCGCCTCCAGGCCGGCCACCATGCCGTACTGCGTGTTGAGATCCATGTGGCGCAAAGCCTTGGCGTCGGGCAGCAGCGGCTCCGGATCCCAGTCCTTGACCTCGGCGGCTAGCGGCACCTTGACGCCCCAGTGATCGGGATCGAAACGCTGGATCCGATCAACCCCACTCTGACCGTCAACGAGGTTGCGCCAGGTTGTCGGCATGTCGTGTCCGACGGGTGTGACAGCTCCCACGCCGGTGATCACGACGCGTCGATTCGATGAGACGCTGTTGGAGGCCACTACTTGGGAATCCCGTCGCTTTTGTCGGGATAGTCCCGCATCGACAGCCCAGCGTCATCATCGGACAATGGGAACGTCCAGGACGTGCGCGAGATGCGGCGGACCAGCTTGGATAGTACGTCGCCCGGCCCCGCCTCAACGAACAGCGTTGAGCCCTGCGCGGCCATGGTCTTTACCGCCTGCTGCCACTGCACCGGAGCGGTCAGCGCCTCGGACAGTTCGTGCGAGAGCTGTTCCTTGCTGTGCATCAGCCCGCCCGAGATGTTGCTCACAACTGGAACAACCGGATCGCGCCAGGGAATTGCGTGTACGGCTTCGGCGAAGTGCGCCTGCGCGCCGTCCATCAAGGGGGAGTGCGAAGCGATCGAGATCGGCAGGCGAACGACCCTCCGGGCGCCGTGTTCGTCGGCCAGACGCATGATCTTGCGCAGCGGCGCCTCATCGCCCGAGACGACCGTCTGTCCCGGGCAGTTGTCATTCGCCACGACGAGTGTGCCCTCGCTGGCGGCCTCGCCGACGAGTTTGCGCAACACCCGATCGCGCAGACCGATGATCGAGGCCATACCGCCTGGACGCAAGCTGTCGGCGGCGTGCATGATCTCGGCGCGTTTGCGTACGAGTTGTAGGGCCTCGTCGAAGTCCACTGCTCGCGCGGCAAGCATCGCCGTGATCTGACCCATGCTGTGTCCCGAAACGACCTTGGGCGCCAGTGTCCGCCCAGCCCGTTCCCACGTGTCGCGAAGCGCCTCGAGCCAGGCAACCGAGGCGACGAAGATTGCCGGCTGCGAGTGCGTCGTCTCGTTCAGTTGGTCCTCCGGGCCGTGCTCGATCAGGTGGAGCAGGTCGTAATCCAACACCTCGTTTGCGCGAGTGAACCAGTGCTCGGCGTTGGGATAGACGCGCAAGACCTTGCCCGCCATGCCAACCGACTGCGAGCCCTGCCCGGGGAAGAGCAGCGCATACTCATCGTCGGTCAAGGCGGGGTGCTCGCCGGATGGCGGTTCTTCCGCGGATTCGTCGTTCAGCGTGAGCGTTTCCATCTCGGCTCCTGCGCTCGGCTGGCAACCCTGGCGAGATGCGTTGCCGGAGTGCGCTGCTCAATTCTACCGACTCTCGGTTGTGGATTGGTCCTGTTCGCCCTGTCAAGTGCGGCACTGCGAACAATACGCAGGCCTGAATCAAGTCGGTCAATCAGCCCATTACCATGCCGCCGTCCACGTGAATCACCTGCCCGGTGATGTACGCGCCGCCAGGTCCGGCCAGGAACGCGACCAACGGCGCGACATCGGCCGGTTCGCCCAGCCGCTCGAGTGGAATCCGCTGCATCACGTTGCCAATCACGTCCTCCGACAAGTCGGCCGTGATGTCGGTCTGGATGAACCCCGGAGCGACCAGGTTGACGGTGATCCCACGCGAACCAAGCTCGTGGGCGAGCGAGCGGGTCATGCCGGCCAGACCAGCCTTGGCCGCTGCATAGTTTGCCTGTCCGGCGTTGCCGACCGTGCCGATCACCGATCCGATCGTGATGATCCGACCTTTGCGCGCGCGCAGCATGCCCCGCAGAACAGATTGAGTGGTCAAGAACGATCCGGTCAGGTTCGTGCCGAGGACGGCGTCCCAGTCGGTCGACTTCATGCGCATCGCCAACATGTCACGCGTGATCCCGGCATTATTGACCAGGATTGTCGGCGGGCCCAGTTCAGACGCGACCGACTTCGTCATCGCCGATACCGCCTCCTGGTCCGAGATGTCCGCCCGGACGACAGTCGCGCGCCGGCCCATCGAGCGGATCAGCGCGCCGACCTCTTCGGCCGCGTCGGCGGACGACGTGTAGTTGACGCCGATGTCGGCGCCCTGCCTGGCGAGCTCCAACGCAATCTCTCGACCAATGCCGCGCGAGGCGCCGGTAACCAGTGCCACTTCGCCCGCCAGCGGGAGTGCATCGGAATCAACTCTGGAAGTCATAGAGCGGAGATTATCACCCGATCCCAACGCGAATTCATAAGTCCGTAACCAGATTGCTTATCGGTTCAGTGAGACTACGACCACTGGTTCTGCGGACGGACACGCAGCGGTCGAGTCAGTTGCACTTTCTCGGCTGCGTCCGGCAATGGGGAGTTGCGTATGGATTCCGGAAACACTGCCTGGCTGTTGACATCGGCGGCGCTTGTGCTGTTGATGACGCCGGGTCTCGCCTTCTTCTACTCCGGCCTCGTGCGGGCCAAGTCCGCCGCGGCGACGATCATGCAGTCGTTCGTCATGGTCGGCGTCGCCACGGTCGTCTGGGTGCTGTGGGGCTACTCGCTCGCCTTCGGTACAGATATCGGCGGATTCGTGGGCAACCTGACCGTCTTCGGTCTGCGCGGACTCGAAGGTGATGATCTGCTGTTCATGGCCTTCCAGCTCATGTTCGCGATCATTACGCCGGCGCTGATCACCGGCGCATTCGTCGAGCGCATCTCGTTCAAGGCGTTGCTCGTCTTTACGGTGCTCTGGATCACCATCGTCTACGCCCCGCTCTGTCACTGGGTCTGGGCCGAGGGCGGCTGGCTGCTCGACCTCGGCGCGGCCGACTTCGCCGGCGGCACGGTTGTCCACATCAATGCAGGCGCGGCCGCGCTGGCCGGAGCGCTGTTCGTCGGACGCCGCCGCGACTCGGTCGCAGAGACCCGGCCGCACGACGTGTCCAAGGTCGTGATCGGCGCCGGACTGCTCTGGTTCGGCTGGTTCGGCTTCAACGCCGGCTCCGCGCTCGCCGCCGATGGTGGCGCGATCAACGCCTTCGTCCAAACGCAGATCTCCGCCGCCGGCGGCATGGTCGCCTGGATGCTGCTCTCCTGGAGATACGCCGGGCATCCCTCGATCATTGGCGCCGCGACCGGCGCCGTCGCGGGACTCGTCGCTATCACTCCGGCAGCGGGCTTTGTCGGTCAATGGCCGGCGACCGACGGCTACCTCAACTTCTTCCCCGCGCTGTGCATCGGCGTGGTCGCCTCGGTGCTCGGGTTCTTCGCCATCCGCGCGATGCACCGCTGGCGCGACATGGACGACACGCTCGACGTGTTTGCCGTCCACGGCGTTGGAGGCATCTGGGGCGCGTTTGCCACGGGCATCTTCGCGGTGTCCGAGATTGGCGGCGTCGACGGTTTGATCGGCGGCAGCGCCGATCTGCTCTGGCGGCAGGTCGTAGGCATCCTCGCCGCCCTCGCCTGGTCGTTCGCTCTGTCCGTCGGAATCCTTATGCTGGTGCAGCGATTCATGCCTCTGCGCGTGAGTGAGACCGACGAAATGATTGGACTCGACCGCAGCGAACACAACGAACCGGCCTACGAATACGACGAGATCGGATTCGGCTGGGACGCGAGCGAGGCAATCGACGAACCGATTCCGAGCGGAGCAGAAGCGATGAAGAGGTTGCTGTCATGAAAAAGATCGAAGCGATCGTCCGACCCGAGTCGCTGGAACCGGTCAAGCGCAAGCTGATCGAGGCAGGCATCACCGGTCTACACGTCGAGCGCGTCGCCGGTCACGGCTACCAGGGCGGCGTAGTCCAGGCAGGTCGCGGCGGACAGTTCTACACCGTCGACATGATCCCCAAGGTGAAGATCATCACGGTGATCTCGGACTTTAACGTGGAGCCGGCGATCGAAGCGATCATCGCCGGCGCCCGCTCCGACCGCACCGGAGACGGCAAGATCTTCGTCATGGATGTCGAAGAAGCCGTCCGCGTGCGCACCGGCGAACGCGGTCGAGAGGTGCTCTGACAGTCCCGCTTCCCCCTCTGGGGGAAGCTGTCCCGAAGGGACTGAAGGGGGACGCTCCCGGTTAGCGATGGGCGCAGACCCCCTTCTGCCTTCGGCATCTCCCCCCGTGAAGCGGGGGGAGAGGGAATCTAGACCGAGGCAAGCGCTTTCGTCCCCTAGAACATCGCGATCGGATTGATCGGCGAGGCGGTGCCTCCGACGAGGCGCAGTGGAGCGATGGTGAGCAGAAACTCGTAGCGTTCGCGTTCCCAACATGCCTCGCCCAGCGGGCCGAGCCGGGCGTTGTCGATCAGGTGCACGCCCATGTAAGTGATGATGATGTGATGGATTGGCAGCGGCGAGCCGTCCACGTTCGAGGGAATCACATCGGACACGCCATCGCAGCCGAGAATGGCGACCTCACGATCACGAATCCAGGGCAACGTCTCCATCAGCAGTCCGGCCATACCGGAGAAGGGCGGCGATGCGCCCTCGGTTTCGCGCCGGTTGTCGCGGCCGGTGCGAACGAGCAAGATGTCGCCCGAGCGCACCGTCACACCCTGCGCCGCCTCGGCTGCCTCGAGGTCTGCGACCGTGATGCCGTAGCCCGGCTCCAACCAGTCGACATCGTGCAATCGTGCGATGTCGAGCAGAACGCCGCGCGTGGCGATGCCCTGCTCGAGCGCCATGATCGAGTTCTTGGCGGCGCCGGTCGAGAGCACCTCGGAGGCGGGGAAACCGTTGTACATCTTGCCCTGGTCGAGGATGTGGCAAAGCGCGTCGATGTGGGTGTTGGCCATCCCGTGCGGCGAGATCACGAATCCGTCGCCGGTCGCCTCGAGCCCGCGCAAGCCGCCGAGTCCGCTGACATCCCCCGCGCCGGTCATGAAGTGCGTAACTGGCGTTGGGTTGTCGGCGGCCGGCGTCTTGGCCAGTTCCAGCGCACAACTCACGGTGACGCCGTCCGAGACCAGCGCCGCTGCCGCCGCCGAGACCTCGGGCGTGATGAAGTTCAGTGCACCGCGCTCGTCATCATCGCCCCAGCGTCCCCAGTTGGAGAGCTGTTGCGCCATCGCATCCACATCTGAGCGGATTCCGGTCTGAGTAGCCACGTCCAAGATCCTCTCCAGGCGGTCTGCCGGCGCATGATTCGTTACCCGAGTGTTGTCGATAGGCCGGTAGGCGCCTGCGCAGTATGCCAGAGCGCAGACCCTGAGGCCCCACGGCGATAGATTGCCTGTTGGTCACCTGTTCCGATCCGGTGTCGCCGCGTGACGGTTCAATGGCAGCGGGCATGGGAGGCTTGAAGAGGACGGACCTGGGTGCTGCCCGCACTGTTCGGATCGAACCGCACCGTCTTCTACGGCTGGTACATCGTCGGCGCCGGAATCATCATCAACATGCTGATGGGCGGGCTGATCATGCACGCCTTCCACTTCTACGTGGCCGAGCTCAAAGCTGAGTTTCTCTGGCCGGCGACGATCTTTGGTCTCGCCTTCATGATCACGCGGATCGAGTCGGGCGTTCTGGGCCCGATCCAGGGCTGGCTAATCGACCGCTTCGGTCCACAGACGATGATGCGCATCGGCATCGCCGCGACCACGATTGGGTTGCTCGCCTTCTCCCAGCTCAACAGCCAGGGGACGTTTATCGGCTTCTACTTCATCGTCGCGATCGGCGCCTCGGTGGGTGGGTTCATGACCGTTTCGGTTGCGGTCGTGACCTGGTTCGAGCGAATGCGGTCGCGAGCGTTGGGATACATGTCAACGGGATTCGCACTTGGCGGTTTCCTGGCACTGCCCTTCGGCCTGATGATCACCGAAGTCGGCTGGCGTTGGTCGGCGCTGCTCTCGGCAATCGTGTTGTTTACGGTCGGTCAGACGCTGGCGTTCCTGTTCGTGCGGCGGCCCGAAGATCGAGGATTGCAGAAGGACGGCCGGCCCCGCCAAGCCGAGCAGGGCGAGTCGTCCGGATTGCCCGCTTCCATCTCTGCCGGCAATCCTCACCGTCATCGCGACTTCACCGTACGAGAGGCCATGGGCACACGAGCGTTCTGGGGACTCGCGCTGGCCCACGGCGCACCGCTGCTGGTGGTCTCGGGCGTGTTTGTCCACTTCACCCTGCTCGTCACTGAGCTTGACGGACTGACTGCATTTCACGCCGGCATCGCCTACGTAATCATGAACATCGCTCAGCTCGCTGGACAGCTCGGCATGGGCTATCTGGGCGACAGGATGTCCAAGCGCGTGTTGCTGGCGCCACCGATGTTTGGGCATTGCGCCGGCGCGATCATGCTTGCGTTCGCAACTTCCTACGAGATGATCCTGCTCGCCGTGATTGTCCACGGATTGTCCTGGGGCGCCCGAGCGCCGTTGATCACGGCGCTGCGGGCCGACTACTTCGGCGCGTCCAACTTCGGCCAGATCATGGGCTGGTCGTCGATTGTGATGTCGGCCTTTATGACCGTCGGCGGCTTCCTCTCGTCCGTCCTG
The DNA here is from genome assembly GCA_965211635.1 of Dehalococcoidia bacterium. Taxonomy (GTDB): domain Bacteria; phylum Chloroflexota; class Dehalococcoidia; order Bin125; family Bin125; genus Bin125. The sequence goes on from OZ242948.1 coordinate 2,916,380, forward strand.
TTCGACGCGACCGGCAGCTATGCGATTCCCTTCACCGTGCTCGGACTGGGGGCGCTTACCGGAGCGATCTGGGTCTTGATGGCGGGACGTCCGCGGCTGCCCGGTGTCCGAGTTGTCACCGCCACCGGTCCGCTCCGCGCCGCCCAGCCGATCGCCATGTTCCGACCCAATCGCAGAGTGATTGGCGCTGCGGCGCGGACGGCGCCGCAGCGTGCGGGATTCAAACGGGAGCGACCCGCCGATCCCTGATACTGCGCGTATGCGCTCGCGCCTGATCACGCGACTGGTTCGCCGGGACATCTTCTTTGGCTGGTACATCGTCGCCGCCGGGATGATTATCAACATGCTCATCGGCGGCCTGGTGATGCACTCCTTCAGCTTCTACGTCGCTGAACTCAAGGCCGAGTACCTCTGGTCCGCCTCGCTCTTCGCCTTCGCGTTCACCCTGACTCGCATAGAGAGCGGCGTCCTGGGACCAATCCAGGGTTGGCTGATAGACCGATTCAGTCCCAAGACCATGATTCGCTGGGGTATCGCCTCAACGGCGCTGGGCATGTTCGCCTTCAGCCGGCTCTGGGACGAAGGCAGCTTCATCGGCTTCTACTTCCTGATCTCTATCGGCGCCTCGGTCGGAGGCTTCATGACCATCTCGGTGGTTACCGTGACCTGGTTCGAGCGACTGCGCTCGCGGGCGCTGGGATACATGGCGATGGGCTTCGGCCTGGGTGGATTCATGCCGCCGGTCGTGGGCGCGTTGATCGATGCGGTCGGCTGGCGCTGGACCGCGATGCTGTCGGCGGCGCTGTTGCTGGTCGTCGGCATGGCGCTGTCCTCGCTCTTTGTCCGCGATCCCAGGGAGAAGGGGATGGAACCCGATGGGGGCTCCAGGCGATCGGCGTCCTCCAGCGATGGCGGGAAACCTGGCAGGGCAGATTCCACAAGCAGCTACCGGCATCGCGACTTCACGGCTAGGGAAGCGATGCGCACGCGGGCCTTCTGGGCGCTGGCGCTCGCCCACGGGACGCCGCTGATGGTGATCTCGGGGATGATGGTCTACTTCGCCACACGCGTCCAGGAGATTGAGGGATTGACCGCCGCCGAGGCCGGCGCCGCCTGGTCGGTGATGTCGGCCTTCCAACTCGTCGGGCAGTTTACGATGGGCTACCTCGGCGACGTGGTCTCCAAGCGGTTGATCCTGCTCTTCTGCATGGTCGGTCATGGTGCCGCCGGCGTGATTTTCGGGATCGCCGACAGCTACTGGATGGTCCTGCTCTGCTCGGTCGTCAACGGCCTCGCCTGGGGCGCGCGCGGTCCGCTGATTACGGCGCTGCGGGCCGATTACTTTGGCGCGTCGAGCTTCGGTCAGATCATGGGTTGGTCGTCAACTGTGATGATGATCTTCATGGTCGCGGGATCGCTGGTCGTCGGCACGTTGCGCGATGCGACGGGAGACTTTGCTCTGGGTTTCCTGGTTGTCGGTATCGCCGGGGCAACCGGCCTGCTCTGGATTTCCTTGGCCAGCCGTCCGCGGCTGGCTCAAGTGGTCGCCGCAGCGCGACAGTTGTCCCCACTGTCCGCCGAACTGATTGCCGTGTCGCGTCCCAACCGTTCCGGCAGGGTTTGAATCCGCGCACGCTACGTTGATCTGCGTGCTACGGCGCTTCGTCAGCGGGCGCGTCTTCTTCGGCTGGTACATCGTCTCCGGCGGGATCGTGGTGCAAATCTTGCTTGGTGGCCTGGTGATGCACGCGACCGGCTTCTACGTCGCCGCGCTGCAGGACGAGTTCATGTGGTCGGCGACGCTGTTCGGTATCGCCCTGGCGATGACGCGCATCGAGTCGGGCGCGCTGGGTCCCTTGCAGGGCTGGGCGATCGACCGTTGGGGCCCGCGCATGATGATGCGCTTCGGCATTGCCTCGACGGGGATTGGACTCATCCTGTTCGGATTCGTCAACAGCCAGGCGACCTTTTTCCTCTTCTACTTCATCGTTTCCATCGGCGCCGGCGTTGGCGGATTCATGACGCTGACCGTGGCCGTCGTGCACTGGTTCCAGCGCACACGGGCTCGAGCCATGGGCTACCTGATGACCGGGCTGGCAATCGGCAGCTTCATGGCGCCGCTGATTGCCGAGCTGATCGACAGCGTCGGCTGGCGCGCAACCTCGATTGGCTCCGGCATTCTGCTTCTCGTCGTCGGGCAACTGATCGCCACGCTGATCGTTCGACCGGGAGATCGAGACGAGACTCCCGAACCCGCGCGCGCGGCGACTGTAGCCCGACCTGACTCGCCTCCTACGGCAAGTCAACGACGCCGCGACTTCACTGCGCGTGAAGCGCTGCGGACTCGTTCCTTCTGGGCGCTGTCCTTCGCTCACGGTTCTCCCTTGCTGATGGTGGCTGCCGTGAGCGGGTTTTTCGTGCTTCGCGTGGGAGAGATTGACGGTCTGGGTCCTGGCCACGCTGCGGTCGCCATCGTGATCGGCACCGTCTGCCAGATCGCAGCGCAGCTCGTTGGAGGCTATGCGGGCGACATCATCTCCAAGCGAGTGATCATCGCCGCCTGTATCGCCGGTCACGCCGCGGCGGCCGTTGTGCTCGCAGTTGCCGAGTCGTTCCCGATGATCATCCTCGGCGCCGTCTTGCACTGGACTGCCTGGGGCGGCCGCGGTCCGAACATCAACACCCTGCGCGCCGATTACTTCGGACCGGCCAATATCGGTCAGATCATGGGTTGGGCCTCCGTGGTGATGATGGTCTATTCGGCCGGCGGCAGCCTGCTCACCGGCGTGCTGCGCGACTTGAGCGATGGCTGGGCCCTGCCGTTTCTGGTCGCAGGGATCGGTACCGCGAGCGGTCTCATTTGGATCGCCCTGGCGACGCGACCGCGGCTTCCCGACGAACCGCCGAATGTTGACCAACCAGAGCCCGGCATGTCTTACCCTCAGGCTCGCAGGTGAACAAGATGAGAACGCGAGGAGGTGTCGGATGGAGTACGACGTGATCATCGTGGGCGCCGGATCGTCGGGCGCGGTGCTGGCAACGCGGCTGAGCGAGGATCGCTCGCGCTCGGTGCTGCTGCTCGACGCGGGCCCGGACTACGCCTCGCTCGACGCACTGCCCGGCGACATCAACAGCATTCACGAACCATCGGTCGTTGCTCACGACTGGGGATTCTCTGCGACCTTCGTGCCCGACCGGGACGCGCCCTTGCCGCGCGGTAAGCTGGTCGGCGGTTCATCCGCGGTCAATACCGGCGTCGCGATTCGCGGCGCGCCGGGCGACTACGACACCTGGGCCGAGTTGACGGGCGACAGTCGATGGGCCTGGTCGGAGTGCCTGCCCTACTTCCGATCGATCGAGGACGACAAGGACGAGGGCGGCGACTTCCACGGCCAGGGCGGGCCGATCCCCGTCCGCCGCTGGAAGCTCGACGAAGTCGAGCCGGTTCAACGCGGCTTCTACGAAGCCTGCGTGGCGTACGGATTCGAGGAGACCAACGACCAGAACGATCCGGAGTCGACGGGCATCTCTCCGCTCGCGATGAACCGCGACGGCCCGGGCCGGATGACGCGCTGGTCGGCCAACCTGGGATTCCTCTCGCAAGCGCGCAATCGGCTCAACTTGACGGTGCGTGGACACTGCCTGGTCGACCGAGTGTTGTTCGAAGGCAACCGCGCCGTCGGGCTCGTGGTCGAGTGCGACGGCGAGCTGCAAGAGGTTCGGGGCAAGCAGATCATCCTCTCGGCCGGCGCGATCATGAGTCCCGCGATCCTTCTGCGCAGCGGAATCGGCCCAGCCGACGAACTGGCCCAGCTCGGCATTCCGTCGCTGGTTGACCTGCCCGGCGTCGGCAAGCATTTGATGGACCATCCAATGACCCCGATGCTGTTCTGGCCCGTTGACGGGACGGTCGATCCCGAGAAGCCGATCACACAGACCCTGCTGCGGTACACATCGGCGACCGGCGAGTTCAACGACATGCAGGTGTACCTGCTGGGCCACATCCTGATCGGTCCAGAGGCCCGCTTTGGCGCGTGGGTCGGCGAGGAGGAGCAGGAACCAGAGTCGGATTGGGTCTTCGGTATTGCTCCTGGCGTGCAGCTTCCCAACTCATACGGATCGGTCACGCTGCAGAGCGCCGACCACACGCAGCATCCGCTGATTGATCTCAAGTTGGATGAGAGCGAAGCCGATCGTGTGCGACTGCGCGAAGGCGCCAGGCTGGCCTGGGAGCTCGCGCACTCCGACGCACTGGCGCGATTTCACCAGGGACCAATCGACATCGATCAGGAGACCATTGACGACGACGAGAAGCTCGACGAGTGGATCCATGCCACGGCCACGAGCATGGCGCATCCCACGTGCACATGCCCGATGGGCCCCGATCCCGCCAAGGGCGCGGTGGTCGACAGCGAGGGCCGCGTCTACGGCGTCGAAGGCTTGCGCGTGGTCGACGGCTCAATCATGCCCACGCTGATCCGAGCCAACACGAACTTCACCTGCATGATGATGGGAGAACGCATCGCCGAGTGGATGTCCGCGGGGGGTTAACTCAGCGCGCCCGAGACGGCGAGCGCTTCGATCTCCTCGTCGCCCAATCCGAGCACATCGCGCAGAATCTGCTCGTTGTGCTCGCCGTACTGCGGGGCGGGACGGGCGATGTCGACGGGGGTGTCGGAAAGGATGTAGCGCGGTCCCTCGACTACCGTCTCGCCGTGCAGCGCGTGCGGCAGGCGGCGGAAGTGATCGCGGTGGATGAGCTGGGCATCGTTGGCGGCCTCCTCGGTGTTCGAGAGGACGTGAGCGGAGATGCCCAGTGTCTGCAAGGTCGCCTCGACTTCGCCGGCGGCCCGTTGACTCGTCCACGCTGCAATCAGTTCGTCGATGGCGTCCTTGCGTTCCTGCCGCTCGTGCAGCGTCAATGAGGCGTCTCCGCGAATGATTGGGGCAAGCCGTATCCACTGTTCATCCGATGCGACCGCGATGGCTACCCAGGACTCTGTCCTGCCATCAGGAGGCATACAGGGGTAGACGCCGTGGGGGGCCATCTGCAGATCGTCGTTGCCTCGGCGTTCGAGTGCTGGGCCGCCGTTCTTGTAGTCGATCAGCGTCGGCGCGAGCAACTGCAGCGTGCCCTCGGCCTGGGCCTGATCGATGAACACGCCTTCACCGGTGCGACGCCGATGATCCAGCGCGGCGAGCAGGCCCGCAAGTGCGAAGCGCGGCGCCGGATAGTCCGTGTAGGGACCGAACGGACCGGCGGGTGGATAGTCGGGCCAGCCGACGAGATACTGGACCCCGGCCATGCCCGCGCCTTGGCTGCCAAATCCGCTGACCGTGTTGTAGGGGCCGGTCTGTCCCAGCAGCGTGCTGCTGAGCATGATCAAGTCGGGCTTGTCGCGACGCAGATGCTCGTAGTCCAGCTCCCAGCGGCCCAGAATGCCGGCTGTGAAGGACTCGGAGACGATGTCAGCCCATTGGACCAGCCTGCGGAAGACGTCTCTCGCCCTGGGGACCCGTAGATCGAGCGTCAGGCCCCATTTGCCGGCGTTGACGTTTCCGTACAGTCCCGAGTTCTCAACGCCCGGCTCGTCGCCATGGAACGGCCCCACCACTCGCGCCGTGTCGACGCGCGTCGGCGACTCGACCCGGATCACGGTCGCGCCATAGTCCGCCAGCGCACGCCCGACGGTCGGTCCGGCGACGATCCAGCTCAGGTCGAGCACCTTGACCCCGGAGAGCGGTCCAGTCCCTGCGGGCAGTCCAGCCGGTTCGGTCATATCACGCCTGCCGATTCCAGGGACGCCAGCTCAACCGCGCTCAGGCCGAGTTCCCCGTAGACCGCCCCGTTGTCCTGCCCCAGTGTTGGAGGCGTGCTCATCTGGCCGTCTATCGCCTTGCCGTCGAGGTAGACCTTGAGCGGCGGGCCGGGATAGGTGACCACGCGGCCATCTTCTTGCTCGATCTCCCGCCAGAATGCCCGAGATTCCAGTTGACGGCTGGCGCCGAGGTCGACAATGTCCAGGACCGGCACGAGCAGCAGGTCGTATTCGATTGAGATATCCAGCATCTCCTGCTTCGTGCGCGTGGCGACCTGCTCGCGCATGATCTGTTGCACGCGAGGGAAGAGCTCGGGGTCGGCCTGACCGACGGCTGCGCGGTCCGCGTAAGTGACAAAGTCTTCTTCGCCCAGGCTCTCGTCCACAGCGCCGATGTCGAGCAGCCACTTGACGGCGTGGTTGGCGAAGTGCCCAATCGCCGGCCCCGGCGCGAGGGTCATCACGATGTGTCCATCGAGCACGTCGGCCGTGCCGCGCAGTCCGACGCCGCGCAGCTTGAGCCCGCCGCCATAGCGCTCCGGGTCAGGAGATCCAACTGAGTAGGCGAGGATCTGGGCGAGTGTCGCCTGGGCGGCCGAGACCTGGGCTGACACGTCCACATGCTGACCGAGGCCGGATTGGTGGCGGGCGTGCAGCGCCAGCAGCGCTCCGCCGGCGGCGTCGCCCGAGGCGTGCCCCCAGGATTGCGGCTGCGAGACGCGCACCGGCGGTCGGTCGTCGTCGCCGGTCATCAGTAGCGGCGTTCCGGCCGCCCAGATCGCGAGGTCGGAGCCGACATAATGCGCCTTTGGACCGGTCTGTCCAAAGGCGGAGATCGAAGTGTAGATTAGCCGCGGGAAGCGCTCCTGCAGCTTCTCGTAGTCCAACCCGAGCTCGGCCATCCGTCCGACATCCGAGGACTCGAACAGGAAGTCAGCGGTTTCCAGGAGCCGGAGTAGTAGGTCGCGTCCTCGCTCGTCTTCGAGATTGCAGGTGATGCCTTGCTTGCCCCGCGTGTAGGCGGACCAATAGATCGACTCATCGGGCCGGTCGGCGAAGAAAGGCGCGACGCCGCGACCGGTCGAGCCGCCCGGCGGCTCGACCTGGATTACGTCCGCGCCGAGGTCGGCCAGCATTTGCCCGGCCAGTAAGCCGCGCTCGTCCGTCAGGTCGATGACTCGGTAAGGAGACAACATCAGCGGCAGGGTAACCGTCCGTCTTGTTACCGACCCCGCTGCGCGCGACCCTCACCCGGCGGGCCGGCGAAGGCCTGGGCGACCTGGAGGAACTTCTCGGCGGCGCCCGACGTGTAGCTGAGCTCGGTGTCCTTGTAGTGGATGCGCTGCGTGACGACGCGGCAGAAGTCGGGCGCACTGCCGCGGATCACGCTTGCCGCATCTGGTTCGCCGCGCGACCAGGACGCGCAGGATGGCAGCGTCAGTTCAACGCGCAACGGTTCGTCGTTGGGTTCGAGACCACGGGTCCGATAGGCGAAGCCACGGGTGATGAAGCCGAGGTGCGCGATGTGTTGCAGCCGATCCGAATGGATCGGCTCGATTCCGGAGCCGTCGAGCGCGTCGAGTCCATGCGACCAGCATTCCATCAGCCGCGCGGTCGCGAATGAGCGGGCGGACATGGGCGGCCCGGCCCAGGGCAGACGCGTGCGGGCGTCGAGCGGGCACAGCGCATCCTGGAGCCGCTGCCGAGCCGCTCGCCACCAGTCGACGAGCTGCAGCCGCGTCATGTGCCGTGAACTGTCCTGCAACGCGGAGCGGGTCCCGTCTGCAGAACGCACGCCGCCTTCCATCTGCATTGTCTTGCCCGATGCAATGGCAGCGGCGTTGTCGTCCACCTCGGCCAGGTGCGCGATCACGTCGCGCACCATCCAGCCGCGGCAGGGCGTGTCCCGCTGCCAGACATCGTCCGCGATGTCGGCGAGCTGGGCGTCGAGATATTGTTGCTCGGCAACGAGATCGTCGAGCAGTTGCTGGTAGGCGTCCGGCATGGCGCGGTGGGCCGATACCTAGCTCGCCGAGGGATTCGCGCCAAGCGGCTTGAGTTCGTCCATCAGCCAGGACAGTCGTTCCTCCGAGAGGGAGGGGGCGTGGGATTCGCCGCGCTTCTGTCCGGGGTAGCCGAAGCTGCTGCCGCCCTCATCCTGCTGGCGGACGTACTGGCCCAGCGAGATGCGGCTGGCGTAGCCGAGGTTGTTGCGCACGTACCTGGGCAGGTCGTCCCAGGTGGTGGCGTGCGCCATTTCGGCCGCGACCTCGAAGTTGACCGACTCGGCCATCTTGTCCCACTCGCCTTTGAGTGAGAGCTCGTGCAACTGCATGCCGAGCGACTCCAGGCCGTGCGCGCGGAAGACGCCGTGGTAACTGCGGGTCGAGCCGTAGAAGGAGATCGCCCGGCGCAGACCGTCGATCGACTGCTCGACCTCGGACTCATTCTCGCCGAACGCCATGAATCCACCGACGCTGAAGTCGATCTCGTCCAGGCTGCGCCCGGCGCGGTCGGCGCCCTTCTTCACGTTGGGGATGACCGTCTCCTTCATCACCTTGTGGGTCATGAAGCCGTGAGGTCGCAGGCCGTCGGCGCAGGCGCCAGCGGTCTGCGCCATGAGCGGACCCACGTTAGCCAGCGAGATCTTGGGCGGGTCGTAGGGAATCGGTCCCGGATCGAACATCGGAGTCATCAGCGTGTAGGTGTAGTTGTCGGAGATGAACTCTGGCCGCTCGCCGGTCTGCCAGGAGTGCCAGACGGCTCGCATCATGTTGATGTAGTCCTCCATCCGCTTGGCCGGCGGCGCCCAGGTGCCGCCGAAGCGGCGGACGTTGTGTCCCTTGACCTGGCTGCCGAGGCCGAGGTTGATCCGTCCCTCGGAGAACTGCTGAAGATCCCAGGCGGCCTGGGCCATGATCATCGGCGTGCGCGGGAAGGCGATTGTGACCGAGGAGGAGATCTCCACCCGCTCGGTGTGTTCCGCAGCAAGCAACATGTGGAAGAGCGAGTTGTGCTTGGTCTCGGGTACGACGATGGAATCGAAGCCGCGCGCTTCCAGCGCCTTGACCTGCTCGGCGATTCCGCCCGGCCAGCCGCCGCCGAATCCAGTTTCGATTTTCATGGTTGTAGAGCCTTTCCGACGGCGTCCGCCGCTTGCGCCTTCGTCTCGCATGGTAGAACGGGCGCGGGAGTAGCGATAGCGCGGCGGGCGTCTGAAGAACGCGGTAGCCTATGGATGAGGGATATTGGGGGTCCATATGGGCGCGATCCACGGCCGGGAACAGGTATGGGTCCAGGAGGATGAGGTCGCCGAACATCTCGCAGAGCTGATCGCCTGCGCGGAGGACGGCAAGATCGTCAAGATTCTGCGGGCAGGCCGGGTGATCGTTGAGCTGACTCCCAGCGCCGAGCCAAAGTTCGACCGGGAGCAGGCAGCGAAAGCCATGGACAAGTTCCTCGAGGAACGGGCGAAGTGGCCGAAGATCAACGCAACACTAGAGGAACTGCTGGAGTGGCGCCGTGAGGGCGTCCGCTAGTGGCCGAGTTGGTGACCGACGCTTCGGTCGTGATGGCTTGGCTCCTTGACGACGAACAGGGTGCAACGTTCGAGGAGGCGGCCGCGTCGCTTCCGCCTGAAGGGGCGCTCGTGCCTCGACATTGGCACTATGAGGTGCGGAATGCGCTTATGATGGCCGTGCGGCGGGACCGACTCAGTCGAGCCGGGGCGATCGCAAGAATCGAACTGTTGGCGAGACTGAATGTCTCAACTGATCTGAGCGCGGATCTGGACGCAACCACCATTCTGGGTTTCGAACACAACCTGACCTTCTACGACGCGTTGTATCTCGAACTTGCGCTTCGACGCCAGCTACCACTGTCGACTCTGGACAACGACCTACAACGTGCGGCAACGGCCAGAGGGATTGAGGTCGTCGGCGCCTAGCCGCCCGCCCTCGACAACTCACGCGGGGCCAGCGAGGCCCAGAAGTCTCGTTCCTCATCGGCGGGGGCGTTGACCACCTCGCTCTCGTGATTGAGGGTCATCACTGCACGATTGCTTGCGTCGTAGGTCGGCCAGTCGGGCAACCGCTCGTTGTTGGGATTGCCCGTCTTTGCGAATGCCAGGTAGGTCTGCATCATCGTCTCGGACAGCGATTCCAGCTCGGGCGAGGCCTCGCCGCAGAAGCGCTTCATGTTCCCCGCCTCGTAGGTGCCCCAGATGAACGGGATGTCGAGAGAATGGCAACTGCCGAGCCTGCCGTCGTAGGCCGGCGAGGGATAGTCGAAGCGATAGCTCCAGACCTGCGGCGTATGCCGACTCTGCGCCTCCGCCGTCTTGATGGCAGGGATGCGGAACATCGAGTCGGTCATGATCGCGTTCCAGACAGCGAGGTTGTCGGTCGGCTCGCCTCGAGCCTCGCGAGCTCGCCGGTATCGGTCGACTCCCTCAGCGGCGCGCATGCCGCCGAACGGCGCAGTCGCGGCGGCGAGCAGGTCGTTGTCCGACATCTGGTCCGCGTCTTCGCGGGTGGCGGTGAAGAGGTTGAACTCGTCCCTGGTGTGACCGATCAACAGCGGCATCCCCTTGGTTTGGATGCCGGCGCCGATGCGCCGCTCGGCATCGAGTCCGAGCGAGTAGCCGTCGGCCACCGGACCGAACCGCGCTCCGCCGAAGCCTCCGCCGGTCAGTTCCACCTGGTACTCGAGCAGGTCCGCCGCGCTCACCCGCCGCATCCGCTCAGGATCATCCCAGCCGCCGAAACGCATCAGGTAGCGCTCTGCCACCGCGCGAGCCTCGACCTTGGTGATCGTGTCGATCAGCGACCCGCTCATCGGAATCGCCTTGTCGAACGCGCCGGTCGCGGCCGGCATCGCCATCAGGTGGGCGATGTCGAACCCGCCGGCCGATTGTCCAAACACGGTCACATTGTTGGCGTCGCCGCCGAACGCCTCGATTTCTCGGCGAACCCAGAACAGCGCCGCGGTCTGGTCGAGCAGGCCTTCGTTTCCGTATGCGCCCAGGATCGGTGCGTGCAGCCAACCGAACACGCCAAGGCGGTAGTTGAGCGTCACCACGACCACATCGCCCGTAGTCGCCAGGCGTTGACCGTCGATCCGAGGCTGCGTGCCCGATCCGACCGTGTTGCCGCCTCCATGAATCCAGACCATCACCGGCCGCTTGCGGTCATCGCAGGCCGGGGTCCAGATGTTGAGATAGAGGCAGTCCTCGGACTGGGTCTGAGCTGGGATGCCAATCAGGTCGCCGACATCGCCGGGCAACTGCCGCTGCATCGCCGAGGCCGAGAACTCAGTGGCATCGCGGACCCCGTCCCACGGTTCCGCCGGCTCCGGCGGTCGCCAGCGCAACTCCCCGACCGGTGGCCGGGCAAAGGGCACGCCGCGAAAGACTAGGCATCCGTCGTCCGTGTCGCCCTGGAGCTGGCCGTACGACGTGAGAACCAACGGCGGCATGGCATCCCCCAATCGAGCGCTCGGATGCGACGATGGTAGCGGAGGCCTAGCGACAGCAGAGGATCGTGCGGCCGTTCAATCCCTGCAACGGCCGCGCGTTGGGGCCGTTGGTCAGCCCTTGTAACTGTTCGGCCTGAGTCTGGGATATGGCGCCTATCTGATCGCTGAGATACCACCGTACGGGCTCGGAGAACGGCGGCGCGGTGAGCGATCCCACGTAGTGCGTGTAGCCGCCCATAGGCGGAGTGAACGCCTCGGCGTCGAGCTGCGGGGCGTCGCCCACAGCCTCTGCGCGGTGAGTCTCGTCAATCATCTGTTGGACGACGGGGTCCGCATCGCCGAGGGCGTAGATCGTGCCGACGACCAGGAGCTGGTTGTCTGCTCCGATGTGGACCAGGTGCACTTCAGCGGCATAGTCCTTGCCGTCGACCGTGTGCTCGGCTGGCGTGTGCCAATGCACCTGGAGCAGGCGGTAGGAGTCCTTGCCCACGCCGACCGCGCTGCCCGGTTCGAACGTGATCAACGGCAGCGGACTGCGTTCCACGGCCGATGCCTTCGTCCGATAGGCGGCGACCGGCGACGGCGCGTCCGACTGGACGCATCCGACGATGTCGATCGGCGACTGTCCGTTGCCCAACTCTGCCGTTGCCATACGCCTCTCCAGGTTCCTGCAAGAGCCTGAGATGTGGGCGTTAGATTATCGTGCGTACGTCGTTGGACGCCGCCCATGCAGGCACATGCGCAGTCGCTACTGGATGCAGACCATGACTGAACAACAATGCGAAACCTACGATCCGGCGAAACACAATCGGTCGACTCCGCAAGAGGTCTTCGGCCCGGTGGTCAAAGTCGACAAGCTGGAGGGCGGGCGCATCTACTTGATCACGCTCAATCGGCCGCACCGGCTCAACGCGATTGGCGACGGCCTCAGCGATGCGCTGTTCGACGCGTTCGAGGAATACCGCGACGATCCAAACGCCCGTTGCGCCGTGCTGACCGGTGCGGGCCGCGCCTTTTGCGCGGGCGCCGACTTGATCAACACGGCCGAGACGCGCGAGGCGGAGCGGGAGGGTCGTGAGTCCGGCGCTGCGCCAATCATCAGCCGACGCAAGAACCCGGTTCCGCTCTCGGAAGCGCTCAACTTGTGGAAACCGACCGTCGCCGCGATCAACGGCTGGGCCGTCGCCGGCGGGTTCATGTACGCGATGCAGTGCGACATCCGCGTGATGTCGGAGGATGCCAAGATCGGCATCGCCGAGACGCGCTGGAACATGGGCGGGGCCGGTTGGATGACTCCGCTGACCAGGCAGATTGGGCTCGGTTCGGCACTCGAACTCACCCTCTGGGGCGACACCCAGTACGGCGCAGAGCGCTGCTACCAGCTTGGTTGGGTGCAGCGCGTCGTTCCTCAGGAGATGGTGCTGGAAACCGCGCTCGCCTATGCGCGACGCATGCTCTACCTGGCGCCTCGCGAGGTTCGCAACATCAAGCAGGCGCTCTACCGCGGCTACTACATGGAGCCGCTGATGGCGCAGCAGTTCGGCTCGGCGATCGAACAGAACCTGCAGGGCATGAACGACTCGATCGAAGGTCCCAAGGCATTCTCAGAGAAGCGCCTGCCCAAGTTCACGGACACGTAGGTCATGTCCACAATTAGGATCCTGTGGCACGAGCAGACATCCGACTTTGGCCAGCCGATGCCGTGGTTTGGATCCTGGCTCATCGGCGACGGCGAAACTGAGGGCGACTGGTTCCACTCCGGCCGCGGCGCGGACGAGACTGTCCACGAAACCCCGGCGGAAGCGGTCGGCGTCAGGCTGCGCTTCTGGCCCTCGGAGGGTCTGGATCCCGAGTACATCGACTTGCCGCTTCCGGAAAGCGGTGTAATCGAGACGAACTCCCTCGACTACGATCATCCCGGCCCGCACTCGCGCCTGCTGCGCTGACGGCCGACCATTGCTGTTGCTGTTCATCCAGTTGTCCAGGGTCTGTTCACATAGAGCCTGAACTCAGGAGAGACACCGTCATACCCGCGCTTGCCGCGGGTATCTCGCCGCCTCCAGTACGGACGTTGGATCCCAACACGGCGAGATTGCCGCGACGAGCGCGGCAATGACGGGGTTTAGGGTCGAAGCCAAGCCAACGTGAACAGGCCCTAGTCAGCGGCGCTGCAGTTCCGCGGCGAGTTGGTCGTGGAAGCGGCGTGCGTCGGACAGGGCCTGCCGCGCCTGTTCGACGGTGGGATTCGGCCCCCAGTCGGGATAGCGCCCGCCCAGGCCCTGGTAAGTGATCGGTCGCAGGTCCATGCCGTCCGTCCACTCGCGCATCTCGTCAGGCAGCAGCTCCGCTAGTTCATCAAGCATGTGGCTGCGCGGCGCGCGGATGCGTTTGAGGAAGAGCGCTGCCTTGATTGACTTCTCCAACGCCTGCTGCGCGTTCCAACTGAGCGGGCCGGCCATGCCTGGATCGTCATCGAGTCGTTCGAGCGCCATCTCCGCCATCGTGAGGTCCCGACGCGCAACCTCCATCCATTCGAGCGCAGTTGCGATGTGCGGGTCTTCCTGTTCGTAGACCAACTTCCCCTCCTCGAGTGCGTTGTTGAGCAGCGTGCCGGCGACGCGTCCGCGCTGCACGACCTGTTCGGCGGTCACGACAATGATGTCGGCGCTGAGATTGAGGCCCTCCAGCTGCCCGTAGGCCTTGCCGCGGCAGGCGCGGCGGTCGGCGGCGCTGTCGAGCACGAGCATGAGATCCACGTCGCTGTGTTCATGCTGGTCGCCGCGCGCGCGTGAGCCGAACAGCCAGATCTGCAGCGGCTGGACGGCCTCGGCGATCCGCTCGACGATTGTCGCCACTTCCGACTGGGCCTGGTCTGCGGTCGTCATAGCCCCATTCTAGGTACTCGCCAGGCGTTCCCGAGGAACTCGCCCGACGATTGCCCGAGCAGCCAAGCCTCACATCCGGGTCGGGTAGACTGCAGCCAGCTGTCAGAGGACGGCAGCTGAGTGCCTGCCTGGAAGGAAATGTGTATGGTTACCGCCGAACGAGCATCGGCCGACCCGGTTGGCTATGAGATTGCCGAGCATCGCACGCTGACCCCGGGCGCCGAGGGCTGGGCGCGGACCGCGCGGCCGGACGATCCGAACAAATACTTCATGGTCTCGGCCGATTGCCATGTGCATGAGCCGGTTGACCTCTGGGAGCGGCGGGTAGCGGAGAAGTATCGTCACCGGCTGCCGCGCATCGAGGTGGACAAGGATGGCGTCCGTTGGCAGGTGACCGAGGGTCACCGCCCGACCAAGATCCGCGACCTCAAGTTGGCCGGCGAGGACCTGGTTCGCGACAAGCACGGCAACGCCTTCCCCGAGGAACGCTTCCGCGACATGGACCGCGATGGCGTTGACGCCGAGATCATTTTCCCCAACAAGGGCCTCTCGATGTGGGCAACCTCCGACCCGGTGTTCGCCAACGCCATGTGCAGCGCTTGGAACGACTGGGCCTGGGAGACCTTCGGCGACGTCTACGATCGCTCCTCTCCGTTGGCTTGCGTCGCTACTGGTGATGTGCCGGGCGCTATTGCCGAGATTCAGCGCTCGGCCGAGCGCGGCTTCCGCGGGTTCTCCTTCCCGGCCAAGCCGGTCTGGGGACCAACCGGAGAAGACTCCCGCAACTACAACTTGCCCGAGTTCGACCCGCTTTGGGCGGCGGTTGAGGAAACCGGACTGCCGATCACGTTCCACGTCTCGACCGGACGCGACCCGCGCGGCGCGCGCGGCAACGGGGGCGCAGTGACCAACTACGTCTTCCACTCCCTGGCGATGACGATGGAGCCGATCATCAACATGTGCGCCTCGGGCGTGTTCCAGCGTTTCCCAGGATTGCGCGCGGGCACCATCGAAGCCGGCATCGGCTGGATTCCCTGGGCCATGACGGCGATGGACGAGGCCTACCACAAGCACCACATGTGGGCCTTCCCCAAGCTTGAGGGCTTGCCCTCGGACTACTACCGGGCGCACTGTTTCGGTTCGTTTCAGGACGATGCGCCCGGCATCGATCTGGCCCGCAAGTTTGACCTCGTCGACAACCTGCTCTGGGCCAACGATTACCCGCATCACGAGGGTTCGTGGCCGCACTCGTCAGCGGCGATTGAGCGCACGATGGGTGATCTGAGCGATACCGAACGCGCAAAGATCCTGGGTCTCAACGCTGCGCGACTGTTCAACTTTGAAGTTCCCGAGTCCGGGCGCTGATTGATCGCCGCCGGGTGAGCGCCACAGGTGCACTGTTCAATGTGTATACTCCGCACGTGAGCGAGCGGGTCTTGTTCCAATCTGGAGCAACCCATATCAAGGAAAGGGATTGTGCATGAGATTGCCAAGCTTGAAGGGACGCCGGCTGGCCAGCGCTCTGCTGTTCGCAGGCGCTGCTCTGGTCGCTGGCGCCGTGATCGGCGCATGTACCTCGGATGAAGACCAGCAACAGGCGCAGGCCGGTGCACAGCAAGACACTCAGCAGATGGACCAGCAGCAGCAACAGCCGGCCGCACAGGTTTCGGGTGAGCCGCGCGGCAACACGACCCAGCTCGTCCTGGATCGCGGCACCCTGCTCTGCGGTGTGAAGCAGACGCAGCCGCTCTTCGGCAACCGCGACGAGGACGGCAACGTGACCGGCTTCGACATCGAGTTCTGCAAGGCCATCGCAGCCGCTGTGCTGAAGGACCACAACGCGGTCGAGTACGTTGACGCATCCGACGCCTCGACACGATTCGAGCTGTTGGCTGATGGCCAGATCGACATCCTGATCCGCACCACGACGATCACCAGCTCGCGTGACATGGAACTCGACGTTGACTTCGCCCAGACGACCTTCTACACCGGTCAGGGCTTCGCCGTCCGCAAGGACTCGGGCATCAACTCGACCAGCGACATGGCCAACGCCAGCATCTGTGTGCAGACCGGTACGACCACCGAGCAAAACGTGGCCGACCACTTCACCGACATCGGACTCGACTACGAGCCCACCGGTGGTCTGAGCCAGGATGTTGCCGCCGCCTTCTTCGAGGGTCGCTGTGACGTGCTGACCGCCGACGCCTCCGACCTCGCCTCGCGCATCGTCGTTCGCGACAATGCCGACGACTACAAGATCCTCCCGCAGATCATCTCCAAGGAGCCCCTGGCCCCCGGCGTGCGCGACTACGACAGTGACTGGAAAGACATCGTCAACTGGGTCGTCCACGGTCTGATCCGCGCCGAGGAAATCGGCATCACGCAGGCGAACGTGGCCGCCATGGCCGCCAACCCGCCGAACACCGAGGTTGCCCGACTGCTGGGCGTTCCCTTCGAAGGCGGCTCGGTTTCGACGCTTGGCTTCGACATCGTGGACGCACAGTTCATCCAGCGAGCCATCGCCGCGGTGGGCAACTACGGCGAGATCTACGACCGAGAGATCGGCGACGCGATCCCGCGTGACTGCACCTTGAACGCGCTGGCGCGTCCGATGCCCAGCGAGGCAGTCGACTGTGGTCCGGGCGAGGGTGGCATCCTCTACGCCCTGCCGTACCGCTAGACCGAGATCACTCGGATTTCAGCCAGAGGGGCCGCCCATTGGGCGGCCCCTCTGCTGTCCCCTGTTTCTAGACCCTGCGTGCAGGATGGCGAACACTATCGGTCTTCTCCGTTAACCTGTGGCGAAACTCAGTCGTCGGGTTGGACTGTGAACGGAACCTGATGTCCGCTCAAGCGCCTGCGTCGCCCACGCCATCACCAGGTGGATCCGCGCCATCTGGAGCTGTGCCACTGTTCTACCGGCGCGGGTTCCGTCGCCTGCTGCAGCAGGGTTTGTACGTCGCCGCCACCGCACTCCTCTTCTGGTACATCTACGACGCGCTGAATTTGCGCGAGTTCGGCTTCGGCTTCCTGAGCGATCCGGCGGCATTCAAGGTCGCCAATCAATGGCTGATCGATGTCGATGGCGTGACCAACTCGCGGGTCACGATGTATCTCGTCGGCGTCTGGGCTTCGCTACGGGTCGTCTTTGTCGCCATCTTGCTTTCAACTGTAGTCGGCATCGTTGTCGGCGTTTCGCGGCTCTCGTCCAACTGGCTGGTCGCGCGGATGGCGATGCTCTATGTCGAGGTCTTCCGCAACACGCCGCTGCTGGTGCAGGTCGTGCTGGTTTACGCAGTCTTCCTGGTCGGCGCGCCGATCATCCAGGAAGTGCTGAACATCGGTGACTTCGCTTTCGTCTCCAACCGCGGCATCGCGATTCCCTGGCCGGTGCCCGACGCCGGATTGTGGGGCGGGCCCGATTGGTTCGTCGGCGTCTGGGTTGCGCTGATGATTGCGATCGGCGCGGTTGCCATGACCGTCCGCCGGCGTCGCCAGGAACGGGAGCGGGAGACCGGCCAACCGCAGTTCGCCAATCGCTGGGCGTTCGGCATCTTCGCTGTGGGCGCGCTCGTCACCTTTATCGTCTTGGGCCTGCCGGTCAGCATGGACCGCCCCTTCGTCGAAGGCACGCGATACCTCGAGGGCATGGTCATCCGCCCCGAGTTTGCCGCCCTGACCATCGGCCTCACGCTCTACACCGGCGCATTCAACGCGGAGATCGTGCGAGGCAGCATCCAGGCGCTGCCCCGTGGTCAGACCGAGGCGGCCAACGCAGTCGGACTGTCGGCCTATCAGCGCATGACCCTGGTGATTCTGCCCCAGGCATTGCGCCAGATGATTCCATCAATCACGAACCAGTACCTCAACGTGAACAAGAATTCATCGCTCGCCTACGCGGTGCTCTACGACGATCTCTTCCGCGTGGCCGGGATCATCCAGAACAAGGCCGGTCACGCGCTGGAGATGTTCTTCGTCATCATCGTCACGTACATGCTGATCTCTTTGGTCATATCCGCCCTCATGAACTTCATCAACGCCCGCGTGACGCGGGTCGGCGTGTAAGCGGGGCCGAGATGTCAGAACTGCCGCCAGTTCCACGTCCCGAACAACGTCCATTGCCGCCCGTCGGAGGCCAGCGCCGTATCGTACTGCCACCGCACCGCGAACGCGCGCGACGTCCGCGTACGGTCCGCGCGCGCGAGTGGGTGCGCAAGAACCTGTTCCCCTCCTGGCGCGGAACGCTGCTGACCGTGATAGCCGGTGGTTTGCTCGGCGTGATCGTCGTCGGAATCATCGCGTTCGTCTTCTTCGGCGCCAACTGGGAAGTGATCACTCACAATCGCTGGCTCCTCTTCGCTGGCGGTTATCCCCGCGAGGAAGCCTGGCGGCTGTGGATCAGCATCGCGCTGGTCTTCGGCCTGATCGGTCTGGCCTACGGCACCTGGTCGTCGCTGGGGCGCCGCGATCACCTTTTCGTGCTACTCGCCGGCGGATTCGTGATCTTCCTCATGGCGCACGGCGGCGCCCAGATCTGGTCCAGCGTCTACTTCCTGATCGCGCTGGGCTGCATGTACCTGGGCTACCTGTTTACCTTCCGCATGCCTCGCGTCACGTCGTCGCTGCGCACTCTGCAGGTGAGGCTCGTTGGCGGACTGCTAATCCTTGCCTTGCCGATCGTGTTGGTCCTGTTGTTGGCCGGCGGCAACGTCGGAATTCGCGACTTGGACGGGTTCGTGCTCAACCTGATCCTGGCTCCGGTCGGCATCGTCGGTGGGATCGTGATCGGCATTCCCCTAGCTCTGGGCCGCGCGTCGAGCATGAAGTCGATTTCCTGGACCTGCACGGCCTACATCGAGATCGTGCGCGGCGCGCCGCTGTTGGGCTGGCTCTTTGTTGCGCTGTTCATCCTTGACGACATCATCGGCGGCGACCTGATCATCCGCGCGATGGTCGTGATGGCTGTGTTCACCGGGGCCTACATGGCCGAGTACATCCGCGGCGCACTCCAGGCGCTGCCCAGGGGCCAGTACGAAGCCGGGCAGGCGGTCGGTCTGAGCCAGTACCAGCGCATGCGCCTGATCATCATGCCCCAGGCGTTGCGCATCTCGATTCCGCCGATGGTCGGCCAGGCGATCTCGATCTGGAAGGACACCACTCTGGTAACAGTGATCCTGCCCCTGCGCGAACTCAAGGGCAACGCCGACTCCGCGATTTCGCAGTTCGATTTCACGCCCGACCGGATCGAGGCCTATGTGTTCGTCGCGGTGATCTTCTGGATCGTCGCGTTCATGATGTCCCGAATCTCGCAGCGGGTCGAACGAGCCCAGGGCGTCGGCGAACGGTAGCTCCTCAGTCCGCGACGTCGGCTGCTACCGGATGGGGAATGTCAATCTTCACCATCCCTACAAACGCGGCCTTCAGCGGCAGAGGTTCTCGGTCTTCCGCCATCAGTTCGAGATGCCCTTCGATTGCTTCCTGCATCATTGTCAGCGTCTCGTCGAAGGTGTCAGCTGCGGAGACGCAGCCAGGTAGGTCGGGCACGTACGCGGCATAGTTCTTGGGCGCTCGCTCGACGACGATCTTGTACGTCGCCGACTGTAGCGGCCCATAGAAATCAGGTACCGAGACCGTGACCTCGGCGATGCGGGCACTGGGCTGGGGCAGTGGTTCGCCATCCTCGATCAGACCGTTCAGGTGGTGCTCCAAGCCGGCGATCGTGTTCTGTAGCGCGTCCTCTGCGGTTCGGCCAGGGTACTCACACCAGACCTCATCGACGACGCAGCCGACAAAGGCGTGCCGCCGGGCTTCGACCACGACTGCGAACTGCAACTGGGGGGTGGTCATGTCAGACCTGCCTGCTTCTTGATGTTGTTCCATGTACCGTCCGGCAGATGTTTCGACGGCCGTCCTGGAATGGTCACCGTGCCGCGTTTTCTCGGGTGTTTGAAGTGCCTGTGACTCCCGCGAGTGCGGACCAGATACCACCCGTCACTCTCGACGATTCGGATCGCGTCCCTTACCTTTGCCATCTCTGCCCAGACTAGCCCTATTGGCGATGCCGCCGCGCGTATTGGTGAGGTGGTTTTGCACAGCCGTTACCATCGGGGCAGTGGCCCTTTTGTTGAGCAGGAGCCAGCGATGACTGACGAACTATCGCCCGCTGAGATCATTGCGGAGCCGGCAGGTCCCAAGGCCGCAGCGACGAGCGACCGCGCGCCCAGTGAAGAGCCCGAGGAACTCTCGCCGCGCCTGGCCAACGCCCGCGACATGATCATCACCGAGAACGTCGATAAGTGGTTCGGAGACTTCCAGGCGCTGGACGATGTGTCACTGCGGATCAAGGAAGAAGAGATTGTCGTCATCCTCGGACCATCGGGATCTGGCAAGTCGACGTACATCCGCTGCCTCAACCGGCTGGAGGAGCACGACGCGGGGCGGATTGTGATCGACGGCATCGAGATGAACGAGGACATCCGCGCGCTGCAGGCGATTCGCTCGGAAGTCGGGATGGTCTTCCAGCAGTTCAACCTCTTTCCGCACCTCTCGGTCTTGAGCAACATCACGCTCGGGCCGCAGAAGGTGCGGCACATGCCCAAGCTCGAAGCCGAGGCACTGGCCATGCAACTGCTCGAGCGCGTCGGCATTCCCGAGCAGGCAGACAAGTTCCCCGCTCAGCTCTCCGGCGGGCAGCAGCAGCGCGTCGCCATCGCCCGCGCCCTGGCCATGCAGCCCAAGATCATGCTCTTCGATGAACCGACTTCCGCGCTCGATCCTGAGATGATTAAGGAAGTGCTCGACGTGATGCAGGAACTGGCCGAGTCGGGCATGACGATGATCGTCGTCACCCACGAGATGGGCTTCGCCCGCGAGGTCGCCGACCGGCTCGTGTTCTTCGACGAGGGCGCGCTGGTCGAACAGGGCACGCCCGAGCACTTCTTCACCAACCCGCGAGAAGAGCGGACCAAGCTCTTCCTGAGCCAGATCCTCTAGTCCCCTCTCCTTTCGGGAGAGGGGCGCCTAAATCCCCTCTAGAGGGTCAGGGTGAGGGCTCCCATGACCGACCTCTCCAATGTCCGCGCACTGACCTTCGATGTCTTCGGCACCGTCGTCGATTGGCGCACTTCGGTTTCGGCCGAGGTTGCGTCGTTCCTCGAGCGACACGCTGTAGAGGCGGACGCCGGCATGTTTACCGACCGCTGGCGGCGCGAGGGCTACGCCGGCGGGATGCGGCTCGTCCGCGACGGAGAGTTGCCTTTCCAGACCGCCGATCAACTGCACCTGCGCATGTTGAAGATTCTGCTGGAGGAACTGGGAGTTGAAGCGGAAGCGGCGGAGGTCGAGGAGCTGAACCGCGCCTGGCACCGGCTGCATCCATGGATCGACTCGCCCGGCGGACTGCAGCGTCTGCGTTCTCGATTCGTCGTCTCGACGCTGTCCAACGGTAACGTCGACCTGCTGGTCAACATGGCCAAGTTCGGAGGCCTGCCCTGGGACTGCGTGCTCTCGGCGCAGATCACCGGGGCGTTCAAGCCAGAGCCGCAGTGCTACATGCGCGCCGCCGAACTGTTGGGTTGCGAGTCTCAAGAAGTGATGATGGTCGCCGCTCACCAGGGAGACCTGCTCGCCGCCGCCAAGACTGGCATGAGAACTGCGTTCGTCCCACGGCCCGATGAAGCCGGCCCCAACTTCCCCGTCGACCTCACGCCCGACCCCTCCTTCGACATCGTCGCCACCGACTTCCACGACCTGGCAACTCGGTTGGGCTGCTGACATGGGGCAAGTCAAACTGTGGGTGGCAGAAGCGGGAGGCGACGTGAAGCCCCTGGTCAAGCGTGACCAAATCGATCTGGAACAGCGACTCGAAGAGATGCTTATCGCCCGCCCGGAAATGCTTGGCGATGGCGTTGTGCTTGTCGGCAGGCAGCTGATGACCGAAGGCGGACCGGTCGACTTGTTAGGCATCGACCAAAACGGCAAGCTCACGGTCTATGAACTGAAGCGCGGCAGATTGCCTCGCGAAGCAATCACTCAAGCGATTGACTATGCATCCTGGCTCGATTCACTTTCTTATGGTGAGTTGGCCCGGCGCATCTCGGATCATCATCCTGTTGGATTCGAACGCACCTTTGACCAATCTGAAAATGCGGACGGATTCGACGATTGGTACACCAACAACTACGACGAGGACCAAGTACAGGCGTTTCTTCCGGTCCAAATCGTGTTGGCTGGCATCGGTGTGGAGCCTGCTGCAGAGCGGATGGCGCATTGGCTTGCCGATAATGGGTCAAATGTCGAAGTGATTTCATTTCAGGCTTTCGACCTTGATGGCAGAACTGTGATTGCGCGTGAAGTAGAGGTGTCATCAGAGGAAACAACGCGGACAGACAGCAGCGCAGAGCCCGCACGAGCCGAGCCATTGGCGCGAGCGGCGGAGAACCAAGCTGAAGAGGCATATCGCGCTGCATATCAGCAGCTTGACTCTTGCTTTGTTGACACGCCGCACAGAGTTCATACCTACAAATGGGGGGTCAATTTTGCTTTGCCGCCCACTGAAGAGCGTGCGAGTGGTTGGTTCGACCGCTATGTGGGCGTATACGTGCGTGACGGCCACAAGGGACAAGTCTGGTTGGTGTTGCGCCCGCATGGATACAACAGCATTCCAGACGAGCGGAAGGCGATGATCGCGAAAGCAGAGAGCCTTGACTTGGTGGTCCGTGACCAATCGAACGACGAACTGTGGATCGCGGCCAATGTGAAACAACTAGGGGGCTTTCTCCCAGACTTCGCTGAGTACACCAAGGCTGCCATCGATGCGTGGCGGGAGAAGCACTCCCTTTGGCTTTCCGAGCAATCCGACGTGTCGTCGCAAGACACCCGAACATCCACGACTGGAGCGCATCATGTACCTCAACCCTGACGACTACACTACCATCGACATCGACAAGCGCTCGGACGGCGTGACGGTGGCGACGTTGAATCGCCCCGAGAAGCTGAACGCGGTCAATGCGACGATGCACCGCGAGTTGGCATCGCTCTCGATTGACGCCAACCGTGATCCCGATACGCGCGTGCTGGTGCTGACCGGCGCTGGGCGCGCCTTTTGCGCCGGCGGCGACTTCTCGGGCAGCCGCGACGGACGCTCGGGCGCGAACTATCTCAACGATCTCAACGAGGCGCGGCTGATCGTCGACAACTGGCTCGACTGCGAGAAGCCGACGATTGCCGCGGTGAACGGCTACGCCCTCGGCCTGGGCGCGACGGTGGCGTTGCTGTCGGACGTGGTCTACATCGGCCGCTCCGGCGTGCTGGGCGACACGCACGTCAACATGGGCATCGGGGCGGGCGACGGCGGTGGTGTGGTCTGGCCGATGTTGATCGGCCCCGCTCGGGCCAAGTACTACCTGATGACCGGCGAGCACATCAAGGCCGAGCAGGCCAAGGAACTTGGCCTCGTCCAGGATGTCGTCGAAGACGACGAACTGATGCCGACCGCGCTCGCACTCGCCGAGCGGCTGAGCAATGGGCCACTGGCGGCGATCTCAGCCTCGAAGGTGCCGATCAACAAGTGGATCAAGCAGGTCAGCAACATGGTCCTGCCGCTCTCGCTGGCGATGGAGCAGGTCACGATGGGCGGTGACGACGCGGTGGAGGCGCAGGCCGCATTCCGGGAGAAGCGGCAACCTGTTTATCGGCGCTAACGCCGTACGCCCAATCGCGGCTACGCTAACACGCAGTGCGGGGCGCGCCGCGTTGTCCGGGCAGTGATGCGGCGGGGCAAATCATTCGTTGAATGGCAGGCATTGCGATATGGCGTTGCGTCCGACGCTGTCCCGTCACTTGTTGGTTTCTCTCCTCATCACGCTCCTTTCGACCGGCCTTGCGTTGGCAGCCTGCTCCGACAGCGCTGACCAGGACGAACCTGCGGACTCGCAACCGGACGTGACGGCCGAGGTTGAGCAGCAAGTCGAGCAGCCCCAGCAAGTGGACGCCCAACCGACAGAGCAGCAGCAACAGGCGGTCGAACAACCAGCCCGGGTCCAGGAATCGACACAGGAACAGGTGGAACAACCGTCCGCCGCGCAGTCGATGACCGCAGCGCCGCGCCAGGGACAGCAGGGTTACGGCGCGGACGATCCCTACTCGAGCAGCGACGGCCAATCCGGGCAGGAGTCCCCTGCGCCGGTGCCGCCGGTTCGGAAGTGGCTGGCGGAAGGCAGTTCGCTGACGCCCAGCGTCCCGGCAGCGTTGGACGAGTATGGTTGGTCCGCCGTAATCGAGGGTGATGTGCTTGCGGTCAGCGCGCCCTACCACGATGTCCTGGGCGAGGACACAGGAGCGGTGTTTGTCTTCGAACGGATTGACGGCGAGTGGACCGAAACTGCGTACCTCTTGCCGCAGTTTGCCGATCCGCTCGGCTGGTTCGGCCGCTGGTTGGCGATCGACCAGGGCCGCCTGGTGATCGGCGCGCCGTACGAAGATGTCCTCAGCGAAGACGGCAGCATCATCGAGGACGCAGGCGTGGCCTATGTCTACGAGCAGGTCAATGGCGAGTGGATAAGGACCGGCACCATGCTGCCGGCCGTGCCCAATGCAGGCGCATCCTTCGGTTGGAGTGTGGCAATCTCCGAGGACCGGATCGCCGTGGCGGCCTGGGAGGATCAGGTCGAAGGGTTCGGGGCTGGTTCGGTCACGGTCTACCGTCAGCACAAAGGACTCTGGCGCGCGGAAGCCGTGCTGACGCCCTCGGAGCCCAGCCATCGCCATATGTTCGGCCGCGATGTGGCGCTGCATGGCAACGTGCTGGTCGTGGGCGCTCCTGGCGACGACACCATTGCCGAAGACGCTGGCGCTGTCTTTGTGTGGCATTACTACAACGAGCAGTGGAACTTCGCCGGCAAGCTGCTCGCCTCCGATGGACGCGAGCTGGACCGACTCGGTTCACAGGTAGCGCTGGACGGGATCTGGCTCGCCTCCGGCGGCTACGACCACGACGATCCGTATTGGAGCACGGGCGCGGTCTACGTCTGGAAGCTCGACAACCTCTGGCATTTCCACTCCAAGCTGACCGCCTCCGATGCGCAGCCCGGCGACTGGTTCGGCTACGCCGCGGCGATCGAAGGGGAGCGGATGGTGATCGGCGCGCCGCACCGCGCCCACCCGGAGTCGCAGACTTACCGCAGCGGCGCGGCCTACGCGTTCGAGCTGCGTGACGATGTCTGGGTCGAGGTCGGCGTGTTCGGTCCCGTCGACGCCGTGCTCGCTGGGGAACGCGCAGAGTTCGGTTGGGCGACCGACGTCTCAGGCGCCACCGTGGTGGTCGGCGCCTGGCTCGCCGACACCGCGGCCGGCGAAGACGCCGGGGACGCCGCCGTCTACGAGATTCCGGACGTAGACGCTAGCGATCCGGACCCCGAACAGTAACGCCGCCGTCGACCGGCAGGATCACGCCGGTCACGTACCTGGCTTCGTCGCTGGCCAAGTAGACAGCAGCCCAGGCGATGTCCCAGGGTTCGCCCTCCTGCTTGAGCAGGCTGGCGTTCTTGCGACGCTCGCGCAACTCGTCCGACATGCCGGCGGCATAGACCATCGGCGTGTACACCGGTCCCGGCATGATGCAGTTGGCCCGGATCCCGTCGCGACCGTGATCAACCGCGAGAGCCTGCGTCAGCGTGGCGACGGCCGCTTTGCTGACGCTGTACGCCGTCAGGCCGCGTGGACGCAACGCTGCAATCGACGACACGTTCGTGATCGCTCCGCCGCCGTTCTCGCGCATCGCTGGAACGGCGTGCTTGCAGGTCAGCATCATCGAGGTCACGTTGACCCGCATCACGTGATCCCAGTCAACCTCCGAGACTTGTTCGACCGTCCCGCGTCCGCCGATGCCGACATTGTTGTGCAGCACATCGAGCTTTCCGTAGCGGCTCAATGCGTCTGCGACGATGCGCGAACAGTCCTCAGTTGAGGTGACATCAGCGACTGCGACGGCTGCGTGGTTGCCCTCGGCGCGAATCATGTCCAGTGTGGCCTGGACCGCCCCCTCATCTCGGTCGACGAGCAGCAGGTCCGCGCCCTCGCGGGCAAAGAGGATCGCGGTTGCGCGTCCGTTGCCAATCCCCTCAGCGCGCGATCCCGCGCCGGTGATGACCGCTGATTTACCGGCAAGTCTGTCTGGCATGGCCTGGCTCCTTTCCGGGGTTCAGTCGAACTCGACAGCGGACGGCGCCGCTATCTCTCGACGCTGTGGCTTCCAGATCACCTCTTTCAGAATCGGCGGGATGGCCAGTGGCAGCGGAAGCTGCAAGCCTTCCTGACGGTCGGCGCGGACCCAGAGGATCATCACGATGAGCAGCAATGGGCCATAGAACGCGGCCAGACCAAGGAAGACGGTGGGCAGGGGATGGTCGTTGACGACTCGCCCGAAGACGGGCAGGAAGGGCAGCATGATCAGCGCCCAGCCCATGTGATTAAGGGAGAGCGCGGTCGCCCGCAGGCGCGAGGGAACGCGACGGTTCAGGTAACCCTCCATGAGCGGCATCTGCGCGCCTCGGGCCAGGCCAAGGATGACAAACAGCCCGATCGCGCCCAGGTTATCGAGCAGTCCTATTCCGACGTAGACCAGCACCACCCAGAACGGCATCGAGGCCAGCGTGCGCACGATGCCGAAACGCATGGCCAGCCAGAAGGCCAGGGCCGCGGCGAAGACCGTGGCAATCCTCGCCGGCGCCTGCAGCACCGAGAACAGCCAACCAACCTCGACTCCCTGCTCCTTGAGGAACGGCTGGAGCAGGTAGAACTCGGGAACCATCGCGGCGATCAGCAGCGCGCTGAAGATCAGGGAGTAGCGGATGGTCGGCGTGCGGCCGGCCAGGCGCAACGTTTCCCTGAGTAGTGCCATGTAGGACGGGCCGTGCGGCTCCGAATCGCCTTCATGTCTGGGCGGCTCGCGGAAGAACACTGAGATCATCAGCGCGATGCCCGTGGACGTAGTCCCGGCCAGCAGCGCGCCCCGGCCGCCAATCTCGCCAGCGATCACGCCGCCGGCGAGCGTCGCCAGGACCAGCGCCCCCGACCGGACAGCGAACGCGCGGCCGGCCTGGCGCTCGAAGTCGCGTTCTCGGCCCAACGCTTGCAGCGAGTCGTGCAGAAAGGCGCTGTCGGTACCGGTGATCGCGACCATTGCCAGGCCCCACAGCGACCAGGCGACCGCAGCCATCCAGAACCCGTCCGAGAACGCGAACCAGGCGGTGAAGGCCATGAAGATCAGGAGCGACGCGCGAATCGTTCGAACGCGGCCGAATCGGTCGGCCAACGCTCCTGCCAACGGTTGCCCGAACGAAGTGATCACATAGAAGGCAGGCCCGATCGCTCCGAGCTGGGCGAACGTCAGACCAACCTCGTCGGTGGCGAAAATGATCCAGACCGGCATCCAGAAGTGCAGGTCATGGAAGAAGTAGAAGATCGGATAGAGACGCAAGTTCCGTCGCCAGGCCCGACGCAGGTCAACTCCATTCAGGCTGACTTGTGAACTCACGAACGCAGGGTACGTTGTTTGGACCGTGCGTTGACGTCCTCATCCCACTAGGGCTTGCTCCTGAACCCACTGCCCTTCGCAGGGCGAGCTGTTCTGGTGGAGTCCTGCAAACAACATTCAGAGTCGACCCCGCGCAGCCTGCCCCGCACTTGATGCGGGGCCGGGGCCAGGTGGCGTCTGTCAGCTCCGGATGCCCCCGCTAAGGCGGGGGCGACTTCGTTCGGGGCTTACGCGCGAGACTCCGTAGGGACTGAGGAGGTTCCCTGGGTGTAGCGAGCAGATGGTAGCCGGCAGACCAGGATCCCCTCCGCCTTGGGCGCCTCCCCCTGCACGGGGGAGGGAGAGAGATTGCGCGCGACTACTTGAATCCACCCTGGGCTGGATTCGCGCGAAACAGCCGAATCGGCTCGGGTATGCCTTTCATAACCACGGGGCCGATCTCGTCAAAGTCCGCGGCCGAACCATCAAGCTGCTTAAGCGTGTCTTCAGAGAGCAGAATCTCGGACGGTCCAGCCTGATCGGCGACGCGCGCGGCGAGATTGACATCGTGCCCGATCAGGTCGTTGCGCCTTCGCACCTGGCGTCCCCAGTGGATGCCCATGCGCACCCAGAGCGGCTGCAACGTCTCGAGCGAATGTTCCTCGAAGCTGGCCTGCAACGCCAGTCCGGTTTCGAGCGCCGATGTTGCCGTGGGAAACCAGAGCATCAGCCCATCGCCAAGTTCCTTGACCAACCATGCGCCGGCCGGGAGAGAACGGTTGACGATCGCTTCCTGGGCCGTGATCAGTTCGTTCGCAGCTTGGTCGCCCTCGATCGCGTTGAACTCGGTGAAACTGACGATGTCGGTGAAGACGACCGCGCCCTCAATCGAGTTTGGCGGGGCGCTGATGCTGGCTGCGGGTAGAGTCATCGGCCGTAGGCCCTGGCCTCGGTTCAGGTAGCGGCTCGGACGCTATGGTTGCCGACCGTGACAGAGCCGCTCACGGTCGCGATCCGGATCTTCAAGTCGTCGCCTTCCTCGCACTCGACCTTAAGGCTGCCGGATTTGCGCTTTGCGCTGACACTGGGCCGGCGGCCGTTCGGCACGCGGATCTCGACTCGACCAGAAACTGTGCCAACGAAGATGTTCCCTGCTCCGTGCGTACTGATCTGCACTGAACCGCTCACGCTGGCTGCGTCAACCGCTCCTTGCACATCGTTGAGTTCGAGATGACCACTCACCGACGCAACCTTCGCGTTGTGCGCCCGCTCGATCTCCACCTTGCCCGAGGTCGTTCCGACCTTGACCTGGCCGTGAACGTTGAAGATCTCCAAGCGCCCATCCTTGGTCCGGGCATCGACGGAGCGCGCCTGCTCGATCAGAATGTGGCCGCTCTGGGTTTGCGCGCGCACGTCGCCCAGGTCGCCTCGCAGTTCGAGGCGACCTGAGTCGCTCGATGCGTTGACATTGCTGCCCATGGGACAGCGGATGCTGACAGCGTTGGAACCGCGGCCCGCTCGAACGTGGAGACGCTTGCCCTCGCGCCAGACCTGTCGCCTGCGGCTCCGGTCCAGCAGCCCGTCGATCTCGATATTGGCGCGTCCCGGCTCCGCAATCACGGTCAGACGGCCCGACCTGGTCGTGACCTCAAGCCTGTCCGCGTCGCGCAGTTCAACGGTTCGGCTCATGCGTCAGAGCGTAGAGAATCGAGTAGCGGCGCGCAGACGCGTGACGTTTCCCTTCCCCGGTTCTGTCTCGGCCGACATATAGACTTGGCCCAGCAGAGCACAGAACAACGGATGGTGGCAATCGATGGCATACGAGCAGATCCTGACCGAGACGATTGGTCGAGTCGGAGTCATCCGGCTGAACCGGCCCGAGAAGCTGAACGCCTGGACCGATGTGATGGCCACCGAGATGACCGACCAGATCCAGGCCTGGAACAGTGATGACGGCATTGGAGCGATTGTGATCGCCGGCGAGGGCCGCGCCTTCTGCGCCGGCGCCGACCTGCAAGGCTTCAACCGCCGTCTAGAAGACGATCCTGAGGCACGAGCTGCATCAGGGAGAGCGGTTAACTGGACCAATCTGATCCGCGAGTCGAAGCCAGTGATCGTCGCCATTCACGGTTACGCCGTCGGCGTCGGTTTGACCATGGCGCTGCCGGCCGATGTCCGCTACGCCGCAGAGGACACTCGGCTCTCGATCCGCTTCGTCAAGGTTGGCTTGGTGCCTGAACTCGGCTCTACTCGCTTGCTCTCGCAGCTAGTCGGATTGGGACACGCCACCGACATCTGTCTATCTGGACGCATGGTGCCGGCCGACGAGGCGTTCCGCATCGGCCTGGTCTCGGCGGTTGTGCCCAAGGAAGAGCTGTTCGACATCGCTCTGGCCAAGGCCGAAGAGTACGCCAACAACCCCACTGCCGTGGTGCGCAAGATCAAGCGCCTGCTGAGCGACAACGTGACCGAACCGGATCTCAGCCGGGTGATGGAGCGAGAAGTCGCTCGCGACCGGGAGTCGCGCCGCCTGCCCTCGCACCAGGAAGCGGTCACCGCCTTCCTCGAGAAACGCGATCCCATCTTCAACCGCTAGCGGGCTGCCGACCAACACCGTTGCTGTCACTCCAGGCTCGGCCTGGAATCTCGTTCCCGCTGCTGCCCTAAGTGGTCTGGCGAGATTCCCGCCTTCGCGGGAGTGAAGAATCAAGGGGTCGCAGGGCTCTTCAGCGCCGTGCTAATCACGGCCGAGCAGCAACTGACCCACCGTCTCCAGATCGTCGGCGGTGTGCGTCGCGCCTTTGCTGACCAGGAACTCTGCGTCGCGGACGCCGACGATGCCGATCACGCCCGAGAACTTCGCGTTGCGTCCTGCGCCCATGTCCGACTCGGTATCGCCGACCATCGCTGAGGTCTCCGGGACGCCATCAAGAATCTCCAGCGCATGCAACAGCGGCGCGGGATGCGGCTTCGGTTCGCTGGCGGTGTCGGCCCCGATGATCGTCCGGAAGCGGTCGCTCCAGCCGAGCAGTTCGACCGTCTTGCGGCCGGCATCCTCGCGCTTGTTTGTCACCACCGCCATGGGAACTTCCGCCTCGCGCAGCGCGTCGAGCAGCGGTTCAGCGCCCGGCAAAGGCCGCGTCCTGGGCATGTAGGACTCCTCATAGCGGCTCAGGTAGTCGAGGTAGATCGGCTGCGCCTGCTCCGCGCTCAGTCCGAGCATGTTGAACAGCATCACCGGCAGCGGCGGCCCGATGTATCTCAGCAGCAGCTCTTCGTCGACGAGATGGCCGTGCGCGTTGATCGTCTCGAGCATGCAGCCCAGTACCAACGGCTCGGTGTCGGCGATGGTCCCGTCGAGATCAAAGACGACCGTCCGATAGCGTGCTCTGGCGCCATTCCTGGAAGTCATGGCAAGCGGATGAGCCAGTCGTCGGAGCCTGGTTTCTCTCGCTCGCAGACCGCCAGCTTGCCGTTGATGAAGACGCTCACACTGAGCGCCGGTCCGGGAATCGTTCAATCCCTCGCCGAGGGTCGCTCGGCTTCGGCTGCGGCGTCGCGGATTTCGTCGAGCAAGCCGTCGGCATCGATTCCCAACACGTTGGCGGCGTTACTGATACTGAGCTGTTCTCGCTGTACAACCATGTTTGCAGAGTAGCGTAGGGTCTCAGAGTTTCTCTCCGCCGCGCGGTGGATCGAAGTGGGAGCGCGCGATGATTGAGTATGTCCTGCTACTGTTGGCGCTGCTCGCGCTATCGGCATTCTTCTCCAGTTCCGAGACCGCCTATCTCTCGATTGAAGGCGTGCGCCTGGAGCACGAGCGGCAGCGGCGACTGCCCGGCGCCGATCGTGCGGCCGGTCTGCTTGAAGAGCCGCGCCGGCTGCTTGCTTCGATCCTGGTCGGCAACAACCTCGTCAATACCGGCGCGGCAACAGTCGGCGCCGTGATTGCGCAAGAGCTGGTGGGCAGCAGCGGCGGGCTGAGCATCGTCGTCGCGACGGTGGCGGTTACGGTGCTGCTGGTCATCTTCGGCGAGATCGGTCCCAAGTCGGTCGCGCTGCACCACAATCTGACCGTAGCGCGATACTATTCGCTGCCGCTGACCTGGTGGTCGCGGCTGATTGCTCCGGCCGTGGTCGCGCTGGACTGGCTGTCGCGCATCTGGCTGCGGATCGTCGGTGGCGAGGAGGAAGCAGGCTCGGCGCTCTCGCTTGGCGAGCTGCGCACCGCGATCGTGCAGGCTCGCGACGAAGGCGAGCTGGCCGGTACCGACACCTCGGTGTTATTGGGAGCCTTGCGCCTCGGGGAAACGCAGATTCGACGGATCATGACCGGTCGGCCGCAGATCGCCTCGATCGACTCGTCGGCCACGCTGGAGGAGGCGGGTCGCGCGTTCGGAGCGGCGGGATTCCTGCGCCTGCCCGTCCGCTCGGGAACGGCGGACGAGTACATCGGCTACCTGCACGGGTCGGACGTGGTGGCGGAGCTGGGGCGCGGTCACCGCGACCGAGTAGTCCGCGATGTGATGCGAGAACCGGTGTTTGAGTCTGAGCGCGCCTCGGTGCAGCGCGTGCTCACGCAGATGCAGACGACCGGACATCACCTGATGCTGCTGATCGACGAGTTCGGCGCGACCTCAGGACTGGTCACGTTGGAGGACATCCTGGAGTTGGTGGTCGGCAACATTCGCAGCGAGACGCGCGCGGGATCGGAGCCGGTGCCGGTGCGGATCGCGGGAGAGCAATTCGTCGAGGGGCGGCGCGGTCTCACCGACCTCGGCGCTCAGTTGGAGATCGATTTCTCGGAGGAAGAGGCGGAGACGGTCGCCGGCATGCTGCTGCAGCGCTTCCACCGAGTCCCGCAAGCTGAGGAATCGATCGATCTGTACGGCTACCGCTGGACGGTCGCGGAGTCGGACAGCCGCCGTGTCCTCCTGGTGCGGTTCCGCAAGTTGAATCCGATTCAGGCCGCTCGCGATAACGGCGACACCTCGGGTCAGTCCTGATAGGCTGGGACGGCGTGCCGAGGTGGCGGAATGGTAGACGCGATGGTCTCAAAAACCATTGGGCCGCAAGCCCGTGCCGGTTCGAGTCCGGCCCTCGGTACCAGCAAGCGGTTATACGTTGCCGAGTAGTGTAACGGTAGCACTAGGGACTTTGGATCCCTCAGTTCAGGTTCGAATCCTGGCTCGGCAGCCATGCTCTGAATACGTGTGATTGTCCTGGCACGTGTCCTGGTGAGTAGATCCAGCCAACCTCGCGGTGGCTTGACCGTAGCCGAGCGACTCGCAATCCGTAATGTCAAGGTACTCTCAGAGCGTTCAGCAAAGCGTAAGGAGGCGAGCTCGATGGCGATACGCACAATGGAGCTGTTCCTTGGCGCTTGCTTGCCCGGGTGGTTCGAAGCGACTGAGAGAGCACTTTTCGATTGATCGACTCTTAACCTAACAGCGAGCGTGCTGTTGACGGGTGAGCGCTCTGAGAGTGCTCGTCAAGTACAGAGCTCCATCACAAGAGGCTCCAGCGGGTAGCGAGCTCATCTGGAGCTTCACATTAGATGAAGGCGGGCGAAGATTCATGGTAGAGAAAGAGGGCGCTAGTGCATTGGTTTGCGGCTTAGACAGCGCAAGCCAATACGATAGTATGGAGGAATGTCTCTTGATCGGCCAGTAGCAAGTGGAGTTAGAAGCGCGTTCAAGGTCTTCGCAGTGGGGGAAACAGGTAGGCGTGAGAGTCACGAGCAAATCAGGTCACTCGCTTCGGGTGACGTTAGGGAACAAGAAGAGAGAGATAGTCGTCAACTGGACGCAGATTGACAGATGGAAGCTTCCTGACTAGAACCTGTTCACAATGGCCAAACTCGGCCAAAGTGGGGTCGTCATTGCCGCGCTTGCCGCGGCAATCTCGCTGTCCTGGGCGAATACGTCTGTGCTGAAGGCGGCGAGATACCCGCGGCAAGCGCGGGTATGACGGGGTTTGAGCTGCTTTGTCGCACTAGGTGAACAGCCCCTAGCGACCGTGCGTCTGCCTAAAGGTATATCGCCACCCTACAAGCCAACGCAGGACTCGGATTGTCGAACTCATTGGCGAGAACGCTCCACTGCGACTTCTCGACCTACACCTCGCGTAGCGCATCCACTTGCGTATCTCCATGCGCTATACGGGCGGTCAGATCGGGGATGTCGGACACAAAAGGTTCCTCTTCGTCGCTTCAGTACATCGTGATTTGGCACTTGTGCATGGCGCGAAGCGGAGGTGATCTGTGACAGGCTGCTAATGACGATAGTTGAATCCCAGTGGTTAGGTGGTGCTCGCAGGTGCGGTTGCGAGCTCATGGGCCGGCGTAGGGATCGGATCTCCAAACTCCTCAGCCGTGTCGATCCAGAGCGACATCGCGACCTGCGCTTGTTTGAGCGCATCCTTGCAGGTTTGGCCGTGCGCAGAGCAGCCTGGCAGTTCCGGAGTGTGTGCGATGTACGCGTCGTCTTCATCGCTCCAAAAGGAGGTTGATCTGATATCGCAAGAATGAGCCTTCCGTCGAAGTCGCAGGTGGGTACCTAGAGAGAGGGCACGACCAGTTCGCCAGCCGGCCTTGGGATCGGCTTGCCGATTCTCTGCGCAGCTTCGAGCCAGTAGCCGATAGCGGCCTGAGCCTCGGCAAGCGCCTCTTCTTGATCATCTCCGTGCGCCATGCAACCGGGCAGCTCCGGGATGTCGGCCACGAACACGCCGTCAGCTTCGCTCCAGTACAGGATGATCTCGTACTTGTGCATCTGAACGTCCGCGAGTCTTGCAAGAATGGCTGCCCGGGCAGGACTTGAACCCGCAACCTAGCGGTTAACAGCCGCCCGCTCTACCAATTGAGCTACCGGGCATCGCCACTGACAGCTTAGCCCGACTCGACAGACCGATCACCCCTGGATTGATGAACGCGATTCACTCGGCGCCGACTGCGCCGACTGAACCGACGGCCAGCGGATTGGCCGAGCGCGGGTCGCTGATCCTCAGGCTGACCCGACCCTCCAGCGCATGCAGCAGCGCCTCGCCGCAGACCTCGCCTCGCCAGCCACTGAGCAGGGCCGGCGTCTGCGCCGCGGGGCGACCCTGTTCGTTCCAGCTCACCAGCGACCTGATCTGGCCACTGCTACCGACCAGTTCAGGATCGATCTGATGCTCGGCGCAAGCCGTCGCGAGAACCGACTCGAGGAACAGCACCAACATCCGCGAGGGCGAGTGCTGGCGCCGGGAGTTAGCGCGGACCGGCAGCTCGCCCTCGGGAATCGCGAGTCCGGCGGCGACGGCCGCCAGCACGTCCGGGCGGTAGGACGAGGGCAGCCGTTCCAGGCCGCGTACGCTGGACAGTTCCGTCCGCGATTCGGGCAGCGTCGCGGCGATTGCGGTCAGCAGCTCGTCCGCCACGACGCGTCGCAGCGGCAGGTTGAGACGCCTGGCTTCCGACTCCCGCCAGGCCGACAGCTCGCGCAGCGCGGCCAGGGAGCGGGGGGACAACTTGTTCGCTCCGCGCAGTTTGCGCCAGCGATCAGCCTCTCGGCCGCCCAGACGCTCGAGACGCAGCGCGGTCTCTTCGCGCAGCCAGTCGTGCCTTCGTCCACCTGAGTCACAGCTCATGAGATCGGTGAATCGGTCGTGCAGTCGCAGCAGCCAACGGACATCGTCGGCCGCGTACTTGCGCTGAGCATTGGTCAGAGGACGTCGCATCCAGTCGGTGCGCGACTGGGACGGACCCACCGAGCGCCGCAGTTCGCGGCCCACGAGGCGGTTGTAGGCGATCGGGAAGTGGTGTCCGTTGAAGGCGGCCGCGAGCTGTACGTCGAACAGGTCGCCGGGCATTCGCCCCGTTCGCTGGATGCAGAACGCTGCCTCCTGGTCGAGCGCGTGGACGATGGTCCGTACCGAGGGATCGGCCATCGCATCCCAGATCGGTTGGTCGGGGGCCTGCTGGATGTGATCGGCGAGTGGATCGACCAGATAGATGCCGTCAACCGTAGCTACCTGGAGCAGTGCAAGCTCGGGCTGGTAGCGGCGCTCGGAGATGAACTCGGTGTCGAGGCCCATGACGCCGTCGGCGCGGATCTGCTCGGCGAGCGCGACAACGTCCTCGTGGCGGTCGAGCAACTGTCCAGCGGAATTGGCGTCGGTCTTCTCTTGCGGCGGTGCCGGGGCGTTGCTCAAAGGCATACGCGGTTGAAGCCCTCTCAGACCCTTGGTAGCAGGATAGCGCCAAAGCGGGTGACTCGTCAGCTACACAGGAGGAACGCGCGACATGGCCGGGCTCCGGGCCGTGCTACGATTTCGATGAGCAGAAGTTGGCGGAGCCCCCATGAAGGTCAGAGCCTCAATCAAGAAGCGTTCCCGCGACGACCAAATCGTGCGTCGCAAGGGTCGCCTGTACATCATCAACAAGAGGAACCCGCGCAACAAGCAGCGGCAGGGTTGATCCCAGGTCGGTCGCGGTTGGTTTCGGCAACATGGCTTTGCGGCGGTCGCTGGTGTGAGTGACGAATCCGCCGCCGCGAGCGAGCACCTCCAACTGGCTCAGGCTGCGCTGTCTGCCAGCGGTGTCGGCGGCGAAATTCTTCGAGTCGAGCGGCTCAAGGGCCAGTCCCACATCAGCCTGCGCATCGACCGGCGCGATGCCGCGCCGGTCGTCGTGCGCATGGAACCGGAGCGGGGCATCCTGCCGCCGTATGACCTGGCGTCGGAGGCGCGGCTGCTCAGAGACCTGCGTAGCGCCGACATTCCCGTCCCTCGTGTCCTGGGCGTTGGCCGTTACCAGGCCCGGGGATTCCTCGCGATCGAGTGGGTTACCGGAGAGGTCATGGTGCGGCGACGGGTGAGCGCTGATATCGCACGCGCCTTCTGTGAGACGCTGCGCCGGATCCACACCATCGATTGGCGCACTGCCGGCCTCGACTGGTTGCCGGAACCGCCCCCGTCGGGACCAGCCAAACGAGAGCGCGCCGAAATCCTGGCTCGGTTGCAGGACTTCGGAGTCGCCGACCGGCTTCACATTCGGCGGCTGCGCGAGGCGCTGGATGACTTGCTGCCTGGCGGCGTGCCCCCGATGTTGGTACACGGCGATGTTAACTTCGGCAACTTCATCCTTGCTCCACCAAACGATCCGGAGCGGACGCCGCGCATCGCGGCGGTACTTGACTGGGAGCAGGCACACCTCGGCGACCCACTAGCCGACTGGGGTCGCCTGGTCGCCGAGGATCTTCTAGGCAACCTCGACCTGACCGACGAGGCGAGACAGGTCATGCAAGCCGCCCTCCAGCGCTACGAGCGCAGCGCGGAAGACCTGCGCTATTGGTCCCTGCACCAGCTCTATAAGCACTCCTCCGCAACCGGAGCTCTCAGCGTCCTCCACGGCTGGGACCTCGACCAGATCGCCAAGATGTACACCGAGCCAACCGAGCGGCTGTTGTCCGCGGGCGGCGTTGTCGCATTCTCCCCTTAGACTCTCGATATGCCTGAGGAGATCGATTACCTGGTTCCGCTGCCCGAGATTGAGGCTCGGTACGCGACGCAGCCGATGTTTGGCGAGCGGTTCATCGAGATTTCGCGGGGTCGGACCGTGCTGGAAATGCCGATCTCCCGGGATACGGCAGGCGGCGCGCGAGGCGGCGTGCACGGCGGCATCCTGGCCTCGCTGGCCGATATCGGGGTCGTCGCGGCGGTGCTAACAACCTGTCGCGTGGGCGAGCAGATGCAGGGGACGTCGGAGCTGAACATTTCGTATCTGCGGCCTGCTGTGGGATCGAGCGTGCGGGTCGAGTCAACCGTGATCAAGAAGGGACGCGCGCTGGCAGTGGGCGATGTCGACCTGCTCAGCGACCAGGGCAAGCTGATCGCCAAGGCTCGCGTGACCTACGCCATTACGCAGACGGGCGCCCAGACAGGCTGAGTTCATGGAAGTCGAACTGACTCCAGCTCGCGCGACCGAGGCGCTGCTTGCCGCGGGCGTCGGAGGGCTGGCCACGGCGGCCCAGCGTCTCGACGGCGGCGTCTCCAACCTGACCTGGCACATCGAGCGGGCCGACGATGTCCCGGTCGTGCTTCGGCTTGAGCGCAAGGTCGGTATCTTCCAGCCCTACGACGTGCGCCGCGAGGCTCGGGTCATCAGCGCACTCGGCCCGTCGTTCATCCCCGTACCCAAGGTGTTGGCTGTGTGCGGGGAAGAGTCGCCATTGGGCGCTCCCTACATCCTGCTGTCCTGGCTTGACTATCCGCATATGGGCCTTGTGCCGATGACCAAATCGGTGGTCGACAACTACCGTTCAATGGTCGAGTCGATCCATGCGCTCGATTGGCGATCGTTGGGACTGGAGTTTCTCGACCCGCCGCCAGCCGGACATGAAGCCGCACTGCGCGATCTTGACGCGGTACGCGCGCGGGCTGTTCACTTCGGGTGTCAGCGCGACCATCTGATCAGCGAGATCGGCGCAATCCTCAACCGGCATCTGCCCGATAGCCCGGAGCCGAGGCTTTGCCACGGCGACATCAACGTGTTTAACTACCTCGTCGCCGAGGATAGTTCGATTGCCGGCGTTGTGGACTGGGAACAGGCGCAGCTCGGCGATCCACTCTCGGACTGGGGTCTGATCACCGCGCTGGCCTCCCTCAAGGGTCTCGACGCGCCGCCGGAAGATCATCCGTTGGCCGCGCCTGCGTTTGCGCGTTCGGGACGCGACGTCAAGGACTTGCGCTACTGGATGCTGCACCAGATGTACAAGCTGGCGGTCATCCACCGCATCTGGTCGGAGATCGGCGACCAGCCGCCCTGGTATTCGTGGTCGGATGTCGAACGGGTCTCGGCGAATGCCCTGATGTACCTGGGTGAGTGAGTATCCGACGCCCGGAACGCGCTGGGCGACTCCTGCGGTCACTCGGTCTGGGGCTTCTGTCCTTCCGGGTTCTGCCCGGGTTCTGCGTGGAATCTCGCTCGGGATCGGGGTTCGTCTGGTGAAGATGCGATTCCCGGCAGAGCCGGGAATGACGAAGTCGGGAAAGGCGAGGCGGGTCAGGGCGGGCACAAGGGCCGCCCCTACGGTTGCAGCGAGGACAGGTGCTCGACGGCGTGCAACATGCTGCGCTCTCTGGGAGTGGCCAGCGAGACGAGTCGGTGCGCGCCGGCTTCCGCGTACTGCTCGACGGCTTCCGCTGTGAGCCGGGCAGGAGGTGTGATGGTGATTTCGGGCGCGCCGAGTTCGGAGGGACGATCATGTTGCTCCGACAGCTCACTCAGGCGGCGCACGTAGTCGGCGGTTTGATCGGGATCTTGCATCCAGCCGTACCAGCCCTGACCTCGCTGCGCCGCGCGCTTGAGCGCGGCATCGGAATGTCCGCCGATGTGGATGGGGACGCCGCCGGGTGTAGTGGGCCTTGGATGAGCGTCAATGCCGCTGAACCGCCAGAACTCGCCCTCGAAGCTGGGGTCTGGTTCGTTCCAGAGCGCGCGCATGGCGTCGATCGCCTCGTCGGTACGACGGCCTCGCTCGCGGAAGGGCGCGCCGATTGCGTCGAACTCCGGCTGCAGGTAGCCGGCTCCGATACCCAGGATGACCCGACCATTGGAGACCACGTCGACAGAGGCGAACTCCTTGGCCAGTACGACCGCATTGCGCTGGGCGATCAGGACGATGCCGGTACCCAGCTTGAGCGTCTCTGTGCAGGCGGCGAGATAGGCCAGCACAACTGACGGATGGAGGAAGTGATGCTCGGGATCGGCCGGCGAGGGAGCAACACGCGGCTTGGGCAGCACAACGTGCTCGCCGCACCAGAGCGATTCCAGGCCGGACGATTCGGCGGCCTCGGCGATCGTGCGAAGCGTCGCAGGGTCCGAGATGCCGCTGCCCATGTTGAAGATGCCGAGTTTCATTTCCGCTTGCCTCTCAGAGCTCATCCGTCATTGCCGCGCTCGCCGCGGCAATCTCGCAGTATGGGCAACGAACGCCTTGCTCGACTCGGCGAGATTCCCGCGGCAAGCGCGGGTATGACGGTTCCGCATGCGGGCGAACGGGCAGAACCGTTGGCTACGAGCGCAGCCTACGCCTTGAACAGCGAGTCGGTCAGGGTGACATCGTAGTTGCCGTCGATGAATGGCCGCGCTTCGATCACTCGCTGGAGGAAGGGGATGTTGTGCCTGAGACCCTCGATACGGGTGCTGTTCAGCGCTGAGCGCAGCCGCTCTAGAGCCTCGGCTCGGTCGTCGCCGTGCACGATCAGCTTGGCCATCAGCGGATCGTAGAAGTGTGAGACCTCGTCGCCCGATGCGACACCGGCGTCGATGCGAAGCCAGGGTTCGTCCGGGATTTCGAGTAGATCGATTGATCCGGGGCTGGGCAGCAAGGTGTCCGGGTCCTCCGCGTAGATGCGCGTTTCGATTGCGTGACCCGAAGTCGGCGGCGGGTCGCCGTAGCCGGGCAGCTCGAACAGCGGCTCGCCGGCGGCGATTCGCAGTTGCCACTCGACCAGGTCCAGGCCGGTGACCATCTCGGTGACGGGATGTTCCACTTGCAGTCGCGTGTTCATTTCCAGGAAGTAGATCTCGCTGGACGAATCGAGCAGGCACTCGACGGTTCCGGCGTTGCGGTAGTTGAGTCCCGCCACGGCTAAGCGAACCTGTCCGTGGAGGCGCTCGCGCAGGCTCGGCGTGAGCTGCGGCGCCGGCGCCGGCGCCTCCTCGATCACCTTCTGATGCCGCCGTTGCACACTGCACTCGCGGTCGCCGAGGATTGCGACGTTGCCCTGGCCGTCGCCAAAGACCTGCAGTTCGATGTGATGCGGCTCTTCCAGCAACCGTTCCAGGTAGACCTCTCCCGATCCGAACGCGCGCTGTGCCGATGAACGCGCGCGACGCAGCATGCGGCTGAACTGGTTCGACCGCTGTACGGTCGCCATGCCGATTCCTCCGCCGCCGTAGGAGGCCTTAATCAACAACGGATAGCCGACCGCCTCGGCAACGAGTTCGGCGTCCCTGTCGTCGACGGTCGCAGGCGAACCGGGGATCACAGGCATGCCTAGATCGCGCATCGTCGTTCGAGCCAGGTTCTTGTTGCCCATGAGCTCCATATGCACCGCATCCGGACCGATGAACGTGATCCCACGCTCCTCGCAGGCCTGGGCGAAGCGACCGTTCTCAGAGAGCAGACCGTAGCCGGGGTGTACGGCGTCACAACCGGCCTGGATTGCGGCGTCAAGGACCGCGTCGACGTTGATGTAAGACTCTGCGACGGGCGCCGCGCCAATGTGCGTGGCTCCGTCAGCCTCGCGCACATGCAGGGCGTCGGCATCGGCGACGGAGTAGACCGCGTGCGACTCGATGCCGAGGCGTCGGCAGGTACGGGAGACGCGTGCCGCGATCTCCCCGCGATTGGCGATCAGAACTCGCTGGAACATCTTCGGAGCTGTCGGCTCGGGGCTGAGCTACTCGTTGAGCGTCAGTAGGAGGTCGCCCTCCTGGACCTGGTCGCCCTGGGCAATGTGAATCTCAGCGACTGTGCCGTCGTTAGGTGCTTCCACGGGGATTTCCATCTTCATCGATTCCAATATGACGAGTTCGTCGCCCTCTTCGACCGAGTCGCCGACAGCGGCGATCAACTCGAATATCGTGCCGGCCATCGGCGACTTCACTTCGGCCATGGTGGTCTACTCCGCTCGCTCCTGGACGTGAAGAGTCTCGACGCCGAGTTGGATTGGCGTACAGTATGGCAGTATTCCAGCAGCGCTCGGTATGCGCAGCAGTTGCGAATGTGTGGTGCCCGATGAGACGCGAACTGGTCGATCAGCTGGTCTGTCCCGTGACGCGGGAGCCGCTCAAGCTCGAGGTGGAGCGGGAGGACGAGAATGGCGAAGTGATCGAGGGCGCACTGCTCTCGGAGCGGATCAACTTCCGCTACCCGATCGAGGACGGCATCCCCAACCTGCTCCCACCGGACATGCAGCGACGTGCGAATCAGACGGTCTGAAGCGACGCGCAATCAACGAGTCTTGTGATCCAGCGCCTTGCGCGCAGAGTGACCTGCGCGTAGTGCCCGCCGCTCCCAATCTCGTTCCCACCAGATGAGCGCGGAACCCGAACGAGATTCCATTCAGAGCCTGGAATGACGGAGCACGGTCTCCGGCAAGAGCTTTGAACGCAAGGCGGCAATCTGCCGCGGCTCGGTGTCGCCGATGACAGTTGGACGGGGTTTCGAAGTTGTAAGCTCTTCTGAACACCCAGTTGAACTTTAAACCGGTACCGCGAGACCGGAAAGGTCAACGAGATGATGTTGAAGCTTCTGCCCCCCTACGGAGTGCGCGTGTATCGGCTGCGAAACCAGCGCTCAGCGCTGGTTTTTTCGTCTCTGGCGTGCATCGTCGGAGTCAACCGATGATGCACTCGATGGACGGCGCCGCGATGGGACGCGCGATCGTGAGAATCGCGCACGAGATCGTTGAACGCCACCCGGACCCTGTGGCGCTGATGCTGGTTGGCATGCGAACCCGGGGTGTTCCGCTTGCGGAGCGGCTGGCTGTGCGCATCGAAGGGATCGACGGCCGCCGTGTGCCGGTTGGCGCGCTCGATATCTCCCTCTACCGCGACGATCTGGACCGGCGGCCGCACTCGCGCATGCATCCGTCGCGGATTCCCGAGGACATCGACGGCGCAGTGATCGTGCTGGTCGATGATGTGCTGTTCACCGGTCGGTCAATCCGGGCCGCCCTGGACGCCCTGATTCATTACGGACGGCCAGCCGCCATTGAGTTGGCCGTGCTGATCGACCGCGGACACAGGGAGCTGCCGATTCGCGCCGACTACGTAGGAAAGAACATGCCGACACAGCGCGGCGACGACGTCCGCGTCTCGCTGGCCGAGACCGATGGCGAGGACTGCGTCGGCGTGTATGAGGAGAGGATGTCGCGTGGTCGCTGAACGAGTCTCACAACAGGGCACGGAAACGCAGATCACCGCTTCGGCGTCGCCGGAGCCTCACAACGAGGCTGCGGCATCTCGATTGCCATTTGAAGAACCAATCTCCGACTGGCAGCAG
Organism: Dehalococcoidia bacterium; assembly: GCA_965211635.1. Taxonomy (GTDB): domain Bacteria; phylum Chloroflexota; class Dehalococcoidia; order Bin125; family Bin125; genus Bin125. The sequence goes on from OZ242948.1 coordinate 2,959,128, forward strand.
CGGCATCTGCTCGATGTCGACACATTGTCCAAGGACGAGATTCTGCGCATCCTCTCCACCGCCAACGCCATGGCCGAGGTACTGGACCGTCCGGTCGCCCGGACGCCTGCGCTGCGCGGTGTAACGATTTTCAACTTGTTCTACGAGGCATCGACTCGGACCCGCTCTTCATTCGAGTTGGCCGGCAAGATCCTCGGCGCCGACGTGATCAACATGTCCGGCTCCGGTTCGTCAGTCGAGAAGGGCGAGTCACTGGTCGAGACGCTGAACACGCTCTCAGCCGTGGGCGCTAACGCGGTCGTCATGCGTCATCCAGCATCGGGCGCGCCCTGGCTGGCGGCGCGGACAATCGAAGGCCACATCATCAACGCCGGCGATGGTCAGCACGCGCATCCAACACAGGCGCTGCTTGATGCGTACATCCTGATGCAGGAGTTCGACGATCTCTCGGGCCGCAAGGTGGTCATCGTTGGAGATATCTTGCACTCCCGCGTCGCTCGATCAAATCTCTGGTCGCTGACGACGCTGGGAGCAGAGGTCAGGTTGGTCGCGCCTCGTCCGCTGCTGCCCGCTTCTATGTATCCGGGCGCTTCAGAACCTGAGCATCCCCTGGCGCTGCCCAATGTCCAGGTGTCGGCGGATCTTGACGAGGCTGTCGTCGGGGCGGACGCGGTAATGGCGCTGCGGATTCAGAGTGAGCGACTGCGGGGCAACCTGCTGCCCTCGTCCGCCGAGTTCGCTCGCCGATATCAACTTACCCCGGAGCGCGTGGCCCAGGCCGCGCCGCACGCGATCGTGATGCACCCGGGACCGATGAACGAAGGCGTCGAGATTAGCGTCGAAGTGGCGCACGGTTCTCAGAGCCGGATTGAGGCGCAGGTCGCGGCCGGGCTGGCGGTTCGCATGGCTGTGCTGTTCTTGCTGATTCGAGGCGGGGCATGAGCAGCATTCTGATCCAGGGCGGTCATGTGATAGACCCTGCCTCGGGCGTCGACGCGCGCCTGGACGTATTGATCATGGAGGGACGGATAGCCGAACTTGGACTTGGGCTGGCCGCGCCGAGTGGCGCACAGGTGGTTACTGCCGCCGGACTTGTGGTTGCTCCCGGGTTCGTCGACTTACACACGCACCTGCGGGAGCCGGGGCAGGAACACAAGGAAACGATTGCGAGTGGCGCTCGCGCGGCTGCGCGGGGCGGCTTCACCACCATTTGCGCGATGCCCAATACGGAACCGGCGATGGACTCGCCGGCGATCATTGAAGGCGTATTGAACCGGGCCAGCGAGACCGATTGCCGCGTTCTGCCGATCGGCGCTGTTAGCGTGGGTCGCCGGGGCAAGGAGCTGGCCGAGCTGGCGGCGCTGCGCGAGGCGGGCGCGGTCGCCGTCTCGGACGATGGCGATGCCGTTGCCGACACCGCGCTGGCTCGACGCGCGTTCGAGTATCTGGCTGATATCGGCATTCCGCTCGCTGAACACTGTGAGGACCCTGCGATAGCGCAGGGCGGCGTGATGCACGACGGCGCGGTTTCGGCGCGGCTCGGTCTGCGCGGCCAGCCGGCGGCAGCGGAGCTTGCAATCGTCCAGCGCGACATCGCGCTCGCTGAAGCGTCGGGGTCGCAGTTCCACGCCTGCCACATTTCGACCGAGCCATCCCTGTACGCCATCGCCGACGCGAGGGCACGTGGGTTGCACGTCACCGCAGAAGTGACGCCGCACCATCTCTGCCTGACCCACGATGCGGTGGCTGGCAGCGGCGACGACTTGCTCTATGACACCAATGCCAAGGTCAATCCGCCGCTGCGCACCGAGGCCGACGTCGAGGCCTGCATTGAGGCGCTCGCTGCTGGTGTAGTAGACGCGGTGGCTACCGATCACGCGCCGCACGCGACCGTCGACAAGTGCTGCGAGTTCGATCGCGCTGCCTTCGGCATCTCAGGTCTGGAGTCCGCCTGGGCCGTGATCAACTCATTGGTTGACACCAGTCGGCTGACCCTGTCGGAAGCGATCGCGCGGCTGACAATCGGACCGGTCCGAGCCTGGAATCTTGACGCCGGCGAGTTGTGCGGTCTGGGCACCCTCGCCGTTGGCGCGCCGGCAGATGTGGCGCTGCTCGCGGCCGATGCACCGACGCGGGTGAACCCTGAGTCCTGGGCCTCGATGGGAAAGAACACACCGCTCGCGGGGCAATCGCTGGTCGGCGTGGTCGTTGCGACAGTTTCGCGTGGACGCCTCGTCTGGGATGGTCGGGAGCAGTAATGGCAGACTTCATTGACGGAAACGCCGAAGCGGCGCTGGTACTGGCCGACGGAGCGGTCTTTCGCGGCACCGCGCTCGGCGCCGCTACGGATACCTGGGGCGAGGTCGTCTTCAACACCTCGATGACTGGCTACCAGGAAATGCTCACTGATCCGTCTTACGCGGGACAGGTGCTCGTGCTGACCTATCCATTGATTGGCAACTACGGCATCGACCCGCCGATCGATGAGTCTCGCCAGATCCAGGTGCGTGGCTTGGTTGTCCGCTCGGAGTGCGATTCTCCCTCGCATCCTCGCGGGGGGATGAGACTGCACGACTATCTCGCAGCCGCCGGGATTCCGGGGATTGCCGGTGTCGACACGCGAGCGATTACGCGGCGAATCCGCCACGAAGGCGTGATGCCGGGGATGATCGTCCCGATAGGCAAGATCGATGCTGCGCGCCGCCAGCTTGCAGAGCTGCCCGACTATGACACGCAGGATTTCATCAGCGTCGGCACCGAGCAGCCTTATGGATGGCTCAATGGAGGTCCAACGTCGCTGGCAGAATCATCAGGAGAACCCGGTCCGCATGTTGTGGTGCTCGATCAGGGACTGAAGTACAACATCCTGCGAATCCTCAAGCGCCGAGGCTGCCAGGTCAGCGCACTGCCCCCGGACTCAGGTGTTGAGGACATTCTCGCGCTCAAGCCCCAGGGGGTGCTATTGGCGCCCGGTCCCGGCGATCCGCAACTCCGCGAGCTGCAGGTCCAGACTGCCAAGTCGCTGGTCGGAACACTACCGATCATGGGCATCTGCCTGGGACACCAGGTGCTGGGCCGCGCTTTTGGCGCGGACACGTTTAAGCTCAAGTTCGGTCACCGCGGCGGCAATCATCCCGTACTCGAGTTGCCGACCGGCCGGGTCGCGATCACCGCGCAGAACCACGGCTATGCGGTCGATCCCGACGGACTCTCGGCCGATGTCGAGGTGACACACATCAATCTGCACGACCAAACAGTCGAAGGACTGGCCAGCCGCAGTGAGCCGGTGTTCTCGATCCAATACCACGCGGAAGCGTCGCCCGGTCCACTGGACAACGGACACCTTTTCGATCGCTTCCTCGACCTGATCGACGAAGTTCAGGGGAGTTGACATGACTCAGCACAGCGGACCGCGCGGCTCGGAACCCGAGTACCGACTGGCCACCGCCGACGACGCACCCGCGATCGCCGACGTCATTCGCGACGTGGTCGAGGGTCCAAATCCGGTTGTCTTCGACCGACCCTGGAGCGTCGAAGAGGTCTCGATGTGGCGCAGGCGCCTGGGCAACAGCGGCGCGATCTATGTCGCTGTCGAAGGAGGCACGCTGATTGGCTTCGGCGCGCTCGACTACAACACTCGTCAGCCTGAGACCTGCACGCTCGGCGTCTGGTTGCGATCCGAGTGGAGACGCCGCGGGATCGGCACCGTGCTGGCCGAGTATCTGCTGTCGCACGCCCGCGAACAGAACTTTCGCCGCGTCGTGGGCTCGCTGCCCGACAACAACGAAGCAGCGCTCTCCTTCCTCAGCGCCATCGGCGCGCTGGCGCCGCTGATTAATCCCGAGTCACGATTCGAGTTGCCGCTGTGAGTAACCCAGATGGCCTCTCCGTTGACCTTCCGACGCTGGCTACTGGCGAGCGCTGCGGCATGTATCGTCTCCGGTTCGGTGACCCTCAGCCTGGCACTGCTGTGTTTCGCTGGGGTCATCGGAGGGCAGTGCGAGCTATGGGTCTTGGGCCCGCTACTGGCATATCCGCTGGGCGGCGGACTCGGACTGATCGGTCGCGCAGCAGGCCGGCCATTGGAATCGAACGAACAGAACGAGTCACAAGGATGCACACAACGTGAAGAAGCCTGAGTCCGTCCTGATCATTGGCAGCGGCCCGATCGTCATCGGTCAGGCGGCCGAGTTCGACTACGCCGGCACTCAGGCGTGCAAGGCGATGACGGAGGAAGGCATCCGTTCGATCCTGGTCAACTCCAATCCAGCCACGATCATGACCGACGAGGGCGTCGCCGACGCGGTCTACATTGAGCCGCTGACAGTCCCGGTCTTGCGCCGGATCATCGAGAGAGAGCGACCGGAGAGCCTGCTGCCGACGCTGGGCGGGCAGGTCGGGCTCAATCTCGCGGTGGAGTTGCAAGATGCGGGGATCCTGGACGAGTTCAACGTCCGCGTGCTGGGCACCCAACTCGACGGGATTCGCAAGGCCGAAGACCGGCAACTGTTCCGCGAGCTGATGCGCGAGATCGGAGAGCCAACCCCACCGTCTGCGATCGTCAACTCGCTCGCAGAGGCGCGAGAGGCCGTAGAAGAACTCGGTTTACCCGTGGCAATTCGCCCCGCCTACACGCTGGGCGGCACGGGCGGCGGCTTCGTACGCACGATGGAGGAGTTTGAGCGTGTTGTGCAGACCGGTCTCGATGCCTCGCCGATTACCCAGGTGCTAGTCGAGCGCTCGCTGTTGGGCTGGAAAGAGGTCGAGTACGAGGTGATGCGCGACGCCGCAGACACCTGCATCACGATCTGCAACATGGAGAATCTCGACCCGATGGGTGTCCACACCGGCGACTCCATCGTGGTCGCGCCCTCGCAGACCTTGTCCGACAAGGACTATCACATGCTGCGCTCGGCCTCGATCAACATTATTCGTTCATTGGGCATCGAAGGCGGGTGCAACGTGCAGCTCGCGCTTGCGCCCCGACAAGACGTGACCGCCTGGCCTCCGGAGTCGATCCGCGAGGGCGGCGGCGTCGGCGTGCCGCACGACGAGCCGCTTCCTTACTACGTGATCGAGGTCAACCCTCGCGTGAGCCGCTCATCGGCCCTGGCCTCGAAGGCGACCGGCTATCCGATTGCCCGCGTCGCGGCAAAGATCGCAGCCGGCAAGCGGCTGGACGAGATTGCCAACCAGGTCACGGGTCGCACGCAAGCGGCGTTCGAACCGGCCCTCGACTATTGCGTGGTCAAGATACCGCGCTGGCCGTTTGACAAGTTCGAGGCCGGAGACCGCGTGCTCGGCACACAGATGAAGGCGACCGGCGAAGTGATGGCCATTGACCGCACCTTTGAGGCGGCGCTGCAGAAGGCGATCAGGTCGCTCGAAGTCGGCGGCAAGTCGGTGCTCTGGCAGGATGCCGAGGCCGAAGCGGAGCCAATGAAGGCAGCCGAGACGGCCACGGACATCCGCCTCTGGCATCTGTTGGCCGCAATCCGCGCGGGACTGGCGTTGGATGAGATCGCTGGGCGCTCGGGCGTCGATCCCTGGTTCCTGGAGCGGCTCGAGACAATCGTGCAGATGGAGCGACAGCTGCTGGCCGAGCCGTTGACGCCATCGCTGATGCTGCGGGCCAAGCGCATGGGCTTCGCCGACGAGCAGATCGCCAATCTCGCCGGCAGCGTGGACGAACGCATCCGCGAGCAGCGCATCGCCTGGGGGATCAAGCCCGTCTACAAGATGGTCGACACCTGCGCGGCGGAGTTCGACGCTGTCACGCCCTACTTCTATTCGACCTACGAGGAAGAAAACGAGGCTGAGCCCGAAGGCGGCAATCGCGCGCTGGTCGTGGGCTCCGGGCCGATCCGGATCGGACAGGGGATCGAGTTCGACTATGCCTCGGTCAAGGCCGCGCAGGCGCTGCGAGCGGCCGGTTGGGCCGCAGTGATGGCCAACAGCAACCCCGAGACGGTTTCAACCGATTTCGATACCTCGAACCGCCTGTACTTCGAGCCGCTTGATGAAGAAGCTGTGCGCGACATCCTCGAGAACGAAGACGGCAGTCTCAACGGCAATGGAGGCGGGAGCGCTGAGGTCGCGTCAATACTGCAGTTTGGCGGTCAGACTGCGATCAATCTCGCCAACTCGCTGACCAAAGCAGCGCGTCCGATCCTCGGCTCGCAGGCCGACGTGATCGACCTCGCCGAGGATCGCAGGCGCTTCGAGCGCTTCCTCGCCGACCTGGGCATTCCGCAGCCTCCGGGAACCGCCGTGAACAGTGTTGACGAGGCGGTGTTGGCCGCCGACGCAATCGGCTATCCGGTCCTGGTGCGACCGTCGTACGTGCTCGGCGGTCGGGCGATGGAGATTGTCCAGGGCGTCGGCGACCTGGCCCGCTATGTCACCCAGGCTCAGGCGGCCGCGCCGGGCAAACCGATCCTGATCGACAAGTACCTGGCCGGGATCGAGGTTGAGGTCGACGCCATCTGCGGAGGCCCCGGCGATGACGCGGTCCTGATCCCCGGGATCATGGAGCACATCGAACGTGCCGGCGTCCACTCCGGCGACTCGATGGCCGTCTACCCGGCGCCCAATCTGCGCGGCGGAGAAGTTGCCCAACTGATCGAACACACGGGTCGGATCGGCAACGGTCTGGGCGTGACCGGACTGATGAACATCCAGTACGTGATCATGCGCGTCGACCCGGGCCGAGACGGCGATGTCTACGTGCTTGAGGTCAATCCACGAGCCAGCCGCACGGTCCCGTTTCTGAGCAAGGTGACGGGCGTGCCAATGGTCGAGGTCGCCATCCATGCGATGCTGGGCGAGTCGCTCGCCGACCAGGGATACCCCAGCGGTCTGTGGCCGGCGACGCCACTGGTGGCAATCAAGGCTCCGGTGTTCTCGATGTCCAAGCTGTCTGGGGTCGACACCCATCTCGGCCCGGAGATGAAATCCACCGGCGAGGTGATGGGCGTCGATATCGACTACGACAAAGCGCTGAGCAAGGCGCTGATCGCGGCTGGCATGGCGGTGCCGCAGATGGGACGGGCACTGCTGAGCATCGCCGATCAAGACAAGCCGGGCGCCTTGTCGCTGATCCGCGAGCTTGGTGAAGCCGGCTACGATCTGCACGCCACTGCCGGCACTGCCGACCTGATCCAGGGGCTTGGATACGACGTCAACGTTGTGCCCAAGCGCGAAGTCGGCGGTGATCCTGACGTGATCGACCTGATCCGCTCGGGACAGATCGACATGGTGATCAACACGCCCGAGCAGATCAGCAGCAACATCCGCGACGGGTTCCACATCCGCCGAGCCGCCGCCGAGCAGCGAATTCCCTGTTTCACTTCGATCGATACTGCGCACCACGCGGTCGGCGCGATGGTCGAGGGCGCCGCCGCGTACAACGTTGCGACCGTGTCCGAATACACGTCCGGTCGGGTGTAGAGAGTTCGGAATCGGATTCGTGCGTCGCGCCGCTGCCCGGGTGATTGAAACCGAGGAGATCTACCCGGGCACGTTCGTGAGCTGGTACGAGGCGCCGTCGCTGTCGCAGCATGCGCAGCCCGGCCAGTTCGTGATGGTCGACGCCGGGGCTGAACGCGGCACGCTCGACCCGCTGCTTCCGCGAGCCTTCTCATACTTTCGCTTTCGCTACGCAACACCGCGAGACTCCGAGCGTCAGTTCGCCCTGCTCTACAGCGTGATTGGCCGCGTGACCGAGCAGATGGCTTCGCTGCGGCCTGGCGAGCGAGTCTGGATGACCGGCCCGCTTGGCCGCGGTTTCGACGTAAGGAGGACTGCATCCAACCTCCTTCTTATCGGTGGAGGTGTGGGGATCGCGCCGCTGGTCGCGCTGGCAGACGCGGAGTCCGAGCGGGCAAGCCGTAATCGCTCGATCGTGCTCTGCTTTGGCGCGCGCAGCGCCGACGGCGTCTATCCGGCTGAGCTGCTGCCGCCCCAGGTCGAGTACCAGGTCGCCACTGAGGACGGCTCGATGGGGACCAAAGGACTTGTCACCGACCTGTTCGCTCGCAATCTCAGCTGGGCTGATCAGACCCTCGCCTGCGGTCCGGTGCCGATGTTCCGAGCCATGTCGCCGATCGTCCGCCGCGACGGCATGAACCGTTCCGTGCAAATCCTGATGGAGACCGAGATGGCCTGCGGTACCGGCATCTGCTACGGCTGCGCAGTCTTCACCAAGCGAGGCGTCAAACTCTGTTGCAAAGACGGCCCAAGGTTCGATCTGTTGGACGTCTATCCGAACGGATGAGGCGAGGTTGATATGCCGGAGATTCCGTACGGAGGTGTGAGGGGCAATGATGCGACGGACGAGCACTTGTGGAAGCGCCGCCTCACCATTTGGGACGCTGACGATGTCTGGGAGGGGCCGGCCAAGTACTTCAACCAGGACGCAAGAACCGATTGGGAGCCGGGGAGTGACTTAGTTGAGCGACCTGAACGGATCGTCATGATTGGCCCCGATAGAGGTGGAAGACTGCTTACGTTCATTCTCGAACCGCCGGATCACCATAGTGAGTCTCATGTTGTCACTGGGTGGATCGCGACCCAAGGTGAACGATCTCGCTACCATCAACCAGGAGGAAGGATGCGCCGCCGATGAACGAGCAGGGTGACCAATGGCACACGATGAGTCCGCCGATCGAGGAGGCGGAGGAGATTCCCTATGACCCTTCCAAGAAGGGCCCTGGGACGATGACCATTGAGGTCAGATTTGACCGAGGAGAGATCGACCGCCTAAAGCAAGGTGTCCCCAGAGGGCCAATGGGCGTCACGCGCTTCATCAAAGAGGCAGCACTAGCGGAAGCTGACCGCCGGGCAAAGGGCAAGAATTCGCGAGTGACCAAGGTCGTCTCAAGGTACACCTCGCGCAGAAACCAGCACTCCTTGCAAAAGAAGCGGCGCTATACGCGTTCTGTAGTTCGAAAAGGCAGTGCGAAGAATGTCGCGTGAAGCCCTATTGCTTCTTGACAATCTTGTCTTCCCCGAGGGGCCGCGATGGTTTGAAGGACGGCTGTGGTTCTCCGACATGCACGCGCATGAGGTGGTAGCAGTCACGCCTGACGGCGAGCGCGAGACGATTGTCGAGGTTCCCAATCAGCCGTCGGGCCTGGGTTTCCTGCCCGACGGCCGCCTGCTAATCGTCTCGATGACCGACCGCAAGCTGCTGCGTCTGGATCCCGACGGCCTGTGGGAGGTCGCCGACATCTCCGACAAGGCGCCGTACCACTGCAACGACATGGTTACCGACGCCGAAGGCAACTCATACATCGGCAACTTCGGCTTCGATATCACCGATGGTTCCCCGCCGCGCGTGACCACGATGGTCCTGGTCCGGCCACAAGGTGAATCCGTGGTCGTGGCTGACGGTCTGCAGTTTCCCAACGGCACCGTGATCACGCCGGACGGTAAGACGCTGATCGTCGGCGAGAGCTGGGGACAGCGATTGACCGCCTTCGACATCGAGGACGACGCCACACTCTCGAATCAGCGAGTCTGGGCGGAACTCGGATTCCCGCCGGATGGCATTTGCCTCGATGCCGAGGGCGCGATCTGGGTCGCCGTGCCGACCAATCCCGGCGCCTTGGTCCGAGTCGCTGAGGAGGGCGAGGTGCTGGAACGAATCGACGTGCCGGACATGGGCGTGTACGCCTGCATGTTGGGCGGCGATGAGCGAAAAACGCTGTTCTCACTCGAGGCCCCGACATCCAATCCTGAACCGGGCGACCCGCGACGCGGCCGCATTCGAGCCTTTGATGTTGAGGTCGGCGGCGCCGGCCTACCCTGAGCGCGGCGGCGACATACGTGTCCAAAGCTGAGTTGCGACGCGACTTTCGTGAACGACGGGCCTCCCTGCCGTCTGAGTCGATCGACGGATGGTCGGCAGCCATCACGGCTCGCGCTGCGTCGCTCGATCCCTGGATTGACGCTGTCGTTGTACATTGCTTCGTCGGCGCCCTCGATGGTGAAGTCAGGACCTCAGGCCTGATCGACTTGGCGCTGCGCCAGCGCAAGCGGGTTCAGTGTCCACGCGTGCGACCGCATGGACAGCTCGATCACCGCGAAATCTCGAGCCTTTCCGATCTCGAACAGTCAGCGTTTGGGCTGCTCGAACCGGACACTGAGCTGACCCCGCCTGTGGATCCTTCGGGAGTCGATCTCATCCTGGTGCCGGGGGTCGCGTTCGCTCTTGACGGAAATCGGCTCGGCATGGGCGGCGGATACTACGATCGGTTTCTGGCCCAGACCGCGGGCGTGAAGATCGGCTTGTCATTCGAGATGCAACTCAAGGAGTCACTTCCCATAGCGATCCATGATCAGCAAGTCGATTTGATAGTCACCGAACTGAGGGTGATTCGATGTCGGTGATCCGTTGGCTGCCGGCTCGGCGGGCTGCCGTCTTTCACGCTGTGACCACGCGACCTGAACTGGTCGGCGCATTCGCCGAGATGTACCCGGCGATCTGGGATGCACTGCACGAGCAGGGGCCGCCGCAGCTCGGCCAGGTGATCGCGGTCTACCACGCGATTGGCGACGAAGAACTCGTCCTCTCGGCAGGAATGGAAGTGGCGGACGACTTCGCTCCGCAAGAACCCTTGGCGCTGCTCGAGCTGGGTGGCTGCGAGGCAGCGGTGATGGACCACTTTGGGCCGTATCTGTTTGACGATTTTCGTCAGTCGCAGGCTTCGCTTGAAGCAGAGTTGGCTGCACTGCGCCGGGAGCCGCGCGGTCTCGTGATTGAGCGCTATCTGACTATGCCAGCTGCCGAACCTGACCAATCGAAGTGGCACACGGAAATCTGGCTGCCTCTGATCTAGCATTTGCCGGAGTGCAATCCGAAGGAGGAGCCAAATGCCGGAGATTGTTCAGCTACCCAGGCGTCGTGCGGCGGTGATGCATGCGACCGCGTCGACGGAAGAGCTGCCCGCCACGTTTGAGCGCATCTTCCCGGCGGTGTTCGCCGCCCTGACCGAGCAAGGTGTGACCGACATGGGACACGTAATCGCCGTCTACCACACGATGGACGCGAATCAGATGTCGCTCTCGGCTGGCATCGAGATTGGCGACGATGTGGAGCCTGGGGAACCGCTTGAGTTGCTGGAGTTACCCGCTTGCGACGCGGTCAAGGCTGACCATTTCGGACCGTACGACACGCTCTACCAGACCCACGAATCGATCTGGCCATTCGTTGAAGAAAATGGCCGGGCTCCGGTAGCTGGTCCGATCGAGCGGTACATCACCGACCCCGAGGCCGAGCCGGACCCATCGAAGTGGCACACGGAGATCCTGCTGCCCTTGCAGTAGGGTTGGAGCGGGGGACGGGATTCGAACCCGCGGCCACCTGCTTGGAAGGCAGGAGCTCTACCCCTGAGCTACCCCCGCGCGTGTCTGGTTGAGCGTACTGGATGGAGCGGGGGACGGGATTCGCTGGTCGGTAGTTTGGGGCGCGGCCACCTGCTTGGAAGGCAGGAGCTCTACCCCTGAGCTACCCCCGCGCGTGTCTGGTTGAGCGTACTGGATGGAGCGGGGGACGGGATTCGCTGGTCGGTAGTTTGGGGCGCGGCCACCTGCTTGGAAGGCAGGAGCTCTACCCCTGAGCTACCCCCGCGCGTGTCTGGTTGAGCGTACTGGATGGAGCGGGGGACGGGATTCGCTGGTCGGTAGTTTGGGGCGCGGCCACCTGCTTGGAAGGCAGGAGCTCTACCCCTGAGCTACCCCCGCACGTTCAATCCAGCCTCATGCGTACCCACACCGGCGCCTTCCACATCAGTTGTTCGTCAGTGCCGCGCCTGCTGCGAAAAGTTCGCTGTGTCAGGCACTGACGTCCGGGCCGAATGCGGCGAGATACCCGCGGCAAGCGCGGGTATGGCGAAGTTCGATGGGTCAATACGGTCCACTCGATCAGAGCCTGGCCTGCAGACCCTCACCTCCTCCCTGATCGGGAGAAGGTGAGGGAGAGGTGGTTACCGCTCGCGCAGGGTGCGCAACTCCGGGTCCTTGCGCAGCTCTCGGTAGGCCTTGCTCTGGATTTGGCGGATTCGTTCGCGGGTCAGACCGAATCGCTCCCCGACCTGTTCCAGCGTGTACTCCTGACCGTCCTCGAGCCCGAAGCGCATGGCCAGTACTGCCGCCTCCCGAGGTTCGAGCCGTCCCAGCGCCTCACGGGTCAGACCCGTCAGCGCCTGGTGCATCACTTCTTCCTCGGGCGTGCGCGACTCCTCGTCGGCGAGGAAGCGCGTCAGGTCGGAATCGTCGTCCTCGTCCGAGACGCTCTTGTCCAGCGAGGCTGGAGTCATCGAGATTCGCCGAAGAGTGCGGATGCGATCTTCGGTCTCGTCCATCTCCAGGGCAAGCTCGGCGTTCGAAGGCTGAGCCTGGAACTCCTGGCGCAATCTTCGCTCGGCCCGGTTCATCCTGTTGATCAGTTCGGCCGTGTGCACTGGCACGCGGATCAGGTTGGCCGTGTCGGCCAGAGATCGCGTGACCGCCTGGCGAATCCACCAGGTCGCGTAGGTCGAGAACTTGTTGCCCCGGCGATAGTCGAACTTCTCGACGGCGCGAAAGAGACCGACGTTGCCCTCCTGGATCAGGTCGAGCAGGTGCAGACCCTTCTTCTGGTACTTCTTGGAGACCGATACGACCAGTCGCAGGTTCGAGATGTACATCGTCCGTTCGGCGTCGTAGCCGTCCCACTTGGTCTCGATCAAGCGGCGCTCGGCACGCCGTACCAGACCGGCGTCGGCCGCCAGGAGCGCCTCGGCGTCGGCCGACAGGTCTTCCAGGCTGGAGTCCCACCCGAGAACATCGGCCGAGCGTCGGAACAGACGCTGCGTGACGATCGAACTCACCACGGAGAGTGCGATGACTAGATCTTCCACGTACTCAGGGTCGAGTCCGCTCGCAGCGCTGAGCTTGGCTGCGAACTGCGGTTCGATCTTGCCGTCAACCGCCTCGCGGAATCGCTCGTGCGCGAGCAACTCGCCAAACGGCAGCGTGTTGAGGTACAGCGCGTGGCCCGCAACGTCAGTGATCCCTCGCAGTTCCCAGAGCTGGCGGAGCAGCTCGGTCCAGACCTGCATCGGCTGCGGCTGGTGGCCGAGTTCTTCAATCAGGCCCTGTTCGATCGCGTCGATCCAGCGAGCCCGTTCGATTGCAGCGCCCAGTTCCTGCTCCTGCTCGGCAGTCAGCAGCGGGCGCCGACCGATTTCGTTGAAGTAGGCGCGGGTCGCGTCGATGTCCCCGTCGCGGTCTGCGTCGCTCACGCGGCGCCGGCGCGTACGCTTGCTGGGCATCGGCGATTCCTCGTCCAGCAGCTTGGCGAAGCTCCACGTTGGCGCGACGTTGTCGATCCGCACGGCGGGTCGCTGCGCGTCGCTCATTCGGCGCCGCCAGGCGGCGGCGACCTCCCGAGTCGGGGCTCGGGTGGCGGCAATGTCGAAGCCGAGCAATGGCTTGTTCGTGGTCGTCATCTTGTCCCTCGTCCGCTCCGGCGCGGTGTGGCGCTCATCTCCACTCTGGTCGCTCTGGCCATCGCGCAGCGCATCAGTATCAGCGCTGTCGTGGTCGAGCAGTTGCTCGAACTTGTCCTCGAACGTCATCCGATCCCCCTTTCCTCAAGTGCTGCTGCGTTCGCCCAATGCCCGGTGCATCGGCGAATTAACGCGCTCATCAACATTACGAAAATCGACACCGGTTTGTTCCCGACCCAGTCGCCGATTCGATGCCGAACTGCACTCCGCTGTACTGGCGAAGTGAGGCCTGCGACATAGCTTGCATCGTCGGCGGACTGGAGCGTCAACCAGGCCGCACTTGCGGCGAGGCGTTGCCCTGAGGCGGAGGCCCTTGCGTCGGCGAGGCGGTCAGTCGGCGAGTACTGCGACCGCCTCGGCTGCTCGTTGCGGCGCATGGCGCACGTCATCTGGGCGCATCGCGCGTGTCCAGGCCGCGAACTCGAGCATGATGCCGTCCGGGTCGTAGAAGTAGACCGAGCGGACGAACACGCCGGGATGGTTCTTCCTGGCGATGCCGCGCTCCGAGTCGTCGTGGTTGATGATCGGTGTGCAGCGGATGCCGGCGTCAACCAGACGCTGGCGCGCTGCATCGATATCCTCCGGGGCCACGTTGAAGGCGACATGGTTCATCGAGGCGACCGCGGTGACCAGTTCAGCCGCTGGGTCGAAGAAGGTGTTTGGGTCGGGCGAGGCGACGCCGGGCACAGCCTCGGGCGCGTTGGGGAAGTTGAAAAACGCGAGGCAATCGCCGTTGCCGATGTCGAAGAAGAAGTGCTGTCCCGTGTCGCCGGGCAACTGGATTGTTTTGACCAGCGGGAACCCCAGCACGCCTTCGTAGAACTCGACGGTCTGCTGCATGTCGCGACAGACCAGCGCCAGGTGGTTGATACCGGAGACGTTGAACGGTCCCACGGTCGGCTTCGATTGGTCTGGGCTGATAGACATGGCTCAAGCTCCTGCCTGTGCGTGCGGACACACATTCTACTCTCTTCGGACAGCACTCGCTGTCACCCGAGAAACGCTGGCGGCACGCCTTATGGAGCGCGCCGGCAGGCTCCCTTCGCAGGCTCTTCTCTCCGCTGTGACCTGTTCGTACATCTCTTCTTCCCCGGCCAAGGTGAGCTTTGCGTTATCTGACATCTCCAGTCCCCGACTTGTTCGGGGACCTGTTCCCTTGTGCCGCATGCCACGGTCAGCAGAAGGCGAGACACAGAACGAGCTGCCCCCGAACTAGGGCCTGTTCACATGGAGCGAATAAGCAGCCCAAACTCTGTCATACCCGCGGCAAGCGCGGCAATGACGAACCCTTTCTGGGCTTGTTCGGCCAGTGTGAACAGGCCCTTGTTTGGGGGCTGGAACATGCGGGTTTGGCAATGGTCTCCGAAGCGGGGAGAGGTGTCGAAGGCGAAGGGGGGTCCACGCGGATAGCAACTGTCGGCGATCCCTCTTCACTCTCCACGGGGCAGTATCCCCACAGGGGGCAGCGGGATTGCGCGCATCGCCCCAGAGAGCGGGGGTTGATCTCGGCCAGCTATCGGAGATGTGCGCGCAGGCCTCCGGATGCAGCCAGAAATATTTACTGGGTTACTTGTGCAATAGAAAATGTCTATCAAGCAGCCCCTTTGGTATTGACGAAACCCG
This sequence comes from Dehalococcoidia bacterium, assembly GCA_965211635.1. GTDB lineage: Bacteria > Chloroflexota > Dehalococcoidia > Bin125 > Bin125 > Bin125. The sequence goes on from OZ242948.1 coordinate 2,974,304, forward strand.
TAACGAGTCTACCTTAATCCAACGTTCACAAGCGACAATCGCTGCGCGATGCGCACAGCACCGTTCACAAAGCAATCCAGACCGCCCAGAGTGTGACGAGGAACCGAGCATTTCCGATGACCCAGACGACTGAACTGAGTACTCCCGACGGCGTCCAGGTCGTCGGAGCGATCGGCGAAGGGTTCGCAGCGATCCTGTCCGCGGACGCGCTGGCATTTGTCGCCGGGTTGCACCGGCAGTTCAATGCCCGCAGACAGGAACTGCTTCAGCGGAGGATGGTGCGGCAAGCCGAGTTTGACAACGGCGCGCTTCCCGACTTCCTCTCCGACACCGAGGAAATCCGATTCAGCTCCTGGCAAGTCGCGCCGACCCCGGAAGACTTGCAGCAGCGTTGGGCCGAGATCACCGGTCCGGTTGACCGCAAGATGATGATCGGCGCCCTTAACTCGGGCGCCGACGCGTTCATGGCGGACTTCGAGGACGCGCTCTCGCCCACCTGGGACAACATCGTCAACGGCCAGATCAACGCCCGCGACGCCGTCCGCCGCGAGATCACCTTCGAGAACCCGGACGGTTCCGTACGCACTCTGAACGAGCAGATCGCCACGCTGCTGATTCGCCCGCGCGGCTGGCACCTGGACGAGAAGCACGTGCTGGTCGACGGCCTGCCGGTCTCCGCCTCGCTGTTCGACTTCGGCATGTACATGTTTCACAATGCCGCCGAGCGTATCGCCCGCGGAACCGGACCCTACTTCTACCTACCCAAGCTTGAGTCGCACCTCGAGGCTCGGCTCTGGAACGACGCCTTCATCAAGGCCCAGGACGACCTTGGTGTGCCCCAGGGCAGCATCCGCGCGACAGTGCTGATCGAGACGCTGCCGGCCGCCTTCGAGATGGAAGAGATCCTCTACGAGTTGCGGGATCACTCGGCCGGGCTCAACGCCGGCCGCTGGGATTACATCTTCTCGGCGGTCAAGCGCTTCAAGACCCAGCCGACCTTCACGCTGCCCGACCGCGTGCAGGTCACCATGACAACCCCGTTCATGCGCGCCTACACCGAGCTGCTCGTGCGCACCTGTCACAAGCGCGGCGCGCACGCGATGGGCGGCATGGCCGCGTTCATTCCCTCGCGCCGCGACCCCGAGATCAATGAGGTGGCGCTGACCGGCGTCCGCGCCGACAAGGAACGCGAATCGACCGACGGCTTCGACGGCACCTGGGTCGCGCACCCCGACCTGGTCTCCGTCGCCCGCGACATCTTCGAGACGAATCTGGGCGGCGCGCGCAACCAGCGCGAGCGGCTGCGCGAGGATGTCGACGTGAGCGCAGGCGAACTGGTCTCGCTCGATCAGTCCGGCGGCAGCGTCTCGGAGGCTGGCCTGCGAGCCAACATCTCGGTCGCGCTGCAGTACATCAACAGTTGGCTCAACGGCGTCGGCGCTGCTGGCATCAACAACCTGATGGAAGATGCCGCCACCGCCGAGATCTCGCGCGGCCAGATCTGGCAGTGGATCCGCCACGGCGCAGAGCTGGACGACGGCCGCTCCGTCACCTCAGACCTCTACGAGTCGCTGCGCGACGACGAGCTCGCCGCGCTCGGCGGACGCGACGAGTCGCGCTATGGCGACGCCGTCGACATCCTCGATCAACTCGTGCTCAACGACGAGTTCACCGAGTTTCTCACCCTCCCCGCCTACGAGTATCTCGACTAGGCGGGTCGCGAAATCCAGCGCGCGCATGCGCACACAACGAATGGGCACAACGGCAACAGACCGCCGCCAAGAGACGTGATCCGACGCCACGGATCGGACACGGACCGCCACGGAGGACCCCGATGACGACGAACGGCACGAACGGGACCGGCAACCCGCTGGACAGCGCCGCCGCCGCGCTCGAACACGAGTGGGCGACGAATCCGCGCTGGGCCGGAGTGCAGCGGAACTATTCCGCCGCCGACATACTCAAGCTGCGCCCCTCGCTGCTGCCCGAGTCGACCATCGCGCGCTACGGCGCCGAGCGGCTCTGGAACGCAATGCAGGACACCGACTTCGTCCGCACCTTCGGCGCCGTCACCGGTGCGCAGGCGGTGCAAATGGCCAAGGCCGGACTGCAGTCGATCTACGTCTCCGGCTGGCAGGTCGCGGCCGACGCCAACACCGCCGCCCACACCTATCCCGACCAGTCGCTCTACCCGGTCAACAGCGTGCCCTCGCTGGTCAAGCGCCTCAACAATGCGCTGATGCGCGCCGACCAGGTCGACCGCCTGGAGGACCGCCCCAGCGTCGACTACTATCTGCCGATCGTGGCCGACGCCGAGGCCGGCTTCGGCGGGCCGATCCACGCCTTCGAGCTGATGCGCAACATGATTGAAGCGGGCGCCGCCGGCGTCCACTACGAGGACCAGCTCGCGGCCGAGAAGAAGTGCGGCCACATGGGCGGCAAGGTGCTCGTCCCGACCGCGCAGCACGTGCGTACCCTGCAGGCCGCCCGGCTCGCCGCCGACGTGATGAACGTCCCGACGATCCTGATGGCCCGCACCGACGCGCTTTCGGCGACGCTGATGACCACCGACATCGACGAGCGCGACCGTCCCTTCACGACCGGCGAGCGCACTGCCGAGGGATACTTCGGCGTCACCGGCGGGATCGACTCCGCCATCGCGCGCGGACTCGCCTTCGCGCCGCACGCCGACCTGATCTGGTGCGAGACCTCGGTGCCGGACATCGGCGAGGCGCGCGACTTCGCCCAGGCGTTGCACGCCGAGTACCCGAACAAGATGCTCGCCTACAACTGCTCGCCCTCGTTCAACTGGAAGCGTCACCTCGACGACGCGACGATCGCGAACTTCCAGGAGCAGTTGGCCGACATGGGCTACCGCTTCCAGTTCATCACGCTGGCCGGCTGGCACGGGATCAACTACCACACCTTCAACCTGGCGAGCGGCTACCGCGACCGCGGCATGGCTGCCTACGTCGAGCTGCAGGAAGGCGAGTTCGAGGCCGAGGCCTTCGGCTACACCGCGACCAAGCACCAGCGCGAAGCGGGCACCTCCTACTTCGACGAGATACTGCTCACGGTGACCGGCGGCGACGCCGCGACCACCGCCTTGAGCGGTTCGACCGAAGCCGCCCAGTTCAGCGAGGAAGCCGTCCCCGCCCACTGATCCCGCTCGTCCCCCAGTCGAACGAAACGAAGCCCCGCCCCCGGCGGGGCTTCGTCATTCGAGCAAGTGGATCAGCTCAGTATGGTTCAGATTCCCAATCAAGGGGTGACTACTAGCGACCACGCAGAGGAGCACCTCTGGCGGCATCAGCTTGACATCGCCGATGCCGAAGAGGTGTGATTAGGGCCGGCTAGGTTCTTCGAGCAAGGAGAGCGGCAAGTGTTGGATGAGTTTGGCCAGCCGTGGACGCAGCCGGCCCGTGTCGTGATGATTGGGCCTGACTTTGGAGGGCGACTCCTGACGTTGATCCTCACGCAACCCGATGAGTTCGGCGAGTCGAGGGTGATCACTGGGTGGCCTGCCAACCGCGGTGATCGAACGCGATACCATCGACCAGGTGGAAGGATGCGCCGTCGATGACCAAGTCCGAACGACCCATCCACATTTTGAACCCGCCTATTCTCGAAGCGGAGGAGATTCCTTACGATCGTGCCGACATGGGACCGGGGCGATTTGGAGTCGAGATCAAGTTCAGTCGCGAGGAAATGGCGCGGCTGAAAGCACGGGCCTCGCGGGGAACTGAGCCGCTGGGCCGATTCATCAAGCGCGCAGCCCTTGAAGCCGCCGACCGCGAAGCCGCCGCCAAGTCCTCCGAGACCCACGCCGCCGACTAAGAGCACTGCACCCTAGCTTGTTCACGGTCTAACGCTCCGTCATAGCCGCGCTTGGCGCGGCCATCTCGATGCGCCGCGCGACGACACCTGTGCTGAAATCGGCGAGATACCCGCGGCAAGCGCGGCTATGACCAGTTTCCGAGGGTGTTCCCTCACCGAAGTCGGCCCGGCGCAGGCGGGGCACTCGCTGCGCCCGCTCACGTGCCGTTGATACCCTCTGCTCCATGCGCCCTCGATTGACGCGAAGTCTCACGGTTGTGCTGATCGCGTTAATCGCTACAGCGCTGCCGACGTTCCTCGTTGCCAGTGTCGATGCCGAGGAGACGCCGGAACAACGGACCATCACGCTCCAGCCCGGCGACAACTTCATCGGCTGGGTTGACGAGCCGCTTACTCTCGATGACCTGTATGCGGAGATTCCCGAGATTGAACTGGTATATCGCTGGGACGCCAGGACGCAGCGGTACATGTATGCGATACCGGGTGTCGAGACGAGCCCAGCACCGCTCACGGTCTTGGCCAAGGAGAATTCGGCGGTCATCAATATCGGAGAGGAACCAATGACGGTGGACGAACTGTTCCGCAGAGTCCCTGGCATCGAACTTGTCTATCGCTGGGATGCTACGACCCAGCGCTGGCCATTTGCGATACGCCACATCTCTGCGCAGCTCAGTTCCCTTGATGTGCTCGAGCCGGGCACGTCCGCGACCGTTCGCACAGGCGCCGAATCGGTATCGATCGCCGCGCTGTTCGAAGCCGCGCCACAGATTGCATCCGTGAGTCGGCGCAAGTCCGATGCGGATGCCTACGCCTTTGCCTTCCCTGGACTCCATCCCTCCGCCGGCGACCTGACCACTCTCCAACCGGGCATGGGCGTGGTCATCCGCCTGGGCGGCGACGAGCCGGTGGAGTGGACTCGTCCGATCGTTCCCGCCGCCGGACTGGTCGAGTTGCGCACCGGAGTCAACTGGACGGGATGGCTGGGTCCCGACGAGTGGTCAATCACAGACGTCGCCAGGGGCATCGGCGGATTTCTGTCGGAGATTCGCCTGGACGATCACGTCTACGACCCGGTCCGCCCGGAATCTGCGCATGACTGGCCAACGGTCTCGCGCGGAGACGCGCTAATCGTGACCGTCGGGAGGGGCATCAACTGGCTCCAACCGACCTATGTGTTGCCGGAGCTGATCTTCGCCGGCAACGTCAACCAGCGCATCCGCAATGACGTCAAGCGCGACCTGGTCGACATGGCGGCGTACAACGCCGAGGAGTTCGGCGTACAGGCAGACCCGTTCAGACTGGTCATCATTATTCCGGGCGACGTTCGCTCGCTGTTCAACGAGTTGGAGCAGTTAGGGCATCCTAGGGAATGGGAGGAACTACTGAACTGGTGGCGGTCGGGGTCTGGTGGATACGGCGGGCCCGACGTAAACGTCAACAGAGCGGAGCAGTGGAATCGGAGCCTCGGAAGGTACGCCCGTGCTCGCTATGTGTTACTGGAGGAGTACTTTCACGCGATTCAGTTCCAGCTCGCCGACGGGGCTGCCGATTGGCCACCGACTTGGATGGTGGAGGGATCTATCAACTGGATCCGGGCCGACGTAGAGACGCAGGACCGCACGGGATACCCATTGAGCCGACGGCTGATCGACGCGCGCAACCAGGCCTCGCAAGGACCGCCGCTTGAGGATATTGAGGAGGGAAATCAGACCTGGCAGCACTCGTTCGGTCTGGTGGCCGCCGGCCTTCTAGTGGAACGCCAGGGCGTAGCGTCGATGTTGGACTTCTTCCGCGCGTTCGCGCCTGGCCGAACCGGGCCAAACGGGCAATGGGAGTCCCAACTCAGCTGGGAAGATGCGTTTGCAGCCACTTACGGGATCTCCGTCGCAGAGTTCTACACCGAGTTCGACGAGCACATGCGGAAATGGCGTGGCAATGCCCCCAGGCGCAAGCAAGAACATCAGGTGGTGATGCGCGGCACAGTCGTCGACCCGGATGGCTCACCCCGTCCAGGGATCCGGTTGACGTCCTACGAAATCAAGAATGAGGCGATTGCGACGTTTGGTTCGGCGCAGGCCAAGTCGGACGAGAATGGCGAGTTTGCACTGTTTGTGCGCCAGCGCGCAGATCACCGGATCCTGGTGCGTCTGGCGGACGATCATCGGTGCTCGTATTGGTGGAGTTCTGAGAGCGACAATGAGCCGTCCAAGTTGGAAGACGGAGAGCTGATCGCAGTTGGCTCCGATGATCCTGCCGCGCTAACGATCAGGGTCGACGCGGACAAGTGCCGATGGGGGATCTCGGGAGTGCTAACCGGTCCCGACGATGAGCCCCTGGCCGGCATTGAAGTCCAGGCACGGAGAAGTGACGACCGGATCGGCGCCAGGACCGAGATAGACGGATCGTTTGAGTTGGTCACGCTCGCCCCAGGGTCGCACCAGCTCTCCGTGAACCTGAGCGGATGCCGCCTCTACCTGGGCGCCGATGGTCTGACGACGAACAGCGACAAGGCGGTCGACATCGCAGTGACTGATCAGGACGTCACCAACGTTCACTTGCAAGTCCTCGAGGATCCCTGCAGAAGGATCTCCGGCAGACTGCTCGACTCCACCGGCAACGGCATAGGCAACACCACCGTTTACGCCAACTCGGATGAATCGGCAATCACTGCCAGAACCGATTCCAATGGCAACTTCGCGATCGCCGCGTCGGAGTCCGGTAGCTACCGGGTATACACCTATGTGGATGGCTGTCTCGTGTACTACCGGGAGCATGAGGTGACGGGTCGATTTCGGGAGCGGACGTTGATCAATATGTCGGACTCCGACGTCAACGGCATCGTGATGCAGCTTCCCGAAGGCCTGTGTACTCTCCGCATTTCTGGCACGTTGCATAACGCCGATGGCACGCCCAGGACGGGTGTGTACGTCCGTGGCATCAGCGATTCCGGTCGGGGCGGCGACTGGCCAGCCGCCGACGGTACGTTCTCGTTCTCCGTTCCCGTCTCCGGCTCCTACAAGCTGCGAGTCACTATCGACGACTGCCAGATCTTCTACTCCGGCGACGGCGAGTTCGGAGACGAGAGCCAGGCACGCTCGCTCAACCTCACTCGCTCCGACATCACCGACATCGAGTTCCGCCTGCCCGAAGATCCGGCGTCTGTCTGCGACTGACCCTGCGCTACCCTGCCCGCAGATCGCGACACCTCCGAGAGGATTCCCAACATGACCAACAGCCCGCACTTTGGCGTCATGGTTCCACAGATCAAGCGCACCTGGCAGGAGACGCAGCGTGCGGCCTCTGCCTTTGAGGAGATGGGCTTCGACTCGCTCTGGGTCAACGACCACCTCTACGGCCCGCAGTCGCCCGCGATCCCGATGCTCGAGGCCTGGACGCTGGCCGCCGGCATCGCCGCCGTGACCGAGAAGCCGGAGATCGGCACGCTGGTCACCCCCGTCGGCATGCGCAACCCGGCCCACACCGGCAAGATGATCGCCACGGTCGACAACATCGCCGGCGGACGCATCATCCCCGGCTTCGGCTCCGGCTGGATGGCGCGCGAGTTCTCCGACTTCGGCATGCCCTTTGTCTCGACCCGCGACCGTCTGCGCCAGCTCGAAGAGGGACTGCAGATCTTCAAGGGCATGTTCGACCCCGACCAGGACGAGTTCTCGTTCGAGGGCGAGTACTTCCACACCGAGAACCTCGTCACCCAGCCCAAGCCGCCGCGCGACATGCCGATCCTGGTCGGCGGCGGCGGCGAGCAGGTGACCATGCGCATCGCCGCGCAGTACGCCGACATCTGGAACAACTCCGCCGGCGCCCAGGACAACCTCGAGCACAAGGTCTCCGTCCTCCGCGGCCACGCCGAGCGTCTCGACCGCGACCCGTCCGAGATTCGCGTCTCGCAGCAGTGCCTGGTCACGATCGTCGAGGACGACGAGAAGGTCGGCCCGATGGTCGAGCGAGCCCAGAAGATCTTCGGAGGTCACATGGGCAACCCGGCCGGCGACATGGCCCTGACCGGCACCCCGGCCATGATCAAGGAGCGGATCAACCGCCACGTCGAGCTCGGCTGCGACATGTTCATGATCGAGTTCTTCGGCCGAGACACGATAGAGCCCGCCCAGATGTTCGCCGAGACGGTGATCCCCGAGTTCCGCTAGAGGTCTCAGTCCCCGCTTCACGCGGGGACCCGTTCCCTAACCCTCTCCCCCCGCGAAGCGGGGGGGATGCCGAAAGCCCGCCCCGCACCTGATGCGGGGGCAGAAGGGGGCTCCGACGTCTCACGGGCGACACTTCGCATAGTCAGATAGAGATTTAGGACCCGGGTCTCGTCAAGCGCCAAACGCCGCTGCTACTGGAGAATCGGCCATGCGAACGCCGTTGCTACCAATCGAAACACCGGTGGTCATTGTTGACTGCGAAACTACGGGGTTTGGCAATGCTGACCGAATCCTAGAGGTCGCAGCGATCACGCTGGATCCTGTAACCGGCGAGATTGTTGACGAGTACGACACGCTCATCAATCCGGAGCGCGACCCTGGTCCAACTCCCGTACATGGCATCTCCTCTTCGATGGTTGAAGCAGCGCCGACCTTCGCGGAAGTTGTTACGGCACTCGGGCGGAGACTGAACAACGCTGTCTTGGTAGCCCACAATCTCTCGTTCGACAGTCGGATGCTGTGCAACGAGTTTCAACGACACGGGATCAACCTGGATGTCGGTACTGGGATCTGCACATATCAACTGAGCGGCGAAAAGCTCAAAGCGGCATGTGCGCGATTCTGCATTGAGTTCGGTCAGCAGCATCGTGCGCTTGCCGATGCACGCGCAACCGCTCAACTTTTGAGAGTGTTTGCTGACGATCTGGAACCAGGTGTCCGCGCGGCGCAAGTCGGTCATGTCCCCTTCCCCTTGAACACGAGAACTTTGAGAAGAGACCACCTCGACGGCGAGAGCAACGACATGGTGAGGGTAGTCTCACACGCTCGGTATCCGTACTCCGACGAGGCAACTCTGCACTATCTCGACGCTTTGGACTGGATGCTCGATGACCACGTCATCAATGATGACGAGCGAGTTGCCTTGCACAGTCTGGCACAAAGCTACGGATTATCCGAAGCTGTTGTGGCGGATGTTCACCGGACTTACTTGACGTCGATCATCTCCGCGGCGAGACGAGATGGCATGATCACCGTGGCCGAGCGCGCGCTGATTGAGCGAACGAGACGTGCACTGTTGATTGAAGATGTCGAGGTGCCGACGGTCACTAGCGTTTCTTCTATCAGCGGGCTCCAAGATGGGATGCGAGTGTGTTTTACGGGCGTGGTCATCGCTGAAGGTCGTGAGTACCCGAGATCGATGCTGGAGTCCCTGGCCGCGCAGGCGGGATTGCAGCCGATCAGATCAGTCACGAAGCGTGGTTGCGACTTGCTTGTCGCCGCCGACACGTCGTCTATGTCTGGAAAAGCGCGTAAGGCTCGGCAGTACGGAGTCGCGGTCATGGCTGGCGAAGACTTCATCATTGAGCTCGGAGTGCCCTGAGCCTAGCTGCGCGAGGCGCGTCGCACACTCCCGGCGCGATATAGTGAGGAGGAGCGAAGCAATGGCGAAACAGATCGAACTGTCCTACGTCACGTACGCTCCCTGCGAGGACACCGAGGACATGTACCTGGCTGAGACTCCGGCGCTGCCCGGCTGTCGGGCGTGGGGCGATTCCCCAGAAGAGGCACTCTGGATTCTTGAGGACCTCGCGGCGAAGTTCATCGAGTCCTACCAGGAGCGTGGCAAGCCGCTTCCATACGCGGTCGCTGGGCTACGCGGGGGGTAGGATAAGCGCAGAATCAGGAGACGGCCGATGGCGACGATGAACCCGGTTCTGAGACTGCGTCGCGCGTTTCGCGCAATGGGCGCCGGTGAGGAGCAGGCGGAAGAGGCCGCCGGAGCCATTGACGACGAGTACGTTGGCAGAGAGTTCTTCGAGGCTCGCCAGAATCAGCAGACGGCGGAACTTCGCAAGGAGATGGCGGAGCTTCGCAATCAGATCCTTGTTGGCGCGCTCTTGATCGCAGCCCTCGCCGTGGCGGTCTTGACGATTGTTATCGCAGTCTTCGACTGAACGCGAGTTACCTTTCTCTCGACCAGCCCTCACTCCGACGGCGACCGCGACTGGACCACGTACATCGGGTCGCTGCGGCCTTTGGCCGGGGAGATGTCGTGCCATTGGGGTGGATCGAAGGCGCCTGAGTAGTGGAAGTAGGCGCCGACGAGCTGGACGTGGCCTTCGTCGCCCATGCCCTGCCAGAGCCGGACGGCCTTGGTTGGAAAGCAGCGGTTTGAGAACGAGACGATGCAGCCGCCTCCCGGCCGCAACACCCGTCCGATCTCGCGGAAGACCTCCAGCGGACGGGTGAGGTACTGGACCGAGACCGCGATCGTGACGACATCGAACTCGCCGTCGCCGTAGGGCAGCACCGGGTCGGCGTTGAGGTCGTGGACGATCCACTCGGTCAGCTGCGGGTTCTCGGCCAGCTCCCCGGCGTTCATGCCGAGGCCGGCGACGCGCTCCGACTCAAGGTCGTCCGGGTAGTGCGAGACCCACGACGACATCAGGTCGAGCAACCGCCCCTGCTTGGGTAGGAATCTCGAGTAGTGCTCGCGCAGCGCGCCGATTGCCGCGTCGTCGATGTGCGTGACAAGTCGCGGCTCGACGTAGAAGTTGGCGTCGTCCGACTCGTCCACGCGGCGGAAGTGGGCGTCTTCGAAAGGGGGATTGTCGGCTTGGTCAGGCACGGGAGCCCCCTTCAGTCGCTCCGCGACAGCTTCCCCCAGAGGGGGAAGCGGAAGAAAGGGGTTAGAACTTGGGCGGCTTGGGCAGGATGTAGGCGGCGGAGAGTGCGAGCAGGATGGCGGCCAGCGCGATACCGATCACGATGGCCACGATCTGTCCCGCGTGCAGTCCGCCTCCGCCCTCGCCTGCTGCCAGCGCAACGCTGCCGAGGCCGCTGCCGGCAGCGGCCAGCAGCAGCGCCACGGAGAGTCGAGCGAGGAGTCGCATCACAGCGTCCTAGAAGGGGTTGCTCATCTGGGCGGCGTGGTCGGTGTAATGCCACATCGCGCCTTGCATGAGCATCGCGACCGGCGCCGCACCGAGGCCTTCGCCGCCGGCCGACTTGCCAAGTTCCTCGTCCTGGACGTACTTGACCTTGCTGTCGCACGCGGCGACCACGGCGTCGAGCGCAGCCAGCGCGTCGGCGGAGGTGGCCATCTCGGTGCTCGAGAGCGGGTTGTCGGGGCCCTCGTAGCCGCAGGCGGCGCAGATGCCGTTGGCGAACATCATCGCCGAGGGAATCACATGCTCGGCGACCTGGCGCGGCGACCAGCCGGCCTCGCCGTCGTCGGCCGTGCCTTTGGCAGTCTCCCAGTTGGCTTCGGACACCTGAATCGCGGCGCGCAACGCGGCGACGCCGCCATCAATCCCAGCGCGCAGTTGATCGGCAGTCGGCATATTGAGTACTCCTTGCTTGAAGTCTGTTCACGTAGGGGGTCATTGCGCAGCATAGGGCAGCCTCCCGGCTACCCTGCGCCGAGAAACACACACTCGGCAGTAGTGATCGAAGCGGTAGGAGGCACCGGCCATGGCATTCGGCATCGGACTGATCGGCGCAGGCGGCAATCAGAAGCTGCGTCACATCCCCGGGTTTCGCGAAATCGACAACGTAGAGATCGTCAACGTCGTCAACCGCTCGCGCGAGTCGGGCGAGCGGATCGCCGCCGAGTACGGCATCCCCACGGTTTCCGAGTCGGTAGATGAGCTGCTCTCGGACCCGGCGGTGGACGCGGTCAGCATCGGCACCTGGCCTTACCGACACCTCGAGTACACCCGAGCCGCGTTGGAAGCGGGCAAGCACGTGCTTTGCGAGGCGCGGATGGCGTCGAACGCCGAGGAGGCGGAGGAGATGCTCGCCGTCAGCCGCGCGCATCCCGATCTGGTCTCTCAGCTCGTGCCCGCGCCGTTCGACTTCCGCCTCGGCAAGACGATCACGCGGCTGTGCGAAGACGATTCGCTGGGCAGCATCCTCGAGGTTCACTTGACCCTGCTCAACGGGTCGGGACTGGACGAGTCGGGACCGCTGCACTGGCGTCACCGAAGCGACTATTCCGGACATAACATGATGCAGCTCGGCATCTTCAACGAGACGATCCAGCGTTGGCTCGGCGACACAACCCGCTTGACTGCGCACGCGCGGACGTTCGTGCCTTCGCGCGTCGATGAGGAGACCGGCGAGCGCCACAACATTGTCATTCCCGACAGCCTGGGCATCTTCGCCGACATGGCCAACGGCGCTCGCTGCACCTACCGCGTCAGCGCCGTGACCGAAGGCGCGCCGCAGCCGCCGACGATCGATATCTACGGCTCCGAGGGCCGGCTGCATTGGCGCTTCGGCGACACGGGCGAGTGGGGAAGGCACGGCGAGGATGTGCAGGAGATCCTGCCCGATCCCGGCACCGCGCACGGCTGGCAGGTCGAGTCCGACTTCATCAACTCGGTCCGCAACGGGGCCCCGGTCACTCTGACCAACTTCGAGGACGGAGTTCGCTACATGCGCTTCACCGACGCCGTCTGGGAATCCTGGAACAGCGGCCGGAGTCGGGAGATTGAGTTGCTTGGCTCGCCATGAACCGCATCGTCTCCCTGCTGCCGTCGGCGACCGAGATCGTCTGCGCGCTTGGCGCGGAGGGCGAGCTAATCGGTCGCTCGCACGAGTGCGATTTCCCCGCCTCGGCTCAACATCTGCCGGTGCTCACACGTCCTCGCTTCATCCCTGAGGCGAGCAGTATCGAAATCGATCGCCAGGTCCGCGAGTTGACGGCTGAGGCCCGCGCGACGGATGCGCTGGGCGTCTATGACATCGATATGGCGCTTCTGCAGGAGCTGCAACCCACGCACATTGTCACGCAGACGCAGTGCGAAGTCTGCGCCGTCAGCCTGAGGGACGTTGAGCGTGCAGTTGCGCAACTCACGAGTCTCGACACGCAGCTCGTCCCGCTCGCGCCGAACTGCCTGGACGACATCTGGGACGACATCCGCCGCACCGCTGCCGCCCTGGGACGCGGCAACGCCGGCGAGGCGCTGATCGAGGCGCTGCGGTCGCGGATCGATGCGATACCGCGACTGAGTGAGCCGCTGCGCGTCGCCGTCATCGAGTGGGCCGATCCGCTCATGACGGCGGGGCATTGGACCATGGAGATGATCGAGCGCCTCGGCGCCGTGCCGCTGATCGGCGTGCCGAACGGGCCCTCACTGCACTTCACCATGGACGAACTGGCCGCCGCTGATCCCGACGTGGTCATCGTTGCGCCGTGCGGCTATGGCCTGGACCTGACGCGCCGCGACGCCGACCTACTGGCCACGCGCGGCGACTTCTCGTCGCTGCGCGCAGTTCGAGACGGTCGAGTCGCGCTGATCGACGGCAATCAGTTCGTCAATCGGCCGGGACCGCGCGTCGTGGAGACGATGGAGATCCTGTCTGAGATCCTCAACACTGACGGCCCCTCATGGGGACATCAGGGTCCACACTGGCAACCATTCGCCTGATTCGTCTAGAGGGACTGAAGCCAACCCACGAGGATGCGGTTCAGCTCGTCCGGATCCTCCTGCTGGGTCCAGTGGCCGCATTCTTCGATGTGGCCTCGGGAGAGGTTGGGGATCCACTCCTCCATGCCTTCGGACATTGAGGGCAGCAGGACGCCGTCCTTGCCGGCGGTGACCATCAGGGCGGGCTGGGCGATGTCCTGGCCGTCGACGGCGGCGCCCCATTCCCAGTTGCGTCCGTGATTGCGGTACCAGTTGAGTCCGCCGCGGAAGCCGGTCTTCTCGAAGGCGCTGACGAACGTGTTGAGGTCGTCCTCCGTCAGCATGATCGAGCGTTCGGCGTCGTCGGGCAGGCCGACGAGCAGGCCGCCGCGTTCGCGGACGCCGGAGGTCATGCCGATCACGTCGAGGCGGTCCGCGGGCTTGGAGGTACGCAGCATTAGCGTCATCGTGCGGCGCGTGTTGCCGCCCAGCTCGGCCTCGGCCACTCCCTCGTCCTGGAAGTAGAGCTGGTAGTCGAAACGGCCCGGATCGATCTTCATCGCTTCGAGCGGGTTGATTGGCGGTCGGCGACCGGCCGGCGTGTTGATCCCGGCCACGGCGTTGCAGCGCGTCGGGTGGTGCTGGGCCATGTTCCAGACCACCGCGCCGCCCCAATCGTGTCCGACGAAGACGGCCGACTCAATCTCCAGCGCGTCGAGCAGGGCCACCATGTCGGCGCAGATCCGCTCCTGGGTGTAGTCCTCGATGTTGGGCGGCGCGTCGGTGTCGCCGTAGCCTCGCATGTCCGGCGCGATGGCGCGGAACCCGGCCTCGGCCACGGCCGGCAACTGGTGCCGCCACGAGTACCAGAGCTCGGGGAATCCGTGGCAGAAGACCACGGCCGGTCCCGCGCCGGCCTCGGCGATGTGCATGCTGATCCCGGTGGAGAGTTCGACCTGCTGGTGCGTGATCTCGGTCATGTTGCTGCCTCCGCTACTCCATGAGAGATTACCTTGCCAGCGATTGCTGATGAGTCGAAGCGAGCTGGAAACGATCAATCATGACCATCGAGACACCGAACTGGGCCGAGACGACTGCCGACGACATCACGCAAGGTGTCGACTCAGCGATGCGCGCGGTCGAGGGATTGGTTGATGAGCTGGTCTCGGTGCCGGACGGACGGCGAACGTTCGAGAACACCGTGCTGCCCCTGGACGAGATCAGCAACGTCTTCACGCAGGCATCAGGCCGGTACGGCTTTCTCTCGCAGGTTTCCGCCGACCAGGAGCTGCGCGCCGCCGCCCATCGGCAGGAAGAGCGCCTCAACGTGTTTGCGGCCGGACTTGGATTCCGCGAGGACATCGATCGCGCGCTCAAGGCCTATGCGACCCGAGCCGAACTGGAAGCGCTGCCCGACGACGCTCGCCGATTGCTGGAGTTCGCGCTGCGCGACTATCGCCGCAATGGTCTCGACCTGGACAAGGAAACCCGCGACGAGTTGCAGTCATTGCAGGAGCGTCTGGTTGGGCTGGGCATCCAGTTCCGCAAGAACATCGACGACTACGAGGATTTCGTCGAGGTCGGCCGGAACGAACTGGGTGGTTTGCCAGACTCGTACATCGAGCGTCTGCGGACGGTGGAGGCCGACGGCGCGGTTCGCTACCGCGTTGGCCTGGACTACCCGGAGTTGCATCCGTTTCTCGACGCCGCTCACGACGGCGACCGGCGGCGCGAGCTGTTTCACAAGAACCACAACAAGGCGGCCGACACGAACATCGGGTTGCTTGAGGAAGCGCTTGGCGTGCGTGCGTCGATGGCGGCGCTGCTGGGCTACGAGTCCTGGGCCGAGTACGCGCTGGAAATCAAGATGGCCAAACAGGCCGACGCCGTGCTCGACTTCCTCGTCGACCTGGAGGAGCGCCTCCAACCGAAGCTTGCGGCAGATCTCTCGCGCCTGAGCGATGAGCAGGAGCGCCGCACGGGGGTCCGGGGGCCGGTCGATATCGCCGACTGGCGCTACTACACCAACCAGTTCGTCCAGGAG
Organism: Dehalococcoidia bacterium; assembly: GCA_965211635.1. Classification (GTDB taxonomy): domain Bacteria; phylum Chloroflexota; class Dehalococcoidia; order Bin125; family Bin125; genus Bin125. The sequence goes on from OZ242948.1 coordinate 2,989,765, forward strand.
CAGTACCAGGTCGATCCGTTCGAGGTCGCCGCTTACTTTCCTCTCGATGCCGTGCTGGATGGGATGTTCCGCATCTACGAGGAGCTGGTCGGGGTCAGGTTTGTTCGGCGTCCCGATGTGGTCGGCTCCGTCTGGCACGAGGATGCCCAGCCATTCGACATCGTCGATCCATCGAACGGCGAGGCGCTTGCGCGCTTCTACATGGACCTCTATCCGCGAACGGGCAAGTTCGGTCATGCCGCGGCATTCACGCTGCGCGGCGGGCGGGCCCTCATCGGGCATGGATATCAGCGGCCGATCTCGGCGATCGTCGCCAACTTCACCAAGCCAACAGAGACATCGCCATCGCTGTTGCGCCACACTGAGGTGGTCACGCTGTTTCACGAGTTCGGACACATCCTGCATCAGACGCTGACGACCGCCCGCTTCACTCGCTTCAGCGGTACGAGAGTGGAGCGCGACTTCGTTGAGGCGCCGTCGCAGATGCTGGAGCACTGGTGCTGGCAACCCGACATGCTGCGCAGCTTCAGCCGTCACCACGAGAGCGGCGATCCATTGCCGAACTCGCTGATCAACAGGATGATCGAGGCCAAGCACACGTCTTCGGCGATTGCGACGGTGCGGCAGGTGTACTTCTCTCGGCTCGACCTGGCCTATCACTCCGAGTCCGGTCGCAGCACGGATGAGATTGCCCGCGAGCTGCACCCGATCACCGGGTTTCCGTTCCCCGAGGACACGCACTTCCAGGCGGGCTTCGGGCATCTCTTTGGCTACGACGCGGGCTACTACGGCTATCTCTGGTCTCGCGTGTTCGGCGACGACATGTTCACCAGGTTTGAGACGCCAGGCGCGTCAGTCGCCGGCGTCGGAGCGGAGTACCGGCGGCACATCCTTGAGCCGGGCGGCACTGCCGATGCGGACGAGTTGATTCACCGCTTCCTCGGTCGCGAGCCGAACGCGGACGCGTTCCTGCGGGAACTGGGGCTATCGGCGTAGGGCGACGGCGACAGCCCGGGTGAAGGCTGGGCGACGCAGCAGGTACACTGCCGACGGTAAAGCGTCGCGGATGTTTCGGCGAGGAGAAGGAATATGCCCACGATTGACTCGATCGAGCAGGCCAAGCAGCGCTTTGGCGAACTGCTCGAGGCTCAACAGGTACGGGTGGACGCAATCAAAGCGGAGGGTGAGCCGACCGACTTCACGAAACTCGACCACATCGAGATCGGCGTGCTGGGCGGGGACGGAATCGGGCCGTCTATCGCTCATGAGTCGCAGCGCGTGCTGGAGACGCTACTTGAGGACCAGGTGGCCTCGGGCCGGGTCAGCTTCCGCACGATCGATGGGCTGACGATCGAGCGACGTGCAGAGGAACTGGCGCCGATTCCAGAGGGCGTACTCAAGGAGATCCATGAGTGCGACGTGACGCTCAAAGGCCCGACCACGACGCCGGAACAGGGTGACGGTTGGCCCAACATCGAGTCGGCTAACGTGGCGATGCGTAAAGTGCTCGATCTCTACGCCAACGTGCGCCCCGTTCGAGTCCCGGCCGAGGGCATTGACTGGACCTTCTTCCGTGAGAACACCGAGGACCTCTACGCGGTCGGCTCCGAGGGCTTCTCTCTGGGCGACCTGAACATCGACTTCAAGATTCTCTCCAACCCGGGTTCGGAGCGGATCATCCGCGCCGCCTTCGAGTACGCCAAGAACAACGGCAAGAACTCGGTCACGATCGTGACCAAGGCGAACGTCGTCAAGACGACCGACGGCGCCTTCCTCGACGCGGCGCGCAAGGTAGCGGAGGACTTCGAGGGGATTGAGTGGGAGGGTTGGTACATCGACATCATGACGGCGAAACTGGTCGACCCCAAGCGTCGCACCAACTTCCAGGTGTTTGCCTTGCCCAATCTGTACGGCGACATCCTGACCGACGAAGCGGCCGAGTTCCAGGGCGGCGTCGGCACCGCCGGCGCTGGCAACATCGGCACCAAGACGGCGATGTTCGAGGCGATTCATGGCTCGGCCCCGCGCATGGTCCGCGAGGGCCGCGACATCTACGCCGACCCTTCGTCGATGCTGCGCGCCGGAGGAATGCTGCTCTCGCACATCGGATTCCCCGACCTTGGCGGCAAGCTCGACAAGGCGATGGATCTTTGCGGTCAGTACGAGAAGGAACTCGTGATGACCGGACGCGACAGCGGCGCGACGACAGCCGAGTTTGGCGACTACGTGCTGGCGACGGTTAACGACTCCACCCTGGACGATCGCTGGACGGCCGCGATCGAGGCCGTCCGCGCCGGCGCATAGGCCGCTCCATGGCTGACGAACTTCGGGTCGAACGGGCTCGGGCTGAGCGTGCGGAAGCGAGCCGCAAGGCAGCGGTTGCCCGTGCTGATTCGCTGGAAGACCGCGCGAAGAAGGCCGAAAAGCAGTCCCGCGACCTGCGCGCGCACCTCGATCGTCTGGCGGCGAAGCTCGCCACTTCCGGCGAGGAGATCGAGCCGCTGCGCGACGAGCTGCGTGACACGAAAGCGGAGCGGGACGCATTGCGTTCATCCGCCGAGTCCGCGACGGCCGCTGCCGATACCGCCAGTGCGCAACTCGCAGCGATGACCAAACGCGCCGAATCAGCGGAACGTGAACGCGACCGGCTGCGCAGCGAGGGTGATGCGCTGACGGAGAAATCGACCTTCTACGAGCAGGCCGCAAAAGAAGCCTCAGCTTCGCTCGCGGCGGCGTCCTCGGCGCAGGTGTCGGCCGAGCAGAAAGCCGCCGAACTCCAGGCGATGCTGGATGAACGTCACGAGGAGTTTCGCCAGGAGCGCAATCGGCTCAGCCGGGAGAATGAGCGGCTGGAGAAACTGGTCGCGCAGCTGCAAGCGGAGCTAGAGTCAGCGCGGGGCGGCATCGGAGGCGCGTTGCGCAAGCGCTTCGGTGGATAACCTCGATACATCCCCCTACCGAGGTGGGTTGTCTGGCTCGATACGATCAACTGATGCAACGTCCCGATCTCCGAACGCTCGCAGATGAACGTGTCGTCGTGCTCGATGGCGCGACTGGCACCGGCTTGCAACTACTGGATCTGTCGCTCTCGGACTTCGACGGGCTCGAAGGCTGCAACGAGGTCCTCAACGTCTCGCGGCCGGATGCCGTGGCGGCGCTGCACGAGTCATACCTAGAGGCCGGCGCTGACGCGGTACTGACCAACACCTTCGGTGGATCGTCAATCACCCTGGGCGAGTACGACCTCTCGGAACGGACGCGCGAGATCAACCGCGAGTCGGCGCGCATCGCGCGGAGCGTGGTCGATCGGTTCTCGACTGCGAGTCGACCGCGATACGTGCTGGGTTCGCTCGGGCCGGGAACCAAGTTGCCCTCGCTGGGACACGTCGGATTCGATGAACTGCATGCGGCCTACCTGGAACAGGCGCGCGGGCTGCTTGACGGCGGCGTCGACGCGCTGTTGGTCGAGACGGTTTACGACCTGCTGCAGGGCAAGGCGGCGATCCTGGCCTGCAAGGACGCGTTGGCCGAGTTCAACAGCGATACCCCGCTCTTTGCCACTGTGACGATCGAGACGAGCGGTCAGATGCTGGTGGGCAGCGAGATTGGGGCCGCTTTCACGGCGCTCGCACCGCTCGGTCTGGACGGAATCGGGCTCAACTGCGCGACCGGTCCCGACCTGATGCACGAACCGCTTCGATACCTCTCGGCCAACGCCGGGACGACGCTCTTGTGTTCACCCAACGCCGGGCTGCCGCGCACCGAAAACGGGCAGATGATCTACGACCTGACGCCGTCGGAACTGGCGGATGCGCAGCGGACCTTCGTCAGCGAGTACGGCGTCGGCATCGTCGGCGGATGCTGCGGCACCACGCCCGAGCACGTGCGCGCCATGCGCGAGGCGATGAACGGAATGCGGGCTGCCGAACGGGCGCCGCAGTCCGAGCCATCGGCTGCGTCGCTGTTCGTCTCCACACCGTATCGGCAGGACGCATCCTTCCTGATCGTCGGCGAGCGAGCCAACGCCAACGGTTCGCGGCGCTTCAAGCGCCTGCTGCAGAACGAGGAATGGGAGCAGATGGCGAATGTCATCCGCGACCAGGCGGCCGAAGGCGCGCACGTCGCCGATGTCTGTGTCGACTTTGTCGGACGAGACGGTACTCCCGACATGGCTGAGTTGGTTTCGCGGGCCCGAGGACTCTCGACGCTTCCCTTGATGCTCGACTCGACAGAACCGGCAGTGCTCGAAGCCGGACTGAAGCAGCTCGGGGGCAAGGCGCTGGTCAACTCGATCAATCTCGAGGACGGCGGCAAGCGGCTCGATCAGACGCTCTCGGCGGCAGTCCGCTTTGGCGCAGGCGTGGTGGCGTTGGTGATCGATGAAGACGGCCAGGCTCGAACCTGTGAACGCAAACTGGAGATCGCGCGGCGGCTCTATCGGATCGCGACCGAGGACTACAGCCTTTCGCCCGAGGACCTGTTCTTCGATGCCCTCACCCTGCCGGTCAGCACGGGTCAGGAAGACCTGCGCCGCGACGGCCTGGAGACGCTGAACGCGGTCGAGGCGATCTCGCAAGAGTTTCCTCGCGCGCAGACCATTCTGGGTGTTTCCAACATCTCGTTTGGACTCAACCCGGCAGCGCGACAGGTGCTGAACTCGGTCTTTCTGCACGACGCTGTCGAGCGCGGTCTCAAGGCCGCCATCGTCCACGCGGCCCAGATCCTGCCGATCAATCGCATTCCACAAGAGCAACTCGATGCGGCGAGGCGGCTGATCTTTGACGAGTGGGTCGATGGACCGGAAGGGCCAATCGATCCCTTGCCGGCGTTCATGGCGCTGTTCGAGGATGCGCAGGCGGCGACACAGGAGCGCGAGCGCCTGGACGACTTGCCGCTGGAGGAGCGGCTGCATCGCCGCATCGTCGACGGTCAACGCGAGGGGCTGGAGGCCGACCTCGACGAGGCGCTGGTCAAGCGTGAGGCGATCCCGATCATCAACGATCTGCTCCTGCCGGCGATGCAGGAGGTCGGCGACCTGTTCGGCGCGGGCGACATGCAGTTGCCCTTCGTGCTGCAGTCGGCCGAGACGATGAAGAAGGCGGTCACGCACCTTGAGCCGCACATGGACAAGCTGGAATCGACAAGCAAGGGTTCGATCGTGCTCGCCACGGTGCGCGGCGATGTCCACGACATCGGCAAGAACCTGGTCGAGATCATCCTCTCCAACAATGGATTCACAACCGTCAACCTAGGCATCAAGCAGCCGATCTCCAACGTCATCGAGGCGGCGCTGGAACATAACGCCGACGCGATCGGGCTCTCGGGTCTGCTGGTCAAGTCGACCCTGGTGATGAAGGAAGATCTGGAGGAACTGAATCGCCGCGAGCTGGCCGATCGCTGGCCGGTCCTGCTCGGCGGAGCGGCGTTGACGCGCAAGTACGTCGAGTGGGACCTGCGCAACACCTTCCAGGGCGACGTCTACTACGGCCAGGACGCATTCGAGGGCCTGCGGATCATGAATGCCCTCAGCGACGGAGTCGAGCTGGACGCCAATCCGAACGAACCCATGCCCGCGCCCGCGGCGGCAGGCGGCTCCGCAACTGCCACACTGGCCCGGTCGACTCTCGCACGCGCCCAGACGATACCGCTCGCGCCGTTCCTTGGTGCGAGGGTGATTCGCGGTTTGCCGCTAAGCGACATCTTTCCGTACATCAACCGCAATGCCCTGCTGCGCGGTCAGTGGGGATTCAAGGGCCGCGACGCGGAGACCTCTGCGCAGGCCGAGCAAGCGCTCTCCGACATCCAGCAGCAGGCGCTGCGCGAAGGCGTCCTGGTACCGGCCGTCGTGTACGGCTACTTTCCGGCGCAGTCCGACGGCGATGACCTGATCGTCTACGAGCCTGATAGCTCAGGCAGGGAGGCGGTCCGCTTCACGTTCCCCAGACAACAGGGCAAGCAGGGACGCTGCCTGGCCGACTACTTCCGCCCGGTCGATTCGGGTGAGATGGACGTTGTTGGATTTCACGTCGTAACGATGGGTTCGCGAGTCGGTGAGTACGCGCAGGAGCTGTATGAAGACAACCGCTACCGGGACTACCTCTACTGGCACGGATTCGGCGTCGAGATCGCCGAGGCGCTGGCCGAATACTGGCATCGCCGGATCCGCCAGGAACTGAAGATCGACGGCGAAGACGGCTCAACTCCTGACGAGTTGATCAAGACTAACTACCAGGGCGCACGATACTCATTCGGTTATCCGGCTTGCCCCAATCTGGAGGACCAGGCCAAACTCTGGAGATTGCTCGATCCCGAACGCATCGGCGTGACCCTGAGTGACGAGTTCCAGATGCATCCCGAGCAGTCAACCTCGGCATTGGTCGTCCATCATCCTGAGGCTCGATACTTCAGCATCTGAAGGCCTCGCTCGATTGTCGTTGAGCTGGCGCGATAGGATGCTCACGGTTGACGCGGAGACCATAGGGAATCCAACAGAGAGACTTAGCGTGAAGTTGAAGGCCGCAGATGGCTGACCTCTTCCGACCAAGATGGCGTGAGGGCGATGATCCGTTCCGTCGGATTGTCGTGCAGACCACGCTGCGCTTCATGGAGATCGAGGCTGCCGGCGGCATCCTCCTCGTCTTTGCCGCGGCCATCGCCCTGCTCTGGGCGAACGTCGATTTCCACTCCTACGAAGAGTTCTGGCACGCCCACATCAGCATCGACCTGGCTATCTGGTCATTTGACCAGTCACTGCAGCACGTCGTCAACGATGTCTTGATGGTGGTCTTCTTCCTCGTCGTCGGCGCCGAGATCAAGCGCGAGTTCACGCATGGTGAACTGCGTGACCCGAGGCAGGCGGCGTTGCCGATCGTTGCGGCCCTGGGCGGCATGCTGGTGCCGGCCGGCATCTACGCGATTCTGAACGCGGGCGGGGATGGCAGCTCCGGCTGGGGAATCCCGGTCGCTACCGACATCGCATTCGCGCTCGGCGTGCTGGCGTTGGTTGGGCGCGGAGTCCCCGTGCAGCTCAAGGTCTTTCTGCTCACCCTGGCCGTCGCCGACGACGTCGGCGGCATTCTGATCATTGCGGTCTTCTACTCCGAATCGATCAGGGTCGAGTGGCTGCTGGGCATGGTCGGGGCGATTGCGTTTCTGCTGGTCGTGAAGCAACTTGGCTTTCGTCACATCGGAATCCATGCGCTCGGCGGTGTATTCCTCTGGCTGACGCTCTGGGAAGCGGGGGTGCATGCGACACTCGCCGGCGTGATTCTCGGTCTGATTGTGCCCGCGAACGCGCTTTATGAAGAGCAGAGCATCGCGCGTCGCTTCGACTATCTGCTCCAACGCTTGCGCTATGTGCAGGAAGATCCGGATCCGGCGGTGCGTGAGCACGACTCTCACGAAGCGCTACGCAACATCGAGCACGTGGCTCGCGAAGGCCTCAGTCCGCTCGAGCATCTGGAAGAGAACGTGGCGCCAATCTCGGCGTTCGTGGTCGTGCCTATCTTCGCCCTGGCCAACGCCGGAATCCATGTCACCGGCGAGAGCATCGACGCAGCGCTCGGCTCCAATATTGCCTGGGGGATTTTCCTGGGACTGTTGTTGGGCAAGTTCGTCGGCATTCTGGGCGCATCGGCGTTGGCGATCCGGCTCGGCATTGCGTTCAAGCCTCAGCAGCTCAATTGGTCCCACCTTGGGGGCGCGGCGCTCCTGGCCGGGATCGGATTCACGGTTGCGATCTTCATCGCCAACCTCAGTTTCGACAGCGACCAGGAGACTCTGTTGGAAGGCGCCAAGATTGGCATCTTCGCAGCCTCGATCGTTGCGGCGGTGCTGGGATTTGCATTGCTACGCGTCGCAAGGCCTCGATTCTGACTCGGTCGTTGAGAGCCGGTTGTGCGCTACACTTTTTGCGGTTGCGCCCTGCTCCTGCTGTAGCGGAGGAGGGGCGAATCGCTGGACTATGCATCCACACATGCGCCGCGGATCGGCGCGGAACATTAGGAGGCGGAATACGTGCAAGCGGTCAAATACGCCCGCGCCGAGAGCGTGGAAGAGGCAGCCAGACTGCTCCAGGAGGGCGGCGACGGCGCGCGTCCGCTGGCAGGCGGCACCGATGTCATCGTGCAGGCTCGCGAGCGGACCCGAGACATCGATCTGTTTGTCGATATCAAGCACATTCCGGAGGTCGTCGCAATTCAGCATGGCGCTGACGGCAGCCTGACCATCGGCGCCGCGACACCCTGCTACCAGATATACGGCGACGCGACGATCGCAGAGAACTTCCCGATCCTGGTCGACTCGACCTCGCTGATCGGCGGCACCGCGATCCAGGGCCGAGCCTCGCTCGGCGGCAACCTGTGCAACTCGTCGCCGGCAGCGGACGGCATCCCGTCGCTGATCGTGTTGGAGGCCCAGGTGGAGATCGCCGGACCCAATGGCCGGCGAACGGTTCCGGTCGAGGATTTCTGTACCGCTCCGGGACGCAACGTGCTGGGCAGCGGCGAGTTCGTCGTCAGCCTGAGTTTCCCTGCTCCGGCCGATGGCTCCGGCGCTCGCTTCTTGCGCTTCATCCCGCGAAACGAGATGGACATCGCGGTCACCAACGCGGCGACACAAGTGCGGCTCGACGGCGACGGCACGGTTGGCTGGGCTCGTGTCTCCATTGGCGCCGTCGCCCCTACGCCGCTGCTCGTCTCGGAGGCGGCAGACGCACTGGTCGGCCAGCCGCTGAGTGAAGACTCGATAGCTGCGGCCGCTGCCGCGTCTCGCGCTGCGGCGAATCCAATCGACGACATGCGCGGCAGCATCCGCCAGCGGGTCCATCTCGCCGGCGTGCTAACCGAGCGCACCATTCGCCAGGCGGCCGAACGCGCTGCCTGATCGAGGGAACCGGCAGATCCGAATCAACACCAAAGGACTCGATTGAATGGCAACCGAACACATCGTCGTCAACTGCACGATCAACGGGGAGTCGCAGACCTTCCTCGCCAACGAGCGTGACTCGCTGCTGGAGGCGCTGCGCGACCGCATCGGCCTGACCGGCGCCAAGGAAGGCTGCAACAACGGCAACTGCGGCGCCTGCTGCGTGAACATGGACGGGCGGATCGTCAATAGCTGCCTGGTGATGGCCGCCGAGTGCGAAGGCGCAAGCATCCGCACCGTTGAGGGTCTGGCGATCGGCGACCAGCTCACGCCCTTGCAAAACGCCTTTCTTGAACAGGCCGCCCTGCAGTGCGGCATCTGCACACCGGGCTTCCTCGTCGCCGCCGAAGCGCTGCTCGAGCAGAACCCCGACCCGAGCGAGCACGAAATCCGTTATTGGCTGGCCGGCAACCTCTGTCGCTGCACCGGCTACGACAAGATCATCAAGGCCGTCCAGCAGGCGGCCGGACAGAGCGTCGTCTAACGGCGCCATCTGACCGACACGAGATTCGACCGCAGGAGAGGACAACCCCCATGGTCACCGCTCAGTCGCAACCACAGTCCAAGGAAACCGAGCAGTACAACGTCATCGGCACTCGACCGATTCGCCACGACGGCGTCGACAAAGTGACCGGCGCTGCACAGTACGGCGCGGACTTGAACCTGCCCGGCATGCTCGCCGGCCGCGTCCTCCGCAGCCCACACGCACACGCTCGGATCGTCAGCATCGACACCTCCAAAGCCGAAGCGCTTGACGGGGTCAAGGCGGTGATCACCAACGCCGACTTCCCCCGCGCCGCCGATGCGGAGATCGACACGGGCGAAGGCACAGCCAATCTGCGCTGGGTGCTGGACAACGTGATCGCCTCGGACAAGGTGCTCTACAAGGGCCACGCCGTTGCCGCAGTGGCAGCGACCGATCACCACGTCGCAGAGGATGCGCTCGAACTGATCGAGGTTGAGTACGAAGTGCTCACCCCGGTGCTCGATGTCCGCGACTCGATGGTTGATGGTTCGCCGCTGCTGCACGACTCGCTGCACACGAAGGAGCTGGATGGCTCAACCAGCGACAACGCGAGCAACACTGCCTCGCACCTGCAGTTCACCAAGGGCGACACCGAGGAGGGCTTCGCCGAGGCAGATGTGGTGATCGAGCGCGAGTTTGAAACCTCGATGGCGCACCAGGGCTACATCGAGCCGCATAACGGCACGGCCTACTGGCGCGCCGACGGCACGCTCGACATCTGGACTTCAACCCAGGGCGCATTCGTGGTGCGCGACTCGGTCGCACCGCTGCTGCAGCTCTCGCCGTCGCAAGTCAAGGTCACGCCGTTGGAGATCGGCGGCGGCTTCGGCGGCAAGATTCCGGTCTACCTCGAGCCCTTGGCTGCGCTGCTCTCGCAGAAGACCGGTCGCCCGGTCAAGCTGACGATGAACCGCGAGGAAGTGCTGCTCGCCACCGGTCCGACCTCCGGCACCTACATGCGCGTGCGCATGGGCGCCAAGAACGACGGCACGATCACGGCGGCCGATGTGCACCTCGCCTTCGAGGCGGGCGCGTACCCCGGCTCCCCTGTCGGCGCCGGCGCGATGTGCTCGCTCGCGCCGTACGACATCCCCAACCAAAAGATCGACGGCTACGACGTGGTCGTGAACAAGCCCAAGACGGCTGCTTACCGAGCGCCCGGCGCACCGCAGGCCGAGTTCGCCACGGAGTCGGTGCTCAACGAACTGGCAGAGCAGCTCGGTCACGACCCGCTCGAGATGCGGCTCAAGAACGCCAGCGTCGAGGGCAACACGACCGCCGCCGGAATGCCGTTCGGCGTGATTGGCAACGTCGAGTGCATGACCGCCGCGCAGGAATCGCCGCACTGGCAGTCGGAGCTTGAGGGACCCAACCGCGGCCGAGGCGTCGCACAGGGCTTCTGGTTCAACATCGGCTTCGAGTCCTCGGCCTACGCGCAGGTCAACGGCGACGGCACCATCCCCCTGGTGCTTGGCTCGACCGACATTGGCGGAACCCGCGCGTCGATTGCGATGCAGCTTGCCGAGACGCTTGGCATCTCGGCCGAAGACGTCCACCCGCACGTCGTCGACACCAACTCGGTCGGCTACACGCAGGTCACGGGCGGCTCGAGGACGACCTTCGCCGGTGGCTGGGCTGCCTACGAGTGCGCCATGGACATTCGCAGTCAAATGGAACAGCGCGCCGCCCAGATCTGGGAGTGCGACGCTGACGACGTGACATACGGCGACGACGCGACCATCCGCGGACCCGCCGACGAAGACGGCAACGACCGACAGTTCAGCTTCAAGGAGCTGGCCGGCCAGCTCGCCACCAGCGGCGGCCACATCGTTGGTCGCGCCGACGTGAACAAGACGTCCAGCGGACCCGCCTTCGCCACGCACATCGTCGATGTCGAGGTCGACCCCGACACGGGCAAGGTCGACATCCTTCGTTACACCGCCGTCCAGGACGCCGGCACGGCGATTCACCCGGCCTATGTCGAGGGACAGATGCAGGGCGGCGTCGCGCAGGGCGTCGGTATGGCGCTGAACGAGGAGTACTTCTACGACGACTCCGGCGATCTCAAGAACGCCAGCCTGCTCGACTACCGCATGCCGACCGCGCTCGACCTGCCGATGATTGAGCCGATCATCGTCGAGGTGCCGAACCCCGGTCACCCCTACGGCGTGCGCGGCGTCGGCGAGGTGCCGATCATCCCGCCGGCCCCGGCCGTGCGTGCGGCAATCGCCAATGCCATCGGCGTGCACATGACCGAGCTGCCCATGTCCCCGCGCGCGATCCTCAACGCGACCGTGCTCGACGAGGACTAAGCTGCGTTCCCGCTCCCCCTCCCGGGGGGGAGCCGGCAACGCAACTCGGTTTCACTCTCCCCCCGCTCCGCGGGGGGAGAAGCCGAAGGCAGAGGGGGGCTCCCCCAAACTCCTCTTCGAGCCATGGTCACCGTCCTTGTTCCCCAGTCGCTCAGGACCCTCACCGACGGTGAGGCTGTCCTGGCGGCTGAGGGTCACAACCTCAGAGCGGTGATCCGAGACCTCGCCCCGCGCTATCCCAAACTCGCCGAGCGTCTCATCAACGGAGACCGGATCGGCCGAGGCCTCTCCCTCGCCATCAATGGAGACGTTGTTTCAACCGGACTGATCACCAAGGTGCCCGAGGACGCAGAGATATCAATCGTCCCGCAGATCAGCGGCGGCGTGAGTTGGTCGAGATCCAAGAACGCTCGAATCGCGCGCTCGACGCGGGCCAAGTTAGCTGCGTCGATAGTTCCAACCCGTTCGCCGAGTCGAAACCTCGGCACGCTCGTCAGCCGATCGGTCATCACAGCCGAACGTTCCCCTAGACCGTTTTCATGGGTCGCCTCGATCTCGATTCTGTAAGACCAGGACACATTCAACCCGGTCGTCAAGAGACAGAGCGTGATTGAGTGGGTCTGTGCGAGGCCGTCATTATGCAGGATGAGTGCAGGCCTTGGTTTGCTGGTGTAGTCGCCAGGCGCCGCCACCGACCAGATGTCGCCGCGGTTCATCCCGACTCAGCCGCCTCGACCTCAGCAAGGATCTCTTCAAAGTTGTGGTCGAGCCATTCCAGCACTTCACGTTCATTCTCGTCTGCAGCCACAAGAGCCCGCATTTGATGCTTCACAGCCGCTCTGAATTCTGCTGAGCCAAGTGGGGGCAGCCAGAGGACAACCGGGATGAACCCCTCTTCGCGGCGGGCGCACACTTCGTCTTCGGTTGGCAGGTCAAGCTGCGGTCTGGGGTTTCCCACGTCGCTCTCACTCTCGACATTCCGGCGCCCGTTTCTGTCTCGACGTTACCCGGTTGAACCACCCTCGCGCGCCGTCAACACTGCGATCGACGCCGTGAAGCCGTGGAGGTAGTTCTCGCCTCCGACGGGGCCGATTTCTCCGTTGCAGAAGAAGCCGGCGGTGGGGACGGGACCGAAGATCTCGGAGAGCGCTGAGGCGTCGTGGTCCGGCTCGCCGAACAGGCCGCGGCCTCGACCGTTGCAGGAACAGAGCAGCGCGCCCAGCACTTCCTCCTGCGGCTCCAGCGCATCGCGCAAGTCCGAGAGGCGAGTGCGCAGATCGTCGTCAGCGGCCTGCGCGTCGCGGAACTGGAACTGGAAGGTCTGGCCAACTCTAGGAACCGCGTTGATCGCGACGACCCCGGTCTCACGGTCGGCGCCCATCACATTGCGAATCAAGAAGTCACCTCGTTCGTGGGTCTCCTTGTATTCGTTCATCGCCAGGCCGACCAGCAGGTTACGCGCCGCGCGGTCCCTGGTCTCTTCGTCCAGCTCCCAGAGCGTCTCCTGCAGCACCTCGAGGGCCGGCCGCGATCCGAGCGATTTCACCGTGTTTGCCTCGCACTCGGTGACGATCCAGGGTTGCCCCAGCGGCTCGGCTCCCTGTGCAACGACGGGCCGGACCGAGACTCCGCTGAGGCCCATCATCGCCGCGCCGCTGGTCAGCACCTGGTCGTCGATGAACACTGCGCAGCCTTGCTGCTGGCGGTGGGACGAGGCCATCCCGCCCAGCAACACCACCTCCGGTCGCAACTGCTGCAAGTGACCAACCAGGCGGTCGGTCATGATCGTGAACGGATTGCTGAACATCAGCCAGGTAACGGGTCCGTCCTGGAGCGGGGAGAAGACGTCGTCCGTCATGTTCTCGGGATCAATGGGCAGCGGAGTCAGTTCGGCGTGTGGCAGCGAAAAGCCGAGCGCGGCGATCGCCGACCCTTCTTCCGCCTCGAGCGAAGAGCCAATCACGCTCTGTCCGGAAGCGCCAATCAGGTGCCGAGCTCCCGTGACCTCGCGGAGCCGTCGAGTGATCTGCTCGTAGTGCCCCGCAAATCGGGAATCGACGAAGACGAGCAGCAAGTCAGGTGTCGCGGAGAGGTCCATGCCTTCGATCGCTGCTTCGCAGGACGCTTCCCACTCAGCTTCAATGCCGACCGCCGCGGTTGCGCCGGCGTCGCCGGCGCGAACTGTCGCTTGACCCGGACCGCTTGAGCTTCGTTCCGAACTCACAAACGTTGAATGTTCGTTAGACATCGCACACGTCCCTTCATCAGGGGTGCAGGTAACGATCCAAAGGGTAACCTGCGCATATGGCCGATGTGACCGAAGACTCAGCGCAAAGTGATTCAGATCGTCTATGCAATCTTGCCGACGGTGACCTGGCTGAAATCGCCGATGCTGCGCTATCGCTCGCTCAGCAAGGCGGCGACATCCTCATGGAGCGCTTTCATGCCACAAACGAGATCTCATTCAAGGGCCAAAATGCTCATGATCCCGTCACGGAGGTCGATCACGCCGTCGAGGATCTGATCCGCGAAGAGGTGCATCGCCAGTTTCCCACGCACGGAGTGCTGGGCGAAGAACGTGATATTGGCGGCCCGACAGACGCTGATGTCGTCTGGGTGATCGATCCACTCGATGGCACCTCGAACTTCATCAACGGGATCGGACTGTTCGCCTGTTCGATCGGAGTGTTGCACGGTGGCCGGCCGATCGCCGGAGCCCTCTGGTTGCCCTCGAACCGATTTCTGAAGCCAGGCGTGTATCACGCCAGTGAGGGCAGCGGGTTGAGGTTCAATGGCAGACCGGTCGATGGCGAAGGCCCCGACCTGCAGGCGGCGTCTCGCCTGAGCACCGTGCCTGCCGGTACGGGGGGCGTAACTGGCCCGGCCGGCAGACGATTCGGAATCGCCCGCACATTCGGGAGCACTGCCACCGAACTCGCACTCGCGGCCGAAGGTTCAGTACAGATGGCTCTGTTCGACGGCTCGCGCATCTGGGATGTCGCCGGCGGAGTCGCCCTGTGCATCGCAGCGGGTCGCGCGGTGTACACAAAGACCCGGCGCAGCGACGAACCATGGCGACGATTTACGCGTTTCTGCGACCGAATCGAAGGTCATGTGAGCATGGATCAGCTCAGAGCTTGGAGCGATCCGCTGGTCGCCGGCGACGAACACGTGCTGCCGGATTCGGCCAGGGCGCTGGGCAAAGAGCAGAGCGTCGCCGCTACTGCGAAGCGAGCCGCAGTCAAGAGCGTCAAGCGGGCGTTCCCCAACCTGCCGCTGCCGTCGTATCCGTAGGGAGACCTGCGCGTAACCCCGCAACGAAGTCGCCCCCCCCGCAGGCGGGGGCGCCGCCTCTCGATTGGCGCTGCATGGCCCCGCCTGCGCGGGGCCGACTTTGATTGTTTGCACAAAGATCTGCCTTTGCGGCACTGGCGAGCAGGGCGGTCCGCTCAGGCGTGGACGACGGGCAGCACCTCGTCGAACAGGCGCTGCGACTGGTACATAATCGCGTCGTCGCCGCGCGCGACCGGACGCATGATGAACTTGCTTACGCCCGCAGCCCGGTACTCGTTCACACGGCGCAGGATGTCTTCTGCGGTCCCCACCGAGTAGAAGGTGGCGGGATCCACGTCCGGCAGGCGTCGCTTGATCGCGGTGATGCTGTCCTGCACGTCAGCGTCGTCCCAGGAGCCGAAATGGTAGGCAAAGCCGGCGCCGAAGTGATCCGGCTCGTAGTCGGTACGTCCCGCCTCGGCAAGCGCCGCCTTGATCTGCTGGATGATCGGCCCGACCTCGTGCGCCGACTGGACGCCCGCCACCCATCCCGTACCGATCCGCGCCGTACGGCGTATCGCGGCCTTGCTATGGCCGCCAATCCAGAGCGGTAACGGATTCTGTACCGGCTTCGGCGAGATCGTGGCGTTGTCGTAGGTGAAGTGCTCACCGTGATACGTGAACGACTCCTCGTTCCACAGTCCCTGGATGATGTCCAGCATCTCGTCGGCGATCGGCGCTCGACCGCGCAACTGCCGGTTGGTGACGTTCCACTCGGGCGCGAAGCCGCCGCCGACGCCGAATGCGGGCAGCATCCGCCCATTGGAGAGGAAGTCAATCGTCGCGCACTGCTTGGCTAGCACGAGCGGGTCGCGGAAGCCGACGACGACCACATTCATGCCGAACTTGAGCTTCTCGGTCCGCGAGGCCAGCGCCGCCATGAAGGTCATCGACTCAAGGATCGGTTCACGCGAGATCAGCCGGTCGGTCTGCCAGATCGAGTCGACGTCGTGCTCCTCACACAGGTCGATCCAGCGCCACATGGTGGCAACGTCGGAGAAGGGGAAGTTGGCCAGCCCCATGCCAATACGGTCGCTCATGGTCGATTCCTTCGCTGGATCAGTGTCCGCAGACGCTCAGCTTATGCGCTGGGTAGCGATTGATTTCCGTAGGATAACCAGCGCCTCAGCTACCGACCCGCAACAGCCGCCGCAGTCGCCGCAGCGTCGTGAGGCTCCCGGACTGGCAACTGAGAAACGGCGTCGCCAACTCAATAGCGGTATCGATCACGTCGGCCTCGGCCTCGCCAATCCGCCACTTGAGTCGTGAGCGTCGAACTGTTTGGATCCTGTCGATCATCAGCCAGCTTGGGCGCTCAAGACCGTTCTTGCGCGATGGCCGAATCGGAACTCGCAACAGCGGATCGTCAGCAGAGTCTGTGTTGCTGGTCAACAAACATACGGACACCGACCGGACAGACCGAAAGTTGTCGTTGTGCAGAACGACGGCTGGTCGCCCTTTGCTCAGGTAGTCCCCGCCGCCTTCAACGAACCAGATATCACCGCAGTTCAATTCGGTCATTCGTCTTCTGGCTCATAGAGGCTGTCGACGAAGGCGACATCTTCAGCTTCCCCCGGGCTCGCTGCGAGATGCGCGGCTTGACGACGCGCCTCCCGCGACCACTCGGGCGTGCCGGGCTTGGGCATGCGAGGGTCCCTTGGCTTGCGCCTAAGTTGGTGGGGTATGCCGATGCGCTGTCGGACCGGCTTGATGAAGTCGGCGAAGGTGGCCATAGTCAGTTCCTTGAGTCAAGTGTAACGCAGGTGTGCCAAGCCCTAGTCGTTCCGACTACTCGGTCGATCGCAGCGGGCGTTGCCAGATGCCGACGTCCCAGTATTGGTCGAACTTGCGGCCGCATTCCTTCCAGACTCCCGAGAGGGTGTAGCCAACTCGCTCGGTCATCGCGACCGATGCGTCGTTGGGCAGCGTGATCAGTGCGAAGAGCTGATGCAAGCTGTCGTCCTTGAGCAACTCCTCGTAGAGCGCGTACCAGAGCCGCGTGCCGACACCGCGGCCGACCTCGCCCGGCAGCAGATAGACGCTGGTGGCGACGCTGCTGTCGTAAGCGGCCTTGGGATACAACGCGCTGGAGTAGGAGTGTCCGACAATCTGGCCGTCCGGCTCGACGGCGACCATCACCCGATAGGGCCCGAAGTCAGAGTACTTTGAGAACCACTCCCGCTTCGCCTCGATCGTGTGCGGCTCGGTGTCAAAGGTCGCTGGGCTGGTCAAGATGTAGTGGTTGTAGAGGTCGGCCAACTGCGGGATGTCTTCGCCAGTGGCGGGGCGAATCGTGAGCTTGTCGGTCATGGAGTTTCCTGGGCTGAACGAACGCAAAACGGCGGACCCGGGGGTCCGCCGTCAGCGTAGGTGAAGGAATGTGAACCGAGTTCGGCGGAGCTAGCCGCCAATCACGTTGCCGGCCTCGATCGCGGGCCTGAAGACGCGTTCCATTTGTTCGGCCGCGCCCTCTACCGACCACATGTCGTTGCTGCTGAGCTGACGCACGATCTTGTACTGGCTGTAGAGGCCGATGTCGAAGCCCATCACACGCACAACCTGGCCGTTCATCCAGTCCGAGTCCTCCGACGCCATGTAGACGATCGGCACCGCAACGTTGGCCGGCGAGCGACGCGGGTCAATCACGGTCTCGGAATCTTCGTCGAAGCCGCGGGAACGTCGTTCCTGCGGGACCGTGTCGGTCATTCGCGTGGAAGCGCCCGGGCCGATCGCGTTTGAGGTGACGCCGTAGCGTCCCAGCGCGTTGGCGCAGCTATAGGTGAAGCCGACGATGCCCAGCTTGGCGGCAGCGTAGTTGGGTTGTCCCGGCGCGCCGTGCAGGCCCGAGCCGGAAGTGAAGTTGATCAGTCGATAGTGGCCCTCGCGGTTCGCGCGCCAGTAGATCGAGGCGTACTTGGTCGTGTTGAAGGTGCCCTTCATGTGCACCGCCACAACCGCGTCCCATTCCTCTTCGGTCATGTTGAAGACCATCCGGTCGCGCAGGTTGCCGGCGACGTTGACGAGGATGTCGAGCCGGCCGTACTCGTCCAGCGCTTGCTGGATGATGCCTTCGGCGGCGTTGTAGTCGGCGACCGAGGTGTAGTTGGCGACGGCGTTACCGCCGGCGTCGCGGATCGCGGCGACGGTCTCGTCGGCGGGACCGGATTCGCCGCCGGTGCCGTCGACCGCTCCACCCAGGTCGTTGACCACGACGCTGGCGCCGTTGGCGGCGAACAGCTTCGATACCTCCGAGCCGATGCCACGTCCCGCGCCGGTCACGATCGCGACGCGATTGTCAAGCATGCCCATGATGATGTGTCCTTTCTGTCGATCCACCCGCTTCCCCTTTGGGGGAAGCTGTCCCGTAGAGCCTGCCCCCGCGAAGGCGGGGGGACTGAAGGGGGGCGCAGCGCTACTTACGCTGAAGTGCGAGCCCCCCTCTGTCACTCCGTGACATCTCCCCCCGCAGAGCGGGGGGAGATGGAGAAACGCTACCCGTAGAATCCGCCGCCGCCGACGGCAGGCTTGAACAGTTCTTCGATCTGCTGGGCCGCGCCCTCGACGCTCCAGCGCTCGGTGCCGCGCACCTGTCGGATTACGGCCGGCTTGTTGAAGAGCTGCAGCTCGTAGCCCGAGGCGCCCACGATCTGTCCATTGAGCCAGTCGGACTGCTCGGAGGCGATGTAGACCAGCGGCACGGCGACATTGGCCGGCGAACGCTGCGGATCCTCCTCGGACGACTCGACATTGGTGGCGGATCGGCGCTCCTCGGGAACGGTGTCGGTCATGCGCGTCGAGGCGCCGGGCGAGATCGCGTTGGCGGTTGCGCCGTAGCGGCCCAGGGCGTTGGCGCAGCTATAGGTAAATCCCACAATGCCCATCTTGGCCGCCGCGTAGTTGGGCTGTCCGGGCGCGCCGAAGATGCCCGAGACCGAGCTGAAGTTGATCAGGCGGTAGTGACCCTTGCGCTCGGAGCGCCAGTGGATCGAGGCGTACTTGGTCAGATTGAAGTGACCCTTGAGGTGGACGTCAAGCACCGCGTCCCACTCAGCCTCGGTCATGTTGAAGACCATGCGGTCGCGCAGGATGCCGGCTGTGTTGA
Source organism: Dehalococcoidia bacterium (assembly GCA_965211635.1). Lineage (GTDB taxonomy): Bacteria > Chloroflexota > Dehalococcoidia > Bin125 > Bin125 > Bin125. Next base: position 3,008,963 of record OZ242948.1, read on the forward strand.
CGACGATGTCGAGATCGCCGAAGTTATCCAGCGCGTCCTTGACGATGCCCTCGGCGGCGTTGTAATCGGAGACCGAAGAGTAGTTGGCCACGGCTTCACCGCCGGCATCGCGGATCGCGGCGACGACCTCATCGGCAGGAGCAGCGGCCGCGCCCGATCCGTCGACTGCGCCGCCAAGGTCGTTGACCACGACCTTGGCGCCCTCGGACGCAAACAGCTTCGCGGTCTCGGCGCCGATTCCGCGTCCCGCGCCGGTGACGATCGCCACGCGGCCATCAAGCATTCCCATGTCTGGTAGTCCTCTCTGCCCCCTCGCCTGCCCATGAGCCGAGCGGGAAAAATTTCACAGGTAGGCACAGGCTACCATCGCGGGTCGATAGCTTCCGAAAGCCGGCAACTCGGCTACAGGGCAACTTCGCTAATGGCGAGGTCCGCGGCGATTCGGGTCCGGCACTGAGTCCGATAGTTCCCGAGATACGGGCGTCTCGCTCACGACTGGCTCGTAGAGGCCGAGTTGGGGCGGGCCCTGGAGGACGCCGGCCAGCGTGCCCTGGGCGTGGCCCCTGCGAAATGCCTCTGACTGCGTCCAGGCGTGGAATGCGGCGGCGTCTTCCCAGGCTGAGTAGGAGATGTAGTCGCCCGGCTCCGCGCCGCGCAGCAGCATGAACTGGACGAAGCCGGGGACCTCCTTGAGGTAGCTCTCGCGCTCTTTCCAGATCTGTTCCCACTCCGCCTCACGCTCGACGTTGACCTTGAATCGATTCATGGCCAGGTACATGGGCTGCCTCGCTTGATGAGTTAGCTGTTGGTTTGGTGTTGGTTCGTAATCAGATCGAACCGCCTTGTTCGACGGAACTGCGCGTAAGCTCAGTCTAGATGAGACGACATCGAGTCCTACTGGCGCTTGCCTTGCTGTTGGTCTTGGGACTGACCCTCAGTGCCTGCCGACCGCCGTTCGAGCGCGACATCGAAGAAGCGCAGGTCGAAGCCGCCCGCGCGACCGAGGCTGCCCAGCGCGCCCAGATCATCGCCGCTCTCGAACCGCTCAATCCGTTGCGCTATCACCATCTCGACGCGATCGTGCGCAACGAACAGCGACTCCCCGCTGACGCAGTAATCTGGGCGACCCGCGCCCGCGAGACGCTCGACTGGGTCGACTGGCCGCCTGAGCTGCAAGAGCACGTTGAGCAGTACGCCGAGTGGCTCGATTCGCTCCTGTCTGCATTCCGCAACGACGACGCCCACGCCGCCGCCGAGCCGTCCAGGATCGTCCACGCGCTCGCTCACACCTTCGAGGCCACCATCGAGGCCTGGCTGAACAACGACTCTTTGCCCGCTGTCCCCGCGCTTGCAGGCTTGGAGCCGCCCGCGCACGACGTACACAGCGGGACCGAGGACGATGCGTCGATGCGGCATGATGATCAGAGCGAAGATCAGATGCAGCATGAGGGCGATGACGACGATCACGATAGTCACAACAATCACGAGTAGTCGACTGCTGCTCGCCGCGCTGCTGGCGGCAGCGGCGATGGCGCTCGCCGCTGCCTCCGCCTCGGCGCACGCATCCTACGAGTCCTCCTCCCCGGGCTTCGCCGAAGTGCGGTCCGAGTCGCCGGATGAGATCAGCATCCGCTTCACCCAGGAACTCTTCCGCCGCGAGGGTGCCAACCAAATCCGACTGCAGCACGTCGACTCGGGGGACTTCGTCGCGCTCGGAGAGCCCAGCATCGGCAACGATGACCGCCGCCTCATGTCGGTTGCGATTTCCCAACCGCTTGTGGCGGGTCGATATCTGGTCTCGTGGTCGAACCTGTCCGCCGAGGACGGTGACGAGGACTCGGGCTCTTACCCCTTCTACGTGACCCGCGAGCCAACCGCCGCCGAAGTGCTCGAGGATCGGCAGCTCGCCAGCGACCTCCTGGTTTCCTATCCGGGTGACGAGGCGGAGCAGGTGGATGCAGAAGCATCTCCGACACCCGCCGCGCCATCCGTGGTGCGCACGGGCGACCAAGCCAACGCCGACATCGGCGCAGGTCCGATCATCTTCCTGGGCGTTGGCGTGGTCGCCGGGCTGCTGCTGGTCGGCGCGCTTGGCTATCGCCTAGGCGCGGGGCGACGAGGTCCCTGATGCGCACTGTCTCGTTGTTCGCGATCGGTTTGCTCTCGCTTGTCCTGCTTGCCTGCGGCGGTGGTGGCGAATCAGAAACGCAGCGACGCATTCCTGCGCCCGGCACGTTCGTGTTCACGTCCGCGACAGACTTGTGGATCCAGGACGAGGACGGCGCCCGACTGCTGATCGCTGCTGAACAGGATCAACAACTGCTCCAGCCCGCGATATCTCCCGATGGCTCGCGAGTCGCCTATGTGGTCTTTCAACTCACCCAGGCTGAGGGCACAACGGTCGGCACCGACCTCGCGATTGCGGACATTGATGAGCCGGACCCGCAGATCATCCTTGAGCACACAGGCCGCGCCGAATTCGTCTGGAATCCACGCTGGACGCCCGACGGCCAAGCGCTGATTCTCACGCATGAGTCGCCGCAGTCAGCGATTCGCATTCTGCGGCTCGACTTCTCGACAACGACCACTGAGATCCTGCGAGATGATGCCCGCGACGCCGACATTTCTGCGGACGGGTCGCTGCTGGTCTTTGTCAGCGGTCCCTATAGCGGCGACCCGCATCTGGTCGTCCGAGACTTGAGGAATGGGACTGAGACAGCTCTTGACCCGCAACGCCAATGGCGCCCCCGACCGTTCCGCATCCCTCGATTCAGCGCCGACGGTCAAAGCGTGATCTTCTCCGCCGGTCAGTATCTCCCCCAAGTCTCGGCCAAACCGTTCGCCACGCGCCCAGTCCCGACCTCCGAGCCGGGACCCGCTCGGCCCTTAACAGCGATGCGACGGGTCAACGGCCCAGAGGACATCTGGAGCTACCACCTTCCCAGCGGCGAACTCCGCCAACTCGCCGCCATTGGCGAGGACCAGCCCGACTTCACCCTTTCCAATGACGGCCGCCACATCCTGGTCTTCGGAGCGTTCGGCACGTATCTGATCTCGACGTCGTCGTCCGATCCGGCTTATGCCATCGCTCCCGGAGAGTTCCATGGTTGGATTGACTGGATCGGCAACGTCAGCGAAGAGGAATGGGCGGAGATCCGCGAGTCGGTGTTCGAGATTCCGGACACAACGCAATGAAGCGCCTCGCGTTGCTTAGTGCTGTGATCGTCGCTGCGCTGGCAGCAGTGCTCGTTGTCACGCGCGATGCTGAGGCCCACGCCTTGCTCGCCCGCGCCGATCCGCCTGTCAACGCCTCGCTGCGCGAGTCGCCCACGCGGATCACGCTGTTCATGACCGAGCAGCTCCAGCGCAGGTACAGCTCCGTCCAGGTGCTGGACAGCGGAGGACAGCGTCGCGACATCGGCGACACCGAATTCTCCGACGCTGTGCGCACGCAGATGAGCGTTCGCGTGCTGCGGCTTGATCCCGGCGTTTACACGGTCGCCTGGGAGACGCTCTCCGAGGTTGATGGACACACATGGACCGGCTCGTATGTCTTTTCCGTGCTCAATCCCGACGGTTCAGCGGCAGCCGGCAGCGGCGTCGAGATCGACCTGGATCGTCCCGGTCCGCCGGTCGCCGCCGACTCGGTCGCCAAAGCGATCGGGCTCGGCGCGCTCGTGCTGTTCGTGGGCGCGGTGTTCATCTCTGCGCTGTTACGGCCCTCGCCGATGCCGACGCTACTGCCACTGATGTCGGTGGCCGTCGTAGTGGGACTCGCCGCGACCGGTTACGAGGCAATCGCCGGCGCGCTGCGGCTCGGCGATATCGGATTCCTCGGCGATGTCCTGTTCGACAGTCGCAATGGACTCTGGCTGCAACAGCGCTGGTACGCCCTGATCGTCGCAGGGCTGATCCTCTCTCTCCTGCTGTGGCGGTCAAGGTTCCCTCTCCCTCCGCTTGCGGGGGGGGATGTCGCGGAGCAGCCTGCCCCGTGCTTGATGCGGGGACAGAGGGGGGGCGCCAACCGGGCGTGCCTGGCAGTGCTCTCTGTGCTCGCAGTGGCCTGGCTGGCTTCGACCTCTGCCATCTCGCATGGCGCGGCGATCGGCTCAGGCTGGATCTGGGGCACGCTGTTCGATGCGCTCCACCTGGCGGCGGTCGCCGTATGGATCGGCGGTCTCGCCGCGCTGTTGTTCGCCATCCGCGCCAATCCCGACGATCGGATCGAGTCCGTGCGGCGATTCTCAATCGCGGCCGCGCTGCTCGCCCCGATCCTCCTCGCTGCGGGACTGCTCTCGGCACTGATTCAGATTCCCGACGTCGACGGCATCGTCGACACCGACTGGGGCGCGGCCTTCATCGTCAAGCTGGTCTTTCTCGCGCTGCTCTTCGCGGCGGCGGGCGCCAATGCGTTCTTGCTCCGACCTCGGGACGCGGCAGCGGAGGGATCGGACCCGATCCTGCTTCGCCGTTTCTCGCGGATGATGCGGATCGAGGCGGTTCTGGGGCTGGTCGTGATCGCAGTGTCCGCCGTGTTGACGCAGCTACCTTCGCCGGCAAGCGCGCAACCCGAAGTTGAGCAGAGGGACAACACGATCGTCCAGACGGTCGCCCGCGGCGATGTCGTCGCCGCGCTGGAGATCTCGCCCAATCTGGTCGGATTCAACACCTGGACGGCGACCGTCAATGCGCCTGCGGAGAACCCGGTGGAGGTCATGCTCCTGCGCTTTCGCTACCAGGATCGCAGCGTCGGACCGGTGACCGTTGAGGCAGACCAGATCTCCAACGACCAGTTCCAACTTGAAGGCGCGTACTTTGGCCTGCCCGGCGAATGGACCGTCGAAATGGAGATGCGTCGCGCCTCCGGCGACGATCTGATTACGGGAGTTCGCAGCAACGTCGAGTCGGGCTACCAGGCGTCGCCGTTCGCCGCCGACCGAGGCGGAGCGCTCGCCTTGCCGCTCACGCAGATGGACTGGAACGGCGTCGGCGCCCTGTGGGCCTTCCTGATCGGTGGGATGGCCTGGATCAATCGACCGCACATTCGCGCGCGCTGGGGACCTCGCGGCGGCGATGCCGCGTTCGGCGGCGGACTGCTGGGGCTGATTGTTGCCGTGGTTCTGTTAACGGGGCTACACGTCGAACCGGGCCGGACGCTGGCGAATCCGGTCGTACGCACACAGGAGTCTGTCGAACGAGGCTCGGCGTTGTTTGCGCGAAACTGTGTTTCCTGCCACGGCGAAATGGGGGCGGGCGACGGTCCCTTGGCCGACACATTGCCCGCTCCTCCCGCCAACTTCACCGTCCACGTTCCATTTCATCCCGATGGCGTCCTTTTCGCCTGGATCAGCGACGGGATTCGGGGCACGGGGATGCCCGCCTGGTCGCCTCAGTTGTCCGACCAGGACCGTTGGGATCTCGTCAACTTCCTACGCGCGAGCTTTGACATCGCGGCGTCTCAGTGATAGCGCGATAGCTGGTAGGCTGGAGCCAACCGAACCAGATCGGCGCATTGCGCTGCATGCAGGACAGGAACAGATCATGGTCACCGCGATCGAGAACCCGGGCCTCAACCTTGACTGGCTGAACCTGGAGACCGACGACGAGTTCGAGATCAAGACCGGCCGCAAGGGCGTCACCCTGCAGTCGATCAACCAGCGCATGGCTGGGATCGAAGGCGTAGACCAGGCCGACGTGCGCTCGTTCGCGCCGCGCGGCATCGAGGCCGACCCGCGTTCCAACGCGCACGCCCGCCAGTACCGCGACAAGGGCGATGTCTGGTCCGAGTCGGCAATGCTGCTCTACGAAGAGGCACTGCAGCGTCAGTGGTCCTCGGCGCGCGACATCCCCTGGGACACCATCGGCGACCAGCCCGACGACATTGAGAAGGCGATGTGCACGCTGTGCACCTTCCTCACCCAGGTCGAGTTCATCGCCGGCGACGTGCCGGGCCGATTCCTCGAAACCGTCCACCCCGACTTCTTCGAGTCCCAGCTCTTTCTCGGCACCCAGCTCATGGACGAAGCGCGTCACCTCGACGTGTTCCGCAAGCGCGTCCTCGTCAACGGCGGCGGCATGTCGCCGGCAGGCCTCGGCGCCGTCGGCCTGCTCGCCATCGACGACTTCACGGAGATGACCGCGATCCTTCACCTGTTCGCCGAAGGCCTGGTCCAGTCGCTCTTCCGCATGGGCGAGTTGATCGGTCAGAATGAGGCCGAGAAGCGCATGTTCCGGCTCTCCGCGCAGGACGAGTCGCGCCACCTCGCATTCGGCGTCACACACACCAAGTACACCGTCGAGACGCAGCCCTGGCGCAAGGAAGAACTGCACCACTACCTCGACATCAACGAGACCGTGCAGAACACCCAGGCCGGCCTGACCACCAACCCGATCACCGGTGAGGCGCTGGCCGTGCTCGCCGGTGGCGGCATCGAGTACCTCGACGAGGGCTACAACCTCGTCATGCTGATGCGCAAGAAGCAGATCAACGAGTACTACCACCGACTCCAGGTGGTCGGCCTCGGCGACCGCCTCGACCGCATGTCGCCCGACATGCGCGAATTGATCACGGTCTAGCAACCCCTCTTTCCCGCAAAGGACTGGAACTTCATGCCGGCACTGTCCCCCGCCCAGAAGATGCGCGCCCAGGTGCGCGGCTGGACCCCCGAGATGATCGAGCGGGCCGAGAGTTCCTCGGCCTCCGGGCGCCAGATCGACAACATCCTCAACGTCTCGATCGAGCCGGACCGCATTAGTAAGTGGCTCGACTTCATGGAGTCTGACCCGGAGCACCCGTTCGCGCAGGCGCAGTTCATCATGTTCGAGGACGGCGGCGAAACTGGCCTCAAGCCGACGCCGTCGGAGGACGGCCTCCGCATCAGCGACGTCGACATCGGCTCCTACGGCCATGTGCCGGACGAGTGGACGTATCGCAACGACATGCCGCGCGGCACGCGACCCGTGCCGGGCATGTACATGCCGGCCAGCTACTCGATTTACGACCGTACCGAAGTCTGGGCCGAGGGTGTCGCCGACCTCTACGAAGACGCAATCCGTGACCGCTGGGTTCCCGCCACCGATCTCGACTGGGAGAACCGCGAGGAGCTCTCGCCTGAGGTCGAGCGGGCCACAGGACAGATTTGCGCGGTCTACTCCACCTACGGTCTTGCCGAGCAGAAAATCCTCTCCAAGTGGTTCGAGGAGGTCTCCTACGGCTTCCACGAGGTCAAGCTCTTCATCGCGACCCAGGTCTATGACGCCGGCCGCAAGGTCGAGGCGCTGCGCAAGCGCGCCCTGCACGGCTCCGGGGCGATCGGCAAGGCGCCGCTCTCCGACGTCTCCGAGACCTGGTACCAGGCGTTGACCTTCACCGACATGATGATCGCGCTCAACGTGGTCTACAAGTCGTACGAGCTGACGACGTTCGAATGCGCAACCGACTGGGCGCGCTCGGACTTCGACCGCGACCTCTTCGCCCGCCTCGCTGAAGACAGCAAGCGCCACCTCGAGTATGGCCTCAAGCACCTCGAGTGGTACAACCGCTACGCCGAGCGAGCCGAAATGGAACTGCCGATCTTCTTCATCAAGGCTGAAGGCGGTCTCTCATCTGAGCTGGCCCAGTCGCCGCTCGAGCGCGAGGCGCTGGCCGTCCTCTACGCCGACGGCGTCGAGCGGCTTGATGCCGGCGTCGAGGCGCTGCGTAAGCTGCGCGAGAAGCAGTACCACGACTACCTGCACCGCCTGCACGAGCACGGCTTCAACCGGATCGGTGAGACGGCGACGATCCTCGGCCTGGTCACCCAGGACCCGCTGCTCAAGGCGCTCAACCCTGAGGCACTGGTCGAAGGCGCAGCCGCTGGCACGACCGCGACCGATCGCGACTAGCTGCTCGCTTCGTCGAACGCCGTCATTCCCGCTCTCTGCGCGGGAATCTCGTTGACGTTCCAACTCAGTTTGATCAGGCGAGATTCCCAGACAAGCTGGGAACAACGTGGTTGGGGTCTCGGGCGAGGCTCTTGTTCCCGTCTCCCCATATCATGTCCAAGTGACCACTGACGAGATCGAGCTCAACTACGAGATCGACGGGCCGTCCGATGGACGGCCCGTTCTCTTCGTCCACGGCATCCTGACCTGCAGGGCCCATTGGTTGTTGAATCTTCCAGCCTTCCACGCGGCCGGCTATCGCAGCATTGTGGTTGACCTGTTCGGCCACGGTTCGTCTCCCTCCCCCGAAGACGAATCCGCCTATCATCCCGATCGCTACATCGACCACTTTGTCTCCCTGCGTGAGTTGATCGGCGCCGAGCGCTGGTACGTCGTCGGACAATCGCTTGGCGCCGCCTTGACGTTGAACTATGCGATGTCTCGATCCGCGGAGGTGATTGCTCACGTCGTTACGAACTCCCACTCGGCGTTCGGCGATCCGACGAGGATCGGCAATCCCGACGCGGCGCGTGAGCGTGCTCAGATGATGATCGACGGAGGAATCGACGCCATCATGCGCCATCCGCTCAACCCTCGCCGAGCACGCGCCTTCAGTGACGTGCAACGGTCGCAGTTCGACGACGCGATGCTGCTGAGCAATGCGGAAGGCATCGCCCGAACCATGTTGCATACGTCGCCCTATACTCCGCTTCGCCATCGGCTGCCGGACAATCCGGTCGACACCTTGCTTGTCGCCGGCGACCTGGAAGAGGGTTTCACGCCGGCTCGCGAGTGGGTCGAAGCCAATGCCGCAAACTTCCGGGTTGAGCGAGTCAGTGCTACCCACGCCGTGAACATCAGTGCCGCTGATGATTTCAATAGAATCGCAATAGAATTCTTGGAGCAGTATTCAAGCGGATGATGAGGATCGGGGGGTGGAGAGGTGGAGGAAACGCTTGATATCTCCCCATTGGTGCTGGTCAGCGTCCTCGCAGTCATCGTTCCATTCGTGGCCTGGCGACTGACCGGCGGCCTGGTACCTGCGGTTGTCGGCGAAGTACTGGTTGGGATTGTGTTCGGTGAACCGCTCCTGGGCATCATCACACACGAGAACGAGTGGCTGAACTTCCTCGCCTTGTTCGGGTTCGCCTACCTGATGTTCCTCTCCGGCCTGGAGATCAATCTCAGCATGCTTGGCCAGTCGCCGGGCCGGCGCTGGTACGTTCCCCGAGTCGCTCTCCGACACCCGCTGATCTCCGGCTTGGTGATGCTTGTCCTCTGTCTCGTCGCTACGTATCTGGCGCTCGAGGTGCTCGTCGGTGTCGGGCTGATCGAGTCTGTCCAGATCCCGATGTTGTTGTTCATTCTGCTCGCCACGGCGGTTGGCGTGGTCGTGCCGGTGCTCAAGGACCGTCCCGACTTGGGCCGAATCTCGCAATCGCTGCTGGTTGGCGGGTTCTTGCTCGAGTTTGTGGCGATCGTGGGTGTTGGCATTGTCTCGGCGCTTGAGCGCGAGGGGATCGGCTGGCGTATGTTCCTGCTGCTCGCGATCCCGGCGGCGCTCGCATTGCTGGTCTGGACGACGCGGGTTGGGTCCGGCCGCTTCCCAATCATTCCTCGCACAATGCACGAGTTGGCGCAGACTTCGGCGCAGCTCAAGATTCGCGCTTCGCTGGCCCTGCTCGTGGTCTTTGTCGCTCTCTCGCAGGTGGTCGGTACCGAGCTCGTGCTGGGCGCGTTTATGGCCGGTCTCGCGGTCACCGTGGTTTCTCCGCGACACGGTTCGTCGCTCAGGGGTAAGCTCGACGCGTTGGGCTACGGCTTCTTTGTGCCGATCTTCTTCATTCACGCCGGCGCGACGCTCGATCTCGGCGCCGTCTTCGACTCCGTCGACTCGCTAATCCTGGTTCCTGCGCTGCTAATCGTCGCGTTTCTCTCGAAGATGGTGCCATCGATACTCGCGCTGGTGCCTGCCTGGGGCGTGCGTTCCGGGCTGGCCGGTGGATCGCTGTTGGGGGCCAACCTGTCACTGGTGCTGGCCGCCGGTGCGATTGCGGCCGACTTGGGCCTGATTGACGGCGGCCTGCACGGCGCGCTGTTGCTCATGGCGCTGCTGACGACCGTGTTCGCTCCGCTCCTGTTTTCAGCAATCGCCGGTCGCTCTCCACAGCGAGAGGATGGTCACATACTGATTGTCGGAGGAGGGAACCTGGCCGAGACCCTTGCGGAGCGGCTCATGGCAGCCGGGCGAGGCGTGATCGTGCTTGATTCTGATCCGGATGCCACCCCTCGCTGGCAGGCGCGAGGGGTCGAGAGCGTGGTTGGTGATCCGCTTGACGCCCTAACCCTGATCAGCGTGCGGCTGCTCAACGCCGAAGTAGCTGTCATTGTCGACTTTGAGCACTCCGACCAAGTGGTCGACTACACCCGCTCCATGCGGCGGATCCATCCGTCGTTGCGAGTCGTGACGTGGGTGTCGGAAGCAGATGCGCAACTCGACCATCTCGAAATCGAGGCGTACTCCGTCTCCGATGTCACCGCGCTGGCGCTGGAGGAGGCTGTCTTGCGCCCGGCGCTGCATGCCGCCCGCAACGATCCCGATTCCGGTCTGGTTGAAGTCTCCATGCTCAACGGCCACCTGGACGGTCATACGTTGAAGGAGATTGACTTCGAAGGCGACGTTCGGGTGCTGGTTGTGATGCGCGACGGCGAGACAAACGTCGCATCGGGAGACACCGCGGTGTTCCTTCACGACCGCCTGACGCTGGCCGGTGAACCCGCCGCCGTTGCGGCAATGAGCAAGTTCTTCCAGGAGCGGAGCCGAAGGCGCTGGCTGATTGACGTGCGCGCGTCAAGGAACTCGACAACCGAGCGCTAGGCCGAGCGAATCTGTGTCTGCTCGGATCCGATGCCCGCCAGGTGACCGAGATAGATGGGCACCAACGGCAGTACGCAGGGGCTGATGAAGCTGACAAACCCGCCGACAAAGGCGAGCGCAGCCGAACCGGCGTTGAGGTCGAGCATCTCGGTCGATGAGCCGTCTGAACCGGCCACGATGTCGACCCCGAAGCTACCCAACGCCTCGTTAAGCACCACGACGCGGTCCAGTGCGATCAGCATGCCGACGAAGACAAGCAGCACCCCGGAGACGACGCCAATCAGCGGCATCCAACGGTTGAGCTTGCGCAGGAACTGCGTCGAAGCGCCGAAGGTCGCGCCGACAAGCAGGAATGGAATGCCCAAGCCCGCCGCGTAGCAAATCAGCAGAATCACGGCCTGGAAGAGCGAGGCCGAATCGAGCGCAAGCACGAGAATGCCCGCCAGGATCGGTCCAACGCAGGGCGTCCAGCCAACTGAAAATGCAACGCCCACGACGACCGATCGGCCGTAGTCGGCCGCGGCCCTGACGCGCGAAGGATCGCCGACTGTGGTCTCGCTTGCTGGCCCGCCCGGACCGCCGACTTGGAAACTGCGGTACAGGAACGGGATCGTGATGACTTCGGCGAGGTGCAGCCCGAGAACGACCAGCATGGCGCCGGCCACGCGCTGGAACCAGATCAGTTCGTTCTGGAACGCCGAGCCGAGCGCGCCAAGCAGCGCTCCAAGCGCAACAAAGACGACGCTGAATCCGAGTACGAACGCGGCTGCGTGGAGGAACACCACCCGCCGAGCCGTCCCGCCTGCGCCTGTGACCGTTCCGGTTGCGACCGCCATGTGCTCAAGTGTACGTCACCAATCGCCGCGCAAGTGTCCGCGGCGTCTAGTGGGAAACGCCCGCATCTTCCTCGGCCGACAGCAGTGTGGCCATTGGCGACTTTAAGCCCAGTCCGCGGTTCTTTGCCCGGTTGAGCATGTCGCTGGCGGCAGAGGCCATCGGTGAGGGGATTCCGTTCTCGCGCGCGACCTGCACGGCGAGCGAGACATCCTTCGCAGCCCACTGGAGGAAGAACTGGGCGTCGTCGAAATTGCGTTCCAGCAATGTCGGGACGTTGCGCACGTAGTTCTGTGCGGAAGCGACGCTCATCACCTCATAGGCCTTCTCGGCGTCGAGTCCGGCCGCTTCGGCCATGACCAGCGCCTCGATCACGAGCTGACCGCTGCCGATCGAGACCATGTTGTTGGTGATCTTGGCCAACGCGCCCATGCCCAGTTCGCCCATGTAGAAGACGTTGTTGCCGATGCACTCCAACACGTGCCGATAGGCGTCGAAGGCCGCCCTGTCGCCGCCGACCATGACGGCAAGCGTCGCGTCGATGGCGCCCTGGACGCCGTTGGAGACCGGCGAGTCGAGGAACAGCACGCCCTGCTCGGCTGCGCGTTCGGCGAGCAGCTTCACGGTCGAGGGCAGGTTGGTCGATAGGTCGAAGCAAACGAGCCCCGACTCGGCGCCTTCGAGGATCCCGTCGGCGCCCTGCAGCACAGTCGTGACCTCAGGTGGTCCGGGTAGCGAGGTCAGTACCACCTCCGACTGTGACGCCACCGCAGCCGGCGACTCCGCCCAGGTCGCGCCCAACTCGATCAGGTTCTCCGCATGCGCTTCGACCAAATCGTGAACCACGACGCTGTGCCCACCTTTGATCACATTGGCGCACATCGGATTGCCAATGTTGCCCACCCCGATAAATCCAACGTCGGACATCATGCGCTCCTCACGTCGCGTTGCGCTCGAAGTGCAGGGTAGATGCAGGAGGCGGCTAGCCGGCTCCGCCATGACGGTCGCGATAGTGGCGGTCGGTCGGCCTGGGTAAGTCATCAGGGAGCGTCTGGTGAGCTTCGTCCAACAACAAGACGAGAATGCGGATCTCGTTTAGTCGGTCCGCGAGTTCGTCGATCGACAGGCGGTCTTCATAGTGGTTCTGGTGAGTGTCGCTCGCGATGCCGAACAGCCTTCGTACATCCTGTTCGCCAGATGCGCTGGCAATGTGGCGGACAATCGAGTAACCGTCGGCGTGGCTGATGTTGGGCCAACCTCGCTCGGCGGCGATCTGCTTCACCTTATGCGCGGCGGCGCCCCAGATCTTCTCCGAGGCCTGTACGCGGTCGCCTTGCGCGATCATCTCAGCCGCATGGTCGAGCATGCGCCGGCTGTGGATCTCGTGGCTCTCAATCGGCTGGGTGGTCAAATCTCGGATCTGCTCCCAACGTGTCCCGTCACGATACCGGAGTCGAGCTCAGAACAAACGCAGGGGTATCCTGCACCAGTGAACGAGCGAGACCCAGAACACTCACGTGGTCCCCTGGACGGTGTCACGGTTGCTGAGATTTCCCAGACGCCCGCCGGCGCATTTTGCGGTCGACTGTTGACTGGCCTTGGCGCCTCAGTAACGGTGATCGAACCCACCTCTGGCTCCCCGATCCGACGCAAGGGACCGTTCCGAGACGACGCGCCCGACCTTGAGGGTGGCGCGACGCATCTCCATCTCAATCGCGGCAAGACATCGTTGCGGCTCGATCTGGACTCGGCCGCAGGGCGCCGCCTTCTGGGAGGCGAGTTGGCGCACTGTGACGTGCTGATCGTCGATGTCGCGCGCCGGCTGGAAGCTTGCATTGGTCTGGATGTCGAGGCGCTCCGCGACGAGTATGAAACTCTCAACGTCTGCCTGATCACGCCCTACGGACTGGAGGGCCCCAAGTCTGACTGGCTCGGCTCCGAGTTGACCCTCTACGCCGCCGGTGGATATCTCGGCATCGGCGGTGAGCCGGACCGCGAGCCGGTCAAGGCCTGGGGCGAGCAGGGACACCTCCAGGCCGGCCTTCATGCCGCGCTGGGCGTCGTCGCGGCCCTGCAGGCCAGCGCTGAGGAAAAGGAGAGTGAAGGCCAACTCGTCGACACAGCCGTCTGTGACGCCCTGGCATTCCTGCTGGGCGGCGGATACCAGCATGCCTGGTTTTCCGATCGCGACCCGGTGCGCAACGGCGCGCGACTGGTCGGCTTTGGTCCCGGCCATCTCTATCCCTCGACCATCCGTCCTTGCGCCGACGGCTGGGTTCACGCGCATTGCAACAATCGATATCCCGAGGCGATGGCGGTGCTGTTCGACGAGCCGCGTCTGGCCGAGCCCGATTTGCTCGCCGAGCTGATGGGTCGCGCCGACGATGTGGATGAGCTCATGTCCCCCACGCTGATGCGGACAGAGCGCCGCGAGATGGTGCAGCGCGCACAGGAGATGCGGATCCCCTTCACCGAAGTGCTTGCGCCATCGGAGGTGATGTCGGACATTGACGGCCATCACGCTTCGCGCGAGTTCTGGCAGTCGACACCGCATCCACGCGGCGGTGCATACCTGGCGCCGGGTCCTGCCGTGCGCTTCGGCAAGACCGGCTGGAACGATGGATCGGCGCCGGAACTGGGCCAGGACAACGATCGACTCGGCAAGCCCCGCGAGCGGGCACGCTGGAGGCGCGCCGGTGTTTCCTGAGGCTCGGTTAGTGCAATTCCCTGACTCTGCGAGACGCCCGCTGGACGGCATCCGCGTGCTCGACCTGACTTCGGCAGTGGCCGGTCCGGTCGCGACTCAACTGCTTGGCGCGCTGGGCGCCGAGGTCATTCGGATCGAAACACCGTGGGCCAAGCCGCGCAATCCCTCCTCGGCGCTGCCCTATCGCAGCGCGGGGCCCGACGAACCATGGAACCGCGAACCGCGGCAGAACGAATTGGCCAACAGCAAGCGGTCGATCGCCCTCAACTTGACCACGGACGCGGGTCGCGAGGTGTTCCTCGATCTTGTGGCACGTTCGGACGTTGTCCTGGAGAACTTCTCACCCCGCGTGATGGGCAACTTTGGACTCGAGTGGGACACGCTCAGCGAGCGCAATCCCCAGATCGTCTACGTCGCCATGCCCGCGTTCGGCAAGTCCGGTCCCTGGCGAGACCGGATCTCGTACGGTCCCGGCATCGACGCGATGAGCGGACTGTCCTGGCTGACCGGTTACGCCGACGGCTCGCCGCTCAAGCCGGGCAACTTCTACTGCGATCAGAACGCCGGTCTGCTGGCCGCGCTCTCGACCGTCGCGGCGCTCCGGGCACGTTGCCGGGTCGGCGGACAGACCGTCGAACTGGCCATGCTCGAAGGCGAACTGCAGCTCATCGGTGAGGCCATGGTCGGCCAGCAGTTTTCTGGCCGCGAGCCGACGCGGATCGGTAACGAACACACATCGGCTGCGCCGCACGGCGTCTATCCAGCGGCGCCGCTGCTTGACAATCCGGATTCCTGGATCGCGATCGCCTGCCGAGACGATGGGGAGTGGGACTCGCTGCTCAGCGTCTGGCGAGATGACGCGGTGCGCACGGATCGCCGCTTCTCTACGGGACTACGCCGCTGGAAGCACCGCGCGGAGTTGGACGAGTTGCTGAGCGGCTGGACTGCCTGCCAAAATCCGCAGACGCTGTCGGAGCGCTTGCAGTGCGCTGGCGTTCCGGCCTCGCCGGTGATGGGTCCTCGGGCCCTGCTGCGCGATGAGCAGATGCTGGCCCGCCACTCGGTCGGCGGGCTCGCACACCCGCAGGTCGGTCTGTCGCCGGCGCCGCAGGCCGCATTTCGCCTCTCCGACACGCCGGCGCCGCCCAAGAACGCCGCGCCGCTGTTCGCGGCCGACACGATTCCCGTGTTGCGGGAAATCTTGGGATACTCCGAAGAACGAATCGCCGACCTCCTGGAATCGGGCGCGGCCAGCGACCGGCTGCGCGAGCGATGATCCTACTGAGAGTCCTGTCGAAAACGAGGTGACGATGCCTATCCGCAAACCCTGGATCCAACCGACGCCTGAGACGATTCGGGCGATCCCGGCGGTGGTCGGCGTGTATGAGATCGCCGACGCCGCGGGCAACCTGCTCTACATCGGCCAGGCCGGCGGACGAGAGCCATTCGGCCTGCGCACGCGGATCGGGCTTCACTTCGGCGGTGACGATCCAAATCCAGTACTGCGCGAGCGGGCGGCGCAGTTTCGCTGGGAGGCGAACCAGCAATACACCACCAAGCGCCTGGAAATGCTGATGCAGTTCCAGCGTGACCAAAGTGTTGAGGGGGGCGCCGAGTGGCCGCCGGCTCACCCGGCCGGCGACTGGCGCGATACGCCGCAGCTCGGTCGTCTGCGGCGGTCCCAGTCCATTGGGCCCGCGAGCGGCTGAGGGAGGAACGCTATGGAAGTCCTGATGAGCGAAGAACAGCGGATGATCACACAGGCCGTCAAGCGCTTCGTGCGAGAGGAAGTGCAGCCGCTGGAGCGCGATCTCGATCCCGACGCGGTAGAGCTGCCGCCCGGTGAACTGGATCGGCTCAAAGGCATTGTCCAGCAGATGGGTCTCTACCACATCGACGTGCCCGAGGACTACGGCGGGCCCGGCTTGCCGCTGCCGACCCGCGGCCTGGTCGCCGAGGAGATGTCCCAGCACCGCGCCGGGCTCTACCTGCCCTGCTACGGCGCGTTTGGATCGGCCGGTCTTGCCCAGCTCTACGTCGCCTCCGACGAGCAGAAGGACCGCTACCTCTATCCCATGCTGCGCGGCGAGAAGCGGGCCTTCTTCGGTCTGACCGAACCGTCAGGCGGCTCCGACCCCGCTCGCGCCATCCAGACTCGCGCGGTCAAAGACGGAGACGACTGGATACTCAACGGCTCGAAGCTGTTCAGCTCGGGCGCCGACCGGGCCGACTTCGGGCTCGTCTTCGCCCGCACCGACCCGGAGAAAGGACGACGCGGTATCTCGGCGTTCCTCGTCGATACCGACTCGCCCGGCTTCGAGGTCAGGCGCGTCGTGCACACATTGCGTTCGGCCAACTACGGCACCGAGCTGTCGTTCGACGATGTCCGTGTGCCGGCGGCCAACCTTCTCGGAGAAGAAGGCGGCGGATTCTCGCTGGCCAACAACAATCTCACCCGCCAGCGGATTCCCTACTCGGCGACCTGCGTCGGCGTGGCCGTGGCCGCGCAGGAGATGGCGATCTCCTACTCGCAACAGCGCGAGACCTTCGGCGCCGCGCTCGCCTCGCGCCAGGCGATCCAGTGGATGATCGTCGATAACGAGATCGATATCCGAACCGGTCGGATGATGTATCTCGCCGCGGCCGAGAAAGCGGAACAGGGCGAGCCGTTTCGCTTCGAGGCTGCGATGGCCAAGCTGACCACGACGGAAGGCGCGAGCCGCGTCGTCGATCGCGCGATCCAGATTCACGGTGGCATTGGCGTGACCAAGGACCTCCCGCTCGAGCGCTGGTACCGCGAAATGCGCATCCGCCGAATCGGAGAGGGCCCTTCCGAAGTGCAGCGAATCATCATGGCCCGAGACCTCCTCGGCCGCGGCAGCAGCGGCTAACGTTCCCCTCTCCCCCTGCAAAGCGGGGGGAGATGTCCCGTAGGGACAGAGGGGGGCACGCCGTAGTTCAACGAACAGGAACATCACATGAGCGACATCATCGAGGTCGAAATCGACGGCGCGGTCCGTACCGTCACTCTCAATCGCCCCGAAAAGCGCAATGCCCTGAACGGCGAAATGCTGTCTGAGCTACACGCCGCCTTTGCGGGCGAGCCCTCGGCTGAGGAGCGCGTCGCCGCGATTCGGGCCAACGGTCCAGTCTTCTGCGCCGGACTCGACTTGCGGGAACGCGAGGAAGGCTTGCCCGGCGGCGATGTCTCGACTGAGCAGATGCTCGACGCAATCCAGAACTGGCCGCTGCCGGTCGTCGCCGTCGTCCAGGGCGACGCGATCGCCGGCGGCAATGAGCTGGCGCTGCACTGCGATTTCGTCGTCGCCGACGTCGAGGCGAAGTTCGGCATGTCGCTGGCCCAGATCGGCCTCGCGCCCTCGTGGTTCCTGGCCAAGAAGCTGCTCGAAGTGGCGGGACCCGTGGCGACCAAGGAGATCCTGCTGCTCGGCGACCGCATCCCCGCCTGGCGAATGCACGAGTGGGGCGTGATCGCCCGAGTCGCCAACGCCGAAGAACTCGAAGAAGCGGCCGAAGCAGTGATTGATCGATTGAGCAGGAACGCCCCGCTCAGTCTCAGGGCGATGAAGGCCCTGATCACCCGCGAGATGGACTTCCGTGATCACATTCCGCACGAGGATGTCGACGAACTGGTCGCCGCCGCCAGAAACTCAAGCGACGCCAAAGAAGGCATCCGAGCCCTCTTCGAACGCCGGCCGCCGGCATTCACGGGCGAGTGACAGTGCAGCGAGTCAGGCTGCTGCTTCGACTCGAGAGACGCTCAGGCCGTCGGATTGGGTTCGGGCCTGCGCTAGGTCGTAGGCAGCTTGCAGCGCCATCCAGGTTTCCGCCGTTCCGCCAAAGGCCAGGTCAAGCCGAATCGCCAGATCGGCGGTGATCGGCGCAGATTCGTCGCAGACATCTCTGAGCAACTGCTCCTGCACCTGCATGTGCTGGGCCGCCTCTGTGATCGTGAGGTTTGTCGCCTCAAGGCAATCAAGGCGCACAGATTCGCCGGGATGACGGGGATTCGAGCGAGTCATCTTGCCCCTCCGGCCTCAATCAAGTTTGAGCGAGCCGTTCTTAAGGCCTTTCTAGAATATCTCTCGTGAGCACACCCGCATCCTGCTCCATAGACTCGACCCGCCTACGCAACTCTTCTGCCTCGTCTTCAAGCGCCTGCAGCTCAGCAACGAACTGCTTTTGCCTGGCGATTGAAGGGAGAGGAACGCGCACTCTGGGTAATGATCTGGAGTTGAGCGTCTTGCCTTTCGCTGTAGCGTTGGCGTAGGGGGTGTAGTCCAGCATCGGCAACACGTAATACAGAAACTCTGGGAGAACACGATCATCTTTGGGGATCAGACCTGCGATTGCCTCGTTCGTGTAAAGGGGCTGACCAGCAAAGGCAGTCTTGCCTATCGTCAACTTGAATCCAAACATCAGTGTGCCGGCAGGCAAGAGGGGTATTCCCTTTGAGGCAACACCCGCGTCGGTGATGTGTTTGGCCGTCTCGGTGACCTCTCTTGCCTTCATGTCACCTATCCGAACAAAGGAGTGAGGGCCGCCGTAGTACTCGCTGTTCGCCGTTAGTGGAGTGGCTCCAACTGTGATATCGCATAGTCCATTGGGTCCACCTAACTCAACCCAAGCATCTTCTGAGCTAGTGTCCTCCAGATACTGGTTGGCAGAGAGTAAGTTTCCGTTGGCTTCTATTCTCTCTCTCGGTACGGAGAATGAGCTCTCTGTTTCTCGTCGGTTTGACCAAGCTTCCCGAAGTCTCGGTAGATCGTCCTCATCGATGGCAGGCCGGCCAAATCTGCTGGCAGTCTTCTCATAGCCATCCTCCTCCACCAAGAAGTACCAAGTCTCCGAGGTCGGACGGCCCTTTGTGAAGAATAGGATGCTAGTCGTTTGTCCGGCGTAAGGACGAAACACGTAGTTGTGCAAGGACACGATAGCCTGCACGTCGCATGTTGTAAGGAGAGTCTCTCGAGTTCTGGCGTATTGGGTAGCTTCGTTGAAGAGTAGGCTGTCGGGTACAACTACAGCAGCGCGACCACCGTCCTTTAGGGCATTGATGATGTGCATTAGGAAGACTGGATTGGCATCGTTGCGAGCCAGGCCGTATAGACCCGCGTGTTCTGTTGATTGTGAGAAAGGGAAGTTGGTGAGGATAACGTCATACTTGTTGTGGACGGGTTGTGATAGCGAATCCAACTGCTCGATGTTAGTATGGCCGTCGCCAGTGAGGATCATGTTCATCTTCGCCAGTTTGGCCGTTCCTGTCAGTTCTCTACCAAAAATAGTGTCATGATGTAGCCTGCGTAGCGTCTCGTTTGACGGTCGGACCCCTTCAAGAATGTGGTTGAAGGCTTCGATCAAGAAGCCCCCTGTGCCACAGCATGGGTCATAGATAGTTTCGCCATAAACCGGATGGACGAGATCGACCATGAGCCGTACAATGTGCCGAGGAGTGAAGTACTCACCGAGATCAGTTCCGACAGTTATGGAATGCTGAAGGAAGAACTCGAAGGCGTCTCCTTTGATGTCTGTGTCGGCGTCGAGGAGGGTGAGGGCGCTGAGTTCATCGATGATGCTTTTCAGAGTGTTGGGTGACTGGATTAGCAGGCGAGGCGAGATCACGTCGCCGCTGTGGTTGTATTGATTGACCAGTCTAGGTAGGACAATGTCGTTTATGTACTCGAGCATGTCCTCTGCCGGGCGGTAGCAGAAACGGTCCCAAGTGTGGCGGCGATCTAAGAGTCGGCGTTGTCCAGAGACTTCCCTTTGATCATCTATCTCGCTGATCAACTTGAGGAAGAGTAGGTTGCAGAACTCAGTAAATCGCTCAAGACCCTCGCGCAGTCCTTCCTTTCGTAGCAGGTGGTTGGCCCGGGAGAAGATGTCCATCAGCTGACGACGGGAGAGTGAGGGGTTTGGTGGAAGGGTAAGGGCAGGCCCCCGGTGGTAGAAACGGACGAGAGTTGGGCGGTCGGGTATCGATGTCAGTGGTGAATCGTCAAGAGTCAGTGGTCCGTCAGTGGGTATGTGGTGGGTGAGCGTAGAGTGGCCATCACTTGCTAGAACGATTGGCACGCCAAGTGGATTTGCATACTTGGCGATGGCGTCTTGTAGTGCAGCGGAGAGGCTCATTCCTTGTTTCTTGGCTTCGAGGACGGCAACTGGTGTATTGGAGCCCGACTCGTAGAGTAGGTAGTCTGGAAATCTGCCCCCGAGCTTTTGTGCCTGTGCTGTGGTCTTGGCCCGTTCGGTGAACACTTCACAATCCGGCGAGTATTCATCGGTTATCCAACCCCGTTCAGCGAGGATGTTGTCAATGAGTTTTCGAGATGCTGATTCTTGGGGCTGCGTTAGGTGGGGCATGGTAGGTATCTCGCGACTAGATGTGTGGCCCACGTGCAACAGTGGCTAGGGCCTTGCATCCACCGGCCTCCGAAACGCGAAACCGCCTGATTCTCCGTTGAAGCCGTCTTCGACGACCTGCGCGGTCGGAGTCACTGACTCGTTCACGGTCGGCAGGATCAGGCGAGATGCCCGCTCGCCTCCGATGGTGACGGTCAGCGTCGCCTCGTCGCCCTGCGTAGGCACGACCAGGTTGTCAGCGTCGGCGGCGGCGATGGTCAGGCGGATGCGCTCACCGGCCCGGACGATGGCGGAGACGGGATACATCTCGACCTGGACATCCATCGCTTCGCCCGGATTGACTGGCGCGAGGTCGGCCTTGCTCCAGCTATGCCAGACCGGACCTTCGTGACCGGCGGGATCGTCACCGACGCGGCGGTGTGCAAAGTTGAGGAAGCCCTCCGACAGATAGGCCGCCGAGCCGTCGTCGGCAATCTGCTCCAACGTCACGACGACCGCTCCTCGATCTGAGCTGGTCGAGACTTCGAGCTGCACGGCCGGCCAGCCGGTGATCTCGATGTCCCCCGCCAGCGGATCGCTGGTGAAGCTCAGGCAACCCTCTGCCCGAGCGTTGAGATCGACCGTGTTGATGTACAGGTCCTGGCTGTAGTAGCTGTGCCGACTCATCGCGCCCAGGCTCACATCATGGTTCACGTCGTAGGTCAGGCGCGTTTCCCCATCGGGACGCGAGTCGGAGAGCCCTTCTTCCGCTGTAAGCCAGTGCGACCTGCTCCGCGCTTCCGGCAGCGGCAGGCGCGGAGCCGACTTCCACAGCGTCGCGCCCGACGGCTCGCTGGCGCCGTAGTGGACCTGCGGGTCATCCATCACGCCGTTGTCGACATCCCTGAGCCAGTAGTCGAACCAGCGCAGCAGCTCGGGATCGCCGCCCTGTCCGTGATTCCAGGGACCCACGATCAGCTTCTTCGGCACGTCGAGCCGGTTGAAGGCGTCGATCAGGTAGCCGGGGAACGTCAGGTCCCACCAGCCGGTAACGAGATAGGTAGGCACCCCGCTCGCATTGATCAGGTCCGTTGAGTCGAACCAACCGCTGGCGACCTCGCCGAGTCCGATGTCGGGTCGCGGTTTGCGACGCATGATGCCGTCGTACGAGGACATACGGGTGACATCGCGAGGGTCCATCTCGGAGAACACCTCAACCCAGCGATAGCCGTCGGGCGAGTGGGATTCCATCGCGTCGCGCTGCAGGGCCTCGCCTTCTGGACCGTCTACGGGCGCGGACGGCTCGTGTTCGGAGAGTCCCTTGTGCAACTGCTCCCAGACGCGAGCGAAACTGCTGATCGCCAGACCGCCGTCGACATAACACTGCGGCAGGCCCGGGTACTGCGGCGCGATGCACTTGAGCCCCTCGGGCTGCTGCGCCGCCGTGAAGAACTGGATCATCCCCTCGTATGAGATGCCGACCATGCCGACGCGGCCGGTCGACCAGTCCTGCGCGCAGATCCAGTCGATCACCTCGGCGATGTCGTGGCCGGCTAGCCAGGAGTCGTTGTACAGCTCGCCAAACGACGCGCCGGTGCCGCGCAGGTCGAGCGAGACGAATCGATAGCCGTGGTGGATCAGGTCGCGCGCGATCGGTCGCTCCTCGTACTGGGTGACCAGCTCGCCCGGCTCCATCGCGCGCAGCTCCTGCTGGTATCGCGCAGCCGACGTGCCTTCGCCGGTCAGGATGAACGAGCGGCGGTAAGGCGTGCAGTGCAGCACGGTCGGCGACGTAGTGTCGATTCGCCGACCGTCGAGCGCGGGATGCAGCACGTCGATGGCGATGCGGCAGCCGTCCTGCATCTCCAGGTAGCGCGACTCGCGCTCGTATCCGTTCGCTACTTCGTCCGTGTAGCCCTCGTAGACGCCCAACAGTGATCGTTTGTCCGACATGGCACTCCTCGAGACAGCGCGTGCGCCCCTGCTTGGATTGATACGCTCAACAAGAGAATACCGACGAGATAGCAGGCGAATGGAGCGGGCCTCCATGACGACGATGACCAGCGGACTCGACCGGATCGACCTCGTCACTCCCGAGCGCTACGCCGAACGCGGCTACCCCTGGGACGACTGGAAGCTGCTGCGCCGCGAGGCGCCAGTCTACTGGTACGACCAACCGGGTGTGACTCCGTTCTGGGCGATCACGAAGTACGACGACATCCAAGAGATCTCCCGCGATCCCGAGACGTTCATCAGCAGCCAACGGCTCGTGATTCGTTCCGCCGGTTCGGGCGACGGCGGCGCCAACGACCCCAACTTGACGGTGCCCAACCTGATCAACATGGACCCGCCAGAGCACGGCAAGTACCGCAACGCCACCAGCCGCCGCTTCTCCCCGCGTGGCATGAAGCTACTCGAAGACCGGATCGACGAGATCGCCGAAGTCGTGATTGACGACGCGGCTGCGCACCTGGTCAGTCAGCTCACCGACCGTTGCGAAATGGACTTCGTCCGCGATGTCGCCGCCAAAATGCCGATGGCCGCCATCTGCGAGCTCCTGGCAGTGGATCGCGACTCCTGGGAGGACATCTTCCTCTGGACGAACGAGTTCATCGGCTCGGAAGACCCCGAGTACCAGCAAGGACGCAGCCGCCGCGAGACCTGGCAGTCGGGGATGCGCGGCTTACAGGGTTACTTCATGGCCCACATCGAGCGCAAGCGTCGCGACCCGGACAACAGCGTGATGACCACGCTGGTCCAGGCCCAGATCGAAGGCGAACCGCTGCCGGAGCACGAGATCCTCTCCTACGCGATCCTGCTCATCCTGGCCGGCAACGAGACCACGCGGAACGCCACCTCGGGCGGGATGCAGGCGCTGATCGAGCATCCCGACCAGTTTGCGTTGCTCAAGAGTCAGCCGGAGCTGCTCGACAGCGCGGTCGAGGAGATGCTGCGCTGGACCTCGCCGGTCGTGCATTTCGCCCGCACGGTTACGCACGACACGGAAATCCGCGGCGTCCCGATCCAGGCCGGCGAGACGCTCGCCATGTGGTACCCCTCGGCCAACCGCGACGAGGACATCTTCGCGAATCCAGACACCTTTGATATCCAGCGCTCGCCCAACGACCATCTCGCCTTCGGAGGCTTCGGAGAGCACTTCTGCCTCGGCGCCAACCTCGCCCGCCTCGAGATGCGCTCCATCTTCCGCCACCTGATCCAAAAGCTGGACCACTTCGAGTTGAATGGCGAAACGGAGCGCCTCTCCTCCGGCCTCATCGGAGGCATCAAGCGCCTCCCGGTGTCATTCACAGTGAGGGGTTAGGAGAGTCCGCTAAAGCCCCGTCATACCCGCGCTTGTCGCGGGTATCTCGCCGCGTTGTGCACGGACGTCGGTTGGCGAAGCAGCGAGATTGCGCGGCAAGCGCGGCAATGACGACAAGTGGAGTTACAGCGTCGCGCCGCCGTCGACGGTGATGGTTTGGCCGGTGACGAAGACGTTGCGCTCGATCAGCGCGACGATGGCGTCTGCGCAGGACTCGGGGGTGGCGACGCCGCGCAGTGGGGCGGTTTCGCCGAGCCGCTTGCGCCCCGCCTCGTAGGTGTCCTCACCGAGGCCGCCTCGTAGCCAGCGGCCCTCGATGAAGCCGGGGGCGATGGTGTTGATCCGGATTTCGGGCCCCAAGACGCGCGCAAGCGACTTGGTGATCACGTTGACGCCGGCTTTGCTGGCGGCGTAGGGGATGCAGGAGCCGCCACCGCCCGCGCCGGCGACGCTTGAGACGTTGACGACCGCGCCCTCGCCCGCCGCCTTCATGTGTGGCGCGGCGGCGCGGGTGCAGTTGAAGACGCCGCGCAGATTCGCGCCGATGATGTCGTCCCAGACTTCGTCGGTCACCGACTCGAGGTCGTCGTGCGCGATGAAGTGCGTCATCCCGGCATTGTTGACCAGGATTTCCAGGTGTCCGTACTCGTCGATTGCAGCCTGGATCAACCTGCGGCAATCGGCGTCGGAGCGCGTGTCGGCCTGGACGGCGATAGCCGAGCCGCCGGCGGCCTGAATCTCGTCAACAACCCGCTGTCCCGCCTCGGCGCCGCGATAGAAGTTGACGACGAGCGACGCGCCCAACGAAGCGAGCAGCTTCGCCGTCGCCTCGCCGACGCCAGACGATGATCCAGTGACGACCGCAACCTTGCCGTTGATGTCCATAGGTCGAATCTTCCCTTAACCAACTCTCCCCCCGCGAAGCGGGGGGAGATGCCGAAGGCAGAGGGGGGCACCCGTGCGGAGTGCCCCCCTCTGTCCCTACGGGACATCTCCCCCCGCGGAGCGGGGGGAGAGTGAAAGCTGTGTTCTAGCCACCGCCGCCGGCGGCGGCTGCCGCCGCGAGACCTTCGGGCATGACCTCGGGGATGTCGATGTTGTAGAGCCTGGCCGAGTTCTCCCAGAGAATCTTGCGCTGCACATCCTCGGGCTGACCGGAGAGGCCCGCCTCGATCGTCTCCTGCACGTTGCCGTAGAGGCAGGTCGGGTGCGGGAAGTCGGTCTCGAAGAGGATGTTGTCCGCGCCAATGTCCTCGATCAGCTTCTGCGGCGCGATCTTCTCGAACCAGTAGCAGGCGTAGACCTGGCGGCGGAAGTAGTCCGAGGGCATCATCTCGAACTCGGGCCGCGCCTTGCGGATGTCGGCCGCGAGGAAGTGGTAGTCGCAGCTCTCGAGGCAGAACGGCACCCAGCCGATGCCCGACTCGACCGAGATGAACTTGAGCTCGGGGAAGCGCGGCAACACGCCGCAGAGCAGCAGGTCGGTCATCTGCAGGCCGTTGGCCATGAACAGCACCGTCGAGGTCCGGGCATAGGTCACCTCGGGCCCGTCGACCGCGAGACGGTCGGGCGTGAAGCCGTCGGTGAAGTCACCCGAGCCGATGTGGAACGAGATCGGCAGGCCGGTGTCGGTGGCGACGTTCCAGAGCGGGTCCCAGTGGCGGTCGCCGAGGAACGGCTGGCCGTGCGACTGCGGGTCGCCGGTGAAGAGGATGCCGCGCATGCCCTTGGGCGCGACCCGCTCGATCTCCTTGACCGACGCCTCGATGTCCCAGAACGGAATCGAGATGTTGGCCACGAAGCGCTCCGGCGCGACTGAGATCCAGTCGATCTGGAAGTCGTTCCAGGCGCGAACGCATTCGAGCATCAGCTCGGGGTCGCCCAGCGAAAGGAAGCGCTGCGAGGCAAAGCCGGCCACGTTGGGATAGAGCACCTGCGCATAGACGCCGGTCTCGTCCATCAGCTTGAGCCGCTCGTGGACATCGAACGAGGCAGGATGCGCTTCTTCGTAGGTCGGCGGCGAGCTGGGGAACTTGCCCTTCCAGCCGGCAAAGACGCCCGAGGGCGCGTTGGCGACTTTCTGGTCGCCCACGAACCAGGCATTGGTGCCCTGATTGTCCTGCTTGACGTGCAGCACTCGGTCGCCCCACTTGGAGGACACGCGTGACGTCCAGAGGTCGGCAGGTTCGGTGATGTGGGTGTCGGCGTCAATGAAAGTCTGGAACACCATGTGTACTCCTTCGAACGGGTCCGGGGTTGTGAATGGGAACAGTGTAACGGGGGCGACAGAGGAGTTGCAGACGAAGCGTCCTTCCACAAGAGGGACCTGCGCGCAAATCAACCGGGGTCGCTCCGAGCAGCCTTGGTCGTATGCCGTGTTGTTCGCGCTACTGCGCTCGCCTAACATGGTCCCTGGCCGCGCGGGAGCGCGTGGCGCTTGGAATGCAATCCCTGGGAAGGAACCAATGTGAAAGCTGCGATTTTCGATCCTGCCAACCAGGAGAAGGATGGCGACCGTTCCGTGCTTGAGGTGCACGACATCAATGTGCGCGACCCGCGACCGGGCGAGGTCCTGGTGCGCACCACGACCTCAGGCGTCTGCCACAGCGATCTGCACTTTGTGGACGGCAAGTGGGCGGCGGCCTTCGGCGGTCTCCCAGCGGTGCTTGGGCACGAGGCCGCGGGCGTTGTCGAGACCGTTGGCGACGATGTCACCTACGTGCAGCCGGGTGACAACGTGATCATGTCGTTCCGCCCTTACTGCGGCGACTGCTACTGGTGTCTGCGTGGGGAGCCCAATCTCTGCCCCGACCCGGCTGGCGCCGCGCTCGCGCGCGACCGTCTCAACTGGGACGGACGCCCGGTCGTGCAGATGGCATCGGTCGGCTCTTTCGGCGAATACATGCTGACCACACAGTCGGGTGTGCTGAAGATTCCCGAGGACATCCCACCGGCCGAGGCCGCGCTGGTTGGCTGCGGCGTGATGACCGGCGTCGGTGCCGCGCTCTACACCGCCAAGGTGCCGGGCGGCTCAGTCGTCGCCGTGATCGGCTGTGGCGGCGTCGGCCTCAACGTGATCCAGGGCTGCAAGATCGCCGGCGCGAGCCGAATCATCGCGGTTGACATCCTCGAGAACAAGCTCGACTTCGCCGAGCAGTTCGGCGCCACCGACCGGATCAACGCCTCCGAGGTTGACGCGGTAGAGGCCGTGCAGGAACTGACCGGCGGCATGGGCGTCGAGATTGCCTTCGAGGCGATCGGCAACGTACACGCGGCACGCCAGGCCTGGGACATGGTCCGCGCCGGCGGCACCGCCTGCATCGTCGGCATGATGCCGCTCGGCTCCGAGGTCAGCTTCCCCGGCCCCGAGTTCCTGCAGGAAAAGAAGGCGATCGGCTGCATGTACGGCTCGACTCGCTTCCGCGAGCACATGCCGAAGCTGCTCGACCTGTACCGCCAGGGCAAGCTCGACCTCTCGGGCCTGGTCTCGAAGCGCTTCGCGCTCGGCGAGATCAACGAAGCCTTCGCCGCCATGCAAGCCGGCGAAGTCGCCCGAGGCGTGCTCGACATCTCGCAGCCATAGCTCGGTGTTGGTCGGGTTAGTGACTTGCGCGAGGGAGGCCCCCACATTGGGAGCCTCCCTCGAAGGTCAGCACTCCTACTGGTGAGTCAATGGATCTGAACGCCCGCAAAGAGAAGTTCTCGATCGCCTACATCGAGGCTGTCGCGGCGCAAGCAGATGTCAAAGTTGGCAGCTGGAACCACGACTCCCACAGTGTGGACGGCACGCTTCGCTGGGAAGATGGCAGGCGTCCGATGATCGACTTTCAAGCGAAATGCAGTTCTCAAGAACTCGCTAGTGGCGAATTCGTCAGATTCCCGCTCGAAGAGAAGAACTACAACGAGCTTCGACCAGTTGCCTTGCCGGCCCCCATCTACTTGATCGTGGTCCTGGTGCCAGCCGATCCAAGAGAGTGGCTCCGATTCAGCGACGATGAACTGTGCTCGCAAACTCGTGGCTACTTCCATTCGCTTGAAGGAATGCCACCGCTGGAAGAGGGAAGGAAACAGAAAACTGTTGAAATCCCGCGACAAAACGTGTTTGATCGAGATCACCTGACAGAACTGATGCGTCAGGCAGATCGTCGAGCATCGTAATGAAGGTAGAGATTCAGGACGCAGTCGCACTCGAACAGATTCCTTCGTCGAGTGTCCTCGCGTATCTGCGAACCCACGATTGGCATGATGACGGCCGGTGGGGACAGCGAGGAACTCTCTACACGACGGAGGCGCTTGGTCGTCGATGGGACATTCTGATACCCATCAAGGACACAGTTCCAGGGTATGCAAGGAACATGTTCGAGACGATTCGGGTCTTGGCCAGCGTTGAGGAGCGGTCGCAGATCGACATCTACAGGGACCTGCGAGCTGCTGGCGCTGATGTCATTCGCCTGGCAGCCCTCGGTGGAGATCAGATGCGTGCTCCTTCTCTGCAGCGCAGCCTCGGTCTGACCACGTCGGCCTACGGCCTGTTACAGGCTGCTGCCCGCGCCGCCGATCATCCAGCAGCCGCATACAGCGGCAGACCAACCGCTCAAGTCAGCGAGTATCTGGACACGGTAAGGGCATTCCCTGGGGACTTCGACGATTACGATCTCGCAGTTCACTCTCCCGTTCCAGTGGAAGTCCAAGGGAACCTGTTTCCTACCGATCCTCCGTTCCCTCGACGAGTCACTATGACCTTGTCAAGAGCTTTGGCCTCGACGGAGTTGGCCGTCGGGAGTGCTGTGACCAACGGCGGTCTCTCGGCATTTGATGGGGTCGTCGATAGTGGCGTCAGTGCCAATCTCTGTGATGCGGTAGCAACTCTGGCAGGTCGTGGCTCTGGTGTTGCGATTGACGTGCAATGGGCACCGATTCGAGGTCGACCGGGTTCTGCTGTCGATCAGTTCAGGTTCTTGCCTGAAGCTGCCGAGGTTCTCAGCGAAGCCCGCGTCTATCTGCGCCAGCGAGAGCCGTATCGTAATGAGGAGATCATTGGCCAAGTTGTTCTTCTGGCCAGAGACGTTGGAGACCAAGAAGGTCGTGCCCACATTATTCCAGAGCAACGTGATCTTCCCACACCACTGGCAGCAAAGTTCGGTGCGCCTGAGTACGACCGCTTGATCGAGGCGTTCGGCAAACAGGCGAGAATTCGTTTGTTTGCAGACATCGAGCCAGAGGGTCGCGGCTACAACCTCACAAATCCTCATCACCTTGAGATCATCGAATCTGAGCAATGATCGGTTTCGACGACTATCTCCCGCCGCGAGCCGCGCCGCGGCCGACACGCGACGGCTCGGCCGAGCGGGCGCTGCGGGAGATTCCCGATAGCGCGCGTGTGGTCGTGCCTCCGATGTCGGCGACGCCGGTGGGGTTGCTGGATGCGCTGGACGAGATGCGCGACGGCTGGACGGAGATTGAGATTGCCACCGGCAATCTGTTCGAACACGTCCCGCCGCTCGATCATCCACATGAGCCGTTCCGCTTCTCGACGTATCAGACCAGTGGGCCGCTGCGCGACGTCGAGGCAGCGGGAGCACTCGACCACATTCCCGCGACCTATGCGCAGGTCCCGACCCTGTTCCGGCCCGACGGCGCGTTGCCCGCCGACGCCATTCTTGTCCAGGTCTCCGAGCCGGGTGCGGAAGGCATGTACTCATTGGGAACATCGGTAGGTGGAATCGTTGACGTGGTCCGCACCGCGCCCCTGGTGATCGGGCAGGTCAATCCCAATCTTCCCTACACATTTGGCGCAGCCGAGTTGCGACGCGAGGAGTTCGATTGGCTCGTTCCATTGGCCAGTCCGGTGTTGGAACTGCGTCGCGCCGAGCCGGGTCAGTTGGAGCGTGAGATAGCCGCAAAAGTCGCAGAATTGGTGACCGACGGCACGACGCTTCAGTTCGGCATCGGCGGAGTACCAGAGGCGATCATGGGCATGCTCGGCGACCGCCGCCATCTGGGGATCCACTCGGGTCTGATCTCAGACGGCGTCATCGGCATGGTCGAGAGCGGGGCCCTGACCGGCGTTCGCAAAGCCACCGCGCCTGAGTTGATCGTCACGACCGAGGCCGCCGGCAGCGCCGAGTTCTTCCACTGGTTGGATCGCAACCCCGCCGTCTGCATGGCTCCGGCCGGATACACGCACTCGTTGCATGTCCTGGCGCAGCAAGCGAACTTCGTCGGTATCAACTCGGCGGTGCAGGTTGCCCTGGACGGCACGATCAATGCAGAGTCACTGGGCTCGCGCCAGATCTCCGGGCCGGGAGGGCAGCCGGACTTTGCGGCCGGGTCGATGCTGAGTGGCGGCATCTCTGCGGTGGCGATGCCTTCGACCGCGGCTCGTGGTCGCGTCTCGAGGATTGTCAGGAAACTGGACCCAGAGGCGGTCGTGACTACGCCGCGCACGCTGGCCGACAGGGTCGTGACGGAGTTCGGCGTGGCTGAGTTGGCGGGTCGCACGCTGGGCCGGCGGGCCGATGCATTGAGACAGATTGCTCATCCCGACTTCCGCGACGATCTCAGGTGACGAATGCGCAGTGCGCTTCGCATTCCGTGGCACAGCAAGCGGTCATATTGCTGTCTGCTGTTCGGCAAACCGGTCTGCTTCGGCGCGTGACACGCTATCTTTCTTGTGAGGAAGCGCACGCTCTGCGCTTGATCGACGGGTAACAGCTCGCGGAGCTGGGGAGGCACACATGCCGGTTTCGATTGAAGACATGCTCGCCAACACCTCGTTGTTCTCTCGCGTGAACCGCGACGAGCTGCACAACATCGCCGGCTGGGTCCAGATCCAGGACTACAAGGCGGGACAGGTGATCGACCGCGAGGGCGACTTGGGCACGTCGCTGCACATCATTCGCAGCGGAGAGGTTGACGTGTATCAGTCATACGGCAGCGACGACCAGACGCTTCTCGCCTCGTTTGGCGAAGGCGACTTCTTTGGAGAAATGGCGCTTCTGCTTGGTCGCCCTCGATCGGCCACGGTGGTCGCCAAGCAAGAGACGGAGTGCTTGCAGATTTTGCGAAACTCGTTCGCGGAGAATGCTTCTGCGCCCGTCCTCTGGGCGATGCTGCAGCACGTCGCCGAACGTCTGGCCCACGCCGACGAGACGATCGGCGAGATGCACTCGCACTAGCCGCCTATTCGACAATGCTGCGTCCCAGCCCCGAGATCACTCTGGCCAGGGCCTGCGTGCCTTCGTCGCCGAGACCGGACGCCTGGAGCTGGTAGTAGAGCTGGTGCACCAGCGAGGTGTTGGGCATCGGCTGCAACACATCTGCGCCGGCCTCGAGGGCAAGCCGCAGGTCCTTTTGCATCAGGCGCACCATGAAGCCTGGAGCGTAGTCGCCGACCGCGATCTTGGGTCCGAGGTTCGATAGCTGCCAGCTTCCGGCCGCGCCGGCTGAGATCGCAGCCAGCATCCGTTCCTGGTCGACGCCGGACTTGTCGGCCAGCGACAGCGCCTCGCATACGCCGAGCAGCGCGCCGGCGATCGCGACCTGGTTGCAGAGCTTGACCGTCTGTCCCGCACCATTGGGTCCACAGTGGGTGATCGTCGAGCCCATCGCCTCAAGCACTGGCAAGCAACGCTCGAGAATCTCAGCATCACCGCCGACCATAATCGAGAGCGTTCCAGCCCGTGCGCCGGTGTCGCCGCCCGAGACCGGTGCATCGAGCATCGCCACACCGCGTTCCCACAACCGCGACGCCAGTTCTCGCGTCACCGATGGCGAGATCGTCGACATGTCGACCACGACGGACCCTGGGGCAAGCCCGTTGAGCGCCGCGTCGTCACGACCGACCAGCACGGACTCCACGTCGGGCGAGTCGGTGACGATCGTGATCAGTATGTCGGACGCCTCGGCCACTGCCAGGGGTGAAGCGGCAGCGGCGGCGCCCAGCTCGACGCAGGCGTCGATGCCTGGTTGTGAGCGATTCCAGACCGTCGGCTCGAAACCAGCCTTGATCAGGTTCGCTACCATCGGCACGCCCATGATGCCGAGACCGATAAATCCAATGCGTTCCATGTTTCGCTCCACTTTCAAGGCCGTCACTTCCGCGGGACTCCGTCATTCCCGCGCGACTCCGTCATTCCCGTCCGACTCCGTCGTTCCCGCGCAGGCGGGAATCTCGCGCGACCCGATCGTCTCAGAGAGGGAACGAGATTCCCAGACAAGCTGGGAATGACGGGTACAGGGACAGGTCTTCGATGCGATTACGATACGACCCATGCCGCTCTATCTCTGCGAAGCCGACTGGAACGCCGCACTGCCGCTGGATCAGGTGCTGGAAGAGTTGGACGAGTTGGTCCAGCGCAGCGGCGGTCAGGTGCTGCAGGTGCTCCAGGTGCTCCAGGTCGACATTGGGCTATCGCTGACAATCGAGGTGCCGGACGAGGTGTCGCTCTTTCGCGTCGCCCGCGAGGCGTCGGCCCTCGGCCTGGAGTTGAGCTCGCGAGTGGCATTGCCTCGGATCGAGGCGGAGGCGCTGGATCGGGCGCACCGGGAACGAACCCAATAGGAGGCCGAACCATGGCAGACGACGCGCGATGCGAAGAGATGCGGGCCGAACGCTCCCGCCTGAACAAGCTGGCCGACGATATGCCGGGCAAGCTGCCGCCGCAGCCGGGCGAAGGTCCGTTGGGTCGGCCGAATCCGGAACTGCGGCAGATCTACGACCGGATCAACGACCTGCGCAAGGAGCTGCTGGCCATGGGCTGCAAACCCTGAGGTCGAGCGGGGCGCCCCCTCTGCCCCCCGCCTTCGGAGACCTGTGCGCAACCCCAAACTCCGTCATTCCCGCGTAGGCGGGAATCAATCCGACTATCTGGTCAGCGGACAGCAACACTTACCGAACACCGGAGGCCGACGACTTACGCAAAGATATCCCTTCGCGGGGGCAGGCTCTTGCCATCTCCCCCCGCGCAGCGGGGGAGAGGAGAACAGGCTGTTGGCACAACCCGCCCGCTTCGGTTAACTCGCCGTAACTTGGGTGGCAATTGGTGCGGGGACTCGATAGGCTGGGATGTACAACTGAATATTGGGGCCGAATCCCTGAACGGCGTGAGCGCCAATCGGGGAGCGGGGGACCCACCAACTTGGGGTGAATGCGAATCGTCCGCTCGTAGAGTCGATGAATCGCACGGCGCGCTCCCTTGCGCCGAACCCGTCAGCTAACCCCGTAGGCGACCGAGGGAGATTGCGCACCGGCTTGCAACTTGCAGGCGGCTGCGCAGACAAGAACCCGTGTCTTGAGCACGGCTCCATCGGTTCGCCATTGGCCGCCGAAACGAGAGTCACGCCGGGAGCGACCGCCCGGCGCACTCAGGGGCACGGGTTTCTCGCTCGCCCGGCCCCGCTTCCTGGCCGACCCCCGGACACGACGTCCGGGGGTTCGGTTTATCTGCGAGGCCGCGACGTCCTCACCGGTTACCTGCCGACAAAATTCGGCGGACGCTTCTCCAGGAAGGCACGAGCCGCTTCCTTGTTGTCCTCACCGGTGAACGACAGCATCACGTGCGAGCCCTCCTGGTAGAGCGAGTCGCTGAGGCTCGAAGTCGCGGCGTAGTTCAACGTCCACTTCATCATCGCCAGCACGGCCGTAGGTCCTTGCGCCAACTCACGGCAGAAGGCCAGACCCTCAGACATCAACTCTTCGTGCGGCACAACCTTGTTGACGATGCCCAGCGCTTCCGCTTCGACGGCGTTGAGCCGTCGGTCGAGCATCAGCAGCTCGCGAGCGCGAGTGTTGCCGACCATGTGGGTCAGGAACCAGGCGACGCCGTAGTCGCCTGAAACGCCGATGTTGCGAAACGCGGTGACAAAGCGCGCGCGATCCGAGGCAATGCGGAAGTCCGTGGCCAGGCACAGTCCGAGCCCGCCGCCGGCGGCCGGTCCATTGACCAACGACACGGTGGGCGTGCCCATCTCGCGCAGCATGCCCGACGTCTGCTGCTGGCTGCGGTGGCTGCGGCGATTGACCACTCCCGGACCAGGCGGCGGGCCCTCGGATCGACGGCCCATGTTGTTGATGTCTGCACCCGCGCTGAAGCCGCGCCCCGCGCCGGTCAGCGCGACGCAACGGATTTCGGGGTCGTCTTCGCACTCGACCAGCGCCTCCGTAAGTCGCTGCAGCAGGTCGTCGCCGAAGGCGTTCATCCGCTCCGGCCGGTTGAGCGTGATCAGCGCAACCCCGTCGTCGCGCTTCTCGAAGATCACGGTCGCTTCGCCGTTGGAATCAGACATGGTCTCGTCCTTACATGTGTTGCTTCCGCCTCGTAGCTGGTCCAATGCTACGTCAGGACACCACCACTCCCCTCTCCCCCCGCTCCGCGATGGGAGATCACCACCCGCGTACACTGACCCCATGTGCGGACGATTCACGCTTACCGTCGATTCGCTGGAGTTCATTGAGGCTGTACAGCGTCTCAACGTGCAGCTGTTCGGCGGCGGCGACTTCAAGCCGCGGTTCAATGTTGCTCCGACGCAGTTGCATCCGATCATCCTCGCCGACGGTGAGGAGTCTGCCGCCCAGCCCGCTCGCTGGGGACTGGTCAACTCCTGGGCCAAGGACGCCAAGCGGGCGGCGCGGCAGATCAATGCCCGCTCCGAGTCGGTCGCCGAGTCACGCGCCTACGCGCGGCCGTTCAAGCGTCGGCGCTGCCTCGTCCCCGCCGACGGCTGGTACGAGTGGAGCGGACCGAAGGACCAGCGCCAGCCGCACTGGATACATCGCGCCGACCACGAGCCGTTCCTGTTCGCCGGCCTCTACGACATCTGGCATCCAGAGCCCGACCGGCCCGCGGTGACCTTTACGATCCTGACCAAGGAAGCGACGGATGCGCTGGCCAGCATTCACTCGAGGATGCCGGTCGTGCTGCCGCCGGATCGGCAAGAGGCCTGGCTCGATCCTGGCAATCTGGATCGGGAAACGGTGCTGCCGCTGCTCGATCTGCCGCCCGACGATGCGTTCGTCGGCGATGCCGTGTCGACTCGGGTCAACTCGGTGAAGAACGACGATCCGACGCTGCTCGAACTAGAACAACAGCAGGCGCTCGGACTCTGAGTGCCGAGGAGGACGACATGTTTACCGATATCGACGTCTTTCTGCGCTTCTTTCGCTCGGTCAATCGCCGCGCGGTGCGCGACGTGAGCGCGCTGCCGCCGGAGGCCGACGGCTGGACGCCGATCGGCGGTGAAGGAGAGCTGGCCTGGTCGATCAACAAGCTGATCGGCCACATGTGCGGTTCGCGCCTCTACTTCGCCAGCGCCTATCGGCGCGAGGGCTGGATATCTCCGGAGCCGCCCGATGTGTCCCGGGCCGAACTCTGGGGTCCGGCGCTGGACACCAGCTTTGAAGAGTTCAGCCGTCTCGTCATCGAGGTTGGCCCTGAGGGTCTGACCCGCGGGATCGAGATGATCGACACGCCCGGCGCCACGCTGACCGGCTGGCGCGTGTTGATGATGATGATGGAGCACGACATCCACCACCGCTCGCAGATCGACACCTACGCCGGCCTCAACGGCTGGGATCCACCCGACATCTTCTTCCGCTCGGCAGAAACGATCGCCACGAAGCAGGAAGAGCAGATTGCGAGGTACCGTTCGTGAGCGGCGACGCGACGGCGCCGAACCTGGAAGAAGTCCGCCTTGCGCGGGAGATCATCGGACAAACCCTATCGCTGCCGACTCCGCTGGTGCACAGTCCCGCCCTTTCCCAGCGCTGGGGCGCCGATGTTTCGCTAAAGCTGGAGTGCGTGACGCCGACCTCCGCGTTCAAGGTGCGCGGCGGCGTCTACCTGGCCTCGCAGCTCGCGGAGGAGGAGCGCGAACGCGGCCTGGTGACGTCATCGACCGGCAATCACGCCCAGTCAATCGCCTTCGGCGCGGCCTCAATCGGGGTCGAAGCGACAATCTTCATGCCGGCCAACGCGAATCCCGACAAGGTTGCGGCGACCCGCCGCCTTGGCGGCAGAGTGGAACTCGTTGGGGAGCGCTTCGACGACTCGCGTCGCCAGGCGGAGGAGTTCGCGGCCGAGCGTGGCGCGCGCTACGTCGAGCCGATCGAGCCGCGCTTGATTGCCGGAGTCGGCACGGCCGCGCTCGAGGTACTGGAAGACCAGCAACCCGCCACCGACATCGTGCTGCTGCCGCTGGGCGGCGGCAGTGGTTCGTGCGGCTGGGTTACGGTTCGCGATGGCCTCGGGCACGATGCCGAAGTCTGGGCAGCACAGTCGGCGCAGTCGCCCGCCGCGCACGACGCCTGGCGCTCGGGGCGGCTGCAAGATCGGCCCAACCGGAGTCTCGCCGAGGGCGTCGCCACCGGCACTCCCTTCCCGCTGGCGCTGGAGATGCTGCGCGGGAGACTGAACGACTTCATCCTGGTCGACGACGCGCAGATCGTCAACGCCATTCGTCTGCTCTGGGACCTGCAGCACGTGATGGCGGAGCCTGCCGCCGCGGTGGGCGTCGCGGCGGCCGAGCAGGAGCGTGCGCGGCTCGCGGGCAAGCGAGTCGTGATCGTCGTCAGCGGCGCCAACGCGACGCGACAGCAGTTGCTGGAGTGGTTGCAGGACTAACCGGCGACATCGTTGATCTGGACTGCGAGCACGAAGTCAAAGTCGGTGACCCCGCCGGCGTCGTGCGTATTGAGCGCGATCTCGACGGTGTTGTAGACATTGGACCAGTTCGGATGGTGGTCCAGCTTCTCGGCCAGCAGCGCGACCGAGGACATGAAGCCGAAGGCCGCGACGAAGTTGTCGAACCCGAAGCTGCGGGTTAGCGAGCCGTCCTCGTAGGACCACCCGGCGATCTCCGACAGTCGGCCGCTAATCTCTGAGTCACTCAGCTTGCGTCGATCCGGCATGCGATCCTCCGTTCGGCTCTGTGCTGTGCCGCGAGTATAGGAATCCGATGACAACCCTCGACGATGTACGCGCGCAACTCGAAGCAGCGCGCCACGGATACCTTTCGACAGCGTCCGCCGACGCCGAACCGCATCTGCAGCCGGTCGTCTTCCAGGTAGTCGGCGAGGCCGTCTACATCGCCATCGACGAGAAGCCGAAGACGACGCTTCGGCTGCGTCGGTTGACCAATATCGAGGAGAATCCACGCTTCGCGCTTCTGGTCGACCGATACGACGACGACTGGAGCCGCCTCTGGTGGGTCCTGCTGCGCGGACCGGCCGACGTGCTCTGGCCTTTGGAGTGGGACGCGAGCGAGGCAGCGTCGGTCATCGCGGCGTTGCGGGTCAAGTATCCGCAGTACAAGCAGATGGCGCTGGAGGAACGCCCGCTACTGCGGCTGCGTCCAGATCGGGTCACCCGCTGGTCGGCGTCGGGAGACTACAGCTGAGACCAGTCGTTGTCTCGCATGAGGTCGTAGCGGAGATCGGGGCCGGTCCAGCCGCCGTCGACGACGAGCTGCTGGCCCGTGACGTACGAAGAGGCGTCGGAGGCGAGGTAGAGCGCGGCGTTGGCGATGTCGCTCGCCTCGCCGGAGCGGCCCAGGGGGTGCAGCTTCGACCAGTCGCGGCGAGTCTGCTCGACTTCGTCTTCCGAACGCCAGCCCTGGCCGGTGGCGATCCCACCAGGGCAGATGCAGTTGACGCGGATGCCGCGCGAGGCCCACTCGCCGGCGGCGGCGCGGACCATGGCGATCACCGCGCCCTTGGATGCGCAGTACGCCGCCATGCCAGCGAGGCCCGTGAGCCCGGCCACCGATGCGGTGGCGATGATCGAGCCGCCGCCCGCGCGTTCCAGGTGTGGAATGCCGTACTTCATGCCCAGCCAGACCCCGCGGATGTTGACTTCGTAGACGAGGTCGAAGGTCTTCTCCGGACAATCTCGGATGTTGCCCTCGGGCGGCCCGGTACCGGCGTTGTTGTAGATCACGTCAATGCGGCCCCAGGCATCGGCGGCGGCGGCGAACATGGCCTGGACGTCTTCGCCATGGCGCACGTCGGTCTGGATGAAGCGGGCGGCCTCGCCAATCTCCGACGCCACCCAAGGACCGCGCGAGCCGTCGCGGTCTGCGATCAGCACGCGCGCGCCCTCGTCTGCGAAGCGCCGTGCGGTGGCCTCGCCGATGCCCGAAGCGCCGCCGGTAACCACGGCTACCTTGCCGTCGAGCCGGCCGCTGGATGGTGCGGTCATGGTCATCCTCCAAAGGCATTGGGGCTGAAGTTGAACCAGCGTTCCGATATGGACGTCCAACCCCCGTCCACAACGAGTGCCTGACCGGTCATGAAGCTCGACTCGTCGGACGCGAGGTAGAGCGCCGCCTCGGCGATGTCGATGCCCTCGCCCGAGCGACCGAGCGGGGTGGTTGCCGCCGAGGCGGCGCGCCAGGCGTCGCCGCGCGCGGGATCAGGCGGACCCGTCGAGTCGTCGCCGATGCGCGTTGTGACAGGACCCGGACAGATGCAGTTGATGCGAATGCCCTTGGCTGCCCACTCGCCGGCAGCGGCGCGGGTCAGCGCGATCACGCCGCCCTTGGATCCGCAGTAGCCGACGATGCCCGCCAGTCCAGTGATACCGGCCACGGACGCGGTCGAGATGATCGACCCGCCGCCGGCCCGCTCGAGGTGCGGGATGCCGTACTTCATGCCCAGCCAGACACCGCGCAGGTTGACGGCCATGATGTCGTCGAAGATCTCCTCTGGACAGTCGCGCGCGTTGCCCTCGGGTCCGCCAATTCCTGCGTTGTTGTAGATAATGTCTACCCCGCCAAAGCGCTCGGCGGCGGCCTGGAACATGGCCTGGACGTCCTCGCCGCTGGACACGTCGGCGGTGAACGCGGATGCCGAGTCGCCGATCTCGTCCGACGCTTCCTCCGCGCGGTGTGTCCAACGGTCGACGATCAACACCTGCGCGCCCTCCTCGGCAAAGCGTGCGGCGGTCGCCCGGCCCATGCCTGAGCCTGCGCCGGTGATCACGGCGATCTTGCCCGAGAGTCGGTCTCCCATGTCAGAACTCCTGACCCGTGAGTTCAAGGTAGCGTCGATCAACGGCGGTCCAGCCGCCATCGACGACCATCGCCTGTCCGGTGACCAACGAGGATTCGTCGGAGGCGAGGTAGAGCGCCATGTTGGCGATGTCGCGGCCCTCGCCGCCGCGTCCGACGGGATGAGCGCGGGCGCCGCCCTCGCGGCGGCGCTCCAGGTTGGCGGGATCCTGCGCGCCGCCTGAGTCGTCTCCGATCCGCGTAGCGATCGCGCCGGGACAGATGCAGTTGATGCGGATCCCCTTTGACGCCCACTCGCCGGCGGCCGCGCGAGTCAGCGCAATCACGCCGCCCTTCGACGCGCAGTACGCGCTGATTCCGGACAGTCCGGTGATGCCCGCGATCGAAGCGGTCGAGATGATTGACCCGCCGCCTGCTCGTTCGAGATGCGGGATGCCGTACTTCATCCCCAGCCAGACGCCGCGCAAGTTGATCGCAATGACCTCGTCGAAGACGGATTCCGGGCAGTCGCGGACGTTGTCTTCGCGCACGCCGATACCGGCGTTGTTGTAGATGATGTTGATGCCGCCAAAGGCATCAACCGCTGCGGTGTACATCGCCTGCACGTCCTCGCCCTGGGAGACGTCACCGGTGAAGGCCACCGCCGCTTCGCCGATGCCGGCGGCAGCGTCTTCTGCGCGCTCCGCCCAGCGGTCCATGACGAGCACGCGCGCGCCCTCCTGGGCGAAGAGCTCCGCAGTGGCCCGGCCCATGCCAGAGCCCGCGCCGGTGATCACTGCAACCTTGCCGTCTAATCGTCCAGCCATTTGTTCCCTCCTTCGTAGATGTCCAACTATCGCGCGAAGAGGCTAACGAATCACTCGACCTGGGGTGAGCAAGCTAGAATCGACATCGGAGAGTGGTCATGCGCGACGACACCAGTCCCAACGGAGCAGACGCCGACCAGCCGGATCAGCGTCCAAGTTGGTATGTGCCCATCAAGCCAGTTCCGCCTGACGCTCCAACGGCGGAAGAAGCGTTGCTGAGCCTTCAAGTGGTCTTCGATCCTGAAGAGCTAGGCGATGCAGTCGAAGACATTGACGAGTTTCTGACACGGAAGTTCGGAGCAACGGACTCTTGATCGAGATCCATCCTCCGATCTTTGTCGACAGCGTCCACTTCATAGCCATGAGTCGTGTCAAGGACGAATGGCGCGGGCCAGCGATGAGGGCTGCCGCGGCAATGTCGCCAGGTCAGACCTTCGTTACCAGCTACGGCATCTTCGCTGAAACTCTTGCGCGTTTCTCCCGCGCCGATTCGGATGTACGCATCCGTGTGGCGCAGCGACTCCTCGCACTACCCAGAGAGGAGCGATATTCCGTAATCGCTGAAGGCTCCGAACTGATGCGTGCCGCATTCGACCTCTACGCCGGAGAGTTCGCGCACTCTACCTTCTCGTTGCAGGATTGCGTTGCGATCCAGATCATGCGCAAGTACGAGATTGAGTCGATCCTCACCGCCGACCAGGAGTTCTCGCGGGCAGGGTTCACGCCGCTACGGCGGGGTTATCTCAACTAGGTCAGCGCGTCGGCGATGGCGAGTTGGGCGATCCGCTCGTCGTCGTAGCCGAGGATTTCGCGCAGGACGAGGTCGTTGTCACGGCCGATCGATGGCGCGACCGACCGGTAACTCGGCGGCGTCTCGGACATCCGCCCTTTGGCGGCCTCGAACGCGGTCTCCCCGTGCTCCGGGTGCTCCATGCGAACGAAGTGACCTCGATGCAGTAGCTGCGGATCATCGGCGCAGGCGGCACTGTTCGATACGGCATGCGCAGGCACGCCGAAGGCCTGCAGCATGTACTCGACCTCGATCGCGCCGTGATCAGCGGTCCAGTCAGACACGATCTGGTTGAGTTCGTCCTCGTTCGACTTGCGAGCGGCCAGATCGGCGAAGCGATCGTCGCAGGTCAGTTCTCCGTGACCCATGGCCGAACAAAGGTTGGCCCAATCGGCATCATCGCGCACCGCGATCGCGACCCAGTCGTCGTCGCCACTGGTGGCGTAGCAACCGTGCGGAGCCATGACAGGATCGGCGTTGCCGACGAGCTGCGGCACGCGACCGTTGATCGTGTAGTCGAGCAGCGCCGCGCTCATGAAGTGCAGCGAGGACTCGGCCTGAGCCTGGTCGATATAGAGGCCCTCGCCAGTGCGGTCGCGGTGATCGAGGGCAGCCATGATCGTGGGCAGCGAGAAGCGCGGCGAGAGGTAGTCGGTGTACGCCGAGTATGGGCCGATCGGCGCTTCGCCAGGATTGCCGGCAAGCGCGATGTAGCCGCCGATCGCCGAGCCCATCGTTCCGAATCCTGCCACTCGCGAGAGCGGTCCGGCCTGTCCGAACAGGCAGGTGGAAAGCATGATCAAGTCGGGCTTGATTGCCTTGAGAGATTCGTAGTCCATGCCCCAGGCGCGCATCGCGCGCGGCGAGAACGACTCGGTCAGCACGTCGCACCATTTGATTAGATCGAGCAGCACCTCGCGCGCCTCGGAAGTGGCGAGGTTGAGCGAGAGCCCGAGCTTGTTGACGTTCATGTTGCCGAACAGCGCGGAGTGATCCGCCCCCTGGGCATTGTTGTGGAATGGGCCAATGCCTCTCGCCGTTTCAATCCGATTGGCCGACTCAACGCGAATCACCGTTGCGCCAAAGTCGGCCATCGCCCGGGTCGCCGTCGGCCCAGCCACGACCCACATGAGGTCAAGCACCTTGATCCTGGCCAGCGCCCCGTCGCTCGGCACAGCGGGAGCGTTCGGTAGTGAAGTGCCTTGCGCCGTCGTCATCAGATCACCCCTCGTTCCTGGAGGTTGGCCAGGGCTTTTGCGTCGAGTCCCAGTTCGGCGTACACCTCTGCGTTGTGTTCGCCGATGTTCGGCGCGCGGCGTCGGTACTCAAGTTGGTTCGCCGAGAGTTGGACGAACGGTCCGGGGAAGCGTACGGGTCCCGGCCAGGCAGGCATCTCATGCTCGCGCCAGAAGCCCCGCGCTTCGAACTGTTCCGAGGTCGCTACCTCGTTGACCGTGGTCACGGGCACGATCAGCAATGATCGCGACTGCGCTTCGCTGAACAGTTCGTCTCTGGAACGCTTGCGGATGAACTCCCCGACGACGTCCAGCAATCGATCCCACTCCGAGAGCGGGCGCTGACCGGAGATGAACTCCGCGCCGAGGCCGATCCAATCGAGGTCTCGGTCCTCCTGGCTGCACTCGCCCTCGTCGTACATCCACTCAAACAGTCGCCGCGAGAACGGCCCGATACCAGCTCCGAACAGGAATGTCAGCGAGATGTAGCCGTCGGCCGCTTCCCAGATCAGCTTGCCCGTGAAGGGGCCAACGGCCATGCCCCCGGCCACGCGTGCGGTCTCGGTTGCGCCGACCGAGGCTGCCAGGTTGGCCGACATCGACGCAGCGGCAACAGCCTGTTGCGCTGAGACGTCGACGTGCTGCCCGCGGCCAATGCTTCGGCGCGCGTAGAGGGCAATCATCGCGGCGCTCGCGGCCTCGCCCGAAGCGTGGAACCAGGCCTGCGGCACCGATACGCGGACCGGGGCCTCGCCGGCTCCGCCAGCCAGGATCAGCGGTCCGCCGGCCGCCATCAGGACTAGATCGGTGGCTGCATAGGTCGCCTTGGGACCGGTCTGACCAAACGCGGAAATCGACGTGTAGATGAGGTGCTCGTTCTCCGCTGAGAGTTCGGCGTAACCGAGCCCTCGGGCGTCCATGGCGCCCGGCGTATCCGACTCCAACACAAAGTCAGCAGTGGCAGCGAGTTGCCGAATCAGGTCCTGGCCGTCGGAGTGATCGAGGTTGCAGGTGATGCCGCGCTTGTTACGCGCGTAGGCCCACCAATATAGGGAGCGGTCGGGGCCAGGATCGTCGCCCGCAAAGGGACCCACAGAACGAGCGGAGGAGCCACCCGGCGGCTCGACGCAGATCACGTCCGCGCCCAGATCGGCCAGGATCTGCCCCGCTAGCATTCCCCGCTGATCGGTCAAATCCAGTACGCGATACGGCGTCAGCAACATCGGTCACGCTCCTCCCGCTCGGCGATTGAAGGGTATCGTAAGCGGAGAAGGCGCTGAGCTGGCAGCAGCTAGGCTGTCATCGAGAGCGAACCATGACCACGACGGAACGACCAACTGACTCATCCACCAAGGCCAAGCCTCTGACCGAGGTATACACCGTCGAAAAGGACGGCCGTACCTTCCAGTGCCAGAAGTTGGAGTACCTGGG
Organism: Dehalococcoidia bacterium; assembly: GCA_965211635.1. GTDB lineage: Bacteria > Chloroflexota > Dehalococcoidia > Bin125 > Bin125 > Bin125. The sequence continues at coordinate 3,052,258 of OZ242948.1, forward strand.
CGACGTGTACGAGGTGTGTTGGGACAATCGGACAACTACCGAGTTGTTTGACGAGATATTCGAGGGTCGAACGCTTGCTTCGGGCGACGCAGGCCACGCCGAGTTGGTTGCGTTTCTCGATCGGTTCGCCACTCCTCGCCCTGACTCCACCGCAGAGTGACGGCACGCTCGCCGCTGTTCATCGACAGCGTCCACCTGATTGGGCTCTTCGTCGAGAAGGACCAGTGGCGCGCGGCAGCTTTGGCAGCCGAGCACGAATCTGAGGGTCGTCCTCGATACACAAGCGACGGTGTGTTCCAGGAGTTTCTGGCTCACGTCGCTCGCCGTGAACCTGATGCGAGACATGGAGCCGCGGAAATCGTCCGTCAGATGCGTCTCGATTCAGGGATCACCGTCGTCCGCCACAGTGACCGACTAATGGAAGCCGCCCTCGATCTGTGCGACGGTGAGTTTCGCTATACGACCCTGAGCCTGCAAGACTGCGTCGCCATCCAGGTCATGCGGGCGTTTGGCATTTCGGAGATACTCTCGATCGACCAGGAGTTCGCCCTCGCCGGCCTCACGCCGCTCATGCGACGATACGCCTGACACCCGCTACTGCAGTGCGCCCGATCCGCTGATCTCCCACGCTTCCTCGACCTCACCCGACCTGTGCGCATGGAGCGTCCGATGCAGCAGCACCGTGCTGTCTGAGTAGTGGGGGATCAACTCCACCCGGTCGCCGATGCGCAGCGGTTCCCCGCCCTCTCTGGCGAGATGCGTGTGCTCGGCGCTGAGACCGACGCAGCGCCATCCGTCGGGATTGGCGACGGCCGGAAGTCCGGTGTGCCGACCCGTCGCCTTCCAGCCCGCATCGGCAGCAGCCCGATCGGGGTTCACCGCGGAAGCCACCTGACACACGAGACTGAGCGCCTGCCGGTGCCCGCTGACGCCCATCTGCTCGTAGGTCAGGTCCATCAGCGCTGCGCCTCCGGCCTGAAGTTCGGTCAACGTGCCCTGCTCGAGGACAAAGCGATAGTTGCCGCTGCCGCCGCCCGAGCGCACGCCGATCTCGTGACCATCCTCCTCACAAAGAGCATTGGCACGCGCCAGGATCGCGGCGGAGGCAGCCGTTTCCCGCTCCTTCTCATCGTCGTGCAGACCCATCACGTGGCCCTCGTAGCCCATCAGTCCGCGCAGGCGGACGGCGGGGAGATCCGAGATCAGGGCGCAGAGGGCGGGCGCTTCCTCGGGCGTGACGCCGCAGCGGTGGAGGTTTACGTCGACGTCGACTAATAGGTCGATGGTTACGCCGGCAGCGTCGGCGGCCGCCGAGATTTCGCGGATGTTGGCAGCGTCGTCGACGGCCACGCAGAGTTTGGCCAGCCTCGCCACCTCCACCAACCGCGCCACTTTGGACTCGCCCACGACCTCGTTCGCGATCAGGATGTCGGTCACTCCGCCCTGCGCCATGACCAGCGCCTCCGAGGCCTTGGCGCAGGTGACGCCGACGGCGCCGGCCTCGATCAACCTCAGCGCCATCGTCGGGGCCTTGCACGCCTTGACGTGCGGCCGCCAAGCGATGCCGGCTTCGGCGCAACGCTGCGCCATCAGCGATGCGTTGTGCTCGAGCGCGTCGAGGTCGACCAGCAGCGCCGGCGTGTCCAACTCCCAGATCGAAGTCATAGCATGCTCCCAACTGAACCACAGGAATCGTAACGAAACGCCGCCCAATGCCCTTCACCGAGATCAACGGCCTGCAACTCTTCTACCACGAGCAGGGGCCCGAAGATCCCAATGCGCCGACCATTGTCTTCGTGCACGGGACGCAGGGCAACGCCTCGCTCTGGGCCGACCTGATTGATGCGCTCTCCGATCGCTTCCGTTGCGCAGCGCTCAATCATCGCGGTCGCGCGCCGTCGGAGTGTCCGGACGACCCGTCGTCTTACAGCATCGAACAGTTCGCCGACGACCAGGCGGCGTTCATCGAGCAGCGTGGGTACCGGGAGATCACGATGATGGGCTGGTCGCTGGGCGTGCGCACGACGCTCGCCTACCTGCACCGGCACGGAGCGGAGCGAGTTGCACAGGCGATCCTGGTCGCCGGGCCGCCATCGCCCAACTTCGGCGGTCAACCGCTGACGCCTCCGGATCAGAACGCGACGCCGCGCGAGCTCTGGGGGCAACAGTTCCGCTCATCAACCCCGGCCTGCTGGGAGGGTTCGCAGCAGTCGCGGGCGACCTGCGACCTGGAGGCGACGCTGCCGAGCATCGACATTCCGGTCGCGCTCTTCCCCGGCCGTCACGATCCGATCTGTCCGCACCCCGCCGCCGAGTTCATGGCGAGCGGGATTCCGAACGCGACGCTGGTGACTTTCGAGGAGTCCGGTCACGCTCCGCTGATCACGGAGTCGCGGCGCTTCATCGATGAGACGGTGGCGTTCATCGGGCGTTGCAGAGATGCTCGCAACGATATCGCCGACTCATAACTTGAGAAGGGGCGACCCTTGTGGTCGCCCGCCCCTGCAATAGCGCGCCGGTGATGGAGCGAGCTGGAGCGGTGATACGCTGATCCCACCGTGCGCCAGTCGAATTGCGACAGGAGGCGCGGCGTGAATTCAGACCATCCACTAGAGACCTTGGCGCCTGGAAATCTCGTTCTCGCGCGCCTCTGAAGGGACCCCTCACGTGACCACGAATCAGCACTGGTGGCCGGACACGGTCAGCCTCAAGCCGTTGCGGCGCAACACCGCCGCATCCGACCCGATGGAGGCGGACTTCAGCTACGCCGAGGCGCTCAAGTCGCTCGACGTGGACGAACTCAAGCGCGACATCGAAGCGGTGATGACCACCTCGCAGGACTGGTGGCCGGCCGACTACGGGCACTACGGCCCACTGTTCATCCGCATGACCTGGCACGCGGCCGGGACGTACCGGATCTCAGACGGACGCGGCGGCGGCGGAGCGGGACAGCAGCGCTTTGCACCGCTCAACAGTTGGCCCGACAACGCCAACCTGGACAAGGCGCGGCGGCTGCTCTGGCCGGTCAAGCAGAAATACGGCAGCGCGCTCTCCTGGGCCGACCTGCTGATCTTCACCGGCAACTGCGCGCTCGAGTCGATGGGCTTCAGAACCTTCGGCTTCGCCTTCGGACGCCCTGACTCCTGGGAGGCGGACGAGACCGATTGGGGCCAGGAGGAGGAGTGGCTGGGCGACCAGCGGCACGACGCCGAAGGCGTGCTCGAAGAGCAGTTCGGCGCGGACCACATGGGGCTGATCTACGTCAACCCGGAGGGCCCAGGTGGAGAGCCCAATCCGAGCCTGGCGGCCGAGTACATCCGCCGCACCTTCATGCGCATGGCGATGAACGACGAGGAGACGGTCGCGCTGATCGTCGGCGGCCACACGTTCGGCAAGGCCCACGGCGCGGCGATGGAGTCGCACGTCGGCGCCGACCCCGAGGGCTCCAGTATCGAGCGGCAGGGAATCGGCTGGGACAGCAGCCACGGCTCGGGCATGGCCAGTGACACGATCACCAGCGGCATCGAAGGCGCATGGACCGACACGCCGACTCAGTGGGACAACAAGTTCCTCAAAAACCTTTACCAGCACGAGTGGGAACTGACCACGAGTCCGGCCGGCAAGCACCAGTTCCAGCCAACCAACGCCGCCGTGGTGGCGACCGTGCCCGACGCGCACGACCCCGACGTCCGCCACGCGCCGATGATGCTGACCACCGACCTCGCCCTACGCGAAGACCCGGCCTACGCCGTGATCACGCAGCGATTCCTGGAGAATCCCTCCGAACTCGAGGACGCCTTCGCCCGCGCCTGGTTTAAGCTGATCCATCGCGACATGGGTCCGCGAGCGCGGTACCTGGGACCGCTGGTCCCGACAGAGGCGTTGATCTGGCAGGACCCGGTACCCGAGGTCGACCACGAGTTGATCGGCGATGAGGAGATCGCTGCGCTCAAGGCCGACGTGCTGGCGTCCGGCCTCTCTCGCTCTCAACTCGTCGCAGCCGCGTGGGCTTCCGCCTCATCGTTCCGTGGGACCGACAAGCGCGGCGGCGCCAACGGGGCTCGTGTCCGCCTTGCCCCGCAGAACGGCTGGGAAGTCAACGACCCGGCCCAGCTCTCAGGTGTCCTGGAACAACTCGAAGGCGTCCAGCAAGCGTTCAATGCCTCGCGCAGCGACGCCAAGCGAGTTTCGCTCGCCGACCTGATCGTTCTCGCCGGCTGCGCCGCCGTTGAGGCGGCAGCTTCCGACGCTGGCTACGACGTGACTGCGCCGTTCACTCCGGGTCGCACCGACGCCACGCCCGAGATGACCGACGCAGAGTCCTTCGCCGTACTCGAGCCCAGGGCCGACGGCTTCCGCAACTACTTCAGCCAGGGCCTCCAGACCTGGCGTCGTGGCCGGGCCGAGGAACTGCTGATCGAGCGCGCCGAGATGCTCACGCTCACCGCTCCCGAGATGACGGCGCTGGTCGGCGGGATGCGCGTCCTCGACGCCAACACCGGTCAGTCGCCGCACGGCGTCCTCACGGACCGACCAGGCACGCTGAGCAACGACTTCTTCGTCAACCTGCTCGACGCGAACACCGATTGGCAGCCGGCCAACGGCTCGGACGAACTGTTCCAGAGCAGCCTGTCGGGTTGGACCACGACCCGGGTCGACCTGATTTTCGGTTCGCACTCCGAGCTGCGCGCCCTCGCCGAGGTCTACGGCGCCAGCGACGGCGAAGCCAAGTTCGTCAACGACTTCGTCGCCGCCTGGACCAAGGTCATGAACCTCGACCGATTCGACCTGGCCTAACCGCGGCCGGCCAGTCTCCTCTCCGCCCGCGGAGCGGGGGGAGAGGTCACGTAGTGACAGAGGGGGGGCACGCGCGCGCCATCTGGTCAGAGCCCCCCTCTGCCTTCGGCATCTCCCCCCGCCGTCAGGCGGGGGGAGAGAAGATCGGAGCTACGTGCGAGTCTTTTGCGGGACGGCTTTCCCCCCCAAGAGGAAGCGTGAACATTCGCCGAGAGGAATGCTCGTCCCTCAGTCCACGACCAGCGGCAACGACTCGTCTGCCGCGTACTCCGACATCGAGGCGTCGTAGACGGCGACGTTCTGGTAACCGAGCAGGCTGAGGATGAAGGCGTCGTTGGAGGCGGCAATGCCTCCGCCGCAGTACGTGACAACCCGCTGCAATTTGTCCGGCGCGACCTCGGCGAACATGCCGGCGAGTTCGGCCGACGGTCGGTAGAGCCCGGTCTCAGAATCGATCAGTTCCATCGCCGGCACGTTGGTCGAACCGGGGATGTGTCCAGCCCGGCCATACGTCCGACCGCCGTCGGTCCCCGAGTGCTGATCTCGTCCCAGCGCGTTGATCAGGCAGCTCCCGCCCGACTCAACGAACGCGTTGACCTCGGCCAGGTCGGCGAAGCGGTCGAGGTCGGCCGTGGGCGAGAAGGTGGTGGGCGTGTAGATCGCAGGCTCGGTCGATGCTGCGCGGCCTTCGTCCGACCAGCGCCGCCAGCCGCCGTCGAGCACGGCGGCATTCGCGCAGCCCATCGACTGGAACATCCACCAGAGTCGCGCCGCCCACATCGAGCCCAGACGGTCGTAGAGGATCAGCCTCGAGTCCTCCGAAATGCCGTGCCGCCCGGCCGCTTCGGCGAACGCCTCCGCCGAGGGCATCATGAATCGCAGCCGCTGATTGTTGTCTGAGAAGTCGGCCTGCAGGTCGAGGAAGCCGGCGCCGGGGATGTGGCCCGACTCATACTCGGCCCGTCCCGACTCGACTCGGTAGCCGCCCCCGTCGCGAGGACGCAGGAAGACGGTCGATTCAAAGACGCGGACATCCGGATCGTCGAGGTGTTCCGCCAGCCAGTCCGTCGAGACCAGGTACTCCGGATTCGCAAAAGTCATGAACTACTCCTTTAGGCGGTTGCCGTCATTCCCCCGCTTGGCGCGGGAATGACGCTGTGTTCGGCACGGACCTCGGCGCCCAGCATCGCGAGATTGCCGGGAACAAGCGCGGCAGAGACGTACCCGTCGCCACTAGGCTAACCAAACCCCGCGATAGACTGCCTCAGTACCTCTAGTACGACCCGTGAGATCCAGCCAGTGGCCTACCTCAACACCTTTGCGCCCACCGCCGACGCCGTCGATATGACGCAGACCGACGAGTTCGCCTCGCTCTGCGAGTCGGCCGCCGACCTCGGCATCTCGCACGCCGACAATGTGCGTTACGTTTCGCGCAACACGGTAATCAACCACCTGCGCCTGCACGTGCTCGAATGGGGCGATCCTGCCAACCCGACGATCGTAATGCTGCACGGCGGCAATCAGTCCGCGCATAGCTGGGATCTGGTCGCGCTGCACCTGGCCGATCGCTTCCACATCGTCGCCCCCGACCAGCGAGGTCACGGCGATTCCGAGTGGGCGCGCGACGCCGACTACGGCCCCGACCAGATGGCCTCGGACGCGCTGCAGCTCATACACGAGGACGGGCTGGAGTCGCCCATCGTGATAGGCCACTCGATGGGCGGCATGGTGACGATGCGGCTGACGTCGCGCGAGCCGTTGCTGCCACGCGCCGTAGTGCTGGTTGACGTGGGACCTGAGGTCTCGCAGCGCGGCGCGGAGCAGATTCGCAACTTCGTTGTACGCAACGTCGAGTTCGATCACCTCGACGAGTTCATCGACCGTGTTGCCGCCTACGACCCCTTCCGCTCACGCGAGCACAAGGAACGCACGGCGCGCTACAACCTGGTCCACCGGTCGGACGGCAAGTACGTGTCCAAATCGGACCGCATCCTCCATGACCCGGGCTTCCGCCGACCGGCCGCTGACCGCCGCGATGTCGCCGACGGCCTTCACCAGTTCGGCGGCCCGACGCTGCTCGTGAGGGGCGAGTCGAGCAACATTCTCCAGGCCGATGCGGCCCAACGTTTCGTCGACGAACTGCCAAATGCTCGCCTGGTCGAAGTCCCTGAGTGTGGACACAATGTCCATTCCCAGAACACGCCCGGTTTCATCGAGGCCGTGTCCGACTTCCTTCTTTCCGCTGCGTCCCAGGAACTGGCGTAGTATCGACTCATGGCAGATCAGTACGTCGCGCGGGACCGGGAAACGGGATTCGAAGTCACCGTCACAGGCGATTTTCCCGAGCATCCCGACGACCGCATGCGGATCGCCCGCACCACCACCCTCTTCACGAAGCTGATGTCCACGTTGTTGCAGCGAGACGAGTCGATGAGGCGGATGGGATTCCGCGCGATCGAGACGCAGCTCGAGATCGCCGACGCCCTGATCCGCCAGGACCACAACGAGGTCCAACGCCTGGTTCGCGAGACGCTCACCTCGATGGGCGTGAGCGAGGACCAGCTTCGCGATATGGCTCAACGACTGGCCGAGGCCAGCGGTCTCGACCCGCGAGTCGCCCAGGAGCTGTCACGAGCCTTTGGCTTCGACCCCGATTCCGAGCAGTCGGAAGACCAAGGCCAGCCGGACGTGTTGGAGGCGACGGCCTCGGAGTCGGACAGCGAAGAGCGCCTCAATCCCCAGATTCTGCAGCAACTGGACCAACTGCTCGCCGAAGCGGAGCACTTGATGGACGAGGCGAAGAAGCTGCAGGATGATCCGCAGGCGGCATCGCAAGCGGCCTCCCAACTGGGCGAATCGCAGAAAGACGACGCGCCCAGCGAAGCTGGCGACAAAACAGACCGATCAGATTCGTCAGACTCGTCAGACTCGTCAGACTCGTCAGACTCGGACAACGAACAGAAGGGAACGACACCATGAGCAACTCGGCAGTTGGCTACATCAAGGACATGCTCAGCTTCATCCACGGCGGATTCCGCGACGCGCGCACCGGTCAATCCGAGGAGCAGCTGCATTTCGTGCCCGACGGCGAATCGCACTCTGTCGCCTGGGTGCTGTGGCACGCGGCGCGTGTTGAAGACTTGCTCGTCCAGGGCGCCTGGCAGGGCAAGGACGAGATCTGGCGCTCCGGTGGCTGGGCCGAGAAGACCGGGCTGCCCGAGCGCGGCTTCGGTACCGGTCAGTCGACCGAGGAGGCCTCGGCTGTGGCAATCGGCGACCTCGACCAGTTCTGGGCCTACCAGGATGCCGTCAACGAGTCGACCCACGCCTTCCTCGACTCGCTCAGCGATGACGACCTCTCGCGCGAGGTCAAGCTGGGCGACCGCACGGAGACGCTGGGTGAATCGATCACACTGCACCTCTGCACCCACCTCAACGGACATCGCGGCGAAATCAACCTGATCCGCGGCATGCACGGGCTCGACCCCGTGCGTCCCAACATGGGCGGATAGCCGTCCCAGGGAGGCGCACGATGCACGTAGTCATCACCGGCGCTAGCGGTCTGGTTGGCGGAGCCTTGATTGCCGAACTGCGGCAGCGGGGCGTCAACGTGACTGCGGTATCGCGCAATCCGCGTGCTCATGCGGCACTCTCTGGCGTGACCTGGACCGGCTGGGATGGCCTGACCGACGCCGTCTCCGGCGCGGCCGGGGTTGTGCATCTGGCCGGCGAGGGCATCGTTGACCAGCGCTGGTCGAGCGAACGCAAGGCGGCCCTGCGCTCCAGCCGCGTCGATACGACGCGACAGGTCGTGCAGGCGATCCAGGAGTCGGGCGAGAAGCCTGGCGTACTGGTCAGCGCCTCGGCGATTGGCTACTACGGCAACATCGTCGAACGGGAGTCGACCGAATCGGCCCCAGCCGGCGACGACTTTCTCGCCCATCTCTGCGTCGACTGGGAAGCGGAAGCGCAGGGTTCTGGCGTAAGAACAGTGACCGCTCGTGTCGGCATCATCCTCGCCAACGAGGGCGGCGCGCTGCCGCGTTTGCTGTTCCCCTTCCGCCTCGGACTCGGCGGACCGATTGGGTTCGGACGGGCTTGGTGGAGTTGGGTCCATGTCGACGACGTCGTTGGCGCAATCGTCTACGCGCTGGAGAACACGAGTGTTGAAGGCGCGATCAACCTGACCGCCCCGAAGCCGGTGCGCAACCGCCAGTTCTCCAGCGCGCTAGGGCGCGCGCTGAACCGGCCTGCCTTGATGCCGGTGCCGCCGCTCGCGCTGAAGCTCATGCTCGGCGAAGGCGCCAGCGTCCTGCTCGCCTCGCAGCGAATCCTGCCGACGCGCACCCTCGATCTGGGCTATCGATTCAGGTTCACCGACATCGACTCCGCACTCCAGGACCTGGTCGGCTGAGCGAATCGCGCGACTCAGATGTCAGACGCAATCCCGCTCCGCTACGGCATCAATCCCCACCAACAACCGGCATTTGCGTCGGCGCTTGAGTCTTGGCCGTTCGAGGTGCTCAACGGTCAGCCGGGCTACATCAACTTGCTCGACGCCATGAGCGCCTGGCACCTGGTCCGCGAGCTGCGCGGGACGCTGGACCAGCCGGCCGCTGCCTCCTACAAGCACGTCTCACCCGCCGGGGCGGCCATCGGGCTCCCACTCTCCCACCGTCTCGCCGGTTCCTACGAAGTTGAGAACCTGGAGCTCTCGCCGGTCGCCGCCGCGTATGTACGCGCTCGAGGCGGCGACCTGGTCAGCGCCTACGGCGACTTCGCTGCCGTCTCCGATCCTGTCGACGAGTCGCTCGCGCGGTTCCTCCGACGCGAAGTCTCTGACGGCATTATCGCGCCCGATTTCGAACCGGCCGCGCTCGACATCCTGAAGCGAAAGAAGGGCGGCCGCTATCTGATTCTGCAGGCCGATCCCGACGTTAATCCTCCGGCCATGGAGTCCCGCGATCACTTCGGTCTGCGCCTGGAGCAGCCCCTGGACCGCAGGCTCATCAACGATTCGTTCTTCGAAAGTCCCGTTACCGAACTGACTGACTTCCCTGCCGATATCCGCCGCGACCTGTTGATCGCCACGATCGCTCTGCGCTACACGCAATCCAACTCCGTCTGTCTGGCCGCAGACGGACAGGTGATCGGACTCGGTGCAGGCCAACAGTCTCGGATTCACTGCTCTCGGCTCGCCTGCGGCAAGGCCGATCGTTGGATGCTGCAGCAACACGACCGCGTGCTCGGCCTGGAGTTCGATCCGGCGCTCAAGCGACCCGACCGCTTTGCCGGACGAGAGCAGTTCATCGCCTGGCAGGAGCTGTCCCAGCCCGAGCGCGACCGTCTGCAGTCGCAGATCACCAACTGGTCGGGGCCCTTGGACGAAGACGAGCGGCGCGAATGGATCGGCAACTTCCAGACAGTGCTCAGCCACGACGCCTTCATGCCGTTTCGCGACAACGTCGACCGTGCCCAGGCCTCGGCCGTCTCACACATCCTGCAGCCGGGCGGCTCCATTGCCGACTCCGACACGATTGCCGCCTGCAACGAGTATGGGATTGTCATGGCGCTCACCGGTCAACGACTGTTCCGACACTGATTCGGCTGTGCAGTGTTGGAATCGGTTGTACGCTCAGGCCATGCCTGCATTCGACGACTCCCCCATCGCCCTTTACGACACCCTCCTCCGCGACGGATCGCAAATGGAGGGCATCGCGTTCTCGCTGCGCGACAAGATTGCGGTGGCGCGGCGGTTGGACTCGCTGGGCATGCACTATGTCGAGGGGGGATTTCCAGGCTCGAACGAAAAAGACAAGGCATTCTTCGATCAGATGAAACAGCAGCCGCTGGAACGCGCCAAGCTGGTGGCCTTCGGCGGCACCCGCAAGCCCGGTTCAAACGTCAGCGAGGACTTCAACGTTGTCGCCCTTCGCGAAGCCGAGACGCCCGTCGTCACGTTCGTCGGCAAAGCCATCGCATCTCAGGTTGAGTCCGTGCTCAGCACATCGCTTGAGGAGAACCTCGCCATGGTCCGCGAGTCGGTCGAGTACATGGCCTCGATCGGCCGCGAGGTCCACTTCGACGCCGAGCACTTCTTCGACGGATTCAAGGAAGATCCCGACTACACCTTGAGTGTGCTCAGCGCCGCATTTCGCGCGGGCGCCAGCTACCTGATCCTTTGCGACACCAACGGCGGCGCGATGACTGATGAACTGGTGCGCGCCATCCGCGCCGTGCAGGAGACCGTGCCAGGAGTAAAGCTGGGCATTCACACGCACAACGACTGCGATCTCGCTGTCGCCAACTCGCTCGCCGCGGTACGCGCAGGAGTCGAACAGATCCAGGGCTGCCTCAACGGCTATGGCGAGCGCTGCGGCAACGCCAATCTCTCGTCGATCATTCCCAATCTGCAGCTCAAGATGGGTCTCCAGGTCGTTGAGGACTACCAGCTTGAAGAGATCACAAGCGCATCCCGCTTCGTCGCCGAGCTTGCCAACCTGCCCTTTAGCGGGTTATCGCCCTTTGTCGGCGGATCGGCGTTCGCGCACAAGGCTGGCTATCACGTCGCTGCTGTGGTCAAGGACCCAATGACGTATCAGCACATCGAGCCCGAGCTGGTCGGCAACGGACGCCGCGTGCTGGTCTCCGAGCTCTCCGGTCGCCGCAATATCCTCTACAAGCTCAATGAGCGGGGTCACGATCTGCCCCTCACTCCCGAAGAGATCACTGAGTTGCTCAATCTGGTCAAGCAAATGGAATCGCGCGGCTATCAGTATGAGACCGCCGACGCCTCCTTCGAGTTGCTCGCCCTGCGCTCGCGGCCAAACTACCGCGCGCCCTTCGAGTTGGATGACTTCCTTGTCATCGAGCGTCGCCGGCCCGGAGTCGCCGGCACCTCGACCAACAGCGACGAGTCTCTGATGGTCGCCGAGGCGACAACCAAGATTCGCGTCAACGACGAGCTATTCCACACCACCGCCGATGGCAATGGTCCGGTCAATGCGCTCGACTCGGCGGCGCGAAAAGGCCTGGAGCTGGCCTTCCCCGAGTTGGCGTCCGTCTCCTTGCTCGACTACAAGGTCCGCATCATCGACACCGACGCCGGCACCGAAGCCAAGACCCGAGTGCTGATCGAGTCCACCGACGGCCACCAGATTTGGACTACCGTCGGCGCTTCCTCAGATGTGATCGAAGCGTCCTGGCTTGCCCTCGCCGATGCCTATGAGTACTACCTCGTGCACCGCGAGCGATGGCAGATTGAAGACGGCGAGATTAGCGGCTAGCGCAATGTCATCGCTCTGACAGGCGCGTTGCTGCATTGGCAGTTCCTATAGCGCTGCCGCTAACATACGCATTGGACACTGTGGGTCGTTGCTGTGCGGGACTGTGCTGTCGATGCCGGTGCGAGGGCAGGGCCCAGGGGAGTTGCGGGGAGATGGCGAACGGCGATCTCGGCGTGGTTCAGGGCGGATTTCCACGCTGCGCACAATGCGAAAAGGGAGTGTTGGTTCCACTCTCGGACTTCGGCGGTCAGGGCGCCGCAGTGCACTTCAAAGCATGGGTCTGCACCGACCCAAAGTGCCTGTTCAACCTCAAGATCCGCAATGGAGACGTCTACTTGAACGAACCCATCTACGACGGTCGCGACGACCGGCGCTAGGCCGACGAGGCCCACGTCAGTTCCGTCATTCCCCCTACAGGCCGGAATCTCACCCGCCACCAGGCGGGAGATGTCGCTCACAATCTCCCCTCTCCCCCCGCAGAGCGGGGGGAGATGCCGAAGGCAGAGGGGGGCTCCGGGTGTGCTTCAGGCTCTTGCGCGTCCCCCCTTCAGTCCCTACGGGACAGCTTCCCCCCAGAGCCTGTCCCCGCGAAGGCGGGGAGGGCAGCGGGAAATCGTCACAGCGAATCGAGCGCCCGTCATGAAGATCACCCGCGTCGACACCTACCCGATCATGACCTGGCGACCCCACCTCTTCGTCACCGTCACAGCCGACGACGGCACAGTCGGCGTTGGCGAGTCAGGGCTCACCTGGCAAGAGCGGGCGGTCGTCGCCTGCGTCGAGCGCTTCACCGATCTGCTGATCGGCGAAGACCCGTTGCGCACCGAGCATCTCTGGCAACTCATGGCTCGGGCTTCGTTCTTCCCGGCCGATCTGGTCAACTCCGCCGCTATCTCAGCCATTGATCTCGCGCTCTGGGATCTAAAGGGCAAGCTGCTCGGTCAGCCGGTCCACAACCTGATCGGCGGGCTCGTCCGCGAGCGGATGCACTGCTACCCGCACAATGAGGGCGAAGACGATCCTGCCAAGCTCATTGACGACATTGCACATACCGTCGCCGACGGCTGGCGATTCGCCCGCTGGGGACTGAGCGGCACCTCCGGCGAGGCATTCGATCCCTCCGAGGCCGTGCGCAAATCAATCCGCGCCATTGAGGCCGTCCGCTCCCACTTCGGACCCGAACTCGAGCTGTGCGTCGACGTTCACACCCGGATCGATCTTCCCTATGCGCTGACATACTGCCGCGCCGTTGAGGACACGCGCCCGTTCTTCATCGAGGACGCGCTTCGCTCTGAGCGGCCCGAGTCTTATCGGCGACTGCGTGAACGAACCGCCGTCCCGCTCGCCGCCGGTGAACAGTGGCATGGCAAATGGGGCTTCGCCGCAGCCATCGAGGATGAGTTGATCGACTATGCCCGCATCGATCTTTGCCTCGTCGGCGGATTGACAGAGGCGCTCAAAATCGCCCGCTGGGCGGAGACGCATCACATCCAGATCGCGCCCCACAATCCGCTGGGACCGGTCTCATCGGCGGCCGGCGCGCACCTGACCCTGGCCTCGGCCAACGCCGGCGTGCTGGAGATGGCGCGCGAGCCCGGCTCGACGCTTGAGGACGTCTTCCCTCAACAGACCCTGTTCGAGCGCGGCCACGCGCTGCCGACCGATCAACCGGGCTGGGGTATCGCATTCAACCCCGAAGCTGCATCGAAGTATCCAGAACCGCCCACCGGCTTCGCGCCGATGCTCACGCGCCGCGATGGATCCTTCACGAACTGGTAGAGGCTGGTAGTAAGCTGAATCGGTCGGGGAGTGGCGCAGCCTGGCAGCGCGCTTCGTTCGGGACGAAGAGGTCGGAGGTTCAAATCCTCTCTCCCCGACCATTCATCCACTCTTACTGTCCGTCATTGTCGCGCTTGCCGCGGCAATCTCGCTGCGCCGGCAACCGACATCCGTACTGAACACGACGAGATACCCGCTCCAAGCGCGGGTGTGACGGAGCAGAAATGGGCGGCCACAAGGGCCGCCCCTACATGCCGGACATCTCAGCGCCTGCTACCCAGACTCGGCAGGCGCGCCTGCATCGGCTGCTGTACGCGCGACGCGGCGATGAAGACCACCGTGGACGCCAGGGCGCAGACACCGTACAGCAGCAGCGCGTCGTCGTAGCTGCCCGTGTTGTCGAAGATGCTGCCGGCAACGATTGGCGAGAAGAAGATCGCAATCGTCTCGAACATGAATCCCGTGCCGAGAATCGTGGCGAAGTTGGACAGCCCGAACGCGCGCGAGATCATCAGCGCCTCGAGCGGCGGCACCGTCGCGAAGCCCAGCACATAGAGCACCACGTGCAGCGCCGTGCCGCCGTCGCTGCCGCCGATCAGGTAGAGCGTGATCATCGAGCCGGCGACGAACAGCGATCCAACAGCCGCGATCCGTTCCGGTCGACGGATCCGCTCAAGCTGCGATCCGGCCGCCAGCAGCCAGATCACAGCGCCGCCGGCCGTGATCGACACGATCAGCGCAGCGGTCGAGTCCGAGTATCCAACCGACTGATAGTACGGGTGCGCCTGAGACAGCCATCCAAAGACGACGAAGAAAATCGCCATCAGTCCGAACACCAGGAGCCAGAACAGCTTCGTTCGCACCGCCTCGCGCACGGTGAGACCGGCCAGCGACACCTCGGGCTGAATGCTCAGCGCCGAGTCCGCCTCGACTGCGGCCGGGTGGGCGTGGGCCCGCTCTCCGCCCGGCGGTGGCTGATCTCGAACCAGCAGGAACGCCACCGCGTAGGCGCCCACGATCATGATGCCCGAGTAGATGAAGGCGTCTTCCCAGCCCAGCCTGGAGATCAGCAACTGGACCAGCGGCAGCATGATCAACTGACCCATCCACACGGATGCGCCGATCAGGCTGGTCGCGACCGCGCGGTGATCGTCGAACCAGCGCACGGCCAGCGCCTGGGCGGGGATATAGGCGATACAGCCCAGCGAGATCGCGCTGATGCCCATGTACACGTACCACTGCCAGAGCTCGGTCATGAATGCGAGCAACACGAACGAGACACAGCACAGCGGCGCGCCGATCAGCATCAGCCGGCGCGGTCCGACCACATCAATCAGGCGTCCGATCAGCGGCGCCGTCGCCCCCACGACGCCGACGGTGACGGAAAATCCCAGCGAGACCTGCGCCCGCGACCAGCCGAAATGGTCTTCGAGCGGCAGCACGTACGCGCCGAACGAGCCGAAGGTGACGCCCTCGGCGACGACCATCGCCACGACCATCCCGAATAGCACCCACCAGCCGTAGTACAGCCGCCCCAGCCTTCCGCCCCAGCGCCGCGATAGCCGCCTCCGCCCAATCGTCGTCGCTTCGATCGCCATACCGCGCAGGCTAGCCCCAGGTCCACTCTCTCTCGCACAACCGGGTGAGCCCCCTCTGTCACTACGTGACATCTCCCCCCGCTCGCGCGGGGGGAGAGGGGAAGCGGGCTACGGTCCCGCCCCGCTGGCGTAGGGGGAGACGATGCACCCAGTTCTCCTCTCCCCCCGCGCGAGCGGGGGAGATGCCGAAGGCAGAGGGGGGCTCCCCCATCCCGCAAGCACTATCCTGCCTGCCAACGACCGCCGAAGTCCGAGAGACCCCGCCATGACCACCACCCTGAGCAGCATCAGCACAACCCCGCTTCCCTGGCCCAACCAGCGCGAGCTGCCCGAGACCACGCGGCCCCTGCCGGCCGGCACCAGCGTGATCTCCGCCGACAGCCACTGGCTCGAGACCGGCGAGTTCGTCGACCGCATGCCGGCGAAGTACCGCGACCGCGCCCCGCGCGGCGCCTTCAACGAGCGCGGCTTCCACATGGAGATCGACGGGGAATCGACCGACAACAAGGCAATGCCCAGCGAGATGATCGAGGGTCGCGCCGGGATGTGGGACGCCGCCGTCCGCGTCGAGGAGATCACGCGCGAGGGGGTCGAACAGGAGATCCTCTTCCCCCAGCGCATGCTCGGCGTAATCCGCAACAAGGACTTCGACTACATCCAGGCCTGCATGGACGCCTACAACGAGATGCTGGCCGACTTCTGCGCCGAGCAGCCCGAGCGCCTGCACGGACTCGCGCTGCTCAACTACTGGGACCCCGAGCGCACCGAGGACGAGCTGCAGAAAATCAAAGCGCTCGGCTTCAAGGGCGTGCTGATGCCCTCGCTGCCGCCGCCGCACTCCAAGGTCTACTACAACGCCCGCGCCCTCGAGCCGATGTGGAAGGCGATCGGCGAGTCCGGCCTGCCGCTTAGCTTCCACGTCGGCGAGACCTTCGACGCCCGAGGCCAGGGCGGTCTGGCCACCACCATCGTCGTCGCCTTCCAGCCGTTCCGCCGACTCTTCGCGCTGCTCACCTTCGCCGGCATCTTCGAGCGCAACCCCGGACTCAAGGTCGTCTTCACCGAGGGCGGCATCTCCTGGGTGCCTAGCGCCCTATTCGACTGCGACAAGGTCTACGCCTCGTTCGAGAGCGAGATGACGCCCAAGCTGGCCAAGCCGCCCAGCCACTACTGGTTCGAAAACTGCTACGCCACCTTCATCGAGGACCCCTCCGGCCTGCGCCAGCTCGACCTGATCGGCGTCGACAACGTCATGTGGGGCAGCGACTATCCCCACCCCGAGAGCGCCGTCGGCTACACCCAGCAGAGTCTGTGGGACGTCTTCAACGCCACCGACTCCGTCGAAGACGCCCAGAAGATCGTCGGCGGCAACGCCCAGAAACTATGGGGCCTGAGCTGAGCCGCCGGCCCGTTGTCTCCTCCCCTGAGGAGGCCGCTGCGTCGATCCCCGACGGGGCATCGATCACGATCTCCGGCACGATTGGCTACATGCTGCCGATCCCGATCCTCGACGCCCTTGAGGCGCGCTTCCTCTCCGAGGGCCATCCCCTCGATCTGAGCTGGTTCGACGTATTCCCCACCGGCCTGGCCGGGATCGAGCCGCTGGCGCACTCAGGACTGCTGCGGCGCGTGATCAGCGGCTGGTACACGCTGCATCCGCGGCTGCGCGAGATGGTCCTCGCCAACGAGGTCGCTGCGTACTGCTACCCGCTGGGCACGTTGGGCTTCTGGTGCCGCGCCAGCGCCGCCGGACAGTCGCTGCTCACCCAGACCGGCCTCGACACCTACATGGACCCGACACATGGTGGCTCCTGGGCCGGCGGGCAACTCAACGGGGCCGCATCCGAGCCACTCGTCGAGCGCGTCGAGTACGACGACGGCCCGCAGCTCATGTTCCCGCCGATGCCCGTCGACGTCGCCATCATCCGAGGCACCACGGTCGACCGCGCAGGCAACCTCTCGCTCGAAGACGAGCAGGTCACGATGAGCGTCCTCTATCAGGCCCTTGCGGCCAAGCGCCGGCCGCAGGGACAAGTCATCGTCCAGGCCGCGCGCTTGGTCGACGAGGGCGAGCTTTCCGCCCGAAGCGTCGCCGTGCCCGGGGAGCTGGTCGACAGGATCGTCATCCATCCCGACGCTCACATCGACGAGTCTGCCCCGATGCTCGACTGGCTCGACCAGGAAGCGCGCTTGCCGCGCCCCCCGCGACAGGTGCTGCTTGACCACGACACCGAGGTCTGGCGCCGCTGGCAGGAAACGGGCGAGTCGCCGCCGCCGGTGGAGCGAACTCTGACCGCCGACGTGATCGCGGGCCGTCGCGCCCTCATGCAACTCAACCGCGGCGAGCTGGTCAATCTCGGTCTCGGCCCGCCCATGCGCGATGTCGCCAGCGCCGCCGTTGACGACGATGTCGACACCGAACTCCGATTCTCCGTCGAGACCGGCGTCCTCGGAGGCGTGATGAACGGTCGCTGGTACCGCTCCGGCGTGACTAGCATCCTTGAGACGCCCGACATCTTCAGCCTGTACACCACCTCGGTAATGGACGCCTCCTGCCTCGGCATGCTCGAGTTCGACGCACAGGGCAACGTCAACTTGCTCCGCTATGGCGACACCATCGTCGGACCCGGCGGCTCCATGGACATCGCTGAGCACATCGATCGCATCGTCTTCCTCGGCTCGTTCCGCGCCGCCGGCCTCGACGCGGTCGGCGAGAACGGCCTGCTCCGCATCCGGCGCGAAGGCGCATTCCCCCGCGCGGTCGAGCAAGTCCAGGCCGTTTGCTTTAGCGGCCTACTCATGTTCGAAGAGGGCAAGACCGTCCACTACGTCACCGAGCGAGCCGTGTTCCAACTCACCGCCGACGGACCGATGCTTACCGAGATCGCCCCAGGCGTCGATCTCCAATCGGAAGTCCTCGATCGGATGGAGTTCACCCCGGCAATCTCCCCAGACCTGAAAACCATGGACCCCCGCCTCTTCCGACAGGGCCAGATCGGCCTCCGCCAAGACTGGGGCCTGCCACCGCTGGAATCCCACGCGTAGTCAGACAGGTACTTCCGTACTGTCTGTGTCGAGTACCCTTATCCGCCGGGCGCGCGAACGCGGAATCACCCGAAGGCCCCTGAGCGGTGATCCGCTTCACGCTGGGGCCTCTACGTCATCAACTGAAAGGGATCCACATGGCACTGAGCGAGGCGCTTCCGGAGATCAGGTCGAAAATCGACAAGTTCGGCGACGACTTGGACAACGAGGAGATCACGAAGGATGTCTTGATCCGGCCGATGATCCATGCGCTCGGCTATGACTCGTCAGATCCAACTCAGGTAAAGGCCGAGCACGCGGTAAGCCTACCTAGGGGAGGAAGAGGTCGTGCTGACTACGTCATCTTTCACAACGGTGAGCCAGCGATTGTCATGGAGTGCAAAGCCCTCGGCGTGCAGTTAGACCAAAGGGTTCAGAACCAGATGCAACAGTACGCTCGAGCGCTTGGCGCATTCGCCGGCATCGTCACCGATGGAGAGACATACATCTGTTACGCGGATTCAGGAGACTTGAAAGCCTCCGACCTTCAATTCGTTCGCCAAGCAAATCTCTCTCAATCCGCCGACGGTGATGAGACGGTGTTGGCGATGTTCTCAAGGAGCGAACTGTCTCGCGATTCTCTGAAGTCCGAGGCCCAATCTGTTGTTTCCGACCTTCGGCAAGAGGAGGACTTTCTGGAGGTCTTGGAAGCAATAGGTGCTACGGCAGAAGTCGTGCGGCTCGGACAGATAGAGGACGCCGATCAACGCGAAGCTGAAGTCGAGAAAGCGCTCACCGAACTGCAACGAATGACCCGTGAAGCTGTGCGGCGAATCGCGAACGGAGAGGTAGAGAAAAGGCAAGTCGTCACGACCCATGAGGAGCTTGACGGCTTCTGGCTTTGCAAGGGAGTACTGCACGGTCTCGTCGACCCTGACCGCATTGTCTTTCGTGACGCCAAGTCTTACTTCAGCGTCCTCATCGACGACAACAATCGCAAGCCCGTCTGTCGATTCCACTTCAATGGTCGCCAGATGTTCTTGGGTACCTTCGACGAAGAGAAGAACGAGACCCGCCACCCCATCGATGGCGTCAACGACATCATCGAACATGCCAACAAGTTAAGGCGTACCGCAAGGCGATACGCCGAGACTTGAGTAGCTCCAGGACTCTCAGCCAGTATGCGAAGAGTCGTGCAGGTGGGACCCCCTCAGCCTTCGGCAGCTCCCCCTGCGAGGGGGAGCGGGGAGTTGATTCGTCCGCGGCGGTCTAGCCTGTAAGCGACACGAAACGAGGCCGACCATGTCCGTTGAGAGAATCGACATCACGCACCAGGGACCGTACGCCGACGGGCGGGAGTTCGGGGGGCACGGGCAGTTCGAGCTGATCCGGGCTCGGCTGCGCTATGCGGTCAACCCGATGCTGGAGGACCACCGGCGGATCACGGACCTCGAGTGCGCCAACCGCGGCACCGACGGCTGCGTCCGGTTTAGCGGCGACCTTGTGCTCATGCGCCCTGTCAATCCATCGGCGGGCAACGGCGCGCTGGTGATCGACGTGCCCAACCGCGGCCGCAGCCTGCTGCCCGGCGCGCTCAATCGCACCCCGCCCGAGTTCACGCTCACCGATCCGCTGCATCCCGGCGACGGCTTCCTCTTCAGCCAGGGATACAGCGTCGCCTCGGTCGCCTGGCAGTGGAACACGCCCGACATGGACACCCTGCTCGACTTCGAAGCGCCGGAAGCGCTCGGTCTCGACGGCGCCTCGATCTCCGGCGAGGCGATCACCGACCTGCGACCCAGCGACGCGGTCGCCTCGATGCCAATCGAGCACCTCAATCAGCCCGGCTACCCCGTCTCGGAGGCAGACCAGGGGCGAGCTCGTCTGTACGTGCTTGACTACGAAGATGACGAACCCCGCGAGATTCCTCGCGACCGCTGGCGCTTCGCCCGCCAGACCAACGACGGCGTCGTGCCCAGCGCGCGCGACGTCTGGATCGAGGACGGCTTCACGCCAGGCAAGATCTACGAGGTCGTCTACCCCACCGACCGCTCGCCGGTGGTCGGCTCGGGGCTGCTCGCGTTCCGCGACGCGGCGCTCTTCCTGCGCAACTGGCAGCGATCATACGAACGCGTGCACGGATTTGGCATCTCGCAGAGCGGTCGCTCCCTCCGCCACCTGCTCTACCTGGGACTCAATCGCGACCCGGACGCGCCCGCCGAGCGCGTCTTCGACGGGATGCACATCCACGTCGCCGGCGGCATCCGCGGCGAATTCAACCGCCGCTTCGGCCAGCCCTCGCAACTCTTCCTGGGCGGACCGGTCCACGAGTTCCCGCACGCCGACATCGTCCGCGAGGACGCCATTACCGGCGCGACCGACGGTCTGCTCAAGCGCTCCGACGAGCAGGGCGTGACGCCGAAGATCGTCAAGACCAACACGAGCTGGGAGTACTGGCGCGGCGACGCGTCGCTGATTGACATCGACCCGGTGTCCGGCGAGGACATCCCCCAGCATCCAAACTCGCGCCATTATCTGCTCGCCTGCACCCAGCACGGGGCCGGCCAGGCCGAGCCGATGGACAGCTTCTTCCTGACCGGCGATCGCAGCATGTACCGCCACAACGCGGTCGACCAGACGCCGCTCATGCGCGCCGCCCTGGTCAATCTCGACCGCTGGGCCGCCGGAGAGTCGGAAGCGCCGCCCTCCAACGTGCCCAGCCTGACCAACGGCACCGCCGCCACTCGCGACGACGTGCTGGCCCAGGTCCGCGACCGGGTGACGATTCCCGACCCGGATCGTCTCTCACGGGTACGGACGGTGGACTGGTCCACGCTGCCGCCCGAGGAAGGCGAGGAGTACCAGGGCTACGTCTCGGCCATTGACGAGCACGGCAACGAAATCGCTGGCCTGCGTCTGCCCGACATGACCCAGCCGCTTGGCCTCCACACCGGCTGGAATCCGCGCCACCCCGACACCGGCGGCGAGGACCTGACCAGCCACTTCGTCGGCCTCACCCAGTGGTTCGACCGCGACGAGATCCTCGCACGCTACGGGGACAAGGAGTCCTACCTCAGCCGCGTCAGGTCAGACGCCGAGGCGCTCGCCGCAGACAACCTCATCCTCGCGGACGACGTCGACCTCGTCGTCGCCAACTGCGCCGAGCGCTGGGACGTCGCGGTGGGCTGATCACGGCCACCGGCGCTCAAGCCGTGGACACAACCCCCGACTGCGCGAGCGCCTCGACGTCCGAGGGCGCGAGCCCCAACTCCTCGGCCAGCACTTCTGCCGTGTGCTCGCCCAGCAGCGGGGCGCGACGGTGGACGGCGGGACTCTCGCTCAGCCGGATCGGGCAGCCGAGCAGGGTCATCGGGCCGCGCGTTGGATGCTCGATGTCGATCAGCATCCCGCGTTCCTTGAGGTGCTCGTTGGTGAAGATCTCGCCCGAGTCCAACACCGGACCGGAGGGCACACCTGCTGCGCGCATCGTCTCCATGACCTCGAACTTGGTCCGCTCGCGGGTCCACGACTCAATCGCCTGGCGGACCTCCTCGCCGTCGGTGCGAGTGATGCCGCCGGCGCCGTTCGAGGCGATCAGGTCCGGGCGGCCGATCGTGTTCATCAGCGCCTCACGCATCCGCCCGCTGGCCACCACGATCCAGACCCAGTCCGAGCGTCCGCCCGGCTTACAGGGGAACAGCCCGGTCGGCGCGGTTTGGCCGTCGCCGTACGGTGGCGCCGGGTCGCCGGCGACCTCGCGCCGCGTCATCGGCACGCGGGTGTAGTTGGTGACCGCCTCCTGCATCGACAGTTCGACCTTCTGCCCCACGCCGTCGCGCTGCCGCTGCCAGAGCGCGGCCAGCATCCCAATCGCCGCCTGCACGCCGGTACCGGTGTCGCCCACGGTCGGTCCGGGCTTGAGCGGCAGCGTGTCCTTGGTCCCCGTAATCGCCATCGCGCCGCCGGCCGCTTGCGCGACCATGTCGAACGACTTGGTCGGCGCCCAGGGGCCGGTCGTGCCGAACCCCTTGACCGTGCAGTAGATCAGCGTCGGGTGAATCTCCTTGAGCGTCTCGTAGCCCAGCCCCAGCCGTTCCATCGTGCCCAGCGTGAAATTCTCGACCACGATGTCGAACTTCGGCACCAGCTCCAGGAAGATCTCGCGCCCCTCGTCCGACTTCAGGTCCAGCGTCAGCGAGCGCTTGTTGTTGTTTAGCGTGATGAAGTAGGTCGAGTCGTCGCCGCTCGCCGCCCCCAGGCGTCGTCCCGGCTCGCCGCGTCCGGGCGGCTCGACCTTGACAATCTGAGCCCCCAGCCAGCCCAGCGCCTGGGTCGAGGATGTCCCCGCCTCATACTGCGTCAGGTCCAGAATCCGAACATCCGAAAGCGCCAAGGCCATTTGGGAATCCTCCACTCAGTCAGTGATGAGCAGAGGCTAGCGGAGTCTCAACCGTCGACCCTGACCGATTCGCGCTCAACCCACTTGCCATCAATCTGATCGAGCTCGACCGTGCCGCCCTGGAGCTTCTCAAACTCGATTCCCGGAACGATGTTGCGCTCCTCGGCGTGTTCGAGGGTGAGCTTGACGATCTCACCGCTCGCGTCGAGTTCCATCAAGTCGCCGACACCGACATCGACATAGTCCGCGACCAGCTTCTCAGTGAACTGGAGGACGAGAGTGTCCGAGTCCGCGAAGTAGGTGGCTTTCATGGTCTAACTCTCATCCCCCGGCGGCATCCGCGGCGACCACGACTCCTAGCTCGGACAGATCCTCCGAGCGTTCGCCCAGCACCTCCGCCGCGGCCGAGCCGGGAAGCATGGCCGGCCGGCCGACAGTTGCCGGCGTGCGGCCCATGCGGACTGATGGGCCGTTGGTCCGCACTCGGCCTCGGCCCTCGTGCTCGCGGGTGACCGAGAATCCGAGGCGGACGGCGCGCTCGTTGGTCATCGCGTCCTCGATCGTGCCGACCGGCTCCGCGCCGAGTCCGCGCGACACCAGCTCGTCGACCCATTCGGCGACGGTGCGAGTTCTGAATTCGTCCTCGGACGGAATCTGATCGGCTTGATTGGAATGCGAGCCGACGAACAGCCATCCGTCCGAGGCCTCGTAGAGACGATGGGTCGGACCCTCGCCAAGCGCGCTCTGGCCGGCCGGCTCGTCCCAGCGCTTGCCCTCGTAGCCGTGCAGCATGTTGGACTGCAGCGTGCTTGCCGTGCGGGCGAGCGCGGTAAAGACCTGCTGACCCTCTCCGGTCCGCAGCCGGTGGTAGAGCGCCATCCCGACCGCGAACGCGCCGTTGATGCCGGTGCCGTAGTCGTTGATCGCGAACGGCTGCAGCGTCGGCACGGTGTCGCCGTAGCGAGTCAGCATCCCGCTCGCCGACTGCGCCAGTTGCTCCCAGCCCGCGCGATGCGCCCAGGGACCGATCTCGCCGAACGCGTTCAGCGATGCGTAAATCACGTCAGGATTGATCTTCCTGACCGACTCATACTCGACGCCGAGTCCGCCGACCTTGCCCAGTCGGTAGTTTTGAACAACCACGTCGACGTCGGCAGCCAACTCCATGAACAGCTCTCGCCCCTCCTCCCGCTTGAGATCGAGCAGGACCGAGCGCTTGCCGCGGTTGATGTCCTCGTGCAGCAGGATGCCGTTCTCGCGGAAGGGATTGTCGATCTTGACCACGTCTGCGCCGAACTCGGCCAGCGTACGGCCGCAGGTCGGTCCGGCGAGGATGATGCAAAGGTCGAGCGCGGTCATGCCTTCAAGCGCCTGCGAAAGACGGTTGCCGGGCGCCCGCATCGCCGCCGGGACGGTCGACTGCAGCTCAGACAGGATGTCCTCCCGGTCAGCGTCGAACGCCTTGCGCGGACCGCGAATCTCACCCGGCGTCTTCGACATCCGCACCTGGATGCCAGGCTGCAGCATCGGCCCGATTTCGGGATCGTCCAGTTCGACGATGATCTCCGCTTCGCGCGCGTGCGGCTCCAGCAGCCACTCGGCCGAGTCGAGCGCGCGCACGGTCGGCGGACCGGCCTCGTTGATCAGGTCTTCCCACTCCTGTGCCGTGCGCGTGAGGAAGATGTTGGTGAGCTGCGCGCGGGCGACATCTGCGAGGGAGAAGTCCTGGCGGATCTCCAAGGCCTTCGACCACGGTTCATCCAGCCACTGGGGCACGCCTGCGGCGACGCAGAACTGGCGAATGAAGTGCGAATAGGCGGCATGGAAGAACACCCAGCGTCCGTCCTTGCACTCATACGGTCCGACCCACGGCACCGGACCGCCCGGCGCGTCGCGGTCGAGGAACTTGATCCCTCGAACGCCGATCGCCTGGTACATGCTGTCGTGCAGCGAGGCTTCGATTCGTTGCCCGAAGCCGTCGCGCTCACGGGCGACCAGGGCCATTGCGACACCGGCGCAGCCGACAAACGCGGCGTACGACGAAGCGATCGGAACCGCCGTGTAGACCGGCGACGGATACTGCCGCTCCAGCGAACCGCTGTATGTCCCGACGCCGGCCGAAACCACGCCTTCCCAGCCGGGGATGGCGGCGCGTTCGTCGTCGGACGCAAATCCCGGCATCGACAGGTAGATCAATCGATCGTTGTTGGCCGTCGATTCCTCAGCGCCGAGTCCGAGTCTGTCCATGACGCCCGGGCGGAAGTTCTCGACCACGACATCTGCCGAAGCGATCAGTTCTTGCGCGGTGCGACGTCCGTCGGCCGTCTTGAGGTCGAGCCAGATGCGCCGCTTGCCTCGATTCCAGACGGCGTTGGCCGGCGTGTCCCACATCGGACCGGAGGGCGGATCGACGCGAATCACGTCCGCGCCGTTGTCGGCCAGCATCATCCCGGCCAGGGGACCGGCCATGTACTGTCCGAAATCGATTATGCGCAGTCCGTCAAGAGCGCCCATGTTGGCCTCCAAAGTCAGTGTTCGAGGTGTCTGTAGAGGCTAGCGGCTACGTGCGGGCGTTCAGCGCGTTGGCGACGGCCGCATCGATCGCCGCCTGAAAGTCCGCGACCGATCCATTGTTGTGCAATACGATGTCGGCCTTGTCTGCGCGTTCTGTCCAGGGCGTCGCCGAGGCCATCCGCTGCTCGGCTTCCTCGCGCGTCAGACTGTTGCGGGCCATCAACCGGTCGATTGCCCGGTCGTCCTCTGCGGCAATCAGCCAACCGGCGTCGCAAATCGCCATGTAGGGACCCTCGAACAGCCTTACCGCTTCAAACACGGCGATTGGCGCCGGATCGCTCTTCAACTCGCGAAGCAGGCCCATGAACTCACCCTCAATGTCGCCGATCGCGGTCCGCAGCGCGGCCAGCAGGTCGGGTTTGCCAAAGACGATGTCGCCCAGCGCCTTGCGATCGATGTAACCGTCCGCGCCAACAACCTGTTCGCCAAACCGAGCCACGATCCGATCGAAGGCAGGATTGCCAGGCTCGTACATCGTGTGGACATGGCGGTCGGCGTCAATGTGCCTGGCGCCGTGGAAGTTGACCAGGTGCCGGCAGAGTACCGACTTGCCCGAGGCAATCGAACCAGTGACGCCAAGCACAAAGGCCATGCGCACAGGCTACTCGCGCCCGGGCAACCGCCCCACGCGACACCACTATCCTCTAGGTCGCAACAGGACATCCGGATCCGAGTTCGACTCCAGTGACCAACCGCTGTTCTTGGCCCGGTGATGACCTTGATGAGATCGCCTACCACGATCTCGAGTGGGGGCTGCCGTCGCGTGACGAATCCACGCTCTTCGAAGCGCTGACCCTCGAGGGCGCCCAGGCCGGGTTGTCCTGGCACACGATCCTGATGAGGCGTGACGGTTACCGGCGTGCATTCCTCGACTGGAGCATTGAAGAGGTTGCCGAGATCGACGAATCCGGCGTGGAGGAACTCGTGCAGGACACGGGCATTATCCGACATCGCGGCAAGATTGAGGCGACGATTGCCAATGCCCGCGCGATCCTGTTGTTGCGCGAACAGGGCATGTCGCTCGCCGATGTCGTCTGGGCATACGCAGAGTCCGGCAACGAGCCGAGCTCGGAGTTGCAGTCGCAGACCGACGCATCGCGCGCCATGTCGCGCGAGCTCAAGCGTCGCGGCTTTCGCTTTGTCGGACCGACCACCTGCTACGCCTTCATGCAGGCGGTGGGCATCGTCAACGATCACGCCGGCGATTGTTTCCGCTTTGGGGAGATCGCGGCCATGCGCGATAGGCTGCTCAACGAACGGAGCGACACATGACCTTCCAACGTCTGCGCCTCGAAATCTCCGACCAGATCGGCACGATCACGCTGGACCGACCAGAAAAGCTCAACGCCCTTTCCCGCGACCTACACAACGAAATGGTCGCCGCCGCCAATCAGCTCCAGGCCGACGACGACGTGCGAGTCGTGATCGTCACCGGCGCGGGGCGCGGGTTCTGCTCGGGCGCCGACCTCACGGCTCGGCCGCGCGACTCTGCTCCGGATACGCAGAACGACCGCATGGACGAGTTCGGCTGGGTCGGACACCAGGCGCTGGCCTTCGGTCAGCTCGACAAGCCGACCATCGCCGCGGTCAACGGCGTCGCTGCGGGCGCCGGCATGAGCCTGGCCCTATCGTGCGATCTGCGCGTCGCCTCCGAGAAGGCGCGATTCAAGGTCGTCTTCCTCGAGCGCTCGCTCAGCCCTGATGCCGGCATGACCTGGTTCCTACCGCGCGTGGTCGGGTATCCGAAGGCGGCTGAGCTGGTCCAGACCAGCCGCTTCGTCGAGTCGGACGAGGCGCTGAAGATCGGCCTGGTCAACAAGCGCGTCCCGCACGAAGAGTTGATGAACGCAGCCCGTGCGCTGGCTTCCGAGATCGCCTTCTGGCCGCCGCTGGCCTCGCGCGCGGCCAAGCGAGTGATGCAGCGCAACCTCAACGCCACGCTCGAGGAGGCGCTGCGTAACGAGATCACCGCGATCTCCCACGCGACACGCTCCGAGCACGACGTACGCGAGGCGCAGGCGTCCTTCATCGAGAAGCGGCCACCTGTCTTCACCGGTGAGTAGGCGGGACGACCGTGTCCGACATCACCGTCCGCGAAGCCGTCCCCGACGACGCACAAACCATCCTCGACTTCATCGTCGGGCTAGCCGAGTTTGAGCACGAGCCGCGCTCTACGGTCAAGGCAACCGTCGAGACCATCCGCCGCGACGGATTCGGTCCGAATCGCGGTTTCGAGACCCTGATCGCCGAGCGAGACGGCCAAGCGGTCGGTATGGCGCTGTTCTTCCCGCACTACTCGACCTGGCTGGGGACGCCGTCGCTTTACCTGGAGGACCTGTTCGTGGTCCCCGCGGCGCGGGGTACGGGCGCGGGCTTCGCCCTGATGCAGGAGCTCGCGCGGATCGCCGAGGCGCGCGGCTGGAATCGACTCGACCTGTCGGTGCTCGACTGGAACCCGGCCCGCGAGTTCTACCACCGCCTGGGCATGACCGACGAGTCGGAATGGCTGCTCTACCGGCTGGACGAGGACGGCGTATCCGCGTTGGCCCGGATGCAGGACGATGGCTGACCTCAAGGTCTACGGCGCGCCCTGGTGCCCCGACTGCCGGCGCTCGAAGGCATTCCTCAGCGAGCACCGGATTGATTACGACTGGATCGACATCGACCAGGACGCCGATGCGCTCGCCACCGTCGAAGAGTTACAGAACGGCGGCCGTTCGATTCCCACGATCGTCCTGTCCGACGGCGGAATGCTGATCGAGCCAAGCGACGAGGAACTTGCGCAGGCGCTCGGCATCCAGGTCCGCCCGCAACGGGAGTACTACGACCTTGCCATCGTCGGCGGCGGACCGGCCGGACTGGCCGCGTCGATCTATGCCGCCCGCGAGGGCATCGACACGGTCGTGGTCGAGCGCTCCGCGCTTGGCGGACAGGCCGGACTGACCAATCGGATCGACAACTACCCGGGATTCCCCGACGGCGTCGACGGCGACGATCTCATGGCCCGCTTCGTCGCCCAGGCGCGGCGCTTCGGCGTCGATCTGCTGTCGGCCGTCGGCGCGGTGGAGATCTCAGCCCCCTCCGATGTCGAGGTCACGTTGTCCAGCGGGGATCGGGTCGCCGCGCACGCAGCGATTCTGACGCCGGGCAGCACCTACCGACGGCTCGACGTACCTGGCGAGCAAGAGTTGATCGGCTCCTCGGTGCACTTTTGCTCGACCTGTGACGGACCGTTCTACGCGAGCGCATCCCAGCTTGCGGTGATTGGCGGTGGCAACTCGGCGCTCGAAGAGGGGCTGTATCTCACCCAGTTTGCCGAGCAGGTGCACATCATCCATCGCGGCGACCAGCTATCCGGGTCTTCGGTGCTGCAGGACAAGGTCCGCTCCCACCCCAGGATCCAGGTCTCGCTCAACACCAGCGTCGAGTCGATGGAGGGCGAGTCGAAGCTGTCCACGCTCACGCTCCAGTCCAACGGCGACACTACGCAGACCTCTCCCGACGGCGTCTTCGTCTTCATCGGCCTACAGCCGAACACTGGATTCCTCGAAGGAGTCGTCGACCTCGACGAGCGCGGCTTCATCCGGACCGACCAACGCTTCCAGACCAGCATTCCCGCCATCTACGCCGCCGGAGACGCCCGCGCCGGCTCGACCAAGCAACTCGGCGCCGCCGTCGGAGAAGGCATCACCGCCCTGATGATGACCCGCGAATACCTGCGCGCCCATCAGCACGTGCGCACGCCATCAGTCGAGATGGACTAGCGACTAAGAGCTCCCCCTCTGGGGGAGCTGTCGCGAAGCGACTGAGGGGGCCGCCCGCTACGGCAACTCGGCCGCGATCCGTTCCACCAAAGTGTCAAGGTCACGAAACACTTCATCGTTCCAGAATCGCAGCACACGGTAACCCGCAGCTTCCAGTGAGGCTGTACGTACTTCATCAGCATGCTGTCGCTCGCCATGCTGGCCGCCGTCAAGTTCGATGATCAACTTTTCCGACACACATGCGAAATCGACGACGTATCTCCCTGTTTGGGTGTTGGCGACGGAAACGATGACCCCCTACCAGGCGACGGCGGAGTCTGCTCCAAACCAGAATCTCAGCTTCGGTGGCGTTCTTCCGAAACTGCCTGGCGAAGTTGATCTGTTCCCGCGGCGCGTACTCGTACTCGCGTTTTGCCATCCTTGACGCCTCGGCGGGCCCCCTCCGCCCCTTCGGGGCACCTCCCCCAGAGGGGGAGGTATTGGATCAGTTCACCCGCTTCTCGACGCCCTCCCAGTAGGCTTCGCGCAGTTCGAATTTCTTCAGCTTGCCGGTGGCGGTGCGGGGGAGGGTCTCGACGAACTCGACGTTGCGGGGAATCTTGAAGCCGGCCATGTTTGAGCGGCAGTGTGCGACGATGTCGTCTCGGGTGACCGCATGGCCCTCTCGGGGGACGATTAGCGCGAGCGGGGTCTCGCCCCACTGCTCGGAAGGGATGCCGATCACGGCCGCTTCGAGCACGGCGGGATGGTCGTAGAGCACGTCCTCGACCTCGATCGAGGAGATGTTCTCACCGCCCGAGATAATCACGTCCTTGGCCCGGTCGACGATGTTGATGTAGCCCTCGGCGTTGACCGTGGCCATGTCGCCTGTGTGGAACCATCCGTCGACGATGACCTTGTCGGTCTCCTCCTGCTGCTCCCAGTAGCCGCGTAGCACGACGTTGGAGCGTGCGACCACCTCGCCGACCTCCTCGTCGTCCCAGGCGACCTCGCGTCCGGAGTCGCGCACGACCTTGACCTCGACGCCGATCACGTCGTGCCCGGCGCGCACCTTGGTGCCGAAGTAGCCGTCCTCGTTCGCGTTGAGGAAGGGCGCGACCTCGGAGACAGTGAGGATCGGCGAAGTCTCGGTCAGGCCGTAGATCTGGATGAACTCCCAGCCAAGTTCCTTCTCCAGCCGCTCGATGAACGACTGCGGCGGCGGCGCGCCCGCGACGGTGAAGCGCGGCTTGACGGAGATGTCGTACTCGTCCTTGCGCTCAAACTCGAGGATGCGGGCCAGCACTGCCGGCGCCATGCAGGCGAAGGTGCAGTTCTCGTCCTGGATCACCTGGTAGATGTCGGCCGCATCGGGCGCGCGCAGGACGACGTGCTTGCCGCCCATCGCGGTGATCGCGTAGGGCCCGCCCCAGCCGTTGGCGTGGAACATCGGCAGCGTCCACATCTCGGCGTCGTCCTGCGAGATTCGCAGGTGGGCGATGAAGTTGTAGGCGTTGATGTAGGCGTTGCGGTGCGTGATCATCACGCCCTTGGGCCGCGCCGTGGTGCCGGAGGTGTAGTTGATCGAGAGCAGGTCGGTCTCGTCCAGGCCCGGATCGGGCGGCTGCTCTGTCGGCTGGGCCGCAATCCAGTCCTCGTAGTTGGTCCAGCCGGTCACAATCTCGGCGTCGCCATATGGGATCGCGATGTAGTGCTCAACGGTGTTGATCCCGCTGCGCACCTCGTCGACCAGGTGGAGGAACTCCGCGTCGACCAGCGCGACCTTCGAGCCGGAGTGCTCCAGCATGTATTCGAAGTCGGACGGCACCAGTCGGTAGTTCATCGGCACGATCACGGCGCCGATGGCGGCCGTCGCGTAGAAGGACTCGAGGAACTGGTGCGAGTTGGGCGCGATGATCGCAACGCGGTCGCCCTTGCCGATCCCGGCGTCGAGCAGCGCGTGCGCCTGCTGATTGACGCGGGCGTTGAATTCGGACCAGGTAAAGCGCTTGTCGCCGTCGACGACCGCTTCCGACGGCCCGTACAGCTTCGACGCGCGGCGCAGGAAATCGTTGACCAGCAGCGGAACTTCCATCTTCGTCTCCCTCGGTGGAGTCGCGGCTCATGCAATCATTGCCGCGGCGCATCGCGGATTCGGGATCATTATTGCACCCAGAGGGAGCTGAGCTACGCGCTCACTCCGCTGGAAACTCCGCGACCGGGAAGACATCGTTGACGATTGAGAGTTCGTCGCCGTCGGGGCAGAAGGGCAGGACGGTTCGCCTCCACTCCGCGTTGGGGATGTGCATCTGCAGCTCATTGTCGAACCAGACCTCTGCTTCCAGCTCGTAGCGCCGATGGCGGCTGACCTCAACGCCCTCATGCGGCAGTTCGAACTCGATTGGGAACGAGCCCAGGTCCTCGAACATCCCGGACACCACGACAAACCGTTGCTCCGGTTCGGAGACGTCCCAGAGCCGAATCTCCATGATCGCGTCATCTGGCAGATCTCCGTCCCAGAAGCTGGAGTGGATTTGCCCCCTGAGCGGCTCGACGCATTGGTCAAACTCGATGACTGAAATCACTCGGACGTCGCTGTTGCGCGGATTGCCTCCGGTGATGATGGGATGCACCGTGTCGTTGATGTAGAGCAACTCGCCATTCGCCTCGACGCGTGCGCTGAGGGAGTACTCATTGCGGTCATCGATCTTCTCGCCGTCGTACTCGATGCGGAACCGGACCGGCAGACGCGCGGCGTCGTTGATCACGTCGGTTCCCAACTCGATCGCGGAGGCATCGGCCAGTGACGTGTCCTGCAGCGTCACCGTGACGGTTGCGCCCGGCGGCAGCTCGACGTTGCGGTGAAAGCGGACCTCGCCGCTGACCGAGTCACTCGAGGCGCAGCTCGCCATCGCAGACAGCGCCGCAACGAGAACCAGCGCCGCAGTTGCAGACCTGAACAGCCGCCGCATGGCCCGTCCCCTCTCAGTCACTGCCGTTACGTCCATTAGATAGCATCGAGACGGTCGGATGTGCGCAAGTTTCGGGAGGTCGTCGTGGAAATTGTCATTGGCTTGATCATGGGGTTGGCGGTGGCGACAGGCGTGTATTGGATTGGTCGCCGAGAGATCGTGGGCGTTCGGGATGAAGCGACACTGCTGCGCGAGCAGCTGGAACAGGCTGTACAGACTGCTCAGCAGGTTGAAATCGAGAAGGCCACCGCCGAGAACGAACAGCGTGCACGTGTTCGCGAAGCAGAGACCTTGAGAGCGGAACGAGACGAGGCCCGCAACACACAGAGACAGCGGGAGCAGGAGCTTTTGGAAGCCAACGGCAAACTCTCCCGGATCGAAGCAGACCATGCGGCGCGCGTAGAAGAAATGAACACGTTTCGGGCCGAGTTGGAGGACCGTTTCAAGGGCATCGCGTCCAGCGTGACGCAATCAACCCGCGAGGACTTCATCAAGGAGTTTCGCGACCTGACCAAGCAGCAGTCCGAAGTCAGCCAGGAGGCCGTCGGCAACCTGGTCAAGCCTGTCCGCGAACGTCTGATAGAGCTGCAAAAGTACGTTGATGAATCGGATAAGCGCCGCGCCAGCGATTACGCGCAAGTCTCCGGAGGAGTCGAGCGCCTATTGGAAGAAACGAGCGGCCTGAGACGGATACTTCACGACCCAGGGAAACGCGGTGAATGGGGCGAAGAACACCTACGTAACGTGATGCGCGCCGCAGGCATGACAGACCACGTTGACTTCATTGAGCAACACCAGTTCGCGACTGACAGTGGATCGGCGCAGCCAGACGTTGTAGTACACATTCCCGGCGGCGTTCAAGTTGTGGTTGATGCGAAAACGCCGCATAAGGCATATGACGCAGCGATGAAAACGGATGACAGGGACGAGCGGAAGCGCCTTTTCGCCGATCACGCGCGCGACTTGCTTGGCCACGCGCGAGCACTGAAGGGACGCGATTACTCGAAATGGGTCGATCACTCCCCCGACTTCGTTGTCATGTACGTGCCAACCGATCCGATGCTCGATGTGGCGATCGACGCGAACAGCGGTGTTTGGCAGGAAGCCTGGGAACGTCATCGAGTGTTGATAGCGACTCCCGGGCTGTTGATCGCCTTCCTTCGAACGGTTGCGCTGGCATGGCAGCAGCAGGCAATCCAGCAGAACGCACAGGACATTGCAGAGTCGGCGCGTGAACTGTATGACCGTCTAGGGACATACACAGGTCACATCGTTCGAATGGGCAATCAGCTTGTCAGTGTCGTCGACACATACAACAAGTCGGTAGGTTCCTTCCAATCACGGGTGCTGCCGCAAGCTCGGCGGATTGAAGAACTCAGCGAGATCGAGGAGTCACGTCGCTTCGAGGAACCGGAGTCGGTGCTGACAGACATCCGCAACCTACAGGCCCCGGAGGTTCACGAGCCGGATTTTGAAGCGCTCGAAGCGAGTGACTAGCACCCCACCTCCATGCGTGTGGGACCCCCTCAGCCTTCGGCAGCTCCCCCTGCGAGGGGGAGCGGGGACACACCCACAGGAGTGGTGAGTGATGTGTTCCACTACCCCACGCAGCCGCTGAGGAAGTTGTTGATCCGATTCGTCGCGTCCATTCCGGCGGGCGTCGGGAAGCCGTCGAAGCCGTGCGGGGCTTCGGGGAAGACGTGCAGCTCGGTCTCGTGACCGGCCGCCTGCCAGCGGGCGGCCATGAACAGCGAGTCGTCCAGCAACGGGTCCAGCGTGCCCACAGTAAAGATCGCCGGCGGCATGTCCGACAGGTCGGCGAGCAGCGGCGTCACATCGGGATGGCTGCGCAGTTCGGGCTCCTCCGGCGTGACGTAGTGGTCGATGAACCACTCGATGATTGGCGTCGAGAGGATCAGGTTGCGATCGCCCCACAGCTTGGCCGAGGGCGAGGGCCGCAAGTCGTAGACGCCGTACGTCAGCGCCGCGCCCTGGAAGCCGGAGTAGCCGTGGTTGTCTCGCATCCGCAACAGCGTCACCGCCGAGAGATGACCGCCGGCCGACTCGCCGCCGATCGTGAACACGTCGGTGCCGAACTCCGACTGGCCGTTCTCGACCAGCCAGACCGCCGCCGCCTCGCAGTCCTCATTGGGACCGGGATAGGGATGCTCGGGTGATAGTCGATAGCCGACCGAAACCACGGCCTGCTGCGTCACCTGGGCGCGCGACCAGAGACGTTCGTCCTGCGCGTCGTGCGAGCCGATCACCCAGCCGCCGCCATGGATGTGCAGGTAGACGCCGCGCACCACCGGCGGTATGAAGACGCGTACGGGAATCTCACCGGCGGGACCGGGAATCGTGCGCTCCTCGGCGATGTCGTCCAGTCGCGGCGGCGGCGGACCGAACGGCCCGCCCTTAGCCAGCGTGTCGCGCAGTTCCTGCGGCTCCATCTCGTGCCAGGGCTTGCCCTGCGCCGAGGCTTCCTCGATCATCACATTCAACGCCTGCGTCTGCGGATCGGGTCTCATCGCGCTCTCCTGATCGAATCCGCGCTCCCTCTCCCCCTTGAGGGGGAGATGCCGCCAGGCAGAAGGGGTGAGGCTTGGCCCTCGAGCGACGCGGATACAATGCACTCGCCTCTGCAATCAGTCGGAGTATACGAACAAGCTCGCATCTGTCAGGAGACGACGATGCCCCTTTCCGGTCCCGCACAGCCCGCCCTTGAGACCGCCAGCGAACTGATCGAGCGCATCCTCGCCGCCGCCGACGGACTCTCGGCGCAACAGCTTGACACCGCGCCCTGGGACGAATCGTCGTCGATGTTCGTCTTGGCCACGCACGCGATCTCGGCGACCGAATGGAACTTCGTGCAGGTCCTGGCGGGCCTCGAGGTCGATCGCAGCCGCCAGGCCGAGTTCGACTCGAAGGCTGCCTCTGTCGACAATCCGCAGGGTCTGCTGGCCGAACGCTGGGCGGGTGCGCGGGCCGCAATCGAGTCGGCGCTGGAAGGTCTCGCGGACGACGCCTGGGAGGGTCTCCACCACCACATGTTCATGGACAAGAACCTGAGCGGTCACGAGCTGGTCTGCCGAGCCCTCGCCCACACCGCCGAACATGTCGGACACGCCGAAATGACCCGCCAATGGCTGGACTCGGCATCTTGACAGACCTCGGCGCTCACTATGGGATCACCGGTTCGCCCGAGATCGCCTTGATGATATCGAAGTAGCTGATCACGACGATGAACACGAGCAGCGCCGCAAAGCCGGCCATGTGAACGAGGCCCTCGCGCTCGGGGCTGATCTTCTTGCCTCGACGGGCGATCTCGATCAGCACGAACATGATCCGACCCCCGTCGAGCATCGGCAGTGGCAGAATGTTGATGATCGCCAGGTTGAGCGAGATCAGGGCGGCCAGCTCGATCAGGCGCGACCAGCCAACGCGATCGACCACCTCGCCCGTGACCCGGGCGATGCCAACCGGTCCGGATAGCTCAATCGGCTCGCCCCCGGCGATCCACGAACGGATCCGGTTGCGAACGAGGATGAAGGTATCGCGAGTCTGGGTCCAGCCGGCGGCGATGGAGTCGCCGACTGAGGGGCTGCGCCGCTCGATCAGCCTGGACGCGTCGCCAACCGAGATTCCGGTCGCACCCTGCCGTACTTCGATCTCTGTACCAGGGGGCGGATGCAGTGGATCGATGCCCAGCGCGGCGTAGACCGAGGCCATGCGCACCGACTGCTCGCTCGCAATGCTGAGCATGGTGTCGTCGCTCTCGGTGACGTAAGTGACGCCACCAGGGAAGTCGAGTTCCAATCCCTCGCGCAGCTCTTCGGTCTCAATGCCCCAGGCGGCAATCACGGAAGCCGCAGAGACGCCGAGCTCGTCTGCGATCTCGTGCACAGAGTCGCCGGATTGAACGATGTGCGTGAGCGGTTGGGGGGCAAGCCGTGCATGGACGACAACCTGGAAGCGTTCGGGCGCCTGCGAAGCTCCACCGCTAGCCAACATGTCCGTCTGTGGGCGCTCGATCGTAAACAGCAGGTCCTCGCCGAGATTGAGCTGTATCACGCGCTGCAGGTCGAGGGCGTTGCGGATCTCCTGGCCATCGACCTCGACTACTCGGTCCCCGGCTCGGATACCGGCCTGGTGCGCTGGCGCGCCTTCGACGGTGGTGGTCACGACAGCGGGTCCGGCGGCGATGTTGTCGGGAATCAGTGCGCCGAGTGCGAACAGGAAGAGCGGCAGGATCGCATTGACTGCCGCACCGGCGCTGAGAATGCCAATCCGAGTGAGGCGCGACTTTGCGCCTAGCGATCGCGGATCGATCCCGACCGTCAGGCCGCCGATTTCGGCCTCGCCCTTGTCGTTGATGAACTGCTTGCGCATCTCCGGCGTCGTCTTGTAGTTGCGCGGCGGGTTGTCCGACCGATCCGGATCCTCCTCGTACGTCAGCGTCAGCGACCAGCTTGTCTTGCGACCGTCCGGCTCCGTATGGTCAAACGCCAGGACTCTCTTCTCCTCGCCCAGCGTGCCGAGGAAACGCTCGACAAACTGGTCGGGGGTGACGACGCGCTTCCCGTTGACTTGCAGGATGCGGTCGCCCGGCACAAAGTTCTTGCTCATGCGGGAGTCGGGGTCGACAGCTGTGATCAGCAGACCGGACGCTTCCTCGCCCGTAAGTCGAACGAAGCCTCCGATCGGCAGCCAGTTGAAGGAATAGAGCGTCTCGCCGAACTGCCAGCCCTTGCCGATTCGCGGAGGCAAGCCGATGCCAAACTCCTCGACACGCACGCCTGCCAGCTTGGCGGCGACGAAGTGTCCGAGTTCGTGGAGTACAACCAGGCCGAGCAGAATGCCAATGAATGGCAGGATCGTTTCGACGAAGACCATGCGGCCAGCGTACTAGCGAGCTGGGCGAAACGTTCTGCAAGGCGAACGAAATACTCCCGTTCCCACTACCAATGCCGCTTCCGCGCTCGTAAGCGCGTGCGCACAGGCCCGCTTCCCCCTTGGGGGAAGCTCCCGCGTAGGAGACCTGTACGTAATCCCAAACTTCGTCATTCCCGCCTAGCCTGCCCCGCACTTGATGCGGGGGCGGGAATCCATCCGCCTATCTGGTCAGCGGACAGTAACACTTACCGAAAACCCGGTGGCCGACGACTTACGCAAAGATCTCCGTAGCGGGTGAAGGGGGGCTACTCGGCGCTATCCGCTCGGAGCCCTCTCTGCCTTCGGCATCTCCCCCCGCTCTGCGGGGGGGGGGGGGGGGGGGGGAAGTGAAGGCTTGCGCGCGGGTCTCCAGTCGCAGAGGCGCAGGATGGCTGGTTGCAGGCAAGAGTTCGTAGGACCAGGAAGAGACCCTCCACCTACGCCGAGGCGGCAATACGGCCGGTCGTGAAGCCGCGGGCCCAGGCGTCGGCGGCGTCGATCGCTTCGATGTCCGGGTCAGGCGTGCTGCGGTGAGCATCCATCGCCTGGTTGACGAAGCTCGCGATCTCGGTGAACCCAATCCGCCGCTCGAGGAACGCGCCAACCGCGACCTCGTCGGCTGCGGCCATCACGGCCGGGTAGGTGCCGCCCTGGCGTCCTGCCTGCTGAGCGAGCCTGAGGCAGGGATAGCGGTCGAGATCGGGGCGGGAGAAGTTGAGCGTGCCGACCGAAGCCAGGTCAAGCGGTTCGACAGTGGGTTCCAGGCGTTGCGGGTAGGAGAGCGCGAGCTGGATGGGGAGCTTCATATCGGGATAGCCGAGTTGGGCCTTGACCGATCCGTCGCCGAACTCGACCAGTGAATGAACGATCGATTCCGCATGCTGAACAATCTCTACCCGTTCATAGGGCACGTCGAAGAGCCACTTGGCCTCGATTGTCTCCATGCCCTTGTTCATCAGCGTCGCGCTGTCGATCGTGATCTTGTCGCCCATGTTCCAGGTGGGGTGATCGAGCGCCTGCTCAGGGGTGACATCGGCGAGCGCTTCGACGGGCAGATGTCGCAACGCCCCGCCGGAAGCGGTCAAGAGGATGCGGCGAATCTCGTGGCCGTCTTCGCCCCAGAGGCACTGCCAGATGGCTGAATGCTCGGAATCGACCGGCCGTAGCTGACCGCCCCCGCGATCGACCGCATCGCGTACGAGCTGCCCGGCCATGACCACAACTTCCTTGTTCGCGAGCGCCACCGCGCCGCCGCGTTCGAGCGCCGTCAGCGTCGGTTCAAGTCCGGCCCGCCCGGCGGTCCCTACGACAAGCACGTCGCCGTCAGGATCTGCGGCCATTTCCTCCATCGACGTGACCGAGGCACCGGTTTGCCGAGCGATGCCGGCAAGCCGATCCGCATCTTCGGAGGCTGCCCAGATGTAGGTCGGCGAGAACTCGTGCGCCTGCGCCTCAAGCGCGTCGAGATTGCGCCCCGCCGCCAGCCCGAGCAGGTTGAATCGGCTTGGCATGGCCCGAACCACATCCAGGGTCTGCCGTCCAATGCTGCCCGTTGAGCCGAGCAGCACGAGATTGATCGGCGGGACTTCGGCCTGGTTCGCTTGGTTGGCGCGGTTCAAGTCGTCCATTGCAAGAAGAAGAATACGACGGGCAGACCGAAGAGCAGTGAGTCGAGCCGGTCAAGTACGCCGCCGTGGCCGGGAATCAGGTTGGAAGAGTCCTTGACGTCCATCGCGCGCTTGAACAATGACTCGGCCAGGTCACCGAGCTGCGACGCGATTGGCAGCACGA
The DNA here is from genome assembly GCA_965211635.1 of Dehalococcoidia bacterium. Taxonomy (GTDB): domain Bacteria; phylum Chloroflexota; class Dehalococcoidia; order Bin125; family Bin125; genus Bin125. The sequence goes on from OZ242948.1 coordinate 3,091,153, forward strand.
TGGCGAGTAGAACGAGCGGCCAGAGCTGAACGTCGAGGTTGAGGATCTGGTCTAGGGCGATTGTCGCGCCAAATCCGCCGAGCCAACCGGCCACGGCTCCTTCCATGGTCTTGTTGGGGGAGACAGACGGCGCAAGCTGGTGGCGGCCCAGTAGTCGGCCGCCGGCGTATGCGGCCGCGTCCGCCGCCATCACTGAGAGCACGGCAAGCAGCATCCAGTCGGTTCCCTGATCTGCGGCGCGGACGAAAACGAATGTGGCGCCGGGTATTGCGAGATACACGACTCCGCCGAGCATCGCCAGACCGCCCACAAGGAGAGGTTTGAGTCGGTCGGGATCAGGTTCCGCTATAGACCGGACGGCGACCAATGTCGCAAGCCCGGCGATGCCGATGCCTGAGGCGAGGAGCGGCCAGAGCAGCGGGATGTCAGAGTCCGATGTCGCGACGCCAATGATCGCACCGACAGAGGCGACAGCGACGAGCAAGATCGGGCTGCGCCGGTCAAGTCCCGCGATGCTGGCGATCTCGCCGAGCGCGATGGCCAGGCTCAGGGCCATCAGCGCGGCGAACAGCGGTCCGCCGATCAGGATCGCCGCGACGATGAGCGGCATGCCGACGGCGGCGCTGAGCAGCCTGGTTGCGAGTCCGCCGGCGAAGAGGCGTTCACGCACTCGCCAATCCTCCGTCATTGCCGCGCTCCGACGCGGCAATCTCGCCGCATCGAGTACCGACACCAGTGCCTTGAACGGCGAGATACCCGCGGCAAGTGCGGGTATGACGGTGCTACTCGTCTACGTGCCATTCGCCGGGCGTCCGCCGAAGTTTCTAGTTCTTTGGGCGTAAGCGGCGAGGGCGAGGTCGACATCTCGCTCGCAAAAGTCCGGCCAGAAGGTGTCCGAGAAGACGTACTCGGCGTAGGCAGCCTGCCAGAGCAAGAAGTTGGAGACCCGCTGGTCGCCGCCCGTGCGAATGATCAAGTCAGGATCTGGTAACTCGCGAGTGTAGAGATAGTCGGACAGCATGCGCTCGCTGACATCATCCGGATCGACGCCATCGGCAACGATCCGTCGCACTGCGTCAACCAACTCGGCGCGCGAGCCGTAGTTGAAGGCCACGCAGACCGTCATGCGGTCGTTGTCGCGGGTGAGCTCGATGGCCTCATCGATCTTGCGCCGCAGACGTTCATCGAGCGCGTCGAGTCGGCCGATGTATCGCAACCTGACCCCAGCCTCGTGCAACGGCTTGACCTCGCGGTCGATGGTTGAGGAGAGGATTCGCATCAGCCCCCTCACCTCGGGTCGCGGACGCTTCCAGTTCTCCGTGGAGAAGGCGAACAGGGTCAGGCATCCGACCCCACGCTCGGCAAATGCCTCAATCGCCGAGCGGATGTTCTCGGTGCCGGCGCGATGGCCGTCGGTCGGCCGCAGTCCGCGCTGGGCGGCCCAACGTCCATTGCCGTCCATGATCACGGCAACGTGGTTGGGAACCGCTTCCGGGTCGCCAACGTGACGACCATTGATCGGCGCGGAGATTGATGGATGCAGAGCGGGAGCTTCGATGCCGGCGGCAGGTGGGCTGGACACAACTAGACCTCGAGGAGCTCGCGCTCCTTTTGATTGCCCGCAGCATCAACTTTAGCGATGAACTGGCTAGTCAGCGTGTCGAGCTCGGACTCGGCTCGACGCTCCTCGTCTTGCGAGAGGTCGCCGTCGCGCTGCATGCCGCGCAGGTCGTCGTGGATATGCCGGCGGACGTTGCGAATCGCAACGCGTGCGGACTCGGTCTTCTGGTGCACAATCTTGACCAGGTCGCGTCGCCGCTCCTCGGTCAACTCGGGCAGCGCGAGTCGAATCAGGATGCCATCCGACTGTGGATTGATGCCGATGTCCGACTGCTGGATCGCCTTGGTGATCGGGTCGAAGGCATTCCTGTCCCAGGGCTGAATCGCGATCAGTCGCGCCTCGGGGGTGGAAATCGTCGCCAACTGGTTCAGCGCCATCGTGGTGCCGTAGTAGTCGACCCGAAGCTGGTCCACCAGCGAAGTATGAGCCCGCCCGGTGCGCACGACCATCAGGTCCCGTTCCAGCGCGCTGACAGCCCCCTCCATTCTCGAGTTCGCGTCGTCAAAGGCAAGATCGAGGAGCTCGTTTTCGGACATGTCGCGCTCCAGTCGTGCGCCTCGCGTGAAGACCGTCGACGGTCAGACGTTGTCGGCAAGAACGGTAGCGCCATGATCGACGCGGGTTCCGGCCCGAACCAGGTCGGGACCATCGATTACGGTCTTCACGATAGCGTCAGCCGCCTCGACGTTGAACACGACGATCGGCAGCGAGTGCTCTTCGCAGAGCGCCAGCGCGGAGGCGTCCATGAGCACGCCGAGATTCTGCTGTAGCGCATCGCGGTAGTTGAGATGGGCGTAGCGCCTTGCAGAAGGATTGACGGCTGGATCGTCCGTGTAGACGCCGTCAGTACCGTGCTTGCCCATCATCAACTGGTCGGCGTCGAGTTCGATCCCGCGCAGGGCGGCTGCCGTGTCGGTGGTGACGTAGGGATTCCCCGTACCGCCCACGCAGAGCACGATCCGTCCCTTCTCCAGGTGTCTGATTGCGCGTCGGCGAATGAATATCTCCGAGACCTGGCGGACCTGGAGCGCCGACATCGTACGCACTTCGCCGCCCGCGGCCTCGATCGCGTCCTGCAGGGCGAGTCCGTTGATCACGGTCGCCAGCATGCCCGCATAGTGCGCCGTCGCCTCGGCCATGCCGAGTTCGGCCGCGAGGCGCCCACGAAACAGGTTGCCGCCACCGACGACAACGCCCATCTCGACACCGCGATTGCGGCACTCGACAATCTGGCGGGCAATGTCGTTGAGCGCGTGCGAGTCGATGCCGGAACCCCGCTGTCCCTGCAGCGACTCGCCTGAGACCTTAAGCACGACTCGTGGTGTGGGCTGTGTATCGGTCACGTCGAGCCTGCCCCACGCTTCTCCCCTCTGGAGACCGGCGCGCAATCCCGCTGCCCCCTGGGGGAAAGCTCCCACATAGCCGGTGAAGGAGAGCGTCCCCGCTCTTCACGACCTAGCCGGAGCCCCACTCTGCCTCTGGCATCTCCCGCCGCCGAGCGGGGCGAGAGAGTAGTCGCGTAGGACGAATGCGTATCCACTCGCAGCTACTCGCCCATCTCGTAGCGAGTGAAGCGGGCGACCTCGATCTTCTCTCCGATAGAGGCGATGACGTCGTTGATGCGGTCGGCGATGGTCTGCGAACCATCGCGGATGAACTCCTGGTCGAGCAGGGCGACCGCGTCGGGGTCATCGGCCGGCAGTTCGTCGGCGCTGACAGCGTCAGGATTCATTGACGCGATCTGCATCGCGATGTCCTTCGCCAGGTCCTTGAACTGTTCGGTCTTGGCGACGAAGTCGGTCTCGCAGCGCAGGTCAACCAGGACGCCGATGCGTCCACCGTGGATGTAGCTGTGGATGAGTCCCTGGCTGACGGCTTTGTCGGCGCGTTTGGCCGCAGTGGCAATGCCCTTCTCGCGCAGCACGAGCCGGGCCTGCTCCATGTCACCGTTGGCCTCGGTCAGCGCCTGTCGGCAATCCATGACGCCGGCGCCGGTCTCGGTACGCAGGGCCTTGATCTGGTCAATCGTTACGGGCACGTTGGTTGCTCCTCTGGACGCTGGTTGGGCGGTTGTTGGTTGTCAATCGGGACGAACCGGTCAGTCGACTGCGACGGCTTCTTCCGCTTGGTTCTCCGCGTAGGCGTCTTCAGCTTCGACAGCGCTCTGTCGCATCATGCCACCCGACTGGGCCGCTTCGGCGATCTGCGAGGTCAGCAGGCGGACGGCGCGAATGGCGTCGTCGTTGGAAGGAATCGGGTAGTCGATCAAGTTGGGATCGGAGTTGGTGTCGCAGACGGCGATGATCGGAATCTTCAGCCGTCGCGCTTCGGCGACAGCGATGTGCTCACGCGGCACGTCAACGATGAACAGCGCACCGGGCGTCGTGTGCATATCGCGCAGCCCGCGCAGGTAGCGGTGCAGCCGCGTCAGCTTGTCGCGCAGCCTCAGCGCCTCTTTCTTGGGTAGCAAATCGAGCTGGCCAGCTTCTTCGCGGCGCTCCAGCTCGATCATGTAGTCGACCCGCTTGCGAATCGTGGGGAAGTTGGTCAGCGTGCCGCCAAGCCAACGGGTCACCACGTAGGGCATGTTGGCGCGGTCGGCCTCGTTGCGGATCACGTCCTGGGCCTGGCGCTTGGTGCCGACGAACAGGATCTGCTGTCCACTGGCTGCAAGTTCCCGAGTGAACTCGGTCGCCTCTTCGAGCCGCGTAACGGTCTGAGCGAGGTCGAGGATGTGGACCCCATTGCGCGCGCCATAGATGAATGGCGCCATTTTCGGATTCCAGCGTCCGGTCTGGTGGCCGAAGTGGACTCCGGCCTCCAGCAGGTCGCGCATTGAGATCGATGTCGTCATCCGGCTCCTCGGGTGCTTCTCGCTTCAATCACGTGCGACCCGCCCTGCAAGCGGGCACGTGGATCGAGTATATGCACGTGCTCGCGATACATGCACTCAGAGAGCGCGCAGAGGCGCTTCGTGATAACTTATCGAGTGTTGTCCCATGTTCTTTGCGGAGGAAGTTCGTGCCCCGCTACGTGTACGAGTGTTTCGAGTGCGGTCACACGGTCGAAAAGCTTGAAGGCTGGAACGCCCCGGCGCAGCAACCCTGCACCGAGTGCGACCAGACCCTGCAGCGCATCCCGAGCGCGCCAGCGATCGTCTTCAAAGGATCCGGCTGGTACTCGACTGACAGCAAGAAGAGCAACTGGAAGTCGCGACGCGATGAAGATCGCGACGACAGCTCCGAGGGCGAGAGCAGCGATTCCGAGTCCGAGCCTGTCTCAAGCAATGGCACCGGGTCGTCGGAGCGCGAGCCTACCGCTGCCGCGACCGACTAGCGCCGCAACTCCTGCCGTCGCAAGGCCTGCTGCCTGTTTCATTGCTTCAGCATGAGAGTCGTTCTTCAACGGGTCACGCGTGCGGCTGTCAGTGTTGACGATCGTGTGATCGGCGCGATCGCTGACGGCCTGCTGATCCTCCTCGGTGTCGCGGAGGGCGACACCGAAGTACAGGCCGAAGCGCTGGCCGCCAAGGTCGCCGGACTACGAATCTTCGCCGATACCGACGGTCGCTTCAATCTGAGCCTCCTCGATGTCGGCGGCGCAGCGCTGGTCGTCAGCCAGTTCACGCTTCACGCCTACGTGCGCAAGGGTCGGCGCCCCAGTTTCACCGCGGCGGCGCGACCGGAGGCGGCAGAGCCCTTGGTCAATCACTTCGCCGAGTCGCTGCGCACTCAGGGTGTGCCCGTCGAAACGGGAGAATTTGGAGCGCTGATGTCGGTGGAACTCGTCAACGACGGCCCGTTCACCATCGTGATCGATTCGTCCGACCTGGAGCGTCCGCGACGGGAGTAGGCGAGTGCGCTCCGCCTCGTCATACCCGCGCTTGCCCCCGCAACGAATGCGGGCCAGCCGGCGGGTATCTCGACGCGTTCAGCACTGACGCTGGTACCAAAGGCAGCGAGATTGCCGCGGCAGGCGCGGCATTGACGGAGTTTCATATCGGCAATGACGAAGTCTGGTGTCGGAGTGGACCCGTGTCGAACAGGTTCCGATCACTCCACGCCGATGTCGAGCGCGATGTCCAACGATGGCGCAGAGTGGGTCAGCGCTCCCAGGGAGATGAAGTCGACTCCCGCCCGGGCGATCTCGGGAATCTGATCGATTGTGATGCCGCCGCTGGCCTCGGTCTTGGCGTTGTAGACGCGTGCGACCTCGACCGCCGAGGGGATGTCTTCGAGTGCGAAGTTGTCCAGCAGCAGGGCTGCGGCGCCGGCATCGAGCGCCTCTCGTGCTTCATCGAGATTGGTCACTTCAGCTTCTACACCGGTTGCTGGGCCAACGTTGGCACTCGCAGCCCGCACAGCATCGCCGAGTGTTCCACCGGCGAGCCTTACGGCGGCAATGTGGTTGTCCTTGATCAGTACGCCTCCGGCAAGCGAGTCGCGGTGGTTGAGTCCCCCGCCACAGCGAACTGCGTAACGTTCTGCCGGTCTCAGCCCGGGTGTGGTTTTGCGCGTATCGAGAATCCTGGTTCGAGAGCCGGCCGCTTCAACCGCGCCAGCCGTGAGCGTTGCGATTCCACTGAGACGTTGCAGCCAGTTGAGCGCGGTGCGCTCGGCGCGCAGCATGGGATCGAGCTGACCGCCAACCTCGGCAATCGGCTGACCACTCGAGACGCGGTCACCGTCGCTGACCTCGGGCAGGAAACGCACGTCGGGATCGAGCGCGGCAAAGGCGGCGAGGGCGAAGTCTAGGCCGCACACCACGCCCTCGGCGCGAGCCGTAATCTGAGCGCTTCCCTGACGCCAGTCGATCCATCTGCTCAGCGAACCGGTTGTCAGATCGAGATCTGCACGGTCTTCGGCCAGCGACGCATCAACCAGGCGCTGAACGATGGTGATGTCGAGTGCGGTCATTCGCGCGCCAGTTGCCAGAGACTGTGACGTTTCCAGTCAGGGTCAAGTCTGGGGAAATCCAACCGAAGGTGAGCGCCGCGAGATTCAGTTCGCTTCAGCGCTGCCTCAGCGATCAGGCGCGCAGTTACTGTCGCCAGGGGCAACGTTGTGTGAGTCGCAGGTACGCCGTTCAGTGACCATTCGTCGAACTGCTTGATGACTTGCTGCAGATTCGATCCGCTCCTGGCGATTCCTACATGGTCGTTCATCAGGGTCCGCAAGGAATCGAGTGACGGCGCACTGCCGCCGGGTCGCCAGTGGAGCACGGTGGCCGACTGCTGAGGGGCTATCGCGCAAGACCCGTCTCGCCTGATCGCGTTGACGACTCGGGTCGAGAAGACCGCTGCTTCGAGCAGCGAGTTGGAGGCCACGCGATTCGCACCGTGCGCTCCGGTAGAGGCGCACTCCCCGGCGGCGTACAAGCCTGGCACCGTGGTTCGCCCATCGACATCGGTGTACACGCCGCCCATGTGATAGTGAGCCGCAGGCGCGACCGGGATCGGTCCCGTTGTGATGTCGTGTCCACGTTGCAGCGCTCCGCAGTACACGCCGGGGAAGCGCGTTCGCAGGTAGTCTGCATCGCGATCCGAGATGTCCAACAAGACGTGGTTGGTTCCCTCGCGATTCATCGTTTCGCTGATGGCGCGAGCGACGACCGATCGTGGAGCGAGCTCGGCGTCGGGGTGGATACGGGTCATGAATCGATCGCCGGCCGCGTCCAGCAGCACGGCGCCGTCGCCGCGCAGCGCTTCCGAGATCAAGAAGGCGCCGTTATCCGCGATCAGCGCGGTTGGATGGAACTGAACGAACTCAACGTCGCGAACAAGCGCGCCGGCGAGGAATGCGAGTGCGACGCCGTCGCCGGTCGCGATTGCAGGATTGGTGGTGGTTCGATACAACGCTCCCGTGCCGCCCGACGCCAGCACAACTGCGTCGGCAAGCAGGGTTTGGGGTCGATCCGTGGTAACGCCGACGCAGCGGCCGGCCTCAATCAGGAGTCCAGTGACCGCGACCTCGGTCTGCACTTCAACCCGCGCATCAGCGAGGCGCTGCACCAGCGCGGACTGAATGTGCAGGCCAGTCCGGTCGCCGCCGGCGTGGAGTACGCGGGCCGTGGAGTGGGCGCCCTCGGTGGCGAGCGCAATCGTTCCGTCATCCTCGCGGTCAAACTCCACGCCCAGCCGAAGCAGCCGAGTAATCGCGGCGGGGCCATCGGCCGTGAGCGTTTGCACGGCGATTGGATTACAAAGACCCGCGCCGGCTTGAATCGTGTCCTCGGCGTGACTCTGAGGATTGTCAAACGTCGCAACGGCGGCAGCGATACCACCCTGAGCTCGCTGAGTGTTCGTCTGCTCCAGAGTCGATTTGCTCAGCAGCGTGACGTCGGCGAACTCCGAGGCCAGAAGCGCTGCGTTGATGCCGGCCAATCCGCTGCCGATGACGAGGATGCGCATCTGCTTCGACCGCGTGCGTCTAGGTGATGGCCAGCATGCGGTCGAGCGCGACGCGGGCCCACGTTCTGGTGTCGTCGTCGACCGTGATCGGATTGACGACGCGATCCTGGATCAACGCCTCCGTAACCCAGGCCAGGTAGGCCGGGTGAATCCGGTACATCGTGGCACAGGGGCAGACCACCGGATCCAGGCAGAAGGCGGTCTTGCCCTCGGCTGCGACTTCTTCGTTCAGCCTGTGGACGAGATTGATCTCGGTGCCTACCGCATAGACGCCGGGCGGTCCATTGCGCACGTAGTTGATGATGAACTCGGTCGAACCGTCGGCGTCGGCTGCGTCGACGACCTGCTGGGTGCACTCTGGATGCACCACGACACGAACCCCGGGATGCTCCTCGCGGGCGCGCTCGATCTGATCGACGCGGAAGCGTATATGCACCGAGCAGTGACCTTGCCAGAGCAGGATCTTGCTGTCTCGTATGCGATCTTCGCTGAGGCCGCCGTTGACTTTGCGCGGGCTCCAGACCGCGGTCTCCGTACGCGGGTCGATGCCGAGGCGCTTGCCCGTGTTGCGTCCCAAATGCTGGTCGGGGAAGAAGAGCACCTGGTCGCCCTGCTCGAACGCCCACTCCAGCACAGCGGTTGCATTCGACGACGTGCAGACCGCGCCGCCGTTCTTGCCGACAAAGGCCTTGAGTGAGGCGGCCGAGTTCATGTAGGTGATCGGAATGACGCGCTCGGTATCGACGACTTCGCCAAGGTCATCCCAGGCGTCGTAGACATCCTCGGGCTGCGCCATGTCGGCCATCGAGCAGCCTGCAGCGAGGTTCGGGAGGATCACGGACTGTTGCGGCGTGGTCAGGATGTCGGCGCTCTCGGCCATGAAGTGGACGCCGCAAAACACGATGTAGTCCGCCTCGGAGTTCTCGGCGGCCTGCTGGGCCAGCTTGAACGAGTCTCCGCGAAAGTCGGCGAACTC